>NZ_CANKUD010000005.1 GCF_947486615.1 uncultured Modestobacter sp.
CCCCCCCCCCCCCCCCCCCCCCCCCCCCCCCCCCCCCCCCCCCCCCCCCCCCCCCCCCCCCCCCCCCCCCCCCCCCCGGGCCTCACCGCGGCGCTGGGCGATCCGAGCGCCCGACAAGAAGTTTGCGAAGTCTTGGAGCTGCTTCTTGCATCGGACGACGTCGTCCGTTTATGGTCGGTCGGCAGACTATTGCCTCGATCGCGATTGAATAGATCGGTTGCGCAAAGCATGAACGAATGCTCGAAAAGAATGGCCGAAAAGTTCACGAGAAGGCTTGTGAGGCCTCTCTGGCCATGGCTACCTTCAGTGCGCGGCAGTCGCTCGGCAGTCGCAGTTGAATAGCAGGGGATGTCCTGCGAGAAGGGCTGATTTCATGCGTAGAGCAAAGCTCGCCGGTGTTGTCGTTGGGGCGGCAATGGCAGTGGGGGGGGGTCCCGGCGGTCGCACAGGCTGACACGGGCGCCGAGGATGTGGCAGCCGCGGTCCGTGGTGCCGTCGGGACGACGGTGGTGGCTGACAACCCCGCCGTGGAATTGCCAACTGAGGCCGGTGACCCAGTGCTGGCCGGGCGCGGGGCCGACACCGTGGCGGTGACTCCTGAACTGGTCGGCGACCGGGCAGCGGACACTCTGGCCGGCGGGACCACCGTCGTTGGTGACAGCGACGAGACAATCGCGATCCAGTCCACGCCCGACGGGTTCCGGATGATGAGCGTGCTCGCCGACGCGAGCTCGGCGACGAGCACCACGTACGACGTCGAACTGCCCGACGGAGCTTCGCTGGTGGTCGACCCGCTGGGCGGCGTAGTCGTCCAGCGGGACGGGGTTGCCACCGGCCGCTTCAACGCACCCTGGGCCGTGGACGCGAATGGCAAGCAGCTCGACACGAGCTACTCCGTGGCAGGGTCCCAGATCACGCAGACGTTCGACACGACCGGTGCGGTGTTCCCGGTCGTGGCCGATCCCCACTACACCTGGGGGATCATCACGGGAACGGTCTACTTCAACAAGAGTGAGACCCAGAAGGTGGCCGCGAGCTCCGCGTTCATTGCCGGTATGGGTGCGTTCGCCCCGCCGCCGTTCAACGTGCTCTTCGTGGCGTCCGCCGGCTCGATCTCCCTTGCTGCCGCTTGGGCCATCGCGGACGGGAAGTGCATCGCAGTGAAGTCCAACTACACCTTCCCCGCGTACTCTGGCAGCCAGGGCGACGGCTACTGCCGGTGAGGGGATACCGATGATGGCTTGGTCGATCGGTCTCGTGGCGGCCGGGATGGTGGTCTTGGCGAAGAAGTACCAGGACCCGGAACACCGTGCCGCGGCAGCCGCCCCGTTCCGTGACCGGAAGGGCCTCGTGATCGGCGGGGCTGTGGCCGCGGTACTCGTACTGCTCACCGCCGTCCAAGGGGAGGGTGACTTGCTCGGGTACCTCCCGGTCCTAACGCTGGGTGCGCTGGTGGCCGCGCTCGTCGGTCGCGCGTCGTTGCGCCAGCGACCAAGCAACGACTGACCTGCTGGCACGCAGGGGTCAGGTCCTCAGGACCTGGCCCCTGTGTCGTGTGCAGGGCAGCACGGAGGAGCGCGGTGCCGTCTGGGTGGCGCGCCTGCCTGCTGGAGCAGTCGGACCGGTTTGGCCCATGGGTCGAGCGCGCCCTCCGGCAATCACTCGGAAGATGAATTCGGGTCCGCGGGACGGGGGCTTCGTCGGATTGCTCTGATTGCGAAGCCCAGAAGGATACCGGCTGTCAGCGCCATCACCATTGGCCATTCCTGCAGTACCAATCCCACGACCGCGATGGCGACCAGAAGTGCGGCGATCAACCACCGTCCGAAGGTCATCCGACCTCCTCATCTCGACGTTCGTGTGCACAGCTTAGTAGCCGCCCCGGCCGACGGCGAAGGCGAATCCGGGCGTGGTCTCGCGGTGATGCCCCACGCAGCCCAGTCGCCCCCGCGACGACCTGGTCGTGGTGCAGGCCAAGATTCACCCAGTACCGCGAGCTGATCGCCGGCGGGGTCGATTACAGGACGAGCTGCCCGGCGACCTGCTCGCACAGGTCTCCGCCGACCCGGTGCTGCGCGGGACGATCCCGGGCATCCCCGCCTAGAGGTAGAGGCCGGTCGACTCCTCGATCCGCTCGGCGGCGACGGCGTGCACGTCCCGCTCGCGCAGGATGATCAGGTCCTCGCCGTGCACCTCGACCTCGTGCTGGTCCTCGGGGGAGAAGAGCACCTGGTCGCCGACCTTGACCTGGCGCACGTTGGGGCCCACGCCCTTCGCCTCGCCCCACACCAGCCGCTTGGCGACCTGGGCGGTGGCCGGGATCAGGATGCCGCCGCTGGACCGGCGGTCACCGTCCTCCTTGCGGAGGGAGACCAGCAGTCGGTCGTGCAGCATCTTGATCGGCAGCGAGCCGCTCCGGGCGACGTCCTCAGGCACGCCCGCCAACGCTACCCGCCGGCCGGATCGGGTGCTTGATCGCGCGAGAGCGCGGGTGCTTGATCGCGCGAGAGCGCGGGTGCTTGATCGCGCGAGAGCGCGGGTGCTTGATCGCGCGAGAGCGCGGGTGCTTGATCGCGCGGAAGCGCGGGTGCTTGATCGCGCGGAAGCGCGGGTGCTTGATCGCGCGGAAGCGCGGGTGCTTGATCGCGCGAAAGCGCGGGTGTCAGCCCCAGCCGAGGGCGTGGAGCCTCTCCTCCTCGATGCCGAAGTGGTGCGCGATCTCGTGGACGACGGTGATCGCGACCTCCTCGGCCACCTCGTCCTCGTCCTTGCAGACGTCACAGATCGCCTCGCGGTAGATCATGATCCGGTCGGGGAGGGTACCGCCGTAGTCCGCGCCCCGCTCGGTGAGGGCGTACCCCTCGTAGATGCCGAGCAGGTCCGGCTCGTCGGGGTGGCGGTCCTCCACCAGGACGACGACGTTGTCCAGCAGGTCCATGAGCTGGGCCGGCACCTCGTCGAGCGCGTCGGCGACCAGCTCCTCGAAGCGGGGCAGCGGGATCGCGTCCATCAGTGCAGCGTCACCAGCTGGTCGGCTGCGGGCGGCCCTCCTCGTAGCCGGCCGCGCTCTGCACCCCCAGCACCGCGCGCTCGTGGAACTCCTCGACGGTGCGGGCGCCGGCGTAGGTGGCCGAGGAGCGGACGCCGGCCACGATCTGGTCGATCAGGTCCTCGACGCCGGGGCGGGCCGGGTCCAGGTACATCCGCGAGGAGCTGATCCCCTCCTCGAACAGGCCGGCGCGGGCCCGGTCGAAGCCGGACTGGGACGACGTCCGGGCCTTGACCGCGCGGGCCGAGGCCATCCCGAAGCTCTCCTTGTACTGCCGGCCGGTGCCGTCCTCGCTGAGGTCGCCGGCGCTCTCGTAGGTGCCGGCGAACCAGGAGCCGACCATCACGTTCGCCGCCCCCGCGGCCAGTGCCAGTGCCACGTCGCGGGGGTGCTTGACGCCGCCGTCGGCCCACACGTGCTTGCCGAGCTCGCGGGCGGCCGCGGCGCACTCCTCGACCGCGGAGAACTGCGGGCGGCCGACGCCGGTCATCATCCGGGTGGTGCACATGGCGCCCGGTCCGACGCCGACCTTGACGACGTCCGCGCCGGCGGCGATCAGGTCGCGGGTGCCCTGCGCGGTGACCACGTTGCCGGCCACGACCGGGGTGCTGCCGGCCACCGAGCGCACCGCGGCGACCGCCTCGATCGCCTTCTCCTGGTGCCCGTGCGCGGTGTCCACGACGAGCACGTCGACCCCGGCGGCCAGCAGGGCGCTCGCCTTGCCGGCGACGTCGCCGTTGATGCCGACCGCGGCAGAGGTGAGCAGGTGGCCCTCGGGCCCGGTCGCCGGGGTGTAGATCGCCGAGCGCAGCGCGCCCTTGCGGGTGACGACACCGACCAGCCGGTCGCCGTCCACCACGGGTGCAGCGCTGATCCGCTCGCCGGAGAGCACGTCGAAGACCTTCGGCAGGTCGGTGCCGGCCGGGATGGTCAGCGGGTCGCGGGTCATCACCTCGGACAGCTGGGTGAACCGGTCCACGCCCTGGCACTGGCCGTCGGTGACCACGCCGACCGGCGCCCCGCCCTCGACCACCACGACGATGCCGTGCGCCCGCTTGGTCAGCAGCGACAGCGCCTCGCCCACGGTGGAGGTCGGGGAGAGGGTGATCGGGGTGTCGTAGACGGGGTGGCGGTGCTTCACCCAGTCGACCACCTCGGTGACCACGTCGACCGGGATGTCCTGCGGCAGCACGGCCAGACCACCGCGGCGGGCCACGGTCTCGGCCATCCGCCGTCCGGAGATGGCCGTCATGTTGGCGACCACGATCGGGATGGTCGTGCCCACCCGGTCGGGGGTGGTCAGGTCGACCTCCAACCGGGAGCCGACGGTCGAGTGCGCCGGCACCATGAACACGTCGCTGTAGGTGAGGTCGTGGGCCGGACGGGCGTCACCGAGGAACCGCATGCCCCCAGTGTCCCAGGACCGGCGACGGCCGGGGGATCCCGTCGCCCGCCCGACGTCCAGCCGCTCCGACGTGGACCTTTCCGCCTGGACGTGAGCCGCCGGCCTCGACGTCGAGCCACCTGCCCTGACGTCGAGCCACGTCCTGGCGCGGCTCAACGTCAGCCGGCGCGGGTTGACCCGGGCGGTCGACATCGGGGCGAGGGGTGCGTGGCCGACGTCGCGGCCCGGGGACGGTGACGTCGGGCGCGGGCCGGGAGCAGCGGGCCGGGCCACCTACGATCACCTCGTGATCGACCTGCGCCTCGTCCGCGAGAACCCTGACCTCGTCCGCGCCAGCCAGCGTGCCCGGGGAGCCGACGAGTCCCTGGTCGACGCCCTGCTCTCCGCCGACGCCGAGCGCCGGGCCGCGGTCAAGGCCGCCGACGACCTGCGCGGGGAGCAGAAGGCCGCCTCACTCGCCGTCCGCGGTGCCTCCAAGGAGGAGCGCCCGGCGGTCCTGGAGAGGGCCAAGGCGCTGGCCGCCGGGGTCAAGGAGGCCGAGGAGGCCGAACGGGCCGCCGACGACGTGCTGCGCCAGGCGCACCTGCGCATCCCCAACGTCGTGCACCCCGACGTCCCGCCGGGCGGTGAGGACGACGCGGTCGAGATCCGCACCGTCGGTGAGGTGCCCGCCTACGACTTCGAGGTGCGCGACCACCTGCAGATCGGCGAGGCGCTCGGTGCGATCGACATGGAGCGCGGCGCGAAGGTCTCCGGCGCCCGCTTCTACTTCCTCACCGGCCCGGGCGCGCTGCTGGAGTTCGCCCTCGCCCAGCTGGCGATCACCCGCGCGGTGGCCGCCGGCTTCATCCCGGTGATCGCCCCGGCGCTGGTCAAGCCCGAGGCGATGGAGGGCACCGGTTTCACCGGCGAGCACGACGAGGAGATCTACCGGGTCGAGCGCGACGACCTCTACCTCGTCGGGACGTCGGAGGTGGCGCTGGCCGGGATGCACAGCAAGGAGGTGCTCGACCTCTCCGCCGGGCCGAAGCGCTACGCCGGCTGGTCGTCCTGCTTCCGTCGCGAGGCCGGCTCCTACGGCAAGGACACCCGCGGCATCATCCGGGTGCACTGGTTCGACAAGGTCGAGATGTTCAGCTTCTGCGCCCCCGAGGACGCCGAGGCCGAGCACCGCCGGCTGCTGCAGTGGGAGGAGGAGTTCCTCCAGCTGCTGGAGCTGCCCTACCGGGTGGTCGACATCGCCGCCGGCGACCTGGGCACCAGCGCCGCCCGCAAGTTCGACATCGAGGCCTGGTTCCCCAGCCAGGGCGCGTATCGCGAGCTGACCAGCACCTCGGACTGCACCACCTTCCAGTCCCGCCGGCTGCAGATCCGGCACCGGGACGCCGACGGGAAGCCCCAGCCCGCGGCGACCCTCAACGGCACCCTGTGCGCGATCGCCCGCACCATCGCCTGCCTGCTCGAGGTGCACCAGCAGGCCGACGGCTCGGTGCACGTGCCGGCGGCGCTGCGCCCCTGGCTGGGCGGGCACGAGGTGCTCACCCCGGGCATGTCCCTGGCGGCGGTCGCCGGGCCGGGGCTCCCCGCATGACCGGAGACCAGCCGGGCGGCGGCGGCCTCACCGCGCCGGCCGCGGCCGGTCGCGCCCAGGAGCTGGTCGACCTCGGCGACCTCGGGGCCCGGCTGGGCAGCTGGCGGCCTCGGCTGGTGGTCAGCGACATGGACGGCACGCTGCTCGACTCGGCGGGTGAGGTCAGCGCCCGCACCGCCACCGCGATCGCCGCCTGCCGCGCCGCGGGCATCCCGGTGGTCGGCGCGACCGGGCGCGGGCCGCGGCTGCTGGAGAGCGTCCGCGCGGCCATGGCCGGGCAGGGCATCGCCGTCCTCGCCCAGGGCGGCTACGTCGTCCGGTTCGGCACCGGCGGCGAGCGGGACGAGGTGCTGCGCACCGTCGGGATGACCCGCGAGGTCGCCACCGCGGTGATCGCTGCGATCGAGGACGTCGCCGGCGAGCTCATCGTGGCCGTGGAGGACGCCGCCGAGCAGGCCGAGGCGCTGCAGCCGCTGCGGGTGCAGCACGGCTTCGACTGGCCCTACCCGGAGCCGGCGCACCTGCTGCCCCGGCACGAGGTGCTGCCGGTCGGGGCGGTGCTCAAGGTCTTCCTGCGCTCCCCGCGGCTGGGCGAGGACCAGCTGGTCGCGCTGGCCCGGTCGGTGGTCGACCCGGCCGACGCCGAGCTGACGCATGCCGGGCTGGGCTTCATCGAGGTCCTCCCGCCGGGGGTCACCAAGGCCACCGGGCTGGCCGTCGTCCTCGACGCGCTCGGGGTCGGGTTCGGCGACGTGCTGGTGTTCGGCGACATGCCCAACGACCTGCCGATGTTCGAGGCGGTCACCGCCGGCGGCGGCCGGGCGGTCGCCATGGCCAACGCCCACCCCGCCGTCCGGGCCGCCGCCGGTGACCGCACCAGCGGCCACGACGCCGACGGCGTCGCCCGCTACCTCGAGGCACTGCTCGCCCTGGAGGGCACCGATGTCTGACTGGCGCCCCAAGCTCATCGTCAGCGACCTGGACGGCACGCTGCTGCGCAGCGACGAGACGATCAGCGACGCCAGCCTCGCCGAGCTTCGCCACTGGGCCGACGCCGGGGTGCCGCTGGTGATCGCCACCGGGCGCCCGCCACGCTGGATGCTCGGCGTCCGGGAGCGGCTGGGCGGTGGCACGGCGATCTGCTGCAACGGCGCGGTCCTGCTCGAGCTGGGGCCGTTCCGGGTGCTCGAGGAGCACCCGGTGCAGCCCGAGGTGCTGCGGGAGGTCACCGCGCAGCTGCGCCGCCGGCAGCCGGACACCTGGTTCGCCGTCGAGTACGGCGACCAGTTCCGGCACGAGCCGATCTACCGGCCGCGCTGGGACAAGGACGCGCCCGGCGTCGCGGAGGCGACCCTCGAAGAGATGGTCGCCCAGCCGGTGGCCAAGCTGCTGGCCCGGCACGAGCGGCTGTCCCGCGACGAGTTCGTCGCCCTGGTCGCCGAGGTGGTGGGGGACACCGCGACGGTGACCACCTCCTCCTCCGACGCGATGGCCGAGATCTCCGCGCGCGGGGTCACCAAGGCCACCGGCCTGGCCCGGCTGGCGGCGGAGCGGGGACTCGCGCCGGCCGACGTCGTGTACTTCGGGGACATGCCCAACGACCTGGCCGCCTTCGACTGGGTGCGCGAGGGCGGCGGGCAGGCGGTCGCGACGGCGCACGCACACCCCGACGTGCTCGCCGCGGCGACCGCGGTGACCGGCTCGAACGACGACGACGGGGTGGCGGCCTTCCTGGCGACGCTCCGGGTCTGACCTCGGACCGACCCGTTCTGGGGACTTTCCGGTTCCGGAACCTCGCTGCGCTGCAGGTCCGGTCGTGCACTGCCGATCTCACGGTCAGCAGGGCGCTCGGGTGCGCCCGACCGCGCGAGAGGCTCTTCATGATCGACGTCCAGGGCACCGACCACACCGAGCCCCCCGGCTCCTCCCGGGCCACCGGGCTCGTCCAGCGGATGGGCCTGCAGGCCCGGCTGCTGGTGGCGTTCCTCGTGGTCGCTCTGATCACGCTGATCGTGGGCGCCATCGGCGTCACGCGGATGAGCGAGCTCAGCCACCAGGCCGAGGCCGTCTACGAGGACGGGGCCGTCCCGCTGCGGGACATCCTGCTGCTGCGCTCGACCTACTGGGAGATGCAGGCCGCCACCTCGCGGAGCCAGAGCCCCGGCCTCGGGCCGGACATCGTCCAGTCGCTGCAGGAGCAGTCGGTGGCGATCCGCGGGACGCTCGACGGTCTCCGGGCGGGCCTGGACGAGACGACGCTCGAGCCGGCCACCGAGGCCGCCTTCCAGGACTTCCAGGGAGCGATCGCGCTCTACGACGACACCAGCGCCCAGATGGCCGAGATCGGCGCCGCGGGCGGGGACGTCTTCTCGGTGCTGCCGACCCTCATCCAGGCCGAGGAGGACGCCGTCACCGCGCTCAACGTGGCCACCGACGCGCAGATCGCCGCCACCGAGGCCACCGTGCAGGAGGCCCGCGACGCCTACGCCAGCGCCCGCCTGCTGACCATCGCCGGCGTGGCCATCGGCCTGGCCGTCTCCGTCGCGATGGCCGTCGTGATGGCCCGCAGCGTCACCCGCCCGGTGCAGCGGATCCGGGAGACCCTGGAGAAGGTCGCCGGCGGTGACCTGCGGGTGCGCGCCGGCCGGACCGGCGGCGCCGAGCTGGAGCTGGTCGCGGAGTCCCTGGACGAGACGCTGGACGCCCTGGGTGGGGTGCTGACCCTGGTCAACGACTCGGCCGGCCGGCTGGCCAGCGCGTCGAGCCAGCTCAGCGCCGGCGCGCAGTCGATGGCGGACAACGCGCGCACCGCCGCCGGTCAGGCCGACGTGGTCGTGGCCTCGGCCGGGGAGGTGGCCTCGAGCGTGGACACGGTGTCGACGGGGTCGCAGCAGATGGAGGCGGCGATCCGGGAGATCAGCCAGAACGCCAGCGAGGCCTCGCGGGTGGCGGGTCAGGCGGTGAACGTCGCGGAGAACACGACGCGCACGGTCGGCAAGCTGGGGGAGTCCTCGGCCGAGATCGCCACGGTGGTGAAGCTGATCAACGGGATCGCGGAGCAGACGAACCTGCTGGCGCTCAACGCCACGATCGAGGCGGCGCGGGCGGGTGAGGCGGGCAAGGGCTTCGCGGTGGTGGCCAGTGAGGTGAAGGAGCTGGCGCAGGAGACGGCGCGGGCGACCGAGGACATCTCCAAGCGGGTCGAGGCCATCCAGGGCGACACCGCCGGCGCGGTCGAGGCGATCGGCCAGATCAGCGCGGTCATCGGTGAGATCAACGACTTCCAGGCCACCATCGCCGCGGCGGTCGAGGAGCAGACCGCCACCACCAACGAGATGAACCGCAACGTCGTCGAGGCGGCGGGCAGCTCGCGCAGCATCGCCACGGCCATCACCGGCCTGGCGGCGGGCACGGCCGAGACCAACCAGCGGGTCGCGGAGGCGCAGCAGTCCGCGGCCGAGCTCTCCCGGATGAGCGACGAGCTGCAGGAGGCGGTCAGCCGCTTCACCGTCTGACCCACCCAGCCTCCCCGGACGCCGGTCACCGCTCGCGCGGTGGCCGGCGTCCTGTCGTCGGCGTCTCCGGCCCGTTGCACTCGACCGACCGGTCGGACTGCCGATGAGAACGGCGAGCGGGCCGCAGCAGCGAGCCCTCGGGCGGAGAGGCACAGATGGACGTCGGAGCACGGGACGAGCCGCAGGACGAGTCGGGAGCAGGGCGCGGGGTCGCCTCGATCGCCTCGCGGGTGGGGCTGCGGGCGGCTGCTCGTCGCCATCGGCCTGGTCGCGGTCACCACGCTGACCGTCGGTCTGGTCGGCATCCAGCGCATGGCGGTGCTCAGCGACAAGGCCGAGCAGGTGCACGCCGAGGGCGCGGTGCCACTGGACGCGCTGCGGCAGCTGCAGGCCGGGTGGTGGCAGTTCTCCGCGACCAACGCCCGGGCGAGCATCTCCGAGCTCCCCGCCGAGACGCGAGCCGCGTTCGCCCAGGCCTCGACCGCGAGCCTGCAGGTGCTGACCGAGGCGACCGAGGCTGCCGGCGACCTGCCGCTGTCCGACGAGGCCCGGGCCGGCTACGAGCAGTTCGCCGCGGCGTCGCAGCAGTACCTCGGGCTGCTCCAGCAGCTCTCCGCCGGGCAGGGCACCCGGACGCCCGAGCAGACCCTGGGCCTCATCGCCCAGATGAACGACACCGAGGCCGCCATCTCTGCGGCGCTGGTGACCGCCACCGACGCGGCGGCCACCGACGCCGCCGCGACGGCCGTGGAGGCGCGTGCGGCCTACACCGCTGCCCGCACCCTCACCCTCGCGATCATCGCGGTGGGCCTGCTGGTCTCGGTGGTGCTCGCGCTGCTCGTCGTCCGCTCGGTGATGCGGCCGGTGCAGCGGGTCCGTGAGGTGCTCGACCAGGTGGCCGGCGGCGACCTGAGCGTGCGCGCCGGGGAGACCGGTGGCGCGGAGCTCGGCGAGGTCGCCCGGTCGCTGGACAGCACCCTGGACTCCCTCAGCGGCGTCCTCACGCTGGTGAACGAGTCCGCCGGCCGGCTGGCCGGGGCCTCCCAGGCCCTGAACGCCGGGGCGGCCGGCATGCCGAGAGCGCGCGCACCGCCACCGGTCAGGCCGACGTGGTCGTCGCCTCGGCCGGTGAGGTCGCCTCCAGCGTGGACACGGTGTCGACGGGGTCGCAGCAGATGGAGGCGGCGATCCGGGAGATCTCGCAGAACGCCAGCGAGGCGTCGCGGGTGGCCGGTCAGGCCGTGGCCGTCGCGGAGAACACCACCCGCACCGTCGGCAAGCTGGGCGACTCCTCCCAGGAGATCGCCACCGTGGTCAAGCTGATCAACGGGATCGCCGAGCAGACCAACCTGCTGGCGCTCAACGCCACGATCGAGGCCGCCCGGGCCGGTGAGGCCGGCAAGGGCTTCGCGGTGGTGGCCAGCGAGGTGAAGGAGCTGGCGCAGGAGACGGCGCGGGCGACCGAGGACATCTCCAAGCGGGTCGAGGCCATCCAGGGCGACACCGCCGGCGCGGTCGCGGCCATCGAGGAGATCAGCTCGGTGATCGGCCAGATCAACGACTACCAGGCCACCATCGCCGCCGCCGTGGAGGAGCAGACCGCCACCACCAACGAGATGAACCGCAACGTGGCCGAGGCCGCCAGCAGCTCGCGGAGCATCGCCACCGCGATCTCCGGGCTCGCCGCGGGCACGCAGCAGACCAACGAGGGCGTGGCCGAGGCCCAGCGCTCGGCGGCGGACCTGGCCCGGATGAGCGACGAGCTCCAGGACGCCGTCCGCCGGTTCACCGTCTGAGCCCGCCCACCGGCCCGTCCCCGGTGCCCTGCCGGCACGTCACCGCCCGCCCGGTGGTGACGTGCCGGCCGTCGTCGTGGCGCGGGCGGCCCCCTGCGGACGGCGCGGGCCGGGTGGGGCCGGTGCGACGGATGGGACGACCACGTGATGGACGACGCCGTCCGCTGAAGGTCGGTGCCGCTGCGACCGAGACTCACTGCGTCCCACCGGAACGTCCACGAGCCATCGAGGTGCCCCGCGCATGCCCAACCCCACCGGCAAGGACCCCGCCGCGACCGACCACCTGCGCGAGCTGTGCAGGATCGCCGAGGCGATGCGGGACTCGTCCGCGATGGTCGAGCTCGGGCTCGACGGGACCGTGCTGACGGCCAACCAGCACTACCTGGACATCATGGGGTACTCCGCCGACGAGCTGGTCGGGCAGCACCACCGGAAGGTCTGCGACCCCGCCCACGCCGCGTCGGCCGAGTACGCCGCGTTCTGGGAGCGGATGGCCGCCGGGGACGTCGACGCGGGGGTGGTCGTCAAGCGGCTGGCCAAGGGCGGCCGTGAGGTGTGGCTGCGCGGCTCCTACATCCCCATCCCGGATGCCTCCGGCCGGCCGGCGAAGGTCGTCGTGCTGGCCACCGACATCACCGAGGGGAAGGTCGCCGCGCTCGAACGGCAGAACCAGGCCGTCGCCCTCGACCGGTCGCAGGCGGTCATCGAGTTCGCCCTGGACGGCACCGTGCTCACCGCCAACTCGAACTTCCTGGACGCGATGGGCTACACGCTGGCCGAGGTGCGCGGCAAGCACCACCGCATGTTCGTCGAGCCGAGCACGGCCGCCGGCGCCGAGTACGCCGACTTCTGGCAGCGGCTGGCCTCGGGGCAGTTCGAGGGCGGGGTCTACAAGCGGCTGGCCAAGGGCGGCCGCGAGGTCTGGCTGCAGGCCACCTACAACCCGATCCTGGACGACGAGGGTCACCCGCTCAAGGTGGTCAAGTTCGCCAGCGACATCACCGTCGCGCGGTTGGCCGACGCCGAGTCCCGCGGCAAGGTCGCCGCGATCGACCGGGCCCAGGCGGTGATCGAGTTCAAGACCGACGGCACCGTGCTCAGCGCGAACCCGAACTTCCTGGCGACGATGGGCTACGCCCTGCACGAGATCCAGGGCAAGCACCACCGGATGTTCTGCGAGCCCACGCTGGCCAGCAGCGCGGAGTACGAGGAGTTCTGGGCCCGGCTGGGCAGCGGCGGCTACGAGTCCGGGGAGTTCAAGCGCCTGGCCAAGGACGGGCGCGAGATCTGGCTGCAGGCCACCTACAACCCGATCCTCGACGACGCCGGCAAGCCCATCAAGATCGTGAAGTTCGCCAGCGACATCACCGAGGCCAAGTTCGCCGGCGCCGAGGCGCGCGGCAAGGTGGCGGCGATCGAGCGGGCCCAGGCGGTCGTCGAGTTCGACCTGACCGGCCGGGTGCTGACGGCCAACCAGAACTTCACCGACACGATGGGCTGGCCGCTCGCCGAGATCCGCGGCAAGCACCACCGGCTGTTCTGCGAGCCCTCCTACGCCGCCTCCGCCGAGTACGCGGAGTTCTGGCAGCGCCTCGGGCAGGGCCACCACGAGAGCGGGGAGTTCAAACGCCGGGACAAGGACGGGCGCGAGGTGTGGCTGCAGGCCACCTACAACCCGATCCTCGACGACTCCGGCCGGGTGGTGAAGGTGGTCGAGTTCGCCACCGACGTCACCCGGACGAAGCTGCAGAACGCCGAGTTCACCGGCAAGGTGGCGGCGATCGAGCGCGCCCAGGCGGTGATCGAGTTCAACCTCGACGGCACGATCATCACCGCCAACCAGAACTTCCTCGACGCCCTGGGCTACACGCTGTCGGAGGTGAAGGGCAAGCACCACCGCGTCTTCTGCGACCCCGTCTACACGACCACCCAGGAGTACCGGGACTTCTGGGAGAAGCTGGGCAGCGGGGACTTCCACACCGGGGAGTACCGGCGGATCCACCAGAGCGGTCGCGACGTCTGGATCCAGGCGACGTACAACCCGATCCTGGACGACCTGGGCCGGCCGTTCAAGGTGGTCAAGTTCGCCAGCGACGTCACCGCGGCCAAGCTGCGCAGCGCGGAGATCGAGGCGCGGGTGAACGCGGTGGACCGCGCCCAGGCCGTGATCGAGTTCGACCTGGACGGCAACGTCCTCACCGCCAACGACAACTTCCTGCGCACCATGGGCTACTCGCGGCGGGAGATCATCGGCCACCACCACAGCGAGTTCTGCGACGACGAGTACATCCGCTCGCCGGAGTACCGGGACTTCTGGCTGCGGCTGGGTGCCGGCGAGGTGCTGGCCGGCCGGTTCCACCGCAAGGGCAAGTACGGCCGCGACGTGCACATCCAGGCCACCTACAACCCGATCCTCGACCTGACCGGCCAGCCGTTCAAGGTGGTCAAGTTCGCCTACGACGTCACCGCCGAGGTAGAGCGGGAGCGGCGGATCGCCTCGGGCACCCAGGACATGACCGCGTCGGTGCGGCACCTGTCGGCGTCGATCGAGGACATCGCCCGCAGCTCGCAGACCGCCACCGGGCTCGCTGCCGAGACCCAGGACAACGCCCGGCAGGGCGTGGAGGCGCTGCGCGCATCGCTGGAGGCGATCGCGCTGATCCAGAAGTCGTCGAACTCGATCACCGAGATCGTCCGGGTCATGGGCGAGATCGCCAACCAGACGAACCTGCTGGCCTTCAACGCCTCGATCGAGGCCGCCCGGGCCGGTGAGCACGGCGTCGGCTTCTCCATCGTCGCCGGTGAGGTGCGCAAGCTCGCCGAGCGCTCGTTCACCGCCTCCCAGCAGATCGGCAAGCTCATCGAGGAGTCCGCCGAGCGGGTCGCCCAGGGCTCGGAGGTGTCCAAGCGGGCGGAGAACGCCTTCGAGCGGATCGTCAGCAGCGTCACCCGCACCAACGAGACGATCCTCAGCATCTCCGAGTCCACGCAGCAGCAGCAGGAGGCGTCCCGCCAGGTCGACGAGCTCATCGCCCAGCTCGCCGCCGCGGACTGACCGTCGTGAGCAACGCGCCGGGTGACCTGGCACCCGACCGCGCCGCGGGCCCCGGCGGGGACGTCGTCCACGGCCTGCTGCGGCTGGCCGGGATGGACGTCGCCCTGCCGCTGTCCGCGCTGCGGGAGGTCGTGCCGTGCCCGGCCGAGCTGGCCGGACTGCCCGCGGCGGCCCCCGGCCTGCTCGGCGCGATCGAGCTGCGCCGGCTGGTCCTGCCGGTGCTGGACCTGCAGGCCGTGACCGGGCGCCCCGAGGAACGACGCGCGGACCAGGTGGTCGTGGTGGTGGCCTCGGGTGACCGGGTGCTCGGGCTGCTGGCCGACCAGGTGCAGGGCATCTGCGAGGTCGCCACCGACACCCTGGTGGCCGCGCACGCGCACGGCGGTGGGCTGCTGTTCTCGCACACCTTCCGGCACCCCGAGACCGGCCGGGCGTACAGCGTGCTGGACGCCGCGGCGGTGCTGGCGCTGCCCGGCGTGCCCACCGTCACCGACGTCACCCGGGATGCCGCGCCGGTGGGGTCCGGCGGGCAGCCGGCCGGCCGGCACACCCTGACCGTGCTGCGCTGCGGGGGGTACCAGCTGGCGATCGACGCCGCGCACGTGCACACCACCATCCCCACGCCGGATCTGCGCACCTCGGTGCTGACCAGCCGGATGTGCCCGGGCACGGTGGTCTACGCCGACCGGGAGGTGCCGGTCGTCGACCCGCTGGTCCTGCTGGGCCTGGGCGAGCTGCCGCGCGCGGACACCGGGGCCGGCCTGGTGCTGGACCTCGGGCACGGCTACGTGGTGCTGGCGCTGAGCGAGCTGCTGGAGCTGGCCCACGTCGGCCCGGACGACGTTCTGCCCACCCCGTCGTTCGCCCTGCCGCGGCCGGACCTGCTGGCCGGGATGGTGGAGGTCGACGGCGTCGGTGACTGCCTGGTGCTGGACGGCGGGACGATGCTGACCGACCCGCAGCTGTCCGGCTTCGCGGCGGTCAACACCGCGCTGGAGGCCACCCGCAGCGACGAGGACCCGGCGCTGTCGGCGGCGGCCGCCGCGGCGGGCGGGGCGCCGTCCTACCTGACCTACTCGATCGGCCTGGACATCGCCACGCCGCTGGAGCAGGTCAGCGAGATCCTGCCGTTCCCCGACTCGCTCACCCGGACGTCGGTGCCCGGCCTGCTCGGGCTGGTCACCCACCGGCGGGCCGTGGTGCCGGTGCTGTGCCTGTCCACCCTGCTCGGCCGCGAGCAGCGGGAGGTCGGCCCGTCGACCTGCCTGCTGCTGGTGGAGATGGACGACGAGGTGGTGGCGTTCGCGGTCGACGCCCTGCGCAGCATCTCCCCGCTGACCTGGACCGACGCCGACCAGGCCGTCCGCGGCGACCGGGGTGCCACCTTGCAGTCGGCGCCCCTCGTGCGGGTGGGCGAGGAGACCCGGCTGCTGCCCGACCTGGACCTGCGGGCCGTGGCCCGGCGACTCCGCGCGACCACGGCCCTCCCGACGTCCCGGCTGGGCACCGCCGAGCTCACCGCGGTCTGACCACCGCTGCCGGGCTCAGAGGTACTGGCCGCCGCCGGGGCGCTGGTCGGCGGCCGGGGAGCCACCGGGCAGGGCCTTGCGGCGCATCTCCTCCAGCTGGGCCCGGGCGGCCATCTGCTGGGCGAACAGCGCGGTCTGGATGCCGTGGAAGACGCCCTCCAGCCAGCCGACCAGCTGGGCCTGGGCGATCCGCAGCTCGGCGTCGGAAGGGGTCTCGCCCTCGGTGAACGGCAGGGTGATCCGGGCCAGCTCCTCGCGCAGCTCGGGGGCCAGGCCCTGCTCGAGCTCGCGGATCGAGGAGGCGTGGATGTCGCGCAGCCGGTTGCGGCTGGCGTCGTCCAGGGGCGCGGCCCGCACCTCCTCCAGCAGCTGCTTGATCATCGTGCCGATCCGCATCACCTTCGCCGGCTGCTCGACGAGGTCGCCGACCCCGGCCATGCCGTCGTCGTCGCCGTCCATCCCGTCCTGCGGCATCGGCGTCGCTCCGCTCTGCGGCATCGGCATGGCCCCGACCGGCTGACCGTCGGGCCCGACGACGAGGACCTGCTGCGGGTGCGGCTGACCGGTGCCTGGTGCTGTCATGGCCCCATCCTGCCTCGCCCGGGGCAGGGTCCGCCGAGCGCCCGGGCCCCCGCTGCCCGGTCGGGCCACGGTCGGACGAACTAGGCTCCCGGCATGTCGTCGGGCGGGGGCCAGCTGGACGTCGCCCGGGTCCGGGGGCTCTTCCCGGGGCTGTCCGACGGGCTGCTGCACGCCGACGGCCCCAGCGGTGCGCTGGTCCCGGAGAGCGTCATCCGGGCCGTCTCCCAGGCCATGCGGGTGCCGATCGCCGACCGCGGTGGGGTGTTCGCCGCCTCCGCGCGGGCCGAGGCGCTGGTGTCCGGGGCGCGGTCCGCGGTGGCCGACCTGGTCGGCGGCACGCCCTCGGGCGTCGTCCTCGGGCCGAACATGACCACGCTGACCTACACCCTGGCCCGCGCGCTGGCCAAGCACTGGCGGGCCGGTGACGAGATCGTGCTCAGCCGGCTGGACCACGACGCGAACATCCGCCCGTGGCTGCAGGTGGCCGCCGAGGTGGGCATGGTCGTCCGCTGGGCGGAGGTGGACATCGAGACCGGGGAGCTGCCCGACTGGCAGTACGACGAGCTGGTCACCGGCCGTACCCGGCTGGTCGCCGTCACCGCCGCCAGCAACGCCATCGGCACCCGGCCCGACGTGTCGGCGATCGCCGTCCGGGCGCACCGGGTCGGGGCGCTGGTGTACGTCGACGGCACGCACGCCGCGCCCCACGTGCTGCTGGACGCCGACGAGCTGGGCGCGGACTTCCTGGCGCTGTCGGCCTACAAGTGGTGCGGCCCGCACGTCGGCGCGGTCGTCGCCCACCCCGGGCTGCTCGGCGAGCTGCACCCGGACAAGCTCGCGCCGGCCCCGGACCGGGTGCCCGACCGGTTCGAGGTGGGGGCGCCGTCCTTCGAGCTGTACGCCGGGGTGGCCGCCTCGGTCGACCACCTGGCCGCGCTCTGCCCCGACGCCGGGGGCACCCGGCGGCAGCGGCTGGCCACCTCGATGGCCGCGGTGGACCGGTACGAGGCCGGGCTGTTCGGCTGGCTCGACGACGCGCTGCGGTCGATGGCCCACGTGCAGGTGCTCGGCTCCCCCCGGCACCGGACGCCGACCCTGTCGTTCACCGTCTCCCGGATGCGCCCCCGTCAGGTGGTCAGCGAGCTGGCCCGGCGCGGCGTCTGCGCCTGGGACGGCGACTTCTACTCCCGCGAGCTGTTCGACGCGATCGGGGTCAACGAGACCGGCGGCGCGGTGCGGCTCGGGCTGATGCACTACAACACCCCGGAGGAGGTCGGTCACCTGATCGACCACGTCTCCGCCCTGCGCTGAAGAAGGACCTGCTCGCCCCCCACGACTCGCGAGCTCGTCGCGGGCCCCTGCGAGCAGGCCGGGTCTCGGGTCGGGGCCGGGGGCAAGGGGCTCGGGTGCTCAGGGGACGAGGAGGACCTTGCCGATGGCGCCGCTGGACTCCAGCAGGGTGTGCGCCTCGGCGGCGCGGGACATCGGCAGGCGGCGGTCCACGATGGGGCGGATGACGCCGCGCTCGACGTCGGGCCACACGTCCTGCCGGACGGCGGCGACGATCTCCGCCTTGCCGCCGGGGCCGGTCGCCGGGCGGGAGCGCAGCGTGGTGGCCGCCACCGAGGCGCGCTTGCGCATCAGCTTGCCGAGGTCGATCTCGGCCTTCGTGCCGCCCTGCATGCCGATGCCGACCAGCCGGCCGCCGGTGGCCAGCACGTCGACGTTCCGGGCCAGGTACTTGGCTCCGATGATGTCCAGCACGACGTCCGCCCCGTGCCCGCCGGTCGCCTCCTTCACGACCTCGACGAAGTCCTGCTCCCGGTAGTCGACCAGGATCTCCGCCCCCAGCTCGCGGCAGAAGTCGAGCTTGGCGGCGCTGCCGGCGGTGACCGCGACCCGGGCGCCGGCCCGGACGGCGAGCTGGACGGCCATGGTGCCGATGCCACTGCCACCGCCGTGGACCAGGAACACCTCACCGGCGCGCAGCCCGGCCAGCATGAAGACGTTGGACCAGACGGTGCAGACCACCTCCGGCAGCGCCGCCGCGGTGGCCAGCTCGACCCCGGCGGGGCGGGGGAGCAGCTGACCGGCCGGGACGGCGACCCGCTCGGCGTACCCGCCGCCGGACAGCAGCGCGCACACCTCGTCGCCGACCGACCAGCCCGTGATGCCCTCGCCGACCTCGCTGATCACGCCGCTGCACTCCAGGCCGAGCACCTCGCTGGCGCCGGGCGGGGCCGGGTAGTGGCCCTGCCGCTGCAGCAGGTCGGCCCGGTTCACCGCGGCCGCGGCCACGTCGACCAGCACCTCACCCGGCCCGCACACCGGGTCGGGCACCTCACCCCACCCGAGCACCTCAGGGCCGCCGGGGGAGGAGATCGTCACCGCACGCATGGCCCCGACCCTAGGAGGACGCAGCGCGACCCGCCCCTGGACGATCATGTGGGTGCCGGTGGGTCACCCCCATGATCGTCCAGGGTCCCGCGTCAGCGGGCCTTGAGGTCCTTGCGGAGGATCTTGCCGGCCATCGACTTGGGCACCTGGTCGATGAACTCGACCAGGCGGATCTTCTTGTGCGGTGCGACGTGCTCGGCCATGTAGGCCTTGATGTCGTCCTCGGTGATCTCCGAGCCCGGCGCCCGGACGACGAACGCCTTGGGCAGCTCGTCGCCGCTCTCCCTGTCCAGCACACCGATCACCGCGGCGTCGGCGATCTGCGGGTTGTTCAGCAGCACGGCCTCCAGCTCGGCCGGGGCGACCTGGTAGCCCTTGTACTTGATCAGCTCCTTGACCCGGTCGACGACGGTGTAGCGGCCCTCGTCGTCGACGATCGCCACGTCACCGGTGTGCAGCCAGCCCTCGGCGTCCAGCGTCTCGGCGGTGGCCTGGGCGTTGTTCAGGTAGCCCTTCATCACCTGCGGCCCGCGGACCCACAGCTCGCCGCGCTCGCCGGGGGCGGCGTCCTCGCCGGTGGCCGGGTCGACGAGCCGGCACTCGGTGTTGGGCAGCGCGTAGCCGACCGTGCCCTTGGGGGTGGGTCCGGCGCCGGCCGGCTCCAGGCCGACCTCGGGAGTGGTGTGCGAGACCGGGGACAGCTCGGTCATGCCGTAGCCCTGCCCGACGCTGACCCCCTCGCTGGCGCCCTTGCGGAGCCGGTCCTGCGCGGCCTGGGCCAGCGACTCGTCCAGCGGCGCGGCACCGGAGGTGACGCTGCGCAGCGAGGAGAGGTCGAACTGGTCGACCAGCGGGTGCTTGGCCAGCGCCAGCACGATCGGCGGGGCGACGAAGGCCCGGGTGATCTTCTGGTCCTGGATGACCCGCAGGAACTGCTCGAGGTCGAAGCGGGGCAGGGTGACGACGGCGCCGCCCCACTGCAGGCCCTGGTTCATCAGCACGGTCAGGCCGTAGATGTGGAAGAACGGCAGCACGGCGACGATCCGCTCGTTGCCCTCGTCCACCCCGGCCAGCGGGCGGGACTGGGTCACGTTGGCCACCAGGTTGCGGTGGGTGAGCATGACGCCCTTGGGCAGCCCGGTGGTGCCGCTGGAGTACGGGAGCGTGATCAGGTCGTTCGCCGGGTCGATGTCCACCTGCACGGCGGGGGCGTCGGCGGTGATCAGGTCGCGCAGCGAGGCGTGGCCCTCCGCGCCGTCCATCACGATGACCTCGTCGACCGGCGACTTCGCCGTGGCCGCCAGTGCGCGGTCCAGGAACGGGGAGACGGTGACCAGCACCTTGGCGCCGGAGTCCTTGAGCTGGAAGGCGATCTCCTCCGGCGTGTACAGCGCGTTGACCGGGCTGATCACGCAGCCGGCCGCGGCGATGCCGTGGAAGACCACCGGGTACCAGATGGTGTTCGGGCTGAAGACGGCGACGACGTCGCCCTTGCGCAGGCCCCGGGCGTGCAGCGCGGCGGCGACCCGCTCGACGTAGAAGGCGAGCTCACCATGGGTGATCGTCTCGCCGGAGAGGCCGTCGATCAGGGCGGGGCGGTCGGCGCGTTCGCCGGCGCCCGCCAGCACGAACTGCGGGACGGACAGCTCCGGGATCTCGACATCGGGATAGCGGCTGGCCAGCGGCACGGGGTCCTCCTCGACTCAGGTGCGGTGACGTCAGTCTCACACCCGGAGTGTCGTGCGCCACACCCGGGCTACCCGCCGGTAGCCCGCAGGGGTCATCACCGCCGGAGGCGAGGTCATCAGTGCCGGAGGCGAGGAGTCACCGCGGCCAGAGCACCGACTGGGTGCAGCGGAACAGCGCCAGCGTCTTCCCGGTCGCCTCGGCGGTCACCACGGCGTCCCAGACCTGCGTCGTCCGGCCGGCGTGCACGTTCGTGGCGACGGCGGTGATGCGGCCCTCCCGGGCGGTGCCCAGGTGGTTGCTCTTCAGCTCGATGGTGGTGAAGCCGCTGGACCCCTCGGGCAGCAGGGCCCGGGTGGGCAGGCCGCAGCTGGTGTCGGCGAGGGTGACCACGGTGCCGGCGTGCAGGTAGCCGTTGGGCGCGAGCAGCTCGGGCCGCACGTCCAGGTGCGAGGTCAGCCGGCCCGGCTCGTGGGTGTCGACGACGATGCCCAGCAGCCCCGGGAGGGTGCCCGGCAGGATCGCGTTGAGCTCGTCGGCGGTGAGGAACCCGGTGGCGGCCATGCCCGGCAACCTAGCGGCGACCGTGCGCGACCCAGCGTCGTGCCCGGACCCCGGCCCCGTCCCGTGGCTCGCCCCGGGCGTGCGAGGGGTGCGTAGGACGGGGTGCTTCCTCAGGCCAGGCCGCGGGTGGTGCGGGCCGGTGGCCGGTCGCCGCGGATCGCGGCCACCATGTCCAGCGTCTGCCGGGTCGCCGCCACGTCGTGCGCGCGGAACACCCGGGCGCCCAGCCAGGCGCTCACCGCGGTCGCCGCCAGGGTGCCGGTCAGCCGGCCGTCGACCGGGACGTCGAGGGTCTCCCCGACGAAGTCCTTGTTCGACAGCGCCACCAGCACCGGCCAGCCGGTGGCCACCAGCTCGTCCAGCCGCCGGGTCGCCTCCAGCGAGTGCCGGGTGTTCTTGCCGAAGTCGTGCCCGGGGTCGATGAGCACCCGCTCGGGGTCCACACCGGCGGCCACCGCGGCCTCGGCCAGCGCCGTCGTCCGCCGGACGACGTCGGCGACCACATCGTCGTAGGTGACCCGGTGCGGCCGGGTGCGGGGTGGCAGCCCGCCGGCGTGGGTGCAGACGATCCCGGCGCCGGCCTCGGCGGCGACGTGGGCGAGCTGCGGGTCGGTCCCGCCCCAGGCGTCGTTGACCACGTCGGCGCCGGCGGCCAGCGCGGCCCGGCCGACCTCGGCGCGGTACGTGTCGATGGAGATGGGCAGCTCCGGGTGGGCCGCGCGGATGGCCGCGACCAGGTCCACGGTGCGGCGGATCTCCTCGGCCGGGTCCACCTCCGCGCCCGGGGCGGCCTTGACCCCACCGACGTCCACCATGTCCGCGCCCTCGGCGACCACCCGGTCGACCCGGGCCAGCGCGGCGTCCAGTTCGTAGGTGGAACCGCGGTCGTAGAACGAGTCGGGGGTGCGGTTGACGATCGCCATCACGACCAGCCCGCCGGCGGGGACGTCCAGGGCACCGATGCGCAGCACACGCCCACTCAACCAGCCCGGTCGCGCGCTCCGTGACACCGTCCAGGGGTGTCCACCACCCCCTCCGACGTGCCCGACGACCTGACCGAGGTCCTCGACCGGGTGGCCGCCGAGGCCCGGCCGCTCGCCGAGGACGACCAGGTCGACCAGCCCGGGGCCGGGCCCGAGCGGTTCGCGCTGGCGCTGTGCGAGCTCGACGGCACCGAGCACGTGGCCGGGGACGCGGACGTCGGCTTCCCCGTGCAGAGCGTGGTCAAGGTGTTCACGCTGACCGCCGCGCTCCGCCTGGTCGGCGAGGACCTCTTCCAGCGGGTCGGCCGGGAGCCCTCGGGCGACCCCTTCGACTCCCTGGTGCAGCTCGAGCGCGAGCACGGGGTGCCCCGCAACCCCTTCATCAACGCCGGCGCCGTCGTCGTGTGCGACGTGCTGGTGGAGGCCACCGGGTCACCCGGCGCGGCGGTCGACGCGGTCACCGACCTGCTGTCCGGCCTGGTCGGCGAGCGGCTCGAGCCCGATCCCGAGGTGCTGGAGGAGGAGCGCGCCAGCGCCGCCATGAACACGGCGATGGGCCACCTGATGAGCTCGTTCGACAACTTCACCCACCCGGTGGACGAGGTGGTCGACGCCTACGCGCAGCTGTGCTCGCTGACCGTGACCACCCGGCAGCTCGCCCGCGCCGCCCGCTTCCTGGCCCACGACGGGGTGGACCCACGCACCGGCGACCGGGTGCTCACCGAGCCCCTGGCCCGGCGGGTCAGCGCGGTGATGCTGACCTGCGGCACGTACGACGCGGCCGGGCAGTTCGCCTACGACGTCGGCTTCCCGTGCAAGAGCGGGGTGGCCGGCGCGGTGATGGGCGACGTGCCCAACCGGTTCGGGGTCTGCGCCTGGTCGCCGCCGCTGGACCGCGCCGGCAACTCCCGGGCCGGGCGGGCTGCCCTGCACCTGCTCAGCGAGCGGCTGGGGCTGTCCCTGCTGTGACGCCGGGGCGCCGACGCGCGCCCCGGGAGCCGGGCAGCCGCCATGATCTGCGGTCATGGACGACTTCGTGAACGCGCCGGTGCGCATCGACCCGCCGTACCTGGACGGCGAGCGCGACGCGGTGCGGGCCTGGCTGGAGTACCAGCGGAGCACCCTGCTGACCACGTGCGCCGGACTGAGTGCCGAGCAGCTGGGCGAGCGGTCCGTGCCGCCGTCGTCGATGAGCCTGCGCGGGCTGGTGCGGCACATGACCGAGGTGGAGCAGGGCTGGTTCCGGCACGTGCTCGACGGCGAGGACCTCCCGGACGTGTACTGCTCTCCCGACGACCCGGACGGCGACTTCGACGGGGTGGGCCGGGACGCGGGCGGGCCGGACGTCGTGGCCGGGGAGTTCGCCCGGTTCGCGCAGGAGTGCGAGCGCAGCCGGGAGGTCGCCGACGGGTTCGGGTCGCTGGACGACCTGAGCCGGGGCCGCACCAGCCGCAGCCGCGAGCAGGTCTCGGTGCGCTGGGTGTACCTGCACATGATCGAGGAGTACGCCCGGCACAACGGCCACGCCGACCTGCTCCGCGAGCGCATCGACGGCGTCACCGGTGACTGAACGGCCGGGCTCCGGGGTCGCCGGCTCCTCAGGGGTGCGGTGGGGCCGGTGACCGTCGCTCCGGTCCGGGTCGACCCGCCGTTCACCGACGGCGAGCGGGCCGCGCTGGCGGCCTGGCTGGACCTCCACCGGGCGACGCTGTTGGTGAAGTGCGCCGGCCTGACCCCCGAGCAGCTCGGTGAACGGCCGCTGCCGCCGTCCGGGCTGAGCCTGCGTGGCCTGCTGCGGCACATGACCGACGTCGAGCGGTACTGGTTCGCCCGCGTGGTGGCCGGCCGCGACGTCCCGACGCACTACTGGGCCGCGGCGGAGGATGCGGACTTCGACGGCGTCGGGGCCGACGGCGACGTCCCGGCCACCGCCGTCCCGGCGGAGCTGGCGGCCTTCACCGCCGAGGTCGGAGCCAGCCGCGCGACCGCCGCCGGGCACGCCTCGCTGGACGACGTCAGCGCCGGGCTGCGGCACGGCGAGCGGGTGTCGCTGCGCTGGGTGCTCCTGCACATGATCGAGGAGTACGCCCGGCACAACGGCCACGCCGACCTGCTCCGCGAGCGCATCGACGGCACCACCGGCTGCTAGCCCTTGCCCCTGCCCCGGCCATGTTGGCCAACATGGCCGGGCGACCTCCGGCCATGTTGGCCAACATGGCCGCTCAGGGGTCTAGCGGACGGCGCCCCAGGGGAGGACGGCGTGCACGCCGACCACCTGGTTGACGACCTGGGTGACCCGCAGGTCGACGACCACGCTGGCCAGCGCGAGCGCGTCGGAGCGGCCGATGCCGTGCAGTGCGGCCATCACGTCGAGCATCGCGTCCAGCGCGATCGCCATCGCCTCGTCCAGGTCGTCGGCCACACCCATGGTCACCCAGCCGGCGGGGGTCCGGGCGACCGGCGTGGTGACGGGGGCACCGAAGAGGTCCGGCAGCACGTCCAGGGTCAGGTCGATGGCGTCCATCGGGCACTCGATCGCCGTGCCGCCGACCTCGCCGTCGCCCTGCGCGGCGTGCCCGTCGCCCACCGAGAGCAGCCCGCCGGGCACGGTCACCGGCAGGTAGAGGGTCGCGCCGGCGACCAGCTCGCGGCAGTCGATGTTCCCGCCGTGCCAGTACGGCGGGATGGTCGAGTGCGCACCCGGCTCGGCCGGCGGCACCCCCATGACGCCGAGGAACGGCCGCAGCGCCACCGACTGCCCGGCCTGGTTGCGGCCGATGCCGGCGACCGGGTCCAGCGACCAGCTGTGCACCACGGGCTCGGCGGTCACCCCGAGCCGCTCGTTGAGCGGGGTCGAGCGCAGGCCGACGTACGTCGTCCCGAACGCCGCGGGGACGACGTCGTCGATCCGCACGCTGAGCACCTGACCGGGCTGCGCGCCGGCGACCGCGACCGGACCGGTGAGCGCGTGGCCGTAGGCATCGTCGTGCACCGGGTGGCGGGGGCGGCCGACCATGTCCAGCCCGTGCTCGCCGGTGTGCGCGCCGGTCCACCAGCCGGAGTCCAGGGTGCCGATGCGCACCGTCGTCCCCGGCTCGACGGTCAGCGCCGGGGGGAGCGAGGGGTCCCAGTGGCCGTGCAGGGTGCGCTCGTCGGGCAGCAGGACGTGGCTCGGCTCCATGCCGACATCCTCCAAGACCGGCCATGTTCGCCAACATGGCCGGTCTTCACACGAGGGCCTGCTGGACCAGGGGGCGGAGGTGGTTGCGCACCGGCAGGGTGCTGGAGGGCAGCAGCTGGGTGTAGAAGGTGACCGTCAGGTCCTCGACCGGGTCGACGTAGAACTCCGTGGACGCCGCCCCGCCCCAGCCGTAGGTGCCCACGCTGGCCACCCCGCCGTAGCGCACCGGGTCCAGCACCATGGAGAACCCGAGCCCGAACCCGACGCCGCGCAGCGGGGTCTCCGCGTACAGCGGGCGGCCGGCGGACTCCAGGTCCAGGCCGCCGGGCAGGTGGTTGCGCACCATGTGCGCCAGCGTCCGCGGGCCCAGCACCCGCTCCCCGGACGGCGTGACCCCGCCGGCCCGCAGCATCTCCACGAACCGCAGGTAGTCACCGGCGGTGGAGACCAGCCCGGCCCCACCGGCGAGGAACGTCGGCTTGCGGTGCGCGGCCTGCGCGAACGGGGCGGGCAGCAGGGTCACGCCGGGGCCGTAGAGCTGGGCCAGGGAGTCGACGTCGTCCCCGGGGCGCAGGCCGAACGACGTCTCGGTCATGCCCAGGGGCCCGAACACCCGCTCGGCGAACACCTCGTCCAGCGGCTTGCCGGCGATCACCTCGACCAGCCGGCCCAGGACGTCGGTGGACACCCCGTAGTTCCACTCGCTGCCGGGCTGGAACAGCAGCGGCAGCTCGGCGAACTGGCCCACCACCTCGGCGGAGTCGGCGCCGGGCGGGGTACCCCACTCGTGCCCGCGCAGCCGGTAGGCGCCGTCGACCGGGTGCGCGTGGTGGAAGCCGTAGGTCAGCCCGGAGGTGTGGGTGAGCAGGTGCCACACCCGGATCGGCTCCATCAGCGGGGCGGTGACGGGCTGCTGCGCAGGCCCGGCGGTCCAGACCCGGGTCTCGGCGAACTCCGGCAGCCACCGGCTGATCGGGTCGGTGAGCTCGAAGGCCCCCTCCTCGTACAGCGACATTGCCGCCACCGAGGTGACCGGCTTGGTCATCGAGTAGATCCGCCAGCGGGTGTCTGCAGTGACCGGCCGGCCGGCCTCGACGTCGCGCTGCCCGCCCGTGCCCACGTGCACCAGCCGGCCGTGCCGGGCGACGGTGACCAGGAAGCCGGGCAGCTGCCCCTCGTCGACGTAGCGGGCCAGCCTGCGGTCCAGCCGCTGCAGCCGGGCGGCGTCCAGACCGACCTCGGCCGGGTCGGTGGTGATCGAGAGGTCTGTCTGCACCGCGGTCACGGGTCCTCCTCGCCGGCTCGTTCGACGATGAACGACGCCCCCGCCGCGCATCCTGGCACGGGGTGCCAGGAGCGCGACGGGGGCGTCGGAGGTGGTGCTCAGTGCGGCCCTGCGAGAGGGCCCTGCGTCACTGGACCGGGACGGCGGCAGCAGCCTTCTTCAGGTTGGAGCCGGCGGTCACCTTGGCGGTGTGCGCAGCGGCGATCTCGATCGACTCACCGGTCTGCGGGTTGCGCCCGGTGCGGGCCGAACGCTGCGAGCGCTCGACGGTCAGCAGGCCGGGGACGGCCACCTTCTCGCCGCGGGTGATGGCCTCGACGAGCTCCTCCTGGAGACCGTTGAGCACCGAGTCGACGGTCGACGAGGGGACGTCGGCGCGCTTGGCGATGGCGGAGACGAGTTCAGCCTTGTTCATGGTGTTCCTCTCACAGTGTGATCAGCAGCCTGCCCCGGTGCGGGGCGGGCGCAGTCTGGTGTCGCGTCCGGCTGGGCCGGTCGCGCCCCCGGTCGTCCTGGCGGACCTCCGGGGCCTCCACCGTGCCGACTCGCCGCGGACGAACAGCGCGGCGGGGGCCCGGTGGGCGCATCTGGCCGACCCCGTCGTCGACCAGCAACGGCGGGCACGTTGCCATGCCGACCTGGGTGTTGGCGAGCCGGACCCCCGGATTTCCGGGGTTTTCCTGCTCGTTGGTCACAAGCGTCACGGATCAGGACCCTGCTGGCACCCCGGCGCCCGCCGCGCGACGTCCCGGGAGCCCGCTTAGCGTGGAGCCCATGCCACAGCTCCCCGGGACCGATCTGACCGTCAGCGACCTCTGCCTGGGCGGCAACGTGTTCGGGTGGACGGCCGACGAGCCGACGTCCTTCGCCCTGCTCGACCGCTTCCTCGACGCCGTCCCCAGCACCCAGTCCCCGTTCGTCGACACCGCCGAGATGTACGGCAACGGGGTCTCCGAGACGATCCTCGGCAACTGGATGGCCGAGCGCGGCGTCCGCGACCGGATGGTCGTGGCCACCAAGGCCTCGCCGGGGGAGAAGGAGCACCCGCTGTCGGCCCCGGAGATCCGGGCGGCCGCCGAGCGGTCGCTGCGCAACCTGCAGGTCGACACCATCGACCTCTACTACGCGCACTACGACGACGAGACGACGCCGCTGGAGGAGACGCTCACCGCCTTCGACGAGCTGGTGCAGGCCGGCAAGGTCCGGTACGCGGCGGCGTCGAACTACTCGGCGAAGCGGCTGACCGAGGCGCTGGACACCGCGCAGCAGCTCGGCGTGACCGGGTACGTGGCGCTGCAGCCGCACTACAACCTGATGGAGCGCGAGGTCTACGAGGCCGAGCTCGCCGCCGTGGTGACCGAGCGCGGGCTGGGCTCGATGCCCTACTTCGGGCTGGCGCGCGGCTTCCTGACCGGCAAGTACCGGGCCGGCGAGACCATCGACTCGCCGCGGGCCAAGGGCGCGGCGAAGTACGTGGGGGAGAAGGGCGACCGGGTGCTGTCCGCGCTGGCCGAGGTCGCCGAGGCGCACAGCGTGACCGGGGCGGCCGTGGCGCTGCGCTGGCTGGCCGACCAGCCAGCCGTCACCGCGCCGATCGCCAGTGGCCGCTCGGTGGAGCAGCTGGCCGACCTGCTGCCGATGCTCGACCTGGTGCTCACCGACGAGCAGCGCCAGCGCCTCACCGACGCCAGCGCCTGAGGCTCGGTGGGCTGCCGCAGGCAGCCCACCGAGCGCCATCGGCCCCGCTGCAGGGCCCCGCGCACGTGTCGTGGGCAGCAGCGGGGTCCCTCCTCAGGCCGCGACGATGTGCGCGCGGACCTGGGCGACGAGCTCGGGCGGCACGCTGCCCAGCCCGTGGTCGGCGGCCGCGTGGGCGGCCACCTGGCTGAGGACGGCGTCCTCGTCGGGTCCGGTGAACGTCCGGGTGCAGCCGGGGACGACGTCCCCGCAGGCGAAGGTCTTCATGGCGGCTCCAGTGCTCGGGAGGTGGGGGTGGGGCCGGGGCGGGGCGGCCCGGGGTCAGCGGCCGGCGGCCGCGGCCGAGGCGAGGTCCTCGACCCGCAGCAGGCCGACGACGGTGCCGGTGCGGTCGGTGCACAGCACCGGGTCGAAGCGGTGCACCGGCGGGCGGGTGAGCGCGCGCTGCAGCGTCTCGGCCACCCCGGCCGACGGCGGCACCCGCAGCGACACCGGGGCCCGGTAGGCGGCGCCGGTGCGCGGGTCGGCGAGCACCAGCTCCACCGGCACCTCGGCGTCGTCCAGGACGACGTAGGGCGGCGGGGCGCCGTCGGCGTCCCCGGGGCCGTGCTGCCGCAGCGGGCGCAGCAGGCTGGCCACCGACTCCGCCAGCTGGGCGCGGGCCACCTGGGTGCGCACCAGCTGGGCGGCCTCGGGGGACAGCGGCGCGAAGTGTGGTGCCGGGCGGCCGAGCAGCCAGCCCTGGGCCAGCGGGACGCCGAGCCGGGCGAAGGCCGCGAGCTCGCCCGCGGTCTCGATCCCCTCGGCCAGCAGCCAGGCGTCGATCCGGCTGGTGAACGCGCCGACCATCTCGGCCAGCGCCGTCTTCACCGGGTCGGTGTCGGCGCCGCTGACCAGGGCGCGGTCGAGCTTGACCAGCTGCGGGCGGATCTCGGCGAGCTGCTGCAGCCCGGCGTAGCCGGTGCCGGCGTCGTCGATGGCGATCAGCGCGCCGCGGCCGCGCAGCGCGGCGGTCTGCGCGCGGAGCCCGGCCAGGTCGGGGGTGGGCATGTGCTCGGTCAGCTCGACCACGACCCGGCGCAGCGTCGCCGGCTCGGCGAGGGCGGCGGCCACCGGGGCCGAGCCGAGCAGGTGCGGGCTGACGTTGACGGTGAGGAAGGTGTTGGGCGGCAGATCGGGCAGCGAGGCGAGGGCCTTGCGCAGGGCCAGGCCCTCCAGCTCGGCGCCCAGGCCGGCCTCGTGGGCGGCGGCGAACCACACGTCCGGTGCGGCCGTCCCCGGGAACCGGGCGAGCGCCTCGTAGCCGGCCACCGAGGCCGAGGCCAGGTCGACGATCGGCTGGAAGACGATCGTCAGGTCATCGGCGCCGGACAGCAATGGCCGGCAGTCCCAGCGGTCCGAGAGGGTCGACGTCACCTCCACCAGATCGGTCGTCCACCGCCGGTCCTTGAGAGGCCCCATCCGGCGGGGGGAGCACCGCTCGGCCAGCGGTCCCGCGGGGCACCGCGGCGGCGTGCCAGCATGGTGCCGCCCGCCGCGTGGTGGGCGGCCGGCCGGGTGGTCGGCGCGGGGGACCGGGGGAGGTCGACCAGCGTGCACGGCAGCACGGCGACCGGCGGTGACCCGCAGCCCGACCCGCTGACCGACCCGCAGCGCATCGCCGCCGCACGCCGGCTGCTGGACGAGGCCTCCGCAGGGGCGCCGTTCGACCGGCTCTCCGGCCTGGCGGCGCGGCTGGTGGGCGCCGGGCACGCGAAGGTCACCCTCTTCACCGACCGGGACGTCGTGATCGGCGGGCACGGCCTGCCCGAGGGCGCGGTCGGCGGACCGGCGCTGCTCACCGGGCCACTGTCGGCGATCACCGTGCGGCTGGGCGTGCCGCTCGTCGTCCCGGTCGCCGCCGACGACGACCGGGTCTCCCAGCTGCCGGCGGTCGCCTCCGGGCAGGTGCAGGCCTACCTCGGGGCCCCGCTGACCGCGGCGTCCGGTCACGTGGTCGGCGTGCTCGCCGTCTACGACGACCGGCCGCGCACCTGGTCCGACGACGACGCCCAGCTGGTGGCCCAGCTGGCGGCCTCGGTCGTCGCCGAGCTGGAGCTGGCGGCGGCCCAGTCCGCCGTCGGTGCCTCGACCGCCCGGCTCGAGGTGGCCCTGGAGGCCGGGGCGGTCGGCATCTGGGAGCACGACCTGCGCACCGGCTCGGTGCACTGGGACGAGCGCAACGCGGCCATCTTCGGCCTGACCGGGCCGCGGGTGCTCACCGGTGCCGAGGAACTGGCGGCCAGCATCCACCCCGACGACCGTGAGCCGGCCCGGACGGCGATGGCGGCTGCGCTGGGCGGGGAGGCCGGCGAGTTCGTCGTGGAGGTGCGTGCGCTGCGGGCCGACGGCGCGGTGCGCTGGACGGTCTCCCGGGGCCGGGTGGTGCGGGACCAGCACGGCCAGCCGGTGCGCGTGCTGGGGACGACGGTCGACGTCACCGGCGCCCGCGAGGAGGCCCAGCGCCGGATGGTCGCGGTCCAGCGGGCCGCGGCGATCGCCGAGGTGGCCGCCGAGCTCGCCAACGCCGACCGGATGACCGAGCTGGCCGAGGTGGCGCTGCGGGGCTGCGCGGCGGTGCTCGGCGTCGACGCCACCGCCCTGGCGGTCTTCGACCCCCTCGGAGGCGAGCTGCGGCTGCACATGACCCGGCGGCTGGTCGACGCGGTCGAGTCCGGCACCGACGTCGTCCTGCCGGTCAGCGGGGTCGAGCTGCCGATGGACGACGCGCTGCCCACCCAGTACGTGGCCCGGCACGGCGAGCGGGTGCTGCTGTCCGACCGGGAGGAGGCGGTGGCCCGCTTCCCGGCGATGTCCGGGGTGTCCGAGCTGGTGGGGGTGCGGGCGCTGGCGGCGCTGCCGCTGCGGGTGGAGGGCCGGGTGCTCGGCAGCTTCGTCGCCGTCTGGGCCGAGGACCGCACGCTGGACGAGGAGGACGTGTCGCTGCTGGAGGCGCTGACCGCGCAGATCGGGCTGACCGTCTCCCGGCTGCAGGCCGACGCCCAGCGGGACGCCGCCGTCGCGCAGATGGCGGCGGCCAACGCGCGGCTGGAGCTGCTCGCCGAGGCGGGCCGGGTGCTGTCCGGGACGCTGGACATCACCGAGCAGCTGGCCCGGCTGGCCGAGCTGGTGGTGCCCGGGCTCGGGGACTGGTGCTGGGTGGTGGTCGCCGACGAGCACGGCCGGATGCGGGACGTCGCCTCCGCCCACGGTGACCCGGCCCGCTCCGCGGAGCTCGCCGAGTACGTGCGCGCGATGGTGGCCGGGATGACCGAGGAGGCCGCGGCCCGCGGGGTGATCCGCAGCGGCCGGCCGATGGTGGTCACCGACCTGGACGCCGGCTACGTGCAGCGGGCGCTGCCCGACCCGGCGGCCCAGGAGCTGCTGGCGCGGCTGGCGCCCACCTCGGGGATCGTCGTCCCGCTGGTCGCCCGGGGCATCACCCTCGGCGCGCTGGGCCTCTACGTCGGGGCCGAGCGTGGCCGGCACACCGACGCGGAGCTGGGCACCGCCCTGGAGCTGGGCCGCCGGGCCGGGGTGGCGTTGCAGCAGGCGCGGCTGTTCGGTCAGCAGCGCCAGCTGGCCGAGACCCTGCAGCGCAGCATGCTCACCGCCCCACCGGCGCCGGACCACTGCGAGATCGCCGTCCGGTACGTGCCCGCCGCGGCCGGCGCCGAGGTCGGCGGCGACTGGTACGACGCGTTCGTGCAGCCCGACGGGGCGACGATGCTGGTCATCGGGGACGTGGTCGGCCACGACAGCCGCGCCGCGGCGGCGATGGGCCAGCTGCGCGGGCTGCTGCGCGGCATCGGCCACCACACCGGTGGCACCCCCGCCGAGGTGCTCACCGGCCTGGACCGGGCCAGCTTCGGCCTGGACCTGGACACCATGGCCACCGCGCTGATCGCCCGCCTGGAGCAGGACGACCCGGAGCTCGCCGTCGCCGACACCCGGGTGCGCTGGTCGACCGCCGGGCACCCGCCCCCGCTGCTGCTCGACGCCGACGGCACGGTCACGCTGCTCGACGGGGACCACCCGGACCTGCTGCTGGGGGTCGAGCCCCGCCGGCCCCGGCACGACCGGGTCGCGGTGATCGAGCGCGGCGGCACGCTGCTGCTCTACACCGACGGGCTGGTGGAGCGCCGCGACCGCGACCTGGACGCCGGGATCGCCGAGCTGTGCCGGGTGCTGGGCGGGCTGACCGACCTGCCGCTGCAGCAGCTGTGCGACCGGCTGCTGGAGCGGATGTACCTCCCCGACACCGAGGACGACGTGGCGCTGCTCGCCGTCCGGGTGCACCGGCAGGACCGGCCGCGCCCGCCGGAGGCCGGCCCGCAGCGGGTGCCCCCGGGGATCAGCCCCTCACCGCCGGTGGTCCCCGGCGCGGGGGCCGGGCGGGCCTGACCCAGGTCCGGCGGTCGGCCTGGGTCAGCCGCGGCGACGGCGCGGACGGCGCGGGGTGCGCCGCACCAGCCGGCTGCGGGCCCGCTGCGGCAGGTCGACCGCGACCGGGGCCTCCCAGCCGCGCCACACCGAGACGATCCGCAGCGCCGCGACCAGCGCGATGACCAGCGCGGCGACCGGCAGCGGGGGCAGGCCGAGCGGGCCGGCGAGCACGGTCAGCGCGGTCGCGCCGAGCAGGGCAGCGACGGCGTTGTAGGGGCCGGGCTGCACGATGTCGGCCCGCTGGGCGAGCAGCACGTCGCGGATCACCGCCCCGCCGACCCCGGTGAGGGTGCCGATGAAGACCACCGATGCGCTGGGCAGCCCGGCCAGCTCGGCCTTCTGCGCCCCGATCACGGTGAAGAAGCCGAGCGTCAGCGCGTCCAGGCCGACCAGCAGGCCGGTCAGCCGGGACAGCCAGCCGGAGAAGAAGAAGGTCACCATCGCGGTGATCGCCACGGTCGGCAGGTAGGCCGGGTTGGTCAGCGCGACCGGTGGGGGACCGGCGAGCAGGACGTCGCGGATCAGCCCACCGCCCAGCCCGGTGCTGACCGCCAGCAGCAGCACCCCCGAGACGGCGAAGCCCTCCCGCGCGGCGAGCAGCCCACCGGTCAGCGCGCCGACCACCACCGCCGCCAGGTCGACCACGGCCGGCACCCGCAGCGTCTCCGCCGCAGCGGCCACGATCTCCACGACCGCACATCATCCGGCCCCGGCCCGCCGCCGTCCGCCGTCCCCGCCCGGCCCGTCGTCCTCCCCGGCGGCCATGGGGGCCAACATGGCCGGGACGGGCGGCCATGTTGGCGAACATGGCCGCCGGGGGTCACTGGGCGGGGACCACCTCCAGGTCGGTGGCGGTGGCGTCGGCCTGCGGCTCGGTGCCCTGCGTGCGCAGCGCGGCGTCGTGGGCGGCCATCGTCTCCTGGCGGCCCGGCTCCTCGGTCAGGACAGCGCAGTTCAGCCAGGCCTCGGGGATCGCGAAGGCGTCGACCAGGGTGCGCATGTGCGGGCGCAGCTCGGCCAGCAGCTCGTTCACCGCGCCGGTGAGCGCCTTGGCCCGCGTCGGGCTGATCCGGGAGTGCTCCAGGTACCAGCCCTTGTCCGCCTCGATGGTGACCAGGGCGAACAGGTCGCAGACCCGGGACAGCAGCGCCCGCGCCGCCGGGTCCGCCGTCCGCTCGATGCCGGCGACGAACGCCTCCAGCACGACGCGCTCCATGTGCGCCTCGGCGGCCTTGAGCGCGTGGTCCTGCACGTCGTTGAAGACGTCGAACTGCCGACCGTCCCGGTGGGTGGCGGCGTTCCGGCGCAGCCGCTTGATCACGCCCGCCAGGACGTGTGCCTCCCGGTCCTCGAGCATCTTCAGCTGCCAGCCGCGGTCGGTGAACGGGACGTCGTCCTCCCGGCCGGGGACGGCGTCGACCAGCCGCTGGATCAGCGCCCGCGCGGCGGTGCGCTCCAGGACGGTCTCCCGGACCTGCTCGGCGACGAAGGCCGCCTTGCCCCAGCCGTCCAGCGACCCGAAGGCGTCCCGGTAGCCGGTGAGCAGCCCCTTGGCGACCAGCTGCATCAGCACCGTGTTGTCGCCCTCGAACGTGGTGAAGACGTCGGTGTCGGCCTTCAGCCCGGGCAGCCGGTTCTCCTGCAGGTAGCCGGCGCCGCCGCAGGCCTCGCGGCAGAGCTGGATGGTCTGGGTGGCGTGCCAGGTCTGCAGCGCCTTGAGCCCGGCGGCCCGGGACTCCAGCTCGCGCTGCGCCGCCTCGTCGACGGCATCGGCGCCCAGCACGTCGTGCATCGTGCCGAGCAGCTCCTCCTGGGCGAAGGAGAAGGCGTAGCTGCGCGCCAGGGCGGGCAGCAGCTTGCGCTGGTGCACCAGGTAGTCGTTGACGACCACCTCGCGCTCCTCGCCGGGCGCGGCGAACTGGCGGCGCACGTCGCCGTAGCGGACGGCGATCTCCAGGGCCACCTTGGTCGCCGAGGAGGCCGAGCCGCCGACGCTGACCCGCCCGCGCACCAGCGTGCCGAGCATGGTGAAGAAGCGCCGGGTCTCGTTCTCGATGGACGACGTATAGGTGCCGTCGGCGGCCACCTGGCCGTACCGGTCCAGCAGCATCTCCCGCGGGACGCGCACGTGGTCGAAGCTCAGCCGGCCGTTGTCCACACCGAGCAGCCCGGCCTTGGGGCCGTCGTCGCCGATCGTCACCCCGGGCATCGGGGCGCCGGCCTCGTCGCGGATCGGCACCAGCCAGGCGTGCACCCCGTGCCGCTGCCCACCGGTGACCAGCTGGGCGAAGACGACCGCCATCCGGCCGTCCTTGGCGGCGTTGCCGATGTAGTCCTTGCGGGCGGCCTGGTGCGGGGTGTGCAGGTCGAAGGTCTGCGTCGCCGGGTCGTAGGTGGCGGTGGTGCGCAGCTGCTGGACGTCGGAACCGTGACCGGTCTCGGTCATCGCGAAGCAGCCGGGCAGGTCGAAGCTGATGATCGAGGGCAGGAACTCGTCGTGGTGGCGCTGGGTGCCCAGTGCTTGCACTGCCCCGCCGAACAGGCCCCACTGCACCCCGGCCTTGACCATCAGCGAGAGGTCTGCCTGGGCGAGCATCTCGATGGAGACCACCGAGCCGCCGCTGTCGTCGGACCCGCCGTAGGCCGCCGGGTAGCCGAGGGCGACGCTGCCGGTGGCGGCCAGCTCGGCGGTCAGCCGGGTGACCCGCTCGCGCGCCTCGGCCATCGTCTCGCCGTGCACGGTGGCGTAGCGGGCGGTGCCGAGCTGCTCGCGGGCGTCGCGGCGCACGTGCGCCCAGCGGCCGTCGAGGACCTCGGTGAGCCGGGCCGGGTCGACCGTGGTGAGGGGGGTCGGGGTGCTGGTCACGCTTCCTCCATCGGACTCGCGGGGGTCTGGGTTGAGGGGCCGGGGGTCACGACGCCGCGCAACCCCGTCCAGGCCAGGTCGGTGAGGTGCGCCGCGAGCTGGGCGCGCGGCATGGGCCGGTCGGCGCGCAGCCACCAGTCGGCGGCGGCCCGGACCAGGCCGATGACGCCGTGGCCCCATGGCGCGGCCGCGGCGGTGTCCTGCCCGGCGCGGGTGAGCGCGGCGCCGACCAGGGCGCCGACCTCGTCGCCGACCAGGTCGGAGAGGTTGCTGATCGGGTCCTTCTCGTCGGTGACCAGGCCGACCGGGCGGTCGACGAGGGCGTGCCCGACGACGAACCGGTAGACCTCCGGGTCGGCCTCGATGAAGACCAGGTAGGTCTCCACGGCGGCGGTCACCATCTGCCGTGGGTGGTCGCTGCTGCCGATCGCCTCGCGCAGCTTGCGGGTCAGCTGCTCGGCGACCCGCGCGCAGACGGCGACGTGCAGCTCGCTGCGGTCGGCGAAGTGCCGGTAGACGACGGTCTTGCTGGTGCCGGCCTCGGCGGCGATCTCGTCCATGCCGACGCCGGCGCCGTGCTTCCCGACCGCGGCGAGGGTGGCGGTGACCAGCTGCTCCCGGCGGGCGCGGCGGTGCTCGTCCCAGCGCGAGTCCCGCCGGTCGCGCGGCGGGGAGGCCGTCTCCGTGTTCACGCAACCGACGGTACCTGATACTCTCGGTACCGATTAGAGGCCGCGCCTCGACCCCCACCGAAATGGCCATTTCGGTGGGGAACCGACCTCGCTCGGAGGATCAGATGGCTGCACAGACCCGGAAGGCCGCGATCGTCGGCGGCAACCGCATCCCGTTCGCCCGGTCCAACGGCGCCTACGCCCGCGCCAGCAACCAGGACATGCTCACCGCCACCCTCGACGGGCTGGTCGCCCGGTTCGGGCTGCAGGGGGAGCAGGTGGGGGAGGTCGTCGCCGGCGCCGTCCTCAAGCACGCCCGCGACTTCAACCTGACCCGGGAGGCCGTGCTCGGCTCGCGGCTGTCGGCGGCCACCCCCGCCTACGACGTCCAGCAGGCCTGCGGCACCGGGCTGGAGGCCGCCGTCCTGGTCGCCAACAAGATCGCGCTGGGCCAGATCGAGTCCGGCATCGCCGGGGGCACCGACACCACCTCCGACGCCCCGGTCGCGGTGAACGAGGACCTGCGTCGGGTGCTGATGGAGGTCAACCGGGCGAAGACCGTGCAGCAGCGGCTCAAGGCCCTCGCCGGTCTGCGCCCGGGCCAGCTGGCCCCGGAGATCCCGCGCAACGCCGAGCCGCGCACCGGGCTGGCGATGGGTGATCACGCCGCGATCACCGCGGCGGAGTGGGAGATCGGCCGTCAGGAGCAGGACGAGCTGACCGTGCGCTCGCACCAGGCGCTGGCCGCGGCCTACGACCGCGGGTTCTTCGACGACCTGGTGACGCCGTTCCTCGGCCTCTCCCGGGACGCGAACCTGCGGCCGGACACCTCGGGGGAGAAGCTGGCGAAGCTCAAGCCGGTGTTCGGGCAGGGCGAGGGCGCCACCATGACGGCGGGCAACTCCACGCCGCTCACCGACGGGGCGTCGGCCGTGCTGCTGGCCAGCGACGAGTGGGCCGCCGAGCACGACCTGCCGGTGCTCGCCCACCTGGTCGACGCCCAGACCGCCGCCGTCGACTACGTGCACGGCGGCGAGGGCCTGCTGATGGCCCCGGCCTACGCCGTCCCGGTGCTGCTGGCGCGCAACGGGCTGAGCCTGCAGGACTTCGACTTCTACGAGGTGCACGAGGCGTTCGCCTCCACGGTGCTGGCCACCCTGAAGGCGTGGGAGAGCCCGGCGTTCTGCAAGGAGAAGCTCGGCCTGGACGCCCCGCTGGGCTCCATCGACCGGTCGAAGCTGAACGTCAACGGCTCGTCGCTGGCCGCCGGCCACCCGTTCGCCGCCACCGGCGGCCGGATCGTGGCGACGCTGGCCAAGCTGCTGCACGAGGCCGGCCCGGGCAAGCGCGGCCTGATCTCCATCTGCGCCGCCGGCGGCCAGGGCGTCGTCGCCATCCTCGAGTCCTGAGGCCCCCGGCGGCTGCCCGCCTGGCCCGCCGTCTCCGGGTCGACCCGGGGACGGCGGGGTTGAGCCGCGCGCGCACCCGGCTCAACTCCGCCTCATCTGGGTCAACCCGCTCCAGTTCGGGGCCGCACGACCGAATTGCCCTCTCCATTCGGAAGGAATCCACGTGAGCGACTGGTACCGCGACTTCGCCAACTCCGGCGTCGGCACGACCATCACCAAGCAGCTCGGCCTGCCCCGTCCGGCGGTGCTGCGCCGCCACGAGCCCGGCCAGCCGCTGCTGCCCGGGCCCGCGGTGGTCGGCTCGGCGGGGGAGGGCCGGCTGCGCGACGAGCTGACCCGGCTGCTCAAGGACGACGGCGTCACCGTCGTCTCGCCGGTCACCGTCGACGGCGGCACGGACGGCGACCGGCTGGCCGCCGTCCTGCTCGACGCCACCGGGCTGACCGGGCCGGCCGACCTGGCCGCCGCGCACGACTTCCTGGCGCCCGCGGTGAAGCGGCTGGCCCCCAGCGGTCGGGTGCTCGTGCTCGCCGACCCGCCGGCCGACGCCGCCTCCCCGGCCCAGGCCGCGGCCCGGCAGGCGCTGGACGGACTGGTCCGTTCGCTGGCCAAGGAGCTGCGCGGCGGGTCGACGGCGAACCTGGTGCAGGTGCCGCTCGGTGCCGAGGCGTCGCTGGCCGGCCCGGTGCGCTTCTTCCTCTCCGGCCGCGCGGCCTACGTCGACGGCCAGGTGCTCACCGTGACCGCCGCCGACGTGCCGGCCGGGCAGGACCGCGACCGGCCGCTGACCGGCAAGGTCGCCGTGGTCACCGGTGCCGCCCGCGGCATCGGCGCCGCGATCGCGCGGGTGCTGTCCCGGGACGGCGCGCACGTGGTCGCCGTCGACGTCCCGGCCGCGGGGGAGCAGTTGGCCCAGGTGGCCAACGAGATCGGCGGGACGGCGGTGGCGCTGGACATCACCGGCACCGACGCCGGCACCCGGCTGGCGCAGCAGCTGATCGCCCGGCACGGCGGGGTGGACGTCGTGGTGCACAACGCCGGCATCACCCGGGACAAGCTGCTGGTCAACATGGACGCCGCCCGCTGGAACTCGGTGCTGGCGGTGAACCTCCAGGCGCAGCTGGACATCACCCAGGCGCTGCTGGACACCGAGGGCGCGTTGAAGCCCGGCGCCCGGGTGATCAGCGTGAGCTCGCAGTCGGGGATCGCCGGCAACCGCGGGCAGACCAACTACGCGGCGTCCAAGGCTGGGATCATCGGCATGGTGCGCGCCTGGGCGCCGGCGTTCGCCGAGCGCGGGGCCACGATCAACGCCGTCGCGCCGGGCTTCATCGTCACCGAGATGACGGCGAAGATGCCGCTGGGCACCCGCGAGGTCGGGTCCCGGCTGAACTCGCTGCAGCAGGGCGGGCTGCCGGTCGACGTCGCCGAGACGATCGCCTTCCTCGCCCAGCCGGACAGCGCCGGGGTCAACGGCCAGGTCGTGCGGGTCTGCGGCCAGTCGGTGCTGGGTGCCTGAGATGGCCCGCACCGTGCTCGACGCCGCGCCCGCCCTCCCCGCGCTGTTCGCCCGGGCCGCGCTCACCGCGCGCGGCCGGGGTGGCGAGCTGCCCGACACCCGGCTGGCCCGCACCGGCGTGGCCGTCGACCCGGCCGCCCTGGCCGACTACGCGCAGGTCTGCCGCTTCCCGCTCGGCGACGCGCTGCCGCTGACCTTCCCGCACGTGCTGGCCTTCCCGCTGCAGGTCGCGCTGATGACCGACCGGGCCTTCCCCCTGGCGCTGCCCGGGCTGGTGCACGTGCGCAACCTGATCGAGGCCGACCGCCCGATCGGCGTCGGTGAGCAGCTGGACCTGGAGGTCTGGGCCGAGCGGTTCGCACCGCATGCCCGCGGCGCCACCGTCGACCTGTGCGCCTCGGTCTCCGCCGGTGGCGCCGAGGTGTGGCGGAGCCGGTCGACCTACCTGGCCCGCGGCGCCTCGGCACCGGAGGGCGCGCCGGCGTCGGACGTCGACGTCGAGGTCGGCGCGCTGGACCGGCCGGCCGCGCAGTGGCGGGTGCCGGACGACGCCGGCCGCCGCTACGCCAAGGTCTCCGGCGACGTGAACCCGATCCACCTGTCCGGGCTCACCGCGAAGGCGTTCGGTTTCAAGCGGGCGATCGCGCACGGCATGTGGGTCAAGGCCCGGGCGCTGGCCGCGCTGTCCGGCCGGCTGCCGGACGCCGTTGCCGTGGACGTCGCCTTCCGCAAGCCGCTGTTCCTGCCGAGCACTGTCACGCTCTCCACCGAGCAGGCCGGCGGCGGCTGGGACCTCGCCGTCCGCAACGTGAAGTCGGGCACCGAGCACCTGATCGGCACCGTCCGCCCCGCCTGACGGCCGGGCCTGCCCGCCGGCCATGTTGGCCAACATGGCCGTTCTGCCGGATCCGCCCGGTCCGTCCGGCCTGACCGCCCTCCCCGGCCATGTTGGCCAACATGGCCGGGAGGTCAGGGCTGGTGGACGGCGCCGGTGGCCAGGAGGGCGTCGACGCCGGGCACGCCCCAGTCGCTGAGCGCCTCCCGGGTGTGCTGCCCCGGGCTCGGCGGCGGCCGGTCCAGCGCGCCTGGGGTGCGGGAGAAGCGCGGTGCGGGCGCCGGCTGGGTGATGCCGTGCGCCTCGACGTAGGTGCCGCGGGCCTGCAGGTGCGGGTGGTCGCGGGCCTCGGCGTAGGACAGCACCGGGGCCACGCAGGCGTCGGAGCCGTCGAACACCGTCGCCCACTCGTCCCGGGTCCGGGTGCGGATCGTCTCGGTGAGCAGCTCCCGGAGCGCGGCCGGGTTGTCGCGGGACGCGCCGGGCACGCCCAGCCGTTCGGTGAGCTCGGCGAAGAACTGCGGCTCCAGCGCCCCGACCGCCAGGTGCCCGCCGTCGGCGGTCTCGTAGACGTCGTACCAGGGGACGCCGGTGTCCAGCAGGTTCACCCCGCGCCGGTCCTGCCACAGCCCGCCGGCGAGCATCCCGAGCAGCATCGTGGACAGGTGCGCGGTGCCGTCGACGATCGCCGCGTCCACCACCTGCCCGCGCCCGCTGGCGCGGCTCTCCAGCAGCGCGGCCAGCACCCCGACCACCAGGTACATCGCCCCGCCGCCGAAGTCGCCGAGCAGGTTCACCGGCACCTGCGGCGGCCCGCCGGCCCGGCCGATGGCGTGCAGTGCCCCGGTGACGGCGATGTAGCCGACATCGTGCCCGGCGGTCTGCGCCAGCGGGCCGTCCTGCCCCCAGCCGGTCATCCGCCCGTAGACCAGCCGCGGGTTGCGGGCCAGGCACTCGTCCGGCCCGACACCGAGCCGCTCGGTCACCCCGGGGCGGAAGCCCTCCAGCAGGACGTCGGCCCGCTCGGCCAGGGTGAGCACGGTGGCCACGCCGTCCGGGTGCTTGAGGTCGACGGCGACCGACCGACGACCGCGGGCCAGCAGGTCGACCTCGGGCCGACCGAACGTCGGTGCGGCGCCCGGCCGGTCGATGCGCAGCACGTCGGCGCCCAGGTCGGCCAGCAGCATCGCGGCGAACGGGCCGGGGCCGATGCCGGCCAGTTCCACCACGCGGAGCCCGTGCAGAGGTCCCATCGGCCCACTCTGGCAGGGACGCGGCGAGGGCGGGCTCCCGGTGGGAGCCCGCCCTCGGGTCAGCTGGTCAGCGGCCGCTGCGGCTGGGACGGCGTCCCTGCCGCGACCCCGATCGGGACGCCGGACGGCCACCGCGGCCGTTGCGGCCGGCGCCCTCACGGGACGCGCCCTCGCGTCCGGGGCCGCGCGCGCCCGAGGGCCCGGAGCTGCACGGCCGGCAGGTGCTGAACCACGGGGCGATCGACGTCCCGCACTCCACGCACTTGCCGGAGCGGCCGATCGCGATCGCGTCGGGCAGCAGCTCGGTGATCGTGTTGGCGCACGCCTCCTCGAGCTCGGCGGCGTCCTCGCTGTCCAGGCCGGCGACGCCGGGGAACTGGCGCAGCAGGGTCTGCGCGTCGCGCGCGGCGGCGGCGGTCTGCTCGTACTCCTCGACGCTGGCCTTCACCGGGTACTCCGGCAGCACGGTCTCCACCGGCACGGGCAGGCCGATCGCGTGCTGCAGGGCGGCGCGGGCGAGCACCAGCCAGCGGGTGCGCCGCGGCGGGTTGTAGTCGATGGCCAGGTTGACCAGCCGCCAGACGGTCTGCAGGTCGCCGGCGGCGCCGAGCGGGCCCTTGAGCATCGGCAGCAGGGCGTGCACCCGCAGCACCAGGCCGGTGACGTCGTCGGCGGTCATGCCCTCGTCGCGGGTGGCCGCGCGGGCCCAGGCCATCCAGCGGGTCAGCGCCTCGGGCAGGTCGACGGCCTCGAACGCGCCGAGGTCCTCCAGCTCCGGGCGCAGCCGCGGGCGGCGCTTGGGCAGGTCGCTCATCTCGTCGCCGCGCGCGACGGCAGCGCCGGAGGCGACCAGGGCGCCGACCGGCTTGAGCCCGGCCACGCCGATCAGGATGCCGGTCTGGCCGTGCCCGGTGAGGCCGTAGCGGCCGGCGCGGCCGGCGATCTGGGCGACCTCCCAGGTGCGCAGCGGCCGCAGCTCCTGGCCGTCGAACTTGGTGGTCTCGGCGAACAGCACCGTGGTGGCCGGCACGTTGATGCCGTGGCCGATCACGTCGGTGGTGACCAGCACGTCGAGCTCACCCCGGGTGAACCGGTCGATCACGTCACGACGGGTGGCCGGGGGCAGCGCCCCGTAGAGGACGCCGACCTTGCCGGGCCGGTGCTGGTCGAGCTCGGCGGCGACGGCGTAGACCGTCTTGCGGGAGAACGCGACGACCAGGGTCTGCGGCTTCACCCCGTCGGTGCGCACCGGGGAGCGCAGGACGTCGAGCCGGGAGAGCCGCTTGTGGTTGACCACCTGCACCTGCTGGGCGTCGGTGACCAGCGGCTTGAGCACCAGGTAGGCCTCGGCGGCCGAGATCAGGTGCATCTCGCGGTACTCGCCGGTCAGCAGCAGCCGGGCCCAGTGGTGGCCGCGGTCGGGGTCGGTGACCCAGTGCGACTCGTCCAGGACCAGCATCTCGCCGCGGTCGGGGGCCTTCTCCACGGTGCAGCAGACGATCGGCGCGAACGGGTCGATCTCCTCCTCGCCGGTGGAGAGACCGACGGTGCCCGGGGGCAGCTGGGCGGAGAGCTTGGCGTAGGCCTCGTGCGCCAGCTGGCGCAGCGGGGCGGCGTAGACGCCGGAGCCGAGGGCGGCCAGCGCCTGCAGCGACTCGTAGGTCTTGCCGGAGTTGGTGGGGCCCAGGTGGAAGACCACCTTCTGCGGGCGGGTGGCCCGGGTGGGCAGCTCGGGAGCGGCGCCGTCGACCCAGACCTGCTGGGCGCGCTGCTCGTCGCGGGCGGCGGTCCGGTCGGCGTCGCGGGCTGCGGCCTGACGGGCGGCGCTGCGCTCACGGCGACGGGTGGGGGACTGCTGGGGAGCGGTCACAGACAGGGAGTGTCCTTCGGTTGTCGTGCAGGCTGGGGGAGGTCGACGCGAGCCTCGCGGACCATCTGTGGGTGCAACGCCGTCCGGCGGCGGTTCATGCCGGGACGGCGGGGAGTACGGGGCCCGGGGTTAGGCTCGTCGCCGCCAGGAGGGCTCGCCTAGTGGCCGATGGCGGCGGTCTTGAAAACCGCTAAGAGGTAACCCCTCTTCGTGGGTTCGAATCCCACGCCCTCCGCATCCTCCCAGGTGGCGGCCCTCACCGGAACGGTGGGGGCCGTCACAGGGCGCGACCGTGCGGTCTCGCCGGCGTCGGAGACGACTCACCCGCCCGAGGGGGGCGGTGTCCGGTCGTGCACAGTCGATCTCCGTCTGCGCCGATCATCAGGGGATGCAGACACCAGCGGCCATGCGGGCCCGCGACCCTCGCGGCGCCGCCCGGACCGCGGTCCTGGTGCTGCTGGTCTGCGCCGTGGTCATGCTGGTCTTCTCGCTGTTCGGCCCGAACTCGGTCACCCGGGCGGGGATGGTCGCCTCATGGGTGACCGCCGCGGTGCTCGTCGCGCTGGCGGCGGTCTACCGGGCCGTTCCCCCCGAGCGGATCGACGCCCGCGGCGGGTACGTGCTGATCGCCCTGATCGGGGCCGGGCTGTGCTGCGGGATGAACTGGATCACCCAGGACCCCTCGGCCGGTGGGCAGGCCTTCCTGGCGTTCCCGGTGCTCTGGGCCGGGGTGAACCTGCGGCGGGGTGCGGTCGCCCTGGTCGCGGCGGTGTCGCTGGCCGGCGACGCGGTGGTGCTCTTCCACCTGCAGCCGGTCGGCGACGCGGTCAGTGACCTCAGCTTCTTCGGCGCCGTGCTCGTGGTGATGGCGATCATGCTGGTCCGCGCCGCCGAGACCACCGACCGGCTGGTCGCGCTGCTCCAGCAGCAGGCCACGGTCGACTCGCTCACCGGCCTGGTCAACCGCCGGGTGCTCGACGAGGCCCTCGGCTCCGCGCTCGGCGCCCCCCTCACCCCGCAGGGTGCCTCGCTGGTGCTGGTGGACGTCGACTCGTTCAAGACCATCAACGACCGGTACGGCCACCCGGTCGGGGACGACGCCCTGGTTCACGTGGCCGACGTGCTGCGCACCGTCGTCCGCGCCGGGGACGCCGTGCTGAGCCGGATGGGGGGCGACGAGCTCGCCGTCCTGCTGCCCGACTGCTCCGCCGACGTGGCCGTCCGCCGGGCCTCGGAGGTGCTGGACGCCGTCCGGGCCGCGCCGCTGCTGCTGGCCGACGGCACGCTGCTCGCGGTCTCGGTGAGCCTGGGGGTGGCGCACGCGCCGTCGCACGCCACCGGGCTGGAGGAGCTGTACGCCGCCGCCGACGCAGCGCTCTACGCGGCCAAGCGGGCCGGTCGCGGGCGGGTCGAGGTCGCTCTCACCTGAGCCGCCGCACGGTGGCCGCCAGGGTCCGGGCGGTGAGCCGGCCGTCCGCCAGTCCGAGGGCGACGACGTCGTCGAACACCCGCTGGTCCTCGCGGGCCGCGCGCACCGCCGCGTCCATCAGCACCGGCCAGCGGCTCAGCTGGGAGGCCAGCGACGACCCGCGCAGGTGCCCGCCGAGCCGGCGCCGCAGCAGCTGCCGGTGCACCTGCCCGGCCCGCGCCCCGGCGCCCGCCGCGGCTCCGGCCAGCGCCCCGGACAGCACGGCGTAGAAGATCCCCTCGCCGGTGAGCGGGTTGATCAGCGACTGCGCGTCCCCGGCCAGCAGCACCCGGCCGCCGGGCAGCGCCGGCCGGCCGGTCGACAGCGGCAGCCGGTGCGCCCGCAGGCCCTCGGGCTGCACCCCCGGCAGCAGCCGGTGCAGGCCGGCGACCAGCTCCGCCCGGGTCACCCCGCCCGCGACCAGCTCGCCGTAGCCGACGTTGGCCCGGCCGTCGCCGAGCGGGAACGACCAGGCGTAGGCCGGCCAGCGGCGCTCCGTCGTGGTCACCACCTGCACGCCGTCGGAGCCGGGCAGCACCGGCGCGTAGCCGCGGATCGCCACCGCCAGCCGGTCCGGCCGGTTCACCGGCACGCCCAGCGCCCGGCGGACCACCGACTCCGCGCCGTCCGCGCCGACCAGCACCCCGGCCCGGACGATGCCGTCCACCTCGACGTGCTCCGGGTGCACGGTGACCGACCGGACGGTGTGCCGGCGGAACCGGACGCCGGTGGCCAGCACCTGGGCCAGCAGTCGGCCGTCGAGCACCGCGCGCGGCACCACGACCGAGGGCCGGGTGGTCGCCCGCTCGACCGTCGTCCCGCCGGGGCCGCGCAGCCGCAGCCGCGGCACGGATGGGTACCCGTCGGTCAGTGCGGCGACGTCCAGGCCGAGGCCGGCGAGCACGTCGAGAGCCTCCGGGGCGATGCCGTCACCGCAGACCTTGTCCCGGGGGAACCCGGCGCGGTCCAGCACCAGCACGTCGGCGTCCGGGTGGGCCCGGCGGACGGCGGCGGCGCAGGCCGCACCGGCGGGCCCGCCCCCCACCACGACGACGTCGGCGTGCTCCACCGGTCAGGTGTTGTCGGCCGGATCGGGCGTGCCGGTCTGGTCGCAGTTCTCGTCGTGGCTGTTGTTGTTGCCGCCGTCGCAGTCGGTCTCGCCGCGCTGCAGGTCGGTGTTCTCGCCGGCGCAGCCGGTGAGGGCGGTACCGGTGAGCGCGGTGCTCCCGGCGATCGCCAGCGCCACCAGGGTCCTCGTCAGTCGCATGCCCCGACCGGTGCCCACGGCTCGCCGGCGTCAACCTCAGGTCGCCGGGGGCGTCCACTTCCGCGCCGGGTGCCGGTAGCCGTCGACGAAGGCCAGCAGCTCCGCGGCGTCGTGCACCACCCCGAGGGCCTCCAGCCGGTTGGCGGCGAGGTAGCCGTCGTCGACCATCCGGCGCAGCTGACCCAGCAGCGGCTGCCAGAAGCCCTCGACGTCCAGCAGGGCCGTCGGCTTGGCGTGCAGCCCGAGCATCCCCCAGGTCCAGGCCTCGAAGAGCTCCTCGAGGGTGCCGGCGGCGCCGGGGAGGGCGACGAAGGCATCGGACAGGTCGGCCATCACCGCCTTGCGCTCGTGCATCGTCTGCACGACCTCCAGCCGGGGCAGGCCGGGGTGGGCCACCTCGTCGTCCACCAGGTGCTGGGGGATGACCCCGACGACCTCGCCGCCGGCGGCCAGCGCGGCGTCGGCCACCACGCCCATCAGGCCGACGTTGCCCCCGCCGTAGACGATGCCCACCCCGGCCCGGGCCAGGGCGGTGGCGAAGTCGGCGGCAGCCTGCTGGTGGGACGGCGGGCCCGCGTGGGACCCGGTGAAGACGGCGATGCGCACGGACCGCACGGTAGGCGCACCGCCGTCCTCCCCGAGAACCCCGGCCATGTTCGCCAACATGGCCGGGTCGGGCGGCCATGTTCGCCAACATGGCCGGGTCGGGCGGCCATGTTCGCCAACATGGCCGGCCCTGGGATGCGGGGGCTCAGGCGTAGGTGCGGAAGACCAGCTCGGCGATGCAGACCGGCTTCTCGCCGCCCTCCCGCTCGATGACCGCGCCGATGGTCAGCTGCAGGCCGCCGGCGATCTCGGTGACGTCGTTCAGCGTCGCGGTCAGCCGGATCCGGGAGCCGACCGGCACCGGCGCGGGGAAGCGCACCTTGTTCAGGCCGTAGTTCACGCCCATCTTCGCGTCGCTGACGCTGAGCACCTGGGAGTACATCGGGACGACGAGGGAGAGGGTGAGGTACCCGTGCCCGATCGGTCCGCCGAAGGGGCTCTCGGCCTTGGCCCGCTCGACGTCGACGTGGATCCACTGGTGGTCCCCGGTGGCGTCGGCGAAGGTGTTCACCCGCTCCTGGGTGACCTCGAACCAGTCGCTGGTGCCCAGCTCCTGGCCCGTGAGCGAGGGCAGCTCGGCGATGGTCGTGGTGGTCCGCGTCGATGCGGTCATCGGTTCTCCTCGGGGTGCGGGGTCCGGCGCCGCGATCCTGCCACCGGTGCGCGCCGTCCGGGCGGTGAGCCGGTGGGCCCGCCCGCGTGCACCGCGTTGTTGCGAGCTGTTCGCACCAGTGTGTGTTGTTGGCCGGATGCTCGTCTGCGTGTCACCCATTCGTGGCGGTCCCATCGGAGAGTCGCTGCCGACAGATGCAGGACGGACGATGCGGGAGCGCCTCGAATGAGCCACGACCACGACCACGGCCACGGCCACCACCACCACGGCGACCACGACCACCACCACCACGCGACCTCCGGGGTCGAGGGCACCTGGGCCGACCCGCAGGCCGACGACCCGTTGTCGGTCTCGCGCCGTGGCTTCCTGGCCACCGCGGCCGCCGTCGCCGGTGCCGCTGCCGGTGTCGCCGGTGTCGCGGGCGGGCTGGGCCAGGGCGTCGCCGCCGCGGCCGAGGCCGGGACCACCACCAACGCCTGGACCGGGCGTTCGCAGTTCTACGCCGGCGACCACCACATCCACACCAAGTACTCGCCGGACGCGCAGTACGACGTGGCGACCCAGGTCATCAAGGGCCGGCAGTACGGCCTGGACTGGATGGTCATCACCGACCACGGTGGCGTCGCCCACCAGAAGCTCTCGATCGACAAGATCACCCCGGAGATCGAGAAGGTCCGCCGTCAGTACGCGGGCACGATGATCTACCAGGGCCTGGAGTGGAACATCCCGAGCGCCGAGCACGCCACGGTCATGCTGCCGCCGGGCCCGGCGACGGTCGACATCCTCAAGGCCTTCGAGGCCGGCTACGACGGCAGCGTGCTGTCGGCCAAGGGGGTCACCGGCAACGTCGAGCCCTACGCCATCGAGGCGCTGAAGTACCTGGACAACCAGGTCCGCAACCGGCGCACCGAGATCGCGCTGATGTTCGCCAACCACCCGAGCCGGCAGGGCATCGACAGCCCGCACGAGATCCGCAACTGGCGCGACGCGGCCCCGCAGGTCGCCGTGGGCATGGAGGGCGCCCCCGGTCACCAGGCCGCCGGCATCCCGACCTCGCAGGGCGGCCCCGGCAGCGGCCGTGGCTACTACGACAACGCCGGCCAGCGGGCGGACCGGTTCGTGCCCTACCCGATGGAGTCCTATCGCACCTTCGGTGGCTTCGACTGGATGACCGCGACCGTCGGCGGGCTCTGGGACTCGCTGCTGGCCGAGGGCAAGCCGTGGTGGGTCACCGCGACGTCGGACTCGCACCGGGTCTTCCGGGACACCCGCGTCCAGGGCCCGCTGGACTTCAACGCCAACGGCACCAAGGGCGACGCCGTCGACACCGGCCGGCCGATCACCCAGTACGGCGACTTCTGGCCGGGGCAGTACAGCAGCACCCTGGTGGGCTCGGACTCCCGCTCCTACGTGGGCATCATGCAGGGCCTGCAGGCCGGCAAGGTCGTGGCCGTGCACGGCCGGATCATCGAGGGCCTCGACGTGCGGGTCCGTTCGGCCAAGGACGGCGACCCGCAGGGCGCCACGCTCGGCGGTCGCACCTGGGTCCGCCGCGGCGGCGACGTCACGGTGACCATCACGGTCAAGGTGGCCGGTGGCGCCAACGCCAACGGCGACGTGCCGAAGCTGGCCAAGGTCGACGTCATCAGCGGCCCGGTCACCGGTGCCGCCTCCGACCGGGACGTCTTCACCGCCCCGGAGACCGCCGTGGTGAAGACCTTCGAGGTCGGCCGCGGCCGGGCGCAGTGGACCTTCGAGCACACCTTCACCAACGTGGAGCGCTCGTTCTACGTCCGCCTGCGCGGCAGCGACGGCAACCAGCTGGACAGCAACGGCAACCCGCTGATGGACGTCGTCGGGGACGCGAACCCGTGGGAGGACCTCTGGTTCTACGCCAACCCGGTGTTCGTCGACGCGATCTGATGACGGCGGCGCTGACCGCACTCTGGTGGGGCGTGGCGCCGGGGGCCGACGAGGTCCCCGACGCCCACCTGCTGGCGGCGGTCGACGAGGCGCTGGCCGGCTCGGGCGCCGGGGCGGAGCTGGTCTGCACGCACGTGGACCGCTCCGGCCCGGCGCCCCGGGTCGGGGTCTCGCTGCGGCTGACCGGGGAGCCGGCCGACCCGGCGGCCACCCGGGCGGCCCTGGCCGATGCGCTGGGTGGACCGGTGGTCGCCGGTGACCCCGGCGAGGACGCCGACGAGGGCAGCACCGCCCCGGCTCGGGTCGCGCTGGACGAGGCCGGTGCCGGCACCGCGGGCCGGGCGGTCCGGTTCCCCGGCTCGGCCGGGGTCACCGGCCGGATCTCGGTGGCCGACCTGATCGCCGCCACCGCGATCGAGCGGGTGAACGGGATCGGCGTGGAGCCCACGGGCTCCGACGTCGTCGAGACCGGCCCGAACGGGTTCCTGCGGCCGACGCACTCCGGCGGGCAGCTCACCCTGCTCGTCGAGCGGGCGGCCGGGGGAGTGCTCCAGCCGTTCGAGATCGAGGACCCGCACGTGTGCTGCGAGGGCGGTCACTGACCGACCCCCTGGGGCAGGGACGCAGGTCCCTGCCCCAGGGCCGTCACACCGCCGGGGTGGCGAAGCCGATCTCCTTGTCGGCGATGCACGCCGGGAAGGTCTCGAACACCCGGGCCCGCTCGGGCGCGTCGTTGTACACGGCCTCCACCCGGCGGAACTCGTCCTGGTCGCCGTCGTGCGCGACGGCCCAGGTGAACGTCTCGTGCTCGTCGTCGACCAGCGCGAACAGCAGCCGGAACCCGTACTGCGCCCGCACCGGGACCAGGGTCGGGAACCAGGCCAGGAAGTCGGCCATCCGGCCCGGCTCCATCACGTAGCGGCGCAGCTGCACGGTCTCCATGCCGTCATCCTGCCCGGCGTGCGCCGATGCCACCGTCGGACCGGGCGGGTGGGGCGTCCGCCACTCCTCGTCTCGTCCGGATCGCCTCGTCCGGATCGCCTCGTGCCCGACCGGTGCCCCGGGTGGCGGCGGGTCGACCCCACGGCAGACTGTCGCCGTGCGCTCCCTGACCGACGGCTGGACCACCTGCGCCCTGGGTCACCGGCACTGGGGGCTGGCCGGGGCGGCCGGGCTGCTGCTGCACCGGCCGGGCGGCACCGGCCCGGAGGTGCTGCTGCAGCTGCGCGTCGAGTGGTCGCACCACGGCGGCACCTGGGGCACCCCCGGCGGCGCGCTGCACCCGCGGGAGTCCCCGGCCGACGGGGCGCTGCGGGAGGCGGGTGAGGAGCTGGGGCTGCGCCGCGCCGACGTCGTCCTGGGGCGGGAGTCGGTCGACGACCACGGCGGCTGGCGCTACACCACGGTGCTGGCCACCCCGGCCGGTCCGCTGGAGCCGGCGGACCTGGCCCTGAACGAGGAGAGCGTCGGCGTGGGCTGGTTCGGCCTGGACGACCTGCCCGAGCTGCACCCGGGGTTCGCCGCGTCCCTGCCGGTGCTGCGTCCGCTGCTCACCTGAAGTCCGGGGCGTCTCCGGCCGAGGATGTCGGGGTGACCGCTGCCGATCCGCGTACCACCCTCGCCCGGGTCTGGTGGGGCCTGCTGGCCCTCGTCGTGGGCGCCGCGGTGCTCACCGACCTGGTGCGCACGATCGACGGCGCCGGCTCGGCGACCCCGGTGATCCGCTACCTGAGCTACTTCACCATCCAGAGCAACCTGCTGGTGGTGGCCGCGGCCGCCACGCTGGCCCGCGACCCCGACCGGGACGGGCGCGGCTGGCGGGTGCTGCGACTGGACGCGCTGCTGGGCATCACCGTCACCGGGCTGGTGTACGCCGTGGTGCTCGCCCCGACCATCCACCTGCAGGGGCTGTCCTGGTGGACCAACGTCGCGATGCACTACGTGTCACCCGTGGCCACCCTGCTCGGCTGGCTGCTGCTGGGGCCGCGGCCACGGATCACCGGTGTCACGGTGCTGGCCGCGCTGGTGTGGCCGGTGGTCTACGCCGGCTACACGCTGGCGCACGGCGCGGTGACCGGCTGGTACCCCTATCCCTTCCTGGACGTCGGCGTCCTCGGGCTCGCCGTCGCGCTGGGGAACCTGGGCTTCGTCGTCCTGCTGGCGCTGGTGTTCCTGGTGCTGTTCCGGGCCCTGGACCGCGCGCTGCCCGCCACGGACCGCCGTGCCGAGGTGCTCAGCGCAGGCTGACCTCGACCGTGGCCAGCCGGTGGTCGCCGATCGCCAGCGGGCGCACCCGCGGCCGGGCCGCCGCCAGCCCGGCCGGGCCGATCAGGTGGTCGAACTGCACCCGGGGTGCGCCGGCCGGGTAGCTGGGCTCGGCGACCAGCCGCCGGCCGCCGAACACCCGGGCGGGCACCGGGCCGACCAGGTTCAGGTCGCCGGCCAGCAGCACCGGGCCGGGGAGGGTGGCGCACCACCGGCGCAGCCGGACCAGCTGGCGGAGCGCGGTGTGCGGGGCGAAGGACAGGTGGGTGGCCACCACGGTGCACCCGTCGAGCTCGGCGGCGACCGCCAGCCGGGGCTCGTCGGGGAACCACCACCAGCGGACCCGGCCGGTGCGCGGGTCGGGTGCCTGCAGCGGCAGCCGGGCCCGGCCCGCGCCCAGGGGGAGCACCGACCAGCGGCGCACCGGCAGCCGGCTGACCAGCGCGATCCCGTAGTGCGGGCCGTCGGCCGGCTCGCCCGGCCCGCGCAGCACCGGTGGGTCGACCGGCGTCCAGCTGCGGAAGGGCGACGGCGTCCCGGCGACCGCGGCGGCGTGCCGCCAGTCGGTGGCGCCCAGCGCAGCGGCCACCTCGGCGGCCTGGTCGACGCCGTGCGAGCGCGGCTGGCCGGCGTCCACCTCCTGGACGGCGAGCACGTCGACGTCCACGTCGTCCAGCGCGGCCCGCAGCGTCGCGGCGTCGACGGAGCGGCCGCCGGCGTCCCGGCCGGAGGCGAGGTTGAACGTCCCGACCCGCATCCTCGGGAGCCTGCCCTGCCGACGCCGGGGCGGCCAGCTCGGCGGTGGTGCAGCTCGGCGCTGCCGACCCGGGGGAGTGGCGTGCGCGGGAGTGCATGCGGGGTCGACTGCGAGCTGCCGGATGGCACGGACCTGTTCGTCTCGATGTGACGGGACGTCCACGTACGAGGCAGAGCGTGGATCCCGCTAGCTTCCCCAGTACGGAGGGTCCCATGACCACCACGCACGAGCAGCACCCTGAGACCAACGACGCCGGGGTCTCCCGGCGCGGCTTCCTCGCCCGCTCCGCCGCCACCGGACTCGGTGTCGCCCTGGTCGGCAGCGTCGAGAGCCTGTTCGGCGCCGGCAGCGCCAGCGCCGCCCCGGCGGGCGCCGCGGGCGTCACCGGCTACGGGCCCCTGGTGCCCGACCCGAAGGGCATCCTCGCGCTGCCCCGGGGCTTCAGCTACAAGATCATCGCGGAGAGCGGGGTGACCCGGCTGGAGAGCGGTCAGTTCACCCCGGCCGACCCGGACGGCACCGCCAGCTTCCCCCGTCGTCCGGGCACCGGCAGCGTGCTCGTCGTCAACCACGAGGTCAGCGGGTCCGAGGAGAACCCCGTCCCGGCGATCCCCGACTTCACCTACGACCCCATGGGCGGTGGCGGTACCACCAACCTCGAGGTCGACAAGGACAACAACCGCATCCGCGAGTACGTGAGCATCGCCGGCACGCACAACAACTGCGCCGGCGGCGTCACCCCGTGGGACACCTGGCTGACCTGCGAGGAGACCGAGGCGCGGGTCGGCAGCCGGGGCGCCTACGGCACGCTCACCAAGGACCACGGGTACGTCTTCGAGGTCCACCCGTACGACCAGGCCGAGAACATGAACCCCCAGCCGCTGAAGATGCTGGGCCGGTTCGCGCACGAGGCGGTCGTGGTCGACCCGCGGGCCGACCAGCTCTACCTCACCGAGGACGCCAGCAACCCCAACGGCCTGCTGTACCGCTGGACGGCCCCGCGCATCCCGGGTGGCCTGCGCCGTGCCGGTGACCTGAAGAAGTTCGGGCCGACCGACGGCGCGTTCGAGGCGATGCGGGCGATGGACGGCGGGACGCACGTCCCCGACCTGTCGCTGGCCACCGAGGCGGGCACGACCTACTCGATCGAGTGGGTCACCGTCCCGGACCGGGACGCGCGGACCCTGTCCACCCGCAAGCAGGCCTACGCCAAGCCGATCACCCGCAGCCGCAAGCTCGAGGGCATGTGGTGGGGCGACAACGGGGTCTACTTCGTGTCCTCCTTCGCGCGTGAGGGCGACAGCGCGATCCCGCACGACGGGCAGGTGTGGTTCCTCGACCCGCGCAAGGAGACCATCGAGCTCAAGCTCCGGTTCGTCTACACCCCGGGCGACCAGGACAACGACCCCGACGGCCCGGACAACATCACCGTCTCCCCCTTCGGTGGCGTGATGATCGCCGAGGACGGCAGCGGCGCGCAGCACCTGGTGGGGACGACGACCAGCAACGAGCCGTTCTTCTTCGCCCGGAACGAGGCCAGTGGCTCGGAGTTCACCGGCCCGAACTTCGCGCACGACCGGCAGACGATGTTCGCCAACATCCAGGGCGACGGCAGTGGCGGCGAGGGCACCTCCGGCCCGGACGAGGGTTCCGACCCGAACCCCGGGTACGTCTTCGCGATCACCGGTCCCTTCCGCAAGATCCGCTGACCGCCCGGTAGCACCGCACGGCACACGACCGCCCGCGCCGGAGAACCCGGCGCGGGCGGTCGGCCGTGCCCCCGGCTACGTTCGGCGGGTGAGCGCACGCGCCGACGTCTCGGAGACCTTCGACCCCGCGGCCTGGGAGCCGGTGCCCGGTTTCGAGGGGCTGACCGACCTCACCTACCACCGGGCGGTGGACGCCGGCGTGGTCCGGGTCGCGTTCGACCGGCCGCAGGTGCGCAACGCCTTCCGCCCGGAGACGGTCGACGAGCTGCTCGCCGTCCTGGAGCACGCGCGCCTCTCCCGGGACGTGGGGTGCGTGCTGCTGACCGGCAACGGACCCAGCGAGAAGGACGGCGGCTGGGCCTTCTGCTCCGGCGGGGACCAGCGGGTCCGTGGGAAGTACGGCTACGAGGGAGCTGCCGGCAACCCGGGCCGGCTGCACGTGCTGGAGGTGCAGCGGCTGATCCGGTTCATGCCCAAGGTCGTCATCTGCGTCGTCCCGGGGTGGGCGGCCGGCGGTGGGCACAGCCTGCACGTCGTCGCCGACCTGACGCTGGCCAGCGTCGAGCACGCCCGGTTCAAGCAGACCGACGCCGACGTGGGCAGCTTCGACGGCGGCTTCGGCTCGGCCTACCTGGCCCGCCAGGTGGGGCAGAAGTTCGCCCGCGAGATCTTCTTCCTCGGCGAGGAGTACACCGCCACCGAGGCGCAGGCGATGGGCATGGTCAACCGGGCCGTGCCGCACGCCGAGCTGGAGGCCACCGCGCTGGACTGGGGACGTCGCATCGTGGCCAAGAGCCCGACGGCCCAGCGGATGCTCAAGTACTCGTTCAACCTCATCGACGACGGCCTGGTGGGCCAGCAGCTGTTCGCCGGGGAGACGACCCGGCTGGCCTACATGGCCGAGGAGGCCGTGGAGGGCCGGGACGCCTTCCTGGAGAAGCGCGACCCGGACTTCTCCCCGTTCCCCTGGCACGTCTGACCCTGCGGCCGCCGGGACGGGCCGGACGGCCGCCCGCCGTCCACCCGGGCGTCACCGGGCGGGGCTAGCGTCCGCCGGGATGAGCCCGGAGAGCCCCCTGATCGCAGACCCCGCCGTCCGGCTGCCGGCGCCCCGGCGCAGCGGGCCGCCGCCGCGACCGCCGATCAGCCGGGGAGCACCGCCGCCGACCGCGCCGCACGCCGGACCGGTGCCCCGGGTGCTGCAGGCGGTGGTCGTGCTGCAGGTGCTCGCCGCGGTCGGCGCGGTGGTCGGGGTGGCCGCCGCGGCCGCCGACCTGGCCGGGTCACGGTCGCGGCTGGCTGCCCGGGCGGTGGCGCAGGACCCGCAGACCCCGGCGGACCTCGTGCGGGACGGCGTCGCGGCCACCCTGGTCACCGCGCTCTCCGCGGTCGGGGTGCTGGCGCTGCTCGGCGCCGTCTGCGTCGTCCTGCTGCTGCACCGCCGCGCCTGGGCCCGCTGGGGGCTGGCGGCGGTCGCGGGAGCGGCGGTGCCGGTGTCGCTGGTGGTCGGCAGCGTGGTGGCCGGCGGCCCGGAGGTCGACCGGTACGCCATCGGCGCCGCCGGGCTGCTCAGCCTCGCCGGCGCCCTCCTGCTGCCCGCCCGGTCGGTCACGCGGTGGCTCCGGGAGGGCCGTTCCTGACCTGCCGGCGGCCGACAGCACCCGTTCCAGGCTGTGCAGGACCACCTCGGCCGCGTCGGTCCTGACCCGCGGCGCGAGCGGCTCAGCGGCCCGGACCTGCCAGTCGCCGAGCGCGGCCAGCGCAGTTGTCCGCGCCTGCTCCTGGTCGCTCTCGGCGGGGATGCCCAGCCGGGCGGCAGCGGTGGTGCCCTCGGCGCCCAGCAGCCGCGCCGCCGCGGGCCGCTGGTCGGCCGGCAGGGGAGCGCCGGCGCCGCGCAGCCGGGCGATCAGGTCCAGCTCGGCCAGGTCGGCGGCGGCGGCCCGGTGCCGCTCCAGCCCGGCCCGCAGACCGTCGTCCCCGGGGCGGGGCGCCCGGCGCAGGGCGTCCTCCAGCACGGCGGCGGCCGACCGGGCGCGCAGCCGACCGGCGCGCGCGGTGAACTGGACGGCGATCAGCCGCTCGAGCTCGGCCAGGCCGCTGCGCCGTACCAGCTGGGCGCCGAGCGATGCCGCGTCGTCGGTCCCCTCGCGGACCAGCGAGGTGGCCAGCCGCACCCCGAACGCGCCGAGCCGGGCCAGCAGGGCCGCCCGGGCCTCAGCGGGCAGCACCCCGGTGGCGCCCGGGCGGGCGAACCTGTCGGCGCTGCGCAGCAGCCACTCCAGCTCCGCTGCGGGCAGGGTGGCGAGGGAGCGCAGCGAGACCAGCTCGTCGTGCCGGAGCGTCCGGCCGGTCAGCGCCAGCAGTCCGGCCACCGGCAGCACGCCACCGACCAGCTCGGCAACCTCCGGTGCGGCGGCTGCGCGCCGGGCCACCCGGCCGGCGGCGGGCAACGCTTCCAGCCGGCCGGCGCCCACCTCGTCCGCTCGGGAGAGCACGGTCAACGTGCTCCCCTGGGCGCCCGGCCCGGGCGCGGCCGCCTGGAAGCGGCGGAGGAGCGCCACGTCCTCGGCGTCCACCCGGCGGGTCAGCAGCAGCAGCGCGTCGACGTCCGGCGGTGCCCCGTCCGCCGGGGTGACCAGTCCGGCGGTGCGGGCTGCTGCCCCCGGGGAGGACGCGGTGCCGGGGGTGTCGACCAGGGTCAGCTCGGTCAGCCGCTCCGCCGGCCAGTCGACGACCAGCCGTCCGCCGTCCTCCACCGGGGCGGTCACGTCCAGGCCGTTGCGGCCGCGGCGCACCGGCAGGGGGCGGCGCCCGTCCGCGCCGTGCCGGGTGACCGCGGCGGAACGGCCGAACCGGTACCAGGTGACCTCGCGGGTGCACTCGGCCGCGCCGGTGCCCGCCACCTCTTCCCCCAGCAGCGCGTTGACCACGGTGGACTTGCCCGCCTTGACCCGCCCCACCACCGCCAGCCGCAGCGGCTCGTCCAGCCGCCGGCGGGCCTCCAGCAGCCGCCCGACCAGCGCCGGGGCGTCCGGCCGGGCGGCCGCGGCACGCTCCAGCAGCTCCCCGACGGCCTCCCCGCCGGTGGGCTCGGCGGGGTACCTCACCGGGCGGCTCGGGCCGGGCCGGTCGGGAAGGGCAGGACGGCGCCGCCCGGGCCGGCCGCGGGCCGCACCGCCCGGACGTCCCGGGAGAGGCGGGTCAGCTGGTCGAGCCGGCTGCGCAGGGCGCGGATGCGCTGGTCGCGGTCGGCGGTCGCGCTGCGCGTGCCCCGCTGCGCCGCGCGCACGTCCTCGCCCAGCGCCCGGTGCATCTCGTCGGCGGTCTCGGTGACCAGGTCGCGCAGGGTGCGCTGCGCCAGCCGCAGCCGGTCCTTGAGCTCCTTGCCCACCTGGAAGACGACCTCGTCCAGGTGGCGGCGCACCGCCGTCTTCGCCTCGCCCTGCCGCCGCTGCAGCCGTTGCAGGCGGTCGTCCCGGTAGGCCTTGCCGCCGATGATGAGTCCGGCACCCACCGAGATGGGGTTGACCAGCGCCATGCCGGCCAGGCTGGTGAGCAGGCCGATCATCAGCACCCCGCTGTAGGAGCCGCGCATGCCGATCAGCACCTTCTGCGGCAGGGTCAGCGCACCGCGGTCGATCTCCGGCAGCGCCACCAGCCCGGCCAGCACGTCGTCGGCGCCGTCGATCCGCAGCTGGGGCACCGGTGAGCCGCCGTCCCGGGCGAACTGGTCGACGACCTCACCGGCCAGCCAGTCGACCCGCTGGCCCGCCCAGGTGTAGGTCTCGCTGACCGCGAGGGCCGCCCGCTCCTGCAGCCAGGCGGTGAGCTCGCCCCACAGCGGTCCGGGGTCGGCGGCGTCGATGGCGTCCTCGGCCTCCCGGGTCACCGCCCGCACGCGGTCGCGCAGGTCGTGGTCGATGTCGGCGATCAGGTCCGCGACGCCGTCGTTGAGCAGCTGCTGCCAGCGGGAGGACCGCCGGCGCAGGCGGTCGACCTCGTCCCGGGCCCGTTCCAGGTCGGCGACCAGCTGCTCGGCGTGCGCGGGGTCCAGCAGGGCGGCCAGCTCGCTGCGGGCGCTCGCGGTCAGCTCCTCGGTCACCACCGTCAGGTCGTGCACCAGCGAGCGGTGCGCGAGCTCCGCCCCGCTCCCGGCCAGCTCCCGCAGCCGGCCGAGCAGCGCCGGGAAGCCGGACTCCGCGTGCAGTTCCCGGTCCTGGGCCGTGACCGCCGTCATCTCCAGGGTCGCGGACACCGGCAGGAGGGGCAGGTCGAGTCCGGCGGCGGCCAGGTGCGCGGCGTCCCGGTCACGCACCTCACGCCAGTCCGGGTACAGGTCGGTCTTGGTCAGCACGCACAGCACGGTCGGGCAGCCGGCCACGACCCGCTGGAGCAGCTCGAGCTCGGGCGCGGTGAACTCCTGCGAGGCGTCGGAGACGAAGAGGACGACGTCGGCGGCCGGCAGCACGGTCAACGTGGTGGCCGAGTGCCCGGTGCCGGCGCTGTCGGCCCCCGGCGTGTCGACCAGCTGGAGCCCACCGGACAGCAGTGCCCGGGGCAGCACCACCTCGGCCCGGACCAGACGCCGGGCGTCGTCCGGGTCGGTCGTCCGGGTCAGGTGCTCGCCGAGTGCGGGGATGGCGACGGGCGTCCGGTCCAGCTCGTCGTCCAGCGGCAGCTCCACCGGCGCGGACCCGGGGGTGTGCACCAGGGCGGCCGAGGCGCTCGCCCCACCACGCACCACGGTGGGCACGGCGGTGGCGACGTCGTCGTCCACCGGGCAGACCGGCGCGGTGACCAGCGCGTTGACCAGGGCGCTCTTTCCCTGCTTGAGCTCACCCACCACCACTGCCCGCACCCCCGGGGCCGTGCCGCGGGCCTGGGCCACGGCCAGCCGGGACAGCAGGTCGGCGCGGGTGCTGCTGAGCTCGGCGAGCCGCTCGAGCAGGTCGGTGGGGCGGGGCGCAGTGGCCACGACGTCGTCCTCCGGTGGGGTGGCGTGGACGGGTGGGATGCCGGTCGCCCGGGCCCGCTGCGATGGGCAGCGGACCCGGGCGACCGGGGAGGGGGGTGGGTCGAGGGGCGTCGACCCACCACCCGGTCAGATCGTCGTGTCGGCCAGCTCGGTGCTGTCCTGCGGCAGGTCGTCGCCGCCGAACACGGCGGAGATCTCCGTGTCGCTGCTGTTGTCGGACTCGTCGAAGACCGAGTTGTCCGAGTTGTCGCTGTTGTCGACGACGGAGTTGTCGCTGTTGTCGGACTCGTCGACCACCGAGTTGTCCGACAGGTCGTTCTCGTCGAAGGAGTCGTGGATCTCCGTGTCGCTGCTGTTGTCGGACTCGTCGACGACCGAGTTGTCGCTGTTGTCGGAGTTGTCGACGACGGAGTTGTCACTGTTGTCCGACTCGTCGACGACGCTGTTGTCGGAGTTGTCGCTGTTGTCGACGACCGAGTTGTCGGAGTTGTCGGACTCGTCGATGACCGAGTTGTCGCTGTTGTCGGAGTTGTCGACGACCGAGTTGTCGGAGCTGTCGCTGTTGTCGACCACCGAGTTGTCGGAGTTGTCGCTGTTGTCGACGACCGAGTTGTCGGAGTTGTCGGACTCGTCGACGACGGAGTTGTCGCTGTTGTCGGAGTTGTCGACGACCGAGTTGTCCGAGTTGTCGCTGTTGTCGACGACCGAGTTGTCCGAGTGGTCGTCCAGCGAGTTGTCGGTGTTGTAGGCGTCGTTCGCCGAGTTGTCGACGACCGAGTTGTCGCTGTTGTCGGAGTTGTCGACGACGGAGTTGTCCGAGTTGTCGGAGTTGTCCACCACGGAGTTGTCCGAGGCGTCGATCGTCGAGTCGCTGACGATCGCACCGGCGGTGACCGAGTTGTCGGTCACCGTGGTGTTCGCCGTGTTGTTCGTGGTGGTGCTCTGGTTCCGGCTGTCGGTGACCTCTTCGACGGAGTTGTCGGAGTTGTCGGAGTTGTCGACGACGGAGTTGTCCGAGTTGTCGCTGTTGTCGACGACCGAGTTGTCGCTGTTGTCCGAGTTGTCGACGACCGAGTTGTCCGAGTTGTCGGAGTTGTCGACGACGCTGTTGTCCGAATTGTCGCTGTTGTCGCTGTTGTCGGAGTTGTCGACGACGGAGTTGTCGCTGTTGTCCGAGTTGTCGACGACCGAGTTGTCGGAGTTGTCGGAGTTGTCGACGACGGAGTTGTCCGACAGGTCGTTGCCGTTCAGCGAGTCGCTGATGTTCGTGCTGCCGGAGTTGTCGACGACGGAGTTGTCCGAGGAGTCGTTGCCCGAGCCGATCGCGATGTCCCCGATGGTCACCGAGGTCTCGCTGTTGTCGGAGTTGTCGACCACGGAGTTGTCCGACAGGTCGCGGGCGTCCTCGACCACCGCGTCGTCGCCGACGGCGTTGTGCTCGCCGACCACGTTGCCCGTGCCGAACGCGGCGTCGCCGAACACCGTGGTGATGTCGCCGGCGGCCCACACGTCCGAGGAGAAGTCGTAGGTGACGCTGGAGTCGTAGCTGTAGGTCGCCTGCAGGAACTGGATCTGCTCGACGACCGGGGCCGACTCGGCCGGGGCCGGGGCGGGAGTGCTGCCGTGGCCGGCCGAGTGGCCGAGGGAGCCGGCGGCGGCGGGCGCCGCGACGTGGCCGGCGGTCATCGCGACCGGGGCGTGCTCGGCGAGCACGGGGGCCAGCGCGGCGACGTCGGCTCCGGTGACGTCACCGAGGCCGGCCTCGGCCAGTGCGGCCTCGGGGTCGGCGGCGAACTCCTCGGCGGCCTCGGGGTCGCGGAGCAGGTCGAGGATGAAGGACAGCAGCGAGCTGGCGAGATCGGACATGGCGGACCACTCCTGGGGATCGGGGGTGCCGGCGTTCGTCGCCCGGCGGTGCGGCTCGCAGTCAAGGCACGCCCGCCGACCCCCGCATCGGGAGGGTCGCCCCTGCTCATGGGGGGTCGTTGGGGGATCCGGTCGGTGGAGCCGCGCCGTTCCGGGGCGCGGCGTCCCGCCATTCACCCAGCCGTGTCCAGGTGTTCACGGCTGCCGGGCTGATCGGCCGGTGCGGCGCAGTTAGCGTCCTCCGTGGGTCCGGAACACGGTGCGGGCCGCAACCGATCCGGAGGTGCAGAGCTGGTGCAGCGGGGCCGCGAGGTGCTCCCGGCCGCGGTCGGTGTCGATCTCGCCGCTCCCGTCCTGGCCCTGGCACGGTGCCGGCTCGACGGTTCCCCGACGGTGGTCGCCGCTCCGGGTGCGGAGTGCTCGCCCGCAGCCCTGGCGCGGGTCGGTGACCCGGTGCCGGTGTGGACGGTCGACGGCCCGGTGCCGGCCGCCGACCTGGTCGCCGTCCGGCTGGTCGCGGCGCTGGACGCCGCGCTGCCGGACGGCCGGCCGGCCGACGTCGCCGTCGCCGTGCCCGCGCACTGGGCGGACCACCGCCGCGGGTCCCTGGCCACTGCCCTGGACGCCGCTGGACTGCCCGCCCCTCGCCTGTTCGGGCGGCCGCTGGCGGTGGTGGCCCAGCTGACGTTCGACGAACTGCTCCACCCGCCCGCGGACGTCGTCGTCGTGGAGCTGGGTGACCGGGAGACCTCGGCCGCACGGGTGCGTCTGGCGGACGGCGCCGTGGCACCCGTCGGGCTGCCGTCGGCGCCGGTGCCGTGGGGGGCCCGGGACGCCGAGGACGCACTGCTGGCCCTCGCTCTGGCTCAGCTGCCGGTGCCGGAGGGCGCCCTCGACGAGCCGACGGCGCGGGCTCTCCGGCTCGACTGCCGGGCCGCCGCCGAGGAGCTGGCCACGAGCCCGGCCGCAGGGCTGGCCGTGGGGGCGGACCGGGTGCGGCTGCTGCGCAGCGAGTGGGCCGATGCGCTGGCCGGCCCGCTGGCCGCCGTGCTCGGCGGGCTGCCGGAGGTGCGGGCCGCTCGCCGCGAGGGGCACACCGCGGTGGTCCTCACCGGGTGGGGAGCCGGGCTGCCCGGCGCCGTGGAGGTGGTGAGCGAGGCCGCCGATGTGGTGCCCGTGGTGCCTGCCGACCCCCGGACGGTCGCGGCGCGCGGCGCGGCGCTGCTGGCCGCCGCGGCGGCCGAACGGCCCCGGCCCGAGGCGGTGGCGCCGTCCGACGAGGCGCGGCCGGGGCGCCGAGGAGGCCGACGAGCGGGCCGCGGGGCCGTCGGGCCGGGGGAGCCGAGGCAGGCTGCGGCGTCGACCGTCGTCCCGGCCTCGGGCGGCGCAGCGTGAGGGCTCCGGTGCGAGAGGTCCCCGGCCGGCTGGTCGGTGGGCCGGCGGCCGGACGGTTGCTGTCCGCCGCCGCGGCCGACGCGCTGCCGCCGGTGGTCGAGGTCGTCGGGCCGGGGGGCAGCGGGAAGACCTGGCTGCTGGAGCAGGTCGCCGAGCTGCTGGGGAACTCCGGTCGCCGGGTGCTGACCGGTGCGGGGTCACCGGTCGGCGGCGGCAGCCGGACCGTGCTCGTGGTCGACGACGCCGACCGGCTGGCCCCGGGTGCGGTGGCGGGGTTGGTGGCGTGCGCGGCCGCATCCGGGACGTGCACCCTGGTGGCCCACCGGCCTGGTCCGGCCGGGCCCGGGCTGGCCCGGCTCCTCGCCGGCCTGTCCGGCGCCCGCCGCGTCGTCCGGCTGGGGCACCTGCCGCGGGGAGAGGTCGCCCGCTGGCTGGCTGCCGAGCTGGGGCGGGCGCCCGAGCATCTGGTGGACGCCGTCCTCGACGCCACCGGTGGGCTGCCGGTGCTCGTCGCCCGGCACGTCGCCGCGCTGGCGGGCGGGGCGGGCAGCCGGCACGGCAACGTGGTGGCCTCGCTCGGGCCGGCCCCGCGCGCGGTCCGGGCACCGCACCGGGGCGTGGTCTCCCGCAGTGGACCGCTCCCGCACCGGGGTGGCGTGCCGCCGGACGGCGAGACGGTGCCGGACGCCGTCCGGGCCGCGGTCGGCCAGCTGGTCGCGGGGCTCGACGAGCCGGTCGCCCGGGTGCTGCAGGCCGTCGCCGCGGGTGCGCCGTGGGACGTCGAGCTGCTGGCCGAGCTGCTGTTCGCCGATGGGGCCGTGCTGCGGGCCGACCTGGATCGTGCCCGCGCCAGCGGGCTGGTCGGCCCGGACGGTGCGCTGCCCGGCCCGGTGCGCGCTGCCCTGCTGGTCACCTGCCCGGGCGGCCTCACCACCGAGCTGCGCCGCCGCCTGCTGCGCCTGCTGGACGACCGGGGCGGGCTCGCGCTGCCGGTGGCGCGGCTGCTGGCCGGCGACCGGAGCCCCGACCGCCTGGCCGCGGGGCTGCTCACCGCCGAGGCCGCCGCCGTGCTGACCGACGACCCGGCGGAGGCCCGACGGCTGCTCGGCGAGGCCGCGGCGGTCGGCGCCGACGCGGCCGACGTGGCCGCACTGCAGGCGGAGGCCGCGGCGCTGACCGGCGACGTCGCGGAGGCGCTGCGCTGGGCCGACGACGTCACCCGCCGGTCCCGGGACGGGACGGACGAGCACGCCGTCCGCCGGGCCGCGGGGGTGAGCGGCGTCCTGCTGGCCGGTCGCGGACTGCCGCTGCGCAGCGCCGGACTGTTCCGCCGGGCCGGAGCGGACCGGGCGGGTGCGGCGGCGCTGCAGCTCCTGCTGGCCGGTCGGCGGTCCGAGGCGGAGGAGCTGGTGGCCTCCGGCGCACCGGAGCACCCCCCGGAGGCGCAGGCCGCGGCCGAACGGCTGGTCGCCGTCGCCGTGCTTCAGTCCCTCGACGGGAACGCCCCGGTGGCCAGGGCGCTGACCACGCTGGCCCAGGCGGCGGCGCTGGTCGAGCCGGTCGGCCGGACGACGTTGCTGGCCGACACCCCGGCCGGCGTGGCCGCCGTCCTGGCGTTGTCGATCGGTGACGCCACCCACGCCGCGGCCGTCCTGCGCCGGGCCGACCGGTCCGGCACGGGAGGGCGGCTGGCTCAGCCGCGGCACGGTCTGCTGGCCGCCTGGACGGCGATGGTCGCGGGGCGGCTGGGCGAGGCGGAGCAGGGGCTGTACGCCGTCGAGCGGGCCGCCGGGGTGCTCGGGGAGGGCACCCCGCTGGAGCCGCGCGACGAGCTGTTCCGCCGCACGCTGCACCTCGGTCTCGCCCGACGGCGGGGCGACCTGGCCGGGCAGCTGGCCGCCTGGGAGCCGGCGCGCGAGGCCTGGGTGCGGTACCCGGTGGACCTGCTGACCCTGCTCCCCGCCGGAGAGCTCATCGCCGCCGGTGCCCGGCTGCGCCGGCTGGACGTGGTGGACGACCTGCGCCGCCAGGGCGCCGAGCTGCTGGGCGCACTGGGCGAGCCGGCGGTGTGGTCGGCGGGCTGGCACTGGTCGGGTGTGCAGGCGGCGATCCTCGCCGAGCGGCCGGGTGACCTGGAGCCGCACGCCGCCGCGCTGGTCGCGGCGGCCCGGACGAGCCCGGTGGCCGGGGTGCTGGCCGGTGCGGGGCACACCTGGCTGGCGGTGCTGCACGGCACCGCGACCACGGCGCAGGTGGTGGCCGCGGCGGACGCGCTCGGGGCCGCGGGCTGGACCTGGGAGGGCTCCCGGCTGGCCGGGCACGCGGCGGCCCGGGCGCGGGAGGCAGCCGACCGGGGGGCGCTGCTGCAGTGTGCGCGCACGCTGTCCGGCCCGCCGGAACCGGCTCAGCCGCCGGCGCCGGCCGCCGAGCCGGTGCCGAGTGGTCGGCTGAGCGCGCGCGAGCGCGAGGTGGCGGAGCTGGTCGTCGCCGGGGTGACGTACCGGGAGATCGGCAGCAGGCTGTTCATCTCGGCCAAGACCGTCGAGCACCACGTCGCGCGGATGCGCCAGCGGCTCGGTGCGGCCGACCGCACCGAGCTGCTGGCGCACCTGCGGGTGGAGCTGCGGGGCGCGGCCTGAGCGCTGACCGGGCGGCGGGTGCCCGGCGTCGGTAGGTTCGCCACGGGTCGCGCTGCCGGTCTCCGGCACGGCGCGGACGGCGTACCGGTCGGGTGAGCAGCGAGGAGGACGACGTGATCGTCGAGGTGATCAGCGGCGCCGACGAGGTGCCGGAGGTGCGGGTGGCCGACGTGGACGACCTGACCCGGCTGCACCTGGCCGTGGGGGCGATGACCGACGAGGACGTCGACGGGGCGTTGCGCGCCGCGGGGATGGGGCGGCTCGCCGACGGGGACACCGGCTTCGTGGACGTCGCCGCCCTGCGTGCCGCCGCCCAGCCGCAGGCGACCGCCGCGGACTGGGCGGAGCGCTTCGACGGCATGGTGACCCAGGCCGCGGAGAAGGGGTGGACCGGCGACGATGGCGCCAGCCTGCAGGTGCACATCGAGCCCGCCGCCTCCGCCTGAGCAGCCCCTGGGCCTTGCCCGGCGGCTGTGATCTGCATGTGCACGCGCGCGGTTGTTGTGGTCACTCCACTTTCTTGGGCACGATTGCACGGTGACGACCACCGAGCTCCCCCAGCGCCCTGCCGGCGCTCGCCCTCCGGGGCGTCCCCTGTCCTCGGAACTGTCCGAGCAACTGGTGTCCGTGGCCGTGGACATCCTCGCCGATGAGGGGTGGGGTCGGCTCAACAGCGACCGGGTCGCCGCTCGCGCGCGGGCGGGCAAGGCCGGCATCTACCGTCGCTGGCCCACCATGGCCGCGCTCGCCCGGCACGCGCTGAGCACCGCGCCGCTGGTCGAGGTGCCCGCGGACGGCGGCTCGCTGCGCGCCGACCTCTGCGCCCTGCTGGTCCGCTGGACCCGTCCGCTGGACCGCGCCGAGCGGGCCGCGGCCAGCCTGGTCGGGGCCGCCCGGCACGACGACGAGCTGCGGGCCGGGCTGGAGGACGCCCTGGTGCGCCCGCTGGCCGGCGCGGTGCGCGAGCTCGCCGCCCGGGAGGCCGCCCGCGGCCACGAGCTGTCGCACGAGCGGGTCGCGCTGCTCGGGTCGGTGCTGCAGGCCCTCTGGTGGCAGCGCTACACCGCCTTCGGCACCGCGCCGATGACGGCGCCGCAGGTGGAGCAGCTGGTCGCCGACGTCCTCCTGCCGCTCGCCGAGCCGGACCCGGCCGCCGGCGGTCGCTGACCTGCCGACCGGGGGTCAGTCGACCGGCACGTCCAGCCGGCGGGCCAGCTCGCGGACGCCGTCCTCCAGCACGGTGAGGGCGTCGGCGGGGGTGACCGGACGGCGGTGCTGCGCCGGGGCGCCGTCCAGCACCCGGCGGCGGTGGTCGAGCACCAGCACCCGGCCGGTGATCAGGAACAGGTCCGCGGCCAGCCGGCTCACCACCTGGACGGCGGGGGAGGGGGCCGGGTCACCGGGGGCGATCGCGCCGACCAGCGCGCCGGCGACCAGCTCACCGGCCTGCTCCACCAGCGTCCGCTCCCGGGCCTGCAGGCTGGCCGAGGAGGCCAGCGCCTCCAGGTAGCTGCGGTTCTCCGGGCGGGCCTCCTGCTCCAGCAGGGCGGACAGGTCGGTCTCGAGGTAGCTGCACAGCGCGCTGAGCGGACCGGTGCCCGCCGGGCGGGCGGCCACGGCGGCGGCGACCCCCTCGACCCAGGGGGTGCGGCCGTCGAAGAACAGCGCCTCCTTGGTCTCGAAGTGGTTGAACACCGTCTGCACCGCGACGTCGGCGGCCGCGGCGACGTCGGCGATGGTGACCGCGTCGAACCCACGCTCGGCGAACAGTCGCTGTGCGGTCTCTCGTACCTCGGCCCGGGTCTGCGCCTTGCGGCGCTCCCGTCGGCCCCCCGTGGCCTCACTCACAGCGGCAACCCTATGACCCACTGGTTGCGCGCCTGCGCATGTCAGCTGGTCAGCGCGCCGTCGGCGGCGGCACGGAGCTCGCGGTGGGCAGGGGCCCAGTCGTGCCAGACCGCGTCGGCCCAGGCGTGCACCAGCGCGGGCAGGTCGACCACGTCGAGGTCGGCGGCCAGGTCGGCGACGGTCGTCGTCCAGTGCGCCGGTGGGGTGAGCGACCGCGGCGCGGCCTGGTCCACCCGGCCGTCCGGTGCCGCGGCCGGCCGCGGGTCGTGGGCCCGCTCCAGCTCCAGGCACAGCCGCACCGGCGCGGCGGCGGGCGTACCGCTGAGCAGGTGCTGGGCGTCGTAGGCGTCGGTGGCCAGCCGCAGCAGGGCCGCGGCCCGCAGGTCCTGGGCGGCCTCCTCGCGGAGCCCGCGGACGGTCACCCGGAACAGCCCGGCGCAGCTGGGTGAGGCGCCGGGGTGGTCGGTCGCCAGGCCCGGGACGACGGCGAGCACCGCGCCGCACCCCGGGCAGCCCGACGTCTCGGGATGGCCGGCGGCGTCGGTACGGCTCATGACCGACGATCGTGCCGCACCGCGGCGCCCGCCGCTCTGGCACCGGGTGCCACCCCGGCGTGCGCACCGCCTAACGTGGGCTGGGTCACGCTCGAGGCAGGGAGACGGTGGATGAGGACGCACGGTGCTGTGCTGCGAGGTCCCGGCGACTGGGAGGTCGCGGAGCTGGAGCTCGTCGACCCCGGGCCGGGCCAGGTGCTGGTGGAGATGGCCTACGCCGGGCTGTGCCACTCCGACGAGCACCTGCGGTTCGAGAGCCAGCGGTACCCGATCGTCGGCGGCCACGAGGGCGCCGGCGTCGTCCAGGCGGTGGGGGCCGGGGTGACCGGGGTCCGGCCCGGCGACCACGTCGTCACCTCGTTCCTGCCCGCCTGCGGGCACTGCCGCTGGTGCGCCACCGGGCGGTCCAACCTCTGCGACCTGGGCGCCACGATCGGCACCGGCCAGCTGCCCGACGGCACCTGGCCCTTCCGGCTGGACGGCGAGGAGGCCGGCGGGTTCTGCATGGTCGGCGCCTTCGCCCGGCACACGGTGCTCTCCGAGCACTCCTGCGTGAAGATCGAGCCGCACCTGCCGCTGGACGTCGCTGCGCTGATGGCCTGCAGCGTGCCCACCGGCTGGGGATCGGCGGTCAACGCCGGCCCGGTGCGCCCGGGCGACGTCGTGGTCGTGGTCGGCACCGGCGGCGTCGGCTGCAACGCCGTCCAGGGCGCGGCGATGGCCGGGGCGGCGTCCGTCGTCGCCGTCGACCCGGTGGAGTTCCGCCGCGAGTTCGCCCGCACGCTGGGCGCCACCCACGCCGTGGCGGGCACCGACGAGGCGGCCGGGCTGGCCCGCGAGCTGTCCCGCGGCACCGGGGCCGACGTCGTCGTGCTGGCCACCGGCACCACCAGCCCGGAGATCACCGGCGGCGCCTACCGCTGCCTGGGCAAGGGCGGCACGCTGGTGCTCACCGGCCTGGCCGACCACACGATGGAGACCACGGTCGCGCTGCCGGGCAACATCACCACCGTCTACGAGCAGCGGGTGCAGGGCGCGCTGTACGGCATGTGCAACGCCTACCGGGACATCCCGAAGCTGCTTCGGCTCTACGAGGACGGCAAGCTGCAGGTCGCCGAGCTGATCACCAAGCGGTACACCCTCGACGAGGTCAACCAGGGCTACCAGGACCAGCGCGACGGCACCGTCATCCGCGGCGTCCTCGAGCACCAGCACTGACCCTCACGAGCGGCCATGTTGGCCAACATGGCCGCTCGTGAGGAGTGAGCGGCGGATCGGGTGGGCAGCCCACCGGCATGGCTGAACCCACGATCGCCGTCCTGGACGTCGACGGCACCCTGGTCGACACCAACTACCAGCACGCCCTGGCCTGGTACCGGGCGCTGCGCTCCTGCGGGGAGACCTTCCCCGTCTGGCGCATCCACCGGCTCATCGGCATGGGCGGTGACCAGCTGGTCGGCGCCCTCGGTGGCGACGACGTCGAGGCGCGGATCGGTGACGCCGCGCGGGACCGCTGGGTCGAGGAGTTCGACCTGCTGCTGCCGGAGATCTCCCCGCTGCCCGGCGCTCGCGACCTGCTGCTGGCGGTCAAGGAGCGCGGCCACCGGCTGGTGCTGGCCAGCTCGGGCAAGCCGCAGCACGTCGACGCCTTCATCGACCTGCTCGACGCCCGCGGCATCGCCGACGCCGTCACCTCCAGCGAGGACGTCGAGGCGTCCAAGCCGGCGCCGGACCTGCTCTCCGTGGCGCTGGAGAAGCTCGGGGTGCCGGCCGACTCGGCGAGCGTGCTCGTCGGTGACTCGGTCTGGGACGTCGAGGCCGCGAAGAACGCCGGGATGCCGGCGATCGTCGTCCGCTCCGGTGGCTTCGGGGACGACGAGCTCCGGGACGCCGGGGCGGTCGGTCTCTACGACACCCCGAGCGACCTCGTCGCGGCGCTGGACGACACCCCGCTGGCCTGACGATCGCGGCCCCGCTGCAGGGGCCCGCCGCGAGCGTGCGAGCGGTGGGGGGCAGCGGGGTCCTTCCCCAGCCGACGACCACACGGGTCGGCTGACCCCGACGGTCCGCTCCTCGGTCGCTGGCGCTCCCTGCGATGCTCCCGCCGGGATCAGCCGACGACGCCCTCGCGCAGGAGGGTGTACTCGTCCACCGCGCTCATCGGCGGGCGCTCGTCGACGGCGACGGTGTGGCTGGTGGGCACGAACCCGCTGCCGTCGTGGGCGAACTGGGTGAGCAGCCCGCCGGGCTCCAGGCGGCGGTGCCCGGGGCGCCCGCGCTCGGCCCGGGCCAGCACCGTGGAGACGATCTGGCCGGCCATCTTGCCCAGCGCCTCGTCGGTCTGGTGGGAGTGCTTGCGGGTGCCGAGGTCGACCTGGGCGAGCCCGTTGAGCCCGCACACCTGCAGCAGGTCGACCAGCAGCCCGACCTCGACGCCGTAGCCGGAGACGAAGGGCACCTGCTCCAGTGCGGAGCGGCGGCCGGCGTACTCGCCGCCCAGCGGCTGGACGAAGCCGGCGAGCTCGGGCCACAGCGCGTTGAGCATCGGGCGGGCGGTCAGCTCGGTGACCCGGCCGCCGCCGGCCGGGCGGTGCTCGCCGTCGACGGTGAGCGGGCGGGTGTAGCAGCCCTTGACGTAGTCGACCCGCGGATCGGTGAGCAGCGGGGTGAGCAGCCCGGGCACGTAGTGGCTGACGTCGCCGAGCAGGTCGGAGTCCATGAAGACGACGAGGTCGCCGGTGGTGGCGGCCAGCGACTTCCACAGCGCCTCGCCCTTGCCGGGGCGGTCGCCGTGCATGGGCAGCACGTCGCCGGCGGCGACGACGTCGGCGCCGGCGGCCCGGGCGACGTCCGCGGTCGAGTCGGTGGAGTTCGAGTCGATCACGACGAGCTCGTCGATCAGGGGTACGCCCTCGACCCAGCGGTCGACCAGGTCCCGGACGAGGACGCCGACGGTCGTCTCCTCGTTGCGGGCGGGCAGGACGACGCTGATCCGGTGCCCGCCCCGGCGCTTGGCCTGGAGCAGGGCGTCGACGTCGATCTCGGCCAGGGAGGTGGCCGACGTGGTGCGGTGCTCGAACCAGGCGCGGGCGTCAGGTCGCATCAGCCCACTGTCGAGCACTCCACCCACCTCCGGCACGTCGACGAGGCGGCGTTCACACGAACTTCACCTGCCTCGCACTCAGGGTGAGGGCAGCCGTGGAGGTCGGCAAGCCGCCGGACGACGTCCGCGGGACCGCATGGGCCGCCGTCCTTCCTCCGCCAAAATGGCCATTTTGGCGGAGGAAGGACGGGTCAGGCGGGGGCGGTGAGGACGGCGGCGGGCGGTCCGGGGCGGGGTCGGGGTGACCGAGGTCGCGCAGCCAGCCGCGCAGCACCCGGTGCAGGTGCTCGGCGCCGACGATCTCGCCGGGGTCGGCGAAGGCGCGGGGGTGCACCAGGAAGCCGTGCTGCTGCGGCCCGCCGAGGCCGCCGTGCGAGCCGACGTGCGGCTCGAAGGGGGAGGCCTCGTCGGTCTCCGGGTCGTACCGGCTGTTGATGACGACGTCGGGGCAGTGCGCGAACGTCGATGCCCGGGCGACCAGCGCGGCGGCGTGCTCGCCGTAGGCGGTCAGCGGGTCGGTGCCGATGACCACGCCGGTGCGCAGCCGGTGCAGGCCGTCACGGCCGAGCACCACCGGGCCGAACTCCTCGGAGTGCACCAGCAGGAAGCCGACGCCGTCGTGGTCGACGAGGGCGGGCAGCAGGTGCGGCCAGCGGCGCTCGATGGTCTCCAACGGCACCCGGCCGGCGAGCTCGGGGAAGGAGACGTGCGCCATGTGACCGGAGACGGTGACCACCACGCCGGGGGCCACCCGGGTGACCGCGCCGTGCTCGCCGGCCGGGCCGGACGGCTCGGCGGGCTCGGCCCGGGCGACCCGGTCGCGCAGCCGCCGGGCGATCACCCCGCCGCCCTCGGCGAGGGCGGAGGTGACCTGCCAGGTCTCGGCCGGACGGCGGCTGTCCTGGGCGGGCGCCGTCCGCAGACCGAACCACCGGCGGCGGGCGGGGGTGACGGGCCCGCCGCAGAGCCGGCCGACCAGCTGCTCGACGGTCTCCCCGAACCGGTCGGCGAACGTCCGGCCCTGGGTCTGGCCGTGGTCGGACAGGCACACCAGGTGGTAGCGGCGGGGGGCGAGCTGGGCGGCCCGCCACAGCCGGCCGACCTGCTGGTCGATGCTGCGCAGCACCTCGAGGGTGTCGAACCGCTCGATGCCGGAGTGGTGGGCGACCTCGTCGTAACCGAGGAAGTCGGCGTAGACCGCCGGCCGGCCGGCCATCATGTCCTCGAGCAGGGCGTTGACCACGACGTCCCGGGCGATCACCGTCGTCCCGGGCCGGGCGAGCGGGTAGATGCCGCCGCGGTCGACCCGCGGCCGCACGTCGGCCCGGCGCTGCCGGGCGGCGGCGACCAGCTCCCGGTAGACGTCGACGAGGGAGACGCCGAGGGTGCGCAGCGCGTTCACCGGGTTGGCGAAGTAGGCGTAGTAGCCGGCGCCGATCCGGTCGTGGTGCCGGCGCTCCCGGCGCGAGCCGCGGGCCACGACGGCCAGCGAGCTCATGGTGAGCGAGACGTGCGGGGCGTCGCCGGTGAACAGGTTTCCGCGACCGGCGCCGTCCCCGGCCAGCAGGCCCCGGCCGTCGGAGTGCCGCCGCTCGACCTCGGCGGCGTCCTGCGGGTGGGAGACGGCGACGACCCGGTCGCGGTCCTTCTCGTACCAGCGGAAGCCCAGCACGTCGTCGTTGGAGCCGTGCAGGATGCCGACGACGCTCGCGCCGGTCTGCGAGCTCCAGTCGGTGTGCCAGGAGCGCAGCTCGTGGGTGCCGGCCCGCAGCCAGCCGGCCAGGGTGGGCATCGACCCGTCGCGCACCGCCCGTCGCGCGACGTCGTGGCCGAGCCCGTCGATCTGCAGGAACAGCACGCCGGGCGGGCACTCGCCGGTGTCGGCGGCGCGCCGGCCGCGGCGGCGGGCCCGCCGGAAGAACACCTCGTCCTCGTTGACCGCCAGGACGCTGCTGATCACCCCGGCGACCCCGGCCATCGCGACGGCCACGACGACGCTGGTCCGGAAGGAGTGCACCTCCACCCCGGGGATGGCGTAGAAGACGGCGAGCACCCCGGCGCCCAGCAGCAGGAAGCTGCCCAGGCCGAAGGTGAACAGCGCCACCGGCAGGGCGATCCGCAGCACCAGCGGCCACACCACCGTGACCAGCACGCCGAGCAGCAGCGCGGCGACCGGCGGCTGCCACCAGGAGCGCAGCGCGAAGCCGGTGAGCCAGCCGTCCAGCGCGATGAGCGCGCCGGTGACGGCGGCCCAGATGAGCAGCAACCGGGCGAGCGTGCGCCCGCCGCGCAGCACCCGGCCCGGGGGCGTCGTCCCGGTCACGGCTGCTCGCACCGCTGCGCAGCGCCGTCCTCCCGCGCTTTCGCGCGAGAAAGCGCGTCGTTGTCGGGTGCAGGGACGTCGGCGGCCCCGCGGCGGCGGTGCGCGGAGACCAGGTTGAGCACCAGGCCGACCAGCAGCACCAGCAGGGTGGCGATCAGGGTGGCGATCAGCGGGGAGTCGAAGATGCCGCCGCTGACCACGCCGAGCAGCGCGTAGGCGCCCGCCCAGACGGCGCCGGCGGCGAGGGAGGCCGGCAGCAGCCGGCGCCACGGGTAGGCCAGGGCGCCGGCGGCGAGCAGCACCGGGATGCGTCCGGCGGGCAGCAGCCGCCCGACGACGACGATCTGCCAGCCGTGCCGGCGGAACTGCTCCCGCACCTCCGCGATCCGGTCGGCGTGCTGACCGCGGGCGACCCAGCGGACGGCGGTCGGCCCACCGGATCGGCAGATCGCGAAGGTGATGACGTCGCCGGTGAAGGCGCCGAGGGTGGCCAGCAGCAGCACCACCGGCAGCGACATCGCGTCGGTGGTGACGGCGACCGCCGCGGCGGCGCCGACGACCGCACCGGTGGGCACGACGGGCACGACCGAGCCCAGCAGCACCCCGCCGAAGACGACGGGGTAGCCCAGCGAGCTGCCGTCGGTCCAGCTGACGGCCAGCGAGGTGACGCTCACCGGGGGTCCTGGACCCGCGGGAGAGCGACGGGGGATCCCGGGGCGGTGAGCAGCACCTGGGTCCGGGCGCCACCCACGGTGGCGGCCGCGGCGACGGCGGCGGCGAACCGGCGCGGTGGCTCGACCAGCAGCGACCGCATCCGGGCGCGGTAGGGGGAGGGCAGCGAGGTGAGGCCGGTGACGGCGTAGGTGCCCCAGTGCACCGGGACGGCGACGCGCGGGCGGAGCAGCTGCACGGCCTCCGCGGCCCCGGCCGGGTCGAGGTGCCCGGGGCCGAGCGAGGGGCCCCAGCCCCACACCGGCAGCAGGGCGATGTCGATGCCGTCGTCCCCGAGCTCGGTCATGGCGGGGAAGAGGTCGGTGTCGCCGGCGGCGTAGACGGTGACGCCGTCCCCGTGGAGCAGGTGGCCGACCGCGGGGGCGTGCGGCCCGTGGGTGAACCGGGGGCCCCAGCGGTGCGCGGCGTGGTCGGCGGAGGTTGCGGTGACGGTGAGCCCGCCGTCGCGGAGGCCCTCACCCGGGCCGAGCTCGGTGACGTCGGTGAACCCGTGCCGGGTGAGCCAGCGCCCGGCACCGCGCGGCACGACGATCGGCGTGCCGCGGCCCAGCAGCCGCAGCGACGGCAGGTGCAGGTGGTCGTTGTGCAGGTGCGAGACCACCACCAGGTCGACCCCGGACCAGGACGACGCGGGCAGCGGTGCCACCGCCCGGCGCAGCGGGCCGAGCCGGGGGGTCAGCAGCGGGTCGGTGAGCACGGTGCGCCCGGCCAGCTCGACCCGGACCGTGGAGTGTCCGAGGAAGTGCAGGGCCGGGGTGCGCACCGCGCCAGTATCGGGGCTCACGGGTGCCCGGTCACGACACCTCGGCGCGCGGCCGGGGCGCCGGCAGCGGGGCCACCACCGCCGAGGACGGGTGCCGCAGCAGGGCGGCGGCCTGGGCGGCGGTGAGCCCGCTGGGCAGCACGGGGCCCGCGACGGCGACCACGCCCTGCACCCGCAGCTCGTGCAGCAGCTGCGGGGAGGCGATCTCCTTGGCCACGGTGGAGACCTCGAAGCCGCGGGCGCTGCGGCCGATCGCGCCGAGCAGCTCCAGCGTCCGGTCTCGGTCGCCGCCGGCGGACAGGGTGCGCACGTCGACCATGACCACCTCCAGCGGCAGCCGGGCCAGCTGGGACCACAGCGTGGACCCCATGCCGTAGTCGTCCAGCCCGATCCGGACGCCGGTCCGGTGGACGGTGTGCAGCGCCGGGATGAGGGCGGCCGAGGAGGTCTGCAGCACCTCCTCGGTGACGAAGAGGGTGAGCCGGGGCGGCGCGAGCTCGGCGGCCGCCAGCGCGGCGGCCACCTCGCCGGGCAGCTCGTCGGCGTGCACCAGCCCGGCGGGCAGGTCGACGGCGACCAGCAGCTGGTCGTCGAGTGCGGCCACGTCGGCGCAGGCGCGGGAGATCAGCCACCGCTGCAGGGCCGCGGTCTGGCCCTGTCGTTCGGCGGCGGCCCACAGCTCGGCGGCGGGCAGCACGCCGAGCTCGGGGTGCACCCAGACGGGCTGGGCGTGCAGGGCGGACAGGATGCCGGAGTCGCCGTTGGCGATGGTGTCGAAGCGGAGCTGGACGTCCCCGTCGGCCAGGGCGTCGGCGATGGAGCTGGTGGCCGCGGCCCGGGCCACCCGGTCCTCGGTGTGCACCCGCCAGCAGCCCTTGCCGGCCTCCTTCGCGGCCCGCAGGGCGGTGTCGGCCTGGCGGAAGGCGAGCTGCCCGCCGCCGGGGTGCACCCGGCACAGGCCCACGCTCGCGCCGACGCCGAAGGTGCGGTCGCCGACCCGGTAGGGCCGGGCGAGCACGTCCACCACCCGCTGGGCGGCCTCGGTGGCGGCGTCCTCGGCGCCGGCCAGCAGGACGGCGAACTCGTCGCCGCCGAGCCGGGCGACCAGGTCGTCGGCGCGCACCAGGCCGCTCAGCCGCCGGGCCACCTCGACGAGCAGGAGGTCGCCGGACTCGTGGCCGGCGGAGTCGTTGACGGCCTTGAAGCCGTCCAGGTCCAGCACCAGCAGGGACCGGTCGCCGGGAGCCGGCGCGGCCAGCTCGCGGAAGAGCATCGCCCGGTTCGGCAGCCGGGTCAGGTGGTCGGTGAAGGCCATCCGCTCCAGCTCGCGCTCGCGCCGCCGGCGGGTGGTGGCGTCGCGCAGGTGCAGCACCCGCCGGCCGCTGCCGGGCCGCTCGTGGTGGGTGACCTCCAGCTCCCGCGGCTCGGCGCCGGGCACCGGGACGCGCAGGTGCAGGGCCTGGGTGGCCGGCCCGGCGGTGCCGGTGAGCTCCTGCCGGACCCGCTCGCGGTCCTCCTCGGTCAGCAGGTCCAGCAGCACCGGGTGCCGGTCGCCGCCGGGGACCAGGCCGAGCAGGGTGCGGGCGGCCGGGGAGGTGAACTCCAGCCGCAGGTCGCCGTCGATGATCGCCACGCCGTCGGAGCTGGCCTCGACCAGACCGCGGAAGTCCTCCTCGCTGCGCACGAGGTCGGCCTGGATGCGGCCGCTGTCCCGGATGCGCAGCACCAGCCGCAGCAGGAGCAGCCCGATCAGCGCGGCGGTGCAGGAGATCTCCCCGGTGCCGATGGGCAGGTCCAGCAGCAGGGCCAGGACCAGCGTGACCGGGACGCCGCCCAGCGCCAGTACGTCGACGGCCACCCCGGCGGTGTTGACCACCGGGGCGTTGCTGGCGTGCGCCGCGCCCGCGGCGGCGGCCAGCTGCACGGCCCGGACGCCGACCACCAGGGCGCCGGCGGTGACGACGTCGCCGGCCGTGGTCCACAGCCCGCCGGGCCGCACGATCTGCATGGCGAGGCAGCTGGACGCGACGCCGAGCAGGCCGGTCATCACGATCACGGCGGTGGCCGGGCGGCGGACCCCGGCCGCGGAGACGGTGCACAGCGCGCCGACCAGGCCGACGGCGACCGCCGGGTAGATGCCGTAGGCCAGCACCAGGGGCTTCAGCCCGGGGCTGATCGCGCCGGGGGCGAGCGCGGGGGACAGCACCAGCACGTCGGCGACGATCACCAGGGCGACGGTCACCATCGCGCCGTCGACCACCAGGACCGGCCAGCGGGTGCCGCGGACCCGTCCGCCGATCAGCGCGGCGCTCACCGTGGGGCCGAGCGCGGCGACGAGCACCAGGCACTCACCGAGGCCGACCGGGCGGAGGTCGCTGCCGACGCCGAACCCGCTGAGCAGCCCGGCGAGGCCGAACAGCAGTGCGCTGCCGCTGAGCACCAGCCACGGCAGCCGGTCGCGGCTGCGCAGCCGGCGGGTCAGCCGCCTGCCCTGCACCGCGGCCCACAGCCCCGCGGCGGCGAGCACCAGGTCGTCCCACTGGGGGAGCTCATCGGCCAGGCTGAGCGGCACGGTCACCGCGATGCCGGCGAGGACGACCAGCAGGGTCAGCAGCAGCGGGGAACGGACGGTGCGGCGGAGGGTGCGCGGAGGCCTCGCCGGGTCGCTCACGACGGCGCCCCGTCGCCGTCGTCCCGCCGGGGGGTGGGCAGTCCGGCGGTGGTGGCGCCGGGAAGGCCGGGCAGCTGGGTGGTGAGCACGGCGGCGTCGAGCGGGCGGGCCAGCAGGTAGCCCTGGATGTAGCGGTGGCCCATGTCGCGCAGCAGCTGCAGCTCGGCCTGGGTCTCCACGCCCTCGACGACCACGGCCAGGCCGAGGCTGGTGCCCAGGTGCAGCACCGAGGCGCACAGCGCCCGCCGCTGCGGGTCGGTCTCCACGTCGGCGAGGAACTGGCGGTCCATCTTCAGCACGTCGATCGGCAGGCCGACCAGGTAGGCCAGCGACGACCAGCCGGTGCCGAAGTCGTCGACGGCGATCCGCACGCCCATCCGGCGCAGCGCCGCGAGGTCGTCGGTCACGTGGTCGTCGTCCAGCAGCACGGACTCGGTGATCTCCAGGACCAGCCGGGAGGCGCACAGCCCGCTGGACTCCAGCGCGGCCAGGACGTCGGAGACCAGCTCACCGCTGCGCACGTGCCGGGCCGAGACGTTGACCGCCACGCCCAGCTCGGCGTGCGGTAGGGCGGCGATCGTGGCGGTGGCCTCGGCCAGCACCCAGCGGCCCAGCTCGGTGATCAGCGCCGACTCCTCGGCCAGCGGCACGAACTCCGCCGGCGAGACCTCCCCGTAGACGGGGTGCCGCCAGCGCAGCAGCGCCTCGACCGAGGTGGTGCGGTGCAGGGCCAGGTCGACGACGGGCTGGTAGACCAGCCGCAGCTGGCCGTCGGCGAGCGCCCGGTCCAGGTCGGTGCGCAGCTGCTCCTCGCGGTCCTGGCTGATCCGCAGCGCGTCGGAGTGCCGGCGCACCCGGCCGGGCCCGGCCGCCCGGGCACTGCGCAGCGCCAGGTCGCCCCAGCGCAGCGCCTCACCGGGGTCGACGTCCGCGGGCAGCTGGGTGACGCCGGCGGCCGCGGTGAGCCGGAGCGTGCCGGCGGCGGTGGCGACCGGCTCGACGGCGGCGACCAGCCGCCCGGCGACCACCTCGGCGTCGGCGATGGTGCCGTCGACCAGGACGGCGAAGTCGCCCGACCCGGCGCGGGCCAGCCAGTCGTCGCCGCGCAGCACGCGGGAGAAGCGGGTGGTGAGCTCGCGCAGCACGGCGACGTCCTCACCGGTGGGCAGCCCGTCGACGCCGAGCACGACCAGCGACGTCGCGCGGGCACGCGGCGCCCGCAGGGCCGCGGCGAGCCGCTGGGTGAGCGCGGAGCGGTTGGGCAGGCCGGTGGCCGGGTCGATGGTGCTGAAGGTCAGGTCGGCCTCGGCCGGGCCGGGCTCGTCCCGGCTGACGTCCCGGCAGTACAGCACCAGCGCGCCCACGTCGGGATCGCTGCGCAGGTCACGCACCTGGGCCTGGATCAGCCGCCAGCGGCCGTCCTCGTGCTGCACCCGGGCGGTGCGGGTCTTGGTCTCGGTGACGTCGGCGCTGGAGCTGCTCAGCGCGGCGACCAGCCCGGGGACGTCGTCCGGGTGGACGGCGGTGGTGAGCGGCCCGCCGACGATCTCCTGCGGGTCCAGGCCGAGCAGGTCGGTGATCGCGGGGGAGACCCAGAGGACGTCCAGCTTGTCGTCGAGGATCAGCACCGAGTCGGCGTTGCTGCGCACCAGGGCCCGGAACCACGCCTCGCCGCGCTGCAGGTCGGCGGTCAGCCGCAGCTGGGTGCGCCAGCTGACGGTCTGGTGCACGAACAGCAGGCCCAGGCCGACCATGCCGAGGCTGGCGCCGAAGATGGTCAGCTTGCCGGTCAGTGGCACGCTGAGCAGCAGCAGCACGCCACCGACCGCGGCGGTGGCGTGCGGCAGCAGCGAGCCGAGGGTGGAGGCGGTGGGCTCCTGCAGCTCGCGGGGAGAGGTGGCGACCGGCCGGTCGGCGAGGCAGGCGACGGTGACCAGCCCCAGGCCCAGCACGCTGAGCCCGCAGGCGAGGTACTGCAGCAGGTGGGGTCCGGTGGTGATCGCCGCCAGCGCCCCGGACGTCGAGGCGGCGCACTGCGAGGCGAAGACCAGGCCGGCCACCCGCCGTCCGGCCGCACGGGCGACGGACATCATCAGCAGCGAGACGCCGGTGCCCAGGGCGATGCAGAAGAGCAGGGCGAAGAAGCTCACCGTCTGGGACAGCGAGAGCAGCCCGCGGTCGGCGATGGTCAGGTGGTACAGCGTGTGCACCATCAGCAGGTCGGCCAGCACGAACAGCGCCAGGGACGTCGCCAGCTGGCTGCGGGCGGCCCGCAGCGAGGGCCGGTCGAGCATCTGGGCGATGGCCAGCACGATGACCAGCTGGCCGGGGATGCTGCCCAGCACGGTCTGGCCCCAGGGCATGAGGACGGCGGCGAGCGCCGAGCCCCCGCCGCCCAGGGCGACCGCCACCGCGTAGCAGCGCCAGGCGGTGGGGTGCGCGGTGTGCGGCGCCGAGCGGGCGATGACGACGGTCGCGGCGATGATCACCAGGAAGGTGAGCGTGACCGGCAGCAGCTCGCCGTCGTCGGCGGGACCCAGCCCGAGTCCGGAGATCGTGGTCAGGGCGGCGAGGGCCAGCACGAGCAGCAGCTGACGGCCGACGGCGACGGAGGCCGGGCCGCCCGTCGCCGGTGCGGCTCCGGCCCGCACCGGTGCGGCGAGGACTCCAGAGGTCACCGGTCAGTTGTCGGGACGGCGCCGTCCGGGCTGGACTCCTGTGGTGCGCGCCTCACCCCAACGGGGAGTGGGTGGGGCTACCAGCGCAGCGGCTGGATCGCCCGGGAGTCGGCGGTGCGGCAGGCGCGGCAGTGCCCCCAGGTGGAGATCCGCGCCGGGCTGCTGGGCTCGCCGCACTCGGGGCACTCGACCGTCGTCGAGGCATCCGGGGCCTCGGCGGCCTGCCGCACGCGCTCGGCGTGCAGTCGTTCGTCGCCGGCGCAGGGGCAGGCGAGGTGGGCGTCCGGGCAGCCTGCGGTGTCGCTCGAGATGGCGCGCCTCCTGGGTGTCCGGGACGACGCTACTGGCCCGGGACGTGATCTGGGGCCGGACGTCGCGCCGTTCCGCCCGGATGCGACCCGCCGGGAGGAGGGCGAGCGGGCGTGGGCGGCGATCGGGTGGCAAGCTCCTGGGGGTGAAGACGTGGCTCGACGCGTGGCCGGTGTTCCGGCAGCTCACTGGATCCGATCCGCTCGGCCGGGGCCATGCTGCCCGCAGCAAGGCCACCGAGCAGACGGTCAGCCGCACGGCGACCGCCGACCGGGTGGCGAAGTCGGTCTGCCCCTACTGCGCCGTCGGCTGCGGCCAGCGGGTGTTCGTCAAGGACGAGCAGATCGTGCAGATCGAGGGCGACCCCGACTCCCCGATCAGCCGCGGCCGGCTGTGCCCCAAGGGCAGCGCCAGCAAGCAGCTGGTCACCAGCCCGACCCGGGTCACCACGGTCAAGTACCGCCGTCCCTACGCGACGGACTGGGAGGACCTGGACCTGGACACGGCGATGGAGATGATCGCCGACCGGGTGCTGGCCGCCCGGGAGAAGGGCTGGCAGGACGAGGACGCCGGCAAGCGCGTCAACCGCACCATGGGCGTGGCCAGCCTGGGCGGGGCGACGCTGGACAACGAAGAGAACTACCTGATGAAGAAGCTGTACAGCGCCATGGGCGCGGTACAGATCGAGAACCAGGCCCGCATATAGCACTCGTCGACGGTCCCCGGTCTGGGGACCTCGTTCGGCCGTGGTGGCGCGACCAACTTCCTGGAAGACCTGGCGAACTCCGACTGCATCGTCATCGAGGGTTCGAACATGGCCGAGTGCCATCCGGTCGGGTTCCAGTGGGTGTCCGAGGCGAAGGCCAAGGGCGCCAAGATCATCCACATCGACCCGCGGTTCACCCGCACCAGTGCGATCGCCGACCTGCACGTCCCGATCCGGATGGGCACCGACATCGCCTTCCTGGGCGGGCTGATCAAGTACGTGCTGGACAACGACCTGTACTTCAAGGAGTACGTGGTCGCCTACACGAACGCCGCCGCCCTGGTCGGTGAGGACTTCGTCGACGCCGAGGACCTCGACGGCCTCTTCTCCGGCTTCGACCCCGAGACCGGCCAGTACGACGAGTCGAGCTGGCAGTACGAGGGCGCCGAGCAGGTCGCCGCGGCGGGGCAGCGTTCCCCGGGGCAGCCGGGTTACTCGGGCACGTACGAGGCCACGACGGAGGGCGACGAGGAGGAGACCGGCGAGGCCGACGACCCGCAGCGGGCCGCCGAGCAGGACGCCAGCGACGAGGACCCGTCGGTGAAGGCATCCGACCGGGGCCAGGCCGCCGGCAGCGGTGGGCCGTCGATCCCGGGCAAGCCCAAGCGCGACGAGACCCTGCAGCACCCGCGCACGGTGTTCCAGGTGCTCAAGCGGCACTTCGCCCGCTACACCCCGGAGATGGTCGCCGAGGTCACCGGCATCGAGCCCGAGGTCTTCGAGCAGGTCGCGAAGTGGGTGACGTCGAACAGCAACCGGGAGCGCACCACCGCCTGGGTGTACTCGGTGGGCTGGACGCAGCACAGCGTCGGCGCGCAGTACATCCGGACGGCGTCGATCCTGCAGGCGCTGCTGGGCAACATGGGCCGCCCCGGCGGCGGGATCATGGCGCTGCGCGGGCACGCCTCGATCCAGGGCTCGACCGACGTCCCGACGTTGTTCAACATCCTCCCCGGCTACCTGCCGATGCCGCACGCACTGCAGCACCACACGCTGGCCGACTACGTCGCCTCCAGCGCGGGCAAGGCCGGGTTCTGGGGCAACATGGACGCCTACATGACCAGCCTGCTCAAGGCCTGGTTCGGTGACGCCGCGCAGCCGGAGAACGACTTCGGGTTCGACTGGCTGCCGAAGATCAACGGCGACCACAGCTCCTACCGCACGATCGCGGACATGATCGCCGGCAAGGTGCACGGCTACTTCCTGGTCGGGGAGAACCCCTCGGTCGGTCACCCCAACGGCAAGATGAACCGGTTCGGGCTGGCGAACCTGGACTGGCTCGTCGTCCGCGACCTGCAGATGATCGAGTCGGCGACCTTCTGGAAGGAGGGCCCGGAGATCGAGTCGGGGGAGATGGCCCCCGAGACGATCGGCACCGAGGTCTTCTTCATGCCCGCCGCCACGCACGTGGAGAAGGAGGGCACCTTCACCCAGACGCAGCGGCTGCTGCAGTGGCGGGAGAAGGCGGTCGAGCCGCCGATGGACGCCCGCAGCGACCTGTGGTTCTTCTTCCACCTGGGCCGTCTGCTGCGCGAGCGGCTGGCCGGGTCGACCGACCCGAAGGACCAGCCGCTGCTCAACCTGACCTGGGACTACCCGACGATCGGGGAGACCCAGGACCCGGACGCCGAGGCGGTGCTGCGCGAGATCAACGGCGTCGGCCCCGACGGCAAGGCGCTGAGCTCCTACACCGAGATGAAGGCCGACGGGTCGACCAGCGGTGGCTGCTGGATCTACACCGGCGTCTACGCCGACGAGGTGAACCAGGCCGCCCGGCGCAAGTCGCACCGTGAGCAGGGCCCGGTCGCCTCCGAGTGGGGCTGGGCGTGGCCGGCCAACCGGCGGATGCTCTACAACCGCGCCTCGGCCGACCCCGAGGGCAAGCCGTGGAGCGAGCGCAAGCGGTACGTGTGGTGGGACGAGGAGTCCGGTCGCTGGACCGGCGTCGACACCCCGGACTTCGAGGCCACCAAGCGGCCGGACTACCAGCCGCCGGAGGGGGCCAAGGCGCAGGACGCGATCTCCGGCGTCGACCCGTTCATCATGCAGGGCGACGGGAAGGCCTGGCTGTACGCGCCGGCCGGGCTGACCGACGGCCCGATGCCGACGCACTACGAGCCGGCCGAGTCGGTGGTGGAGAACGCCCTCTACGGGACGCAGTCCAACCCGACGATCGAGCGCATCGCCGGTCCGTGGAACCGGGAGAACCCCTCGATGAGCGAGGTCTTCCCGTTCCAGGTGACCACCTACCGGCTGACCGAGCACCACACGGCCGGCGGGATGAGCCGCACGCTGCCCTACCTGTCGGAGCTCCAGCCGGAGTTCTTCGTGGAGGTCAGCCCGGAGCTGGCGGAGCTGCGCGGCCTGACCAACGGCGAGTTCGCCACCCTGGTGAGTGCCCGGTCGGCGATCGAGGCGAAGGTGCTGGTCACCGAGCGGATCCGGCCGATCAAGCTGCGCAGCGGCCAGGTCGTGCACCAGATCGGCATGCCCTACCACTGGTCGTACGCGGGCCTGTCCACCGGCGACAACGCCAACGACCTGCTGGGCATCGTGCTCGACGCGAACACCCACATCCAGGAGGACAAGGTCAGCACCGCCGACATCATCCCGGGGCGCCGGCCGCGCGGGCCGGAGCTGCTGGACTTCGTCGAGGGCTACCGGATGCGGGCCGGCGTGAAGTCAGGCCGGGTCGGCATCAACGGCCGCGAGCCCGACGAGGACCCGAGCAAGATGGAAGAAGCGGGCGCGTGACACACGGGAAGCAGGTAACGCGATGACCGCGGTCAGCTCGGCGAGCCCGGGGCTCGAGGGCCCGGACGCCAAGAACCGGCTGTTCGGGCCGCTGCCCGACGTGCAGGGCGAGGCCGGGTACGCCGAGGACCACCCGGCCCGGGTCGGGTTCTTCACCGACACCTCGGTGTGCATCGGCTGCAAGGCGTGCGAGGTGGCCTGCAAGGAGTGGAACACGCTCCCGATGGACGACTCGCACGGCAAGCGGGACGCCATGGGCATGTCCGGGATGTCCTACGACAACACCGGCATGCTGGGCGCCAACTCCTGGCGGCACGTGGCCTTCATCGAGCAGAGCCGTGCGGTCGACCTGCCGATGCCGTCGTTCGGCCGTCCGGGTGACGACCGCAAGGACACCGGCCTCCCGGTGAACCCGGTCGCCCCGCAGGCCGACGGCCCGCTGAACGCGCAGACCAGCGTGCTCAACGCCGAGGCGCTGACCGAGTACGACCCGCAGACCGGGCAGAGCGGCGGTGACAAGCAGATCCGCTGGCTGATGTCCTCCGACGTCTGCAAGCACTGCACGCACGCCGGCTGCCTGGACGTCTGCCCGACCGGTGCGCTGTTCCGCACCGAGTTCGGCACCGTCGTGGTGCAGGGCGACATCTGCAACGGCTGTGGCTACTGCGTGCCGGCCTGCCCCTACGGCGTCATCGACAAGCGCGAGGACGACGGCCGGGTCTTCAAGTGCACGATGTGCTACGACCGGCTCACCGACGGGCTGCAGCCGGCGTGCGCCACGGCGTGCCCGACCCAGTCGATCCAGTTCGGTGACCTCGACGAGCTGCAGGCCCGGGCCGACGCCCGGCTGGCCACGCTGAAGGAGCAGGGCGTGGAGAGCGCCCGGCTCTACGGCCGCGACGAGAACGACGGCGTCGGCGGCAACTCGGCGTTCTTCCTGCTGCTCGACGAGCCCGAGGTCTACGGCCTGCCGCCGGACCCGATCGTCACCACCCGCGACCTGCCCGCGATGTGGAAGGCCGCGGCCACCGGTGCGGCGATGATCGTCGGCATCATCGGCTCCGCCTTCCTGGGCCGGAGGCGGTCATGACGGCCATGTTCGCCAACATGGCCGGTATCGACGCACCGTCACGTGCCGCCCGAGCGGCCATGGTGGCCACCATGGCCGGGGAGGGGCGGGCGTGAGCGAGCAGTCGACGGGCAACGAGCCTGCCGGCAAGGCCCCGGTGACGCCGGGTGCCGGCTGGCACCGCGCCGGCGGTGAGGACCTCACCCGGCCGCGGCGCAAGCGCCGCAAGGGCGGCGGTGGCTGGGGCGGGGGCAACCGCGAGGCCGCGATGGTGCCGGAGGCGGAGTTCAGCTCCTACTACGGCCGGCAGATCATCAAGACGCCGACCTGGAAGAACCCCGAGGTCCCGATCTACTTCTTCCTCGGTGGTGCGGCGGGCACGTCGTCGGTGATCGCGGCGCTGGCCGAGTTCACCGACCGGCCGAAGCTGGCGCGCAACGCCGAGTACGTGGCCGGGGCCGGGGCGCTGGCCTCGGTGGTGCTGCTGATCGACGACCTGGGCCGCCCGGAGCGCTTCCTGCACATGCTGCGGGTGTTCAAGGTGACCTCGCCGCTGTCGGTCGGCTCCTACATCCTGTCGCCGTTCAGCGCGCTGACGTCGGCCGCTGCGGCCTTCCGGCTGCTGGACCTGAAGCCGGTCATGGGGCTGGGCACCAAGGTGCTGCCGTTCCTGCCGAAGATCGCGGGCTCGATCCCGGTGCTGCGCAAGGCATCCGCCGTGGGTGCGGCCGCCTTCGGTGGGCCGATGGCGACCTACACGGCGGTGCTGATCGCCAACACCGCGGTGCCGTCGTGGCACGCGCCCTACGACGAGCTGCCGTTCGTGTTCGCGGGCTCGGCGATGGCCGCCGGTGGCGGCATCACCATGGCGCTGACCCCGGTCGACGAGGCCGGCCCGGCGCGCAAGGCCGCGCTGGCTGGGGTCGCCCTGGAGCTGGCGGCGATGCACAAGGTGGAGAACGGCCACGGCATCGTCAGCGAGCCCTACCACCTGGGCAAGGCCGGGAAGCTGATGAAGGCGGCGAAGGCGGCCACCGTCAGCGGCGCCGCGATCACGGCGCTGCTCGGCCGGAAGCGCGCCGGGGCGGTCGCCGGTGGCGTGCTGCTGGCCGCCGGCTCGCTGTTCACCCGCATGGGCGTCTTCGAGGCGGGCATGGCCAGCGCCAAGGACCCGAAGTACACGGTCATCCCGCAGCGCGAGCGGATCGCCGCCCGCGAGGCGGGCCGGGGTGCCACGACCGACGGCACCGAGGGCAACGCCGTCGACGCGGGCGAGGCCAGCACCATCACCCGCTGAGCCCGCACGCGCGACACGACACCGCCCCGGTCATCCGAACACGGATGACCGGGGCGGTGTCGTGTGGTGGTGCTGCCCCGCGCCGCCGGTACACGCCGGCGCGGGGCAGGTCGGGAGGGCAGTTCAGCCGATCGTCCGGGGCCCGCCGCGCCGCTGCGGCGGGCGTCGGTCAGCGGCGCGCGCCGCTGTAGCGGATGACCCGGCCGCCGCCGACGCTGCGGGCGGCGGTGAGGCAGAGGGTGGCCCGGCGGTGCACCTCGGTGGGTGCGGCGTCGGGGGAGAGCCCGGCGATGCCGGCGCAGGCGGTCAGGCCGGGGACGCCGGCGTCGGCGATGACCTCGAGCAGCCGGTTCGCCGCGGTCTCGGCGTGGTGGGCGGCGCTGTCGAGCACCACCGCGAACTCGCTGGGGCCGGAGCGGGCCAGCCAGTCACTGCCGCGCACGTTGGCGGAGAGCGCAGCCGCGACCTGGTCGAGGCGCGCACCGGGCAGCGGCCAGCCGTTGTCGCGGCGCAGCAGCCCGACGAGCACGAGCGCGGCCGGGGCGACGTCGGAGGTCGGCGTCCGCTCGGCGAGGCGGTCGATCAGGGTCGCGCGGGTGGGCAGCAGGGAGATGGCGCTGGTGGCCTGGAGGTCGAGCGGCGGCAGAACCTCGTAGGCGACCGAGTTGGCGGCGATCGGCATGGACTGGTTGTCGTCCTGTTCGGCGAGTCAGTTGAGTCCTGAAACCTCCTCCACCCCGATCGAGTGAGGCGCTACGGCGTCGCCTGAGGCGTCCCAGGCCAAGTGAGCAGCCAATCACGCTCAGTAGTGCCAGTGACGTCGGCGTGCCTGTCACCCGTTCGGGATCCGGGCGCACCAGGTTCATCACCCTGAGTCATCCGATCCACCGTTCAGGCGATACCCACGGTCATGGATGACCGGTTCAGTGGTCATGCGCAGGTCGAACCGACCTCTCCGGCGAGGAAGCCGGTGACGCAGCGTCGCGGGCGATCATCCAGCACCACCCGACTTGGGGTGACTCACCGTGACCACGACTCTGCCCGCGCCACCGGACGGCACCGTCGTCCTGCCGACGCAGCGGCTGTACGGCCTGCCGCCCATCGACGCCGCCCCGCCCCGCTCGGCGCGGGTGCGGGTGCACCCCTCCCAGCGCGGCGCCCGGCAGGTGCCCGCCGCCGCCTGGCTCGACGCGCTCCCCGGCCGGCCGTCCCCCTGGACCGTGCTCCTGCCGACCGCGCTGCGGCCGCGGGTGACGATGGTCGCGGTCGACTACGCCGAGCGGGAGCAGGTGCTGGCCGAGCACGGCCCGGACGCCGTCCGTGAGGTCGCCGCCGCGCTGGCGCACGCGGTGCGAGCCGCGCTGCCGGCCCCCGACGCCCCGGTGGTGACGGCGGCCGGCCAGGTGCTCGCACCGGTCGGCGCGCTGCGCCAGGCAGTGCTCGAGCGCGGGCTGCACCAGGTCGCCGAGCGGATGCGCAGCGTCCAGCTCGGTGGCCGCACGCTGGCGATCACCCCGGCCATCGGCTGGGCCGCCGCACCGACCCTGGGCCCCCGCGCGGTGCCCGAGCTCGCCGAGCAGGCGCTGGAGGCCGCCCAGGTGGCCCGCCGCCGGCTGGACGCGGTGCCGCAGCAGTGGACCGACGAGCCGGCAGCCGGACGTCGGCTGCTCAGCCACCGCACCCGCCGGCAGATCGCGCTGACCACGGTGATCGCCCTGGCCTGGCCGCTGGCGATCGTCGGGCTCTCGCTCGCACTGGGCATCGAGCCCGCCGACTGGGTCTTCCGGTTCGTGGTCCTGGGGCTGCTGGTCACCTCGGCGATGATCTGGATCGAGAGCGTGCTGGCCCTGCCGGCCGCCACCCCGCCGCCGCTGCCGGACGACGAGCGCCCGCTGCTCACCGCGGTCATCGCCGCCGACCTGCCCAACGAGGCGGCCACCATCGTCGAGACCCTGCAGGCCTTCCTGCGGGTCGACTACGCGCGCACCGAGATCGTGCTCGCCTACAACACCCCCGGGCCGCTGCCGGTCGAGGCGCAGCTGCACGCGCTGGCTGCCGAGCACGACCAGCTGACCGTGCTGCACGTGCCGTTCAGCACCTCCAAGGCGCAGAACGTGAACGCCGCGCTGCACGTGGCCACCGGTGACGCGATCGGGGTGTTCGACGCCGACCACCACCCGGAGCCGGACGCCTTCACCCGCGCGGCCGCCTGGCTCAGCGGGGGCGCCGACGTCGTCCAGGGCCGGTGCGTGGTGCGCAACGGGCCGGAGTCCCCGGTCAGCGCGCTGGTCGCCCGCGAGTTCGACGCGATCTACGGCGTGAGCCACCTCGGCCGCGCCCGGCTGCACGGCTTCGCCGTCTTCGGCGGGTCCAACGGCTGGTTCCGCGCCGACCTGCTGCGCGAGCTGCGGCTGCGCCCGGACATGCTGACCGAGGACATCGACGTCTCGGTGCGTGCGCTGACCGCCGGCGCCGAGCTGGTCTACGACCCCGACATGATCTCCACCGAGCTGGCCCCGGTGACCGTGGCCCGGTGGTGGCGGCAGCGGGCGCGCTGGGCGCAGGGCTGGTTTCAGGTGTCGCTGCGGCGGCTGGGGGCCGTGCTGCGCTCCCCGCACACCGACACCCGCCAGCGGCTGGGCGCCTCGGTGCTGCTGGGCTGGCGCGAGGTCGCGCCGTGGCTGAGCCTCGCCGTCCTGCCGCTGCTGGTGTGGTCGACCTGGTTCGACGGCACGCCGGGCATCCCGCTGAACGTGCCGTCGCTGCTGCTGGCGCTGGCCTTCACCTCGCTGGCCGGCCCGTTCCAGACCTGGGTGTCCTACCGGACGACGCCGGCGCACCTGCGGGCCCCCGCCCGCCGGTACGCGGTCTACGCGCTGATGTCGGTGCTCTGGTACGCGGAGCTGAAGAACATCGTGGCGCGGGTGGCGCAGCTCAAGGAGTCGGTGGGGGAGCGGCGCTGGGTGACCACGCCGCGCACCGCCGGCACCGTCGTCCCGGCCGGTTCGATCACCACGGAGGTGGCGGCATGAGCGCGCCCCAGCAGGACACCAGCAGCCGACGCGGCTCGGCGATGCTGGCCCCGATCACCTACATGCGCGTGGTGGCGGCCTTCGCCGTCATCGTCTTCCACGCCTACCAGCACTCCGCGTACAGCGGGATGACCGACTGGATGGGCGGGGACTTCTGGCACCGGGCGCTGGTGCTGATGGCCGCCGGCGGGGTGGACGCGTTCTTCGTCGTCACGATGTTCCTGTCGGCCCGCGCCGTGGTGCGCGGCGCTCTCGGTGACGGTCCGATCGCCGACGGCCGGACGCTGCTGCGCAAGCGGGCGGCCTCGCTGCTGCCGGTCTACCTGGTCGCCGTGGCGATCGTGTGGGCGGTGACGAACCCGCGGCTGCCCGGTCACTGGGCCGACCTGGTGCTGCATCTGACGTTCACCCAGGTCTACAGCGACCAGTACATCTTCTGGACGCTGGGGCCGGCCTGGTTCATCGCGGTCTCGATCCACTTCTACCTGCTGCTCGCGGTGATCAGCGGCCCGCTGCAGCGGTACTGCCTGCGGCTGACGTCTCGTACCGCCCGGGTGCGGGTGCTGCTCGGTGTCGCCGCGGTGCTCGGGGCCATCAGCTGGGCCTACAAGCTGGTCATGCACTTCGGGCTGGAGCGGCCGGTGGACAGCTGGTCGACCTGGTTCGGCCCGCTGTCGCGGCTGGACCTGATGGCCCTGGGCCTGGTGCTCGCGGTGCTGGCCGTGGTGCGGCCGGCGATCCCGCGCTGGGGCGTGGTGGCGTCGTTCGTGGGCGCCGGCGTGCTGCTGGTGGGCACCGGCCTGACGTTCCCGGAGAACACCCCGGACTGGTGGCCGCACGGCACCATGGGCCTGGCGGCGTTCCTGTACCTGCTGCCCTCGGTCACCGACCGGCGGCAGGCCTCGGGTGCCGTGGTGCCCGCCACCGGCCGGGTGCCGGCGACGTGGGCCGGCGGCATCGCGCTGCTGAGCTACGGCGTCTACATCTGGCAGGAGCCGGTGCTGCGGATGCTGGACTGGGCCGGGCTGCTGCCGGCGGACTCCTCGCCGTGGGCGTTCCCGGTCACCTCGGTGCTGATGATCATCGGGACGCTGATCGTGGCGTGGGCGAGCTACCACCTGCTCGAGGTGCCCGGCCGGGCCTGGGCCTCGTGGTCGGCACGGACGTCGGCACCGGCTGCTCCGGTCGCCTCGGTGGCTCCGGCCGGGCCGGCGATGGCGCTGGCCGTCTCCACTCCGGCTCGCTGAGCCGGCACTGACCCCCGGGGCTGGGCTGCTCGACGCGCCCAGCCTCGGGCCCGTCGTGGTCAGCCGCCGATGAGGTCGCCGACCAGGTCGATGATCTCGTCGATGGCACCGGAGGTCTCCGCCGGCGCCTCGGTGGGCGTCGGGGTGGGGGTCTCGGTCACCTGAGGCTCGGACGGCGTCGGCTCGGGCGCGGACGGCGTACTGGTCTCGATCGGCGCCGCATCGGTGGGTGCCGGCAGGGGAGCGACATCCTGGGACAGCACCGGGACGTCGGATGTTCCGTCAGGTGATGGAACTGTCGCCGTCTGCTCCTGCTCGGTCCGCTCCGCCGTGGTAGGTGTCGTCGTCCCGGTGGTGGGATCGGCAGGGGCGGGTGCGGGCCCGGACCCGGTGACGTCGGACGTCGCCGCGCTGGCGCCCGGCTCACCGACACTGCTGGACGGCGCCGGGTCGGCACTGCTGGACGACGCCGGGTCGGCGCTGCCCGCTGCGGTGGCGGCTGCGGTGCCGCGGTCGGACGGTGTGCCGACTGCGGGCGCGTCCGTGCCTGCGGGGGCGGTGGTGGCCGAGCTCCGCTCCCGGGCGGGCGCGGAGGTCGCGGTGCCGATCAGGCCGGCGCGGCTGATCGCCTCGAGGGTGTCGCCGGCATGGTCGGGGTGAGCGGCCACCTCGGCGGCGATGGCGTCGTGCAGGCCCAGGGCGCTGTTGGATCGGGCCAGCACCGGCGCCAGCGCCACGGCGACCAGGGCCGCGCCGGCCAGGACCCGCTGCGGGGCCCGGCGGCGAGACCGCCGCACGGCGTCCGGGTGTGCCTTCGGGGCGACGTCGGCGGCGTGCCGCCGGCGGGGGGCCTCGTCCTGCTCGGCCGCGGACTGGGCGCTGACGGCCCGGTGCCGCCCGGTGTCGGTGAGCGGCATCTCGACCCGGCGGTGGCGGCCCGTGGTCTCCGGGCCCGATCCTGCGTCCTGCACTGCGTCCCCCTCGCACAGCCGACCACCCGATCGACTTACAGCAAGGTAATTCGCATGGCACGCCGCGCCCATACCGCCACGGCGTGTCACCGCTGACACGCCGACGGCTCCTCGTCCCAGGCCCCACATCGATCGTGGAGGCCCCCAGTGGTTGGCGAAAGCTCAGTGCAACTGCGCGCCGGCTCTAGTGCGTCGACCCGAGCGGCTCGGCCCTGGGTGACCGGATGTGCGGTCCCATGGCGGATCCCCGAACACTGTCGCGGCTAGTCTTCCGGCGGACAGGATCCCGCCGCGGGACGAGAATTGAGAGGCGGTCATCGTGGGCGTGGGGCTCAATCGGACGGTCGCGTGACCAGCGCTCGGCGCGGCGACTCCCTCCACCACCCACGTGTCGTGGTCGGGGCCAGTCGAGGAACGGGCGGGCTCTTCCCGATACTGCTCTTCCCCGGCGTAGCTTGCGTCGCTCTACTGCCCTGGGTGCTCCAGGTTGATGATCCACTCACGGCCGTCGTCCTCATGGGGCATGCTCTTCTGACGGCAGCTGGGGTCGGCTTCGCTTGTAGTGGGCGCCTCCGCCCGATGGCTCTTGTCTTCTTCTGCTTCCACTTCGCGTGGCTAGGGGTGGCGCCCATCTACCAGGTGTCGCATGACGCATTGGCCTGGAGTGATGCGTCTCTCCTGCAGCAACGACAACTGGTGCAGGATGCCGCCCTGCTCACGCTCGCATCGACGGCAGCCTTTTCTCTGGCTTACGCGGCGCAGTCGGCAGCCGGGCGCCGTAAGAGCGGAGGGTTGCCCGTTGCTGGTACCAAGAGTGTCGACCCGGGCATCACACGCCACGTAGGCCAGCATCGGTGGAACGTCACGTGGGTGTACTTGGCCGTGCTCGCGACTCTGACGCCCTATGCAGTCGTGAAGAGCGGCGGTCTGGCCGCGCTGTTCTCCTCTCGGAGCGACCGTGCTGAGTCACTCGCCGCGGCTGGGGTGTCGGTGGTGGAGAGCGGCGGACTGTCTGTCGCCCTGGCTTCCATCCTGCCCACCGCCTTGGCCGTTGCCGCAGCGCACACGATCCTATTACGTCTACGGACGACCAAGGGCGAGCGGCGAGGGTGGGGAGACATCCGGCTCAGTGACGGGTGCGCGCTGCTCTTCTCGATCGCCGCGCTGGTCGTCTTTGCGAATCCGTTCAGCAACTCCAGATTCGTGTCGGCAGCTGCACTCGGTGGCGTACTTCTCGCGGCAGTTCGGCCGGTGACCCCGAGAGCGGGACGTGTGTTCGCGCTTCTCGTCCTGTCTGCCACCCTACTCGTCTACCCGCTGGCTGAGGCTTTTCGCTCGGGGGAGCCAGGCTCCTTCACGGCTTGGAACGCCGGGGTGTTCGCCGGCAACGACTTCGATGGGTTCCAACAGGTGGTCAACTCGTTGATATACGTGGATGATCAGGGGCACTCGGCGGGCCGCTACACACTGTCAGCGCTGTTGTATTTCGTGCCGCGATCACTCTGGGCAGGTAAGGCGACGCCCGCGTCGATCGACGTCGCATCGAACAGGAACTACAGCTTCGTGAACTTGTCGTTGCCGTTACATGCGGAGTTGTACGTCGAGTACTCGATCATCGGGCTCCTTCTGGTCATGGCCGTGATCGGAGTCCTGTGGGCGCGGGCGGACAGCCGCTGGATGACCCAGCGCGGTGGACGCTTCCTGCAGCTGGTGCCGTACCTCGCGCTCGCTCAACTCGGGATGATCCGGGGTCCGCTGGGGTCGTTGGCGCCGATCTGGCTGACCACCAGCGCGCTCGTCCTGCTCGGAGCGCACCTGCTCATCGGTCGCTCCGCGCAACAGTCTGACGTTGACACATCAACCAACGAGCAGCCGACTGCGATGGGTGCTCACCGGCGGTGATCGGCGGCCACTGACTCGATCAAGTCGTCCATCTTCCGTAGGAAGGTCTCTTCAGAGAACCGCTCCGCAGTCTGCTCGATCTCGTCCTGGTCCCACCTCGTCGTCTGCCATCCACGTATGGCGGCCACCAGGAGCTCTGGTGTGGCCTCGCCGATCAGCTGCCCGTTGACCCCATCGATGACGGTGTCCAAATAGCCCCCAGCTCTCAGGGCCAAGACGGGACACCCGTGGGCGTGGGCCTCGATGGGTGTGAGCCCGAAGTCCTCGCGGCCGATCGCTATCAGTCCGGAAGCAGACCTGTACAGCTCGCTCAGTCTCTCGTCCGACACACGGCCCGCCTTCTTCACGTTGGCCGGGGTGTCGCCGTCGTAGCTGCCGACGATCACCAAGCTCAGATCAGGAGCACCGGCGAACGCCTCGACGATGGTGCCCGTGCCCTTATAGCCGCGACTGCGTGCCACGGTGAGGAACATGCCATCCACCCTCTCTGTCGCAGGTGCTGCCTTCGCGACCAGAACGGGTGGATGGATGACTGTCGCTTCGATGCCGTACGCGTCGCGGATCCGCTGAGCCACGGATGTCGAGTTCGCCACGTAGTGATCGGCTGTCCGTGCCCATCGTCGGTCCAGGCGGCGGAGTGGTGACATCAAGGTGTGCAGTGCTGTTCGTGCAGAGCGCGGCCAGCTGCTGAAGTAGTCGTCGATCTGGTAGAGCCAGCGCCCAGGGTTGTGGCAATAAACGATCTTGATGCCCGGCCAGCGCAGCCCGTGAGCCCACCCAGAGCTCGAGGCCACCAGCACGCCTGTCCCCGAGATGCGACTGAGGGAGACGACCAGTGGGAGGAAAGGGGAGAGAAGCGCCCGGCTGTGTCGCAGCGGGCGGAACCGGTTGACCCACGATGTGTCCACGCGCAGCCCATCGAACAGGTCGGACGTGCGCGTCGGCTCGTAGACGGAGACCCAGAGTCGGTGGCCGTAGTGCCTCGCCATAGAGGCCGCCACGCGCTCTGCGCCACCGGCCTGATTTGCATAGTCGTGCGCTACCTGGACGCGTGGAGACAAGACTCGTTCCTCTTTCGTGAGCGTGAATGCAGTGCAGTGAGGGCCTCGACCCCATGAGTCACTTGCGAACGAGCAGTCGTTCGTACAGCTCATGAGTCTCGGACGTCATCCGCTCAACGCCAAGCCAGCCAGTGTTGTCAGCGGCGGAATGCGCCAAGCGGGCACGCGACTCCGGGTCCGTGATCAACCAGTGCAGCGCCTGCGTCAGTGCGGGCACGTCAGCTACCGGGAGCATGATCCCGGCCCTCCCGTGTTCGAGCACCTCGGGGATCCCGTCCACATTCGTGGAGATGATCGGAAGGCCCGCGATCCGAGCCTCGGCCAGCACCAGCCCGAACGGCTCGCGATGGCTCGGTAGAACGAAGAGGTCTGCAGATCGCATGTATGACTGAGGACTCGGGGAGAAGCCGACGAATCGAACTGTCTGTCCCAGGTCGAGTGCATCGGCCAGGTGCTCGTACTTCTGTCGGTCCGGCCCATCGCCCACGATGTAGAGCGTGGCCGTAGGCCCGATGGACCGGATCACGGAGCTCCACGCGTCCAGGAGGTCGGCGACTCCTTTGCGGTCGTTGAGACCTCCGACGAACAGAACCGCTGGCCGCCGGAGCTCGACAGTCGACGCCGATGTCGTCGGGGAGATCCCGTTGCGGATCACAGTGACCCGTCGCGAACCGAACCACCGTCGGAGCGTCTCGCCGTTCGACTCACTGACGGCGATGACGGCTGAGGCCGTGCGCAGGAGGCGCGTTCGTGCGTCGAACTGGTTGTGCGCTGTGGCAACCAGGGGCGGCCGGGGTGATCGGCTGATCGACAATGCGGCACGGGTCAACAACGTCAGGGTGGTCGTATGTGCGTGCACGATGTCCGCATCGACAGTGGAGAGGATGCCTCGCAGGGCGCCGATGATCTTCATCGTCCGGCCGACCCCACGGCCAGGTGCCGGTAGATCGTGTGTTGTGACGCCGCCGTCGCGAAGGGCGTTGCCGAGCTCACCTGCCGGAGCGACGACATGGACCGTCATCCCCTCCTTGCTCTGCGCAAGGGCCAGGTCGACGGTCACGTTGACGATCCCATTTCCGACTCGTCGCAGGTGTGGGAGAACGTGGATGACCGTGGGGCTGGTCGGCATGTTCATGATCCGTCCCTTGATGAGTGAGATGCCTCGGTGAGGTCGGCGGAAGCAGCCCCGCCCGTTGCGACCGCACGCCCGGCACGGGATTGCTTGATGGAACTGTGGAGAACGGCTGCCTGGATCGCCGCAAGCAGGCCCTCGGCCGCCGCAAAGGCCAGCACGGCCCCGAGCAGACCCATGAACACGGGCAGGACTACGAGTGCCGTCAAGCCCAGGGCTGCTGCGGCGGCAGTCGCTCGGTAGAGGGCGGCCTGCCGGCCCAGCGGTACGAGGCACAGCTGTCCTGTGCATCGCTCCAAGCATGCGAATCCCAACCCCACTGCGACGGCCCACTGCACTGTGGGCTGAAGGGAAACCTGGCCCGCATACACGATGTGGACGAGTGGCGGGAGCAGCCAACCTGAGGCACCAGTCGTGAGCAGCGCCAGCGCCAGCGCCCACCGTCTGACGTTGATGACGCGGCCGATCAGTGAGGCGTGAGAGGAACCCGCCTGCGACACATAGCTCGCCCCGGTGGCAGGGAGCAGCTGTAGTGCGTTGACACCGGATTTCTGCAGCCGATCGATGGCCGCGAAGGACGTTGCTGCGGTGGGGTGCAAAGTGCTCACGAGAGCCGTCGACCCGTACAGATAGGACGTGCTCAAGAGTCGGGACGGCAGTCCGGTGCTGTGGCTCCGGAACTGCGTCAAGAGCTCGCCGGAAGCGCGGCGGCCGTCGTTGCCACTGCGTACCGCTCGCCGACCCGAGAAGCTGGCATGATTCAGCGCGACGCTGAGAACAGTGTTGGCGACCATGGCAATTCCGTACGCCACGAGGGGTGCGCCCGCCAGCATGATCGGGATGGTCGCGAGGTTGAACACGATCCGGGGAAGCGCCTCGTTGCGGATGAGGAGGCTGGGCCGTCCGATCCCGGCGCACATCCAGCTCGCGGTGAACCCGTTGGCCGTCGTGCTGAGGGCCACCAGAGCGACGACCCAGCCCTGTTCCCCGGCGATGAGGGTAGCGACGAGGACAGCGAGCGGAGCTGTCATCAGGTAGGCCACGACGCGTGTGCGCACGCTGAGACGAAAGACGTCCGGCCGCTGTTCCCTGGCGGAGATGGCCACCATGTGCGGTCCGACGACCGGCCAATCGAGGCCGACGACCACGGAGGCAACTGCTCCGACCGAGCTGGCGATGGCCAGTGCCTGCCAGCCGTTCGGGCCGTACTGGGTGGCGACCGTGGGCAGTACCGCAAGCGGCGCCAGCAGCGACAGTGTCGGGACCATCGCGAAGCTCGCCAGGCGGGCGAGGCCGCGGGTCAGGGGATGGCCGCGAAATCGGCCCTGCTGGCGGGAGCCCACTCCTCCGGGCGGGTGCTCAGCCCGCTGGGCGCTCACAGTGGCCGTTGGCCTTCGCGTGAACGCGCCGTTACGGCATAGGTATCCAGAACTCGCGGTGCAATCGCGGCCAGTCGATATTGTGCGGCCGTCTCTCTGGCAGCCCTGATCATGCTCTCACGGTCATCGGGGGAGCCGTGTAACTGAGATATCGCAGTTGTCAGTGCATTGACGTTTCCCGGTTCGACCAAGAGGCCATCGACTCCGGCAGTGATGATCTCGGCAGGGCCCCCCGCATTGGTGGCGATGACAGGCGTCCCGGCCGCCATGGCCTCCACGATCACCTGGCCGAAGGGTTCGGGGAGAACCGAGGCGTGCACCATCAGGTGCGCTCTGTGCAGCCATGGAGTCGTGTCGTCGACCTGGCCGACGAGCACGACCTTGTCGGCGAGGCCGAGGTCGGCGATCAGGCGTGTCAGCGAGGCGAGGTAGTCATCTTCTCCGAAGAGTGGCGACCCGATGATGTAAGCGGTCTTCCAGGCGTCTTCCGGCAAGGCGGCCAGGGCAGAGATGAAGACGTCTTGGCCCTTCCAAGGGGAGATGCGACCGATCATGACGAGGACGAGCGGTTCGGGTGACTGAGGCGCGAAATCGAAGTCCACCTCGGGGCCCAGTGGGCTCGCAGCAACGACGCGAGGTCCTCGGGATCGGGGCAGGGTGCTGAGCGTCGAGGCTGAGTTGGCCAGCACTCCGGCAGCGAAGCATCCGGCCAGGATGCGGATGAGGCCTGCGGAGCGGCCCATGTACTCGCGAGTCAATTGATCTCGGAGGTGCCAGATGACGGGTGTTCTGGTGGTGAGACCCGGCAATGTGCCGAAGACGGCGGCCTTCGTGGAATTGGCATGGATCAGATCGAAGTCCCCCTGACGGAGAACCCCGATGAGTCGAGAGGTGTACCCAACGGAAGCGACGGCCGCTGCCGGGATGGCGCGCCATCCCGTCTGGCGCCCGAGGCCGCGCAGCTGAGCAGGAAGCGCGACTCGGACGAGTCGAACCGGCAGTTCCCGTAGCCTGGCTTCCAGGGGCCCGCCTTCCCCGGCGATGACGGTAATGTCGTGCTCAGCCAGACCGGGCAGGAGCCGCAACATGGCGAGCTCGGCCCCGGACGGCCGCAACGTGTGCATCATCACTGCGATGCGCAAGCGTCGACGTGGTGGCTCCGTCATCTGTCATCCCGTCTGTGCTCGCACTCAGGTGCCCCAGCGGCATCGCTTGCCTGTCTCGCATGCTTCATCCCACGGCCTGAGTGCCGCGGTCTGACGCCCGAGCATGTGTAGCAGGGCCATCCACTGCTGCGTCTGCCTGTGGCAGATGACACAACGGTCTGTCCTCCTGCTGAATCCCTGCGCAAGCGGTCGGCTGCCTGGATGTTGATACGCGTTTCAGTGCACTGTCGGAAACCTGCTGATGCGCCGCCCACGCTCGGTGGAGTGATGAAGCTGGGCAGCTTGAGCTGCTGTGACCTAAGGTCCCGGCTGCAGCTCCCCGGCCGGGTGGGTGCGGTGATTGATGGGGGACTCGTGGATCTGCGCGAAGCACTGGCGGCCCTCCGGCGGGGTTGGCTTCTCGTCGTCGCCCTGATGCTGGTGGGTGGACTGCTGGGCTTGTCGGCGTCCCTGCTGAGCACCCCGAAGTACACGTCGCGCACGCAGTTGTTCGTCTCGGCCGCCGACCCCAGGTCGACGGCCGAGGCGTTCCAGGGGAGTCAGTTCACGCAGCAGCGAGTGGACTCTTACGCGCTGCTCCTGACTGGCGAAGAACTCGCTTCCCGGGTGGTTGACCGGCTCGGCCTGGACATCAGCCCGGAGGCGCTGGCAGACGAGGTGTCCGCCACTGCCGTCACCAACACGGTGCTGATCGACGTCGACGTGGTCAACGAGTCGCCTGAGCGGGCCCAGCGAATCGCTGCCGTCCTGGGCGATGAGTTCGCCGACTTCGTCACAGAGCTTGAGACTCCCGACGAAGGGGGCTCCTCACCGGTCAGTGTTCGAGTCACGGACTCCCCGGATGCCCCGACGGTGCCCAGCTCTCCGAAGCCCGTCCGAAACGTCGCGCTCGGCCTGGTCGTGGGCCTGTTGGCGGGTGTGGCCGCAGTCATCGGGCGTTCAGCTGCTGACCGTTCGGTGCGAGACCCTGAGCGAGCAGCAGACCTCGCCGGCGCGCCGGTGATCGGAGTCGTGCTGCGCGATGATGCTCTGCTGACGCAGCACGTCATCGACAGGAAGAGCCAGTCGCGCACCGCAGAGGCTTACCGCCAGTTGCGAACGAACCTGCAGTTCCTCAACGTCGATGAGCCGCCGAAGGTCATCATGATCTCCAGCGCTGTGCCGTCGGAGGGGAAGACCACGGTCGCTGTGAACCTGGCGCTGGCCCTGGCGGAGGCCGGGCGATCAGTGACTCTCGTGGAAGGCGATCTTCGCCGACCGAGAGTGACCCGATACCTCGGGATGGTCGGCGGTTCTGGACTGACCAACGTCCTGGCCGAGACCGCCGAGGTCGAGGACGTGCTGCAGCCCCACGGAGACGGGAATCTCAAGGTCATCGCGGCCGGGCCCACGCCGCCCAACCCGAGCGAGCTGCTGGCCTCGACTCACATGTTGAGAGTCCTCGATGAGCTGCGTGGCAAGAACGACTTCGTGCTCATCGATGCGCCACCGTTGTTGCCGGTCGCCGACGCGAGCGGTCTCGCAGTGCTGGTCGATGGGGTCGTGCTTTCCGTCCGCTACGGGAGTACTCGTAACGAGCAGCTCCAACAGGCCCGCGCGACTCTCGACCGGGTCGGTGCCCGGACGTTGGGCGTGGTCCTCAATATCGTGCCACCCAAAGCGGAAGTCACCTCGGCATATGGGTACGGCTACGACTACGGATATGACGCTGATCGCAGCGGTGAAGCGCGCAATCTGTGACTTGCGCTTAGTTGCGTGACCAAGACCACTTCGTAGTCTCAGCTGCTTCCCCTTGTGACGACTGCGCCTGTCGCTACTCCCTATGCTGGCTCAGTCGCGCGGAGTTAGACTCAGGTCTTGATTGACGCTTCGTGTTCGACTGATGACGTGACCGCTCTGCCGCCTGAACTGCCCTTTCGCTACCTTCAGTGCGCCGGAAGACAAGGCTGTCCCGGAATCCACTAACTCCAACCGTCGCGGGTTTCACGCTGTCTGCGACCGGGTCGCACGGGGGTGCGCGGGTGAGCTTGCTAGAGGAGCGCGAGGGACAAGTCCGTCTCGCCGGCGCGGTGCCGGTGTGGCGTCGTTCCAACGCATCGCGGCTTCGGGGCGAGGGGACCGAGGCGCGCCGCGCCTGGCAGTCCGACTACGTTCGTCGCATCGCGCTGGGCGACGTGCTGGCCGCCCTCGTTGCCTCGGGTGTCGGGTACCTCGCCCGCTTTGGTGCTGAGACTGGGCCCCTCGCCGCCGACCACCCCTCCCTCTGGATCGTGCCGCTGCTGCCCGTGCTGTGGGTGGCCGGGATGCTCGTTGCCCGCTCCTACGAGGAGCGGTTCCTCTGGATCGGCGCCGAGGAGTTCCGCCGGGTGCTCTCGGCCGCCGTTGCCATGCTGGCGGCGGTCGGGGCCGTCTCCTGGGCGTTCCAGTTGCAGGTGGCCCGTGGCTTCGTGGTGGTGGCCCTGCCGCTGGCCACCGGGCTCACCTTGCTGCAGCGCTACGGGCAGCGGTCCTGGCTGCACCGTCGCCGAGCCGAGGGCAAGTTCCTCCAGACCGCGATCATCGTCGGGCACCGAAATGGCGTGGTGGCGCTGCACCAGCAGATCGACCGCGAGGCGTATCACGGGTATCGGGTCATCGGTTGCTGCCTGCCGCCTGCCATCGCCGGTGCCCAGCCCGTGGCGTTCGACGGGCTGCCGGTGCTCGGCACTCTCGATGAGGTCGTCGATGTGGTCCGCAGGTATGAGGTCGACACGGTCGCCGTCCTGCCGTCCCCCGAACTCGAAGGGCCAGCGCTCCGCCGGCTCGGTTGGGATCTCGAGCAGACCCAAGCCGAGCTGCTGCTCGCTCCGGCGGTCACCGAGATCGCCGGCCCGCGGGTGCGCATCCGCCCGGTGTGCGGGCTGCCGCTGCTGCACGTCGAGCGGCCGGAGCTGCGCGGCGTCCGGCGCATCACCAAGGAGACCTTCGATCGCACCGCGGCCGCCGCGGGGCTGCTGGTCCTGGCGCCGCTGCTCATCACGCTTGCACTGGCCGTCGGGCTCACCAGCCGGGGCGGCGTCTTCTACCGCCAGGAACGGGTCGGCCGCGACGGTCAGACCTTCGGGATGCTGAAGTTCCGCAGCATGGTGTCCGGCGCCGATCGGATGGTGCAGCAACTGGACGCGCAGAGCGACGGCAACGGCGTCCTGTTCAAGATGCGCAGCGACCCGCGCGTCACCCGGGTCGGCAAGGTGCTCCGTCGGTACTCCTTCGACGAGCTGCCTCAGCTGATCAACGTGGTCCGCGGCGACATGTCCCTGGTGGGGCCCCGGCCGCCGCTGCCCGCCGAGGTCGAGCGGTACGGGTTCGACATGCACCGCCGGTTCCTGGTCAAGCCCGGGATCACGGGCCTGTGGCAGGTCAGCGGCCGTTCCGACCTCTCCTGGGACGACTCGGTGCGCATCGACGTGCGGTACGTGGAGAACTGGTCACTCGCCTTCGACTTCATGATCCTCTGGAAGACGCTCGGCGCCGTGTTCCGCGGCGCCGGCGCCTACTGACCTGGGCCTGCCGGTTCGCTGACCCTGATCGGGGAGACTGGCGGGATGGCCCGCCACTGGTCTCCCGACGCGACGTTCTCGGTGCTCTTCGTGTGCACCGGGAACATCTGTCGCTCGCCGCTGGCCGAACGCGTCACCCGGGCCTATCTCGACGAGGCGCTGGGTGAACAGGCCGCAGCCATCCAGGTGCGCAGCGCCGGCACCCAGGCCGTCGTCGGCTCCGGGGTCCATCCCGACAGTGCGCTGGTGCTGGCCGGCTTCGGTGGCGAGCCGGCTGGCTTCGCCGCCCGCCAGATGGTCGAGGACATGGCCATCGACGCCGACCTCACGCTGACCCTCACCCGGGCGCACCGCCGGACCGTTCTGGCAGGTGCGCCCCGGGCACTGTCCCGCACATTCACCATCCGCGAGGCCGGCGAGCTGGTGCGGCTCGTGTCCGGCGACCGGGAGCTGCCCGGGACGACGCTTGCCGAGCGGTGCCGCTCCCTGGTCAGGGCGATGGCCGAGGCTCGTTCACAGCGCTCGACAGACGCCGGCGACGACATCGGCGACCCGATCGGCCGGCCGCTCGAGGTCCATCAGCAGATCGGTGAGGAGATCGTCCAGGCGCTGCTGCCGCTGCTGAGCAGACTGGTGTCGCTGCAGCCGGCGGACGACGTCGATGGGCCGTCGTCATTGTCGCTGGTGCGCTGACCGGTCAGTAGGCGCCCGAGCCGCGCAGCACGGCGCGGGCCGTCTTGGCCAGGATCATGAAGTCGAAGGCCAGCGACCAGTTCTCCACATAGCGCACGTCGATGCGCACCGAGTCGTCCCAGGACAGGTCCGACCGGCCGCTGACCTGCCACAGGCCCGTCAGGCCCGGCTTGACCAGAAAACGCCGGCGCATGTCCAGCCCGTAGGCGGCGACCTCGGTGGCCAGTGGCGGACGCGGGCCGACCAGGGACATCTCACCGCGCAGCACGTTGATCAGCTGCGGCAGCTCGTCGAGCGAGTAGCGGCGGAGCACCTTGCCCACCCGGGTGACCCGGGGGTCGTCGCGCTTCTTGAACAGCACGCCGTTGCCGTCACTGTCCGCGGTCAGGTCGGCCACCATCGCGTGGGCGCCCGGCACCATGCTGCGGAACTTCAGCATCATGAACGGCTCACCGTGGTGGCCGATGCGCTCCTGCCGGAAGAACACCGGCCCGGCGCTGCTGGCGCGCACGGCGATGGCAATGCCCAGTAGGACCGGGCAGAGGAAGGCCAGGCCGAGGAATGCGGACGTGCGGTCGAAGGTCGCCTTGGTGAAACGGCGGAGACCGGTCAGCTCGGGCCGCTCCATGTGTAGCAGCGGGAGCCCGGCCACCGGGCGGATGTGGACACGCGGCCCGACGACGTCGGTGATGGCCGGCGCCACCAGCATCTCCGCGTCAGTGTCCTCCAGCTGCCAGCCGAGGTTGCGCAGCGTGCGGCCGTCGAGCTCCTGGCTGGGCAGCACGGCGACGGTGTCGACCTCGAAGCGGGTCACCACCTCGGCGACCTCGTCGACCCCGCCCAGCACCGGCAGGCCGTGGAACGCGTCGACCGCCGTGGAGTGCTGATCGGAGGGCAGGCAGCAGCCGATGACCCGGTAGCCGCGGTCGGTGGCCCGCTGCAGCTGCTCGTCGAGGTCGGCCACCGCCCGGCTGTGGCCTACGAGCAGCGTCGTCTGCTGGTAGCGGCCGCCCCGGCGCTGACGGTGCAGCCAGTGCCGGTGGGCCAGGCGCGCCAGCAGGGTGAGCGCGGTGGCGACGGGCAGCGCGAGCACGACGAAGCCCCGGGCAACACGCATGTCGAGTGCCCAGGAGACGAACCCGACGGCGGCCAGGAGGGCGACCGCGGCGTCGAACACCCGGCGGTACTCCTCGACGCCGACCCACAGGAAGCGCTTCTCGTAGGTGCGCGAGACCAGCATGGCGGGCAACCAGATCAGCGGCAGCAGGACCACTTCCCAGAAGGGCGGGCTGCCGGTCCAGCCGAACCAGAGGCCGTGGGCCATCAGCGCGGCGGTCACGGCGCACAGCGCGTCGAAGGCGACGGTGCGTGCCACGTAGCGGGACTGCCACGCCCGTCGTGCCGTCGTCCCCTCGCCGCGGATCGCCGGGGCGAAGCGCGCCCAGCCTTGGGCGGCTGAGGTGCGGCCGGACCGTGGTGACTCCACGACCACGTCGGTCGAGCTCATGCACATCCCCCGATGGCTGACGGCGCGGGAGATGGAGAGAAGGCGCTGGTGAGCGCGCCGTCCCGACCATTCCCCGTCATGGCAGCCACAGAGAACCACACAGGAAACGCCCGTGTGTGTTGAATGATCAACGACTCCGACGGGCGTGGCAGTTGGTGAGCGAACCCCTACGCATCGTGCGCCGAACTGCGATGGTGCAGGTCAGCGAGGCACCTCGGGCAGTGCCTCGTCAGCGAACTCGTCGGCGTTCTGGCCCAGGGAGTCGGTCTGCAGGTAGCCCCACATGCGCGCGCCCGTCGTCGGGTCCAGGTAGACGACGCTCGCCGGCCCCTCCATGCCGGTGCCCAGCACCGGGGCGGTGAAGAACTCGACGTCGGACGGCGTGAGCCCGCGCAGTGAGTAGGCCATCGACAGCAGGTCGCCGTTGCCCAGCTCGTCGTCCACCGCGACCGCGCTGGTGACCGCCAGCAGGGTGGAGTCCAGCTTGCCGGGGGAGGTGAAGACCTCTTGGCTGAAGAGCTTGCCGAACATCGCCCGCAAGTAGTTCTGCTGGCGCTTGACCCGGTCGAAGTCGCCGCCGGGCAGGTCGTAGCGCTGGCCGACGTACCAGCGGGCCTGGTCGCCGTCCAGGTGGTTGAGGCCGGCGGTGAACGTGTACGGCCCGTTGCTGGTGGTCTCGGAGACCACGACGTCGACCCCGCCCAGGTCGTCGGTCACCTGGATCAGCCCGTCGAAGTCGATCGCCGCGTAGTGGTCGATCCGGACGCCGGTCAGCTGCTCGATCGTCTGGATGAGCAGGGTCGGCCCGCCGAGCGCGTACGCCGCATTGATCTTGTTCTTGCCGTGGCCGGGGATGTCCACCCACGAGTCGCGCGGGATGGAGACGACCTGGGCGTGCTCCCGATCGCCGGAGAACCGGGCGAGCATGATCGCGTCGGACCGGGCGTCGGGCAGTTCGCCCGGGGCGACCTCCGCGCGGGTGTCGGAGCCGACGAGCAGGAAGGTGATCGGGTCCTCGGTGGCCTGGGCCGCCTCGCCCGTGGGGGAGGGGGCCGCCGGGCGGGTCTCCTCGTCGAGGGCCTGGAAGACGTCGCCGACCCGGTCGATGTTGCCGCCGTACCGGTTGGTGAAGAACCAGGCGCCGGCGCCGATCACGACCGCCAGCACCAGGCCCAGAACGCCGAGAGAGATCAGCGTCCGGCGCAGCCAGTGCCGGCGGTTCGGCGCGTCGTCGGCCTGGGGCAGGTCGTCGCCGTCCTGTGCCGGCTCACCGGCCGGCGGCAACCTCCGGTCGTCGTCCGGCGACGGGTTGCGCTCTGACGGAGCGCCGCCGTCGGGCTGTCGCTCGCTCATCGGTCTGCCCCCGTGATCTGCGTGTTCGACTGCCGGACAGTAGCTGGGCGGGCTTGGGCGGAGCTGCTCACCGCGGCCGCCCTCACCCGTCAGGGGCGGAGGGTGCAGGCCGGAACGTCTCTGACGAGGTGACCTCGGTCGCTCTCCGGGCCGCCGGCCACGGCTCGGGGTGCCGCGCTGGCGCTTGGCCGCACCGGTCTTCTACGGTTCCGTTGCACGGGGCGTCCGCCCACGTGCGCACGGGGAAGGGACGTTCATGAAGATCTCGGTCATCGGCTGCGGCTACCTGGGGGCGGTGCACGCCGCCTCCATGGCAGAGCTCGGCCACGACGTGATCGGCATCGACGTCGACCAGCCGAAGATCGAGGCGCTGCAGAACGCCAAGGCGCCCTTCTATGAGCCCGGCTTCGAAGAGCTGCTCGGCCGTTCCCTGGCCTCCGGGCGGCTGCGGTTCAGCGCCGACATGGCCGACGCGCGCGACGCCGTCCTGCACTTCGTCTGCGTGGGCACCCCGCAGAAGCGGGGCGAGTACGGCGCGGACATGCGCTACGTGGAGTCTGCGGTCGAGTCGCTGCTCGAGGTCTTGAAGCCCGGCGACCTCGTCGCCGGCAAGTCCACCGTCCCGGTCGGCACCGCCGCGCGACTGGCCGGGCTGGTCGAGGGCAAGGTGCCCGGTGCGATGCTCGCCTGGAACCCGGAGTTCCTCCGCGAGGGCTTCGCCGTGCAGGACACGCTGAACCCCGACCGCCTCGTCTACGGCCTGCCGGCGGACGAGAACGCGGACCGGGCGCGCGCGATGCTGGACGAGGTCTACGCCTCGATCGTGGCCTCCGGCACGCCTCAGGTGGTCACCGACTACGCCACCGCGGAGATGGTGAAGACGGCGGCGAACTCCTTCCTCGCCACCAAGATCTCCTTCATCAACGCGATGGCCGAGCTGTGCGAGGCCACCGGGGCGGACGTGAAGCAGCTGGCCGACGCGATCGGTCACGACGACCGGATCGGCCGCAAGTTCCTCAACGCCGGCCTCGGCTTCGGCGGTGGCTGCCTGCCCAAGGACATCCGCGCGTTCATGGCCCGGGCCGGCGAGCTGGGTGCCGACCAGGCGCTGACCTTCCTGCGCGAGGTCGACAACATCAACATGCGCCGTCGGATCCGGATGGTCGAGCTGGCCCGCGAGGTCTGCGACGGCTCACTGCTCGGCAAGCGGGTCGCGGTGCTGGGGGCGGCCTTCAAGCCCGACAGCGACGACATTCGCGACTCCCCGGCGCTGAACGTCGCCGCTCAGCTGCAGTTGCAGGGTGCGTCGGTGCACGTCACGGACCCGGCGGCGGGGGAGAACATCAAGCGCAGCTGGCCCCAGCTCGATGTGGTCGACACCCCGGAAGAGGCCGCCAAGGGCGCTGACGCCGTGCTGCTGCTCACCGAGTGGAAGCAGTACCGCGAGCTCGACCCGGTGGCGTTCGGGAAGATCGTCAAGCAGAAGCGCGTGCTCGACGGCCGCAACGCGCTGGACCGGGACAGCTGGACGAACGCCGGCTGGACGTACCGCGCGCTGGGCCGCCGCGCCGGCTGAGTCATCGCTCTGGGAGCGGCGGAACTCACCGGCAGGAAGCTGCCCTGTGTGCCGGTTCGTTCTTCTCGTCAGGGGAAGCGGGTGCTCGGCGCTGAGGCGTGCCTGGGGTGCGCCCGGTCGGGCGATGTCGGCGTGGTGTCGTCGAGCGCCGGGGATGTACCAGTCCGGGTGCCGCCCTGCGACCAGGTCTTCCACGGGCGGGGGAGGTCGAAGACCCAGTTCGCCCAGGGGCGGGGCTCGGCGAACACCGCCGCCAGGAACGGCACGGCCACGCCCAGCGGTACCGCGATCGCCACGATCACGTAGGGCTCGTCGACGCCGAGGGCGAGCAGCACGACCCGCACGCCGGCCACCACGATCACGTGGGCCAGGTAGATCGGCAGCGTCCGCCGGCCGATCGCGGCCAGCAGGCCGCGCAGCGGTGTCACGTGGGAGAGCAGCACCGAGACCGCCAGCAGCGCGAGCGTGCCGGCCACGGCCGCGCACAGGCTCAGCGCACTCTGCGCCAGGTCGGCGGAGGCGGGCAGGGTGCCCGGGACGACGTCCAGCTGGTCGATCAGCAGCAGGGCGGCCAGGCCGAGCAGGCCGACCGCCGTCCACCCCCACACCGAGCGCTGCATCAGTGCGCCCAGCCGCGGCAGCCCCACCATCGAGCCGGCCGCGGCGAAGACGAGCAGCGACAGCCCGGTGAGGCCGAAGACGTCCAGGTTCCAGCCCCAGGTGACCAGGCTCACGCCGAGAAGTACGACACCGACCACCAGGCCCCGTGAACGGCTCGCCCACGGCCGGGAAACGGCGAGCACCACGGAGGTGACGATGAGGAACGGCAGGAACCACAGGTGCGCGAAGGTGATCCACACCGACCAGATCGAGCCGGCGTCACGGGGCGTGTTCTTCAGTCCGTTGGTGGCCGCCTCGGCCGCGCTCTGCAGCGCGTACCAGAGGAGGTAGAGGTAGAGCATCAGCGAGGCGCGCTCGCGCACGTAGCCCGGACCGCCACGCTTCGTGACGGCGCGCGGCACGAAGAGCCCCAGGAGGAACGCCAGTGCCGGCATGCGGAAGAGGTACAGCGCGGAGTTGACCGTCTCCAGAGGATGATCCGCCGGGATGAGGCCGGCGTTCAGCATGCCGTCGATGGAGTGGTTCGCGGCGACGCCGACGATGGCGACAGCCCTCGCGACGTCGATCGCGTGAACCCGCTGAGGGCGCACGGGAGTCTCGGTCACGCGCCCCAACCTAGATCGATCGGCGCGTCGCCGCAGACGGGAGATGTGTCACGTCCGAGGGGCACAGCTGGGTCACGACGGTCACCCGAACGTGTTCTCGCCCTCTGCTGCCAACCGGGCTCGCCCTATCATTCGAACGCTGTCAGCGGGCGGACTCCGCCAGTCAGACGAGAGGACGCCAGTAGATGACCAGCAGCACCACAGGGGCGACCAGCACACGGTCGGTGACGCAGGGTCACCAGCCCGACGGCGCCCAGGAGGTGTCCCGGGCGGACACCTGGCCCGGCCCCGCCGCGCCACTGGTCTGGCTGGCCACCCTCGCCCTCGTCGGGGCCGTGCTCGGCGGCCTGATCGGCGCGCTCGTCGGCGCCGCCGGCGACGAGGAGGCCACCGCGTCCGCGACGTTCGAGGTGGTCACCGACGCGCGGGCACTGAACAGCCCACTCGCGACGTCCACCACGAACGTCGACACCGACACCTTCGTCGAGGGCCAGCTGCAGGCGCTGGAGTCCCTGCGCGAGGCACGGGAGGACGACGAGGCATCCCTGACCGTCAGCCAGGTCGGCTCCGCCGACGTGCTGCGGATCAGCGCCACCGCACCCACCGCCGACCAGGCCACCGCCGCCGTCAGTGGGCTGCTCGACGCCTACGTCACCGCGCGCCAGGAGGCGGCGGGCGCATCGGTCACCGCCGCCCTGGCCGCGGTCCAGCAGCGACTCGACGCGCTCGCCGTGCTCGGCGGCACCGACGAGGCCGGCACCCCGGTCGGCCAGGAGGTCCAGCGCCTGCTCTCCCAGCAGAGCGAGCTGCAGGCCGCCGCCACCCGCGTCCCCGGCATCGTCCCGGTGCTGCGCGGCACCACCGCCGACGAGCCCGCCGGCGCACCCTCGTGGCTGCTCTCCGGCCTCGTCGGCGCCGTGCTCGGCGCCGTCCTGCTGCTCGCCGCCGGCGCCGTCTGGCGGGCGACCACCAGCCGGATGTTCGACGCCCGCCTGCTCGTCGCCGCCGGGGTCACCGTGCTGCTGCCGCGGCTGCCCGCCGGGCGGGTCCGTGGCCGGGGCCGCCAGGTGCCCACCCGGGCGCCCAACGCCCGCGCGCTCTCCGCCGCCCGGCTCCTGGTGCCCCAGGTGACCGAGGTCGGCCGCGGCGCCGGCAGCCTCGCCGTCTTCGGTGCCGACGAGCGCGCCGGGGCCAGCGAGGTCGTCTGGGAGCTGGCCTGGGCCATCGCCTCCAGCGGCGCGCCGGTCGCCCTGCTCACCACCGCCTCGGCCGCCCACGCCGAGCGCCCCGACGGTCAGCGGCGCGCCGACGGCACCGAGCGGGTCGTCACCTCCGCGCTCAGCGTGGTCGAGCTCCCCGCCCAGCCCGACGACGACGTGCTCGCCGCCGCCGTGGCGCAGCAGCGCGCCGCCGGCCGGCAGGTGCTGCTGCACGCCCCGGCGCTCACCACCGGCGTCCGCGCCCACGACCTCGCCCGCCACGTCGACCGGGCCGTCGTGGTCGTGGGGGAGGGCGTCTCCTCCCTGGAGGGCGCGCTCGCCGCGGTCCGGGACGTCAGCGGCTCCACCGCCCCGCTGCTCGGCGTCGTCGTCACCACGACCAGCGGCCACCTCGGCCGCGCCCAGGTCGACGCCCCCGCCAGCCACCCTGCGGAGGAGACCACGTCGCCTCGGCAGGAGACCATCCCCAGCGAGGTCTGACCTTGGCGGTCGCGGCGGAGCAGACCCAGGAGGTCCGCCGGAGCTTCGGGCTGCGCATGGTGGTCGCCGTCCTGGGTCTGGTGGCCACCTTCCTCACCTCGGTGGTCGCCGTCCGGACCCTGGACGCCCGGGCCGCCGCCGGGTTCCTGGCGATCCTCGGTGCGCTGATGCTCGGCCCGATGGTCGGCCGGCTGGGACTGGGGCAGAGCGCGATCCGGGCCATCGCCGGCGCCGGGTCACCCGCCGAGGTGGCCGTGCAGGTGGTCGCCCACCTGCGTGCCGTCGCCCTGCTCAGCGTGGTCACCGCGCCGCTGGTCGCCTGGGTCGCCACCGTCGTCGTCCGGGACGACCGCGGCCTGGTGGTCGCCCTGGTCGCCGGGCTGATCGTGCTGGAGACCCTGCGGCTGACCATCAGCGACGTCTACGCCGCGCTCGGCCGGATCCCCTGGTCGGTCGCGGCCACCCACCACAGCCGGTCGATCCTCGCGCTGCTGGTCATGCTGGTCGTCGTCCTCGTGCAGGGCGGGGAGACCACCCTGCCCACCCTGCTCACCGCCTACGCCGGCACCTCGCTGGTGCTGCTGCTCGTCGTCCTCGTCCGGCTGCCGCTGCGGGCGGGCAGCACCGGCACCCGCTGGTGGCGGCCGATGCTGGTGGCGATGGCCGCCGGGGCGTGGCTGTTCACCGTCGAGCTCGGTGCCTTCCTCGTCGGCCGCGCCGACGTGTGGCTGGCCGGCGCGGTCTTCCCCGCCGACGAGGTGCTGCTGTACTCGACCGCCAGCGTGCTGGCCATGCAGGTCACCGTGCTCGAGGGCCTGGCCAACATCGCCATCACCCCGGTCGCTGCCCGGATGTGGGCCGAGGGCCGCCGCGACCGGGTGTTCGCGCTGCTCCGCGCCAGCGCCACGCTCTCCACCGCCGTCACCGTCGTGCTCGTCGCCGGCGTCTGGCTGCTCGCCCCCCAGGTGCTGGCCGTCTACGGCGACGGACTGGACGACGCCGCCCCCTACCTCTCCGTGCTCGCCACCGGCGGCCTGGGCATGGCCGTCTTCGGCGCCTGCGCGGTGCTGCTCGTCGTCACCGGCAACGGCCGCACCGCCGCCGGCGCGGTCGGCGTGGCCATGCTCATCGCCGTCCCCGGGGCCGTGCTCGCCGCCGTGCTCGGCGGCCCGCTGGCACTCTCCATCGCCAGCGCGTCGGCCACCGCGCTGCTGTTCGGCTCCTACGCCTTCGCCTGCCGCCGTGCCTTCGGGACGGCGCCGCTGCCCGGCCTGCACCTGCGCAGCAGCCTGCTCCTGCTGGCCGGCCGCGGACCCGACGAGGACGACGCCCCCGACGCCGCGGTCACCGCAGCCACCGACAACGGGGCGGTCACCGGCAGCGGTGCCGGCCCGGGCGTCGTCGACGGGCCGGGGACGACGCGATGAGCCTGCTGACCGCCGTCCGGCCCCGCCACGTCCGGCCGCGGGGCGTCGAGCTCGGTGGGGCCCCGGGTGTCTGGTGGCTCTCCCCGCTGGCCCTGGTCGGCCTGGTCGTCCTGCCGACCACCTGGCTGGCGCTGGCCATCGCCGACGAGCGGTACCGCGCGCTGTGGGGCACCCCGAAGTGGATCGACCTGCACTGGACGCTGTGGTTCACCCTCGGCCTGCTGCTGTTCCTCGGCGCGGCGATGCTGCCGGGCACCCGCGGCGTGCGCCGGGTCGCGAACTGGCCCGGGCTCTCCACCGGTGACCTGCGCATCCTCGAGCGCTCGGCCACGGTGCTGTTCTGGCTCACCATGGTCGGCTACATCGCCTACGCGGCCCAGGCCGTCCGGGTCGGGCTGAGCCCCAGCCTGCTGCTGACCTCGCTGCTCAACCAGGAGCTCTACGGGCTGGGCATCCGCGACCGGCTGGGCACCGTCCCCGGGCTGACCACGATGACCCAGTTCGGGCTGGGCTTCGTCGTCGTCACCGGGGTGCTGGTGATCGCGAACGGCCGGCGGGCCCGGTACACCCGCCGGCTCGTCATCGTGGTGCTCCTGGCGCTGGTGCGCGCCTTCTTCGTCACCGAGCGGCTGGCCCTGCTCGAGCTGCTCGTGCCGATGCTGGTGCTGGTCGTGGCCGGCATGTCCCGCCGCACCCGGGGCGCGCGGCGGGCGGCGCTGCTGCCCGCGGTCCTGCTGCCCGTCGTCGTCCTGGTCTTCGCCGCCTTCGAGTACTCCCGCAGCTGGGTGTTCTACGCCGCGCAGGGCGGCCAGTCGTTCCCGGTCTTCGTGGTCGAGCGCTTCGCCGGCTACTACGTCACCGCCTACAACAACGGCGCGATCCGGCTGGTCCACCAGGACGGCGCGGGACTGCCCTACGACCTGTGGTCGGCGTTCTGGACCGCACCCGGGGTGGGCAGCGCGAACCTGTACCGCACGCTCACCGGCGTCGACGCCGACCCGGCGTACACCCTGGCGCTCGAGCGGTTCGGCAACCCCGAGTTCAACAACTACGGCGGGGTCGCCAGCCCGTTCGTCGACCTGGGCATCGCCGGCGGGCTGGTGTTCTACGTGCTCGCCGGCCTGCTCTGCGGCACCCTGTACCGCTCGCTGCGCGAGGGCCGCATCTGGGGCCTGCTGCTCTACCCGGTGTTCGTGCTGACGCTGCTGGAGCTGCCCCGCTACTTCTACATCGGCCAGGGGCGGGCCGCGCCGGGCCTGGTCTCCCTCCTGGCCATCGCCCTGCTGGTCAACCGAGCCCGCCGACGACGAACCGGAGCCGTCCTCTGATGCCCGCCCCGTTGCGCTACCTGCTGGTGGCCACCCACGTGCCGCCCAGCGGGGGCGGTGGCGGGATGGTCCGCTACGTCATGGAGATGGCCCGCGGCCTCGCCGCCCGCGACGACGTCGAGCTGCACGTCCTCGCCGGCGCCGGCGCCGAGGCGGCCTTCACCGGCGTGGCCGAGCCCGACCGGGTGCACACGCTGCCCGGTCGCGGCCCGCTGGTCTCCGCCGTCGAGCGGCTCGCCGGTGCCCGGGTGGGCGGCCGGATGGACGTCGTGCACGGCACCAAGCACCTGCTCCCGCGGGGCGTGCCCGGCGTCGGCGTGCTCACCGTGCACGACATGCTCGCCCTCGACCGGCCCTACGACTTCGGCCTGGCCAAGCGGCTGCTGGTGCGCGGCCCCTACCTGGCATCCATGCGGGCGGCCGATGCGCTGGTCTGCGTCAGCGCCGCCACCCGCGACCGGGTCGCCGCCTACCTGCCCTCGGTCGCCGGCCGCACGTCCGTGGTGCACCACCCCGACGGCTCCTCGCTCACCGCCGTGGACGCCGACCCGGTGCCCGAGCTGACCGGGCGGCCGTTCGCCCTGGTCGTCGGTGACCCCTCGCCGCGCAAGAACGTCGGGCTGGTCGTCGACGCCTGGGCCGCCGTGCGCGCCGAGGTGCCCGACGCCGTGCTGGTCGTCGTCGGGCCGGACAGCTGGGGCCCCACCGACCGCGGCCAGGCCTTCGCCGCGCTGGCCGCCGAGGGCGCCGTCGCGCCGATGGGGCACGTGCCCGACGCCCAGCTGCGCTGGCTCTACGAGCACGCCCGGGTGGTGCTCTGCCCGAGCCTGGCCGAGGGGTTCGGGCTGCCCGCCGCCGAGGCGCTCACCTTCGGCGCCCCGCTGATCACCTCCGAGGACCCCGCGCTGGCCGAGGCGTCCCCGGTCGGCGCGCAGCGGCTGCCCGGCCGCCGTCCCGAGGTGTGGGCGGCCGCGATCACCGAGCACCTGCGCCGTCCACGCCCGGACGTCGCCGGTCGGCCTGCCCGGCGTGGCTGGGACGACGTCGTCGAGGAGACCCTGGAGGCGGTGCGGCGTGCCCAGCGCTGACCTGAGCGGCATCCTGTCCACCCCGGTCCACGGCGAGGTGCTGACGGTGCGGCACGTGGCCACCGGCGCCGAGCTGGCCACCGCCCGCGCGGCCGCGGCCGTGCAGACCGCCGCGGGCTGGTCCAGCACCGCGCACGAGGTGGCCGACCTGCCCGGGCTCGCCCTGGACGACGTCGACGCCGTCGTGCTCTGGGGCGCCGCGGCCGCGGCCGGCCGGGACGTCGTGGCCGGGCGGCGGCCCACCGTTGTCGTGCTCGACGCCGCCGACACCCGCGCCGTGCTGACCCGCCCCGCCCGCTGGGCCGCCGAGCTGCGCCGGGCGGCGGACACCAACCTGCTGCTGGTGCCCGCCGGCCTCGCGGAGCGCTACACGCGCTGGGGCCCGCCGGTTCCGCTGGCCCACCGGCCCGAGGGCCTGCCCGGCGACGACGCCGTCACCGTGCTGTCGGCCTGGACCGCCCGGGCCTACGCGTTCGGACGCCGTCCGGCCGCGCAGCCCGCCGGCTGAGCCGTCACCAGCCGCTGCGGAAGGCGGACGGCGCGCCGTCGTCCACCAGCCCGGTGACCCGGACGGCCGAGGGCGTGCTCGTGTAGATCGGCATCGCCGGCCCGCCCGCGAGGGAGACCCGGGTCAGGCTCACCCGGCTGAGGCCCGCGCCCGGGTTGGCGAGGACGCCGATGTTCCAGGTCGCGCTGCTGCGGGTGTTCCGCACCGCCAGGTCCTGCAGGGTGATGTCGCTGGTCTGGGGGCCGGTGTTGCCGGAGTAGACCATCAGTGCGCCGTGGTCCTTGGCGGTGTTGCGGTTGGCACCGGTCACCGTGCCGCCGCGGACCAGGACCCGCTGCGAGGGGTAGGTGTCGTACTCCGCCTCGCTGCCGAGGTACACCGCGGCGGCGTCGGTGTCCCGGATCGTGACGTCGGTGTAGGTGATGTCGTTGCCGCCGACCACGGAGATGCCGCGGCCCCAGGTGGTGCCGTTGACCGTCGGCGAGGTGATCTGGATCCGGGCGCTCACCACGCCGTCGGACTTGTACGACACGACCGCGACCCCGTCGTCCCCGGTGCGGTTGGTGACCGGGGAGACCACCCGGCCGTCCGTCGCACCGTTGCTCATGTGGATGCCGTCGGCGCGGCTGTCGGACACGGTGACCCGGTCCAGCAGGAAGCGCGCGGACCCGTCCACGAAGATGCCGGCGGCGGCTGCGCCCTGGACGTGCACGTCGCGCAGCACGACGTCGTCGCCCCAGACCCGGACCTTGTCCTGGGCGGGGGCGTCCCAGCGGCGGGTGGAGGCAGTCAGCCCGAAGGTGACCCCGGTGACCGTCACCCGGGAGCCGGTGACGTGGAACGACGACCGGGCCTCGTCGGTGGCCAGCAGGGTGGCGCCGGGCCCGGACAGCGTGACGTTCGACCGGCTCAGGCGCAGCACGTCGGAGTGCAGGTAGGTCGCGCCGGCCTTGAGCTGCAGGACGCTGCCGACCGGCACGCTGTCCAGCGCCTTCTGCAGCGCGGCGGTGTCGTCGGTGCGCCCGTCACCCGTGGCGCCGAACCTCTCGACGGGCAGGACGCCCCGGGCCGCGGACACGGCCTGCGGTGCGATCGGGGCGGGCGCGGCCGGCAGGGCGGCGGTGCCGGCGGGCTGGACGGCGGGCTCGGCCGCCGCAGGTGCGGCGGCGGGCCCGGCGCCGGCGGCCGGCGCCGAGGCGCCGGGGGACGCGAGCGGAGCCGGGGCCGGGGCCGTCGCCGGCTCCGTGGTCGACGGGGCCGGGGCGGCCGCGGTCGAGCCGGCCGGGGGCACCGCGGCGGCGCTGGGGGCCTGCGCGCCGGAGGTCGGGGACGTTGCCTGCAGCGCGGCGGCGCTCGGTGAGGCGGTGACCAGGTCCGGCACCGGCGCGTCCGCCGAGTGCACGCCCTGCACGGACAGCACGCCGACGGCGGTCAGGCACACGGCGAACGCGGTGCCCAGCACCGCCGCCCGCCGGCTGCGCCCGCGGGGCGCGGCCTCGTCCGGGGTCGGGTCGAGGAACGCCAGTTCGTCGACGTCGGAGCGGGCGTGGTGGAGCGAGGTCATCGGGCCTCCAGGAGGCAGAGCGCGCGGCGTGGGGCTGAGCCGGCTGTGCGTAGGGCTGGCACGGTCGCGGTCCGGGCGCCAGGCGCCCCGGCCCGGTCGACCGCGGAGGACCCGACAGCGCTGTACGGCGTCCCCACGCACCCAGGATGAGCCGCGAACGAAGACGCTCCGTGAACGACGCGCTACTAACCGCACACAATCGGGTCAGGCGTCACACGAGTCCCAGCAACCCCTGGCGCACGGTCCTCGGCGATGTCATCGGCAGTCCCGGCGCTCCGTGTGACCACCGGGACGCGACGTCCGCGACCGTCACCGGATCGTGCCGTCGGACCCTCCCGCCGGCGCTCGCCCGACCGTCGTCCCCCCGCATCGACAGCTGTCCCCCTGCACCAACGCTGGTGCAGGGGGACAGTGGGTGATCAGGTCGCCTGGTCCACGCATGGGACGGCGACGACGGGACGCGCCGGGGCGTCAGTCGCCCTGGTCGGGTACCGGGGCGCCGTCGTCCTCGAGCTCGGTGAGCCGGACCGCGGCGGGTTCGTTCGTGTAGAACGGCACGGCCGGGCCCTCGCTGATCCGGAAGTCCTCGAAGGTGACCTGCTCGACCGCGGAGTCCGGGTCGGCCAGGACGCCGACGTCCCAGGGCGAGCTGGTGCGCGTGCCGCTGATGGTCAGGTCGCGCACGGTGACGTCGCTGGTCGTGGTGTCGGCGTTGCCGGCGTAGACCAGCACGGCGCCGTGGTCCTTGTCGGCGTTGGTGTTCGCGCCGGTCACCGTGCCGCCGTCCACCAGCACGTCGACCGAGGGGTAGGTCCAGTACGGGTCGCCCTCGCTGCCGACGTAGATGCCGGCCGCGTCGGTGTCGCGCACGGTGACGTCGGTGTAGGTGATGTCGTTGCCGCCGACCACGGAGATGCCGCGGCCCCACGTCGTCCCGTTCACGGTGGGGGACTCGATGGTGATCCGCTCGGAGGGGCCGCCGTCCTTCATGTAGGACACCACCGCGACACCGTCGTCGCCGGTGCCGGTGGTGACGGGGGAGACCACCCGGCCGTCGTGGGCCTGGTCGGTGATGTGGATGCCGTCGGCCCGGCTGTCGGTCACGGTCACGCGGTCGAGCAGGAAGTCCCCGGCGCCGTCGGTCACTGCGATGCCGGCCCCGCCCGCACCCTGCACGTGCACGTCGCGCAGCACGGCGGAGTCGGCGGCGACCCAGACCATCGTGGACTCGAAGGGGTCCCACCGCTGCGTGATGTTGGGGGTGGTCAGGGTGAGCCCGGTGACCGTCACGTCGTCGGCCACGACCTTGAGCGCGGAGGCGGTCTCGTCCGAGGCCTGCAGCGTCGCGCCGGCGCCCTCGATCGTCAGGCCGGGGTTGTCCACGGTCAGCACCTGCGAGTACCGGTAGGTGGCACCGTCCTCGAGCACCAGCGTCCCGCCCTCGGGCACGGCGTCCAACGCCTCCTGCAGGGCCGCGCCGTCGTCGGCGACGCCGTCGCCCACCGCCCCGAAGTCCGCCACCGGGACTCCCCCATCGTCCCGACCCAGGAGGGTCAGCACCCCGACCAGGACGGCGACGGCCACGGCGATCGCGCCCAGGACGAGGCCGATCCGGCCGCGTCCGGGCCGACCGCCCGGACCACCGCTCGTCGCGCCGGCGTCCGGTCCGGTCGGTGCCGACCTACCGGCGTCGGTGCCCGTGCTGGCCATCGCCATCCGCACGACGCCGACGAGAGCGCTGCGCCGTGCGGTGGGCAGCCGGGGAACGGTCCACCCGGGGGTGACGAGGGGTGCGGGCGGGCCGGCGGGCAGCAAGGTCATCCAGGCTCCAGGAGGGTCAGCAGCGCACTGGCGGTGATCTCGCGGGAGGTGGCCGCGGCGAACCGGGTGGACGCAACGGTGCGGCCGGTCGCGGCCTCCTGGGCGGCGAGCGCCGGGTCGAGCAGTCGGGCGGTGAGCTCCCGGGCGAGCTCGGTGACGTCGAACGGAGGCACTGCGGTGCCCGATTCCCCAAGGTAGGTGCCGATCCCGGCGACGTCGAACGCGACGACGCTGCGCTCGCTGGCCATGGCCTCCATCGCCACCAGCGGCAGGCCGGCCTCCCAGCGGGAGGGGACGGCGACCACGTCGGCGGCGGCGTACCAGTCGGCCAGCCGCTCACCGGGCGCGAAGTGCACCCCGTCGCCGGCGGCGGCGCGCAGGGCCGCCTCGTCGGGCCCGCCACCGACCAGCACGAGCTGCGCGGTCGGGACGGCCCGGCGCACGGCGGTCCAGGCCTCCAGCAGCATGTCCTGGCCCTTCTGCCGGGCCAGCCGCCCGACGCAGACCACCGTGGGTGCGTCGGGGGAGGTCAGGCCGAGGGTCGCGCGGCTGGCCGCCCGGTCCCGTGGCGTCCAGGCGTCGGGCTCGACCCCGTTCGGGATGACGACCGCGCGGCCGGTCAGGCCGGCCGCCCGGCCGGTGTCCAGCTCGGCCTGGCTGACGTTGAGCGTCAGGTCGGTCCAGCGCTGGGCGGTCCGCTCCCAGAGCCGGGTGGCGACCTGGACCGGCCCGGTGACCGCCTCGAACGACCAGGCGTGCGGTTGGTAGACGGTGGGCCGGCTGCCGCGGAGCGCGAGCCGGCCGGCCAGCCCGGCCTTGGCGCTGTGCAGGTGCACGACGTCGGGGGCGACCTGGGCGATGACCCGGCGCAGCGCGAGCGTCTCGCGGGGCACCGTGGGGCCGGGGGAGCGGGTGGCCTGCCACGGGACCAGCCGGGCGCCGGCCTCCTGGACGACAGTGGCCAGCCAGCCCTCCGGCGGGCAGGCCACGGCGACGTCCCAGCCGCGCCGGCACTGGTCGCCGACGAGCCCGGCGACCACCTTGGCGACGCCGGCCTCGACGGGCTGGCTGACGTGCAGGATGCGCACGGTCCGGTTGTCTGCAAGGCCCACGCCCCGAGCATGACCACATCGGCAGGCACCCCGCTCGCTGACACCGGAAAGTGGCCAAACGTGAGCCATCTCACGATGAGTCCATCAGGTCGCCCACGATTGAACGGCGCGTTGCGATCCCTGCGCGTCACCACGGAGGGTGAGCAATCGCGCGGGAGGTGTGATTGCGCGTGGCGAGATACACAGGGTGACGAGCGGGCTCACTGTCCGCTGCGTGGACGAGGGGCAGCGCGATGAGCTGCGAGACCGTACGTTCCCCTGGGTCGGTCGAACAGCGAGGTTCCCGACGACGACGACGAGACGCCGGGTGAGAAGAGCCGGGCCGGAACTGCACCGGGAGTTACACATTGTCACTGCTCGACTCCACTGACGAGGTCGCCGAGCTACGCACCGACGTGGTCGCCCGGCGGCGCTTCTGGTCCGTCGCCCGGCTCCGCGGCGAGGGCACGGCCGCGCGCCGCGCCTGGCGCAGCACCTACGTCCGCCGGGTCGTCGCAGGTGACGCGATCGTGGCCGTGCTCGCCGCCCTGGTCGGCCGGCTGGTCCCGGACACCGGTCCGCTGTCGATGACGGTGGACCCGTGGCCGGTGCTGATCATGCCCCTGGTCTGGGTCGCCGCCATGGCGATCGCCCGTACCTACGAGGAGCGCTTCCTCTGGGTCGGCCCCGAGGAGTTCCGGCGGGTCTTCTTCGCCGCCGCGCTGCTGCTGGCCTCCGTCGGCACCATCTCCTGGGCGTTCAAGCTCGAGCTGGCGCGCAGCTTCGTGGTGGTCGCCGTACCGCTGGCCACCGCGCTGACCCTGCTGCTGCGCTACGCCCAGCGGGCCCGGCTGCACAGCCAGCGGATGCACGGCCGGTTCCAGCAGACCGCCATCCTGGTCGGCCACCGCAACGGCACCGCCGAGCTGCACGCCCAGCTGGAGCGCCAGGCCAAGCACGGCCTGCGGGTCATCGGCGTCTGCCTGCCCACCCCGGAGCCGGCCGGCACCGTCTTCGACGGCCTGCCGGTGCTCGGCAGCTTCGCCGACGTCGTGGACGTCGTCCGCCGGTACGAGGTCGACACCGTCGCCGTGCTGCCCTCGCCCGAGCTGGACGGCGCGAGCCTGCGCCGGCTGGGCTGGGACCTGGAGACCACCGAGGCCGAGCTGCTGCTGGCCCCCGCCGTCACCGAGTTCGCCGGCCCCCGGGTCGGCATCCGCCCGGTCAGCGGCCTGCCCCTGCTGCACCTGGAGCGCCCGGAGTTCCACGGCCTGCGCCGGGTGACCAAGGACGTCTTCGACCGCTCGGTCGCCTTCCTCGCCGTGGTCGTCCTGCTGCCGGTGCTGCTCGGACTGGCGCTGGCGGTCAAGACCACCAGCCGCGGACCGGTGTTCTACCGGCACCAGCGGATCGGCAAGGGCGGCGAGCCCTTCCACGTGTTCAAGTTCCGCAGCATGGTGCCCGACGCCGACAAGCGCATGGAGGCGCTGATGGCGATGAACGAGGGCAACGCCGTGCAGTTCAAGATGAAGCGCGACCCGCGGGTCACCCGGGTCGGCGCGGTGATGCGGCGCTTCTCCCTCGACGAGCTGCCCCAGCTGTTCAACGTCATCGGCGGCTCGATGTCGCTGGTGGGGCCCCGGCCGCACGTGACCCGCGAGGTCGAGCAGTACGGCTTCGACATGCGCCGCCGCCTGCTGGTCAAGCCGGGCATCACCGGCCTGTGGCAGGTCAGCGGCCGGTCGAACCTCTCCTGGGACGACTCGGTGCGCATCGACGTCCGCTACGTGGAGAACTGGTCGCTGGCGATGGACCTGATGATCCTGGGCAAGACGCTGGGTGCGGTGGTCCGCGGTTCCGGCGCGTACTGACCTCTCGCCGGGCCGGACCGGCACCCGCACGTCCTGGACCGCGGTCCGCTGGCTGGCTGCCTCGGTGGCCGTCGCCGTGCTGACCTGCTTCGCGTTCCTGCTGGTCACCGGCCGGTACGCCGACGAGGGGCCCGTCCTCGTCGTCCTGCGGCCCGGCCGGGGCGTGCACCGCGGCGACCTGTTCGTCATCGCCGGCTGGCTGCTCGGGGTGGCCGCGGTGCTGACGGCGGCCGCGTCCCCGGGACGGCGCTCGCGGTGACTGGGACAGTATCCGGCGTGACCACCTCCGACGCCGCCCTCGCCGCCGAGCTGGCCACGGCCGCCGGGGAACTGCTGCTGCGGGTGCGCGGCCGTCACTTCGCCGACGCCGCCGCCCGCAAGGCCGCCGGTGACGCCGAGTCCCACCGGTTCCTCCTCGAACGGCTGCGCACCGCCCGACCGGAGGACGCGGTGCTGTCGGAGGAGGGCGTCGACGACCGGGCCCGGCTCGCCACCGACCGGGTCTGGATCGTCGACCCGCTCGACGGGACCCGCGAGTTCGCCGAGCCGGACCGCCGCGACTGGGCGGTGCACGTGGCGCTGTGGCAGGCCGGTGACCTGGTCGCCGGGGCCGTCGCGCTCCCCGCCGAGGGCCGCACGCCGAGCACCGCCGAGCCGGTGACGCTCCCCGCCCGCCGGCCGGGGCCGCTCCGCCTGGCGGTCAGCCGCAGCCGGCCACCGGCGCTGGTCCAGGAGCTCGCCGTCCGGCTGGACGCCGAACTGGTGCCGATGGGCTCGGCCGGGGTCAAGGCCGTGTCGGTGCTGGACGGGGCCACCGACGCCTACGTGCACGGCGGCGGCCAGTACGAGTGGGACTCGGCGGCTCCGGTCGCCGTCGCCCGGGCCGCCGGCCTGCACACCAGCCGGCTGGACGGTGCCCCGCTGCGCTACAACCAGCCCGACCCGCACCTGCCCGACCTGGTCGTCTGCCGCCCCGAGCTGGCCGACCAGCTGCTGGCGGCGATCGCTCAGCTGCCGGTGAGGTAGTCCAGCACCAGCCGGGCGCTCTCGTCGACCGAGCTGCGCCGGGTGTCGATGGTGAGCTCGGCGTCCGTCGGCTCCTCGTACGGGTCGCTGATGCCGGTGAACTCCGCGATCTCGCCCCGCCGGGCCTTGGCGTACAGACCCTTGCGGTCCCGGGCCTCGCACTCGTCCAGCGGGGTGGCCACGTGCACCAGGACGAAGGAGCCCGGCCCCGCCTGCTCCTCGACCAGCCGGCGCACCTCGGCGCGGCTCGCGGCATAGGGCGCGATCGGCGCGCACACCGCCCAGCCGCCGTGCTTGGCGATCTGGGCGGCCACCCAGCCGATCCGCCGCACGTTGGTGTCCCGGTCCGCGCGGGAGAAGCCGAGCCCGGCGGACAGGTGGGTGCGCACCTCGTCGCCGTCCAGCAGGGTCACCGTGCGCCCGGCCTCCAGCAGCAGCTCCACCAGCCGGCCGGCGATGGTGGACTTCCCGGCCCCGGACAGCCCGGTGAACACGACGACCCGCCCGCCGGTCGACACGGGGCCCGGGTCCACCCGGCTGGCCACCGGCCCGGCGCCGTAGGCGGTGGCCAGCTCCGGCCAGCCGATCTCCGGGCTCGCCGCGGTCACCGGCACCGGCACGATCATGAGCTCGCGGTCCGCTGACCGCTGCGCCCAGGCCGCCGCGGTCAGCGAGATCTCCGCCGCGTCCGGGGCGGTGCCGGCGACCGGCAGCAGCACGACCAGCCGGTCGGGCAGCCCGCCGGTGTCCTCCGGGGGCCGGCCGACCCAGGCGGCCGGCTGCGACCAGCCCCGGCGGTCCAGCTCGGCCCGGACCTCGGCCGGCGCACGCCAGCGGGGGATATCCCGGACGGCCAGGCCCGCGGCCCCGGTGCTGGCGACCAGCACGCCCTCGGCGTCCTCGAAGTCGGTGTCCGACGGCAGCTCGGGCGGGGTGGGGCTCAGCCCGAAGGCGTGTCGGGCCAGCTCAGCCAACTGGGCGTGGGTGAGCCGGGTCCGGGTCTGCGCCATGGCAGCAGTCTGGCAAGCGCCGAGCGGGTGGGTGCGTCGTGGCCCGGGTCAGAAGCCGGCCCGGACGACGCCGCAGCGGCAGCCGTAGTGGCTCCCGCCGCTGAACGGGTCGTCGCCGAGTCGGCGGAAGCGGTGCACGTGCAGCACGCGCCGGCGGGTGTGACGCGAGGCATCGGAGAGCAGCGGCACAGCCGGATCCTCCCCGCGGCGCGTTCCCGGCAGGCTCCGATCCCGCTGCGTGCGGGTGAACACCGGACGGACACCTGTCGACCCGGCCCGGCCGGCCGCTCGTCGGCGGCACCTCAGTGCGGACAGCACCGCCTCAGGATGCGGCGGCGCGGGCCGGTCCGCCCCACGAGCCCCGTCACCCCCACGGGTGACGGCGGGCTCCCGACTGCACCGGGACGGGGCGGTCCGTCCGGTAGACACGCTGTGTGGCGGTTGGGAGAACAGTGCGTACGTCTCGTCGGCGTGTCCCGGTGCCGACGGTGGCGTTCGTGCTCGCCGGCATCGCGGTGACCCTGGAGCTCGTCGGCTACCTGACCCGGGTGACCGGTGCCGCGCCGTCCCTCGCCCGGACGCTGTCGATGGACGCGCCCTTCTCCCTGGCGCGGCTGTTCGTCGCGGGCCTGTTCGCCGCCGCCGCGGTCGCCGCCGGGCTCGGCGCCGGCCGGATGCCCGGACGGCGCACCTGGTGGACCGCGGTCGCGGTCATCGCCGCCGGGATCGCCACCGTGAAGGCCGGCGGCGACGTGCACGTGACGTTCGTGCGCGCCGTCGCGGGCAGCGACCCCCTGCGGGGCCTGCTCTTCTCCGCCCCGCTCGCCCTGGCGGCCGTCGGCTGGCTGTGGTGGCTGAGCCGCCACGAGCGACGTGACCGGCGCCGGGTGCTCAGCTGCCTGGGCGCGTACGCCTTCGCCTCGGTCGTGCTCTCCGCGGTCTCCGCGTTCGCCGCCCAGCAGTGGGGGGCCCGGGGAGGGGCGGCGGCCACCTTCGTGGAGGAGAGCGGTGAGGCGCTGGCCGGCGTGGCCTTCCTGGTCGCCGTCCTGATCGGTGTGGCGCCGCGGCTGGTGCTGCCGGCCGGCTGGACCCGCCGGACCGACGACGCGCACTCCCTCGAGCTGCCGGTCGTGCAGCCCGGTCGGGCCGCCGAGACCGGTCGCTGAGCTCCGGACGCCCGGGGCCGACGGCCCCGGGCGTCCGCGTGGTCAGGGGATGGCGGGGCGGCTCGCCGGGATGCTGGTGCGTCGCTGGGCGGCCTGCTGGGCGGCGAAGCCGGCCTGGAGGGCGTCGGCCAGGGCGATGGCGGGGTCGGTGGACCCGGCGACCGGAGGAGTTGCGGTCTGCGTCATGTCGGAAAGCTAGGGCGACGCTGTGTCCCGACCCGGTCGACACACGGTCAGCAGGCGTTGCGAGTTCGTGACTCGTGCACTCCTGTCACACCCACCGGTCGATTCCCCAGCGCAGCGTCCAGCCAGGCGTCGGTGCGCCGGTCCCACGTGCGGTCGGCGGCCCACGCGACGCGGGCCTCGGCGTACCCGCGCGGCTCGTCCGCGGCGGCGACCATCGCCTCGGCCATCTCCGCCGCGCTCCGGACGACGGCGGTGTGCGGTGGCACGTCGCTGGAGTGCTCCAGGTGGCCGGCGGTCGCCACCACCGGCACCCCGCGGGCGCAGTAGTCGTAGGCCTTCATCGACGACTGGCCCAGCGCGCGGCTCGGGACGTCGGGGATCAGCCCCACGGTGGCCGCGTCCAGCACCGCGGGCAGCCGGTCGCGGGCGAGCAACCCGGCGTAGGTGAAGCGCCCCGGGAACTCCTGCTCGAGGGCCAGGAAGCGGTCGGCCGCGGCCTGCGCCCGCTGGGGGAAGACCAGCTGCCCGTGCACGGTGAGCGTCCAGTCCGGCAGCGTCGTGAGCACCTGGCGGACCAGCTCGACGTCGAACCGCTCGGCGACGCTGCCCACGTAGACCGCGTGCCGCTCCCGCCGCTGCACGGTCCGGGCAGCGGTGAGCAGCTCCTCGTCGGTGCCGTTGGGGACGACGACCGGCGTCCGGCCGGGGAAGAGGTCGGACAGCACCTCGTTGACCACGACCACCTCGTCGGCCTCGTCGGCGATCCGGCGCAGCTGGTCGGGCAGGCCACGGGCCTGGGGGAGCAGCCGTGCCCAGTCGTCGGTGCAGTCGAAGACCACCCGGCCGCCGAGCGAGCGCGCCGCCCGCCACTCCCACGGGAACATCAGCACCGTCAGCCCCGGCGTCCAGCCCGAGCGCCGCAGGAAGCCGCCGAGCAGCGCCGCGTCGACCCGCTCGGCCCCCGGACCGCGCAGGCCCGGCACCAACGTCGATCGCTCGGAGACGGTGACGCCCGGCGCCGCGGGCCGGAAGTGCCCCCGGAGCAGGTGGCGCTGCCAGTTGCCGGGGTCGGTGCGCAGCCGGCGCCAGTCGCTGGGGGCCTGGACGAACCGCACCGGCGCGCCGCGGCGGACCAGCTGACCGGCGATCATGTGCTCGCGACGGATCGCCGGGTGCCACGGGTCCTTGGCGACGAAGCCGACGCCGGCGGCGAGCTCGGGGTGGTCGCTCGAGGTCAAGAGGCCGCTGCCGTGCTCACGCCCCGACCCTAGGAGCCGGTCGGTGCACCCGCTGGCCCAGACTGTGTGAGCTGTGTCGACCGCACGAGGAGGCGCCCGGGTGGCCCCACTGCTGCCACCGGCCGTCGTCCGGCGGTTGCCGCTGCCGGCCAAGCGCGCCGTCCTGTACCGGCAGGCCCACGGCCGCTGGCCGGGGCGCCCGCCGCGGACGTTCACCGAGAAGGTCAACTGGCGGGTGGTGCACGACCGGCGGCCGCTGATCGGCCGGCTCGGCGACAAGCTGGCGATGAAGGAGCACGCCGCGAGGGTGCTGCCCTCGCTCAGCGTGCCCCGGGTGCTCTGGACCGGGACCGACGTCGCGGAGCTGGCCGACGTCGACCTGCCCGACCGGTGGGTGCTCAAGCCCAACCACGGCACCATGCGGGTGCACCTGGGCGCCGGCCGGCCCGACGTCGCCGCGCTGCGCCGGCTCACCACCGGCTGGCTGGACGAGCCGCTGTTCCGCGACCGCGGCGAGTGGGTCTACAGCCAGGCCCGCCGGACGTTGCTGGTCGAGGAGTTCATCGGCTCGGCCGGCGAGGTGCCGGCCGACCACAAGATGCTGGTCTTCGGCGGCCGGCTGGAGCTCGTGCAGGTGGACACCGGCCGGTTCGGGCAGCACCGGCGCCGGCTGTACACCCCGGACTGGACGCCGGTCGACGTCGCCGAGGCGGTGCCACCGGGGCCGGTGACGCCGCCGCCGGCCTCGCTGCCCGAGCTGACGAAGGTCGCCGAGGCGCTGGGGGAGGGGCTGGACTTCATCCGGGTCGACCTCTTCGACGTCGCCGGCGAGGTCTGGTTCGGCGAGCTGACCCCCTACCCCGGCGGCGGGCTGGACCGCTTCGACCCGGTGCTGGACGAGCGGCTGGGCGCGCTGTGGCAGCTGCCTGCCCGGCGGGACGCCTCCACCGCGAGGTGGGCCCCGGTCGGTGAGCTGCGCGGTCGCCGCCGGCTCGACCCCCGCGAGGCACCCGCCGGTCGGGGCGGAGCGTGGTGACGTACCGGAGTCGGACCGCACCCCCCGGGGGGTCGGCTCAGCTGACGGTCTGCGGGAGCATCTCTCCGTCGACCTCCAGGACGGAGGGCGCAGCGGCCATCCCTACGGCGACCGGAGCGGATCACATGCCTGCGAGAGCCCGTGCCGGGGCCCGGCCACGACGGTGCGGCAACGGGTGTCCCTCGCCGGATCGGCCGGTCGGGAGGCGGGCTCGGTGAGCGGCTTCCTCGGGGCCCTCCGCCGGGCGATCGGTGGTGGGCAGGAGCCCGACCGGCCGTGCAGCGTGTGCGGCCACCCGCGCCAGGCGCACGCCCACTACCGCCGGGGCTCCGACTGCGCGCTGTGCGACTGCCCCCGCTTCCGGGGGCCGTGGCCCCGGTGGCTGCCGGGCTCGCACTGAGTCGCCGGCATCGCCTCCGCGCCCCCTTCGGCTGCCGCCCCTGCCCAGCCAGACTGAGCGTGAAGCTCCATGTGTGCAAAGTCACTAAAATACGCCGCTGGGCCGCCGCTCGATGACGCTCTGTGAAGTTTCGCCGGGAACGCGCCAGCTCATCGCGTAAGTAGTTGACGCTCTGTCAACAACCCCGCGAGCCTCCCCCCACGAGTCGATCCGCCGGAGCTGCCAGCAGGGGCAGACGGCCGACGAGGTGCACGCGGGGGGCGATGTGGCGGAGCGCGGGGGCACGGTGTGCAGCGCGGCCGCTGACGCACTCCCGGGGGACGTCCCCGTCGCCGGCACGGTGCCCATCGGGACCGCGCTGCACAGCGCGTGCGCGCTGGCACGGCGGCGGCTCCTCCTCGGCGGATCCGTCCTGGTCGTCGCGTGGTTCGGGGTCACCGCCCTGGCCACGTCTGCCCGTGCCGACGTGGTCGCCCCGCCTGCGCTGGTGACACTCACCTCGGTGACCGACGCCGCGGGCGGCGATGGCGAGCCCGTCGAGGACGCCGAGGTGCCGGTCGAGGGCGAGGTGCCGGTCGAGGACGCCGAGGTGCCGGTCGAGGAAGACGTGCCGGTCGAGGCTCCCGAGCCGGTGGAGGTTCCCGAGCCGGTCGAGCCGGTGGACCCGGTCGAGCCGATGGAGGTTCCCGAGCCGGTCGAGCCGGTGGTGGTTCCCGAGCCGGTCGAGCCGGTGGTGGTTGCCGAGCCGGTCGACCAGGTAGGGCCCGTGGAGGTGCCGGTGCAGGGCCCCGAGCCGGTCGCGCCGGTCGAGGCTCCCGAGCCGGTCGAGCCGGTCGAGCCGGTCGAGCCGGTCGAGCCGGTCGAGCCGGTCGAGGGCGAGGAGCCGGTGGGCGGGGGCGGCGGTGCAGGGGACCCGCGGCCGTCGACCCGGCCCGGCGGTGGCTCTCGCCCGCCCACGGACCCCGGTGCTGGCGTCGACCGGCCGTCCACGGGGACCGGCGGTGGCGCGGTGCAGGACGGTCCGCCGGCCAGCGCACCGGCGACCCCGCCGTCGTCCGTGCCCGCCGTCGGCACGCCCGCCCCCGACCAGCCGAGCTGCCCGGGGCCGAGTGCGCCGGTCGCGGCGGTGGGGGCCGACGTCGCGGTGCCGGACCCGACGTCCTCGGACCAGCCGGTGCAGCCCGAGGGCCCGGCAGGGTCCGGCTGCGAGCAGGGGCCGGGGGACTCCGGAACGGTGGACACCCCGACCGCTGGACCGCCCGGCCACGGGGCGACCGGGTCGGCGGAGTGCCACTCGCCGGTGGGCGGCGCGCCACGGGCCGGCGCCGGGCGGGCGACTGTCGCCGCGGTCCTGGGAACCGGCTGCGGGCGACCGGCGGCCGTGACGTCGTCCGGTGCGGACGACCGCGGGGGCCGCTGCGCTGACCCGGCGGTCGGGCGGTCGACGTCCGAACCGCCGGTGGTCGTCCCGGACGACGCCTGTGAGGACGCGTGCACGGGCCCGTGTACGCACCCGCGGGCCGTCGCGGGGGCCGGCTCGCTGGGTGCGTCGGAGACGGCTCGCGATGCGGGGCGGCACGCCACCAGGACCACCGACCGGGGGCCGGACCACCGCCCGGACACGTCGACGGTGCTCCGCGGCGGCGCTGTGGTCGCGCACACCCCGTGGCCGGACGCGGGCCCGATCACGAACGCCGCCCCGGCTCTGCCGGTGCAGGAGAAGCCCCTCGACTCGCTGCCGACACCGATGCCCCCGCCCGTGCCGGTCGCACCCTCGGGCTCCTCGGCCGGCAGCACGGTCTCCGGCGGCGGGACCCAGCGGGACGCCGGGACAGGCGTGCTCCCGCCGTGCGCGCCGGACACGGGTGTGGCGGCCGCGTCACCGGCCGGCTTCCGGGTGCAGCGCGAGCGTGGGTGCGCCGCCCGCACCGCCCGGATCGTCGACGGCACGCCCTTCCGCCCGGACTGACCGTCGGCCGCCGGCTCCATCCGCCTCCGCGCTGCTGCGACCGGGGCCGATGCCGCCGTGTCGTACCCGCAACCCGACTCCCGCGCGCCCCGGACCCACGACCTCGTCGCTCCACCGGCGCCGGCCTGCCCGTAGGGGCCACTCGACCCGATCTCTCAGACCGTCCCGTTCCAGAGAGGCGTCACCATGTCCCTCACCAACCCCATCTCCCGTCCCGCCGCGGACGTCGGGCCGGGTGTGCCGCCGGCCCGGCGTTCGGGTGACCGGCCCAACGTGGTGGCGTCGCTGCCGCCTGTCCCCCCGGCGGGCGAGCGACCAGCCGACCCGGAGCCCTCGACGGTGGGCAGCGACCAGCCGCGGGTGAGCGTCGTCGTCCCGACCTACAACGAGGCGAAGAACCTCCCGCACGTCTTCCGGCGGCTGCCCGCGGACGTGCACGAGGTGATCGTGGTCGACGGTCACAGCGTCGACGGCACCGTCGAGGTGGCGCGTGCACTGCGTCCGGACGTCCGGGTCGTGATGCAGAACCGGCGCGGCAAGGGCAATGCCATGGCCTGCGGCTTCGCGGCGGCCACCGGCGACGTCGTCGTGATGCTCGACGCCGACGGCTCGGCCGACCCCGACGAGATCCCCTCGTTCGTCGCTGCCCTGGTCGACGGCGCGGACTTCGCGAAGGGCAGCCGGTTCACGGCCGGTGGCGGCAGCGCCGACATCACCCAGACCCGGGCCTGGGGCAACCGGTGGCTCAACCAGCTGGCGAACGCACTGTTCGGCACCCGGTACAGCGACCTCTGCTACGGCTACAACGCCTTCTGGCGGTACTGCCTGGACTGCCTGGAACTGGACCCGCGGCCGGCGGTGGCCGGCGGCAGGCGCTGGGGCGACGGGTTCGAGATCGAGACGATCATCAACACCCGGATGGCCAAGGCCGGCATGCGGATCACCGAGGTGCCGAGCTTCGAGCACCCGCGGGTGCACGGGGAGAGCCACCTCAACACCTGGCGTGATGGCACCCGGGTGCTGCGGGCGCTGCTGGTCGAGCGGGTCAACGGCAAGGCGCGGCGCGGAGCAGTGCGCCGTCCCGAGCGTGCGGCCGCCCCGGTGGACGAGGTCCAGGAGCCGAACGTCGTGGCGCCGGCGACGTCCCTGGGCGATGCGCCTCAGGCGCTGACGGCCTGACGGGGCACGCAGATGTCACGCCACGCGTCGGGTGCGCAGGTGACGGCCGACCGCCAGGACGGCGGTCAGCGCCATCACGGTGAGGTACGCGGGATGGGGGACGGTGACGCTCGCCGGGCCGGCCGGCCACCACAGTGGTGCGCCCGGTCCGGTGGCGAGGTCGCGGACCAGGTGCAGAGCCACGCCGAGGGCCAGGCCGGAGAACGCCGTCCGGACGCGCCGAGGTGCCAGCAGCCCGACGGCGGCGAGCACCAGCACCGTGCAGAGCGAGTGGGTGACCGGGCGCCCGGGTACGCCGGCGGCGACCGCGTCCCAGAGGTACAGCGGGACGTGGTCGAGGTCGATCAGCACCGCCCCGGCCAGCGCCCACGGGACGAGGCCGCGCGCCCGGCGGGGCAGCAGGGCGGCCAGCAGCAGGGCGGCGGTGGCCAGGTGCGCCGGCTCGTCGAGGACGGCGACGACCGGCACCGGCCAGCGGCGGGCCTGCAGCACCAGGTCGATCACCGCGATGAGGCCGACGGCGCCGGCGCAGAGGGCCGCGACCGCCCACGGTCCGGGCGACGACGGGCGCGGCGGGGGAGTCGCGTCGGTCGCTCCGTTCCGGTGGCGCATGCTCGCCGGTCCTCTCGGGCTGTCCGCGTGGTGGCGTGCCCACCGTGCGGGCCACGGCCCGCACGGCCCGCGGAACGGGCCACCGCGGCATCCTCGCAGCTCACCTCCACCGTTCTCCCGCGGCCATGTGCTGGCTGATCACCGGCGCGGCCGGGTACATCGGGGCCCACGTCACGCGCGCGATGCTCGAGGCGGGGGAGGAGGTCGTCGCCTACGACGACCTCTCCACGGGGGACGCCGCACGCGTCGCGGACGTCGAGCTGGTGCAGGGCAGCGTGCTCGATGCCGACCTGCTCGGCCGGGTGCTGCGCCGGCGCGGTGTCCACGGCGTCGTGCACATCGCCGCCAAGAAGCAGGTGGAGGAGTCGGTCCACCGCCCGCTCTACTACTACGAGCAGAACGTCGAGGGCCTCCGCCGGGTCCTCGAGGCGCTGACCCGCGCCGAGGTCGGCACGTTCCTGTTCTCCTCCAGCGCCGCGGTGTACGGCGCGCCGGACGTGCCCACGGTCACCGAGGACGTCCCCTGCGCGCCGGTCAACCCGTACGGGACGACGAAGCTGGTCGGCGAGCGGATCGTCACCGAGGTCGCCGCGGCGACGGGCCTGCGGTTCGCCAACCTCCGGTACTTCAACGTGGCCGGGGCACTGGAGCCCGGGCTCGCCGACGCCGGCACGAGCAACCTGGTCCCGATGGTGTTCCAGCGGCTGGCCCGCCGGCAGCCACCGCTCGTCTTCGGCGACGACTACGACACCCCGGACGGCACCTGCGTGCGCGACTTCGTGCACGTCGGCGACGTCGCCTCCGCACACGTGGCGGCCGCTCAGGCGCTCGCGGCCGGCCGGCTCGCCGCGCTGACCGCCAACGTCGGACGGGGCGAGGGCGTCTCGGTGCGCGAGATGGTCGACGTGATCCTGAGCGTGACCGGCTGCGCCGGGCAGGACTGGGCGCGGCCGGACGTCCGGCCGCGCCGGGCCGGCGACCCTGCGCGGGTGGTGGCCTCTGCGCAGCGCATCGAGCAGGCGCTGGGCTGGCGGGCCCGCCTGGACGTCAAGGAGATGGTCTCCTCGGCGTGGGCGGGCTGGAATCCCGGTGGACGTCGTGGGTGACCGGGTGACCCGCCGGAGCGGGGCCGTGGGGGTCGGCGTCGGCGTGCTCATCGTCGCCTCGGCCGTGCTCGTCGCCCTGCTGGTCCGGGCGAGCTCCGGCGGTGCCGCGACGGCCACGGCCGCGGCGTTCCTGGTGGTCGCCCCCGCGGTCGCGGTGGCCGGCCCGCTCCGGAGGGCCGATGCGCTCAGCCGGACGGTGCTCGCCCTGGGCGCCGTGCTGGCCGTCGACACGGTCGTGGCGCAGACGATGGTGTCGGCGGACGCGTGGTCCCGGCCGGGCGGCGTCCTGGCCGTCGGCCTGATCAGCGGGGCGGTGTGGACCGTGCTCTGGCGCCGGGCGGCCGGGCCGGGAACCGCCACCGCCCCGGCGCGGGCGACGGCGGGGAGCAGGGAACCGCGATGAGGACGACCGTCGTCGCCCCGTCGGAACTCGGTGCCGCCGAACTCGCCACCTGGCGCGGCTTCCAGCGCGCCGACCCGGCGCTGGACAACCCCTTCCTCGCGCCCGACTTCACGATCGCGGTGGGCGAGGTGCGGCCCCGGACCCGCGTCGCCGTCCTGGAGGAGGGCGGGCGGATCGTCGGCTTCCTCCCCTTCGAGCCGCGCGGCCTGGGCTACGGGGTCGCGGTGGCCCCCGGCCTGTCCGACTGCCAGGGGCTGGTCCACGCGCCGGGGGCGGAGTGGTCGCCCCGGGAGCTGCTGCGCTCGTGCGGGCTGGCGGTGTGGGACTTCGACCACCTCCTGGTCGGTCAGCAGCCGTTCGTGCCGTTCCACACCCTGCACGTGCCGTCCCCGGTGATCGACCTGAGCGGCGGCTACGACTCCTGGTGGGCGCAGCGGTCGGCCGCGTCGTCCCGGCTGCGCGACCTGGACCGCCGTGGCCGCCGGCTGGCGCGTGAGGTGGGCGAGGTCCGGTTCGACTTCGACGCCCGGGACCCGCAGGCCCTCCGGGCGCTGATGCGCTGGAAGTCGGCGCAGTACCAGCGGACGGGGCGCACCGACCGGTTCGCCCAGGGCTGGGTGGTCGAGCTGCTCGACCGGCTGCTGGACACCCGGGCGGAGGGGTGCACCGGTCGGCTGTCGGTGCTCCGCGCCGGGGACGAGCTGGTCGCCGCCCACTTCGGGCTCAGCAGCGGCACGGTGCTGCCGACGTGGTTCCCCACCTACGACCCCCGCTTCGCCAGGTCCTCGCCCGGTCTGCTGCTGCACCGGGGCATGGCCGGTGCCGCGGCGGCCGCGGGCATCCCGGCGATCGACATGGGCCCCGGCCACAAGGACTACAAGGAGCTGCTCAAGACCCACGACGCCGTCGTCGCCGAGGGCCGGGTCGCCCGGCCGTCGGCGGCCGCGGGCCTGCACTGGGCCCGGCGGACGCCTGTCCGGCGCCTGCGGCACACGGTCACCACCAACCCGGTCCTCTTCCGTTCCGCCGACCGGGTCCTCAAGGCGTACGGGCGCCTGAGCCATGCCGCACCGGCCGGCCGGGCGCCCGCCGTGAACGGCGCCGCCCCCGTGTCCCCGACCGGCCCAGCAGCAGGGAGAGATTGAGTGCAGATCACCGTCGTCCGCCCGCACGAGCTCGGCGAGCCCGAGCTGCAGTCCTGGCGGGACTTCCAGCAGGCCACACCCGCCTACCAGCACCCGTTCCTGGCGCCGGAGTTCAGCGTCGTCGTCGGGCGGCACCGCCCGCAGGCCCGGGTGGCCGTCCTCGTCGACGGGTCCAAGACCGTCGGGTTCTTCCCGTTCGAGCACGCGCGAGGCGGGGTCGGCGGCCCCATCGCGCGGAACATGACGGCCTGCCAGGGGCTGGTGCACGCGCCGGGCGCCGAGTGGGACGTCGACCGGCTGCTGCGCGCCTGCGGGCTGTCGGTGTGGGAGTTCGACTGCCTGGTCGAGGGGCAGGAGCCCTTCGAGAGCGCGTCGATGGTCCGGGTGCCGTCGCCGCTGATCGACCTCTCGGACGGCTTCCCGGCCTACCTGGAGGAGCTGCGGCAGCGGGCGCCGAGCACCCACAAGAAGCTCGGGCAACGCCGGCGGAGGTTCGAGCGGGCCTTCGAGGACGCGTGCTTCGCCGGTGACACGCAGGACTCGGCGCAGCTCCGCACCCTGATGAGCTGGAAGTCCGACCAGTACCGGCGGACCGGCCGCAGCGACCGGTCCACCTGGACCGGGGTGCCGGAGATCCTCGACGAGCTGCTGCACACGCGGACCGCGACCTTCTCCGGCGTGCTGTCGGCGGTCCACGGCGGCGGGGAGCTGGCGGCGGCCGCCTTCCTGCTGGTCTCGCACGGCACGGCCGCCGGGTGGCACGCCGGCTTCAACCGGGCCTTCTCCGCGTACTCGCCGGGGATGCTGGTCCAGCTGGCGGCGGCCGAGCACCTGGCCGGCGTCGGCGTCACCGAGCTGCACATGGGCCCCGGCACGCTCGACGTCTACAAGCAGACGCTGAAGAGCCGCGACGCCCACGTCGGTGCGGGCCGGGTGCTGCGACGTACACCCGCCGGCGCGCTGCACTGGGCCCGGTCGGCGGCGACCGGCCGGGCCAGGCAGTTCGTCACCGCCTCACCCCGGCTGCTCAAGGCCGCCGACGCCACGCTGCAGCGCTACGGCCGCATCACCACCTCGCTGTCCCGGCGGTCCGGGCGCACCGACGGCCCGGCGGTGGCGCCGTGACCCGCTGCCCACGCACTCCGCGGCCACCAGCACGGAGACCAGCCAGCCCATCACAGAGTCGAGGTGCCCGATGAGCATCCCCCGCGACGCCGCGCCCCTGGTGTCGGTCGTCATCTGCGCGTACACCGAGGACCGGTGGGACGACGTCCTCGCCGCGGTCGCCTCGGTGCGCGCCCAGTCCCTGGAACCGGACGAGGTCATCCTCGTCGTCGACCACAACCCGGCCCTGCACGCGCGGTTGCGGGCCGAGCTCCCCGACGTGCTGGTCATCGAGAACCGCGAGACCCGCGGCCTGTCCGGCGGCAAGAACACCGGGGTCGCCACCGCGAAGGGCGAGCTGATCGCCTTCCTCGACGACGACGCGGTCGCCGAACCCGACTGGCTCAAGTTCCTGGTGAACGGCTTCGCCGACCCGGAGGTCCTCGGCGTCGGGGGGACGACGCTGCCGCTGTGGGCCACCCGGCGCCCGGCGTGGTTCCCCGAGGAGTTCGACTGGGTGCTGGGCTGCACCTACACCGGCCGCGAGCCCGGTCCGGTGCGCAACCTGCTCGGCGGCAACGCCTGCTTCCGCCGGTCGGTCTTCGCCGTGGCCGGTGGCTTCCCCGTCGACATGGGCCGCACGTCCGGCAACAGCCGCCCGCTCGGCTGCGAGGAGACGGAGTTCTGCATCCGGGCGAGCCACCGCATCCCCGGCGCGGTCTTCGTCTACGAGCCGCGGGCGGTGATCGGTCACCGGGTGTCGTCGGCCCGGCAGCGGTTCGCCTACTTCCGCTCCCGGTGCTACGCCGAGGGCCTGTCCAAGGCCGCCGTGACCCGCAGTGTCGGCGTCGCCGACGGGCTGTCCGCGGAGCGCGACTACACGATCGGTGCCCTCCGGCGCGGGGTCGGCCGGGGCCTGGCCCAGGCGGCGCACGGTGACCTCGCCGGTCTGCGGCGGGCCGGCGCCATCGCGGTGGGTCTCGGCGCGGCCGGGATGGGCTATGCCCGCGGCACGATCGACGGCCGGCGTCAGGGCGTGCCGGTGGGGGCGGCCCCATGACGGCCACCGTGCCGGTGCTGATGTACCACTCGATCTCCGCCGACCCACCCCACCGGACGCGGTGCCTGTCGGTCCACCCTCGGGAGTTCGCCGCGCAGCTGGGCTTCCTGGCGGACAACGGGTTCAGCACGCTCACCTTCGGGGCGCTGGCCGAGGCGCTGCGCGACGGGACGCCCCTGCCGGAGCGGCCGGTGGTGCTGAGCTTCGACGACGGCTACGCGGACTTCCACCGCGAGGCGCTGCCGTTGCTGGACGCCCGGGGGTCCAGGGCGACCCTCTTCGTCACCACGGGGTGGGTCGCCGGCACCGACGAGCCGGCCGGCCACCCGCTCGATGCCACGCTCTCCTGGAGCCAGCTCGACGAGGTCGTCTCCAGCGGCGTCGAGGTGGGCGCGCACAGCCACAGCCACGCGCACCTGGACCAGCTGCACCCGCCGACCCTCGCCGGCGAGCTGCGGGACAGCCGTCACCTGCTCGAGGACCGCCTCGGGCAGCCGGTCACGACGCTGGCCTACCCCTTCGGCCACCACAGCGCCCGGGTCCGGCGCGACGTCCGTTCCGCCGGCTACGCGTCCGCGGCAGCGGTGCACAACACCCGGGCGGCACGGAACGCCGACCCGCTGGCCGTGCCCCGGCTCACCGTCCGCCGGTCGACGTCCCTGCAGGTGTTCAGCCGCCTCGTCGACGTCGAGGTCCCTGCACCCGCCTACCGGGTCGACCGGACCCTCACCGCCGGGTACGCCGTCGTGCGTCGCGCCCGCTACGCGATCAGCCGGACGTGCGCCCGTGGCTGACATCCGGACCGACGTCGGCGGTCCCGAGGAGACGGCGACCACCACTGCGGTCGACGCCCCCGCGCCCGCCGCGCCGGCGCCCTCGGCAGCGGGCTGGTCGGCGCGCGTCCGCGCGCACCTGGCCGAGCCGTTCTTCCGCAACGCGTACGCCCTGATGATCAACACCGGTCTGACCGGGGTGCTCGGGCTGCTCTACTGGCTGTTCGCCGCCCGGCACTACGACGACGCCGACGCCGGCCGCGGGTCGACGGCCATCTCGGTGCTGATGCTGCTGTCCGGTCTGGTCGCCTTCAACGTCAGCGGCTCGCTGAACCGGTTCCTCCCGGCCAGCGGCCGGTCGGTCCGCCAGGTGGTGCTGGCCTCCTACCTGCTCAGCGCCGGCGTGGTGCTCGCCCTGGCGGTCGGCTTCCTCGCCACGCTGGACCTCTGGGGCCCCTCCTTCGACCTCTTCCGCGATCCCACGTTCCGGTGGTGGTTCCTGGCGGCGGTCGTGGTCGCGGCCGTGTTCACCGTGCAGGACGGCGTCCTCACCGGCCTGCGGAGCTCGGTGTGGGTCCCGGTCAAGAACGTGAGCTTCGGCGTCCTGAAGCTGGTGCTGCTGGTCACCCTCGCGTCGGTCTCCCCGGAAGAGGGCCTGTTCCTGTCCTGGGTGCTGCCGATGGCGATCGTGCTGATCCCCACCAACGGGCTGATCTTCGGCCGGCTGCTGAATCGGCACCTGCGCGCGGCCGGGAACCGCGCGCCGACCTACACCCGCGCGGAGGTCCGGCGGTTCTTCGCCGGGGACTACCTCGGTGCCGTGATCATGTTCGCCACGGTCAACCTGGCGCCGGTGATGGTGGCCGCGGCCGTCGTCCCGGAGGTCTACGCCTACTTCTACGTGGTCTGGGTGATCGGCACCCTGCTCGACCTGGTCGCCATCGGCCTGGGCACCTCGCTCAGCGTCGAAGGGGTGTACGACCGCGCCGGGCTGGCCGCCAACTGCCGGGCCGCGCTGACCCGCGCGTTGCTGCTGCTGCTGGTCGCCGTCGTCGTCGTGGCCCTGACGGCGCGCCCGCTGCTGCGGGTGTTCGGGGAGAACTACGTCAACGGGGCGCTGCTGCTCTTCCTGCTGGTGCTGTCCACACTGCCGCGGGCGGTGACCGAGATCTGGGTCGGGGTGCTCCGGGTGCAGGGCCGGGCCCACCAGATCGTCCGGGTGCAGGCCGCCCGGGGTCTGCTCATGATCGGTGCGGTCTTCCTGGTCCTGCACCAGGACTGGCTGGCCGACCACCTCGGCGTCTCGCTGCCGACCACCGTGGGCCTGGCCGTGCTGCTCAGCCAGGTGGTCGTGGCATCCGCCGTCCTGCTGCAGCTGCGGGCCTTCCTGCGTGAGCCGACGACCGAAGGAGAAGCGGTGACAGACCTCCCGGACCAGCAGTCGACGACCCTGACGGCCCTGCCGCCGTCCGCGGACGGCCCGGGGACGGCGGTCCCGGCGGGCGCCGGCCTCGCGCCGACACCCGACGCCGTGCCGGACCCGGCAGCCCGGCGGCAGCGGCGGGCGGTGGCCGGCCTCTGGTCGCTGACCGCCCTCGCGGTGCCGCTGTTCGCGGTGCCGCTGGCCGGTGTCCGGCTCGATGCGATGAACGGCCTGGGGCTGGTGTCCGTCCTGCCCGTCGCCTCCCTGGTGGGCGTGGCGCTGCTGACCGTGGCGTTCATCGGGGCGCTGTCCCTGCGCCGGGCCCGACCCCTGCTGCTCGGCACCCAGCTCGTGGTGCTCGTGGTCCTCCTGCACGGGGTCACCACGGTGCTGGAGGCAGCGGCCCGGTTCCCCATCTCCTACGTCCACGCCGGCTTCGTCGAGTTCATCACCCGCACCGGAACGGTGGCCCCGAACATCGACGGCCGGTTCAGCTGGCCCGGCTTCTTCGCCCTCTTCGGCTTCCTGGTCGGGGAGGACGCGGGGTCGCTGCAGCAGGTCATGACGTTCACGCCGCTGGTGAGCAACCTGCTCTACCTGCTGCCGCTGGCCCTGCTGCTGCGGTCGGTGCGCGCCACCTGGCGGGCGCGGTGGTTCGCGCTGTGGCTGTTCGCCTCGCTGAACTGGGTGGGCCAGGACTACTTCTCCCCGCAGGGCGCCACCTACCTGCTCTACCTCGTCTTCGTCGCGGTCCTGGTGACCTGGTTCCGGCCGCAGTCGGGGGCCCCGCTGGTCCGGTTGCCGGCCTGGCCGGGCGTGCGGCGCGTCTGGGGTCGCTTCTTCCCGCCGGTGGTCCCGGGCACGGTGCCGCCCCGGGAGGTCGGGGCGGGGGAGCGGGCCGGTCTCCTGCTGCTGCTCGTCGGGGTGTTCGTCGCCGCGACCGTCAGCCACCAGCTGACCCCGTTCCTCATGCTGTTCGTCTGCGCCGCACTGGTCGTGGTCGGCCGGAACACCGCACGGGGCCTGCCGCTGCTGCTGGCCGTCCTCCTCGGCTCGTGGATCAGCTTCATGGCGGCCACCTACTGGTCGGGGAACCTGGAAGGGCTGCTGTCCGGGCTGGGCGACCTGACCGGCAACCTCACCTCCAGCGTCAGCGGGCGTGCGCAGGGCGGCGACGCCGATCACCAGCTGGTCGTCCGCACCCGGATCGCCTTCGCGCTGGTGGTCTTCGGCCTCGCGGCGGTCGGGGTGCTGCGCCGGCGGCTGCGGGGCTTCGACGACCGGGTCCTGCTGGTGCTGCTGGTCGTGCCGTTCAGCGCGTTCGGGCTGCAGGACTACGGCGGCGAGATCAGCCTGCGCATCTACTTCTTCGCGCTGCCGGCCGCCTGCTGCCTGATGGCGCTGGCGTTCTTCCCGAGAGCGGCGGCGCGGCCCGGGGCGCGGGCCCTGGTCGCCGCCGGGACCTGCGCCCTGGTGCTGGCCGGCGGCTTCTTCGTCGCCCGGTACGGCAACGAGGCCTTCGAGCGGATCCGGCCGGCCGAGATCGCCGCGGTGGAGGAGATCTACCAGCAGGACGTGGACGCCGCGGTCGTGCTCTTCCCCGACTCCACCGGGGAGGAGGGGACGACCCCGTTCAGCCCGCTGGGGTCCCGGGACGTCGAGCGGGTGAGCTGGAACGGCGTCCAGGTGCCGCGGGACGCCTCCGAGGTCGAGGACGTCGTCGCCGAGCTGCAGGCCCAGGGGGCGGGCGCGTTCCTGCTCACCACCCGAGGGCTGGAGGCGAGCCTCCAGTTCGGGGCCGGTTACCCGGCAGGCTGGGGGGAGGAGTTCCGGCAGGCGATGGCGGCGTCCCCGGGGATCCGGGTCGTCACGGAGAACGACGACGCGGTGGTCTACGCGGCCGACGGCACGCCCGACGGTGAGGCCGCGCAGCCGGTGACGGCCACCGGCGCGCAGCTGCTGAGCACGCCGTGGACGCCGCTGGGGGTCGTCCTGCTGGTGCTGCTCGTCGTCGTCCTCGGCTGGCGTGAGCTTCGCCGGGTCCGGGCTCCGGGGGGTGTGGACCCGGTGATCGGGCGGTCGGGCTGGGCGGCCCTCCCGCTGCTGCTCGGGCTGGCCGCCGTGGTGGTGGAGCGCCTGCTCGTGCTGGGCAGCTGACCGGCCCTGTGTCAGCGGGTGGTGTTCCGGCCCGGCCGGGTCACGTGGTCACCCACCGGACGTCGTAGGGGGTGAGCCTCAGCCGGTCGCCGTTGACGGTCGCGGTGATCGACCGGCCGGTCGTGTTGACCAGGAGCACGGCCTCGCGCTGCGCGAGAGCCGCCACCCCGGCCGGGACGTCGACGTCCTGCAGTTCCGTGCCGGCCGGGAACCACCGCGCGAGGTCCTGCAGCACCGCCAGCAGGTCCAGGGTCTGCCCACCGTCGCCCGACGACGTGTCCGTCCACAGACAGCCGGCGCAGGAGGCGTCCGCCGGTCGCGGGTTCCAGTACAGGACGGTCTCCGCGCCGCTGCGGGCGAGCTCCATCATCGCCGCCGTGTAGACGGCCTGTTGCTGGTCGGCCGGCCACTCGCGCACCTCCGGGTCCAGGTACCACTCGGCCCACCAGATGGGCAGGTCGGTCCGCTCCTGGATCCACTCGTTCACCGCGGAGAACATCGGGAGGGCCTCGAAGGGATCGGTGCTGCCCTCCTGGGCGACGGCGTGCCCGTCGACGACGACGAAGTCCGCCCCGTCGTTGTTGGCCAGCCAGTAGTCGAAGGCCTCGAGCGGGCGCGGGTCGACCGTGCCCCAGGTCCCGCTGACCAGGGTCGCGGCATCGGTGGCCGCGCTCGACCGGTCTCCCCGGGCGTCGGTGTCCAGGCCCAGGGTCACGTACGGCCCACCGACGAGGGCCTGCGGGTTGGCGGCCTTCACCGCTGCGTGCACCTGGTTGTAGAAGTCGGTGTACCCGACGGCGTCCCAGGTGTCGGCCTCCTCGTCCCAGAACCCCTTGAACTCGTTCCAGACCATGAAGTGGTGCACGTCCGGGTAGCGCTCGGCGACCACGGCGGCCAGCCGGGCGAAGTCGGCGTAGTGCTCCGGCTCGGGGGCGGTCTCCAGCTCCGACCAGTCCGTCTCGCCCTCCTCGCCGCCCTTCATCCAGTCGGGCGCGCAGCACAGGGTGATCACTGGCACCCCGCCGGACCGGCGGATGAAGTCGATCCGGCTGTCCAGGCTGTCGAAGACGTACTCGCCGGGCGTCGGCTCCGGGTTGCCGGCCCCCCAGCCCATCAGGGCCTGGGCCTGCACAAGCGGCTGGCCGGTCAACGACCGGGCGACGGACTGCACGGCCTGGCTGGACCCGTGGTCGGCGCTGTACTGGGTGTGGGTGAAGCCCCACGTGGGCCACGTCGCCGGCTCCTCGGCCAGTTCGGCCCGCTCGAGGGTCTCCCCGCCGGAGCGCCACGGGCCGGGGACGACCCGGGCAGCGACCACGGTGCCGACGAGGAGGGACATCAGCACGGCCAGCGCCAGGAGGTGGCGACGTCTCACGGACACCCCCGCGGTGCGGTTCCGAGGACCCCCGGCTGAGGGTGTGTGCAGAGGAACGATCCGCTGAGGCCCCGGGTTCCGCCGGTGGGCGGGCTGCGCCGGGTCGACCCGTGGGCCCGCTGAGCTCGTCACCTTGGGTCAGCAGCGGTCGCGGTCAGCCGTGCGTGCGGGCCAGCAGCTCCTCGGCCGACCACGTGTTGGACACGCGGTCGGCCGGCACGCCGCACTCCACGGCCCGGGTGCACCCGGCGTCCTGCCAGTCGAGCTGACCGGGGGCGTGCGCGTCGGTGTCGATGGCGAAGTCGCAGCCGAGCTCCACCGCCCGGGTCAGCAGCCGGCGCGGCGGGTCCAGCCGCTCCGGCCGGGAGTTGATCTCCACCGCCGTCCCGTGGTCCACGCAGGCGGAGAAGACGGCGTCGGCGTCGAACTCGCTCTCCGGCCGCGGCCGCTGGGTGCCGTTGCGCTGCTTGCGGCCGATGACCAGTCGGCCGGTGCAGTGACCCAGGACGTCGGTGTGCGGGTTCTCCACCGCGGCGAGCATCCGCTCGGTCATCTGGGCCGCCGGCGCGCGCAGCTCGGAGTGCACGCTGGCCACGACCACGTCGAGCCGGCCGAGCAGCTCGTCGGTCTGGTCGAGGGACCCGTCGACGTTGATGTCGCACTCGATGCCGGTGAGGATGCGGAACGGGGCGAGCTCCGCGTTCAGCGCCGCGACGACGTCCAGCTGCTGCTCCAGCCGCGCGGGCGACAGGCCGTTGGCGACGGTGAGCCGGGGGGAGTGGTCGGTGAGCGCGAGGTACTCGTGGCCGATGGAGATCGCGGCCTCGGCCATGTCCCGGATCGGGCTGCCGCCGTCGGACCAGTCCGAGTGGGCGTGCAGGTCGCCCTTGAGCGCCGCCCGCAGCGCGGCGGCCTCGCCGGCCAGCGGCGCCAGCTCGGCGTAGGACTCCTCGAGCCGCTGCAGGTACGCCGGGACGTCGCCGCGGTGCGCCTCCAGGACGACGGCGGCGGTCTTGTCACCGATCCCCTTGAGGTCGGTGAGCGTCTTGGTGCGCACCCGGCGCGCCAGCTCGCCGTCGTCCAGGCCGGCGACGATGCCGGCCGCGGTGCGGAAAGCCTGCACCCGGTAGGACGGCTCGCGGGCGCGTTCCAGGAGGAAGGCGATCCTCCGGAGCGCGCCCGCGGGCGTGAGTGCCGTGCTCATGCGGTCAGGTCAGTGCGTGAGCTTCTTCGTCTGCTTGGCGGCGCGCTTCTGCGCCTTGACGGCCTTCTTCGAGGCCTTCTCGTAGCTGGCCTCCGCGGCCGCAGCTGCCGAGTTGGCGGTGCGCTTGGCCCACCAGCCCACCGACGGCTTGCCCTCGGTGTCGACGGCGGCGATCAGCAGCCCGCCGAACATGCCGACGTTCTTCAGGAAGTTGCTGGTCTGCCCGAAGCGCTCCTTCGGGTCGGTGTGCTCCCAGAAGCGGTGGCCGGCCAGCGTCGTGGGCACCAGCGAGGTGGCCAGGGCGAGGGCGGAGAAGCGGGGGAACTTGCCGAGCGCGAGCAGGGTGCCGGCACCCACGTGCACGCCGGCGTTGATCTTCACCCACTGCTCGACGTCGTGCGAGACCTCGACGGGCAGCTGCTTCTCGGCGATCTCGGTGATCTGTTCGACGACCGGTGCTGCGCCAGGAACACGGGACTGCGGGTTCCGCAGGGTGTCGATCCCCCCGTAGATGAACGTGGCGGCGAGCATGGGCCGGGCGATCCGGCGGACCAACATCTGGAACCTCTTCCCATCGGTGACGTCAGCGGTGCAGTGCCCTGGTCAGCGCCAGGACAACCTCTGATCCGTGACCGTAGTGAGAAGTGCCGATCATCGCTGGGCGAGCGTCAGGCGCTGTACCGGCCGTCGTCCTGCTGGGAGTCCGGGGCCGCCTCGTCCCGGGCGGCTCGCTCGCGCTCGAGGCGAGCGCGTTCGCCCTGGTCGGCGCGGTGCATCGCGGCGCCGACCCACAGTGCGGCGATGACCGCGACGACGATCCAGACGGCGGCGATGAGCAGCAGCGTCGTCGTCACTCCCTGGTCATCGACCAGGGTGGCCGGCTCCTTGAGTCCACGGCCGGCGCGACCGCGTCAGTGGCTGGGCTGGACCGGTCGGCCGCCGAGGACGTCGTCGACGGTGAGGTCGGCCGGCAGCCCGGCGAGGTGGTCGGTGAACGGGGCGCGGCGATCGGCCAGGCGGATGCCGCCACCGACGGCCAGGGCGAGCCCGGCAGAGACGACGACCCAGCTGAGGGAGACCACGGCGACGACCACGAGACGTTTCTAATCGGCCAGGCTTGGTGTCCACGCAGACTTGCGTGGGCAACAGTTGATGAGGCGCCGCGACTCCGTTGGGTGATCATGGGCGATGTCAGACAACTCCAGCGCCTGATGACCACGCTCGGTGTGGCAGTGGCTGCTGTGACAGGTGAGTCACCCGCCGCTCAGCCGGCGAGGCGGTGGTCAGCCGCCGGCTGGTCGAAGCCGGCGACGGGCCGGTTGCGGTCTTCCCGCTCCTGACGCTTGACGGCCAAGGCCGCCTGGCCCAGCCACAGCGCACCACCGGTTGCGACCAGTGCCCACGCCACCAGCGCCCATGCCCACCAGGACATCCGTACACCTCCTCGTTGAGGTGGACGGATCATGCCTGCGGCAAGGGTGCCGCGCAATGGTGTGGCCTGGCACCACCCGGCGCGGTGGTGCGGCGTGTCGGAGGGCGAGCGGGTGGTGGCGGGTTGCTAGTCGTACGGGCTGGTCAGGACCGAGCGCGCCTGCCGGACGGTGAAGGTCGCCGGCTCACCCTGGGTGGTGGTCGTCCCGGGGACGTCGGCCTGCACGCCGCCGTCGACGGAGTAGGTCGCCGCCCAGGTGGTCGTCAACGACGCCGTGTACGTGCCGGCGGCGTAGTCGTGGGTGATCGTCTGGTCCGGGTAGGGGGCGCCGGGCTCGGTGGTGGTGAGCACGGCGCCGTCGCCGGTGTCCCAGGCGTAGCTCTGCGCCCTCGCGACGATGACCACCGCGAAGCCGCGGATGTCGACGGTGAACGTCTGCGTCGTCGGACTGTCGGTGAAGAAGACGACCGGCAGGCCGACGAGCGCTTCGCCGGGCGGCTGCTGGCGGGTGGCCAGCTCCGGCAGTGGCAGCGTCTGGAAGTACCGGAACACCTCATCCGGCGACGGCGGCGGATTCAAGTCCGTGACGTCGACACAGGTGCTGCCCTCATTGACCCAGGTTCCATACCCTTCGCCCACCGGCACTCCGGGGGGTGGAGCAATGCCATCCACCTCAACTGCACCCGCTTGCACCAGCCGTTGTCTTCCGACCTCGTAGCGGACCACCACGGCACCAGGTGTCGCAGGGCACGCTTGCGCACCTGGTTCGCAGGCTCCCATCTCTTCTTCGTCAGCTTGGCATGGGGTTCGCAGTCGCCACTGGTAGAGCACTGGCTGCGGTGCTGCGGCGTACGCCTTGCGAACGTCGGCGCCCGGCGTGCCGTCCACGAAACTAACTACCAGTGATCCGCTACCAATCGACGTCGTTGGAGTTGGGGGTGACGGGCAGCCATAGCAGGGTGCGGCTGCAGCGTTTGGTGTACCGAGGGCCAACATGATTCCGATGGTCAGTGCGTATGCAGCGGCCCTCAAGTGATGGTCACCTGATTCACGAGCCAAGCCTGCAGCTGTGGGCTCCATGTCGCTGCAAGGGCCGTGAATACCCTGAAGCTTGGCTGCGCTCGATCGGCGATTTCCTCGCCGTCGGGACCGAAGACGGAAAGGCTGGTCTGGTCCACCGTGAAAGCCGTCTCGACGTTGTCGCCGTCAAGGCGAGCCTGGCCCGGGTCGACGAATGTCACGTCGCCGCCGCTAATGCGGTTGCCAGCTGTCTGGTCTTCCGTCACCCCTGTGGTCAAGTCTTTGCAGTACTCGCAGTCGCGACTCAAGTTAAGGACTGGCTCGGTGTCACCTTGCTGGTAGGCACGAACGGTCAGTTGAATGAAGTAGCGGCTAGCGGCAATCGCGCCAGCCTCTGTCTTCTCGCGGGCTTCGGCGGGCATGGGCATGTCCGGCGGGCCGAGCGGTGGGAGTGACTCGCTGGTCTCCGCGGCTGACGACGACGCCGAGGGCAGCGTCTCGTTGGCCGTCCCGCCGTTCGAGCACCCGGCGAGCAGTGCGACGCCCACGGCCGTGGCGGCAACCGTCCTGACCAGTCGCATCCGTCGTCCTCCTGAGCCCCGCGAGCAGAATCCCTGCGGAGACTACGCAGGTCAGCGGGCTGTCGCGTCCCCCGAAAGCCGTACCTGTGGACGCTGGTGCTGCTGCCCAGGGGGCAGCAGAGCACTAGCGTCAGCGGGAGCAGTAGACGGTCAGCCGTTCGCGCTTGCGGAACAGGAACTCCGTCGACGTCTCACCGGTCTCGCCGTCGTAGGCGATCTGCTGGGCACCCGACAGCACCCGCACGCGCAGCTCCGGTGCCTGGAACTCGGCGTAGCACCGGCTGTGCTCGCTCACCCCGAACAGCGTGGCGAGCACCGTCCGGGTGCGGCCGAAGCGCAGGTCGGCCCGCAGGTACTGCACGTCGAGCAGGCCGTCCTCCAGGCGCGGCCGCCAGGCCGGGGACAGTCCCCTGGGCACGTAGCAGCCGTTGCCGACGAACAGGATCCAGGCCGAGATGCGCCGTCCGTTGACCTCCAGCTCGACGGGCGACCCGCGCCGGAGCACCTGGGCGGTGGCCACGGTCAGCGCAGCCCACGTGCCCAGTCGCCCGCTGAGCCGGTCGCGGCGCCGCACCATCTCCGGGTAGCTGCCGATGCTGGCGGTGTTCAGGAACGGCACGCCGTTGACCTCGGCGACGTCGATCTGGACGGCGCTTCCGCCGATGACCGCGGTCGCCGCCTCGGGGGGCGTGGCGACGCCGAGGTCGCGGGCGAAGTGGTTGAGCGTCCCGGCCGGCACGACGGCCAGCGGCAGCCCGTGTTCCAGCGCGAGCGCCGCGGCGGCCGCCACGCTGCCGTCCCCGCCTGCCACGCCGAGCGCCTTCGCCCGGCCCGACCGGGCGGCCTCGCCGAGCAGCTCGGCCACTCCGGCGTCCTCGGTCAGCTCCAGCACCTCGGCTTTCGGCAGGAGCTCGGCGATGTCCGCGGCCGGGTCGTAGTCCTCCCGTCCGGACCGCGGGTTGACCGCGACGACCAGGCCGTCGCCGTCCGGCAGTGCCGGCGCGTCCCAGGCCCGCCACACGCGGGCCGGGTCGGTCGGTCGCACCCGCCACCAGTGCTGGGTGGCCAGCGCGACCCCGCTGCCCACGGCCATCCCGGCCAGGACGTCGCCGGGGTAGTGCACCCCGACGTGCACGCGGGAGTAGCCGACGCCGAGGGCCAGCGGCGCGATCAGCGCACCGGTCAGCGGGCTCTCCAGGGCCACGCCGGTGGCGAACGCCGCCGCGGACGCCGAGTGCCCGCTGGGGAAGGAGGAGGTGTGCGGTGCGCGCCGCAGCGCGCGGTCGCCCTGGACGGCGGCGAGATCCGGCCGCACCCGGCTGAACGACCGCTTCAGGACGGCGTTCACCAGTGCGCTGGAGACCAGCAGCGACCCGGCGCCGCGGACGGCGGCCCGGCGCGACCGGCCCGGTCGGGACCCGAGCACGCCAGCCAGGAGCAGCCAGAGCTTGCCGTGGTCGGCGAAGGTCGACAGCCGGCGCAGCCAGCGGTCCATCCGCGTGGTGGGCAGCCGGCCGATGCGGGCGAGCAGAGCGGCGTCCCAGCTCAACGGTGAGAGTGCGCTCCTCCGGCCTCCCCGCAGGGGTCCGCCGCGAGCGGGCGAGAGGTGGGGGGCGGCCAGGCCCTTCATCAGGTGCGCTGGCGGGCCCGGTAGGCCGCGACCGTCGAGCGGCTGGCGCAGGTGTTGGAGCAGTAGCGGCGGCTGGCGTTGCGGGACGTGTCGACGTAGACGTGCCCGCAGCCCTCGGCGGAGCAGACCCCCAGCCGCTGCCAGCCGTGCTGCACGACCACCTGGGACAGCCCCATGGCCACGGTCGTCGTCAGCTGCTCGACGGCGTCGGCGTCCGGACGGGCGTAGTGCAGGTGCAGCTCGCCGTCGTGGTCGGTGGCGTACGGCTTGGGGGAGGCGAGCTGCAGCAGTGCGTTGAGCCGGGCCATCACGTCGGGCTCGCTGTCGGCAAGCGCCACGTCCCGCACCAGCGTCGCGGTCCGCGCCACCGACCCGGCGTCCGTGGTGGTCAGCTCCAGCGCCGTCCCCTCGGTGAACCACTCGTCGTGGGCGTCGAGGAACAGCTGCACCCACTGCGGGTCGTCGCGGTCGGCGTTGGCCAGGTCGATGGCCAGCTCGACGGCGTTCGACCCGTAGGTGTCGTAGTCCATTTGACTCCCTACCGCCGTGATACCGTTCGGAATCTGTAGGGGGTCAACCGCTGTTGACCACCTACGATTCCCTGTCTCGCACGTCCTGAAGTGAGTCCAGTCATGCGTTCGTACCTCACCGTGTGGCGGCTTCCGGCCGCCCCGGTGCTGCTGTTCTCCGGCTTCGCCGGCCGTCTGCCGTCCTCCATGGTGCCGCTCGCGCTGCTGCTCATGGTGCAGGACCAGACCGGCTCGTACGCGGTGGCGGGCGCTGTCTCGGCGACCTACGGCATCGCGACGGCGGTGCTCGCGCCCGTGCTGGGCCGGCTGGCCGACCGGCGCAGCCCCCGGCGGGTGCTGCTCACCCAGTCCGCGCTCTACCCGCTGCTGCTGGCCGCCGTCGCCCTCGTCGTCCTGTCCGACGCCCCCGTCGCGCTGATGCTGGCCGCGGCGGGCGCGGTCGGTGCGAGCACCCCGCTGGTGTCGGGCACCGTGCGTGCCCTGTGGTCGCGGGTCGACCCCCGGGTGCGCCCCACCGCCTACGCCCTGGACGCGACCGCCACCGAGCTGGTCTTCGTCGCCGGCCCGACCCTGGTCGCGGCGCTCACCCTGCTGGCCAGCCCTTCGATAGCGCTCGCCGTCGCCGGGGTGCTCGGCGTGGCCGGCGCCCTGGGCATCGCGACGAGTGCACCGATGCGGGCGTGGCAGCCGGTCGTCGCCCCGCCGCGCCCGCTGCTGGCGACGGTCGCCACGCCGGGCATGCCGCGGGTGCTGCTCAGTGGTACCGCCCTGATGTTCGGCATCGGTGGCCTCGAGGTCGCCGTCCCGGCCTTCGCCGACGCGGCCGGTTCGCCGGGCATGTCCGGTGTGCTGCTGGCCGTCTGGGCGCTGGGCTCCGCCGGCGGCGGCCTCTGGTTCGGTGCTCGGGTGGTCAGCGCCTCGCTGCCCCGGCAGTACCGCTGGTGCCTGCTCGGCGTGACGATCGGCCTGGCCCCGCTCGCCGCGGTGTCCAGCCCGTGGCTGCTGGCCGCGCTGCTCTTCCTCGGCGGGACGGCGATCGCCCCCACGCTGACCGTGCAGAGCTCGCTCGTCGGCTCGATCGCCCCCGCCTCGGCGGTCACCGAGGCCTTCACCTGGCTGTCCACGGTGACCTTCGGCGCCTCGGCCATCGGCGCGGCCGTCGGTGGCTGGCTGATCGAGAGCTCGGCCGGTGTGGCCGGTGCCCTGGTGATGGCCACCACCGCCGCGGCGCTGGCCGTGGCGGTGACGCTGCTGCCCGGACGCCGTCCCGAGCTGCCCGCCGCCGCCCGGCGCGACGCCGTCCCGGCCTGACCCGAGGGGCGGCTCCCGACCCCCGTGGGGGGCTGCCCAGCGGCGCTGGTAGCCTTCTCTCTCGGTGGTTCCGGGGAGACCCGGTCCCCGGGAGGCTTCGCCTAGTCCGGTCTATGGCGCCGCACTGCTAATGCGGTTTGGGTTAATCCCCATCCCGGGTTCAAATCCCGGAGCCTCCGCGCTACAACTGAACAGGTACCACGCACCCGTAGCTCAACGGATAGAGCATCTGACTACGGATCAGAAGGTTAGGGGTTCGAGTCCCTTCGGGTGCACGTCTGGTTGAGACAGCGCAACGGCCCCGCACTCCTCGTGAGTGCGGGGCCGTTCGTGTTGCTGGCAAGCGTGCGCAGCGCAGCCCTCGTCGCCCGTGCCACGGCCGGCGTCTCCGGCCGGTGACCTGTGAGCACAGCAGGGCGTTCGCTCTCCGGCCGCGGCGTCGGCGAGGGCACGCCGGACATCGCGGTGGCGAGGCTCGTCGCGCCCGCCCCCCGCGCGCCTGGGGCGACCCGAAGGGGGGACTGCCACAGAATCCCGATCGGCCACTCAACCTCTGGCGCGCCGGGGAGCGTGTCTATGGGTGGACGAGGGCCGCCGTGGCCCGAGCCGAGGGGGGTTGCGGTGGCGCGAGCTGGGTTCGACGACGACTTCGCGGAGTTCGTGACGCGATGGTCGCCGGCGCTGTTGCGGGTGGCGTTCCTGCTGACCTCCGACCGGGGGGAGGCGGAGGACCTGCTGCAGACGGCCTTGCTGAAGACGTCGAGGCACTGGGATCGGCTGGCCGATCGCGAGGCGGCCTACGCCTACGTGCGGCGGGTGCTGGTCACCACGCACACGAGCTGGCGCCGGCGCCGTCGGGTGCACGAGGTGCTCATCGACGAGGTGCCCGACCTGCCGGTGGGTGAGTCGGCCGGGATCGGGGCGGGGCGGGCGCTGCAGGCGCTGGAGGACCTGCCGCCGAAGATGCGGGCGGTGGTGGTCCTGCGCTGCTACGAGGGCCTCACCGAGGCCGAGACAGCCGAGGCCCTGGGCTGCTCGGTGGGCTCGGTGAAGAGCCAGGCCTCCCGTGGGCTGGCCCGGCTCCGCGTCCTGCTCGACCAGTCCACCACCACGACCGTCCCCACCCCGGAGGGAGCACGATGAACGACCTGGACCTGCGCACCGCACTGCACCGCGACGCCGACCTGGTCGGTGAGCCCGCCCCGGACCTGCTGGATCAGCTGCGCAGGCGCCGGCAGCAGCAACACCGTCAGCGGATCGGCGTGGGCGGCGCACTGCTGGCCGTCGTGGTCATCGCGGCCGGGATCCCGCTCGGCGGCGCGCTCCTGGGTGGCGCGGAGGGCGGTCTGGCCACCGATCCGACGCCGACCGTCAGCACGGAGGCGCCGAGCCCGTCGCCCGAGCTGCCGAGCCCCTCGCCGAGCCCATCGCCCGAGCCGTCGCCCGAGCCGACGCCCCCGTCGCCGGAGCCGGTGACCCCGGTCCCGGTGCCCGCGCCCGTGACCCCGTCGACCGAGGCCGAGGTGCCGGCCGGCGGCGCCGCTGCCGTCGTGCTGGGACCCGAGGGACTCGGTTCGTTGCGGCTCGGCATGAGTCGGGAACAGGCGGAGACCACGGGCCTGGTCGAGCCGTTCCGGGACGAGTACCCCGGTGAGACGTGCAGCTGGCGGGCCGCACTGGCTGGTGCGCCCGCCGGGGAGGCGCTGGTCCTGCACTCCGAGAACCTCGGGGTCGCCACCATCGACGCCTACCCCGGCGTCCGGACTCCCGAGGGCGTCGGCATCGGCAGCTCGCTCGCTGCCGTGCAGGACGCCTACCCGTCCTTCCAGCTGCACGGCGAGTTCGGGCGCGGTCAGGTCGGGGTGCCCGGTAGCGACCGCGCGGTGTACCGCATCGCGTTCGTTGACGGGGCCGTCGCCGAGCTGACCCTGCAGTACTTCGACCAGGACTGCTACGAGTAGCCGCCTCGACGGTGGCCTCGGACCTGAGCAGCCTGGTCCAAGCGCCCACCGCGAATAAACGAGCAACTCCGTCGTGTGCTGACAACACCGCTGTGGGCGGCCGCCGCAGCGCAACGGCCCCGCACTCCTGGTGAGTGCGGGGCCGTTCGTCTTCCTGCGCCGAGTTCGTGGATTGCAGCGCAGCGACGTCCAGCAGGTCGCCGACGGCGTGTTCCGCGTCGACCGGTCCACAGCTGCTGCCCGGCTTCTCCTCCCACGCCCGGACGGCGACCGTGCCGCGCTGCAGCCACTGGCGGAGCTGGACGCCGACCTGGTGCTGACCGGCCACGGCGAGCCCTGGCGGGGGGCGGTCGCTGACGCGGTGGCCGGCGCGCGGGGCCGACCGGGCTCAGCGGGGCCGCAACACCGACTTGGTGACCTGCCCGGAGGCGACCAGGACCCCCTCGACCGTCGCATCCGACCGCAGGAACGCCACCGAGCGGCCCAGTCGCAGCAGCGTGCTCGTCAGCAGCACGTCGGCGCCCGGCTGCACCGCCCGCAGCAGCGAGCTGGTCGCGTCGTGGGTCACCGCGTTCTCGCCCGGCCCCAGGTGGGGGAGCAGGTGCACGTAGGCAGCCACGTCCAGCAGGGCCGCCACGAGCCCGCCGTGCAGCACCCCGCCGTTGTTCAGCGCCGGCTCCCGCACCGGCAGCACGAGGCCGGCGGCCGGGGCGTCCGGGTCGGCGAGTCGCAGGCCCAGCCAGGCGTGCAGCGGGACCTCGAGCACCCCGCGGACGCGCTCGGCCAGCAGGTCGTCGGAGGAGGTCACGCCGGCGACGGTACGACCCGCGGACCGGCGGCCGGCAGCGCGTCCGGCGTCCCGGTGCGCACATGACGATCGTGTGGAGAAGCGGCGCCCAGGTGGGTGGGCTGCCGATCGCGTGGCACCAAGGAAGGGGTCGACGTCCCCGACCGGGGGCGTCCGTGAGCTGTCCGGGAGTGGTGTGGATGTCGACGTGGTCCTCCGGTGGTGTGCCGGCGACAGGGGAGCAGGCGCGACGCCGTGACCACCGGGGCCCGCGATGAGCGCCCCTGACGAACCGCGCCGGCAGCCCTGGCTGCTGCCCACCGCCGAGCCGGTGCCCGCTCGGCGTCGCCGTCCCGGTGGGGTGGTCGCCCGGCTGACCCTGGCGGTCGTGGTCGCCGGCGCGCTGGTGGCCGGGGTCGCCGCACCGTGGATCGGCGGCGCCGGGGTGGTCGCCGAGCGCGGCGCGGCCCTCGCCCACCCGGTGGAGACCGCCGCCGTGGACACCCGGCTGCCCGGCAACAGCCGGGTGCTGGCCGCCGACGGCTCGCTGATCACCGAGTTCTACCGGCGCAACCGGGAGCCGCTGGCCCCCGACCAGATCGCGCCGGTGATGACCGACGCGCTGATCGCCATCGAGGACGCCCGGTTCCGCGACCACGCCGGCGTCGACTCCCGGGGCCTGCTCCGGGCCCTGGTGCGCAACCTGGCGGCCGGTGAGGTGACCGAGGGCGGGTCGACGATCACCCAGCAGTTGGTCAAGCAGCTGCGGCTGCAGACGGCCGGGAACGCCAGCGGCCGCGAGGCCGCCACCGCCGACACGGTCGGCCGCAAGCTCCGCGAGGCGCAGATCGCCCTGGCCGTCGAGGAGCAGTACAGCAAGGACGAGATCCTCACCCGCTACCTCAACACCGTCTACTTCGGGAACGGCGCCTACGGGGTCTCGGCCGCTGCCCGCCGCTACTTCGGCACCACCGCCGACCAGCTCACCGCGGCCCAGGCCGCGGTGCTCGCCGGCGTCGTCCGCAGCCCCGCGTACTACGACCCGGTCACCGAGCCCGAGCACGCCCTCGCCCGCCGGGACCTGGTGCTCACCCGGATGGCCGAGGTGGGGCTGCTCGACCCGGCCGCCGCCGAGGCCGCCCGCGCCGAGCCCCTGGGCGTCGTCGACGGCGGCAGCCCGCCGAACGGGTGCACCGAGGCCACCATGGGCGGCTTCTTCTGCGGGCACCTGCTGCAGGTGCTGGCCGAGCAGTACGGCCTCACCCGGGAGGAGCTGCAGGACGGCGGGCTGACCGTGCAGACCACCCTCGACCCGGCCGTGCAGCGGGCCGGGGACGCCGCCGTCGTGCAGACCCTCGCCCTGGACGACCCCCGGGCCGCCGTCTACGTCAACGTGCAGCCGGGCACCGGTCGGGTGCTCGCCATGTCGGTGAACCGGACCTACGGCCTGAGCGAGACCGATCCGGCCCAGACCACCGTCGACCTCCCCGCGGTGGCCGGCCAGGGCGCCGGCTCGACCTACAAGGTCTTCACCGCGGCCGCCGCGCTGGAGCGGGGCTTCGGGCTGGACCTGGAGCTGCGCACCTCCGACCCCTACGTCTCGACCGTGTACCGCGACGGCGACGGCCCCTACGACGTGCAGAACGCCGGCCGGTACCCCCGCCGGCTGGACATGGAGGAGGCGCTCTACCGCTCCTCCAACACCTACTTCCTGGCGCTGGAGGACGCACTGGGCAGCGTCGAGGGCCCGGTGCGCATCGCCCAGCGGATGGGCCTGACCAGCCTGGACCCCGTCGCCGACCAGGTGGTCGCGGAGAACCGGGGGTCGTTCACCTTCGGGGCCGAGGCGACCAGCCCGCTCGCGCTGGCCAACGCCTACGCGACGCTGGCGGCGCAGGGCACGCACTGTGAGCCGCGGCTGGTCGAGGCCGTGCTGGACCGGTCCGGGCAGCCGCTGGCCGGCCCCGACGGGCAGCCGCTCGTCGGCGGGCCGCAGTGCACCCCGGAGGTGATCGCCCCGGGCATCGCCACGACGCTGACCCAGGCCCTGCGCAAGGACGTCGAGCCCGGCAACCCCGGCCGGACCGGCCGCCGCGCGTACGTGCCCGGCCACCAGATCGCCGGCAAGACCGGCACCACGCAGGACAACTACTCGGTCACCTTCGTCGGCTACACGCCGGAGTTCGCGGCGAGCGTGATGGTCTACAACCCGGTGCGCAACCAGGACGTCGGCGGGTTCGGCGGCGGCAAGGCCGCCACCGTCTGGCACGACGCGATGGCGCCGGTGCTCGACGGCCGGCCCACGGCGGCCTTCCCGCCGGCCGACGCCCGCTACCTGGACGGCACCGGCAGCACCGTGCCCCGCGGCTGCGTCGGTGCCCGGCTGGACCGCTGCCGGACCCTGCTGGCCGACGCCGGCCTGCAGGTCGAGCGGACGACGGTGGACGGCGACCTGCCGGCCGGCCGGGTCATCGGCCTGTCCCCGTCGAGCGGGACGACGGTCCCCGAGGGGCACGCCGTGCGGGTCCTGGTCAGCAACGGGTCGGACTGGACCCCGCCTCCGCCGCCGCCGCCCCGCACCCCGGAGCCGACCCCCGAGCCGTCGCCGGAACCGAGCCCGGAGCCGCAGCCGTCGCCGACCCCGGAACCGAGCCCGGAGCCCACCCCGGCCCCGGAGCCCACGCCGACTCCCCAGCCGTCACCGACTCCCGAGCCCTCGCCGGAGCCCGAGCCGACCCCGGAGCCCGAGCCGACCCCGGAGCCCGAGCCGACCCCGGAGCCCCAGCCGACGCCGGAACCTCAGCCGGAGCCGTCGCCCGATCCGATCCCGGAGCCCAGCCCGGAGCCGCCCCCCGCGCCCGAGCCGACCCCCGAGCCCTCGCCGGAGCCGCAGCCCGAGCCGGCTCCCGTGCCCGTGCCCAGCCCGGATCCGGAGCCCATCCCCGCGCCGGAGCCGGCTCCCGAGCCGTCGCCGGAGCCCAGCCCGGAGCCGGCCCCTGAGCCCGCGCCGCAGCCGACCCCCGATCCGGCCCCCGCGCCGACCCCGGAGCCGTAGTCCCGGACGAGGACCGAGCCGAGGACCCGCGGCCGGGCCGAGCAGAGAGCCCGGCACGGAGCCGAGGGAGAGGTCCGGTCCGGGGCCGGGGCGGGCGCCCGGGACGGAGCGTCACCCGAGTCGCGGCCGGCCCCGCCTCGACCAGCCGAGCGGAGGCGTGCCGGGGGAGTGTGGCGGGCGGGGGGCCGGTCCTGACGGTCTGGCCGCGTTGGTCGGTCTCTCCAGCGGTGGAGAGCCACTCGTACCGGCTTCCCCCGCCCGGCCTTCACTGTGACCCAGGCCACAGCATGCCGTCAAGGGGACGTCGGCGAGCCCCCGGCGCCACGCGGGACGACCAGCACCGGCACGGTCGTCGCGCGCAGGATCTTCGTCGCGGTCGACCCGACGAACACCCGGGTCAGCGGCCCGATCCGGGAGGAGCCGACCACCAGCACGTCGCCCGGCTCCCAGGGGACGGCGGCGATCGCCCCCGCCCAGCCGGCGCCGCGGGCCAGCAGCGTCTCCGGTGCCGCACCCGGACCGGGCCAGCCGGCCACCACCTCGTCCAGCGAGCCCTGCACCTGCGCGGCCCACTCCTCGCTGACCACCTGCTCCATCCGGAGGCCGGTCTCCGAGGGCAGCATCGCCGCCCGCTCCGGCACGAAGGTGACCAGCCGGATCGGCACCCCCCATCGGTCGGCGAAGCCGCGGGCCGCGGCCAGCGCCTCCCGGGAGCGCGCGGTGCCCGCCCAGGCGCAGGTCAGCCGCCGGGGAGCCGCCGGCGCCGCCCACTCGCGGGGCGCCAGGGCCAGCGGCACCGGCGAGCTGTGCAGCAGTCGCTCGGCGACCGAACCGGCGGCGAACCGGCCGGCCGGGGCCTCGGCGGCGGCACCGAGCACCAGCAGTCGGGCGCGGTACCGGCCGGCGGCCTCCACCAGCCCGGAGGGCACCGAGGACGCCGGGACCACAGCGGCGCGGACGTCGTCGACCCCGGCCGCGCGCAGCCCGGTGAGCGCCTCGGCCTGGCGGGTGGCGGTCAGCGCGGCCCGCCACTGCCGGTACTCCCGGTCGACCCGGGAGGCGATCGAGCCCCCGTCGTCCGGGGGCACCACGGTGGCGACCACCACCGGCGACCGCTCGGCGCCGGCCAGCCCCGCCGCCAGCCGGAGGGCGGCGTCGTCCCCGCCGCCGTGCTCGGCGGCCTCCCAGCCCAGCAGGACGGTCATCGGCCCCTCGTCGGCAGCGTGGCCGGCTCGCGCCGGAACAGCTGTTGTCGCGCGGACGGGGCGCTCACTCCGATGACCTCCTCGGCGGCTGGGTCCGCACAGCCTCCCGCCGCGCCACCGAGATGGCCATTCTGGGGGTCAGGGACGGCGGCGCAGGACCTCGCGGGTGAGCTGGTCGACCGCGGTGTGCCCGGTGAGGCCGAGGGTGAGGTCGAACTCGCCGAGCACGTCCTCGACCACCTGCCGGACGCCGTCCTCGCCGGCTACGCCCAGCCCCCAGGCGTACGGCCGGCCCAGCAGGACGGCGCGGGCGCCCAGGGCCACCGCGACCAGCACGTCGGCGCCGCTGCGCACCCCGCTGTCGAACAGCACCGGCACCCGGTCGGCGACGGCGTCCACCACGTCGGGCAGCGCGTCCAGGGCGGCGATCGAGCGGTCGACCTGCCGCCCGCCGTGGGTGCTGACCACCAGCCCGTCGACGCCCTCGTCGACCGCGCGCCGGGCGTCGTCGGGGTGCAGCACGCCCTTGAGCACGATCGGCAGCCGGGTGCGCTCGCGCAGCCAGGCCAGGTCGGCCCAGGTGATCGAGGGCCGGGAGTAGATGGACAGGAAGGTCTCGACGGCGGCGCGGGGGAGCGGTGAGCGCAGGTTCTCCACCAGCGGGCCGGGCCAGGCGCGGGCCATCCCCACCAGCGCCCGGACGGCGGCGAGGTTCGGCCGCGGCTGGGGGTCGCGGGGTGCCCCGGTCGTCGCCGCCCGCTCCTCGACCAGCCGGCGGAACACCGGGTCGGAGGTGTACTGCGCGATGCCCTTGCCCAGCGCGAACGGCAGGTGGCCCAGGTCCAGGTCGCGGGGGCGCCAGCCGAGCATCGTGGTGTCCAGCGTGACGACGACGGCGTCGCAGCCGCTGGCCTCGGCCCGGCCCAGCAGGCTCTCCAGCAGCTCGTCGGAGGTCGACCAGTACAGCTGCATCCACCGCGGGGCGTCGCCCATCGCGGCGGCGGTGGTCTCCATCGGCACCGACGCCTGGTTGGAGAAGACCATCGGCACCCCGACCGCCGCGGCCGCGCGCGCGACGGCGAGGTCGGCCTCGGGGTGCACCAGCTCGAGTGCGCCCACCGGCCCGAGCAGCACCGGGGCGGGCAGTCGCCGTCCGAACAGCTCGACCGAGGTGTCCCGGGCACTCACGTCCCGCAGCACCCGGGGCACCACCGACCAGTGGTCGAACGCCGTCCGGTCGGCCCGCTGGGTGGCCTCGTCGCCGGCACCGCCGGCGACGTAGCCGTAGGCGCGCGCGTCCAGCCGGCGCCTCGCCTCGCGAGCCAGTGCGCGGTAGACGGTGGGCACCCGCGGGTGCCTGCCGTAGACGCCCGCGCGGTAGACCGCGTCCTGCCGTCGCCGCCCGGTCCCTGCCGCTGAGCTCATCGGGCCACCGTAGTGACCTGGCTCTCCCCGTACGCTCCCTGGACCGCCGAGCAAGGGGAGCAGTCACCGTGGACGACCCGCAGACCCAGCACGTCGACCCGGCGCCGGACGCCGGACCGCAGCCCACCCGGAAGTGGCGGCTGGTCGGCCCGGGCATCGTGGTGGCCGCGACCGGCGTGGGCGCCGGTGACCTGGTGGCGACCCTGATCGCCGGGTCCGAGTACGGCTACGCGCTGATGTGGGCCGTCGTCCTCGGCGTGGTCGTCAAGATCGCACTGGCCGAGGCGGTCGGCCGCTGGCACCTGGCCACCGGCTCGACGATCTTCGCCGGCTGGCGCTCCCTGGGGGTGTGGACGTCGGTCTACTTCGCCGTCTACGTCGCCATCTGGGGCTTCGTCTACGGCGCCACGGCCATGACGTCGGCCGCCCTGCCGCTGGCCGCGCTGTTCCCGGCGCTGCCCATCTGGGCCTGGGGCATCCTCTGCGGCCTGGCCGGGCTGACCTTCGTCTGGTTCGGCAACTACGCGGTGTTCGAGAAGGCGATGACGGCGCTGATCGGCGTCATGTTCGTCATCGTCGTGGGCCTGGCCGTGCTGGTCACGCCTGACCTGGGCGAGGTGGTCAGCGGGCTGGTGCCGCGGCTGCCCGAGGGGTCGGCGGTCTACACCCTCGGCCTGGTCGGCGGGGTCGGCGGCACGATCACCATGGCCGCCTACGGCTACTGGGTGAACGCCAAGGGCTGGCGGGACGCCTCCTGGATGCGGGTCATGCGGCTGGACAACCGGGTCGCCTACCTCACCACCGGGGTCTTCGTCGTCGCCATGCTGATCGTCGGCGCCGAGCTGCTCTACGCCAGCAGCATCGCGCTGGAGAGCGGCGACCGCGGGCTGCTCGACCTGGACGAGGTGCTCCGCGACCGGTTCGGCCCGGTCGTCGCCACGCTCTTCCTGGTCGGCTTCTTCGCCACCTCCTTCTCCTCGCTGCTCGGCGTCTGGCAGGGGGTGAGCCTGCTGTTCGCCGACTTCGTCCGGAACCGCCGGAAGGCCGAGGGGCAGCTCACCGGCGCGGTCGAGCGCAGCTGGCCCTACCGCGGCTACCTGCTGTGGCTCACCTTCCCGCCGATGGCGCTGCTGTTCCTCGGCCGGCCGTTCGCGCTGGTCGTCGCCTACGGCGCCTTCGGCGCGTTCTTCATGCCGTTCCTGGCCGGCACGCTGCTCTACCTGCTCAACGGACGGCGCACGCCGCGGGAGTGGCGCAGCGGCTGGCTGTCGAACACCCTGCTGGCCGGCGCGGCCGCCCTCTTCGTCGTGCTCTGCGTCAACGAGCTGGCCGGGCTGATCGGCTGACCTGGGCGACGCGCCCATTGCGACACGCCAGCGACACGGAAGTGACGGGTGTGACGGAGCAGCAAGTCCCCGGCCGGGGCGGGCATGGTGGGTGCAGATCCTGGGCAGGGACGTCCGGACGCCGTCCACCGGGTGGACGAGAACGGGGGAACGCGTGCTGCCGACGTCATCGTCCGCCCGCACCGGGCTGCCCGCTGCCCTCGTCGTGGCTCTGGCCGCCGGTGGGCTGCTGGCGGCCGGGATCGTCCTGGCCGCTCCGGCCGCCGCGATCGAGGACCCCCGCCGGCCCACCGCGACGGTGACGCACGGACCCAGCTGCGGCCCCGGCGTCGTCCGCACGCTGGTCACCAACGGCAGCGAGCCGCACCGCGTCGCGCTGGTGTTCGACGGTGTCACCGAGCAGGACGCCGCCCTGGTCGGCCCCGGTGAGCAGGTGGAGCTGGTCAGCACCGACGTCGAGTGGGGCGTGACCGTCGACGTCTCGGTCGCGGTCACCGACGAGGACGGGGCGCCCGAGCAGCCCCTGGAGCTGAGCACCTACACCCGGCCCAGCGCCGAGGACTGCGCCGCGGTCACCGCCGCCCCGACGCCGTCCCCGACCGCGCCGGCGCCGAGCGGCACCACCGAGCCCTCGACGAGCCCGCCGTCCACCGCACCGGCGCCGGTCGGTGAGCCGACGTCGACCCCCGGCCCGGCCGCCAGCTCGCCGCCGCGCAGCGCCCCGCCCTCACCGTCGCCGAGCGTCCCGTCGACCGCCGCCGCCGAGGGCGGTGTTCCGGACCGCGATCAGCCCAGCGGGACGGCCGGCAGCGCCTCCGCGGCGTCGGTCTCCCCGGGTGGCGTGGTCACCGTGCGGGCCACCGGCTTCGTGCCCGGCGAACTGGTCGCGGTGGGCATCGCCGGGCTGGCCGAGCCGCTGACCACGGTGGCCGCGGCCGCCGACGGCAGCGTGCAGGCGGTCGTGCAGATCCCGCGCAGCGCCGCCCTGGGCACGGCGACGGTGCAGTTCGTCGGCGGTGAGTCCGCCGCCACCGCCGGTCTGGACCTGCAGGTCGCCGCCCGGTCCCGGCCGGTGACCGGGCCGACCGGCTCACCGGCGGCGGTCGCCGCCGGCCTGGCCCTGGTCGGCGCGGCCGGCACGCTCGGACTGGTCGGGGCGCGGCGCACCCGCGGCCGGCACGGCACCACGGGCCCCCGCTGACCGGCCGCCCGCCCCACCGCACCAGCGACGAGGACTGACGAGATCGGCGACGAGGAACCGCACATGGACCAGCACGCGGACCGACTGCACGACGCCGCACCCCCGCGCGGGGTGCCCCGGGACGTGCGCGGGCTGGCCGCCGCCGGTCCCAGCGCGCCGGAGACCTGGCTGCGGATCGTGCAGGTGCACGATCGGATCACCCGCCGCGTCGACTCCGCCCTGCACCGCCAGCACGGCCTCTCGCTCACCGGCTTCGAGGTGCTGCGCCGGGTCGCGGAGTCACCGGGGGAGCGGGCGTCGATGGGCGACCTCGCCGAGGCCGTCGGCCTGTCCCGGCCCGGGATCACCAGCACCGTCAACCGGCTGGTGGACGACGAGCTGGTCACCCGCGAGCGGCTGGACGGCGACCGGCGGCTGCTGCACGCCAAGCTCACCGACGTCGGCCGGGAGCGGGTGCGGGCGGCCACGGTCACCCACGACGACCTGGTCGCCCACCTGCTGACCCTGCTCGGGGACGACGCCTCGGTGGTCACCGACGCGCTGGCCCGGGTCTCCGCCGCCGCCCGCCGTCCGCACTGACGGAGAGAGGAGCCCAGCGACACGACTTCCCGGCGTGCGCGCGTCACCCGACCGGGTACGTCACCGTCCGGTCGCCGAAAACTTCAAGCCCGTAGTGTTTCGTCGGCGATCTTGGGGGCACGGAGCCGGGCATGACGGGTGCGCTGGCCAACTGCACGGTGGTCGTGCCGACCATCGGTCGGCCGTCCCTGGACGTCCTGCTCGACGCGCTGGCCGGCGCGACCGGGCCGCGTCCGGCGGAGATCGTGCTGGTCGACGACCGGCCCACCGGTGAGCCGCTGCGGCCCGAGCGCCCGGGGCTCCCGCCGGTCCGGGTGGTGCGCACCGGCGGCGGCGGCCCGGCGGTGGCCCGCAACCTCGGCTGGCGGACCGCGCGCACCGAGTGGATCGCCTTCCTCGACGACGACGTCGTCCCCGACGCCGACTGGTACGAGGCGCTGGCCGCCGACCTGGTCGCGCTGCCCGCCGATGCCGCCGGCACCCAGGGCCGGGTCCGGGTGCCGCTGCCTCCCGACCGTCGCCCCACCGACTGGGAGCGCGGCACCGCGGGCCTGGCGACCAGCAGCTGGATCACCGCCGACCTCGCCTACCGCCGCGCCGCGCTCGCTGCCGTCGGCGGGTTCGACGAGCGATTCCCCCGGGCCTTCCGGGAGGACTCCGACCTCGCGCTCCGGGTCATGGACACCGGCTCGAGGCTGACCCGCGGGCAGCGGTGGATCACCCACCCCGTCCGGCCGACCGACCGCTGGGTGTCCGCCCGGGTGCAGGCCGGCAACGCCGACGACGTGCTGATGCGCCGGCTGCACGGCCCGACCTGGCGAGAGCGTGCCGACGCCGCCGTCGGCCGCCGTCCCCGGCACCTCGCCGTCACCGCCGCCGCGCTCGGCGCGGTCGGGCTGCTGGTCGCCGGCAAGCCGAGGGCAGCCGCGCTGGCCGCGCTCGGCTGGGTCGCCGGCACCGCGGAGTTCGCCCGGGCCCGGATCGCACCCGGCCCGCGCACCCGCGACGAGGTCACCACCATGGCGCTGACCAGCGCGGTCATCCCGCCGCTGGCCACCTGGCACTTCCTCCGCGGTGCGGTGCAGCACCGCACGGTCACCCGCTGGCGTGGGCTGCCCGACCTGGTGCTCTTCGACCGGGACGGCACGCTCGTCCACGACGTCCCCTACAACGGCGACCCGGCGCTGGTCCGCCCGGTCGACGGCGCCCGGGAGGCGCTGGACGCGCTGCGCGCCCGCGGTGTGCGGATCGGGCTGGTCACCAACCAGTCCGGGGTCGGTCGCGGGCTGATCACCCGGGCGCAGGCCGACGCGGTCAACGCCCGGGTCGCCGAGCTGCTCGGCCCCTTCGACACCGTGCAGGTCTGCCCGCACGCGCCCGAGGACGGCTGCGACTGCCGCAAGCCCGCACCCGGGATGGTCAAGGCCGCCTGCGCCGAACTCGACGTCGACCCGGCCCGCTGCGTGCTGATCGGCGACATCTCCGCCGACGTGCTGGCCGCCGAGGCCGCCGGCGCGGTCGGCATCCTGGTGCCGACCCCGGTCACCCGCCCCGAGGAGGTCACCGCCGCCACGCACCGCGCGCCGACGCTCACCGAGGCGGTCGACGACGTCCTGGCAGGCGCCTGGTGACCCCCTCCTCCAGCGCTCCCGCGCGCGAGATCGCAGGGGAGCGTGCGGGGACGGTGCTGGTCGCCCGGCTGGACAACGCCGGGGACGTCCTGCTCCAGGGGCCGCTCGTGCGCGCGGTCGCGGCCGGCGCCGACCGGGTGGTGTTCCTGGCCAGCCCGCAGGGCACCGCCGCCGCCGAGCTGCTGCCCGGCGTCGACGAGGTGCTGACCTGGCACTGCCCGTGGATCGACGGCTCCCCGCAGCCGGTCGACGCCGCCGACATCGCCGCGCTCGCCGACCGGGTGCGCGCCCTCGGCGTCGACGAGGCGGTCGTCTCGACGTCCTTCCACCAGTCGCCGCTGCCGCTGGCCCTGGTGCTGCGCACCGCCGGGGTGGGGCGGGTCAGCGCGATCAGCGTCGACTACCCCGGCTCGCTGCTCGACGTCCGGCACCGGGTGGACGACGACCTGCCCGAGCCCGAGCGTGCCCTGTCCCTGGCGCGCGCCGCCGGGTTCGAGCTGCCCGAGGGCGACGACGGGCGGCTCGCCGTCCGCCGCCCGCTTCCTGCGGTGGAGCACCGGCCCGGCTACGTGGTGCTGCACCCCGGCGCCTCCGTGCCCGCCCGGGCCTGGCCCGCGGAGCACTCCGCCGCGGCGGTCGAGGCGCTGGCCGACGCCGGCCACCGGGTGCTGGTCACCGGGGGACCGGGGGAGCGGGCGCTCACCGCCGCCGTCGCCGGCACCCGCGGCACCGACCTCGGCGGCGCCACCACGCTGGCCGAGATGGCCGCGCTGCTGGACGGTGCCGCCGCGGTCGTCGTCGGCAACACCGGCCCGGCGCACCTGGCCGCCGCCGTCGGCACGCCGGTCGTGTCGTTGTTCTCCCCGGTCGTGCCGGCCGTGCGGTGGGCGCCCTACGGCGTGCCCACCGTGCTGCTCGGCGACCAGTCCGCCCCCTGCCGCGACACCCGGGCGCGCGAGTGCCCGGTGGCCGGCCACCCCTGTCTTTCGTCGGTGAGCCCAGCCGACGTCGTCGCCGCTGTCGAGGAGCTGGTGAGCGCATGAAGGTCCTGCTCTGGCACGTGCACGGCTCCTGGACGACGGCGTTCGTCCAGGGCGGGCACGACTACCTGCTGCCCGTCGTCCCGGACCGGGGCCCCGACGGTCTCGGCCGGGCCCGCACCTGGGACTGGCCGTCGTCGGCCCGCGAGGTGACCCCCGACCAGCTCCGCGAGGAGCAGCCCGACGTCGTCGTGCTGCAGCGGGAGCGCGACCTCGAGCTGGTCCGCGAGTGGCTGGGCCGCGAGCCCGGCCGCGACCTGCCCGCGGTCTTCCTGGAGCACAATGCTCCCGGAAGTGCAGGCCCCCAAGCCGGCGGGGTGCCGGAAACCCGGCACCCGATGGCCGACCAGGACACGATCCCGATCGCGCACGTCACGTACTTCAACGAGCTGTTCTACGACAACGGCTCGGCGCCGACGACCGTCATCGAGCACGGAATCGTCGACCCCGGCGAGCTGTACACCGGTGAGCTGGCCCGGGCCGGCGTCGTGGTCAACGAACCGGTGCGCCGCGGCCGGTACACCGGCGGTGACCTGCTGCCGCGGTTCGCCGCCGAGGCCCCGCTGGACGTGTTCGGCATGGGGCTGGCCGGGCTGCACGAGCGCTACGGACTGGACCCCGACCGGGTCGCGCTGCACGAGGACCCGCCGCAGGCCGCCATGCACGCCGAGCTGGCCCGCCGCCGGGTGTACGTGCACCCGGTGCGCTGGACATCGCTGGGCCTCTCGCTGCTGGAGGCGATGCACCTGGGCATGCCGGTCGTCGCGCTGGCCACCACCGAGGCGGTCGAGGCGGTGCCGGCCGACGCCGGGGTGATCTCCACCCGCCCGGACCGGCTGGCCGCGGCGCTCCGCGAGTTCGTGCACGACCCCGATCGGGCGCGGCTGGCCGGCAAGGCCGCCCGCGCCGCCGCGCTGGACCGGTACGGCCTCGCGCGCTTCCTCACCGACTGGGACCGGCTGCTCGACGAGGTGACCCGATGACCAGCGACCAGGTGAGCGTCTCCCCGGCGCCGCAGGGCACCTCGACGCTGCGGATCGACCTGGTGAGCGAGCACGCCAGCCCGCTGGCCGCCATCGGCGGCGTCGACGCCGGCGGCCAGAACGTGCACGTCGCCGCGCTCGCCGCGGGTCTGGCCAGCCGTGGGCACCAGGTCACCGTGCACACCCGGCGCGACGACCCCGACCTGCCCGACCGGGTGACCACCGCCGACGGCTACGTCGTCTCCCACGTGACCGCCGGCCCGGCCACCGCGCTGCCCAAGGACGACCTGCTGCAGCACATGGGCACCTTCGCCGACGTGCTGCGCGCCGAGTGGGCCGCCGCGCCCCCCGACGTCGTGCACGCGCACTTCTGGATGAGCGGCCTGGCCTCCGTGCAGGCCGCCGCCGGCCTCGGCGTGCCGGTGCTGCAGACCTTCCACGCCCTCGGCTCGGTCAAGCGACGGCACCAGGGCGACGCCGACACCTCCCCCGAGCAGCGGATCGACCTCGAACGCGGGCTCTGCGCCGACGTCGACCACGTGGTCGCCACCTGCACCGACGAGGTGTTCGAGCTGCGCCGCCTCGGGCTCACCACCGACCGGGTGTCGATCGTGCCGTGCGGCGTCGACACCGCCGTGTTCACCCCGCGCGGCCCGGTGGCCCCGCGCACCGACCGGCACCGGCTGCTGGTGCTCGGCCGGCTGGTCGAGCGCAAGGGCCAGGAGGACGCCGTCCGCGCGCTGACCGCGGTGCCCGACGCCGAGCTCGTCGTCGTCGGCGGGCCGCCCACCGACGAGCTGGATGCCGACCCGGAGGTCTGCCGGCTGCGGGAGATCGCCGACTCCCTGGGGGTGGGCGACCGGCTGGTGTTCACCGGCGCGATCGCCCGCGCCGACGTGCCGTCCTGGATCCGCTCCGCCGACGTCGTCCTGGCCGTGCCCTGGTACGAGCCGTTCGGCATCACCCCGCTGGAGGGCATGGCCTGCGGCCGCCCGGTGGTCGCCACCGCCGTCGGCGGGCTGGTCGACACCGTCGCCGACGGGGTCACCGGCGAGCTCGTGCCGCCCCGTGACCCGGCGGCGCTGGGCGGCGTGCTCGCCGCGCTGCTCGCCGACGAGGACCGCCGGACCGCCTACGGCGCCGCCGGCGTGAAGCGCGCCCGCACCCGCTACCGCTGGTCCCGGGTCGTCGCCGACACCGACGCCGTCTACCGCCAGGTGCTCGCCGCCCGCACCCCCGTGGAGGCAGCCCGATGAACCCGTCCGCCGAGAGGAACGTCATGACCACCGCGCCGTCGTCGGAGCTCGAGGTCGTCTCGCCCGACACCTGCACCCACCTCACCGGGCACGACCACGTCACCTCGCTGACCGTGGCGCTGCGCAGCCTCACCGACCAGGTCGACGTCCTCGACCGCTGGGGCCGGCTGCTGGCCGACGTGCTCACCGGCCCGGCCCGCGGCCGGCTGCTGGCCGCCGGCAACGGCGGCAGCGCCGCCCAGGCCCAGCACCTGACCGCCGAGCTGGTCGGCCGGTACCGCGCGGACCGGCCGCCGTTCTCCGCCATCTGCCTGACCGCGGAGACCTCCTCGCTCACCGCGATCGCCAACGACTACCCGGCCGACGAGCTGTTCGCCCGCCAGGTCGAGGCGCACGGCCGGGACGGCGACGTGCTGGTGCTGCTGTCGACGTCCGGCCGGTCGCCGAACGCCGTCGCCGCCGCCCGCCGGGCCCGCGAGTGCGGGATCACCGTGCTGGCGATGACCGGGCCGGCGCCGAACCCGCTGGCCGCCGTCGCCGACGACGTGGTCAGCATCGACTCGCCGTGGACGGCCACCGTGCAGGAGTGCCACCTGGTCGCGCTGCACCTGCTCTGCGCCGCCTTCGACGCCGCGGTGCTGGCCGAGTCGCCGCGGGTCTCCTCGACCAACCACGTCGAGGTGATCAAGTGATCGTCGTGGTCGGCGACGCGCTGCTGGACGTCGACCTGGTCGGCACCGCCTCCCGGCTCACCCCGGACGCGCCGGTGCCGGTCGTCGAGGACGTCGAGACCCGGGAACGCCCCGGCGGTGCCGCGCTGGCCGCGGTGCTGGCCGCCCAGTCCGGCGCCGACGTCACCCTGGTCGCCCCGCTCGCCGACGACGCGGGCGCGGACCGGTTGCGCGCGCTGCTGGCCGGCCGGGTGCGGCTGATCGAGATCCCGGCGACCAGCGGCACCGCGGTCAAGCAGCGGATCCGGGTCGGGGACCACTCGGTGGCCCGGCTCGACGCCGGCGGCACCACCACCACGTTCGGTCCGCTGCCGGCCGCCGCGGCCGCGGCCATCCGGGACGCCGCCGCGGTGCTGGTCGCCGACTACGGCCGGGGGACGACGTCCGCGCCCGATGTGCGGGCCGCGCTGTCGGCCGCCCGGGGGCCGGTCGTCTGGGACCCGCACCCGCGCGGCGCCGACCCGGTGCCGAACACCCGGCTGGTCACCCCGAACGGCGCCGAGGCCGCCCGGGTGGCCGGGGCCCAGGTGGGGGGCGAGGTGCAGGGCGAAGGGCTGGCCGCCGTCGGTGCCCGCGCCGAGGCGCTGATCCGGCGCTGGGGCGTCGGCGCGGTCGCGGTCACCATCGGTGCCCGCGGCGCGCTGCTCTCCTACGGTGAGGGCGCCCCGATGGTCGTGCCCGCCACCCCGGTGACCGGCGGCGACCCGTGCGGTGCCGGTGACTCCTTCGCCGCCGCGGTGACGGTGGCGCTGGCCGGGGGAGCGGTCACCGGCGAGGCGGTCACCTCCGCCGTCGCCGCCGCCGGGGCCTTCGTCGGCCGGGGCGGGGCCACCGCATGGGATGCCGTCCCGGCCGGTCCCGGCGAGCCCGCCGCACCGGGCGTCGACGCGCTGCTGGACCGGGTGCGCGCGGCCGGCGGCACGGTGGTGGCCACCGGCGGCTGCTTCGACCTGCTGCACGCCGGTCACGTCGCCACGCTGCGCGCCGCCCGGGGGCTGGGGGACTGCCTGGTCGTCTGCATCAACTCCGACGACTCGGTGCGCCGGCTGAAGGGGCCGACCCGCCCGCTGGTCACCGCGACCGACCGGGCCCGGGTGCTGGAGGCGCTGGAGTTCGTGGACGCCGTCGTGGTCTTCGACGAGGACACCCCCAGCGAGGTGCTGCAGCAGGTGCGCCCGGACGTGTGGGCCAAGGGCGGCGACTACGCCGGCGCCGACCTCCCCGAGGCCGCGGTGCTGCAGACCTGGGGCGGGCAGGCCGTCGTCCTGCCCTACCTGGACGGCCACTCGACCACCGCCCTGGTCGAGCGCTCCCGGGTGTGGTGAAGGACCCCACGGCCCCCCACGCTTCGCGAGCTCAGCGCGGGCCCCTGCCGCGGCGCCGGACCTCCGGCCATGTTGGCGAACATGGCCGCCTCCCCGCCCCCTCCTCCGGCCATGTTGGCCAACATGGCCGGGATCCGGAGGACGGGCGGCCGGTGGCGGTGGTGCTGCGACCGCTGGGGCTCGGCGACCTGCTGACCGGGGTGCCGGCGATCCGCGGCATCCGGGCCGCCCTGCCCGACCACCGGCTGGTGCTGGCCACCACCCGCGCGCTGGCGCCACTGGCCGGGCTGGTCGACGCGGTCGACGAGGTGCTGCCCGCCGGCGAGCTGCAGCCGCTGGACTGGCCGGCGCCGCCGCCCGAGCTCGCGGTCGACCTGCACGGCAAGGGCCCGGCCTCGCACGTCGTCGTCGCCGACCTGCACCCGCGGCGGCTGCTCACCTTCGACAGCCGCGGCTACCCGGGCCCGACCTGGTACGCCGACGAGCACGAGGTGCGCCGCTGGTGCCGGCTGGTCACCGAGGGCCTCGGCGTGGCCTGCGACCCGGACGCGCTCGACCTCGCCGTCCCGGACGTCGAGCCACCGGTGCGCGACGTCGCGGTCGTGCACCCGGGCGCCGCCTTCCCCGGCCGCCGCTGGCCGGCCGAGCGCTTCGCCGCGGTCGCCCGGCACCTGGCCGAGGCGGGGGAGCGGGTGGTGGTCACCGGCGGCCCGGCGGAGCAGGAGCTCGCACAGCGGGTCGCCGAGCTGGCGGGGCTCTCCGACGACGCCGTGCTGGCCGGCCGGACGACGTCGCTGGAGCTGGCCGCCGTGGTCGCCGCCGCCCGGGTCGTGGTCTGCGGTGACACGGGGGTGGCGCACCTGGCGACCGCCTACCGCCGGCCGTCGGTGGTGCTGTTCGGCCCGGTGTCCCCCGCGCTGTGGGGCCCGCCGCCCCGACCGCAGCACGTCGTGCTCTGGCACGGCGACGGCACCGGCGACCCGCACGGCACCGAGCTGGACCCCGCGCTGGCCCGGGTCACCGTCGACGAGGTCACCATCGCCCTCGACACCCTCCTCGCGGCCCGGGGCTGACGGCCCCGTTCAGGGGCCCGCGCTGAGCTTGCGAAGCGTGGGGGGAACCGGGGGTCCTTCCTCAGCTGCGGCGGCGGATGGCGTCGAACAGCACGCCCTGCAGGTCCTCCGGGTCCAGTGCCTGGTAGGCGGCGCCGCCGGTCGCCTCGCCGATCTGCTCCAGCGCCCCGAGGTCGGCGTCCGGGCCCAGCGCGATGCCGATGACCTTGACCGGCCGGGCGGGGTCCGCCTCGGCGCGCAGCGTGCTCAGCAACTGCTCGAGCTGGACGCCGGCCTCGTCGTCGTCGTTGTCGCCGTCGGTGATCAGCACGACGCTGTTGACCGCGTTCGGGTCGTAGGCCTCCCGGGCGGCGCGGACGGCGGCCAGCGTCGTGTCGTAGAGCCCGGTGCCGCCGGGTGAGAGCAGGCTCGGCAGGGTGTCGAACTGCTGGTCGATGAGCTCCCGGTGGGTCTGCCCGCCGGCGTCGGCACCGAAGGTGCGCAGCGGTGCCAGCTCGACCCAGTCGCGGTCGCCGTCCAGCTGGTAGGCGAACGCCCAGACACCGCCGGAGTAGGAGTCGGGCAGCAGGGTGAGCGCGCTCTTGGTCGCGTCGCGGGCCAGCGTGGCCCGGGTGCCGTTCCCGGCCGGGGCGTTCATCGAGGTCGAGACGTCGATGACGGTGAGCAGCCGGGAGGGCGTGGCCAGGCTGGACAGCCGGCCGAGCAGGGCCTGCAGCGCCGCCGGGTCCAGCTGCAGCTGCTCCGGCGCGGCCTCCTGTACACCCGTCCCGGCGCCGGCGCCCTCGGGCGCGGTGCCCTCCTGGTCGCGGAAGCCGGCTGCGCGGGCCTCCGCGGCGGCCGAGTCGGCGGTCAGCGCGCTGACGACGGCGTCGACGGCGGCGGTGTCCTCGGGGGCCCCGACGCGGATGACCGGGTAGTCGAGCGCGGGGGAGCCGTCGCTGGGGTAGACCGCGACGAGTGAGTCCGAGCCCGCCGCCTGGTTGGTGGTGAGCACCTCCTGCTCGCTGACCGGCACCAGCGGGGCGTCGGCCCCGCCGTCGGTGCCGGCCGCGAGGGCGTCGGCCACGGTCGGGACGTCGCCGCGGCCGGCGGCCAGCACGGCCTGGACGACCGCGTTGTCGGCATCCTCGTCGCCACCCAGCGACTGGCGGACGGCGGCGAGCACCGACAGGCCCTCGGCGCTGGCGGCGAGGTCGGGGACGGCCAGCGGTCGGCCGGTGCCCAGTGCCTCGCCCCAGGTCGGCGGCGTCGTGGTCCAGCCGAGCTCGTCGGCGGCGGCCCGGCTGGTGGCCAGCACCAGCGGGGAGGTGGCCAGGGACCCGGCGGCCTCGAGCTCGGTGCTCCCGGCGCGGGCGGTCCACAACGAGGAGTCCGGCACCCAGACCTGCGGCAGCGCGGCGGCGTCCAGCGAGCCGAGGGCGGCCAGGGTCTGCAGCGGCTCGGTGGCGGTGACCTCGGCGACGGCGCAGGAGGAGCCGCCCAGCGGCAGCGGGTCGGCCAGCAGCTGCCCGGCCAGCTCGCCCAGCTCGGGGGCGACGGTGACCCGCACGGTCTCGCGGTCCGCGCACTCGGCGGCCTCGGCGGTGGAGCCGTCCCGGCCGGAGACCCACCAGACCAGCGCGGCGACGACCGCCGCGACCAGCAGGGCGGACAGGCCGGCGAGCAGGGCCGGCCGGCGGCCCGGCGTCCGCGTCCGGGCCCGTGCGTGGGCGCGAGTGTGGGCGTGGCGCCCCATCTGGGTTCTCCGTCGTCTCGTGGCACCGAGCTGGTCCCCGCTCACGCGGGCCGCGCACGGGCAGCGGTCGGACGGTCACTCTACCCAGGCAACAGCCCCCGTCGAGCCCTCGTGTGGCGAGATCGACGGCCCTCTGGACCCCCTCCCGAGCGTCCTCGCAGCGGACCCGTCCGGGCCCGCTGCGCGCTGAGCGGCGGACCGCACGACCACGCGGTGCGGACCGACCGTCGGGGTCGTGCCCGGGCCCGGACGTGCGGGCGGGCCGCCGGCCTCCGCGTAGAGACCGACGGCCCGTCCGACCCTCGTGCCGGGTGGGGCAGGAGGGGTCCTTCCTCAGTCGACGACCGACTCCTCGTCCGGGATGCCGTTCTCGGGGACCTCGGCCGGCTCGCCGTCGTAGGCCTCGATCTCGGCGTCCCCGATGTCGGTCAGCTGGACCGGCGCGACCTCCTCGGTCGTGGTGCCGGTGACCCGGCTGATCGACATGCCGGCGGTGCCCATGTGGCTGTCCTCGGAGTAGCGGAACGGTGCGAGCACCGGGCCCTCCCACTCCGAGCCGGCGGTCTCGATGGCCTCGACCAGGCCGTCGCGGGTCGGGTTCTGCCCGGCCGCCTGGAGGGCCTGCACCGTGGTGTAGGCCTGGGACATGCCGTAGATCCGGTAGTTGGTCAGCTCGCCCTCACCGCCGCACTCGTCCCAGATGCGCTGGAACTCCTGCACCCACGGGTTGTCCGGCTCGTCGACCGTCGGCAGGTAGTCGGTGGTCAGCGCGCCGTCGAGCAGGCTGGCGTCGCTCACCTGGCCCTCGGAGAAGTTGTTCAGCAGGTTGCCGACCAGCGTCGGGTCCGAGCCCACGTTGGAGTAGAACCACTGCGGGTCGTAGCCCAGCTGGAGCGCGGTCAGCTGGGAGAGCGCGGTGTAGCTGGGCACGTTGAAGCCGACGACGAAGTCGGCCCCGGCGGCCTGCAGCGCGGCGATCTGCGGGCCGACGTTGGTGTTGCCCGGGGTGTAGCGCTCGGCGGCCACGATCTGGTCGTCGATGTACTCCCGGATGCCGGCCTCGCCGTCCTCGCCGAAGTCGTCGTCCTGCAGGAAGAGCCCGACCTGCGCGTCCGGGAAGTTCTCGGCGATGTAGTCGCCGATGATCTTGCCCTCGCTCGTGTAGTCGGTCTGCCAGCCGAACGTGTACGGGTTGGTCTCCGGGTCGTCGCCCCACAGCAGCGAGCCGGAGGAGACGAACAGGTCGGGCACGCCCTCGCTGTTCAGGAAGTCCAGGACGGCGCTGTGCGTCGGGGTGCCGAGCCCGCCGACGATGGCGAAGACCTCGTCCTCGAGCACCAGCTGCTGGACCACCTGGCTGGTGTTGGTGGGGTTGTAGGCGTCGTCCCGGTAGATGTACTCGATCTCCCGGCCGTTCACCCCGCCCTGCTCGTTGAGGCAGTCGAAGTACGCCTGCGCGCCGGTCGGGATCTCGCTGTAGCCGGGGGCGGCCACACCGGTGAGCGGGAAGTGGGCACCGAGCTTGATCGAGGTCTCGGTGATGCCGATGTCGGAGGCCTCGTTGGACCCGCTGTCACCGCTGCTGGTGCCACCGCCGCCGTCGTCGCCGCCCCCGCCGCAGGCGGCGAGGGTGGAGGCGGCGGTGGCTGCGGCGAGGACGGTCATGAGGCGTCGGGAGGATCTGGACAACGGTTCTCCTCTGGTGCGGCCCGGGCTGCGTTGCCCGGGAGTCGGTGGTGGGGCGGGGGGCCGCGAGCGGCGGGCGTGCCGGGTCGTCCTCACCCCCTGCTCGAGCGGGCAGCCGAGCGCGTGGCCTGGCGGGTCAGCCAGCGCATCCGGATGCTGCCGACGAACCCGGCGGGGGCGAAGATCATCGCGACGATCAGCACCACGCCGTAGACGAAGGGCGCCAGCTGGGCTGCCTCGGTGTTGTCCAGGCCCCAGCCGGAGCCGAGGTCGGTGACGAACGGCGGCAGGAACACCAGCAGCGCCGAGCCGAGCAGGGCGCCGAGCAGGCTGCCCAGCCCGCCGATGACGATCGCGGTGAGCAGCGACAGCGACAGGACCAGGGTGAACCCGCTGGGCGCGGCCAGCCGGACGACGAGGGCCAGCACCCCGCCGGCGAGCCCGGCGGCGGCCGCGCTGACCGTGAAGGCGAGCACCCGCCAGGCGCCGAGGTTGATCCCGGCCAGCTCGGCGGCGACCTCCTGGTCGCGCACCGCCCGCCAGGTGCGGCCGATCCGGCTGCGGACCAGGTTGGCCAGCAGGAAGTAGGTGATCAGCAGACAGATGGCACCGAGGTAGGCCAGCCACTTGGTGTTGCTGGCCGAGTTGCCCGACACCGCGCTGATGAAGGAGTCGAACGCCTCCGGCGCCCGGGGCGCGCGGACCCGCAGCCCCTGCTCGCCACCGAGCCAGTCGTGGAAGTAGATGGCGAGGCCGGGCAGCCCGACCGCCAGGGCGAGCGTGGCGCCGGCCAGGTAGGGGCCGTGCAACCGCGCGGCGGCGACGCCGACCAGCGCGCCGACCGCGGTGGCCACGAGGATCGCGGCGAGCAGGATCAGCGGGAGCGGCAGCGGCTCCTCGGCGGAGAGGAACAGCGCAGTGGTGTAGGCGCCGACGGCCATGAGCGCGCCGTGGCCCAGGGAGATCTGGCCGTTCATCCCGGTCAGCACGGTGAGCCCGCCGGCGGCGATGGCGTAGTAGCTCAGCGTCGCGAGCTGGGAGTTGGTGAACGGGTCGGTGCTCTCCAGGATGACGACGGTCGCCACCGCCCCGAGCGCGAGCAGCAGCAGGTGCCGCAGCAGCGTCGAGCTGGGCAGCAGGGTGCGGCGTCGGGTGGCGGTGGGCTCGTCGGCCCCGGCGGTCGCCTCGGTGGGCGCGTCCGAGGACGCCTTGCCGGCAGCCGGCGTGTCGGTCGCGGTGCTCCGCAGGTCGCTCATCGTCATGCCCTCCGGGCCGTGCTGCTGGCGAACAGGCCACCGGGGCGGACCAGCAGGACCACCATCAGGATGACCAGGGCGGAGACGTTGACCAGGGCGCTGCCGCGCGGGACGTAGCCGCTGACGTAGCTGAGCGCCAGGCCCAGGATCAGCCCGCCGACGACGGCGCCGATCGGGGAGTCGAGCCCGCCGAGCACCGCGGCGACGAAACCGAAGACGATCAGGCTGTCCATGTAGGCGGGGTAGATGAACTCGCCGCCGGCGATGAGCAGCCCGGCCAGCGAGCCGACCACCGCGGCCAGGCCCCAGCCGAGGGTGAGCATCCGGCCGACCCGCACGCCGAGCAGCCGGGCGACCTCCTGGCCGAACGCCGATGCCCGCATCGCCAGCCCGACCCGGGTGAACCGGAAGAGCGCCACCAGCAGGCCCATCGTGATGAGCACGGCGACGATCACGTAGAGGCTGGTCGGGGTGAAGGCGATCCGGTTGTCCCCGACCTGGAACCCCTGCAGGCCGAACGGGGTGGGGAACGACTGGAACGAGGAGCCGAAGACGATCGCGATGCCGGCCTGGATGGCGACGAAGAGGCCGAGGGTCACGATCACCGCGTTGAGCTCCGGCCCGCCCTCGACCCGCCGGACGACGACCCGCTCGATCACCGCGCCGAGGACGAAGCCGGAGACCAGGGCGACGACCAGCGCCGCCCAGTACGACCAGCCGGACTGGATCAGCGCCAGGGCGATGAACGCGGTGGCCGCGGCCATCGACCCCTGGGCGAAGTTGACGATCCGGGTGGACCGCCAGATCAGCACCAGGGCGAGGGCGAAGGCCGCGTAGACCATGCCCTCGGTCAACCCGGTGAGGGTGACGTTCACGAACTGCTGCACGACGGGGACGCCTTCCTGGCTGTACGGGGTTCTCGGGAGGGCGGGTCAGAAGCCCAGGTAGGCGTGGCGGAGGTCCTCGTCGCCCATCAGCGTGCGCGCGGAGTCGGTCACCACCACGCGTCCCAGGTTGAGGACGACGCCGACGTCGGCGACCGACAGCGCGCTGCGGGCGTTCTGCTCGACCAGCAGGACCGAGAGGCCCTCGGTGTCGACCAGGTGCCGCAGCAGGCCGAAGATCTGCGCCACGATCCGGGGCGCGAGCCCCAGCGACGGCTCGTCCAGCAGCAGGATCCGGGGCTTGGCGATCAGCGCCCGGCCGATGACGAGCATCTGCCGTTCGCCGCCGGAGAGCACGTGCGCCGGCTGGTCGCGGCGCTCGGCGATCCGCGGGAACAGGTCGTAGATGCGGTCGTACTCGTCCCGGCCGACCTTGCCGCGGAACAGCGACCCGACCCGCAGGTTCTCGTCCACCGTGAGCTCGGCGATGACGCCGCGGCCCTCGGGCACGTGCGCCATGCCCTTGCCGACCATCGCCTCGACCGGGGCGGTGGTGATGTCCTCCCCGCCGAGGGTCACCCGGCCGGCCGAGCAGCGGACCAGGCCGCTGACGGTGCGCAGCAGGGTCGTCTTGCCGGCCCCGTTGGCCCCCAGGACGGCGGTGATCCGGCCGGCCTCGGCGCTCAGCGACACCCCGTCCAGCGCCCGGACCGGGCCGTAGGAGCTGGTCAGCCCCTCGATCTCCAGCAGTGCCGGGGAGGTGGCGGTGCTGCCGGGGGCGGTGACGGCGGTGCTGCCGGAGGTGCGGGCGTCAGTCACGGTGGCGTCCTCCCTCGCCGGCCGCCGAGAGCTCGGCGGCGTCGGCCTCGGCGTCGACGTCGTCCCCGAGGTAGGCCTCGGTGACCGCGGGGTCGGCCTGCACCTCGGCCGGGGTGCCGGCGGAGATCTGCCGACCGGAGTCCAGGACGGTGATGTGGTCGCAGACGCGCATGACCAGGTCCATGTGGTGCTCGACCAGCAGCACGCTCATCCGGCCGGAGAGGGCGCGGATCAGCTCGCCGAGCTCGTGCATCTCGTCCTCGGCGAGGCCGCTGGCGGGCTCGTCGAGCAGCAGCAGGTCGGGGTCGGCGACCAGGGCGCGGGCCAGCGCGACCCGCTTCTGCACCGGGTAGGGCAGGCCGCCGGGGTAGCGGTCGGCGTACCGGGAGGCGCCCAGGTCGGCCAGCGCGGCGGCCGCCCGGGACCGCAGCTCACGCTCGTCCTTGTCCGACCGCGGCAGGGCGAGCAGTGCGGAGGCGAAGCCGGCCCGGGCGTGCCGGTGGGCGCCGACCATGACGTTCTCCAGCACGGTCATCCCGGCGAACAGCCCGACGCCCTGCAGGGTGCGCGAGATCCCGAGCCCGGCGAGCTGGTGCGGGCGCAGCCGGCGCACCGCGCTGCCCCGCCAGGTCATCTCCCCGGCCGAGGGCCGGACGAGGCCGCAGGCGACGTTGAACAGCGTGGTCTTGCCCGCGCCGTTCGGGCCGATCAGCCCGTGCACCTGGCCGGGTTCGACGACGAGCGAGACGTCGGACAGGGCGGTCACGCCACCGAAGGAGACCGAGATCCCGGTCATCTCGAGCCGGGCGGCCGGGTCCGGGCTCCGGTCCCGGCCTGGGTGGCGGTCGGTCGCGGTACTGCCTGCGCTCGGGGTCGGCTGCGCCAACGGGCCCACGGCTCCTTTGCCTCGGGTGTCCCCGCCCGCCGGGCATGCCGCGGCTGACGAGCGTCGGGTGTTCCGACACCCCGAGCGTGGAGTGCCGTGAGAGCCGTCACAATGGGCGGCCAGCACAGTGATCGCTCCGATCGCTTGTGCGTTGTGCCGTGTGTCACAGAGAGGTGGCGGCGTGCAACCGTTCCGACCCGAGGTCGCCGCGCGGCTGGCCGAGCTCGCCCCGCCGTTGCTGGAGCAACTGGACGAGATGACGTCCCGGATGGTCAGCATCCTCGAGCGCACCGAGGGTGCGTACACCGAGCAGGGGCCCGTGGTGCGGGCCGAGCTCTTCGAGTCCGGCCGGGCCAACCTCGAGCGGGCCGTGCGCACCCTGATGGGCGACGCCGACGACGGCGGTCGCGCCGCGCTCGCCGCGGCCCGGGACGTCGGCCGCCGCCGGGCGATCCAGGGGGTGCCGCTGGAGACCGTGCTGCGCGCCTACCGGCTGGGCGGGCAGGTCACCTGGGAGGCGCTGCGGGCCGCGGCCCGGGCGTCCGAGGCGCCGGGGGACAGCGACGTCCTGCTCGAGGTGGCCGGGTCGGTCTGGCACGTCAACGACGTGCAGTGCGCCGCGCTGGCCGAGGCGTACCGGGCCGAGGAACGGCGGCTGGCCGGCATCGACGACCAGGCCCGTCAGCAGGTGCTCGACGGCCTGCTCGGGGGCCGCGGCGGTGACCCGGTGTTCGTCCGGACGGCGTCGGAGCTGCTCGCGCTGCCGCTGGACGGCCGGCTGGTCTGCGCGGTCGCACCCCCGGACGACGCCGGCAGCCCCACCCTGGCCGATCCGGCGGCGCGGTTGCTCAAGCGCGGGGTGCGGTCGGTGTGGGGGTGGCGGTCCGCGGCCCAGGTCGGGGTGGTGGCGCTGGGCTCGCGGCGCCTGGAGGACGTGCTCAGCTGGCTCGGTGAGCTCGCCGAGGGTCCGGTCGGGGTGTCGGCGGTGGTGGAGGGCGCGGCGTCGGTGGGCTCCGCCTGGCGGCTGGCCGACACCGCGGCCCGCACCCTGCCGGCCGGTGCGGCGCGGGTGGTCTCCATCGACGACCGGCTCCCCGAGGCGCTGCTGAGCAGCTCGCCGGAGATCACCCGGCGCCTGGTCGACCAGTGCCTGGGCCGGTTGCTGGACCTGCCCGGTGACGAGCGCGACGTGCTGCTGGACACCCTGACGGCGTTCCTCGCCGCGGACGGCTCACCGACCCGGGCAGCCGACCAGCTGTACTGCCACCGCAACACCGTCATGCACCGGCTGCGGCGGATCGAGCAGGTCACCGGCCGGTCGGTGACCGACCCCCGGGTGCGCCTGCTGTGGCAGCTGGCGCTGCTGGCCGCCGAGCACGGGCCGGCCACCCGCCCCTGACGCCCACCAGTGGCCATGTTCGCCAACATGGCCGCTGGGTCGCGACGTGCCGGCTCGATGGACGGCCATGTTGGCGAACATGGCCGGTCCACCGGGCCGCTACTGGAGGTAGCTCTCCACCTGGGGCTCCGGGCGGGGCTGCGCCTCGTCGGGGTCCTCGCCGTACTGCCGCTTGGCGTCCCGCTGGCGGAGCAGGTCCCACAGCTGGTCCCGGTCCTCCTCGATCTGCTTGAGCCGGGCGCGCTGCTCGTCGGTGTGCTCACTGGCGTTGCGGAGCGCGTGCTCCTCCTCGACCAGTGCCTCGATCTTGCCGCGGATCTCGGTGTCGTCCATCGTCTCCCTCTCCTCGTGCCCGGTGTTCCTCGTCAGCTGGTGATCACCTTGCCCGCTCCGCCGGCCGCCCACGCCTGCGGGTCACGCCCGATCGGGCACCCAGCCCTCGACGAAGGCGGCCAGCCGCCGGGTGACGGCTCCGCCGGCGTGGCCCAGCGCCAGCAGCGCCGTCCGGTCCAGCGGCACCCGCACCGGGCGCCGTCCGGGGGTCTCGGTGCGGACGGCGTGCCCTGCGGCGACCAGCTCGGGCACCGGGCGGTCCAGCTGGGCGCGCACCCGGTCCAGCGCCGCGGCGGCCGGCCCGGCGTTGCCCTGCACGAGCGCGGTGACGAACGCCGGGTCGCTGGCGATCACCCGGGTGCCGTCCCGGTAGCTGCCGGCGGCCAGCGAGAGGGCCAGTGGGCCGGCCTCCCCGGCGGTGGCCGCCAACGCTGCGGCCAGCAGGTGCGGGACGGCGCTGATCGCGGCGACCGCGTCGTCGTGTTCGACGGCGGTCACCGGGACGACCTCCGCGCCCACGGCCAGTGCGATCTCGGCGACCCGCAGCCAGCGGCGGAGGTCGGTGCCCGGCTCCAGGCACAGCGCCCAGCGCGCGCCGCGGAACAGCTCCGGGTCGACGGCGTCCGGGCCGGACCGTTCCGTCCCACACATCGGGTGGCCGCCGACGAACCGGTCACCGAGCGTCGCGCCCAGCTCGGCCAGCACCGGGGCCTTGACCGAGCCGACGTCGGTGACGGTGGCCCCGGGGTCGATCCGCAGCCCGTCCAGCGCGGTGCCCAGCACCGGCAGCGGGACGGCGAGCACGACGACGCCGGTGAGCTCCCGGGTGACGAACACCCCGTGCTGCTCGGCGACGGCGCGGGCGGCCGGGTCGACGTCCCAGCCGGACACCGCCCGTCCGGCGGCGGCCAGCGCGGCGGCCAGCGAGCCCCCGAGCTGGCCCAGTCCGACCACCGAGACCGGGGGTGCGGGCATCGTCGGCACCGGGAAGGCCGGCGCGCGGTCGTCGGGAGGGGCGTCGGCCATGATCTACAGGCTATGGCCCTCCCCCCGGACCCCGGCGCCGCGCTGCGGCAGAGCTTCGCCGTCCGCGTCGGCCGCGCCGGCGGGCGGTGGCAGGTCGACCTGCTGGCCGCCGACGCCGACGACGAGCTCCCGGTGCTCGAACGCGCCCTCGGCGAGCCCGGCCCGGCGGAGTGGCCCGGCCCGTTCGTCCTCGTCGTGGACAGCCGGCTGTACTTCGTGGTGCTGCGGCACGGCCCCGGCGGGATGGTCCGGGCGCTGATCTCCGACGCCTCGTTCCAGGAGTGGCTGCTCGCCGCCGAGGTGGTCGAGCGCTACGGCATCGAGGTGCAGACCGGGACGACGATCGACGACGCCTTCGACGACGACGAGCAGGGCTGGCCCGGTGGTGACCTGGACGTCTTCGCCGACGCCGGGCTGCCCGCCGACGAGCTGGGCCGGCTGCTGGACGCCGACGACCTGTGGGCCGACGAGATGGTGCTGCGGATCGCCGAGCGGCTCGGCTTCGCCGCCGAGCTGACCGCGGTGGCCGCGCCGTGACCGTGCAGGCCGTCGTCTTCGACCTGGGCGGCGTGCTCACCGAGAGCCCGATGACCGCCTTCGCCGCCTACGAGTCGGAGGCTGCGCTGCCCGACGGGCTGATCCGCCGGCTCAACAGCACCGACCCGGACACCAACGCCTGGGCCCGGTACGAGCGCCGGGAGCTGGACGAGGCCGGGTTTCGGGCCGCCTTCGAGGCCGAGGCCGCCGCCGCCGGCTTCACCGTGGACGCCGGTCGGGTGCTCGCCGCGCTGGCCGGCGAGCTGCGCCCGGCGATGGTGGCCGCGGTCGCCCGGCTGCGGGACGCCGGGGTGCCGCTGGCGCTGCTGTCCAACAACGTGGCGCCGATGCCGCGGACCGGGCGGCTGGGGGAGCTGCTGGCGCAGTTCGACGCCGTCGTCGAGTCCTCGGTCGAGGGCATCCGCAAGCCCGAGCCGGCGATCTACCCGCTGGCCGTGCAGCGGCTGGCCGCGGCGGTGGGCCGGGTCATCGAGCCGGCCGACTGCGCCTACCTGGACGACCTGGGCATCAACCTGAAGCCGGCCCGCGCGCTGGGCATGCACACGGTCAAGGTGGTCGACCCGGACGCCGCGCTCGCCGAGCTGTCCGCGCTGACCGGGATCGAGCTGCGGTGACGGCTCCTCAGGACGCCGGTGCGCTGCGTGCGCCGGCGACGCAGCGCACCAGCGTCCCGGACGTGCACCGGTGACCGGCCCGGTGGACGTCGACGGCGCGATGTTGCGGGCCCTGGAGCTGGCCGCCGCAGCGCAGGAGTGGGGTGACACCCCGATCGGCGCCGTCGTCCTCGGCCCGGACGGCGCGGTGCTGGCCGAGGCGGCCAACGAGCGGGAGAAGCGGGGTGACCCGACCGCGCACGCCGAGGTGCTGGCCCTGCGGGCCGCGGCGGCCGAGCACGGTGACGGCTGGCGGCTGACCGGCGCGACGCTGGTGGTCACCCTGGAGCCGTGCACGATGTGCGCCGGGGCCAGCGTGCTGTCCCGGGTGGCGCGGGTGGTCTACGGCGCCGACGACCCGAAGGCCGGTGCGGCCGGGTCGCTGTGGGACGTCGTCCGGGACCGGCGGCTCAACCACCGGCCCGAGGTCGTCGCCGGGGTGCGGGCCGAGGAGTCCGGCGCGCTGCTACGCGCCTTCTTCCGTGCGAAGCGGGGCCTGTAGTCTCTCCGGCGGTGGCGTGTCCGAGCGGCCGAAGGAGCACGCCTCGAAAGCGTGTGAGGTGCAAGCCTCCGTGGGTTCAAATCCCACCGCCACCGCCAGCCGAGGAGGCGGCGCCCCGTGCGGGGCGCCGCCTCCTCGCGTTCCGCCCCGGTGACGTCGTCCCTCGCGCCGTGTCGCTGGGCGGCCCGCAGTAGCGGGTGCTCGATCAGACGGGCAGGTCGTAGTCGACCAGCAGCCGGCCGTCGTCGCCGCGGACCAGGGTGATCTCGTGCTGCTCGGGGATCACGCTGCCGTCGCGCTCGGTGTACGTCACCGGCATCGAGGCGACCAGTGACCCGTCCTGGGCCTGCACCTCCCCGCGGCTGACGCTGCTGAACCGGTTCCAGAAGGCGAGGTAGTCGGCCCGGCTGCCGATCTTCGCCCGCAGTCGTGGCCCGGTGAGCTCCCAGGCGGTCGACGCGTTGCCGGGCAGCAGCGCGTAGTAGCTCGCGATCGTCTGCTCGACCTCGGCAGCCGAGCCCGGCGCCGGGCCGGCCGGGGTCGACGGTGCCGGCAGGGGTGTCGGGGTCGGCGTCGGGGTCGGGGTGGGCGTGGGCGTCGGGGTGGGCGTGGACGGCGTCGTCTCCTCGGTCGTCGGCGCCGTCGTCTCCGGCGGGGGGGTCTCCTGCTCCGTCGGTGACGGCGAGCTGGACGACGGCGTCCGGGGCGCGCTGCTGTCCGCGGCCGACGGGGTGCTGCCGTCGTCGCCCCGGGTGGTCAGCCAGACGCCGCCGACCGTGCCGAGCAGCGCGAGGACCAGCACGGCGGCGACCGCCAGCAGCCGGCCCCGCCGACGCCGCTCGCGAGCGGCTGCCGGGCGCGCCGACGTCGTGGGTGCGCTGCCCGCACCTGGGCGCGTCTCGCCCCCGGGCCCGGCGACGCCCCCGGGCCCGGCCGCAGCCCCGGTCGCGGCCGCGGCACCGACGGCGGGCACCGCGCCGTCCCGTCCCGTGCGCCCGGCCGCGGGGCCGGCGCCCGGCCCGGCGACGTCCCCGTCGTCCGGCGTGGCCGTTCCGTCGCCGTCCGGCCCGGCCGTGCCCCCGTCGCCCGGCGCGGCCGGTGGCCGGGCCCCGGTCGAGGGCGCCGGCAGCTCCGTGACGGTGCCCGGCCCGCCGGCCGGGGCCCCGGGACGGAGGTCGGCGAGGGTCGGCGCCAGCGGGGTGCGGGCGGTCAGCACCTCGGTGACGTCCCGGTCCTTGCCGGCGGCCAGCTTCGCCAGCTGGTCCCGCACCTGCGCCATCGTCGGGCGCTTGGTCGGGTCGTTGTGCAGCATCCGCATCAGCGGCCGGCTGAGCGGGCCGGCGTTGCGCGGCCGGGCCACGTCCCCGCCGGCGACCCGGTGCAGCATCTCCAGCGGGTTCTCCGTCATCCCGAACGGCGGGGTGCCCTCCAGGCAGGCGTAGACCGTCGCCCCGAGGGAGAAGACGTCACTGGCCTCGTCCGGCTCCCGGCCGCGGGCGACCTCGGGAGCCAGGTAGGCAGGCGTGCCCTTGACCACGCCGGTCTGGGTCAGCGAGACGTCGCCGCGGGCCCGGGAGATGCCGAAGTCGGTGATCTTCACCAGGCCGTCGCTGCGTGGCCCCTCGCCGATCAGGATGTTGCCCGGCTTCACGTCCCGGTGGACGACGCCGGCGGCGTGCACCGCGACGAGCGCGTCGGCCACCTGCGCGCCGATCTGCGCGACCTGCCCGACCGGCAGCCGGCCCCGCTCGGCCAGCACCGTCGCCAGGCTGCGCGAGGGCAAGTACTCCATGACCAGCCACGGCGTCCCGCCGTCGTCGACCATGTCGTACACGGAGACCGCGTGCGGATGGGTGAGCCGGGCGGCGATCCGGCCCTCGCGCATCGCCGCCTCGCGGTGCCCGGCGGTCGCCTCGGGGTCGCTGCCCAGGGGCACGATCACCTGCTTGACGGCGACGTCGCGCCCCAGCAGCTCGTCCCGGGCCAGCCAGACGGCGCCCATCGCGCCGCCACCGAGTCGTGAGCGCAGCAGGTAGCGCCCGGCGACCCGGGAACCAGGTGAGGTCACCGCGCGTCCGGCCGGTCGTGGATCAGGCGGAGACCGGGGCCCCGTAGCGGCGTGCGTACTCCGCCTGGGCCCCCTCGGGCAGCGCGTCGTACAGCTCGCCGAGCTCGGCGACGGACGACTCGGGCAGCTCGTCGAACAGCTGCTGCCAGCTCGGCGGGTCCTGGTGACCGCGGGTCAGCAGCAGCTCCCACGCGCGGCTCTGCCGGTCGCGCTGGGCCCGGTCGGCGACCATGCCGGACAGGTAGGCGTCCTTGGCCGCGTCCTTCTCGGCCCGGGTCGCGTCGGCCGGGAGGTTGCTGGGATCGGTCTGCTGCAGGGCGGTGACGATCGCGGCCACCACCTCCGGGCGCACCTGCTCGGTCTCGCTCATGTCCGTCCTCCGGTCCAGGGGTCGCGGCGGGCGCCGTCCCGGGTGATCACTCAACCACCCCGGCGGCTCGCGGGCCGCTCGGGAGGGAGGGGAGCAGCGCAGCGCCTCCAGGGTGCCCGGTACAGTGGCACCGCACTTGGAGGATTCGCCTAGTGGCCTATGGCGCTCGCTTGGAAAGCGGGTTGGGTGCAAGCCCTCGGGAGTTCGAATCTCCCATCCTCCGCAGGTAGAGCGCCGTCACGGCGCCGAGCATGAGCAGGCCCCCGGCCAGTGCGGTCGGGGCCAGCCGCTCGCCGAGCAGCACGGTGGCCAACGCGGTCGCGGTGAGCGGCTCGAGCAGCGTCACGATCGAGGCCACCGCGGCGGGCACCGCCCGCACCCCGGTGAAGAACAGCCCGTAGGCCAGCGCGGTCGGCACCGCTCCCAGGTAGACCAGCAGGCCCAGGGCCACCGGGTCGCCGGTGAGGTCCAGCCCGGCCACCAGGGCGACCGGGGTCAGCAGCACCGCACCCACCGCGAAGCCCACGGTCGTCGTCGGCACGCCCGCGGGTGCTCCCGAGGAGAGCAGCACCACGCCCGCGTAGGCGACCGCGCACCCGACGGCGGCCAGCGCCCCGAGCAGCACGGCGTCGCCGTCGTCCCCGCCGGCGGAGACCCCGACCAGCAGGACCAGCCCGACCAGGGCGACCACCAGAGCGGTGCCGGTCGCCCGGTCCGGGCGACCGTGCCCGAGGGCGGCGGCGCCGACCGCCACCAGCAGCGGGGCGAGGCCCAGGGCCACCAGCGTTGCGATGCTCACCCCGGCGGTGGCGACGGCGGCGAAGTAGGCGCTCTGGTAGACGGCCAGGCCGACGCCCACGGCGGCCAGCCGGCTGCGCAGCGGGCGGGTCCAGACCGTGCGGGCGCCCGTGCGGCGGCGGGAGGACAGGTGCACAGCGACCAGCAGGACGGCGCCCACGGCCATCCGGTGCCAGGCGACGTCCAGCGGGTCGAGGTCCGTGCGGTCGGCGACCAGGTCGCCGGTGATGCCCGAGGTGCCCCAGCAGAGCGCGGCCAGCACGACCAGGGCGAAACCCCGGGCGGGGGTCATGCCCGCGGAGGTGTGCCCGGTCATGCGGCGGGAGCGTACGGGGGCGGCCTGGCGGTCCGGTCCGCGTCGTCCTCTACAGTGGCGGCAGACCCCTCGTACGGCGTCACCCTGTGAACCTCCCCAGGGCCGGAAGGCAGCAAGGATAAGCGGGCTCTGGCGGGTGTGCGGGGGGTCCTTTCTCGTTCACCTGATCCACATGCTGCTCCCAGGTTCGTGCGGTTGACTGCATGAACCTTCAAACAGGGGAGTGGCCATGCCCAGTCGTCGTACCTGGTGGATCACCGGCGGGGCCGTGGCGGTGGTCGCCGCAGCGGCCATCGGCGGGCCCCTGGCCTACGCGGCGCTGCAGGAGGACGCGGCACCCGCGCCCACCGTGCAGGTCCAGCCCGAGGACGCCGAGCTCACGCTGGACACCGACGGCACCTGGACGATCGTCGACGGCTCCACCGCCGGCTACCGGGTCGACGAGGTGCTCAACGGCGCCGACGTCACCGTCGCCGGCACCACCGACCAGGTGACCGGCACCGTCGTGGTCACCGGCGGCGACCTGGCCGACGCCGACGTGACCGTCGACGTCGCGTCGATCACCACCGACAGCGACCGGCGGGACGGCTACTTCCGGGACAACGTGATGGACGTCGCGGCGAACCCGACCGCGACCTTCTCCGTGACCGAGGTCGCCGACCTGCCCGAGCTCTCCGGCACCCCGGTGACCGTGCCGGTGACCGGCGAGCTGACCCTGGCCGGGATGAGCCAGCCGGTGCAGGCGGAGATGTCGGTGGTGCGCACCGCCGAGGGGATCGACGTCTCCGGCTCGGTGCCGGTGGCCTTCGCCGACTTCGGCATCGAGCCGCCGGACCTGGGCTTCGTGAGCGTCGAGGACCAGGGCTCGGTGGAGTTCCTGCTCCACCTGACCCTCTGAGCGGCGGTCACCACCGGGCGGCGGCGAGGTCCACCAGGGTCAGCAGCCCGCCGCCGCCGGCATCGACGGCCGCCCCGCTGCCCTCGGCTGCCGACAGCACCCAGTAGCCGGCCCCGGCACTGTCGGGTACCCGCAGCGTCCAGGTCGTGCCGGCCGCCTGGTCCGCATCGGGCGGGCACAGGATCAGCGGCGTCACGTCGACGGTGCTCGGCATCGCCCGGACGGTGCAGCCGTCGATCGCGACCTCCCGGTCGACCTCTGCCACCATCTCGTCCTCGGTCTGCCCCTCGGCCAGCCGCAGCCCGAACGTGAGGCTCTGGCCGGACCAGCGGCAGCCACCGGCGAGGTCGGTGACGGGCCCGGGGTCGGGAGCGGCGCCGATAGGGCCGGCGTCCGGGCAGGACCGGTCGGTGCCGGCCCGCAGCTCCAGCGGCGGGTCGCGGTCGGTGAGCGCTGTGACGATCACCTCGGTGCGGGCCAGCTGCGCTGCCTGCTCCGCTTCCTCCCGCGACGCGCCGGCTGCGGCTGCGCGTGCCTCCTCGGCTGCGGCCTGTGCGGCCCGGGCTGCCGCGTCGTCCTCCAAGGCGGCCTGCGCGTCCGCCTCGGCTTGCGTCTGCGAGCGCTCTCCGGTCGTCGGGGTCATGGTCGGCCGCGGTCCGGCGACGTCCCCGGGATCCGCGGAGAGCCTGTCCAGCGTGGTCGGGACGCCGACCACGATGGCGGCGATGACGACGGCCAGGGCGGTGACCCCGGCCCGGGTCCGGCGCTGCCGGCGGTGGCGGGTGCGGGCGCCGGCGACCTGGTCCAGCGGGTCGGCGTCGGGGGCCAGCTCCTCGGCCAGGCGGTGCAGCTGCGGACCGAGGGTGCGCTCCAGGTCGGTCACGGTCGCCTCCTCGTGGCGGTCGTCAGGTCGGTCTCGGGGGCGAGCAGGGTGCGCAGGACGGCCAGCCCGCGGGTCACCTGGTTGTTCACGGTGCTCGGTGAGCAGCCCATGAGCCGCGCGGTGTCGGCCTCGCTGAGGTCGTCGAAGTAGCGCAGGACGACGGCGGTGCGCACCCGCGGCGAGAGCTGCAGCAGGGCCCGCCGCACCTCGTCGCTGTCGGCGTGTGCGTCCTGGTGGTCACCACCGCCCCGGTCCGGCAGGGTCTCCACGGTCTGCTCGGTGCTCATCAGCCGGCGCCGCCAGCTCAGGTGGCTGTTGACCAGCACCCGGCGCACGTAGGCGACGGGCACGTCGGCGGCGCGGACCTTCGACCACGCGCCGTAGGCCTTGGCGAGCGCCGTCTGCGCGAGGTCCTCCCCGTGACCCCGGTCGCCGGTGAGCAGGCAGGCGGTACGCAGCAGCGCGGCGCCGTGCTCGACGACGAACGCGGTGAACTCGTCGTCCCGCTGGTCGGTCACGCACGCCTCCTGGTGGTGGGGTCTCACCTGGACAGACGCGCCGGACGGCCGCGCGGACCCCATGCCCGGTGGTATCGGTCCGGTAACGGTCGGAGTGGACCGGGCGCGGAGCCCACCGCGTGGGGCCGCGTCCTCGCCGGACCGTCGGTGCGGCCACGTAACCTCGCGGCGTGGCTCTGGCGCTCTACCGCAAGTACCGTCCGGCGACCTTCGCCGAGGTGGTCGGGCAGGAGCACGTCACCACCCCGTTGATGAACGCCGTGGACGGCGGCCGGATCAACCACGCCTACCTGTTCAGCGGGCCGCGCGGCTGCGGCAAGACGTCGTCAGCGCGGATCCTCGCCCGCTCGCTCAACTGCGAGCAGGGGCCGACTTCCACGCCGTGCGGGGTCTGCGGCTCGTGCATCGCGCTGGCGCCGGACGGCCCGGGCTCGATCGACGTGATGGAGATCGACGCGGCCAGCCACGGTGGTGTCGACGACGCCCGTGACCTGCGCGAGAAGGCGTTCTTCGCGCCGGTGCACAGCCGCTACAAGGTCTACATCGTCGACGAGGCGCACATGGTCACCACGCAGGGCTTCAACGCCCTGCTCAAGGTGGTCGAGGAGCCGCCGGAGTTCCTGGTCTTCGTCTTCGCCACCACCGAGCCGGAGAAGGTCCTCCCGACCATCCGCTCGCGCACCCACCACTACCCGTTCCGGCTGGTGCCGCCGAGCACCCTGCGCGGGCTGCTGGAGAAGACCTGCGCCGCCGAGGGCGTCACCGTCGAGCCCACCGTCTTCCCGCTGGTCGTGCGGGCCGGCGGCGGCTCGGTGCGCGACTCGCTGTCCATCCTCGACCAGCTGCTGGCCGGCGCCGGCCCCGAGGGCGTCACCTACCGCTCGGCGGTCGGCCTGCTCGGCGTCACCGACGAGGCGCTGCTGGACGAGGCGGTCGACGCACTCGCCGCCTCCGACGCCCCCGGCGTCTTCCAGGCCGTCGACCGGGTGGTGGAGGCCGGGCACGACCCGCGCCGGTTCGCCACCGACCTGCTCGACCGGCTGCGTGACCTGATCGTGCTGGACGCCGTCCCCGAGGCCGGCGCCAACGGCCTGCTGGACTGCCCGCCCGACCGGCTGGACCTGATGACCCGGCAGGCCCAGGCGCTGGGGGCGGCCACGCTGTCCCGGCTGGCCGACACGGTGCACGAGGGCCTGACCGAGATGCGCGGCACGACGGCGCCCCGGCTGCTGCTGGAGCTGGTCTGCGCCCGGATGCTGCTGCCCGGCGTCGACGGCTCGGCCGCGGGCACCCTGCAGCGCCTGGAGCGGCTCGAGCGGCGGATGTCGATCGCCGGTGAGCACGCCGGCCGCCCGGAGGCCGCCGCCGCGGCGCCCGCCCCGGTGCGCGAGACGGCCCGCCCGGCGCCCGTCCGGGCACCCGAGCCCGCCGCCGCTGCTCCCGCGCCGGCTGCCCCTGCGTCCGCTGCCCCTGCGTCCGCTGCCCCTGCCCCGGCTGCCCCCGCAGCGCGGCCGGCCGCTCCGGCGGGTGGTGACCGGCCGGCCTACGTGCGCCCGTCCCAGGCGCGTGCCGCGCAGTCGCCCGCCGCACCGGCCGCACCGGCCGGTCCCGGCACCGCGTCCTCCGGTGGAGACGACGGCTGGCCGGCGACCGCCCGGCCCGGCACGCCTCCGGCCCGGCCCGCGGCCGCGCCCGAGGGGGAGGACGGCTGGCCGGTGACCGCCCGTCCCGGCGCGATGGCCGCAGCCCCCGCCCCGGCACCCACCCTGTCCGCGGACGCGCCGGCGGGAGACGCCCCGTCCGGAGGTGCCCCCGCCGCGGGTGCCTCGTCGCCGGGTGAGCAGGGTCCCTCCGGGTCGGAGCCGGCCGGGGACGCGCGTCCCCGGCCGCAGGCGGCCGCCACCGAGCCCGACGTCCCGCTGCCCCCGGAGCCGACCGACGACGAGGACTGGCCCCAGTCCTCCCGGCCGGCCGCACCGGCCCGCACCGCGGCGCCGGCGCCGCGGTCGGCCGAGGAGTCGGCACCGGGGCTGCGGGCCGCCGCGGAGTCCGCCCCCGCCCCCCGCGGCGGAGAGCCCACGCCGCTGGTCTCGGCCACCCCGGCGGAGCCCGCCGGTGGCGACGGCGACCTGACCACCGCCGACGTCCGGCGGATCTGGCCCGAGCTGCTCGGCGTCGTGAAGCGGCACAAGCGCACCACCGAGGCGCTGCTGCACAGCGCCCAGGTGCACGAGCTGGCCGCCGGCACGCTGACCCTCACCACCACCTCACCGGCGCTGGCCCGCCGGCTCGGCGACGACCTGAACAAGGACGTGCTGCGTCAGGCCCTGCAGGAGCTGCTCGGCGTCCGCTGGAAGGTGCAGGTCACGGTGGACACGCCGGGGCAGGCCCCGGCCGGCCCCGCCGTCACGCCCGAGGCCGCCCGGGCGGCGGCGCAGGCGGCGGAGAGCGCCGAGGCCGACGAGCTGATGGCCGAGCGCGCCGCCGACGTCCCCGCCGACGGCGCCGAGGCGCCCCCGGCGCTCGACCCGGAGGCCGCCGCGCTGCAGCTGCTCCGCACCCAGCTCGGCGCTCGCCCGATCGACAGCTGACCGCGCCGGCCGGGTCAGGCCGGCGCACCAGATCAGTGCGTCGGGTCAGGCCGGCGTGCGCCGGGCCGGCCGGGCGGCGAGCCGGCGGGCCCACGGGTCGGCCAGCCGGGGCGCGAGCGGCCCGATGACCGCCAGGATCAGCACGTAGGCCGCGACCGTCGGGCCGAAGGCGGCCGGCACGCTGCCCAGCACCAGCCCGGCGATGATGATCGAGAACTCGCCGCGGGCGATCAGCGCCGCCCCGGCGCGCACCCGGCCGGGCGGGCCGACCCCGGCCCGGCGCCCGGCGATCCAGCCGGTGAGCAGCTTGGTGCCGATCCCCACGGCTGCCAGCGCCGCGGCCGGCAGCAGCGCCCCGGAGAGCTCGGTCGGGTCGGTGGAGAGGCCGAAGAAGACGAAGAAGACCGCGGCGAACAGGTCGCGCAGCGGGGAGAGCAGGTCCCCGATCCGCTCGGCGACCTCCCCGGAGAGCGCGATGCCGAGCAGGAAGGCCCCGACCGCGGCCGAGACGTGCACCGCCTCGGCGGCCCCGGCGACCAGCAGCGCCAGCCCGAGCACCCGTAGCAGCAGGATCTCGTTCGACCGCGCCCCGACGAAGCGGGTGACCGTGCTGCCGTGCCGGACGGCGACGACCAGCACCGCCGCGAGGGTGGCCAGTGCCACCGCCACCGACAGCACCGCGTCGCCGGTGCTGGTGGCCGCCACGATGCCGGTGAGCACCGGGAGGTAGGCGGCCATCGCCAGGTCCTCGATGACCAGGACGCCGAGCACCGCGGGGGTCTCCCGGTTGCCGAGCCGGCCCAGGTCGGTGAGCAGCTTGGAGATGATCCCGGACGAGCTGATCGCGGTGACGCCGAACAGGGCCAGCGCCGCCGTCGGCCCCCAGCCCAGCAGCAGCGCCAGCGCGGCGCCGGGCAGGCCGTTGAGCAGCAGGTCGACCACCCCGACCGGGGCCTGCCGGCGCAGGTTCTCCACCAGGTCGCCGGCGGTGTACTCCAGCCCGAGCACCAGCAGCAGCAGGACGACGCCCACCTCGGCACCGGTGGCGAAGAAGCCCTCCGGGGCCTCCAGCGGCAGCAGCCCGCCGTTGCCGAACGCCAGCCCGGCCAGCAGGTACAGCGGGATGGGGGACAGCCCGATCCGCCCGGCCAGCGAACCGAGCACCCCGAGCCCGAAGACGACGGCACCGAGCTCCAGGAGGAGGACCGCGGTGTGCCCGACGTCCATCAGTGTGCGTTCAGCAGGCGACCGACCGCCGCGACGCCGTCCGAGGTGCCGACCACGACCAGACGGTCCTCGACCTGGAACCGGAAGTCCGGGCTGGGGGAGGCGATCATCTCCTCGCCCCGCACCACCGCGACGACCGAGGCGCCGGTGCGGGTGCGGATCGCGGCCTCGCCGAGCGTCGCCCCGACATAGGGGGAGCCGGGCTCGATCGGCAGGCCCTCGGTGGCCAGCCCCTCGACCTGCTCGCGCAGCCGGGACAGCCGTTCGGTGATCCGCGGGGCGCCCAGCAGTTCGGCGACGACCTCGCTCTCCTCCGGGGTCAGCTCGATCGTGGCCGCGGTGGCGTCCGGGTCGCGCTCGTCGTAAAGGACGACGTGCCGGGCCCCGTTCCGCTGGGAGATCACCCCGACCCGCCGGCCCTGCGCGGTCACCAGGTCGTGCCGCAGGCCGATGCCGGGCAGCCGCGTCTCCTCGACGTCCATCGGTGTCCTCCCGTCGTGGTCCCTGGTCGGGCCGCGCCCATGATGCCGGTGCCGGATCAGCCGGACGCCACGCCCAGCCGCCGGAACCGGGTCAGGGCGGCGACCGAGAGCACCGGGCCGGCGGCGAGCAGCACCAGCGTCCAGCGCCAGGTCACCGCCTCGGCGAGGTAGGGCAGCGCGCTGATCGTCACCGTTGTCAGCAGGAAACCGGTGGCGGTCTGCACGGTGAGCGCGGTGCCCACCCAGCGGCGGTCGGAGACCTCGCTGAGCAGCGTGGAGAACATCGCCGAGTCGGCGATGACGGCGGCTCCCCACACGCAGACGAAGACGGCGAGCAGCCCGGTCGGCCACGACCAGGCCCACGGCGACAGCAGGCAGCAGACGCCGCTGGTGGCCACCGCGACGGTGGCGACCGGTGCCCGGCCCACCCGCCCGGCGGCCCAGCCGCCCAGCACGCAGCCGGCGGCGCCGCAGATCCCGAACGCGACCAGTGCCAGCAGGGCGATGCCGGCGGCGTCCAGTGCCGGGTCGTGCACCGCTCGGGAGGCGGTGAGCCAGGCCGAGGCCCAGGCCCACAGCGCGTAGAGCTCCCACATGTGGCCGAGGTAGGCCAGGTTCACCAGCCGCGGCCGGGCCGACCGGAAGCCGTCGAGGGCCTGCGCGGCCCGTGGTCGCGCGCCGACGGACAGGTGCGGGCCGGTGCGCAGGAGGGCGAGGGCGAGCAGCCCGGCCGCGGCGCCGCAGCCGGCGGCGGCGGCCAGCACGGTGCGCCAGGAGTCGCCGAGCACCCCGACCAGCAGCTGCGGCAGCAGCGACCCCAGGGTCAGCGCCCCGACGAGCACGCCCAGGGCCAGGCCCCGGCCGCGGGCGCCGAACCAGGAGGCCATCAGCTTCATGCCGATCGGGTAGACCAGCGCCAGCCCGGCTCCGGTGGCGAAGCGCAGCGGGACGGCGACCCCGGGCCCGTCGGCGAGGACGGCGACCGCGAGGGTGCACCCGGCCGCGGCTCCGGCGCCGGTGGCGAACAGCCGCTCCGGCCGCACCCGGTCGGCCAGCCCGGTCGTCGCCGAGACCAGCGCACCCACCACGAAGCCCAGCTGGACGGCGACGGTGAGGCCCACCGCACCCGCCGTGCCCAGCTCCCAGTCCCGGCGCAGCACCGGCAGGACGGCGGAGGCGGAGAACCAGACCGCCAGCGCCAGCACCTGGGTCAGCGCGATCAGCGCCAGCTGCGGCCCGGGGGAGCGGAGCGCCGGGGCGGGCGCCCCGACGGCGGGGCCGGCGTGCGGCATGGCGTCATCCTGCCCGCCCGCCGGGCCGGGGCCGCCGGTGCGGCGGTCTGTCGGTGCCAGCACCTACTCTCGGGAGCATGCCCGGACCCGGACGCCAGCCCGACATGCAGCAGCTGATGAAGCAGGCCCAGAAGATGCAGCAGCAACTCGCCGCTGCGCAGGAGGAGCTGGCCAACGCCGAGGTCACCGGCTCCGCCGGCGGCGAGCTGGTCACCGTCACGATGACCGGCAGCGGCGACGTCACCGCCGTCACCATCGCGCCGGCCGCCGTCGACCCCGACGACGTCGAGACCCTGCAGGACCTCGTCCTGGCCGCCGTCCGGGACGCCCAGCGGGCCGTCAACGAGCTCGCCTCCTCCACCATGGGCCCGCTCGCCGGTGGCCTCGGTGGCGGCGGCATGGGTCTGCCCGGCTTCTGACCCACCGGGGCGGCGCTCCGCCGCCCCACTCGTAAGGAGAACCGTGTACGAGGGCGCTGTCCAGGACCTCATCGACGAGCTCGGGCGACTGCCCGGCGTCGGTCCCAAGAGCGCGCAGCGCATCGCCTTCCACCTGCTGGCCGCCGAGTCGGCCGACGTGGGGCGGCTGGTGGCCGCCCTGCAGCGGGTGCAGGCCGAGGTCCGCTTCTGCGTCACCTGCTACAACGTCGCCGAGGGTGAGCAGTGCCGGATCTGCCGTGACCCGCGGCGCACCCTCGACGTCATCTGCGTCGTCGAGGAGCCCAAGGACGTCGTGGCGATCGAGCGCACCCGCGAGTTCAAGGGCCGCTACCACGTGCTCGGTGGCGCGATCAGCCCGATCGAGGGCATCGGCCCCGACGACCTGCGGGTCAAGGAGCTGATGACCCGGCTGATGGACGGCCAGGTCACCGAGCTGATCATCGCCACCGATCCGAACCTGGAGGGCGAGGCGACCGCCGCCTACCTGGCCCGGCTGGTCGGCCCGCTGGGTCTGGCGGTCTCCCGCCTGGCCAGCGGCCTGCCGGTGGGCGGCGACCTCGAGTACGCCGACGAGGTCACCCTCGGCCGCGCCTTCGAGGGCCGCCGCCGCATCGACGCCTGAAGAACGGCCCCGCTGCCCCCACCACCCGCCAGCTCGCAGCGGGGCCCTGCAGCGGGGCCGTCCGGCACGTCACCGGGCTCGGCGCGGGCCCCTGCACGGGGCCGGTGCAAGGGGGCGATGCCAGCACGTCACCGGGCAGATGTGGCCATCTCCGCCCGCAGCTGCGGTGACCGCCCGCGAGATCTGCGATCTCGGGCCGATGACGCCCTGGAGAGCCCGAGATCGCAGATCTCGCCGGTGTCCGTGGTTGAGCGTTCCATCACAGTGGCGGTCCGGAAGTGGCAGCTGACCCGGGGGCACGGCACTCTGGACGGGTGGTCGAGCCGGGTTCGTTGACGCGTCGTCGCGCCATCGACCTGATGCGCGTCGCCAGCACGCTCTGACGCGGCGCCGCCCCGTCCCTCCTGTCGAGGAGCTCCCGCGCCGGGTCGCCACACACGTGGCACCGCCGTCCGGGGAGCAGCGCCCGACCGCCCGCATCCTGCCCGAGGACCACGCCCATGATCGAGCCACGCCCATGATCGAGCTGTCCGACGTCCGCAAGGTCTTCCCCGCCCGCCGCGGCGCCGGCGAGGTGACCGCCGTGGACGGCGTCAGCCTGTCGGTGGCCCGCGGTGAGTTCGCCGGCGTGGTCGGCCCGAGCGGCTCGGGCAAGAGCACGCTGGCCCGGCTGGTGAACCTGCTGGAGCGGCCGACCTCCGGCACGGTCACCGTCGACGGCCGGGTGCTCACCGACCTCGACGAGGCCGGGGTCCGCGAGGCCCGCCGCAGCATCGGGATGATCTTCCAGCACTTCAACCTGCTCGACTCGCGGACCGCGGCCGGCAACGTCGAGCACCCGCTGGAGCTGGCCGGGGTCGGCCGCACCGAGCGCCGCCGCCGGGTCGCCGACCTGCTGGACCTGGTGGGCCTGGCCGACCGGCACGCCGCCCGGCCGGGGCAGCTCTCCGGCGGGCAGAAGCAGCGCGTCGCCATCGCCCGCGCGCTGGCCGCCCGCCCGTCGGTGCTGCTCTGCGACGAGGCCACCTCGGCCCTGGACCCGGCCAGCACCGCCGGCGTGCTGGACCTGCTGCGTCAGGTGCGCGCCGAGCTGGGCCTGACCGTGCTGCTGATCACCCACGAGATGTCGGTGGTGCGGGCGGTCTGCGACAGCGCCGTGCTGATGAGCGCCGGCCGGGTGGTCGACGGTGGCCCGCTGACCGAGGTGCTCGCCCGCCCGGACTCGGCGCTGGCCGCCCAGCTGGTACCGGCACCGGCCGCGGCGGACACCGGGAACGGCGCGCTGGTGCAGCTCACCGTCACCGACGCCAGCCCGCAGGGCCTGGTGCTGCAGACCCTGACCGCCGAGCTCGGGCTGTCGGTCGAGGTCGCCGCCGGCTCGGTGGAGACCGTCGCCGGCCGCCGCTTCGGCCGACTGCTGCTGCGGGTCGAGGGCGACGACGGCCGGCTGGACCCTGCGCTGGCCCGGCTCCGCGCGGCCGGCGCGCTCGTCCAGCGCACCACCGCCGGTGACCCGCGCCCGGCGCCCGCCGCCGACGACGAACCACCTGCCGAACAGGAGCCCGACGTGCAGCGCCTCGCCGACGCCCCGGACGTGCAGCGGTGAACGACTGGTCGCGGATCGCCCCGCAGCTGCTGGACGCCACCGGCGAGACCCTCTACATGGTCGGTGTCGCCACCGCGCTGACCGTGCTGCTCGGCGTCCCGCTGGGGGTGCTGCTCACCGTCACCGCCCCCGGCGCGCTCGCCCCGCACCCGCTGCTGAACCGGCTGCTCGGCCTGGTGGTCAACCTGGGTCGCTCGCTGCCGTTCATCATCCTGCTCGTCCTGGTTGCCCCGGTGACCCGCGGCATCGTCGGCACCACGATCGGCTCGACCGCGACGATCGTGCCGCTGACCATCGGCGCCGTCCCGTTCCTGGCCCGGCTGGTGGAGACCAGCCTGCGCGAGGTCGCGCACGGCAAGGTCGAGGCCACCCTCGCCATGGGCGCCCGCCGCCGGGACGTCGTCCGCAGCGTGCTGCTGCCCGAGGCGCTGCCCTCGCTGGTCGCCGGCGTCACCGTCACCGTCGTGGCGCTGATCAGCTACTCGGCCATGGCCGGCGCGATCGGCGGCGGCGGGCTGGGCGACTTCGCCATCCGCTACGGCTACCAGCAGTTCCGCACCGACATCACGCTGGCCACCGTCGTCCTGCTGCTCGTGGTGGTGCAGCTCCTGCAGTGGGCCGGCGACCGCTGGGCCCGCCGCCTCGCCACCCACTGACCGTCCCGTTCCACCTGTTCCGAGGAGACACCTGATCATGCGTGCGAAGAACCCCCTGGCCGCTGCTGCCGCCGTCGCGACCGCCCTGGTGCTGAGCGCCTGCGGCGGGGGCAGCGCCGAGCTGTCGGCCGAGGACGAGCCCCTGCGGGTGGGCGCCTCCCCGGTGCCGCACGCGGAGATCCTGCGGTTCGTCGACGAGGAGCTGGCCGACGACGCCGGTCTGGACCTGGAGATCGTCGAGTTCACCGACTACGTGCAGCCCAACGTGGCCCTGGACGACGGCTCGATCGACGCCAACTACTTCCAGACCATTCCGTACCTGGAGGAGCAGGAGGCCAACGCCGGCTACGACTTCACCGCGCTGGAGCCGGTGCACATCGAGCCGCTGGGCATCTACTCCGACTCGCTCACCGACCTCGCCGACCTGCCGGACGGCGCCACGGTGGCGATCCCGAACGACCCGACCAACGCCGGGCGGGCGCTGCGGCTGCTGGCCGCCAACGACCTGATCACGCTGGCCGACACCGGTGACGCGGCGCCGACCTCGCTGGACATCGAGGACAACCCGAAGGACCTGCAGATCACGGAGATCGAGGCCGCCCAGCTGCCGCGGTCGCTGGCCGACGTCGACGCCGCGGTGATCAACGGCAACTACGCGATCGACGCCGACCTGTCGCCGGCCGAGGACGCCCTCGCGCTGGAGGAGGCCGAGGACAACCCGAACGCCAACCTGGTCGTCGTGCGCGCCGGCACCGAGGACGACGAGCGCATCGGCCAGCTGGAGGAGCTGCTGCACTCCGACGAGGTGCGCACCTTCATCGAGGACACCTACGAGGGCGCCGTCATCCCCGCCTTCTGATGCGCAGGTCGGGGTCAGGGGTCGACGACGACGTCCTGACCCCGCCGGACCGCCCGGCGCACCCGCAACTGGGCGACCTGGCCGAACCAGCGCACCAGCGTGGTGTAGCCGGGGGTGGGTCCGTGCCAGCCGAGGAACCCACGCGGCCCGGACACCATCTCCCCGGTCGAGGTGTCGTAGCGGGCCTGGTGCCACGGGCAGACCAGGCAGCCGTCGGCATCGACGGTTCCCTCGGCCAGGTCGGCGAGCTGGTGGCGGCAGCGCCGGGAGACGGCGGACAGCCGGTCGCCGGTGTTGACCACCGCCCACGGTCCGGCGGGGCGGACGGTGCCCGGTGGGAGGTCGCTGGCACGGATGCGGTCGGACACGGGGCCTCCTGGTCTCGGTGGGTGCCCGGGCACCTACCCACGGCAGCGACACGGGAGACGTGAGCGCGGAGATCGGTGCGCGGGGGCCCGGCGCGACGGTCGTCGCCTCGGCCGTCGGACCGAGTGCAGTCCTTCCCGAGGAGGAGACGTGCCCACTCGCGACACCGCCCGGCCCGCCGGCACCCCGTGCTGGGTCGACCTGGAGCCCCCCGACGTCGCCGCCGCACCTTCTACGCGGCGGTCCTCGACTGGGATGACCTCGACCCCGGTCCCGGCTTCGGGGGGCGCCGGCGGCGCAGCGCACAGCTCGATCGGCGACGATGGGGGCATGCGTCACCTCCTGCGTTCCGCCGCCGTCGGCACCCTGGGCTCGGGGATCGTGCTGCTCGGTGCCGGGCCGGCGTCGGCCGTCGACCCGTTCCTCCCGTCCGAGCAGCTGACCGACCAGGCCGACGTGCTCGACAGCGGCGAGGAGAGCGAGGTCGAGTCGGCGCTGCAGGAGCTCGAGGCCCAGGAGGGCACCCAGCTCTACGTCGTCTACGTGGACTCCTTCGACGGGATCGACCCGGACGTCTGGGTCGACCAGGCCTTCGACGCGGGGTTGCCCGACGACGCCGTGCTGCTGGCCGTTGCCCCGCCCACGGCCACCACGGAGGGGCAGGTCGGCTACCAGTCAGGGCCGGCGACCGGGGTCGCGAACGAGGCCGAGCTGGAGCAGCTGATCGACACCGACGTCCGGCCGGAGCTCCGGCAGGGGGACTGGGCGGGTGCAGCCACGGCGATGGCCCAGGCGCTGCAGGACGACGGCGCCGGGACCGGGACGTCCGCCGGAACGGCCACCGGCGGCGACGGCGGCGGTGGGGGAGCGCTCGCCGTGCTGCTCGGGATCGCCGTCGTCGGCGGTGGTGGCTACGCCCTGATGCGCAGCCGGAGCCGCAAGAAGCGGGCCGCGGCCCAGGCGCAGGCCGCCCGGGAGCGCGCCGAGGCCGAGGCCGCCGCGCGCGACCCGCACCACGGCACGTCCACCGAGCAGCTGATGTACCGGGCCAGCGAGCAGCTGCTGGCCCTGGACGAGGCGGTCAAGACCTCCGAGCTCGACCTGGCCTACGCCCGTTCGCAGTACGGCGAGCAGCCGGTCGCCGGCTTCCAGGAGGCGCTGGACCAGTCCAAGGGCGAGCTGTCCCGGGCGTTCACCATCCGCCAGGAGCTGGACGACGAGTACCCCGAGGACGAGCCGACCCAGCGTCAGATGCTGACCGACCTGCTCCAGCTGACCGGGGCGGCCGACGCCCGGCTGGCCGACCAGGCCGAGGCCTACGGCCGGCTACGGCACCTGCAGGAGTCCGCGCCGGAGGCGCTGGCCGCCCTCGCCCCGGCGATCGAGGCGGCCCGCGGCCAGGTGCCGGCGGCGGAACGCTCGCTGCAGGACCTGGAGCAGCGCTACGCGCGCACGGCCTGGGCCCCGGTCGAGGACAACGTGACCGAGGCGCGCTCCCGGATCGAGCTGGCCGAGCAGGCCGTCGCGCACGGCCGCACCGAGCTGGCCGAGGGCCGGCCGGCCGGCGCGGTGCCGGCGATCCGCGCGGCCGAGGACGCGCTGGCGCAGAGCCGCACGCTGCTGGAGGCGGTGGGCCGGGTCGCCGGTGACCTGGCTGCGGCGCAGGGGCGCTTCGACGAGGTGCGCGCCGAGACGGAGAAGGACATCGCCGAGGCCCAGGCGCTGCTGGCCCGCGGCGTCGACACCCCGGGCCTGCGCGAGCAGCTGGCCCGGGCGGAGAGCGCCCTGGCCGGGTCGGCCGGCCGACTGCAGCCCCGGGACGGTGCGCTGCCCGACCCGCTGGCCGTCGTCCGCCAGCTCGACGAGGCCGATCTCGCGCTGGAGGCCGCGCTGGAGCCGGCGCGCGACGTGCGCCAGCAGCAGGAGCGGGCGGCGGCGCACCTGCAGCAGGCCTACCGCGCGGCGGACACCTCGGTGGCGGTGGCCGGTGACTTCATCGCCACCCGCCGGGGAGCGGTCGGCAGCTCCGCCCGCACCCGGCTGGCCGAGGCGGAGCGGCTGCTGGACGACGCCGCCCGGCTCGGCAGCTCCGACCCGGTCGCCGCGCTGCGCTCGGCCCAGCGGGCCGACGGGCTGGCCCAGCAGGCGCTGGCGGCGGCCCAGCAGGACGTGCAGACCTACCAGGCAGGTGGCTACGGCGGCCCCGGCTACGGCGGCGGCTACCGGCGCGGCTACGGCGGGGGCGGCTTCGGCGGCGGCTTCGCCGGTGGCGTGGCCGGCGGGCTGCTGGGCAGCGTGCTGCTGGGCGGGCTCGGCGGCGGCTACGGGGGCGGGTACGGCGGCGGGGGCGGGGACTTCGGCGGCGGTGGCGGCTTCGGGGGCGGTGGGGACTTCGGCGGTGGTGGCGGTTTCGGCGGCGGCGACTTCGGCGGCGGCGGGGACTTCTGACGGCGGTCCGGGAGCCGGGGAGGCACACCGGGCGGCGGGGTCACAACACGATCACAGCCTGGTCCCGAGTTCTCGCCCAGTGAGATCGATGTGTTAGTCATGCAGTTCCGATGACCACAGGCGGCCGCGGTGGCGCGCCTCCCTGCGCCCGCGGCTCGCCTCCCATGAGAACGAGGTAGCGGATGAACTCCCTGTCCAGGAGCGGCCGGCGCACGCTGGTCGCGACGGCGGGCATCGCGACGACGGCCCTGGTGCTGTCGGCGTGCGGCGGCGGTGACGGTGACGGCGAGGGCGGTGGCTCCGGTGGTGGGGCACTGACCATCGGCACCACCGACAAGATCACCACGATCGACCCGGCCGGTTCGTACGACAACGGCTCCTTCGCCGTGATGAACCAGGTCTACCCGTTCCTCATGAACACCCCGATGGGCAGCCCGGACGTCGAGCCGGACATCGCCGAGTCGGCCGAGTTCACCTCGCCCACCGAGTACACGGTAACGCTGAAGGACGGCCTGACCTTCGCCAACGGCAACGAGCTGACCGCCTCGGACGTGAAGTTCAGCTTCGACCGCATGGTCGCGATCAACGACGAGAACGGCCCGGCGTCGCTGCTGTACAACCTCGAGAGCGTCGACGCCCCGGACGACACCACCGTGGTGTTCAACCTGGCGTCGCCCGACGACCAGGTCTTCCCGCAGATCCTCTCCAGCCCGGCCGGCCCGATCGTCGACGAGGACGTCTTCGCCGCCGACGCGCTGACCCCGGACGAGGAGATCGTCGACGGCAACGCCTTCGCCGGCCCCTACGCGATCACCAACTACGACCAGAACAACCTGGTCTCCTACGAGGCCTTCGACGGCTACCAGGGCCTGCTCGGCGCCCCGGAGACCGACACGATCAACGTCGCGTATTACACCGACGCCTCGAACCTGAAGCTGGACGTGCAGGAGGGCAACATCGACGTCGCGTGGCGGAGCCTGTCCGCGACCGACATCGAGGACCTGCGCGGCAACGACCAGGTCGAGGTCCTCGACGGTCCCGGCGGCGAGATCCGCTACATCACGTTCAACTTCGACACCCAGCCCTACGGTGCGACGACGCCTGAGGCCGATCCGGCCAAGGCCGTCGCCGTCCGGCAGGCCGTCGCGGACCTGATCGACCGCGAGGAGCTGGCCGACCAGGTCTACAAGGGCACCTACACCCCGCTGTACTCCCACGTCCCCGAGGGCCTGACCGGTGCGATCGAGCCGCTCATGGAGCAGTACGGCGACGGTTCCGGTGGCGCCGACGCCGACGCGGCCGCGCAGCGGCTGCAGGCGGCCGGTGTCCAGACCCCGGTCGAGCTGAACCTGCAGTACTCCAACGACCACTACGGCCCGTCCTCGGGTGACGAGTACGCGTTGATCAAGAACCAGCTGGAGGAGTCCGGGCTGTTCACGGTGAACCTGCAGACCACCGAGTGGGTGCAGTACTCCAAGGACCGCGTCGCCGACGTCTACCCGGCCTACCAGCTGGGCTGGTTCCCCGACTACTCGGACGCGGACAACTACCTCACGCCGTTCTTCCTCACGGAGAACTTCCTTGCCAACCACTACTCGGACCAGGAGGTGAACGACCTGATCCTGCAGCAGGCCACCACCGCCGACCCGGCCGAGCGGCAGGCGCTGATCGAGGAGATCCAGACCCAGGTCGCCGAGGACCTGTCCACGCTCCCGTACCTGCAGGGCGCGCAGGTCGCCGTCACCGGCACCGACGTCTCCGGCGCCGAGGACACCCTCGACGCGTCGTTCAAGTTCCGCTACGGCGCCCTCTCCAAGGGCTGACCCGAGCCGGACAGCGCAGCACGCAGCCCCGGGTGACCCGCAGCGCGGGTCACCCGGGGCTCGGCGCGTCCGGACCGGCGTGTCGCACGCACGAGCACACCTGATGGACTGGGAGCGATGACCACCACGACCACGGAGCCCACCACCGGCTCCACCGAGCCCGCCGGCGAGGCGACCCCGGCTCGCAAGCGCCGCAGCGGGGGTGGCGGGCTGGGCAGCTACGTCCTCATCCGCTTCCTGCTGATCTTCCCGACGATCTTCATCCTGGTGACGACCGTCTTCTTCCTGATGCGCGCCACCGGTGACCCGATCACCGCCGCGCTCGGTGGCCGGCTGCCCGCCGACCAGCTGGCCGAGCGGATCCGCGAGGCCGGCTACGACCGCCCGCTCTTCGCCCAGTACCTGGACTACCTGGGCAACCTGCTGCAGGGCGACTTCGGCACCACGCTCAGCGACCGCCGGCCGGTCAGTGAGGTGCTCACCACCTTCGGTGCGGCGACCCTCGAGCTGTCGGTCTACGCGCTGATCGTCGCGTTCATCATCGGCATCCCGCTGGGCATGATCGCCGCCTACTTCCGCGACCGGACGCCGGACGCGCTGCTGCGGGTCTTCGCGATCCTCTGCTACGCCACCCCGGTCTTCTTCGCCGGTCTGCTGCTCAAGCTGATCTTCTCGGTCTGGCTGGACTGGCTGCCGGTCGCCGGCCGCGCCTCCACCATCGCCGAGATCCAGCTGCAGAGCGTGGACAACCCCACCGGCATCGCCCTCATCGACGCGATCCAGACCGGCAACGGCGAGGTCGTCAGCGACGTGCTGCAGCACGCCATCCTGCCGTCGATCGCACTCGGCCTGCTCACCGCCGGGGTGTTCCTCCGGCTGGTGCGCACCAACGTCATCGGCACGCTGGGCACCGGCTACGTCGAGGCAGCCCGCTCCCGCGGCGTCGCCGAGTCCCGGCTGCTGCGCAAGCACGCCTACCGGCCGGCGCTGATCCCGATCATCACCGTCATCGGCCTGCAGATCGCCCTGCTGCTGGTGGGCGCGGTGCTCACCGAGACCACCTTCGAGTGGCGCGGCCTGGGCTTCCAGCTCTCGCAGTACCTGCAGGCGCGTGACTTCGTGGCGGTGCAGGGGATCGTGGCCCTGCTCGCCGTCATCGTCGCCGTCACCAACTTCATCGTCGACGTCATCGCGGCGCTCATCGACCCCCGGGTGAGGTACTGACCATGGCGACCGCTGTCACCACTCCTGAACAGGCCGGACGGCGGCGCTCCTGGCGCCGGCTGCCGGTGGTGCACCAGCTGCGGCAGAGCGTCGGCCTGCAGCGCGGCATGCTCATCGCCGGCCTCGTGCTGATGGGCGTCTTCGTGCTCACCGCGGTGTTCGCGCCCCTGCTGGCCCCCTACGAGTACGGCCAGCTGCGCGACGCCGAGGGCACCTTCGGGGCCCAGCAGTCGCCCTCGGCCGAGCACTGGCTGGGCACCACGGTCGGTGGCTACGACGTGCTGTCCCGGGTGATCTGGGGCTCGCGCACCGCGCTGTACGTGATCGTCATCGCGGTGCTGTTGTCGATCGTGCTGGGCGTGCTCCTCGGCCTGGTCTCCGGCTACTTCGGCGGCTGGCTGGACCGCGTCCTCGTGGTCATCGCCGACGCCGTCTACGCCTTCCCGACGCTGCTGCTGGCCATCGTCGTCGCCATCGTGATCAGCGGCGGCCAGTCCCGGCTGTGGGGCGGCATCTTCGCCGCGGCGATCTCGATCACCGTGGTCTTCATCCCGCAGTACTTCCGGGTGGTGCGGGCCGAGACGGTGCGGATCAAGGCCGAGGCGTTCGTCGAGTCGGCCAAGGTGATCGGCGCGAGCAACCGGCGGATCATGACCCGGCACGTGCTGCGCAACGCCACCCGCACGCTGCCGCTGATCCTCACGCTGAACGCCTCCGAGGCGATCCTCACCCTCGCCGGGCTGGGCTTCCTCGGCTTCGGCATCCAGCCCACCGCCGCGGCCGAGTGGGGCTACGACCTCAACCGGTCGCTGTCCGACGTCTCCAGCGGCATCTGGTGGACGTCGGTCTTCCCCGGCGCCGCGATCGTGCTCACCGTGCTGGGCCTGACCCTGGTCGGGGAGAGCCTCAACGACCTGGCCGACCCCCGGCTGCGCACCCGCCGCCGGGCCGCCGACGTCCCGGAGGACGAGGTCGAGGACGCCCCAGCGGGCACTCCCGAGGTGTCGGCCGTGCCCGGTGGCACCCTCAGCGGCCCCGACGGGGTCGGCGCCCCGCACACCGGAGGTACCCGAGCATGAGCGTCGTCGACATCAAGGACCTGCAGGTCACCTTCGCCACGGACGCCGGCAGCGTCGCCGCGGTCAAGGACGTCAGCCTGCAGGTGCAGGCCGGTGAGGTGCTGGCCATCGTCGGGGAGAGCGGCAGCGGCAAGACCGTCACCGCGCGCAGCATCCTCGGCCTGCTCCCGGAGACCGCGCGGGTGCGGGGCGCGGTGGTGCTCAGCAGCAAGGACGGCACGGACGAGCACGACGTCGTCCCGTTGCGCGGGTCGCAGCTGCGCGAGGTGCGCGGGCAGGACGCCGCCATGGTGTTCCAGGAGCCCTCGACCTCGCTGAACCCGGTCTACCCGGTCGGCTGGCAGATCGCCGAGGGGCTGCGGGCGCACGGGAAGCTCAGCAAGAAGGAGGCGCGAGTCAAGGCGATCGACGTGCTGCGCCGGGTCGGCATCCCCGACCCGGAGGAGCGCGTCGACCACTACCCGCACCAGTTCTCCGGCGGGCAGAAGCAGCGCATCGTCATCGCCCAGGCGCTCGTGCTCGACCCCGGCGTGATCATCGCCGACGAGCCGACGACGGCCCTCGACGTCACGGTGCAGGCCGAGATCCTCGACCTGCTGCGCCGCTGCCGGGACGAGTTCGGCGCCGCGATCGTGCTGATCACGCACAACATGGGCGTGGTCGCCGACCTCGCCGACCGGGTCGCGGTCATGTACCAGGGGCGGATCGTCGAGCAGGCCGACGTCCGCACGCTGTTCTCCGCGCCGCAGGACGACTACACCAAGCAGCTGCTCGGCGCCGTCCCGCGGCTGGGGCAGGGCGTGGCGCGCACCCGGGAGCGGGCGGCCGGCCGGAAGGCCGGGTGGGCGGAGGCCACCCCGGTGGTCGAGGCCCGCGACCTGCGGATCGTCTACCCCGGCCGGCTGCGCCAGCCGGACTTCGTCGCCGTCGACGGGGTCAGCTTCGCCATCCGGCCCGGTGAGGTGCTCGGCCTGGTGGGGGAGTCCGGCAGTGGCAAGACCACGATCGGCCGGGCCATCGCCGGGCTGACCAAGGTCGGCGGCGGGTCGCTGCAGGTGCTCGGCACCGAGATGAACGGCATGAAGGAGCGCACCTTCCGGCCGGTGCGGGAGCGGATCGGTTTCGTCTTCCAGGACCCAGCGTCCAGCTTCAACCCGCTGCTCACCATCGCCGAGGCGGTGGCCGAGCCGCTGGTGGTGCACAAGCGCGCCAAGGACCCGGCCGCGGCGCGGGCCCGGGTCGACGAGCTGCTGGAGGCGGTGCAGCTGCCCAAGGCCTTCGGCGACCGGTTCCCGCACGAGCTCTCCGGTGGTCAGCGGCAGCGCGCCAGCCTGGCCCGCGGGCTGGCGCTGGAGCCCGAGCTGCTCATCGCCGACGAGCCGACCTCGGCGCTGGACGTCTCGGTGCAGGCCCGGGTGCTGGAGCTCTTCGACGAGCTGCAGCGGGAGCTGGGGTTCGCGGCGCTGTTCATCAGCCACGACCTCGCCGTCGTCGACCTGCTCGCCGACCGGATCGCGGTGCTCTACCGCGGCCGGCTGGTCGAGGAGGGCACCGGCGCCGAGGTGCTCGGTGCGCCGAAGCACCCCTACACGCAGCGGCTGCTCGCCTCCCTGCCGGTGCCCGACCCGGACGAGCAGGCCACCCGCCGCACCCAGCTCCAGGCCCTCCGCGACGCCGACTGACGAAGGACCCCCTTGCCCCCCACCCCTCCCGGGCTCGGGGCGGGCCCCTGCAAGGGGGCCTGGGCGGCCATGTTGGCCAACATGGCCGCTCAGGTGACCCGGGGTGGTGCGGTCAGGGGGCGCGCCAGCGGCGGTGGGCGGCGTCGGCGAGGAGGAGGAAGGCCTGGGCCTCGGGGGAGTGCCCCGGCCGGTCGAAGTGCGGCGCGGCGCTGGCGCCGGTGACCCGGCCGAGGTCGTCCACCCGGTCGACCACCGCTGCCAGCAGCGACTCGCCCGTCGTGCCGTAGGACGGCGGCAGCCACCCCTCGGCCGCTCCGGTCAGCGCCGCGGTGGCCAGCATCGCGGCCACGTCGGTGTCCGCCGGCCCGGCCGGGTCGTCGAGCACGTCGCCGAACAGCCCGTCCGGACGGCGGTGCACCAGGCAGGCGTCCAGCAGCTCGCGCACCTGGGCGGCCACGGCGTCGGCGGCGTCCCCGGTGAGCCGGCCGACCGCACGGGCGGCGCCGGCGGCGACCCAGCCGTTGCCGGTGCCCCAGGGGCGGGCGTCGGCGAGGGCGCCGGCGTCCTCGTCCCACCGTGCCGCCCACAAACCGGTGCCGGGGTCGCGCAGCCGGGCCCGGTGGCCGGCGAGCTGGGCGAGCGCGGCGGCCGGCTCGCCGACCGCCGCCAGGAACGGCACCGCCATGTACACGGTGTCGGCCCAGACCTGCCGGCTGCCGAGCAGGTGGAACAGCGTGCCGTCCGCGGCCCGGGGCGCCCCGCTGGTGAGCCAGGCTCGTTGGCCGGCCGCCGCCGCGGTCAGCACCGGGTCGCCGGCGCGGACGGCGAGGTCGTGCACGAACTCGCCGACCGCGCCGCTGTTCACCGCGCACACCGGGTCCAGCTCGGCCAGCCGCCCGTCGGCCCGCTGCCGGGCGACCGCGTCGTCGACCAGCGCGCGCAGCGGGCCGGTCGCGCCGGCGTCGGCCAGCACGGCGGCGGTGAGGCCCTGGTCCCAGGAGTGGCGCTGGCTCACCAGCAGGCAGTCGAGCACGCGCCGGCGGGTGTCCGGGTCGAGCACTGGGGACCTCCTGGACGGCTCGAGCCCTGGCCCGAGGTGCAGGCCAGGGCTCGAGCGGTGGTCAGAACGAGATCTCGGCGCCGTCCTTGAAGATCCGGCCGGTCACCGTCGGCGGCTCGCGCAGCAGCGCCAGCGCGCCGGCCGCGCTCTGCTCCGGGGTGCCCGGCGCCTCGTCGCCACCGAGGTCGGTGCGCACCCAGCCGGGGTCGAGGGCGTTGACCGCCACCTCGCCGGCGAGCTGGGCGGCCTGCATGAGCACCAGCCCGTTGAGCGCCCACTTGCTCACCCGGTAGCTGCCGATCCCGGCGTCCCGGATCAGCTCGGTGGTGCCCGCGCCGGAGCTCACGTGCACCACCCGCGGGTCGGTGCCCTTGCGCAGGGCGGGCAGCAGCGCCAGCACCAGCCGGTGCGGGACGACGCAGTTGACCAGCAGGCTCTCCTCGAGCGTCCCGGCCGGCTCGTCCTCGAAGCGGGCGTCGCGGGCCAGCATCACCCCGGCGTTGTTCAGCAGCACGTCCAGGGCACCCCACCGCTGCCCGACCGCCTCGGCCAGCCGCGCGGGCGTCGTGTCGTCGGTGAGCTCGGCGACCACGGACGTGAACGAGCCGGCCCCGCCGGTCAGCTCCGTGGCCAGCCGGTCGAGGGCCGCCGCGTCCCGGGCGGTGCCGAGCACGTCCGCGCCGGCGGCGACCAGCTGCCGGGCGACGGCCGCGCCGACCCCGCGGGAGGCGCCGGTGAGCAGCACCCGGCGTCCCGCGAGGTCGGCGCTGGGGGACGTCTCCGTCACACGCCGTCCTTGGCGCTGCGGATGACGTCGGCGTAGGTGCGGGCGCTGTCCTTCGGCGTCCGCACCTGGGTCTCGTAGTCGACGTGCACGATGCCGAAGCGCTGGTCGTAGCCGCGGGCCCACTCGTAGTTGTCCAGCAGCGACCAGGCGAAGTACCCGCGCACGTCGGCGCCGGCGTCCATCGCCTCGGTCATCGCGGCCAGGTGCCGCAGCAGGTAGTCGACCCGCTCGGGGTCGTGCACCTGCCCGTCGGCGGAGACCTGGTCCGGCCAGGCCGAGCCGTTCTCGGTGATGAACATCGGCAGGCCCGGCGCAACGCCGCTGATCCAGGTCAGCAGCTCGGTGAACGCCTCGGGGTTGATGCCCCAGCCCATCGTGGTGGTGGTGCCCTCCGGCGGCAGGTCCTCGACCAGCTCCGCGCCGATGAAGGTGGGGTGCTTGCCGCTGGGCTCGCTGAGCGCGCGCACGGTGGACTGGAAGTAGTAGTTGATGCCCAGCCAGTCGACGGGCGTGGAGATGATCTCCAGGTCGCCGTCCTGCACCGGCAGCGGCGCCCCGGCCGCGGCCAGGTCGTCGACGACGTCGGCCGGGTACTCGCCGGTGGCGATCGGCACCAGGAACATCCGGTTCTGCTGGCCGTCGAGCCGGCGGGCGGCGTCGACGTCGGCGGCGGAGTCGGTGGCCGGCTTCATCGGGGTGAAGTTCAGCGTGATGCCCAGGTGGTCGGCGCCCTTGTCGCGCATCACCTGGGTGGCCAGGCCGTGGCCGAGCAGCAGGTGGTGCACCGCGCGGGAGGCCTCGACCGGGTCCTGGTGGCCGGGGGCGTGCTGGCCGGCCATGTAGCCCAGCAGCGAGCTGCACATCGGCTCGTTCAGCGTCGACCAGTGCGGCACCCGGTCACCCAGGGCGTCGTAGACCACGCCGGCGTACTCGGCGAAGCGGTAGGCGGTGTCCCGGTCGGTCCAACCGCCCTGGTCCTGCAGCGCCTGCGGCAGGTCCCAGTGGTACAGCGTCAGCCACGGCGCGATGCCGGCCTCGAGCAGCTCGTCGACCAGCCGGCGGTAGAAGTCCAGCCCGCGCTGCTCGACCGCGCCGGCCCCGGCCGGGAGCACCCGCGGCCAGGAGACGGAGAACCGGTAGGCGTCCAGGCCGAGGTCCTTCATCAGCGCCACGTCCTGCGGGTAGCGGACGTAGTGCTCGACGGCGACGTCGCCGGTGTGGCCCAGGTGGGTCTTGCCCGGGGTGTGGCTGAAGGTGTCCCAGATCGAGGGCCCCCGGCCGTCGACGTCGAACGCGCCCTCGATCTGGTAGGCGGCGGTGGCGGCGCCGAAGGTGAAACCGGGCGGGAAGGACAGCCCGGAGGCGGTGTCCGGGCGCACGTCGGTGGAGGTCATGGCGGTGCTGCTCCTAGCTCGGGTGGTCTGGTGCGTGGCTGACCGGCGCGGCCGGGACCGGGTCGCGCGGGAGGTGCTTCGGCCCCCTGCAGGGGCGGGGGCAGGGGGTCCTTCGTCAGTCGACCCGCTGTTGAGTCTGGGCGTCGAAGACGTGCAGGGCACCTCGGTCGGCGCTCAGCCAGAGCTGCTGGCCGGTGGTGACCGGGGTGCGGGGTTCGGTGCGGACGACGAGGTCGGCGGAGTGCAGGACGTCGTCGGGGGCGTCGGCCAGGGAGGTGTAGAGGAAGGCGTCCGAGCCCAGCTGCTCGACCACCTCGACCCGGACCGGCAGGCCCTCCCCGGTGCCGGCCAGGCGCACGGCCTCGGGGCGGAACCCGACGGTGACCTTGCCGTTGCTCGCCGCGGCGCGGGTGAGCTGCTCGCGCGGCACCGGCAGCACGGCGCCGCCGACCTGCACGCCGCCGTCGATGGCGGAGCCGGTGACCAGGTTCATCGCCGGGGAGCCGATGAACCCGGCGACGAACACGTTGGCCGGGCGGTCGTAGAGCGCGCCGGGGGTGTCGCACTGCTGCAGGACGCCGTCCTTGAGCACCGCCACGCGGTCGCCCATGGTCATCGCCTCGACCTGGTCGTGGGTGACGTAGACGGTGGTGGTGCCCAGCCGGCGCTGCAGGGCCGCGATCTGGGTGCGGGTCTGCACCCGCAGCTTGGCGTCGAGGTTGGACAGCGGCTCGTCCATCAGGAAGACCTGCGGGTTGCGCACGATCGCCCGGCCCATCGCCACCCGCTGCCGCTGGCCACCCGACAGTGCCTTGGGCCGGCGGGACAGGTAGGGCTCCAGGTCCAGGATCTTGGCTGCCTCCCGCACCCGGGTGGCCCGTTCGTCCTTGCCGATGCCGGCTAGCTTGAGGGCGAAGCCCATGTTCTCCTCCACCGTCATGTGCGGGTAGAGGGCGTAGTTCTGGAACACCATGGCGATGTCGCGGTCCTTGGGCGGGGAGTCGGTGACGTCCCGGTCACCGATCACGATCGCCCCGGAGTCCACCTCCTCCAGCCCGGCGAGCATCCGCAGCGAGGTGGACTTCCCGCACCCGGACGGGCCGACCAGGACGAGGAACTCCCCGTCGGCGATCTGCAGGTCCAGCGAGTCCACCGCCGGCCGCTCGGCCTTGGGGTAGATCCGGCTGGCCTGCTGGAAGGAGACGGTGGCCATGGTCAAGAACCTCTCGGAGAAGGGAGGGGGGTGGGGTGGGCGCAGCGGGTCATCCCTTCACCGCGCCCTGCATGATGCCGCCGACGATCTGCTTGCCCAGGATCGTGAAGACGATGAGCACCGGCAGGGTGCCGAGCAGGGTGCCGGCCATGATCACCGAGCGCTGCGGCACGTAGCCGGAGCCGAGCCCCGCCAGGGCCACCTGCACGGTGGGGTTCGCGGTGGTCAGCGCGATGAGCGGCCAGAAGAACTCGTTCCAGGCGGTGAGGAAGGTCAGCATCGCCAGCACGGCCATCGCGGGCCGGGCGACCGGGACGACGATCGACCAGAAGATCCGGAACGTCGAGGCGCCGTCGACCCGGCCGGCCTCCAGCAGCTCGTTGGGCAGCGCGGAGATCAGGTACTGCCGCATGAAGAAGACGCCGAAGGCGCTCACCAGCGTGGGGAGGATGACCGCCTGCAGCTGGTTCACCCACTGGAGCTCGGCGATCATCATGAACAGCGGGATCACCGAGAGCTGGGTCGGCACCATCATCGTGCCGATCACCAGGGCGAGGAGCACGCCCTTGCCGCGGAACGCGAGCTTGGCGAAGGCGAACCCGGCCAGCGTGCAGAACAGCACGGTGCCCACGGTGATGGCGCCGGAGACCAGCACCGAGTTGAGGATCGCCTTGCCGATCGGCGCCTGCTCGAGAGCCAGCTGGAAGTTCTCGAACAGGCTGGCGTTCGGCAGGAACGGCGGCGGGGTGGCGGCGATCTCGGCGTTGGTGTGCGACCCCGCGACCAGGGTCCAGTAGAGCGGGAAGATCGACACCAGTGCCACGAGGGTGAGCATCGTGTAGGTGACCGGGCCGGGCCTGCCGGCCTTGCTGCCGCCCCGGTGCCGGCGGCGGGCGGCGGGTGCGGCGGGGGAGGGGTCCCGGCCGGCATCGGGTACGGGGGGAGCGAGGGTCGCCATGCCGGTCTCCTACCGGTCGGCCCGGGCGCGGAGGCGGCCGATGACGGCGTTGACCCCCACGATCACCAGGATGATCATGAACATCGCCCAGGCGGTGGTGGCTGCCTGCCCGATGTGGAAGTTGCTCCAGCCCTGCTGGTACATCAGCAGGCCGAGCGTCTGGTACTGCCCGGAGGCGCCGCCGGAGGTGGTGCCGTTGCCGGCGAACAGCAGCGGCTCACCGAACAGCTGGACCGCGCCGATGGTCGACACGACGATGGTGAACAGGATCGTCGGGCGCAGCGACGGGATCGTCACGTTGAGGAACTGCTTCCACTTGCTCGCGCCGTCGATCTCCGCGGCCTCGTAGAGCTCCCCGGGGATCGACTGCATCGCGGCCAGGTAGATGAGCGCGTTGTAGCCGGTCCAACGCCAGGTGACGATCACCGCGATGGCGACCTGGCTGCTGACCGTCCCGGACTCCCAGTCGATCCGGTTCAGGCCGACGGCCTCCAGCATGGTGTTGATCAGCCCGTAGTCGCGGCCGAAGAGCTGGGAGAAGACCAGGGTCGCGGCGGCGATGCTGGTCGCGTACGGCATCAGCATCACGGTGCGGAAGAAGGTGCGGCCGCGGAGCTTGTAGTTCAGCAGGTGGGCCAGCCCCAGGGCCATGCACAGCTGGGGGACCGTCGCCAGGATGCCGATGGTCAGGGTGTTGCGGGCGGCGTTCCAGAAGAACTCGCTCTGCAGCAGCTCCCGGTAGTTCTCCAGCCCGACCCAGGTGCCGCCGTTGATGTTCGACAGGCTGGTCTCGTGCAGCGAGACCCAGGCGGTGTACATGAACGGGTAGAGGCTGAACGCCCCGAACACCAGGAAGAACGGTGCGACGTAGGCGTAGCCCCAGCGGTTGCGGGTCAGCTGGCGGCGCTTGCGGGGGCGGCCGGGGAGCTCGGTCCGGTCTGGTGCTGGCGCGGCGATCGCCGCCTCACGGACGGTGCCACTGGCGATGGTCATGCAGGGTCCTCGACGGATCGGGTGCGCGGATCGGGCCGGACGGGTCCCGGGGGCTCGAGCGGGCCGGGACGGCGGACCGGGCAGGTGCCCGGGGGCGTTCGACGCCCCCGGGCACCGCGTCCGGTCGGCGGCTGCGTGACCTGGGGTCAGCCGCCGGTGGCCTGGCGAGCCGCCTTCAGCGCGTTCTCCCAACCCTCGTCGGGGGTCGCACCGCCGGAGGCGATGTCGGTCAGCGCCGTGGTGAACGCCTCCTGGATCTGCGTGTCGTACGGGCCGATCGGGGTGCGCTGGATGTTCGCCGCGGACTCACCGAAGATCTCGCCGGTCGGGGCGCCGCTGAAGTACTCGTTGGTCGCGTCCATGACCCCGGGGTCCTCCGCAGCCTGCGGGCTGGAGGGGAAGTGCGCGGCGTCGGTGAACATCTTGACCTGCTGCTCCGGGGCGGTCAGCCACTCGGCCAGGTCCTTGGCGGCCTCGACGTTCTCTCCGCCGGCCGGGACGCCGAGGAACGAGCCGCCCCAGTTGCTGGCGCTCTCGTCGGAACCCGGCAGCGGCGCGATGTCCCAGAGCCCGGCGCCGGCGTCACCCATCTGGGAGTTGATGTAGCCGAGCATCCAGGCCGGGCAGGCGATGGTGGCGAAGGCGCCGTTGGAGAACGCGGCGTTCCACTCGTCACCGAACTGGCTGAGGTTGGCGGTCAGGCCCTCGTCGGCGGCCGTGCTGGCGTACTCCCACGCCCGCTCGACGCCGTCGCTCTCCTCGGGGATCGGGTTGCCCTCCTCGTCGTTGTAGGCGACCTCGCCCTGGTAGACCGAGGAGGAGAAGATGCTCGCCGGGCTGTCGACGAAGGCAGCGTCGGACGTGGACTGGTACTGGCGCGCGGTGTCCAGGTACGCGTCCCAGGTCGGCCACAGCTCGGCCACCTGGGCGCGCTCGGTGGGCAGCCCGGCCTGCTCGAACAGGTCCGTGCGGTAGCACATGGCCTGCGGGCCGGTGTCCGTGCCCAGGCCGATGGTCTTGCCGTCCGCAGTGGAGGCCTGGCCCCACTTCCAGTCGTAGAAGTTGCCCTCGAGCTCGTCGGCGTTCTCCTCCGCGGCGAAGTCGACGAACGCGTCGGCGTGGTTGCGCACGACGTCGGCGATGAAGCCGATCTCGAAGGCCTGGATGTCGTCGAGGCCGGAGTTCGCGGCCAGCCGGGTCTGCAGCGACTTGTAGTACGCGGCGGACTGGGCGACGTTGTTCTGCTCGATCGTGACGTTCGGGTGGAGCTCCATGTACTCCTCGTAGAGCCCCGCGTTGTCGAAGTCCATCGTCCCGAACGTGCCGACGGTCAGGGTGACCGGGGCGTCGGGGTCGTAGTCGGCGGCGTCGGCGCTCGCATCGTCCGAACCGCCGCACCCGGCGGTCAGCAGGACCGCGGCCAGAGCCGCTCCCCACGCCGCCCTGCTCCTCGTGGAATGGAACATCTGACCTCCTGGGTCCTTCCCGGGACGGGTGCTCCGATGCACCGTCCGCCGGGGGCGTGAGAACGCTCTCACGGCCGTGACGCACAGAGTGGTCTGGGCCACAAGCGACTGTCAAGTAACAGCTGGGTAACGCCCAGGGGCTGTCGGAGAGCGCTCTCACGGTGCACCATGTGTGCACCGCCCGAGCACTGGAGACCGCATGACCGACACGACCTCGCGCGCCGCGTCGCCGACGCTGGACGAGGTGGCCGTGCTCGCCGGCGTCTCGCGCGCCACCGTCTCCCGGGTGGTCAACGACTCGCCGAAGGTCAGCCCCGAGGCCCGCCAGGCGGTGCTGTCGGCGGTGGCACAGCTGCGCTATGTGCCCAACCGGATGGCCCGCAGCCTGGTGACCCGGCGCACCGACACGGTCGCCCTGGTGCTCAACGAGCCGAACACCCAGGTGTTCTCCGACCCGTTCTTCGCCAGCATCGTCCGTGGGGTGTCGGCGACGCTGGCCGACACCGACCTGAACCTGGTGCTGCTCACCGCCCAGGACGAGCGGGAGCAGGAGAAGATCGGCCGGTACGCCCGTCAGGGCCACGTGGACGGCGTGATCCTGATGTCGGTGCACAGCGACGACCCGCTGCCGGACATCCTCGAGGAGGCCGGCATCCCGCTGGTGCTGTGCGGCCGGCCCTTCGACGACCGTGCGGTGGCCTACGTCGACGCCGACAACCGCGGCGGCGCGCGGGAGGCGGCGGCCTACCTCGCGGCCTCGGGGCGCCGGCGGATCGCCACCATCACCGGCCCGCTGGACATGATCGCCGGGGTCGACCGGCTGGCCGGCTACCAGGCCGGCCTGGCGGCCGCCGGGCAGGAGGTGCGCGCCGACCTGCTCGCCGAGGGCGACTTCACCGAGGTCGGCGGCGCGCGGGCGATGGCGGCGCTGCTCGAGCGCGCGCCCGACCTGGACGCGGTGTTCGTCGCCTCGGACCCGATGGCGGTCGGTGCGCTCCGCGCGCTGCGTGAAGCCGGCCGGCGGGTGCCCGAGGACGTCGCGGTGGTCGGCTTCGACGACGCCGCGGTCGCCGAGCGCTGCGACCCGCCACTGACCACGGTCGCCCAGCCGCTCACCGACATGACGCCGCTGCTCACCGAGCTGCTGTTGCGCCAGATCGAGGGCGTCGGCGAACAGGCGGAGTCCCGGGTCTGCCGCACCCATCTGGTCCGCCGCGCCTCTGCCTGAGGGTCGTTGCTCGCAGCCGCTGGCTCGGCGCGCGACCCTCCAGTGGGGTCGTCCCCCCACGTCACCCGGTTGGTCGGTGGGTGCAGTGGGCCGGGTGTGAGGTCCTCCCGGTCCGGCCGGTGACACCGCAGGGGGTCGAGCGACCGCGCCTCCGGGACATCTCGTGCCGGGCGGCGTGTACGTGGGCGGCTGTGGGACCTGCGTGGGGAGAGGCGCCGTCTCGCGGCCGAGGGGAGGGGCTTCGTGGTCGTGACGGACGAGGACTCGCGACTCGGACGCTTCGGCAGCACACCCGCTCGAGCCTGAGGTCCTTGACCGTCGACCGGATTACTGTAACGTCCCAGTAGAACGTTCAAGTCGACGACTCCGGGGGCGGGTGCGGAATGGTCCAACGACCCAGCCTGCGGGCCGTGGCGGCAGCTGCGGGGGTGTCTCCCACGACGATCTCGAACGCCTACAACCGTCCCGAGCAGCTCTCGGAGGCGCTCCGCGAGCGCATCCTCGAGCTCGCCGAGCAGATGGGCTATTCGGGACCCGACCCCAGTGCGAGCTCGTTGCGGGGTCGTCGCGCCGGCTCGATCGGCGTGCTGTTCGCCCAGGAACTGACCTATGCGTTCTCCGACCCGTACTGCGCCGAACTGCTCACCGGCGTGGCGGAGGTCGCCACGACCACCGGGACGAACGTCCTGCTGATGCCGGTGGGGCCGCACTCCGTCTCGAAGGGCCACTCGCGCGCAGAGGAGATGCGTCTGGTGCAGAACGTCCGCCGGGCGGTGCTCGACGGCGCCATCGCCGACGGTGTCGACACCGAGCACCCCGTGCTGCGCGTCCTCGCCAACCGCGGGATCCCGATCATCAGCACGGTCGACACCGGGAGCCCCTGCGTCCTGGTCGACGACCGAGGTGCCGCCGTCGAGGTCGGCCGCCATCTCCGGGAGCTGGGGCACCGGCGCTGCGCCGTGATCATCGACAGCATGGACGACGACGAGCCCGTGGTCGGCGTGCGTGACGAGTCGCGGCTGTTCCCCTACGCCCGGCTGCGTCTGGAGGGCCTGCGCGCCGGTCTGGGACCGGGGGCGGAGGTGACCCCGGTGTCGGCGGGGACGAACACCCTGGAGTCTGGCCGGAAGGCCGCCGCCGCCGTGCTGGCGGTCGCGGCCGCCGCAGGCGCGCAGCCCACGGTCATCGCCGCCACCACCGACGTCCTGGCGTTGGGCGTGATCGACACGCTCCGGTCGCAGGGCCTCCAGGTCGGCGCCGAGATCTCCGTGACCGGCTTCGACGACATCCCGCGTGCCGAGGACGCCGGCCTCACGACCGTGCGTCAGCCCGTCCGGGAGAAGGGCCGGGTCATGGCGCGGATGCTCGTCGACCCGACGTACGGCCAGACGCGAGTCACCCTCCCCACCGAAGTCGTCATCCGGACCAGCACCGCCCCCGCCGCCAGCTAGCGCCGGGTCACCACGAGCGCAGGGACATCGACCATGCACGCTGCAGCAACCGACATCCGGCTCGGCCTCATCATCGGGAGCGTCCGCGCCGAGAGGTTCGGGCCCGTCGTCGCCGCCTGGGTGCAGCAGCGCATCGAGGCGCACGGCGGCATCGACCTGGACGTGATCGACCTGGCCGACTTCTCGATCCCGGTCGGGCTCGACGGCTCGGGTGACACCGGACGGTTGTGCGCCCGCATCGCCGCGGCGGACGCCTTCGTGGTCGTCACGCCCGAGTACAACCACGGCTACCCCGGGTATCTCAAGATCGCCATCGACGCCGTGGTGGACGAGTGGCAGGCGAAGCCGCTGGGATTCGTGTCCTACGGCGGGCTCGCAGGCGGTTCCCGGTCGGTGGAGCAGCTGCGACCGGTCTTCGCCGAGCTCCAGGTCGTCACGGTCCGGGACGCCGTGGCCTTCCCCGGCGTCTGGGAGCGCTTCGACGACGCCGGCCGCCTGCCCGACCCCGAACGGCATGAGCGGGCTGCCGCGTCGATGCTCGACCAGGTCCTGTGGTGGGCCGAGGCGTTGCGCGCGGCTCGGCGCTCGGTCGTCGCTGCCTGAGCGCTGGCGCCCCCCGGCGCCGAGTGCGTCGTGCCCCATGACCCTCGCACCCGGCGAAGGAGCCCCGTCATGACCAGCCCGCCGCCCGTCGTCCGGTCGCCCGGAGCCATGCCCCCGCTCGTGTCCCGACGGCGCGCAGATTTGGCCCTGGCCGCCCTGGCCGCCGGCGCGTTCTGCTTCGTCACGACCGAGACCCTGCCCAGCGGCATGCTCACCCTCATCGCGGAGGGACTGGGCGAGTCGGTCTCCACGACGGGACAGCTGGTGACCGCCTACGCGGTCGTCGTCGTGGTCTTCTCCCTGCCGCTGACCCGCCTCACGATGCGGACGCCCCGCCGCGGCCTGCTGACCGCCACGCTCGCCGTCTTCAGCGCGGCCACACTGCTGGCCGCGTTCGCCCCGACCTTCGAGGTGCTGGTCGCTGCCCGGGTCCTCTCGGGCCTGACCCACGCGCTCTTCTGGTCGGTGGCGGCAGCCGCGGCCACGGGGCTGTTCCCACCAGAGATCCGTGGGCGGATGGTGGCGAGGCTGTCGATCGGCAGTTCGCTCGGCCCTGTGCTGGGGGTCCCGCTCGGTACCTGGATCGGTCAGCATGCCGACTGGCGCGTGGCCTTCGCCGTCCTGGGTGGTCTGAGCATCGCGGTCGCCGTCACCGTGTTCGCCCTGCTCCCGTCCCACGCGCCCGAGGACGGCGGGGCGGCCCGTGGGACCGCCCCGAGCCTGCCGCGGTTCGTCTTCCTGCTGGCCACCACCTGCGCCGCGGTGGCGGGGGGCATGGCCGTGCTGACCTACATCGCGCCGTACGTGCTCGACCACGCCCGGATGTCCGAGTCCAGCCTCGGCCTGGTGTTGGCGGTCTCCGGAGCGGCCGGTGTGGTCGGCACCTGGGTGGTCGGCACGTTCCTCGACAGCCGCTCCAGGCAGTGCCTCACCCTGGCCCTGGTCGGCCTCGGACTCGCGCAGGTGGGCCTGTGGGCGCTCGGTGGCTCAGCCGTCCTGGTCGTGGCGTCCATCGCGTTGACCGGCGGCTGCTTCGGGGCGCTGAACGCCACTCTCGTCCACGGTGGGCTCCAGGTCGCGCCGGGCAACACGGACCTGGCGATGGCCGGGATCAGCATGGCCTTCAACGTCGGGATCGCCGTCGGCGCCTTCTCCGGTGGCCGGGTGATCGACGGGTGGAGCGTCCAGAGCGTGCCCCTGCTGGGTGCCGCCTTCACCGTCGTGGCTCTGGCCCTGGTCCTCTTCGAGCCCCGGCCCGCGCTGAGGCGTCGGGGCACCACCGCGGCGGCCGATGCGGTTCGGGCCACCGGGGGTGGTCATCGTGCGCCGATCGACAGCTGACCCAGGAGTGCGTCACGACGTGGGGGCCCGAAGAGATCGACCTCACGCCCAGGTCGCACCGCGACGGCGCACCGGTCCTCCTCGATCGGGAGGCCCGGGCGCTGCACCTGCCGCATCCCACCCGGCCGAGCAACGCATCATCGGCTGCTCACCCAGGCCCACCCCGTCGCCGAGCGGGTGCTCGGTCCTCCCGTGAGGACCACGATCGTGCTGGAGCTGCTCTCCCGCTTCGGCGGCTCCGCCAGCGGGTGACGTCCGGGCGCTCTGCAACGTCAGTGCACGGAATCCGGCGAGTCGCCCACCCGGTCGGGCAGCACCACCCCGGCCGGCGGGCCCGGCGAGCGGGGCCCCCGGCCGACGGCGGCCAGTGCCGCCGCCAGGACCAGAGCACCCACGGCGAAGGAGACCGCGACCCCGCCGACGTCGAGGATGAGCCCGGTCAGGGCCGTGCCCGCGGCCATGCCCGCCATCGTCGCGCTGCCGACTGAGCGACTGCCCCTCGCTCAGTCGTCCGGGCGGGACCGACAGGTCCACCACGTTCGCGATGGTGATCATCACCGGGGCGATGGTCAGACCGCACACGAACAAGCACGGGAGCAGGACCCAGAGCCACACGCCCTCGACCGCCGTCAGCAGGGCGACCACGGCCAGGGTCGCCGCGAAGCACCCCAGCAACACGCGCAACAGCGCGTGCTGGGTCCGCCGGCTGCCCCGGGACCCGAAGACCAGACCACCGACCACGCTCCCGCCAGCAGTCGCGGCGAACAGCAGGCCGACCTGTTGCTGGTCGCCGAGCACGAGGCCGGCCGCGCCGGCCATCGCGGTGTCCATCACGCCGAAGGTGATCGCGACCGCGGCGCTCACCCCGATGATCCGGCCGGCCTGACCCCGCAGCACCGACAGCCGCCGGCCGTGGGAGTCGGAGACCTCCTGCGGGACCCGCTCCGTCGGCGGCATCGCCAGGGCGAAGGCCACCGAGCCGGCCACCAGCACGGCAGCTGCGCCCAGGAGGACCTCCTGCTGCCCGAAGCCCAGCAGGAGGGACAGGCACAGCGGGCCGACGACGTACACCGCCTCCACCGACACCGAGTCCAGCGCGTAGCCGGCCTGGCGGCGCGTCGAGTCGGCGAAGAGGCTGCGCAGGCCCACCCGCAGCGCCGGGCCGATCGGCGGCTGGGCCGCGCCGGCCAGAGCGGCCAGGGCGACCAGCTCGGCAGTGGGCGCGGAGGCGACGACCGCGGCCAGGGCCACCAGCAGACCGCCGGAGACCAGCGCCGGCAGCGGGATCACCCGTCGCGGACCGTGCCGGTCCAGCAGGCGGCCCAACCACGGGGCGGCGATCGCCGCGCCCACGGCGAAGGCAGCCGTGACCAGCCCGGCCTGGGCGTACGACCCGCGGAGGGCCGCGACGATGAGCACGAGACCGATGGGCACCATCGCGCCGGGCAAGCGGGCGATGAACGCCGAGGAGATCAGTGCGCCGGACCGGGGCGACAGGAGCAGCTGGCCGTAGACCCGGAGTCCGCTTCCCGCGGGGGCGGCAGGCCCGGCGTCACTCACGCCCGGCTCCTCGGTGCGGACGCCGAGCGGCTCCGTCCTGTCCCGACCGCCGCCCGGTGAGCTCGGTCAGCACGAGGGCCGCCGCGGTCAGGTGCACCCCGGCTGCGGAGAGCTGCTGGGACTCGGCCATCTCCCACCCGCGGGTGGTCATCCGGACAGCCCGGAACTGGGCGTCGCGCCATCGCGGTGCTGCCGGTCGCCGACCGGCGGACATGACGTCCCCATGGGCGAGCAGGCCGCGTTCCCGGTACTGCACGGCGGCGCGGCCGCTCCTGCGCCCTGGGCCCGGACTCCCGCTCGGCCAGCCGACCGGGTGGGAGCGCACACCCTTCGCAGGGGCATCGGCCAGCACAGGCTGCCCCGGGGCCGGGCTCGTCGGCCCGATGCGCGCCTGCAGCCAGTCGATGATCATCCGAGAGGCCCTCTGCTCGGATGAGACCGCGGACCAGGTCCACGGGGCTCGCAGCCGGATGCGCACGAGCTCCCGGACGGCTCCGGCCTCCCAGCGGCTCCTCCGGGACCGCTCGCCGAGCCCGGGCCCCTCGCGCGTGGACCAGCTCCTCAGGTGACTGGGATGGCGAACGTGACCGGGGAGGCGAACGTCGTGAAGCAGCCGCCGGCGCGGTGCTGTCGACGCTCGCGGCCCGACGTGACGAAGTACACACTGAGCCAGGAACTGCCGTCAAGGCAGTTCCTGGATGCCAGGGCGTCGCCGCTGCCCTCGGTCAGCTCGACACGGGCGCCCGCCCACCCGGAGGCGTCGAAACGCGGGGGACACACGGCCTGTCTAGGTTCGTCGCATGGCGGACCTCTTCGACGGCTACCCGCTCGGGCAGACCTGGGACGAGATGTTCGCCGGGCCCGGCCGACCCCGCCCGCCCTACACCGGCCTGTTCAGCTCGCTGCAGCGCATGTCGGGGGAGGAGCTGGCCGCCCGCGCCGACGTCCTCTCCCAGACCTACCGCGACGCGGGGGTGACGTTCGCCCACGCCGGTGAGGAGCAGCCCTTCCCGCTGGACATCGTGCCGCGGGTGATCGGGCACGAGGAGTGGGCGGTGGTCGAGCGCGGCGTCGGCCAGCGGGTCCGGGCGCTGGAGGCCTTCCTCGCCGACGTCTACGGCGCGGGTCAGGTGTTCGCCGACCGGGTCGTGCCGCGCAGCGTGGTCACCACCAGCGCGCACTTCCACCGCGCGGCGCACGGGCTGGTGCCGCCCAACGGCGTCCGGGTGCACGTCAGCGGCATCGACCTGGTGCGCGACGAGGCCGGCGACTTCCGGGTGCTGGAGGACAACCTCCGCTCGCCGTCCGGCGTGAGCTACGTGATCACCAACCGGGCGGCGATGAGCCAGGTGCTGCCGGAGCTGTTCGGCGACCACCGGGTCCAGCCGGTCGCCGACTACCCGGCCCGGCTGCTGGCCGCGCTCAAGGCCTCCGCCCCGGCCGGGGTCGCCGACCCGACCGTCGTCCTGCTCACCCCGGGCGTCTACAACTCCGCCTACTTCGAGCACGCCCTGCTCGCCCGCCAGATGGGCGTCGAGCTGGTGGAGGGTCGCGACCTGGTCTGCTCCGGTGGCCAGCTGAGCATGCGGACGACGGACGGGCAGCAGCGCGTCGACGTCATCTACCGCCGGATCGACGACGAGTTCCTCGACCCGGTGCACTTCCGGTCGGACTCGGTGATCGGCTGCGCCGGCGTGCTGAACGCCGCGCGGGCCGGGCGGGTGACAATCGCCAACGCGGTGGGCAACGGCGTCGCCGACGACAAGCTGCTCTACACCTGGGTGCCCGACCTGATCCGCTACTACCTGGGCGAGGAGCCCGTCCTGCAGAACGCCGAGACCCACCGGCTCGACGAGCCCGACATCGTCGAGTGGGTGCTCTCCTCGCTGGACCAGCTGGTGCTCAAGCCGGTCGACGGCTCCGGCGGCAAGGGCATCGTGATCGGACCCCGGGCCGACGAGCGGACGCTGGAGGAGCTGGCGGTCAAGGTGCGCGCCAGCCCGCGGGACTGGATCGCGCAGAAGCCGATCGGGCTGTCGACGTCCCCGACGCTGATCAACGGCCGGATCGCCCCGCGGCACGTCGACCTGCGCCCGTTCGCCGTCAACGACGGGGACGACGTGTGGGTGCTCCCCGGTGGGCTGACCCGGGTCGCGCTGCCCGAGGGGGAGCTGGTGGTCAACTCCAGCCAGGGCGGCGGCTCCAAGGACACCTGGGTGATCACCCCGCCGCGGCCCGCCGCCGAGCCGGCGCCCGAGCACGACGTCACCCGGATCGAGTTCACCACCGCCGACCTGCCGGCCGAACCGCCGGCCCAGGACCCGGGCCCACCGAACGACAACGCCGTCGCCCAGTCCCAGCAACAGCAGCAGTCGGCCTCGGTGCAGGGGCCCGGTGCGAGCTCGCGAGGGCCGGGGGGCAGCGAGGTCCTTCGGCTCACCCCTCGCAAGCTCGGGGCGAGCCTCTGGACGGGGCCGACGGACGTCGACGGCGGAGGTGCGCGGTGCTGAGCCGGATCGCGGAGTCGCTGTTCTGGATCGGCCGGTACGTGGAGCGCGCCGACGACACCGCCCGGATCCTCGACGTGCACACCCAGCGGCTGGTCGAGGACCCCTGGATCGACGAGCAGCGGGCCTGCGCGAACCTGCTCGCGCTGATGGGCGCCCCCTGCCCGGACGAGGAGGCGGACACCGAACGGGTGCTGTCCACCCTCGCCTTCGACCGGGCCAGCCCCAGCTCGATCACCGGCGCGCTGTCCGCGGCCCGGGAGAACGCCCGCGGTGCGCGTGAGGTGCTGTCGGCGGAGATCTGGGAGTCGCTCAACGTCACCCACAACGCGCTGCCCCAGCAGCGGACGATGGCCCGCCGGTACGGCCCGCACTCGCTGTTCCGGTTCGTCCGGGAGCGGTCGGCGATGGTGTTCGGCCTGGCCGACGCCACGATGAGCCGGGACGAGAGCTGGCTGTTCCTGATCCTGGGCCGCTCGCTGGAGCGGGTGGACATGACCGCCCGGATGCTCTCCACCCGCGTGCTGGCCGGGGACGCCGCGCCGTCCTGGACGCTGGTGCTGCGCTCGACCGGGGCATACGAGCCCTACCTGCGCACCTACCGCGGCGCGGTGAACTCCAGCCGGGCCGCGGAGTTCCTGCTGCTGGACCGGCTCTTCCCGCGGTCGGTGTTCGCCTCTCTCGAGCAGGCCGAGGGCTGCCTGGCCGAGCTGGAGCGGGCCAACGTGCGCGAGGGGCACCGGATCGGGGTCGCCGGCGAGGCGCACCGGATCGTCGGCCGGGCGCGCACGATGCTGGAGTTCATGCAGACCGACGAGATCCTGGCGAGGCTGCCGACCCGGCTCGACGAGCTGCAGCGCACCTGCTCGGCGGCCAGCGAGGCGGTCACCGAGCGCTTCTTCACCGAGCAGGCGCCGCAGGTCTGGGTGCCGGAAGGCGTGGCGTGAGCGTGTCCCAGTCGCAGCGGCAGTCCGGCACGACCCAGTTCCACGCGCAGGTCGGGCCGGCCCGGGTGCCGAGCGACCGCTGGCGGCTGCAGGTCGTGCACCGCAGCGCGTTCCGCTACGGCGGCCCGGTGCGCTCCTCCTACAACGAGGCGCGGATGACCCCGGAGAACAGCGGCCGGCAGACGACGCTGCGCTCCCGGGTGGAGATCGAGCCGACGGCCACGGTGCACGCCTACCGCGACTACTGGGGCTCCACGGTCACTGCCTTCGACACCCACGGCCCGCACACCGAGCTGATCGTGGCGGCCACCTCGGTGGTGGAGGCCGGCCCGGAGCCGCAGCTGCCCGACCCGGTCGACTGGGCCGAGCTGGCCGTCCCCGACGTCCTGGACCGGTTCGGGGAGATGCTGCGGCCGACCCAGCTGACCGCGATGGACGCCCCCGTCGTCCAGGAGGTGCGTGCGCTGGTCGGGGACGCCGGCCCCCGGGAGGCCGGGCAGCTGGTGTGCCGCTTCGTGCACGAGCACATGGAGTACCTGACCGGCTCGACGAACGTGAAGACCAACGCCATGCAGGCCTGGACCAGCGGCAAGGGCGTCTGCCAGGACATCTCGCACGTCTCGGTCGGCCTGTTGCGCGCGCTGGGCCTGCCGGCCCGCTACGTCTCCGGCTACCTGCACCCCAGGCCGTCGGCCGGCATCGGGACGGCGGTCACCGGGGAGAGCCACGCCTGGGTGGAGTGGTGGGACGGCGGGTGGTCCGGCTTCGACCCGACGAACGTCGCCGAGATCGGGCCCCGGCACGTCACGCTGGCCCGCGGCCGCGACTACGCCGACGTCCCGCCGCTGAAGGGCATCTTCTCCGGCCCGCGCAGCGAGGGCTCGACCGTGACCGTGGAGGTCACCCGCCTGGCCTGAGCGGGCGGGCGATGAGTTCTGCGGCCGGGGGGCGTCCTCACTGGCGACGACCAGCTCAGAGGGGTGCCACGTGACGCAGGAACTGAGGGTGCACAACTTCATGCTGTCCAGCGACGGCTTCGGTGCCGGCGAGGGGCAGAGCCTGGAGCGGCCGTTCGGCCATGCCGATCCGCAGGTGCTGGGCGCCTGGGCCTTCGCCACCGCGAGCTGGCCCAACCGTGCCGTGCCCGGCGGCACCCGCGGCCTGGACGACCACCTCATGCGCGAGTTCGGCCGCAACATCGGCGCCGAGATCATGGGCCGCAACAAGTTCGGGCCCCAGCGCGGCCCGTGGACCGACCACGAGTGGCGGGGCTGGTGGGGCGACGAGCCGCCGTTCCGCACGCCGGTCTTCGTGCTGACCCACCACGAGCGGCCGTCGTTCTCGCTGTCGGACACCACGTTCCACTTCGTGAGCGGTGAGCCGGCCACGGTGCTGGAGCAGGCCAAGGCGGCCGCCGGCGGCCGGGACGTCCGGCTCGGCGGGGGAGCCGCCACCGTCCGGCAGTTCCTGGACGCCGACCTGGTCGACACCCTGCACGTGGCGGTGGCCCCGGTGGAGCTCGGCGCGGGGTCCCGGTTGTGGACCTCGCCCGACGAGCTGGTCGACCGGTTCCACCACGAGGCCGTGCCCAGCCCGAGCGGGGTGACGCACCACCTGTTCTGGCGCCGCTGACACCCCGTCGGCCGCCCCGGCGCACCTGGGATGCTGGGCGGTGATGAGCGCACCCCTGAACCTGGTCAACCTGGAACGGGTGTCGAAGGCCCACGGGACGACGGTGATCCTGGACGACGTCTCCCTCGGCGTCGCCGCCGGCGAACGGATCGGCGTGGTCGGCCGCAACGGCGGCGGCAAGTCCACCCTGCTCGGCGTCCTCACCGGCACCCAGGAGCCCGACTCCGGCCGGGTCACCCGCCGCGGCGACCTGGCGATGGGGGTGCTCGACCAGACCGGCACCCTCCCGCCCGGGACCACGGTGCGGGACGTCGTCCTGCCGACGTCCCGGTTCGCCCACGAGCACGAGTGGGCCGCCGACCCCGCCGTCCGCTCGGTGCTCACCGGGCTGGAGCTGGACCGGATGGGGCTGGACTCCCCGGTCGCCCCGATGTCCGGTGGCGAGCGGCGCCGGGTCGCGCTGGCCGCCCAGCTGATCCGCCCGCTGGACCTGCTGGTGCTCGACGAGCCGACCAACCACCTCGACGTCGAGGGCGTGGCGTGGCTGGCCGAGTACGTGAAGGCCCGCACCGGCGGGCTCATCGTCGTGACCCACGACCGCTGGTTCCTCGACGAGGTCTCCACGACCACGTGGGAGGTCGCCGACGGCCAGGTGCACGCCTACGAGGGCGGCTACTCCGCCTACACCCTGGCCCGCGCCGAGCGCGCCCGGATCGCCTCGGTCACCGAGGACCGCCGGATGAACCTCGTCCGCAAGGAACTGGCCTGGCTGCGCCGTGGCCCGCCGGCCCGCACCAGCAAGCCGAAGTTCCGGATCGAGGCCGCGCAGGCGCTGATCGCCGACGAGCCGCCGGCCCGGGACAAGATGTCGCTGGCCAACTTCGCGGCCAGGCGGCTGGGCAAGACCGTCTACGACGTCGAGGACGTCACCTTCACCGTCCGCGGCCGCGGCGCGGTGGACGACGCCGAGGACCCGGCCGGTCCCGCCGACCCGAACGCCCCGGCCGAGCGCACGCTGTTCCGCGACCTGACCTGGCACGTGGGGCCGGGTGACCGGATCGGCATCGTCGGCGTCAACGGCGCCGGCAAGACCTCGTTGCTGAAGATGCTGGTCGGGGAGACGAAGCCGGACTCCGGCGAGATCGTCGTCGGCCAGACGGTGTCGGTGGCGTACCTGTCCCAGCACGTCACCGAGCTCAACCCGAAGCAGCGGGTGCTCGAGGCCGTGCAGGACGTCGCCCGGATCGCACGCATCGGCAACCAGGAGATCTCGGCGTCGACGCTGGCCGAACGCTTCGGCTTCGCCGCCAACCGGCAGTGGACGCCGGTCGGCGACCTCTCCGGTGGCGAGCGGCGGCGGCTGCAGCTGCTCCGGCTGCTGATGGGCGAGCCGAACGTGCTGATCCTCGACGAGCCGACCAACGACCTGGACATCGACACCCTGACCGCGCTGGAGGACCTGCTCGACGGGTTCCCCGGCACGGTGCTGGTGGTCAGCCACGACCGGTACTTCGTCGACCGGGTCTGCGACTCGGTGGTCGCGCTGATGGGCGACGGGTCGCTGGCCGCGCTGCCCGGCGGGGTGGAGGAGTACCTGCGGCGCCGCGCCGCCGGCGAGGCCGCGCTGCCCGGGTCGGGTGCCGCGGCCCCGGTGGGCAGCTCCTCGGCGCCCGCGCACAGCGCGGCGGACTCCCGGGCGGCCCGCAAGGAGGCCTCCCGGCTGGAGCGGCGGATGCTCAAGCTCGACGCCGACGAGAAGGCGCTGCACGAGCAGCTGGCCGCCGCTGCCACCGACTACGGCCGGGCCGCCGAGCTGGACGCGCAGCTCAAGGCGGTGCAGGCGGAGAAGGAGCAGGTCGAGACCGACTGGCTGGCCGCGGCGGAGATCGCCGAGGGCTGAGGGGGACCCCGGTGCCCGGCAACGGGCATCGGGGTGCGAGGACGCGGCCCGCGACGGCGATGATCTCCCCGAGTCGCCGGGGGCGGCGATCACCGGGAAGATGGGGCGCAACGCTTCGATCGCGCCGCACCCTGGTGCGTGCACCTGCACGCCCGGCCGACGACGACCGGAAGGGACCCGTTGGGCCTGCTGCTGCTCCTCCACCTCCTCGCCGCGGTCGCCGCACCGCTGCTGGTCCGCTGGTGGGGGCGCCAGGCCTTCCTGGCCCTCGCACTGGTCCCCGGAGCCGCCTTCGGCTGGGTGCTGACCCGGCTGGGCACCGTCACCGGCGGGGGCGAGGTCACCGAGACCCTCTCCTGGATCCCCGCGCTGGACCTGCAGATCGCCCTGCGGCTGGACGCCCTGGCGCTCACCTTCGCCGCGCTGGTCACCGGGGTCGGGGCGATGGTGCTGGTGTACTGCGCCCGCTACTTCGAGCCCGACGACGAGGGCATCGGCCGGTTCGCCGGGGTGATGACCGCCTTCGCCGGGTCGATGCTGGGGCTGGTCCTGGCCGACGACGTGCTGGTGCTCTACGTCTTCTGGGAGCTCACCACCGTCTTCTCGTTCCTGCTGATCGGTGGCTCGGGCGCCAAGCTCGCCGGCCGGCGGGCCGCCAGCCAGGCGCTGCTGCTCACCACCGCCGGCGGCCTGGCGATGCTCGTCGGCCTGCTGATGGTCTCCTGGTCCAGCGGCAGCCGGCTGCTGTCGGAGATCGTCGTCGACCCGGGCAGCGGGCCGGTGCTGGTGGCCGGCACGATGTTGGTGCTGGCCGGCGCGGTGACCAAGTCGGCGATGGTGCCCTTCCACTTCTGGCTGCCGGCCGCGATGGAGGCCCCGACCCCGGTCAGCGCCTACCTGCACGCCGCGGCGATGGTGAAGGCCGGCATCTACCTGGTCGCCCGGCTCGCCCCCGGCCTGGCCGACGTCCCCGGCTGGCGGCCGGTCGTGCTGGGCCTGGGCGTGGCCACCATGCTGATCGGCGGCTGGCGCTCGCTGCGGCAGAACGACCTCAAGCTGCTGCTGGCGTTCAGCACGGTCAGCCAGCTGGGCTTCCTGATCACCATGGTCGGCGCCGGCAGCGAGGAGCTGGCCGCCGCCGGGCTGGCCATGACGATCGCCCACGCACTGAGCAAGTCGACCCTGTTCCTCTCCGTCGGCGTGATCGACCACGCCACCGGGGTGCGCGACCTGCGGTTGCTGTCCGGTCTCGGCCGGCGGATGCCCGCCCTCGCCGTCATCGCCACACTGGCCGCGGCCAGCCTGGTCGGGCTGCCGCCGTTCCTGGGCTTCGTCGGCAAGGAGGCGGCGTTCACCGCGCTGTGGGAGGGCGGGGTGCCCGACCGGCTCACCGCCGTCGTCGTCCTGGTCGGCCTGGTGCTCGGTTCGGTGTTCACCGCGGCCTACTGCGCCCGGTACCTGTGGGGGGCGTTCGCGCGGAAACCGGAGCTGCCGGACACCGCGCCGGAGGAGCTGGAGCACCACCCCGGCCCGTTGTTCCTCGCCGCGCCCGCCGTGCTCGCGCTCGCCGGGCTCGTGGCCGGCCCGGCCAGCCCGCTGCTGGACCACCTGGTGGTGGTCTACGCCGAGACCCTGCCGCTGATCGCGCCGGAGGCCGAGCACCTGGCCCTCTGGCACGGCCTGCAGCCCGCGCTGGCGCTCTCCGCGGTCACCCTGCTCGGTGGCGCGGCGCTGTTCGCGCTCCGCGCGGGGTTCAGCCGGCTGCAGCACCGGCTGGCCGTCGGCGCCTCCGCCGACGAGGGCTACTGGAACACCCTGCAGGCCCTCGACCGGTTCGCCGTCCTGGTCACCGGGACGACGCAGCGCGGCTCGCTGCCCACCTACCTGGGCACGATCCTGGTCGTCGTCCTGCTGGTGCCCGGGTCGGTGCTGCTGGCCCGGACGCCGTGGCCGGACGAGTGGCGGGCCTGGGACACCCCGCTGCAGGCGCTGGTCGGCGCCGTCGTCCTGGTCGCCGCGGTGCTGACCATCCGGATCCGGCAGCGGCTGTCGGCGGTGCTCGCCGTCGGGGTCACCGGCTACGGCCTGGCCCTGCTGTTCGTGCTGCACGGCGCCCCGGACCTGGCGCTCACCCAGTTCCTGGTGGAGACGCTGAGCCTGGTCGTCTTCGTGCTGGTGCTGCGCAAGCTGCCCAAGGACATCGGCGACCGGCACCGGCCCGCCGAGCGCACGGTGCGGGCGGTCATCGCCGTCTGCGTCGGGCTGGTGATGGCCGGGGTGGGCGCCGCGGCGCTGAGCGCCCGCACCACCCCGCCGGTCTCCGAGGAGATCCCGCGGCTGGCGCTGGAGGAGGGCCACGGGCAGAACGTGGTCAACGTGATCCTGGTCGACATCCGCGCCTGGGACACCCTGGGTGAGCTCTCGGTGCTGGTGGTCGCGGCCACCGGCGTGGCCAGCCTGGTCTTCCTGCGCAGCCGCACCGGTGCGGTCGACCGGGTGGGGGAGGACCAGGCGGCCGGGGGAGGCGGCGACGCGCGGCGCGCCCCGCGTCGGCAGTGGCTCTCGGCGTCGGACACGCTGGCGCCACAGCGCCGGTCGGTGGTGCTCGAGGTCGCCACCCGCTTCCTGTTCCACACCATCGTGGTGCTCTCGCTGTTCCTGCTGTTCTCCGGGCACAACGACCCCGGCGGTGGGTTCGCCGGCGGGCTGGTGGCCGCGCTCGCCCTGGTGCTGCGCTACCTGGCCGGCGGACGCTACGAGCTCGGCGAGGCCGCTCCGGTCCCGCCGGGTCTGCTGCTCGGCGGCGGCCTCCTGCTGGCCGGCGGCACCGGCGCCGCGGCGCTGGTCCTCGGCGGGCAGGTGCTGGAGTCGGCCTACCTGGAGGCCGACCTGCCGGTGCTCGGCCACGCCAGCCTGCCCACCGCGCTCTTCTTCGACATCGGCGTCTACCTCATCGTGGTCGGCCTGGTCCTGGACATCCTGCGCAGCCTGGGTGCCGAGCTGGACCGGCAGGACGACGAGGACGACCCGGCCGATGCCGCTCCCGACGAGGTGATCGCCCGATGACCCCCACCATCGTGCTGCCGGTCGTCATCGGTGGCCTCTACGCCGCCGGTGTCTACCTGCTCCTGGACCGCAGCCTGACCCGGGTGATCCTCGGGTTCCTGCTGCTGGGCAACGCCACGAACCTGCTGCTGCTCTCCTCCAGCGGTCCGGCGGCGCTCGCGCCGGTCTTCGGCTACGCCGAGGAGGAGCAGATGAGCGATCCGCTGCCGCAGGCGCTGGTGCTGACCGCGATCGTGATCACCTTCGGGGTGACGGCGTTCCTGCTGGCCATGGTGCAGCGCTCCTGGCAACTGGTCCGCCAGGAGGTCATCGAGGTCGACGAGGAGGACCGCCGGGTCGCCACCCGCGAGGGCATGGACGCCGACGACATGGACCCCGACGACCTGCCCACCGAGGACCGGCCGGCCGGGAAGGGCAACACCCTGCCCTCCGACGTGGACGTCGAGGAGCGGCTGGCCCAGCGCTACGCGGGCGTCCCCTCCGACGACATCGGCCTGCCGCCGACCCGCGGAGGCCAGTCGTGATCGGGGTGCTGGCGCCGCTGCCGGTGCTGCTGCCGCTGCTGGGTGCGGCGGCCGCGCTGCTGGTCGGCCGGCACTCGCGGCTGCAGCGGACGGTCAGCATCGTGGTGCTCACCGCCGTCGTCGCCGTCTCGGTCGCGCTGCTGCTGATCGCGGACGCGAACGGGGCCGCGGCGGTCGCCGTCGGCGACTGGCCGGTACCGGTGGCGATCATGCTGGTGGTCGACCGGCTGTCGGCGCTGATGCTGATCGTGGCCAGCACGGTGGGCCTGGGCGTGCTGGTCTTCGCGGTCGGGCAGGGCACCGCCGACGGCGACGACGAGAACACCCCGCTGTCGATCTTCCACCCGACGTTCCTGGTGCTGATCGCCGGCGTGAGCTACGCCTTCCTGGCCGGCGACCTGTTCAACCTCTACGTCGGCTTCGAGGTGCTGCTCACCTCCAGCTACGTGCTGCTGACCATGGGCGGCTCGGCCCCGCGCATCCGGGCCGGGATCACCTACGTGGTGGTCAGCCTGCTCAGCTCGCTGCTCTTCCTGGCCTCGATCGGCCTGGTCTACGCCGCGACCGGCACGGTCAACCTGGCCCAGCTCGCTGGTCGGCTGGGCGACCTGCCCGCCGGTACCCAGCTGCTGCTGCACAGCATGTTGCTGATCGCCTTCGCCATCAAGGCGGCGGTCTTCCCGCTCTCGGCCTGGTTGCCCGACAGCTACCCGACGGCGCCGGCGCCGGTCACCGCGGTGTTCGCCGGCCTGCTCACCAAGGTCGGCGTCTACGCGATCATCCGCACCCAGACGCTGCTGTTCCCCGACGGCGCACTGGACGACGTGCTGATGTGGGCGGCGCTGGCCACCATGTTGATCGGCATCCTCGGTGCGGTCGCGCAGGGCGACATCCGCCGGCTGCTGTCGTTCACCCTGGTCAGCCACATCGGCTACATGGTCTTCGGCATCGCGCTCGGGTCGGCGGCCGGGCTGGCCGGGGCGATCTTCTACGTCGTGCACCACATCGCCATCCAGACCACGCTGTTCCTGGTCGCCGGGCTGATCGAGCGGCGCGGCGGGACGATGGCCGTCGACCGGCTCGGCGGGCTGGCCACGGCGTCCCCGCTGCTGGCCGTCCTGTTCTTCGTGCCGGCGATGAACCTGGCCGGCATCCCGCCGTTCTCCGGCTTCATCGGCAAGGCCGGTCTGCTCGGCGCCGGCATCGCCGACGGCGGCTGGGGCGCCTACGTGCTGGTCGGCGGCGCGGTGGTGACCAGCCTGCTGACCCTGGTGGCGATGTCCCGGGTGTGGACGCGGGCGTTCTGGCGGCCGCCGGCGCAGGCTCCCGCAGCGGACACCGCGGCCGCCGCCGCCCGCGACGCCGGCCCCGACGACGGTCCGGACGAGGCCCCGCCGGGCACCGACGAGCCCGATGACGACACCCCCGACGACGAGACCGCGGACGTCGCCGAGCCGGCCGGCGGCGCGACCTCGACCACCCAGGCCCGCCGCACCGGCCGCCGCGGCGCCTGGGCGCGGCACGTCGCCGTCGCCACCGCGGCTCCCGAGGGCGGGGACGGCCGGCCGAGCGGTGGGGACGAGGACCGGGAACCGTCGCTCCAGCCGCTGCCGGGGGTGATGACCGCGGCCACCGCGGTGATGGTGGCGCTCACCGTCGGGCTCACGGTGATCGCCGGCCCGCTGTACGGCATGACCGACCGGGCCGCACGCGACCTGCTCGACCGCACGCCCTACATCGAGGCCGTCTACGGCGAGGAGGCCGACCGGTGAGCGGCGCACTCCGGTTCCGGCACCAGCTGCCGGTGCTGACCTGGCTGGTGCTGGTCTGGATCCTGCTGTGGGGCACGTGGTCGTGGGCCAACCTGCTGTCCGGGATCCTGGTCGCGGTGCTGGTCACCAACGTGCTGCCGTTGCCTGCCGTCATCGGTGGCGCCCGGGTGCACCCGTTGCCCCTCCTGGTGCTCGCGTTCTGGTTCATCAAGGACCTGGTCGTGTCCAGCGCGCAGGTGGCGTGGCAGGCGATCCGGCCCAGCGGGATGCAGCAGGGCGCGATCGTCGCCGTCCAGCTGCGCACCGACTCCGACCTGCTGCTCACCCTGATCGCGGAGGCGCTGACCCTCGTGCCGGGGTCGATCGTGCTCGACCTGGACCGGCCACGGCGCACCCTGGGCGTCCACCTGCTGCACGTGGACGACGACGAGGACGTGCAGCGCCAGAAGGCCGGCGTGCTGACGATGGAGGACCGGGTGGTGCGCGCGTTCGGGACGAAGGAGGACATCGCCCGGCTGGACCAGGAGATACCGGTCGAGGACCTCGCCCCCGGTTCCGACGGGCCGGAGGTGCGACGGTGACGGTGTACGCCTTCGCGCTCTACACCATGCTCGGGGTGGGTGCGGTGCTGGCGGTCGTCCGGCTGGCGCTCGGGCCGTCGCTGCTGGACCGGGTGGTCGCCACCGACACCCTGCTGGTGATCATCACCGCCGGCCTGGCCGTGTACGCCGCCCTGCAACGCGACCCGACGATCGTGCCGGTGCTGGTCGTCGTCTCGTTGCTGGCCTTCGTCGGCTCGGTCGCAGTGGCCCGCTACGTGGGCGGCATGCTGATGCGCTCGCCGGCCGACGACGGCGAGGAGTCGGGGCTGGCGCCACCCGGTGTGACCCGGACCGGGGAGGAGACCTCGTGAACGACTTCGACTCGATCCCCGACTGGATCGCCGCGGCGTGCCTGCTGGTCGGCGCGTTCCTGTGCCTGACCGCCGGGCTCGGCGTGCTGCGCTTCCCCGACGTGCTGTCCCGGATGCACGCCGGCACCAAGCCGCAGGTGATGGGCGTGCTGCTGATCATGATCGGCGGGGCGATCCGGCTCACCGGCTGGTCGGCGACCTGGATGCTGCTGCTGGTCGCCGCCTTCCAGCTGATCACCGCCCCGGTGAACGCCCACATGGTCAGCCGGATCGCCTACCGCCGTCGGCACGTGCGCCGCGACCTGCTGGTGGTCGACGAGCTGGTGGACGCCCAGCGCGGTGCGGAGCTGCGCGCCGGGCAGGAGGGCATGAGCGGCGACCAGCCCGCGGACGCCCCCGAGCACACCCGGGCGGAGGACGACGGACGGCGCCCGAGTCCGCGGGACCTGGACGACGCCCTGCCCGACTGACCGGGCGACCGTCTGACTGACCGGGCGGCGGTCGTCCGGCGCCGGTCGCGGGCTCCGGGATCCCAGGTCCGGCGCCTGGGGCCGCGAACCGGTCGGGTGCAACCTGATGTCGGGCAACGGTGGCGCCGGGGCACGGGCGGGCGCACCATCGAGAGATGGTCGGGAGCCGGATGCGCAGGGCGGGCCGCGGGCTGGCCGGCGCGGCGATGACCTGCTTGCTGGCCGGCACGGTCGCCTGTTCCGCCGGGACGGCGCGGAGCGAGGAGTCCCCGTCGGAGGGGACGCCGCTCCGCCAGCTGGACGGGGCGGCCGCCCCGTCCTCGGCCGCACCGTCCTCCGCCGCCCCGTCGCTGACATCCCCGTCGCTGACCACCCCGTCGCCGGCCACTGCGACGCCGCCGGCCGTGGACGAGAGCGCGGTGCTGGCCGAGCTCCGGGCGGTGGTGCAGCCGGCCGGGGTCTCGCTGGACGCGGTGGTGATCGACGAGGACGCCACGGCGTTGCTCTCCACTCCCGACGCCGACCAGCCGGTGCCCAGCGCCTCGCTGGTCAAGCTGCTGGTCGTGCAGCAGCTGCTGGCCCGGTCGGCGGCCGGCGTCCTCTCCCTCGGCCCGACCGACCTGGAGCGGATGGAGCGGGCGATCACCGCCTCGGACGACCGGGCGATGAGCCTGCTCTGGGACGCCCACGACGGTGCCGCCCTGGTCCGGTCCGCGGCCGCCGGCTTCGACCTGACCGGCACCGCGCCGCCGGAGCAGCGCGGGCAGTGGGGTGAGGCGGAGATGAGCGCAGCGGACACCGGCCACTTCCTGGCTGCGCTGACCGCCGGAGCGCCCGGCGGCGAGACCCTGCTCGGCTGGATGCGGGACGCGAGCCCGAACGCCGCCGACGGGTTCGACCAGCGGTTCGGGCTGCTGGCCGATGGGACAGCTGGAGCGCTGGCGGCCAAGCAGGGCTGGATGTGCTGCGTGGCCGGTCAGCGGCACCTGCACTCGGTCGGCGTCCTCGGTGACGGGCGGACCGTCGTCCTGCTCGGCGAGGCGCCCAGCTCCGCGTCGTTCGCCCAGCTGCGCCGGGCCCTGGACGAGGCCGCCGCGGTCCTGGTGGCCGGCACGGCCTGAGGCCGTGCCGGCGCACGCGAGGACCTGTGGTCAGCGCTCGGCGCGGTTGACCGCCGAGACGATGGCGCGCAGCGAGGCGGTGACGATGTTCTCGTCGATGCCCACGCCCCACAGCACCCGCTCGGCCACGGCGCACTCCACGTAGGAGGCCGCCCGGGCGTCGCCGCCGGCGCTGAGGGCGTGCTCGGCGTAGTCGAGCACCCGGACGTCGACGTCCAGCGTGCGCAGCGCGTCGACGAAGGCCGCGATCGGGCCGTTGCCCCGGCCGTGCACCGTGGTGGGCACCCCACGGTCGACCAGCTCGACCCGGATCTCGTCCGGCCCGTTGCCCGAAGCGGTGTGCTCGTGGCCGGCGAGGGCGAACCGGCCCCAGGGCGCGTCGGCGTCGGGCAGGTACTCGCTGCTGAACGCCGTCCACATCTGGGCCGCGGTGACCTCGCCGCCCTCGTCGTCGGTGTGCCGCTGCACCACCGCGCTGAACTCGATCTGCAGCCGGCGCGGCAGGTCCAGGTGGTTCTCGGTCTTCATGATGTAGGCGACGCCGCCCTTGCCGGACTGGCTGTTCACCCGGATGACGGCCTCGTAGCTGCGGCCGACGTCCTTGGGGTCGATCGGCAGGTACGGCACGGCCCACGGGATCTCGTCGACGGTCGTCCCGGCCGCCTCGGCGTCGGCCTTCATCACCGCGAAGCCCTTGTTGATCGCGTCCTGGTGGGAGCCGGAGAAGGCGGTGTAGACCAAGTCGCCGCCGTAGGGGTGCCGCTCGTGCACGCCCAGCTGGTTGCAGTGCTCGACGGTGCGCCGGATGTCGTCGATGTCGGAGAAGTCGATCTGCGGGTCGATGCCCTGACTGAACAGGTTCAGCCCCAGGGTGACCAGGTCGACGTTGCCGGTGCGCTCGCCGTTGCCGAACAGGCAGCCCTCGATCCGGTCCGCGCCGGCCCGGTACCCCAGCTCCGCGGCGGCCACGGCGGTGCCCCGGTCGTTGTGCGGGTGCAGGGAGAGGACGACGGCGTCCCGGCGGGCCAGGTTGCGGTGCATCCACTCGATCTGGTCGGCGTAGACGGTCGGCTCGGCCATCTCCACCGTCGCCGGCAGGTTGAGGATCGTCGGCCGGTCGACGGTGGGCTCCCACACGTCGGTGACGGCGTTGCAGACCTCGACCGCGAACTCCAGCTCCGTGCCGGTGAACGACTCGGGGGAGTACTCGAACCGGATCTCGGTGTCCCCGGCCTGCTCGGCCAGCTTGCGCACCAGCTGCGCCCCGTGGACGGCGATGTCGGTGATCCCGGCGCGGTCGGAGTTGAACACGACCCGGCGCTGCAGGGTGGAGGTCGAGTTGTACAGGTGCACGATCGCCTGCTTCGCCCCGCGCAGGGACTCGAAGGTGCGCTCGATCAGCTCGTCCCGGGCCTGGGTCAGCACCTGGACGGTCACGTCGTCGGGGATCAGGTCGTCCTCGACCAGCTGGCGGATGAAGTCGTAGTCGGTCTGGCTGGCCGCCGGGAAGCCGACCTCGATCTCCTTGTAGCCCATCCGGACCAGCAGCTCGAACATCCGCCGCTTGCGGTCGGGGGTCATCGGGTCGATCAGCGCCTGGTTGCCGTCCCGCAGGTCGACGGCGCACCAGCGCGGTGCGGCCGTGGTCGTCTTCTCCGGCCAGGTGCGGTCGGGCAGCGCGATCGGGGTGAACGGCGCGTACTTGCCGATCGGCATCGGCGAGGGGCGCTGGGGGTTGCGGGCGTGCGGGTGGTTCTCGGACACAGGGGCTCCTCTGGCGGGCTGCTCGAACAGCACCGGGATGCGGTCAGCTGGCGCCCACCGGACGCGCGATCACCGCGGCGAGGGAGCCGACCTAGGAGAGGGCCTCGCCGCGGCTGATAAGCAGGAGGCTGCCGCGCACGCCGTCACGGTAACAGCGCCCACCTCGGGCGGGCACCTCCGGCAGTGGGTCAGAACAGGCCGCGGCGGCGCATCCAGCGGGGTCGACCGTCCGGGTCGTGCAGCACCCGGTACACCGGGACCGCCCACAGCCGCTCCCACCGGGACAACCCGGCCTGGACGTGCGGCCGCAGCCGGCCGGGCGGGCGGGGACCGCGACGGCCACCGGCGTGCCAGGCCTCGAGCGCGGCGGCGCTCGCCTCCAGTGCCGCGATGAAGGAGCCGGGCTCGAGCAGGTCGTCGTCCGCGCTGCCGTCCGGGGCCCGGTCCAGGTGCTCGCGGGCCAGCTGCAGCCGCAGGTCACGGGCGAACACCCGGGCGCCGTCCCCCCGGCCGGCCGGGTCCCGCGGCTCCCGGGGGTCCGGGGTCGGGTCGAGCACCGCGCCGCAGAGCTCGCTGTCGTGCGTCCAGGATCGGCGGCCGACGTTGTCGCTGCCCACGGCGGCCCAGACGTCGTCGACGACCTCCACCTTCGCGTGCACGTAGACCGGCAGCCCCTCCGGCGACTCGACGTCGAACACGTGCACCCGCCGGCCACCGGCCTGGCGCAGCAGCTCCAGTGCGGCGCACCGGCCCACCCGCTCGGCGCGGGAGACCACGCCGTCCTGCTGGGGGTGCCGGGGGAGCACCACCACCAGGTGGAGGTCCGGCTCGCGACGCAGCGCGGCGGCGAACGGCGCGGCCGCGTCGGTGGACCAGAGGTACTGGTCCTCCAGGTACACCAGCCGGGCCGCCCGGGCGAGGGCCTTGGAGTGCCCGCGGGCGATCGACCGCTCGCCGCGCGGCGCGAACGGGTACCGGCTGCGGGTCCGCGGGTAGGTGCGCAGCAGCTGGACCTGGTGCGGACCGGCCGCCGGGGGTGCGGGCAGCGGGTCAGGCAGCGGTTCGGGGTGCAGCCGGGCGCCCCGCAGCAGACCGCGCAGCCAGGCGATCGGGTTGTAGGCGACCGGGCTGGTCGGGTCCGACCAGCGCTCCCGGAAGACGGTGTCCACGTCGGCCACCACCGGCCCCCGGACCTGCAGCTGGACGTCGTGCCAGGCCGGCCGTGGCCCGAACGCCGGCGACATCCCCACCGGCTGCGGGTCGCCGCGGTGGCTCGCGTCGTCCCGGCGGCTGTGGCACAGGTCGATGCCGCCCAGCCAGGCGACGTCCCGGGCCGGGTCGTCCTGGTGCCGCAGGACGACGAACTTCTGGTGGTGGCTGCCGAAGGCGCGCACCCGCTGGTCGAGCACCACCCGCCCGCCGCCGGCCTCCACCTCGCGGTCCAACGAGCGGTTCTGCGCCTTGCTGAACGACAGGCCGTCCCAGTGCGAGCGCCAGACCAGCCCGCGCACGTGCACCCCCCGGGCGGCCGCGTCGCTGAACAGCTCGGCCACCGTCGGGCCCTCGGGCCGCAACCGCTCGTCGGGGTCGCCGCGCCAGTCGGCGAAGAACAGCTGGTCGCCGGGGGCCAGTGCGCGGACCTCCTCGACCAGCCGGTCGAAGTAGCCGGCGCCGTGCACGAGGGGCTCGGCGAGGTTGTCCGGGCGCCAGGCCGGCAGCCGGGTCGCCGCGTTCGCCCGCTCGCGCTCGGACAGGAACCACAGGTCGGTGCGGGGCACCCGGCCATCCCACCTGCTGGACAACGGGGCGGCAAGCGGTGCGCGCGCACCGGCCCGCAGGTCACCGCCGGTAGCCTGGACCCGTGGCCTTGGTGGTACAGAAGTACGGCGGCTCCTCCGTCGCGAACGCCGAGCGCGTCAAGCGCGTGGCCGAGCGCATCGTCGAGGCGAAGAAGAACGGCGACGATGTGGTCGTCGTCGTCTCCGCGATGGGCGACACGACCGACGAGCTGCTCGACCAGGCCAGCCAGATCACCGCGGACCCGCCGGGCCGCGAGCTGGACATGCTGCTCACCGCCGGCGAGCGCATCTCGATGGCCCTGCTGGCCATCGCCATCTCCACGCACGGCTACGAGGCCCGGTCGTTCACCGGCTCGCAGGCCGGGGTGATCACCACCTCCAGTCACGGCAAGGCGCGGATCATCGACGTCACGCCGGGCCGGCTGCGCGACGCGCTGGACGACGGCTCGATCGTGATCGTCGCCGGGTTCCAGGGTGTCAGCCAGGACACCAAGGACGTCACCACGCTGGGCCGTGGCGGGTCCGACACCACCGCGGTCGCCGTCGCGGCCGCGCTGCGCGCCGACGTGTGCGAGATCTACACCGACGTGGACGGCGTCTTCACCGCCGACCCGCGCATCGTGCCGAACGCCAAGCGGCTGGAGACCATCACCTACGAGGAGATGCTCGAGCTGGCCGCCTCCGGGGCGAAGGTGCTCATGCTCCGCTGCGTCGAGTACGCCCGCCGGTACGGCATCCCGGTGCACGTCCGCAGCTCCTACTCACAGCTCCCCGGCACGATCGTGGCCGGCTCGATGGAGGACCTCACCGTGGAACAGGCGATCATCACCGGCGTCGCGCACGACCGGAGCGAGGGCAAGATCACCGTCTCCGGGGTGCCCGACCGCCCGGGTGAGGCAGCGCAGATCTTCCGCGTGCTCGCCGACGCCGAGGTCAACATCGACATGATCGTGCAGAACGTCTCCACCGAGGCGAAGCTGACCGACATCTCCTTCACGCTGCCGGTCAGCGACGGCCCCACCGCCATCGCCGCCCTGGAGCGGGTCAAGCACACGGTCGGCTACACCGACGTCAGCTTCGACCAGCACATCGGCAAGGTCTCCCTGGTGGGCGCCGGCATGCGCTCGCACCCGGGGGTCTCGGCGAAGTTCTTCGGCGCGCTCGCCGACGCCGGGGTCAACCTCGAGCTGATCAGCACCTCGGAGATCCGCATCTCCGTGGTCTGCCGCGACACCGACGTCGACCTCGCCGTCCGCGCGGTGCACGACGCGTTCGACCTCGGCTCCGAGCAGGGCGAGGCAGTGGTCTACGGAGGTACCGGACGATGAGCCGCCCCCTGCACCTGGGCATCGTCGGCGCGACCGGTCAGGTCGGCGTGGCGATGCGCTCCATCCTCGCCGAGCGGGACTTCCCGCTGGCCTCCATCCGGTTCTTCGCCTCCGCCCGATCGGCGGGGAAGACCCTGCCCTGGGGGGACGGGGAGGTCGTCGTCGAGGACGCCGCCACCGCCGACCCGACCGGGCTGGACGTCGCGCTGTTCTCCGCCGGCGCCACCACCTCGCGGGCGCAGGCGCCGCGGTTCGCCGCCGCCGGCGTCACCGTCATCGACAACAGCTCCGCCTTCCGCCGCGACCCGGCGATCCCGCTGGTCTGCAGCGAGGTCAACCCCGGCGACATCGCGCTGGCCGGGACGGGGCGGATCATCGCCAACCCGAACTGCACCACGATGGCCGCGATGCCGGTGCTCAAGCCGCTGCACGACGAGGCCGGGCTCGTCCGGATCGTGGCCAGCACCTACCAGGCGGTCTCCGGCAGCGGCGTCGCCGGCGTCGACGAGCTCCACGGCCAGGTCAAGGCGGTCGTGGACAAGGCCGACGGGCTGGCCTACGACGGCAGCGCGGTCACCTTCCCCGCGCCGGTGAAGTACGTGGCGCCCATCGCGTTCAACGTGCTGCCGATGGCCGGCTCGATCGTCGACGACGGCAGCTTCGAGACCGACGAGGAGCAGAAGCTCCGCAACGAGAGCCGCAAGATCCTCGGCATCCCCGACCTGCGGGTCTCCGGCACCTGCGTGCGGGTCCCGGTGTTCACCGGCCACTCGCTGTCGCTGAACGTCGAGTTCGCCGAGCCGCTGTCGGTGGCCCGGGCGACCGAGCTGCTCTCCAGCGCGCCGGGCGTGCAGCTGTCCGACGTCCCGACCCCGCTGCAGGCCGCCGGCAACGACCCGAGCTACGTCGGCCGGATCCGCCAGGACGGCGACCGCGGCCTGGCGCTGTTCGTCAGCAACGACAACCTCCGCAAGGGCGCCGCGCTGAACACGGTGCAGCTCGCGGAGTTGATTGCTGCGTCACTGTGACCCTCCGGGTCACACCGCGGCCAGGAGCCGTGCCCGGCTTGCGCTGAGCCGTTTCGTCGCCGCTCGTCGGGCAGCCTCCGGCCGCCGCGACGGGCGGCGACTGCGGCACGCGGTGCTCGCCCGGCGGGAGCCTCCGGCCCCGCGCCGGGCGAGCACCAGCAGCTTCGCTGCGGTGCCACGGGTCCGTAGTGGTGCGGGGTCACGTCCAGGGGCGTGCCCACGCGTGGTCGTGCCCCACGGGTGCGCTCGGGGGTGGTGATGCCCACGAGCGCGTCCGCGGGTGGCCCGCCCTTACGGCTTGACGTGCCTCAGGGCGAAGCTGAGGGCTACCTCGACCTGGCGGATGGTCTCCTCGATGACCAGGGAGCCGTGGCCGGCGTCGAAGCGGTAGACCTCGTGGGTCTTGCCTCGCTCGGTCAGGGCGGTGAGGTAGTTGTCGATCTGGCGGATGGGGCAGCGCGGGTCGTTGGCGCCGGCGACGACGAGGACCGGGGCGGCGACCGCGTCGACGTAGGTGAGTGGCGAGGAGCGCACGTAGACGTCGTGCACCTCCTCCGGTGAGCCGCCGAACAGCGCCCGGTCGTAGGCCCGCAGGCCCTCCATCTCGTCCTCGTAGGCGGCCAGGTAGTCGGCCACCGGCACCTCGGCGATCCCCGCCGTCCAGCGCTCGGGCTGGGTGCCCAGACCGAGCAGGGTGAGGAAGCCGCCCCACGAGCCGCCGCTGAGGATCGTGCGCGCCGGGTCGACCACGCCCTCGGCGACCAGCGCGTCGTAGACCGCGCCGACGTCCTCCAGCTCGGTCAGGCCGGGCCGGCCGGTCAGCGCGTCGCGCCACTCGCTGCCGTAGCCGGTGGAACCGCGGTAGTTCACGTGCACCACGGCGTAGCCGGCGTCCACGTAGGCGGCCCGGCGTGCGCGGTAGGAGTCGTCGTCCTGCGACTCCGGGCCACCGTGCACCAGGAAGGCGGTGGCGAACGGGCCCTCGCCGGCGGGCCGGACCAGCAGGGCGTGCACGTCGCCGCCCGGGCCGGGCACCCAGCGGTCCTCGACCGGGTAGGCGGCCGGCGGGGCCTCACCCGGGGCGGCGAGCACCACCGGGCCGTCGGCCCGGCGGATCACCGGCGGCAGCTCCGCCGACGACCAGGCCAGCTCCACCGAGCCGTCGGGGCGGGCCGTCGCGCCGCGGACGACGCCGCGCGGGGTGTCCAGCTGCTCGAGCGCACCGGAGGCCAGGTCGTAGCGGTACAGCTCGCTGCGCGCGGCGTGGTCGTGGCCGACCAGCAGCGCCGAGCCGTCGGGGTACCAGCCGGCCGTGACGTCGCCGGGCAGGTCCAGCCGCAGTTCGGTCTCCTCGCCGGTGGCGACGTCCCAGATCAGCAGCTCCTCACGGCCACGGCGCTCGTGCCCGACCAGCAGCCGCTGGTCCCCGGCGACGGGGGAGAAGCTCAGCGCGTGCAGGCCACGGCCCTCGCCGTCCCACTTGTCCGCGACCAGCGACAGGTCGGCGGTGCGCAGCACGCGCAGCGCCGGGTAGCGCGGGTCGCCGTGCTCGGAGTGGGAGTAGACCAGCAGCGTGTCGTCCTGGGACAGCGCGTCGACGCCCGCGGTGTCGGGGGAGGAGTAGAAGACCGACGGGGTACCGCCGACCGGGGCGATCCACAGCTCGCTGCCGTCGTCGGTCGAGCGGCCCACGGCGACCACCGAGTGGCCGATCTCCAGCCCGGCGGGGTAGGCGGGGCCCACCTCGGCGATCGCGACGCTGTCGGGGCCGCCGGCGAAGGGCTGGGTCATCCAGACGCCGAACTCGTCGCCGTCGGTGTCGGCGAACCACCAGATCGTCTCGCCGTCGGGGCTCAGCGTGGCGGCCAGGGTGCCGTTGGCGCGGTCGGTGACCTGCCGGTGGACGTCGGTCTCCCGGTCCCAGGCGTACTGCTCCACGACGCCGCTGACGTCGGAGGCGTACAGGCTGCGGTGCGGGGCGTCGTCGGCCCAGTCCGGCAGGCTCACCCGCGGTGCCCGGAAGCGGGCCTGCCAGCGGGCGGTGACCTCCTCCGGCAGGGCGGGTGCGGGCGGGTTCTGCGTGGGCTCGGCAGTCACCGGGTCATCTTCCCCCTGCGCCGGCGCCGGCCTCCGCGACGGGCGGCCGGCCGGCGGTCGGCCGCTCGACGCCGGCGTCCCGGACGTCGCCGATCAGCTGCTCCAGCACGTCCTCCAGCGCCACCAGGCCGAGCACCCGGTCGCCGTCCCGGACCAGTCCCAGGTGCGCACCGGAGCGGCGCATCTCCCGCAGCACCTCCGGCAGCGGCTCCGCCGGGGTGAGCTGCACGAAGTCGATCACCGCCTGGTCGGGCACCGGCTGGTCCCGCGACGTGGGCCCGGTGCCCAGCACGTCCTTGACGTGCACGTAGCCGACCAGCGTGCCGTCCTCGGCGCGCATGGGGTAGCGGCTGAAGCCGTGCTCGGCGACGACGCCCTCCAGCTGCCGGGGGGTGGACGAGCGGGGCACGGTGACCAGCGAGTCCGTGGGCAGCAGGACCGAGCTGATGTCGTGCTGCTCGAAGGTGAGCGCGCCGGCGGCCAGGTCGCTGACCTCGGCGCCCAGCAGCCCCTCGCGCCGCGACTGGGTGATCATCGACTGGATCTCGTCGTGGTCGAAGCTGGCGGACACCTCGTCGGTGGGAGTGACCCCGAACAGCCGCACGAAGGCGTTGGCGACGGTGTTGAAGAACCAGATGAACGGCTTGAGCACCCGCACCAGCACCGCCAGCGGCGGGCCCAGGGCGATCGCCGCCCGGTCCGGCCCGGCGATGGTGATGTTCTTCGGCACCATCTCGCCCAGCACCATGTGCAGCACGGTGACCAGTGACAGGGCGATCACCAGCGCGATCGGGTGCAGCAGCGCCTCCGGCGCACCGACCGCCTCCAGCGGCACCTCGATCAGGTGCGCGACCGCGGGCTCGCCGACCGCGCCGAGCCCCAGTGAGCACAGCGTGATGCCCAGCTGCGCCCCGGCCATCATCTGGCTGACGTTGCGCATCGCGGCCAGCGTCTTCTGCGCCCGCACCGAACCGGCCTCCGCGCGTGGCTCGATCTGGTCGGCACGCGCCGAGACCAGGGCGAACTCGGCGGCGACGAAGAACGCGTTGCCCAGCAGCAGCACGACGAGCACCAGCAGGGCCAGACCGTCGCTCACGCCTGCGCCACCTCTCGCTCGGGGCGGACGGCGGTGGCGCCGGCCGGTCGTGCGACGTCCTGGTCGTGCGGGGTGTCGTCGGAGTCCGGGGCGGGCGTGGCCCGCAGGCGTGCGACGCGCCGTCCCTCGACCTCGTCGACGGTGAGCCGCCAGCCCTCGACGTCGACCGACTCGCCCTCCTCCGGGAGGTGGGCCAGCTGCTCCACGACGAACCCGGCCACGGTCTCGTACCGGCCCTCGGGGACGGTGATGCCGGTGCGCTCGCGGAGCTCGTCCGGGCGGAGCAGGCCCGACAGCAGCCAGTCGTCGCCGTCCCGGCGCAGCTGGCGCAGCGGCCGGTCGGTCTCGTCGGTGATCTCGCCGACCAGCTCCTCGACGATGTCCTCCAGGGTCACGATGCCGTGGGTGGCGCCCCACTCGTCGACGACCAGCGCCAGCTGCAGCCCCTGCTCGCGCAGCAGGTCCAGCAGCGGGTCGAGGTGCAGGGACGACGGGACGGCGAGCACCGGTTCGGCCAGCTCCCCGGCGGTGCGTTCCAGCCGCTCCTCGTCGGGCACGGAGACCGCGTGCTTGACGTGCACCACGCCGGTCACCTCGTCCAGGTCGGCGCCGTAGACCGGGAACCGGGAGTTGCCCGACCGGATGGCGGCGTCGATGACGTCGGCCGCGGTCGCCGCCGAGCTCAGCGTCCACAGCCGGGTCCGGGGGGTCATCACGTCGGTGGCGAACTTCTCGCGGAGCCCCAGCGAGCGGGCCAGCAGCCGGGCGGCGACGGGGGAGAGGTCACCCTCCTCGGCCGAGCGCCGGGCGACCGCGGCCAGGCCCTGCGCGTCCCGGGTGTCGTCGAGCTCCTCGCGGGGCTCGAACCCCAGCCGGCGCACGATCGCGTTGGCCAGCCGCTGGAGGGTGCGCACCACCGGTCCGGCCACCGTGGTGAACAGCCGCATGCCGGGGGCGACGAGCGAGGCGGTCGGCAGCGGGCGGGCGATCGCCAGGTTCTTCGGGCCCAGCTCGCCGATGATCATCTGCAGGAAGGTGGCCAGGAAGATGGCCAGCCCGATCGCGATCGGGCTGGTCGCGTTCTCCGGGAGCCCGATGGCCGCCAGCACCGGCTCGAGCAGGCCGCCCAGTGCGGGCTCGGCGAGGAAGCCGACGATCAGGGTGGTCAGCGTGATGCCCAGCTGGGCCGCCGACAGCTGGGTGGACAGCCCCCGCAACGCGGTGACGACCCCGGCCGCGCCGGTGTCCCCGGCCTGCGCGGCCTCCTGGGCCTTGCCACGGTCGACGGTGGTGAGGGAGAACTCGGCCGCGACGAAGAACCCGGTGAGCGCGGTCAGCAGCACGGCCGCCAGCAGGAGCAGCCATTCGGTCACCGGGGGACGGTGCCCGGGTGGCTACGGGCGGAAACGGCCCGGCGGAGTGACCTGTGCCCTGAACGCACTCAGGGACCGCCGGATCGGCGGTCCCTGAGTGGCTGGTCGGGGTGACAGGATTTGAACCTGCGGCCTCGTCGTCCCGAACGACGCGCGCTACCAAGCTGCGCCACACCCCGAGGTGCGTCGACAACTGTAACCGATGCCCGATCGGGCTCTGCGGCCCCCTTCGGCCCCGCGACCGGGGTCGCTCAGCGCGCGGTGAGGGTCAGCAGCGTGGCCTCGGGCGGGCAGGCGAACCGCAGCGGCGCGTACGGGCTGGTGCCCAGCCCCGCCGAGACGTGCAGCCAGGTGCCGGTCGGGTGCCCCGCGGACGGCGGTGTCCACCGGTGCAGCCACCGGACGTGCTGCCGGTCGATGCCGCAGTTGGTGACCAGCGCGCCGTAGAAGGGCACCCGCAGCTGGCCGCCGTGGGTGTGCCCGCACAGCAGCAGGTCGTAGCCGTCGGCGGCGAACCGGTCCAGCACGCGCGGCTCGGGGGAGTGCACCAGCCCGATCCGCACGTCGGCGGACTGGTCGGCCGGTCCGGCGACGAGGTCGTACCGGTCCCGCTTCAGGTGCGGGTCGTCCACCCCGGCGAAGGCGATCCGGGTGCCGGCCACGGTCAGCGCGCCGGTGCCGTTGGTCAGGTCGAGCCAGCCCCGGCCGGTCATCCCGTTGCGCAGCTCGCGCCAGGGGAGCGGGTCGCCGTGCACCCGCTTGTGGTTCGTCTTGAAGTACTTGAGCGGGTTCTTCGGCCGCGGGGCGTAGTAGTCGTTGCTGGCGAGCACGAACGCGCCGGGGAGGTCCATCAGCGGCTCGAGCGCCCGCAGCGTCGCCGGGACGGCGTCCATGCCGGCCAGGTTGTCACCGGTGGTGATCACCAGGTCCGGGCGCAGGTCGGCCAGCCCGGCGACCCACTCCTGCTTGCTGCGCTGCCCGGCGGTCATGTGCAGGTCCGACAGCTGCAGCACGGTCAGCGGCGCGGAACCCGGCGGCAGGACGGAGACGTCGAAGCGGCGCAGGGTCCAGTGCGTCCGCTCCACGAGGCCCGCGTAGGCGACCGTGGCGGCACCGGTGGCCACGAGTGCGGCGGGGACGGCGGTGGTGGCGCGCATGCCGCGAGCCTAGGGGGACGGGGAACTGCGTCGTCCGGGTCGGTCCGGAGTGGCAGGCTCTGGGTCGTGAGTGAGCTGAAGGACCGACTGCGCAATGACCTGACCACCGCGATGAAGAGCCGCGACGAGCTGCGCACCGCCACGCTGCGCATGGTGCTCGCCGCGGTGAGCGCCGAGGAGGTCTCCGGCAAGGAGGCCCGCGAGCTGACCGACGACGAGGTGCAGGCCGTGCTGCGCCGCGAGGCCAAGAAGCGCCGCGAGGCGGCGGAGGCGTTCGGCGGCGCCGGCCGGGCCGAGCAGGCCGAGCGGGAGCGCGCCGAGGAGGGCGTGCTGGCCACCTACCTGCCTGCCCAGCTCGAGGACGCCGACCTCGCTGCCCTGGTCGCGGACGTGGTCACGAAGACCGGCGCCAGCGGGATGAAGGACATGGGCAAGGTGATGGGTGCCGTGCAGGGCCAGGTGGCCGGTCGGGCCGAGGGCGGCCGGGTGGCCGCGGAGGTGCGCAAGCAGCTCGGCTGAGCGGTGGGAGCCGGCTCGGTCGGCTCTCCCGGGGAATGCTGTCGCACGACGAGGGGGGCAGAGCCACCAGGCTCTGCCCCCCTCGTCGTGCGCGATGCTGCGGTCAGTTCGTGGTGCCCTCGGTCGTCGGGGGTGCCACCGCGTCGCCTCCGGCTGCGGGGACATCCGCCGGCGGCGTCACCTCGGTGGTCGGCGCTGCCGGCGTCGTCGGGGTGGAGGTCGACCCGCCCCCTCGGCTGCTGCTCGAGGTGCTGTCGTTGCTCTCCCTGCGCACAACGGCTCCGGTGCCCTTGGTGCCCGCAGCGACGGCCGGGTCGGCCGCTGGGAACTCCCGGGTGGGCCCCTGGTTCAGGATCGGCTCCATGGCGTCGTGCCAGATCTGCGCGGGCTTGCCGCCGCCGTAGCTGCCCACGTCCTGGTTGCCCTTGGGGTTGAGCACCATGACGCTCGCTGCGTACTCCGGCAGGAAGCCGACGAACGCGGCCGAGTTGCGGTCCTGCGACGTCCCGGTCTTGCCGGCGATCTGGTGGCCGGGGACGTTGGCCCGGGTGCCGGTGCCGATGTTGCTCTTCACGTCGGCGGTGAGCACCTGGCTGAGGGTGTTGGCGACGCCGGCCGGGACGGCGTCGGGGTTGCAGTTGTCGCCCTTGACCAGGGGCTGCCCGTCCTCACCGGTGAGCGGCTCGCCGGCCCGGTTCAGGATCTGGACCACCGGGACCGGGTCGCACTGGGTGCCACTGGCGGCCAACGTGGAGTAGGCGCTGGCCAGGTAGAGCGGACTGGTCTCGATGGCGCCCAGCGTGAAGGAGCCCTGCTCGCCCTCGATCGTGACCCGTGCCCGCTCCTCGGGCAGGTTGAGCCCCATCCGCTGGGCCATCTCCACCGGGCCGCGGACACTGCCCAGCTGGTCCTCCATGGCCACGAAGTAGGTGTTGGACGACCGGGCCAGTGCATCGTGCATGGTCAGCGTCCTCGGGAGCGTGCCGACGTTGCCGATCGGGCCGTACGCCTTGCCCGTGGTGCCGCCCATCTGCTTGTAGACCCGTGAGTAGTAGGGGTCACTGGTGGTGATCCGGTAGTTGACGCCGTAGCCCTGCTCCAGGGCGGACGCGGCAGTGAAGACCTTGTAGGTCGATCCGGAGCCCTGGCTGGCGGCGACGTTCAGGTTCACCGACTCGCACGCCGGGTTGGCCGCGTCGCAGCCGAACTGCCGGTTCACGCTCATCGCCAGCACCTTGCCCGTGCCCGGCTCGACCGCGGTGTAGATGCCGGCCAGCGGGTCGCCCATCCCGAGGGTCTTCAGCACCGCCTGGTCGCCGGCGGCCTGCATGTCCGGGCGCAGTGTCGTCTGGATGGTGTAGCCGCCGTTGTCCAGCTGCGTCTGGGTGAAGTCGAGCTCGTTGATCAAGTAGCTCTGCAGGTAGTCGCAGAAGAAGCCGCCGACGACCGCCTGAGCGCAGCCGTTCGGCGCCTTGCCGCCCTCCGCGATCGGGATCGGGCTGGCCGAGATGTCGGCGAGCTCCTGGTCGGTGATGTGGCCGAGCTCGTGCATCCGGGCCAGCACCTGGTTGCGCCGGTTCGCTGCGGCCTCGGGGTGGGAGATCGGGTCGGTGTTGCCCGGGCTCTGCACCAGCCCGGCCAGCACCGAGGCCTGGGGGAGGGTGAGGTCGACGGCGTTGACACTGAAGTAGGTCTGCGCGGCGGCCTGGATGCCGTAGGCGCCGGCCCCGAAGTAGGCGATGTTCAGGTAGCGGGTGAGGATCTCGTCCTTGGAGTAGGTCTCCTCCAGGGCGAGCGCCAGCCGCACCTCGCGCAGCTTGCGGCCCACCGTCTTGTCGTCGGCCGCCTCGCGCTCCTCGGGGGTGTCCGCGGTCTGCAGCAGGGTCTGCTTGACCAGCTGCTGGGTGAGCGTCGAACCGCCCTCCTCGACCTCCCCGGCGGCGAGGTTCTTGACCAGGGCGCGCATCGTGCCCTCGACGTCCAGGCCGTTGTGCTGGTAGAAGCGCGAGTCCTCGATGTCGACCAGGGCCTGCTTCATCACGTCGGAGACCTGGTCGGGGGTCACCGGGGTGCGGTTGTTCGTGTAGAACTCCGTGATCAGCGACCCGTCGGCGGCCGGCACCCTGGTGTTGCCGTTCGGCGTCTCGTCGGTCAGCTCGACGGGCAGGGCGTCGAGCAGGCTGGTGGAGTTGCGGGCGACGAGGCCCGGTCCGCCCACCCAGGGCAGCAGCATGGCGGCGACGAGGGCACCGGCGACGACGATCGTCACGGCCAGCTTGACCAGGGCGCCCAGACGGGGGTTCGCAGACTCGGACATCGCAGGCCAAGGTACCTGTCCGCGGGGCCGTCGTCCGCTGCCTCGGACGCCGACGCGCTGGGTGGTGCCACGGCGCTCGGCGCGTCGTCCGGGGCGTGCCGGGGAGTGGCCCCGATCACACCCCGGACGAGGTCAGCCGTTGTACCGGTTGGCCCGCTTGAAGGTGCCCATGTCGTTGAAGCGGACGCCGTTGGCGGCGAGCACCGGGTGGATGTCCCGCTCCATCAGCTGGCGCACGTAGAACGGGTCGGCCACGTAGAAGTGGTGGATCGGGTGGGTGCTGCCGAAGTTGGCGCAGAACACCTGGAAGGGCGCCAGGTACCACTTGTTGAACACCTGGGTCTGCTGCAGGACGTTCCCCTGCTCGACGTCGCCCTGGTAGTGCATGTTGCTGCTGATGAAGTGCAGGCAGAAGCCGCGCCACACGTTCGGGCCGACCCAGACGACGGTCAGCACGGTGAGCGCGTGCAGCCAGCTCGCCGGCACGTCGGCGCCCAGCCAGGAGGCCACGTGCAGGCCGAGGAAGGCGTACCAGATGGTGATCGCCACCGGGGTCAGCCCGATGCTGGCCTTGAGGATGGTCTTCCGCCAGAGCGCGTCCTCGGCGTCCTTCGGCCTGGTGGTGACGATCCGGATCATCGCCGGCACGTAGGGGTCGAGCAGGCTGTAGAGCCGGACGGCGCCCCACGGCTTGCCGTTGGTGATCGACACCTCCTCGATGTCGTCGGGGAGGCCGGAGTAGGCGTGGTGCCGCAGGTGCAGCCGGATCCGGTAGACCGGGTTGATCGTGTAGGGCCGGATCGCCCAGACACCGAACAGCAGCCCGTACCGCACGGCCTTGCGGCGACGGAAGTACAGCGCGTGGATCAGGTCGTGCTCCACCTCGTGCCCGATCGCGGCGAAGGCGGCGGAGACGAACAGCGTCACGTACCAGGGCAGCACGCCGGTCAGGTACAGCGCGCCGCTGCCGGCGAAGCCGAGGACGGCGACGCCGAACGCGGTGAGGCCCAGGGCGTCCTGGTGGCGGAGGACCGGGTGCTCCCGGCGCAGCTCCTGGGACCGACGGCGGATCGCCGAGGTGATGACCTTGGTGCGGGCCTTGTCGTCGGCGTCCATGCCGGTGAGGTCGACCGGGATCTCGACCGGCAGTTCGGCGGCGGGCGGGACGTCGACGGGGACGGCGGTGCCGGTGCCGAAGAGCCCGGCCGGCGGCGTGGTCGTCGCGGTGCTGCGGTCGAGCTCGGGTGCGGTGCTCATGCCTGGTGTGTCATCCCTCCGACGGAACGGTCGGGCGGAAGCTAACCGTGCGTCACGACCGGGACCAGGCCCCCGGGCGACGCGGACACGAACGGGTGACGCACGGGACCTCGTCCTGCCCCGTGCGTCCCTCCTGCCCCACGAACGAGGAGGTCAGCCGGCCGTGGGGCGCAGCGGCAGGACCCGGCTGCGCGGGGTGCCCGTGCCGGCGTCGGCCTCGGCGGCGAGCAGCGCCTCGCCCATCAGCCGGAGCCCGTCCAGGTCGTGCACGTCGCCGGCCGCGGCCGGGACCGCGCGGATCGGCACCTCCGGGTGGGCGCTGGTGAACCGGTCGGCCAGCCGCTGCTCCCGCGCGGCCACCGTCATCCGCTCGGCGTGCACCCGCAGCGCCCCGGCGGCCAGCTTCGACCCCGGCCCACCGGCCTCGGCGACCGCCTCCGCGGCGGCCTCCGCGCGGGTCGCCGACAGTGCGGTCGTCGCCGGCGGGTGGGTGCGGTTGAGCACCAGCCCGGCCAGCGGCATGCCCTCGGTGGACAGCCGGTCGACGAAGTAGGAGGCCTCCCGCAGTGCGTCCGGCTCCGGGGCGGCGACCACCACGAACGACGTCCCGGGCTGGCGGAGCAGCTGGTACGTGGCGTCGGCGCGCTCGCGGAACCCGCCGAACATGGTGTCCAGCGCGGAGACGAAGGCGGAGATGTCGTTGAGCAGCTGCCCGCCGAGGATCTTGCTGATGATCCGGCTGAACAGCGAGAAGCCTGCCCCCACCAGCCGGACGCCGGCCCGCCCACCGGCCCGCGCGGGGGCGGTGAGCAGCCGGATCATCGTGCCGTCGAGGAACCGGGACAGCCGGTTCGGGGCGTCCAGGAAGTCCAGCGCCGACCGGGACGGCGGGGTGTCCACGATGACCAGGTCCCAGCGGTCGCTGGCCCGCAGCTGCCCCAGCTTCTCCATGGCCATGTACTCCTGCGTCCCGCCGAAGGAGGACGACAGCGCCTGGTAGAAGGGGTTGTCGAAGATCACCTGCGCCCGCTCGGGCGTCGAGTGCGCGGACACGACGTCGTCGAACGTCCGCTTCATGTCCAGCATCATCGCGTGCAGCTCGCCGGGGGCACCGGGCGTCTCGACCAGCCGCGGCTCGTTGTCCAGCTCCACCAGGCCCAGCGACTGGGCCAGCCGGCGGGCCGGGTCGATGGTCAGGACGACGACCTCCCGGCCGGCCTCCGCGGCGGCCAGCGCGAGCGCCGCCGACGTCGTGGTCTTGCCCACGCCACCGGAGCCGCAGCACACGATGATCCGGGTCGCCCGGTCCTCGACCAGGGCCGCGAGGTCCAGCGCCGGGGCCACCGCGGGGCGCCGCGGGGCGCTCACGCCGCCACCCCGGTCTGCAGGTGGCCCTCGAGCCGCTCGGCCAGCTCGAACAGGCAGCCGAGGTCGATCGGGGACGACGACAGCGGCAGTTCCACCACCGGGCGGCCCAGCGCCTCGACGTCCCCGCGCAGCGCGTCCTGCGCGATCCAGCGGCGGGCGTGCTCGACGGCCTCGGCGGCCAGCCCCGCCGCCACCTCCGGAGCAGTCGGCACCTGCGCGGCGGTGAGCGAGGGAAGCAGGTCGGCGGCGGTGAGCCGGCCCTCGGCCGTGCGGGCGATGCTCGCGGCCGGCAGCAGCGGCTCGGTGGCCATGTTGACGATCACCGACCCCACGGGCAGCTGCGCGGCGGTCAGCTCGGCGATCGCATCGGCGGTCTCCTGCACCGGCATGTCCTCCAGCAGGGTCACCAGGTGCACCGCGGTCAGCGGCGAGCGGAACACCGCCATCACCCCGTCGCTCTGCGCCTTGATCGGCCCGGAGCGGGCCAGCCCGGCCACCTCGTTGGTCACGTTCAGGAAGCGGGTGATCCGCCCGGTCGGCGGGGCGTCGACCACGACCGCGTCGTAGACCGGTCGGCCGTCCTTGCCGCGACGGGTGACCGCCTCCTTGATCTTCCCGGTCAGCAGCACGTCCCGCAGGCCCGGGGCGATCGCGGTGGCGAAGTCGACCGCGCCCATCTTGCGCAGCGCGTAGCCGGCGCGCTTCAGGTTGTAGAACATGTCCAGGTACTCGAGGAAGGCCGCCTCGACGTCGATCGCCAGGGCCTTGACCTCACCGCCCCCGCGGGCGACCGCGACCCGGCGCTCCTCGTAGGGCAGCGGCGGGGTGTCGAAGAGCTGGGCGATGCCCTGCCGGCCCTCGGTCTCCACCAGCAGCACGTGCCGGCCGTCGGCGGCGAGGGAGAGCGCGAGGGCGGCGGCCACGGTCGTCTTGCCGGTGCCCCCCTTGCCGGTCACGACATGGCACCGCACGGAGGAGGCGCCGGGCGGGGGAGCGGAGGTCACCCCACCGAGCCTACGAGCGGCGGCCGATCCCGGCCTGTCCCGGCTGCGCTAGCGTCGCGCCATGAGCGAAACCACCCGCCGCACCTGGGAGTACGCGACCATCCCGCTGCTCACCCACAACACCAAGGCGATCCTGGACTCCTGGGGCGTCGACGGCTGGGAGCTGGTGACCGTCGTCCCGGGCCCGGGTGGCGGCGACCAGCTGGTGGCCTACCTCAAGCGCCCGACCAGCTGAGGCCGACGAGATGAGCGCCCCCACCAACAGCTGGCACGCCCGCCTCGCCGAGCTCGGCGTCCGGCTGCCCCCGGTCGCCGCCCCGGTCGCGGCCTACGTGCCGGCCGTCCGCACCGGCCAGCTGGTGTTCACCTCCGGCCAGCTGCCCTTCGTCGACGGCGGCCTCCGCCGCACCGGCAAGGTGGGCGGCTCGGTCGACGCCGAGGACGCCGCCGCCGACGCCAAGGTCTGCGCGCTCAACGCGCTGGCCGCCATCGACGACCTGGTCGGGCTCGACTCCGTCGCCCGGGTGATCCGGGTGGTCGGCTACGTCGCCAGCGCCGAGGGCTTCTCCGGCCAGCCGCGGGTCGTCAACGGCGCCAGCGAGTTCCTCGGCCGGGTGTTCGGCGAGGCCGGGCAGCACGCCCGCAGCGCCGTCGGCGTCGCCGAGCTGCCGATGAACGCCCCCGTCGAGGTCGAGCTCACCGTCGAACTGCGCTGATGGCCGGCGTGGCCCTGCGATCCTCCGGATCGCACCGCGGCCAGGAGGCGGTGCGGACGGCGACGAGCGTGTCGCCGTGGCCCCGGCGGGGAGCCTCCGGCCCCCGCGCCGGGGCCACCGCCTCCTTCGTCGGCGTCCGTACGGACGATCGGTGAGCTCGTCTCTCCCCGCTGCGATCCGGCAGGCGGCGACGGTGTTGTTGCTGCGGGACGCCGCTGTGGGGATGGAGGTCTACCTCCTGCGGCGCACGAAGGGCATGCCCTTCGCGGGCGGGATGAGCGCCTATCCCGGTGGTGGGGTCGACGAGCGGGACGGCGACACCGACCTGGCCTGGATCGGGCCGCCGCCGGCCGACTGGGCGAGCGCGTTCGGCTGCGACGAGCGGCTGGCCCGCGAACTGGTCTGTGCCGCCGTCCGGGAGACGTTCGAGGAGGCCGGCGTGCTGCTGGCCGGTCCGGCCGACGGCGCCGGCGTCGTCCCGGACGTCTCGGGTGAGGACTGGGAGGCCCAGCGGCAGGCCCTGATGGCCCACGAGCTCTCCCTCGCCGAGCTGCTCGCCGGCCGCGGACTCGCGCTGCGGGCCGACCTGCTCCGCCCGTTCGCGCACTGGATCACCCCGCCCGGGGAGAGCCGGCGGTACGACACCAAGTTCTTCGCCGCGCTCGTGCCCACCGGGCAGGAGGCGCGGGACGTCTCCGGCGAGGCCGACGAGGCGGTCTGGACGACGCCCGGCGCGGCGCTGGACCAGCACGCCGGCGGCACCCGGCCGATGCTCCCGCCCACCATCCACACCCTCGGTCAGCTGACGCCCTTCCCGGACGCCGCCGCGGCGATGGCCGGCTCGCCCCCGGCCCCCCTGGAGCCGATCATGCCCACGTTCGCCGAGGGCCCCGACGGCCGCTGGGCGGTGCTGCCCGACGGCACCCGGATCCGGATGGTCGTGCCGCTCTCCTCGTGAGAGTGCACGTGGCCACCCTCCGGGCCCGTCGCAGGGTGTCGAACGCGAGCGGCCCAGGACTCTCGGTGAGTCCTGGGCCGCTCGCGTTCAGTGCTGCGTCAGCGGGCGCGGCGGCGGAGGCGGTCCTCGTCGAGGACGACGACCGACTTGCCCTGCAGCTGGATCCAGCCGCGGTGCACGAAGTCGGCCAGCGCCTTGTTCACCGTCTCGCGGGAGGCGCCGACCAGCTGGGCCAGCTCCTCCTGGGTCAGGTCGTGCTTGACCCGCAGGCCGTCGGTCTCCCGGCTGCCGAACCGGTCGGCCATCTGCAGCAGCGCCTTGGCCACCCGACCGGGGACGTCGGTGAAGATCAGGTCGGCCACCGAGTCGTTGGTGCGGCGCAGCCGGCGGGCCAGCACCCGCAGCAGCTGCTCACCGATCTCCGGGTGGGCGGTGATCCACGGCCGCAGCATGGTGTTCGGCATCTTCGCCAGCCGCACGTCGGTGACCGCGGTCGCCGTCGCTGTCCGCGGGCCCGGGTCGAACACCGAGAGCTCACCGAACTGGTCGGAGGGGCCCATCACGGCCAGGACGTTCTCCCGGCCGTCGGGTGCCCGGCGGGAGATCTTCACCTTGCCGGACAGGACGACGTAGAGGCTGTCGCCCGACTCGCCCTCGTTGAAGACCACGCGACCGCGGGGCAGCGTCACCGTCTCCAGCCCGCTCGCGACCGGTTCGGCAGCCTCCTCCGACAATCCCTGGAAGAGACCGGACTGGGCAAGGACCTCGTCCACGTGCACCTCTCGCAACGTCCTCACGGGTGCGATGGCGACCCGCGCTTCCGAAGAGTCTAGGGCCTGTGGCTCGGCTCACCAGTGCACTCCGTCACCGATCTGCCCACTCTGAGTGGCAGGTGGCTGGTCAGAGCCTTCCCAGGCGGGCCGGTGGCACCGCGCTCAGTCCGTGTCGGAGACCGGCCCGGACGGTCCGGGGCCGCGCTCGGTGAGCACCGGCCGGGCCGAGGTGCGGGCGCGACCGCGGCGGCGGGCGCGCCAGCGGCTCATCGCCCGGCGGATGCCGGAGTTGGCCAGCGTGCCGACCTCGGCCGCCGTGGCGGTGCCGAGGAAGTCCTCGACCTCGCGCTGGGACGTCGGACGGCGCAGCGGCTCCTCGACGCGCTCCATGACCAGCAGGAACGCGATCAGGAGCGGGGGGAACAGGATCACGATGAGGGCGACCACGAGCACCTCCTCGGCGACGTCTCCGGGCGGGGAGGCCCGGGGGAGAGACGATGTCGTCGTGCGGTCGGGCACGGACCGGTCCGGTGTGCCACCTGCAGCGAGTATGCAGGTCGCCCGCCGTCCACGTCGTGACGGCACGGCGGACGGCGTCGCGGCGGCACGTCCTGTCAGCGTCCTCTCGGCGCGTCCTGTCAGGACCGACGCCTACCCTCGCGTGCGTGTCCCGGCCAGTGACGTCACCCGATGCCCTCCCGGCCTACACCCGCCCCGCCCGTGCCCGCCGCCCCGGGCCGGTCGCGCGGCTGGGCGTGTCGCCCTTCGACCCGCAGGAGAGCCCGCTGGCCCGCACCCGGCGGGCCCGGCGGATGGCCCGGGAGCTGGCGGTGATCCACCCCGATGCGCACTGCGAGCTGGACTTCACCACGCCGCTGGAGCTGCTGGTGGCCACCGTGCTGTCGGCGCAGACGACCGACAGGACGGTCAACAAGGTGACCCCCACGCTCTTCGCCCGGTACCCGACGGCCGCCGCCTACGCCGGGGCGGACCGCGCCGAGCTGGAGGAGGTCCTCAAGCCCACCGGCTTCTTCCGGGCCAAGGCCAACTCGGTGATCGGCCTGGGCCAGGCGCTGGTGGAACGGTTCGACGGTGAGGTGCCCGGCCGGCTGACCGACCTGGTGACGCTGCCCGGGGTCGGCCGCAAGACCGCGAACGTGGTGCTCGGCAACGCCTTCGGCGTGCCCGGTCTCACCGTCGACACCCACTTCGGCCGGCTGGTCCGCCGGTTCGGCTGGACGGCGGAGGAGGACCCGGTCAAGGTCGAGGCCGAGATCGCGGAGATCGTCCCGAAGAAGGAGTGGACGATGTTCTCCCACCGGGTGATCTTCCACGGCCGCCGGGTGTGCCACGCCAAGAAGCCGGCCTGCGGGGCGTGCGGTCTGGCCGCGTGGTGCCCGTCGTACGGGATCGGGCCGCTGGACCCCGAGGCAGCCGCGAAGCTGGTCAAGACCCCGGCCGCATCGGACACCGAGTGAGCCGCGCCCTGAGGTCCCTGGTGGCCGTCCTCGCGCTGGGCACGGCGCTGCTGGCCGGTTGCACCTCCGACGAGCCGGATGACGTCGCGGCCCCCAGCTCGGCCAGCAGCGAGCTGCCCGACGTGGAGACCGACCTGGTGGCCTGCCCCGAGCAGCCCGACGTGCCGGCCGCCGACAGCGACCTGCCACCAACGGTCTTCGAGTGCTTCGGCGGCGGCACCCTCGACCTCAGCCGGGCGCCCGGGGTGCCCACGGTGCTCAACCTCTGGGCCAGCTGGTGCGCGCCCTGCCGCGAGGAGCTGCCGCTGGTGCAGCAGCTGGCCGACGTGGCCGGCGACCAGGTGCGGGTGCTCGGGGTGGTCAGCGTCGACGGCGTCCCTCAGGCCGCCTCGTTCGCCGAGGACTCCGGCGTCACGTTCCCGAGCGCCTTCGACGCCGACGGCGAGGTGATGAGCTCGCTGGGCGTGAACAACCTGCCGCACACGGTCTTCCTCGCCGCCGACGGGTCCGTGGCCCACCTGCAGATCGGGCCGGTGCACACGCTGGAGGAGTTCGAGGAGCTCGTCGCCGAGCACCTGGACGTGCAGCTGTGACCATCCCGGACGCCGAGCTGGCCGGCCTCCCGGCGCACCTGCAGCTACTGGTCGCCAACGCCGGGCAGCTGCCGCTGTGGCACCGGCACGGGCAGCCCTCGACCAGCGCGCGGCGCTCGGCCGTGCTGATCCTCTTCGGCGAGGGCCCGGGCGGCCCCGACGTGCTGCTGATCGAGAAGTCCGCGCACCTGCGCAGCCACGCCGGCCAGCCGGCCTTCCCCGGCGGTGGCGCCGACCCCGGCGACGACTACCCGGTCGGGACGGCGCTGCGCGAGGCGCACGAGGAGGCCGGCGTCGACCCGGCCGGCGTGCGGGTGCTGGCCACGCTGCCGGCGCTGTTCCTGGGCCCGTCGGACAACCTCGTCGTCCCGGTGCTGGGCTGGTGGGACGACCCGCGCGACGTCACCACCGGCGACCCCCTGGAGGTGGCGCGGGTGGCCCGGGTGCCGCTGAGCGAGCTGGTCGACCCGGCCAACCGCTTCCGGGTGCGCCACCCGGCCGGCTACGTCGGGCCGGCGTTCGGCGTCGCCGACATGGTCGTCTGGGGCTTCACCGCGGCCCTGCTGGACGCCGTCCTCGAGGCGGCCGGGCTGGCACAGCGGTGGGACGCCGACGACGTCCGGCCACTCGCCGGCCTGGCGGCGGCCGCGCCGGCCGACAGCGAGGAGGAGCCGATCGACTCCGACCTCGCCGACCGCGCCGCGCCGACCGTGGCCGACGGCGCCGCCGGGAGCGGATCCGCGCGTACGGTCCCAGGGCGATGAGCGCGACTGTGCCCGGCGCGGGAACCGCGCGACGACCTGGCGGCAGAGCCGCCCGACGACCTGGCGGCAGAGCCGCACGATCACCTGGCCGGCTGCTGGCAGGCCTGCTGCTGACCCTGACGACGCTGCTGGCCGTGCTGACCGGCTGCAGCAACGAGCAGCCGACGCTGCCCGAGGCCACCCGCACCACCGACGGAGAGGTCGGGGCGGTGAGCACCGCCGCGGACGGCGTCCAGGAGATCACCCTGGAGACCGGGGACGACTACGTCTTCACCCCCGACGCCTTCACCGTCGCCCCGGGGCAGGTGCGGCTGACCGTGCGGAACGTCGGTGACCAGCTGACCCACAACTTCCTGTTCACCGCGGACGCCGGCCCGGAGGAGATCACCGAGCAGATCCCCTACCTGGCCCCCGGGCAGAGCGAGACGATCGAGTTCACCGTCACCGTCCCCGGCGACCACCGCTTCGAGTGCAGCTTCCACACCGCACTCGGGCAGGTCGGCACCATGACGGTGAGCGGCTGACGGGCATGTCCGCCGTCGACGTCGCGCTGATCGTCCTGGCGCTGCTGTTCGCGCTCTCCGGGTTCCGTCAAGGGGTGATCGTCTCCGCGACGTCCTTCGTCGGGTTCTTCGGGGGCGCGGTGCTGGGGGCCCAGCTGTCCGGTCCGATCGCCGACGACCTCGCCGACTCCTCGGTGACCCGGGTCTTCGTGGCCCTCGTGGTCGTGCTCGCCGGCGCCCTGGTCGGTCAGCTGCTGGCCGGGCTGATCGGCCGCGCGGTGCGCAAGCGGGTCACCTGGGAGCCGGCCGAGATGCTCGACGCCGTCGCCGGTGCGGTGGTCTCGGCCGCCGCCGTCCTGCTGGTGGCCTGGATGGTGGCCACCCCGCTGGCCAGCTCGCCGTTCCCGGGGGTGGCCAGCTCGGTCCGCCAGTCGGCCCTGGTGCAGGCCGTCGACCGCACGGTGCCCGATCAGGTGCGCACGCTGTACGACTCGCTGCGCGAGGCGATCGACCGCAACGGGCTCCCCGACGTGCTGGACCCGCTCACCCCGACCCAGGCGCGGGAGGTGCCGGCACCGGACCAGGCGCTGCTGTCCAGTCCGGTGGTGGCCCAGGTGTCGGGCTCGGTCGTGCAGATCCGGGGCGTCGCCCAGTCCTGCTCCCGGCAGATCGACGGCTCGGGGTTCGTCTACGCCGACCAGCGGGTGATGACCAACGCCCACGTCCTGGCCGGGGTCAGCCAGCCGACGGTGATCGCCGAGGGGGAGAGCTACGACGCGACGCCGGTCTACGTCGACGAGGAGACCGACGTCGCAGTGCTCGCCGTCCCCGGCCTGCCGCAGGAGCCGCTGTCCTTCGCGCCGACGCCGGTCGACACGGACGCCGACGCGATCGTGATGGGCTACCCCGGTGGCGGCCCCTTCTACTTCGGGCCGGCGCGGGTGCGCGACCGGGGCGAGATCAGCGGACCGGACTTCCGGGCCACCCGCACGGTGCAGCGCGACGTCTACGCCCTCTACGGCCAGGTCCGGGCCGGCAACTCCGGCGGCCCGCTGATCGCGCCGGACGGCACGGTGCTGGGCGTCGTCTTCGCCTCGGCGATCGACGACCCGGACACCGGTTACGCGCTCACCGCCACGGAGGTCGCCGAGGCGGCCGCCGCGGGCGCCGGTGCGGTGGCTGCCGCCGACACCGGCCCCTGCGAGTGAAAGGACCCCCGTGCCCCCCGCCACTCGCACGCTCGTGGCGGGCCCCTGCACGGGGGCCGATCCGGCGCCCCGCTGGACTGGCTAGCTGACGGCCCAGGCGGCGATGGCGGCGGTGACCTCGGCCGGGGACTCCTCCTGGGGGAAGTGGCCGGTGGCGGGCAGCTGCCGCCACTCGTACGCGCCGGCCACGTAACGGCCGGAGCCGACCGCGGTGGACGGCAGCACGTAGGGGTCCAGTGCACCGTGCAGCTGCAGGGTGGGCGCGGTGATCGGGGCGGCCATCCGCCGGGCGAAGCGCAGCCCGTCCGGGCGCAGCTGCGACCGGCCGGCCCAGCGGTAGTACTCCATCGCGCCGTAGGCGGCCTGCGGGATGCGGGCGGCCGCCCGGTACTGGTCCACCGCCTCGGCGAAGTCGGCGGTCTGCGCCCAGGACGGCCCGGACCAGCGGCGCATCAGCTCGGCGACCGGGTCGTCGTCGGCACGGGTCAGCCGCCGCTCGGGCAACCGGGGCAGCTGGAAGGCCAGGGCGTGGGCCAGCGCACGGCGCTGCCGGGCATCGGACACCGAGCTGCGCAGCCGCCGCGGGTGGGCGGCGGAGACGACGACCAGCCGGCGGACGCTGCGGGGGTGCAGGGCGGCCATCGTCCAGCCCACCAGGCCACCCCAGTCGGCGCCGACCACCACCGCCTCGGTCTCGCCGAGCGCGCGGACGACGGCTGCGGCGTCGGCGGCAGCGGTCGGCAGGTCGTAGCCCCGGGGAGGCTTGTCGCTGGCCCCGTAGCCGCGCAGGTCGGGGGCGACCACCCGGAAGCCGGCCGCGGCCAGCCCGGTCAGCTGGTTGCGCCAGGACCACCAGAACTGCGGGAAGCCGTGCAGCAGCAGCACCAGCGGCCCCTCGCCCGCCTCGGCGGCGTGCAACCGGACGCCGTTGGCGGAGATGTCGCGGTGCGCCCAGGGGCCGGGCAGCAGGACGCTGGTCGCATCCGGCTGCCCGGCCACCGGCCCTGTCACGTCAGCGCTGTCACGTCAGCGCAGGCGGGCGTGCGGGTCCTGCCGGACGACCTGGCCGTCCCGGACGGTCGGCAGGTCGTGCTGGCGCTGGCCGGGGGCCTCGCGGCGCATCACGTCGGGGAGGTCCTGCAGCGTCTCGATCGTGCGCTCGGGCTTCTGGATCTTCTTCACCTGCCGGAAGCCGATGAACCCCACGACGGCGGCCAGGAGCACCAGGAGCGCGAAGACGATCAGGTAGGAGATCCACCGCGCGAGCCCGAGCCAGGTGATGAACTCGGCGAGGGCGACGAAGAAGAAGATGGCCGCGAATGCGAGCATCACGCCGGCGGCGGCGAAGGCGGCCGCGCCGATCCCACCGCGCTTGGCCGAGGTGGTGACCTCGGCCTTGGCCAGCTCGATCTCCGAGCGGATCAGGGTGGACATGTCGGCCATGGCGCTCTTCGCCAGGGTGCCGACCGACGGCTCGGCCGGGCCGGCGGTGCGGCCGGCCAGCGGTGCGCCGGACGTCGTCGAGACACTGTGGGCCACGGGTGGCTCCTCCCTCATCAGCGCCGATCGGCGACGCGGTTCCTCGGGTGATCGTGCCGCATGATCGTCCGCTCCGCCGTCCCGGACCCCCCGATGGAGTCCCAGCGCCCGGTCACCTGGGCGCTGGGACCCCATCCGGCCCCTTCGCGGGGCCCTGTGAGGGGGGTGCTTCCTCAGTCCTCGCTGGGGGAGGACGGCAGCTTGGCGCTGATCAGGTCCATCACCGAGGAGTCGGTGAGGGTGGTGACGTCGCCGAGGTCCCGGTTCTCCGCGACGTCCCGCAGCAGCCGCCGCATGATCTTCCCGGAGCGGGTCTTGGGCAGCTCCTGCACGACCATGATCTGGCGCGGGCTGGCGATCGGGCCGATCTCCTTGCGCACGTGCTGGCGCAGCACCGTCACCAGGTCCTCGCCGGAGTCGACGGCGTCCCCGCGCAGGATCACGAACGCCACGATGCCCTGGCCGGTGGTCGGGTCGGTGGCGCCGACGACCGCAGCCTCGGCCACCGTCGGGTGGCTGACCAGCGCCGACTCGACCTCGGTGGTGGAGATGCGGTGCCCGGACACGTTCATCACGTCGTCGACCCGGCCGAGCAGCCAGATGTCGCCATCCTCGTCGAGCTTGGCGCCGTCCCCGGCGAAGTAGACGCCCTCGCCGTAGCGGCTCCAGTAGGTCTCCTGGTACCGCTCGTCGTCGCCCCAGATGGTGCGCAGCATCGCCGGCCAGGGCTCGGTGAGCACCAGGTAGCCGGTGGCGCCGGGCTCGATCGGGTTGCCCTCCTCGTCCACCACCTGCGCGCCGATGCCGGGCAGCGGGCGCTGGGCGGAGCCGGGCTTGAGGGTGGTGACACCGGGCAGCGGGGTGATCATGTGGGCGCCGGTCTCGGTCTGCCACCAGGTGTCCATGATCGGGCAGCGGCCGCCACCGATGTGCTCGTGGTACCAGAGCCACGCCTCGGGGTTGATCGGCTCACCGACCGAGCCGAGCAGCCGCAGCGACGAGAGGTCGTACCCGGCGGGCACCTGCTCGCCCCACTTCATGAACGTGCGGATCGTGGTGGGCGCGGTGTACAGGACCGTGACGCCGTACTCCTGCACGATCTCCCACCAGCGGCCCTGGTGCGGGGTGTCCGGGGTGCCCTCGTACATCACCGAGGTCGCCCGGTTGGAGAGCGGGCCGTAGACGATGTAGCTGTGGCCGGTGACCCAGCCGACGTCGGCCGCCGTCCAGAAGACGTCGGTGTCGGGCTTGAGGTCGAAGACGGCGTTGTGCGACCAGCTGACCTGGGTCAGGTAGCCGCCGGAGGTGTGCAGGATGCCCTTCGGCTTCGCCGTCGTGCCCGAGGTGTACATGATGTAGAGCGGGTGCTCGGCGTCGAAGGCCTGCGCCTCGTGCTCGGCCGACTGGCCGGCGACCAGGTCGTGCCACCAGACGTCGCGGCCCTCGGTCCACTCGACGTCCTGCTCGGTGCGCTTGACGACCAGCACGCTGCGCACGCCCTCGGCCTTGGTCAGCGCCTCGTCGACGTTGGGCTTGAGGGCGCTCGGCGCCCCGCGCCGGTAGCCGCCGTCGGCGGTGACGACGACCTTGGCGTCGGCGTCGGTGATCCGGCTGGCCAGGGCGTCGGGGGAGAAGCCCCCGAAGACCACCATGTGGACGGCGCCGATGCGGGCACAGGCAAGCATCGTGACCACCGTCTCCGGGATCATCGGCATGTAGATCGCCACCCGGTCGCCGGCCTGCACCCCGAGCTCGGTCAGCGCGTTGGCCGCGCGGCAGACCTCGTCCTTGAGCTCGGCGTAGGTCAGGGTGCGGGTGTCGCCGGGCTCACCGATCCAGTGGTAGGCGACCTGCTCGCCGTGCCCGGCGTCGACGTGCCGGTCGACGCAGTTGACCGCCACGTTGAGCTTGCCGCCGACGAACCACTTGGCGAACGGTGGGTTGTCCCAGTCCAGCGCGGTGTCCCAGGGCTGCGCCCAGTCCAGCCGGCGGGCGGCGTCCTCCCAGAAGCCGATCCGGTCGGCGGCCGCGCGCTCGTAGACGTCGGGGCCGACGTTGGCGGCCGCGGCCAGCGCCTCGGGCGGCGGGAAACCGCCCTCCGGCAGTCGGCTGGACAGGTTCTGCTCGTCGGTCGTCTCGCTCACGCGCACCTCCGGGGTCCGGGCGCCGCCTCCCCTCGTGGCGGCGCTGCCTCGGACACAACCTATGGCCCCGGTCACCCTCTCGTCAGGTCCGGTGCGCACGGCAGACTCGCGGGGTGACCGACGACGGAGCCCAGGCGGCGGTCGCTGCCCGGGTGCCCGGGGCGGCGGCGCTCGGGCTGCTGGCCCCGCCGGGCGCCGTCGTCGTCCCCGCCTTGCGGCTCGCCGACCCGGAGTGGACGGCGCAGGTGCTCACCGCGCGGGCCGCCCGCCAGCGCACCGCCGACCGGCGGGTGCTGGCGACGCTGTGGTGGTACTCGGCGTCCAGCGTGCTGCTCACCCCGGTGCTCGCCGGGCTGGCCACCGGGGTGCGGCTCTCGGCCGAGCTGGCCGACACCCGGCTGCACCTGCTCGGCGGCGGGACGCCGGTGGCCGCCACCACCCGGGCCGGGCAGGGCGACCTCGTGCCGGAGCTGCGAACCGCGCTGGCCGCCGTGGTCTCCGCCGTCGCCGAGGCAGGGGACATGCGGGAGCGGCCGCTGTGGGCGATCGCCACCGACTCGCTGGCCAACCGGCTGCTCGCGGTGGGCCGGGCGGTCGGGGACGTCGAGGCGGTGACCGCGCTGGCGGCGCCGCTGGCCGCCGCGATCGGCACCCCGCTGCCCGGGCCCCGGTACGTCGACGTGTCCGCGCCGGCCGGCCGCACCGTCCGGTTCACCCGCCGGGCGTCGTGCTGCCTGCTGTGGCAGGTGCCGCACGAGGTCGTCTGCACCTCCTGCCCGCGCCGGGACCCGGTGCAGCGTCAGGTGCTCCTGGAGGACCTTGCCGAACGGATGTGAGCCGAACGGATGTGAGCGGGCGCCGGGGGCTCGCCGCCTGGCGGGCCCCCGGCGCCCGGCGGTCAGCAGACCTGGGTGTCGTAGACCCGCTGCGGCATCGTGAAGCGGCAGCCGTACCGCCGGTCGGCCACCACGGCCGGGTCCAGCACGTCGTCCCCGGCCGGCTTCACGCCGTCCTCCACCCAGGTCACCAGGTCGGCGAAGGCCGTCCGGTACTCCTCGGCGCTGAAGTCGCAGTGCCCGACGGCGCGGATGGCCCGCTGCACCAGCAGGTCGCTGTTGCCCCGCGCCGCGGCGTCCCGGGCGTACTCCTGCTCCATGCTGAAGGGCACGAACAGGTCGCCGAGGCCGTGCATCGTCAGCACCGGGATCCGGAACCGGCCGTCGATGGTCGGCACGCCGTCCAGCCCACGGTGGCTGCGGGCCGCCTCGACCCGGAGCACCTCGGCGTTGAGCGCCTTCTCCTCGGCGGTGAGCCGCGGGTCGGCGTCCAGCTGGTAGACGGTGTCGGCGTTGCCGCCGACCGCCCCGGGCTCCTCGCCCAGGCCCGGGAAGACCGGGTACACGGTGAACAGGAAGTCGGCGAAGCTGGCGAAGCCGGCCTCGAACAGCGGTCGCTCGCCGCCGGTCCGCTGCTCGGTGACCGCGCGCAGGTCCTCGCCGGCCTCGGTGAGCACGGCCGGGTACGGCGTGCCGAGCTCGGTCTTCATCTGCGCGGCCGTGGTGGTGACGTAGTCGGCCGGGGCGGGGTAGACCGGCGGGGTGTCGGTGAGGGCCTGGGCCACGGCGTTGTAGTCCAGGAAGGTGTCGAACAGCCGGCGGTCGCCCATCACGCCGCACACCGGCATCGCGCCGTCGTACTCGGCGCGGTAGCGCTCGATGCTGACGCCGGTGACGTGCCCGCCCATCGACACCCCGGCGATGTAGCGCAGGTCGGGCTTGCCGACGGCCTTGTCGAAGAACCGGCCGAGGTCGTGGGTGCTGTCCACGCCGGCCTCGACGTCGTAGCCGTTCTCGGTGTAGCTGGAGGCCGCCCACGCGTATCCGGAGTCGACCAGGTACTGGCGCAGGCCGGTGGGCGGGGCGTCGACGGTGAGCTCCGGGCCGGTGCCGCGGTAGCCGTGCGCCCACATGACCAGGTCGCCGTTCCAGTCCGCCGGTACCTCGATCCGGTAGCCGGCGCCGTCCAGCACGCCCCACTGGCGGTCGGTCGTGGTGCCGGGCAGGGCCTCGAAGGGCAGCTTCGTCTCGTCGACGTAGTAGTCGACCTCCGCCGGCTGGGGGTAGTCCGGCTGTGGTGGCCGGGCGCTGGCCGGGCTGACGAACACGGTGCTGACCAGCGCGAGTGCCGTGGGCACCAGCAGCAGGCGGAGAGGGCGTCTCATGGGGGCCTCCGGAGGACGTCGTCGTTGACGGTCCTCGGACGCTAGCCCGCGGTGGTGTGGATCACACCGGCGGGTCTCAGTCGGGGCTCATCGTCCGTCGGGAAGCGGCTCAGGCGCCGAGGGAGACGACGTCGCCGACGACCCAGACCGCCGGCGGGCGCACGCCCTCGTCGGCGATCGTCTGCGCCAACCCGGCCAGGGTGGTGCGCAGCGTGCGCTGGGTCGGCATCGCCCCGTCGGTGACGACCGCGACCGGGGTGTCGGCGGGGCGGCCGTGCTCGACGAGCGCGGCGGCGATCGCCGGTGCGGTGTCCACGCCCATCAGCACCACGACGGTGCCGCGCAGCCGGCCGAGTGCCGCCCAGTCGACCAGCGAGGCCGGGTGCCCGGGGGGCACGTGCCCGGAGACCACGACGAACTCGTGGGTCATCCCGCGGTGGGTGACCGGGATGCCGGCCAGCCCGGGCACGGCGATGGCGCTGGTGATCCCCGGGACGACCTCCACCGGCACGCCGGCGGCGGCGCAGGCCTCCAGCTCCTCGTAGCCGCGGCCGAAGACGAACGGGTCGCCGCCCTTGAGCCGCACCACCCGGCGGCCGGCCAGCGCGTGGCTGACCAGCAGCTCGTTGATCTGCTCCTGGGCCATGGACCGACCGCGCGGCAGCTTGGAGGCGTCGATGACCAGCACGTCGGCGGGCAGCGAGGCGAGCAGCGCCTGCGGCGCGAGGTGGTCGGCGACGACGACGTCCGCGCTGGCCACCGCCTGCCGGCCGCGCACCGTCACCAGCCCGGGGTCACCCGGCCCGCCACCGACCAGGACGACGCTGCCGGCGGCCACCGAGGGGGCCCGGGAGGCGCGGTCGGCGATGGAGCCGTCGGTCAGCCCGGCCAGCACCGCATCCCGGACGCCGACGGCCCGCTGCGGGTCACCGCCGCCGTGCACGCCGACCACGAGGTCGCCCTGCCGGCCGACGGCGGGGGTCCAGACGCTGGAGGCGGAGCGGTCGTCGGCGCGGGCGCAGAACACCCGGTCGCGCTCGGCCTCGTCGGCCACGGCGGCGTTGACCGCCGGGTCGTCGGTGGCCGCGACGGCGTACCAGGCGCCGGCCAGGTCGCCGGGGACGTAGCGCCGGGGGTGCCAGGTGACCGAGCCGGGGGCGACCAGCGCCTCCAGGGCCGGGGTCACCTCCGGGCTGACCACGGTGACCTGGGCGCGGGCCTCGAGCAGGCCGGCGACGCGGCGGTGGGCGACCTGCCCGCCGCCGACGACGACGACCCGCCGGCCGGCCAGCCGCAGGCCCACGGGGTAGACGCTCGCCGGGTCGGGGGTGCCGGACGCGTCTCGGGTGCTGGTCACTTCTCGGTGACACCCGCCGAGTCGAAGGTGGCGACGTCGCGCAGCGCGCGGGCCGCGCTGGCCACCAGCGGCAGCGCGAGCAGTGCGCCGGTGCCCTCGCCGAGCCGGAGGTCCAGCCCCAGCAGTGGGCGCAGGCCCAGTGCCCGCAGCGCGAGGGCGTGGCCGGGCTCGGCCGAGGTGTGGCCGGCCAGTGCGTGCTCCAGCGCCGCCGGGCAGAGGGCGGCGGCAACGAGGGCGGCCGAGCCGGCGATCACGCCGTCCAGCAGGACCGGCACCCGGGCCGCGGCGGCGCCCAGCACGAAGCCGGCCAGCGCGGCGTGCTCCAGGCCGCCGACCTCGGCCAGCGCGGCCAGCGCCTCGGCGGGCGAGGTCGGGCTGGCCGGCACCCGGGCGACCGCGCGGGTGACGACGTCGACCTTGCGGGCCAGCGTGGGGTCGTCGACGCCGGTTCCGCGACCGGTCGCCTCGGCCGGGGCCGCACCGGTGAACGCGCAGACCAGAGCGGCGGAGGCCGTGGTGTTGGTGATCCCCATGTCGCCGGTGACCAGGCAGCCGTGGCCGTCGGCGAGCGAGGTGGCCACCTCGATGCCCACCTCGACCGCCCGGCGGGCCTCGTCCAGCGTCATCGCCGGGCCGAGGGCCAGGTCGGCGGTGCCCCGGCGGACGTTCCGCTCCAGCAGGCCCGCCGCAGGCCCGACCGGGGTGGCCACGCCGACGTCGACCACGACCACGTCGGCCCCGAGCTGGGCGGCGAAGGCGTTGACCACCGCGCCGCCGGCGGCGAGGTTGGCGACCATCTGCGCGGTCACCTCCTGCGGCCAGGGCGTGACGCCCTGGGCGTGCACCCCGTGGTCGCCGGCGAACACCGCGACCGCCGCGGGGGTGGGCAGCGGGGCGGGGCACTGCCCGGCGGTGCCGGCCAGCTGGGCGGCGACGTCCTCCAGCACGCCGAGCGAGCCCGGCGGCTTGGTCATCCGGTCCAGCCGCTCCCGCGCGGCGCGCTCGGCGGCCACGTCCCGCGGCCGGACGGCGGCGATCGTGGCGCCCAGCAGCGTGCCGGGGAACGGGGGCGGATCGGTGCTCAGCGGGTCTCCTCAGGGGTCTGGACCTCGGCAAGGATCTCAGCCAGCACCGACGCGAACGCACGGGAGGTCCCGGGATCGCGCACGGCGACCCGCAGGTGGTCGCCGTCCAGGCCGGGGAAGGTGTCGCCGCGGCGCACCGCCCAGCCACGCTCGCGCAGCCGCTCCCGCACCCACGCCCCGCCCGGGACGCACAGCAGCACGAAGGCGCTCGCCGGCTCGCCGACCACCTGCACGCCGTCGGGCAGCGCGGCCAGCAGGGCGGACCGGTGCACGGCGAGCCGGCGGGCCACCTCGTCGGCCTCCGCCCGGGCCGCCGGCGTGGTGCAGGCGGCCAGCGCGGCCAGCGCCGGGGTGGACACCGGCCAGTGCGGCTGCTGGGCGGCCAGCGCGGCGACCAGGTCGGCCGGGCCGAGCGCGTAGCCGACCCGCAGCCCGGCCAGCCCCCACGTCTTGGTCAGGCTGCGCACCACCAGCAGGCCCGGCAGGTCGGTGCGGTGCGCCAGCGACTCGGTCTCCCCGGGCACGGTGTCGGCGAACGCCTCGTCGACCACCAGCACCCGGCCGGGCCGGGCCAGCGCGGCCAGGGTGGCGTACGGGTGCAGCGCGGAGGTGGGGTTGGTCGGGTTGCCCAGCACGACCAGGTCGGCATCGTCGGGGACGCCGGTCAGCCGGTCGTACGGCGGGTGGAGCAGCAGCCGCTCCACCGGGTGCCCGGCGGCGCGCAGCGCTGCCTCGGGCTCGGTGAACGACGGGTGGACGACGACGGCGCGGCGCGGGCGCAGCGCCCGGGCGAGCAGGGTGAAGGTCTCGGCGGCCCCGGCGGTGAGCAATACCTCGGCCTCGTCCCGGCCGTGCGCGGCGGCGACCGCGGCGCGGGCCGGGCGCGGGTCGGGGTAGCCGGCGCTGGCGTCGACCGCCCGGTGCAGCACCTCGCGCAGCCAGGCGGGCGGGGCGTCGGCGCGAACGTTGACCGCGAGGTCGACCAGCCCGGGGGCGACCTCGGCGTCGCCGTGATGCCGGAGGTCGACGTCGCCCGTGTCGTCGCGGACGGCGATCGCGACCGTGACCCGGCCGAGTGCCGTCTTGCCGACCAGCAGCTCGCCGCCGTCCAGCAGGGCCGCGGCCTCGGCGACCGAGGCGGTGCCCACCGCCGCGGCGACCCGGTCCGAGGGGGTCGGCACCGGGACGGCGGCCAGCGCGGCGGCCGGGTGCCCGGTGAGCGGCCAGCCCCGGCGGGCGGCGGCCTCCTGCAGCCCCGGCTCGGCGGCCCGGGCGTCCAGCGTGGCCAGCCGCACCGGCCCGGCGGTGGGCGGCAGCACCGCGTCGATCGCGGCCAGCACCTCCTCGGCGGTCGCACCCGTGGACGCGCCCACCCCGACGGTCAGCACCTCGGCGCGCCGGGACGGCCGGCGTCGACGTCCCGGAGGAGAGCGCCACCGGGGCGCGCACTCGGCGGTGCTGACCCGGCCGCGACCGTCCCGCCCGCCGGGAGGAGGGACCGCTCAGCCACGGGCGTGGAGAGCGCCCATGGGGACGCGGGCCGCCGCGGCGACGAAGCGGGAGGCCATCCCCGGCGACCCGGCCCAGTTCAGGTGCAGGTAGGAGGCGTGCACGTTGCCGGCCACGAACCCCTCCGGCCCGTCGGCGTTCCACTGCCAGGCCGGCGTCGCACCGGCGGCCGGACCCGCGGTGGTGCGGTGGAACTCGTGCCCGCGCACCCGGGTGCCGGCCGGGGCCAGCACGCTGTCGGTGAGCGCCACCGCGGACCGGTAGCCCAGCGTCAGTCGCGGGTGCATCGCCGTCGTGGTGGGCAGCACGCCGCACATCGGCTCGCCGTCCAGCTCCTGGGAGAGGTACAGCAGCCCGGCGCACTCGGCCGCGATCGGCGCTCCGGAGCGGGCCAGCTCGGCGATCGCCGTCCGCAGGCCGACGTTGGCGCTCAGCGCGCTGGCGTGCACCTCGGGGAACCCGCCGCCGACGACCAGCGCCCGGGTGCCGGCGGGCAGGGCGTCGTCCCGCAGCGGGTCGACCGTCACCACCTCGGCGCCGGCGGCGGCGAGCAGTTCGGCGGTCTCGGCGTAGCCGAAGGTGAAGGCCGGGCCGCCGGCCACGGCCACCACCGGGCGGCCGGGGGTGCGCTCGACCTCGGCGGCCGGGTCCCACGGGTCGCCGGCCAGGTCGGGCGCGGTGCGGGCCAGCCGGAGGACGGCGTCCAGGTCGATGCTCGACTCGACCACCGCGCCCAGCGCGCGCACCGTGCGCACCGCCTCCGCCGACCGCTCGGCCGCGGGCACCAGGCCCAGGTGCCGGGACGGGGTCTGCAGCTCGGTGATCCGGCGGACCGCACCGAGCACCGGCACCCCGGCCGCGCCCAGCGCCTCGCGCAGGATCGACTCGTGCCGGTCGGAGCCGACCCGGTTGAGCACGACGCCGCCGATCCGCACCGACGGGTCGAACGTGGCGAACCCGTGCACCAGCGCGGCGACGCTGCGCGCTTGCGAGGCGGCGTCGACCACCAGCACCACCGGGGACTGCAGGTGAGCGGCGACCTGGGCGGTGGAGCCGTAGCCGGGCTCGACGCTGGCGTGCGCGGCACCGTCGAACAGCCCCATCACGCCCTCGACCACCGCGACGTCCGCGCCGCGGGCGCCGTGCAGGAACAGCGGGGTGATCCGGTCGTCGCCGACCAGCCACTTGTCCAGGTTGCGCCCCGGCCGCCCGGCCGCGAGGCCGTGGTAGCCGGGGTCGATGTAGTCCGGGCCCACCTTGTGCGGGCTGACGCTGAGCCCACGGTTGGTCAGCGCCGCGATCAGCCCGGTCGTGATCGACGTCTTCCCCGCGTTCGACGACGGCGCCGCCACCACGATCCGCGGGATGCGGTGCGCGCTCATCGGCCGACCCCCTGGGCGGCCATGTTGGCCAACATGGCCGGGAGGGGGGTCACCACTCGATCCCCCGTTGGCCCTTCTGACCGGCGTCCATCGGGTGCTTGACCTTGGTCATCTCCACGACCAGGTCGGCGGCCTCGATCAGCGCCGGCGGGGCGTTGCGTCCGGTGATGACGACGTGCTGGCTGCCCGGCCGGTTGGTCAGGGTCTCCACCACGTCGTCCACGTCGACCCAGCCCCACTTCAGCGGGTAGGTGAACTCGTCGAGCACGTAGAAGCGGTGCGCCTCGGCGGCCAGGTCGCGCTTGATCTGTGCCCAGCCCTCGGCGGCGTCACCGGCGTGGTCGGTCTCGTCGCCGTGCTTGCGCGACCACGACCAGCCCGAGCCCATCTTGTGCCAGACCACCGGGCCGCCCTCGCCGGTCGTCTCGTGCACCCGGCCCAGGGCGGTCAGCGCGTTCTCCTCGCCGACCTTCCACTTGGCGCTCTTGACGAACTGGTAGACCGCGATCGACCAGCCCTGGTTCCACGCCCGCATCGCCATCCCGAAGGCGGCGGTGGACTTGCCCTTCATCTCTCCGGTGTGCACGGCCAGCAGCGGCCGGTTGCGGCGCTGCCGGGTGGTCAGCCCGTCGACCGGAACCGCGGTGACCTGCCCCTGTGGCACTAGTCCTCCTCGCTGGCGCTCGTCGGCCGACTGCCTGGCGCTGTGCTCATCGGTGAGCTCGCAAGCTCGCTCACTAGGCGGCCTCTCGCACCGAGCGGACGACGCCGGACAGGGCCTCGGCGCCCAGCTCCTCCAACCGCATCGTCCGGGCGCCCAGCGAGACGCCCAGCGACGCGGCCAGGCCCAGCCGCACCGGCCCTGACTCGCAGTCGACGACGATGCTCGCCGTCCCGGCCGTGGCCAGCAGGCCGGCGGCCCGGCGGGCGTCGGCGAGGTGGTCACCGCCGCGCGGGCCGGTCGCCCGGCCGTCGGTGACGACGACGAGCAGCGGACGGCGCTGCGGGTCGCGCACCCGCTCCAGCCGCAGCGTCTCGTGCGCCCGCAGCAGCCCGGCGGCCAGCGGCGTCCGGCCGCCGGTGGGCAGGCTGGTCAGCCGGGCGGCGGCCGCCTCCACCGACCAGGTGGGCGGCAGGGTCAGCTCGGCGTCGCCCCCGCGGAAGGTGATCAGCCCGACCTTGTCCCGGCGCTGGTAGGCGTCCATCAGCAGCGAGAGGACGGCGCCCTTCACCGCGGCCATCCGGGAGCGGGCCCCCATCGAGCCGCTGGCGTCGACGACGAACAGCACGAGGTTGCCCTCCCGGCCCTCCAGCGTGGCCTGGCGCAGGTCGGCGCGCTCGACCCGCAGGCCGGTGCCGCTGCGGCCGCGGGCCACCTGGTGCGGTGCGGCGGCGAGCACGGTGTCGACCAGGTGCAGCCGGGTGACGCTGCCCTCGGGCCGCGTCGAGCCCACCACCCGGCCGCGTTCGCTGCGGGCCCGGGACCGCCGGCCGGCCGCGCCCGCGCCGATGCCGGGCACCTCCAGCCGCTGGATGCGGAAGGGCGCGTCCGGGGCGACGGCCGCCTTCTCCGGCGCCGGGGCGGCCTCGGTGTGCCCGCCACCCTCACCCCGCGGCGCCGTCGTCGGCCCGTCGTCCTCGCGGCCATGTTCGCCAGCATGGTCGGACTCCGGGCCGGACGACTGACCGTCGGCCGGCCCGTCCGAGCGGCCATGTTCGCCACCATGGCCGTCGTCGGGGGCGGATCCGCCGCCGTTGCCGTCGGGGCCGTTGCCGTCGGTGGGGTCGGTGCCCTCGGGTGGGGTGGGGTCGTCGTCGGGTGGGGAGTCGGGGCGGGAGTCCTCCAGCGCCTGGTCGAGGGTGTCCTCGTCCAGGCCAGGTGCGTCGAAGGGGTTGCGCCGGCGGCGGTGCGGGAGGGCGAGCCGGGCGGCGACCCGGACGTCGTCCTCGGTGACGTCGGTGCGGCCGCACCAGGCGGCGTGGGCGATGGCGGCGCGGGCGGTGACCAGATCGGCGCGCAGCCCGTCGACGTCGAAGGCGGCGCAGACGCTGGTCACCTGGCGCAGCGCGGCGTCGGAGAGGACGACGCGGGGCAGCCGGGCGCGCGCGTCGGCGATCTGCCGGGCCAGCGCGGACTCCTCGTCCGCCCAGGCGGCGGCGAACGCAGCCGGGTCGGCGTCGTAGCCGAACCGGCGGCGGACCACCTCGGCGCGCAGGTCGGCGTCGCGGGGGGCGGCGACCTCGACGGTGAGGCCGAAGCGGTCCAGCAGCTGGGGCCGGAGCTCGCCCTCCTCCGGGTTCATGGTGCCCACCAGCAGGAACCGGGCGGCGTGCCGCACCGAGACGCCCTCCCGCTCGACGTAGGCCCGGCCCAGCGCGGCGGCGTCCAGCAGCAGGTCGACCAGGTGGTCGTGCAGCAGGTTGACCTCGTCGACGTACAGGACGCCGCGATGCGCGCCGGCCAGCAGCCCGGGCTCGAAGGACTTCACGCCCTCGGTGAGCGCCCGCTCCAGGTCCAGCGAGCCGACCAGCCGGTCCTCCGAGGCGCCGACCGGCAGCTCGACGAGCTTGGCCGGGCGGGTCAGGGCGCGGTCGTCGACGGAGTGCGGGCCGTCGGGGCACTCGGGGTCGGGGGCGGCGGGGTCGCAGGCGAAGCGGCAGCCGGCGACGACGTCGACCGGGGGCAGGACGGCGGCCAGGGCGCGCACCGTCGTCGACTTCGCCGTGCCCTTCTCACCGCGCACCAGGACGCCGCCGACGGCGGGGGAGACGGCGTTGAGCAGCAGCGCCAGCCGCATGTCGTCCATGCCGACCACGGCGCCGAAGGGGTAGGTCATGAAGAGACCACAGGTCCTCTCCCCGGGTGTCCACGCCCGGAGGTGGCAGGAAGCGACGGCGGGAGTTCCTGGCTCCCCGGCCGGACCGGGTCACAGTGGCGGGACCGCGCCGGAGTCGCACCGGGCTTCCTCCACTGCCGTCGCAGTTGGACCGTCATTCGACCACGGGCGCCCGGGGTGGGACCAGGGGCGTGTCTCTTGACGAAGTGGAAAGTCGTGCGCCACTCTTTCCGGCATGGAAAGCAACAGGCTCGACCGGGACGACGCCACCGCCCAGCTGGCCGCCCTGCAGGCCGACCGCGCCGCGCTGGCCGACCGGGTCGTGCCGCCCTGGTGGTACGACGTCGCGCTCGGGCTGCTGCTGTTCGGCTTCCTGGCCAGCTACGCCTTCGACTCGCTCTGGGTGACCTTCCCGGCGACCCTGGTCTTCTGTGCCGGGCTCGGTGCGCTGGTCGCGGCCTACAAGCGGGTGACCGGCATCTGGGTGAACATCGACGGCCCCCACCTGGCGCTGTGGGCGGCGCTCGTGCTGGTCGTCCTCGGGCCGGCCTTCGTGATCCAGAAGGCCTTCGACCAGCACTGGGTGATGGTCGTGGCCGGTGCCGTCCTCGGGATCGCGGTCACCCTCTTCGGTCGGCACTGGAGCCGGGCCTACGCCGCCGAACTGCGCGGCGAGCAGTGACCGGCGACCCGCGCGACGTGGACGGGCCGGTGGCCGACCGCGACCAGGCAGCCGCGCAGCTGGCCGGGTTGCAGTCGGACCGGGCCGCGATGGCCGACCGGGCGATGCAGCCCTGGTGGTACGACGCGCTGCTCGGGCTGCTGGTCTTCGGCCTCTTCGCCGTGCTGGCCACCGACAACCCGTTCCTGGTCATCGGCGCCGTCGTCCTGTTCTCCCTGGGGCTGCGCGGGCTGATGGCCACCTACCAGCGGCTCACCGGCTTCTGGGTCAACGGGCTGCGCCCCGGGCCGACGCAGAAGGCGATCAGGGTCTGGTTCGTCCTCTACGCGCTCTCGGTCGGCCCGGCGCTCGTGCTCGCCCTCGGGTTCGACGTCCGGTGGCCGCTGGTGGTCGTCGGCGCGCTGATGGGGCTGAGCATCGCGCTGATCAGCCGGTGGTGGAGCCGCATCTACATCGCCGAGCTGCGCGGGGAACTGTGACCGCCGTCGAGCCGCGGTTCGACGCGGTCGTGCACGCCCCGCCGCGGCTGCAGATCTGCGGGCTGCTGGCGGTGGTCGACACGATGGAGTTCGCCGCCGTCCGGGACGCGGTGCAGGTGAGCGACTCGGTGCTGTCCAAGCACGTCAAGCAGCTGGAGGAGGCGGGCTACGTGCAGGTGCGCAAGGCCACCATCGCCTCCCGGCAGCGCACCAGCCTCGCGCTGACCAAGGCCGGTCGGGCAGCCTTCGACGCCCACGTCGCCGAGCTGCGGAAGATCGCCGGCCTCTGAAGAAGGACCCCGCTGCCCCCCACCACTCGCAGGCTCGCGTTGGGCCCCTGCGGCGGGGCCGTTGCAGCGGGACACTGCAGCGCGGCTGGACGCGGTCGGGCAGAGTGCGGGCGTGGCGGACCGGCGGCGGGTGCTCGACTGGGCCGCCGTCCTGGCCGTCGGGGTCGGCGTCAGCTGGGCGTTCGGGCTGCTCGGCGTCCCGTCGGCCGCCCTGTTCGGCGGCCTGGTCGCCGGTCTGGGCCGGGCACTGCTGGGCCGGGCCGCGCTCACCCTGCCGGGGCGGGCCGGCACTGCGGCGCAGGCGGTCATCGGCGTCTCGATCGGCGCGCTGGTGCAGACCGACACGCTGCGCACCGTCGCCGAGCACTGGCTGCCGGTGCTCGGCGTCACCGTCGCCACGCTCGGCGTCAGCCTGGTCGCCGGCCAGCTGATGCGGCTGCAGCGGGGGATCAGCCCGGTCACCGGCGCCTTCGCGATGATCGCCGGCGGCGCCTCCGGGATCACCGCGATGGCCCGCGACCTGGGCGCCGACGAGCAGGTGGTCGCCGTCCTGCAGTACCTGCGGGTGCTGCTCATCGTGATCGCGATGCCGATCGTCGCCACCACCGTCTACGGCGCCTCCGGCGGCGCGGGGGCGGCGCCGGCCGCCGACGGACCCGGCTGGCCCGCCGGCCTGCTGTTCACCGTGGTCTGCGTCGGCCTCGGGCTGCTGCTGGGCCGGTTGAGCCGGCTGCCGGTCGGCGCGCTGCTCGGGCCGCTCGCGGTGGCCGCGGTGCTGGACGTGACCGGCCTGGCGCACGGGGCGTCGGTGCCCGGCCTGGTGGAGGCTGCCGGGTTCCTCGCCATCGGGCTGCAGGTCGGGCTGGGCTTCACCCGCTCGAGCCTGGCGCTGGTCGGCCGGGCGCTGCCACTGGCACTGCTGCTGATCGTGGCCGCGGTGGTCGCCTGTGCCGGGCTGGGCGTCCTGCTCTCCCGCACCGCCGGGGTGACGCTGCTGGACGGCTACCTGGCGACCACCCCGGGCGGCCTCTACGCAGTGCTGGCCACCGCGACCGGCAGCGGCGCCGACGCCACCTTCGTGCTCGCCGTCCAGGTGCTGCGGCTGTTCGTGATGCTGTTCACCGCACCGCTGCTGGCCCGCTGGCTGGGCCGGGGCCAACGCTCTTAGCGCGTCGACCTGACACACAGATGCCATGTGTCAGGTCGCGCCGGCGTGGCATCCCTGAGGGCATGGCAGCTGAGGAGCCCCGACCCGACCTCGACGCCCGCGCGGCCCCGGACTGGCTGGTGCGCGCCGCCGCCGTCGGCGGGCGGCTGCTCGTGCTCGCCGTCCTGCTCTGGCTGCTCGCCGGCCTGGCCGTGCAGCTCACCCTGGTGCTGGTCGCCGTGCTGACCGCGCTGCTGCTCGCCGGGGTGGGCGCGCCGGCGGTGCAGTGGGCGAGCCGTCGAGGCGTCCCGCGGTGGCTGTCCGCAGGTGCCGCCGTGCTGCTGCTCCTGGTGGTGGTGGTCGGCGTGGGCCTCGGCCTGGCCGCCCGGATCGCCTCCCAGCTGCCCCAGCTCCGCGACGCCCTGGACCGGGTCTCCACCCAGCTGTCGGAGCAGCTCGGCGTCTCGATGCCCTCCCTCGGTGACCTGGCGGGCAGCGGGGGAGGAGGTGGGTCGGGCATCGGCGCGCTGATCGGTCCGGCCCAGACGGTCCTCGAGGTGGTGCTCGCGGTCTTCCTCGCCCTGGCCCTGGCGTTCCTGTTCCTGAGCAGCGGCCCGGGGATGTGGCAGTGGGTGCTCGGGAAGTTCGGCGGCCGGCTCCGCGAGGACGTCGACGCCGGCGGCCGGGCGGCATGGCAGACGGTGGGCGCCTACGTCCGCGGGCTGACCCTCGTCGCACTGTTCGACGCGGTGGGCATCGGGCTCGGCCTGCTGCTGCTCGGCGTCCCGCTGGCGCTGACCCTCGCCGTCCTGCAGTTCCTGGCCTCCTACGTCCCCACGATCGGCGCGTTCGTGGCCGGGGCGCTGGCCGTCCTGGTCGCCTACGGCGCCGAGGGGCTCGGCACCGCCGCTCTCGTGCTCGGGCTGGTCGTGCTCGTCCAGCAGATCGGCAACGACGTGATCGAGCCGTACGTGATGAAGCGCCGGCTGCCGATCAACGCGGCCATGGTGCTGATCGCGGTGACTGCCGGTGGCCTGCTGTGGGGCCTGGCCGGTGCGCTGCTGTTCGTGCCGCTGCTGGCGGCCGCCTCGGCGGCCGGCCACGAGGTCTGGACGCGGCACGGATCACGCCCGATCGCCGGCGGTTGACCGTCCGCGACACGGGACGCGCAGCCCATCGGTGCCTACCCTGGTCGGGGCCGCCACCCGGCGGGGCACTGGCACCGACCGAGGAGGACCGCGCTGACCGAGGACGACCCCACCGCCACCGCCACCGGCACCGCGGAGGACGAGGGTGCCGTGCTGCTGTTCGTGGGCGGGCCGCTGGACGGCCGGGTGGAGATCCGCGAGGCACGGCACGGTGAGCCGCTGCCGACGATCACCCACGTGCACCTGCACGGCGGGCCCAAGGTGGTGCACCGGTACGACCTGCAGCCGCTGACCGGCTCGGCCGGCGTCTACCACCTGCGCCCGCGCACCCAGCGGGACGACGACCCGCAGGACTGACGCGCCGGGTCAGCCGCGGAAGCGGCGCACTCCCTCGGCGACCGCGTCGAACTGGCGCCGGTCCAGGGCCGCGCCCTCCCGCCGGACGTCGTCCGGGTCGATCCGCAGCACGCGGTCCACCCGCACCTCGCTGGGCCGGCCCCGGCGGTCCCAGCCGCCGGTGCCCACGTCCACCCAGTGCCGCCCGTGCCGGGCCTCGTCGGCGGCGTCCAGGTCGTGGTCCTTGCTGCTGAGCATCAGCCCGAGCAGGCCGGTGCCGTCCCGGCCGACGATCAGCACCGGCCGGTCCTTGCCCCGGCCGTCGCCCTCCTCGAAGGGCACCCAGGCCCAGACGATCTCCCCGGGGTCGGGGTGGGCGTCGTCCCGGGGGGCGTAGTCGATGTTCAGCGGGCCGTGGAACTCGGTGGCCTGACCCGAGCCGCGGCGCGGCGGGGCCGCCGGGGGGAGCGTCGCGCGCTCGGGCACGCCGGCGTCGTGCGCCGCGTCGGTCCACGGGGCGAGGTCGGCCGGTGCGCCGACCCACGAGGTGACCGGCGGTGTCGGAGCACCGCCACCCTGCCTCCGGGTGCTGTTCGAGCGGACGACGTCCGCCAGTCGACCGAGTGCCCTGCGCCAGCTGCTGCCCGCCACCCCCGGCACGCTAGGCGATGACCCTCCCGGCGCGCCCGGGCGGGACACGCCGGGAGCGGGCGAGCCGCCCAGCGGGTCCGCTACCTGCGGAACGACACGCGTGTGATTCTGGTGACTGATGGTGCGCGACAGGGGACGAACCGGTCACAACGATGGGTCGGACGACGGTTGCGGGGCCACACTTGTACCGGCGGCCCGCCCACCGGTCCGCCACGGGGGAGAGGGTCTGAGATGACCACAGTGCAGCCGGTCAACCCGGCCGAGGCCTTGGTGTCGCCGGTCGTGCGGGCGAGCGCGCTGGCGGCCTGGCAGCTGGTGGAGGACGCCCGCTACCGGACGCCGGAGCGCCGCCGCCGCAACGAGCGCCGGCGGCTGCTGGCCCAGCGCGCGGTGGCCGACCGCAAGGCCGAACGGGAACACCGCACCACCTGACGCCCGCCCCTGCGGCTCGAGCGCCTGCCCGGGGCGGCTCGCCGGCGGGCGCCCGACCGTGCAGACCGTCAGGCGCGGGGCGCGCTGTGGGCCGAGCGGGCAGCCCTGGTCAACTCCCGGAACTGCAGGTGGCGCGCGATGTCCGTGGCCATCTCCAGCGGTACGTCCAGCAGCGGCGCCAGTGCGCTCGCCACCTGGTCGTCGTCCTCGGCCTCGAGGAACGTGGCCAGCACCTCGGGAGCCCGCGCGTGGACGCGCTCCATCACCTCGGCCTTGAGCCGGCGGCGGACACGGCGGGCTTCGTCCCGTTCAGCCTCGGACTCGGGAGTCGGCCGGGGCTCGGCGGTGTGCGGTCCAGGGTCCTGTGGCCCGGTCCCGCCCGGCGCTGGTTGCCCGGCCCAGTACGCCCGGCCGTCACGCTCCCAGAGCTGGGTCAGCCGCAGGGAGACCTCGGCGAGAGTCGCGACGAGGGCCGGGACCTGGCTGACGTGGACGACGAGTGGCGCGGCATCGGCCTGCCGGGCCTGCCGTATCGCCAGGTGCGCGCCCCGGCCGCCCTCGGGTGAGCGGCTCTCCATCCAGCCGTCGACCAGCAGGGCCAGGTCGCCGACCCCCGTGGGCACCACCGCGGACGGGTCATCGTCGGCGAAGACGTCCATCCGCAGGCCGGTCGGGTCGTCAGGCAGTGCGGGCGTGGTCATGAGCTCTCCTCGTCGAGGTGGTCGGAGGCTAGTCGCGGCCCTGGATGTCGGGGGAGTGCAGCACGCCGATCCGGTCCAGCGGCCAGACGGTGAGCGCGGCCTTGCCGATGACGTCGTCGACGGCGATGGTGCCCGAGTACTGGTCCTGCACGTGACAGCGTGAGTCCGCGGAGTTCGACCGGTGGTCACCCATCACCCACAGCCGCCCTTCGGGAACGGGGACCGGGCCGAACTCCCGGCCGTTGCACCCGCCACCGCCCAGCGGAGAGTCCTCGTGGACGTAGGGCTCGTCCAGGGGCTCGCCGTCCACGGTCACCCGGCCCCGGTCGTCACAGCACTGCACGGTCTGCCCGCCGACGGCGATGACCCGCTTGACGTAGTCGTCGGCGCCCGGCGGGGCGAGGCCCACCGCGCGGCCCACTGTCAGCAGCCCGCGGGACACCCAGTTCCCCGGCTCGTCGGCGGTCGACTGCGACGGCCAGGTGTCCGGTCCCTGGAAGACGACGATGTCGCCGGGCTCCGGCTGCCCGAACCAGTAGGGGACCTTGTCGACCAGCACACGGTCTCCGGTGCATCCCGGGCAACCGTGCAGGGTCTGCTCCATCGACCCGGAGGGGATGAAGAACGGCTGGACGACGAAGGTCTTCACCAGCAGCGCGAGCACGAAGGCGCTGACGAGCAGCACCGGCAGTTCGCGCAGCAGGGATCCCTTCCTGCGCGGCTTGCCTCCGTTGGCCGGAAGGGCGGGCCCACCGCCCGTGGGCTCAACGGGGTCGGGCGGCCCGGTGGTGCTCATGGGCGGTCACCGTACGGTTCGCGGAGGCTCGCCGTTGCGTCCGACCCGCCTGGTGGACGGCCGGCGTCGGTGATGAGCAAGGACAAGTGGACGCGGAGTGAGGGGCACCGCGTCAGGTCGATGTGCCGCACGCTCGTGGATGGCGCGTAGCGCCACGTGCCGCTGACCGTCATCGGCCCGTGAATGGCCGAGCACCGGTAGGGCGGATGAAGTGGGCCTTCGATCGGCGGTCCCAACGCAGTGGGTCTGCGGCAACGCGAGTTGCTCGAGTCGAACGAGTTCAGACACTGAGGACGTGCGTCGGACAGCCCCGAAGTGTGAGCACCCGTCGATGGAGGCCGAGGATGTCGTCGCCTTCCTGGAGCTGGCGGCGTGCGTCGGGGCTCCGATCTGGCTGGATGGAGGTTGGGGAGTCGACGCACTACTGGGGCGGCAGACCCGAGCGCACGCGGACCTGGACATCGTGGTGGAGCAAAGCCATCTTCAGGCACTGGAAGACCTCTTGGTCGCACGTGGTCACCGGCGAGTGGACCGGGACCGGGAGCGTCCCTGGAACTTCGTACTGGCCTCCGGCGCAGGTCATCGGATCGATGTCCACGTCGTCGTCCTGGACGACGACGGGAATGGCAACTACGGGCCGCTCGAGGATGGTGAGCAGTACCCGGCTGCCGCCTTGACTGGCCGCGGCGCTGTCGCCGGTCGGTCAGTGTCCTGCATCAGCCCGGAATGGCTGGTCCAGTTCCACACCGGCTACCCCGTCGACGATCTCGACTGGGCAGACGTGTCGGCCCTCTGCGCACGGTTCGACGTGCCGGTACCGGCCGACTACCGACGCTGGGCCGCTTCCCAGTCGCCTGAGCCCTGGAGCCGCCTTCCGGCTGAGGGCTGCTGAGCCAAGGCCAACAGGACGCCGACGGGTCAGGCGGTGAGAACTCCAGAGGCGCCAGCTCGTCGGCGAGCGCCCTAGGCGGAGAGGACTGCCCGCGCCTTCTCTTGCTGCTCAGATGCGTTGCTGAACACGGCGGTGCCGGTGAAGGGATAGCAGTCGCCCCTCACGTCTGTGGCTGCTCCGCCCGACTCTTCACGATCATGCAGCGTGACGCCCCGCCCCGCCCCGCCCCGCCCAGTCCTGGCCGACGGCCGCGGCCGCTCGCGCAGCCCGAAGAGCCAGCCCACATCAGCCAGGTGATCCATCCCAGCAACGTAGTTCCCGCGAAGGGATCATCTCGGCATGGCCGAGCTCTTCTTCCCCGACCCGCCCCTGGCTGACGCCGCGGTCAGGCTGCGCCCGTGGCGAGAGACCGACCTGCCGAGCATGGTGCGGGCCTTCAGTGACCCGACCATGCAGCAGTTCTCATGGCGCACTGCTCCCTTCACCGATGCTGACGCGCGCAACTACTTCAGTGAGCAGGAGCAGTTCCAGAGGCAGGGCGACATGCTCACGCTCGCGCTGGTCGACCCATCGGACCAGGACACGGTCTTCGGCGGCATCTCGCTGTACGACGTCCACCTCGATCAGGGGCGTGCCGCGATCGGGTACTGGCTCGCCCACGAGGCCCGTGGCCGAGGTGTTGTGACGCACGCAGTACGCGTGATCGCCCGGTGGGCCTTCGCCGAGCTGGGACTAGCCCGGCTGGAGCTGACCTGCGGACCCGACAACGAAGCGTCGCAGCACGTTGCCGATCGCTGCGGATTCACCTGCGAGGGGCTCCTCCGCTCCTACGTACCGTTCAAGGGAGCCCGCCGAGACAGCCTGATCTACAGCCTGCTCCCCGGGGAGCTGCGCTAGTCGATCGTCGCCGTCGGCCAGCGGCCGCACAGCGACGCTGTGCCGGCCAACGGTGCCGCCGTCGTTCCGGTGCCGTGGATCGTGACGGGCGCAGCGGGAGGGCACGAACCGTCCGTGATCGCGATGGCGAACGCTGCAGCGCCGGGCGGTGCGTCGGCGGGGACAATGACGTCGACGGTCGCCGTCGACCGGTCGCCGGTGGCGTCGACGCGCGCGAGCTCGATCGACCGGTCGGCCTGGAGGAAGAGGACTGCCGCATCGGTGTAGGGCTCCTCGTCCTCGCCGCTGCCGTCGTCGCAGCCGGAGTGGAGCCACTCGCCGGAGACGGTCACCGTCTCGCCCGGGGAGGCGGTGGCCGAGGAGACGGACACTTGCGGACCGACACACGAGGCGGCATCCCCGCCCACGCCGGCTGCGCAACCGCCGATGGCCGCGATCAGCGGCAGCATCATTAGTCCAGTCCGGGCGCGCACGCGGTGAGTGTGGTCATCGCCGGTCCTCGCCGGCACCCCCCGTCACCAGATCGTGAGTCCGAGGGAGGCAGGCGGTGCGGCGACCGACGCCGCTGCGCCCTAGAGCTCCTGGGCGAGCTCCGCGCGGATCGTCGCGTCGTCGGGCAGCGGGGTGTCCAGCCGGCAGTGCTCCCGCAGCACCTCGCCGAACGGCGTCATGGTCGAGCGGTCCACGTGGGTGGCCGCGTCCCAGAGGCCGGAGCGCATGACCGCCTTGCCGCACTGGAAGTAGGCCCGCTGCACCTGCACGACCAGCACCGACCTCGGCGCCCGGCCGAACTCGGTCAGGTCGACGCCCAGGTCGTCCGGGCCGACCAGCGACGTCGTCCCGAAGACCTTGAGCGTCTCCTCCGCGCCGGGCACGAAGAACAGCAGCGCGGCCCGCGGGTTCTCGGTGAGGTTGCGCAGGCTGTCGACGCGGTTGTTGCCGGTGCGGTCGGGCAGCGCGAGGCGATGCTCGTCGAGCACGTGCACGAAGCCCGGGTCGCCGCCGCGAGGGCTGACCTCCGGCCAGCCCTCGGCGCTGGCGGTGGAGAGCGTGGCGAAGGGGGAGAGCCCGATGAACGCGGCACAGTGCCGGTCGATCCGGTCGATCTCCTTGTCCAGCACCAGCTGGCTGGGCGCGCGGTAGCCGGCCAGCACCTCTCGGTCGGCAGGGGCGGCGGCGTCGGCGACGGTCACTGCTACGACGGTAGCTGCCGCTGGGTAGCCTGCCCCCTCGTGCCCGAGGTCTGGAGTGCTCCCGTCCGATTCGCCGAGTGCGACCAGCAGGGCGTCGCGTTCAACGCCCACTACCTGACCTGGGCCGACGAGGCGCTGAACGCCTGGTGGGCCGGGATCGGCTTGCCCTACGGCGCGCTGGACGCCTGGGGGCTCGAGTACTACGTCAAGGCCAGTGCCCTGGACTGGGTCTCCTCTGTCCGGTACGGCGACACCGTGGTCGTGGACGCCGAGCTGGAGCAGCTGGGCCGCACCAGCCTCACCGTGCTGTTCACCGTGCGGGTGGGCGAGCGGGTCTGCTGCACCGTGCGCACCACCTACGTGGCCACCGCCGACGGCCGCCCGGCACCCTGGCCGGACGACGTCCGGGCGCGGGTCAGCGCGGGCTGAGCTCGGCAGCAGGGTGGTGCGCTGTGCGTGACTCGGCAGCGGGGCACTGCCGGGGCGGCGTAGCGGCCTGCAGTCCGTCAGGCCGTGGCTGGATGCCGACGGCTGCGCCAGCCGACGGCTGCGACCCACGCCAGTCCGGACACGAAGCTCGCTCCGGCCAGGACCGTCGGCGTCCAGGCCGGATCCTGGCGGATGACGTTGCCGGTGGTCGGGTCCGTCCAGGTGCAGGCGACCCCCAGCGGAAGCCAGGACCCTGCAGGCTCGACGCCCCAGCTCTCGTAGGGCGGGGCATACGGCGCGCCGCGGTCGAGGCAGACCTGGCTGCGGCCATCTCCGATCGCCGGTGCCCAGGCGATCGCGAGCGCGCCCACGGTCACCACCGCGGCCAGCAACACGAGCACCAGGCCCGGAAGTACCCGTCGACGGGGCAGCCCGGTGATCGGTCTGCTCATCCCGTACGGCCGCTGGGCCGTGGGCCGAACGCCATCCTCACGACACAGAGGATGCCGGGCGATCCCGCCGCAGCACTGCAGGAACGCGCCGGTCAAGGCTCCCAGTGCATGCTCCCGGACGACGTCCGGGCCCGGGTCAGCGCGGGCTGAGCCCGCTCGCCAGCACCGGCAGCCCGGCCGGCGGGCCGGACTCCACCAGCCGCCACAGCGCGTCGGTATCGGCGTGCTCTTCGATCAGGTCACCGAGGACGTCCAGCCGGGCCTCCCGGACCGCGGCGAAGTCGGTGTCCGGTGCGACCACGAAGCGGCGGCCGGCGATCCGGGCGACCTCGGTGAGGAAGGCCCGGCGGAACCCGTCGGACTCCAGTGCACCGTGCCACGTCGTCCCGAAGACCGCGCCGGCCCGGGCGCCGTCCAGGAACGGCTCGGCGCCGTCGTCGACGACCGCGATGCCGTGGTGGATCTCGTAGCCGCGCACCGGCTGGCCGAGCGCCGTCCCGGCCGGCCGGCCGAGGGTCTTGTCCCGGGCGAACGTGACGTCGGTGGGCAGCAGGCCCAGCCCGGGGACGACGCCGGCCCGGGACTCCACGTCGTCGCTGATCGTGCGGGCGAGCATCTGGTGGCCGCCGCAGATGCCGAGCACCGGCCGGCCCTCCGCGGCGCGGCGGGAGACGGCGTCGGCCAGCCCGGTCTCCCGCAGCCAGCGCAGGTCGGCCACGGTCGAGCGGGTGCCGGGCAGCACCACCAGGTCGGCGTCGGCCAGCTCTTCGGGCCGGGTGGCGTAGCGCAGCAGCACGCCCGGCTCGCCGGCCAGCGCGTCCAGGTCGGTGAAGTTGGACAGCCGGGGGAGCCGGGCGACCGACACCCGGAGCACGTCCTCGCCGTGCGGCGGGCCGGCGGGTGCCCGCTGGACGTCGACGCCGAGGGAGTCCTCGACGTCCAGCTCCAGGCCGGTGCGCCAGGGCAGCACGCCCAGCGTCGGCCGGCCGGTGAGCGCCGCCAGCTGGTCGAGCCCGGGGGCGAGCAGCCGGGCGTCGCCGCGGAACTTGTTGACCAGGAACCCGGCCACCAGCGCCTGGTCGGCCGGCGGCATGAGCGCGACCGTGCCGTAGAGGGCGGCGAACACCCCGCCGCGGTCGATGTCGCCGACCACGACCACCGGCAGCTGTGCGGCGGTGGCCAGCCCCATGTTGGCGATGTCGTCGGCCCGCAGGTTGATCTCGGTGGGGGAGCCGGCCCCCTCGCAGACCACCACGTCGAACCGGGAGCGGAGGTCGGCCAGGCAGGCCAGCGCCTGCTCCAGCAGCGCCGCCTTCATCGGCCGGTAGGACAGCGCCGTCACGTCGGCGACCGGCTTGCCGAGGACGACGACCTGGCTGGCGTTCTCCCCGCCCGGCTTGAGCAGCACCGGGTTCATCGCGGCCTCGGGCTCGACCCGGGCGGCCGCGGCCTGCATCACCTGCGCCCGGCCGATCTCCGCGCCGTCCGCGGTGACCATGGAGTTGTTGCTCATGTTCTGCGCCTTGAACGGCGCCACCGAGACGCCCTGGCGCACCAGCCAGCGGCAGATGCCGGCGGTGACCACCGACTTGCCGGCGTCGGAGGTCGTGCCGGCGACCAGGAGGGCGCCACTCATCGGGTCACGCGGCGGTCGGGGTGTTGCCCCAGCCGGCCTTCTCCTGGCCGGAGAGCTCGGCGATCGCCTCCATCACCTGGTCGGTGACCTCGCGCCGGGCCTTGCCCTTGCCGGCCAGCCCGCGGTGCTCGGGGAAGGTCAGCGGCTCGCCGAAGGTCACCGAGACCCGCTGCGGCCGGGGCCACCGCGCGCCGACCGGCTGCACCTTGTCGGTGCCCCGGACGGCGACCGGGACGACCGGGCAGTCGGCGGTCAGCGCGAGCCAGGCGACCCCGGTCTTGCCGCGGGCCAGCCGGCCGTCGCGGGAACGGGTGCCCTCCGGGTAGATGCCGAACGCGCCACCGGCCCGGAGCACCTCCATCGCGGTGTCCAGCGCGGCCTGCGCCGCGCGGGACGCCTCCCGCTCGACCGGCAGCGCGCCGAGGGCGGTGAACAGCGTGCGGGAGACCCAGCCGCTGAAGCCGGTGCCCTGCCAGTACTCGGCCTTCGCCAGGTAGGCGACCTTGCGCGGGGCGACCAGCGGGATGCCGATGCTGTCGATGAACGACAGGTGGTTGCTGGCCAGGATCACCGGGCCGGTCAGCGGCACGTTCTCCCGGCCGACGACCGTGGGCCGGAAGACCACGAAGACCAGCGGCCGCAGCACGAACCGCACGAGCAGGTAGAACACCGCCGCCGTCCCCCTCCCTCGTCCCGGCCCGGCCGCGCGCAGGCGCCGGGCGATCCCGGCATCCTCTCCTGTGCGCGCCGGAGCGGGGAGGGCGGGTGCGTCAGACCGTGCTGCGCGCCGGGGGGCAGGCGTCGTGCAGGATCTCGCGCACGTCGTCCGGCAACGGCGACCGGCCGCTGGCCGACTCGACGATCGCGACGGCCACCTCGCGCACCTTGCGGTGGGTGTGGCTGGAGATGTGCGCCAGAAGGTCGAAGGCGACCTGGTCGCCGCAGCCCATCAGGAGCATGAGGATGCCCTTGGCCTGCTCGATCGAGGCCCGGCTGGCCATGGCGCTGCGCAGCTGCTCCACCTCGGTCTCCAGGTGGCGCAGCTGCTCACCGGCGCCCGGCCGGCTGTCGGTCAGGTCGAGCACCAGCCCGGTCAGGGCGGTGACCGAGCCGTGGAGGCCGACCTCGGGCTCGCAGACCAGCAGGACCGGGTGGCTGGAGCCGTCGGCCCGCACCACCCGGTGCTGCCGGGTGAACGGTGACCCGGTCTCGCTCGCGGTGAGCAGGGCCTCCTGGACGGCGGCCCGGTCGTCGGGGTGGACGGCGGAGAGCAGCGCCTTGACCGATGGCCTGAGCGAACCGGGCGTGGACTCCAGGAGGGCGTGCAGCTCCGGAGACCACCACCACTGCTCGGTGCTCAGGTCGCCGCGGAAGCGGCCGGCGGCGCCGTGTGTGGCGGAACGGCCGGGGCCGGCGGCCACGTGCGTGAGGTGGCGGGAAGGGGCTGAGGTGACGGACATCGCTATCGACCGCTTTCTCTGCAAGCGCACCGCTGTGTAGTCGGTGGGGGCGGCGTGCCGGGTATTCGACCGACGCCCCGATGGGCCCCGCGGGGCCCATCGCTTCCAACAGGGGCAACGTACCGCCCAACTCCGTTCCGTACACACGTCGTCGGGATGTCGTCACGTCTCTCTCAACGGGTGGTGACGACGTGTCAGCGCCCGGTGACGGTCCCCCCGGTCACGGACGGCGGGGCAGCCGGCTCAGTACGGCCAGGACGGCGGCGCCGGCCCACACCGTCCGGGACAGCCGCACCGCCCGCCCGACGTCGCCCCGCGCCGGTGGGCGGCCGTCGCCGAGCGTCGGGCGCTCCTCCACCCGGGCGCCGTAGACGTTGCGGCCGCCCAGCCGCAGCCCCAGCGCACCGGCCAGCGCCGCCTCGCAGCGGCCGGCGTTGGGGCTGGGGTGCGCGGCGCCGTCCCGGCGCCACACCCGCCAGGCCGCTCCCGCCGAGCCCCCGGCCAGCGGCGCCGTCACGACGGTGAGCGCGGCGGTGAGGCGGGCGGGCACCCAGTTGACGACGTCGTCGAGACGGGCGGCGGCCCAGCCGAAGCGCGCGTAGCGGGCCGACCGGTACCCGACCATCGCGTCCAAGGTGTTCGCCGCCCGGTAGCCCAGCAGCCCGGGCAGCCCGGCGACCGCGCCCCAGAACAGCGGGGCGACCGCGGCGTCGGAGGTGTTCTCCGCGACCGACTCGACGGTGGCCCGCACCAGCTCCGGCTCGCCCAGCCCGCTCGGGTCGCGGCCGGCGAGGGTGGACAGGTGCCGGCGGGCGGCGGGCAGGTCACCGGCGTCCAGGTGCTGCGCCATGGTGTCCGCGGCGCGGCCCAGCGAGGTGCCGCCGAGCACCGCCCAGGTGGCCAGCGCGGTCGCCGCCGTCCGGGCCACCGGGTGCCGGGCGGTCAACCGGGACGCCGCCGTACCGGTCCCGACCGCCGCTGCGACGCAGAGGCCGGCATAGGCGACCCCCGCGGCGCGGGAGTCGCGCCACATGCGCCGCTCCAGCGCGGCGGCGGCCTGCCCGAACCCGGCGACCGGGTGGCCGCGACGGGGGTCGGCGAACAGCAGGTCGGCCGCGGCTCCCAGGGCGAGGCCGGCGGCGGCCGCGGTGCTCGCCGTGGGGAGCAGCGCACGGGCAGAGGACATCGGCGGCCACTGTAGGGAGGCGCGGCCGGCGGCTGTCCCTAGGATCGACGGTCATGCGCCTGCCCGGCCGTTACGACGGCGTCGCCCGGCCGATCGTCACCTACGGCAGCAACCCCGTGCTGCACCGTGCGTGCGCCCCGGTCACCGAGTTCGACCGCCCGCTGCGGCACCTCGTGCTGGACATGTTCGCCAGCATGACCGCCGCCGACGGGGTCGGGCTGGCCGCCAACCAGATCGGCGTGGACGCGCGCATCTTCGTCATCGACTGCCCGGACGCCGACGGGGAGGACGTCGTCGGCTACGTGATCAACCCGGTGCTCACCCTGCTCGAACCGGTGGGCGACGAGCCGGCGGTCGAGGTGACCGAGGAGGGCTGTCTGTCCGTCCCCGGCCCCTACGCCGAGCTGGAACGGGCCTTCCGCGCCCGGGTGGACGGGGTCGACCTGCAGGGCGAGCCGACCGCGATCGAGGCGACCGGGATGGCCGCCCGCTGCCTGCAGCACGAGGTCGACCACCTCGACGGCACCGTCTACGTCGACCGGCTGCCGGCGGACGTGCGTGAGCGGCTGCTCGCCGAGGCGGCCGGCCCCGAGGGCGACCTGCCCGCGTGACGACGTCCGAGGGACGCGGGACGCCGCCCGAGGGAGCGGCCGAGGCGACTCCCGCCGGGAGCGGGCGCGACCTGACCGTGGTCGGCGTCGGCGCCGACGGGTGGGACGGGCTGTCCCCGGCCGCCCGGCGGGCGATCGCGGCCGCCGAGGTGCTGCGCGGCAGCGCCCGGCAGCTAGCGCTGGTCCCCGGCGAGGTCACCGCCGAGCGGGTGCCGTGGCCCTCGCCGATGGCCCCCGCGCTCGCCGCGCTGCCCGCCGACCACCCCGGCCGGCGGGTGGTGGTGCTGGCCAGCGGCGACCCGATGCTCTCCGGCGTCGGCACCTCGCTGGTGCGGCTGTTCGGCGCGGACGCCGTCCGGGTGGTGCCGCACCCGTCGTCGCTCACGCTGGCCTGCGCCCGGCTGGGCTGGGCGGTGGAGGACACCACCGTCGTCACGGTGGTCGGCCGGCCGGTCTCGCTGGTCCTGCCGCACGCCACCCCTGGCCGGCGGCTGCTGGTGCTCGGCTCGGACACCCGCACCCCCGCCGACCTCGCCGCGCTGCTCGCCGGCTCCGGCCACGGCGCCAGCCGGCTCACCGCCCTGGCCCAGCTCGGCGGCACGGGGGAGCAGCGGTTCACCGGCACCGCGGCCGGCTGGCCGCACCCGGAGACCGACCCGCTGGTGGTCACCGCCGTCGAGGTCGTCGCCGACCCGGGCACCGTGCCGCTGCCCACCGTCCCGGGCCTGCCGGACGACGCCTTCGAGTCCGACGGCCAGCTGACCAAGCGCGACGTCCGGGCGGTGACGCTGGCCCGGCTGGCCCCGCTGCCCGGTCAGCTGCTCTGGGACGTCGGGGCCGGGGCCGGCTCGATCGGCATCGAGTGGATGCGGGTGCACCCGGCCTGCCGGGCGGTCGCGGTGGAGGCCGACCCCGAGCGCGCGGCGCGGATCGCCCGCAACGCCGACCGGCTCGGCGTCCCCGGCCTTCAGGTGGTCACCGGCTCGGCGCCCGAGGCGCTGGTCGACCTCCCCACGCCGGACGCCGTCTTCGTCGGGGGCGGCGCGACCACCCCGCTGCTGCTGGACACCGTCTGGGCCGCGCTGCCGCCCGGCGGCCGGCTGGTGGTGAACGCGGTGACGCTGGAGAGCGAGGCGGTGCTCGCCGAGTGGCACGGCCGCTGCGGCGGCACGCTGACCCGGCTGTCGGTCGCGCACGCCCAGCCGGTCGGCGGCTTCACCGGCTGGAAGCCCGCCATGCCCGTCACCATCTGGAGCGTCACCCGATGACCGACTGCACCTCCGCGCGATCACGGACGGGAGATCTGCGATGACCGTCCACTTCATCGGCGCCGGCCCGGGGGCCGCCGACCTGGTCACCGTGCGGGCCGCGCGGCTGATCGCGTCGTCCCTGGTCTGCCTCTACGCCGGCGCGCTGGTGCCGCGCGAGCTGCTGGACACCGCACCTTCCGGTGCCCGGCTGGTCGACACCGCCGACCTGGACCTGGACCAGATCACGCACCTGCTGGTCGCCGCGCACGAGGCCGGCCTGGACGTCGCCCGGCTGCACTCCGGCGACCCCTCGGTGTACAGCGCGATGGCCGAGCAGATGCGCCGGCTCGACGCGGCCGGGGTGCCCTACGACGTCGTCCCCGGGGTGCCGGCGTTCGCCGCGGCGGCCGCGTCGCTGAAGCGGGAGCTGACCGTGCCGGGGGTGGCGCAGACCGTCGTGCTGACCCGGACGTCGGCGCGGTCGACGCCGATGCCGCCGGGGGAGACCCTCGCCGCCTACGCGGCGACCGGCGCGACCCTGGTGCTGCACCTGGCCGTGCAGCGGATGGACGTCCTCGCCCCGGAGCTGGCCGCCCACTACGGCGCGGACTGCCCGGTGGCGGTGGTCGCCAAGGCCAGTCGGGACGACGAGCTGGTGCTGCGCGGCACGCTCGCCGACATCGCCCAGCAGGTCGCCGACGCCGGGGTGCGGCGGACGGCGGTGGTCGTCGTCGGCCGGGTGCTGGCCGCCGAGCAGTTCCTGGACAGCCACCTCTACTCGACGACGCGCCAGCGCTGATGCGGCCCCCTTCCGGGTACCGCCCCGAGCTTGCGAGGGGTGGGGAGAAGGGGGTCCTTTCAGGCGCGGCCGACGATGGTGCCGGCGCGGTCGATCACCACGACGTCGACCTGGACGGGCGCCTCGCGGAGCACGCCCTCCGCCGTCCGGCGGGCGCCGGCGGCGACCAGGTCGCCCAGCGGGAGGCCCGCGGCGGTGCACTGCTGCAGCGCGTCCAGCGCGGTGTTCGCCGTCCGCACGCCGTCGACGAGCTCAGGGCTGCCACCGGCCTCGGTGACCAGGGTGGCGAGCGCGGCGAAGGAGACCTGCGACCGGGCCGAGTGCAGGTCGAGGTGGCCCTCGGCCAGCTTGGCCAGCTTGCCGATGCCGCCGGCCACGGTCAGCCGAGGCACGGGGTGGCGGCGCAGGTACTTGAGCACCGCGCCGGCGAAGTCGCCCATGTCCAGCAGCGCGTCCTCGGGGAGGCCGTGCAGCTCCTGCGCCACCCGCTCGCTGGTCGACCCGGTGCAGCCGGCAACGTGCTCCCGCCCCGCGGCGCGCGCCACGTCGATGCCGCGGCGGATCGAGTCGATCCAGGACGAGCACGAGTAGGGGACGACGACCCCCGTCGTCCCCAGGATCGACAGCCCGCCGAGGATGCCCAGCCGCGGGTTCCACGTCTTCCGGGCCAGCTCGGCGCCGTTCTCCACCGACACCTCGACGACGACGTCGCCGGTGCCGCCGTACTCGCGGGCCACGGCGGTCACGTGCTCGCGGATGAACTGGCGGGGCATCGGGTTGATCGCCGGCTCGCCCACGGCCAGCGGCAGGCCGGGCTTGGTCACCGTGCCGACGCCCTCACCGGCCCGGAAGAGCACGCCGCTGCCGGGCGCGCCGTGGCTGACCCGGGCGCTGACCAGCGCGCCGTGGGTGACGTCGGGGTCGTCGCCGGCGTCCTTGACGATGCTCGCGCCGGCCTCGCCGTCGGCCAGGTGCTCCTTGGCCAGGGCGAAGGTCGGGTGCTTGTCGCCCGGCAGGTCGATCGACACCGGGTCGGGGAACTCGCCGGTGAGCAGCGCGGTGTAGGCGGCGGTGGTGGCCGCGGTCGCGCAGGCGCCCGTCGTCCAGCCGTGCCGCAGCCCCGCGCTGCCGTCCCTGCTCACGGCACCATCGTGCCTGCTCCGGGCCGGGTGGCGGTGCCGGCCCTGACCCCGTCGAGTGGTGGGCCGTCGACGTCTCACCGGCGAGGAGACGTGGACAGCTCACCACTCGAGGTCGGGGAGGTCGCGCGGTGACCGGTCAGGTGCTGGTGCTCGGCGGGACGGGGGAGGCCCGCCGGCTGGCCGCCGCGCTGGTCGACCGGGACGTCGACGTGCTGTCCTCGCTCGCAGGGCGGGTCGCCGACCCGGTGCTGCCCGTGGGAGAGGTGCGGATCGGCGGGTTCGGGGGGGCCGACGGGTTGGCCACCTGGCTGGCGGAGCACCGGCCGGGCGCCGTGGTCGACGCCACCCACCCGTTCGCCGCCCGGATCACCGCCTCGGCGGCCGTCGCCGCGGCCGCGCACGGCACCCCGCTGCTGCGACTGCAGCGCCCGGGCTGGACGCCGCAGCCCGGGGACACATGGCGACATGTCGACTCGCTGGCCGCGGCGGCCCAGGCGGTGGCCGGCCACCGCAGCGTCTTCCTCACCACCGGCCGGCAGGGGGTCGGCGCGTTCGCCGCGCTGGCGGGCCGGGTGCTGGTGCGCTCGGTCGACCCGCCGGACGAGCCGCTGCCGGCCGGGGCGACCCTGCTGCTGGACCGCGGCCCGTTCAGCGTCGCCGACGAGCTGGCGCTGATGCGCGAGCACGAGGTGGACGTCGTCGTCACCAAGGACTCCGGCGGGCACCTGACCGAGGCCAAGCTGACCGCCGCCCGGGAGCTGGGCCTGCCGGTGGTGCTGGTGCGCCGGCCACCGCTGCCGGCGGGGGTGTCGACCGTGGCGACCGTTGAGGAGGCGCTGGCCTGGCTGGACGAGCGGCTCAGGACGCCGGGCGCCGCTGGAACGCCCAGGCGGTGACCCAGACCGTGCCGACGGCGAGGACGACCGACCCGGGCACGTGGGCGGCCATGTTCCCGGCGTCGCCGATCGCGGCCTGCACGAAGCCGGCGACGAAGACCGCGGCGGCCACGACCACCGGCCACCGCGCCCCGCCGGCGCGGGCGTGCAGCAGCGTGGCGACCACGAGCAGGGCGCCGACCACGTGCAGCGCGATCGCCCCCGCACCGTGGGCGTCCATCGCGTCGGCCTCGCTCATCACCTGCCCGGCGGTGGCGAACTGCCAGAGGAGCACGACCACCGACACGACGGCCGCGGCCTGGACGGCGCGCACCGATCCGGTCTCACGCGTGGCGGTGGGCACGGGCTGGGTGCGGGTCATCGCGTCTCACGCGTGGCGGTGGGCACGGGCTGGGTGCGGGTCATCGCGAGGTCCCTCCGGAGGAGAACTACTTGAAGCTTCATATAAACAGGTCGACGGGCGATCCGGTAGGGGCCGGCCGGCTGGTGCTGTTCGACCTCGACGGCACGCTGGTCGACTCGACCCCGAGCATCTGGGCGTCCATCCGGGTCGCCGTGGCCGACCTCGGCCTGCCCGAGCCGACCGAGGACCAGCTGCGGTCGATGGTCGGTCCGCCGCTGTGGGGGGGCTTCGCCGCGGCCTTCGGCCTGCGCGGGGACGACGTCGACCGCGCGGTGGCCGTCTACCGGCGGCACTACACGGGCGGGGCGCCCCCGGGTCAGCCGCCGGGTCCCGCCGCGATGCTCGAGGCGCCGGTCTACCCCGGCATCCGGGAGCTGCTGGCTGGTCTCCGGGCCGACGGCGCCACGCTGGCGGTGGCGACCAGCAAGCCCGAGCCGTTCGCGCTGCGGATCCTCACCCACGTCGGCCTGCTGTCGCAGTTCGCCAGCGTGCACGGCGCGACGCTGGACGGCGCGGTGCGGCACAAGGAGCAGGTGGTGGCCGCCGCGCTGGCCGCACACCCGGACGGCGAACGACCGGTGCTGATCGGTGACCGGTCGCACGACGTGCTGGGCGCGCGGGTGCACGGGCTGCCCTGCATCGGCGCCGGCTGGGGCCCGGCCCCGCCCGGCGAGCTGGCCACGGCCGGCGCGGCAGCGGTGGCCGCCACCCCGGCCGACGTCCAGGAGCTCCTCGCGGGGCTCTAGTCCCCGGCTCGCCGGGTCAGACATCCCATGGGCTTGGAGGTCAAGCCGCGGTGGCGGTGAGGTCGGGCCAGGCGGTTGTCTCGTTGTAGGT
>NZ_CANKUD010000006.1 GCF_947486615.1 uncultured Modestobacter sp.
CTGTCGCTGTCGCTGTCGCTGTCGCTGTCGCTGTCGCTGTCGCTGTCGCTGTCGCTGTCGCTGTCGCTGTCGCTGTCTAGCGTCTCGTCGGCGAGTGCATCCATCCAGGCGTCACCTTCGGCTTCGCTCATGACGGAACTGTACGGCAGCTCTGCGTGTCGCTACGGTACGAGACTCAGCCTCTGCTCTAGGTCAGGCTCCTGTGGTCTCATCCGTTGAGCTTCTTCGGGAAGTGCCCACCCAGCTCGCCGGTCGTGAACTGACACCGGTTGGGGCAGTTGATGCCCACCGCGTCTTCCCGGACCGGTCCGGCTGAGCCGAAGGCGTCGGCGCCACTCCAGGTGACGGCGGCGGCCTCGCCGCACTTGGGGCAGGTCTCGGAGGTAGTGCGCTGCGACATGGTGATCTCCTCATGTCTGAACTTGGGTTGGTGTGATGCCGATCACGACGGTAGGTCGAGCATCTGGCAAGGAGCTGTGAGTCGCAGCGAGGCTCCCATTGCGGGTGAACGCAGAACGGCCCCGCCTCCCAGGAGACGGGGGCGTTCTCGTGCGCAGCAGCAGTCAACGTGACGAGCGGAATCGCTCGGGAGCCGCCGGGGGTCCGTGAGTGCTCGGCATCGAAGATCTTGTTTCCTAGTTGCGCTGAGAGAACAGGCGGCGTAGCCGCTTCCTCTCGTCGGGCTGCGACGTTGCCGTTCGTTCTTCGTCGACCGTGCGGTGCAGTTCGAGAAGCACCTCGTTCGCTGCCCGCTGCCACTCGGGCAGCGACGAGTCGAGCGTCGCTCGGATCTCATCCAAGGAGTTCTTCGCGCGAACTCGGTAGGCGAGTGCGCCGAGGGCCTGTCGACCCGGTCAACCGTGCGGCCTGCCAGGTTGGGTTTGCTTATCGCGATCTGACCGCGCAAAGGTCAGCCCTTATCAATTGCTGACGAGAGTCACTTGCCATTTTTGGGCCGGGCACGATACAGAAGAACCCCGGTGGTAACACTCAACAACGCTATGACTCCGTACCAGATCTCTCTCAGGGGAGGGGGTTCAGCTGCTGCAAGAATAGTGACGAAGGCGGCGATTGCTGCCCCGCCGAGGAGGCTCGCAATGGCTAGCAGCCAAGCCGACCACGCGTCTGGTGGCTCCGAAAGGCTTCGGGCGGCCGTGCGGACGTCCTCAACGTCGACCACCGTCGCGTGTCGGTCGCGGGCGAACTGAACCGCCGTGACGCCTAAACTTCGCGTGAATTCATCGCCCCTGGCAATCAGTTCGCTCCGCGCTTCAACGACCCATCCGGATAGCGTGGGTGGGGCGGCCATTGCCTTGTTGATAGCGTCTGTGACTGCGGCCTCTGTCAGCGCTACGGCTGGGCTGATGTCGGCTTCGGGAAGCTTCGGCTCCCTGCTCTCTGTCACCTCTAGGTCTTCTCCCCGTCTTTAGCGACGCCATAGACAGGGCCATCTTCGGGGGGTGATTGCAGTTGATTGGCTATTGTGAATCGGCGACTCAGCAGCCAATCTTGGATCTCTGGTGCAATATCCGAGTCTAGGCGATGGGCCTCGAAGTTCCTAAGCTCGTTCGGCCCATAAGCTTCAAGTGAGGCCGTTAAGCGGTCAAGCGCTCTTGCCTGTAGCTCTATTCGAGCCTCCGCGATCAGTCGCTCCGCCTCGTGCGTCCTTCGAGCAGAAAAGAACCCGACGATTCTGCCGACGACGCCTGTCGCGGAAGCCCCAGCCAAAAGACCGGACAGTGTGGCAAGCAGGTGCGGGGAGAGGCTCACAAGGTCGATCGGCGCGCTGAGGATGTCGCCGACGCCTGTCATGCGGCGAATCTACCCTGCTAACGGATAGATCAGTATGGGATGGCACTGGCATGTGCCCCACCAGCAGTCTCCGGGGTCAACGCGGCGATCGGAGTCGCACTGGTTCTCCGGCGTTGCGCGGGCCGCGCCTCGCCAACGCCGTCGAGCAGCTCCGACGCCGCCGTGAGCGGGTAGTTCTCCGCCCGGTCGGGGCCGTCCTCGACGTCGACCGCGATGCGGCCAGCCTCGAAGTCGGAGGTGGCGCAGGCGAGCGAGGCGTCGGCGGGCGTCGTCGGCTCGACCGTCCTCCGGCGCTCCCTCCGACTGCTCCGCACCGCCCTCACGGCGACGACGCGCAGCGGCTCGACGGCGGAGGGCGGTCGGCGACAACGGGCTGAACATGGTCATCGAGGACACGCAGGCTTCTGCCGAGTAGGCCGCCTACGCTCGGGTCTGCCTCCGCCGGGTACCCCCGTGTCCGGCGGAGGCCCTCGTGTAGCTGCTCACTCAGCATGGTCCAGCGCTAAGCCTTACGGCACTGAGCCCCATCACCGTAATGACGGGGCTCAGTGCCGCACTGTCACTGTTGACCGCTAGCGCGGGTCGATCTCGCAGGCGATTCCGTCGTAGTCGCGGTCAAGCCTCGGCGCCTTATCCCGGTTCCCCGCGGCGGAGCGGACGGTTTCTGGTGTTCCAGACGTCCGTGCAGTTGTCGTAGTACGCGTTCACTGGAGGAGTGGTGCCGCAGCCGACGACGACAGTGCCGCCGCTTGGGGTCCACTGAATCGATCCGCATTGGAAGTCTTAGGCGCGACCACCGGGGATGGAGAACTCGTCGGTGACCGGGAAGCCGAGTGCGCTGTTCTCCCAGCCCAGCCGTGCCCAACGGTCGCGAATCGCTCCGCCGATGTTGTGCGCTCCGGTGGCGGAGACCAGTAGATCGAGCCGCCCTGGAAGTGGTTGTAGCGCCCGTACTTAAACGGTTTGCCGGACTCGTTGGTCAGCGGGAAGCCCAGGAACGAGTTCCCCAGCCCTGTGAACTCCACTTCTCCCAGATGGCGCCAGGCACTCCGTGTGCACCTGCCCCCGGCGTCCAGTAGATCCCCCCGTTCTGGAACAGGCTGTAGCGACCGAAGACAGCTGGGGTGACGCGCTCGTCCGTCAGCGGCAGCCCGAGCGCGCTCGCCGCACCACCGAGCGCACGGTAGTTGTGGAGGATGGCGCCTACTACTTGCCGGGTGCCACCATCCGGCGACGGATAGGGGTCGGCTGTGGCGGTCGGCGCCAGGGTGACTGCTGCGGCGGTCGTTCGTTGCTTGGACGCCCCGAGTCAGTACGGCGGGCACTGAGCCCCCGGCCTTGGTCGTTCGCTGGTGGCTGTGGTGCAGTCGGTCACCGCTCTGTTGGCCCTGTGACCGCTAAAAAGGTACTTGGCCACGCACGGGCCCGTTGGCCCGGAGTCCTGGGTCGACAAGCCACAGCTGCGTACGTGTCGCACGGACCCGAAGAACTGGCCCATACGATTCGGGGGCGTCCGTCCGAGAGTTGGCCGACCTGCCTAGCATGCGGGTAGGCATACGCGCCGTGCTGGGGCAGACCGAAGCCGGACAGTGCAATTAATCTTGTCGTACAGGCATCGCTTACTCATCGAAAACGTGCTGAGACGAGCTCATGCAGCCAACGTCGCCCAACGGTATACGTGCTGGTGAGAGCTAATGCTCGCCAATATCCAACGTTGATCAACTACGTCAAGATCAATTCGCAGGGTTATAGGTTCACGTCCTATCGGGGGAGCCGCGTCGGACCGCTCACCGGCGGAACGTCGATCCGGGGTGTCGGCTCGGCAGCCTCGACGTGATCGGATCGATCGACTTCGTGATCGGGCTCGCTGACTCGGGTCAGGGGCTCCGCCCTGAGGGCGTTGAGCGATCCAGCACCTACCCGGCGGCGCCGCTGCTGCGCGCACCGCTGCCGGACGGCGTCAACTGCTCGAGGCCTCTCGTGTCCGTCCTCGCCGCGGACCTCGGTGCGACCCCGGCACCATCGACCGCCGCGGTGGCCGGCCAGACGTCGTCGCGTGTCATCGGGGTGGCGCGTTCGGGGACCGAGTGCACCGCGCTCTCCAGATCGGGGCGGGTCGATGGGTCGTCGAGGCGAAGAACGCGATCCGCCCGGGCGAGGAACGCCGAGGAGTGCGTCGCCACGATCGTGACGCGGTCGTCGCGCTGCCGGTCGATGATGTCGAGCACCGCGGCTTCGGTGGCTGGGTCCAGGTGAGCGGTGGGCTCGTCGAGCAGCAGCAGTGGCCGATCGCTGGCGACGGCTCGAACGATGGACAGGCGTTGCCGTTCTCCGCCCGACAGGCTGGTACCGCTCCGTTCGAGGGGGGTGTTGAGCCCCTCGGCACTGAGGCGATCGGCGAGTCCGATCGCGGTGAGCAGGTCGAGCAGCGTGGAGTCATCCACCGATCCGGGTCCGCCCGGGGCGAGGAACGTGCGGATCGTGGCCCCCAGGGTCGGCGTTCCCTGCTCCACGTACGCGATGCTCCGCCAGAGGTCCGTGGGTGACCAGTCGGCCAGTTCGCGGCCCCCCACCGTGATGCGTCCGGATCGAAGTGGGGCGAAGCCGGCGATGGCCGACAGCAGCGTGGTCTTCCCCGATCCGCTGGGGCCGACGAGACACACGAGTTCCCCCTTCCTCGCCAGCACGGACACCGGGCCTATCTCGACGCCTTCACTCGCTGAGACGACGGCCTGCTCGATCTCGACCGAGGGAGCGGGCCGCGGCACATCGAGGGCGCTGTCACGGCGTTCGGGCCGCGAGGAGTCCGCAGGCAGTTCGTCCAGTCGCGTTTCGGCAGCACGTGCCCGCTGCACCTGCTGCAGCATGTCGGCATACCTCGCCGCGGGGGCGAGCAGGATCGCGAGCGCGCCGAGGAAGCCGGAGATCTCGGCTCCCGAGGCAGCTCCGCGGGACACGAGGACCATGCCGAACGATCCGAGGGAGATCAGCAGGAGCAGCGAGGTGGATTTCACGATGAGGTCGACCAGGGCCTGAGCGTGGCCGACCCGGCGTTCCGCCACGGCGACTTCCCCGAGTTTCGTGTCGAAGCGGCGCAGATAGTCGGGGGCCAGTCCGAAGACGGTCGCAGATCTGATGGACCGCAGGTACTCGCCGATGTCGGCCGTCGTGGCCGCCAACGCGCTGAGCCCCTGGGACGCGCGCTCCTTGACCGGGCGTATGACCACGCCGATCACGAGACCCACGATGATCAGAGCAGCGAAGAGCGCCAGGGTCAGTCGCCAGTCGAACACGACCATCAGCCCGAGGCAGCCGACGACGGTGATCACGGCCGTGCGCCGTCGGATCCGGTCGGCGGTCAGGAGCGGTTCGAGCTCGTTGACGTAGTGGCTGTAGAGCGCCGTGGCCTCTTCGACGCCGAGCCGCTCGACGTTGCGGGGCGCCAGCCGGATGAGGCGCTCTGCGACAGCGACCCGCAGTCGCTTCATCTCGGTCGCCGCAACGCGGGTCAGGAGCAGCACCTGCCCGGCCGCGAAGCCGCCGGCGACCAGCACGGCCAGCAGCATGGGGGCCCAGATGGGCGGTCCGATGGGGTCACCGTCGAGCACTCGAGCGACGCCGTAGGCGACTGCGACCGGCACGGCCAGCTCGACCACCGCTGCGAGCACCGCGAAGGCCTGCGCGATCCAGCGAGCTCGCCGGCTGACCCGGGCACCCGCGATCGGCGCTGGTCGACCGTCCTGCCCACTCGAGGTGCTCATCGGGCTGCCCGGTCGCGCCGGAGGCTGAGGACGGCCATGGTGGCGAGCACGAGCGCGCAGGCGACTGTGGGCGCCACGTGCGCCAGATCAGGTCCGGGCACCAGCAGTTCCGATGTCGCTGCCCGGGGCAGCCACACGCTCCCTCGACCGAGGAGACCGGTGAGCAGAGGTTCGAGTCCGACCAGGTAGACGATCATCGCGATCGTGATCGCGACCCACCGGCGGGTCAGGGCCGCCAGTCCGAACGCGATGAGACCGATGAGCACCCCTTGCGCGGCCGCTCCGGCAATGGTCGACCCAGCACTGTGCCACGCGGAGAGATGCGCGACCTCCGGTGCTCCCGAGATCGCCGCGTCAGTTCCGGCGAGCGCGACCACGGCCGATGCGGCACCAGCGACACCGACGAGGACGAGGACGATCCCGGCGCGCACGAGGAAGAGGCGCCGCAGGCGTCGGGTCGCCACCGCGAGCTGCAGCAGTGCCCCCGACGACATCTCGCCACCAGCAGCGCGTACGCCGAGGGCGATCGCCGCGATGGGGACGAGCATCGTCAGGCTGCTCCGGGCCATCGCGGCGAGCTCGTCGTCGGTGGAGCCGGCGTCGAGGACGGTGCTGGTCTGGAGCTGGAGTCCACCGCCCCCGGACGACGCGTCTCCCGTGGCGACGTTCACGGCGAGGTAGCTGAGCACCCCGCACAGACCGACGAGGGCGCCCATCGTGACGAGCGTGACCGGGTCACGGGTCCATCGGGGGAGTTCAGCCTTCACCGTGCGCAGGCTGTCGGGGACGGTCATGGAACCTCTCCTCAAGGGTCGCGTGGCGTTCCTCGGAAGTGAGCACGGGGATCCCTGCCTCGCCGAGGACCCGGTTCGCGGCGGAGGCGTCGTGGCTGAACACCACCGGGGCTCCGGAGCTGTCTCGTCGGCAGTGCAGGCCGGCGTGGGTGAGGAGGACCTGGGCGCGGTCCGTGTCGGCCCTGCTCATCCGCAAGATCGTCATCTGGTGCGTGCCGACGAAGTCGTTCGTCGGACCGCCGAAGACGAGCCGTCCTCGGTCGAGCACCAGCAGGTGGCTGCACGACGACTCGACCTCGTGCAGATCGTGGCTGGACAGCAGCACGGTCCGCCCCTCACCGGACAGCTGGATGAGGAGCTCACGTATCCGTTGGCGGGCGTCTGGATCCAGCCCGTTCATCGGCTCGTCGAGGAGCACGAGCTCGGTGCCGACCAGGATCGCGGCGGCGAGCGACAGGCGTTGCCTGTTGCCCAGCGACAGACGGCTCAGTCGGGTCCGCATCTCCGCGGCGATGTCGACCAGCTCGGCCACGCGGGCGACGTCCCCTCGTGAAGCGCCGGACAGTCGCGCGAGGTAGGTGAGGTTCTTCCGCACGGTCCACGTCGGCCACATCGCCATGCCGTCGGTGGCCGCGCCGACGCCCCGCCCCACCGATTCGTGAGCGGAGATGTCGGTGCCGAACTGCTCGACCCTCCCAGCCGATGCCCGCTGGACGCCGGCGAGGATCCGGAGCAGCGTCGACTTGCCGCTGCCGTTGGCTCCGACCAGGCCGACGACCGTTCCCCGGTGGAGGGAGAACGAGATGTCCTCCAGTGCGGTTCGGTCCCCGTAGACGTGGCGGAGGTGCTCGACGGTGCAGATCCCGGCTTCGTTGACGATGATCGTCTTCCTCCTGCATGGAGGGATGCCCCTCCCCCGGCGGGGAGCCGGAGGGAGGGACACCCTGTGAAGGTCGGACCGGCTCAGCCGCCGTAGCTGGCGCAGACGACCACACCGACGCTGACGCAGAAGCCCATGCGCGGGTCGAGACCCGGGCGGACCTGCACGAGCGGCGACTGCGAAGCGTGCCCGTCCTCGGGGAGCTCGAACTCCCGTGTCGTCAGACGGAGTCCCTCCGGGGTGGGCACGCCGTAGCTCTGGAGCGTGGGCACGTTGGCGGTCTCTGCCGTGTACTCACGCCGCTCCGAGTACGTCGGCATCGCGGCGATGCCGTTCACGTAGTCGAGGAACCCGTCCGTCGAGATGATGTCGATGAACTGGTCGATCTGCTTCGTGACCGCTTCCTTGTTGACCCGGTGGCGGATCTCGGCGATCGTCCGGTCCACCTCGGTGGGCTCGGCGGTGCGGGTGTCTGCGAGGGACATGACAGTTCCTTTCATCGGGGGACCTTCCATTGCTGGAACCTCAGGGAGTGCTAGGAGGACTGAGCCGCGTAGGCCTGGAGAGCGGGAAGCCACGTCGCGTCCTTCGTCGTGCCGGACCACCACGTGTAGCCGACCAGGACGGCGATGCGTTCGCCGCTCCTCAGGTCGAGCACCAGGGGAGCACCGAGGCGCTTGACGGCGCCGAAGGACGGAAATCCTCCACGGGCTCCGGCAGCGGTGACCCGGCTGTACTGCGGGAGGAACTCCATGGAGACGTTCAGCACGTCCGCGGAGGACAGAGTCCGCCACGAGCCGAGCGTGAGGACGTCACCCGCCAACTCGATTCGGCCGCGGTGGGGAAAGAGGACCCGCTGGTCCACGACAGCGGCGACCCGGCGGGGTTTCGTGCTCTTCCGGAGCTCGTCGACGGTCGCTGCGTGATAGGTGTCGGACAACGACGTTCGTCCCTGTGTCACGTTCGCCTCGACCACTTCCTACACCCCGGCAGGGATCGAGTCGCTGTCGAAGGTGTACGTGACCTTTCGGACGCCGTCCGGCATGAGCTTGGTGACGCAGAAGATCGTGGGCCGGTTGTCGCCGAACTGCGACCGCTGGATCTTCATGCCCTCGGGGATCGTGATGTTCCTGGCCCGGAGCCTGGCGCTGTCGAGCAGCTCGGTCCGGACGAACTCGTCGCGGTCTTCGGGTGCACGGTCGTAGAGGTCGCCCAGCAGGGTGATGAACTCGTCCGTGGTGATGAAGTCCCGGATCTCCTCGAGGCCTGCCCGAGCTTCGTTGCGCACTGCTTCACGAGTCAGGGGCGGCAAGGGCGAGTCGTCCTCGACCCTCGGGTAGTCGATCCGTTGCAGATTGGCGTACGAATGTGTGCGGTCGTCCATCGCCGTCCTCCAGGTGCGAAGCCGAAGTGCGACAGGATGTCCTGTCGAATTCGACCTTGTCAGCGATGGACGGTTGGTCACATCGGCCGCCTGGCCAGAGGTCGAGCCCGCCGACCGGGCTACTCCGGGCCTGCGGGAGATCCGCCGAACGGATCGGGCGGGCGTCCCCCGGCTCCTGTGGGCGGTTGCCGGCTTCGCGCCAATCGGGCAGCGGGAGCGGCCTGCAGACGAGTGGTCGCGGGCCCTCGAGTGGCCTCGCATGATGGCGGCCGTGGCCGGTCGGCCCACTACGATCGATGCGAGGTGAGACACAACGACCGCGCTGAAGTGACCGAGGGGCGGTGAGGTCGTGACCACGAGGTCGGCGCCGGATCGCGAGCGACGCCTCCGGTCATGGGCGTGGTCTGGGCTCTACCTCGTGGTCATCGCCTCGTTGACCGTCATCGCGACAAGTGGGATGGACGGTTGGCAGCAGACGGTGTTCCTCGCTCTCGCCGTCGCGGCCGGAGCTGCGACGCTGGTGCGCCATCGATGGCCGCATGCCCTCGTGGTGGTCGCCTGGACCACCACCGCGTTCGCGACGCAGGTGCTCCTCATCCCCGCGCTGTTCAACTTGGGCGTCCGGAGACGGCATCGTGGGGACCTGGTCGTGCTGGTCGCAACGGTTCTCCTGCTGGCGGCTGTTGCCCCCAGGGGAGAACGACTGGTGTCCATCGACGGCGTGGACCTCGAGAGCTGGATGAGTCTCGGCAGTTGGGTGCTCAACGGGATCGTCGTCGTCATCGTCCCCTACCTGATCGGCACGGCCATCGGCGTGCGTCGCGACCTGGTGGAGAGCTACCGGCTCCGTGCTGAGCACGCCGAAGCCGAGCGGACTGCGCGAGCGGCCGAGGCCGTGCTCCTCGAACGCGCTCGGATCGCGCGTGAGGCACACGACGTCCTCGGCCACAAGTTGTCGCTCCTGACCATGCAGGCCGGGGGTCTGGAACTCAACGCAGGCGCCGATGCCGAGGTGGTCGAGAAGCAAGCCCGGCTGATCCGGCAGAGTGCCCGCGATGCGCTGCAGGACCTGCGGTTCATCATCGGCTCCATCGAGACACCAGATCCACTCGCTCCCGGATACGGTGACCGCTCGCTGACACCCGAGGACCTCTGCGGAATACACAAGCTGGTGGGAGAGAGCGTGTCCAGTGGCGCGATCGTCGATCTGGCGGAGTCGAACCTCCGTCATCCCGAACAGTTGCCCCAGGACATCTCCCGAGCCGCCTATCGGGTGGTACAGGAGGGCCTCACCAATGCTCATCGGCATGCGCCCGGGGCGCCGGTGATCGTCTCGCTCTCCGGCGCCCCGGGGGAGCAGTTCGTGGTCGAGGTCCGGAACACCGTCACCGTGCCCGAGGGAAAGGACCATGCGGAGCACTCCGGGGGGCGGGGCATACCCGGCCTGGAGGAACGGGCGCGCGTCGTCGGGGGTGAGCTGACGGTGACGGAGGCCGATTCCGTGTTCATCGTCCGCGCACGGCTGCCATGGCAGGACACCCACGCTCAGCGAACGGAGAGACGACCGTGACGCGCATACTGATCGTCGACGACGACCCGCTCGTGCGGGCCGGTCTGCGTTTCATCCTCGGTACGGCCGACGACTTCGAGGTCGTCGGTGAGGCATCGGATGGAGCCGAGGGCATCGAGCAGACCATGCTCGTGGCGCCCGATGTCGTGCTCATGGACCTCCGGATGGCCGGCATGGACGGGCGTGAGGCGACCGCTGAGCTCATGACGTTGCCCGCTCCGCCGAAGGTCCTCGCCCTCACGACTTTCGACACCGATTCCCACGTCATCTCGGTACTCGATGCCGGGGCCAGTGGGTACCTGCTCAAGGACACGCCGCCGGCGGAGATCATCGATGCGGTCCGGGAGACAGCCAGAGGGGGCACGATCCTGTCGTCCCGCCACACCCGAGTCCTCCTGGACAAGTACTCCGAGAACAGCATGCACGCGCGTCACCACCAAGCCAGAGAGGCGCTCGACCGACTCACCCAACGTGAACGGGAAGTGGTGCGCTATGTGGCGGAGGGGCTCACGAACGCGGAGATCTCCGAACGCATCTACTGCTCACCCGCGACCGTGAAGGCGCACCTGGCGAGCATCTTCTCGCAGCTCCAGCTCGCCAATCGAGTGCGTCTGGCGATCATCGGCCACGACGCAGGCGTGCTCGAGGACAGGAACTAGTCCGAATCGCCGATCGCGCAGAGGCGCAGCGACCTGGGTCCCTCGGCCGGCAGCACGCACCGAGCGGTGTGCTGGACCACGTCGGCTCGGTGGGCGACTCCCAGGAGGACTCGACCTGCCGGACGGCGCCGACCCGCTGGCTGCCTGGGACGACTTCCTCGCCCGGGTCGGCGTGCCCTGAAGCCAGCGGAACTCCAGCTCGGCCCTCGAGGACCCGGACGGCGCCGGCCCGCGGCTGTCGTTCCAGCAGTCCCCGGAGGGCAAGGTCGCCACGAACCGGCTGCACCTCGACGTCCGGGCCGCTCCGGGGCTGGAGGGGGAGGAGCGGATGGCGGCGCTGGAGGCCGAGTGCGCCCGGCTCGTCGGGCTGGGCGCGACGCGAGTGCGCCGCGCCGAGCCCGAGCCGCCGTTGAGCCTCGGGTCCATCGTGCTGACCGACGCCGAGGGCAACGAGTTCTGCCTCGACTGAGCCGGGCGCTCAGTCCTCCAGCAGCCAGACGGCGGTGTTCGGCGGGAGGGCGATGGTGCCGGCCCGATCGTGCACCCGCGCGGCCGAGGCCAGCAGCACCGAGCCCGACGTCCGCTCCAGCACGGTCTCGCTGCCCATGTTGACCACGCAGCGCACCACCTCGTCGTCCCCGACGCAGCGCACGGTCAGCACGTCGCCCTGGGTGCTGACGACCGCTTCGCCGGAGCCGAGGGCCGGGTGTGCCGCCCGCAGCGCGAGCGCCCGGCGGTAGAGGGTGAGCATCGAGCCGCCGTCACGCGTCTGGGCGGAGACCGCGTAGCGGTCCCAGTCGGCCGGGATGGGCAGCCACGGTTCCGCGGAACCGTCGGGGGAGAAGCCGACGCCGTCCGAGGCGTTCCACGGCATCGGCACCCGGCAGCCGTCACGGCCGGCGCGGGCCCCGCCGCTGCGGAAGAAGATCGGGTCGGTCTTCGCCTCGTCCGGCACCACGGCCTGCGGCAGGCCCAGCTCGTCGCCGGCGTACAGGTAGGGCGAGCCGGGCAGCGCCAGCACCATGAGCGCGGCCGCCCGGGCCCGCGCGGTGCCGAGGTCGCCGCCGCCGAAGCGGGTGACTTGGCGGTCCTTGTCGTGGTTGCCCAGCACCCAGGAGACCGGGGCGCCGACCTGGCTGAACGCGTCGAGCGCGGTCTGCACGCCGTCGGCGAAGGCGGCGGTGTCCCACGGCGACTTCAGCAGCCGGAAGGAGAACGACTGGTGCATCTCGTCGGGGCGGGAGTACAGCGCCACCTGGCTCAGGTCGGCCAGGCAGACCTCGCCGACCAGCATGGCGTCCTCGTACTCGTCGCAGACCGACCGCCACTGGCGCCACACGTCGTGCACCTCGGGCTGGTTCCAGGTCATCGCCTGCTCCGGGCCGTGGCCGAACAGGGTGGGGGAGTAGGCGCCCGGGTTGTCGCGCAGCTGCGCGTCCTTGAACAGGCCGTAGGCGACGTCCACCCGGAAGCCGCTGACACCCCGGTCCAGCCAGAACCGCAGGGTCTTCTCGAAGTCGGCGGCCACCGCCGGGTCGCGCCAGTTCAGGTCGGGCTGCTCGGGGGCGAACAGGTGCAGGTACCAGCGGCCGTCCGGGGTGCGCGACCAGGCCGGCCCGCCGAACAGCGACTGCCAGTTGTTCGGCGGCTCCTCGGACGCGGGTGCGAAGTGGTAGCGGGACGCCTCGGGGGAGTCCGGGTCGGCCAGTGCCGCCTGGAACCAGGGGTGCCGGTCGGAGGTGTGGTTCGGGACGACGTCCAGCACCACCCGCAGGCCGAGCCGGCGGGCGTCGGCGACGAGGGCCTCCAGGTCGGCGACGTCGCCGTAGTCGGGGTCGACCGCCCGGTAGTCGCAGATGTCGTAGCCGCCGTCGGCACCGCCGGAGGGGTAGTGCGGGTTGATCCACAGCGCGTCGACGCCCAACCAGGACAGGTAGGGCAGCCGGGCGCGCAGCCCGGCCAGGTCACCGATGCCGTCGCCATTGCTGTCGGCGAACGAACGCAGGTAGACCTGGTAGACCACGGCCGTGCGCCACCAGGGCGAGGCCGAACGCTCGGGGGCGACCTGCTGCTCGGTCGCGGTCCCCACAGAGGCGAGCCGACGTGACATGTCGCCATCATCGGCACGCTCGTCGTCGAGTCGTGTGCTCTGGGTCACCAATGACGAATGAGATGTCTGTCGGATCTCGCCAACCAGCGGGCGTCTGCGCTGGTGGGCCTGGGTGTCCGGTGGTGTGCGACCGGATGTGCCACGCTGGGTTCAGGGCCCGACGCGGCCCCCGGACGAGGGTGCCGTACCCGGACTGCGACAAGACGGCACGGAGGAGACCCCCATGTCCTGGCTCGTGCTCGTGCTGTCCGGCGTCCTCGAGGCCGTCTGGGCCACCGCTCTCGGTCGGTCGGAGGGCTTCACCCGGCTCGTCCCGACGCTCGTGTTCGCCGTCTCCGTCGTCGCCAGCATGGTCGGCCTCGCCTACGCGATGCGCACGCTCCCGGTGGGAACGTCCTACGCGGTCTGGGTCGGCATCGGCGCCGCGCTCACCGTGGCCTACGCGATGGCCACCGGCGAGGAGGCGGCATCGGTGGCCAAGGTGCTGCTGCTGCTCGGCATCGTCGGCTGCGTGATCGGGCTCAAGCTGCTGCACTGACGCCGTTCACCTGATGGTTGAGCGGGTGTGGCCTGGGGCACACAGTCGAGCGTGAGCACGTACGCCGTCGGATTCGCCCGCCCCGACCGCAGGTCGTGGGCGCAGCCGGTCGACCAGCCGATGTCCTGGCACGCCGTGGAGGCGCACCGCCCCACCGACGAGCTCGACGGGGAGGTCGAGCTCGCCGTCTGCGGGGCGATCGTGCAGGTCTGGGGTGCCCAGCGCTGGGACCGGATGAGCGCCGGGCGGTCCACCTGCGGGGAGTGCCGGCAGCGGACCGCACCGGAGCTCCGGCGCGTCGGTTAGATCGACTGCGGCGGCTCGGCCGGCTTCTGCTCCGCGCGGGCCGACCGCCTGCCGGTGATCGCCGAGATTCCGGTGATGTCCCGGCCCACGATCAGCGCCTGCACGTGGTCGGTGCCCTCGAAGGTGTAGATCGCCTCGATGTCGGCGTGGTGCCGGGCGATGTGGTGCTCCAGCAGGATGCCGTCACCACCGAACAGGTCCCGGGCGTCGGCCACGATCTGCCGGGCCTTCTTGCAGTTGTTCATCTTCGCCATCGAGGCCATCGCCGCGGTCATCCGACCCTCGTCGGCCAGCTTGCTCAACCGCCAGCTCAGCAGCTGCATGCTGGTGATCTCGGCCAGCATCCGGGCCAGCTTCTCCTGCACCAGCTGGTAGCCGGCGATCGGCTGGCCGAACTGCTCGCGCTGCATCGTGTGCTCCAGCGCCAGCTCGTAGGCGGCCTCCGCGATGCCCAGCGCCCGCCACGCGACGGTGTACCGGGTGCGGTCCAGCACCACCGACACGTCCTTGAACGAGCGGCAGTTGGCCAGCTTGTTCTCCGCCGGCACCCGCACCTCGTCCAGGGTGATCTCCGCCTGCCACACCGCCCGCAACGCCGTCTTGCCGGTCATCCGGGTCGCCGTCCAGCCGATCGACCCCTTCGGGACGACGTAGCCGCCGACCGCGCCGTCCTCGTCCCGGGCCCAGATGAGCACCAGGTCGGCGATGGTGCCGTTGCCGATCCACTTCTTCGCACCCGTCAGCACCCACTCGTCGCCGTCGCGGCGGGCCCGGGTCTCCAGCGCCACGGCGTCCGAACCGTGCTGCGGCTCGGTCAGCCCGAAGGCGCCGATCAGCTCCATCCGGGCCATCGCCGGCAGCCAGCGCTCCCGCTGCTCCTCATCGCCCAGCAGCGCGATCGACTGCATCGCCAGGAAGCTGTGCACGCCATAGAAGGTGCCCAGGCTGCCGTCGGCGCGGGCCCACTCCGCGGCGACCAGGCCGGCGGCGACCGCGCTCATCCCGGCCGAGCCGTAGCCGGCCACGGTGCCGCCGGCGATGCCCAGCTCGGCAATCTTCGGCACCAGCTCAAAGGGGAACTCGGCCCGCTCCCAGTAGTCGTTGATCACCGGGGTGACCTCGCGGGTGCAGAACTCCCGGACCCGGTCGCGGACCTCGATCTCCGCAGGCTCCAGCAGGTCCTCGAGGGCGTAGAAGTCGGGGGTGGTGGCGTCGTTGCTCACCGTTCGGACGCTACCCGCGGGTGGCACTCAGTGCCGTGTGCTCATCGCCGCTCCAGCGAGCCCCGCAGCAGGGCGGCCTGCCCAGCGTGCTGCAGGTCGTCGGTGATCACGCTGACCAGCCGGACGCCGAGGGTGACCGGCGGGTCCCAGCGCTCGTCCACCACCCGGTCCAGGTCGGCGGGGGAGAGGCCGCGGACGAACTCGGCGGTGCGGGCGTGCACGTCGGCGTGGTGGTCGACGAGCAGCTGCGGGTCGGTGATGTGCGTGCGGGCGACGTCCTCGCTGCTGAACCCGTAGCCGATGGCGCCGGCGTCGAAGGGCAGCGCGAACCGGTCGGCCCAGCCGTTGGCCGTGTAGGCCTGCTCGACGCCGGCGACCTCGGAGACGTGGTCGTCCTGCACCCGGGTGAGGTGCCAGACCAGCCAGGCGATCGTGTTGGCCTCCGGGTCGACCCGGGCGGTGAGCAGCTCGGGGTCGATGCCGTCGAGGGCGCCGCGCACGGCCTCCTCGACGTTGTCGAACGCGGTCAGCAGCAGGTCGGTGGCATCCATGCGCGGCGGGCTACCCGAGCCCCGGCGCGGTCACTCGTCGGTCGGCTCGCTGGCCTGCTCGAGCTCCTCGACCTGCTCGGGGGTGGCCTGCTCCAGCGCGATGTCGCGGGGCTCGGGCAGGTCGTCGTCCATCGGGGTGGTCATGGCACCACCCTGACCCGGGACGGGTGCCCACGCTAGGTTGCCTGGACCCGTCCGCGCTGGCAGGAGACCCGTGTTCATCTTGTTCTCGCGCTTCACCCGTGTGGTGCAGGCGCGGCTGCACGGCTGGCGGCTGCCGCTGGCCGTGCTGGTCTTCGTCTTCCTGACCAGCTGGCCGGCGATGGCGCTGGTGGAGCCCGCCGGCAGCGATCTGGCCGCGCCGGGCAACTACTGGTGGTACTTCGTCGTCACCTCCGCGACGGTCGGCTACGGGGACTACTTCCCGGAGTCCGCCGCCGGCCACGTGGTCGGCGCGTACGTGATCATCGGTGGCATCGTCACGCTGACGTTGCTGTTCACCCGGCTGGCCGACTACCTGCAGTCGGTCCGCAGCAGGCGCCTGAAGGGTGTGGGAACGCTGGAGCTGACCGACCACGTCGTCGTCCTGGGGTACTTCCCGGGCCGGACCGAGCGGATGCTGGCCGAGCTCGCCGCGGAAGGGCGCAGCCGGGTCGCGCTGTGCGCCTGGGAGGACGTGCCGGAGGACCCGGTGCCCGAGCAGACCGAGGTGTCCTTCGTCCGCGGCGACCTCAGCCACGCCGACGTGATGACCCGGGCCAACGTGGCCGCGGCCCGGTCGGTGGTGATCGACGGGCGGGACGACAACGAGACGCTGGCGATCGCGGTCGCCGTCCACCACGCGGCCCCCGGGGTGCACAAGGTGGCGGCGCTGCGCGACCTCGACCGCCGGGACAACCTGCGCTACGTCGACCCCGGGATCGCCTGCGTGCAGTGGCACATGCCCTTCCTGATCACCGAGGAGGCGCTGGACCCCGGGCTCACCGACGTCTACGGCGACCTGATGAGCAGCCACGGGCACGGGAACACCTACTCGCTCCAGCTGCCCGCCGGGCACCCGTTCCGCACGTTCGGCGACTGCCAGACGCGCTTCGGCGAGGCGTTCGGGGCCACGGTCCTGGCACTCCGCGGGCCGGACGGGCTGACGGTCAGCCCGGCCTGGACCACGCCGGTGCCCGAGGGGACGACGCTGTACTACGTGGGCCGCGCCCGGATCCAACCGCGCGAGGTGCTGGCCTCCCGCTGAGTCCGGTCAGTCGGGCAGGAGCGTGCTCAGCATCCGGGCGGTCATCTCCACCAGCGGCAGGTGCCGGGCCAGCGTGCGGGGCTGCGCGCGGGAGGAGACCCCGCACAGCGTGCCGAAGACCTCGCCGGTCCGGGTGATCAGCGGGACGCCGAGGTAGGCGGCGACCCGCACCGGGAGTCCGGTCTGCAGGTCGGCGTAGGCCGGGGTCGCCGCGGCGACCGTGGCCACCCGCGGGCCCAGGCCGCTGACCATCGGGCGGCAGAAGCTGCGCTCCCAGGGCACCTCCGTGCCGCGCGGCATGAGGCCCTGCGGATGGGAGTGCAGCACCACCTGCATCGGCTCCTCGACGTGGGTCACCATCCACACGTCCAGCCCCACGGTGCGGTGCAGGAAGGCGACGGAGGCACGGGCCGCCGCCGTCCAGTCCTCGAAGGGGACGACGTCGTCCACGACGAGCGGGAACATGACCGCGATGATCCTCGCTGTCGGTCGCGGGTCAATGCTCCCGGCCGCTCGGGATCCGGTACGGCGGCGTCCTTCCCCATGGTGATCACGTGAGCGCTGGCTGTGAACGGGGCGTGCGGTACACAGGACGGGTGCCTCCCGAGCAGCCGACGACGGCCGACCAGCTCCACCGCCCCGGTCCGCTGCGCTGGCTCTGGTACGCCCTCGGCGGCGGGCTCCCCGCCCGGCACCGCAGCTGGGTGCTGCACGACACGACCACCGGCACCTGGGCGTACCGGCACGTGGCCCGCGCCGCCGTGCAGATGAGCATCCCGATCGCGCTGGTGCTGCTGCTGGTGCCCGGCCCGTTCTGGATCCGCGGCATGACCGCCCTCGGCGGGGTGCTGTTGGGGCTGATCTTCTCCACCGCCTACATGACCGAGACCACCGAGAACCGGGTGCGCAAGGCCGGCTACCCGGCCGGGACGGCGCAGGCGGTGCGGGACGAGGCGCAGCTGGGCCGGCAGGCCGCCGAGACGGCGAAGCGGCGGGCGGCCGCGGAGAAGCGCGCGGCCCGGTACCGCGAACGCCAGGGCCGCTGAGTCACCGCGGGTCGAAGAGCGAGACCCGGTCCGGCTGCGCGGTGAACGGGTTGGCCCACTCCGAAGCGGTGCCGGTGATCGGCTGGGCGTCGGTGACCACGACGAACGGCGTGCCTGGGTAGATCGCCAGCACCCGGGTGGGGGAGGAGAGCTCCTCGGTGCGCTCGATCAGCTCACCGCGGCGCAGCTGCTGCGTCGTCCGGCGGCCGCGCAGCTCCTCACCGACCGCGGCGACCCACTCGGCGCCGTCCTGGGGAAAGGCGATCCACCGCACGCGCTCCCCGGGCGGCGCCGGTTCGCAGCCGGCGAACTCGGCCAGCGCGTCGTAGAGGCGTTCGGCCTGCTCGTCGTCGTCGGCGCGCGGGAGGAAGAAGGCCACCATGCCCGCCATCCTCGCCGGTGGTGCTGACGGTTCAGCCCAGCCGGCGGCGGAGCAGCTCGTCCTCCTTGCGCAGCACGACCGCCATCAGCTCACGGACGGCGCCCTCCGCCTGCCGGCCGATCAGCGGGGCGTCGACCGTGACGTCGCCGGTGACCGTCGACCGGGTGCCGTCGCCGTCGGGGACGAGGCGCCGCTCCCCGGTCACCCGCACCTGGCGGCCGAAGACCTCGCTCGTCACGTCCAGGTCGCTGCGGTGACCGCCGGCGCCGTCCGGGGTCCAATCGCTGCGCTCGGTGACCGACACCGAGTCGCCGACGAAGCGGGCGAACACCGGCGGGATGCCGGTGGTGGGCGCCGACAGGCGGGTGGTCGTGGTCGCGCCCGACGTGCTCGCCTCCTGCACCTGCGCGCCGAGCGCCGCGGCTCGGTCGCGGAGGAACTGCTCGTCGGTGAGCAGGGCGAGGACGGCGTCCGGGGTCGCGGGGTAGGTGTTCGAGATGTCGATGGCCACAGCCCCATCCTCTGCCGAGGAGGAACGGCCCGCCCGCGCGGATGCACAGCGACGCGATCACCTGGCCCGCCCGCTGCGGCGAGGCCGACGACGCACCGTCGAGGAGCCGAGACCCGGGGCGGCCTCTGCTCCGGAGGTCAGTGGCGGCGGGCCAGTTCGTCGTCCCGGGGCGGGCACTTCCACTCGATGAGGAGGAGCGAGGCGTCGTCGCTGGTGCGTCCGCCGCGGGCGTCCATCAGGGCGTGGCTGAGCCGTCGGATGGTCTCCGCGGGGCTGAGTTCGTCCGCCGAGGCGTTCTCGATCAGCTCGCGCAGCCGCCCCTCCCCGAACTGGCGGCCGTCGTCGAGGCGTTCCTCGACGACACCGTCGGTGAAGAAGAGCACCCGGTCCCCGGGTTCCAACTGGGTGGTCTGGAGGCGGGCCCTGCCCTCACCGAACCCGACCGGCCGGGTGATGGGTCCGGTGAGCTCGGCGATGACCGTGCTGTCGCGGACCAGGAGGGCGGCCGGGTGTCCGGCATTGACCCACGTGAGCTGCCCGGTGACCGAGTCCAGCTCAGCCAGCTGCGCGGTGGCGAACCGCCCGGGGAACATCGTGCCCAGGACGTCGTCCATGTGCGTGTAGATGTCGGCCAGGGAGTTGTCGGAGCGACGGCCGTGCCGGTAGGCGGCCACGATCATGGTGGCCATCATGGCGGCCTCCAGGCCGTGGCCCATGGCGTCGAAGACCGCCAGGTGCAGGACGTGGTCGTTGAGCGCGTAGTCGAAGCTGTCCCCGCCGACGTCGTAGGCCGGTTCCAGGATGCCGGCCAGGGCGATGTCGGGGGTGGTCATCACCAGCGGGGGGAGCGTCTGCCACTGCAGGTGTGCCGGCAGGCTCATCGGCTGTGCGGTGCGCACCCGGGCGAAGGTATCGGTGTAGCCGGACTTGGTGACGACCAGATCCGCGGCGAGTCCGGCGATGCGCTGGGCGAGTCGCCGGTCGTTGTCGTCGACCTCGGGCAGCGTCAGGGCGAGCACCCCGACCCGGTCGGAGCCATCGAGCATCGGGACGTACATCCGGGTGGAGCCGTCGGGCTGTTCCTGCTCCTGCCGTGCGTCGGTCCGGAACGCCAGGCCGGCCCAGCTGGCGTCGATCGGGACCGCTTCACCGCTCAGCCCCGGGCCGGCCAGTGGCTGCATCGTGTTGTGGTCGTAGTCCTGCAGGTAGATGCTCACGTCGCTCCCACCGATCGACTCGAGCTCCTGGGCGATCAGCTGCCCGACCAGCCGCGGGGGCATGAGGTGCGCCCGGTCCAGCAACGACCCGAGGATGCGCTCGCCCAGGCTCTCCGTGCGTGACCGTTCGCGGGCATCGGCGAACCCCGCACCGCGGCTGCCGTCCGCTGCGCTGTCGGGGCCGAGGTCGGCCTGCTGCTCGTCGTGCGGCGCCGCGTGCTGGGTCATGTATCTCCTACGCAGTCGAGCCGTGCAGTGCGACGCCGTGGTGGTCTGCCTGCACGGCCTGCAGCGGTGTGAGACGTGCCGGTCGCGGCACGACCCAGCCGGTGCTGGTGTCGTTGCGATCGAGCCTAGCAACGGCGGAAGGACCCTCCGGCGGACGAGAACGACTCCCGGCTGGTGTCACTGCAGGCAGCGCCGGAGAACGACGAGGCGAGTCTCGGCTCTGCCCACCGGAGCCGTTGCTGGGCGTGACAGGCTCGGCCGGTGCTCACGGAGATCGCCCTGCGACCGGCCAGGCCGGAGGAGGCGCCGTTGCTCAGTGAGCTGGCGCTGCGCAGCAAGGGCCACTGGGGCTACCCGCCCGACTTCCTGGCCGCCTGCCGGGCCGAGCTCACCGTCGAGCCCGCCGACTGCGACGGCGTCACGGTCCGCCTCGCCGAGCGCGACGGTCGTCTGCTCGGGTTCTCTCGAGTCGTCTCCACCGACGACCCGGTGCGCGGCGAGCTGGCCGACCTGTTCGTCGACCCGGGGTCCATCGGCACGGGTGTCGGCCGGCTGCTGCTGACCGACGCACTGGACGGTGCCCGGGCGCGCGGCTGGCTCAGCCTCGAACTGGACGCCGACCCGCACGCCGAGGCCTTCTACCGGCGCCTGGGGGCCGTACGGATCGGGGAGTCCGCGAGCACGGCCGTGCCGGACCGTTCGTTGCCCCGGATGTCGCTGGCCGTGCGCCTGGCGCACCACGTCGTCTGCGGCGCACTCGTCCGCGACGGGCGCGTGCTGCTGGCACACCGGGCGCCCGGCCGGCGCTGGTACCCCGACGTGTGGGACCTGCCCGGTGGCCACGTCGAGGACGGCGAGGACGAGCTCGACGCACTCCGCCGAGAGCTGTGGGAAGAGCTCGGTGTGACGGTCACCGAGCTGGAGACAGAGCCGGTCGCCCGGCTGACGGAGGACGGCGTCCAGCTCGGGATCTGGCACGTGCACGGCTGGTCGGGCCGGCCGGTGAACCGCAGTCCTGACGAACACGACGAACTTCGTTGGGTCTCCGCCGACGAGTTGCGACGGCTCGACCTGGCGGACGGCCGGTACGTCGGAGTCTTGACACAGCTGCTCGGTGCGGCCGCGCTCGAGGAGAGCGGCGCATCCGCGGGGCCAGTGACCATGCGATGAGGCCTGGTGGGGCGGGTGGGGCTCGAACCCACGACCCAGGGATTATGAGTCCCATGCTCTGACCGGCTGAGCTACCGCCCCAGGGCGATCACGCTAGCGGTCGACCTCAGTCGCCCAGCACGGTGCTGCCCAGCACGGCGCCATCGGCGTCCAGCGCCTCCACCGCCAGGTACGCCGGGTCGCCGTCCACCGGCAGTTGCGTCTCGAAGCCGTCGCGGGCGACGGGCTGCCCGGGCGTCGCGCTCGCCTCGTCGTCCCCGGTGACCAGTCGCCAGGACGCCACCTCGGTCGCCCCGTTCCAGCTGACGTGCACCGACCCGTCGGCCAGCACCGCGTCCGGCGGGTCGGCCGGGGCGCCGGTCCAGGGAGCCCGCGAGGCGCGGTAGTTGTCGCCGCTGCCCAGGGCGACGTCGTAGAGCAGGGTGCCGTCGGCGGTGAACTCCGAGTAGAACGGCCGCGAGCCCCAGCCGATCAGCACGTTCCCGTCCGGCAGTTGCTCGAGGTTGCCCTGGCTGCCGGCGAGCCGGTCGGGGTCCGGGGGCAGGTACTCGGTCACCAGCGTCGCCGTCCGGGTGGCCTCGTCCAGTGTCAGGCGCAGGCCACGTGAGGTCGGGCCGATGTCGGGCTCGGACTGGTTGTCGAACAGCGTCAGCGTGCCGTCGGCCTGACGCTGGGCGTCGTGCTGCCAGGCGAACTCGACACCCGCACCGAGGGAGAAGTCGCTGGCCTCGCCACCCAGCGTCCACTGGACCTCGCCGGTGGTGCGGTCGATGTCGTACACGGCCCAGGTGTTGCGCGCCGACACCAGCAGCGACCCGTCGGCGTCCTCGGCGACCGAGTTGACGTGGAAGTAGTCGAACGGCTGCTCCTCCGTGCCGCCGTCCTCCGGAAGCTCGCTCTTGGTCTCCTCCAGCGGCACGTGGTCCAGCGACCGCCAGGTGAGCAGCACCTCGCCGGTGGCGACGTCCACCTCCTGGACGACGCCCTCCCACACCCAGCCGTCCGCCGGCCCGCCGACCGGGGTGAGGTCGGCCGGCTCCTTGACGTAGGCGGTGATCAGCGCGGTGCCCGCCGGGGTGAGCCGGCCCTCGTGGAAGTCGGCCTGTCCCGGATCGATGTCCCCGCCGGTCGTGATGGTGGCGATCTCCCGGTAGGAGTCGTCGACGACGACGAACTCGCCGGCGCCCAGGCCGACGCTCGGGCTGGTGCCCCGCCACCAGGTCAGCACTGGCTCGCCGTCGAGCTCCTGCACCCGGACGTCGTAGACCCGGCCCTCGGTCGGGCGCACCCAGATCGGCTCGCCGGCGTCGTCCACGAGCAGCGCACCGGTGAGCGGTGCGTCCTCACCCTTCGGTCCCAGGACGACGACCGTGCCGTCCGGCGTCCGGGGCGACACCGACCACGTGACGTCCAGGTCGGGCGGCGTGAGGTCGGGCCGGCTCAGGTAGGTCAGGCCCTCGACCGGGGGTGGTGCGGCCGCCTCGTCCGCGCTGCCGCAACCGGTCATCAGGGCGCCCAGGCAGGCTAGGGTCAGCAGGCCGACCAGCCGGCCGCGAGGACGTCGCATGGTCGGGAGCTTCTCACCGGACGGCGCAGCGGGCATCCGGGCGACACGGTGGACGATCGTCGGCAGAATCGTCCACGTGTCGCGGCGGTTAGCGCTCTGACCTGCTAGATCATCCGCCTCGTTGGACGCATCCCGTCACATCCGTCTCATCTGCACCGACTCGGGCTGGCGCGATCGGGTCACGATCCGGCAAACTCTTGCTCGGTTGCTCTGAGAGCCGCCGAGGTACGACCGCAGCATCGCGCGACAGGTCCGTTGGGGAAGACGAACCAGTCGAGTCGATGGAGGTGCGCCGTGCAGCGACGGTCAACCCAGGGTGTCGTCTTCGTGCATGCGTGCCCGAAGGCGCTCTGCCAGCATGTCGAATGGGCGCTCGAGCGCGTCGTCGGCGCGCCGGTGTCTTTGTCGTGGGCCGAACAGCCCGTGACGCACGGGTCCTACCGTGCCGAGGTCGCCTGGACGGGCGCGCCCGGCACCGGGGCCAAGCTCGTCGCTGCCCTCAAGCAGTGGCCGATGCTGCGCTTCGAGGTCACCGAAGAGGCCAGCCACGGCAACGACGGCGAGCGCATGTCCTACGTGCCCGGCCACGGCGTGCACCGCTCGCCGGTCAGCGCCAACGGCGACCTGATCATCACCGAGCAGCAGCTGCGCCACCTCGCGGCCACCGCCAGCTCGGTCGAGGCCTTCCGGCACGGGGTCGACCAGCTCCTGGGCGCCGCCTGGGACGCCGACCTCGAGGCCTACCGCCACGCCGGCGACGCCACCCCCGTCACCTGGCTGCACCAGGTCGTCTGACGTAGGACCCCGCTGTCTCGCAGCGGGGCCGGTGTCCCTCACGCTGCTGAGGACGCCCCGCGAACGACACGGCCCGGCACCCTCACGGGGGTTCCGGGCCGCAGGCGTGGCCGCATGATCGGACTGTGTCTCCAAGACGCGCGGCTGACAGGTGGGCGATCCTGGTGGGGTCACGCTCATGTCCGAGATCAGTGATCGCCGCTGGGCCTTGATCGAGTCGTTGATGCCGTCGGCGAACGGCCGAGCGATGCTGTACCGGGCTCACCGTCAGGTCGTCGAGGGCGTGTTGTACCGCTGCGGGATGGCCTGGTGAACCTCTGCAAGCGGTTCGAGCCGCTGGGAGATGATGACCGGATGCCCAGTGTCTGGGTGTCAGACACTGGGCATCCGGTTGAGCGCTGATCGATGTCATGGACGGAGGGGGCGAGCTCCGCCCTCCAGCTCCGGTGAGCTCAGCGGGGTGGGTAGCGCACCTGGTCCCTGTGGTGGGAGATCTCCCTCATCCCACGGCCTCCGACCCGGGCGGGGGATCGCAGTCGCTCAGCTGTGGATGAAGTCCGGGCTGCTGGTGGTCCCCGACAGATCTCCCTGGGAGGTCTTCACCCAGGTGCATGGGCTGTTGTAGTGCCCCTTCTCCCAGTGGATCTGGTAGCCGTAGCTGCCCATCTCGACCCAACCCTGGCCCGTCCCCGGGACGGTCCAGCTGTAGCCAGCGGTGGTCGTGACGGCCTTGCTCAAGGCGACCGACACTCCGACGGACGCGCTCACCTTCGAGAAGATGACACCGGCTTCGACCGATGCCGTGGTCTGCAGAGTGCCGGTGGTGGTGGTGGTCTGCCCCTTGGTGATGGTGATCGTGCCCCCACCCTGTCCGTAGGCGCGGTAGGCGCCCTTGGAGATGTGGATGCCCCTCTGGGTGGTCTGGGTCTGCGTTCCCGGCGCGGAGCACGCCTGGGTGGACATCGGGGCGGCCATGGCCGGTGTCGCCCCCCCGAGAACGATCGCGGCAGCTGCGCACAGCGCGGTCAGAGCGGACTTACCCTTGCGGCTCATCTCTTCCATCCTTTGTCGTGGTAATCACCTGGGAACTCCGTAGACAGTCACGAAGTATTCAATGCCGGCTGGAATGTCCGTCGTCAGTTCGGTGGGGACGGCTGTCTTCTCGATGGGAGGTGTCTCATAACTGACGACAGCGCCGCCGCTGCAGTCATCCGCGCCGGTGTAAGCCCCGGGGACCGCATTTTCATCAATGAGTTGCACTCGATATCTCGCTGGCTCCGCACACGTCAGAGAGAGGATCAGCGTTCCGGAGTTCGACGTCTCTTCTGGCAGTGTCAGGCTGGCCGGACCTGTCAACTTCTCGTTGACCAGGAGCTCGGCCCCCGCCAGATGAGGCGGGGCTTTGTCCGGGTTCTCTTCCCAGTAGTCAACCGGGTTGATCAACGGAGCCGAGGAGGTGGTCGGGTCGTTCCCCGTGTCGGTGGTCGGTTCCCCCCCGGGGTTGGAGGGGGGCGTGGCTGACGGAGATCCGTTCTCCGACGGATCTGCTTGCACGGCCGCTTCCCCCGTGCAGGCGACAAGGAGACAGCCGCCGGCGAATGCGAGAACCGTGGTCGCGGCCACTTGCCGCATTGCATTCATGGTCAACCCACCTTCATTGCAGAATGCGGCGCCGGCTGAGTCGGCGAACTCGTGATGCGGCGTCGGGCTGCGTCAGAGCATTGCATGAGGGAGGGTGGGTGGCCAGCACTTGTGGCGAGTCTTTTCGCGTCGGCACAGATGGGCCGGACAATCTCTCTCAGTCTTGAATGACCGGGTCATACGCCACCGCATTGGGATCGTTTTCAAGGCCCTCGCCCTGCGGAATTCCTTGACAGGACACAGTCCAAGCTGATAACAGGCTGTAGCTCGCCGATCACAAATCGTATTACCCGGGCGTCGGCGACGAAGGGGTGCCGCAGGCTGCCCGGGGCCACCGGGGACGGCAGTTCCCGGAGCCCGGCACAGCCGGCCCAGGTGCCGGCGAGCGTGGCGCTCTCGGCGCCGCCCCGTGCCGTCTGAGGCGAGGGAGGTCGACCCGATCGGCTGGACCAGGTCGTGCGACGCAGGACCCCGCTGCTCTCGCGGCGGGACCGGGACCGACGTCCCGCGCGCTGCTGAGGACGCCCCGCAAATGACAACGGCCCGGCACCTCCGCGAGGTGCCGGGCCGCTGTCGTGCTCGTCGGACTACAGCGGGATGTTGCCGTGCGCCCCGCGCCCGGACGGCGCCTCGGCCAGCGCCGCCACCAGCCGGCGCTTGGTCTGCGCGGGGTCCACGACGTCGTCGACGACGCCGATCTCCCGCGCCCGGTTGACCCCACCGGCGATCAGCTCGTGCTCGGCGGCCAGCTGGGCGTGCAGCGCCTCGCGCTCCCCGGGCGGGGCGGCGGCGAGCTTCTTGCGGTGCAGGATGCCGACCGCGGCCTTCGCGCCCATGACGGCGACCTCGGCACCCGGCCAGGCGAACACCGCGGTCGCGCCCAGCGAGCGGGCGTTCATCGCGATGTAGGCGCCGCCGTAGGACTTGCGGGTCACCAGCGTCACCCGCGGCACCACCGCCTCGGCGAAGGCGTGCAGCAGCTTCGCGCCGCGGCGCACCACGCCGTCCCACTCCTGGCCGACGCCGGGCAGGTAGCCGGGGACGTCGACCAGCACGACCAGCGGCACCCCGAAGGCGTCGCACATCCGCACGAACCGGGCCGCCTTCTCCGCCGAGGCGGAGTCCAGGCAGCCGCCCAGCCGCAGCGGGTTGTTCGCGATGACCCCGACGGTGCGCCCGGCCAGCCGGCCCAGCGTGGTGACCACGTTGGGGGCGAACCGCGGGTGCAGCTCCAGCCCCGGCCCGTCCAGCAGCGAGGCCACCACGGGCTTGACGTCGTAGGCCCGGTTGCGCTGCTCGGGCAGCAGCGCCATCAGGTCGACGGCCGGCTCGTCGGCGGCCGGGGCGAACGTGCCCTGGGCGGCCAGCAGGTCGACCGCGGTGCGCGCGGTCTCCAGCGCCTCGGCTTCGGTGTCGGTGACCACGTGCACGACGCCGGAGCGCCGTCCGTGGGTGTCCGGGCCACCGAGCTGCTCCTGGTCCACGACCTCGCCGGTCACCGAGCGGACGACGTCCGGGCCGGTGACGAAGACCCGCCCGGCCGGCCCCATGACCACCAGGTCGGTGAGCGCCGGGCCGTAGGCGGCGCCACCGGCGGCCGCGCCGAGCACGACGGAGACCTGCGGCACCCGCCCGGAGGCCCGCACCATGGCGGCGAACACCTCACCGACCGCGTGCAGGGCGGTGACGCCCTCGGCCAGCCGGGCACCGCCGGAGTGCCAGATGCCGACGACCGGCACCCGCTCGCGCAGTGCGGTGTCGATGGCGTCGACGATGTGCCGGCAGCCGTCGACGCCCATCGCGCCGCCCATGATCGTGGCGTCGGTGCAGTAGGCGATCGTGGGCGAGCCGGCCACGGTGCCGCGGGCGGCCAGCACACCTGAGGTGTCCCGGGCCGCCAGCGTCTGCATCGAGCCGGGGTCGAAGAACCGGGCCAGCCGGTCCTCGGGGTCGCGGGGGTCGACGGTGGTGGCCGGCGCCGGTGCGGCGTGCACGGTGGTCATGAGCAGCTCCTCAGAGCGTTCGAGCGGTGCCGGCCCCGTTGCAGGGGCCCGCCGCGAGCCTGCGAGTGATGGGGGGCAACGGGGTCCTTCATCAGACCGTCGTGAAGACCAGGGCCATGTTGTGGCCGCCGAAGCCGAACGAGTCGTTCAGCGCCGCGGAGAAGGTCGCCTTCCGCGGCTCGCGGCGGACGATGTCCAGCGCATGGACGGCCGGGTTGTCGTCCAGGTCGTCGAGGTTCGCCGTGGCCGGCACGATCTGGTCGCGCAGCGCCAGGATCGCGAACACCGACTCCAGGGCCCCGGCGGCGCCGAGCAGGTGGCCGGTCTGGCTCTTCGTGGCCGTGACCAGGGTGTGGTCGCCGATCGCGTCCCGGATGGCGGTGGCCTCGGCGGTGTCGCCCAGCGGCGTCGACGTGGCGTGCGCGTTGACGTGGCCGATGTCGGCGGGGGTCAGCCCGGCGTCCCGGATGGCGGCGCCGATCGCCCGGGCGGCGCCCTCGCCCTCCGGGTGCGGCGCGACGAGGTCGTAGCCGTCGGAGGTGCCGGCCGCGCCGGCGAGGCGGGCGTAGATCGTGGCGCCGCGGGCCTGGGCGGCGTCGGCGCGCTCCAGCACCAGCGCCGCGGCGCCCTCGCCGAGCACGAAGCCGTCGCGGCCCTTGTCGAACGGGCGGGAGGCGCGCTCGGGCTCGTCGTTGCGGGTGCTCATCGCGCGCATCGCGGCGAACCCGGCCATCGGCAGCGGGTGCACGCAGGCCTCGGTGCCACCGACCACGACCATGTCGGCGCGGCCCAGGCGCAGCAGGTCCAGGCCCCAGCGGATGGCCTCGGCGCCGGAGGCACAGGCGCTGACCGGGGCGTGCACGCCGGCGCGGGCGCCGACGGCCAGCCCGACCGCGGCGGCCGGACCGTTGGGCATGAGCATCGGGATGGTGAAGGGGGAGACCCGCTTGGGGCCCTTCTCCTCCAGGATGTCGTCCTGGCCGAGCAGGGTGAGCGCGCCGCCGATGCCGGTGCCGAAGACGACGGCGATCCGCTCGGGGGCGACACCGGAGTCGGCCCCGGCCGCGTCGCGCCAGGCCTCCTCGGCGGCGACGACGGCGACCTGCTGGCTGCGGTCGAGGCGCCGGGTGCGGACCCGGTCGAGGGTCTCGGCCGGCTCGCTGGTGAGCCGGGCGACGAGCTGGGCGGGGAACTCCTTGACCCAGTCGTCGGTGAGGCGGCTCACCCCGGACCGGCCGGCCAGCAGTGCCTCCCAGGTGGAGGCCACGTCACCACCGAGGGGCGTGGTGGCGCCGAGCCCGGTGACGACGACGTCGGCTGTGGGCGTGCTCATGGGACGTTCCTTCCTGGGACTGTCTGGCCGGACGGCCTGGTGCGGTGCTTCGGCCACCCTTCAGGGGCCCGCGCCGAGCCTGCGAGGCGTGGGGGGAAGGGTGGTCCTCCTACTGGTTCTTCTCGATGTAGGACATGGCGTCGCCGACGGTCTTGATGTTGGCGAGCTCGTCGTCCGGGATCGCGACGCCGAACTTGTCCTCGACGGCGGTGGCGATCTCGACCATCGACAGCGAGTCGACGTCGAGGTCCTCGGTGAAGGACTTCTCCGGGGTGGCGTCGGCGGGGGTGACGCCGGCGACCTCCTCCAGGATCTCGGCGAGACCGGCCTGGATGTCTGCGGTGCTGGGCACGCGGGGTCCTCTCTCTGGCTGGTGGCGGCGGCCCGGGTGCGGTCCGCCGTCGTCGTCCGGGACGGGTGTCCCGGCAGTTGGTGTGCCCCTCAGGGCAGCCGGATCACCTGACCGGCGAAGGTGAGCCCGGCGCCGTAGCCGAGTACCAGGGCCAGGTCGCCGGACTTGGCCTCGCCGGACTCCATCAGCGCGGTCAGCGCCAGCGGGACGGAGGCGGCCGAGGTGTTGCCCGACTGCACGATGTCGCGGGCGATCGCGGTGTCGGGACCGAAGCCGAGCTTCTTGGTCATCGACTCGACGATGCGCAGGTTGGCCTGGTGCGGGGCGAAGACGTCGATGTCGGCGGCGGTGACGCCGGCCTTCGCCATCGCCTCCTCCAGCGTGGCGGTGAGCTTGGTGGTGGCCCAGCGGTAGACCGCCTGGCCGGCCATCGTCATCGTGGAGCGACCGGCGGCGATCTCGATGGCGCTGTACTGGTCGCCGTCCGAGCCCCAGGCGACCGGGCCGATGCCGGGCTCGTCGGACGCGCCGATCACGGCGGCCCCCGCCCCGTCGGCGAAGATCACCGCGGTGCCGCGGTCGGTCTGGTCGGTGACGTCGGTCAGCCGCTCGACCCCGACCACCAGCGCGTTGCGCGAGGAGCCGCTGCGGATGGCGTCGTTGGCCACGCCGAGGGCGTAGCAGAACCCGGCGCAACCGGCGTTCAGGTCGAAGGCGCCCGGCCGGGGGATGCCGAGGCGGTGCGCCACCTGCGGGCCGATGCCCGGGATGGGGGCCTGGAGGCTGGCGCTGGCCAGGATCACCAGGTCGACCTCGTCGGGGGCCAGGCCGCTGGCCGCGAGCGCCTTGCCGCCGGCGGCGACGGCCATCTCGACGAGGGTCTCGTCCTCGGAGGCCCAGCGGCGCTCGGCGATGCCGACCCGGCTCTGGATCCACTCGTCGTTGGTGTCCATCACCTGGGCGAGCTCGTCGTTGGTGACCCGGCGGCGCGGGCGATAGGCGCCCAGGCCGAGGATCCGCGCGCCGGGCGTGCCTTCCTGCAGCTCGATCGTGCTCACTGGGACACCTCCGGGTAGAGACGGGCGATCGGGTCCCCGGCGTCGACCAGGTCCCCCTCGTGCACCAGCCACTCGGCGAGGACGCCGTCGTAGCCGGCCGAGACGTTGACCTCTTCGCGCCGGCTGCGGATGGACCCCAGCGGGCTGCCGGCGGGCAACCGGGTGCCCTCGGCGACGTCGGCCGGGCTGACGGTGCCGCGCACCGGGGAGACCACCACCCGCCAGTCGGGGGAGTGCTCGGCCTCCGCGCGGCCGCGCTCGGCGGCGATGAGCTCGCGGGCGCGGTCCAGCTCGGCCGGGCCGGTCAGGGCCAGCACCTCGATGCCGGCGCCCTTCCACTCCCGCTTGGCCAGGCCGGCCAGCGCGCCGGCCGGCGGCAGCTCGAGGACGGCGGTGACGCCCAGGTCCCGCAGGGTGGCCAGGCACGCGTCGAAGCGCACCGGGCTGGTCACCTGGCTGACCAGCCGGGAGACGACCTCGGCACCGCTGCTGACGGCCGCGCCGTCGGCGTTGGACAGCAGCAGCCGGCTCGGGTCGGCCGGGCGCAGACCGCCGACCAGCGCCTCGAGCTCCTCGCGGGCGCTGGCCATGTACCGGGTGTGGAAGGCGCCGGCCACCGACAGCGGCATGATCCGGGCCTTCGCGGGCGGGTCGGCCTTGAGCGCGGCCAGGCCGTCCAGCGAGCCTGCGGCCACGATCTGGCCGCCGCCGTTGCGGTTGGCCGGCACCAGGCCGTGCCGCTCGATCGCGGCCAGCACCTCGGCCTCGTCGCCGCCCAGGACGGCGGACATGCCGGTCGGCGTCTGGGCGCAGGAGCGGGCCATCGCCCGGCCGCGGACCGCGGTCAGCGCGATCGCCGCCTCGACGGAGAGGACGCCGGCCAGCGCGGCCGCGGTCAGCTCGCCGACGCTGTGCCCGGTGATGACGACGTCCCGGCCGGCGTGCGGGGAGTGGACCACCGGGCCGGGCATGCCGCCCAGCTCGCGGGCGATGAACAGGCTCATCGCGACGACCAGCGGCTGGGTCACCGCGGTGTCCTTGATGGCCTCGGCGTCGCCGGTGGTGCCCAGGGTCAGCAGGTCGGCGTCGGCGATCGCCCCGGCCCAGCGGAAGAACGACTCCGCTCCGGGCAGGTCGAGCCAATCGGTGAGCATCCCGGGCTTCTGAGCACCCTGTCCGGGGGCGAGTACGGCCAGCACCCGTTCACCGTGCCAGCAACGTGGGCTCGGCAGGGGTGGGATGCCCGACGAAGAACCACACCGGTGTCTTGGAGGATCCCTACAAGAGGGAGACGCGCAAGCCGGGTCGGGCCCGCGTGTCGGTGGGGGAGGGCACAACTCAGTGCCAGAGCGAGCGGTCACCCTCCAGCTGGGCCAGGGCCAGCGCGACCTGCAGCGTCCACGCCCCGCGCGGGTCGGTGGCGGAGTAGCCGGTGAGCTCGCCGGCCCGCTTCAGCCGGTACCGCACGGTGTTGGTGTGCACGAACAGCGCGCGGGCGGTGGCCTCCAGGTTGCCGCCGTTGCCGAGCACCGCGCGCACCGTCTCCAGCACCTCACCGCCGGCGCCCTGCAGTCGGAGCGCGACCCGTTCGGCCAGCGCGGTGCGGGCCAGCGGGTCGCCGTCCAGAGCGCGTTCGGGCAGCAGGTCCTCGGACTCGACCGGGCGGGGAGCGTCGGGCCAGGCGGGCGCGGCGCGCAGCCCGGCCAGCGCGGTGGCCGCGGACTCCCCGGCATGAGCGAGGGAGTCCACCCGCGGGCCGAGGACGACCGGCCCGGGGCCGAACTCGCGGCACACCCGGCTGGTGACCGCGGCGAGGTCGGTCGCGCCGCCGAGGACGACGACCAGCTCGTCGGCGTGCACCCCGACCAGCACCTCGCAGCCCAGTGACCGGGCCGCCCGGCGGACCGCGGCCCGGGAGTCCTCCGCCCCCGGCGGCGCCGAGCCGACCAGGACGGCGACCGGCTCGGTCTCCGTCCAGCCCAGCGCCGCCGCCCGGCCGGGGAGCTCGTCGGAGCGGTCACCGCGCACCAGGGCGTCGACGACCAGCGCCTCCAGCCGCGCGTCCCAGGCGCCGCGGTTCTCGGCGAAGCTGGCGTAGACGTGCGCCGCGGCGAAGGCGATCTCCCGGCTGAACTGCAGCACGGTGATCCGCAGCCGCTCGGCGTCCCCGGGCTCGGCGACCTGGTCGACCCGGTCCTCGACGACCTCCACGGTCACCTTGATCAGGTCGACCGAGCGCTTGAGCGGCACGGCGTGCATCAGCTCGCGGGGGGCGGCGCCGAACACCTCGCCGGTCAGCCGCGGCGGCCGGCCGGGGTTGCGGCACCACTCGACCAGGGAGGCGATGCCGGCCTGCGCGACGAGGGTGACCCAGGAGCGCTGGGCCGCCGGCATGGAGCGGAACCAGCTCAGCTCGTCGTCCATCCGGGCCACCGCCTGGGTGGCCAGCGCACCGGAAGCCCGCTCGAGCCGGCGCAGCGTCGCTTCCGAGGGGTGCGTGGCCCCCCGGGCTGCCGCTGCGTCCTCCACCGCTCCAGCGTGTCATGACGCCGGCGCGTCGGGGGTCGCGGCGCCGGGCGCACCGCCCGTCCGGGTACCTCCGCCGTCCCGGTGCGGGTGGCGTCGACCCGGCGGTCGGGCGGCATCGCACCCCCGGTCGGGCGGCATCGCGCCCCCGGTCGGGGACGATGGCCGCATGACCGGACTCGACTCCCGGGTGCTGCTGGACCCTGCCGACGGCTCGCTGGGCCCGCTGCTGCGGCTGGCCGACGACCGGCTGGACGGCGGCGCGGGGTACGGGCGGCACGCGCACGCCGCCGTCGACGTGGTCGCGGTCGTGCTGGCCGGGTCGCTGCGGCACGCCTGGGGCCGCGAGGCCGTGCTCGGCCCGGGGGACGTCGCGGTGCTGCGTGCCGGGCGGGGCCTGGAGCACGACGAGGTCGCGGGTGCCGACGGCGCGCACGTGCTGCAGACCTACCTGCGGTCGGCGGAGCCGGGTGCACAGCCGGCGCACGACGCGCTGCTGCGACCCCGCGGCTGGGTCGACCTGGGCCGCGCCGACGCCCGGCTGTGGGTCGGCTCCTCCGACGACGCCGACGACGTCCCGCCCGGCCTGCGGGTGGTGCTGCGGGACGGCGAGGTGACCGCCACGCCGGGGGAGGGGCCGGTGGCGGACGCCGCGACCGTGCTCGTCTGGCAGCTGGACGCCGCCCGCCCGGCGTGGGCCGAGTGACCCTTCCACGATCGTGAGCACTGCTACAGACTGAGCCGCATGCCCGCCGACGCATCCGTTGCCGCTGACCTGCTCGCCGCCGCCACCGCCGACGCCGCCTTCACCGTCGACCTGCGCCGCCGGCTGCACCGCCACCCCGAGATCGGGCTGCAGCTGCCCACCACCCAGGCGATGGTCCTGGAGGCGCTGGCCGACCTGCCGATCGAGGTCAGCACCGGCACCACCACCAGCTCGGTGGTCGGGGTGCTGCGCGGCGCCCGCCCCGGCCCGACCTACCTGCTGCGCGGGGACATGGACGCCCTGCCCGTGGCCGAGGACACCGGCCTGGACTTCGCCTCCGAGGTGCCCGGCGTGATGCACGCCTGCGGCCACGACACCCACGTCGCGATGCTCGCCGGCGCCGCCCGGCTGCTGTCCGCGCGCCGCGACTCCCTCGCCGGGCAGGTCGTGTTCATGTTCCAGCCCGGTGAGGAGGGCTTCCACGGCGCCCGGTTCATGCTCGAGGAAGGGCTGCTGGACGTCGTCCCGGAGGCTCCGGTCAGCGGCGCGTTCGCGCTGCACATCACCACGATGTTCCCCACCGGCACGATCAACGTGCGGCCCGGCCCGATGATGGCCTCGGCCGACCAGTTCCGGATCACCCTGCACGGCCGGGGCGGGCACGCCTCCACCCCGCACATGGCCGCCGACCCGGTGCCGGTCGCCGCGGAGGTCATCCTGGCGCTGCAGTCGATGGTGACCCGCCGCGTCGACGTCTTCGACCCCGCCGTCGTCACCGTCGGGCACCTGGAGGCCGGCCGGACCGACAACATCATCCCGGAGACCGCGCTGGTGCACGGCACGATCCGCACCCTGTCCGCGGAGCGCCGGGCCGACATGGTGGCCTCGGTGCAGCGGGTGGGGGAGCACGTCGCCGCCGCCCACGAGCTGCGGGGCGAGTTCGAGCGGGTCGAGGGCTACCCGGTCACCGTGAACGACGCCGGCGTCGCCGCGCAGGTCACCGCCACCGCCGCCGCACTGCTGGGCGAGGACGCCAGCGCCGTCATGGAGTGGCCGCTGATGGGCGCCGAGGACTTCTCCTACGTCCTGGAGCGGGTGCCCGGCGCGATGGCGTTCCTCGGCGCCTGCCCGCCCGACCTCGACCCGGCCACCGCGCCGGGCAACCACTCCAACCTGGTCGTCTTCGACGAGGCGTCCTTCCCGGCCGGCGTCGCGATGTACGCCCAGATGGCCCTCACCGCCCTCGCCGGCTGACCGGGCTCGCCCCCCCCGGCTGACCTGGGTCGACCCCCGCCTGACCTGGGTCGTCCTCGCCGGCTGACCGGGTCGACCCGCTCGGGTCGGGGTGGAGCCGCGGTCGCACGCGGCCCCACCCTGCCCGACGCGGCTCAACCCTGACGCGGCTCAACCCCGGTGCGGCTCCGCCTGGTCCGGGGCGGACGACGGAACGGCCCGCCTCCCCGAGGGGAGACGGGCCGTTCGTGTCCACGACCTGCGGTCAGGTGGCCGGGTGGTCGTCCGTGCGCTCCTCGGCGGGCGCGGCCTGCTCGTCGCGCTCCTGGTACTTCTCCAGGGCCTGCCGGACGACGTCGCGGTCGATCTCACCGCGCTGCGCCAGCGAGGCCAGCGTGCGGACGACGATCGCCTCGGCGTCGACGTGGAAGTGCCGCCGCAGCGCCGGGCGGGTGTCGGAGAGCCCGAACCCGTCGGTGCCCAGGCTGGCCATCCCACCGGGGACGAAGGGCGCGATGAGGTCGGGGACGGCCTTCATCCAGTCCGACACCGCGACGATCGGGCCCTCGACGCCGGAGAGCTTCTGGGTGACGAAGGGGACCTTCGGCTCCTCGGCCGGGTGCAGCAGGTTCCACTCGTCGGCCTCGAGCGCCTCGCGGCGCAGCTCGGTCCACGAGGTCACCGACCACACGTCGGCCGACACCCCCCAGTCGTTGGCCAGCAGCTCCTGGGCGCGCAGCGCCCACGGCACGGCGACACCCGAGGCCAGCACCTGCGCCTTGGGGCCCTTCACGTCGGGGCCCTCGGCGTAGCGGTACATGCCGGCCAGCAGTGAGGCGACGTCCAGGTCCTCGGGCTCGGCCGGCTGCCGGTAGGGCTCGTTGTAGATCGTCAGGTAGTACATGACGTTCGGGTCGCGGTGCCCACCGAGCGGGGCGCCCGGGTCGTTGCCGTACATCCGCGCCAGGGCGTCCCTGGTGATGGCCCCGACCTCGAAGGAGAACGCGGGGTCGTAGGTGACGACGGCGGGGTTGGTCGCCGCCAGCAGCAGCGAGTGCCCGTCCTCGTGCTGCAGGCCCTCGCCGTTCAGCGTGGTGCGGCCGGCGGTGGCGCCGAGCAGGAAGCCCCGGGTCATCTGGTCGGCGGCCGCCCAGATGGAGTCGGCGGTGCGCTGGAACCCGAACATCGAGTAGAAGATGTAGATCGGGATCATCGCCTCGCCGTGCGTGGCGTAGGAGCTGCCCGCGGCGATGAAGGAGGCCGTGGAGCCGGCCTCGTTGATCCCCTCGTGCAGGATCTGGCCCTGCTCGGACTCCTTGTAGGCCAGCATGAGCTCGCGGTCGACCGACGTGTAGTTCTGCCCGTGCGGGTTGTAGATCTTGATGCTCGGGAAGAGCGAGTCCATCCCGAAGGTGCGGGCCTCGTCGGGGATGATCGGCACGAACCGCGGAGCCAGCTCCTTGTCCTTCATCAGCTCCTTGAGCAGCCGGACGAAGGCCATCGTGGTGGCCACCTCCTGCTTGCCCGAGCCGCGCTTGAGGACGTCGAAGGCCTTGTCTTCCGGGGCCTTGAGCGGCTTGTGCTCCGACCGGCGGCGGGGCACCGCCCCACCCAGCTGACGACGCCGCTCGAGCATGTACTGCATCTCGGGGGAGTCCGGGTCGGGCTTGTAGTAGGGCGGCAGCGTCTTGTCCAGCTGCTCGTCCGGGATCGGGATCTCCAGCCGGTCGCGGAAGCCCACGATGTCCTCGGCGGTCAGCTTCTTCATCTGGTGCGTGGAGTTGCGGCCCTCGAAGTGGCTGCCCAGCGTCCAGCCCTTGATCGTCTTGGCGAGGATGACCGTGGGCTGGCCCTTGTGGTCCATCGCGGCCTTGTAGGCGGCGTAGACCTTGCGGTAGTCGTGCCCGCCACGGGCGAGGTCCCAGACCTCCTGGTCCGACATGCCCTCGACCAGCTTGCGGGTGCGCGGGTCACGGCCGAAGAAGTGCTCGCGGACGAAGGCGCCGTCCTCGGCCTTGTAGGTCTGGTAGTCGCCGTCCGGGGTGCTGTTCATCAGGTTGACCAGCGCGCCGTCGCGGTCGGCGGCCAGCAGCTTGTCCCAGCCGTGGCCCCAGATCACCTTGATGACGTTCCAGCCGGCGCCGCGGAAGAAGGACTCCAGCTCCTGGATGACCTTGCCGTTGCCGCGGACCGGGCCGTCCAGGCGCTGCAGGTTGCAGTTGATGACGAAGGTGAGGTTGTCCAGCTCCTCACGCGCGGCCAGGCCGATCGGGCCCAGCGACTCCGGCTCGTCGGTCTCGCCGTCGCCGAGGAAGGCCCACACGTGCTGGTCGGCGGTGTCGGCGATACCGCGGTTGTGCAGGTAGCGGTTGAACCGCGCCTGGTAGATCGCGTTCATCGGGCCGAGGCCCATCGAGACGGTGGGGAACTCCCAGAAGTCCGGCATCAGCCGGGGGTGCGGGTAGGACGACAGCCCGCCGCCGGGGTGGCTGACCTCCTGGCGGAACCCGTCGAGCTGGTGTTCGGTCAGCCGGCCCTCGAGGAAGGCGCGGGCGTAGATGCCGGGGGAGGCGTGGCCCTGGAAGTAGATCTGGTCCCCGCCGCCGGGGTGGTCCTTGCCGCGGAAGAAGTGGTTGAAGCCGACCTCGTACAGCATCGCGGACGACGCGTAGGAGGAGATGTGGCCGCCGACGCCGATCCCCGGCCGCTGCGCCCGGTGCACCATGATCGCGGCGTTCCAGCGGATGGCGTGGCGGATCTTCCGCTCCGCCTCCAGGTCGCCGGGGAACCACGGCTCCTGCTCCGGGGAGATCGTGTTGATGTAGTCGGTGCTGCGGAGCGCGGGGACGCCGACCTGCTGCTCACGGCTGCGCTCGAGCATCCGGAGCATGAGGTAGCGGGCCCGGTTGCGACCGGCGTGGTCGACGACCGCGTCGAGCGACTCGATCCACTCCTGGGTCTCGTCCGGGTCGGTGTCGGGGAGTTGGCTGGCCCGCCCATCGGTGATGACCGCGCGGGGGGTGCCGATGGTGCGGGCGGGGTCTCCGTCCGACTGCTGCGGTGCGCTCATGCCCCCATCGTCTCCTGCCGGGGCGGCGTACGTCACGTCTGCCCCGTGTCGCGTCCTGCCAGACGGGACGACGGCCCGCCCACCGACCTCGTCGCGGGGCCTTGCGCGTGGTCCTCCATGGCCTACGCTCCGCTCCAACGGTGGCCCCGGTGGTGGTCGACCCGGAACGCCGGCCGAGCCGGGGGACGGGCTCCGCAGGGCCTCCGTCACCCCACGGAACGGGTGGCTGGGGGGTCCCGGGCGGGCAGGACGGCCCGGGACAAGGCACCATCCCCCCAGAGCCAACGCCCCGCCGCACACCGCGACGGGGCACCGCACACCGCACCGCCCGAGCAGACCGGGCAGACGAGCACACGGAGGAACAGCAGGGATGAGCGTCGACTCGGGGAGCACCAGCATGGCTGCCCGGCTGGGGATCAAGCCGGGCATGGTCGTGCAGGAGCTCGGCTGGGACGAGGACGCCGACGAGGACCTGCGTGACTCGGTCGTCGAGCTGTCCGGTGGTGAGATGGTCGACGAGGACTCCGACGAGGTGGCCGACGTCGTCCTGCTGTGGTGGCGCGAGGAGGACGGCGACCTGATCGACGCCCTCGTCGACTCCATCGCCTCCCTTGCCGAGGACGGTGTGGTCTGGCTGCTCGTGCCCAAGTCCGGGCGCCCCGGCCACGTGGAGCCCGGTGACGTCACCGAGGCCGCCCCCACCGCCGGGCTGCAGCAGACCTCCAGCATCTCCGCGGCCAAGGACTGGTCGGGGATCCGGCTGGTCACCCCGAAGGCCGCCCGCTCCCGCCGCTGAACAAGGACCCCCTCGCCCCCACGCCTCGCAAGCTCGGCGCGGGCCCCTGCGAGGGGGCCGGAGGGTGCTGCCCGTCGTGGGTGCGGCACCATCGGGGGATGACCGTCTCCGTCGGTGACACCGCGCCTGAGTTCAGCCTCCGCGACCAGGACAAGCAGGTCGTCTCGCTGTCCGGGCTGCGGGGTGCCCCGGTGCTGGTGGTGTTCTTCCCGTTCGCCTTCTCCGGCACCTGCACCGGCGAGCTCTGCCAGCTGCGCGACGAGCTGACCACCTACACCGACGCCGGAGTGCAGGTGGTGGCGATCTCCACCGACCCGACCTTCAGCCTCAAGGCCTTCCGCGAGGCCCAGGGGCTCACCTTCCCGCTGCTGTCGGACTTCTGGCCGCACGGGGCGGCCGCCCAGGCCTACGGGGTGTTCAACGAGCGGGCCGGGATGCCGCTGCGCGGCACGTTCCTGGTCGACGCCGCGGGCACCGTCGTGTTCACCGAGGTGAACGAGGTCGGCGACCCGAGGCCGCAGTCGGGCTGGAAGGACGCCGTCGCGCAGCTGGCCACGGCGGCCTGATGCACACCCCCGTCCTCCTCGGGACGGGGCCGACGGGCGCGTAGCTCAGCGGTAGAGCGCTCGCCTTACAAGCGAGTGGTCGGGGGTTCGAACCCCTCCGCGCCCACCCCGCCGCCGCCCCGCGCCGGTTCACCCGGAGGGGTGGCCCCAGCTCAGCCGGCGTCCGCACCGCGTCGATCACCACGCCATGCGCCTCCAGCCGTCGTCCCGACCGCGCCGTGGCGTGCCCCTGTGGGTGCACCTGCTGGCACTCGTCCTGGTGCCGCTGGTGGGCGTGCTGGCGCTGACCGCGGTGATCGTCCGGACGGCGGTCTCCGAGGCGCGGACCGCCGAGCGGGCCGAGGCCGCCGTGCAGGCCGTGGCGCAGCTGGACGCCGCGCGCAGCGGGATCGAGCACGAGATCGTGCCGGTGCTGTCCGTCGCGGTGCTCAGCGACCCGGCGTTCTCCGCGGCGGTGGGCATCAGCCCGCTGCAGGCCCAGGTGCAGCTGGTGAACGTGGAGCGCACCCGGGACGAGGCGCAGGTGCTCACCGACCTGGCGCTGGCCGCGGTGCCGGCCGGTTCGCCGGGTGCCGCATCGGTCGAGCTGGCCGCCGGCCGGCTCGCCGACCTGCGGGCCGGTTCCGCGGCGCAGCAGGCCGCCCCCCAGGACACCTACGCGGGGTACTTCGCCGTCTCCGGCATGCTGATGGACGCCCAGCAGGCCGCGGCGGCGTCCACCACCGGGGAGGACGTCTCGATCGGCACCTACGAGGCGGCGCACGACGTGGCGCTGGTGGCCCGGGCAGCCCGCACGGCCAGCCGGATGATCCCGCTCTACGTCGGCACCCAGCTCCCCCTCGGCGGGGCCGAGGGCGGGCAGGCGGGGTGGCACGCCGCCTGGCAGGACTACCTCGACGCCAAGCGCGGGCTCGACCAGCTCGCCACACCCGGGGCAGCGGCGGCCTGGGAGGTCGTCCGGAACTCCCTGGCGGTCGTCCAGGTGGACGCCCAGCTCGCCGAGCAGCACGCCGCGGGGACGGCTGCCCCGCTCGCGCAGGTGGTCTCGCTGGTCAGCCAGAGCACCGTGCGGGACGCCGCCTACACCGACCTGCTGGACAGCGCGGTCGGCACCGCCCGCGCCGCTGCTGCTGCCGACCGCGACGCCGCCACCGACCGCCGGACGAGGACCCTGCTGGCCGGGCTGGGCGTGCTGCTGGTCGCCGGCCTGGCCGTCGGCCTCCTCGGCCGCAGCGTCACCCGCTCGCTCCGGGTGCTGGCCGGGCAGGCCGTCCGGGTCAGCCGGGGCGAGCTGGTCGAGGTCGGCAGCGGCGGTCCGCGCGAGGTGCGCACCGTCTCCGCGGCGCTCGACTCCGCGGTGGCCAGCCTCCGCCGGATCCAGGACCAGGCCCGCGCGGTCGCCCGCGGGGACCTGTCCAACGCCCTGCTCGACGAGCCGTTGCCCGGCCCGCTCGGTGAGGTCGTGCACGCCTCGGTCCGGCAGATCGTGTCCTCCGTCCGCCAGCGCGAGGAGCTGCAGTCCGCCCTGGCCCACCAGGCCTCGCACGACCCGCTCACCGAGCTGCCCAACCGGGCGCAGGCGCTGCAGCTCACCGCGGCGGCGCTGTCCCGTGGTCAGCGGTCGGGGTCGATGACCGGGCTGCTGTTCGTCGACCTGGACGGCTTCAAGGCGGTCAACGACAGCCTGGGGCACGCCGCCGGCGACGACGTCCTGTGCGAGGTCGCCGTCCGGCTGCGGGACGCCGTGCGCGCCGGGGACGTCGTCTGCCGGCTGGGCGGCGACGAGTTCGTGGTGCTGGTCGAGGGGGTGGACGACGAACGGACGCTGGTCGAGCTGGCCGAACGGCTGATCGACGCGGTCAGCGGTCCGCTGCTCGTCGGGGGCCAGCCGGCGTCGGTCGGCGCGAGCGTCGGGGTGGCGGTCAGCCGGGACGGCGTCACCGATCCCGACGTCCTCCTCGTCGAGGCCGACACCGCCGCCTACCGGGCCAAGCGGCACGGTCGCGGCCGGGCGGAGGTCTTCGACGAGGCGCTGCGGGCTCAGCTCGCCGAGCGCGCCGCCCTCGAGGCGGCGATCGCCGCTGGGCTGGCCGGCGGGGAGATGGTGCTGCACTACCAGCCGGTGATCGACGTGGCCGGCAGCCGGCTCACCGGTTACGAGGCGCTGGTGCGCTGGGAGCGGCCGGGCCACGGCATGGTCCCGCCGGACCTGTTCATCCCGGCGGCCGAGGAGTCTCGGCTGATCTGCGAGCTGGACCGCTGGGTGCTGCACGAGGCCACCCGGCAGCTGGCCGAGTGGCGGGCCGACGCCGGGGTGGCGGACGGCGAGCCCGAGCCGACCATCGCCGTGAACATCTCCGGCCGGCATCTCGCCGACCGGCGGGTGGTGGCCGACGTCGCCGACGCGCTGGCCGCCTCCGGGCTGCCGGCCCACCTGCTGGTCCTCGAGGTCACCGAGACGGTGCTGGTCGACGACCCGTCGGCGATCGACAACCTGGCCGCCCTGCGCGCGCTGGGCGCGGCCATCGCCATCGACGACTTCGGCACCGGGTACACGTCGATCGGCCAGCTCCGGCACATGCCGGTGGACACCCTGAAGATCGACCGCAGCTTCATCGCCTCGGGAGAGCCGGGGCACGGCGAGCTCGTGGCACTGATGATCCGCGCAGCGCACACCTTCGGCATGACCGTGGTCGCCGAGGGCGTGGAGGAGCCGGCGCAGCTGGCCCGGCTGCGGGCGGAGTCCTGCGACCAGGCCCAGGGCTACCTGCTGCACCGGCCGCTGCCGGCCGCCGCTGCCGGTGCGCTGCTGCAGGCCCGGCACCCGGTGGCCGGCCCGGCCTGACGGGACGGCGGGCCGGTTCCGCAGCCCGGTGTGCCGGCGGCCCGCACGGCCACCGGCACACCGGTTCAGCTGATCGGCGCCCCGGAGGTGGTCTGGCCCGGTGCGGTGGTGAGGACGACGGTCGCGCCCCCGGCCTCCACCGCCTGCAGCGTCCGCAGCTGCAGCAGGGCCGGCTGCTCGGCGACCATCCGGGCCGCGTTGGCCAGCGCCCGGGTCGCCGCCACCTCCGACCGCGCCCGCTCCAGGGCGGCCAGCCCCTGCGCCCGGGCGGTGGCGACCTCCGCCGCGGCCCGCCGCAGCTCGGCCGGCACCATCACGTCGCGCACCGCGACGTCCGCCACGGTGACGCCGACCGCCGCCGCCCGGGCCGCGACCGGCTCGCGCACCGCGGACGGCAGCGACTCGCGGTCGGTCAGCAGCTCGTCGAGGGTCCGGCCCGCGACCGCCTCCCGCAGCGCCACCTGGAGGGCTGCGTAGACGAACGCGTCGGCGTCCTGGACCGCCTCGTGCCAGCGGCGGGGGTCGGTCGTGGCGCAGGTGGCGAAGAGGCTCACCCGGACGGTCAGCCCGTCGGCGGTCAGCACCTCCTGACCCGGCACCACCAGCAGCCGCGGGCGGACGGCGACCCGGACGTACCGCTGCCGCCGCCGCGGCCGGCGGTGCCGCCCCGGTGCCAGCACCTCGGTGAAGCGGCCGTCCCGGTAGGCCAGGACCCGCTCCCACTCCTCGACGACGATGCGCACGTCCCCGCCTCCCTCCACTGCTCGCTCGGCTGCCTGCGCCGGGGCGACCGGCCGGCGCGTGGTCGGGCACGGACGGGGGACGCCGAGACGCCGCAGGCCGACCGCACCGCCGATGACCGCGCGCCGGACGGCCTGGGGAGTCGAACCCCGGACGTTCCGCAGACGTCTGCCCTGACATGGCACGTCCGGGGCCGACCCGCAGGACCTGCGACGGCGATGCCACCCGGCTGCTGACCCCGAACGGGGAGGACGGTAGGCGGCCGGCCGGTGCCCCGGCCAGCGGTTTTCAGTCGTCGGCGCCCCGGACGCCGGTGCGCCGTCCGGGGGTGGTCTCCCGGACCAGCCGGCGGGCGGCGTCGACCTCCCGGGCGACCGGGGCGAGCACCCCCTCGGCGTGGATCTCCGCGTCGTCGGGGAGCCGGTGCTCGCGCAGGTCCTGCTCCAGCTCCCGGACCGCCTTGCGCAGCACGGCCACCTGCGCGGGGTCGGGGGTGGGCTCACCGGCGCGCATCGCGATCACCGCCTCGGTCACGGCGTCCGACGTCCGCTCCAGCTGCACGATCACCGGCCACCAGGCGGCGGCGCGGGTGCTGATCGGCGGCGGCTCGGCGAGCCGGCGCTGGAGCTGGGTCTGCACCTCGGTCAGCGCCCGGTAGCTGCCCCGCCGGGCGCGGCGGGTGGCGTCCGGGCCGGCGGTGAACGCGGCGTCGACGAACCGGTCCAGGGCCAGGGTGGCGGCGCGCAGGGCGTCGTCCAGCGGGGCCCGCCAGGTCTGCGGCCACAGCAGGTAGCCGAACACCAGCACGATGCCGCAGCCGATCAGGGTGTCCACCAGCCGGGCGCCGACCAGCTCCGCGCCGCTGGGGGTGGCCAGGTCCAGCAGCAGGATGATGAACGGCGTCTGGAAGACCGAGAACAGGCCGAAGTTGCCGCTGCGGGCCCACGGCAGCGCGCCGGCGGCCAGCGCCATCGGCAGCAGCACCCAGGCGTCCCGGTGCAGGAAGGTCAGCAGCAGCGACCCGATCAGCACGCCGAGCAGCGTGCCGGCCCCGCGCTGCACGGCGCGGGTGAACACCGAGCCGTAGTCGGGCTTGAGGATGATCGCCACGGTCAGCAGCACCCAGTAGGGCCGCTCGATCGGCAGCAGCTGCCGGGCCACCTCGGCCACCGTCATGCACAGCGTCAGCCGGACGACGAAGGCGCGGGAGTCGGCGTTGCCCACGGTGCGGTCCAGCAGGTCGTGCCACCGCACCCGCCACTCCAGCTCGGCGCGCACCACCGCCGCCGAGGCCCGCTCCTCGGGGTCGCCGACGACGTTCCAGACCAGGCGCAGGCCGTGCCGCACCGCGCGGCGGGGGGCGGGCCCGTCCTCCACCGGGGGCGGCCGCTCGCCGAGCAGGGGACGCCGCTCGGTGACGGCGGTGGCCAGCGCGTGCGCGGCGCCGATGTCGCGGGAGTCCGGCGTCACTCCGCCGCGAGCGCTGGCCACGGCGGCCTCGATCAGCGGCGCGGCGGCGTTGAGCACCCCGGCCAGCTCCGCGAGCTCCCGGCTGCGGCCGGCCGAGCGGCTGCGCGCGTGGATGACCCGGTCGTACCCGGCGTTCAACGCCAGGGTGAGCTCCCGGCGGGCCTCCTCGACACGGTCGCCGCCGATCGCCTCGAGCAGCTCGGCGACCCGGCGGAAGACCGCCCCCACCGCCGACCGGTCCGGGTCGACCTGTTCGGTGCGCGCCTGCACCAGCACGGCGAGGGTGCCCCAGGCGGCGCCGGCCAGGAAGAAGCCCAGCTCGACCACCGGCGACAGCGGGGTGACCAGCCCGGAGGAGATGGCGGTGTAGACCAGCAGCTGCAGCGCGCCGAGGGAGAACGCCCCGCTGATCGAGCTGAGCAGGGCCGCGATCGCCGACACCGCCGCGAGCAGCAGCACCGGCTGCCAGCCGCCGCCGGTGAGCGCGTGCCCGACGAGCAGGCCGGTGCCGCCCAGCAGCGAGGCGGCGGCGACCCGGCGCAGCCGCACCCGCAGCGGCCCCGACTGCGGGGCGAGGGTGGCCGCCAGCGACCCCATGGTGGCGAACACCCCGGCGCCCAGCGCCGAGCCCTGCATGCCGCCGACCGCCAGCGCGAGGGCCAGCGGTGCGGGGATCACCAGGGCGAAGCGGACGACGTCGCGCCACGGCACCCCGGCCGGGCTGGTGCGCACCAGCTCCTCCAGCCACGCCGGTGCCCGCAACCCCCGCTCCGCCACGGACCGGAGCCTCCCACCCCGGGCAGGGCGCGGCCGGGCAGGGCGTCGCACACTGGACGTCGTGCCGCGCCCCCTCGTCGTCCCGCCCGGGCCGGCGGGACACCGGTGACGGCCACCGCCGAGCGGGCGCCGGGCCGGCGGTCGGTGCCGGTCGAGCCGGTGCCCGAGGGCGGCTGGTTCCGCCGGCTGGTCGGCTACTGCCTGCGCCACCGGGGCGACCTGGTCGGGGCGTTCACCGCAGCGCTGATCGGCTCGGTGATCGCCGCCGGGGTGCCGCTGCTGACCCGCGAGGTGGTCGACCGGGTGGTCGCCGGCGCCGAGGCGGGCACGCCGGTCGACGTCACCCCGTTCGTGGTCGCCCTGGTGCTGGCCGGCGTGGTGCGGTTCGCCGCCGGGTTCGTCCGCCGCTACCTGGCCGGGCGGCTGTCCCTGGACGTGCAGGTCGACCTGCGCAACGACGTGGCCACGGCGCTGTCCCGGCTGGACGGCCCGGGGCAGGACCGGCTGCAGACCGGCCAGACGGTCAGCCGGTCGATCAGCGACATCACCCTGGTGCAGGGGCTGCTGGCCTTCCTGCCCAACCTCGCCGGCAACGCGCTGCTGTTCGTCGTCTCCCTCGGCGTGATGGCCTGGCTCTCCCCGCTGCTCACGGTGGTGGCGCTGGCCGTGGGCCCGGCGCTGTGGTGGCTGGCGCTGCGCTCCCGCCGCGACCTCTTCCCGGCCAACTGGGCCGCGCAGCAGCAGGCCGGGGTGGTCGCCGGCGACGTGGAGGCCGCGGTCAGCGGCGTCCGGGTGGTCAAGGGCTTCGGCCAGGAGGACCGCGAGCTCGACCGGGTCGAGGGCGACGCCCGTCGGCTGTTCGGCGCCCGGATGCGGGTCGTGCGGTACACCGCCCGCTACAACCCGCTGCTGCAGGCCGTCCCCGCGCTGGGCCAGGTCGGCGTGCTCGCGCTGGGCGGCTGGCTGGCCCTGCGCGGGTCGATCACCCTGGGCACGTTCCTGGCCTTCGCCACCTACCTCGCCGCGCTGGTGTCACCGGTGCGGCAGCTGGCCGCGGTGCTCACCATCGGCCAGCAGGCCCGGGCCGGGGTCGAGCGGGTGCTGGAGATCGTCGACGCCCGCCCCACGCTGGTCTCCGGCACCCGGCCGCTCCCCGCCGGCCCGCTGACCGTCGAGCTGGACGAGGTCACCTTCGGCCACTCCGCCGACCGGCCGGTGCTGTCGGGGGTGTCGCTGCGGATCGAGCCGGGGGAGACCCTCGCCCTGGTCGGCAGCTCCGGGGCGGGGAAGTCCAGCGTGGTCAGCCTGCTGCCGCGCTTCTACGACGTCTCCGCCGGCGCGGTGCGGGTCGGCGGCATCGACGTCCGCGACCTGGAGCTGGGCTCGTTGCGCTCGGCGCTCGGCGTGGTCTTCGAGGACAGCTTCCTGTTCTCCGACACGGTGCGCGCCAACATCGCCTTCGGCCGCCCGGACGCCACCGACGCCGAGGTGCGCGCCGCCGCCCGCGCCGCGCAGGCCGACGGGTTCATCAGCGAGCTGCCCGAGGGCTACGACACCGTCGTCGGCGAGCAGGGGCTCACCCTCTCCGGCGGGCAGCGGCAACGGGTCTCACTGGCCCGCGCGCTGCTCACCGACCCGCGGGTGCTGGTGCTCGACGACGCCACCTCCGCGGTCGACGCCGCGGTCGAGGCCCGCATCCACGCCGCGCTGCGCACCGCCGTCCGGGGCCGGACGACGCTGCTGGTGGCGCACCGCCGCTCGACGCTGGCCCTGGCCGACCGGGTCGCGGTGCTGGACGGCGGCCGGGTGGTCGACGTCGGCACCGCCGCCGAGCTGGAGGCCCGCTCCCCGCTGTTCCGCCTCCTGCTCTCCGGCGACGGCCCCACCCCCGACCACCAGGATGGCCGTTCTGGTGGTGGTGAGGTGACGCCGGAGGGCACCACCCCGGCGGCGTGGCCGGACCCCGCGCCGGTCACCGAGGACGGCGGCCCGGCGCGGCCGGCGGCCACCTCGATCGGGGGGCGCGGCTCCGCGCTGGCCTCCGCTGCGCCCACCCCGGCGCTGCGGGCCCTGGTGGACCGGCTGCCCCCGACGGTGGACGAACCCGACGTGCCGACCGGCCGGGCCCGCGCCGCCGACCCGCACTTCTCGCTGTGGGGGCTGATCCGCCCCTTCCGCTGGGCGCTGGCGGGCGCGCTGGTGCTGGTCGCGCTGGACACCGGCGCCCAGCTGGCCATCCCGGCGCTGGTGCGCGAGGGAGTCGACGACGGGATCGTGGCCGGCTCGACGTCGCTGCTGCTCGGCGTGGCCGGCATCGCGCTCGCCGTCGTGCTGGCCGACCTCGTCGTCGCCCGGGGAGCGGCCTGGCTGACCGGTCGCACGGGTGAGCGGCTGCTCTACACGCTGCGGGTGAAGACCTTCGCCCAGCTCCAGCGGCTCGGTCTGGACTACTACGAGCGCGAGCTCGGCGGTCGGATCATGACCCGGATGACCACCGACGTCGACGCGCTGTCGGCGTTCCTGCAGACCGGGCTGACCACCGCGGTGATCAGCGTGCTCACCCTGGCCGGGGTGCTGGTCGTGGTCTTCGTCTACGACGTCGAGCTGGCCCTGGTGCTGGTCGCCTCGCTGCCGGTGCTGGTGGTGGCCACCGTGTGGTTCCGCGCCCGCTCGGTGCCGGCCTACACCGAGGCCCGTGAGCGGGTGAGTGCGGTCAACGCCCGGCTGCAGGAGGACGTCGCCGGGCTGCGCACCACCCAGGTGTTCGACCGCACCGAGCGCTCCACCGAGGTGTTCCGCGAGCACGCCCAGGCCTACCGGGACGTGCGGCTGCGGGCGCAGCGCTACATCGCCACCTACTTCCCGTTCGTGGAGTTCCTCTCCGAGGTGGCCGCGGCCGCGGTGCTGGCGGTGGGTGCCGCCCGGCTGGCCGACGGCGACATCACCGCCGGCGTGCTGCTGGCCTTCGTCCTCTACGTCTCCACGTTCTTCGCACCCGTCCAGCAGCTGTCCCAGGTGTTCGACAGCTACCAGCAGGCCGCCGTGGGCCTGCGCCGGCTGCGCGACCTGCTGCGCACCCCGACGTCCACCCCGGCCGCCGCCGACCCGGCACCGGTGGGCCGGCTGCGCGGTGAGGTGCGGCTGGCCGACGTCACCTTCACCTACCGCGGCGCCCCGGCGCCGGCGCTGCGCGGGGTCTCGCTGACCGTCGCGCCGGGGGAGACGCTCGCGCTGGTCGGGGAGACGGGGGCCGGGAAGTCCACGGTGGTGAAGCTGGTGGCCCGGTTCTACGACCCGACGTCCGGTGCGGTGTGCGTGGACGGCGCGGACCTGCGCTCGCTGGACCTGCTGCAGTACCGGGCCCGGCTGGGCGTCGTCCCGCAGGAGGCGTTCCTGTTCGCCGGCACGGTGCGCGACGCGATCGCCTACGGCCGGCCGGACGCCTCCGACGCCGAGGTGGAGGCCGCCGCCCGGGCCGTGGGCGCGCACGAGATGGTGGCCGGGCTGGAGCACGGCTACCGGACCCGGGTGGGGGAGCGCGGCCGGTCGCTGTCGGCCGGGCAGCGTCAGCTGCTGGCACTCGCCCGCGCCGAACTGGTCGACCCCGACGTGCTGCTGCTGGACGAGGCCACCGCCTCCCTCGACCTGGCCACCGAGGCGGCGGTGACCCGCGCGTCCGACGCCGTCGCCCGGCGGCGGACCACGCTGGTCGTCGCCCACCGGCTCACCACCGCCGCCCGGGCCGACCGGGTCGCGGTGCTGGACGGCGGCCGGGTGCTCGAGGTCGGCACGCACGCCGAGCTGCTGGCCGCCGGCGGCGCCTACGCCACGTTGTGGGCGGCCTACACCGCCGACGAGGACGCCGACCCGCTGATGGACTGAGCCGGTCCCCGCTCGCCAGCCCCCGAGCCGGCCATGTTGGCGGACATGGCCGGGGATCAGGACTGGTCGGCCGGGCAGTGTGCGGTGGCGGCCCACTCCGGCCCGGTATTGGGCACCCCGTGCACATCGCCCAGCGCGACGGCACGTCGAGGGCGCGGTCGACCGACGCAGCCGCACGTGGCGGGCGCCGCATGGCACCGTGGCGCCGTGACCGTCGTGCGCGTCGCCCGCCCCGCGGACCTGGCCCGGCTCCGCGACGTCGAGGTCGCCGCCGACGAGCTGTTCGTCCCCCTCGGGATCACCGACCTGCCTGCGCCCGCGTCGGCAACCGAGCGGGCGCGGTCCTGGCGGGTGCTGGTGGTCGGTGAGCCGGTGCAGGGTTTCGCCGTCCTCGAGTTGCTCGACGGGGCGGTGCACCTGGAGCAGCTGTCGGTCGACCCGGAGCACGGCCGGCGCGGTCTGGGTGCCGCCCTGCTCGCGGCCACGGTGCAGGCCGCGGCGGAGCAGGGCGCCGACCGGGTCACCCTGCTCACCTACGCCGACGTGCCGTGGAACGCGCCGTTCTACGCCCGGCACGGCTGGCGGGAGACCGGCGAGCTCACGCCGGGCCTGCGGGCGCTGCGCCGCCGCGAGGAGGAGCTGGGGCTGGACCGGCACGGACGCCGGGTGGCGATGGTGCGGTCGCTCACCACCGGTTAGCGCCGCGCCCGCAGTGGGCACCGGTCGTGCATGACCGAGATGCGCACCGTCCCCTCGACCGACGCCGACGGGCTCCAGACCGACCGCCCGCTGGGCGAGCTGGAGGTCGTCCACGCCTTCACCGAGGGTCCGATGCCGACCGGTGTCTCGGTGTCGCACACCGGCCGGGTGTTCGTGAACTTCCCGAAGTGGGGCGACGACGTGCAGTTCACCGTCGCCGAGATCCGCGACGGCCAGGTCGTCGCCTTCCCCGACCAGGCCTGGAACGACCCGCGCACGGACGACGACCGCGAGGCGTTCGTCAGCGTGCAGAGCATCGTCGTCGACCCCGCCGACCGGCTCTGGGTGCTGGACACCGGCTCCCCGCTGTTCCAGCCCACGCAGGTCGGCGGCCCGAAGCTCGTCTGCATCGACCTGAGCACCGACACCGTGGTGCAGACCATCGTCTTCCCCCGGGAGGTCGCGCTGGAGACGACCTACCTCAACGACGTCCGCTTCGACCTGCGGCGCGGGGAGGCCGGCGTCGCCTACATCACCGACTCGGCCGACTCCGGCGAGAACGCGATCATCGTGGTCGACCTGGCCACCGGGGAGTCCTGGCGGCGGCTGCGCGACCACGCCTCGACCAAGGCCGTCACCCCGCCAGAGCTGCTCCTGATGGTGGAGGGCCGGCCCTTCCTCGAGCAGCCCGAGCCCGACGCCGAGCCGCAGCCGGTCGCGATGGGCGCCGACGGCATCGCCATCTCCGCCGACGGTGAGCGGCTCTGGTACTGCCCGCTCGCCGCACGGCACTGGTACAGCGTGGCCACCGACGCCCTCCTCGACCGGAACCTGGACGACGACGCGGTTGCGGCCACCGTCGTGGACGAGGGCGACAAGGGCAGCGCCGGCGACGGCCTGGAGACCGATGACGCCGGCAACCTCTACGCCACCGCCGGTGAGCAGAACGCCGTGCTGCGGCGCCGCCCCGACGGCACGATCGAGACGGTGCTGCACGACCCGCGGCTGCTGTGGCCGGACACCATGTCCGTGGCGGCAGACGGCCACCTCTACGTCACCGCCAACCAGCTGCACAGGCAGGCCCGGTACGCAGGTGGCGTGGACGGACGCCGGTACCCCTACCTCCTCGTGCGCACCCCCATCGGCGCCGGCCCCGTGCGGCTGGTCCGTTGACCGCGGGAGCGGCGTCCGCCGACCGGCAGATGCGGCACGCCGACCCATCCGGAGCGGACTCCGGACACGAAGAACGGAACGTGACCACGGTGAGCCATCCCCCGTCCGAGGGACTTCCGGCCGATGCGACGTCGATCATGTCGCGCACAACGGGCCGGCTCCGGCGGGCTGACCTACAGTCCGATCTCGTGGCTCTCCCGGTGTCCGACGAGACGGCGACGGCCCAGGTCCGGGAGCTGCCGCTCCCCGGCGTGGCCCTCGGCGAGGTGATCGCCGCGCTGGAGTCGCGCTACGACCCGGCGCTGGCCGAGGACTGGGACGCCGTCGGCCTGGTCTGCGGAGACCCCGAGGAGCCCGTCCGGTCGGTGATGTTCGCCGTCGACCCGACCACGGAGGTCGTCGACGAGGCGATCGCCGCCGGGGTCGACCTGCTGGTGACCCACCACCCGCTGCTGCTCACGCCGGTGCACGGCGTCCCGGCCAGCGACCCGAAGGGCCGGTTGGTGCACCGCATGGTCCGCGCGGGTGTGGCCCACTTCGTGGCGCACACCAACGCCGACCGGGCCGCCGACCACGGCGTGAACGACGCGCTGGCGGCCGCGCTCGGCCTGGTCGACACCCGGCCGCTGGAGTCGGTCCCGGCCCCGGACACCGACACCCTCGTCGTCTTCGTCCCGGTCGGGGTGACCGACGAGCTGGTCGACGCGCTCTCCGACGCCGGCGCGGGGGTGATCGGCGACTACACCCGCTGCGTCTGGCAGACCACCGGTACCGGCACGTTCATCCCGGGGGAGGACGCCCACCCCACCATCGGCCGGGAGGGGCACGTCGAGCGGGTGCCCGAGGTGCGGCTGGAGATGGTCGTCCCGCGCGACCGGCGTGCCGCGGTGCTGCGCGCCCTCCGTGATCTGCACCCCTACGAGGACCCGGGCTACACCTTCTTCGAGAACTCGGTCACGCCCAGCCGGGCGGGGCTCGGCCGGGTGGGGGAGCTGCCCTTGCCGGTGACCCTGCGGGAGTTCGCCGAGCGGGCGGCCACGGCGCTGCCCACCACGCCCGGTGGCGTGCGGGTCGCCGGCGACCCCGAGCGGCTCGTGCGCACCGTCGCCGTCTGCGGCGGCAGCGGCAGCTCGCTGCTCGGTGAGGCGACGTCGGCCGGCGCCGACGTCTTCCTCACCAGCGACCTGAAGCACCACACGGTGTCCGAGGCCATGGAGGCCCCCGGCCCGGCCCTGTGCGACGTGGCGCACTTCGCCTCCGAGCACCCCTGGCTGTCCTGCGCGGCCGACCTGCTGCGCCGTGACCTGGGTGCGCGGGTCGAGGTGACGGTCTCTGCCCGGCGCACCGACCCGTGGACCTGGCAGGCCGGGGGCGCCGGTGCCGACCCCACCCGCCTGCACCCGGCCGACTGAGGCCGCACGACCTCCGGGCCCGCTCCGCGCTGCGCGGAGCGGGCCCGGTGTGTCTCGGCGGCCGGTGCACGCGGGTAGTCGAAGGACCCCCGTGCCCCCCACCACTCGCAGGCTCGCGGCGGGATCCTGCACGGGGGCCGACGAGCGAGGATGCGCCCGGTAGGTTGTCGGGGTGCAGGCTGATCACTTCGTCCAGCAGAGACTGCTGACCCTCGCTGCGGAGGACGTCGCCCTCGCGCAACTCGCCCACCGCAAGCGCACCCTCCCCGAGCTCGCCGCCGTCGACGCCGCCGTGGAGGCGCAGCGGGCCCTGGCCGACGACGTCGTCCGGGCCGAGACGCAGGTGCGCGACCTCGACCGCGAGCAGAAGCGGCTGGAGTCCGACGTCGACACGGTGCGCCAGCGCGCCGCGCGTGACCAGGCGCGGATCGACTCCGGTGGGGCCACGCCGAAGGAGATCACCGGCCTGCAGCACGAGCTGGAGTCGCTGAACCGGCGGCAGGGCGACCTGGAGGACCAGGTGCTCGAGCTGATGGAGCGCCGCGAGGCCGCCGACGCGGCCCTGGCCACCGCTCAGGGCGGGCTGGCCGGCGCGCAGGCCCAGCAGGAGCGGGCCGAACAGGCACGGGACGAGGCCCTGGCGCAGATCGCCGAGGCCACCACGGCCCACCAGGCCACCCGCGACGAGGTGGCCGCCACCATCCCCGCCGACCTGCTCAAGGTCTACGACCGGGTCGCCGCGCAGACCGGGAGCACCGGCGCGGCCGAGCTCAAGGCCCGCCGCTGCCAGGGCTGCCGGATCGAGTTCTACGGCACCGAGCTGGCCTCCTACCGCAACGCCGACCCGCACACCGTGCTGCGCTGCGAGAACTGCGGCCGGGTGCTGGTGCGCACCGCCGAGTCCGGGCTGTGACCCGGCGCGTCATCGTCGAGGCCGACGGCGGGTCGCGGGGCAACCCGGGGCCGGCCGGCTACGGCGCCCTGGTCCGGGACGCCGAGACCGGCCGGGTGCTCGCCGAGCGGGCCGAGTCGGTCGGCCGGGCCACCAACAACGTCGCCGAGTACGGCGGCCTGGTCGCCGGGCTGCAGGCCGTGCTCGACCTCGACCCCACCGCCAGCGTCGAGGTCCGGATGGACAGCAAGCTGGTCGTCGAGCAGATGTCGGGGCGCTGGCAGATCAAGCACCCGGACATGAAGAAGCTCGCCGTGCAGGCCCGCGACATCGCCCGTCAGCTCGGCTCGGTCCGCTACACCTGGGTGCCCCGCGCGCAGAACGGCGCCGCGGACGCGCTGGCCAACAGCGCGATGGACGGCAAGCCGGTCCGCCGGGACCTGGCCGCCGAGCCGGTCGTGGTCGAGGACGACGTCCAGCCGGCCACCGAACCCGCCCCCGTGGTCACCACGCTCACCCACCTGCTGCGGCACGGGCGCACCGAGCACACCCCCGAGCGCCGGTTCAGCGGCAGCAGCGACCTGCCGCTGTCCGAGCTGGGCCGGGCGGATGCGGCCGCCGCGGCCCAGCACCTGGCCGGCCGGGGCATCGACGTGATCGTCAGCTCGCCGCTGCAGCGCACCCGGCAGACCGCCGAGGCCGCCGCCGCGGTGCTCGGCGTCCCGGTGGAGGTCGACACCGACCTGCGCGAGCTGGACTTCGGCGCCTGGGAGGGGCTCACCGCCGCGGAGGCCCAGCAGAAGAGCCCGCTGGCGTTCCGGCGCTGGTCCGGGGCCACCGACGTCCGCCCACCCGGTGGCGAGTCGATCGCGGACGTCTCCGCCCGGGTGGCCCGTGCCCGAACCCGCATCCTGGAGCGGCACGCCGGGAAGACGGTGCTGCTGGTCAGCCACATGATGCCGATCAAGCTGCTGCTGGCCGCCGGGCTCGGGGTCGGTGACGACGTCGTCCACCGGGTGTTCCTGGAGGCGGCCTCGCTGTGCACGGTGACCTGGTCCTCCGACGGCCGCGCCACCGTGCGGCTGGTCAACGACACCAGCCACCTCGGCTGACCCAGCCGCCCCACCCGCAGGTCACGCCCACCGGCACCGGCCCGGGAGCGTGGACACTGGGTCCGACAGGTGACCAGCCGCCAGCCAGGAGCGCCCGCATGACCGTCACGACCGCGCCAGCCACCCTCGTCGGGGACGAGCGCACGATGAGCGCCGCCGAGTACGAGAGATGGGCTGCCGAGGTGCGCCGGCTGGCCGACGAGCGTGGTGCCGTCGTCCTGGCGCACAACTACCAGGTGCCCGAGATCCAGGACGTCGCCCACCACACCGGCGACTCCCTCTACCTGTCCCGGGTCGCCGCGCAGACCGACGCCCGGGAGATCGTCTTCTGCGGCGTCCACTTCATGGCCGAGACGGCGAAGATCCTCTCGCCGGACAAGACCGTGCTGCTGCCCGACCACGCGGCCGGCTGCTCGCTGGCCGACAGCATCACCGCCGAGCAGCTGCGCGAGTGGAAGGCCGAGCACCCCGGCGCCGTCGTGGTCAGCTACGTGAACACCACGGCCGCGGTGAAGGCCGAGACCGACATCTGCTGCACCTCGTCCAACGCCGCCGACGTGATCCGGTCCATCCCGGCCGACCGGGAGATCCTGTTCCTGCCCGACCAGTTCCTCGGTGCGCACGTCAAGCGGGTCACCGGGCGGTCGAACATCTCGATCTGGGCAGGGGAGTGCCACGTGCACGCCGGCATCAGCCCGGCCGACGTCCGGTCGCAGGTCGCCGCCCACCCGGACGCCGACATCCTGGTGCACCCCGAGTGCGGCTGCACCACCTCGGTGCTGGACCTGGTCAGCCACGGTGACCTGCCCGCCGAGCGCACCCGGGTGCTCTCCACCGGCGGCATGGCCGAGGCCGCGGCGGCCACCCGCGCACCCCAGGTGCTGGTCGCCACCGAGGTCGGCATCCTGCACCAGCTGCGGGCGCTGAACACCGGCACCCAGTTCATCCCGATGAACGACCGGGCCGCCTGCCGCTACATGAAGATGATCACCCCGGCGAAGCTGCTGCACACGCTGCGCACCGGCGAGGGCGCGATCGACGTGGACGCCGAGGTGGCCACCCGCGCCCGTCGTGCGGTCGAGGCGATGATCGCCATCGGCGAGCCGGGCCGCGGCGGCGAGTAGCCGCCTCCTCGGGCCCCCAGCCGGCGGCCCCCTGGGTCAGCCGCGGAAGAACAGGTAGATCGAGACCGCGACGCCGAAGACGACGATCAGGACCCGCAGCGGGGTGCTCGGGATGCGCGTGGCGACCCTGGCGCCCAGGAACCCACCGAGCAGGCTGGCCGGGGCGCAGACCGCGACGTACTCCCAGGCGACCGGGCCCCAGATGCCGAAGACGACCACCGTCACCGATGCGGTGACCAGCGAGATCGCGCTCTTCATCGCGTTGGCCAGCTTCAGCCGGCCCAGCCCCAGGCCCAGCACGCCGACCAGGATCACGCCGAGCGCGCCGCCGAAGTAGCCGCCGTAGACGGTGGCCAGGAACAGGGCGACGTAGAGCCAGGCCGGGTCGCCGGGGCGGCCGGCCTCATCCCGGCGCTTGAGCCGGGTGGTCACCAGGGGCTGGGCGGCCAGCAGCAGGCTGGCCAGCAGCACCAGCACCGGGACGACGGTGTCGAAGGCCTCCGACGGCGTGGTGAGCAGCAGCACCGACCCGGCTGTGCCGCCGAGCACCGCGACGAGCCCGAACCGGATCATCCGGCCGCGCTGGCCCGCGTACTCCTTGCGGAAGCCGAGGACGCCGCCCACGTACCCGGGCCACTGGGCGATCGAGTTGGTGACGTTCGCGGCGACGGTGCCCAGGCCGAGGCCGACCAGGACGGGGAAGAGGATCAGCGACCCGCCGCCGGCGATGGAGTTGATCCCGCCGGCGAGGAGGGCGACCCCGGCGGCGATGAGGAGGTCGGCAACGGACACGGCCGCCGAGCCTACGGTGTCGGGCATGCCGAAGGACGTGCGCGCACTGGTCATGGCCGCCGGGATGACCGGCACCGGGGTGTTCCACCTGGTCCGCCCGCAGGCCTACGACTGGATGATCCCGCCGGAGCTGGGCCCGGCCCGCCCGTGGGTGCTGGGCAGCGGCGTGGCCGAGCTGGTCACCGCCGGGCTGCTGGCCGCGCCGGCCACGCGCCGGGCCGGGGGATGGGCGGCGGTGGGGCTGCTGCTCGGCGTCCTCCCCGCGCACGCGCAGACGCTGCGGGTGTTCCGCCACCGGCCGGGCAAGCTGGCGGTCGCTGCGGCCCGGATCCCGTTCCAGGTGCCGATGCTGCAGGCCGCCCTCCGCGTCGCCCGCGCCCGCTGACCGCGGGGCTCAGCGGCCGCGGGCCGGTGGCGGCTCGGGGTCGGTGAGCCGGGGGCCGTCCATCCGGCTGCCGGCCTGCTTGACCCGGCGCAGCACGGTGGCGGTCTCCATGCTGCGCACCGGCAGCGCGCCCACCCGCTCGGTGAGGAAGCGGTAGAGGTGCGCGGTGTCCCGGCAGGTCACCGCCACCATCAGGTTGACCGGGCCGGTGACCACCGCGGTGAAGGCGGTCTCCGGCTCGCGGGCCAGTGACTCCCCGACGTGGGCGATGTCGGCGGGGGCCACGCCCAGCCAGAGCATCGCGCTGACCGGGTGCCCGAGCAGCTCGTTGGCGATCTCCAGGTCGAAGTACAGCGCCCCGGCCGCGCGCAGCGCCTCCACGCGGCGGGCGACCCGGCTCTCCGACCAGCCGGTCACCCCGGCCAGTTCGGCGTAGGTCAACCGCCCGTCGGTGGCCAGCGCCGCGAAGAGCAGCTCGTCGTCGGTGTCCAGGGCCAGCGGGCTGGTCGGCGTCGTGGCCGGGACGGGCCGCAGCGCGGCGAGCTGGTCGTCGGTCAGCGGGTCCTCGAACCCGGTCCACTCGTACTTGCCGCCGACGTAGGCGTGCAGCACCGAGAACGCGGTCAGGTCGATCACCTGCACGGTGCGGGGCAGCCGGTCCAGCAGCAGCGCGTCGCGCTGGCGGGGCGTGCGGGGCCGGGTCGAGCAGGTGATCTCCGCACCCCCGGCGGTGATGCTGACCCAGGAGACCTCCGGACGACGGGCCAGCGCCTCGGCCACCGCGCCGGCCGCGGCCGGCTGGACCCGCACCCGGATGTGCCAGCTCGGCTCGGTGGTGGCGGGCGTCGCGAGGCCCAGGACGCGGACCACGCCGTCGGCCCGCAGTCGCCGCCAGCGGCGGGCCACCGTCTGCTCGGAGACGCCCAGCACGCCGGCCACCCGGCTGAAGGGCGCCCGACCGTCCACCTGCATGGCGTGCACGATCTGGCGGTCGATGGCGTCGATCACGGTGACGATCCTGCACCAGTCGGGTCTGCCGTGGAGGATCCCGTCACGACCGCCAGGTCGGTACGCGTGTTGTCACGGGCAACCGTCACAGTGGCGACATGCGCAAGTGGTTGCCGCTGGTCGCGATCTGCACCGGCACGTTCATGCTCCTCATCGACGTCACCATCGTGAACGTCGCACTGCCCGACATGGCCACCGACCTGGACACCAGCTTCGGGCAGCTGCAGTGGGTGGTGGACGTCTACGCCCTCGCCCTCGCCGCGCTCGTGCTCGGCGCCGGCTCGCTCGCCGACCTGTTCGGCCGGCGGAAGCTGTACCTGATCGGGCTGGTGCTCTTCGCCGTCGCGTCACTGGGCTCGGGCCTGGCCCCCGACGCGGGCTCCCTCATCGCGGCCCGCGCCCTGCAGGGCGTCGGCGGGGCGGTCATGTTCGCCACCACCATCGCCCTGATCAACACCAGCTACGAGGGTCGCGACCGGGGGACCGCCTTCGGCATCTGGGGCGCGGTGGTCGGTGCCTCGGCCGCGCTGGGGCCGATCCTCGGCGGCGCGCTCACCGAGCTCTCCTGGCGGTGGATCTTCTTCGTCAACCTGCCGGTCTGCGTCCTCGCCGTGGGGCTGACGCTGGCCGCGGTGCAGGAGGCCCGGCAGCCGAACGCCCCGCGCCCCGACGTCCCGGGGATCGCGCTGTTCACCCTCGGTGCCGGTGGGGTCGTGTTCGGCCTGGTGCGGGCGGCATCGGACGGGTGGAGCGCGCCGGTCTCCTGGGGGCCGCTGGTCGCCGGCCTCGCCGTCCTGGCCGGTTGGGTGCTGGTGGAGCTGCGCCGCCCGGCGCCGATGCTGGACGTCCGGTTGTTCGGCAGCCGGTCCTTCACCGGGATCATGGTCGGGGCGCTGGTGCTCAACGGAGCCGCCTTCGCCAACCTGATCTACACCTCGCTGTGGCTGCAGTCGATCGGTGGGCTGTCCCCGCTGCAGGCCGGCTGCGTGTTCATCCCGCTGTCGGCACTGAGCTTCGGCGTCGCCGCAGGGGCCGGCCGCTTCCTGCAGACCCGGCCGCCGCGGCTGGTCCTCGGCGGCGGGCTGCTGCTGGTCGGTGCCGGCGGGCTGCTGCTGGGCCTGGTCGACGCCGACTCCACCTGGCGGGTGCTGGTGCCCGGTCTCGCCGTCCTGGGCGCCGGCGTCGGGATGGCCAACCCGACCCTGGCGTCCGCGGCGCTGGCCGCGGTGCCGCGCGAGCGCAGCGGGATGGCCTCCGGTGCGGTGAACACCGCCCGGCAGCTCGGCTTCGCCCTCGGCGTCGCGGTGCTGGGCAGCATCTTCACCGCCCAGGCCGCCTCGGTGCTCCGCGACGCCGGCGCGACCGACCCGGCCGACACCGCCTCGGCCCTCACCGCCGGGCAGGCCGGTCAGCTGATCGGCTCCGCCCCGTCCTCGGCACGGGCCGACCTCGCCGACCTGCTGGGCACCGCCTACGCCGGCGGCCTGCGCGAGGTCTTCCTCGCCTGTGGGGTGAGCGGCATCGTCGGCGGGCTGCTGGTGCTGTGGCTGGTCCGCGCCGCCGCGCCGAGTCAGGGCCACCAGGCGCCGCGGCCGGCGGAGCGGCCGCAGGACGTGGCGGCGCACTGACCGGGCAGACTCCGGGCATGGCCACCGACTCGCTCCCGTTCCCCGACGACTGGCACCGCGCGCTGGTCGTGGCGGCACATCCGGACGACATCGAGTACGGCGCGGCGGCGGCGGTCGCGGCGTGGACGGCGGCCGGCAAGGAGGTGCACTACCTGCTGGCGACCCGCGGCGAGGCGGGCATCGCCGGGCTGCCGCCCACCGAGGCCGGCCCGCTCCGGGAGGACGAGGAGCGGCGGTCCGCAGCCGTGGTGGGTGTGTCGGAGGTGGAGTTCCTCGACCACCGGGACGGCGTCCTGGTCGCCGACCTCGAGCTGCGCCGGGACCTGGCCGCGGCGATCCGCCGGCACCGCCCGGACCTGGTGGTCACCACGTGGGGCGGGGACACCTGGACCCCGCCGGCGGTGTCGCCGGGGGCGCTCAACAGCCCCGACCACCGGGCGCTCAGCCGGTCGGTCCTCGATGCGGTGGCCGACGCGGCCAACGAGTGGATCTTCCCCGACCTGGCGGAGACGCCGTGGTCGGGCGTGGAGTACGTCGCCGTCCACACCGTCGAGCGGCCGGCGCCGCACGTCGTCGACGTCGGCGATGCGGTCGAGACCGCGGTCGCCTCGCTCACCGAGCACCGCCGGTACCTGGCGGCGCTGTCCGACGACCCGGTCGAGGAGCAGGCCCGTCGACAGGTCGACATGGCGACGCTGACCGAGGACGGCGACCGCCGGGTGGGCTTCCGGCTGTTCTGGGGATGACCGCCAGGTAGGCTGCCCGGCACGACGGACGAGTCGGCTGGGCGGTCGCGTCGGTGGGGGAGACCCTGCCGCCGAGGAACGTCCGGGCTCCACAGGGCAGGGTGGTCGTCAACAGCGACCCGGGGTGACCCGCGGGAAAGTGCCACAGAGAACAGACCGCCAGTGCTCGCACTGGTAAGGGTGAAACGGCGGTGTAAGAGACCACCGCACACCGGGTGACCGGTGTGGCTCGGTAAACCCCACCCGGAGCAAGGTCGAAAAGGGACGGCGGCCCGCCGTCGTCCTGCGCAGGCGATCGAGGGCTGCCCGCCCGAGCCTGCGGGTGGACCGCTCGAGCCTGCCGGCAACGGCAGGCCTAGATGGATGACCGCCCATCGGGACGCCGCGAGGCGCCCGGGGACAGAACCCGGCGTACAGGCCGACTCGTCCGTCGCCCCCGTCGCACCCGGGCCGCCAGCCCGCGGTGCGGCGTTCCCGTCAGCGCAGCGAGTCGCCGGCGACGTCGTCCACGATCGCCCGGAACGTGCGGGTGTCCACCTCGTCGTCCACCGTGACCCGGACGATGTCGCTCACCTGCTGCCGGGACGTCGTGCGGCAGGCGCTGACCCGCGCGGCGGCGATCAGCCGCAACTGGTGCAGGCGGGCGGTGGAGTCGGGGACCGGGGGAAGGCGGCGCTCGGGCATGGACGGACGGTAGGCAGTCCGTCCACCGTCGTCCGGCAGGTTCCGGCACCGTGTCGTCTCGAGTTCGTCCCTCCCGTCCCACCCGGCGCCAGGGCCCCGGTGGTGTCAGGCCCGGACGCCGGCGCGCAGCCGCTCGCGGACGGCGAGCCAGGCCTCCAGCTCGGCGGCCGGCAGCGGTGGGGAGTGCAGGTAGCCCTGGCTCTCGTCGCACTCCAGCGCACGCAGGTGCACCAGGGTGGCGGGGTCCTCGACGCCCTCGGCGACCACCCGCAGCCCCAGCTGGTGCGCCAGCCGGATGGTGCTGGCCACGATCGCCGCCGCGCGGTCGTCGGTGAGCAGGTCGGCGGTGAACGACCGGTCCAGCTTGAGCTCGGCCACCGGCAGCCGGTGCAGGTAGGTCAGCGACGCGTAGCCGGTGCCGAAGTCGTCGATGCTCACCGTCGCCCCGAGGTCGGCCAGCGCCGCGACAACGGCGAGGCTGCGGTCGGGATCGCTGAGCAGCACCGTCTCGGTCACCTCGAGCACGAGGGCGGACGACGGCAGGTCGTGGACGCGCAGCAGCTCGGCGACCCGCTGGGGCAGGCCGGTGTCGAGCAGGTTGCTGGCCGACAGGTTCACCGAGACCCGCAGGTCCCGGCCGGCCCGGTGCCAGACCGCTGCCTGGGCGACGGCCTGGGCCAGCACCTCGTTGGTCAGCGGGCCCATCAGCCCGTGCACCTCGGCCAGCGGCAGGAAGTCGCCGGGCTGCAGCAGCCCGCGGGTGGGGTGCTGCCAGCGGACGAGCGCCTCGACGCCCACGGTGCGTCCGGTCGCCACGTCGACCTGCGGCTGGTGGTGCAGCACGAGCTCACCGCCGACCACCCCGGCCCGCAGCTCCTCGACCAGGGCCAGCCGGCCGCTGCTGTCCCCGTGCCGGTCGGCCTCGTAGTGCACGACCCGGCTGCCCGACCGCTTGGCGTCGTACATCGCGGCGTCGGCCTGGCGGAGCAGCGCCTCCGGTGGCACGGGGGCGCCGGCGTGGCAGGTCAGCCCGAGGCTGAGCGCCACGTGCACGGTCAGCCCGCCGACCTCGAACGGCGCAGCCATGCAGTGCTGCAGCTCCCGGCCCAGGGCAGCGGCGCGTTCGGCGGGCGAGCCACCGGGGGACACCGTGGCGATGAGGGCGAACTCGTCGCCGCCCAGCCGGCCGAGCGCGTCGTCGGTGCCGAGCACCTGCTGCAGCCGCTGGGCCACCAGGCGCAGCAGGTCGTCGCCGGCGGAGTGGCCGAGGCCGTCGTTGACCTCCTTGAACTTGTCCAGGTCCAGCACGCCGACCGCCAGCGGGGTGCCCTGGGCGCACAGCTCCTCCACCCGGCGGAGCACGGCCCGGCGGTTGGCCAGGCCGGTGAGGTCGTCGGTGAGCGCCTCCCGGCGGCTCTGGGTCAGCTGGGCGAGATCGCGCACGTTGAGCAGCAGCCGGATGCCGGAACCGGTCGCGGCGATGCCACCGCACCAGGCCGCGGTGGGCCCGGCGTCGCAGAGCGCGAGCACCACCAGCACCACGGTCGAGGCGACGAGCACCACGAAGGCGCCGATGGTCGTGGTCGAGGGGTCGGTCGTCGTCCGGGGGACCGGAGTGCTCCGGAGGACGGCGGCCACGCTGAGGCAGCAGGCCCCGACGGCGGCCGCCGCCCAGCCCTGTGGGTGGCCCGCGGCGACGGCCGCGCCGGCGGTCACCTGGGCGGCCAGCGCCGCCGTCAGCCACCAGGCGCGCGGGTCGCGGGACATCCCGGAGATGAAGGGCACGGTCGCGGCCGTCCCCAGCAGCACGAGGCCGGCGGCCGTCTGCATCAGCGCCGGCTGCACCTGCCACCAGGAGGCCGTGGTCAGGCCGCCGACGTGGCCGAGCACGGTGTCGGTGACGGCGACGACGGCCAGTACCGCGGCGGCACCGAGCAGGGTGTCGCTCGGGTCGGCGACGGCCGTGCTGTCCCGGTTCCAGAGCACCATCCCGCCGTAGACGAGCGGGAACGCAGCGAGGTGGGCGACGGCCAGCGGCACGGTGGTGGCGGTGCCGGCACCGTGGGCGGCGGTGAGCACGGCGGAGGTGGCCAGCCCGGCGGCAACCAGCCCGGCGGCGACGGCCAGGCGCTGCCACAGCGAGCGGTCGGCACCGCCTCGGCGCACCCGCCAGACCAGCAGTGCGGCAACGGCGAGCTGGAGGGTGAGTGCGAGGACCAGCAGCACCACCCCGCCGGCGAGCTCGCGGCCAGGGGAGAGCGCCAGCGCGACCTGGGCGCCGGCCAGGACGCCGACGGTGCAGACCAGCCCACGCGGCATCCCGGTGAGGAGCTGCGGGCTGCGGGCGGCGGGCATGCAGCAGTCATCGGGTGCCCTGGCGGCGGAGTGGAGCGGGATCCGGGGGATTCACCCGATGGAGCGCTCCGGGCACGGCCGCGGGACGGGAGCCGACCCGGCCCCTCGGTGCGCTCCGGACCGCCGGAGCCCCGCCACCTGCACCTCGTCCGGAGCTCCGACTGCGCCAGGATGGTGCCGTGGACGCCTGGTGGCGCGGTCTGGCCGTGGTCGCCGTCGGGGTGCTGCTGAGCTGGTCGGTGCTCGTGCTGCTGGCCCGCCGGCTGCCGCCGGGCACGGCCCGGGACCTCGCCCGGTTCCTCCCGGACTCGGTGACCGCGGTCCGGCGGCTGCGCCGGCATCCGGCGGTGCCGCGGCGGGCGAGGGCGGCGCTGCTCGTCGCCGGGCTGTGGGTGCTCTCCCCGGTCGACCTGATCCCCGAGTTCCTGCCGGTGATCGGTCCGCTGGACGACGTCGTGGTGGTGGCGCTGGCCCTGCGCTACGCCGGCCGCCGGGTCCCGCGGGACGTGCTGCTGGCTGCCTGGCCGGGGGACCACCGGCTGCTGGAGCGGCTGCTGGGCCCTGCCGCCGCACCCTGATCGACGAGGCGCCGGCGCCCGGCGGGCCGAGCTGGCCTGCCGGGCGCCGGCGCGCGACGTCGAGCAGCGTGCGGCCCGGCGGCATCACGACGCCGCCGGGCCGGACCGACCGGACCTCAGCGGGGCTGCGCCGGGTTGGTCGGGTCGCCCTGCGACGGCGGGTTGATCTTCGGGCCGGTGGTCGCCTCGGAGACGGCCGAGCCACCGGACGGTGCGGGGGCCTGCTCCGGCTGGGTGCCGGCCGGGTCGCCACCGGAGGGCTGCGCGCCCGCCGACAGCTGGCCGAGCCGGTGGTCCATCGCCTGCACCACCTGGATGCGGTTGGCGTGGGCCTTCTCGTAGCTCAGCAACGTCCGCAGGTCGTCGACGTCCAGCGTGCGGATGCGGGAGGTGAGGCTCCCCACGGGCAGGTGGTCGTAGTCGGGCAGCGGGAGGGTCTCGTGCTCGGGCATCCCGGCTCCTTCCTGTTGTGCTTCTCGGCCCTCCTGCAGGGTCCCGCCGCGAGCTGGCGAGTGGTGGGGGGCAGGAGGGTCCTTCTGCTACCCGGGCGGCGCGGGATGACACACGGGTGTGAACGGGTCGCCGGCGTGGGTAGGCCGCGACGACGCACCGTCCGGGGCCCAGCCACGGCCCCGCCCGTACTCCCGAACACACGAAGGAGCTCCCCGTCCCATGGACGTGACCTTCCTGCAGCCGGTCTTCGCAGCCTCCGGCCCCTACGCCACGGTCTGCGCCGACATCACGCACAACACCGAGAACGCCGACACCGAGGTGGGTCTCCGGGTCCGCGCGGTGGGCGAGCAGCTGACCGAGCAGGGCGCGCCGGCCCAGGTCGTCGACGCGGTGCGCGAGCGTCTCCTGCAGACCAACGACGGCGGTCAGCTGGCCACCCTCCGCGGTCGCGCGCTCGTCGTGGCCGCCGACGGCTCGGTGGTGCTGGACGAGGTCCTCGCCGACGCGCCGCGCGACCCCGTCGCCCGCTGGTCGCCCGCCCCGGACCTGATGCCGGTGCTGCGCCAGCTCGCCGGCCGGGTGCCGCACGTGGTCGTCTTCGCCGACCGGATCGGCGCCGACGTCGCGGTGGCCACCCTCGCCGACCACCCCGAGGACCAGGACACCATCGAGGGCGACGGCTTCCACGCCCGCAAGGTGAAGGTCGGCGGCTGGGCGCACAACACCTACATGCACACCGCGGAGAACCAGTGGGAGGAGAACGCCGACAGCGTGGCGGGCGAGCTCCACTCGCTGGTCACCCGGGACGCGGCGCAGTTCGTCCTGCTCGCCGGTGACGTGCGGGCCCGCCAGCTGATCAGCGACAAGGCCAGCAAGGAGGTCGGCGACGTCCTCGTCTCGATCGAGGAGGGCGGCCGGGCCGCCGGCGCCGACCGGGAGGTCGTCGAGCAGCGCGCCGTCGAGCTGGTCGCCGAGCACGAGGCCCACGAGCAGGCCCGTGTGGTCGAGCAGGTGCAGGCAGCCTCCGCGCACGGCCTCGCCGTGACCGGGACGGCGCTGGTCGTCGAGGCGCTGCGCAAGGCCCAGGTCGAGACGCTGGTGCTGGCCGACCAGCTCGACGACGAGCAGCTGTTCGTCGGCTCCGACCCGCTGCAGGTCGGGGTGGGTGCCGACGACATGGCCGCCCTCGGGGTCGGCGACGCCCAGCGCGTCCCGGCCGACCAGGCGCTGCTGCGCGCTGCGGTCGGCAGCGACGCTGCGGTCGTCGTCGTGCCCCGCACCGCGATGCCCGGTGACATCCCGGTGGCCGCGGTCCTCCGCTACACCGACGACTCGACGCCCAGCTGACCCCGGTCGGCACCCATCCCACCGGCCGCGATGCGGCCACTGGACAGAACGGAGCACCACCATGACCGACCCCCACCAGGCCGCCACCCCGCCGGGCACCGACCCGGCCGACATCGAGCAGCGGGGCGCCATCGCCGAGGCGCTGGGCAAGGAGGTGTGGCCGGCCGACAAGGACGCCCTCGTCGCCAAGGCCCAGGAGTCCAACGCCCCCGACCGCGTCCTCGCCTCGCTGAACCGGCTGCCGGCGCACGCCCAGTTCGCCAACGTGCAGGACGTCGCCGAGGCCCTGGGCATCGGCACCGAGCAGCAGCGCTTCTGACGAAGGACCCCCTTGCCCCCCCCACCACTCGCGAGCTCGTGGCGGGACCCTGCAAGGGGCCAGCGGGGCGCGGTGTCGTCCATCGCTCCCGGGGTAAGGGGGACCTCATGCCCGACATGAAGGACCCCTCGCCCGAGGCGATCGCCAACGTCACCGAGCACAACGTCGAGACCCGGGCGCAGCTGCTGCCCGAGGAGCGCTCCAGCGGGCCGAGCGCCGACCCGGAGAAGCAGGCCGCGGTCATCCTGGCCGAGTCCGAGGAGCGCACCGTGCACGCCGACCCGGACGACGCGCAGGGTGGTCACCGGCAGTCCTCCGACACCGCCGACTGACCCGCACCGCCGACCGACCCGCACCGCCCCGGGGGCTCAGCGCCCCCGGGGCGGTGCGGTGCTCTCCCGGACCACCAGCGCCGTGGCCAGCTCCAGCCGCGGCACCTCCAGCTCCTCGCCACGGACCAGCCGCAGCACGGTGCGCGCGGCCAGCGCGCCCATCTCCGACAGCGGCTGGTGCACCGTGGTCAGCGGGGGAGAGGACCAGCGGGCACCCGGCAGGTCGTCGAAGCCCACGATGCTGACGTCCTCCGGTACCCGAAGACCCCGCTGCCGCACCGCCTCGTAGGCGCCCAGCGCCATCTGGTCGTTCGCCGCGACGATCGCCGTCGGCGGCTCGGGGTGGGCCAGCAGCTCGGCGCCGAGCCGGAACCCCGACTCGTGCTCGAAGTCGCCGACGAGCAGCAGTTCCGGGTCGACGGTGAGCCCGGCCGCCTCCACCGCGGCGCGGTGCCCGTCCAGCCGGGCGCGGCTGGCCAGCAGGGCCGGGATGCCGGCGATCACGCCGATCCGCCGGTGCCCGAGCCCGATCAGGTGCTCGGTGGCGCTGAGCCCGCCGGCCCAGTTGGTCGCCCCGATCGTGGGCACGTCCATCGCCGGGACGCCGGCCGGGTCGATGACCACCGCCGGGACGTGCAGCCGGCGCAGCTCCGCGGCCAGCGTCGGGTCGACCTCGTTGGTCACCAGGATGGCGCCGTCGCTGGCCCGGCCGGCCAGGTTGTCCAGCCAGCTGCGGGTGTCGCTGGCCCGGCGGTGGGTGGCGGTGACCACCGTGCCCACCCCCTCGGCGTGGGCGGCGTCCTCGACGCCCCGGATGATCTCCACCGCCCACGGGCTGTCCAGGTCGTTGAAGACCAGGTCGATCAGCCGCGCGGTGGTGCTCGTCCGGCCGCCCCGGCGGCGGTAACCGTGGTCACGCAGCAGCTGCTCCACCCGTTCCCGGGTGTGCGGGGCGACGTCGGAGCGGCCGTTGAGCACGCGGGAGACCGTCGGCACGGAGACCCCGGCCTCCGCGGCGATGGTCGCGATCGTGACGCCGCGGGCCGGGGTGTCGGTCACTGGGTCCTCCTCATCCGCCGACAGCCTAGGGCGCGAGCACGCAGCGCATGGTGCGCGTGCCCGCTGGGTAGACCCGGGCGCGACGAGAGGAGCCACCATGCCGAAGACGACGAAGAGCGGCGACGCGAAGCAGGACGAGATCCCCAGCACCCTGCAGCGCTCGGACGAGAAGGCCCAGCGCACGTTCGCCAAGGCCCACGACTCGGCCGCCGAGGAGTACGGCGACGAGCAGCGGGCCAACCGGGTCGCGTGGGGCGCGGTCAAGCACACCCACGAGAAGGTGGGCGACCACTGGGAGCCCAAGGACCACGAGGGGCCCAGCGACCAGCAGTCGGCCGAGGGCAACGCCGACACCGATCTGGACAGCAAGGGCGGGGTCGACGCCAACGCCTCCAAGGCCCACCTCTACGACCTCGCCAAGGACGCCGGCATCGAGGGTCGCTCGACGATGGACAAGGAGGAGCTGGCCGACGCGCTGCAGAAGTCGAACGACCGGAAGACCGCCGAGGCCCGCGGGAAGTGACCCGGCCAGACTGACCGGGTGACTCGGGAGGACCTGCGCCGGCGCTACGAAGAGGTCAGCCAGTGGCCGCTGGTGGTGCTGGCGCTGCTGTTCGTGGCGGCCTACGCCTGGGGAGTGTTGCGGCCGGACCTGCCCGGCTGGCTCCGGAGCGCCCTCGCGCTGGTCACGCTGGTGACCTGGCCGGTGTTCCTGGCCGACTACCTGCTGCGGCTGGCGCTCGCCGAGCAGCGCTGGCGGTTCGTCCGGCAGAACTGGGTGGACGGCGTCGCGGTGCTGCTGCCCCTGCTGCGGCCGCTGCGCATCGTCAGCCTGGTACGGGTCGCCCGGGTGCTCGACCGCCGGCTCACCGTCACCCTGCACGGCCGGGTCGCCGCCTACGTCACCCTCACCGCCTCGCTGGTCGTCTTCATGGCCTCCCTGGCCGCCTACGACGCCGAACGCGGCGCCCCGGACGCGCAGATCACCAGCTACGGCGACGCCCTGTGGTGGGCGCTGACCACGATCACCACGGTCGGCTACGGCGACGAGTACCCGGTCACCACCGAGGGCCGGCTGGTCGCCGGGCTGCTCATGGTCGGGGGCATCGCCCTGCTCGGTGTGGTCACCGCCGCGGTCGCCTCCTGGTTCGTGGGCCGGGTCGCCGACGCCGCCCGGGCCGAGGACGACGCCGCGGACGCCGCTGCCGACGAGGCGATGCGCGCCGAGGTGCGCGCGCTGGCCGAGGAGGTGCGCCGGCTGCGCGCCGAGCTGGCCGGGGACGGGCCCACCGCCCCGGCCCCGGCCCCGGCCGCTGGGGTCAGGCCGACGGGATGAGGATCAGCTCGGTCTGCCGCCGGTCCAGGTACTCCACCCCGGCCGCGGTGAGCGCGATGCCCTGCTCCAGCGCCATCCGGACCAGCTGACCGCCCCACTCGGGCACCGGCACCCGCACGCACAGCTCGAGGGCGTAGACGGTGTCCAGGTGCACGGGGGCCTGTCCCGCGCCGGGGACGCCGTCCTGCTGGTCCCACATGCCGATCGCCGGGCCCGCCCCGTGGCCGTGCACGCCGACCGGGTGGGAGTAGACGTCGCCGTCGATCCCGGCGGCGGCCGCGGCGGCGCGGGCCGCGGCCAGCACCTCGTCCCCGGTGCGGCCGGGGCGCAGTTCCGCGGTGGTCAGGTCCTGCATGCGATTGCCGACGCCCAAGGCGGCGACCAGCCCGGCCGGCGCGGCCGTCTCACCCGGGCGCAGCACGTAGGCGTTGCGCTGGGTGTCGGTCATCAGGCCCAGGCTGGACAGGCCCACGTCGCAGTGCACCAGGTCGCCGGGCTGCACGACGGCGTCGTAGGGCACGCCGGGCAGCACGGTGCCGCGCTCGTCGGCCAGCGGGCTGCCGGCGCGCTGCAGCCCGACGGTGGGCTGGAACCACGGGTCGACGCCGAGGTCGGCGAAGCGCTGCCGGATCCACCAGGCGACGTCCAGGGCGGTGGTCTCCCCGACGGTGATCACGGCGGGGGAGAAGGCCTCGTCGATCACCTCGTGCACCAGCCGGTTCATCGCGTGCAGCGCGCCGATCTCCTCCGGCAGCCGGGTCTCCAGCCAGCCGACCGCCAGCGCCTCGGCCGAGACCAGCTTCTCCGCGTGCGGCCCCAGGGCCCCGACCAGCAGCTGGTGCTCGGTGTGGGAGAGCCCGTCGGCGTGGGCGAACACCCGGGAGACGTCGACGCCGATGGTGCGCGGCGCGGCCTGGTCCACGAACCGGCGGACCGCCGCCCACTGCGCGTCCTCCGCGGAGAGCCCCTGCTGGTCGTCGGCCTCCCAGGCGGGGAGGAACTGCCCGACCGGGTACCGGGAGACGGCGACCGCGGTGACGCCGTCGTCGCTGCGGTGGAACATCAGGATCGTGCGCCGCCGGGCCGACAGCCAGGTCGCCGGCAGCAGCGTCGGGAGCACCGGGTCCTCGTTGTACTCCCGGCCGATGACCACCCACAGGTCGATCCCGGCCCGGTCCATCAGCCCGGGCAGGAGGTCCAGCAGCCGCTGGGTCAGCCAGCGGTCGCGGACGTCGGCCTGGTCCCGGAGGGGGAGGGGCACCGTGCGGGTGGGGTCCGGGGTGGCGCGCTCGGCGATCACGGTCATGCAGGCAGGAAAGCAGACCGGCCGCCGTCCTGCTCGGAGTGCGCCCGCGGGGGCCGGCCGGTCAGGCCATGCCCCCGGCGGTCGGGTGGGAGCTGCCGATCCTGCGGAACGGGACGACCGTGCCGCCGGCCACCACGACCCGGTCACGGCCGCCCTGCTTGGCCTGGTACATCGCCGCGTCGGCCCGGTCGACCAGCCGCCACAGGGCGTCGGTGGGGTCCTCGCCGTCCGCCGGGCCGGTCAGGGCCACCCCGATCGAGACGGTCACCTGGTGCTGGCCGACCACGCTGCCCTTGACCGCCAGCCGGAGCCGCTCGGCCAGCCGCCGCGCCTCACTGGGGTCGGCGACCAGGCCGAGCACAACCAGCTCCTCCCCGCCGGTGCGGGCCAGCACGTCCGGTGGGCGCACCGACGCCGCCAGCGCCGAGCCGACACCGCGCAGCACCGCGTCGCCCACGGCGTGCCCGAACTCGTCGTTGAGCCGCTTGAAGTGGTCCAGGTCGAGCACCAGGGCGCCCACCCGCAGGCCGTCGCGGCGGGCCTGGCGCCAGATGCGCGGGGCCTGGTCGACCAGCGAGCGGCGGTTGGCCAGCCCGGTCAGCGGGTCGGTGGAGGACATCTCCTGGGTGACCGCGAGCAGCCGCTGCACCCGGCGGCGCAGCAGGAACACCCCCAGCGTCGCGACGTCGAGGGTCAGGGCGCTGACCGCCACGTGCACCAGCAGCGAGGGGGTGCCCGGGTAGCTGCCGGCCAGGGCCACCCAGCAGGCGGCGACCACCGCCAGCATGTGCGCGGCCAGCGCCCGGGCGCCCAGGAACCAGGCGGCCATGAAGCAGCAGAACAGCAGCATCAGCGGCGGCGCGTGCCGCAGCGGGTCGCCGGTGGCCCAGGCCAGCAGCACGTAGGTGGCGTCACCGAGCAGCACCAGGACGGCGGTGAGCGTCTCCCCGGCGCGCTGCCGGACGACCAGCGCCAGGGCGATGAGCAGGCAGGCGCCCAGCGCGCCGGCGTAGAGCGGGCGGCTCACCGAGTCCCGCAGCGCGCCGTCGACGAGCAGGTTGATCGAGCCCAGCGCGGCGCCGGCGCAGAACAGCGCGGCCAGGCACCAGGCGACCAGGCGGTGCTCGCCACCCCGCTCGGGGCGCGGCAGGTCGTCGACCGGCCTGGACCGCTCGCGGTGCCGGTGACCCGTACCGGGCCGTCGCGCCCCCACCATGCGCAGCAGCATGCCGCAGCCCGGCCGCTGGCATAACCGGCTGGGGCGCGCCATTTCCGGAACCCGCAGCTCCGTTGGTGCCGCTGTGACAGGAGGGGCGTGCCGGCCCGCCGGGTGCCAGGCTGGACGGCGCACGTGCACCCATCCGGAAGGAGAGCGACGTTGACCCAGGGGCCCTGGTTCTTCTGCCTGAAGCACCACACCGTCGAGGACCGGGACGGCTGCGCCGAGCGCCACCGCCTCGGCCCGTACGCCACCCGTGCCGAGGCCGAGTCCGCGCTGGAGAAGGTCGCCGAGCGCAACGAGCAGCAGGACGCCGCCGACGAGGCGTGGGAGGAGGGCCGGCGCTGACCCGCGACCGGCCCGATCGGCCGGGTCGCGACGGTCGGGGCATGATCCTCGGGGGAGCGTCCGGCAGGGCGCCCGAGGGACTGGAGGGGTCGTGACGGACGGACGTGCGGTGGAGGACCTCGTGGTCGGCGTGCTCGGGGGCACCGGGCCGCAGGGCCGTGGGCTCGCGGTGCGGCTGGCCGCCGCCGGGCAGCGGGTGCTGCTCGGTTCCCGGGACGCCGAGCGCGCCGAGCAGGTGGCGGCCGAGGTCGCCGTCCGGGCCGGCGCGGCGGCCGGCGGGGTCGAGGTGTCGGTGCGGGGCGGATCCAACACCGACGTCGCCGGTGCCGCCGACCTGGTGATCATCGCCGTTCCCTACGCCGGGCACGCCGACACCCTCGCGGAGCTCGCCACCCCGCTGGCCGGCAAGGTCGTCGTCGACTGCGTGGTGCCGATGGGCTGGGACGAGCTCGGCGCCTACGTGCTGGACGTCGCCGAGGGCAGCGTCTGCCAGCAGGCCGCCGTGCTGCTCCCGGACAGCTCCGTCGTCGGCGCCTTCCACCACCTGTCGGCGGTGACGCTGGAGGACCTCTCCACGCCCACCCTGGAGGGCGACGTCATGGTCGTCGGCGACGTCCGCGAGGCCACCGACGTCGTGCAGGCGCTGGCCGGGCGGCTGCCCGGGATGCGCGGCGTCTACGCCGGCCGGCTGCGCAACGCCCGCCAGGTCGAGGCGCTCACGATCAACCTGGTCTCGGTCAACCGCCGCTACAAGGCCCACGCAGGCATCCGCATCACCGACGTGTGAGCATGCGCGTCTGAGGCAGCTCCCGGGAGCAACACGCACCTCAGACGCACATCACCGAAGGCAGGACGGACGGAGCGGCTCAGCGGCACCCGGGACGGCACCTGGCCGCGGTGCGATCCGGAGGATCGCTACTCGAACGAGTGCTCGGTGGTCGGGAACGTGCCCTCGCGGACCTCGGTGGCGTACTCCTGGGCGGCGCGCAGCAGCTCACCGCGCAGGTCGGCGTACTTCTTCACGAACTTCGGCACCCGGCCGGCGGTCATCCCGGCCATGTCCGGCCAGACCAGCACCTGGGCGTCGCAGTCGGCTCCCGCGCCGATGCCGATCGTCGGGATGGCCAGCTCCTTGGTCACCTGCCCGGCGATCCCGGCCGGCACCATCTCCATGACCACGGCGAACGCGCCGGCCTCCTGGACCGCGTGCGCGTCGGCGAGCAGCTGCTCGGCGCCCGCGCCCCGGCCCTGCACCCGGAACCCGCCGAGGGCGTGCTCGCTCTGCGGGGTGAAGCCGATGTGCGCCATCACCGGGATGCCGGCCTGGGTCAGCGCCCGGATCTGCGGGGCCACCCGGACGCCGCCCTCCAGCTTGACCGCCTGCGCGCCGCCCTCCTTCATCATCCGCACCGCGGTGTCGAAGGCCTGCTGCGGACCGGACTCGTAGCTGCCGAAGGGCAGGTCGGCGACGATCAGCGCCCGCGTCGTCGAGCGGGTGACCGCCTTGGTCATCAGCAGCAGGTCCTCCACCGTCACCGCGACGGTGGAGGTCTGGCCCAGGACGACGTTGCCGGCGGAGTCACCGACCAGCAGCACCGGGATGCCGGCCTCCTCGAACACCGCTGCTGCGTAGGTGTCGTAGGCAGTGAGCATCGCCCACTTCTCGCCCCGCTCCTTGGCCTGGCGCAGGTGGTGGATGCGGACCCGGGCGGTCGAGGTGCCGCCGTAGAGCACCGACTCGGTCATGCTCTGCTCCCTGCTGGGCTCGCGACCGCGGTCACGACGCCCCGTCGCGGACGCTGGGCGGGGTCTCCCGCCAGCGGTTGGTGATCGGCAGCCGGCGGTCCCGGCCGAAGGCCTTCAACGAGATCTTGGTGCCGGGCGCGGACTGACGGCGCTTGAACTCGGCCAGGTCGACCAGCCGCAGCACCCGGGCCACCACCGCCGGGTCGTGGCCGCGCTCGAGCAGCTCGGCCAGGCCGAGGTCGCGGTCCACGTAGTCGGCGATGACGGCGTCCAGCTCCTCGTAGGAGGGCAGCGAGTCGCTGTCCTGCTGGCCGGGGGCGAGCTCGGCCGACGGCGGCTTGTCGATCGAGTTCTGCGGGATCGGCTCCACCTGGCCGCGGTCCCGGGCGTAGGAGTTGCGCCAGCGGGCGAGGTCCCAGACCAGGGTCTTCAGCACGTCCTTGATCGGGGCGAAGCCACCCGCGGCGTCCCCGTAGAGCGTCGAGTAGCCCACGGCGACCTCGCTCTTGTTGCTGGTGGCCAGCAGCAGGTGGCCGTGCTGGTTGGACAGCCCCATCAGCAGGGTGCCGCGCACCCGGGCCTGCAGGTTCTCCGCGGCCACCCCGGTCAGCTCCACCGAGCCGCGGTAGGCCTCCACCATCGGCGCGATCGGGACGACCGAGTAGTGCATGCCCAGCCGCTCGGCGGAGTCCGCCGCATCGGTGAGCGAGTGCTCGCTGGAGTACTCGCTGGGCAGGCCGACCCCGTGCACCCGGTCGGCGCCGAGCGCGTCCACGGCGAGGGCGGCGACCAGCGCGGAGTCGATCCCGCCGGACATCCCCAGCACCACCGAGGGCATGCCGTTCTTGTCGATGAAGTCCTTCAGGCCCAGGACCAGCGCCCGCCAGACCTCCTCGAGGTCGGTCAGCGGCTCGGCGACCGTGCCCGGCCGCGGCTCGTAGCGGGCGACCGGGGCGTCGGAGACCAGGTGCCGGGTGACCGTCATGGGGCCGAGCCGGCCCTCCCGCCGGTCGGGCACGGAGGTCGGGTCGATCGTCAGGTCGACGGTCAGCAGGTGCTCGACGAACTGGGAGGCGCGGGCCAGCAGCTCGCCGCTGGGGGAGACGGCGAGCGAGTCACCGTCGAACACCAGCTCGTCCTGCCCGCCGACCTGGTTGCAGTAGACGATCGTCGCCCGGGCCTCGGCGGCGCGGCGCCGGACCAGCGGCAGCCGCAGGTCGTCCTTGGCCCGCTCGTAGGGGGAGGCGTTGGGGGAGACGACCAGGTCGACCCCGGCCTGCCCGGCGACCCCGCACGGGCCGCCCTCGACCCACAGGTCCTCGCAGATGGTCAGTGCCACGTCGACGCCGTGCAGCCGGACGACCGGCAGCTCGGTGCCCGGCACGAAGTAGCGCGCCTCGTCGAACACGCCGTAGTTGGGCAGGTGTCGCTTGTGGTAGCGGGCCACCACGGTGCCGCCGTGCAGCAGCGCCGCGGCGTTGCGCGGTGCGCCGCGGCGGGGGTTGGCGTCGCCGGGGGAGTCGTCGGCGTCGGTCGGTGCCTGGTCCACCGGCGCCGGACCGCTGCCCTCGGTGTGCGCCAGGTAGCCCACGACGACGGCGGTGCCGCCCAGGCCCTCGGCGTCGAGGGTGGCGGCCAGGTCGACCAGGGCCTGCTCACTGGCCCGGGCGAAGGACTCGCGCAGCACCAGGTCCTCGGCCGGGTAGCCGGTCAGGGTCATCTCCGGGAAGACCACGAGGTGCGCGTCGCGCCCAGCGGCCTGCCGGGTCCGGTCGACGACCAGCTCCGCGTTGCCCGCCAGGTCGCCGACCCGGGTGTCCACCTGGGCCAGGGCGACCCGCAGCTGCCGTGTCGACTCCGCCGTCCGCTGCTGCTCACTCACGGCCCAGAGTCTGGTCGTCGCTCCCGGGTCGCGGCCAGGCGGGGATCCCGGCCGGCTGTGTGGGCTGTCACACCCGGGTCCCGGCCTGCCGATGGGGGAGGCGTCACGCCCCCCTGAGCCCCTGGGACCTGCCATGTCCGGTGTCCGCCCCGTCCGGTCCGCGCTACTGCTGTCCCTCGTCGTCCTCGTGCTGCCCGCCTGCACCGGCGCCGAGGCGGAGGAGCAGCCCGCCGCAGCGCCGACCACGGCCGTGGCGACCGCCCCGGAGCCGGTCGAGCCGGCGGTGGTCAGCGTCGACCCGCCGCTGGGCTCGGCCGACGTCGCCCCGGTCACCCCGCTGCACGTCGACGTCGGGCACGGGACGCTCACCGAGGTGCTCGTCACCGACGAGGACGGCGCCGTGCTGCCCGGCGCGCTGGACCCCACCGGCACCTCCTGGCAGGCCACCGCCGACCTGGCCCACGCCACCACCTACACCGTGGGCGTCACCGCGGTGGACGCCGCGGGGACGCCGACGACCACCAGCGGCACCGTCACCACCGTCACGCCGCGCACGTTCACGCTGGCCACCGTCTTCCCGACCGCGGAGACCGGGACCGTCGGCGTCGGGCAGCCCGTCTCGGTGACCTTCGACGAGGACGTCACCGACCGGGCCGCGGTGGAACGCCGGTTGCAGGTGACCAGCTCCCCGGCGGTGACCGGTTCGTGGTCGTGGCTGTCCGACCGCACCGTGCAGTACCGCCCCGAGCAGTACTGGCCGGCGCACACGCACGTGGCGGTGGACGTCGACCTCTACGGCGTGGACGTCGGCCAGGGCATCCGCGGGCAGCGCAGCGAGCACGTGGAGTTCGACGTCGGGTCCCGGCGGGTGGCGGTCGTGGACGCCACCGAGCTGGTGCTGCGGCTCTACGTCGACGACCAGCTGGTGCGGACGATGCCGACCTCGCTGGGCAAGCGCGCCAGCCCGACCCCCAGTGGCACCTACGTGGTGATGCAGCAGTCCCGGGAGTACACGATGCGCTCGGCCAGCTACGGCGTCCCGCTGGACTCCCCGGACGGGTACGAGACCCCGGTCCAGTACGCCTCGCGGCTGTCCAACTCCGGGATCTTCGTGCACGGCGCCCCGTGGTCGGTCGGTGACCAGGGACGCCGCAACGTCTCGCACGGCTGCCTGAACGTCTCGGTCGCCGACGCCGGCTGGTTCTACGAGAACTTCGGCCGGGGCGACGTCGTGGAGGTGGTCGGCGCCGGGTCCCCGCTGGAGGTCACCGACGGCTTCGGCGCCTGGAACGCCGGCTGGGACGAGTGGCGGGCCGGCTCCGCGCTCGCCCACTGACCCCCGCCACTGCGGCCCCGCCTGTTCCCTCCGGGCACCCGGAGGAGGCAGGCTGAGGGGGCCGTAACACCCTCGTCACGACCGGAGTGCAGCATGACCGGCATGGACCGCCAGCAGGAGTTCGTCCTGCGCACCCTGGAGGAGCGCGACATCCGCTTCGTGCGGTTGTGGTTCACCGACGTGTCGGGCTACCTCAAGGCCGTCGCGGTCGCCCCGGCCGAGATCGAGGCGGCCTTCGCCGAGGGGATCGGCTTCGACGGCTCCGCGATCGAGGGCTTCGCCCGGGTCTACGAGTCCGACATGCTGGCCAAGCCCGACCCGGCCACCTTCCAGGTGATGCCCGGCTCCCGGGGGCAGGCGAGCGAGACGGCGCGGATGTTCTGCGACATCACGCTGCCCGACGGCTCCCCGGCCTGGGCCGACCCGCGGCACGTGCTGCGCCGGGCGCTGGCCAAGGCCGCGGACATGGGGTTCACCTTCTACACCCACCCCGAGATCGAGTTCTTCCTGCTCAAGGACCTGCCCAGCGACGGCAGCCCGCCCGAGCCCGCCGACGTCGGTGGCTACTTCGACCTCTCCACGCACAACGTGGCGCACGACTTCCGCCGGGAGGCGGTCTTCGCACTCGAGGCGATGGGCATCTCGGTGGAGTTCAGCCACCACGAGGTCGCGCCGGGCCAGCAGGAGATCGACCTGCGGTACGCCGATGCGCTGTCGATGGCGGACAACATCATGACGTTGCGGCACGTCGTCCGTGAGGTCGCGCTGGCCCAGGGCGTGCACGCCACGTTCATGCCCAAGCCGTTCACCGAGCTGGCGGGCTCCGCGATGCACACCCACGTCTCGCTGTTCGAGGGCGACCGCAACGCCTTCTCCGACCCGGCCGACCCGATGCGGCTGTCGACCACCGGCAAGCAGTTCATCGCCGGGCTGCTCACCCACGCCCGGGAGATGACCGCCGTCACCAACCAGACGGTGAACTCCTACCGGCGGCTGCTGGCCGGCACCGAGGCGCCCACCGCGGCGACCTGGGGACGGGCCAACCGGTCGGCGCTGGTCCGGCTGCCCTCCTACAAGCCCAACAAGGGCAACTCCGCGCGGGTGGAGGTGCGCTCGCCGGACTCGGCCTGCAACCCCTACCTCACCTTCGCCGTCCTGCTGGCCGCCGGCCTGCGCGGCATCGAGAAGGGCTACGAGCTCCCGCCCGAGGCCGAGGACGACGTCTGGTCGCTCACCGACACCGAGCGCCGGGCCGCCGGCTACGAGGACCTGCCGGTCTCCCTGGGTGAGGCGCTGACCGCGATGCAGGGCAGCGAGCTGGTCGCGGAGACCCTCGGCGAGCACGTCTTCGACTTCTTCCTGCGCAACAAGTGGGAGGAGTTCAACTCCTACCGCCAGAACGTCACCCCCTTCGAGCTGAAGCGCTACCTCCCCGGCCTCTGAAGCCAGCCGCACGACCACCACAATGGCCATTTTGGTGGTCGTGCGGCGGTGGGAACTAGCCTCTCGGCATGGCCCGCCTGCTCGTCGTCGTCCCCTCCGACACCGACCCGCCGACCCGGCTGGGGGAGTGGCTGCGCGACGCCGGGCTGGAGCTGGACGAGCGGCGGCTGTCCCAGGGGCACGAGCTGCCGGCGGACCTGACCGGTTTCGACGGGCTGCTGGTCATGGGCGGCCCGCAGTCGTCGCTGGACGACGAGCAGACCGCACCGGAGCTGGTCGGGGTGCGGCACCTGCTGGGCCAGGCGGTGGCGGCCGACCTGCCGACGCTGGCCATCTGCCTGGGTGCCCAGCTGCTGGCCCAGGTCGGCGGCGGCAGCACCCGGGTCGGCGCGGACGGTCCCGAGGTCGGCGCCACCCTGGTCGCCAAGCGGGACGCCGCCGACGCGGACCCGCTGTTCGGGCCGGTCCCGCTGTCCCCGGACGTGCTGCAGTGGCACCACGACGAGGTCGACCGGCTGCCGGCCGGGGCCACCCTGCTGGCCAGCAACCCGCGCTACGAGAACCAGGCCTACCGGGTCGGCCGGCACGTCTACGGGCTGCAGTTCCACATCGAGACCGACGAGGCGCTGGTGCGGCAGTGGGCCACCGGGGATGCCGTCGGGGTGGCCGCCAGCGGCCTGGACGTGCCGACCATCTGCGCCCGGGCCGCCGCCGTCCTCGACGACCTGGCCGAGGTCTGGGCGCCGTTCGCCGCCCGCTTCGCCGACCTGGTCCGCGCCCGCACCGCGACCGGGGCTTGAGCCGTGTCGACCGCTCCGCAGGTCGACGACGAGGTGCCCCGCCGCGCGGTCGTCCGGCTGGTGCGGCTGGGCTTCCACGACGGTGCCCGGGCCGCCCGGCTGCTCGCCTCGCCGGCGCTGGGGCTCTGGGACCTCGACCGCAACGAGCCGGCCGACCCCGAGGCCGCGCCGGTGGTCTCTGCGCTGGCCCGGGCCGGTGACCCCGACCTCGCCGTCCGCTCGCTGACCCGGCTGGTGGAGGCCCTGGACGACGCCGACCCCGACGGCGGCCTCGCCGCGGCGCTGCTGGCCCGGCTGCGGGGCTCGGCCGGGGTGCGCGCCCGGCTGATCGCGGTGCTGGGTGCCTCCGCCGGGCTGGCCGACCACCTGGCCGCCCACCCGACCGACTGGGTCGTGCTCGACGTGGAGGACCGCGGGGCGCCGCGCCCCAGTCCGCAGGAGCTGGAGCAGCAGCTGCTGTTCGCGGTGGGCGCCGACCCCGACGACCCGCCGTGGGGCGTCCGGCTGGGCAGCGCCGCCCCGGACGCGAGCCCCGCGCGGGTGCGCGACCTGCGGCACGCCTACCTGCGCGCCGTGCTGTCCCTGGCCGGCCGCGACCTGGCCGACGGCCTGCCCGCCGACGAGGTGGCCGGCGAGCTGGCCGACATCGCCGGGGCGGTGCTCACCGCCGGGCTGGCGCTGGCCGTGGCCGAGCAGCCCGCCGACGCCGCACCCTGCCGGCTGGCGGTGATCGGGCTGGGCAAGTGCGGCGGCCGGGAGCTCAACTACGTCAGCGACGTCGACGTCGTCTTCGTCGCGGAGCCGGTGGAGGAGGGCGAGGACGACGCGGCCGCCGTCGCCAGCGCCGCCCGGGTCGCCGGCGCGCTGATCCGGATCTGCGGGCAGGCGGCCTGGGAGGTCGACGCCGCGCTGCGCCCGGAGGGCAAGCGCGGCCAGCTGGTGCGCACCCTGGCCGGGCACCGGGCCTACTACGACCAGTGGGCCAGCACCTGGGAGTTCCAGGCGCTGCTGAAGATGCGCCCGGTGGCCGGTGACCCGGCGCTGGGCCGGGAGTACGTCGAGGAGCTGTGGCCGCTGGTCTGGAAGGCCGGTGACCGGCCCGGCTTCGTCGGTGAGATCCAGGCGATGCGCCGGCGGGTGGAGCAGAACATCCCCGCCGCGCAGGCCGACCGGCAGCTGAAGCTGGGCCGTGGGGGGCTGCGCGACGTCGAGTTCAGCGTGCAGCTGCTGCAGCTGGTGCACGGCCGGGCCGACGTCTCGCTGCGGGTCGGCGGCACGATCCCGGCGCTGACCGTGCTGGGCGCGGGGGGCTACATCGGCCGGGAGGACGCCGCGACGCTGGTCGCCTCCTACCGCTTCCTGCGCACCGTGGAGCACCGGTTGCAGCTGCTCCGGCTGCGGCGCACCCACCTGCTGCCGGTCGCCGACGACCAGCTGCGCTGGCTGGCCCGCTCGCTGGGCTACAAGCCCGACGACCGCGGCGACTCGGTGGCCGTGCTGCAGGCGGAGCTGGCGCTGCACACCCGGGTGGTGCGCCGGCTGCACGAGAAGCTGTTCTACCGGCCGCTGCTGTCCTCGGTGGCCCGGGTGCCCGGCGAGCAGCTGGCGCTGGGGCCGAAGGCGGCGGGGGAGTGGCTGCGCGCGCTGGGGTTCGCCGATCCCGACGGCGCGCTGCGGCACCTCACCGCGCTCACCGGCGGGCTGAGCCGGTCGGCGTCGATGCAGCGCTACCTGCTGCCGGTGCTGCTGCAGACCTTCGCCTCCTGCGCCGACCCCGACGCCGGGCTGCTGGCCTACCGCAAGGTCAGCGAGGCGCTGGGCAACGACCAGTGGTTCCTGCGGCTGCTGCGGGACGAGGGCCAGACCGCCGAGCGGCTGGCCGTGCTGCTCGGTTCCAGCCAGTACGTGGCCGGGCTGCTGACCCGCACTCCGGAGGCGATGCGGCTGCTGGCCGACGATGCCCAGCTGGAGCCGCGTGGCGCCGAGGCGCTGTGCACCGCCTGGCGGCAGGCGGTGGCCCGGGCCGGAGACGCGTCGTCCGGGGTGCGGGTGCTGCGGTCGCTGCGCCGCCAGGAGCTGTTGCGGATCGCCTGCGCCGACCTGCTCGGCCGGCTCGACGTGCTCCAGGTGGGCCGGGCGCTGCACGACGTCGCCGTCGCCACCCTGCAGGCCGGGCTGGACGCCGCGGTGCGCAGCTGGGCCGCCGAGTCCGGCACCGACGTCGCCGACGTCCCGGTGGACGTCGCGGTGATCGGGATGGGCCGGCTGGGCGGGGCGGAGCTCGGCTACGGCTCGGACGCCGACGTGCTGTTCGTGCACCGGGTACGGCCCGGGCACGACGAGACCCGGGCCAGCCAGGTCGCCAACGCCGTCGCGCACGCGCTGCGCCGGCTGCTCAGCGAGCCGGCGCCGGACCCGGCCTTCGAGGTGGACGCCAACCTGCGCCCCGAGGGCCGGCAGGGGGCGCTGTCGCGCAGCCTGAGCGCCTTCGCCGAGTACTACCAGCGGTGGGTGTTGACCTGGGAGGTGCAGGCGCTGCTGCGCGCCGAGCCGGTCGCCGGGGACGAGGCGCTCGGCCGGGAGTTCGTCGCGCTGATCGACCCGCTGCGCTACCCGGCCGAGGGGCTCACCGCCGAGCAGGTGGCCGAGATCCGGCGGATCAAGGCCCGGGTGGACAGCGAGCGGCTGCCCCGCGGCGCCGACCCGGCCACGCACACCAAGCTCGGCCGCGGCGGTCTGGCCGACGTGGAGTGGACCGTGCAGCTGCTGCAGCTGCAGCACGCCGCGGCGCACCCCGAGCTGCGGATCACCCCGACGGTGCCCGCGCTCACCGCCCTCGGCGACGCCGGCCTGCTGGACGCCGGCCAGGTCGAGGCGCTGCAGGCGGCCTGGGAGCTGGCCAGCCGGGCGCGCAACGCGGTGTTCCTGGTCCGCGGCCGGCCCGGTGACCAGCTGCCTCGGCAGGGGCTGGAGCTCAACGGGGTGGCCCGCGCCTGCGGCTACGGCCCGGACGTCGACGCCGGCCAGTTCGTCGACGACTACCGCCGGGTCACCCGGCAGGCCCGTACCGTCGTCGAGCACGTCTTCTACGGCCGCGAGGAGGCCTGAGCCCCGTGTACGTGCCCGCCCAGTTCACCGCCCCGGACGACGCCCTCGCCCAGCTGCTCGCCGCCCCGGGCGCGGTAGACCTGGTCAGCAGCACCCCCGACGGGCTGACCGCCACCACGCTGCCGATGCTGCACGACCCGGTGGCACGCACGCTCACCGGCCACCTGGCCCGCAACAACACCCAGTGGCGGGACACGGTGGGGGAGGTGCTGGTCATCGTCCGCGGGCCGGACGCCTACGTGTCGCCGTCCTGGTACGCGTCGAAGGCCGAGCACGGCCGGGTGGTGCCGACCTGGGACTACGTCGTCGCCCACGTGCACGGCGAGCTGGTGGCGCACACCGACCCCGAGTGGCTGGCGGCGCACGTCGCCGGTCTGACCGGCGCGCACGAGGCCGGCCGTGCGCAGCCGTGGGCGGTCACCGACGCGCCGGAGCGGTTCGTCGCCGGGCAGCTGCGGGCCATCGTCGGGGTCGAGGTGCGGATCAGCCGGGTCGAGGCGAAGTGGAAGACGTCGCAGAACCGTCCGGCCGCCGACGTGGACGGCGTGGTCGCCGGGCTCCTCGCCGACGGGGAGGCCGCCACCGCCGCGGCCGTGCAGCTCACCCACCCGGGCGAGCGGGGTTGAGCGGCGCCCCCGCCGGGCACGACGGACCGGTGCCCGAGGACCCGCAGACCACCGCCGCCCAGCTCCCGGCGGCCGACGACGTCACCGACGAGGCCGTCACCGACGAGGCCGTGCGCGACGAGCCGCCGGCCGACGAGCCGACGGCGACGATCACCCCCTACCGCGACGGGCCGCTGATCGTCCGCGGGGACTTCCGGCTGGTCGACACCGACGGCAACGAGATCGACCCGGGCCGCAAGACCGTCGCGCTGTGCCGGTGCGGGAAGTCGGGCATCAAGCCGTTCTGCGACGGCACGCACAAGCGGGCCGGGTTCCACTCCGGCAGCGCGCCGTCCCGCCCGCGGCCGGCCGCGCGGATCTTCCGGGAACACCAGGGCTGATCCCGGCCCGCCTCGTCCGGGTCACCCGGAGTTCGCCGTCCGGTCACCCGGCGCACCCCGGCGGGCAGCAGGGTCGGCGGCGACCCCGACCCGAACTCCTGAGGTGGCCCGTGCTCCGTCGTCCGCTCCGTCCCGTCTCCGCCGTCCTCTCCCTCGGCACGCTCGCCGTGCTGGCCGCGGCCGGCCCGGCCACCGCCGCCCCGGCGCGCACCTTCGCGCCGCTGTCCACCGTCGAGGTGGGTGGCGAGGTCGCCGAGATCCTCTCCGCCACCCCGGACGGGCGCACGGTCGTCTACACCGACTCCGAGCTCGGCCGGATCGGTCTGGTCGACCTGAGCCGGCCCGCCGCCCCGCGGGACCTCGGGTCGATCGACGTGGGCGGCTCGCCGACGTCGGTCACCGTGCTCAGCAACGCGCGCTACGCCCTGGTCGCCGTGGACACCACCACCGACCTGACCCGGCCGTCGGGCCACCTGGCGGTCGTCGACCTGCCCCGCCGCGCGGTGGTGCGCACCATCGACCTGGGCGGCCAGCCCGACTCGATCGACGTCGGCCCGAGCGGGGTGTTCGCCGCCATCGCCATCGAGAACCAGCGCGACGAGGACATCGAGGTCGGCGACGTCGAGGGCGGCCTGCCGCAGCTGCCGGCCGGCTTCCTCTCCGTGGTCGACCTGCGCGGCCCGGTCAGCGCCTGGACCGCCGCGCGCGTCGAGCTGACCGGCCTGCCCGGCGCGGTGTTCGCCGAGGACCCGGAGCCGGAGTTCGTCGACGTCGACGGCCGGGACATCGCCGCGGTCACCCTGCAGGAGAACAACGCCGTCGCGCTGGTCGACCTGGCCCGTCAGCGGGTGGTCGGCTCCTTCTCGGCCGGCACCGTCACCCGCACCGACGCCGACCTGGTGGACGACGACGTGATCGCCTTCGACGACACGCTGGTCGCGCCGCGCGAGCCGGACGCCGTGCAGTGGACGCTGCGCGGCAACCTGGTCACCGCCGACGAGGGCGACCTGGCGCAGGAGCCCGCCGGCGGCCGCGGCTGGACGGTCTTCGACCAGACCGGCACGGTGCTCTACAGCAGCGGCGGGTCGGCCGAGCAGGCGCTCGCCGCGGCCGGGGCGTACCCGGACGGGCGCAGCGACGACAAGGGCGCGGAGTTCGAGGGCGCGGAGGTCGCCCGCATGCGCGGGGTCGACTACACCTTCATCGGCTCCGAGCGCGGGGACGCCGTCCTGGTCTACGACACCGACCGGGACGCCGCGCCCGAGCTGCTCCAGGTGCTGCCCGTCGGCGATGCCCCCGAGGGGCTGCTCGCCATCCCCTCCCGCGGGCTGTTCGTCACCAGCAACGAGGACGACGGCACCCTGTCGGTCTTCGGCCTCCGCTGAGAGAAAGGACCCCCCTGCCCCCCACCACTCGCACGCTCGTGGCGGGGCCCTGCAGGGGGGCCGAGGAGGACCCGGTCGTCGCTACGCGGCGACCGGGTCCTGCTCCCGCAGGCCGGAACGGCCGGCCTGCCAGGCGCCGAGCAGGTGCTCCGCGGTGAGCCCGTCCAGGGCCAGCGAGCACCGCGCGCCGAACAGCACGTCGGCGGCCAGGGACGGGTCCTCGGCGACCAGCGAGCCGCACATGTCCACCGAGGCGATCTGCTCGTGCACCGCGTCGGCCTCCACGTGCTCGTCGTAGAAGACCGTGGTCCGCTCGCCGAAGCCGAGGCGGCGCAGCCCCGCGGAGTACCGCCGGCTGGGCTCCGACGAGGTCATCTCGACCGCGGCGAGGTGGCCCAGGCAGGCGCCCCGCAGCGCCCGGTGCAGCCCGAACAGCGACATCGTGTTGACCGAGGTGAAGGCCACCGCAGGGGCGTCGTCCCAGAGCGCGCCGTAGCCGGTGTCCAGGTCCAGATCGGCCATCATCCCGGCGAACAGCTGGCTGTGCATGCGCTCGACCGCACCGCCGCCGTACTCGTCGGCCTGGATCTCCACCATCGCCGCCTTGGCCCGGCCGCCGATCCGCGGGATGGCCCAGGTGTGCGGGTCGCCCTCCTTGAGGTGGTAGACCGACCGCAGGGTCAGGTACTCCCGCCACTGCTCGAGGGTGCCCTCCTTGGCCAGGTACCTCGACAGCGACGGGCCGTCGTCGGCGTCGATGACCGCGGTCAGCTGCTGGTCCACCGGCTCGTCGGTGACCTCGACCGGGCTGACCAGCTCGCGCAGCGCGGCCAGGTGCCGCTGCTCGAGGAGCGCCCGCAGCCGCAGCAGGTCCGGGGCCCACTCCCAGGCGTCGTCCACGTCGTCGAAGCCGCGGTAGTGCAGCTCGTAGCAGATGGCCAGGCTCAGCTGCAGGTCGTCGTCGGTGAGCGGGCTGGTCGCCGAGGCCGCCAGCCCCTCGGCGGCGGCGAGGGTGCGCGGGCTGATGGTCGACCCGGCGGTGAGGTCCGCGCTCAGCGCGGCGCTGACGGGGCCCCGAGGCTTGGGAAGGCGCATGGGCCGATCATGCCCAGGCCGTCGCCGTCCGGAACCTCCGTCAGCCGATCGGTCGTGCGCCACATGCTGCGGAGCCCCGCACCTCGGTGAGGGGCGGGGCTCCGGGGCGTGCGGGTCAGACCTGGCGGTCGAACGCCGAGGCCATCCGGGCCTGCTCCTCCAGCACCTCGCCCATCCGCGCCTGGACGGCGTCGAGCTGGCCGATGATCTCGCTGGTGGTGTGGATGCCCTCTGCGACGGCCTTGCTGCTGGCCTGGATGCCGGCGATCTGGTCGGAGACCTTCTGGGTGGCGTTGGCGGTCTCCCGGGCGAGGTCCTTGACCTCGCTGGCGACGACGGCGAAGCCCTTGCCCAGCTCGCCGGCGCGGGCGGCCTCGATGGTGGCGTTGAGGGCCAGCAGGTTGGTCTGGTCGGCGATGCCGGAGATGATCCGGATGACCTCCCCGACCGCGGCCGAGGCCTCGTCGAGGGCCTCGACCTCACCGGTCATGGTGGAGGCCTGGCTGACCGCGTGCTCGGCGACCCGGCCGGCGTCACCGGCGGCCTCGCGGAGTCGGGAGACGGTGTCCAGCAGTTCGCGGGCGTTGTCGGCGGACTCCTCGGTGCGGCGCAGCACGTCCAGTCGCTGGGAGACCAGCTGCTGGACGTTGCGCAGCGCGGCGGCGCGGGAGTCGGACAGGTCGATGGTCTCGGTGACGAAGAAGTCCATCGTGCCGATCACCCGGCCGCCGACCATCAGCGGGAAGCACACCCCGGACTTGACCCCGGCGCGCTGGGCGGCCGGCCGCCGCACGCAGTCGGTCATCTCGCCCAGGTCGCGGACGAAGAAGAGGTCCCGGGCCTTCCAGGCGCGGCCGGAGATGCCCACCCCCTCGGCGAAGGAGGCGGCGAGGGTGACCTTGCGGAACTCCTCACCGGCCGAGCCGGACTCCTGCTGGAAGCGCAGCACATTGGCCTCTTCGTCCAGCTTCCAGAACGAGCCGTAGGCCCAGCCGAAGGCCTCCCGCACGGTGTCCAGGGCGATCCGCAGCGCGTGCTCCTGGTCCCGGGCGGCTCCCAGCTCGGTGACCACGGAGGTGACCGCGACCCGGTCGTCGAGGGTCTCCTTCAGCTGGGCGGTGGCCAGCGCGGAGCGGCGGGCGTGGCTGAGCAGCCGGCCCAGGGAGTCCCACTTGCCGGCGCGGTTGCCGCCGAAGGGCATCTCGGCGAGGCCGTAGTACTCGTAGAGGGCGATGACGGTGCCGTTCTCGACCGTGGGCAGCACGCAGCCGTGGGTCGCGCCCGCGGCCAGCGCGCCGGCCCAGCGCAGGCAGCCCGGGTCGCTGCTCTCGTCCACCAGGACGGCGGCCTTGGTGCGGATCGCCTGGCCGCCGTAGCCGTCGGCCGAGGTGACGCTCTGCACCCGGGCCGCCTGGGTGCCGGCCAGCGCGGAGGTCAGCGTGCCGGCCTCGGCGACCAGGTGAAAGGCGCCGCCCGGGCCGGGCAGCCAGGTGCCGCCGTAGCTCAGGCCGAGCTCGTCGACCAGCGTCGCGGTGATCGTGCGGTGGGCGTCCAGGGCATCGGTGACCCCGCGGTCGAGGACCGCGATGACCTGCTCGACCGCCTCCACGTCCCGGGGCATCTCCGCCGGGGTCAGCACGGCCGTGTTCGGGGTGCTCGCGCGCCGCCTCATCCATGTCCTCCATCGCCTGACCGGCACCGCCGGCGGGTGTCCTGTCCCCGGCCACCCGTGCCACGGGTGACGTCTCCTCCGACATCGGCAGGCGGCGCCCGGACTTGACCCGGATTCGCGGAGGTGCGGCATCCGATGGTGTGCGGCCGGCCTGCGGGCAGACCCGTCGCGTCGTCCTCCGGAAGGCGGTCCCGTTCGTTCCGGATGGTCCTAAGCTCCGTGCTCGACGGCGTCGACGAGGACGCCGCAGTGCTCGGAGGCGCTCATGTCCACGACGGTCACCAGGGACGACGCACACGGCGGTGGCGGGCACCGCGATCCGGGCGGCGGGCGCCGGCTCCCGCTGCGCTCGGTGCTCATCTGGACGGCGGTGGCCGCGGTGGGCGCGGTCGCCTGGACCGTGCTCGCGCTGGCCCGCGGTGAGGCGGTGTCCGCGCTGTGGATCCTCTTCGCCGCGCTGTGCTCCTACGCCATCGCCTACCGGTTCTACGCCCGCTTCATCACCTACAAGGTGCTGCGCACCGACGACCGCCGGGCCACCCCGGCCGAGCGGCTGCAGAACGGGGTCGACTACGACGTCACCGACCGGCGGGTGCTCTTCGGCCACCACTTCGCCGCGATCGCCGGTGCCGGTCCGCTGGTCGGGCCGGTGCTCGCGGCGCAGATGGGCTATCTGCCGGGGACCATCTGGATCGTCGTGGGCGTCATCTTCGCCGGCGCCGTCCAGGACCTGACGGTGATGTTCTTCTCGATGCGCCGCAACGGGAAGAGCCTCGGTCAGATGGTCCGCGAGGAGATCGGCATCGTCGGCGGCATCGCGGCGCTGATCGCCGTCTTCGCCATCATGATCATCATCCTCGCGGTGCTGGCGCTGATCGTGGTCAACGCCCTGGCCGAGTCCCCGTGGGGCGTCTTCTCCATCGCGCTGACCGTGCCGATCGCGTTGTTCATGGGTGTCTACCTGCGCACGCTGCGGCCGGGCAGGGTGCTGGAGGCCACCGGCATCGGCGTCGTCCTGCTGCTGCTGGCGATCATCGGCGGCGGCTGGGTGCAGGAGAGCGGCCTGGCCGACGCGCTGACCCTGTCCAGGGAGTGGCTGGTCCTGGCGCTGGTCGTCTACGGGTTCGTCGCCTCGGTGCTGCCGGTCTGGCTGCTGCTCACGCCCCGCGACTACCTGTCCACCTTCATGAAGATCGGCGTCATCGCCCTGCTGGCGGTGAGCCTGCTGATCGCCCGCCCGGTGCTGCAGGCCGACGCGGTCACCGACTTCGCCCGGGAGGGCACCGGCCCGGTGTTCGCCGGGTCGCTGTTCCCGTTCGTGTTCATCACCATCGCCTGCGGCGCGCTGTCCGGCTTCCACGCGCTGATCTCCTCGGGCACGACGCCGAAGATGGTGGCCAAGGAGAGCCAGATCCGGCTGATCGGCTACGGCGGCATGCTGATGGAGTCCTTCGTCGCGATCAGCGCGCTCATCGCCGCCTGCGTCATCGACCAGGGCCTGTACTTCGCGATGAACAGCCCGGCCGGGGCCACCGGCGGCACGGTCGAGTCGGCCGCCGCGTTCGTCAACGGGTTCGGCTTCGACACCACCGCCGCCGACCTCGCCGCCGCCTCGGCCGCGGTGCAGGAACCCACGCTGGTCTCGCGCACCGGCGGTGCGCCGACGCTGGCGGTCGGCATCTCGCAGATCTTCAGCGACGCGTTCGGCGGTGGGCTCCAGGCCTTCTGGTACCACTTCGCGATCATGTTCGAGGCGCTGTTCATCCTCACCGCCGTCGACGCCGGCACCCGGGTGGGCCGGTTCATGCTCCAGGACACCATCGGCAACGTCTGGAAGCGGTTCGGCGACCTGTCCTGGCGGCCGGGCAACCTGATCGCCAGCGCCGTCGTCGTCGGGCTGTGGGGTTCGGTGCTCTACATCGGCGTCACCGACCCGCTCGGCGGGGTCAACCAGCTGTTCCCGCTGTTCGGCATCGCCAACCAGCTGCTCGCGGCGATCGCACTGACGCTGGTGACGGTGCTGCTGATCAAGCACGGCAAGGCGCGCTACGCCTGGGTCTCCGGGGTGCCGCTGGTCTGGGACCTGATCGTCACCATGACGGCGAGCTGGCAGAAGGTCTTCTCCGACATCCCGGCGATCGGCTACTTCGCCCAGGCGCAGCGCTACCGCGACGCCCGGGACGCCGGCGAACTGCTCGCGCCGGCGCAGGACCAGGGGCAGATGGACCAGGTCGTCTTCAACTCCACCCTCAACGGCGTGCTGCAGAGCTTCTTCGCGGTGCTGGTGATCGTGGTCGCCGCCAACGCCGCGGTGGTCGTCGTCCGGGCCCTGCGGGCCGGTGGGCTGCCGACCACGGAGGAGCCGGCCACGCCGTCCCACCTGGTCGAGCCGGCCGACCTGTTCGCCACCGCGGAGGAGAAGCGGGCCATGGCCGAGCACCGCGCGATGGCCGGCGCGGGGGAGGGGACGTGGCGGTGACCGCGGTCCGGGAGGCGGTCGTCCGGGCCGCGCGCGGGGTGCGCTGGTACCTGCGCGAGTTCAGCGGGGAGTCCCGCTGGGACGAGCACCTGCGGGAGTGCGCCGCCCATGGGCACCAGCCGCTGAGCCGGCGGGAGTTCGAGCGCCGCCGGTCCGACGCGCTGGAGCGCACGCCGCTCAGCCGCTGCTGCTGACCCGCACGCACAGCGGCCCCCGACCTCGGTGAGGTCGGGGGCCGCTGTGCGTGAGCCGGTGGATCAGATGTCGTAGTACATCGCGAACTCGTGCGGGTGCGGGCGGAGGCGGATCGGGTCGATCTCGTTCTCCCGCTTGTACTCGATCCAGGTCTCGATCAGGTCGGAGGTGAACACGCCACCGTCGAGCAGGTAGTCGTGGTCCACCTCGAGCCGGTCGAGCACCGCGTCCAGCGACGCCGGCACCTTCTCGATGCCCAGGGCCTCCTCGGGCGGCAGCTCGTAGAGGTCCTTGTCGATCGGCGCCGGGGGCTCGATCTTGTTCTTGACGCCGTCGAGGCCGGCCATCAGCATCGCCGAGAAGGCGAGGTAGGGGTTGGCCGACGGGTCGGGCACCCGGAACTCGATGCGCTTGGCCTTCGGGCTGTCACCGGAGATCGGGATGCGGGTGCACGCCGACCGGTTGCGCGCGGAGTAGACCAGGTTGATCGGCGCCTCGTAGCCGGGCACCAGCCGGTGGTAACTGTTCACCGTGGGGTTGGTGAAGGCCAGCAGCGACGGGGCGTGGGCGAGCAGGCCACCGATGTAGTGCCGGGCCATGTCGGACAGCCCCGCGTAGCCGGTCTCGGCGTGGAAGAGCGGCTGGCCGTCCTTCCACAGGCTCTGGTGGCAGTGCATGCCCGAGCCGTTGTCACCGAACAGCGGCTTGGGCATGAACGTCGCGCTCTTGCCGTGCGCCCAGGCGGTGTTCTTCACGATGTACTTGAAGAGCATCAGGCTGTCGGCCGAGCGCAGCAGCGTGTCGAACTTGTAGTTGATCTCGGCCTGGCCGCCGGTGCCCACCTCGTGGTGCCCGCGCTCGAGCTCCAGCCCGGCGTTGGCCAGGTTGACCATCATCGTGGCGCGCAGGTCGCTCTGGTGGTCGTAGGGCTCGACCGGGAAGTACCCGCCCTTGGGCCGGGTCTTGTAGCCCAGGTTGGGGCCACCGTTCTCGCCGGTGAGCGACCCGGTGTTCCAGGAGCCCTCGACCGCGTCGATGTGGTAGTAGCCCTCGTTGATCGAGGTGTTGTGCCGCACCGAGTCGAAGACGTAGAACTCGGCCTCGGGGCCGAAGTACGCGGTGTCGGCGATCCCGCTGGCCGCGAGGTAGGCCTCGGCCTTCTTCGCCACGTTGCGCGGGTCGCGGCTGTAGGCCTCGCGCGTGATCGGGTCGTGGATGAAGAAGTTGATGTTCAGCGTCTTGTGGATGCGGAACGGGTCGACGAAGGCGCTGCTCGCGTCGGGCAGCAGCAGCATGTCGGACTCGTTGATCGCCTGGAAGCCGCGGATCGACGAGCCGTCGAAGCCCAGGCCGTCGGCGAAGGTGTCCGGCCCGAACGTCTCCGCAGGGATGGTGAAGTGCTGCATGACGCCGGGGAGGTCGCAGAACCGGACGTCGACGAACTTCACGTCGTTGTCGCGGATGTAGGCGGTGACCTCTTCGGGACTGTTGAACATCGATCCTCCGGGAGTGGACGGCCAGCTCAACGGCAAGCTACGAGCGGGGGGTTGCCCTGCGGTGTCCCGCGTGTTTCCTGCCGGTAACACCGCCTCCCGGCGTGTCGCCAGGAGACGGCCGCCACGGCCGGTCACCCCGCTCAGCGGTCCCGGCCGGGACGGCGCCGGGGAGGTCCTACGCTGGCGGGATGGCCGCGGACGACGCCCCACCCTCTCAGCAACGCACCCGTGGCGCCGCACTGGGGCTGCCCGCGGACGGCCCCGGATCGCTGGCCGGGTTCGGGCAGCGCAGCGTCGCCTTCCTCCTCGACGCCTTCGCCGCCGCGCTGATCGCCGGGCTGGTGACCGCCCCCGAGCTGCCGCGCAACTGGAGCCTGCTGTCCTTCGGCCTGGTCACCGTGGGCTTCCTGGTGCTGACCGGGCAGACCCCGGGCATGCGGTTGATGGGGCTGCGGCTGGCTCACCCCCGGGCGGGACAGCGGCTGGCGCCGTGGCGGGCCGTCGTCCGCACGGCGCTGCTGATGCTGCTGCTGCCGGCCCTGGTCGTCGACTCCGACGGGCGTGGGCTGCACGACCGGCTCACCGACACCGCGGTGGTCCGCGACCGCTGACCCGGCCTCCGCCCGGGCGTCGTCAGACGCAGAACGCCCCCGGGCCGGATCGGCTCGGGGGCGTTCGGTGCGGTGCGGGGCGGTTCAGCGGCGGCGGACCTGACGCTGGCTCACCGACATCTGCCGGCCGCCGGGCAGCGGGCCGCCGGGGACCGGCATCCGGGCGCCACCGAGGGCGGCCATCCGCTTGCCCAGGGCGTTGACCTCGGCGCCGGAGAGGTTGCGGGGCAGCTTCATCACGTGCGCGCTGAGCTTCTTCAGCGGGACCTGGCCCTCGCCGTCGCCGACGACGACGTCGTAGATCGGGGTGTCCCCGACGACCTTGGCGATCCGGCGCTTCTCCCCGGCGATCAGACCACGCACCCGGCCGGGGTTGCCCTCGCCGACCAGCACGATCCCCGGCCGGCCGAGCACGCGGTGCACGGCGTCCAGCTCGCGGTTGCCGGCGACGCCGGAGCTGACACGCCAGTCACCGCGCATCCCGTCCAGCACCCAGGACGCCGCACCCGGCTGGCCCTCGACCTGCCGGTACGCCGACCCCTGCGCGCGACGGCCGAAGACGATCAGCGCCGCCAGCAGGCCGAGCAGGATGGCGATCGGCAGCAGGAGGAACGGGGAGCTGAGCAGCACACCGATCAGCTCGATCACCGCGAACACCACCACGAAGGCGATGAGCATGAACCACGGCAGCTTCGGGTCGTTCTTGTAGGTCATCGTGTAGGCCTGGCGCATCATGCCGGCCTGGCCCTTGAGCTTGGTCAGCCGCGAGGTCTTCGGCTTGCCGTCCTTGCCGAGCTTGGGCGTCTTGCCCGGCTTGGCGGCCTTGCTGTCCTTGCCCTTGCCGGGAGCGCCTACCGCGGTGGCGCCGGTTCCGCGAGCGGGCGCTGAGCCGGCCGGGCCGCGCCCGGCGGCGCCGGAGGGGGCGGAGGAGTCGGTGGACCTGCTGCGTGCCATGCCCCCAGAGTAAGACCCTGCTGTGCCCGCCCCGCGCGACGCGCGCCGCGACCGCGCGGGGCGGTGCGGTCAGCGGGTGGTGACGGCCAGCCCGCGGGCCTCGGCGGCCTGCTGGTAGAGCCGCCCGGCGCGGTAGGAGCTGCGCACCAACGGGCCGGAGAGGACGCCGGCGAAGCCGATCCGCTCCGCCTCGGCGTTGAACCCGACGAACTCCTCGGGCTTGACCCACCGGACCACCGGGTGGTGCCGGACGCTGGGCCGCAGGTACTGGGTGATGGTCAGCAGGTCGCAGCCGGCCTCGTGCAGCGCCTGCATCGTCTCCACGACCTCGTGCGGCTCCTCGCCCATGCCCAGGATCAGGTTGGACTTGGTGACCAGGCCGGCCTCGCGGGCGGCGGTGATGACCGACAGGGACCGCTCGAACCGGAAGCCGGGGCGGATCCGCTTGAAGATGCGCGGCACCGTCTCGACGTTGTGCGCCAGCACCTCGGGGCGTGAGGAGAAGACCTCGGCGAGCTGGTCGGGCTCGGCGTTGAAGTCGGGGATGAGCAGCTCGACACCGCAGCCGGGCAGCGCAGCGTGGATCTGCCGGACCGTCTCGGCGTACAGCCAGGCACCGCCGTCGGGCAGGTCGTCGCGGGCGACGCCGGTGATCGTGGCGTACTTCAGGCCCATCGTTGCGACGCTCTCGGCGACCCGGCGCGGCTCGTCGGCGTCGAAGTCGGCGGGCTTGCCGGTGTCGATCTGGCAGAAGTCGCAGCGCCGCGTGCACTGGTCACCGCCGATGAGGAAGGTCGCCTCGCGGTCCTCCCAGCACTCGTAGATGTTGGGACAGCCCGCCTCCTCGCACACGGTGTGCAGGCCCTCGCGGCGGACCAGCGACTTGAGCTCGGTGTACTCCGGCCCCGTCTTCAGCTTGGTCTTGATCCACTCGGGCTTGCGCTCGATCGGTGTCTGGCTGTTGCGGACCTCCAGGCGCAGCAACTTGCGGCCGGCCGGTTCGGTCGGGGACGACGTGTCCGGGGTCGCCGGTGACGCCTCCTCCATGCCCAGGCTCATGTCCAGCACGGTACTCCCGCCTCCCGGCCGTCCCCGGAGACGCCGGAGGGGGCCCAGCCGATGGCTGGACCCCCTCCGGGTGACGCGGCGTGTATCAGCCGCGGGTGTTGCCGGGCGTGCCGGCCGGCCCCTCGTCGTCACCGGTCGGACCGGCCGAGGCCACCGGGGTGTCGGGGTCGTTACGGGTGCTCGTGGACGGCTCGGGAGCCGACTGGTTGCTCGGCTCGCCGGGGCCGGAGGCCGGCTGGGCCTCCAGCGCGCCGATGTCGGTGTCCGTCGGGCTCGAGTCGGAGGGAGCCGTCTCGGCGGTGGAGACGGTCTTGCCCTGGGCCTCCGCCGACTCGGTGCCGCCTGCGGGGGTGCTCGGGGAACTGGACACGGGGTCCTCTCGGTAGCTGGGCACGGGGCCGTCGCCGGTCGGCGCCGGGGTCCACTGGTCCTCGGGGGCGTTGCGGCGGATCAGGATCGCGACACCCGCGGCCAGCACGGCCAGGGCGGCGACCATCCACGGCCAGCGGCGGGGCTGCTTCTCGATCCCCACGCTCCGCTTCACCGAGGTGACGGTGGTGGCGGTGCGCTTGCCGGCCTCCTTGCGGGCCCGGCCGGCCGCCTTCTCCAGCTCGGCCCGGCGCTTGGCCGCCTTCTTGCCGAGCTTGTCGGCCTTCTTGCCGAGCTTCGCCGCCTTCTTGCTGGCGGCCGCCCGGTTGGCGTCGGCGACCGTGCGCAGCGCGACCACCCGGGCCGCGGCCTGGTCACGGGCCGCCTCGGCCGCTGCCACGGCGTCCTGGCGCACCTTCTCGCCCTGCTTGGCGGTCGCGGCGCCCACCGTGCCGGCGGTGGTGGCCAGCTCGGCGGTGCGGGCCTCGAGCAGCGCGCGGGCCGACTCGGCCTGGGCGATCAGGTTCGCCCGGGCGCTGTCCAGCGCCGGGCCGGCCGCGTCGCGCGCGGCGGTCACCCGGGGCACGGCGTAGGCCGCGGCCGCCGAGGTGGCGGCGCTCAACTTCGGGCCGGCGGCGTCGCGGGCGGCCTCGATCCGCGGGGTGGCCGCGGCGATGGCCGACTCGAGGTTGGCGCGCGCGGTCTTGGCGGCGGCCTCCAGCGCCGGGCCGCTCGCCTCGCGGGCGGCCTCGATCCGCGGCGTCGCTGCCGCGACGGCCGTCTCCAGGTTGGTCCGGGCGGCCTTGGTGGCGGCCTCCAGGCGCGGGACCACATCGGCCTCGTAGGCCTTCTGGGCGGCCTCCAGCCGGGGGGTGAGCGTCTTCTGTGCCGCCTCCAGCCGGGGGACCAGCACCTCGCGGGCGGCGTCCAGCTGCGGCGCGAGGGCGGCGACAGCCGCGCCCACCCGCGGGGCGACGTCGGCCTCGTACGCCTTCTGGGCGGCCTTGGTGGCCGCCGTCACCTGGGGCGCGAGCTGCTCCGCGGTCGCCCGACGGGCCTCGGTGACCGCGGCGCCGATGTGGGCGAACCCCTCTTGCAACTCGGTCCCGATGACCTCTGTCGAGCTCTTCTTGCGGAACACTCCAGCACCTCCGAGTTGATCGCTTCGGCGATCATCCTGCCCGTCATCGCCCGTGGGCACACCCCGAGGGCCCGTGGGACGTCGCCCACGGGGCGCGGGACGGCGGGGCTGGCTAGGTTCGGCGTGTGCAGCTACGGATCTTCACCGAACCCCAGATGGGCGCCAGCTACGACGACCTGCTCGCGGTGGCCCGGCGCACCGAGGAGACCGGCTTCGACGCCTTCTTCCGCTCCGACCACTACCTGACCATGGGCGGGGACGGGCTGCCCGGCCCGACCGACGCCTGGGTGACCCTGGCCGGGCTGGCCCGGGAGACCAGCCGGATCCGGCTGGGCACGCTGATGACCGCGGCGACCTTCCGGTTGCCGGGGCCGCTGGCCATCTCGGTGGCCCAGGTCGACCAGATGAGCGGTGGCCGGGTGGAGCTCGGCATCGGCTCGGGCTGGTTCGCCGAGGAGCACCGCGCCTACGGCATCCCGTTCCCCGAGCTGGGTGAGCGGTTCGACCGCTACGAGGAGCAGCTGGCGGTGATCAGCGGGCTGTGGGGGACGCCGGTGGGGGAGACCTTCGAGTTCGACGGCGAGCACTACCAGCTCACCGGGTCCCCGGCGCTGCCCAAGCCGGTGCAGCCCGGCGGCATCCCGATCCTGGTCGGCGGCAGCGGGAAGAAGCGCACCCCGCGGCTGGCGGCCCGGTACGCCGCCGAGTTCAACGTGCCCTTCGCCTCGGCCGAGGAGAACGCCCGGCTGTTCGCCGGCGTCCGGGACGCCTGCACCGAGGCCGGTCGGGACCCCGGCGAGCTGGTCTACAGCTCGGCCCTCGTGCTGTGCGTCGGCCGGGACGACGCCGAGCTGGCCCGCCGAGCCGCGGCCATCGGCCGGGACGTCGACGAGCTGCGGGCGCACGGGGTGGCCGGCACCCCGGCCGAGGCCGTGGACACCCTCGGCCGGTACGCCGAGGCCGGCGCGAGCCGGGTCTACCTGCAGGTGCTCGACCTGGCCGACCTGGACCACCTGGACCTGGTCGCGGCCGAGGTCGCCCCGCAGCTGGGTTGACCGGCGCAACACCCCGCCCGCCGGGTGGCGGGCGGGGTGTCGCGGGCTCAGCCGAGCTCGGAGGCCAGCGGCTCCAGCGCCGCGCGCGACCCCAGCCAGGTGTTGGCCCGCTGCAGGTCGTCGTCGAAGTCGACCTCCACGGCGGAGAACCGGGAGATGTCCAGCGGCCGGAACCGGACGCCGGCCTGCTGGATGGCCAGCTCCATGCCGCGCTCGAAGTAGTCGGTCGCCTCGCAGGCGGCCAGGTGCTCGATCAGCGCGGGCTTGTCGGCCCCGGAGACGTAGTTGATGCCCACGGCCTCGCCGAGCCCGCCGACCACGGTCTTGGACAGTGCGGCGATGAACCCGTCCTCGTCCAGGGTGTACTTGACCTCCTCGTCGGCCACCGTGGAGGTGTCCACGCAGACGAAGCTCTGGTCGGCCTGCACCAGCGGCGCGGCGTGGTCGAGCACCGCCGGGTCGAACACCACGTCGCCGTTGAGCCACAGCACGCCGCCGGGCTGCGACGTCCGCAGCGCCCGCAGCAGGCTCTGCGAGGTGTTGGTCACGGCGAAGTCGGGGTTGAACGCGAACAGCAGGTCCGGCTGGGCGCGCATGACCGCCTTCGCCCGGTAGCCCACCACCGCGGTGACCGGGGCGGCGTCGCCGAAGACGGCGCGGACGCCGTCCAGCTGCTGCTGCATGATGCTGCGGCCGTCCATCAGCGGGGTGAGCGGCTTGGGCAGCTTGCGGCCCAGGCGGGTGCCCATGCCGGCGGCCAGGACGACCACCTGGGGGGCGGTCGGGGCCACGGCGGGGCGGAGGGCGACCAGGGAGTGCGACCGCTGATCGCGGCCCCCGGTCAGGATCGGGTCAGCAGTGCGCATGCTCATCTCCTCGGTTCGTCGTTCGTGGTCTCGGTGGTGGTGCCGGGCCGGGCAGGGGTGCCGGCCGGGGGGAAGAGCAGCTGGAGGACCCGCTCGGTGGCGCCGCCGTCCTCCAGCGAGCAGAACCTCTCCCGGAAACGGTTGTACCGCTCCGGGGGTGCCCACGGCCGGCTGCCGAGCTCGGCGATCGCCGCGAGCACCTCCTCGCTGGTGGTCCACAGCGGCCCCGGGGCGATCTCGGCCAGGTCGAAGTAGAAGCCGCGCAGGTCGTCCCGGTAGTGCTCGAGGTCGTAGGTGAAGTGGACGATCGGCTTCCCGGTGACCGCGAAGTCGAACATCGTCGAGGAGTAGTCGGTGACCAGGACGTCGGCGGCCAGGTAGAGCTCGCTGACGTCGGGGTACCGGGAGACGTCCAGCAGCGGCGCCGGGCCCTGGACGTCCAGTCGGTCGGACACCATCGCGTGCAGCCGGACCAGCAGCACGTGGTCGGGGCCCAGGCCACGGGCCAGGTCGCCCAGGTCGACCGGGAAGACGTGCGAGGGGCCGTCGTCACCGAGCACCAGGTCGTCCCGCCAGGTGGGGGCGTAGAGCACCGCGCTCACGTGGTCGGCGATGCCCAGGGCGGCGCGCACCCGGGCCCGGCGGGCGTCCCGGTCCGGGGCGCTGAGCACGTCGTTGCGCGGGTAGCCGGTCTCGTGCACCGGCCCGGTGAACCCGAACGCGCTGCGCAGGTGCGGCGTGCTCGCCGCGTTGGGCGACAGCAGGTGGTCCCAGCGGGCGATGTCCCGCATGATCATCTCCAGCCGGCCCTCCGGCGCCCAGACCGCGTCCCGGTGCAGGCGCTTGAGCGGCGTCCCGTGCCAGGTCTGCAGGTAGGTCGTCGTCGGCTGCTTGTCCCACTCCCGGGAGAGCCCGTCGTTGGAGACGATCACGTCGGCGGACTCGAGCGCCGCGCGAGCGCCGGGCCCCCAGTGCTCCTCGGTCGCCACGCCGGCGGGGAAGTCGCCCCGCAGCTCGGGGCGGGCCAGCCAGACGGCGTCCATCTCGGTGCCGCGGGCGACGAGCGCCTCGTAGATCGCCCGTGGGTTGTCGGAGTACCGGCCGCCGAAGCTGCTGAAGACGGCCCTCACCGGCGTCGGCCCGGCACGGAGGTGACCCGAGCCGCCCGGCGCGGGGTGCACCGCACGGCCTGCCGGCGTGCTGCGCGCTGTCTCATGCTCACTCCTCCTCCGTGTCCCGGCTCGACCCTCCCGGCTCGACCGCTGCGTGTGGCTCGGCGCCGGTCGCGCTCGGCGAGGGCGACCAGCGGGGTCGTGCGCCGGGTGCTCAGCCGCTCTGGTCGGGGCGTCGTCGCACCCGGCCGGCACCGGGTCGGGCCCCCGGTCGCGCTGCCGCCTGCCGAGCGGCGCTGCGGAGTCCGGTGGACCTCGACGACCCGGGGCGAGCGGGTCCTGCTCGTCCGGCCGGGGTCGTTCCAGGCCGGAGTCGCGTGCCCGGTTGCGGTCGAGCCAGTGCAGGCTACGGGCTGAACGGCCCCGGAGTCGAGCTGGGGGCCGTGGCCACGCGCTAGGATCGCTCCGTGACCGGCGGACTCCTGCTTCCCCAGCCGTGCTGATCTGACCTGACCCAGACCAGCACGGCGACCCCTCCTGTGTGAGGGGTCTTTTCATGTCCGCCCCTCGTACCCGGGAGCACCGACCATGAGCCAGACGGCCAGCCAGTCCATCGAGCCCCCCGCCGACGGGGTGCCGCCGCACCGTTACACCCCGGCGCTGGCGCAGGAGATCGAGCTCGCCTGGCAGGACCGCTGGGAGGCCGAGGGCACGTTCCACACGCCCAACCCGGTCGGCCGGCTGAGCGAGGGCTTCGACCGCGTCGCCGACCGGCCCAAGGCCTTCCTGATGGACATGTTCCCCTACCCCTCGGGCGCCGGCCTGCACGTCGGCCACCCGCTGGGCTACCTGGGCACCGACGTGACCAGCCGCTTCCTGCGGATGGACGGGCACAACGTGCTGCACCCGATGGGCTACGACGCCTTCGGGCTGCCCGCCGAGCAGTTCGCCGTGCAGACCGGGCAGCACCCGCGGGTCACCACCGAGGCCAACATCGCCGCGATCAGCGCCCAGCTGCGCCGGCTGGGCGTCGACCACGACACCCGCCGCACCTTCGCCACGATCGACCCGGGCTACTACAAGTGGACCCAGTGGATCTTCCGGCAGGTCTTCGAGTCCTGGTTCGACCCGGAGACCGACAAGGCCCGCCCGATCACCGAGCTGGTCACCGAGCTGGACGCCGGCACCCGCGAGCCCGCCCCGGGCACGCTGCCCGAGGGCCGCAGCTGGGCGCAGCTGACCGACGTCGAGCGCCGCCGCGTCGTGGACGCCCACCGGCTGGCCTACCTGCACGAGGCCCCGGTGAACTGGTGCCCCGGGCTGGGCACCGTGCTGTCCAACGAGGAGGTCACCGCCGACGGGCGCTCCGAGCGGGGCAACTTCCCGGTGTTCCGGCGTCCGCTGACCCAGTGGATGATGCGGATCACCTCCTACGCCGAGCGGCTGCTGACCGACCTGGACCGGCTGGACTGGTCGGACTCGCTGAAGCAGATGCAGCGCAACTGGATCGGCCGCTCGACCGGCGCCCGGGTCCGCTTCGCGGTGGCCGAGGAGACCGTCGAGGTCTTCACCACCCGGCCGGACACGCTGTTCGGCGCCACCTACCTGGTGCTGGCGCCCGAGCACCCGCTGGTCGGCACGCTGACCGCCGGGGCGTGGCCGGAGGGCACCGACCCGCGGTGGACCGCCGGGGCGGCCACCCCGGCCGAGGCGGTCGCGGCCTACCAGCGGCAGGCCTCCCGCCGCTCCGAGCTGGACCGGCAGGCCGAGGGCCGGGAGAAGACCGGGGTGTGGCTGGGCGTCACCGCGCGCAACCCGCTGACCGGCGCCGACCTGCCGGTGTTCATCGCCGACTACGTGCTGACCGGCTACGGCACCGGCGCGATCATGGCGGTGCCCGGTGAGGACGCCCGCGACTGGGACTTCGCCAGTGAGTTCGGGCTGCCCGTCGTCCGCACCGTGCAGCCGCCGGCCGACTTCGACGGCGGCGCCTACACCGGCACCGGCCCGATGATCAACAGCTCGAACGAGCAGCTGTCCCTGGACGGGCTGGACAAGGTCGCCGCGATCGCGAAGGTCACCGAGTGGCTGGTCGCCACCGGCGCCGGTGAGGCGACCACCACCTACAAGCTGCGGGACTGGCTGTTCAGCCGGCAGCGCTACTGGGGCGAGCCGTTCCCGGTCGTCTACGCCGTCGACGGCGAGGACGCCGGCCTGCCGGTCGCCGTCCCCGAGTCGATGCTGCCGGTGCTGCTGCCCGAGGTCGACGACTACTCGCCGAAGACCTTCGCCGACGACGACGCCGACTCCGCGCCCGAGCCGCCGCTGTCCCGGGCCACGGAGTGGACGACGGTCACCCTGGACCTGGGTGACGGGCCGCGGGAGTACCGCCGCGAGACGAACACGATGCCCAACTGGGCCGGCTCGTGCTGGTACTACCTGCGCTACCTGGACCCGGCCGACGACGAGCGCTTCGTCGACCCGGAGCTGGAGGCCTACTGGATGGGGCCGCGCGGGCCCGGCGACGTCGGCGGCGTGGACCTGTACGTCGGCGGCGTCGAGCACGCCGTGCTGCACCTGCTGTACGCCCGGTTCTGGCACAAGGTGCTGTTCGACCTGGGCCACGTGTCCAGCGAGGAGCCCTTCCGCCGGCTGGTCAACCAGGGCTACATCTCCGCCTTCGCCTACACCGACGCCCGGGGCTTCTACGTGCCCGCCGCCGAGGTGGTGGAGAAGGACGGCCAGTTCCTCTACCAGGGGGAGCCGGTCAACCGGGAGTACGGGAAGATCGGCAAGAGCCTGAAGAACATGGTCACCCCGGACGAGATGATCGGGCAGTACGGCGCGGACACGTTCCGGGTCTACGAGATGTCGACCGGGCCGTTGGACCAGTCCCGGCCGTGGGAGACCAAGGCCGTGGTGGGCTCGCAGCGGCTGCTGCAGCGGGTCTGGCGGGTCGTGGTCGACGAGGAGACCGGCGACGTGCGCGCCGCCGACGTCGCCCCGGACGACGACACCTCCCGTGCGCTGCACCGGGCGATCGAGGCCGTGCGCGACGGCATGACCACGCTGCGGTTCAACATCGCCATCGCCCGGATCACCGAGCTCACCAACCACCTGACCTCGACCTGCCCGCCGGGGACGCCGGTGCCGCGCTCGGTCGCCGAGTCCCTGGTGCTGCTGGTCGCACCGCTGGCCCCGCACCTGGCCGAGGAGCTGTGGGCGCGGCTGGGGCACGACGGCTCGGTGGCCTGGGCGTCGTTCCCGGTCGCCGACCCGCAGTGGCTGGTCGACGACACCGTGCAGGTCGCCGTGCAGGTCAACGGCAAGGTGCGTGCGCAGGTCGCGGTGCCGGCCGACGCGGACGCCGCAGCCCTGGAGGCGGCGGCCCGGGCGGACGAGAAGGTGGCCGCGCAGCTGGCGGGGAAGACCGTGCGCCGGGTGATCGCGGTCCCCGGCCGGCTGGTCAACTTCGTCGTCGCCTGACCCCACGATCGACCTCGTGGCTCCGGTCACCTGGTCCGCGACGGCCCTCCCGCACCGACGTCGGTGCGGGAGGGCCGTCTGCGGTGCGGGAGGGCGGCTGCCAGGCACGACCGGCTCTCCGCCGGTGATCGACGCCGGTGCAGGCGCAGTTCCGGCACGGGCCGTGCACCCGGGACCGGTGCGCCGCTCAGTCCCCGGCGGTGATGCGGATCAGGGCCCGGCGTTCGCGGCCGCGGTGGGTGACCAGCGCGGCGAGCCGGGAGGTGGCGTAGGTGATCCGCCACTGCCAGCCGTAACGCCGGGCGAGCGCCGCCAGCGCGGCGGGCCACTCGGCCGGATCGAGCAGCTCGGCGACCGCCTCGACCGCCGGGCCCTCGGGCCTGCCGCGCCGGTCGCAGGGCCCGACCGTGACCCGGCTGGTGTGCCGCAGCCGCTTGACCTTGCCGGAGTCAGCGCTGGTCCAGACCACCAGGGCGCCGGCCCCGTCCGGTCCCGGCGCGGGGTCTCCGACCGGCGCCGCCCAGACCGGCGTGGGCACCGCCGCCCCGGTGCGGCGGAACGTGGTGAGACGGACGTAGCGGCTGGTCGGGAGCGCGGTCATGCCACCGGCGTGCCGGTGAGCACGCGGCGCATGACGGCCTCGACCGCGTCGATCACCTCGGCGACGGGGACGTCGCGGCCGAGCTCGGCGCTCAGGGACGTCGCCCCGGCGTCCGGGATGCCGCAGGGGACCATGTTGGTGAAGGCCGCCATGTCGGGATCGCAGTTGAGCGCGAAGCCGTGCATGGTCACCCCGCGGGCCACCCGCACGCCGATCGCAGCGATCTTGCGGTCCGGTCCGCGCTCGTCGGCCCGCACCCAGACGCCGCTGCGCCCGTCGACCTGCTCGGTCGCCAGGCCGAAGCTGCCGCAGACCTCCATCAGGGCCCGCTCCATCCGGCGGACGTGGGCCACCACGTCGACCGGGTCGGGCAGGGCGACGATCGGGTAGCCGACCAGCTGCCCCGGACCGTGCCAGGTGATCTTGCCGCCGCGGTCGACGTCGATGACCGGGGTGCCGTCGAAGGGCCGCTCGTGCGGTTCGGTGCGCTTTCCGGCGGTGTAGACCGGCGGGTGCTCGAGCAGCAGCAGCGTGTCGGGGCCGGTGCCGGCGACGCGCTGCTCGTGCAGTTCACGTTGCCGCTGCCAGGCCTCCTCGTAGGGAACCAGACCCGCCCGGACGACCACCAGCTCGCTCATGCCGGCGAGCCTATGCCCGTCCGGCGCACAGCCGGGAGCGTGCCGGCGGGCCCGCTGCGGTGCGGTCGGCTGGTGGCCGACGCCCCGACGGCGGGGCCGGTCGGTACCGGAGGGGAGAGCGGCGTCAACGGGCCTGCAGGCCCAGGTGACGCAGCACGGCCCGGGCGGTGCGGGCACCACTGGCCATCGCGCCCTGGATCGACGGGGTGTCGCGGTGGTCCCCGCAGACGAACACCCCGTCGCCGAGGTCGACCGGACGGCGGTGGTGCAGCGGGGGAGTGGCCGCCGGCTGTGCCCCGGTGACCGTGACGCTGGTCAGGTGCTCCAGGTCGCCGGGGGAGACGTCGTGCAGACCGGCGACCTCGGCCCGGACGTCGGCCTCCCCGGTGGGGGCGAGCGTGGAGCTGGCGACCAGGGCGCGGCCGTCGGGGCTGTAGGCGGGCTGGGCGTCGGAGACCACCACGCTGTTGACCAGCTGACCACCCGGTTGCCCCAGCACGATCAGCGGGTCGGGCCACGGCGACTCGGGCAGCACGTGCAGGTGCGTGGTCACCTGCCGCGGCGCCGACGCCTGCACGGCCGGGAGGAGGACCGCGGCGGTGTCGGGGTCGGTGGCCACGACGACCACCTGCGCCGTCGTCGTGCCGGAGTCGGTGCGCACCACCCCGCTCCCGACGCCGGTCACCCGCACGCCGAGGTGCCGCCGGTCGGTGGGGAGCCGGTCGGCGAGCTGCTGGCCGACCGCCTGCATGCCGGCAGCCGGCAGCCCGACCCGCCCCCGCACGAAGCTGCGCCAGACCAGGTCGAGGTACCGGCTGGACGTCTCCAGCCCGTCCTCCAGCAGGACGCCGGCGAGGAACGGCCGGAGGAAGACCTCGAGCGCGCGCTCCCCGACGCCGGCTGCCCGCAGCGCCTCGGCGGCGCTGCGTTCCCGGGCCCCCAGCAGCCGGGAGACCGGGGCGTAGCCCGCGCGGGCGGAGAAGGCGCCGAGCGCCGCCTCCCGCAGCGGACCACCCAGCGGGGCACGCAGCGTGTCGGGCAGGGTGCCGGGGTGCTGCCGGGGGTCGACCACCCGGTGGGCCCGGCCGTCGACCCGCAGCACGGCACCGGTCCAGAACCAGCCCATGTCCAGGGCGGGGAGGTCGAGGTCGGCGACCCGCGGATAGCCGGTGTTGAGCACCTGGAAGCCACGGTCGACGAGGAACCCGTCGACCCGGGCCGTCGACAGGCGGCCACCGGGGTGCTCGCTCGCGTCGAGCAGGTGGACGTCACGGCCGGCGGCGGCCAGCCGGGTGGCCACGCTGAGCCCGGCCAGGCCGGCGCCCACGACTACGACCTCGGCACGGGACGGCGGTGACATGGAGCCGAACCTAGGTGGTCGGGGAGCGGATCGCCGGGCCGACCGCCGGACCCGTGGACGGGGCACCGGCCTGTGGACGGCGCGCACGCGCGGACCGCTCGACGTCCTACCGTCCCGGCATGCCTGCGCCCGTGCCCCTCTCGGCTGCTCCCGTCGTGCCCGGCTACGTGCTGGAGGAGCTGCTCGGGCAGGGCGGCTCCGGGCAGGTCTGGCGGGCCCGGCCCAGGTCCGGCGGGCCGCCGGTCGCGGTGAAGGTCCTGGTCCGCGGTGACCCGGGGCGGCAGGAGCGGGAGGCCGCGATGCTCGGCGAGCTCGACCACCCGCACCTGGTCCGGTTGCACGAGGTGGTGCGCCGGGAGGTCCGCGAGGGGCCGGCGCAGGTCGCCCTGGTCCTCGACCTGCTCGCCGGCGGGAGCCTCGCCTCGCTGCTGGCCCGCCGGGGGCGGCTGCGGCCGGGGGAGGTGGTCACCACCGTCGCCCCGGTGGCGGCCGCACTGGCGCACGCCCACGAGCGCGGGGTGGTGCACGGCGACCTCTCGCCGGGCAACGTGGTGTTCACCGCGGAGGGGCGGCCGGTGCTCACCGACCTCGGCACGGCCCGGATCGTGGGCGACACCGCGCGGGCGGAGATGACACCGGCCTACGTCGACCCGGTGGTGGCACGCGGGGGTGCTCCGGGCCCGGCCTCGGACGTCTTCGGCGTCGCCGCTGCTGCCTTCCACGCGCTGACCGGGGTGGCGCCCTGGAACGCGGCCGGGCCCGGGGCCACGCTGAGCGTCGCCGCGGCCGGGCAGCTCCCCGATCTCGCCCTGCTGGCCCCGGAGGCCCCGGAGGAGCTGGTCCGGGTCGTGCTCCGCGGCCTGTCCGCCGAGCCGCACCTGCGCGGGTCGGCCGCCGCGTTCGCGCTCGACCTGCGGCACGCCTGCCGTCCCGAGCCGGTCCGGCTGCCGGTGGGCGGAGTGCCCGACGAGGAGCTGGGAGCGACCGGTCGCGGACCACGCACCGAGCTGACCCACCAGGTGCCCGGACGGCGCCGGGTGGCCGGGCACTCCGCCCCGGAGCCCGCCGGCCGGCTGACCCGGCTGCGGGCCGGTGTGCAGGGCCGCTGGCGGACCCTCGGTCATCCGGACCCGGACGGTCGGCTGCCGGCACGGGCAGCGGCCCGGCGGGTGGGGGTCGGGCTGCTGGTGCTGGCCGGCATCGCGGCCGGGCTGGCGGCCGCGGTCTGGGCCGGGACGAGCTGGGGTGGAGGGCCGGCACAGGGGCCGGTCCCGGCGGCCGAGAGCGCGGTGATCACCGCGGCTGCCGGACCTGCGGCAGCGGAGACGCCGGCCGACCCGGTCCCCGAGCCGCCGGGCACCGGATCGCCCGCCGCCGATGCGGATCGGCCGGGCACCGGATCGCCCGCAGCGGCTGCCGAGCCGTCAGGCGCCGGCCCGGCTGCCGCGGACAGCAGCGTGCCCGCCGCGCCCGCAGGTCCGCCGGAGCCGGCGGCGGGCAGTCCGTCACCGGAGGACCCGGTCGACGCCCGGGGCTGGGCCGACCTCGTCGACGGCCTCTACGACCAGCGGGCGGCTGCCTTCAGCGAGGGTGCGCCCGGCGGGCTCGACGCGGTCTACGCCGCGGACGCCGCGCTCCTGGCCCGGGACACGGAACAGCTGACCGCCCTGGCAGCGGCCGGACAGGTCGTGCGGGAGTTCGCCCCGCTGGTCGTGGAGGTCCGCGACGTGCAGTGGCAGGAACCGGGCCAGGTCCGCCTGCTCCTGGTCGACGTCATGCCGGACTACCGGGTGCAGACCCGGACCCCGGCGGGGGAGGTCGGGGACCCCGTCACCGTGCCGGGGCGCGGGGAGGCCGAGGTGGAGATGGTGCTGGACCGGGGACCTGACGGCTGGCGGATCGCCGACGCGTCCCTGGTCGGCTGACGGAGCTGCCCAGCGGGGTCAGCCGCGGGTCAGCGCGGCGGCCAGGGCACCGGGGAGCTCCGGCTGGCGGAACCGGAAACCGGCGGACTCCAGCACCGCCGGCACGGCCCGCTGGCCGGCCAGGACGCCGACCCGGGCGAACTCGCCGAGCACCAGCTGCAGGGCCGGGCCGGGCACGGTCAGCACCGCGGGACGGTGCACCGCCGCGGCGAACGCGGCGGTGAACTCGGCGTTGGTCACCGGCGTGGGCGCGCTCAGGTTGACCGGCCCGGACACGGATGCGGTGAGCAGGAAGCGGATCGCGTCCACCTCGTCCTGCAGGCCGATCCAGGGCATGTACTGGTCGCCCGAGCCGAGCTTGCCGCCCAGGCCCAGCCGGAACAGCGGAGCCAGTCGCCCCAGCAGACCACCGGGGCCGAGGACCAGTCCGGTGCGCAGCGTCGCCACCCGGACGCCGGCGTCCGCGGCCGGTGCGGTGGCCGCCTCCCACTCGACGCAGACCCGCGCCAGGAAGTCGTCGCCGGCCGGGTCCTCCTCGGTCACCACCCGCGAGCCGGTGTCGCCGTACCAGCCGACGGCGGAGGCGGAGAGCAGCACGCGGGGTCGGGTGGGGTCGGCGGCGGCCCCCTCGGCCAGCGCCCGGCTGACCGTCGTCGTGCTGTCGACGCGGCTGCGGAGCACCTGCTCCTTGTGCTTCGCCGTCCAGCGGCGGTCGCCCACGCCGACCCCGGCCAGGTTCACCACCGCGTCGACGTCGTCCAGCAGGCCCGGCGGGATGCGGTGCAGCCCGGGCTCCCACCGGTGCTCGTCGGCCGTGCGGGGGGTGCGGCGGACGAGGCGCAGCACCTCGTGCCCGTCGGCGGCCAGTGCGCGGACCAGCGCCGACCCGATCAGTCCGGACGAGCCCGTGACGGCGACCTTCATCGAGTGCTCCCTGGGACGGGGCGGGCTGCGCCGCGGACGGACGACGAGGGGCCCCGGCGTGTGCCGGGGCCCCCATCCCCGTCCGGCGCCCCGCCCCGCGGGTGCGGGGGACGAGGCGCCGGACGGGGTCCTGCGTCAGGCGAGACCGAGCTCGCCCTCGAACTGACCGCCCTCCAGGCGCTCCTTGACCGTGGTCAGGAAGCGAGCGGCGTCGGCGCCGTCCACGATCCGGTGGTCGTAGCTCAGGGCCAGGTAGACCATCGACCGGATCGCCACGACCTCGCCCAGCTCCGGGTCCTTGATGACGACCGGGCGCTTGACCACCGAGCCGACGCCGAGGATGGCGACCTGCGGCTGGTTGATGATCGGGGTGTCGAACAGGGCGCCCCGGCTGCCGGTGTTGGTCAGCGTGAACGTCCCGCCGCCGAGCTCGTCCGGGGTCACCTTGTTGATCCGGGTGCGCTCGGCCAGGTCGGCGATCTTCCGGGCGATGCCGGGGACGTTCAGGTCACCGGCGCCCCGGATGACCGGCACCAGCAGGCCACGCTCGGTGTCCACGGCGATGCCCAGGTTCTCGGCGTCGTGGTAGGTGACCGTGCCGGCCTCGAGGTCGACCGAGGAGTTCACCACCGGGTGGGCCTTCAGCGCCTCGACGGTCGCCTTGGCGAAGAACGGCAGGAACGACAGCTTGACGCCCTCGCGGGCGACGAAGTCGTTCTTCACCTGGTCACGCAGCCTCGCGATCTTGGTGACGTCACCCTCGACCACCGTGGTCAGCTGGGCACTGACCTGCAGCGACTCGACCATCCGCTTGGCGATGACGGTGCGCAGCCGGGAGAGCTTCTCGGTGCGGCCGCGCAGCGAGGAGTCCGGGGTGGCGGCCGGCGAGGGCCGGGTGCCACCGGCGGCCGCCGGAGCAGCGGCGGCGGGCTTCGCGGCCTGCTCGGCTGCGGCGACCACGTCCTGCTTGCGGATCCGTCCGCCCACACCGGTGCCGGAGACCGACGCCAGGTCGACGCCGCGCTCGGCCGCCAGCCGGCGGACCAGCGGGGTCACGTAGGCGCCGCCGCCGTCCGGGGCCGGGGCCGCCGCCGGACGGGACGCCGGAGCCACCGCCTCGGCCGGGGAGGGCTGGTCGGTGGGCGACTGGGTCGGCATCGCGCCGCTGGAGCCGTAGTCGGCGCCGGGCTGACCGGTGTCGGTGTTCGCCTCCACCGGGGTGGGCTGCGCCTGCTCGGCCTTCGGCTCCTCTGCGGCCTTCGGCTCCTCGGTGGCCTTCGGCTCCTCGGCCGGGGCCTGCTGCTGCGGCTGGGCCGGAGCCGAGGACGGCGCGGCACCGGCGGTGCCGATGACGGCGAGCTCCGCGCCGACGTCCACGGTCTCGTCCTCGTTGACCGTGATCGACAGCAGGGTGCCCGACACCGGGGCTGGGATCTCGGTGTCCACCTTGTCGGTGGAGACCTCCAGCAGCGCCTCGTCGGCGGTGACCTCGTCCCCGACGGCCTTCAGCCAGCGGGTCACGGTGCCCTCGGTGACGCTCTCGCCCAGCGCCGGCATGGTCACCGAGGTGCCCTCGCCGCCACCCGAGCCACCCGAGTCACCGGACGGCGTCGGTGCCTCCTGGGCAGAAGCCTCCTGCGCGGGGGCCTCCTCGGCCGGGGCCTCCGCAGCGGGTGCCTCCTGCGCCGGCGACTCCTCGGCCGGGGCCTCCTGCGCCGGGGCCGGCGAACCGCCGTCCTCGCCGCCGATCACCGCCAGCTCGGCGCCGACCTCGACCGTCTCGTCCTCGGCGACGACGATCTTGGTGAGCACGCCGGCCGCGGGCGAGGGGATCTCGGTGTCCACCTTGTCGGTGGACACCTCCAGGAGCGGCTCGTCGACCTCGACCTGATCACCCTCCTGCTTCAGCCATCGGGTGACCGTGCCCTCGGTGACGCTCTCGCCCAGGGCGGGCATGGTGACGGACGTCGGCATCGAAGACAGGTCTCCTCAGGTCGTGGGGGTGGAGCAGCGGGTGGGGGAGCGGAAGGGCAGGGGTCAGCTGTGCGCGTGCAGTGGCTTGCCGGCCAGCACGAGGGCGGCCTCGCCGAGGGCCTCGCTCAGCGTCGGGTGCGGGTGGATCAGCTGGGCGACCTCCTCGGGCAGGGCCTCCCAGTTGTAGACCAGCTGGGCCTCGGCGACGAGGTCACCGACGCGGCTGCCGACCATGTGCACACCGACGACCGGGCCGTTGTTGGCGACCCGGATGAGCTTCACGGCGCCGGCGGTCTTGAGGATCGCGGCGCGGCCGTTGCCGGCCAGGTCGTAGGTGGCGATCTCGACCTCGCCGTGCTTCTCCTTGGCCTGCGCCTCGGTGAGGCCGACCGAGGCGACCTCGGGCTCGGAGTAGGTGACGCGCGGGACGCCGGCGTAGTCGATCGGCACGACCGGCAGGCCGGCGAGCCGCTCGGCGACGAGGATGCCCTCGCCGAAGCCGACGTGGGCCAGCTGCAGGGTCGGCACCAGGTCCCCGACGGCGGAGATGGTCGGCACGTTGGTCTGCATGTACTCGTCGACGAGGACGTAGCCGCGGTCCATGGCGACCCCGGCCTCCTCGTAGCCCAGGCCCTGGCTGACCGGCCCGCGGCCGACGGCGACGAGCACCAGCTCGGCCTCGTGGGACTTGCCGTTCTCCAGGGAGACCTTCACGCCGTCGGCGGTGGTCTCGACCTTGGCGACCCGGCTGCCCAGGGAGAAGTCGATCTTGCGACGGCGGAAGGCCCGCTCCAGCAGCTTGGAGGAGGACTCGTCCTCCAGCGGCACCAGGTGCGGCAGGCCCTCGACGATGGTCACGTCGACGCCGAAGGACTTCCAGGCGCTGGCGAACTCGCAGCCGATGACGCCGCCGCCGAGGATGATCGCCGAGCCGGGCACCCGGTCGAGCTTGAGCGCGTGGTCGCTGGTGATGACCTTCGTGCCGTCGATCTCGATGCCGGGCAGCGAGCGGGCGTAGGAGCCGGTGGCCAGCAGGACGTGCTTGCCCTCGTAGGTCTGGTCGCCGACCTGGACGGCGGTCGGGGAGACCAGCCGGCCCTCGCCGGTCACGTAGGTGATGCCGCGGCTCTTGATCAGGCCCTGCAGGCCCTTGTGGTTCTTGGAGATGACGCCGTCCTTGTAGGCGTTCACCCCGTCCATGTCGATGCCCGACAGCGTGGACTTGACGCCGAACTGCTCGCCCTCGCGGGCGTTGTCGGCGACCTCGGCGGTGTGCAGCAGCGCCTTGGTCGGGATGCAACCGCGGTGCAGGCAGGTGCCGCCGACCTTGTCCTTCTCGATCAGGACGACGCTCATGCCGAGCTCGGCTGCCCGCAGTGCCGCGGCGTAGCCACCCGAGCCACCACCGAGGATGACCAGGTCAGCGGGGGTGGTGGGTGCGCTCACAAGTGCTCCTCAGTGCTGGGTGACCCGGTGTGGTGCCGGGCACAACGATCGTGCGCCTGCCCATCCTGCCACTCCCGGGAACGGTGCGTTCGGATGCTCCGTTGATCCCCTCTGGAGCGTCGCGGAGCCACCCGCGACCCCGGGGACGGGAGCAGGGCATGGGGTTGTTCGACCGGCTGCGCGGTCGCCGCGCCGGAGGCGGCGGTCGTGACCGCCGCGGCACGCTCGACCGGGCGTCCGGTGGGGCCGACCTCAGCCACCTGGAGCAGTTCGTCGCGACCCGCCGCGGGGTCGAGGGGTACGTCGAGCCGCGGACGGCGGTGACCGAGACGACGATCCTGCTGGTGGCCGCCGACGGGGAGTGGACGCGGCGGCGGATCGACGGCCCCGAGACCGCCCGCAAGCTCTCCCGCGACCTCGCCGTCCCGGTGTACGACGCGCAGGTGACCGGCTACCCGCAGCGGATGCGCGACTGGAGCGCCCGGCAGAAGGACAACCGGCTGTCCTGAGCCGCGACGCCAGGAGGCCCCCGACCCGACGGATCGTCGGGTTGGGGGCCTCCTCGCGCGGGTGAGGCAGGCCGTCAGTCGTCCAGCAGGCCCTCGATGGTGGCCAGCAGCGTGCGGACGGGGACCCCGGTGCCGCCCTTGGGCGTGTGGCCCCACGGGGCGCCGGTGTTGTACGCCGGCCCGGCGACGTCGATGTGCGCCCAGGGCAGCCCGGCCGGGACGAACTCGGCCAGGAAGTGCCCGCCGACGAGCATCCCGCCCATCCGGTCGGCGTTGGCGTTGACCATGTCGGCGACGGGGGAGTCCAGGCCACGGCGCAGCTCCGGGGGCAGCGGCATGCCCCACATCGGCTCACCGCTGCGCCTGCTCGCCTCGACGACCGCGTCGCGCAGGTCGTCGCTGCCCATGACCCCGGCGGTGCGGGTGCCCAGCGCGACCAGCTGGGCGCCGGTGAGGGTGGAGGTCTCCAGCAGGTAGGCGGGGGAGTCCTCGACGGCGCGGCAGATCGCGTCGGCGAGCACGACCCGGCCCTCGGCGTCGGTGTTGGTGATCTCGGCCTTCCGGCCGTTGCGGAAGGTGACCACGTCGGCGGGGCGGTAGGCGGTGCCGCTGGGCATGTTCTCCGCGATCGGCACGGTCGCGGTGACGTCGACCGGCAGGCCGAGCTCGGCGACCAGGCAGACGGTGGCGATCACGGCCGCGGCGCCGGCCATGTCGCTCTTCATGTCCTCCATCTTCGCCGCGGGCTTGATCGAGATGCCGCCGCTGTCGAAGGTGATGCCCTTGCCGACCAGCGCCACGCTGGTCTTGGCCTTCTTGCCCTTGTACTCCAGGCGCAGCAGCCGCGGACCGCGCACCGAGCCGCTCCCGACGGCGAGGATGCCGCCGTAGCCGCCGGCGGCGAGGCCCTTCTCGTCGAGCACCTCGACCGACAGCCCGGCCTTCTTGCCGGCGGCGGCACCGCGGGCGGCGAGCTCGGCCGGGTACAGGTCGTTGGGCGGGGTGTTGACCAGGTCGCGCACCAGGTAGACCGCGTCGACGACGGCGCGGACCCGGGCCAGCGGGGCCTTGGCGGCCGCGGCGTCGGGGACCACCAGCTCCACCGAGGACGGCGGGGTGGGCCGGTCGGCGGGCAGCTGGGACTTGTAGGCGGTGAACTCGTAGGCGCCCAGCAGCGAGCCCTCGCCGACGGCGTGCAGCCGGTCGGCGTCCGGGGCCCCGCCGACGGCCGCCAGCAGGCTGACCAGGGAGCTGCGGCCGGTCAGCGCGCGGCTGGCGGAACCGGCCGCGCGGCGGAGCGCCTCGGGGGAGTACCCCCCGGCCGGCTGGGGAGCGCCGAGGCCGACGACCGCGACCACCGGGAACGGGCCCTGACCGAAGGTCGGCAGCTTGGTGACCTCGTCCTCGCCGCCACGGGCGCCCAGGTCGGCGAGCGCGGTGAGCAGGCGGCCACCGAGCAGGCGGTCGACCGCATCGGCACCCGGTGTGCTGAGCAGCCCGTCGGGTCCCTTCCCGACGCCGACGACGACGGCGTCGGCGCTGAGCTTCTCGAGCGGGCGGTCGGTGGCGGAGACAGTCGGAGGCACGCGTCCGATCCTAGGGAGGTGGTGAGCACCGCGTAGGACCGGAGTCGGACCGGTCGCCCCCGTGCTGGTCACGGGCTCGGGGACCCGACCGTCCGGGTGCTCCACTAGCGTGCTGCCGGTGAGCCCGCTGACCTCCCCCCTGCACGAACGCCACGCGGCCGCCGGCGCCAAGTTCGCCGACTTCGGCGGCTGGTCCATGCCGATCGAGTACGCCGGCGGCGGGGTGCTGGCCGAGCACACCTCGGTGCGCGAGGGCGTCGGCCTCTTCGACGTCTCGCACCTGGGCACCGCCACCGTCCGCGGACCCGGGGCGGCGGCGTACGTCAACGCCTGCCTGACCAACGACCTCGGCAAGATCGGACCGGGGCAGGCGCAGTACACGCTGTGCTGCGTCGCCGACGGTCAGCCCGACGCCGGCGGGGTGGTCGACGACCTGATCGTGTACCTGCACGGCCCGGACGACGTCCTGCTGGTGCCCAACGCCGCCAACGCCGCCGACGTCCTGGCCCGGCTGGCGGCCGATGCCCCGGCCGGTGTGACGGTCACCGACCGGCACACCGAGGTCGCCGTCCTGGCGTTGCAGGGGCCGCGGTCGGCCGAGGTCCTGGCCGCCGTGGGGCTGCCCGGTGGGCTGGACTACATGTCCTTCGCCGAGACGCCGGGCACCGGCGGCGACGAGGTGACCGTGTGCCGCACCGGCTACACCGGGGAGCACGGCTACGAGCTGCTGGTGGCCGCCGACCGCGCCGGGCGGCTGTGGGACGCGCTGCTGGCCGCCGGGGCCCCGGAGCAGATCCGGCCCTGTGGTCTGGGCGCCCGGGACACCCTGCGCACCGAGATGGGCTACCCGCTGCACGGCCACGAGCTGGCCCGGGACATCACGCCCAACCAGGCGCGGTCCGGCTGGGCGGTGGGCTGGCAGAAGGAGGCCTTCTGGGGGCGGGAGGCGCTGCAGGCGGAGAAGGCCGCCGGGCCGGCGCGGCGGCTGTGGGGCCTGCAGGCCCCCGGCCGAGGCATCCCGCGCCCCGGGATGGCCGTGCTCGACGGGGACGGCGCCCGGATCGGTGAGGTGACCAGCGGGACGTTCTCCCCGACGTTGCGCACCGGCATCGCGCTGGCGCTGCTGGACACCACGTCGGGTGTGGCCGAGGGCAGCGAGGTGTCGGTCGACGTCCGGGGCCGGCCGCAGCCGGTCGTCGTCCGCCGTCCGCCGTTCGTGGAGTCCCACGTCCGGTGACCGAGTGCTCCCCGCCGCCGCCGGCGGCGGGGAGCGGCTCAGCGCTTGGGGTGTGACTCCTTCGTCGGCACCGGCGGGTCGGGCATCCCGTCGGCGACGACCGCGTCGCGGCGGCCCATCGGCTGGGGCTCGCCCTCGGTGGTGTCGGCCGCGGTCTGGTGCTCGGTCTCGGCGTTGATCTCCGCGCCCAGCAGCACCAGGTAGCAGGTCAGGTACAGCCACAGCATCAGCACGATCACCCCGGCGATGGCGCCGTAGGTCTTGTCGTAGGACCCGAAGTTGTCCACGTAGATGCTGAACAGCAGGCTGACGACCGCCCAGATGACGGTGACCACCAGCGAGCCGAGGCTGACCCAGCGCAGCTTGGGGGCGTCCCGGTCCGGGGCCAGCCGGTACAGGACGGCCAGGGACCCGGCGATCACGGCCAGCAGCAGCACCCACCGCAGCACCTGGGCCAGGACGGTGCCGAGGACGCCGAGGGGCAGCGCGTCGAGCACGACGGGCACCACCGCGATGAGCGCGAAGGTGAGCAGCACGAAGACGATCGCGCCCAGGGTGAGACCCAGGGCGAGCGCCTTGCGCTTGACGAAGCTGCGGGTCTCCACCTCGTCGTAGGCGAGGTTCACCGCGGTGATCAGGTTGCCGGTGCCGCCCGAGGCGCTCCACAGCGCAGCCAGGATGGAGACGATCAGGCTGACGGTCAGCGCACCGCCGCTGTTCTCGGTGATGTTGGTCAGCTGGGTGGTGAGCAGGGTCTGGGCGCTCTCCGGCAGCTGGTCCGACAGCGAGGCGATCTGGCTGGCGACCTGGTCGGGGGAGGCCACCAGGCCGTAGATCGAGATGGTCGCGATCAGTGCGGGGAAGACGGCCAGGAAGGCGAAGAAGGCCACCCCGGCACCGATGATCGGCATGTTGTCGGCGTTGTTCTCCGCCCACGCCCGCTTGACGATCTGCAGCCAGCCGCGCGGGGGGATCTCCGTGGGCTTCTCGGCGTGCACCCCCGGCATCTCGCTGCCGCTGGGCACCTCGGGCGCGGGCCGGGCCGCCTCCCGCGTCTCGGTGGCCACCACCGTCGACGACGTGGCCCCGCCGGGCGGACCGCTCGCGTCGTCCCGCTGTTCGGCGGCACGGGCCGCGGCCCGCCGTTCCGCCTTCTCCTGCACGCGCGCACGGATGTTGTCCACGGCGCTGCCCGGTCGCCCGGTGTCGACCATCTGGGTGGTCCCCTCGTCTCGGGTGGTGGTCGGCTCGCGGGTCAGTCGCCGGGCCAGTTGCCGGTCAGCCTGGTGAACCCGCGCGCGCCGGCCCGGTCGATCACGGCCTTGGTGGCGCCGAACAGCGCGCCCTGGACGGCGGCGGCCAGCACCACCTCGCGCATCCCGTACTCGCTCTGCAGGGCGCCCGGTGCGTCGTCCTCGTGGGCGACACGCTTCCACACCTGCTTGAAGGCCGCTCCGGAGAGCGCGCCGGCCAGCACGCTCCCCAGCAGACCGAACGGGCGGTAGACGGCCTTGGGGCTCGGGCTCACCGGAGGACCCGGGCCAGCGTGCCCCGCCAGCCGCTGCGCCGGCGGGTCAGCCGCTGGGCGGTGGCGCGCTGGGTCGCGGCCAGCTGGGCCGTCGCCGCGCGCTGGCTCGCGGTGAGCCGGGCGGCCGCGGCCCGCTGGGTGGTGGTGACCCGGGTGGTGGCCGTGTGCCGGCGCGCGGCCCGGGCTCGGGCCGCTGCCTTCCGCCGGGCGGCGGTGCGCTCGGCGGCCGCCCGGCGGGCCGCGGCGCGCTCCTGGCCGGCCCGGCGTGCGGCGCGGGCGGCTGCGGCACGGCGCTCGGCGGCCCCCTTCGCCGCTGCGCGCTCGGCCCGGCCGGCCCGACGACGCCTCCGCCAGGCGACCAGGCCCACCAGCGCGGACACGGCCGCGACCCCGCCGCCGATCACCGCCGGGGGGTTCTCCCGGTAGGTCTCGACCGCGGTGTCCTTGGTGCGGTTGACGCCCTCGACGGCCGAGGTCCGGGCGCGGTCGGCGCTCTCCTTGGCCCGGCCGGGGACGTCCAGGCGGTGGCTCAGCTCGTCCACGGTGCGCCCGAGCTGCTCGCGGGTCTGCTCGATGTCGGCCCGGATGGCGTCGGGGTCGGTGGGCCCGGCGCCGCCGTCCGGCTTGCTGCTGTCGGCTCCGGTCATCGGGACGCACTCTCCTTCACGGTGGCGACGTCGGTCTTGACGCTGGAGATGGCCTCGGTCGGCACCGGTGGGGCGGCCTGCTGCACGTCCTTCTTGCCGATCAGGGCGAGGACGCCGGCGAGGGCGAAGAGCACGACCGCGACGATCACCGCCGAGAGCCAGGCCGGGACGGCGAGGGCCAACGCCAGCACGGCGGCAGCGACGAGCACCTGCAGGCCGAGGAAGCCGAACAGCCCGGCCCCACCGAACAGGCCGGCGCCGACGCCGAGCTTCTTGGCCTTGGTGCTGACCTCGGCCTGGGCCAGGCGCATCTCGTCCCGGACCAGCCGGGTCAGCTGGTCGGAGAGCTGACCGATCAGCTCACCGGTCGAGGCGTTCTCCGGGGCGGGTGGCGGTGCGGTCACGCGGCTCGCGCCGGCGCCCGGGATGGGCTGGCTCATGGGTCCTCCGCGGTCTCGGGCGTGGGTGGTGCCTGCACCATGCCCATGCACTTACCTTGTAAACCAAGATCGCCTGGACGTCGCGGAGGCCTTGCCACAGCGGCGGGAGCTGCCGTCGGGCCGCCGGGTCGCTAACCTCCCGCCATGAGCTGGACCTGGCAGCTGGAAGACGCCTCGGGTGCGCCCGTGGACCCCGCGACGCTCGGGGTGGAGGTGCCCGAGTGCGACAACCAGGGTGACGCCGAGTCCTGGCTGGGGGAGACCTGGCGCGACCTGCTGGAGCGTGGCGTCGCGACGGTCACGCTCCAGCAGGACGGCGAACGCGTCTACGGCCCGATGGGCCTGGCCGCCTCCTGACCGGGGTGGACGCCGCCGAGCGACGTCCACCCCGCCCCGGCCCCCTGGCCCCCTTGCAGAGCCCGCCGCGAGCCTGCGAGTGGTGGGGGGCGAGGGGGTCCTTCCTCAGCCCCGGGAGGTCTTGGCCGGGTCGCGCTCGACGACGTCGCCCAGTGCCTCGTCGATACGGGCCATGACCTCGGCCGGCAGCTCCACGCCGGCGGCCTTGACGTTGTCGTGCACCTGCTCGGGGCGGCTGGCCCCGATGATCGCCGCGGCGACGTTCTTGTTCTGCAGCACCCAGGCGACGGCCAGCTGGGCCATCGACAGACCGAGCTCGTCGGCGATCGGGCGCAGCTGCTGGACGCGGGTCAGCACGTCGTCGGTCAGGTAGTTCTTCATCGACCCGCCCACGGTGGCGTGACCGCCCCGGCTGTCGACCGGCGGCTGCTGTCCGGGCAGGTACTTGCCGGTGAGCACACCCTGGGCCAGCGGCGACCAGACGATCTGGGAGAGGCCCTCCTGCTCGCTGGTGGGCACCACCTCGGCCTCGATCACCCGCCACAGCATCGAGTACTGCGGCTGGTTGCTGATCAGCTGCACCTTGAGCTCGCGGGCGAGCTCGGCGGCGGCGGCGATCTCCTCCGCGCGCCACTCCGAGACGCCGAGGTACAGCACCTTGCCCTGCCGCACCAGGTCGGCGAAGGCGGTCATCGTCTCCTCCAGCGGCACCGAGGAGTCGTACCGGTGGGCCTGGTAGAGGTCGACGTAGTCGGTCTGCAGTCGCTGCAGCGACGCATTGCAGCTCTCCACGATGTGCTTGCGGGACAGGCCGCGGTCGTTGGCGCCGGGGCCGGTGGGCCAGTAGACCTTGGTGAAGATCTCCAGGCCCTCGCGACGCTGGCCGGCCAGCGCCCGGCCCAGCACCGACTCGGCCTTGGTGCCGGCGTACACGTCCGCGGTGTCGAAGGTGGTGATCCCGACGTCGAGGGCGGCCCGCACGCAGGCGTGCGCGGCGTCCTCCTCGACCTGGCTACCGTGGGTCAGCCAGTTGCCGTACGCGATCTCGGAGATGGTCAGGCCGGAACGGCCCAGGCGTCGTGTCTGCACGACACGACGGTACTTAGGCCGGGTAATGACCAGCCGCGGCCCCCTCGCAGGGTCCCGCCACGAGCCTGCGAGTGGTGGGGGGCGAGGGGGTCCTTATTCAGACCTCCGCGCCGAGGGCGACCTGCGGCTTGGGGAAGCGCCAGCGGCGGATCATCGTGGCCCGGCTGACGCCGTACCAGATCAGGCTGCGGGTGCGCTGCGTGGTGTTCGGGAAGCGCTCGGCCACCGTCTTCTTGATCTTGCGGCCCAGGATGACCGAGTCGCCGATGATGACCAGGAAGAAGGCGAACCAGATGAAGACGGTGTAGCTCTGCACGGCCGGGTTCGGGATGAAGTAGCCGACCAGCACCAGGGCTGCGACGACCAGGAAGACGCTGCCGGCGTTGCGGCGGGCGTCGACGAGGTCGCGCACCAGCCGACGCTCGGGGCCGCGGTCACGGGCGGGCAGTGAGCTGTCGTCCCCGCGGGCGGCTGCCTCGCGGGCGCTGCCCCGGCCGGCGGCCTGCTGCTCGCGCATCCGCCGGTAGGCCTCCTTGCGGGTGGTTGGCGGCGGGGGCACCGGCCCGCTGCGCCGGCCCTGGGCCTCGTTGCGCCGTGGGGTGGGTCGTCCCTTGCCCACGGCCGTGCTCCCGGCCAGCTGGGTGGTCAGGTCGGACTGGGCGTCCGGGGTCGTCGCGGAGTCGGCGCGGCGGCCGGGCAGGCGGAGCTTCACGGCCGGTGAGTCTACGTGGCCGCGGGCGCCGTCCGGTGTCGTCCGCTGCTCTCCGGCCAGGCGTCGTCCCCCGTCCGGATGGGTGCGGATGCGCCCTCGGTCGGCGAGAGCGCCGTACAGTGGGAAGCAGCTCCGCCACGGCGGTGTTGGAAGCTCCGGCAGTCCGTCCCCGCGACGGGCCGTGCAGGACACCCTCGAGTGTGGGAGGACCACGACATGACCGTGCAGGACACGCAGGCCCCCGGCGCCACCGGCGTCATCCTCAGCGAGCCCGCCGCGTCGAAGGTGAAGACGCTGCTGGAGCAGGAGGGCCGCGACGACCTGCGGCTGCGCATCGCCGTGCAGCCCGGTGGCTGCTCGGGTCTGCGCTACCAGCTGTTCTTCGACGAGCGATTCCTCGACGGCGACCAGACCTTCGAGTTCAGTGGCACCGAGGTGATCGTCGACCGGATGAGCATCCCGTACCTCAGTGGCGCGACGATCGACTTCGTCGACACCATCGAGAAGCAGGGCTTCACCATCGACAACCCGAACGCCGGCGGCTCCTGCGCCTGCGGCGACAGCTTCCACTGATCGCCGGCTGAACCGCCACGAGGCCCGGTTCCCCCTCGGGGGAGTCGGGCCTCGTCGTGTCCGGGGTCAGTCCACCGGGTCCGACGGCACTGGGATGGGGAGCCGACCGCCGGTCGGCACGGGCTCCGGGACCAGCGGGCCGGGGGTGAGGGACGGCGGTGGCTCCGCGGGGGTGACGAATGCCGGACTGCCCGGGCTCGTGAAGTCGCCCCTGGCGCTGTAGCTCGGCTCCGTGCCGGTCGGCGGGCTCGGCGGCGGAGGCGGCGAGGCGCACGCGCTCGGGGTGTCCGGACAGACACCGTCGTCCGTGGAACAGCCGGCGAGCAGCCCGGCCACCGCCAGGGCGGCGACCAGACCGGCTCGCCGGCGGCGGGTCACAGCCGGACCGGGTAGATCGGCTCGGGGATCTGCGGGGTGATCCGCTCCTCGACGAAGATGCCGTGCCAGATCATGAACACCAGCACCTCCCAGACCTGCCGGGCGATGCGCTTGCTGGGCACCTCGGCGTCCTGGAGCCGGTCCAGCAGGCCGAGCACGTGGTCGCGGTCGAGCCACTCGTCGGTCTGGCTGGCGGTCACGATGTCCCGGGCCCACTCGTGCAGCGGGCCGGCCAGGAACTCCGCCGTCGGCACCGGGAAGCCCAGCTTGCGGCGGTTCATGATCTTCGGCGGCACGATCTGCCGCATCGCCTGGCGCAGCGCGTACTTGGTCGCGTCCCCGCGCGCAGGGACCCGCATCTCCAGCGGCAGGCTGCTGGCCAGGGCGAAGACCTCGGGGTCCAGGAACGGGACGCGCAGCTCCAGGGAGTTGGCCATCGTCATCTTGTCCGCCTTGACCAGGATGTCCCCGCGCAGCCAGGTGAACAGGTCGACGTACTGCATGGCCGTCACGTCGTCGTAGCCGGCCTCGCGGGTCTGCCGGTAGAGGGCCTCGGTGACCGTGACGTGCGACATGTCGGGGTCGTGACCGGGCAGCAGCTGGGCGAGCTCGGCGGCGTTGAGGTTGCGGGCGTTGCCGTAGTAGCGCTCCTCGAGCGGGATCGAGGCGCGCCGGAGCAGGTCCTGCCCGCGCACGCCCTCGGGGACCACCCGGGACAGTGCGCCGAGCGCCCGTCGTCCGGCGGCTGGCAGCTTCGACGCCCAGGCGAGGCTGAGCGGCTCGCGGTAGATGGTGTAGCCGCCGAACAGCTCGTCGGCGCCCTCGCCGGAGAGCACCACCTTCACGTGCTTGCGCGCCTCGCGCGCCACGAAGTACAGCGGCACGAGCGCCGGGTCCGCGACCGGGTCGTCGAGGTACCAGACGACGGTGGGGATCGCGTCGGCGAACTCCTGCGCGGTGATCTCCACCGGCACGTGCCGGACGCCCAGGATCCGGGCCGACTCCGCGGCGATGTCGACCTCGGAGGTGGCCTCGCGCTGGAAGCCGACGGTGAAGGTGACCAGGTCGCTGTTGTACTTGTGCGCCAGGGCGGCGACGGCGGTGGAGTCGATCCCGCTGGAGAGGAAGGACCCGACGGTCACGTCGGCGCGCATGTGCTTGGCGACCGAGTCGTCCAGCACCTCGGCGATCCGGTCGTACAGCGCCTGTTCCGACCCCGGGGTGACCGGCTTCGGGGCGAAGCTCGGGTGGAACCAGCGCTGCGTGTGCAGCTCGCCGTCCGCGACGGTGAAGCTGGTGCCGCTCTCGATCCGCCGGATGCCCCGGTGCAGCGTGGCCGGCTCGGGGACGTACTGGAGCGTCAGGTAGTGCTGCAGCGACGCCGGGTCGACGCCCCCGGCGCCGGGCGTGCCGCCGAGCAGCTCCAGCAGGGCCTTCTTCTCCGAGCTGAAGACCAGGCCGCCGTCGGCCAGGCGGGCGGTGAACAGCGGCTTGATACCGAAGGCGTCCCGGGCGCCGAACGCCGTCCCGGTCTCGGTGTCCCAGATGACGAAGGCGAACATCCCGCGCAGCCTCGGGACGACGGCCTCACCCCACAGGTGGTAGCCGGCGACGATGGCCTCGGTGTCGCCCTCGGTGGCGAAGGTCGCACCGGCGGCCTTCAGCTCCTCGCGCAGCTCCAGGTAGTTGTAGATCTCGCCGTTGAAGACGATCCGGTACCGCCCGTCGGCGTAGGGCATCGGTTGCGGGCTGCCCTCGATGTCGATGAAGGCCAGCCGGTTGAAGCCCAGCACCGCGCGCGGGTCCGACCACACCTCCCGGTCGTCCGGGCCACGGTGCCGCAGGCAGCGCAGCGCGTGCTGCACCCCGGAGACCGTCTGCTCGTCGACCCGTTCGGCGTCGGTGGACAGGTAGGCCAGCAGGCCGCACATGCGGGAGGTCTCCAGGTGGTGGGAGGCGGGGGAGGGGCGGTCAGAGCGGCTGGCCGGCGCGCACCCGCGCCGTCACCCGCCGCTCGGCCCAGAACGACACGAACGGCACGACGCCGGCCAGGAAGACCAGGACGGTGCCCTTGGCGGTGAACCGCGCCTTTCGGGCCAGGTCGAAGGCGGCGAGCAGGTAGACGATGTAGAGGAAGCCGTGGATCGGCGACACGACCTCCGAGACCTCGGGGACCCCACCCCAGTGGTTCAGCGGCAGGGCCACGAAGACCACGATGATGAGCATCACGCCGACCACGTACGCGAGGACCCGGTAGCGGCTCAGTGCGGTCGTCAGCTGCGCGGTGGACGTGGTGGTGTCAGCGGCCACGGGGCACCTCCTGCCCGAGGGCCTTGGCGTTCAGCTCGGCCAGGTAGGCGTTGTAGGCGGCAAGCTCCGGGTCACCCGTGGTGTCGATCCGGGGGCGCTGGTACAGGACGACGGCGTTGCCCGGCTCGTCGTCGGCCGGGTCGCGGTTGGCCTCGTCGCGGCACATCCGCAGGTAGAACCACAGGCCCATGAAGCCGTAGAGCGGCCACTGCAGGGCGTAGCTCCAGTTGACCGGCCCACCGCCGTCCTCGGCCTTGCCGAGCTGCCAGTTGCCCAGGAAGAAGGTGGCCACGAACAGCGCCGCCACCAGCAGGTGCATCAGCATCCACCGGACGGTGAGCAGGCGGGAGTACACGCCCCGACTCTAACCGCCGGGCGGGGCTCGGCGGCGCCGTCCCGGGGAGGCGACGCGCACATCCGCCCTCCGCGGTGGACGGCGCGCGGCCCGTCCGACCAGCCCGGTCGGCGACCCGCCGGGAGGGCCTGCCCGCCCCCGGGACGACAGGCGGGGTCGGCTAGTCTCGGCGAGACTGTGGTCGGGGTGGGCAGAGCCTGTCGGGGAACCGAGGAGCGCCCGCCGGTGAGACCGCGTGGCGCCGCCACGCGGGGGATGAGGAGGCAGCGGGCAGTGGCTCGACGCAGCAAGCTGGCGAAGGTCGCCGGGCTCGGTCTCCTGGGTGCTCTGACGCTCAGCGGGTGTGATGTCACGGGCAGTTGGCTCAGTTGGGGATGGCCTGAGGGCATCACCGACGAGGCTCGCGAGATGCACCAGTTGTGGATCGGCTCGACGATCGCGGCCCTGGTGGTCGGCATCGCGGTGTGGGTCCTCATCGCCTATGCGGCCATCCGGTATCGCAAGCGCGGTGACGAGCTCCCGCGGCAGACGGCCTACAACCTCCCGTTGGAGGTCGTCTACACGGTCATCCCGTTCGTGATCATCGCGGTGCTGTTCTTCTTCACCGTGAACACGCAGAACCGGGTGATGGAGCGGAGCGCCGAGCCCGAGGTCACGGTCGCGGTCAACGCGTTCAAGTGGAACTGGCAGTTCGTCTACCCGGAGACCACCGACGCGAACGGTGGCGAGCCGGTGTCGACGGTCGGCAGCACCACCGAGATCCCCATCCTGGTGCTCCCGGTCGACCAGACGATCCGTTTCGAGCTCGCCTCGGCCGACGTCATCCACTCGTTCTGGGTGCCCGAGTTCCTCTTCAAGCTCGACGTCATCCCGGGCAACGAGAACGGCCGGGACAACGTCTTCGAGGTGACCGTGCGGGAGCAGGGTGCCTACGTCGGCCGGTGCGCCGAGCTGTGCGGCACCTACCACGCCTACATGAACTTCGAGGTCCGCTCGGTCAGCGAGGAGGACTTCGAGGACTACCTGGACGCCCGCCTCGACGGCCTGTCGACGTACGACGCGCTGGAGAGCATCGGTCAGCCGGGTGTGGCGACCAGCACCGTGCCGTTGCCCCAGGGCGGCCAGCAGGCTGCTGCCTCCGATGACTGACCCGACCATCTCGCTGGACCAGGAGGAACGGCCGTGAAGGTCGAAGCGCTCATCTTCAACTTGCTCACGGTGTTCTGCATCGTGGCCGCGCTCGTGTACGGCATCTGGGCGCGTGAGCCGATCGGCACGACTGCGCTGGCGCTGTCCGGCGGCCTGACCGCGCTGATCGGCGGGTTCTTTTGGTTCGTCAGCCGGCGCATCGACGCCCGCCCCGAGGACCGCAAGGACTCCGAGATCGCCGACGGCGCCGGGGAGCTGGGCTTCTTCAGCCCGGCAAGCTACTGGCCCTTCGGGCTGGCCCTGTCCGCTGCCCTGATGGGCCTGGCGCTGGCCTTCTGGTACCCGTGGCTGGTGCTGCTGGCGGGTGCCTTCCTGCTGATGACCATCGGCGGGTTGCTGTTCGAGTACTACGTGGGGCAGAACGCGCACAGCTGAGCCCTCCTGCCCGTGCAACGGGGCCCCTCCCATCTCGGGAGGGGCCCCGTTGCACGTCCTGGGCCGGGAGAGGCCCGCAGCAGAGGACGGCGGGTCGGCGGCCTGAGTGCCGATGCGCGCCAGGTGACTGCTCGTCTGCATCCGGCGGCTCCTGGATGCGGCGCCGGGCGCCGGGTGTGGAGCGGCCCTGGGGCCCTCCCGTCTGGTGCTGGGCCAGGACCCAGGGCTTCCTGCTGCGCGGCGCGTGGCCTCCTGCCTGCGGACTGGCACGCCGTGCGTGCCGGGCAGCGGCACGCGGCCGGCGTCGACGGACTGCCGCCCGATCGGGTGGCCTGGCCAGCCGGGCCGGCCTCGGCCGCTGCCCACGGCCAGCTGGTGCCGTGTGATCCGCCGGCGTCCGCGGCACGCCCCGGAGGGGACCGGTTGGTCAGTGGGCAGGCGTTCTGCGGGCTCAGGCGGGGCTGGAGCGCGGGCGTGGAGGGGCCCGGGGGAGAGGGTGACCGCCTCACCGGCCGGGGATGGGTCGGACGGGGAGGAGTGCGCGGCGCCGGCGACGGCGAGGGACCGCGGTCAGGCTGTGCTCCCCGGCGGCCCTGAGCCAGTGAGGTCCCCACGGCCGCTCTCGAGCTGCGCTGCACGGGGCCTCGGTGCGAGCGGGTGTGCGACGTCTTCCCAACGGCCGGCCGTTGCACGGTGGTCATCGGCCCGACGGCTGCCCTGATGGTCTGCGGCGCGGTGGTTGCCGGGGTGGCCGGGAGAGGTGCGCCGCAGGCGTCGTCTCATGCCGGTCAGCCGGTCAGCCGGTCAGCGGGACTCTGCAGGGATCCAGGCACCGAGCTGGCGGCCCGGCAACGAGCAGGGCCCCGGCGGACGATGCCGCCGGGGCCCCTGCTCGTGTGGTGCTGGGTGGTGCTGGGTCAGTCGCGCGGCTCCTGCTGGGGCCGACCACCCTCGGACGGACGTCCGCCTTCGCTGGGGCGGCCGGACCCGGTGAGTTCCCGGCTCGACTGCTCCGACTCCAGGCCGCGGGCCTCCAGCTCGGCCTGGCGCTGCACCGCAGCCGGCTCCTCGATGGGGGAGAAGAAGCCCCTGATCGCCCGGCGAGCGCCGCCGACCTGGTTCATCTTCTTCGGCACCGAGGCACCGCCGTAGGCGAGCTGGCCATGACCGTGCTCGTCGACCGGACCCAGCGGCTGGTGGACCTCGATGAACTCACCGCTCGGCAGCCGGCGGATGACGCCGGTCTCGATGCCGTGCTCGAGCACCTCGCGGTCGTGCCGCTCGAGACCCAGGCAGATCCGGTAGGTGATCCAGTAGGCGATCGGCGGAAGGACCAGGAAGCCGATCCGGCCGAACCAGGTCATCGCGTTGAGGCTGATGTCGAACTTCTCGGCGATGACGTCGTTGCCGCCGGAGATCCAGAGCACCACGTAGGCGGTGATCGCCATCATGCCCAGCGAGGTGCGGACCGGGACGTCGCGGGGGCGCTGGAGCAGGTGGTGGCTGGCCGTGTCACCGGTCAGCTTGCGCTCGATGATCGGGTAGAGCGCGAGCAGGGTGAACATGATGCCCGGGATGCCGAGGGCGCCCCAGAGGACCGGCGGGATGTGGTAGCCCCACAGCACGATCTCCCACGGCGGGAAGATCCGGGAACCACCGTCGACGAAGCCGATGTACCAGTCGGGCTGGGAGCCGGCCGACACCTGCGCCGGGTTGTAGGGCCCGAACAGCCAGAACGGGTTGATCTGCACCAGACCACCGAGTGCGGCACAGAGACCGAAGACGATGAAGAACAGTGCGGTCGCCTTGCCGGCGAACGTCGGGAAGAGCCGGTGGCCGACCACGTTGTGCTCGGTCCGACCAGCACCCGGGAACTGCGTGTGCTTCTGCTTCACCAGGATCAGCAGGTGCAGCGCGATCAGGGCCAGCAGGATGGCCGGGATGATCAGGACGTGCAGGATGTAGAGCCGGCCGATGATCAGCTCGCCGGGGAAGTCCCCACCGAAGACGGTGAAGTAGACCCACGTCCCGATCACCGGGATGGAGAGGAACACCGCCGAGAAGATCCGGAGGCCGGTGCCCGACAACAGGTCGTCGGGGAGGGTGTAACCGGCGAAGCCCTCGAGCATGGCCAGCACCAGCAGTGCGACACCGATGAACCAGTTGGTCTCACGGGGCCGGCGGAAGGCGCCGGTGAAGAAGATGCGGAGCAGGTGGACGCAGATCGCGGCCACGAACAGCAGCGCCGCCCAGTGGTGCATCTGGCGGATCAGCAGGCCACCGCGGACGTCGAAGGAGATGTCCAGCGAGGACTCGAAGGCCGCCGACATCTCGATGCCGCGCATCGCTGCGTAGGAGCCCTCGTACGTGACCTCGGTCATCGTCGCGTCGTAGAAGAACGTCAGGTACGTCCCGGACAGCAGCAGGACGACGAACGCGTACAGCGCGATCTCGCCGAGCAGGAAGGACCAGTGGTCGGGGAAGACCTTGTTCAGCGTGCGGCGGAGCGGCCCGGCGACGATCAAGCGATCGTCGACCTCCAGGGCCGCCTTGCCGACGAGCGTCGTGGGCTGGCCCGGCGCCGTCGTCGTGGTGGTCGCCATCAGTCGAGTCTCCCAATGTTCCAGAACGAGGGTCCGACGGGCTCGGGGAAGTCGCCGCGTGCCCTGAAGTATCCCTCGTCATCGACGGTGATGGGGAGCTGCGGCAGAGAGCGGGTCGCGGGGCCGAAGACCGGCTTCGCGCCCTGTGTGACGTCGAACTGCGACTGGTGGCACGGGCACAGGATCCGGCTGGTCTCCTGCTCGTACAGCGATACCGGGCAGCCGGCGTGGGTGCAGATCTTGGAGTAGGCGATGTAGTCGCCGTAGCCGAAGTCCTCGCGGCCCTCGGCGGGCACCAGGGTGTCCATCTGGTCCGGACGCAGGCGGATCAGCATGACGGCCGCATCAGCTGCCCGGTTGCCGCCCTCGACGGCCGGGAACACCGTCTCCAGCGAGCCGACCTGCTGGTCGCCGGGGCGGATGGGGGTGCCGTCCTCCCGGAGGAGGCGGACGCCCTCGGCCCACGGGGTGGTGGCCAGCAGGTTGCCGGTGTTCGGGTTCTTGATGAGGCCGCCGAGCGGGGCGATCAGCATGGCGCCGAAGGCCGCACCCATCACGCCGATGGTGCCCAGCAGCACCTTGCGGCGGGGGAGGCCCGAGTTCTCCAGGCTGCTCATCAGCGTCGCGCCGGTGGTGACCCGGTCGAAGTGCGAGCCGTCGTGCTTGTCCTGGACCGCGGTCTCGTGCGGCAGCAGCTTCTTGACGTAGAGCACCAGGCCGACACCGATGCAGATCAGCGATGCGCCCATCGTGGCGCCCAGGAGCGGGGTGTAGATGGCACTCCAGGTGCTGCCGCCGATCTCCCACTCCCAGCTGGGGAGGAACCAGCCGGAGCCGGCGTAGATCACCAGGAAGGCGACCGCGAACAGGGCGGCCAGCGCGAACCACAGGGTGACCTGCCGGGTGTTCTTCTTCTCCAGCGGCGAGCCGGGCGGGGCGGCGGGTTCGACGTGCAGGACCTCGACCCCGTCGTAGCGGGCGCCCAGCCGGTCCAGCTCGGTGCGGTCCATCGCCGCCAGCTGCTGGGGCGAGTGCTCCGCGTCGGGGCCGCTGTGGTGCGGTCCGGACGTGTTGTCCCCGCCGGCCGAGCCAGGACCGTGCTCGGTGGTGGTCACGCGGTCTCCTCGGAGGCGTTCATCGCCCGTGCGTGACGGGCGGGCTTGAGCGGGTGGTGCGGGAACTGGCTCACGGGGCCTTCGTCCCCATCCAGAAGATCCCGAAGAGCAGGGCGCCGACACCCACGGTCCACATGACCAGGCCCTCGGCGACCGGGCCGACCCGGCCGATCCCGGCGCCGCCGGGGTCGGCAGCGGCCTTGATCGTCTGCACGTAGTTGATGATCGAGCGCTTCTCGTCCGGCGTCAGCTGGTTGTCCCCGAAGACCGGCATGTTCTCCGGGCCGGACAGCATGGCGGCGTAGATCGTCAGGTCGTTGGCGTCGAGCAGCGAGGGGGCCCGCTTGCCGGAGGAGAGCGCCCCGCCCATGCCGGTGAAGTTGTGGCACTGGGCGCAGTTGAGCCGGAAGAGCTCCCCGCCCTCGGCCAGGTCGCCGTCCCGCAGGTCGCCGGAGGGCAGCGTGGGGCCGCCACCGTTCGCCTGGATGTAGGCCATCAGCTGATCGATCTCCTCCTCGGAGAAGATCGGGGGGCGCTCGGGGGCCTGGGCCTCCTGGCGGACCAGCGGCATGCGCCCGGTGTGCACCTGGAAGTAGACGGCGGCCTCGCCGACCCCGATCAGGGACGGGCCGCGGTCCTGGACGCCCTGCAGGTTGGACCCGTGGCAGGTGATGCAGCTGCGGGTGTACAGCTCGCGGCCGGCCTCGACGGCGTTGGACGGGTTGCCGGTCGAGTCGTCTGCGGCGCTGGCCCCCGGGGCCAGGGCGGAGTAGCCCACCCCGGTCAGCACCAGCGCGGCCAGCAGGCCGGCGATGTTGGCCAGGCGGCGGCGCTGCTTGCTCCGGCGACGGTCGCGTGCCGCGGCAGCCGGTGAGCCGGCGGCCGGACGGCGACGGCGCAGGCCGCTGCGCCCGCCCTCGAGGGGGGCTTCGGAGGAGGCGTTCGTGGTGGACACCCGGTTCCCTACTTGATCAGGTAGATCGTGACGAAGAGACCGACCCACACGACGTCGACGAAGTGCCAGTAGTAGGACACCACGATGGCCGAGGTCGCCTGGGCAGGCGTGAAACGGCCCATGGTGGACCGGATGAGCACGAAGAGGAAGGCGACCAGGCCGCCGATCACGTGCAGGGCGTGGAAGCCGGTGGTCAGGTAGAACACCGACCCGTAGGCCGACGACGAGATGGTCGTGCCGTGGTCGACCACCAGGGTGCGGTACTCGAAGCCCTGGCCCAGCACGAAGACCAGGCCCATCGCGAAGGTGATGGTGAACCAGCGGCGGAGGCCGTAGACGTTGCCGATCTCGGCGGCGAACACGCCGTACTGGCAGGTCACCGAGGAGGCGACCAGGATGAGCGTGAAGAACAGCGCGTACGGCACGTTCAGCTCGGTCGGCTCCGGCGGCCAGCCGTCCTCGGCTCGGGCTCGCGCGGTGAAGTACATGGCGAACAGGCCGGCGAAGAACATCAGCTCACTGGCGAGCCAGACGATCGTGCCGACGCTGACCATGTTCGGTCGGGTCAGGGAGTGCACCCGCGAGGTGTCGAAGGTGCTGCTCGCCACGGGGGCCGTTGTCACCGGCTCATCATGGCATCGGTACAGGCGTCCCACGACGTGGGGTGGGACGGCGTGGCGCGTGTCGAGGCCGCTGTGCGCGAGTGCGCTGGACAGGCCCGTGCGGCGCACTGCCCGGGCGGTCGGGTGGGGGCACTAGGCTCGCGCAGGTGAGCGTCGACGCCGCACCGGCCACCGTGCTGGTCTTCAGCCCGCGGGCCGAGGTCCGCGCCGCCGTCCAGACCGCGCTGGGCCGTTCGCCGGCCCCGGACGTGAGTCCGGTCACCTACGTGGAGTGCGCCACGGCCGACGAGGTCGTCGCGGCCGTCGACGCCGGTGGCATCGACCTCTGCGTGCTGGACGGCGAGGCCCAGCCGACCGGGGGGATGGGCATCAGTCGCCAGCTCACCCACGAGGTCGCCGACTGTCCCGCGTTGGTGGTGCTGATCGCGCGGCAGGCCGACAGGTGGCTGGCGCACTGGTCGATGGCCGACGCCACCCTCGCCTACCCGATCGACCCGTTGGCCGCCACGGACGTGGTTGCCGGGCTGCTGCGCGAGCGCGACGCGCAGCGCCCCGCCGTCCGTCGCTGATCGGTGGGCACCCAGGAGCCGACGTGGTCGGGTCTGCTCAACCGGCTCGTCCGGGGTGAGGACCTCGCCGCGGTGGACACCCGCTGGGCGATGCGCCAGGTGATGACCGGGGAGGCGACGCCTGCTCAGGTCGCCGGCTTCGTCGTGGCGCTGCGCGCCAAGGGCGAGTCGCCCGAGGAGGTCACCGGCCTGGCCGGGACGATGCTGGACCAGGCCACCCCGGTCGTGCTGCCGGTCGACTGCGTGGACATCGTCGGCACCGGCGGCGACGGCGCCCAGACGGTGAACATCTCGACCATGGCGTCGATCGTGACCGCCGCGGCGGGCGCGCCGGTGGCCAAGCACGGCAACCGGGCAGCGTCCTCGGCCTCGGGCACCGCCGACGTCCTGGAGGAGCTGGGCGTGGTCATCGACCTGCCGGCTGCCGCCGTGACGCGGTGCGTCCGGGACGCCGGGATCGGGTTCTTCTTCGCGCCGGTGTTCCACCCCGGCATGCGACACGCCGCTGCCCCCCGGCGGGAGCTGGGGATCGGGACCGTCTTCAACTTCCTGGGGCCGTTGACCAACCCGGCCCGGCCGGTGGCCGCTGCGATCGGCTGCGCGGACACCCGGATGGCGCCGGTGCTGGCCCAGGTGCTCGCCGACCGGGGCACCCGGGCACTGGTGTTCCGCGGCGACGACGGGCTGGACGAGCTCACCACCACGACCACCTCGGCGGTGTGGGTGGTCCGGGACGGCGAGGTGGTGGCCGAGCGGCTGGACCCGACGGCGCTCGGCGTGCCGGTCGCCGAGCCGGGCGCGCTCCGGGGCGGCGGCCCGGCGGTGAACGCCGAGGTGGTCCGCCGTCTGGTGGCGGGGGAGCGCGGCGCGGTGCGGGACGCGGTGCTGCTGAACGCGGCCGCGGCGCTGGCGGCCTTCGACGAGCGCGGCGCACGGCTGCACGACGCCCTGGAGGCCGGTCTGCAGCGCGCGGCGGCAGCGGTGGACGACGGCCGCGCCGCGGCGAAGCTCGACGAGTGGGTCCGGGTCAGTCGCGCGGCACGGGACGGCGTCGACGCCTGACGGTCGGCGGGTCCCCGGCGGGTGAGAACGCCGGACGGTCTCGCCCCCGCTGCCCCGTGCGCACCGGGGCAGCGGCCGGTCGGCCCTGGTCGGGGCGCCTGGTCAGCGCTCGGCCGGGGCCTGGATCCCTGTCCCGGGGGTTCAGTCGGCCTGTTCGAAGCCGATCGAGAACGCCGCTTCGAGGTCGTGCCGGGAGTAGGCGCGGAAGGCGATGTGCGTGGCGGTGTCGACCACGCCGGGCACCTTGTTGATCCGGCCGGCGATCACCTGCGCGATCTCCTCGAACTCGTGCACCCGGACGAGCGCCACCAGGTCGACGTCGCCGGCCACGGAGTACACCTCGCTGACGCCCGGGAGCGCGGCGACGGCCTCGGCGACCTCGCCGATGGAGTCGGTGGCGGCATCGATCATCACGATGGCGGTGATCACGTCGGGGATGCTAGCCCGCCGGCGACCCGGCTGCGCCGTCCCCGCCGCGAGGTGGGGCGTGCGGCCGGGTCGGGGGCACCGGGCACGAACCGGTCGGGCTGGGCGCGGGTGCTCAGCGACCGGTGGTCGGCGAACGGGTCCAGTTCTGCCCGGCCGGCCTCCACCCGGGCGAGGAAGTCCCGGTAGTGCCCGGTGCCCGGGGTGCGGCTGGCGAGCGTGCCGGTGACGTCGACCAGCCGGGTGCCGGGCTTCTCCATCCAACGCAGCACCAGCTCGGTCTCGTCGACGCTGGCCGCCAGCTCGCCCTCCGGTCCGATCGTGGTCTCTGCGGTGGTCAGCAGGTCGGCCAGGTGGCCGCGCACCGAGCGGCCGCGTTCGGCGACGCCGGCGGCGACCAGGCGGCCGCGGCGGACGACCGACAGCTGCCAGCCACCGGACCCGTCGGGCCGGGCCAGCACCAGTTCCGGGACCGCGGCCAGCAGCTCCAGGCGCTGCCGGCGGTGCACCGCGCGGAGCAGGACGGCCACCCGGTCCCGGAGCACGGCGGCGTCCTCGTAGCGGCCCTCCCCGGCCAGCCGCTCGACCCGGGCGAGCAGCGGTGCGACCAGGCCATGGGGGTCGGAGTCGACCGCGGCGGCGAACACCGACGCCACCGAGGCGTACTCCTCCCGGCTCTGCTGTCCGGTGCACGGCGCGCCGCACCGGCCCATCCCGGCGAGGGCGCACGCGGTGCCCAGCACGGTGAGCGAGAGCCGGGACGTGCACTGCCGCAGCGGCAGCGCCTCGTGCACCGCCGCGACCGCGGCGTCCGCGGCCCGGCGGTCGGGGAACGGCCCGAGGAAGACCCCGGCGCCGGGCCGCACGCGGCGCACCACCGACAGCCGGGGGAAGGGCTCGTCGGTCAGCCGGACCCACAGTGCGCGTTCGGGGAAGCGGGACCGGCGGTTGTAGCGCGGCTTGTGCTCGGCGATCAGCCGCAGCTCGCGCACCGCGGCCTCCAGGTCGTGGGCGCACGGCAGCGCCTCGATCCGTTCGGCCAAGGTGATCATCTCGGTCATCCGGCTGCGCTGCTCGCCGGCGGAGAAGTAGCTGCGCACCCGGCTGCGCAGGTCGGTGGAGGTGCCCACGTACAGCGGTTCGTCGCCGGGGCCGCGGAAGACGTAGACCCCGGGGCCGGACGGCACGTGCTCGGCCAGGTGCCGCTTGCGCCGTCGCCGGGGATCGATCTGCCGGGTCAGCCCGGTCAGCTCCTCCAGCGACGTGATCCCGAGGGGGCCGAGCCGTTCGAAGAGGCCGTGCAGGACGTCGACGGTCGCCCGGGCGTCGTCCAGGGCCCGGTGGCAGGGCTGGGTGGAGGTGGAGAAGTAGGGCGCGAGCGTGGCCAGCTTGCAGTTGGGCACCTCGTCGCGGGTCAGCAGCCGGCGGGCCAGGACGGCGGTGTCGACCGAGGCGAACGCCGGCCACGCCACCCCCGTCGACTCGCAGGCCGCCCTGAGGAACCCGAGGTCGAACGGGGCGTTGTGGGCCACCAGCACGGTGCCCCGGGCGAACTCCAGGAACGCCGGCAGCACCCCGTCGATGCGGGGTGCGGCGGCCACCATGGTGGAGGTGATGCCGGTCAGCACGCTGATGTAGGGCGGGATCTCCCGGCCCGGGTCGACCAGGGTCTGGAACTCGCCGAGCACCTGACCGCCGCGCACCTTCACCGCACCGATCTCGGTGATCGCGCTGTCCTTCGGGGAGCCCCCGGTGGTCTCCAGGTCGACCACCACGAAGGTGACGCCGGCCAGCGGGGTGCCCAGCTCCTCGATCGCGGCCTGCTCGAACCGGGGCCGCTCGGACGCCGTGTGCCCCGGGGTGCTCAGCCGGTGCCACCCGGGCGGGGTGGTCGGCGGCCGCGGGGAGACGGTCGACGGGCGGGGCGGAACGGGTACGGACGGCACGGGACGGACGCTAGGTCGGGGGTCCGACAGTCCTCCGGAGGCCACGCCGGGCCGGTGGGTGACCCGGGTCCGGCCCGGGCGGCCGGGCGCGGGCGGTCGCGCAGAACTGTCGGTGGCCGCTCCTAGCGTCCGTGGCGTCCGGATCCGAGAGAGAAGGAGAGCCGCCGTGCTCATCGACTGCGACACCTGCACCGTCCGCGGTCAGGGCTGCGACGACTGCGTCGTGACCGTCCTGCTGGGTGCGCCACCGGGGTGGGGGAGCGAGCCCACCGTGGTCCCGCTCAGCCGGCGCCGTCCCGGCGTCCGCGCCGGCGAGCCGCTGGAGCCGGCCCGGGACGTGCCCGCGCGGGTGGACGCCGCTGCCGACGTGGACAGCACCCCGCACGACGACGACGTCCGCCCGGTCGTGGAGCTGGACGAGGTCGAGCGGAAGGCGGTCCGGGCGTTGGCAGACTTCGGCCTCGTCCCGCCATTGCGCCATCAAGATGCGACGACCCGAGGCGACCGCCACGTGAGCTGACAAATCCCAGACCTGTGATTTGTCAAGTGCTGCGGTGCATTCGGGGTTTGACGGGGCTTCATCTCGATCCGGTCACGGACTTAGGTTCGTCGTGTCCGAACGGGATGTCGTCGCCACAGAGGGTGACCCCGGACGGGCACCGCCGAACCGCCGGGCCGCCTCAGCGGCCGGGTGGACCGGGAGCCCACCGCAACGATGGAGTGGGTCTCGCGTGCTCCGCAGCGTCGGAGCGCACGCGTCGACGACGACGCGCAGACCGGGCGTCCACCCGCCCGGACCCGTGAGCTGACCGGTCGGCGGTCCCGACTGCGAAACGGAGTCCCGCCGCCCGTGGCGACGTCCCAGCACCGTGTCCGGTCCGCCTCCCTGTCGGCCCTGGCCCAGCTCCCGCATGGTCCCCGCCGCACCCGGCTCGTCGGTCGGCTCGGCACCGGGCTGCTCACCGGGCTCGTCGCCAGCCTGACCCTGGCCGTGCTGCCGGGCAGCGCCGCCGCGGCCCCGGCCACCCAGGCCGGCAGCGCGGACGAGGCGACCCGGCTGGCCGGTGAGGCCACCCACGAGCTCGAGGTCGTCACCGAGCAGCTCAACGAGGCCCAGGAGGTGCTGGCGCAGCAGCGGGCGGCCGCCACGGCCGCCGAGCAGGCCGTCGCCGCGGCCCAGGCCCAGCTCGCCACCCTGGACGCCCAGATGCGCCAGGTGGCGGTCAGCGCGTTCACCGGGGAGAACCTGTCCCGCTTCAACGCGCTCATGACCAGCGGCTCCGCTGACGAGTTCATCGTCCAGGTCACCACGTTGGACGCCATCGCCGGGCACACCAACGACGTGCTCGCCGAGGTCACGGCCGCGGCGGCCACCGCGCAGCAGGCCAAGGCCGACGCCGACGCCGCAGCCGCGACCGCCGAGCAGACCCTCGCGGACATCACCGCACGGCAGGCCGACCTCGGCGAGCAGATCTCCGAGTACAAGGCCCAGTACGAGGCGCTGAGCGTCGTCCAGCAGCAGGCCGTCGTCCAGCAGCACACCGGCCCGGTGCTGGAGGCCCCGGAGGTCGTCGTCGCCTCCAGCGACGCGGCGCAGACCGCCGTGGACACCGCGCTGGCCCAGCTGGGCGACCCCTACGTGTGGGGCGCGGGCGGCCCCGACGCCTACGACTGCTCCGGCCTGACCCAGTACGCCTACGCCGCGGCCGGGATCAGCCTGCCGCACTCCAGCCTCAGCCAGTCCCGGATGGGCACCCCGGTCTCGCGGGGCCAGCTGCAGCCCGGTGACCTGGTCTTCTTCTACAGCCCGGTCAGCCACGTCGGCATCTACATCGGCAACGGTCAGATGGTGCACGCCTCGACCTTCGGCCAGCCGGTGATCGTCTCCAGCGTGGACATGGCCGGCTACGCGAGCGCCCGCCGCCTGGTCGGCTGACCGGAGCGCCCGACCGATCCCGGACCCCCGTCCGGGACCCGGCCTGCGACACAGCAGGCCTGCCTAAGCTCGGCGGCGTGCGCCCGAGGACCCCCTTGACCCATCCGACCTGCCGCAGGTGAGCACCGCCTCCGGTGCCCCGCCGGACCCGCGCAGCACCCGCCGGCTCGCCCTGCTGGTCGCCGCTGTGCTGGGGGCGGCCCTGGTCGGGGTGATCGTGGTGGCGACGCCCTGGCAGCTGCTGCCCGTCCCGCCCGGTGGCCGCACCCCGGTCGACCCCGCCGCGGTGTTCACCGCCGACCAGATCGCCCGGGCCGAGGCGTTCGCCGCTGCCCTGCGGCCGGCCTCGCTGACCTCGCTGGTGCTGGGCCTGGCCGTCTCGGCGGTGCTGGGGCTGACCCGGGCCGGAGCCGCGGTGGCCCGGGCACTGGCCCGCCCGCTCGGCGGTGGCTGGGTCTGGCAGGTGCTGCTCGGCGCGGTCGGCATCACGGTGATCGGCCGGCTGGCCACCCTGCCGCTGTCGGTCTACGGCGAGGTGGTGCGGCACCGCTACGGCCTGTCCACCCGCGGCTGGGGGCTGTGGGCGCGCGACGTCGCCACCTCGACCGCCATCTCCGCCGGCCTGACCGCGCTGGGGCTGCTGGCGATCGTCGCCCTCGCCCGCCGGGCACCGCGCACCTGGTGGGCCTGGGCCGGCGGCGCCGCGGCCGCGCTGGTCGTGGTCGGCTCCTTCCTCTACCCGCTGGTCATCGAGCCGGCGTTCAACCAGTTCGAGTCGATGCCGGCCGGCCCGCTGCGCACCGAGCTGCTGGAACTGGCCGAGCGCAGCGGCACCCCGGTGGACGACGTGCTGGTCGCCGACGCCAGCCGGCGCACCACCGCGCTGAACGCCTACGTCTCCGGATTCGGCTCCACCCGGCGGATCGTCGTCTACGACACGCTGCTGGACCGGCTGCCCGACGAGCAGATCGAGTCCATCGCCGCTCACGAGCTGGGGCACGTCGCCAACGACGACGTCCTCACCGGCACGCTGATCGGCGCGCTGGGCGCCGGGGCCGGGACGGCGCTGCTCGGCTGGCTGCTGACCGCCACGCCGCTGCTGCGCCGGGCCGGGGCGTCCGGGCCCGGCGACGGGCAGGTCGTGGGCCTGCTCATGCTGCTGGTCGCGGTCGGCACCCTGGTCTCCACGCCGGTGCAGAACCTGGTGTCCCGGCACATCGAGGCCCGCGCCGACCTGCACGCCCTGGACCTGACCGAGGACCCGGGGTCCTTCACCGGCGTGCAGCGGTCGCTGGGCGCGGCCAACCTCAACGACCCGGACCCGCCGGCGGCCTGGCTGTGGTTCTTCGGCTCGCACCCGACCGTTCCGCAGCGGATCGCCTTCGCCGAGGACTGGGTGGCGGTGCACGGCCGGTGAACCGCACCCTCGTGGTGACCAACGACTTCCCCCCGCGACAGGGCGGCATCCAGACCTTCGTCGCGGCCCTGCTGGCGACCCGGCCGCCGGGCACGCTGGTCGTCTACGCCTCCGACCACCCGGGCGCGGCCGAGCATGACGCCGCGCTGCCCTACCCGGTGGTGCGGGCCGGGACGTCGATGCTGCTGCCCACCCCCGCGGCCACCCGGACGGCGGCCGGGCTGGCCCGCGAGCACGGCTGCGACACCGTCTTCTTCGGTGCCGCCGCACCGCTGGGCCTGATGGCCCCGGCACTGCGCCGGGCCGGGGTCGGGCGGCTGGTCGGTGCCACGCACGGCCACGAGACCGGCTGGGTGGCGCTGCCCGGTGCCCGCCAGGCGATGCAGCGGATCGCCGGCGGGCTGGACGTGGTGACCTACATCAGCGAGTACACCCGCAGCCGGCTGGCGCCGGCCCTGGCGGACCGGACCCGGCTGGTGCAGCTCTCACCCGGGGTCGACGTCGAGCAGTTCACCCCGGACGCCGACGGGTCCGCGGTGCGGGCCCGGCTCGGCCTGGGCGATGCCCCGGTGGTCGTCTGCGTCTCCCGGCTGGTGCCGCGCAAGGGGCAGGACGTGCTGGTCGAGGGCTGGTCCCAGGTGCTGGCCCGGCACCCGGGGGCGCGGTTGCTGCTGGTCGGTGGCGGCCCGCTGGAGCCGGCGCTGCGGCGGGCGGTCGCCGCCCGGGGGCTGACCGGCTCGGTCGTCCTCACCGGCGGCGTGCCCGCCGCGGAGCTGGCCGGGTACTACGCGGCCGGGGACGTGTTCGCCATGCCCTGCCGGACCCGTCGGGGCGGGCTGGACGTCGAGGGACTCGGCATGGTCTTCCTGGAGGCCGCCGCCTGTGGCCGGCCGGTGGTCGCCGGCACGTCCGGGGGTGCACCGGAGACGGTGCGCGAGGGCGTCACCGGGCACGTGGTCGACCCGCGGTCACCCGCGGAGGTCGCCCGGGTGCTGGCCGACCTGCTGGACGACCCGGCGCGCGGCCGGGCGATGGGCGCGGCCGGCCGGGCCTGGGTGGAGGAGCGCTGGTCGTGGACGACGATCGCGCAGACCTTCACCCAGGTCCTCGACGGCGCTTAGCGGCCCCGCTGCAGGGGGCCGGTGTGAGCCTGCGAGGACCGGGGGGCAGCGGGGTCCTTCGAGTAGAGCGCCTCGACCTCGTCGCCGAAGTGCTTCATCACCACGGCGCGCTTGAGCTTCAGGCTCGGGGTCAGCGTCCCGTTGTCCTCGGTGAAGTCGTCGCCGAGCACCCGGAACTTCTTGATCGCCTCGGCGTGTGACACCGCCTTGTTGGCGTCGGCGACGGCGGCGTCGAGCTCGGCGAGCAGGTCGGGGTCGTCGCGCAGCTGGGCGGCGGTGAGCGCGGCGTCCTTGCCCTGTGCCTTGAGCCAGGCCGGCAGCGCCTCGGCGTCCAGGGTGACCAGCGCGGCGATGAAGGGGCGCTGGTCGCCGACGACGATGCACTGGCTGACCAGCTTGTGGGCCCGCAGCCGGTCCTCGAGCACGGCCGGGGCGACGTTCTTGCCGCCGGCGGTCACCAGGATCTCCTTCTTCCGCCCGGTGATCCGCAGGAAGCCCTGGGCGTCGAGCTCGCCGATGTCACCGGTGTGGAACCAGCCGTCGGCGTCGATGGCCTCGGCGGTGGCCTGCTCGTTCTTCCAGTAGCCGCGCATGACGATCCCGCCGCGCAGCAGCACCTCGCCGTCCTCGGCGATGGCGGCGTCCACGCCGGGGAGCGGGCGGCCGACGGTGCCGATGCGCAGGGCGGCGTCGTGGTTGACCGCGGCGGCGGCGGTGGTCTCGGTCAGGCCGTAGCCCTCGAAGATGGTCACCCCGATGCCGCGGAAGAAGTGGCCCAGCCGCTCACCCAGCGGCGCACCGCCGGAGATCGCGCCCGAGCACCGCCCACCCAGGGCGGCGCGCAGCTTGCCGTACACCAGCCGGTCGAACAGGGCGTGCTGCAGCTTCAGGGCCAGGCCGGGGCCGCCGGTGTCCTGGGCGCGGGACCAGTCGACGGCGACCTGGGCCGCGCGGTCGAAGATCTTCCCCTTGCCGTCTCCCTCGGCCTTGGCCTTCGCGCTGTTGTAGACCTTCTCGAACACCCGGGGGACGGCGAGCACGAACGTCGGCCGGAAGCGGCCGAGGTCGCCGACCAGGTCCGCGACGTCGGCGGTGTGCCCGATGACCGTGCGGGTGTTGATCGCGCCGACCTGCAGCACCCGGGCCAGCACGTGGGCCAGCGGGATGAACAGCAGCAGCGACCCGTCGGGGTTCATGAACCGGTCGAGCAGGGTCATGCCGTTGCGGATCTCGAACAGGAAGTTGGCGTGCGTGAGCTCGCAGCCCTTGGGCCGCCCGGTGGTGCCGCTGGTGTAGATCAGCGTGGCCAGGCTCCCGGAGGTCAGCGTGGCCCGGCGGGCCGTCAGCTCGCTGTCGGGGACGTCGGCGCCGGCCGCGGTGAGGGTGTCGACCGCGCCGTCGTCCAGCACCCAGACCGGCCCGAGATCGGGGACCTCCGAGCGCACCGACTCGACGGCCGCGGCGTGCTCGGCGCCCTCGACGACGATCGCCCGCGCGCCGGAGTCGGCCAGGATCCAGGCGACCTGGTCGGCACTCGAGGTCTCGTAGACCGGGACGACGACCGCGCCGGCGGTCCAGATCGCGTAGTCCAGCACCGTCCACTCGTAGCGGGTACGGGCCATCAGGGCGACCCGGTCGCCGGCCTGCACGCCACCGGCGACCAGGCCCTTGGCAACCCCGGCGACCTCGGCGGCGAACTGGGCGTGGGTCACGTCGACCCACTCGCCCCCGCGCTGGCGGCGCAGCCCGACCTCGGTCGGGTGGTCGGCCGCGTTCCGGGTGATCATGTCGGTCAGGGCGTCATCGGGCCCCACGGTGGCAGTGGGGGGAACGCTCAGCTCGCGCACGCCGGTCCTCTCTGTCCCGCCCGGGCGGGGCACCGTCGCCCCACCACCCCGGACGTGGGGTCGCCGGTCAATCTAGTCCGGCGGTGCGATCGCCAGCACCGGATGCGTCCCCCGCCCGGGGCAGCCGGCCCGGCAGGAGGCCAGGTGGGGACGGCGGACCGACTACCCTCCGGCGCATGGCGGACCAGTCCACCCAGTCGATCGTCGTCGATGCGCCCGCGGCCCAGGTGATGGCCGTGATCGCCGACTTCCCGGCCTACCCGCAGTGGGTCGGGGCGGCCAAGCAGGTCGAGGTGCTGGAGACCGGCCCGGACGGGCGGGCCCGCCGGGTGCACTTCGTGCTCGACGCCGGGGCGGTCACCGACGACTACGTGCTGGACTACAGCTGGGACGGCGACCGGCGCGTCGACTGGACCCTGGTGCAGGGCCAGATGCAGAAGCAGCAGGACGGCTCCTACGTGCTCACCGAGTCCGGCGGCTCGACGACCGTGACCTACTCGATCACGATCGACCTGTCGATCCCGATGCTCGGGCTGATCAAGCGCAAGGCGGAGAAGGTCATCCTCGACACTGCGCTCAAGGAGCTCAAGAAGCGCGTCGAGGGCTGATGCGCACCGCCCAGGTCCTGCTCGTGACCGGTCCCGGCGGCGCGGGCAGCTCGACGGTCGCCGCGGCCACCGCCCTCCGGCTCGCCGCCGACGGCAGCCGCTGCGTGCTGCTCACCGCCCGGGCACCCTCGGTGGGGGGCCTCGCCGACGCGGTGACCGTGGACGTCGTCACCGCCCAGCCCGCGCTCGAGGCGCTGTGGGCGCGGCACGCCGACCAGGTCACCGCCGCGGCACCGCTGCTCACCCTGCCGCCGGCGACCTCCGTCGTCCCGGTGCCCGGCGTCACCGAGTTCGCCCTGCTGGCTGCGCTGGCCGGGCACGTCCGCGCCGGGGACGCCGAGGTGGTCGTGCTCGACGCCGGCCCGGCGCCGGCAGCCACCGCCCTGCTCTCGCTGCCGACCGCCCTGCGCTGGTGGCTGGGCCAGCTGGCGCCCACCCGGCTGCGGGTGCTGGCCACCCTGCGCGCGGCGGCGAGCTCCGGCCACCCGGGCCCGGCCGCGGGACTGCTCGCGGGGGCGACGGCGGTGGAGGAGCTGCTGGACGCCGCACCGCTGACCGACCCCTCGCGCACCGCCGTGCACCTGGTGCTGCGGCCGGAGCCGGCCGCGGCCGACCAGCTGCAGGAGACCGCCACGGCACTGGGCGTGCTGGGGCAGCGGGTCGCCTCGGTGACCGTGTCCCGGGTGCTGCCGGAGGGGCCGGGGGAGTGGTGGGCCCGACGGGCCGCCGTCCAGCGGGAGGCGCTGCGCGGGGTGCGCGCGCTGGTCGAGCGCGTCGGCGAGGTCGCCGAAGCCGCCGTCCCGCCGGTGTCGGTGGCCGAGCTGACGGCGCTGGACGCCGCGCTGCCGGTCACGGCCGGTGAGCCGGCGGCGGTGCCGGCACCCCGCCGGGCCGACGGCGGCTGGGCGCTCGACGTGCCGCTGCCGTTCGCCCGCCGCGGGGCGGTGGAGCTGACCCGGTGGGCCGACGACCTGGTGGTCACCGCGGCCGGCGTCCGTCGCTCGCTGCCGCTGGACCCGCTGCTGCGGCGCTGCACGGTCGCCGGTGGCGCGCTCAACGACGCCGGCACGGACCGCGCGACCCTGGAGGTCCGGTTCACCCCCGACCCCGAGCAGTGGCCGCCCGGCCTGCTGGCCGCGCACGCCGCCGGAGCCGGGGCGTGACCGCCCCGGGCGGTGACTGGGTGGAGCAGGCGCGCCGCTTCGTCGCCGGGCTGGCCGCGGACCCGGTCGCCGGCTCGCCGCTGGCCGACTGGGCCGAGCAGGCCCGCCGGCTCACCGCCGAGCACCGCATCGGTGACCGGCTGCAGGGCTTCCTCGGCATGCCGCACTCCGCGGCGCCGGCCGACGAGCGCGCCGGCACCGCCGGCGCCGCACCCGATGCCTCCGCCACCGGGACGACTGGGCACGGTGGCCCCGGGTCGGCTGCCCGGTCCCGCGCCGAACGGGCCGGCGCGCCCGAGCCCGGTCCGGCCGGGCCTGGTCCGGCCGGGCCTGGTGCCGCGGGGTCCGACGCCACTGTCGAGTGCCGGGGCTGCCCGCTCTGCGCGGGCCTGGCGGCGCTGCGCGGCCGGCGTCCGGACCTCACCGAGGCGCTGGCCGACGTCCTCACCGCGGCGGCGACTGCGCTGCGCGGTGACCCGGTCACCACCCGCACCACCTCGAACGCCCCCCGCACCACCCCGGACGGCAGCGACGCCGGCACCGATGTCCCTGCCCCCGACGTCCCCGCCGGGGACGCCCCCGCGCCACCGGAGAAGACCGTGCCCCACCCCACCCCCGCCCCCGTCCAGCGGATCGACGTCGCGTGAGCGGCGACCTGACCCTGCCTGCGGCGGTGTCGCCCGCCGACGCCGCGCTGCTGCCGGCCCTGGGCATCGACATCGGCGGCACCAAGGTCGCCGGCGGGGTGGTCGCGCCGGACGGCACGATCCTGGACACCGCCCGGCGGGCGACCCCGGGCAGGTCGGTGAGCGCCACCGAGGACGCGATCGCCGCCGTCGTCGACGAGCTCGCCGAACGGCACGGCGGTCCGCTGGTCGGGGTCGGCGTCGGAGCGGCCGGCTGGTTCGACCGGACCGGGGACACCGTGCTCTTCAGCCCGCACCTGGCCTGGCGCAACCAGGCGCTGCGCAAGGACCTCGCCGTCCGGCTGCAGCGCCCGCTCTGGGTGGGCAACGACGCCGACGCCGCGGCCTGGGCGGAGTACCGCTACGGCGCCGCCCGCGGCAGCGACCTGGTCGTGATGATCACGCTGGGCACGGGCATCGGCGGCGGGCTGGTCATCGACGGCCGGCTGCAGCGCGGGGCGCACGGCGTGGCCGGCGAGTGGGGCCACATGCGGGTGGTGCCCGACGGGCGGTTGTGCGCCTGCGGCAACCGGGGCTGCTGGGAGCAGTACGCCAGCGGCAACGCCCTCGGCCACACCGCCCGCGAGGTGGCCGACAACTCCCCGGCGGCCGCCGCCGACCTGCTCGACCGGGTCGGTGGGGACGCCGCCCGGATCACCGGCGAGGTGGTCGCGACCGCCGCGGCCGACGGTGACCCGCTGGCCGTCGAACTGCTGTGCGAGGTGGGCACCTGGCTGGGGCAGGGCATCGCCGACCTGTCCGCGATCCTCGACCCGGACGTCGTGGTCATCGGCGGCGGGGTGAGCGTGCTCGGCGAGACCGTGCTCGCCCCGGCCCGCGACCGGCTGGAGCGGGCACTGCCCGGCCGCGGCTTCCGGCCCGGCCCGCGGGTCGCCGCCGCCCAGCTCGGCGCGCAGGCCGGCCTGGTCGGCGCCGCCGACCTGGTCCGCCGTGCCGTGGTCGACGGGGACGCCTGACGGAGGGATCCCGCTGCCCCCACCGCTCGTGAGCTCGCAGCGGGGGCCGGGGTCACGGGGCGAGCTCGCGGGCCAGCTGCTCGAGGAACAGGCCGATGTCGGTGACGATGCCCATCGCCTGGGCGCTGCCGCGGTCGGCGAGCTTGGTCACCGTGGCCGGGTTGATGTCCACGCAGACCAGCGGGATCGAGGCCGGCAGGATGTTCCCGGTGGCGATGGAGTGCAGCATCGTGGCGACCATGATCGCGAAGCCGACGTCCGGCAGTTCCGCCCGCATGGCGCGCTGACCGACGACCACGTCGGTGATCACGTCAGGCAGCGGGCCGTCGTCGCGCACCGAGCCGACCAGCACGAACGGCTTGCCGGCCTGCACCATCGCGTGCATCACCCCACCGGTGAGCACCCCGGTCTCCACCGCGGCGGCGATCGAGCCGGCGGCCCGGATGGTGTTGATCGCCCGGATGTGGTGCTCGTGGCCGTGCGGCACCCCCGAGCCCTTGGCCAGGTCGACGCCGAGCGAGGTGCCGAACAGCGAGGACTCGATGTCGTGGGTGGCCAGCGCGTTGCCGGCGAACAGCACGTCGACGTAGCCGGCGCGCACCAGCCGCACCATCGCCGGCGCCGCGCCGGTGTGCACCACGGCCGGGCCGCCGACCCACAGCACCCGCTGGCCGGCCGCCTTGACCTGGCGCATCCGCTCGGCGATCTGCCGGACCAGCAGCGCCTGCGGCTTCTCACTCGACACCGAGGACGACATGAACCCGAAGTCGTCCTCATCGCCGCGCGGGGCCTGCGGCGGCAGCTCGACCCGCACGCCCGATGCACCGCAGACGACCTCGTCGCCGGCGCGCACGTCGCTCACCGGGACGGTCCGGACGGTCGGGGCCCCCGCGCCGCGGGTCACCACCAGGCCGCAGTCCATCTCCGGGCGCTGCACCCGCAGCCAGTCGCGGTCCAGCCGGACCAGGGTCTCCAGGTTGGTGGTCGAGTAGAAGTCCTCGGGGAAGACGCCGTCCGCCGGCGCCGGGCGGGTGGTCGCGGTCCCCGGGTCGACCGGGTTGGCGCCGTGCACCTGCAGCCGCATCACGATCCGGTCCAGCCGCTCGGGCTCGTCGGCCCGTACCTCCACCAGCGCCCGCGACTCGTCCTCGTGCTGCCGGCCCAGCTCCAGGCTCTCGATCCGGTAGTCGCCGCCGTACTCCAGGACGTCGTCGAGCACCCGGGCCAGGATGCCGGTGTCCATGAGGTGCCCGGTCAGCGTGACGGTGGCCGAGTGCGCGAGGGCGGGTGAGGTCACCCCGCGCACGCTAGGGGAGCCCGTCGCCCGGGAGAACCCCTCGCGGTGCCCCGCCCCGCCGGCCCCGTCGCAGGGGCCCGCCGCGAGCCTGGGAGCGGTGGGGGCGACGGGGTCCTTCTTCAGACGACGGCGCCGTCGTCGCCGTCGTCGGTCGACCGCTCGCGCATCCGGGAGACCAGCACACCGACCCCGCTGACCACGGCGGCGACCCCGAGCACCAGGCCCAGGTCGATCGAGAGCCCCAGCCTGGTCGGCGCGATGATCAGCAGCGCGCCGGCGGCGATCAGCAGCAGGGAGTACAGCGACGCCGGGGCCAGCACGGGCAGCGGCGGGGGCGGCGGGGGCTCGTAGTGCTCCTCCGGGGCGTCCAGCACCGAGGTCTCCGCCGGCGGCGGGGGCGGGTCGTCGCGCGGGGGACCGTCGGGGACGGACCGGCCGTGCTCGGCCTCGAAGGCGGCGACGATCCGGGCGAACTCCTCGTCCTCGCGCTGCTGGTCGGGCCGGAGCCGCTCCGGCTGCGGGGGAGCGGGGGCGGGCTCGTCGGTGTGCTGGGCGACCACGGTGGCGGCCTCGGTGCGCCGGGCCCGGTCCACGAACAGCCGGTCCGACGGCGGGCTGGGCAGGGAGACGCTGCGGGTGTAGGGCTCCACGTCGGTGGAGGGGTCCAGGTAGGCGGCGATCCCGGCCGCCTCGAGGACGTCGAGCAGGTGCTCACCCACCCGGGGGTCGACGTCGCGCAGCGGGTACCAGAGTGCGGCCTGCAGACCGTTGTCCCGACGGCCCCGGCCGCGACGGGGGAGGGTCACGCCGGGCTCGGGGACGAGGCGGGCACGCGCTGCCGGATCCACTCCACCGAGCGAGCGAAGATCATCGGGGCGTCGTTGTCCAGGGTCGCCACGTGGAAGCTGTCGTGCAGCAGGACCTCGGTGGTGTCCGCGCTGCCCACCTCGGCCAGCAGCAGTCGGGTGGAGGCGGGCTCGACGACGTGGTCGGTGACGCTGCGGAACACCAGCAGCGGCGCCCGCACCGCGCCGAGGTCGGCACGGACTCCCGCCCAGAGCCGGCGCAGCGCCAGGGCGGCCCGGGTGGGCAGCCGCCGGTATGCCAGCTCCACGCTGCCCGGCTTCTTCACGTCGTTCGCGACCGGCGCCCAGGCCGGGGTCAGCCGGGCCAGCAGCGGCAGCAGGGCGGCGTCCTTCCGCTCGGTCAGCAGCGAGGGGTTCACCAGCACCAGCGCGTCGACGTCGCCGGGACGGCGCTGGGCCAGCCGCAGCGCCAGCGTGCCGCCCATCGACAGCCCGGCCACCACCACCGCCGTGCAGCGCCCGCGCAGCTCGTCCAGGGCGGCGGACAGCGCGCCGTACCAGTCGTCCTCGGTGCTGGCGTTGGCGTCCTGCCAGCGGGTGCCGTGCCCGGGCAGCAGCGGGCAGCGCACGGTGAACCCGGCGGCGGCCAGGTGCTCGCCCCACGTCCGCAAGCTCTGCGGGGTGCTGGTGAACCCGTGGCACAGCAGCACCCCGACCGGGCCGTCGCCCAGCGCGAACGGCTCGGCACCGGGCAGCACCGGCGTCGGCTGCGGCATGGTCCCCTCCGGGTCGGGTCGGGTGGTGCAGGGCGGGTGGTGCGGGGGCATGGGGCGGGTGGGGCGGGACGGGCGAGGTGCGCCGGCCGATTGTCGGAGCGCCAGGCGCTTCCCTAGTCTGACAGTCGCTGAGGGAGGCGCGTTGTTCTACTGGTTCCTCAAGTACGTGGCCGTCGGGCCGATCGTCAGGCTCGTGTTCCGGCCCCGTGCGGTGGGCGCCGGGCACGTGCCCGCGACGGGTGCGGCGATCATCGCGAGCAACCATCTCTCGGCCTCCGACTGGATCTTCATGCCGCTGTCGCTGCGTCGGCGGGTCACCTTCCTGGCCAAGGCCGAGTACTTCACCGGCACCGGGCTCAAGGGCGCCGCCCAGCGGGTGTTCTTCGCCGGCAGCGGGCAGGTGCCGATCGACCGGACCAACGCCTCCGCGGCCGAGGACGCCATCCGCACCGGCATCGCGATCCTGACCCAGGGCAGGCTGCTGGGCATCTACCCCGAGGGCACCCGCTCCCCGGACGGCCGGCTCTTCCGCGGCAAGACCGGGGTGGCCCGGATGACCCTGGAGACCGGCGCCCCGGTCGTGCCGGTGGCGATGGTCTACGAGCCGCGCAGGGTCCCGCTGCCCGGCCGGCTCGGCCGGCTGCTGAGCAAGCACATGGTCCGGGTCGTCGTCCGCTTCGGGGAGCCGCTGGACTTCTCCCGGTACGCCGGGCTGTCGGGTGACCGGTTCGTCGAGCGGTCGATCACCGACGAGATCATGTACGAGATCATGGAGCTCTCCGGCCAGGAGTACGTCGACCTGTACGGCGCCAAGGTGAAGAAGTCGATGGACACCACCGGGGTCAGCGCGACGGAGGCGGTCGGCCGGCTGCAGCCACCCCCGCACGAGACCGCCGACCGGCTGCCCAGCTCGCTGGCCGGCTGACCGGGCCGGACCGCGCGAGCACGCCGCGGGCGTGGACCTGCAGCGGGCGGCGCCTACGGTGTGCCGGTGAGCGTGCGGCGGTACTTCTACGACACCGAGTTCATCGAGGACGGCACCACCATCGACCTGGTGTCGATCGGTGTGGTCGACGAGACGGGCCGGGAGTTCTACGCCGTCAGCACCGAGTTCGACCCGGACAAGGCCATCCCGTGGGTGCGCCGCAACGTGCTGGACCAGCTGCCCTCCCCGGCGGACCGGGCCTGGCGGAGCCGGCAGCGGATCCGGGAGGACCTGCTCTCCTTCCTCACCGCCCCCGGCGAGGAGATCGAGCTGTGGGCCTGGTTCGCCGCCTACGACCACGTGGCGCTGGCCCAGCTGTGGGGGGCGATGCCGGCACTGCCCCGCCCGATCCCGCGGTTCACCCGGGAGCTGCGCCAGCGCTGGGACGACGCGGGGAAGCCGCAGCTGCCGCCGAAGCCGGCCGGCACGCACGACGCGCTGGTCGACGCCCGCTACAACCTGACCCGCTGGCGGGTCATCCAGGACGCGACAGGGGCCGCCGGCAGCTGATCGCTGCCGACGGCCCCTCGGCCCCGCTGCAGGGGCCCGCGCTGAGCTTGCGAAGCGTGGGGGGCAGCGGGGTCCTTCGACTTACACGGTGAAGACGTTGATCAGCCGGGTCAGCTCACCGGAGAGCTGGTCCAGCTCCCGGGCGGCGGACCGGGCCGAGTCGACGTCGGCCGCGGTGCGGTCGGCGTCGGTGGTGACGTCGTTCATCGTCTCGGTGACCGAGCTGGCGCCGTCGGCGACGGAGCTGACGCTGCGGGAGAGCTCGTTGGTGACCGCCGTCTGCTCCTCCACCGCGCTGGCGATGGTGGTCTGGTGGTCGTTCATCTCCCGGATGACCGCGACGATCTGGCTGATCGAGCCGACCGCGGCACTGGTGTCGGCCTGGATCGACTGCACCCGCTGGTGGATCTCCTCGCTGGCCCGCGAGGACTCCTGGGCCAGCTCCTTGACCTCGGTGGCCACCACGGCGAAGCCCTTGCCGGCCTCACCGGCGCGGGCGGCCTCGATGGTGGCGTTCAGCGCGAGCAGGTTGGTCTGCTCGGCGACCGCGGAGATGACCTTGACGACGTCGCTGATCTCCCGCGAGCTGGTGCCCAGGGCCGCGATCGCGGTCTCGGTGCTGGCGGCCAGCTCGACCGCGCCCTGACCGACGTGGCTGGCGTCGCTGGCGCTGCGGGCGATCTCCCGGATCGCCGACCCCATCTGCTCGGCACCGGCCGCGGCCGAGGAGACCCCGGAGCTGATGTCCGCCGCTGCCTGGTGGGCGTGGCGGGCCTGGTCCCGGCTGCGGGACGCCCGGTCGCTGAGCCCGTCGGCCACCCGGGCGACCCCGGAGGCCGAGGTGGCCAGCGAGCCGGCGGCGGAACCGATGTCGCGGATGGTGCCGGCCACCTTGTCCACGAACCGGTTGAAGGCGTTGGCCAGCTCCCCGACCTCGTCCTTGGACGAGTCGTCGACCCGCTGGGTGAGGTCGCCCTCGCCGTCGGCGATCTCGGCCATCCGCTGGCGGAGCGCGTCCAGCGGCGCGGTGAGCCGGCGGCCCAGCCACCAGGCGAGGGTGGCGCCGGCGACCAGCACGAGCAGCGCGGCCACGACCAGCGCGGTGAACATCGAGGACCGGCCCTCGTCCAGCCCGTTGACCGGGCCGGCGAAGTCGCTGTCCTGCGCGTCGACCGCGATCACCCAGTCCCACGGGGCGTAGTAGGCCACCTGGACGGTGTGCGAACCGCTGGCGGCGTCCTGGTACTGCACGGTCGCCTGCTCGCCGTCGCCGAGCTCGAGGGCGGCGGTGACGATCTCCTGGACGTAGGCCTTCCCGTCGGCGTCGGTGGTCTCGAGGAGGTTCTCCCCGTCGGTGGCGCCGTCCGGGCTGATCAGCACCTGGCCGGCACGGTCACCGGTGGCGCCCAGCACCTGCACGGCGCCGTTCTCACCGACTGCGGTGTTCTGCACGCTCTCCCGCAGCGTCGGCATGTTCTCCTGCTTGACGCCGACGTAGAGCACGCCGATGACCTGGCCGGCCTCGTCGAGCAGCGGCTGGTAGGCGGTCACGTACCAGGAGTCGACGACGAACGCCGTGCCCCGGTAGGTCTGGCCGGCCAGCACCGCGGCGATCACCGGGCTGGGCGTGCCGTTGGCGCCGAGCGCGGGGATGTAGGTGCCGATCGCCCGGCTGCCGGTCGCACTGACCACGTTGGTGGCCACCCGCAGCATGTCGCCGGCGTCGTTCATCCGCTGGAAGATCGTCGCGGTGCCGCCGACCAGCGACTGGATCTGGTCGATGACCGGGGTCGGCGTCGCGACGTCGGAGTTCTGGCCCAGCCACTCGCCACCGACCTGGACGCGGGGAAGCGCGACCGGGGTGACCTCGCTGGTGACCTGGTTCTTGGCGTCCCAGGTGACGGTGTTGCGGGTGGCCGACCCGAGGGACAGGCCCCCGGACTGCTCGAGCACGTAGTTGGCGACCTGCAGGTCGCTGTCGACCTTGGCGGCGGTCGACTCGCCCTGGGTGGAGACGATGTCGTACACCCCGTCGGCGGTCTGCTCGACGCTGTGGTCGACCAGATCCTGGACGTCGGCCTTCGCATCGTCGGCGAACTGTCCGCTCTGCCAGGCACTTACCCCCAGCATCGCTGCCCCCGTGACGGCGACGCTGGCCACCGCCAACGCCACCACCTTCGTCCTGATGCCCCTGCGCACGTGTGCCCCCTGGCCCGCTTCCCCGGGCGGGAGAACTCCCGCCTCGGGCAGACCATCGGCAGTCGAGTGGATCTTCGGTACCCCCTGCGGCGACCACGTCCCGGGCCGTCCGCGCCGGGTCCCGGACGGCGGTCCCGGGGCGGGTCGGACGGGCGGGTCGACCGGCGGCCCTGACCCGCCCGCGCGCGCCGTACCCTGGCTGCGTGAGCCTCCCCGAACCTGCCGAGCTGCTCCCGGACCTGGACCGGTGGCGGGGACTCCCCGCCGCCCAGCAGCCGGAGTGGCCCGACCGGGCCGCGCTGGACGCCGTGCTGTCCACCCTCACCACCGTGCCGCCCATCGTGGCGCCGGCCGAGGTCGACACCCTGCGCCAGCAGCTGGCCGACGTGGCCCAGGGCAAGGCGTTCCTGCTGCAGGGCGGTGACTGCGCGGAGACGTTCGACCTGAACACCGAGCCGCACCTGCAGGCGACCACCCGCACGCTGCTGCAGATGGCCGTCGTCCTGACGTACGGCGCGAGCGTGCCGGTGGTCAAGGTGGGCCGGGTGGCCGGGCAGTACGCCAAGCCGCGCAGCTCCAACACCGACGCGCTCGGCCTGCCGTCCTACCGGGGCGACATGGTCAACTCGCTCAACCCGGTGCTCGAGGAGCGGATCCCCGACCCGAACCGGCTGGTGCGCGCCTACGCCAACTCCGCGGCCGCGATGAACATGATCCGCGCCTACGCCCGGGGTGGGCTGGCCGACCTGCACGCGGTGCACGACTGGAACAAGGACTTCGTGGCCAGCTCCCCGGCCGGGGTGCGCTACGAGGTGATCGCCCAGGAGATCGACCGGGCGCTGGCGTTCATGAAGGCCTGCGGCATCGATGACGCCGCACTGCGCGGGGTCGAGCTGTACAGCAGCCACGAGGCGCTGATCCTGGACTACGAGCGGGCCCTGCTGCGGATGTACGAGGGCCGCCCGTACGCGCTGTCCGCGCACTTCGTCTGGGTGGGGGAGCGCACCCGGCAGATGGACGGCGCGCACATCGAGTTCGTCTCCAAGCTGGCCAACCCGATCGGGGTCAAGATCGGCCCCACCACGACGCCGGAGCAGGCGACCGAGCTGGTGGAGCGGCTGGACCCCGAGGGCGTCCCCGGCCGGCTCACGCTGATCAGCCGGATGGGCAACGGCAAGGTCCGCGACGTCCTGCCCGGCATCGTGGAGAAGGTCACCGCCAGCGGCCACCAGGTGGTCTGGCAGTGCGACCCGATGCACGGCAACACCCACGAGTCGCCCAGCGGCTACAAGACCCGGCACTTCGACCGGGTGGTCGACGAGGTGCTGGGCTTCTTCGACGTGCACCGGGGCCTGGGCACCTGGCCCGGCGGCATCCACGTGGAGCTCACCGGTGAGGACGTCACCGAGTGCCTCGGCGGGGCGATGGAGATCAGCGACGACGACCTCAACAGCCGGTACGAGACGGCCTGCGACCCGCGGCTGAACACCGGCCAGTCGCTGGAGCTGGCGTTCCTCGTCACGGAGATGCTCCGTGGCTGACGAAGGACCCCACTGCCCCCCACCACTCGCAGGCTCGCGGCGGGCCCCTGCAGCGGGGCCGGGAAGCACGGCGGAATGACGATCTCCAACGGCGGGTCGGTCGACCTGCGCTCGGACACCCTGACCCGGCCGACCGCGGCGATGCGCCGCGCGATGGCCGAGGCGCTCGTCGGCGACGACGTCTACCGCGAGGACCCGACGGTCAACGCGCTGGAGGAGCGGGTCGCCGAGCTGTTCGGCCACGAGGCCGCGCTGTTCGTCCCGTCGGGGACGATGGGCAACCAGATCGGCCTGCGGCTGGTCTGCGAGCCGGGTCAGGAGGTGCTCGGGGACGCCGACGCGCACGTGCTGACCTACGAGATGGGCGCTGCCGCGGCGCTGTTCGGGCTCTCCTCGCGCACCGTGGTGTCCGAGGGGGGCCGGCTGTCGGCCGACCAGCTGATCGCCCAGGTGCGCCCGCACGGCGACTGGCACCTCACCGCCACGGCGGCGATCGCGGTGGAGAACACGCACAACCGCGGTGGCGGTCTGGTGCAGCCGCTGGCCGAGCTGGAGCGGCTGTTCGAGTGGTCCCGCACCGCCGGGGTCAACGTGCACCTGGACGGCGCCCGGGTGTTCAACGCCTCCGTCGCCAGCGGCGTCCCGCTGTCCACCTACGGCCGGCTGGCCGACACCGCCTCGGTCTGCCTGTCCAAGGGGCTGGGCGCGCCGGTCGGCTCGGTGCTGGTCGCCGGCGCCGAGCGGATCGCCGCCGCCCGGCTGTGGCGCAAGCGGCTCGGCGGCGGCATGCGACAGGTCGGGGTGCTCGCTGCTGCGGCGGCGTACGCCCTGGGCCACCACCTCGACCGGCTGGCCGAGGACCACGAGCACGCCCGGCTGCTGGCCGAGCGCCTCGGCGTGGACCCGGCGACGGTGGAGACCAACATGGTGGTCGTCGACGACGTGCCGGCCCCGGCGGTGGCCGAGGCGGCCAGGGCGCAGGGTGTGCTGGTCGGCCAGGTCAGCGCCCGGCGGGTCCGGCTGGTCACCCACCTGGACGTCGACCGGGCCGGGGTGGAGCACGCGGCGAAGGTGCTCACCCAGGTGATCGGGGACCTCGCCGGCCGCTGAGGCCCGGGGCAGCCCGTCCCGAGTCCGAACCGAGACGGGCGACGACTCGCGCTCGGGTGATCATGACTGAGACAGTGGGGCCCTCGTCCGCGGCCGCGGGCGAGACCGCGTCGCCGTCGACACGAAGAGGTCCCCCGTGCCAGAAGTCGAACCCGCCCTGGGTACCACGCCCCTGTTGTTGATCGCGGTGGCCGCGGTCGCCGTGCTGCTGGTCCTGATCATGAAGTTCAAGGTGCACGCGTTCGTGGCGCTGGTGCTGGTCAGCCTGCTGACCGCGCTGGCGACCCGGATCCCGGTCGGTGACGTCATCGACACCCTGCTCGCCGGGTTCGGCTCGACCCTGGCCAGTGTCGCGTTGCTCGTCGGCCTGGGCGCGATGATCGGCAAGCTGCTGGAGGTCACCGGCGGCGCCACCGTGCTCGCCGACTCGATGATCAACCGGTTCGGGGAGAAGCGGGCGCCGCTGGCCCTCGGCGTCGCCTCGCTGCTGTTCGGCTTCCCGATCTTCTTCGACGCCGGCTTCGTCGTCTTCCTGCCGATCATCTTCAGCGTCGCCCGCCAGTTCGGCGGGTCGGTGCTCATCTACGCGCTGCCCTCGGCGGGTGCGTTCGCGGTCATGCACGCCTTCGTGCCCCCGCACCCCGGTCCGGTGGGCGCCGGCGACATCCTGGGCGCCGACATCGGCCTGCTGGTGATCGTCGGCCTCGTCGTCGGGCTGCCGACCTGGTTCATCTCCTGCTACCTGTTCAGCCAGTGGATCGGCCGGCGCGTGCCGGTCTCGATCCCCTCGACCCTGGCCGGGCGGAAGTCCGAGGCCGACGACTCCCGGGTCGACAGCGACGCCGACGACCCGGACGGCCCGCGCGACGGCGGCGGCGCCACCGCGGCCGGCGGGACGGCGACCGCGACCGCCACCCGCACCGGTCCGCCGAAGTTCAGCACCGTGCTCACCCTGCTGCTCCTGCCGCTCGTGCTCATCCTGCTCAACACCGGCTTCAACACCCTGGCCACTGCCGGCGCGGTCGACGAGGACGCCGGCTGGCTGGACTGGGTGACGTTGCTCGGCCAGACGCCGGTGGCGCTGCTGATCACCCTGCTGGTGGCGGCGGCCGTGCTCAGCCGGGAGCGCTTCTCCCGGTCCGAGACCGAGGACCTGCTCAACTCCTCCATCGGGCCGGTCGCAGCGATCATCCTGATCACCGGTGCCGGTGGGATGTTCGGTGGCGTGCTGCGGGCCAGCGGCATCGGCACCGCGCTGGCCGACAGCCTGGAGTCCATCGGCCTGCCGGTCATCGTCGCCGCCTTCGTGATCGCCACCTGCCTGCGGGTGGCGCAGGGCTCGGCGACGGTGGCGCTGCTGACCACTGCCGGCCTGATCGCGCCGGCGGTGGCCGAGGGTGACCTGTCCCGGCTGGACACCGCCCTCGTCGTCATCGCCATCGCCTGTGGTGCCACCGTGCTCTCCCACGTCAACGACTCGGGCTTCTGGCTGGTGGGCCGGTTCCTGGAGATGGACGTGAAGACCACCCTGCGCACCTGGACGGTGATGGAGACGCTGATCGGCGTCGTCGGCTTCGCGATCGCCTGGGTGCTGAGCCTGATCGTCTGACCTGTACGCCCGACCCCCGGATGCCGGGGCCGGGTCGCCCGCGCAGCGGACGGCCCGGCCCCGGGGTGTGGGTAGGCGCCGGGTCAGTAGGCGCTGAACAGCAGGTCGTTGTTCGCCGTCCGGGTGGTGGACACCCGGTCCTTGGTGGTCCCCGCGGTGATCGCCGCCGACACCGTCGCCGGGGACGCCGCGGGGTTGCCCTGCAGGTACAGCGCCGCGACACCGGCCACGTGCGGGGTGGCCATCGACGTCCCGCTGATCGTGTTGGTCGCGGTGTTGCCGGTGTACCAGTCGCTGATGATGCCCACGCCAGGGGCGAACAGGTCCACGCAGTTGCCGTAGTTGCTGAACGAGGCCGGGGCGTCGTTCCGGTCGGTCGCGCCGACGGTCAGGGCCGCGCCCACCCGCGACGGCGAGCCGCCGCAGGCGTCCTGCGGGACGCCCCGGGCATCGCCGTTCCCGGCGGCCACGGCGTAGGTGACGCCGTCGGCGATGGACCGCTGCACGGCCGCATCGACGGCGGTGCTGATGCCTCCACCCAGGCTCATGTTCGCCACCGCGGGAGCGCCGGCGGTGTGGTGCGCGGTGACCCAGTCGATGCCGGCGATGACCCCGGCGTTGCTGCCGCTGCCGGCGCAGTCCAGCACCCGGACCGCGACCAGGCGCGCGCCCTTCGCGACGCCGTGGGTCGTGCCGCCCACGGTGCCGGCGACGTGCGTGCCGTGGCCGTTGCAGTCGTCGGCGCTGCCGCCGTCGATGGCGTCGTAGCCGGAGACCGCGCGGCCGCCGAAGTCGGCGTGCGAGAGCCGGATGCCGGTGTCGATGACGTAGGCGGTGACCCCGGCGCCGGTGGCGGTGTAGCTGTAGGAGCCCGACAGCGGCAGCGCCCGCTGGTCGGTGCGGTCCAGCCCCCAGGTGGCGCGGGTCTGGGTGGCCTCCAGCTGCACCGGGGCGTCCCGCTCCACCGCGGCGACGCCGGGCAGGGTGGCCAGCCGGCCGGCCACGGCCGTCGGGAGCTCGACGGCGAAGCCGGTGAGTGCGGCGGTGTAGACGTGCTCGACCTCGCCGTCGAACCGCTGGGCGGCCTGGGCGGCGATGGCGGCCGCGGGAGAGCCGGGCACGAGGCTCACGATGTAGGTGTCCAGCGGGGCGGCGGGAGCGGCGGCGGCGGTGCCGGTGGTCGCGCCGAGGCCGGCGACGGTCAGCGCGGCGACGGTGCCGGTGACCAGAGTCCTTCGGATGTGCACGGTCGGTTCTCCTCGGTCCGGGGGAGTCGCACTGTGAGGTGCGACGCAGACACGGAGAGTGAAGCCGGACGGTTCACGTGGCGGAAGAGAAAACCGCGTGCAATCGATTGTGTGCGGCGCGTTACGACGTCCGGGCGCGTCGCGCCGGTCAGTCCGGCAGCGTCGTCCCGTCGCGCAGCGCGCTCAGCAACGCGATGTCCCTGGCGTGGCCGTCGTCCGCGCTGGGCGTCTCCACCACGACCGGCATCCCGGCCATGGCCGGATGGGTGAGCAGCTCGGCGAAGGGGGCGGCGCCGATCGAACCGGCGCCGATCGTGGTGTGCCGGTCCCGGGTCGAGCCGCAGGCGTCCAGGGAGTCGTTGGCGTGCACCAGGCCCAGCCGGCCCGGGCCGACGGTCGCGGTCAGCGCGTCCAGGGTCGCCGCCATCCCGCCGGGCGTGGCCAGGTCGTGCCCGGCGGCCCAGGCGTGACAGGTGTCGAAGCAGATGCCGACCGCCGGGTGCTGCTCCAGCGCCGCGAGGTAGGGGCCGAGGTCCTGCACCGTCGCGGCCAGCGACTTCCCGCCACCGGCGGTCGGCTCGATCAGCAGCCGGGGCCCGCTCTCGGGGAGTGTCTCCAGCACCGGCAGCAGCCGCTCGTGCAGCTGGGTCAGCGCCGCCTCGTAGCGGTCCTCGCCGACCGCCGACCCGGCGTGCACCACGACCCCGGCGCAGCCGAGCTGAGCGCCGCGGGCCAGGTTGTGCTCGATGGTGGCGATCGACTGCGCCACGGTCGCCTCGCTCGGCGAGCCCACGTTCACCAGGAACGGCGTGTGGATGAACGAGGGCACCCCGCGCTCGGCGCAGCCGGCGGTGAAGGCGGCGTCCTGCGCCGGGTCGCCGGCGCTGGGCCTCCAGCCGCGGGGGTTGCCGACGAACACCTGGACGGCGCGGGCGCCGACGGCGTCGGTGTAGGCCAGGCCGCCCTTGGCCAGGCCGCCCTTGATCTGGATGTGCGCCCCGATGGGCGGCGGTGCGGTGGCTGGGGGGTCGGCAGAGAGCAGAGCGGTGCTGGCGGAGGTCACGAGGAGGAGGTCACCCGAAGCTGATGAGGATGCGGACGGTGCTGCCCTGGTCGACGACCTCGCCGGCCTTGGGACTCTGGTTGAACACGCGGTCACCGGCGATGAACGTCTCGCTCTGCACCTGCAGCCCGGCCGCCTCGAGCGCGGCGGTCGCCTCCTCCGCGGACTGACCGCGGACGTCGGGCACGGTGACCTGCGGGACGCCGATCGAGACGGTGATGGTGACGTCGCTGCCGTAGGGCTGGGCGCCGTCGCCCGGGCCCGGGCTGACCGCCATGACCGCACCGGTGGACACCTCGGCGCTGCGCCCCTCGTCCCGGGAGACGGTGAAGCCCAGCTGCTCCAGGTTGTCCTGCGCGGCGTCCGGGGACTGGCCGACCACGTTGGGGACGTCGACCGGCGCGCGGCCCTGCGACACCACCGCGGTGACGGTCTCGCCGCGCTTGAGCGGGGCGCCGGCGGCGGGCTCGAAGGCGATGACGCTGCCGGCCGGCACGTCGGAGTCGAACTCCTCGCGGGACAGCAGCGCCACCGGCACGCCCTCCAGCGCCGCCTGCACCGCCTCCAGCGGCTGGTTCACCAGCGCCGGGTCGACGCTGAACCGTTCAGGCCCCTTGGAGACGACGAGCTCGACGTCGGAGTTGCGGATGGCCTCCGCGCCGGCGGCGGGCTCGGCGGAGATCACCACGCCGGCGGGCACGTCCTCGCTGAACTGCTCCTCGCCGAACACCGGGTCCAGCCCCGCCTCCTGCAGCATCCCGACGGCGGTGTCCTGGTCCTGGTTGACCAGGTCGGGGACGTCGGTCCAGCGCCCGGAGCCCAGCCACCAGCCGATGGCGGCGATGGTGACCGCGAGCAGCAGCACCAGGGCCAGGGCGAACCGTGCCCGGCGGCGGCGGATGTGCGACGGCACCCCGGGGCGGACCGGCGCCGGCCGGGCACCGCCGACGTGCGTGGTGGCCCCGGCGCCGGTGCCCGGCAGCACGGTGGTGCCGCGGCCGGGGCGCATCCCGCCGAGCACCTCGGTGCGCGGGTCGCCGTCCCGCGGGCCCGGCGAGCTGGGCTGCCGGGGGCGCGGGGCGGTGGGCCGGTTGGTCGGCCGCAGCGTGGCGGTCGGGTTGTCCGCCGGGCGCCCGGTGGGCACCGGCACCCGGGCCAGGCCCAGGTCGGCGCGCACGTCGGTGAGCTCGGCCAGGAAGGCGCCGGCGTCCAGCGGGCGGGCCGCCGGGTCGCGCCGGGTGGTGCGGGTGACCAGCTCGTCGACCTGCCAGGGCACCGAGGCGACCTCGGCCGACGGTGCGGGGACGTCGTGGTGCACGTGCTGGTAGGCCACCGCCAGCGGGGTGTCCCCGGCGTAGGGCGGGTGGCCGGTGAGCAGCTCGTAGAGCATCACGCCGGCCGCGTAGACGTCGCTGCGGGCGTCGCTGCGGCCGCGCTCGAGCTGCTCGGGCGAGAGGTAGGCGACGGTGCCGATCAGCACCCCGCCGGTGTGGCTGGTCTGCCCGGTGCCGGCGACGGCGCGGGCCAGGCCGAAGTCGGCCACCTTGACCTGGCCGTCGGTGGAGATCAGCACGTTCTCCGGCTTGACGTCGCGGTGCGCGATGCCGGCCCGGTGCGCGGCGGTCAGCCCGGCCAGCACCGGCTCCAGCACGGCGAACGCCTCGCCGACGGTGAGCCGGCCGCGGGCCTGCAGCAGGTCGCGCAGCGTGCGGCCGCGGACCAGCTCCATCACCAGGTAGACCAGCCCCTGGTCGCTGCCCTGGTCGCTGACCGAGACGACGTTGACGTGGCTGAGCATCGCGGTGGCCCGCGCCTCACGGGTGAACCGGTCGACGAAGGCGGGGTCGTGCGCCAGGTGCTCGGCCATCACCTTGACCGCCACGGTGCGGTGCAGCCGCAGGTCGGTCGCGGCGTAGACGGTGGACATGCCGCCGCGCGCCAGGCGCTCCTCGAGGCGGTAGCGCCCCTCGAGGACGAGGCCGACCACGGGGTCGGTCACGACGGTCTCCACGGGGGCGAGTCTAGGAGCGGATCGGGCCTCGTGGACCCAGCGACGCGGACGACGAGGTCACGGTCTGGACACCGGTGACCGGGAGTGACCAGGTGGACGGATGGGGTCTGGGGGTCTGGTCGCCGGGTGCTGGACGTGGCCAGTGGGACGGCCGTGGCCGGACGGCGCGCCGACCCGGTGGCCAGCGGACCGGAGCCCGGCTGTCCCGGCACCGGCGGCAGGCAGCTCAGCGGCCCGGGGCTCGACGGCGTGGAGGTCAGCGGCCCGGGGCTCAGCGGCCCGGGGCTCAGCGGCTCGGGGCTCGGCGGCCCGGGGCTCGGCAGCCCGGGGCTCAGCGGCCCGGCCACGGTGCCCGGACGACGGTGTCCTGCGGGACCGCCGCGACGTCGTCCAGTCCGCACAGGGCCATGGTGTGCGCCAGCTCCTCGGTCAGCCCGCTGATCACCCGCGCCACGCCGTCGGCACCACCGGTGGCCAGCCCCCAGGCGGTGGGCCGGCCGAGGAAGACCGCGCGGGCGCCCAGCGCCAGCGCGGTGAGCGCGTCGGAGCCGGTGCGGATGCCGCCGTCGGCGTAGACCTCGACCTCGTCGCCCACCGCGGCCACCACCTCCGGCAGCGCCTCGGCGCTGGCGATCGCCGGGTCGGCCTGCCGGCCGCCGTGGGTGGACACCCAGACCGCGGCGGCCCCGGCGGCCACGCACCGCGCGGCGTCGTCGCCCCGCAGCACGCCCTTCACCACGACCGGCAGCCCGGACAGCTCGGCGTACCGGCCGATGTCGGCGAACGTCCAGGTGGGCGTCTCGGCGGCCGGCAGCGGTGGGCCGCCGGCCGCCGGCGGGTGGTTGGCCAGCGGCAGCCCGGCGGGCAGCGCGAAGTCGTGCCGCAGGTCGCGGTGCCGGCGGCCGAGCACCGGCAGGTCGACGGTGAGCACCAGGGCGCGGTAGCCGGCCTGCCCGGCGCGGCGGGCCAGGTCGTCGGTGTGGGCGGGGGAGTGCAGCCGGTACAGCTGGAACCATCGTGGCCCGGCCGGGGTGGCGGCGGCGACGTCGGCCAGGGCGGTGTTCGCGCTCGTCGAGACGGTCATCAGCGCACCGGCCGCGGCCGCGCCCCGGGCCGTGCCGAGCTCGCCGTCCGGGTGGGCCAGGGCCTGGTGGGCCCAGGGCGCGACGCCGATCGGGGTCGCCACCTCGGTGCCCAGCAGGGTGGTGCCCAGCCGGACCGCGGTCACGCCGCGCAGCACGTGCGGGCGCAGCCGCCAGGCCCGCCAGGCGGCCGGCGCCTCGGCCAGCGTCGTCTCGGTGCCGGCGCCGCCGGCGTAGTAGTCGAAGACATCGCCCGGCAGCACCTCCCGGGCCCGGGCCTCCAGTGCGTCGAGGTCCAGGAACGGCGGCTCGCGGCCCGGGTCGTCCGGGGTCGCCGTCTCCCCGGCCGTGCGCTGCGGCTGGCTGAGCCGGGGAGCCTGCGCCGGGCCGTCGCTGCGCGCCATGGCCGCAGCCTAGGGAACCTGCCGCCCCGTCGCCGGGGTTCCGTGATCGGCGGCGGGGTGTGGCCGGGCGCCGCTCCCGCCCCGGGCGGACCACGGCGCGGCCCTGACGGACCACGCCCCGGCGGGCGGGCCGGCGGCCGACCTAGGCTGACGGGGTGGACACGCTCACCCCTGCCGAGGTCGCCCAGCAGCTCGGCGTCTCGACGAACAAGGTCCGTCAGCTCATCGCCGAGCGGAAGCTCATGGCGGTCCCCGGCAGCGGCAACAGCAAGATCCCGGTCGACTTCGTGCAGGAGGGGGCGATCCTCAAGCACCTCCCCGGTCTGCTGACCGTCCTCTACGACGGTCGCTTCACCGACGAGGAGGCCTTCGAGTGGCTGTTCCGCGAGGACGACTCGCTGCCGGGCACCCCCGTCCAGGCGCTGCGGGACGACCGGCACACCGAGGTCACCCGCCGGGCCCAGGCCCTGGCGCTGTAGTCGCCGGCCGATGGGGCACCTGACCTACCTCGCGCTGCTGGTCGGCTGCCTCGTGGTGACCGCGCCGCTGGAGCTGCTGCTGGGCGTGCGGGTCTACGCGCGCTGGCGCCGGCTGCTGCTGGCGGTCGTGCCGGAGTTCGTCGTCTTCGTGGTCTGGGTGCTGTACGCCATCGCCGAGGGCCACTGGGACTACAGCAGCACCCGCACCATCGACGTCCGGCTGCCCGGTGGCATCCCGGTGGAGGAGGTGCTCTTCTTCCTCGTCGTCCCGGTGTGCGCGGTGCTGGCGCTGGAGGCGGTGCGCAAGGTGACCGGCTGGGACGCCGGCTACCCGGCCGAGGAGGCCCTGCGGGACGAGGAGGTGGGCCGGCGATGACCTACTCGCAGATCGCGGTGGTGGTGCTGGTCGCCGTCCTGGTCGTGGACCTGGCGGTGCTGCGCACCCGGCTGGTGACCCGGCCGGTGTTCTGGGTCGCCTACGCCATCGTCATCACCTTCCAGCTGCTGATGAACGGCGTGCTCACCGGGCTGGACGTGGTGACCTACGACCCGGACACCATCTGGGGTCCGCGGATCGCCTACGCCCCGGTGGAGGACCTGCTGTTCGGCTTCGCCCTGGTGCTGCTCACCCTGGCCAGCTGGGCGGCGGTCAACCGGCGGGCGAACACCGCCAGGCGCCGCGGCTTGGACACCGACACCCGGCGGTCCAGCACCCGGTAGTCCGCGCGCTCGATCTCGGTGAGGATGCCGCCGTACAGGTCGGTGGCGGCCCGGACGCAGTCCCGCGACTCCGGGGCCAGCATCGGCGTGCCGGGGGCGGCGTCGTCGTACCGGCGGCGGACCACCTCGACCATCTCCCGCATGAGCTGGCGGAACCGGTCGTCGAACCGTTTGGCCGCCAGCTGCTCGCGGGTGACCCCGTGCGCGGCCATCAGGTCGGCGGGCAGGTAGACCCGGCCGCGGTCCACGTCCTCGGCGACGTCACGCAGGAAGTTGGTCAGCTGGAAGGCCTCGCCCAGCGCGATGGCGTGCGGTGCGGCCTCCTCCCGGGCGACGCCGGGTGCCGTGCCGAGCACCGGGAGCACCTGCAGGCCGATCACCGACGCCGAGCCCCACATGTACCGGTCCAGGGCGGCCAGGTCGGCGTAGCCGTCGACGTCGAGGTCGCTGGTCATCGCGGCCAGGAAGTCGACCAGGTGCTCCAGCGGGATGTCGTACCGCCGGTAGGTGTGCACCAGCGCCAGCCGCACCGGGTCGTCGGACCAGCCGGCCTCGACCTCCTCCAGCGCCGCCTTGGACCAGGCCAGCAGCTCGCCCTCGGGGTCGCGGCCGGGCAGGTCGGCGCCGACGTCGACGATGTCGTCGGCCACCCGGGCGGCGGCGTACAGCGCGTGCACGGCCGGTCGGCGGTCGGGGGTGAGCAGCCGGGTGGCCAGGAAGTAGGACTTGCCGTGCTCGGCGGCGATGCCGCGGCAGACGGCGTAGGCGGCGTCCAGCCGGGCCTGCTGTTCGGCCCGGCCGGGCGGCGGGACGGCGGTCACGCCCGCACCCCGGTGATCCGCTCGGCGGCGAGCCGGCCGCTGATCACGACCATCGGGACGCCGACGCCCGGCTGCACCGACGAGCCGGCCAGCACCACGTTCTCCGGGCCGCTGCGCGGCAGCGTGGACGGCCGGAACGGGCCGGTCTGCCCGAAGGTGTGCGCCAGCGCGAACGGCGTGCCGGCGGCCATGCCCTGCGCCGCCCAGTCCAGCGGGGTCAGCATGCTCTCCACCTCGATCGCCTCGCCCACGCCGGTCCAGCCACGGGCCTCCAGGGTGGTCAGCAGCTCCTCCCGGTAGCGGGGGGCCAGCGCCGGCCAGTCGAGCCGGTCGTTGCCGCCGCTGCGCGGGTCCAGGTTCGGCGTCGGGGCGACCACGCTGAGCACCTGGCCGCCCTCGGGCGCCAGCGAGCGGTCGGTCACCGACGGCATGGAGATGAGCAGGCTGGGGTCGCTCATCGGCCTCCCCGTCCGGGTCAGCTCGTCGAACACCTGCTGCCAGGCGTGGCCGAAGCTGATCGTGTGGTGCGCCTGCCCGGGCAGCTCGGCGCGCACGCCCAGGTGCAGCGCCACGCAGGACGGTGAGTAGACCGGCCGGCGCGGGCCGCGCACGCCGGGCACCAGCAGGTGCGGGGCGTCGGCGGTGACGACGACGGCGTCGGCGGGCAGCCGGTCGCCGCCGGCCAGCCGGACGCCGGTGACCCGCCCGCCGGCCAGGTCGAGCTCGGTGACGTCGGTGTCGTAGCGGAACTCCACCCCGGCGTCGGCGGCGGCCGCGGCCATCGCCCGGGGGACGGCGCCGATCCCGCCCTGCGGGTGCCAGACGCCGGCGCCGATGTCCAGCTGGGCGATGACGGCGTAGGCGGCGATCGCCCGGAACGGCGAGACGCCGGCGTAGAGGGCCTGGAAGCTGAACAGCCGGCGCAGCCGGTCGTCGGTGAACGCCGCCTCGACGTGCTTGGAGAGCCGGCGGAAGCCGCCGCGGCGGACCAGGGTGAGCAGCTCGGGGCCCAGCAGGTCCAGCGGGGAGTCCAGGTTGCGGTCGATGAAGGTGCGCAGCTGCAGCCGGTACAGCTCGGCGAGGTCGTCGAGGTAGCGGAGCAGCGCGGCGGCCTCACCCGGCCCGCAGAGGCGCTCCACCTCGGCGGCGAACGCGGACCGGTCGGCGTGCACGTCCAGGTGCGAGCCGTCGGCGAACTGCGCCCGGTAGGTGGTGTCCAGCGGGGTGAGGGTCAGCCGGTCGGCCATCCGCTCACCGACGGCGGCGAACGTCTCCTCGATCAGCTCCGGCGCGGTGAAGACCGAGGGGCCGGTGTCCAGGGTGTAGCCGGCCCGGCCGACCACACCGGCCCGCCCGCCGGGCCCGGGGCAGCGGTCGACGACGGTGACCTCCCGGCCCGCGCCGCGCAGCCGCAGCGCCGCGGACAGCCCGGCCAGGCCGGCACCCACGACGACCACCCGGTCGGTGCGCCCGGGGACGGTGCGCAGTGGGCGGTCCAGCAGCGGGCTCACGCGGCGCGGCTGGTGGCGGCGACGGCGAGGGCGTCCAGCGCGCGGCAGGCGTCGGCGGCCAGCGGCGCGTCGGCGATCGCCCGGCGGGCGGCCCGGGTCTGCGCGGCGATCCGCTCCTCCACCCGGTCCAGCGCGCCGGTGCGGGTCATCAGCGAGCGCACCTCGTCCAACTGGTCGCCGTCCGCGGCGGAGTTGCCCAGGGCGCCGGCGAGCAGGGCGCGCCCGTCGCCGTCCGTGGCCTCCTCGGTGAGGGCCACCAGCAGCGTGCGCTTGCCCTCGCGCAGGTCGTCGTCGGCGGACTTGCCGGTGACCGCGGGATCGCCGAACACGCCCAGCACGTCGTCCCGGAGCTGGAAGGCCTCACCCAGCGGCAGCCCGATGGCGGTGCAGACCTCCAGCGCCTCGGGGCCGGCGGCGGCCAGCGAGGCGCCCAGCTGCAGCGGCCGCTGGACGGTGTAGCCGGCGCTCTTGTAGCGGGCCACGGCCAGCGCACCGGCCGGCCCCGGCAGCCCGCCGGCGGCGCGCAGCAGGTCCAGGTACTGGCCGGCGGTGACCTCGGTGCGCATGGTGTCCCAGACCGGGCGGGCGCGGGCCAGCGCGCCGGCGGAGATGCCCGAGCGGCGCAGCAGCTCGTCGGACCACACCAGTGCCAGGTCACCGACCAGGATCGCGGCGCCCACGCCGAAGGTCGCCGGGTCGCCGTCCAGGGAGTCGCCGTCGTGCCGGTCGGCGAACCCGACGTGGGTGGCCGCCCGGCCGCGACGGGTCACCGCGGCGTCCATGACGTCGTCGTGCACCAGGGCGCTGCTGTGCACCAGCTCCAGGGCAGCCACGGCGCGCAGCACGGCGTCATCGGCCTCGGCGGCCGGGTCCTCGCTGTCGACGAAGGCCCGCCACCCCCAGTAGGCGAACGCCGGGCGCAGCCGCTTGCCGCCACCGGCGACCGCGGCCACCTCGTCGGCCACCGGCACGAGCTCGGCGGCCATGTTGGCCAGCGTCTCCCGCTGCTCGGTGAGGAAGGACCGCAACGCCGTCTCGACCGCACCCCGGAGACGGCCGAGATCGGCCGCCTCGAGGACCGGGGCGAGGAGGCCGTCGGCGGAGGAGTCGCGCTGCTGCGTCCCTGCTGTCACACGGCGAGTATTGCCCAACTCGGCGGTGTGCGACTCCGATCGGGTGAGGTGAGCCCGATGTGGGGCCGCGGCCCCGTACTCTCGCCTGTCATGACCGGCACCGTGCGCGAGCTGTTGCAGTCCGAGCAGCCCACCTGGTCCTTCGAGTTCTTCCCGCCGCGTGACGCGGCGGCCGAGGGGCAGCTGTGGACGGCGCTGCGCCAGCTGGAGCAGCTACGGCCCTCGTTCGTCTCGGTGACCTACGGGGCGGGCGGGTCGACCCGCGAGGGCACCGTGTCGGTGACCGAGCGGATCGCCACCGACACCACGATGCTGCCGATGGCGCACCTGACCGCGGTCGACCACAGCATCGCCGAGCTCCGGCACGTGGTCAGCCGGCTGGCCGACGCCGGGGTGCGCAACCTGCTCGCGCTGCGCGGCGACCCGCCGGGCGCCGACCCGCAGGCCGAGTGGACGGCGCACCCGCAGGGGCTGCAGTACGCCGCGCAGCTGGTCGAGCTGATCAAGGGCATGGGCGACTTCTCGGTCGGCGTCGCCGCCTTCCCGGAGAAGCACCCGCGGTCGGTGGACTTCGACAGCGACACCGACATGTTCGTGGCCAAGTGCCGGGCCGGCGCGGACTTCGCGATCAGCCAGATGTTCTTCCGGGTCGAGGACTACCTGCGGCTGCGCGACCGGGTGACGGCGCGCGGCTGCGACGTCCCGGTCGTCGCCGGGGTCATGCCGGTCACCAACGCCCGGCAGATCTCCCGGATCGTGCAGCTGTCCGGGCAGGCGTTCCCGACCGAGCTGGCCGACCGGTTCGCCGAGCTGGACGGCGACACCCCCGAGCACAAGCAGGCGGTGCGCGCCTACGGGGTCGAGGTGGCCACCGAGATGTGCCGGCGACTGCTGGCCGAGGGCGTGCCGGGCATCCACTTCATCACCATGAACCGCTCGACCGCCACGCGTGAGGTGTGGTCGAACCTGGCCGGCGCCGACCTGGTCAGCTGAGCAGCTCCTCGGCCTCCTGGGCGGCGCGACGCAGGCCCTCCCGCTCGGCGGCGTAGCCACCGACCACGCCGACGACCGGCAGCTGGGCCAGCGCGCGGTGCCGCAGCTTGCCCTTCGGGCGGGCGTCCAGGGCGTCGTCCACCCGGCTGAGCAGGCGGGCGGCCCGCCAGATGCCGCGGGCGACGCCGGCCGCGCCGGAGCGGTCCGCGCCGAGCGCCTCGTCCAGGTAGACGCCCCGGCTGCGCGCCAGCAGCGGGGTCACCCGGTCGGCGGGCAGGTCGCGGTCCAGCAGCACCCGGGCCAGCAGCGACACCCGCTCGGCCGGCTCATCGACCCCGTGCGCCCGGGCGACCCCGAGCACGACCAGCGCCTGGACGGCGGAGCCGACGGTGTTCTGCAACGGCAGCAGGTCGGCGACCTTGCCGGCGAACCGCGGTGCGGCCGACACCCCGGCGGCGACCCGGCTGACCTGCTCGGCCCACCAGTCGGCGCGCTCGGCGGGCGAGAGCCGCGGCGGGCGACCGAGGCGCTGGACGAGCGGGCCGAGGCCGGCGTCCACCCGGCGCAGCACGTCGACGACCACGGCGTCACTGATCGGGGCGGCCATGGCGTCCGACCGTAGGTGCCGCGGCCCGGGTCCGCAGGACCAGCGCGACGGACCGGCACGTCGGCGCGGCTGCCGGGGCGGCCGGGCCGCTACCGTGCCGCCGTGGTCATCGGGGCCGCCATCCTGGCCGTCGTCGTGCTGGCCGCGCTCGCCGTGCTGCAGGCCCTGCTGGCTGCCGGCCGCCCGTACGGGCAGCTGGCCTGGGGCGGGCAGCACCGCGTGCTGCCGCGCCGGCTGCGGATCGGCAGCGCGGTGTCGATCGCGCTGTACGCCGTCTTCGGCTGGGTGCTGGTCCGGGCTGCGGTCGAGGCGCCCACGGCCGGGCGTGCGCTGGAGGTGGCCGTCTGGGTGCTCACCGGGTACTTCGTGCTGGGCGTGCTGGTGAACGCGGCCTCGCGCAGCCGGCCCGAGCGGGCGGTGATGACCCCGGTCTGCCTGGTGCTGGCCGCCTGCTGCCTGGTCGTGGCGCTGGCCTGACCGCGCTCGACCACCGGGGTGGCGGGGCCGTCGTACCGTGGCCGGGTGGCTCGACGGCGGACCGGAGCAGCCCGCCGCTGGGCACTGGTGGTGGGCCTGGTCGCCGTGCTCCTTGCGCTGCCCTCGGTGATCGGCGCGCTGCCCGCCTCCGACGCCGGCACGCCCGCGGCCGACCTGCGCCGGGCGGTGCTGGCGTCTGCCGACGTCCCGTTCGCCGGGTACGCGCAGTCCGCCGGCGGACTCGACCTGCCGGTGGGCGACCAGCTCACCTCGGCAGCCGACCTGTTCAGCGACCGGACGACGATGCGCGCCTGGTACCGCGGCCCGGCCGACTGGCGGGTGGACGTCGTCGCACCGACCGGCGAGACCGGGGTGCACGCCGACCCGGGCGGCACCTGGACCTGGACCTGGGAGCGGGCGGTGGCCACCCGGACGGCACCGAGCCCGCTGGCGCTGCCCACCGCGCCGGACCTGCTGCCCAGCGCCCTGGGCCGCCGGCTGCTGTCGGAGGCCACCGACGCCGAGCTGACCCGGGTCGGCGCCGAGCGGGTCGCCGGGCGGGACGCGCTGGGCGTGCGGCTGCGCCCGGCCGACGCGGCGTCGTCGGTGAGCCGGGTCGACGTGTGGGTGGACGAGGCCAGTGGGGTGCCGCTGCGGGTGCAGGTCTTCGGCGCCGACGGCGACCGGCCGGCGCTGGACACCAGCTTCCTGGAGTTCGAGCCGACCACCCCGCCGGCCGAGGTGACCGCCTTCGACCCACCGGCCGACGCCGAGCTGCGGGAGGGGCAGGACGCCCAGCTGCTGCAGTCCGCCGTCCGCGCCGCGGAGGACGGCCGCCGGGTGCGGCTGCCGGCGGCGCTGGCCGGGCTGGACCGCCGCACCATCGAGGGAGCGCCGCGTTCGGTCGGGCTCTACGGGCGCGGCGTGACCCTGCTCGCGGTCAGCCCGCTGCCGGGACGGGCCGCCGACGGCCTGCGCGACGCGCTGGTCCGGGCGCCGGGCGCGGTCGTCGACGACTTGGGCGTGCGCATCTCCGCCGGGCCGCTGGGCCTGATGCTGGTGGACGGCGAGGACGGCCCGGTGCTGCTCACCGGCACGGTCGAACTGGACGCCCTGGCCGCCGCGGCGACCGAGCTGGTGCCGGCGTGGTGAGCGAGGCGGTGATCCAGACCGCCGGGCTGGTCAAGCGCTACGGGCAGCTGCGCGCGGTCGACGGCATCGACCTGGACGTGCGGGCCGGTGACGTCTACGGCTTCCTCGGCGCGAACGGCTCGGGCAAGACCACCACCGTGCGGATGCTGCTGGGCCTGGTGCTGCCCACCCGGGGCGAGGTGCGGCTGCTGGGCGAGCCGATGCCCCGCGCCGCCCGCCGGGTGCTGCCGAGGGTCGGTGCGCTGATCGAGGGCCCGGCGCACTACGGGCACCTGTCCGGCCGGGCGAACCTGGCGCTGCTGGACGCCGCCGGGCCCGGCGGGTCACGGCGCACCCGCACCGCCCGGATCGACACCGTGCTGGAGCAGGTCGGCCTGGCCGGCGTCGGGCGCAAGCCGGTCAAGGCCTACTCGCTGGGCATGCGCCAGCGGCTGGGGCTGGGGGCTGCGCTGCTGCGCCGTCCGGAGCTGCTGGTGCTCGACGAGCCGACCAACGGGCTGGACCCGCAGGGCATCCACGAGATCCGTGACCTGCTGCTGGAGCTGCACCGCGGCGGGACGACGGTCTTCCTCTCCAGCCACCTGCTGGCCGAGGTGGAGCAGCTGTGCACCCGGGTCGGGGTGCTCGACCGCGGCCGGCTGGTGCTGCAGGACCAGCTGGCCACCCTGACCGCGCCCACCGGCGCGACGATCGTGCAGACCCCGGACCCGGGGCGGGTGCGGGCGGCCCTGGACGGCCGGGTGCTGCGCACCGACGGCGACCGGGCCGTGGTGCGTGGCGCCGACCCGGCCGAGGTCAACGCCGCGCTGGTCGCCGCCGGGGTGCCGGTCACCGGCCTGGCGCTGGAACGCCCGACCCTGGAGGAGGTGGTGCTGGCCGCGGCGAGCACCAGCGCCGACCGGGTGGAGGCGCCGGGGGAGCGGGGGCGCCGGTGATCGCCGTCGAGCTGCGCAAGCTGTTCCGCCGTCCCCGCACCTGGGTGACGATCGGCCTGCTCAACGGGCTGCCGGTGCTCGTCGCCGTGCTGCTCGCCCTCACCGACCTGGCGCCGCGGCCGGGCGAGGGGCCGGTGTTCCTCTCCGCGGTGCTGACCAACGGCACGCTGTACCCCCTGGCGGCGCTGGCCATCGTGCTGCCGCTGTTCCTGCCGATCGCGGTCTCCGTCGTCGCCGGGGAGGCGGTCGCGGGGGAGGCGCAGGCCGGCACGCTGCGCTACCTGCTGGCCCGCCCGGCCGGACGCACCCGGCTGCTGGTCGCCAAGCTCGTCGCGGTCATCGCCTTCGTGCTGGTCACCGTGGTGGTCGTGGCCGCGGTCGGCTACCTGACCGGGCAGCTGCTGTTCGACGTCTCACCGATCGGCGGGACGGCGCTGTCGGGCACCACGCTGACCAGCCAGGAGATCGCCGGTCGGACGCTGCTGGCGATCGGCTACGTCACCGTCTCGATGCTCGGGGTGGCCGCGTTCGCGCTGTTCTTCTCCACCCTCACCGACTCCCCGCTGGGCGCGACGCTGGGAGCGCTGGCGGTGCTGATCGCCTCGTCGCTGCTGTTCACCCTGGACGCGGCGTCGGCGTTCGCGCCCTACCTGCCCACCCGGTACTGGCTGGCCTTCGTCGACCTGTTCCGCGACCCGATCCTGTGGCGCGACGTCGTCCGCGGGGTGGCGCTGCAAGGGGTCTACGTGGTGGTGCTGGTCGGCGCGGCGTGGGCCAACTTCACCACCAAGGACGTCACCTCCTGAGCCGGCGGGCCGAGGCGTCGTCGGCTCGGCCCTGACGGTCAGAAGGTGAAGCGGTGGACGCCGGCGCGCAGGTCGGTGGCCATCCGGGCCAGCTCGTCCACCGCCGCCCGGGTCTGGCCCAGCGCCCCGGTGGTCGAGGACGCCGCCGTCGAGACCCCGGTGATGTTGCCGGCGATCTCCGCCGCCCCGCCGGCGGCCTCCTGCACCGACCGGGACATCTCGGCCGTGGTCGCGGTCTGCTCCTCCACCGCGCTGGCGATGGTGAGCTGGAAGTCGTTGATCGAGGCGATCACCGCGCTGATCCGGCCGATCGCGGTCACCGCACCGGCGGCGTCGCCCTGGATCGCCTCGACCCGGCGGGCGATGTCCTCGGTGGCCCGGGCGGTCTCCAGCGCGAGCTCCTTGACCTCGGTGGCGACGACGGCGAAGCCCTTGCCCGCCTCACCGGCCCGGGCGGCCTCGATGGTGGCGTTGAGCGCCAGCAGGTTGGTCTGCTCGGCGATGGAGGTGATGGTCTTGACCACCGCGCCGATCTCCTGGCTGGAGGTGCCCAGGGCCTCGATCGTCCCGGTGGTGGCCTGCGCCTCGGCCACGGCACTGGCGGCGACGCGGGCCGCTTCGGCGGCGTTCGAGCTGATCTCCCGGATGCTGGCGCCCATCTGCTCCGCGCCGGCCGCGACGGTCTCGACGCTGCGGGAGACCTCACCGGCCGAGGTGGCGACGACCCCGGACTGGGCGGACGTCTCCTCGGCGGCGGCGGAGATCTGGGCGGCCGAGGCGCTGAGCTCCTCCGAGCTCGCGGCGACGGCGTCGGCCGATCCGCTCACCGCGGACAGCACGGTCCGCAGCTCGGCCAGAGCGCCGTCCAGGGCGGCCGCGGTCTGGCCGACCTCGTCGCGGGAGGTGACGTCGGCGGTCCGGGTGAGGTCGCCGGCGGCGAGGGCCTGCGCGCTGGCCTGCAGCCGGCGCAGGCCGCCGCTGATCGCCCGGGCGACGAGGATGCCCGCGGTCAGCGCGGCCAGCGCGCCGAGGACGATGACGACCGCCAGCACGGTGCGGGTCTGCTCGTACTCCTCGGTCGCGGCGGCCGCCGTCGCGGCGGCGTTGGTGGCGCGCTGCTCGGCGAGTTCGTTGATCTGCCCGATGATCTCGGTCGCGATCGGGGTGATGGTCGACTCGCGGGCGGCGGACCAGCCGGCGAGGTCGCCGGCGTCGGCGAGCGCGTCCAGCCCGACCATCGCGGCCTGGTACTCGGTGATGCCGTCCAGCACGGCCTCGATCAGCGCACGGCCGGAGTCCGACGGGTGGGTCGCCAGGTAGCTGTCGGCCGCGGCGGCGAGCCCGGCGTAGGCGTCCTGCCGGGCCTGCAGGTACTTCGCCCGGTCGGCCGCGGTGGTGGCCACCGCGTAGTTGGTGCCGGCCAGCCGGACGGCGAAGAAGTCCGAGCGCACCGCCTCGACCTGCGCGGTGCCGATGACCTCCTGGTCGTACATCTGGGTGGTCGCGTCCGCGGTGTGCCCCAGGCTGCGCAGGCCGAGCAGGCCGACGAGGACGGCGACGAGCACTGCGGTGCCGACCGCAGCGACGATCTTGGTGGTGATGCCCCAGCGCGGGCGGGACGGGGTGGTGGTGCCGGGCACGAGATGCCTCCGTGGCTGCGTGATCACGAGCGGCGCCGTCCTGGCGCCTCGCACTCGGTAATGACCCAGCTACTTCCGGTCATGCCCCATTCGGTTGTGCCTCACCCGAAGTGGGTGCCCGGCGCAACCGTCCCGGCTCAGCCCTGTCGCAGCCGGGCGCAGTCGGTGGCGGTGAGCTCCACCGGCGGGCCGGCCGCCAGCTCCGCCAGCACCATGGCCTGCACCAGCGGGTCGGTAGGCAGCTGGCCGTGGCCGACCTGGGCGTCGGCGCACACCGACTGGACCGGGAGCTCCAGCGCGCCGTCCAGTCGGGCGGACTCCGGCGGGGTCACCGTGGTGTCGTCCGTCGTCCAGATCGACACCCAGGTCGGCCCGTCCGGGGTCTCGTCCCCGGCGTTGAGCCGGGCGAGCAGGTCGCTGTCGGTGGTGAGCTGCTGGCACCCCTCCGGGCACTGGGACGGCGCCAGCGAGGTGGCCAGGTCGGCCACCCGGGTGCCGTGGTGCGGCGACCCGAGGGTGAGCACCCGGCGGGCCTGCTCGGCGCCACCGTCGGCCGCCCACAGCCGGGCGATCACCCCGCCGGCGGAGTAGCCGACCACGTCGACGCTGTCCGCACCGGTCCGGGCCAGCGCGTCGTCCACCGCTGCGGCGAACGCGTCCGCCGACGCGGTCAGGTCACCGGTGCCCTCACCGGGCACCGCCACGACGCTCGCGTCGCGGCCGACGGCGGTCAGGCGGTCGGCGAGGCCCTGCAGCGAGCGGGTCGAGCCGCCGTACCCGGGCACCAGCAGCACCGGGCCGGGTTCGTCCTGGTCGGGCGCGGCCGAGGGGGCGTCGTCCCCGCGGCCGGACAGCAGTGGCACGGCGACGGCCACCACGGCCAGGACGACGACCGCCAGCAGGGCGAGCGCCAGACGGCGGCGGGCGGGGGAGAGGCCGGCGAGCACCCACCCACTGTCCCTGCTGGCACCACCTCGTGCCCGCGTCGTGATGGACTGCACCGGTGCTGACCCGCGACGAGTACCTGGCGGCGTGGTCCCGCTGGCACGGCGGCACCGACCCGGCCGACAGCCGGCTGGTGCGGGGCTGGCTGACCCTGGCCTACACCCTGGCCCGCCCGCTGGCCCGGTGGTCCCCGCTGGCGGTCACCGCACTCGGCCTCGTCGTGGCCGCCGCCGCAGTCGGGCCGGCGGCGGCCGGCGGTGCCTGGCTGGTGGCCGCCGGGCTGCTCATCGGGCTGTCCGGGCTGCTGGACTCCCTGGACGGGGCACTGGCGATCGCCGGCGGCCGGGCCTCCCGTCGGGGCTTCGTGCTCGACTCCGCGGTCGACCGGCTCACCGAGGTCGCCTACGCCCTCGCCCTCTGGGTGGCCGGTGCCCCCGGCTGGCTGGTCGCGGCCTTCGCGGCGCTGTGCTGGTTCCCCGACTACCTGCGGGCCCGGGCCGGCCAGGCCGGGGTCCGGGAGACCGGGGCGATCTCGGTCTGGGAACGTCCCACCCGGGTGGCGATGGCCGGGTTCACCGTCGGCGGGGCGGGCATCGCCGCCGCCGTCGTCGACCCCGCGCTGGTGGTCACCGCGGGGACGGCGGTGGGCTGCCTGCTCGGCCTGCTGGGGACCGCGCAGCTCGGGGTGCAGCTGCGCCGCGCGCTCGCCGACTGACCCTCTCGGGTGGGGACTGCGGGCGGTCCGGTGCTGGCCGCTCTTACCCTGGACGGGCCTCGGCGCGCGTTCCTGCCCGGGGTCGAGCGGCCTGCTCGTGGCCGCCGTCCCCGCACGGAGAGAGTCCGCCCATGTCCGTCGTCGTGACCGGGTCCATCGCCACCGACCACCTGATGACCTTCCCCGGCAAGTTCACCGACCAGTTCGTCGAGGGGAAGATGGAGAACGTCTCCCTCTCCTTCCTGGTCGACGACCTGGTGCAGCACCGTGGCGGCGCGGGGGCCAACATGGCCTACGGCCTGGCCCAGCTGGGGCTGCGCCCGGTGCTCGTCGGTGCGGTGGGCAGCGACTTCGACGACTACGACGCCTGGCTGACCCGGCACGGCGTGGACACCGGCAGCGTCCGCTGGTCCGAGCTCAAGCACACCGCCCGGTTCACCTGCACGACCGATGTGGCGAACAACCAGATCGCCTCGTTCTACTCCGGCGCCATGTCCGAGGCCTCGCTCATCGAGCTGGCGCCGGTGGAGAAGCGGATCGACGCGGTCGACCTGGTCATCGTCGGCCCGAACGATCCCACCGCGATGGTGCAGCACACCAACGAGTGCCGGGAGCGTGGCTACCGGTTCCTCGCCGACCCCTCGCAGCAGCTGGCCTGGGCCGACGGCGACATGATCCGCGACCTGGTGGACGGCGCCGACCTGCTGTTCACCAACGAGTACGAGCACGCCCTGCTGCTGCAGAAGACCGGCTGGGACGACGCCGAGGTGCTCTCCCGGGTCGGCACCTGGGTGACCACGCGGGCGGCCAAGGGCGTGCGGGTGGAGCAGGCCGGCGCCGAGCCGATCGACGTCATCGCCGTCCCGGAGACCAAGCCGGTCGAGCCGACCGGCGGCGGCGACGCGCTGCGCGCCGGCTTCGTCGCCGCCCGGCAGTGGGGGCTGGGCATCGAGCGCGCCACCCAGGTCGGGTCGGCCGTGGCCACGGCCGCGGTCGAGGTGATCGGCACCCAGGAGTACACGCTGTCCCGGGAGTCGTTCCTGGCCCGGTTCGCCGACGCCTTCGGCGCCGACGCCGCCGACGAGGTCGCCCCCTTCCTCCCCGCCTGACCCCGTCCCCGGCGGCCATGTTCGCCAACATGGCCGCCGGGGAGGGCCTCATCGGCCGGCCGTCAGCGTCCGAGCGGCCATGTTCGCCAACATGGCCGCCTGACGGAGGGCCTGCGCGGATGATCGTCAGCGTCTGGGCGGCCATGTTCGCCAACATGGCCGCCGGAGGGCGTCAGCCGCCGCGGAGGCGTTCGCCGATGGCGGGGTCGTCGGACCAGTCGCGGTAGGGGATCCGGCGGATCTCCGTGATGTCACCGATCGTGGACCACTCGTTGCCGCCCAGCCGGGCCAGCGGGCGCAGCTCCTCGATCCGCGGCCGGCCGTCCCGGACGGCGGCCGCGTGGACGGCGATGTGCACCACCCGCCCGAAGACGACGGTGCTGTCGCCGAGGGACACCGTGCCGTGCAGCACGCACTCGATGGACACCGGTGACTCCGCCACGCGGGGCACGCCGACCACCTCGCTGGGCTCCAGCCGCACCCCGGCGTGCTTGGCCTCGTCCTGGTCGGGCGGGAAGTCGGTGGCGGTGGCGTTGACCTGCTCGAACAACGCCTCAGGGGTCAGGCTGATGGTGAACTCGCGGGTCTGCTCGACGTTGGTCAGCGAGTCCTTGCGGCCCACGCTGGTGAACTGGACGACGGGCGGGTCGACGCAGGCCACCGTGTAGAAGGAGTGCGGAGCGAGGTTGCGCACGCCCTCGGCCGAGCGGGTGCACACCCAGGCGATCGGCCGGGGGACGACAACTGAGTTCAGCACCCGGTAGAAGGCGCCGGGTGCCATCTCGGCGGGGTCGAAGTGCACCCGCGGTGGGCTGCTCTGCTCGGTCACCCGGACATCCTCGCGCCCGGCCGCCGCGGGTTCAGCTCGGCTCCGGCGGGTGCTCGGCCCGCCACTCGTCGAAGGCGGCGAGGAACGACTCGGCCATCCGCTGCTCGGTGACCAGCTGGTCGCGGTCGGTGTCGTCGACCATGCGCTCGCTCAGCGCCTTCGTGTTGAAGCGGATGGCCCGGAAGTAGGGGATGAACGACCGCGGCTGGAACGCCCGCTCCGAAGGGCTCGGGGTGAGGCCGACCGGTGTCCAGGGCTCGGGCGGTGGCAGCGCGGGCAGCCCGAGGCCCTCGACCGCGGCGAGCACCGGCTCGTCGTCGGTGCGGTCGGTGAAGTCCCGGGACAGCTCCCGGAACACCTCGCGACCGTCCGGGGCCACGACCACCACGATCGGCCGGAAGATCGAGGCCGCCGTGTCCCAGGCGTCCAGCGGCTGGGCCAGCTGGGCGCCGTCCGGGTCGCTGGTCCAGCGGAAGGGCAGGTGCCAGGTGGCGTTCATGCCGAGCTGGACCTCGGGCGGGTCGACCGAGGCGAGCACCACCTCGGCGCCGGCGGCGGTGAGCCGGGGCAGGGACCGGGCCAGGCGGACCGCCTGGGCGCAGCAGTAGGGCTACCAGTCGCCGCGCAGGCCGACCAGCACGAGGGCGGCGCGTTCGGAGGAGCGCAGGGTGAGCAGCTCGCGAGGGTCCATCGGCCCAGGCTAGGGGTGGCCCGCCGGGGCTGCCGGGTGGCCGGCGCGGTCGGCGGTCAGGGCCCGGCCGCGCCAGTGGAGCGTGCCGCGGTGGTGCCCGGTCACCGAGCGGGCGACCAGCACGTCCAGCAGCGCGATCGACACCGGGTGGGCCAGCGCGTCGGGCCAGACCCGGCTGCCGGTGCGGGCGGCGACGACGGCTCGCCCGGCGACCCCGGCGGCGTAGCCGACCGTTCCGGCCCGGGACCCGGTGAGCGCGGCCAGCGGCGGCAGCAGCCAGACGGCGCTGAGTGCGGCGGCGGCCCCGGTGGCCGCCGCCGGCCGCCCGCCCACCGCCGACCACAGCGACTTGCCGTAGCCGTCCCGGACGCCCGGCCAGCCGTCGTACATCCGGCAGGCGGCCAGTGTCGAGCCGTCGATGACCGCCCCGCGGCCGCCGGCGGCCTTGACCGCCCGCAGCAGGGCGACGTCCTCGATCACCTCGCCGCGCACCGCGGCGTGGCCGCCGGCCCGGTCGTAGGCCGTCCGGGCGACCACCAGGAACTGCCCGTTGGCGGCGGCCAGCGAGGGCCGCGCCGAGCGCTCGGCCAGCCGCAACGGCAGCAGGGTGCCCCACAGCCACTGCTGCAGCGGCTGGACCAGGCGTTCGGCCACGCTGCCGGTGAGCTGCCGGGGCCAGGGGGAGACCAGGTCCAGCCCCGCCTCCTCGAGCACGGCCGCGGCCGAGGCGATCGCGTCGGGCATCAGCCGGACGTCGGCGTCCAGGAAGACCAGCAGGTCGGTCTCGTCTGCCGTGGCGGCTCCCTGGGCGCAGGCGTGCGGCTTGCCCAGCCAGCCGGGCTCCAGGGGTGTGCCGGGCACCAGCTGCACCCGGTCGTCGCCGACCGCGGCCACCCGGTCGGCCGTGCCGTCGGTGGAGCCGTCGTCGACCACCACGACCCGGAGGTCTCGAACGCCCCGCTGGTCGAGCACGGCGGCCAGGCAGCCCTCGATCTGCTCGGCCTCGTCGCGGGCCGGGACGACGACGGTGACCCGCCGGTCCGTGGCGCGCGGCAGCGCCGGTGGCCGGCGCAGCAGCCGGGTGTTGACCGCCGCGTGCAGCGCGGCCAGCACCGAGAGGCCGGCGCAGACCCGCACCAGCCGCCGCCAGGCGGCGATCACCGGCGCCGTTGCTGGACGACGAGGGCGACCACGACGGGCAGCGCCAGCAGCACCCCCCAGACCGCCGATCCGGGCAGGCCCAGCCAGCCGGCGTGCGCGAGCGCCCCGCCGAGCACCATCCAGCCCAGGATGAGCAGCGGTGCGGCGTCGCCGGCGCGCGGCGGGCCGGGGCGGGCGGTGCGGGCGACGAGCAGGTCGAGCGCGGTCATCAGCACCAGGCCGGCGAACAGCCAGCCGGCGAGGTTGGTCAGCGGCACGGTGTCGATGCCGGGGAGCCCCGGGCTGGGGTGTGCCCAACGCCAGTAGCCGGCCTGGACCAGCTGCGGGTCGAGCACGACGTCCCAGACGGCGAAGACGTAGGCGGCGATCAGCACCCGCAGCGGCCGGGACGACGGGGCGAGCCGGCGGGCGGCCACCCAGCTGGGCCAGGCCATCATCAGCCAGGCCAGCGGCACCAGGAAGGGCACGCCGAGCAGCATCGGGCCCAGCACGTCGCTGTAGGTGTAGCTGCCGTAGGGGAAGCCGGTGGCCAGGCCGAGCGCCTCGAACAGCACGGCGACGACGGCCACCAGCACCAGGACGCCGAGACCGGTGCGCAGCCCCCGGCTGACCGCGGCGTGGCTGATCGCCGCCGCGGAGCCGAACAGCACGATCGCCCAGCTGACCGCGTTCCGGGCCGGGCCGTCGGTGAGCGGGTAGGCGATCGCGGTGCCGAGCAGGGCCACGGTGAACACCAGCGGTACCCACCCGGCCGACGGCCGGCGGAGGACACGGGCAGCGGTGACCGCGCCGGTCATCCCGCCGTCCTCCGGCGGACCCTCCGGGCGAGCTCCGACCGCAGCCGGGCCGCCGGACGGCGGTCGGCGAGCACCACCCGGGCCGCGGTGCGCCCGGAGTTGCCGGACACCCCGCCGCCGGGGTGCGTGGAGGCGCCGGTCAGGTAGAGGCCGCCCAGGCCGGGCACCCGGTGCCCGGACAGCGCCGGGGTGGGCCGGAAGCCGAACATGCTGGCCAGGCTCATCTCCACGTGCATGACGTTGCCACGCAGCAGCGACAGTTCCTGCTCCAGCTTGAGCGGGGTCTGTACGTACAGCCGCTGTACCGAGTCGGCGAAGCCGGGGGCGTACCGGTCCACCGCGGCGATCAGCTGCTGGGCGGCGCGGTCGGCGATCTGCTCCCAGTCCGAGCCGTCGGCGAGTTCGTAGGGGTACCACTGCCCCCAGATGGTGACCACGTGCTGGCCGGGCGGGGCCAGCGTCGGGTCGCTCGCGGAGAACGACATCGCCAGCGGCACCGGTTCCCGGGGGAGCTCGCCGGCCAGCCAGTCGCCGTGCGCCCGGGCCAGCTGCGCCCGGTCGGTGCACAGCAGTTGCAGTCCCTGTAACGCCTCGTTGCCCACCCCCGGGTACTGCGGCAACGCATCGGTCTGGCAGCGCAGCACCAGGCCGAAGCCGTTGCCCAGCGGCGGGTCGGCGTCGGCGAGCGCAGGCGGGGCGTCGTCCCCGGCGAGGGCCTTGGTGGCCAGCACGTGGCAGGCGGCGACGACCACGGGTGCGGTGACCCGTCGTCCGGAGACCGTCTGCACGCCGGTGACCCGCCGGTCGCCGTCCGGGCCGTCCACCAGCAGTCGCGCGGCGCCGTCCCCGAGGGTGACCCGGCCGCCGTCGCTGGTCAGCCGGGCGGCCAGCGCCTGGGTGAGCCCGCCGGAGCCGCCCACCGGGTGGCCGGGCGGGACGTCGTGCAGCAGCGCCACCCAGGCGACCATCGCGGCCGTGCCGGGCTCGGACATCGGCGGGCCGGACTGCGCGCCGAACCAGGCCAGCGCCGCCTTGAGTCGCTCGCTGGTGAACCAGCGGTCCAGCAGTGCGTCGCCGGAACCGAGGAAGTCGGTGGCGATCTCCCCGCCGGAGGTGCGCGGCTGCCCGCGGCGGGGGGCGCCCACCGGCCACAGGTGCCGGACCAGTCGCGCGGGGCTCGGCCGGTCACCGAACGCCTTGACCACCGCGGCGCTGCGCGGGCCCCAGATCTCGACGAACCGGCGGTAGGCCGCGGCATCGGCGTCCCCGCAGGCGGCAGCGATCGAGGCGCAGGTGGCGTCGAGGTCGACGGAGAAGACCAGCGGCCGGCCGTCCGGGCCGGGGTCACCGGGCACCGGCGCGGGCGCGAAGCCCCACGGGTCGCAGTCGACGTAGCGCAGCCCGTGCCGTTCCAGCTCGAGCTCCTCGACCACCCCGCTGTGCCGGATGATCACGTGCGCGCTCGAGCCGCGGTCGACCCGCACGCCCGGCCAGCGCTCCACGGTGGAGACCGCGCCGCCGAGCACCTCGTCGGACTCCACCACCTCCACCCGCAGCCCGGCCCGGGCCAGGTGGCAGGCGGCGACCAGGCCGTTGTGCCCGGAGCCGATCACGACGGCGTCGACGGCGGTGTCGGCGGTGGGTGTCTCCGGTGTCGCTACGGGGATCAGTCCTTCGGTACGAGGCGGGCCAGCGGCAGCCGGGCGCCGAGGATGGCGAACGGGCGCGGGTCGCCGGGGAAGTGGTGGTCGCGGGCCAGGTCGACGAAGCCGTCGGCGTGGTAGAGCCGGAAGGCCTTGGTGTCGGTGTCCGGGGTGCTCAGCAGCGCGGCCGGGTACGGCAGGTCGGCCACCAGGGCGTGCAGCAGCTGGCGGCCCAGGCCCCGGCTCTGGGAGTCCGGGTGCACGTGCAGCTCGCAGACCTCGAAGGCCCCCGGCAGCCACTGCTTGGCCGTGCGCCGGTCCAGGGCGTTGCGCACCTGGTCGTGCCACCACTGACCGGGGGCGACCAGGTAGCCGTAGCCGAAGCCGACCAGGCGCTCACCGGTCGTGCCGTCGTCCCGGCGACCCTCGGCGAAGGCGCCGACCGCCCGGAAACCGGGCCGCTCGGTGTGCTGGACGGCGTAGCCGTACCGGCCGGCGACGACGGAGTCGCCGTAGCCCATCGCGGCGCCGTAGATGGCCAGCGCCTCGTGCAGGTGCTCGCGCATCCAGCCCGCTGGCAGCTCGATGACGCGGGTGGCGGGGGTGGTGTCGGTCATCGGGGGGTCCCCTCGTCGTCGCCGGGCCGGGAGTCGGGCCCGGGGCCCACCTCCGCGGGGGTGCCGGCGGTGAGCTGCAGCAGCTCGTCGTAGCTGGTGGGGAAGACGGTGTGCGGGTGCCCGGCCGCGGCCCACACCTGGGCGTGCCGGGCCAGCTCCACGTCGACCAGGGTGCCGATCGGCGCCGGGTGGCCGATCGGGGCGACCCCGCCGATGGCCTGCCCGGTGTGCTCGTGGACGAACGCAGGCGTCGCCCGGGTGATCCGGGGGACGCCCAGCAGGTCGGCCACCAGGGCCTCGTCGACCCGGTGTGCGCCGCTGGTCAGCACCAGCAGCGGCTGGCCGTCGACGTCGAACGCCAGGCTGTTGGCGATCGCACCGACCTCCACGCCGAGCCCGGCCGCGGCCGCTGCGGCGGTGCGGGCGCTGTCGGGCAGCACGCGCACCTCACCGGCCGCGCCGGCCTCGCGCAGCAGGCGCGTCACCTCGGCGACCCGGGGGTGCTGGGTCTCCGCAGCCGTCATGCTGGCGATCCTCCCACCGGCTCCGGGCCGGCGCCCCACCCGGGACCGCGGGGGCTCCGGTCGGTGGTGCAGCGTTCCTGGGCGGTCGCGCCGGGCCGGGTCGCGTCCGGGATGCGGTCGGGTGGGCATTCCGGACGGTGGCGCGTCAGTGCACCCGGTCGCCGGGCCGGCGCTCCCACCGGCGGAGCCGCACCGCGGCGTCGCGGATCGTCGCCGTCTCCGTCGCCACCGGTGCGTAGCCCGCTCGACGGGCGACCGCCTCGCTGGCCGTGTTGCCCAGGATCGTCTTCAGCACCACCCGGTCGTGGCCGACGTCCAGTGCCCATTCGGTGAGCCGACGGGTCGCTGCCGTGGCGAGCCCACGGCCCCGTCCCGCCGGGAGCAGGGCGTAGAACACCTCGGGGTCGTGCTGCCCGTTCATCGCGATCCCGGCGGTGCCGACCGTGGAGCCCGCGGAGTCGCGGACGACGTAGCGCCCACCGCTGCCGGCCGCTGCCCCGCGCACCCTCGTCTCGATCCGGGCGCGGGCGGTGGACTCGTCCAGGCCCGGCGGGTACCGCGTCCAGCGCAGGACGTCCGGGAGCGCCGACAACGCCACCTCCACCGGCCAGTCGTCCGGCGTGATCAGCCGGAGGGCGGTGCGGTCGCCGGTGAGCTCGGCCGGGAGCGGAGCTCGGAGCGTGTCGGCCACGGTTCATCCTGCACCCGGCGGACCGGTCGACCCTGTGTGCCTGCGGCTGCGCAGCTCGGTGCAGTGGCTGTAACGACACGGATGACGACACGCCCGTCCGGCTTGACGCCTCCCGGCGACTCCGGTCTACTCAGACCTGTTCGAACACTTGTTCGAACACCGGTGGGTCCGCTCACCGGCCCGGGCCGTCACGCCGCACGGCGTGCGCTTCCCCGCCGGGCCGGTCGTGGGCCGGCAGGTGGGGGCTGAGAGTTGCGGAGTCTGTCATGAGCCGGGTGCTCGTCGGGGCCGGTGGCCACGTCGGTGAAGAGGTGCAGGTCGAGCAGGGGCCGTCGGGGCCGGCCCAGTTCTGGCGGGCGCAGACCCGCTACGTGGTGGGCGAGCTGCTCGACTCCTGGGTGGAGACCGCACCGTGGTGGCAGCCCGGTGCCGCCGGGCGCGGTGGCGCGTCCGCCGACCTGGTGGCCACCCGGCAGGTCTGGCGGCTCGAGGCCGTGCGCGCCGGGCGGTCCCGGATGAGCTTCGCCGGGGTGTTCGACCTGTCCTGGGAGCCGACGGCGAACCAGTGGCTGCTCGTGCGGGTGCACGACTGATGGGCGCCGCACGTGCCCTGCCGGCCCAGGGCGAGCTCCCGTTGCCCCCGCCGCTGCCGACCGCCGCGGCACAGCTGCTGGGCCAGGCCCACCGCGGCCTGGGCGAGGCGGCTGCCTGCCCCGACGCGGGCTGGCGGTATGCCACCGCGCACCTGGCCGCGCTCCGCGCCGCAGCCGCGGTGCTGGCCGCCCGCACCCAGCCCGAGCCGGGCCGGCGCCGGCCGCGCAGCGCCTGGGTGCTGATCGGCCAGGTCGCCCCGGAGCTGAGCGAGTGGGCGGCGTTCTTCGCCGCCGGCGCGGCCAAGCGCGCCGCGGCCGAGGCCGGGCTGTCGCACGCGGTCACCGAGCGGGAGGCCGACGACCTGGTCCGGGACGTGCGCACGTTCCTCGGCGTCGTCGAGACCGCGATCACCCGCCCGGTGGCATCACCGCCCCGGCTGCGCGCGGTCGACCCGGGCTCGCGCCGTCGCGGCCCCGGGCGCACCGGCCCGAGCACCGGTTCGAGCACCACCCCGTGAGCGACCCCTTCGTCCACCTGCACGTCGCCTCGGGGTACTCGATGCGGCACGGCGCCAACCACCCGGCCGACCTGGTCACCCGGGCGGCCGACCACGGCATGCGGGCACTCGCGCTGACCGACCGCGACGGCCTCTACGGAGCGGTCAAGTTCGCCCTGGCCTGCCGGTCGGCCGACATCCGCCCGCTGTTCGGCGTCGACCTCGCCGTCGACCCGGTCGCCGGCGGCGAGCCGGGGGAGCAGGCCCCGGGCCGGATCACCGCCGCCGCCCGGCACCGGGCCGCGCATCCCGCCGGCCGCCGGTCCCCGGCCCGTGGCGGGGCCAGCGTCGACCCGCGGTCCCCGCGGGTCACCTTCCTCGCCCGGGACGGCGCGGGCTGGCGGTCGCTGTGCCGGCTGACCAGCGCCACCCACCTGGGCGGCACCCGCGGGGAACCGGTGAGCTCGCTGACCCTGGCCGGCGAGCACTCGGCCGGGCTGCTGGCGCTGCTGGGTCCCGGGTCCTCGGTGGGCCGGGCGCTGGCCGCCGGTCGGGCCGACCTGGCGCACGCGCGGCTCGCCGCCTGGCGGTCGGTGTTCGGCCCCGGGCAGCTGGTCATCGAGGTCGTGCACCACCGCGGTCAGGGCGACCGGTCCCGCGCGCAGGCCATGCTGCGGCTGGCCGCCGAGGCCGGGGTGCCGGCGGTGCTCACCAACGCCGTCCGGTACGTCGACGCCCTCGACGCCCCGACCGCCGACGTCCTGGACGCCAGCCGCCGGCTGGTGCCGCTGGGGCAGCGGCACGTCGACCGGCGCACCGCCGAGGGGCACCTGAAGTCGGGCAAGGAGATGGCCCTGCTCGCCGAGGAGCTGGCCGGCCCCGACCGGGACGCGGCACTCCACCTGCTGGAGACCACCGCCCGGGTCGCCGAGCAGTGCGCCGTCGACATCCGGGCCGACCTCGGCATCGGCACCGTGCGCCACCCCGAGCTCGACGTGGTCACCACCGCCGCCGAGCGGGGGATGGGCCCCTCGCAGGTGCTGCGCGGCCGGTGCGAGGCCGGGTTCGGCCGCCGCGGGATGACCCCGACGTCCGCGGTGCGCGAGCGGTTGGAGGAGGAGCTCGCGGTGATCGACTCCCTCGGCTACCCGTCCTACTTCCTCACCGTCGCCGACGTGGTCACCCTGATCAAGGAGCTGCGGGTGCGGGCCGCGGCGCGCGGTTCGGGCGCGGGCAGCCTGGTCACCTACCTGCTGGGCATCTCCGACGTCGACCCGATCCGTTACGGCCTGCTGATGGAGCGGTTCCTCTCCCCGCTGCGCCACCAGCTGCCCGACATCGACATCGACGTCGAGTCCGCCCGGCGGATGGAGGTCTACGACGCGGTGATCGACCGCTTCGGTGCCTCCCGGGTCAGCTGCATCTCGATGATGGACACCTACCGGGTGCGGCACGCGATCCGCGACGTCGGCGCGGCCCTGGGGCTGCCCCCGGCCGAGGTCGACGCGGTGGCCAAGGCGTTCCCGCACATCCGGGCCAACCAGGTGCACGCGGCGCTGCGCGACCTCCCCGAGCTGCGGGCCAGCCGGATGGGGTCCCAGCGGGGCGGCGGCACCGGCGACCTCGACCTGCTCTTCGACCTGGTCTCCCGGCTCGACGGGCTGCCCCGGCACATCGCGCTGCACCCGTGCGGCGTGCTGCTCTCCGACGCCACCCTGCTCGACCGCACCCCGGTGGAGAACAGCTACCTCGGCTACCCGATGAGCCAGTTCGACAAGGACGACGTCGAGGAGCTGGGGCTGCTCAAGCTCGACCTGCTCGGCATCCGGATGCAGTCGGCGATCGCGCACGCGATGGACGAGGTGGCCCGGGTCGACGGCGAGCAGGTCGACATCGACGCCGTGCCCCGCGACGACCCGACGACGTTCGAGCTGATCCGCAGCACCCGGACCCTCGGCATGTTCCAGATCGAGTCACCGGGCCAGCGGGAGCTGGTCGGCAAGTTCGGTCCGCAGACGTTCGAGGACCTCATCGTCGACATCTCGCTGTTCCGGCCCGGGCCGGTGAAGAGCGACATGGTCACCCCGTTCCTGATGGCCCGGAACGGCTGGCGCGACCCGGTCTACCTGCACCCCGCGCTGCAGCCGGCGCTGGAGCAGACCGCCGGGGTGGTGGTCTTCCACGAGCAGGTGCTGATGATCGTGTCGGTGATGACCGGCTGCACGCTGGCCGAGGCCGACGAGGTGCGCCGGGCGCTGGGGGAGAAGGACGCCCATCCCGAGGTCAAGGCCTGGTTCGCGCCGCGCGCGCTGGCCGAGGGCTTCGACACTCCGGTGGTCGAGCAGGTGTGGGAGGTGCTGGTCGCCTTCGGCTCGTTCGGCTTCTGCAAGGCCCACGCCGCGGCGTTCGCGCTGCCCACCTACCAGTCGGCCTGGCTGAAGACCCACCACACCGCGGCCTTCCTGGCCGGGGTGCTCACCCACGACCCCGGCATGTACCCCAAGCGGCTGATCCTCGACGACGCCCGCAACTTCGGGGTGCAGGTGCTCGGCCTGGACGTCAACGCCTCCACCGGCACCTACCGGATCGAGCGGGTCGACTACGGCGCCACGGACGACGGAGGCGCTGACGACGAACTGGACGACACGGCCCGGTCGTGGGCCCGGCCGTCGTGGATGCCGCCGTCGATGCCCGACCCGGGGCGGTACGGCATCCGGCTGTCGCTGGCCGACGTGAAGGGGATCAACGACGAGGAGGTCGCCCGCATCCAGGCCGGGCAGCCCTACCGGTCGCTGACCGACTTCTGGAACCGGGCGCGGGTGTCCCGGCCGGTGGTGGAGCGGCTGGTGCTGGCCGGGGGCTTCGACTCGGTCTACGGGTTCGGGGTGCGCGACAGCGAGGCCGGCCGGCCCGCCCGGCGGCGCGAGCAGCTGACCCGGCGCGACCTGCTGCTGCAGATCGGCGAGCTCGACCGCTGGAGCCGCAGCGGCGCGAAGGCCGCCGGCACCGGCCAGCTGGGCCTGGACCTCTTCGGCACCGAGGCCGCAGCAGAGCCCGGGCTGTTCGACATCGAGGTCCCGGCCGAGGACGCCGGCGGGCAGCCGGAGTTCGTCGCCTCCGGGCTGCCGGAGTTCACCGACGCCGAACGGGTGCGCGCCGAGCTGGAGGTGCTGGGGCTGGACGCCAGCCGGCACGTCGTGGAGTTCTACCGGCCGTTCCTGGCCGCGCTCGGCGCGGTGCCCGCCGGTGAGCTGCTGCAGTGCCGCAGCGGGGCGGAGGTGCTGGTGGCCGGGGTGAAGGTGGCCACCCAGACCCCACCGATCCGGTCCGGCCGGCGGGTGGTGTTCGTGACTCTGGACGACGGCACCGGCTGCGCGGACTCGACCTTCTTCGAGGACGTGCAGGGCCCCTACGCCGCCACCGTCTTCCACTCCTGGCTGCTGGTCATCCGCGGGGTGATGCGCCGCACCGGTCCGCGCGGGGTGTCGATGCGGGCCACCGGGGCCTGGGAGCTGCCGGCGCTGCACGAGGCCTGGGAGACCGGGGGGATGGCCGCGGTCGCCGAGCTGATGGCCGCGCCGGGGGAGTACACCGAGCAGGCGATCACCGGGGCGGCGGCGTCCCGCGCCTCCCGCCCGGTGGTGGTGCGCCCGGTGCTGGTGCACCCGACCGGCTTCCGGATGTCGCCCTACGCCGACATCAAGCCCGCCGGCGAGGACGCCGCCACCGCTGCCCGCCGCGCGGCCGCCGCCCCACCCCGCAAGCTCTGGCACTCCAGCCCCGGCAGCTCCGGCCACTGAGCGGAGAGGGCTGAACCCGCACGGCCCAGGACCCCCGCAGTTCTGGGCCGTGCCAGTTCAGCGATCCACAACTGGCTCACCGTGCTCGGCTCCGAGGCTGCCGTCCGGGCCGGGTGGGCTGGGCGGTGCGCCACTAGGCTCCCCGGGGTGACGACCCCTCCCGCCACCGCCGCGCAGGCCCCGGCCCGGACGGCAGCGATCTGGGCTGCGCTCGACCCGCTGGTCGCCGCCGGCACCCCGCTGCAGGTGCTCGACCTGGGCGGTGGCAGCGGGATGTTCGCCGTCCCGCTCGCGGCTCTGGGCCACCAGGTCACCGTGGTCGACCCCAGCGCCGATGCGCTGGCCACCCTGCACCGCCGCGCCGCCACGGCCGGCGCCGGTGATCGGGTCCGCGGCGTCCAGGGCGACGGCGACCGGATGCTCACCGCCCTCCCGTCCGGCGAGGTCTTCGACCTGGTGCTGTGCCACTTCGTGCTCGAGGTCGTCGACGACCCGGCCAGCACCCTGAGCCAGCTCGCCGGCGTGCTCCGCCCGGGTGGCCAGCTGTCCCTGGCCACGGCGAACCGGGCCGGCGCGGTGCTCTCCCGCGCGGTCGGCGGGCACCCGGTGGAGGCCCGCGCCCTGCTCACCGACCGCGATCCGGCGCCCGGCCGCACCGGTCCCGCCCGCCGGCGGTTCGACCCCGAGCAGCTGTTCACCCTGCTCACCGGCGCGGGCCTGGAGCCGGGGGAGTGGCGGGGCGTCTCGGTCGTCGCCGACCTGCTCGGTGCCTCCTCCGGCGCCGACCCCGACGCGCTGCGCGCCCTGGAGCTGGCCCTGGCCGGAACCTCGCCCTACCGGGACGTCGCCACCGGCCTGCACGTGCTGGCCACCCGGCCCGCCGGCTGACGAGGTGCTGCCCGACGAGTTCGGGGTGCCGGCCTACGGCACCAACACCCTCGCCGACGTGCTCCCCAGCGTCGCCGCCGCGCTCGGCGTCCCGGTGCACCGCGGCGACCTGCCGGCCGACCCACTCGACCTGACCCCGGCGCTCGGCGGTGCCCGCCGGGTCGCCGTCCTGCTGGTGGACGGGCTGGGCGCCGACCTGGTGGCCGCGCACCCGCACGAGGCGCCGGTGCTGAACGCGCTGGGCACCCCGGCCGGCGTGCTGTCCGCGCCGTGCCCCAGCACCACCCCGGTCAGCCTCACCACCCTGGGCACCGGCCTGCCTCCGGGCAGCCATGGCGTGCTGGGCTTCGTCACCGCGGTGCCGGGGGAGGGCCGCACCCTCAACCACGTGCAGTGGGGCGACGACCCCGATCCCCGCCAGTGGCAGGCGCAGCGGACCGTGTTCGAGCAGGCCACCGCCGACGGGGTCGCCTGCACCGCGGTGGGCCCGCACACCTACCGTGGCTCGGGCCTGACCCGCGCCGCCTACCGGGGCGCCGACTACGCCGACGCCTACACCGCCGGTGACCTGGTCGCCGGCATGCACGCCGCCCTCCGCGCCGGCGACCGCAGCCTGGTCTACGGCTACACCGCCGACCTCGACCTCATCGGGCACGTCCGCGGCGTCGACTCGCCCAGTTGGCGCGCTCAGCTGGGCATCGTCGACCGGCTGGTCGAGCAGCTCGCCGCCGGCCTGCCCGAGGACGCCGTCCTGCTGGTCACCGCCGACCACGGCATGGTCGACGTGCCTGAGCACACCCGGCTGGACGTCGACGAGGAGCCGGGGCTGCTCGACGGTGTCGCGCTGCTGGCCGGGGAACCGCGGGCCCGCTACGTGCACGCCGAGCCGGGCGCGGCCGCCGACGTGCTCGCCGCCTGGCGCGCGGTGATCGGCCACCGCGGCTGGGTGGTCGGCCGGGACGAGGCGATCGCCAGCGGCGTCTTCGGCGACGTCGACGCGACACTCGCCGCCCGGATCGGTGACGTCGTCGCCCTCGCCCGCGGCACCTGGGCGTTCACCGCCAGCGCGCAGGAGGCCTACGGGTCGGTGCTGGCCGCCTACCACGGGTCGCTCACCCCGGTGGAACTGGCGATCCCGCTGCTCGCCGCCCGCGGCCGCGCCCTGCGCTGAGGATCAGGCGGGGACGCGCAGCGACAGCGGGTGCCAGGTGCGCCACCGGCCGGGCCGGACCGCCGCGCAGGTCAGCCGGTGCGCCTCGCCCGACAGCCGGCTCTCCACGGTGACCAGCACGTCGCCGGCCGGGCCGGCCAGCGTCACCTCGAACCGCTCGGCGCCCCCCTCCGGCGACTCGAGCGTCCGCACCCGCCGGGTGGCGAGGTCGTCGACGCCCAGCAGCCCGAGCTCCGAGCGGGCGTGCTGCTGCGCGGCCTGCGCGGCCGGCGCGACCCCGGCGCGGCCGCGCAACCACGGCAGCGCGACCTGGCCGGCCGCGTGTGCGGCGAGCAGCGCGGCGCCGTCCTCGGGCACCTGGCCGTAGACGAAGCCCCAGGGCAGGACGACGACGTTGGCGGCGAACCGGTCACCGCCCAGGTGGCTGGTCTCCCAGACGTCGGCCGGGACGCCGCCGGTGGGCAGCGCCCGGGCCAGCGGCCGGCCCCGCACCGCGCAGCAGACGTCGTGCGCCCCGTGGGTGCAGACCAGGTAGGTGGGCACCTGCGTCGGCTCGCCGACCGAGCCGTCCCAGGGCCGCTCGAGCAGCTCGGCGTCGGACTCCCGGGTCGACCACGTGACCGTCTCCCGGCCCGGTGTGGTGTCGGCGACCGCCCAGCGCCGGCCGGAGTCGGCCAGCCGTTCCCCGGGCCGGCGCACCATCTGGATCCGCACGCCCAGCTCCCGCGCCCGGGCGGCCAGCCGGGAGGCGACCCGCCGGTCGAACCGGGACTCCAGCAGTGCGTCCCGGCCCCACGGCCCCGGCTGCTCCACCAGCAGCCACCGGCGGGCCGGCGGTGCGGTCGCGACGGGCGAGTCGCCCCGCAGCAGCGCCTGCACCGAGCACCGGACGTCGTCGAGCCGCCCCGGTGGGCTGGAGCGGGGCGCGACGACCTCCCCGGCGTCCTGGCAGAACTGGGGGTCGACCTCCGGTGGCTCAGGCCTCGGTGCGGTCGTCACGTGTCCCATCGTGCTCCGCGGCACCGCCGGCCCGGGCGCCCGGGACGATCGCGATCGACTCGGTCACCAGCCGGCGGGCCAGGGTGAGCTGGTCGGCGGCGTCCAGGCCCGGCAGATCACCCACCTTCAGCTCACCGGCGGCCAGCAGCGCGGCCAGCGCGGGGTGGGTGCTCGCCGGCAGGTCGTGGGTGCGGCGGCCGGCGACCAGGGCGACCCGCTCGCCGGCCGGCTCACGCAGCTGCAGGCGCAGCTGCGGCCGCACCCGCAGCACGGTGTCGGCGGTCAACGCCGCGATCGCGGTGGACTGGGCCAGCGGTGAGACCGGGGCCGGCCGCACCTGAGCCCAGGTGCGGGCCCGCAGCGCGTCGGCGACGGCGACCGGGTCGACCTCGCCGAGCCAGCGCTGCAGGCCCGACAGCACCGCGGCGACGTCCTCGGTGGTGGCCGCCGGGTCGGCCAGGTCGACGCCGAGCGGCAGCGAGCCGCGCAGCGCGGGGTCGTCGGCGGCGAGCGTGCGCACCAGGTCCAGCGCCGACTCCACCGCGCCCCACCGGGTCACCGAGTGCACGCCGACGGTCAGGTGCGCGCTGATCTCACCGAGCGCGACCGCCGAGTGCAGGTAGCCGCGGGGCAGGTAGAGGGCATCGCCGGGGCGCAGCACGGCGTCGATGACCGGCGGGCGCTGCGCGGCGGCGGCGACCTCGTCGGCCCGGTCGGCCCAGGGGTGGGTGCGCAGCGGGTCGGGGAGCACCGGCTCGTGGATCGTCCAGTGCTTCTCACCGGCGATCTGCAGCACGAACACGTCATGCACGTCGTAGTGCGGGGAGAACCCGCGCGAGGACGGCGGGGTGATGTAGGCGTTGACCTGGGTGGGGTGGCCGAGGTCGGCGGCGAGTTGGTTGGCGAAGTCGATCAGCGGCGGCCACAGCCGGTGCAGGCCCTGCAGGACGACGGTGCTGCCGTCGGCGAAGAGCCGGAGCACCGCGTCGGAGGAGACCTGGTCGGCGACCTCGGCCCCGGCGCCCTGGGGGCTGGTGAACCGCTTGGCGTCCACGACGGCGCCGTCCTTGGCGATCCGCAGGAACGGGGTGCGCAGCCCGCGGGTGCTCAGCAGCTCGTCGACGGCGGCCAGGTCGAGCAGGTCGGTGAAGGTGCCGCCGAGCTCGGCGGCGGTGGAGAGGAGGGGCCGGCGGGCCCAGTGCTCGGTGGCGAACACCTCCGGGTCGACCCGGATGCACCGGCGCAACGCGGGACGGGCACCGTCCTCCGAGGTGGAGGACGGTGCCCGGTCCTGCAGATCAGGGTCGAGCACGGTCAGGCCGAGCCGTCCGCGCCGCCGTCGTGCTGCCCGGGCGTGCCGCCGCCGGCACCGGAGTCGGCCGGACCCTCGGCGCCACCGTCGGCACCGCCGTCCGCGCCACCGTCGGCACCGCCGTCAGCGCCACCATCGGCACCGCCGTCGTGCTGACCCGGGGTGCCGCCGCCGGCGCCGGAGTCGGCCGGACCCTCGGCGCCACCGTCGGCACCGCCGTCGTGCTGACCGGGCGTGCCCTCGCCCGCGCCCGAGTCCGCGGGGCCCTCGGTGCTGGTCATGTCGTCGTCGTCGAACGCCATGGTTCCTCCGATCGTCGTCATCGTGACCGCCGGACGGCGGCCACCTGGAGCTGTTCTACCGCGAAGATCCATTCCCCACACCTCCGGGGCCCGAGGCGTCCCGGTTGCCCACAACCGGTGTGGCAGGGTCGCAGGCGATGAACGCCCCCGGAACTGCTGGTCCCGCCCCCGATGCGGTGGCCAGCACCGCGGCGGCGTTCCGTGCTCTGCTCGAGGACGGCTGGTCCCCGCCGCTGCCCGGCGCCGGCGCCACGCTCACCCGATGGCGGTCGCTGGCCGCGGTCGCCCGTCGCGACCTCCCGCTCGCCCGGCTGGCCGAGGGGCACGCCGACGCCGTGTCGGTGCTGGCCGAGCTGGGCGGCCCGGCGGTGCCCGAGGGCGCCCGGCTGGGGGTGTGGGCCGCCGAGCCGCCGGACGGCCAGGTCGTCGCCACGTCGACGCCCGAGGGCTGGCGGTTGTCCGGCCGGAAGCGGTGGTGTTCCGGCGCCGGCACGCTGACCGCGGCCCTGGTCACCGCGGCCGCCGAGGACGGGCGCCGGCTGTTCCTGGTCGAGCTCGGCCGGCCGGGCGTACGGGTCGACCGCACGACCTGGGTGAACGCCGGCATGGCCGGCAGCGACACCGCCGACGTCCACCTGCTCGACGTCGCGGGCGTCCCGGTGGGGGGCCCGCGCGGCTACCTGGACCGGCCCGGCTTCTGGCACGGCGGCATCGGGGTCGCGGCGGTCTGGGCCGGTGGCGCGCAGGGCGTGGCGGCGGCGCTGACCGCGGCCGCCGTCCAGCGCGGGCCCGACCCGCTGCGCGACGCCGCCCTCGGCGCGGTCGACGCGCTGCTCGCCGGGGTCGACGCGGCACTGCGGGCGGCCGCCGCGGAGGTGGACGCCGACCCGCTCGACCGCACCGGTACGGCGCAGCTGCGCGCGCAGCGGGTGCGTGCGCTGGTGGCGCGCGCCGGAGCGGAGGTGCTCGACGTCGTCGGGCGTGCCCTCGGCGCGGGCCCGCTGGCCCACGACGCCGAGCACGCCGCCCGGGTCGCCGACCTCACCGTCTACCTGCGCCAGCACCACGGCGAGCGCGACCTGGCCGCGCTCGGTGCACTGGTGCGGGAGCGGGGCGGCCGGTGACCGGGGACCGGATCGCCGCACCGGGCACCGCGGAGCAGGTCTGGACGCCGTGGCTGACCGCGCAGGACTGGCCGGCCTGGGTGCCGGACCCGAGCTGGACCAGGGTGGCCGTCTGCGCCGCCCACCCGGACGACGAGGTGCTCGGCGCCGGGGGAGTGCTGGCGCTGCTGGCCGGCGCGGGGGTGCCGGTGCACCTGGTCGCGGCCACCGACGGCGAGGGCAGCCACCCGGGCAGCGTGGCGCTGCCGGCGGCCGAGCTCGCCGCCGCCCGGGTGGCGGAGACCGTGGCCGCGCTGGCCGAGCTGGGCGTGCCGGCCCGGGTGACCCGGCTGCGGCTGCCGGACTCCGGGCTCGCCGGGTGCGAGGGCGAGCTCACCGAGCGGCTGGCCGCCGCCGTCGCCGGCTGCGACGCGGTGCTGGCCCCGTGGACCGGCGACGCGCACCCCGACCACGAAGCGGTGGGCCGGGCCGCAGTGGCCGCCGGGGCCGCCGCCGGTGTGCCGGTGTGGCAGTACCCGGTGTGGGCCTGGCACTGGGCCACCCCGGAGGACCCCCGGGTGCCCTGGCACACCGCGCACCGGGTCGACCTGCCGCCGGCGGTGCGGGCCGCCAAGCGGGCCGCGGTGGCCCGGTTCGTCACTCAGGTCCAGCCGCTGGGTCCGGCCCCGGCCGACCGGGCGGTGCTGCCGGCCGGGGTACTGGCGCACTTCGACCGTGACCTGGAGGTGCTCTTCCGGTGAGCCTGCCGCCGTCCTTCTTCGACGCGATGTACGCCGCGGCCGACGACCCCTGGTCGATGCGCACCCGCTGGTACGAGGAACGCAAGTACGCCCTGACGACGGCGGTGCTCCCGCGGCGGCGGTACGCCGACGGGCTCGAAGTCGGCTGTTCGGTCGGCGAGCTCACCGCGCGGCTGGCCGACCGGTGCGACCGGCTGACCGGGTGGGACGCCAGCGCCGCTGTGGTCGAGCGGGCCACCGCGCGGGTCGCCGGCCGCGGACATGTGCGGATCGAGCAGGCCACCGTGCCGGCCCGGCCGCTGCCGCAGGTCGACCTGCTGGTGCTCTCCGAGGTGCTCTACTACCTCGACGCCGCCGATCTGCAGCGGTTGCTCACCCAGGTGGCCGCCGCGGTCCGGCCCGGCGGCACGCTGCTCGCGGTGCACTGGCGGCACCCGGTGGCGGAGTACCCGCAGACCGGTGACGCGGTGCACCAGGCGTTGCGGGCGGCCCTGCCCTGGCCGCGGGTCGCCGCGCACGAGGAGCCGGACCTGCTGCTCGACTGCTGGGTGGCGGCCGACGCCGGGGACCTGCGGGCCGCGTCGGTCGCCGCTGCCGAGGACCTGTGGTGAGCGGGGTCGACCTGCTCGGGGTCCTGGTGCCCGCGCGGGACGAGGAGCAGTTGCTGCCGGGCTGCCTGGCGGCGCTGGCCACCGCCGCCCAGCTGCCGGGGTTGACCGGCACGGCGGTGCAGCTCGTGGTGGTCGCCGACGGCTGCACCGACGGCACGGTGGCGGTCGCCCGCCGGGCCGGCGTCGAGGTGCTCACGGACGGCGGTCCGGCCGGCAACGTGGGCCGGGCCCGGCACCGCGGCGCGCTGCACCTGCTGTCGGTGGCCGCCCGGGCCGGGGTGGCCGCCGACCGCGTCTGGCTGGCCAGCACCGACGCGGACAGCCGGGTGCCGGCCGACTGGCTGGGCGTGCACCGGAGCGCGGCGCGGTCGGGCGCCGACGCGTTCGTGGGCACGGTGGAGATCGACGACTGGACGGGGTTCGCCCCCGGGGCCGTGCGGGCCTTCGACGTGGCCTACGACGCCTGGCGGGCCGGTGGCGCCGGCGCCGTCCACCCGCACGTGCACGGCGCCAACCTGGGCGTGCGGGGCAGCGCCTACCTCCGGGCTGGCGGCTTCCCGCGGCTGGTGGTGAGCGAGGACCACGGTCTGGTGGACGCCCTGGTGCGGAGCGGGGCCAGCGTGCTGCGCAGCCCGCTGGCCCCGGTGGTGACCTCCGCCCGCCGGGCGGCCAGGTCACGAGGTGGTCTCGGCACCGATCTCGACCGCCTGGCGACGCGTTTCGGCGGCGGGTGACCGGCTACCCTCTCGAACAGGTGTTCGACACGAGGGATGGGGGTGTCAGGTGTCCGGACGCGCTACCGGTTGCACGGTGCTGCACGTCGACATGGACGCCTTCTTCGCCAGCGTCGAGGTGCGCCGGCACCCCGAGCTGGCCGGCACGCCGGTCATCGTCGGCGGCGCCGGCAACCGCGGGGTGGTCACCTCGGCCACCTACGAGGCGCGGGCCTACGGGGTGCACAGCGCCATGCCGACGTCGCGGGCCCTGCGGCTGTGCCCGACCGCCACCGTGATCCCCGGTGACCTGGCCCTCTACGCCGAGGTCTCCCGCTCGGTGATGGCGCTGTTCCGCTCGATCACCCCGCTGGTCGAGCCGCTGAGCCTGGACGAGGCGTTCCTGGACGTCGCCGGCGCCGGCCGCCGGCTGGGCGGGCCGGTGGAGATCGGTGAGTACATCCGGGCCCGGGTCTTCGACGAGCAGGGGATCACCTGCTCGGTCGGGGTGGCGGGCAGCAAGTTCGTGGCCAAGCTGGCCTCCACCCGCGCCAAGCCCGACGGGTTGCTGGTGGTGCCCCCGGCGCAGGTCATGGACTTCCTGCACCCGCTGCCGGTCGGGGCGCTGTGGGGCGTCGGTGCCAAGACCGAGGAGGTGCTGCTGCGGCTGGGCCTGAAGACGGTGGGCGACCTGGCGCACGTGCCGGCCCGCACCCTGCAGCGGGCGGTGGGTCAGGCGGCCGGCAGCCACCTGCACGAGCTGGCCTGGGGGCGCGACCCCCGCCGGGTGGTGCCCGACGAGCCCGACCGGTCGACCGGGGCGGAGGAGACCTTCGGCACCGACGTCGACGACCCGCAGGTGGTGCACCGGGAGCTGCTGCACCTGGCCGAGCGGACGGCGGGGCGGCTGCGCTCCACCGGGCACCTGGCCCGCACGGTCACCCTCAAGGTCCGGTTCGCCGACTTCACCACGATCACCCGCTCCCGCACCCTCAAGGTCCCGACCGACGTGGGCCAGGAGCTCTACGACACCGCCCGCACGCTCTTCGACGCCCTCGGGCTGGACCGGGCCCGGATCCGGCTGGTCGGCGTGCGGGCCGAGGGGCTCGTGGAGGCCGACGCCACCGCCCGGCAGCTGGAGCTGGGGGCGCGCGAGCACGGCCGCCGGGACGCCGAGCTGGCCGCGGACCGGGCCGCCCGGCGGTTCGGCGCGGGTGCGGTCCGGCCGGCGACGCTGCTGGGCCGGCGGCACGTCCCGGGAGCCGGTCCGGTCGTGCGCGACCCATCCCGGGGAACCGGTCGCTGACCTGCTCGTCGGCCTCCGGGCACGCCCCGACGAGGGGTTCCGGGGCACCAACGGGTGTGTCGAGGGCAACTCGCCTTTCGCAGCCCGCCAACGGCTCGTATCCTCGGTGTCACCGCGGGCGGACTGCCGCCGGTGGCTGATTGCACTGCGCACCTGGAGGTCGACGTGCCGCTCTCCGAGCACGAGCAGCGTCTGCTTGAGCAGATCGAGCGCGCCCTCGTCGATGACGATCCGAAGTTCGCCTCGACGGTCCGTACCAGCGACCGTCGGCAGAAGGCCCGCCGCAAGGTCCAACTGGGCGCGGTCCTGGTGGTCATCGGTCTGGCCGTGATGGTCGGCGGGGTCGCCCTGCCCAGCGTGCTCGTCGGGGTGCTGGGCTCGCTGATCTCCTTCGGTGGGCTCGCCCTCGGCGTGCTGAACTACCAGGCCGCCACGGGCGCCGTCGAGAACGGTCCGACCGCCGCCGGACCGGGTGGCGCCACGACCGCGCGGGGCAAGCCGGGCAAGGCCCGCCGCCAGCCGATGAAGGACCGCCTCGAGGAGCGTTTCCGCCGCCGCTACGACCAGTAGCCCGGCCCGCCCGTCGACACCAGCAGCCACCGTCCCGTCCGGGACGGTGGCTGCTGGTCTCTCCGTGGCCGGGGGTCAGCTCCCGGGCGTCGGCACCGTGTCGAACAGGGCGCTGACCGACTCCCCGTCGTGGATCCGCTGCACCGCCTGGGCCAGCGCCGGGGCGACCGACAGCACGGTGAGCTTCTGCGACGCACCCGCCGGCACCGGCACCGTGTTGGTGCAGACGATCTCCAGCACGTCGGGCTGGGCGCCGATCCGCTCCAGGGCGCCGGCGGCGAAGAGCCCGTGGGTGCAGGCGACCCGGATCGACCGGGCGCCGGCGTCCCGCAGCCGGTCGATCAACTCCAGCACCGTGCTGCCCTTGGCGATCTCGTCGTCCAGCACGATCACGTCCCGGTCGGCGACGTCGCCGATGACGGCGCTGATGCTCACCCGGTCGTCGGCGAACCGTTGCTTGGCCCCGGCCGCCACCGGCACGCCGAGCCGACGGGCGAACGCCGCGGCCTCCTTGGCGTTGCCCAGGTCGGGGGAGACCACGGTGGTGCGGGACAGGTCCAGCGTGCGGAAGTGGTCGGCCAGCTCCCGCAGCGCGTGCAGGTGGTCCACCGGCACGCTGAAGAAGCCGTGCACCTGCGGGGAGTGCAGCGTCATCGCCAGCACCCGGCCGGCCCCGGCGGCCACCATCAGGTCGGCGATCAGCCGGCCACCGATGGAGATCCGCGGGGCGTCCTTCTTGTCCGAGCGCGCGTAGGCGTAGTGCGGCATCACCACGGTGATCCGCCCGGCCGAGGCGCCGCGCGCCGCGTCGATCATCAGCAGCAGCTCGACCAGGGCCTCCTGCACCGGCGTCACCAGCGGCTGGACCAGGAAGACGTCGCGCTCCCGGCAGTTGGCCTGCAGCTGCACCTCGAGGCAGTCGTTGGCGAACCGGGTGGTCCGGACCGGGAGCAGCGGCACGCCCAGCTGCGCGCACATCTCCGCGGCCAGCTCGGGGTGGGCACTTCCGGCGAACACGGCGATCTCACGCAAGGGGCGCTCCGGGGGTGCGGACGACGACGGCGGCAGCCGCCGGCGCCACCGTAACGAGGACCCGCGCCACCCCGCCGGGCGGAGCGGTGGGCGGGCCGGAGCGGTGCCGCCCGGCCGGGTGCCGCGGGCGCTCGGGCGGGAGAGGGCAGGTGCTCCAGGCGCCGGTGGCGCAGGTGCGCCGGGCCCGGTGGCGCAGGTGCCCCGGGTCCGGTGGCGCAGGTGCGTCAGGCCGGGCGGAGCGGGCGTGGGGTGTGCGCGGTGACCCAGCGCGCCGCAGCGGCCAGCGTCGAGGCCGGCCAGCACGCCGCCCGCAGCCGCTGCGGCCGCGTCGCCGAGCGCAGCAGCGCCCGCCGCACGGTGCCCAGCGCGTCGGTCAGCACCGGGTCGGGCCCCGGCCGGTCCGCGGGTGGGCCGTAGACCGACCGCTCCTCGGCCAGGGCCAGGGTGCGCAGCCCGGCCACCGCGGCCGGCTCCGCCCCGGAGAGCCGCTCGGCCAGTTGCCGGGCCAGCTGGCGGGCGGTCGAGGCGCCCGCCACCTCGATGCCCAGGTCGGTGGTGGTGTCCAGCAGCTCGTCCCACAGCGCCGCCGGGCGGCCGTCGGCCAGCCGCGCCCGCCGTACCCGGCGCCGGGCCAGCAGCGGCACCCCGGCGAGCGCGACGAGCAGCAGCACACCGCCGGCCCCGGCGAGCCAGGGGAGCAGCGGCGAGGGCTCGGCGTCCGAGGGCGCCGCCAGCGGCACCTGCTGGTCGTCCCGGTCCAGCTGGGCCGTCGGCCCGGCCGGCACCGGCGCCTCGGCGGACGGGGTCGCCGGGTCGGTGACCGCGTCGGCGATCGCCGCCGACCGGGGGGCCCAGGGCAGCGGCACCGCCCGGTTCGCCGCGATCGGGGTGGGGTCGAAGGGGATCCAGCCCAGCCCGGCGAACCACACCTCGACCCAGGCGTGCGCGTCGTCGGTGGTGACCACCCGGGAGCGCTCCTCGCCGCGCTCCCGGCCGGGGGTGTAGCCCAGCACCACCCGGGCCGGCACGCCGGCGGCCCGCACCAGCACCGCCATCGCCCCGGCGTACTGCTCGCAGTAGCCACGGCGCAGCCGCAGGAAGTCGGCGAGGTCGTCGCCGGTGGTGCCGGGCTGGGTGGACAGCGAGTAGGTGAAGCCGTTGGCCCGGTCGGTGAACAGGCCCAGGATCGCGCGCACCCGCTCGTAGGGGGTCTGCTCGGGGCCGGTCAGCTCGTCGGCCAGTGCGGTGACGCTGGGGTCCAGCTCCGGCAGCTCGGTGTACCGACGCTGCACGTCGGCCTCCTCCGACGTCTGCGGGACCGCCAGCAGCTCGTCCACCGAGGGCTCGGGCTGTTCGGCGACGACCCGGTAGGAGAGATCCGCGGTGGTGGTGTCCCGGCCGAACGCCGTCCGGGCGTCGGAGTCGAAGCGCCAGTCGTCGGCGTCGGCGTCCTGCACCCGCACCGACAGCGGTGAGTAGAGCAGGGGCAGGAAGCGGTCGTCGTGCTCCAGCACGGTCACGTCCGCGGTCACCCGGCGGCTGGCCTGGGCCTCCGACAGCGGGGCGAGCGTCCCGTCGTCGGCGATGGACCGCTGACCGTCCAGGTTGCTCAGGTGCCAGCCCTCGTCCCCGTCGTACTCGTCCAGGGCGACCGCCCGCAGGTAGCCGGGGTCCTCGACCGAGGAGTCGACGCGGAGCAGGTCGATCGGGTCGGGGAGGGAGAGCTGGCCCTGCATCTCCGCGACCGGGTCCAGCGCCGTCCCGACCCCGTCACCGGTGCCGGCCCCGCCCATCCCGGCGGCCAGCGAGCCCTCGGCCAGGGTGGGGACGGCGACCGGCAGGAGCACGCCGGCGACCAGCGCGACCAGCCCGGTGCGCAGCGCCGGGAGGGTGCCGGTGCCCAGCGGCGAACCGCTGCCACCCCGGGCGCTGCCGAGCAGCCGCCCGCGCTGGTCGGCCCACAGCAGGACGGCGAAGCCGGCGGCCGGCGCGGCGAAGGAGAGGAACGCGACGTCGCCGGTGACGGTGCTGACCGGGACGCAGTAGAGCACCAGCAGGCCCAGTCCACCCAGCGCCGGCTGCCGGGCGGGGACGGCGAGCAGGTCCACCGCCAGCGCCACCAGCGCGACGAACACCGAGGTGAGCGCCACCAGGCCGGTCAGTGGCAGGGCGGGCGTGGCCTGCTCGCGGATCTCGGCCGCACCGTCGGTCAGCACACCGCCCAGGTCGGCCACGCTGCTCGGCGTGGGCAGCACCCCGGCCAGCGCCTGCTCCGGGGAGAAGACCACGGTGAGGACGACCAGCACCAGGGCCAGCTGGCCCACCGGCACCAGCAGCCGGCTCGCCGCGACGACCAGCCGGCCGCCGTCCGGGTCGACCACCCTGGCCAGGCCGGCGCGCAGGGCGGCGCCGCCCAGCCCGACGGCCAGGACGGCGAGCGTCACCGGCGCGATCCAGGTGCGGGCGGCGAACACCGGGTCCAGCGCGAGGGCGCCGAGCAGCACGGCGACGGTGGCGGCCAGCGCGGTGCCCGTCCCGGTGTCGGTGGACCGGGGCAGCTCCCCGGGAGGGCGGGTCATGCCGGCACCCGCCCGCCGGTGGCCGCCCCGGCGCCCAGCTGCGCCCAGACCTGCTCGACCGGCCGGTCCGGGCCGGCCAGGACCACCTGCCACCCGGCGGCGCGCAGCAGGTCGGCGGCCTGGCCCTGCCGGGTGCAGACCTCCGCGCGCGCGGCGGGGCTCAGCGGCCGGCGTCCCCGGGTCGCGCCGGCGTCCAGCCAGCCGGCGGGGTCGACCAGCACGGCCACGTCGGTGCCCGGGCCCGAGCGGGACCGGGTCAGGGCCAGGACGTCGTCGGGGTCGACCAGGCCGAGCAGGCAGATGGCCGGGCCCTCGACCGAGGACCGGCGCATCGCCTCGGTGCCGGCCTGCAGGCCGGGAGAGCGGGAGCCGCCGAGGACGGCGAGCCGCTCGAGCAGCTCCTCCGGTCCCAGCTGACCGTGCCCGAGGGCGGGGGTGAGCTCGCCGGTGTCGGTGACCACGCGCAGCCCGGCGCCGCGGCGCAGCAGGTGGGTGCCGATGCTGGCGGCTGCCTCGACCACCCACTCCAGGGTGTCCTGCGGCGCCGCCGGGTCGGCCCCGGAGACCGAGCCGCCGAGCAGGTGCCCGGTGGCCCGGCCGTCCAGGAACAGCGTCGCCGCGGCGCGCCACGGCCGTTCCTCCAGCCGGACCATCAGCTCGCCGGTGCGGGCGGTGGCGCGCCAGTGCACCAGGCGCAGGTCGTCGCCGTAGCGGTACTCCCGGGTGCTGACGTCGTCCTCGCCGTGCACCGCGATGGACCGGCGGGCGCCCTCCCCGCCGGACCCGCCGGCGCCGGTCAGCGAGCCGCTGCCCTGCAGCGGGCGCACCCGCGGGACGACCAGGAGCGGAGCGGTGTCGCTGCCGGCCGCGGTGCGCAGCACCAGCCCGAAGGGGTCGACCAGTCGGAGCTTGAGCGGGCCGAGGGAGAACCGCCCGCGCCTGGTGCCGTGCAGCCGGTAGCGCAGCGGGGCGGTGGCCCCGGCGGACAGCCGCTCGACGACGAACCGGGGCCGGCTGCCCAGCTCGGGCGGCAGCTGCTCGGTGAGCAGCCACAGCCCCCCGGCGCGGCGGTCGGTGTTGGCCACCTCCAGCAGCACGTCGGCGGTGCCACCCCGGGGCAGCCGGGCCGGTGTCACGGTGCGCCGGGTGGCGACCCGGAACCGCTGCCGGGCCACGCCGACCGCCGACACCACCGGGAGCGCCAGCACGAACAGCGCCAGCTGCACCAGGGCCTGCTCACCGAGCAGCGCGCCCAGCAGCACCAGCGTGATCCCGGCGGCCACCAGGCAGCGACCGCGCAGGGTCAGGGACGAGGCGGCGTCGGCGAGCCGGGTGCGGGCCATCGGCGGGTCCTGCGCGGGAGCCGGGTCAGGAGCCGCGCTGGACGGGCACGGCGGCCAGCAGGTCGGTCACGACCCGCTGGGTGTCCCGCCGGGCCAGCGCGGCGTCGGGGGTGAGCAGCAGCCGGTGCGCCAGCACCGGCACGGCCATCGCCTGGACGTCGTCGGGCAGCACGTGGTCGCGGCCGGCCAGCGCCGCGGTCGCCCGCGCCGCGCGCAGCAGCTGCAGGCCGGCCCGCGGTGAGGCGCCCAGGCGCAGGTCGGGGGAGCGGCGGGTGGCCTCCACCAGCGAGACCACGTAGCGGCGCAGCGGCTCGGCGACGTGCAGCCGGCCCACCGCGGCGACCAGGGCCCGCACGCCCGCCGCGTCGATGACGGGGGAGAGCGCGGTGAGCGGGTCCGTGGTCGCCCGCTCGTCGAGCATGGCCAGCTCGGCGTCCCGGTCGGGGTAGCCCATCGAGACGCGGGCGGTGAACCGGTCCCGCTGGGCCTCGGGGAGGGGGTAGGTGCCCTCCATCTCCTGCGGGTTCTGGGTGGCCACCACCATGAACGGCCGGGCCAGCTCGTAGGTGACGCCGTCCACGGTGACCTGGCGCTCCTCCATGCACTCCAGCAGCGCCGACTGGGTCTTGGGCGAGGCGCGGTTGATCTCGTCGGCGACCACCACGTTGGCGAAGACCGCACCCGGCTTGAACTCGAAGGCCCGGGACTCCTGGTCGTAGACGGCCACCCCGGTGACGTCGCTGGGCAGAAGGTCGGGGGTGAACTGGATCCGGCGCACCGTGCCGTCGATGGTGCGGGCCAGCGCCTTGGCCAGCGTGGTCTTGCCGACCCCGGGCACGTCCTCGATGAGCAGGTGGCCCTCGGCCAGCAGCACGACCAGGGCCAGCCGGACGACGTCGGGCTTGCCCTCGACCACCCGGCCGATCGCCTCGGCGAGCCGGGCGCCCTCGGCGGCCACGTCGAGGTCGGGCTGGTCGAGGTCGGGGTGCGCTGCTGTCTCCGCGGCGTGTGGCCCGGTGCCGTTCGAGGGCGCGGAGGTCAGCTCCGTGGCACCTCGACCCGACCGCAGCTCTGCCGTGCCCTCCGTCACGCGGCCCACGGTACGTGCTGTTCAGGGCCGGGTGCGGCCGGTCCGGTTCCGGTGATCGCGGCGGCCGGTGGTGGACCCGGTGGGGCGCGGTGGGGGAGAGGGGGCGACACGTGCCGAAGTGGTGTCCAGTGGGGGCCAGTGGGTTACTGTGTCGCGCAATGGGGAGGTCGACCCCACGGATGGGGGTCGACACAGCCAGAGGAGGACAGATGCGGGGGGTGATCCGGTGTTCGTCGGCAGCTACCCCCTGCGGCTCGACGAGAAGGGCCGGCTCGCCCTGCCGGTCCGTTACCGCGAGCTCGTGGCCGACGGGATGGTGATCAAGAAGGGCCAGGAACGCTGCATCTACGGGCTGACCATGGCCCGGGTCGCCGAGCAGAGCGCCGCCCTCAAGGCGATGGCCCCCGCCGACACCAACGCCGCCCGCATGCACGCCCGGATGAGCTTCGGCTCGATGGTCGAGGTCGAGGCGGACAAGACCGGGCGGATCACCCTCCCCGCCAGCCTGCGGGAGTACGCCGGCCTGGACCGCGACGTCGTGGTCGTCGGTGTCGACACCCGCTTCGAGATCTGGGACGCCACCACCTGGGACGGCTACGTGGCCGAGCAGGAGGCGATCTTCGCCGCGATGGAGAGCGAGGGGATGCCGACCCTGTCCTGACCCGCCCCACCGGACCCCACCCAGACCCCGAGCACGTCCAGCACGACCCCAGAACTCCCCGAGCGAGCCGACTTCCCCCCGGCTCGGTCGGGACCCGGGCACCGAGCCGACTTCCCCCCGGCTCGACGCCCACCGCACGGCAGGACCGCACCACCGCACAGCAGGACGGCGAGACCGCCCCACCCGCCCAGCCGCCCCAGCAGGGCTCCTCCTGGTACCGCTTCCCCGGCGCCAGGCGGGCCCTGCGGGGCGGCGGGCCAGGGCAGGACCCGGTCCGCGCCCCACCCCCGCTCCACCCGGCTCCACCAGCCCCACTCCGCCCCACCCACCGGGCCGCCCCACCGGGCCGCCCGCCAGCACCGCCCGGCCACGAGCCGCCCACCCCCGGCAGCAGTCCAGAGGAGCCCGTCGATGAGCAGCCCCGAGCCCACCGGGCCCGCGCTGCACGTCCCCGTCCTCCTCGACCGCGTGACCGAGCTGCTGTCCCCGGCGCTGAGCGCCGACGGCGCCGTCCTGGTCGACTGCACCCTCGGCCTGGCCGGCCACTCGCTGGCCCTGCTCGGCGCCCACCCCGGCCTGCGGCTGATCGGGCTGGACCGCGACCCCGACGCCCGCGCCGAGGCCGCCGCCCGGATCGCCGCCGCCGGCCACACCGACCGCGCCACCCTGGTGCCCGCCGTCTTCGACGAGCTGCCCGAGGTGCTCGACCGGCTCGGCGTGCCCGAGGTCCAGGGCGTGCTGTTCGACCTCGGCGTCTCCTCCCTGCAGCTGGACCGGCCCACCCGTGGGTTCAGCTACTCCACCGACGCCCCGCTGGACATGCGGATGGACCCCAGCGGCCCGCGCACCGCCGCCGACGTGGTCAACACCTACTCCCGCGGCGAGCTCACCCGGGTGCTCAAGGTCTACGGCGAGGAGCGCTTCGCCGGCCGGATCGCCGCCGCCATCGAGCGGGAGCGCGAGCGCGAGCCGTTCACCGGCACCGCCCGGCTGGCCGAGCTGGTGCGCGACGCCATCCCCGCCGCCACCCGCCGCACCGGCGGACACCCGGCCAAGCGGGCCTTCCAGGCCCTGCGGATCGAGGTCAACGACGAGCTGGGCGTGCTCACCCGCGCCCTCCCGGCCGCCATCGAGGCGCTCGCCGTGGGCGGCCGGCTGGCCGTGATCAGCTTCCACTCCCTCGAGGACCGCATCGTGAAGCAGACCCTCGCGGCCGAGGCCACCGACCGCACCCCGCCCGGCATGCCGATGCCGATGCCCGAGCACGCCCCGGTGCTGCGGCTGGTCACCCGGGGTGGCGAGGCGCCCGGCGAGGCCGAGCTCGCCGCCAACCCCCGCGCCGCCTCCGCGCGGGTCCGCGCGGCCGAACGGGTCCGGCGGCCGTGACCCGGTACCCGGGTGCGCCCGCCCCGACCAGCCCGACCCCGATCACGCCGGCCCAGCCCACCACCGTCCGCGAGGAGCACCCATGAGCCAGCCCGCGCGGGCCGTGCCCCGCACCAGCACCCCCCGGACGACGGCCCGGGCCACCCCCACGCACGACAGCGCCGCACCGCGGAGCACCGCGCGCAGCGGCGCGGCCCGGGCCACCCCGGCCCGCGCCACCACCGCCCGCGCCACCGGCCCGCGCACCACCACCGGCCCGGTGCACGTGCCGCGCAGCTCCTCGACCCGGCGCACCGGGCCGATCACCGCCGGCGCGCAGCTGCGCCTGGTGCCCCCGGCGCCGGCCCGCGCGCCCGGCCGCAGCCGCGCCCGCCGCCCGGCCGCGCGCACCCGGCGGGCCCCGTTCGTCGTCCTGCTGGTCGGGCTGCTGGTCGCCACCACCCTGGGGCTGCTGCTGCTGAACACCGCGATCGCCGTCGACTCGCTGCAGGCCACCCAGCAGCGGGTCGCGAACGCCGAGCAGGCCGAGCAGGTCGCTCGACTGGAACAGCAGGTCGTCGCTGCCGATACCGCTGCCGAGCTGGCTCGCGCCGCCGCGGCGGCCGGGCTGGTCCAGCCGGGGGCAGCGGCCCACCTGGTGCTGCAGCCCGACGGCACCTCGGTGGTCGTCGGCAGCGCCGTCCCGGCGCCCGTGCCCGAGCCCCCGACCGAGACCGACGGACCCTCGTCGCCGACCCCCGGGAACTGATCCGTGCGCTCCGCTGGCCCTCCTCCGCCGATCCGCCCTGCCGCCCCCCGCGGGGACGGCGGCCGGTCCACCGGTCCGGCGGGTCGCGGTGACGCGCTGCGGGCGCGCCGCGACCCGGGTCCCCGTCGCCGCCGGGCACCCCTGGGCGTGGTTCAGCGCGACCGGCGCAACCGGTTGGGGCTGGCCTTCCTGATCACCCTGCTGGTGGTCGTGGTGGGCCGGCTCGTCGTGCTGCAGGGTGTCGACGGTGCTGCGCTGCAGCTGGCCGCGGAGAACGACCGGCTGCGCTCCTACCCGATCGAGGCCGTCCGCGGTCAGGTCACCGACCGCAACGGCAACCCGCTGGCGTACTCGGTGAACGCGGTCACGGTGAACGCCGACCCCTCGGTGGTCGCCGACCCGACGCGCACCGCCCTGGCGCTGACCACCCTGCTCGGCGTCCCGGTCGACGAGCTGACCGAGAAGCTGTCGCGGGAGGGGCGCTTCGTCGTCCTGGCGGAGAAGGTGTCCACCGAGGCCGCCGACGAGATCCGTGAGCTGCCGCTGAGCACCCGCGGCGGCCTGGTGCTGGTCGACGACCCGGTCCGGCTCTACCCGGCCGGTGCGGTGGGCGGCCAGGTCGTCGGCTTCGTGGGCTCGGACGGCGACGGGCTGGCCGGCATCGAGCAGACCTTCGACGAGGAGCTGGCCGGCACCGACGGCCAGGAGCGGATCGAGGTCGACGGCAGCGGGAACCCCATCCCCTCCGGGATCGACGACTCGCAGCCGGCGACCGACGGCAGCAGCGTGCAGCTGACCCTGGACGAGGACCTGCAGTACGTCGTCCAGCAGACGCTGGACGCCGCCTGCGCCGACGAGGCCACCGAGTCCGCCTCCGCCGTGGTGCAGGACGTGCACACCGGTGAGGTGGTCGCACTGGCCTCCTGCCCGGGCTACGACCCGAACACCTACAACACCACCGACCCGGCGCTGCTGGGCAACCCGGTGGTCTCCGACGTCTACGAGCCCGGCTCGGTGATGAAGGCGGTCACCCTGGCCGCCGCCATCGAGGAGGGCAAGGCCACCAAGGACACGGTGCTGAACGTCGACGGGCACATCCAGGCCGGCGACGTCGTCGTCACCGACGCCCACGACCACGAGCCGATCGACTTCACCCTCACCGGCATCCTGGCCAAGTCCAGCAACGTCGGGTCGATCATGCTGGCCCGGGAGGTCGGCGACAGCACCTTCGAGCGCTACCTGCGGGCCTTCGGCCTCGGGTCGACCACCGGCGTCGAGCTGCCGGGGGAGAGCGCCGGCATCCTGCAGGACTCCGCGGAGTGGAGCGCCGCGCGGGCGGCGAACGTGCCGATCGGGCAGGGCGTCTCGGTGACCACCCTGCAGATGGCCTCGGTCTACCAGGCCCTGGCCAACGACGGCGTGCGCATCCCGCCGCGGATCGTCTCCTCGGTGACCGCCCCCGACGGCACGGTCACCGACACCCCGCAGCCCGCGGGCGTGCGCGTGGTCAGCGAGTCCACCGCCGACCAGCTCACCTACATGCTCGAGGCCGTCGTCGGCCCGGGCGGCACCGCGCCGCTGGGCGAGGTCGACGGGTTCCGGGTGGCCGGCAAGACCGGCACCGCGCAGCGGGCCAACCCCGAGACCGGCAGCTACGCCGGCGGTGGCTACTTCACCACCTTCGTGGGCTACGCCCCGGCCGACGACCCGCAGTACGTGGTCGCCGTCGACCTCGAGCGGCCCACCAGCGACGCCGAGGGCGGCCAGGTCGCCGCCCCGCTGTTCGCCGACGTCATGCGGTACGCGCTGATGTCCGGCGGCGTCGTCCCCTCCGGTTCGCCGCGGCCGGACTTCACCCTCACCGTCCCCTGACCCCGACCAGCGCCGGGACCGGTGCACCGGCGCGGGCGACACGGGCCCGGCGGGTGACCGGGCCGGACGGGCCCACGCCGGTAGATTGGACCGACGTGACCTCGACCGCGCCAGGGTCGGTGCCCCGGCCAGCGGGGAACCGCCCGCTCCCGCTCCTCGACCTCGCCGATCTCGTCGGTGCTCCCGTGCAGGGAGCGGCCGACCTGACCGTCGGTGGCGTCACCCTCGCCTCCGGCGAGGTCCGCCCCGGCGACCTCTACGCGGCCCTGCCCGGTGCGCGCACCCACGGCGCCCGGTACGCCGCCGACGCCGCCGCCCGGGGTGCGGTCGCGGTGCTCACCGACCCCGCGGGCGAGGCCGAGGCCCGGGCGACCGGGCTGGCGGTCTGCGTCACCCCGGAGCCGCGCGCCGTGCTCGGCGCGGTCGCCTCCCGGGTGTACGGCCGGCCGACCGAGCAGCTGCGCGTGCTGGGCATCACCGGCACCAACGGCAAGACCACCACCGCCTACCTGGTCGAGGCCGGGCTGGCCGCGGCCGGGCTGCCCAGCGGCCTGATCGGCACCGTGCAGACCCGCACCCGGGGCCGGGACGCCGCCGGCGCGCCGGTCACCACCGAGCTGCCCAGCGTGCGCACCACCCCGGAGGCCACCGACCTGCACGCCCTGCTGGCCACCATGGTCGAGGCCGGGGTGCAGGCGGTGGTGATGGAGGTGTCCAGCCACGCGCTGGTGCAGGGCCGGGTCGGCGGCGTCGGGTTCGCCGCGGCCGGCTTCACCAACCTCTCCCGCGACCACCTGGACTTCCACGGCGACGAGGAGAGCTACTTCCAGGCCAAGGCGCTGCTGTTCGACGGGCGCGCCGCGGTCGAGGTGGTCGACGTCGACGACCCGGCCGGACGGCGGCTCGTCCGCCCCGGCACGGTCACCGTCTCCACTGCAGGTCCGGACGCCGACTGGTCGGCCACCGACGTGGCGAGCGTGCCGGCCGGCGGGTCGACGTTCACCCTGCACGGCCCCGGTGGGCGCAGCTGGCCCGCCCGGCTGCGGCTGCCCGGCCGCTTCAACGTCGCCAACGCCGTCCTCGCCGTCGCCCTGCTGGACGCCGTCGGCGTGCCGGTGGAGACCGCGGTCGCCGGGCTGGCCGAGACCGTCGTCCCGGGGCGGATGGAGCCGGTGGACGCCGGCCAGCGCTTCGTCGCCGTGGTCGACTACGCGCACACCCCCGACGCCGTGACGACGGCGCTGCGCGCGCTGCGCGGGGCGACCACCGGCCGGCTGGTCACCGTGCTGGGCTGCGGCGGCGACCGGGACCCGGGCAAGCGGCCGGCGATGGGCGCCGCGGCCGCGGCCGGCAGCGACGTGCTGGTGATCACCGACGACAACCCCCGCTCGGAGGACCCGGCGACGATCCGCAGCGCGATGCGGGCCGGCGTCGAGGACGTCCCGGTCGGGGAGCGCGCCGAGGTGCTGGAGATCGGCGACCGGCGCGCCGCGCTGGCGGCGGCCGTGGCGCTGGCGCGCCCGGGTGACACCCTGCTGGTCGCCGGCAAGGGCCACGAGACCGGCCAGGAGGTGGGAGGTCAGGTGCTGCCCTTCGACGACCGTGCGGTGCTGCGGGAGCTGCTGACCGCCGGGACGGTGCCGGCGTGATCGCCCTGACGCTGGCCGAGGTGGCCCAGGCCGTAGGTGGAGAGCTGGCCGGCGGGCCGGGCGACCTGGTGGTCTCCGGCGCGGTGCTGGTCGACTCCCGCGCCGTGGCCGCCGGCGACCTGTTCGTCGCCCTGCCGGGGGAGCGGGTGGACGGTGCGGACTTCGTCCCCGCCGCCGCCGCCGCCGGCGCGGTCGCCGCACTGAGCACCCGGGCCGACCCCGCGCTGCCCTGCGTCGTCGTCGCCGACCCGGTCGAGGCCCTCGGCCGGCTGGCCGGGGCGGTGCACCGGCGCCTGGTGGACGGCGGCCTGGTCACCATCGGCATCACCGGCTCCTCGGGCAAGACCTCCACCAAGGACCTGCTCGGTCAGGTGCTGGCCACCGCCGGCCCGACCGTCAGCCCGCAGGGCTCCTTCAACAACGACATCGGGCTGCCGCTGACCGTGCTGTCCGCCGACGCGGACACCCGGCACCTGGTGCTGGAGATGGGCGCCCGCGGTCCCGGGCACATCGCCCGGCTGTGCCGGGTCGCCCGGCCGCGGATCGGCGTGGTGCTCAACGTCGGCTCCGCGCACCTGGGCGAGTTCGGCAGCGCCGAGGTGATCGCCACCAGCAAGGGCGAGCTGGTCGAGGCCCTGCCGGCCGAGGGCACCGCGGTGCTCAACGCCGACGACCCGCGGGTGATCGGCATGGCGCCCCGCACCTCGGCCGCCGTCGTGACCACCGGCGTCGAGAGCGAGGCCGACGTCCGGGCCACCGACGTGACCCTGGACGAGGGCGCCCGCCCGCGGTTCACCCTGCAGGCCGGCGGTGAGCGGCACCCCGTCGCGCTGCAGGTCGTCGGGCTGCACCAGGTGGCCAACGCGCTGTCCGCGGCCGGCGCCGCCCTGGCCGCCGGGATGACCCCGGCGCAGGTCGCCACCGCGCTGTCGGCGGCCGGGCCGCGCAGCCGCTGGCGGATGGAGGTCACCCGGCGCGCCGACGGGGTGACGGTGGTCAACGACGCCTACAACGCCAACCCCGAGTCGATGCGCGCGGCGCTGGCGGCGCTGGTCCGGCTCCCGGGCCGCCGCCGGATCGCCGTCCTCGGCGCAATGGGGGAGCTGGGGCCGGCCGCCGACGCCGCGCACGCCCGGCTGGGCCGGGACGCCGTGCGCGCCGGGGTCGACCTGCTGGTCGCCGTCGGCCCGGACGCCCTCGGTGTGCACACCGGTGCACTGGCCGAGCAGGGCGCGGCCGGGAGCAGAGCAGATGGCCACGGGGGAGAGCGGGAGACGAGCGTGCACGTGCCGGACCGGGCCGCGGCAGCGCGGCTGTTGGCCGAGGTGGTGGCCCCGGGCGACGTCGTCCTGGTCAAGGCCTCGCGCAGCTACGGGCTCGAGGAGCTCGCCGCCGAGCTGCTGGGCTCCGGCGGCACGGAGGTGACCGCGTGAAGTCCGTGCTGGTCGCCGCCGCCATCGGGCTGATCGTCTCGATCCTGGTCACGCCGCTGGCGATCAAGGCCTTCCGCCGGCACGGCTTCGGCCAGGAGATCCGGGACGACGGCCCGGAGAGCCACCTGGCGAAGAAGGGCACGCCCACGATGGGCGGCACCGTCATGGTGCTGGCCACCGTCGTCGGCTACCTGGTCGCCCACCTGTTCCTGATCAACCAGGAGGGGCGCGGGGTCACCGCCACCGGCCTGCTGCTGCTCTTCCTGCTGATCGGCCTGGGCACCGTCGGCTTCCTCGACGACTACCTGAAGATCCGCTACCGGCGCAGCCTCGGGCTGAACAAGACCGCCAAGCTGGTCGGCCAGCTGGTCGTCGGGGTGACCTTCGCCGTCCTGGCACTGATGGCCGACGACGAGAACGGCACGGCCGTGGCCACCACGGCGGTCTCCTTCGTCCGGGACATCGCGCCGCTGACCCTGCCGGCGTTCCTGTTCGTGGCGCTGGCCTACGTGTTCATCGCCGGGTTCTCCAACGCCGTCAACCTCACCGACGGGCTGGACGGGCTGGCCGCCGGCTGCTCGGCGATGGTGTTCGCCTCCTACGTGATCATCTCGTTCTGGCAGTTCGGGCACGACTGCGCCGGCGAGCTGGTCGACGGCTGCTACACCGTGCGCGACCCGCTGGACGTCACCCTGGTCGCGGCCGCGGCGATGGGCGCTTGCCTGGGCTTCCTGTGGTGGAACACCTCCCCGGCCCGGATCTTCATGGGCGACACCGGGTCGCTGGCCCTCGGCGGGCTGATGGCCGGGCTGGCGATCGTCACCCGCACCGAGCTGCTGCTGGTCGTGCTCGGCGGCCTGTTCGTCGCGGTGACCCTCTCGGTGGTCATCCAGGTCGGCTTCTTCCGGGCCACCCGGCGGCGGGTGTTCCGGATGGCGCCGCTGCACCACCACTTCGAGCTGGCCGGCTGGGCGGAGAACACCGTCATCGTCCGGTTCTGGCTGGTCACCGGGATGGCGGTCGCCTTCGGGATGGGGCTGTTCTACGCCGACTGGCTCGCCTTCGCCGGGCTGTGAGCGCACCGGTGGACGAGCAGGGACAGCAGCCGATGGGCACCGTGCTGGTGGCCGGGCTCGGCGTCTCCGGCGCCGCGGCCGCCCGGGTGCTGCTGGCCCGGGGCGACGAGGTGCTGCTCACCGACGCCGCGGAGCCGGCCGTGCTGGCCGAGCTGGTCGCCGCCGGCGCCCGGTGGCTGGGCCCGGTGGACGCCCCGCCGGAGGGGGTCGACCTGGTGGTGACCTCGCCGGGCTGGCGGCCCGACTCCCCGCTGCTGGTGGCCGCGGCCGCCCGCGGCCTCGAGGTCGTCGGCGAGCCGGAGCTCGCCTGGCGGTTGCGGATCGCCGCCCCCGGGGGCCGCCCGGCGCCCTGGTACGCCGTCACCGGCACCAACGGCAAGACCACCACGGTGACCATGCTCGAGCAGGTGCTGCTGGCCGGTGGCCGGCGGGCGGTCGCCGCGGGCAACGTGGGCCGGCCGCTGGTCGAGGTGGTCACCGCCCGCGCCGCCGACGGCAGCCCCGCCTACGACGCGATCGCCGTGGAGCTGTCCAGCTTCCAGCTGCACTGGTCCTCCTCGATCGCCCCCGACGCCGCCTGCGTGCTCAACATCGCCGACGACCACGTCGACTGGCACGGCTCCTTCGACGCCTACCGGGACGCCAAGGCCCAGCTCGTCCGGCTGGCGCCGGTCGCGGTCGCCGACGCCGGTGACCCGGTGGCCTCCGCGGTCGTCGCCGCCCACCGGCACCCGGTCACCGTGACCCTCGACGAGCCGGCCCGCGGCCAGCTCGGGGTCCGGGCCGGGGCGCTGGTCGACCGCGCCTTCAGCGCCGAGCCCGCCGGTGAGGTGCTGGTCGAGCTGGACGCGCTGCAGGTCCGCGGGCCGCACAACACGGTCAACGCGCTCGCCGCCGCCGCGCTGGCCCGCGCGGCCGGGGTGGACCCGGCGGCGGTCGGCCGCGGCCTGGCCGCCTTCCGCGGCGGCGCCCATCGCAACGTGCTGGTCGGCAGCCTGGACGGCGTGGACTTCGTCGACGACAGCAAGGCCACCAACCCGCATGCCGCGGGTGCCTCGCTCGCCGCCTACCCGCGGGTGGTGTGGATCGCCGGTGGCCTGCTCAAGGGCGCCGACGTCGACCCGCTGGTCGCCGCGGTGGCCGACCGGCTGGCCGGGGTGGTGCTGCTCGGCCGCGATCGGGAGCAGCTGGCCCGGTCACTGGCGCGACACGCCCCGTCGGTCCCGCGCACGGTGGTGCCCAGCGGCGACGATGACGCTGTGACCGATGGGACTGACGGGGACCGGGTGATGGGTGAGGTGGTGGCGGCCGCCGTCCGCCTGGCCCGGCCGGGTGACACCGTGCTGCTGGCGCCCGCGGCCGCCTCGATGGACGTCTTCACCGACTACGCCCACCGCGGCCGGGCCTTCGCCGCCGCCGTCCGGGCGCTGGGCTGACCCGCCGATGGCCACGACCACCCGCGAACGCCGGGCCGTGCCCGCCCGCCCGCCCGAGCCCGCCACCACCCCGCGCACCGGGCTGACCGCCCGGTTCCGCGGCCCGGCCTGGCTGGACGGGCCGATGACCAGCGCGCACCTGGTACTGGGCTCGGCCGGCATGCTGCTGGCCATCGGCCTGGTCATGGTCTTCTCCGCCTCCTCGATCGAGGCGGCCACCTCCGGCCAGCCGGCCTGGCTGCCCGGCGTCCGGCAGCTGACCTTCGCCGTCATCGGCCTGGCCGGGATGCTCGTGGCGATGCGGCTGCCGGTCGGGCGGATCCGGCAGTGGTCCGGCCGCGGCATGCTGGTGGTGTTCCTCCTGCTGGCCCTGGTGCTGATCCCGGGCATCGGCATCAAGCTGAACGGCTCGCGGGCCTGGTTCGACCTGGGCTTCACCAACTTCCAGCCCTCCGAGCTGGCCAAGCTGGTCTTCGCGCTCTGGGGCGCCCACGTGCTGGCGCTGCGCGAGCGGTACCTGACCACCCGGACGCTGCTGGTGCCGGTCATCCCGGTGTTCGTGCTGATGTGCCTGCTGCTGATCGCCGAGCCGGACATGGGCGCCGTGGTCAGCCTGGGCCTGGTCGTGGCCGGGCTGATGTGGGCCGGCGGGCTGTCCCGCCGCTACCTCGCCGGCGCGGTCGCGGTGGTGGCCGCGCTGGTCGCGCTGATGGTGGCGGTGGCCCCGTACCGGATGGCCCGGGTCACCTCGTTCCTCGACCCGTTCGCCGACCCCCTCGGCGACGGGATGCAGGCCATCCGCGGCTTCTACGCGCTGGCCACCGGCGGCGTGTGGGGCGTGGGCCTGGGCAACAGCGCGCTGAAGTGGAACCTGCTGCCGCACGCGGAGTCCGACTACATCTTCGCCATCATCGGTGAGGAGCTGGGCTTCCTCGGCTGTCTGGTGGTCATCGCGCTCTACGGGATGCTGGCGTGGGCCGGGTTCCGGATCGCCCGCCGCTCCACCGACCGGTTCGTGCAGCTGGCCAGCATCGCCATCACCGTCTGGCTGGTCGGCCAGGCGACGATGAACATGGGCTACGTCGTCGGGTTGCTGCCGGTCACCGGCGTCACCCTGCCGCTGATCTCCGCCGGCGGCACGTCGCTGGTGCTGACGCTGTTCGTGATCGGGCTGCTCGCCCGGTTCGCCCGCTCCGAGCCCGCCGCGATCGCCCACCAGCGGCACGCCCGGCGTGGCTGGCTGGCCCGGCTGCTGCTCCCGGTGCCGGCCGCCGCGGTCGACCCGGTGCCCGCCCGCCGGCGTCGTCCGGCGCGCCCGGACCGCGACCAGGGCCGGTCCTGGGCCCCGGGCCAGGGCTGGGCCGCGGGCCAGGGGTGGGGGCAGGGTCGCCGCCCGGAGCCCGTCCGCGAGCCGGACCGGTGGCGCCCGGGGCGGACGGTCACCCGGGTGCCGGGGCTGCGCACCCAGGAGCAGTTGGCCGTGCAGCCAGGCTCCCGGGAGCCCCGGCCCGACCCGCGCCGTGCCGCGCCGGGACCGGGGTCGGCGGCCCCGGACGCGCGCCGGGGAGCGGTCCAGCGGCAGACTGGACGCGGCCGGCTCCCCGCCGGTGACCGTCCGATCGTCCGCAACCGGCCCCCGGCCGCCGGGCCCGTCCTCCGCGACGTGCCCCGCGACCCCGGTGGGCCCGGTGAACCCCCCGCCGCGCGGGCGCGGCCGGTCGCCCGGCCCCGCCCCCCGAGAACGGAACGGCCACGCCCCCTGTGACCTCCCCCCAGCCCGCCCCCGGCGCCGGAGCGGCTGAGCCGACCGGTGACCGCCCGGTCTCCGTCGTGCTCGCCGGCGGCGGCACCGGTGGGCACATCGAGCCGATGCTGGCCCTCGCCGACGCCCTCACCCGGCGGGACGGCGCACCCGGTGGCACGCCCCGGGTCACCTGCCTGGGCACCGCCCGTGGCATGGAGACCCGGCTGGTGCCGGCCCGCGGCTACGACCTGCGGCTCATCCCCCCGGTGCCGCTGCCCCGCAAGCCCACCCCGGACCTGCTCCGGGTGCCCGGGCGGGTGCGGCGGTCGGTCGCCGAGACGCGGGCCCTGCTCACCGAGCTGGACGCCGACGTGGTCGTCGGCTTCGGCGGCTACGTCGCCCTGCCGGCCTACCTGGCCGCGTGGCGGGCCGGTGTGCCCGTGGTCGTGCACGAGCAGAACGCCCTCCCCGGCCTGGCGAACCGGATCGGTGCCCGGGTGGCCGCGCGCGTCGCGGTCACCGTGCCCGCCACCCCGCTGCGCGGCGGGGAGCACGTCGGCATGCCGCTGCGCACCTCGATCAGCGGCCTGGACCGCGCCGCCCGCCGGGCCGAGGCGCGCGCCGAGTTCGGGCTGGACGCCGACCGGCCCACCCTGCTGGTCTTCGGTGGCTCGCAGGGCGCCGCCTCGCTGAACCGCGCCGCGGTCGCCGCCGCGGACCCGCTCACCGCCGCCGGCGTGCAGGTGCTGCACGCCCGGGGACCCAAGAACACCGACGTCACCGTGCCTCCCCGCCCGGCCGGCGCGGCGCCCTACGTCGTCGTCGACTACCTGGAGCGGATGGACCTGGCCTACGCCGCGGCCGACCTGGCGCTGTGCCGCTCCGGCGCGGTCACCGTCGCCGAGCTGTCCGCCGTGGGGCTGCCGGCCGCCTTCGTGCCACTGCCGATCGGCAACGGTGAGCAACGGCTCAACGCACTGCCCGTGGTCGAGGCCGGTGGCGGGCTCCTGGTGGCCGATGCCGACCTGTCGCCGTCCTGGATCGAGGCTCAGCTGGTGCCCCTGCTCACCGACCCCCAGCAGCTCGCCGGGCTGGCCCGGCACGCGGCCGCCGCCGGCTCCCGGGACGCCGACGAGCGGCTCGCCGACCTCGTGCTGCAGGTCGCCGGCCAGGGGGTGGGCAGCCGATGAGCGCCGACGACGTCGCCGCCTGGCGCGGGCCGATCCCGGCGCTGGCCGACCTCGGCGCGGTGCACTTCATCGGCATCGGCGGCGCCGGGATGAGCGGGATCGCCCGGATCATGCTGGCCCGGGGGGTGCCGGTCTCCGGCAGCGACCGCCGGGAGTCCCCTGCGCTGCGGGCGCTGGCCGCCCTCGGTGCCCGGGTGGAGGTCGGCCACGCCGGCGAGCACGTGGGCCAGGCTTCCACCGTGGTGGTCTCCACCGCGATCCGGGACGACAACCCCGAGCTGGTGGCGGCCCGCGAGCGCGGCCTGCGGGTGCTGCCGCGGGCGGTGGCGCTGGCCGCGGTGATGGCCGGGCGGCGCAGCGTCGCCGTGGCCGGCACGCACGGCAAGACGTCGACCACGTCGATGCTCACCGTCGCCGTCCAGGCCTGCGGGGTCGACCCCTCGTTCGCCATCGGCGGCACGCTGAACGAGTCGGGGTCCAACGCCCACTCCGGGCAGGGCGACGTCTTCCTCGCCGAGGCCGACGAGAGCGACCGGTCGTTCCTGCTGCTGGCGCCGTTGGGGGCCATCGTCACCAACGTCGAGGCCGACCACCTGGACAACTACGGCGACCTGGCCGCGGTCGAGGCCGCCTTCGACACCTTCGTCGGCACGGTCGCCGACGGCGGCTTCCTGGTGCTCTGCCTGGACGACCCGGGTGCGGCCCGGCTGGCCGGCGTCGGTGCGGCGGCCCGGGTGCGCACCTACGGGCAGCACCCGGACGCCGACCTGCGGCTGGACGACCTGCGGGTGGCCGCCGACGGCACCCGCTACACCGCGGTCCTGGACGGCCGGGTGCTCGGCGAGGTGCACATCCAGCTGCCCGGGGAGCACATGGCGCTCAACAGCGCCGCCGCGTTGCTGGCCGGGCTGGAGCTGGGGTTGCCGGCCAGCGGGCTGATCGGTGGCCTGGGCCGCTTCGGCGGGGTGCACCGGCGGTTCGAGCTCAAGGGGACGGCGGCCGGGGTACGGGTCTACGACGACTACGCCCACCACCCGACCGAGGTGTCCGCGCAGCTGCGGGCCGCCCGGGCGGTCGTCGGCTCCGGGCGGCTGCTGGTCCTCTTCCAGCCGCACCTCTACAGCCGCACCGCCCAGTTCGCGGCCGGCTTCGGGACGGCGCTGGGGCTGGCCGACGAGGTCGTGGTGATGGAGGTCTACGGCGCCCGCGAGGACCCGGTGCCCGGGGTGACCGGTGCGCTGGTCGCCGACGCGGTGCCGCTGCCCCCCGGCCGGGTGGCGTTCGAGCCGTCCTGGTCGGCGGCGGCACCGGCGATGGCCGCCCGGGCCCGGCCCGGTGACGTCGTGGTGACCATGGGCGCCGGTGACGTGTCGATGGTCGGGCCGGAGGTGCTGGCCGCGCTGGCAGAGCCGACGGCGCCGGACGGCGATTCGGAGCCGACGGGAGCCGAGCCGGGACCGACGCGGTGAGCCGGAACGGGATGACGACCAGCGACCGGGCCCGCAGCGGCCGGCGCGGCGCCGTCCCGTCCGGCGGTGCGACCTCGGTGACCTCGCTGCGGGCCCGGCGGCGCCGGTCCCGCCGGCGCACGCACCCGCGGCGCCGGCAGTTGGCCGTGCTGGCCGTGGGCGTGCTGCTGCTCGGTGTCCTGGCGTGGGTGTTCCTGGCCAGCCCGCTGCTGGCGGTGCGGACGGTGCGGGTCGACGGTGCCGGTGCGCTGTCGGAGGGGCAGGTCGTGGCTGCGGCCGGCGTCGCGGAGGGCACCCCGCTGGTGCGGGTGGACACCGACGCGGCGGCCGGACGGGTGGCCCAGCTGCCCCAGGTGGCCTCGGTGGAGGTCACCCGCGGCTGGCCGGGCACGGTGGTGGTGACCGTGGTCGAGCGCGTGCCGGTGGCCGTGGTCGAGCAGGCCGGTACGCGTCAGCTGGTCGACGCCGGGGGAGTGGTCTTCGACACCATCACCGGGGAGCCCCCCGCCGGCGTGGTCCCGCTGGACGTCCCGGACCCGGGGCCGGACGACGTGGCGACCCGGGCAGCGCTCGGTGCGCTGACCGCGTTGCCCGACGAGGTGCGGGACGTGGTGACCGGCGTGACGGCCTCCACCGGGGACGACGTGACGCTGAGCCTCACCGACGACCGGACGGTGCGGTGGGGGAGCGCGGCCCGGACCGACCGCAAGGCCGAGGTGCTCGGCGCGCTGCTGGCCCAGATCGAGGACGGCGAGCTGGAGCCGGCCGACACCCTCGACGTCAGCACCCCGGACTCCGTCGTCCTGCGCTGAACGGGTGGCCGGCCGGAGCTGCCGGGGCTGTTCCGACACGCCCGGCGGGAAAATGACCTGCGCGTCGTCCTTCTCGGGCGCGCCGCTGTGCTCGCACCGGGTCTGCACCCGGGCCTGAGACGCCGGCCAGGCAAGTCGTCACTGGCGGTGAGCCAGATGTGACGGAAGGGTCGGGTGCGGCTCGTGCGAATCCGCTCTGTGGACACGCCGAGCAGGAAGGGGTGCTTGCTGCCCCCGGAGGGCGCACCTAACTTCGTCCTCACAACGACTCAGTTGACATAACTATAAGGCTTAACCTGAGGATGAGGGTCCAGTTGGGGAGCGCAGAATGACACCTCCGCACAACTACCTCGCGGTCATCAAGGTCGTCGGCATCGGCGGCGGCGGGGTGAACGCGGTCAACCGCATGATCGAGGTCGGCCTCAAGGGGGTCGAGTTCATCGCGATCAACACCGATGCACAGGCCCTGCTGATGAGCGACGCCGACGTCAAGCTCGACGTCGGCCGTGAGCTCACCCGCGGCCTGGGCGCGGGCGCGCAGCCCGACGTCGGCCGGCAGGCCGCCGAGGACCACCGCGAGGAGATCGAAGAGGTGCTCAAGGGCGCCGACATGGTCTTCGTGACAGCAGGCGAGGGTGGTGGCACGGGCACCGGCGGTGCCCCCGTCGTCGCCTCCATCGCCCGCAAGCTCGGTGCGCTGACCATCGGCGTGGTCACCCGCCCGTTCTCCTTCGAGGGGAAGCGGCGGGCCGTCCAGGCCGAGTCGGGCATCGAGGAGCTGCGCAACGAGTGCGACACGCTCATCGTGATCCCGAACGACCGGCTGCTGCAGCTGGGCGACCGGAACGTCAGCGTCATGGACGCCTTCCGCACCGCCGACCAGGTGCTGCTCTCCGGTGTCCAGGGCATCACCGACCTGATCACCACGCCCGGCCTGATCAACCTGGACTTCGCCGACGTCAAGTCGGTCATGTCCGGAGCGGGCTCGGCGCTGATGGGCATCGGCAGCGCCCGCGGTGACAACCGCGCGCTGCTGGCGGCCGAGCAGGCGATCGCCTCGCCGCTGCTGGAGGCTTCGATGGAGGGCGCCCACGGCGTCCTGCTGTCGATCTCCGGTGGCTCGGACCTCGGCCTGTTCGAGATCAACGAGGCGGCCTCGCTGGTCAGCGACGCCGCCCACCCGGACGCCAACATCATCTTCGGTGCCGTCATCGACGACGCCCTGGGTGACGAGGTCCGGGTCACGGTGATCGCGGCCGGGTTCGACGGTGGCAAGCCGAGCAACCGCAAGGACGCCGGAACGACGCCGCTGGCGACGTCGGCCCCGGTCGCCCAGGCGGCTCCGGCTGCGCCGGCGGCCCCGCCCGCGCAGGTGCGGTCGGCGCCGACCCAGACCGGTGAGCGCCTCGCGGCGCCCGCTCCGGCTCCTGCCCCGGCTCCGGTGCCGCCGTCCACGACGGCTCCGCGGACCGGGCAGCCGGGCAGCACGCCGCCCCAGGGTGGTGGGCTGACCGTCCCGCCGCTGCCCCCGATGCCCGGCGGCCAGGGGAACGGCGGCACGCGTCGTCCGCTCGCCTCCGAGGACTTCGAGGAAGAGCTGGACATCCCGGAGTTCCTCCGCAGTCAGTGAGGAAGGACCCCGCTGCAGGGCCCCGGACGCGCACGCTCGGTCCGGGGCCCTGCAGCGTGTCCGGACCGAGGCTGACCAGATCGTCGGAGGGAACGGCACCGTGAACAGCGAATCGGCCATCGCGCCGACGATGCGACCCCGTCGGGTCGTCACCGATCGGCGCGGCGGCCGTTCTGCTGCGCCGTACGAGTCGTTCAACCTCGGCGGGCACGTCGGCGACGACCCCGCCGCCGTCGCGGCCAACCGTGCCCGGCTGGCCGGTGAGCTCGGCGTGCCGGCCGACCGGCTGGTCTGGATGACCCAGGTGCACGGCACCGGGGTCGCCATCGTCGAGGACGCCGACGAGAACCCGGTGGCCGACGTCGACGCGCTGGTCACCGCCACCCCCGGGCTGGTGCTCTGCGTGCTCGTCGCCGACTGCGTGCCGGTGCTGCTGGCCGACCCGGTGGCCGGCGTCGTCGCGGCCGTGCACGCCGGCCGGGAGGGCGTGCGGCGCGGGGTGGTGCCGGCGACGCTGGCGGCGATGACCCGGCTGGGCTCCCGTCCCGGCGACGTCGAGGCGCTGCTCGGCCCGGCCGTGTGCGGTCTGGACTACGAGGTCCCGGCGGCGATGCAGGCCGAGGTCGGCCGGGTCGCCCCGGCGGCGGTGGTGCGCACCCGCACCGGCACCCCGGGTCTTGACCTGCGGGCCGGGCTGGCCGAGGTGCTGCGCGGTGCCGGTGTCCGGCAGGTCGTCCACGACCCGCGCTGCACCGTGGAGGACCCCCGGCTGTTCAGCCACCGGCGGGACGGCGTCACCGGCCGGCAGGCCGGCGTCGTCTGGCTGCAGTGAGCACCTCCCGGCCCCGTCCCGAGGTTCGCCCCGAGCGTGCGAGGGGTGAGGAGGACGGGGTCCTCCGACTCGCCGAGAACCTGCAGGCGGTCCGGGAACGGATCGACGCGGCCGCCCGGGCCGCCGGTCGCGACCCGGCGTCGGTGCGGCTGCTGGCGGTCAGCAAGACCCGGCCCGCCGAGGACGTGCGGGCCCTGGCCGGCCTCGGGCAGTCCGACTTCGCCGAGAACCGGGTGCAGGAGCTCGCCGGCAAGGCGGCCGACCTCGCCGACCTGGCCGGGCTGCGCTGGCACCTGGTCGGGCAGCTGCAGCGGAACAAGGCCGCCGCCGTCGTCCGGCTGGGGGCCGGGGTGCACTCGGTCGACCGGGTGTCGCTGGTGGAGGCGCTGAGCCGGGCCGCCGACCGGGACGAGCGCACCGTCGAGGTCCACCTCCAGGTCGACCTGGGTGGGCCCGAGGGCGAGCTGGGCTCCCGGGGCGGCGCGCACCCGGACGAGGTCCCCGGCCTGGCCGACGCCGTCGCGGCGGCACCGGGCCTGCGGCTGCTCGGTCTGATGGCGGTGGCTCCCCGTGGGGAGGACCCCGCGCCGGCGTTCGCCCGGCTGGCCGAGCTCGCCGCCCGGGTCCGGGCCGACCATCCTGCTGCCGTGGAGCTATCGGCAGGCATGAGCGGCGACCTGGAGGCCGCTGTGACAGCTGGGGCCACCGAGGTGCGTGTCGGTACCGCGTTGTTCGGTGCCCGCCCCCTAACCTCCGGTCCAGGGAAGTGACGCGGGACCCGTAGACCCTCCCGAGTCACACCAGCACCACCCGCACCACCGATCACCCGTTCAGCACGAGTCGTCCTGCGACGAGACCAGAGGGAGACGTCCGATGGCCGGAGCCATGCGAAGGATGGGGGTCTACCTGGGCCTCGTCGAGGACGACGACGCCCGTGGTGGGTACGACCGCTACGCGTCGCGGCAGAGCGACTACGACCACGACGACCGGGGCTACGACCGCGGTTACGACCGGTACGCCACCTCCTACGACGACGACCCGGCGGCCGACGTCCCCGGGGAGCGGTACGGCTACGCCGACGCCTACGCCTCGCCCGGCTACGACGACCAGCCGGCCGCCCAGTACGCCGGTGACAACTTCGCCCAGGAGCTCCCGCCCGAGCCCGAGGTCTCCCTCGGTCGCCGGCCGGCCACCCCGCGCACGCTCGGCCTGGCCGGGACGACGGCGGGCAGCACCTCGGCCCGGCTGGCCGCGGCCGGTGGGACGGGGCTCGGCTCGGCGTCCGCCGCGCGCAGCCGCATGTCCGGTACCGGTATCTCCGGCGGTGGCATCTCCGCTGGTGGCACGGCGACGTCCGGATCGGCCGGACTGGCGATGAGCGAGCCGGTCGTCCCGGCCCCGGTCCCCGTGCCGGCGCCCGTCGCGGCCCCCGAGCCCAAGCCGCAGGGCTACCGGATCACCACCGTGCACCCCGCCTCCTACAACGAGGCGCGCACGATCGGCGAGCGCTTCCGGGACGGCATGCCGGTGATCATGAACCTCACCGACATGGAGCACGCCGACGCGAAGCGACTGGTGGACTTCGCCATCGGCCTGACGTTCGGGCTGCACGGTAGTATCGAGCGGGTCACGGCCAAGGTCTTCCTGCTCAGCCCGCAGGACGTGGACGTGACTGCTGAGGACAAGGCCCGCATCCGTGAGGGCGGGTTCTTCAGTCAGTCCTGATGGGCGATTCCTGCCTGATGGCTGCGCCCTGACCACCTGGCACGAGGTGCCCTGAACGAGCGAGGACCGTGGCTCTCCTTCTGCAGATCGTCTCGTCGGTCTTGCTCGTCTTCCTGATCCTGCTGTTCGCCCGGTTCGTCGTGGACTGGGTGATGGTGCTCGCCCGCAGCTGGCGCCCGCAGGGTCTGGTCGCCGCCGGCCTCGAGGTCGTCTACGCCACCACCGACCCGCCGCTGAAGGCCGTGCGCAAGGTGATCCCGCCGCTGAACCTCGGTCAGATCCGGCTGGACCTCGGGTTTATGGTGCTCCTGATCGGCGTCATCCTGCTGCGCAGCGTCCTGAACAGCCTGGCCTACTCCTACGCATGACTCGTCCTGACTTCCCGGAGCGGGGTGCGGACACCGAGCGGTTCGCCGCCGGTCTGCGTCCGTCCCCGTCCCTCCCGTCCGACCTGAGGTGAGCCGCATGCCACTGACTCCCGCCGACGTGCACAACGTCGTCTTCAAGAAGCCGCCGATCGGCAAGCGCGGCTACGACGAGGACGAGGTCGACGCCTTCCTCGACGTGGTGGAGGCCGAGCTGGCCCGCCTGATCGAGGAGAACAACGACCTCCGCGCGTCCGGGAGCAGTGGCTCGCGCGACGAGCGCCCCGAGTCCGCCCCGATGACCGTCGCGGCCCCGCCGCCGCCCCCGGCCCAGCCGGCCGCGCCGCAGGTGCGTGAGGACGACGCCATCCGCGCCTCCCGGATGCTGGCCCTGGCGACCGAGACCGCCGAGCGGCACGTCAACGAGGCCAAGGCCCAGTCCGACCAGATGGTCGGCAGCGCCAAGAGCAACAGTGAGCGGATGCTCGCCGAGGCCCGTGCCAAGAGCGAGCAGATGGTGGGCGAGGCCAAGAGCCGCGCCGACGCGATGCTCGGCGACGCGCGCACCCGCGCCGACACGATGGAGCGCGAGGCCCGCGCCAAGGCCACCGCCCTGCAGCAGGACGCCGAGCGCAAGCACGTCGAGGCGATGGGCTCCCTGGAGGAGAAGCGGGCGAGCCTGGAGCGCAAGGTCGACGAGCTGCGCACCTTCGAGCGCGAGTACCGCACCCGGCTGCGCTCCTACCTGGAGTCGCACCTGCGGGACCTGGACAGCCGCGGTTCGGCCGAGCCGTCGTCCAACGCCCGGCAGAACCAGCACGTCAGCGCCTGAACACCGACCGCCCTGAGGGGCGGTCGACGGAGCCCCTCCGGACCTCGGTCCTGAGGGGCTCCGTCGCGTCCGGGCCGGGGCGGGGCGGCGCGGCTAGCATCCGGCTGTGGTGCTCGTCGCAGGCGTCCTCGTGCTGGCAGCCGTGGGCCTGCTGGTCGCCGGGCTCGTCGCGGGCTCGGCCACGGTGCAGTGGATGTCCTTCGGCGTGAGCTCCGTCGCGGTGCTGCTGCTGGTGCTGGGCGAGCTCCGCCGGCGCCGGCACGCCCGGCGGGAGGACCGCCCGACCGGCACCGGGACGCGGCAGCGTGCCGGGACGGCCGACCCCGGGCCCGAACCGGTGCACCGCCTCCCGCAGGCGCACCTGCCCCCGGTCCCGCCCACGAACCCGGGCCTGGACACGGCCGGCGGTGCGACGGCCGCCTCGACCTGGCCGTCCGGTCCACCGTCGGGCTCCCACGCCCGCGCGGACGCTGGGCCGCCCACAGGAGCCCGCGCCCACGCGGACGGTGGGCCGCCCACGGGCGCCCACGCCCGGTCCGAGGCCGGCGCACCGGCGGTCGACGACGGCGGTGAGCCGCCGGTGGAGGAGGTCGAGGTCACCGACCTGCTGCTCGTGCTCGACCTCGCCGACGAGGTGCTGGTGGTCGACGAGCACCCGCGCTACCACCTGGGCCGGTGCGCGTACCTGGCCGGCGCGCAGCCGGTCCCGCTGCCCATGGTGGAGGCCCGTACCGACGGCTTCACCCCGTGCGGGGCGTGCACCCCCGACCGGGTGCTGGCCCAGCGGGAACGGGCCCGCCGCTCGGCGTGACCGTCGTCCGCCCTCCCCGCCGCGGGACCGCGACGGGGAGGGCGGACGACGTCAGCTGCGGGCCGGGGCGATCCAGACGGAGGCCCCGGCGGGAGCCTCGAGCGGCTCGCCGGGGCCGGTGGCCTGGGCGTGCACCGTGAGGGCGAGCACCTCGGCGGAGAGCTGCCCGGCCTGCTCGGTGAGCGCCTGGGCGATGGCGCCGTCCCCGGTCCACCACAGCTCGATCCGGTCGCTGACGGCCAGCCCGCGGGACTTGCGGGCGTCCTGGACCAGCCGGACCACCTCGCGGACCAGTCCGGCCCGCTCCAGCTCGGGGGTGAGCGTGAGGTCCAGCGCCACGGTCAGCCCGCCGGCCGAGGCCACGGTCCAGCCCTCGCGCGGGGTCTCGGTGACGATCAGGTCGCCCTCGGCCAGCGGCACGTCCGCACCCTCGACCGGCACGGTGGCCGTACCGGTGCGGTAGGCGGCGACCAGCTCGGCCGGGTCGGCGGCGGCGACCGCCGTGGCGACCGCCTGCACCTGCTTGCCCAGCCGGCGGCCGACGGCCCGGAAGTCCACCTTCACCGACACGTCGACCAGCGACCCGTCGACGGCGGCGAGCTCGGTCAGCTCGGCGACGTTGAGCTCCTCGGCCACCTCACCGACCAGGTCCCGGGGGAGCTGCGCCCAGCCCGGCGCGGCGATCAGCGCCTGGGCCAGCGGCTGCCGGGTGCGGGCCTTGGCCGAGGTGCGCGCCGAGCGGCCCAGCTCCACCAGCCGGCGGACCAGGGCCACCTGCTCGACCAGGACGTCGTCCCGGGCGTCCTCGTCGACGGTCGGCCAGCTGGCCAGGTGCACCGAGTCGACCGCGCCCGCGGCACCGGGCAGCACGGCGTTGCGCCACACCTGCTCGGTGAGGAACGGGGTGAACGGGGCCATCAGCCGGGTCAGGCCGTCGAGCACCTCGTGCAGCGTGCCGAGCGCGGCCGGGTCGCCGTCCCAGAAGCGGCGGCGGCTGCGCCGGACGTACCAGTTGGACAGGTCGTCGACGAAGCCGGCGATCAGCCGGCCGGCGGTCTGGGTGTCGAACTCCTCCAGCGCGTCGGTGACCCCGGCGGTGACCGAGGCCAGCTCCGCCAGCGCCCAGCGGTCCAGCAGCGGCCGCTCCGCCCGCGGGGGGGCCGGGGTGGCAGCCGGGTCCCAGCCGTTGGTCTCGGCGTACAGGGTGAAGAAGCTGGCGGTGTTCCAGTAGGTCAGCAGGACCTTGCGGACCACCTCGGACAGCGTCTCGTGGCCCACCCGGCGGGCCGACCACGGCGAGCCGCCGGCCAGCATGAACCAGCGGACCGCGTCGGCGCCGTGCCGGTCCATCAGCGGCATGGGCTCGAGGATGTTGCCCAGGTGCTTGCTCATCTTCCGGCCGTCCTCGGCCAGGATGTGCCCCAGGCAGAGCACGTTCTCGTAGCTGCTCTGCTCGAACACCAGCGTGCCGACGGCCATCAGCGTGTAGAACCAGCCACGGGTCTGGTCGATGGCCTCGGCGATGAACTGCGCCGGGTAGGCCGCCTCGAACTCCGCCTTGTTGCGGTGCGGTGCGCCCCACTGGGCGAAGGGCATCGAGCCGGAGTCGTACCAGGCGTCGATCACCTGGCGGACGCGGCGGTAGGTGCCCTCCTCGCCGTCCACGGTGAAGGTGACGTCGTCGATGAACGGCCGGTGCGGGTCCAGGTCGGACAGGTCGGTGCCGGTGAGCTCCGACAGCTCGGCCAGCGAGCCCACCACGACCATCCGGCTCGGGTCGGCGTCGTTGCGCCAGATCGGCAGCGGTGTGCCCCAGTACCGGTCCCGGGACAGCGCCCAGTCGACGTTGTTGTTCAGCCAGTCGCCGTAGCGGCCCCACTGGATGTTCTCCGGGTGCCAGTTCGTGCGCTCGTTCTGCGCCAGCAGCTGGTCCTTGACCTGGCTGGTGCGGATGTACCAGGAGGGCTGCGCGTAGTACATCAGCGGCGTGTGGCAGCGCCAGCAGTGCGGGTAGCTGTGCTCGTACCGCAGCTCCCGGTAGAGAACGCCCCGGTCCTGCAGGTCCTGCACCAGCGTCGGGTCGGCGGCCTTGAAGAAGTGCCCACCGACCAGCGGGACGTCGGCGGCGAAGTGCCCGGTCGGGTCGATCGGGTTGACCACCGGCAGGCCGTACTCGCGGCAGACGGCGAAGTCCTCGGCGCCGAAGGCGGGGGACTGGTGCACCAGCCCGGTGCCGTCCTCGGTGGTCACGTAGTCGGCCAGCAGCACGTAGTGCGCGTCCCCCTCGGGGAACTCCACCAGCTCGAAGGGCCGCTGGTAGTGCACCCGCTCCCAGTCGCGCCCGGTGGTGCGCGCCAGCACCTCGGCGCCCTCACCCAGGACGGCGGTCAGCAGCGGCTCGGCGACGACGAACGTGCCGTCGTCCGTGCGGGCCACCACGTAGGTGACGTCGGGGTGCACGGCGACCGCGGTGTTGGAGGGCAGGGTCCAGGGGGTCGTCGTCCAGATGAGCAGGTCGGCCTTGCCGGCCCACTCGCCGCTGGTGACCGGCAGCCGGACGTAGACCGACGGGTCGGTCAGCGTCTCGTAGCCCTGGGCCACCTCGTGGTCGGACAGGCCCGTGCCGCAGCGCGGGCAGTACGGCGCCACCCGGTGGTCCTCCACCAGCAGGCCCTTGTCGAACACCTGCTTCAGCGACCACCAGACGCTCTCGATGTAGCTGGCGTCCATCGTCCGGTAGGCGGTCGACATGTCGACCCAGTAGCCCATCCGGTGGGTGAGCTCGGCGAAGGCGTCGACGTGCCGCTCCACCGACTCCCGGCACTTGGCGTTGAACTCGGCGATGCCGAACCGCTCGATGTCGGGCTTGCCGGCGAAACCCAGCTCCTGCTCGACGGCGATCTCCACCGGCAGGCCGTGGCAGTCCCAGCCGGCGCGGCGGGGCACCGAGAAGCCCTGCATCGTCTTGAACCGGGGGAAGACGTCCTTGAACGCCCGGGCCTCGATGTGGTGGGTGCCCGGACGGCCGTTGGCGGTGGGCGGACCCTCGTAGAACACCCACTGCGGCTTGTCGGCCGACCCCTCGAGCGAGCGGGCGAAGACCTTGTCGGCCTCCCACTGCTCGAGGACCTCGTGCTCGAGGGCCGGCAGGTCGACCTGCGGGGGAAGGGCCCGGAACGGCCCGGTGGGAGCACTCACGGGGTCCATCATCCCCGACCCCGCCACCCGCCCCGCGCAGCCGCCGGTCCGCGCCGGGTCCCGGGGCCGGCACCCCCGTACGGGAGACTGCCCCCATGGGGGCCTGCCGATGAACACGACGGTCACCGTCGCGTTGGCCATCGGTGCGCTGGTGGTGCTCGTCGCCGCGGTGGCCCTGCGGCTGGCCGACCGGATCGGGCTGCCCTCGCTGCTGATCTACCTGGCCCTGGGCGTCGCGCTCGGGGAGAGCGGCCTGGGCGTCGAGTTCGAGGACGTCGGGCTCACCCAGACCCTGGGCGTCGCCGCCCTGGTGGTGATCCTCGCCGAGGGCGGGCTGACCACCCGGTGGTCCGACGTGCGCCGGGCGGTCGGCCCCGGGATCGCGTTGGCCACGGTCGGCGTGGTCGTCAGCATCGCCGTGGTCGCCGGGATCGCCGTCTGGCTGCTGGACTTCTCCTGGCCGTTCGCGCTGCTGCTCGGTGCGGTGGTCACCTCCACCGACGCGGCCGCCGTCTTCTCCACCCTGCGCCGGATCCCGCTGCCCCGGCGGATGGTCGCAGCACTGGAGCTGGAGTCCGGGCTCAACGACGCCCCGGTGATCCTGCTGGTGCTCGCGCTCAGCGAGCAGCTGACCGGCGGGGCCACGCAGGCCTGGTACCTGGTGCTCGCCGAGGTGCTCGGTGAGCTGGCGGGCGGGACGGCGATCGGCGTGGGAATCGGCTTCGGTGGCGCCTGGCTGCTGCGCCGCGCGGCACTGCCGCTGGTCGGCTTCTACCCGCTGGCGACGCTGGCGCTCTGCGTGCTGGCCTTCGCCTCGGCGGACCTCGCGCACACCTCCGGCTTCGTGGCCGTCTACCTGTGCGGCCTGGTGCTGGGCAACGCGTCGCTGCCGCACCGCGCCGGGACCATCGGCTTCGCCGAGGGGCTGGCCTCCCTCGCCCAGATCGGGCTGTTCGTGCTGCTCGGGCTGCTCGTCTCACCCTCCCGGCTGCCCGATGCGCTGCTGCCGGCGCTGCTCATCGGCGGCGCGCTGCTGCTGGTGGCCCGCCCGCTGTCGGTGCTGCTCAGCCTGGTCTGGTTCCGGATGCCGTTCTCCCAGCAGCTGTTCGTCTCCTGGGCCGGGCTGCGCGGGGCGGTCCCGATCGTGCTGGCGACCTTCCCGATCGCCGCCGCGGTGCCCGGTGCCACGCGGGTGTTCGACACGGTGTTCGTGCTGGTGGTCGTCTTCACCGTCGTCCAGGGCTGGTCGCTGCCGGCGATGGCCCGGCTGCTGCGGATCGCCACCCCGGTCACCCCGCGTGACATCGACGTGGAGTCCGCGCCGCTGGACGAGCTGGGCGCGGAGCTGATGCAGCTGCGGGTGCCGGAGAGCTCCCGGCTGCACGGCGTCTACCTGCCCGAACTGCGGCTGCCCCAGGACTCCGCGGTCGTGCTCGTCGTGCGCGACGGCCGGCCGTTCGTGCCCGACCGGGACACCCGGCTGATGCGCGGTGACCAGGCGCTGCTGGTGTCCGCGCGCGGCTCCCGGGAGGAGGCCGAACGACGGCTGCGGGCCGTCAGCCGGGCGGGTCGCCTGGCCACCTGGCGCGGCGAGGGCGGCCGGCCCAGCGAGAGTGATTGAGCCACTGGCCGCCACCGGCCTCCCGGCGGGAGCTGCACCCGGTCCCTGACGAGCCACGGCGAGGCGTTCAGCGCCGGCCCGGTCTCGGCGAGTGCTGCCGCTGTCCGGGTTGACCCGGTCGAGCGGGGGTTGAGCCGCGCTACGACGCGGCTCAACCCCCGCTGAGGCGGCTCAACCCGGGCATCGTCGAGCGGACATGGTCAACCCCGGCACTGTCGGCCCCGGACGGTGACGTCCGGTCTGCCGGCAGGTGCGGGTCGGTCGGTCGGTCGGTCGGTCGTCCCGACCCGGGGCCGTCGACGTCCGGGTCGACCCGGTTGGGATGGGGTCGAGCCGCGTCAGGGCGCGGTTCGACCCCAGATGGCGCGGCTCGACCCGCGGCGGGTGGAGGCGGTGCAGATCAGCCCTGGAGCTCCAGGGTCTTGGTGGTGTCGGCGCGCACCTGCGCCAGCAGCTCGGGCTCGGCGGAGAGCTCGCGGCCGTAGGAGGGGATGGCCTCCTGCAGCAGCGGCCGCCAGGCGTCGATCCGGTCGGGGAAGCAGCGCTCCAGCAGCGTGAGCATCGCCGCGGTGGCGGTGGAGGCACCGGGCGAGGCGCCCAGCAGGCCGGCGACCGTGCCCTCGGCGCCCACGATCAGCTCGGTGCCGAACTGCAGCACCCCGCGGCCGGTGGTCGGGTCCTGCTTGATCACCTGCACGCGCTGACCGGCGGTGATCAGCTCCCAGTCGTCCTGCTCGGCGGTCGGCACGAACTCCTCCAGCGCACGGAACCGGGCGCTGGTCGACTGCAGGACCTGGCCGATCAGGTACTTCGTCAGCGGGATGTTGGCGATCCCCGCGCCCAGCATCGAGCCCAGGTTGCCGCTGCGCACCGACTTCGGCAGGTCCCACATCGACCCGGCCTTGAGGAACTTGGGGGAGAAGCCGGCGTAGGGCCCGAACAGCAGGGCCTGCTCGCCGTCGATCAGCCGCAGGTCCAGGTGCGGCACCGACATCGGCGGCGCCCCGACCTTGGCCTGGCCGTAGACCTTGGCCTGGTGCCGGGCGACCAGCTCCGGGTTGCGGGTGCGCAGGAACTGGCCGCTCACCGGGAAGCCACCGAACCCGCGGATCTCCGGGATGCCCGCACCCTGCAGCAGGGGCAGCGCCCCGCCGCCCGCACCGACGAACAGGAACCGGCTCCGCACGGTGCGCTTCTTGCCGCTGGTGAGGTCGGTGACGGTGGTCGCCCAGCGGCCGTCCCGCTCCCGGCGGACCCTGCGCACCCGGTGCTGCAGGTGCAGCTGCACCCCGCGACCGACGGCGTCGTCCAGCAGCAGCCGGGTGAGCGCGCCGAAGTTGACGTCGGTGCCGGCCAGCGACCGGGTGGCCGCCACCGGCTCGCCGTCGGCCCGGTCGGCCATCATCAGCGGCAGCCACTCGGCCAGGACGGCGGGGTCGTCGGTGAACTCCAGGCCGGCGAACAGCGGCTGCGGGGCCAGCGCCTCGTAGCGGTTGCGCATGTACCGGTGGCCCTCGGTGCCGGTGACGAAGCTGACGTGCGGCACCGAGGTGATGAAGGTCTTGGGGGAGTCGGTCAGCCCGCTGCGCACCAGGTGCGACCAGAACTGGCGGGACACCTGGAACTGCTCGTTGATGCCGACGGCCTTGGCCGGGTCGACCGTGCCGTCGGGGCGGGCCGGGGTGTAGTTCAGCTCGCACAGCGCGGAGTGCCCGGTGCCGGCGTTGTTCCACGGACCGGAGCTCTCCCCGGCCACCTCGGTGCCGGACTCGAACACCTGGACGGTCCAGTCCGGCGCGACGATGCCGAACAGGGCGGCCAGCGTCGCGCTCATGATGCCGCCGCCGACGAGGACTACGTCGGGGTTCGAGGAACCATCCGTGGTCAAGATCTGCCTCCGAGACGTCAAGTGCGTACCGACCCATCGTCGTCCGACCCTCAGGACGACACGGCCCGAACCCGGTGCTCCCCCCGATCTGAGGGGATGAGATGCATCACAACCGCTGTCCCGAGGGTCCTCTGCGCCCAGTCGGAGCGCATCGCGGCGGGAGGACAGCCTCGCACCGCCGGCCGACCGCGGCGCGGGCCTCCTGGGGCGTGCCGCGGTTGCCGGGGCAGCGTGGCAGCCGGCTCCCTCCTGCTCCGCCGCTATCGTCGTCGATGGACGTGGCCACCGGGGCCGCCAGCGGGGAGGACGGCGATGTCCGAGCAGCCCGAGACCTCGACGCCCCCGTCGGCGGACGCACCCACCCCCGCGCGCCGGCCGAAGGCGGCCCTGCTGCTGGGGCTGGCCGCCGGCATCCTGGCCCTGGACCTGGCCACCAAGCTGCTGGTGGTCGCCACGCTGTCCGACCGTGAGCCGCTGCGGCTGCTGGGCGGCGCGGTCTACCTGACCGAGGCGCGGAACACCGGCGCGGCGTTCTCCTTCGCCGAGGGCGCCACCGTGGTGTTCACGCTGATCGCCGTGGCCGTCGCCGTGGTCATCGTCCGCAGCGCCCGCAAGCTGTTCTCCACCGGCTGGGCCGTGGCGCTCGGGCTGGTCCTCGGCGGGGCGCTGGGCAACCTGATCGACCGGGTGTTCCGCGACCCGGGCTTCCTGCGCGGCGGGGTCGTCGACTTCGTCTCGCTGTTCGACCCCTACGGCGAGGTGTGGCCGATCTTCAACGTCGCCGACTCGGCGATCGTCTGCGGTGGGGTGCTGGGAGCGCTGCTCGCCTTCCGCGGCATCGAGTTCGACGGCAGCCGGGCCTCGGACAGCACCGAGGACTGAGCCGTGGCCCCGCCCAGAGGCTCGCCGCGAGCGTGCGAGCGGTGAGGGGGACGGCGTCCTTCTGCACAATGGGGCGGTGACCAGCTCTCCCGGCCCGACCTCGACCGACGGCCGCCGGGGGGAGCTCCGTTCGCTGCCAGTGCCCGACGGGCTCGAGGGCCAGCGGGTCGACCAGGCACTGACCCGGCTGTTCGGGCTCACCCGGGCCGTGGCCGCCGAGCTGGCCGACGCCGGCGCGGTCGTCGTCGACGGGCGGGCCCGGGGCAAGGGCGACCGGCTGTCCGGGGGCAGCTGGCTGGAGGTCGAGCTGCCGCCGCCGCCGGGCGAGCCGGTGGCCCCGCAGCCGGTCGACGGGCTCACCGTCGTCCACGACGACGACGACGTGGTGGTCATCGACAAGCCGGTCGGTGTCGCCGCGCACGGCAGCCCGGGCTGGGACGGCCCGACCGTCACCGGCGGGCTGGCCGCGGCCGGCTACCGGATCAGCACCAGCGGTGCGGCCGAGCGGCAGGGCATCGTGCACCGGCTGGACGCCGCGACCACCGGGCTGATGGTGGTGGCGAAGAGCGAGCGCGCGTACACCCTGCTCAAGGCGGCGTTCAAGGAGCGCACCGTCGACAAGGGCTACCAGGCGCTGGTGCAGGGGCACCCCGATCCGTCCAAGGGCACCATCGACGCCCCCATCGACCGGCACCCCAAGCACGACTGGCGGTTCGCCGTGGTGACCGGCGGCCGGCCCTCGGTCACCCACTACGAGGTGGTCGAGGCGTTCCCGGCGGCCAGCCTGGTCGACGTGCACCTGGAGACCGGGCGCACCCACCAGATCCGGGTGCACTTCTCGGCGCTGCGGCACCCCTGCGTCGGTGACATGACCTACGGCGCGGACCCCACGCTCGCCGCCCGGCTGGGCGTCTCCCGGCAGTGGCTGCACGCCGTCCGGCTGGGCTTCGCCCACCCGGCCGACGGGCGCTGGGTGGAGTTCACCAGCGACCACCCCGCCGACCTGGCCGGGGCGCTGGCCGTCCTGCGCGCCGAGAACTGAGCCCCGCCCCTCGTGACCGCAGCGACCGCCCTGCCCGCCTCCTTCGCCGACTTCGGTCCGGCGCAGCTGGCGGCGGGGATCGTCGCGGTCTACCTGGTCGTCGGGGAGCCGTTCGTGGGCTACGTGCTGCACCGGCGCTTCGAGGGCCGGCTGCGCACCGACCCGGCCGCCCGCCGGTCGTTCTACCGCCGGCTGCTGGTGCTCGAGTGGGGGCTGGCCCTCGTCGTCCTGGTGGTCTGGCTGGCCGCGCCCGGGGTCTCGGCGGGCGAGGTCGGCCTGGTCTGGCCGACCCGCTGGCCGGGCCCGTTCACCTGGGCCGCGGTGCTGGTGCTGGTGCTCCTGGTGCTGCTGTCCACCCGGGCGCTGCGCGGGGGAGCGGTGGCCGGCCCGCCGCCGGAGGCGCTGCGCCGGACCCGACCGGGGGAGGCCCGGCACGCCGAGCCGCCCGGGCACGCCACCCTCGCGCTGCTGCCCCGCAGCCGATCGGAGCGCCGGCTCTTCGGCCTGGTGGGGGTGACCGCCGGGGTGTGCGAGGAGTGGCTGTACCGCGGCTTCTTCCTCGCCGTGGTGGCCGCGCTGGTGCCGGCGCTGCCGGTCGGCCTGCTGGTGCTGGTCGCCGGTGCCGCCTTCGGCCTGGCGCACGCCTACCAGGGGCTGACCGGGGTGCTGACCACCGGCGTGCTGGGCGGCGTCCTGGCCGCGGTCTACCTCGGCACCGGGTCGTTGCTGCTGCCGGTGCTGCTGCACGCGGCGATCGACCTGCGCTTCCTGCTGGTGCCCTCCTCGGCGCTCCCGGCGGCGCTGCGGTGAGCGCACCCCGGGCGACGGTGGCCACCGCCGAGGACTGGCCGGAGGTGACGGCGCTGCGGCACCGGGTGTTCGTGGCCGAGCAGGGCGTCCCCGCGGAGCTGGAGCACGACGACGCCGACACGACGGCCGTGCACGCGGTCGGCCGGGACGAGGCCGGCCGGGTGGTGGCCACCGGCCGGCTGCTGCTGGACGCCGCCGGGCCCGGCCGTGCCGTGATCGGCCGGATGGCCGCCGACGCCGCGGTGCGCGGCCGCGGGCACGGGGCCGCGGTGCTCGCCGCCCTGCACCGGGCGGCCGCGGAGCACGGGCAGGTGGAGGTCGAGCTGCACGCGCAGGCGACCGCGCGCGGCTTCTACGAGCGGGCCGGGTACCGCACCGTCGGTGCGGAGTACCTGGAGGTCGGGATCGCCCACGTCACCATGCGCCGCCGCCTCGACGCGGAGCGCGCGGGGCAGGTGTGACGGAGTGGTCCGGATCGCGGAGACACGTCCTGTCGGACCCTCGGCGTAGGACTCCGGAGGTGCGAGGATCGGAGGACCGGTCACCGCACCGAGCCCAGTCGTAGAGCAGCACCGAACGGCCTTCCCCGCCGGTCACCCAGAACCACCCGCCGCCCCTGCCCACCCGCCGGTGAGCAGGCGGTGTGCACGACCGTGAGGAGCACCCCACAGCATGAGCAGCGCCCCGTCGTCCGAGAACTTCGTGCACCTGCACGTGCACACCGAGTACTCGATGCTCGACGGGGCCGCGAAGCTCGGTGAGGTGACCAAGGCCGCCGCTGCGGAGGGCATGCCGGCGCTGGCGATGACCGACCACGGCAACGTGTTCGGCGCCTACGACTTCTACAAGCAGGCCAACGCCGCCGGGGTCAAGCCGATCATCGGCATGGAGGGCTACTACACGCCCGGCTCCCGGTTCGACCGCGCCCCGTTCGACTTCGGCGACAAGCTGATCGACGAGGAGGGCGACGGCGGGTCCAACCGTGGCAAGGCCGCCTACACGCACATGACCCTGCTGGCCAAGACCACCGAGGGCATGCACAACCTCTTCCGCATCTCCTCGCTGGCCAGCCTGGAGGGCCAGTACCGCAAGCCGCGCTTCGACCGCGACCTGCTGGAGCGGTACGGCAAGGGCCTCATCGCCACCACCGGGTGCCCGTCCGGTGAGGTCAACATGTGGCTGCGGGCCGGCAAGGTCGACAAGGCCCGCCAGGCCGCCGCGGACTTCCAGGACATCTTCGGCAAGGAGAACTTCTACGCCGAGATCATGGACCACGGGCTGTCCATCGAGAAGAAGACCAAGCCCGCCCTGCTGGAGATCGCCAAGGAGCTGGGCATCCCGCTGCTGGGCACCAACGACCTGCACTACACCCACCGCGAGGACGCGCAGGCGCACGACGCCCTGCTGTGCATCCAGACCGGCTCACGGCTCAACGAGCCCAACCGGTTCAAGTTCAACGGCGACGGCTACTACCTGAAGTCCGCCGCCGAGATGCGCGCGCTGTTCCGGGAGCACCCCGAGGCCTGCGACAACACACTGCTGATCGCCGAGCAGTGCGAGGTGCACTTCACCGAGGGCGCCGACCTGATGCCCCGCTTCCCGCTCCCCGAGGGTGAGGACGAGACCTCCTGGTTCATCAAGGAGGTCGAGGTAGGGCTGCACAAGCGCTACCCGGCCGGCATCCCCGACCACGTGCGCAAGCAGGCCGACTACGAGGTCGGGATCATCACCCAGATGGGCTTCCCGGGGTACTTCCTCGTGGTCGCCGACTTCATCAACTGGGCCAAGGACAACGGCATCCGGGTGGGCCCCGGCCGTGGCTCGGCCGCGGGCTCCATGGCCGCCTTCGCCATGGGCATCACCGACCTCGACCCGCTGGCGCACGGGCTGATCTTCGAGCGGTTCCTCAACCCCGAGCGCGTCTCCATGCCCGACGTCGACATCGACTTCGACGACCGCCGCCGCGGCGAGGTCATCCAGTACGTCTCGCAGAAGTACGGCGAGGAGCGGGTCAGCCAGATCGTCACCTACGGCACCATCAAGGCCAAGGCCGCGATCAAGGACGCCGCCCGGGTGCTGGACCGGCCCTACTCGGTGGGCGACGAGCTGACCAAGCTGATGCCGCCGGGCGTCATGGGCAAGGACATCCCGCTGTCGGGGATCTTCGACCCCAAGCACGACCGCTACAAGGAGGCCGGGGAGTTCCGGGCCCGCTACGAGTCCGACCCGGGTGCGGCCGAGGTCGTCGACCAGGCCCGCAAGCTCGAGGGCCTGAAGCGGCAGTGGGGCGTGCACGCGGCCGGGGTGATCATCGGCCGCTACCCGCTGATCGACAGCATCCCGATCATGCGGCGCGAGGCCGACGGCGCGATCATCACGCAGTTCGACTACCCGACCTGCGAGACGCTCGGCCTGCTCAAGATGGACTTCCTGGGCCTGCGCAACCTCACCGTGATCGACGATGCGCTGCGCAACATCGTCATCAACGGCAAGGAACCGGTCGACCTCGACGAGATCAGCAAGGACCTCACCGACCCGAACACCTACGCGCTGCTCTCCCGCGGGGACACCCTGGGCGTCTTCCAGTTCGACGGCGGCCCGATGCGGTCGCTGCTGCGGCTGATGCGGCCGGACAACTTCGAGGACATCTCCGCCGTCGGCGCGCTCTACCGGCCCGGCCCGATGGGCGCGAACTCGCACACGAACTACGCGCTGCGCAAGAACGGCCAGCAGGAGATCACCCCGATCCACCCCGAGCTGGCCGAGCCGCTCGCGGAGATCCTGGGGCAGACCTACGGCCTGATCGTGTACCAGGAGCAGGTCATGGCGATCGCGCAGAAGGTCGCCGGGTACTCCCTCGGCAAGGCCGACCTGCTGCGGCGCGCGATGGGCAAGAAGAAGAAGTCGGTGCTGGACGCCGAGTACGTCGGCTTCGAGGCCGGCATGAAGGCCAACGGCTACTCCGCCGCGGCGGTCAAGACGCTCTGGGACATCCTCGTCCCGTTCGCCGACTACGCGTTCAACAAGGCGCACTCGGCGGCCTACGGCCTGGTCTCCTACTGGACCGCCTACCTCAAGGCCAACTACCCGGCCGAGTACATGGCCGGCCTGCTCACCAGCGTCGGCGACGACAAGGACCGCCGGCCGGTGTACCTGGCCGAGTGCCGCCGGATGGGCATCAAGGTGCTGCCGCCGGACGTCAACGAGTCCTCCTGGGACTTCACCGCCGTCGGCAACGACATCCGGTTCGGGTTGGCCTCGGTGCGCAACGTGGGCACCAACGTGGTGGAGTCGATCGTCCGGGCGCGCGAGGAGAAGGGCGCGTTCAAGGACTTCGCCGACTTCATGCGCAAGATCGACACGGTCGCCTGCAACAAGAAGGTCATCGAGTCCCTCGCCAAGGCCGGCGGGTTCGACTCCCTGGGCCACTCCCGGCAGGGCATCGCGGCGATCCACGTCCAGGCCGTCGACTCCGCGATGAGCCTCAAGCGCAAGGAGGCCGAGGGGCAGTTCGACCTCTTCGGCAGCTTCGGCGAGGACGGCGGCGGTGAGCTCGGCGATCCGCTGAGCGCCGCGCTGGACATCCCGATCCCGACCGCCGACTGGTCCAAGGCCGAGCGGCTGGTCTTCGAGCGCGACATGCTCGGCCTCTACGTCTCCGACCACCCGCTGCACGGCGTGGAGCACGTGCTGACCTCGCACGCCGACACCGCACTCGCCGAGATCATCGCCGGGGGAGTGGAGGACGGTGCGAACGTGACCATCGCCGGCATCCTGACCGCGGTCGGCCCGCGCACCAACAAGCAGGGCGCCCCGTGGGCGATCGCGACCATCGAGGACCTCGAGGCCGGCCTGGAGGTGCTCTTCTTCCCGAAGACGTGGGCCCAGGTGTCGGACAAGGTCGTCCGGGACCAGATCGTGGTGGTCAAGGGGCGGATCAGCCGCCGCGACGACACCCCGTCGCTGTTCGCCTCCGAGGTGACCGTCCCCGAGCTCACCGAGGGGCCGCGCGGGCCGGTGCTGGTCTCCATGCCCGCCGCCCGCTGCACCCCGCCGGTGGTGGAGCGGCTGCGTGAGGTGCTGGGCAGCCACCCGGGCACCACCGAGGTGCAGCTCAAGCTGCTCAACGGCGGCCGGGAGACGGTGCTGCGGCTGGACCAGGGGCTGCGGGTGCGCCCGAGCACCGCGCTGATGGGCGACATCAAGGCCCTGCTGGGGCCCACGAGCGTCGCCCTGCTGTGAAGAAGGTGGAAGGACCCCCGTGCCCCCCACCACTCGCGAGCTCGCGGCGGGACCCCGCACGGGGGCCGGGCCTCATTCCTCGCCCGCTCGGCACGAGCCTCTGGACGGGGCCGCCGGGGCGGGCCACGGGGCGCAGGTGAGGATGGGGCGGTGAGCGATCCTCGTCCGGCCGGTCCGGGTCGGCCGTTCCCCTCCGGTCCCGCGGTGCCGACCGGACGGCCGGTGCCTGCTCCGCCGGTCGCGGTCGGGCCGTCGACGACGAGGCCGGGCTGGCTGCCGGCCCGCCCGGCGGGGACGCCCGGACTGCGGGACAGCCGCGCGGACCTGCGCCCGGCACTGGTCACCGTGCTCGTGCTGGCCGTCTCCGGACTGGTCGCCGGGGGGCTGTGGCTGTGGCTGGCCCCGCGCGCCGACTACCGGGTCACCGACGCGGGCGTCGTCCCGGTGGACGGGCCGGTGTCGGCGGAGATCTTCATGGCCGACGACGGCGTCTTCGTGCTCCTGCTGGCTGCCCTCGGGCTGCTCGCCGGCCTCGCGGGCTGGTTCCTGCTGCGCCGCTACCGCGGGGCACTGACCCTGGCCGCACTGGCCACCGGGTCGCTCGCGGCCGGCGTCGTCGCCTGGCAGCTCGGCGAGCGGCTGGGCGCCGGGCCCACCGAGGCCCAGCTGGCCGAGGTCGGGACGACGGTCACCACCGGGCTCGACCTGGGTGCCGCTGCCGCGCTCGCGGTCGGCCCGTTCTTCGCCGTCCTGGCCTACCTGGTGGCCGCGGTGCTCTCCAGCGAGGACGACCTCGGACGCCCGGACGACCAGCTCGTCCCGGTGACCCCGCCTCGCCCCCCACTGCCGCCGGTCCCGCCACCGGCTCCCCGCCCGTAGCCGGCCGGCGGCCCGGAACCCGTCCACGGTCCGCCCGACCCGGCCTCGTCCAGAGGCTCGCCCCGAGCGTGCGAGGGGTGAGGAGGACGGGGTCCTTCTTCAGTTGGCGGTCATCGGGGTGGCGAACTGGCGCAGCGGCACGGGCACCGCGCCCAGCGTGCGCAGCAGGGTGAGCTCGCGGCGCAGCAGCCGGGACTCCAGCGTCAGCCGGCGGCGGGTGGCCGACTCGGCGAGCAGCGCCTGCCGGTCCTCGGTCGTGAGCAACGCGGCCGAGGCGACCAGGTAGGACAGCCCGCGCGCGTCGTCGCTGACCTCCCGCAGCAGGGCGGCGGTGGCGCTGAGCTCGGCCGGGGTGCCGTCGTCCTCGGGGAGCAGCTCGCCGGGGGTGAGCGCCTCCAGCACCTCGTCGGAGAGCCCGTCGGGGTCCCCGCCCTGGCGGACGGCGACGTCGGCGACGTAGCGGGCGAAGAGGTCCCGGACGTTGCCGGCCAGCACCTCCAGTGACCCGCGGGCCACCTCGCTGACCACCTCCTCGGGCACGATGCCCGCCGCGGACTCCGGTCCGACCAGACCGTCCGCGTTGCCGGCGGCCTCCTCGGCGGCCTCCTCCTCGTCCAGCCACTCGACGACGGCCTGCAGGTACGGCGGCTCGGCGCCGTCGGCGTCCTGCCCGCCGTCGGGCGGCACGATCACGTCCAGCAGCCGGAACCGGTCGCTGCCCACCGCGACCAGCCGGTAGCCGCCGTCGCTCTGCGGCGCGATGACCCGCACGACCGCGGTGCAGCCCACGTCGTAGAGCGCCTCGGCCGGGGCGACCCGCTCGACCTCCCAGCCCTGCCGGATGGCGACCACGCCGAAGCGCCGCTGGGCGCCCTCGGGCCGGGCGGTGAGGTCGACGACCAGCCGGCGGTAGCGGGGCTCGAAGATCTGCAGCGGCAGGACCACACCGGGGAACAGCGGGGTCTCCAGCGGGAACAGCGGGATGACCTCGCGCCCGCTCGCGCCCGCCCCTGCGCCTGGCTCAGCCACGCGGCGAGCCTACGGGCAGCAGGGCCGCTGCACCGGAGCGTCTACGGTTGGGTGTTCTCCCGCTCGTACCCGGAGGTGCTCCGTGCTGTCCCGCATCGACCTGCGTGGGTCCGCTCTGCCCGGGCCGCGTGAGCTCGCCCAGCTGCTGCCCCGCGCCGGCACCGACATCGACTCGGTGCTGTCCGTCGTCCGCCCGATCTGCGAGGACGTGCGGCTGCGCGGCGCCGAGGCGGTCCGCGAGATCACCGCCCGGCTCGACGGCGTCGACGTCCCGCACCTGGCGGTGCCGCAGGCCGCGCTGGACGAGGCGCTGGCCACGGTCGACCCCGCGGTCCGCGCCGCCCTGGTCGAGGCGATCGCCCGGGTGCGCAAGGTGCACGCCGACCAGCGCCGCACCGACGTCACCACCGACGTCGTCCCCGGCGGCATGGTCACCGAGCGCTGGGTGCCGGTGCGCCGGGTCGGCCTGTACGTGCCCGGCGGGCTCGCCCCGCTGCTGAGCTCGGTGGTGATGAACGTCGTGCCGGCGCAGCTGGCCGGCGTCGAGTCGATCGCGGTGGCGAGCCCGCCGCAGCGGGACAACGGCGGGCTGCCCGACCCCGGCGTCCTGGCCGCCTGCGCCCTGCTCGGCGTGACCGAGGTCTACGCCGTCGGCGGCGCGCAGGCGATCGCCGTCTTCGGCTACGGCGCCGGGCCCTGCCAGCCGGTCGACATGGTCACCGGGCCGGGCAACGTCTACACGACCGCGGCCAAGCGGCTGCTGCGCGGGCTGATCGGGATCGACTCCGAGGCCGGGCCGACCGAGGTCGCCGTGCTGGCCGACGACACCGCCGACGCCGGGCACGTGGCCGCCGACCTGATCAGCCAGGCCGAGCACGACCCGCTGGCCGGTGCGGTGCTGGTGACCACCAGCGAGCAGCTCGCCGACGACGTGGTCGACCTGCTGCCCGGGCTGGTCGCGGCCACCAAGCACACCGAGCGGATCACCACCGCGCTGGGCGGCAGCCAGTCCGGCATCGTGCTGGTCGAGGACCTGGAGACCGGCCTGGCCGTGGTCGACGCCTACGCCGCCGAGCACCTGGAGATCCAGACGCGGGACGCTCGCGAGGTGGCGATGCGGGTGCGCAACGCCGGTGCGGTCTTCGTCGGCCCGTGGGCGCCGGTCTCCCTGGGCGACTACTGCGCCGGCTCCAACCACGTGCTGCCCACCGGTGGCTGCGCGCGGCACTCCAGCGGGCTGAGCGTGCAGTCGTTCCTGCGCGGCATCCACCTGATCGAGTACGACGAGCAGGCGCTGGCCGACGTCGCCGGACACATCGACGCGCTCGCGGGTGCGGAGGACCTCCCCGCCCACGCGGCCGCCGTCCGGGCCCGGCAGCGTCGATGACCGGTCTCGAGGAGCTGCCGCTGCGCCCGGAGCTGCGGGGGAAGTCCGCCTACGGGGCACCGCAGCTCACGGTCGCGCACCAGCTCAACACCAACGAGAACCCCCACCCGCTGCCCGCGGGGCTGCTGGCCGACCTGGGCACCGCCCTGGCCGAGGCCTCGCGAGGGCTCAACCGGTACCCCGACCGCAACGCCGAGGCGTTGCGCACCGACCTGGCCAGGTACCTGACCCGCACCAGCGGCGAGCAGGTCGGCGTCGACCAGGTGTGGGCGGCCAACGGCTCCAACGAGGTGATCCAGCAGCTGCTCCAGGCGTTCGCCGGTGCGGGCCGTACGGCACTGGGCTTCACGCCTTCCTACTCGATGTACCCGGTCTACTGCACGGGCACCAACACCGCCTGGGTCGAGGGGCACCGCCGTCCGGACTTCACCCTGGACGTCGACGCCGCGGTCGCCCAGGTGCGCGAGGTGCGCCCCGACGTCGTCTTCGTGACCAGCCCGAACAACCCGACCGGTACCGCGGTCGACCTCGAGACGATCGCCGCGCTGTACGAGGCGACCACCGGCGTGCTGGTGGTGGACGAGGCCTACACCGAGTTCGCCCGCACCGGCACCGTGTCGGCGCTGTCGCTGTTGCCCGGGCGGCCGCGGCTGGTCGTCAGCCGGACGATGAGCAAGGCCTTCGGCATGGCCGGGCTGCGGCTGGGCTACCTGGCCGCCGACCCGGCGGTGGTCGAGGCCGTGCAACTGGTGCGGCTGCCGTACCACCTCAGCTCGCTCACCCAGGCCGCCGCGCGGGCCGCGCTGGCGCACACCGACGAGCTGCTGGCCACCGTCGAGGCGGTCAAGGCCGAGCGGGACCGGATCGTGGCCGCGCTCCCGGCGATGGGGCTGACCAGCGTGCCCAGCGACGCGAACTTCGTGCTGTTCGGGCACCTCGCCGACTCGGCGGCCGCCTGGCAGGCGCTGCTGGACCGCGGCGTCCTGGTGCGCGACGTCGGGCTGCCCGGCTGGCTGCGGGTCACCGCCGGCACCACCGAGGAGACCGACGCCTTCCTCACCGCCCTGGGTGAGGTGGCCCCGGCCCACCGCCTGGGAGACTGAGCGCATGAACCGCACTGCACGCGTCGAGCGGGCGACCAAGGAGACCACGCTCGTCGTCGAGCTCGACCTGGACGGCACGGGCGTGGCCGACGTCGCCACCGGGGTCGGCTTCTACGACCACATGCTCACCGCGCTGTCCAAGCACAGCGGGATCGACCTGACCGTGCGCGCCGACGGCGACCTGCACATCGACGCCCACCACACCGTCGAGGACGTCGCCATCGCCCTGGGGCAGGCGTTCGCCGAGGCGATGGGCGACAAGCGCGGCATCACCCGGTACGGCGACGCCACCATCCCGATGGACGAGGTGCTGGTGCAGGCCGCCGTCGACCTGTCGGGGCGCCCGTACTTCGTGCACGCCGAGCCCGAGAACATGACGCCGATGATCGGGCCGGACTACCCGACGTCGCTGACCAAGCACGTGCTGGAGTCCTTCGCGTTCAACGCGAGGATTAGCCTGCACGTGCGGGTGCTCTACGCCGGCCGCGACGCCCACCACATCGTGGAGGGGCAGTTCAAGGCGCTGGCCCGGGCGCTGCGCACCGCCGTCGCGCTGGACCCGCGGGTGACCGACGTGCCGTCCACGAAGGGCGCTCTGTGACCTTCGGGGTCGCGCTGCTGATCGTCGGCGGCTTCCTGCTCGGCGGTGCCTTCAGCATCTTCAAGGCCGACTCCGACGCCAAGGGCCGCACCAGCGGGCAGCTGGTCTTCGCCAGCACCCTCCTGGTGGCGGCCCTGCTGGCCACCGCCAGCGGCATCCTCTACCTGGTGGGCTGAACGCCGGTCCTCCCCGCGGTGCGGGGAGGGGGCCGGTGCTCCGCCGAGTCGGGCGCGGACTCCCGGACTGTCGGCGTCGTGCGGCAGGCTGCGCGCATGGACCTCCGTCTCGCCCTGGTCACGCCCGAGAACGTCGTCGAGGCCTGTCGTCTGGAGGTCCGACCGGAGCAGCAGGGCGTGGTCGCGCCGGTCGCGGTGTCCCTCGCCGAGGCCTACGCCAGCCCACGGATCGCGTGGCCGCGGGTGGTCACCGACGGCGACGGCGGGCCGGTCGTGGGGTTCGTGATGGGCGGCTTCGACCCGGACAACGAGGTCCCGGCGTTCCGCTGCGGCATCTGGCGGCTCACCGTGGCGGCGGCCGCGCAGGGTGCCGGCGTCGGCCGGTTCGCTGTCCAGGCGGTCGCCGAGGAGGCCCGCCGTCGTGGCAATGACCGGCTGACGGTGCTCTGGGTCCGGCACGACAACGGGCCGGAGGGGTTCTACCGGCACCTGGGCTTCCGTCCGACGGGGGAGCTGTTCGGTCAGGTGCTCGGCGAGCTGGCGCTGCGGTGACCGAGGACGAGCAGCGTTTCCTCGACCTGGTCCTCGCCAACCCGACGGTCGCCGCGGTGCTGGAGCGGGCGCCGTCCCTGGGGGTGTCGGACTGGTGGCTCACGGCCGGGGTGCTGTTCCAGTCGGTCTGGAACGGGCTCACCGGGCGCGCCCCGGGGGAGGGCGTCCGGGACGCCGACCTCTTCTACTTCGACGCCGACACCTCCTGGGACGCCGAGGACGCCGTCCTCCGCCGCGGTGCGGAGCTGTTCGCCGACCTGCCGGTGCCGGTGGAGATCCGCAACGAGGCACGGGTGCACCTCTGGTACGCCGACCGGTTCGGCGTACCCGCGCCCGCGCCGTTCCGCGACTGCCGGGACGCGATCGACGCTTTCGCGGCGGTCTGCTGCTGCGTCGGCGTGACGGCCGACGCCGGTGGGCTGCGCGTCTACGCCCCGCACGGCTACGGCGACCTCTTCGACATGGTGGTGCGGACCAACGGCGGCCCGGCGCCGCGCGACGTCTACGAGGGCAAGGCCGCCCGCTGGCGCCACGAGTGGCCACAGCTCACAGTCCTGCCCTGGGAACACTCCGGGCCCCCGCGCGGCTGATGGGTAGCGTGGCAGCTGTGAAGAAGGTCGTCGTCCTGGACTACGGATCGGGCAACCTGCGGTCGGCGGAGCGTGCGCTGACCCGGGTCGGCGCCGACGTCACCGTGACCGCCGACCCGCAGGCGGCGCTGGACGCCGACGGCCTCGTCGTCCCCGGGGTGGGCGCCTACGCCGCCTGCATGGACGGCCTCCGGGCGGTCGACGGGCCGAAGGTGATCGGCCGCCGGCTGGCCGGCGGGCGTCCGGTGCTGGGCATCTGCGTGGGCATGCAGATCCTGTTCGAGCGCGGCGTCGAGCACGGCCAGGACACCGAGGGGTGCGGTGAGTGGCCCGGGGTGGTCGAGCAGCTGCAGGCGCCGGTGCTGCCGCACATGGGCTGGAACACCGTGCAGCCGCCGGAGGGCTCGACGCTGTTCGCCGGCCTGACCGACCAGCGCTTCTACTTCGTGCACTCCTACGGCGTGCGTGAGTTCCCGCTGGCCGAGGTCGGCGTGACCGGGCGGCTGACGCCGCCGTCGGTCACCTGGGCCGAGCACGGTGACCGGTTCGTCGCCGGAGTGGAGAACGGACCGCTGTCGGCCACCCAGTTCCACCCGGAGAAGAGTGGCGACGCCGGCGCCCAGCTGCTCACCAACTGGCTCGACACCCTGGACTGACGGGCCTCGATCAGGGCAGGGCGAGCAGTCGGAGAGCGAGGAACCCAGGGCGCCTGCTGAGCTCCGCGTGCTCGGCGGGCCACTTCCGGCGCATGCTCTCGGGCGGGCGCGGCTCGACGAGCCGCTGGATGACGAATCCCGCGTCCGTCGCCGCGGCGCAGAAGTCGGACAGCGGTTCGCGCCAGAAGCGCACCTCCTGGTCACCCGAGGCGAACGCCCACGTGTCGGTCTCCAGCGCACGGTCGAAGTAGGAGCCGCCCTTGCGGAGCCAGTCGGTGGTCGGGTGCTGCGTGGAGACGACGGCGGCCCCGCCGGGGCGCAGCACCCGGTGCAGCTCGGTGAAGGCAGCCTGCCGATCCTCGACGTAGTGGATGGCGAGCGCGCACACCACCAGGTCGACGGCGTCGTCCGGGTAGGGGAGCGGCTGGTCCAGCCGGGCCAGGTCGATCCGGGCCCGGTTCCCGACCCGTGCCCGGGCCAACTCGACCATCGCCGCGCTGGCGTCGAACCCGATGACCTCGGCGCCGCGCGCCAGCAGCGCCTCCGCGTACAGGCCGGGACCACACCCGGCGTCCAGCACCCGCCGGCCCGCGACGTCCCCGAGCAGGTCGAGCACCGCCGGCCGGTCGTAGTGCGCGTTGTAGGCGTTGTCCTCGGCGTGGGCGCGGAACTCGTCGGCCACCCGGTCGTAGAAGCGCCACAGCTCGTCGGCCACCCGGCGACCGTAGCCAGGAACCGGACCCCGGGGCGGTGATCGCGCCCTCAGCTGCGCAGGTAGGACGCCCCGTTGACGTCGATGATCGTGCCGGTGGAGAACCGGGCCCCCGGCGAGGCGAGCCAGAGCACCGCTGAGGCGACCTCCTCCGGCCGGGCCACCCGACCGTAGGGCGACTGCGCGCGGACGGCGTCCCCACCCGGTCCGTCGAGCACCTCGCGGGCCATCTCGGTCTGCACGAAGCCCGGGGCGACCGTGCCGACCGAGATGCCGTGCGGGGCCAGGGCGAGGGCCATGGACTGGCCGAAGGCGTTCAGCCCGGCCTTCGAGGCGCCGTAGGCAGGGGTGTTCGGCTCTCCGCGGAAGGCGCCACGACTGGAGACGTTGACCACTGCGCCACCGCCGGCGGCGATCAGGTGCGGCAGCGCGCGGAAGGTGGCGTTGGCCGGGCCGAGCAGGTTCACCGCCAGGGTGCGCTCCCAGGTCTGCTGCCACTGCGCGTAGTCGACCTCCAGCGGCGGGTGGGCGGTGAAGACCGCGGCGTTGTTGACCAGCACCTGCAAGCCGCCCAGTGCCTCGGCGGCCTCATCGACGGCGCGGCCGATCGCCTCGGCGTCGGCGACGTCGGCGGTGACCACGGTGTGGCCCTCGCCGGGCAGCTCGTCGCGGACCGCCTCGGCCTGCTCCCGGGAGGTGTTGGCGTGCACCGCCACCCGGTCGCCCTGCGCGGCGAAGGCCAGTGCGATGGCCCGGCCGATGCCGCGGGAGGCGCCGGTCACCAGGACGGCGCGGGAGGTCGTCGACTGCTCGTTCGAGGTCACGGGGGGAGTCAACCAGTCACCAGGTGCCCCGGTGCACGACCTCGTCCAGCCCCCGCCGGCCACGCTTGAGGGAGGGCGACCGCCTGTCCTCGGCGCCGGGGTAACCGACCGAGACGCAGCCGATCGGGGTGTAGGCCGCCGGCACGCCGAACGCATCGCGGAAGCCGTCGATCCGCTCGGGTGGCACGCCGAAGAAGCAGGCCCCCAGGCCCTCGTCGACCGCGGTGAGCAGCATGAGCAGCGACGCCATCCCGGCGTCGACGTCCCAGTAGGGCACCGGCCAGCGGGCCTCGTCCCGGTCGGTCCAGCCCTTGTCCGGCTCGGCGTACCGCTCCAGGTAGGCGGCCTTGTGCGAGAGCGGCACGATCAGCAGTGGTGCCCGGCGCATCCGGCTCAGCCAGCCGTCGGGGGCGCCGCCGTCGGTGGTCGCGGCCCAGAACCGGTCGCGCTCCTCCGGCGTCTCCAGCACCAGGAACGCCCAGCCCTGGCTGAACCCGGCCGAGGGTGCCCGGATCGCGTGCTCCAGCAACCGCTCGCGGACCTCGGCCGGCACCGGCCGGTCGGGGTCATAGTCGCGGACCATGCGGCGGCGGCGGACGGCGTCCCGGAACTCCATGCCGCCACCCTGCCGCAGCGGTCCGACAGGACCGTCAGTGGCGTTCCCTAGGCTGGACCCGTGCCGAAGCTGGAGCTGCTCCCCGCCGTCGACGTCGCCGACGGCCTCGCCGTCCGTCTGGTCCAGGGGGAGGCCGGCAGCGAGACCTCCTACGGCGACCCGCTCGAGGCCGCGATGGCCTGGCAGCGGGACGGCGCCGAGTGGGTCCACCTGGTCGACCTCGACGCCGCCTTCGGCCGCGGTTCCAACCGCGAGCTGCTGGCCCGTGTGGTGGGCGCCCTGGACGTCGACGTGGAGCTCTCCGGCGGCATCCGGGACGACGAGTCGCTGGCCGCCGCGCTGTCCACCGGCTGCAAGCGGGTGAACCTGGGCACCGCCGCGCTCGAGTCGCCGGAGTGGTGCGCGCGGGCCATCGCCGAGCACGGCGACCGGATCGCCGTCGGCCTGGACGTGCGCGGCACCCGGCTGGCCGCCCGCGGCTGGACCAAGGAGGGCGGCGAGCTGTACGAGACCCTCGCCCGGCTGGACGACGAGGGCTGCGCCCGGTACGTGGTCACCGACATCACCAAGGACGGCACGCTGCGCGGCCCGAACCTGGAGCTGCTGCGCGAGGTCTGCGCCGCCACCCCGCGCCCGGTGGTGGCCTCCGGCGGCGTCAGCTCGCTGGAGGACATCCGCGCCCTGGCCGGGCTGACCGGCATCGGCGTCGAGGGTGCGATCGTCGGCAAAGCGCTCTACGCCGGCCAGTTCACCCTCCCCGAGGCGCTGGCGCTGACCGCCGAGGTGGCCGGATGAGCGCCGTCCGGCTCGGCTCTGGGGCGCCCTGGGAGACGGTCGTCGGCTACAGCCGGGTCGTCGCAGCCGGCGACTCGGCGTGGGTGAGCGGCACGACGGCCACGGTCGACGGTGCGGTTGTGCACCCTGGTGATGCGGCGGCCCAGACGCGGGTGGCGCTGACCGGCGTCCAGCGTGCGCTGGCCGACGCCGGCTTCGCCCTCGGCGACGTGGTCCGCACCCGCGTGTACGTCACCGACATCAGCGAGTGGGAGACGGTCGGGCGGGTGCACGGGGAGTTCTTCGGCGACGTGCGGCCGGCCACCTCGATGGTGCAGGTGGCCGCGCTGATCGACCCGGCGATGCTGGTCGAGGTCGAGGCGGACGCCGTGCGGGGTGCGGCATGAGCCTGGCCGTGCGGGTGATCCCGTGCCTGGACGTCGACGCCGGCCGGGTGGTCAAGGGCGTGAACTTCGTCGACCTGGTGGACGCCGGCGACCCGGTGGAGATGGCCCGGGTCTACGACGCCGAAGGCGCCGACGAGCTCACCTTCCTGGACATCACCGCGTCCTCCGGCAGCCGGGAGACCACCTACGACGTCGTCCGGCGCACCGCGGAGAGCGTGTTCATCCCGCTCACCGTCGGTGGGGGCGTGCGCAGCGTCGCCGACGTCGACAAGCTGCTGCGGGCCGGCGCGGACAAGGTCGCGGTGAACACCGCGGCGGTCGACCGTCCCGAGCTGATCGCCGAGATCGCCGACCGGTTCGGCAACCAGGTGCTGGTGCTCAGCCTGGACGCCCGCCGGGTGCGCGACGGGGCGCGCACCGACTCCGGCTTCGAGATCACCACGCACGGCGGACGCCGCGGCACCGGCCGGGACGCCGTCGAGTGGGTGGTGCAGGCCGCCGAGCTGGGCGTGGGCGAGGTGCTGCTCAACTCCATGGACGCCGACGGCACCCGGGCCGGCTTCGACACCGAGCTGATCTCCGCGGTCCGCCGCGAGGTCACCGTCCCGCTGATCGCCAGCGGGGGAGCGGGCGCGGTCGACCACTTCCCGCCGGCGGTCGCGGCCGGCGCGGACGCGGTGCTCGCCGCCAGCGTCTTCCACTTCGGCCAGCTGCGGGTCGGCGACGTGAAGGCCGGGCTCGACGCCGCCGGCGTGCCCATCCGGCACGAGGCCGACCGCCCGCTCGCCTGAGCCAGGGGCGGCTCTCGCCGCCTCGGTGGTGGGCTGCGCCGTCTCGTCTGGCCGCCCGCCGGGACATCAGTGCCGCTCGGGCCGTTGCGGTCCGTTGGAGGCGGGGTGTCCGTCGTGAGCCAGCCGTGCCGGGAGCGGTCAGTCCGGGCGGTGGGCGATGACGACGAGCTCGCGGCCCGGCCGGTCAGGGGCGTCCCGGACGTCGTCGACGACCAGCCCGGCCGCAGTCACCGACCCCACCAACTCGGCACGGGTGCGGAAGCGGAGCGTGGAGTCCGACGTCAGCACGGCGCCGTCGCTGCCGAAGACGAAGGTCCACCGGAAGGAGACCAGGTCGCCCCGCACCGCCAGCACCTCCACCCACGTCTCGACCGGGCCGATGCCAGGCACGACCGCCGAGGTGTACGACCGTTCCCGGTCCCACTCCTCCCACGCCCGCCGAGCCGGGTCCCGACTCTCGAACGCCAGCCGGCCGCCCGGCCGGAGGGCGTGGCGGGCCGCGTGCAGCGTCGCCGTCCACTCGGCGTCGGTGCCGAAGACCTGCGCCACGTTCGCGGTCATGGTCACCAGGTCGACGGCGAGTGGCGGCAGCGTGGAGACGTCGCCGACCACCCACTCGACCAGCTCGGCAGCCGGCTTCCGCCGCGCTACCGCGATCGACGCCGCAGCCGGGTCGAGCGCCGTGACCGCCACACCGCGGTCGGCGAGCAGGCAGGCGAAGGTGCCCGTGCCGCACCCGATGTCGAGTACGGCTCGCGCCCCGACCTCGTCGACCAGCGCCGCGTACGGCTCGAGGTCGGAACGGTCGGGGTCCAACGGGTCGTACACCTCGGCGAGTCGCGGGTCGGCGAAGATCGGGTCCACCACGCGGCGACCGTAGGCGCCCCCGCGCCGGCTGCCCAGCCGGTTTCCCGGCGTCGCCGGATCAGTCGACGACGAGGTCCACGCAGGCGACGTCGCGGCGGCCGCTCACCCAGAGCAGCACCTCCAGCGGGGCACCGACCACCGTGGTCGTCGGCTCGCCGTCGTGCAGTCGCCGCTCGCTGCCGGCTGCGCCGTCCGGCACGTCGCTGCGCCGCACCAGCAGGCCACCGGCCGGCCGGGAGGACGCCCGGCCGCGGGCCAGGAAGGGCACCGTCCGCCACAGCTGGTCCTGCACGGCGCGCGGCAGGTCCCGCGGCGCCCAGCCCGGCTGTGCCCGCCGGACGTCCTCGTGGTGGATGACGAACTCGGCGGTGTTGGCCAGCCGGTCCACGGCCGGCCAGGCGGTCGGGACCCAGGAGGGCGGACCGGACCGGACGCCGGCCACCAGCTGCTCGAAGGGCGCCCGGCTGCGTGCGTGGGTGTGCACCCGCTCGGTCCACCGGGTGAAGGGGCCACCCAGTGCGTAGCCCGGCATGGCGTCCGGACGCCGGTCGCGGACCACCAGGTGGGCGGCGATGTCCTGCGTCGTCCACCCCGCGCAGCAGGTGGGCTGGTCGGGCCCGAGCTGGTCGAGCAGATCAGCCAGCGCGGCTCGCTCCGACTGCGACACGGGCACGGCAGAGGTCGGCACGCACCGAGGCTATGCCAGCCGCGGCTCCCGGGGGCAGGCAGCAGAAGCCCACACCGCGCGGCACCGATCCGCCGAGCGGCCATGTTCGCCGACATGTCCGCTCGGGGCGTCGGCCTCGGCCGCACGGGGCGTCGTCCGGCGCGGCCGGGTCCGCCGACACGGCCGCGCCGGCAGTCATTCGAAAGCCGTTAGGAGGGGTAACCAAGTCGCGTAGGCTGGGGCCACCGATCGCACCACCCACCGGAGGACACCTGTGCCGCGCCGCAGAGAAGCCGTTGTCCGGCGCGGGCTCGGGCACGTCCGCCGGGCCATCCGGGAGCAGCCCGGCATCTTCACCCTCGCCCTGCTGGGCAGCAGCCTCTACGGCGGCATGACGGTGGCCAGCGCCTACGTCATCGGCGGCATCACCGACCGGGTGCTGCTGCCGGCCTTCGACGAGGGGGCCACCACCACCGCGGCGCTGAGCCTGGCCGCCCTGGCGATCCTGGTCGTCGCCGTCCTCAAGATCGTCGGGATCATCGGCCGGCGGCTGTTCGCCGGGATGATGACCTACCGGCTGCAGGCCGACTACCGCCGCCGGGTCACCGGCCAGTACCTCCGGCTGCCGCTGTCCTGGCACCAGCGGCACCCCACCGGTCAGCTGCTGTCCAACGCCAACTCCGACGTAGAGTCCGCCTGGTTCTTCGTCTCCCCGCTGCCCTTCGCCTGCGGCGCCCTGGTCATGATCGCCATCACCGCGGTCGCGCTGGTGCTCACCGACCCGCTGCTGGCGATCGTCGGTCTGGTCGTCTTCCCGCTGGTCTTCGTGATCAACGCGGTCTACAGCCAGGTGATGTCCCCGCGGATGGCCCGGGCCCAGCAGCTGCGCGCCGAGGTCAGCGAGATCGCCCACGAGAGCTTCGACGCCGCGCTGGTGGTGAAGACCCTGGGTCGCGAGTCCAGCGAGACCACCCGCTTCGCGGCCAAGGCCGACGAGCTGCGCGACGGGCTGGTCGCCGTCGGCCGGGTCCGCGGCCTGTTCGACCCGATCATGGAGGCGCTGCCGAACCTGGGCACCCTCGCCGTCCTGCTGGTCGGTGCCGAGCGGGTGGCCGGCGGTGCCGCCGAGGCCGGCGACCTGGTGTCGATCGCCTACCTGTTCACCCTGCTCGCCCTGCCGATCCGGGCGATCGGCTGGGTGCTCGCCGACCTGCCCCGGGCGATGGCCGGCTTCGACCGGGTCACCCCGGTGCTCGAGGCGACCGGGGAGATCCCGCACGGCCCGGACGCCGCCCCCGGCGGCGACCGCGGCGCCGAGCTCGGCCTGCGCGAGGTCGGCTACCGGTTCGAGGGCGCTGCCCGTCCCACCCTGGACGGCGTCACCTTCGACGTCACCGCCGGCCGGACGCTGGCCGTCGTCGGCCCCACCGGGTCGGGCAAGTCCACCCTCGCCGGACTGCTCGTGCGGCTGACCGACCCCGACACCGGCGCGGTGCTGCTGGACGGCGTCGACCTGCGCACCGTGCGGGAGGGCGAGGTGAGCAGCCAGGTCGCCTTCGTCGCGCAGTCCACCTTCCTGTTCGACGACACCGTCCGGGACAACATCACCCTCGGCGGCCCGTTCTCCGACGAGCAGGTGCACGAGGCGCTGCGGATCGCCGCCGCCGACGACTTCGTGGCCCGGCTGCCCGACGGCCTGGACACCCGGGTGGGGGAGCGCGGTGCCAGCCTCTCCGGCGGTCAGCGCCAGCGGCTCGCGCTGGCCCGCGCCGTCGTCCGGCGGCCACGTTTGCTGGTGCTGGACGACGCCACCAGCGCGGTCGACCCCTCGGTGGAGGCCCGCATCCTGGACGCGCTGCGGGCCAGCGACCGCCCGGCGACGGTGGTCGTGGTGGCCTACCGGCAGGCCACGATCGCGCTGGCCGACGAGGTGGTCTGGATCGAGAACGGCCGGCTGGTCGCCCGCGGCAGCCACGAGCAACTGCTCGCCCAGGTGCCCGGTTACGTCCGCCTGGTGCGCGCCTACCAGGCCGAACCGGCCGAGCCCGCGCGCACGGAGGTGCCCGCGTGAGCGACGAGCCGCTGCTGACCGCCGACCGTCGGTCGGAGAGCGCCACCGCGACGCTGCGCCGCGGGCTGCGGATGATGCCGGAGTTCCGCCAGGGGCTGCCGGCCACCTTCGCCCTCGCCCTGGTCGCCACCGCCGGCCGGGTGGTCGTCCCGATCGCGGTCCAGCAGACGCTGGACAACGGGCTGAACGCCCCCGGCGGACCGGACATCCCGCTGGTCCGCGAGCTGGTGGCCGTCTGCGCCCTGGTCGTGCTGGTCACCAGCGTCGCGGTGTACCGGATGAACGTGCGGCTGTTCCGCACCACCGAGACGGCGCTGGCCGGGCTGCGGGTGCGGGCCTTCCGGCACGTGCACGACCTGTCGGTGCTGCACCAGCAGGGGCAGCGCCGCGGGTCGCTGGTCTCCCGGGTCACCAGCGACGTCGACCAGCTGTCGGTGTTCATGCAGTGGGGCGGCGTCCTGGGCCTGGTCAGCCTCGGCCAGCTGGTGGTCGCCACCGTGGTCATGGCCTTCTACTCCTGGCAGCTGACCTTGCTGGTCCTGGTCTGCTTCATCCCGCTGGCGGTGCTGGTCAAGTACTTCGCCCGCCGGCTCGCCGAGGTGTACGGCGTCGTCCGGGAGCGGGTCGGCGACGTGCTGGGCGCGGTCTCCGAGTCGGTCATCGGCGCCCCCACGGTGCGGGCCTACGGCGTCCGGGCCCGGACGGCGGCGCGCATCGACCGCGCCATCGACCGGCACTACGAGGCCTCGGTGCACGCCCAGAAGGTCACCGCCGCGGTGTACGTCAGCGGTGAGTTCGTCGCCGCCCTGGCCAACGCCGCCGTGGTCGTGGTCGGCGTGCTGCTGGGCATCGCCGGGGACATCTCCGCCGGCACCCTGGTCGCCTTCCTCTTCCTGGTCACCCTCTTCGTCGCCCCGGTGCAGACCGCCAGCGAGGTGCTCAACGAGGCGCAGAACGCCGTCGCGGGGTTCCGCCGGGTGCTCGACGTGCTCGACACCGAGCCCGACGTGCAGGACCCCGAGGACGGCCGGGCGCTGCCCGACGGCCCGCTGGACGTGCGGTTCGATCACGTCGGCTTCGCCTACGCCGAGGGCGCCCGCAAGGCCCTGGACGACGTCGACCTGACCATCCCCGCCCGCACCCGGGTCGCCATCGTCGGGGAGACCGGCTCGGGCAAGACCACCTTCGCCAAGCTGGTCACCCGGCTGATGGACCCCACCGAGGGTCGGGTGCTGGTCGGCAACGGGCGGGACGGCGGGGCGACCGGCATGGTGCCGCTGACCGAGGTCGCCTTCGCCTCACTGCGCGAGCGGGTGGTGATGGTGCCGCAGGACGGCTTCCTCTTCGACGCCTCGGTCGCGGCCAACGTGCGGTACGGCCGGCCGGGCATCTCCGACGCCGAGGTGGCCGCGGCCTTCGTCGAGCTCGGGCTGGGTGACTGGCTGGCCGGTCTGCCCGACGGGGTGGACACCCCGGTCGGACAGCGCGGTGAGTCGCTGTCGGCGGGGGAGCGGCAGCTGGTCGCCGTCGCCCGCGCCTACGTCGCCGACCCCGACCTGCTGGTGCTCGACGAGGCCACCAGCGCGGTCGACCCGGCCACCGAGATGCGGCTGACCCGGGCGCTGGACGCGCTCACCGACGGGCGCACCACGCTGACCATCGCGCACCGGCTCTCCACCGCGGAGCGGGCCGACGAGGTGCTCGTCGTCGACGCCGGCCGGGTGGTGCAGCGCGGCACGCACGACCAGCTCGTGGACGCCGACGGCCCGTATGCCCGGCTGCACGCCTCCTGGCGCCGCAGCTCGGGCCGGCAGGCCGAGCCGGTCTGACCGGACCTGCTCCGGCGTGGAGCAGGGGGTCGATGGTGGGCGGGACCTACGCTCCGGCGGTGTCCACCCGCGCGCCCGTAGCCGGCGCTCCGGTCCACCGGCAACCACCGGTGGCCGCCGCGGTCGCCGTCGCGCTGGCGGTCCTCGCCGCCGGGTCGGTGTTCGCGCTCAGCGCCTGGTGGGTGCTGGACGCCGGGACGTTCGAGGTCTTCTACTACATGGGCCTCCCGACCTCCCTGGCGATCCTGCTGCTGCTCGGCGCAGCTCTCCTGGGCACGGGCCGGTCCTGGCTGGCGGTGTGCCTGCCCGGCGTCCTGCTCGCCGGCCTCGGTGGCTGGGTGCTGACCTGGGGGACGAGCTCGCTGGGCCTGGTGGTGCTGTCACTGTTCAGCGCTGCGTGCGCGGGCGCCGCGGTGTGCTCGGTGCTTCCCGCCGTCCGGCGCTGGGTCACCGTCCGGCGGCTGGCGCGGCCGGGCGGCGCGTGAGCGCGGCTGCCTGGTCCGCTGCGGCGGGGCGGGCCCGCCGACCGCCCACTGAGCTCTAGGTTCACCCCGTGCACGCCGCGTCAGACGTCCCCGTCCGCCGCCGCCCACCGGTCGCGGTGTTCTTCGCCGTCCCGCTGGCGGTGCTCAGCGCCCTGGCGGTCGCGCTCTTCGCGCTGCTCGCGCTGGCGTTCTCCAACGGCAGCTTCGACGGCGGTGGCTGGCTGGTCGTCGCCGTCCCGGTGCTGCTGTCGGTCTGGCTGCTGGTCGGGGCGCTGCTGCTCCTGCTGGGCCGCAGCTGGCTGGCGGTCTTCCTGCCCGCCGCGGCGCTGGTCGCCCTGCTGGGCTGGGTGATCGTCGCGGAGGGGCTGATCGCGGACTCCGACGGCCTGCTGCCGTTGATCTGGGCGCTCCCGGCCGGGACGGCGCTGCTGGCCGCGCTGCCCGGCGTTCGCGGCTGGGTCGCCGCGCGCCGAGGCGCCCGGCTGTCCGCAGAGCGCGGCTGACCACCGGTCGCCGGTGGGGCCCCCGGCGTCCTGGGTGTGCCCGAGACGGCTGAGCAGGTCCCGCTGACCGCACTGCCCGCCGGCCCCGTGCGGCTCGGCTGGTCGCCCGCGGCGCGGAGCTGGGCCGACCGGTCCGCTCAGCCTCCTCCCAGCTGACGTGCATGCCCGGCCCAGGGCACCCGTCCTAACCTGCCGGGCATGCCGTCCACCTCCAGCCGCCGCCGTGGACCGGCGGCTCCCCAGCACCGTCCACGCCGTCCGATCGGGCGCGGCTTCGCGACCGCGCCCCCGGCACCGGTCCGGCCGGTACAGGCGCCGTTCGCCGCCGTCTTCGGCCTGCTCGTCGCCGCCGAGGACGCCTACCTCGGCTGGCTGCTCTGGGACGCCGACCCCGGCTGGGGTTGGTACCTGCTGCTGCCCGCCCTGCTGGCGGTGGCGGCGGTCGCCGGCGCGGTGCTGGTGCACCGGGGCCGGGCGCTGGGCCGGGTGAGCGGCTCGGCGGTGCTCGCGACGGCCTGCGTGCTGCCGATGCTGGGCCTGCTCGGGCTGGCGCTGTTCTTCGCCGCCCTCGGTGGCGGTCAGGCCGCGTGGTGGGCGCTGCTGCTGCTCATCGGCCCGGTGGGCGGGCTGGTGCTGGCGCTGCAGCAGCCGGTCCGGCAGTGGAGCGCTGCGCGCCCGGCCCGGTCGGGGGCCGGCGCCCGCTAGCGTGCCCGGCGTGAGCAACGACGCTGACGTCATCGTGGTGGGCGCGGGGCTGGCCGGACTGGTCGCCACCGCCGAGCTGGCCGACGCCGGGAAGCGGGTGCTGCTGCTGGACCAGGAGCCGGCCGCCTCCCTCGGCGGGCAGGCGCACTGGTCCTTCGGCGGGCTGTTCCTCGTCGACAGCCCCGAGCAGCGCCGGCTGCGGGTCAAGGACTCGCTGGAACTGGCCCGGCAGGACTGGCTGGGCACCGCGGGCTTCGACCGCGAGGAGGACCAGTGGCCCCGCCAGTGGGCCGAGGCCTACCTGCAGTTCGCCGCGGGGGAGAAGCGGGCCTGGCTCCGCGAGCAGGGCGTGCGGTTCTTCCCGGTGGTCGGCTGGGCCGAGCGCGGTGGGTACACCGCCACCGGGCACGGCAACTCCGTCCCCCGGTTCCACATCACCTGGGGCACCGGGCCCGGCGTCCTGGCCCCCTTCCTCCGCCGGGTCGCCGACGCCACCGCGCGCGGGTTGGTCACCGTGCGGCACCGGCACCGGGTCGACGGCCTGGTGCTCACCGGCGGCGCGGTCACCGGCGTGCGCGGCGCTGTGCTGGAGCCCAGCGACGTCGCGCGGGGGGAAGCCAGCTCGCGCACCGAGGTCGGGGAGTTCGAGTACGCCGCGCAGGCCGTCGTCGTCACCTCCGGGGGCATCGGCGGCAACCACGACCTGGTGCGGAAGAACTGGCCGGCCCGGCTCGGCCCGGTGCCGAAGAAGCTGCTCTCCGGCGTCCCGGCGCACGTCGACGGCCGGATGCTGGAGATCACCGAGGACGCCGGCGGCCGGGTGGTCAACCCCGACCGGATGTGGCACTACACGGAGGGGATCGCCAACCACTCACCGATCTGGGCCCGGCACGGCATCCGGATCCTGCCCGGCCCGTCCTCGATGTGGCTCGACGCCACCGGCTCCCGGCTGCCCGTGCCGCTGTTCCCCGGCTTCGACACCCTCGGCACGCTGGCGCACATCGGCACCACCGGCCACGAGCACACCTGGTTCCTGCTCACGAGGAAGATCGTGGAGAAGGAGTTCACCCTCTCCGGCTCCGAGCAGAACCCCGACCTGACGGGCAAGGACCTCAAGCTGCTGCTCACCCGGGTGCGCTCGGGCGCGGCGGCACCGGTGCAGAAGTTCCTGGACGACGGCGAGGACTTCGTCGTCGCGCGCACCCTGCCCGAGCTGGTCGCCGGGATGAACCGGCTGACCGGGGACTCCCCGCACGTCGACCTGGCCACCGTGGAGCGCGAGGTCGTCGCCCGGGACCGGGAGATCGCCAACACCTTCACCAAGGACCTCCAGGTGACGGCGATGCGCCAGGCCCGCACTTTCCTGGGCGACAAGCTGATCCGGGTCGCCGCGCCGCACCGGCTGCTGGACCCCGACGCCGGCCCGCTGATCGCCGTCCGGTTGAACGTGCTCACCCGCAAGTCCCTCGGTGGGCTGGAGACCGACCTGTCCGGCCGGGTGCTGCGGGCCGGTGGCGAGCCGTTCCCGGGGCTCTACGCCGCCGGTGAGGTCGCCGGGTTCGGTGGCGGCGGGATGCACGGCTACCGCTCGCTGGAGGGCACCTTCCTGGGCGGCTGCATCTTCTCCGGGCGGGTCGCCGGCCGCGCGGTGGCCGCCGCCCTGTGACAGTGGTGGCATGAGGACGACGGCGTGACGGAGGACCCTCGCCCGGCCGAGGACTCGGACGGCGTGGACTGGAACGCGGTGCCCTACCAGGGCCCGCCCCGCTACGCCCCGCCGATGGACCCACCGGTGGCCTCCGGCCAGGCCCCCTACCCGCCGCCCCACCACGGCCAGCCCCCGTACGGCCAGCCCCCGTACGGCCAGCCCCCGTACGGCCAGCCCCCGTACGGCCAGCCCCCGTACGGCCCGCCGCCCTACGGCCCGCCGCCCTACGGCCCGCCGTCCTACGGCTCGCCGTCCTACCCGCCGCCCGAGCAGTGGCCGGCGCCGTACGCCGGGCAGCCGTACGCCGGGCAGCAGCCGCCCGGCCGGCCCGTGGACCCGCGGCCGGTCCCTGTCGTCGTCGGGACGGCGCTCGGCTTCGCCGCCGGCGCGCTGCTGCTGATGTGCACGCTGTTCCTCGCCGCCTTCGCCGCGCTGCTCACCGTCGTCCGCCGGCCCGACGGGATGGCCGGCACCGGCGTCGTCGTCCTGCAACTGGTCCTGGCCGCGCTGCTGGTCACCGGCGCGGCCCTGGCGCTGGCCGGCCGCTGGCAGTGGCTGGTGCTCGCCGACGGTGCGCTGGTCGTGCTGTCGCTCTGGTGGCTGGTCGGCTCCGGCAGCGGGCAGCTGCTGGACACCGCGCCGACCGTGGCGCTCCCTCTCGTCTTCACGCTGCTGGCCGGAGCCTCCGGCGTGCTGGTCGCGCTGCCGGCGAGCCGGGCCTGGGCGCAACGCCGCACCGGCGCGGCTCCCCGGCCCCCGGCCGCCCCCGGGCCCTGACCGGGCGGGGGAGCGGTGGGACGATCAGCGGCATGTCCGCCCCCGCCACCGGCCCCCGGCTCGACCCCGAGGTCGCCACGCTGCTCCGCCGGGACCCCGCCGGGCTCGTCGCCGCCGTCGCCCAGCAGCACGACACCGGCGAGGTCCTCATGGTCGCCTGGATGGACGACGAGGCCCTGCGCCGCACGCTGACCAGCGGCCGGGCCACCTACTGGTCGCGCAGCCGCGAGGAGTACTGGGCCAAGGGCGAGACGTCGGGCCACCGGCAGTGGGTGCGCGAGGTCCGGCTCGACTGCGACGGCGACGCACTGCTGCTGCTGGTCGACCAGGAGGGCCCCGCCTGCCACACCGGCGAGCGCAGCTGCTTCCACCGCCCGCTGGAGGTGCAGCGTGCCGACGTTCGGTGACACGGTGCCCAGCCGCGCCGAGTTCCTGGCGCGCGAGGGCGTGGGGACGGCGATGGTCCCGGTCACCCGCCGGCTGCTCGCCGACAGCGAGACCGCGGTCGGCGTCTACCGCAAGCTGGCCGGCAACCGCCCCGGCACGGTGCTGCTGGAGTCCGCCGAGCAGGGCAAGCAGTGGTCGCGCTACAGCTTCGTCGGCGTCCGCAGCGCCGGCGTGCTCACCGAGCAGGACGGGACCACCGCCTGGCTCGGCGACCCGCTGCCCGGGCTCACCGACGACCTGCCCACCGACCCGCTGGCCGCCGTCCGCACCCTGGCCCGCCGGTTCCGCGCACCGCGCGGCGCTGTCGACGACCTGCCGCCGCTGACGGGTGGGCTGGTCGGCTACCTCGGCTACGACGTGGTGCGCCGGCTCGAGCGGCTGCCGCAGAGCGCCGCCGACGACCTGGGCATGCCGGAGCTGGCGATGATGCTGGTCACCGACCTCGCCGTCCTCGACCACACCGACGGCACGGTGCTGCTCATCGCCAACGTGCTCGACGGCTCGGCCGCCGGCTACGACGACGCGGTGACCCGGCTGGACGCGATGGCCGCCGACCTCACCAAGGCCGTGCCGCCGGGCGTGGCCACCCTGACCACCGCTGACGCGCCGCCGGTGGTGAGCAACATGGCGGCGGGGGAGTACGAGGCCGGGGTCGAGCGGGTCCGCGAGCACGTCCGGGCCGGCGACGTCTTCCAGACCGTGCTCAGCCAGCGGTTCGAGCTGGCCACCGACGTCGACGCACTCGACCTCTACCGGGTGCTGCGGGCGACCAACCCCTCGCCCTACATGTACCTGCTCCGCTTCGCCGGCCGGCAGTCGCCCTTCGACGTGGTCGGCTCCTCACCGGAGGCGCTGGTCACCGTGACCGGCGACCGGGCGATCGTGCACCCGCCGGCCGGGACCCGCCCGCGCGGCGCCACCCCCGAGGACGACGTCCGGCTCACCGAGGAGCTGATGGCCGACCCCAAGGAGCGGGCCGAGCACGTGATGTTGGTCGACCTGGCCCGCAACGACCTGGGCCGGGTCAGCGTGCCGGGCACCGTGGAGGTGGCCGACTTCATGCGGGTCGAGCGCTACAGCCACGTCATGCACCTGGTGTCCACCGTGGCCGGTCAGGTCTCGCCGGGCCGGGACGCCCTGGACGTCTTCGACGCGACGTTCCCCGCCGGCACCGTCTCCGGGGCGCCCAAGCCGCGGGCGATGGAGGTCATCGAGTCCCTCGAGCCCACCCGGCGCGCGCTCTACGCCGGCACGGTCGGCTACCTGGACGCCAGCGGCGACATGGACATGGCGATCGCCATCCGGACGGCGGTGCTGCACGACGGGCGGGCGTACGTGCAGGCCGGTGCTGGGGTCGTCGCCGACAGCGACCCGGCCGCCGAGGAGGCCGAGACCCGGCACAAGGCCCGGGCGGTGCTCTCGGCGATCGCGACGGCCGAGGGGCTGCGGGAGCTGCGGTGAGCGCGCCCGCGCGCCCACCGCGCGCCGAGCGCCGGGAGCTCACCCTCGCGCTGCTCGGCTGCACGCTCGCCGGCGCGCTGTCGCTGTCGGCGTCGGGCCAGCCCTGGGCGGACGTGACCATCACCCGGCCCGCGCCGCTGCCGCCCACCGAGACGGTGCTCACCGGCAGCCAGGCCGCGCCGCTGGTGTCCGCCTGCGGGCTGCTGCTGCTCGCCGCCGCGGTGGCCGTCATCGCCGTCCGCGGTGCCGGTCGGGTGGTCGTCGGGCTGCTGGTCGCCGTGGCCGGCGGGGTGCTCGGCTGGTCGGGGCTGCGCGGGCTGACCGGCCAGCTGGACCTCGACGGCACCGACGTGGGCGCCACCGTCGGGCTGGGCGGCTCGCAGGTCACCACGGACGCGGTCACCACCTGGCCGGCGCTCACCCTGGTCGCGGGCCTGCTCGGGGTGCTCGCCGGCGCGCTGGTGGTGCTGCGCGGCCGCGGCTGGCCGGGGATGGGCCGCCGGTACGAGCGCGCCGGGGCGCCGGCCGCGCCGCCCCGGGCCGCCCGGCCGGAGACGGCCGAGGACCGGCACCAGGCGGCCTGGCGGTCGCTGGACCGCGGGGACGACCCGACCGTCTGACGCAGGCCCCGCCGCCGCGGCCGCCCGCTCGAGCGGCCATGTCGGCGAACACGGCCGCCCCGCGGGACGGGAGACGGAGGCAGGGCGACCATGTCGGCGACCATGGCCGGTCGGCGACCCGAGCCACGTTTACACCCGGGCCGCGCGGGCGGTGCACCGCCCCCCGCCCGCTGGCCGGACCGGCACGTCTCTACAGTGATCTGCGCTGTCCGAGTGGTGCGGTACAGGGCCGGTGCCACATGCTGAGGGGTCCGAGGAGGGGTCGTGAGCGTCCTCGACGACATCGTCGCCGGCGTCCGTGAGGACGTCGCTGCCCGGCAGGCCGCCACCCCGCTGGCCGAGGTGCAGGCCGCGGCCCGCGAGGTCCGGCCGGCTCTGGACGCCCAGGCCGCACTGCGTGCCCCCGGCGTCGGGGTGATCGCGGAGGTCAAGCGGCGCAGCCCGAGCAAGGGCGCGCTCGCCGACATCACCGACCCGGCCGCGCTGGCCGTGCAGTACGCCGCCGGCGGAGCCCGGGTGATCAGCGTGCTGACCGAGGGGCGCCGGTTCGGCGGCTCGCACGCCGACCTGGCCGCGGTGCGCGCCGCGGTCGACGTCCCGGTGCTGTGCAAGGACTTCGTGGTCAGCAGCTACCAGGTGCACGAGGCCCGGGCGCACGGTGCCGACGTCGTCCTGCTGATCGTCGCCGCCCTCGACCAGCCGGTGCTCACCGGCCTGCTCGAGCGGGTCGAGTCCCTCGGCATGACCGCCCTGGTCGAGGTGCACAGCGAGGCAGAGGCCGACCGCGCGCTGACCGCCGGGGCGACCGTGATCGGCGTCAACGCCCGCGACCTGACCACGCTGTCGGTCGACCGCTCGACCTTCGAGCGGATCGCCCCCGGTCTGCCCAGTGAGGTGGTCAAGGTCGCCGAGTCCGGCGTCCGCGGCCCGCACGACCTGATCAGCTATGCCGGCGCCGGCGCCGACGCGGTGCTGGTCGGCGAGGGCCTGGTCACCGCCGGCGACCCGCGGCAGGCGGTCGCCGACCTGGTCACGGCCGGCTCGCACCCGGCGACCCCACGCGCCTCCCGCTGACACCGACCTCCCTGCAGGGGCCCGCCGCGAGGCAAGAGCGGTGGGGGGCAGGGAGGTCCTTCCGCCTACGCTGGAGGGCATGACCCTCTCCGCGCACGCCCCGGCCCCTGACGTCCCCGACGCCAGTTCCCGAGACGACGGGGCGCGCCCGGAGTGGCCGGACGCCACCGGCCACTTCGGCGTCTACGGCGGCCGGTTCGTGCCGGAGGCGCTGATCGCCGCCCTCGACGAGCTCACCGAGGCCTACGAGGCGATGCGGGTCGACCCCGCCTTCCTCGCGGAGTTCGCCCGGCTGCAGCGGGACTACACCGGCCGGCCCAGCCCGATCACCGAGGTGCCGAAGTTCGCCGAGCACTGCGGCGGCGCGCGGGTGCTGCTCAAGCGCGAGGACCTGAACCACACCGGCTCGCACAAGATCAACAACGTGCTGGGTCAGGCGCTGCTGACCAAGCGGATCGGCAAGCAGCGGGTGATCGCCGAGACGGGCGCCGGCCAGCACGGGGTGGCCACCGCCACCGCCGCGGCGCTGATGGGGCTCTCCTGCACCGTCTACATGGGCGAGGAGGACACCCGCCGCCAGGCGCTCAACGTCGCCCGGATGCGGCTGCTCGGCGCCGAGGTCATCCCGGTCACCACCGGCTCCCGCACGCTCAAGGACGCGATCAACGAGGCGTTCCGCGACTGGGTGACCAACGTCGAGACCACCAACTACGTCTTCGGCACCGTCGCCGGCCCGCACCCCTTCCCGGCGATGGTCCGGGACTTCCAGCGGGTGATCGGCGACGAGGCCCGCGCCCAGCTGCTCGAGCGCGAGGGCCGGCTGCCCGACGTCGTCCTGGCCTGCGTGGGCGGCGGGTCGAACGCGATCGGGATCTTCACCGCCTTCGTGCCCGACGACGGGGTGCGGCTGGTCGGCCTGGAGGCCGGCGGCGACGGCGTCGAGACCGGGCGGCACGCCGCCACGATCACCGGCGGGGACCCCGGCGTGCTGCACGGCGCGCGGTCCTACCTGCTGCAGGACGTCAACGGGCAGACCATCGAGTCGCACTCGATCTCCGCCGGGCTGGACTACCCGGGCGTGGGGCCCGAGCACTCCTTCCTCAACGACATCGGGCGTGCGGAGTACCGGCCGGTCACCGACGCGCAGGCGATGGAGGCCTTCGCGCTGCTGTGCCGCACCGAGGGCATCATCCCGGCGATCGAGTCCGCGCACGCGCTGGCCGGGGCGATGCAGATCGGCCAGGAGCTCGGGTCGAGGGGGACCGGTGGGCGGGGGGATGAGCCTCCCGTGCTGCTGGTGAACCTCTCCGGCCGCGGCGACAAGGACGTCGAGACCGCCAGCGCCTGGTTCGGGCTGGGTGAGCAGACCGCCCCCACGGACGGCGACGAGCGCGCCGTGGAGGCCGGCCGCGGCGCCGAGCCCGGTCCGGGACTGGACGAGGACCAGCGCGCCACGGACGGTGCGGTCAGCAACGACGAGGCCGTCGCCGGCCCGGACGCGGGGGAGCAGGCGTGAGCGCCCTGCAGGAGCGGATCGCCGCGGCGCGGGCCGAGGGCCGGGCCGCACTGGTCGCCTACCTGCCCGTCGGGTACCCCGACGTGGACACCTCGATCGCGGCCATGGTCGCCGCCGTCGAGGGCGGCGCCGACGTCGTCGAGGTCGGGGTGCCCTACTCCGACCCGGGGATGGACGGCCCGGTCATCCAGGAGGCCGTGGACGTCGCCGTCCGGGCCGGGGTGGGGCTTCCCGACGTGCTGCGGGCGGTCAGCGCGGTGGCCGAGGCCGGCGCGGTGCCGGTGGTGATGAGCTACTGGAACCCGATCGAGCGCTACGGCGTCGACCGGTTCGCCGACGACCTCGCCGCGGCCGGCGGCGCCGGCGTAATCACCCCCGACCTGATCCCGGACGAGGCGGGCGCCTGGCTGGCCGCCAGCGAGCGCACCGGCCTGGACCGGGTGTTCCTCGTCGCGCCGTCGTCGACCGACGTCCGGCTGGCCAGCACCCTCGCCGCCTGCCGGGGCTTCGTCTACGCCGCCTCCACGATGGGCGTCACCGGCACCCGCGCCACGGTCGGCGACGCCGCCGAGCGGCTGGTCTCCCGGACCCGGGCGGTCGCCGGCGACCTGCCGATCTGCGTCGGGCTGGGTGTCTCCGACGGCGACCAGGCCGCCGAGGTGGCCGGCTTCGCCGACGGCGTGATCGTCGGCTCGGCCTACGTGCGCACCCTGCTCGAGGGGCGGGGTCCCGACGGCGTGCGTGTCCTGTCCGAAGAGCTCGCCGCCGGCGTCCGACGTGCGAAGGTGCGGGCATGACCGTGCTCGCTGCGATCCCGAGCCCGGCCCAGGCCGTCTGGGAGATCGGACCGTTCCCGCTGCGCGCCTACGCGCTGTGCATCATCGCCGGCATCGTGGTGGCCGCCTGGCTCGGCGAGCGCCGCTGGGTCGCCCGCGGCGGTGCCCCCGGCGACGTGCTGGACATCGCCGTCTGGGCGGTGCCCTTCGGCATCGTCGGTGGCCGCATCTACCACGTGATCAGCACCCCCGAGCCGTACTTCGGGGAGGGCGGGGACCCGCTGCGGGCCTTCGCCATCTGGGAGGGCGGCCTGGGCATCTGGGGCGCCATCGCCTTCGGCGGGCTCGGCGCCTGGATCGGCTGCCGCCGGCGCGGCATCCCGCTGCCGGCCTGGGCCGATGCGCTGGCCCCGGGCATCGTCCTGGCCCAGGCGGTCGGCCGGCTGGGCAACTGGTTCAACAACGAGCTGTACGGCGGCCCCACCGACCTGCCCTGGGCGCTCACGATCCACCGCTGGGACGCCTCCGCCGGGCAGGCGCTGGCCGGTCCTGACGGGTCCGCGCTGGTGCTGGGCACCTTCCACCCCACGTTCCTCTACGAGCTGCTGTGGAACGTCGGGGTGGCGCTGCTGGTCATCTGGGCCGACCGCCGCTTCCGGCTCTCCCACGGGCGGGCGTTCGCGCTCTACGTCGCCGCCTACTGCGCCGGCCGGGTGTGGATCGAGGCGCTGCGGATCGACACCGCCGAGCAGTTCTTCGGCATCCGGCTCAACGTCTTCACCTCGATCGTCGTGGGGCTGCTCGCGGTGGCCTACCTGTTCGCCCAGCGTGGCCGGCCGCGGGAGGTCATCACCCGCGGCGCCGACCAGGCGGCGAAGGAGCAGGCCGCGAAGGGGCAGCCCGCGGGCGCCGGGCGGGCCACCGCCGACGCCCCGGCAGGTGCGGCAGCGACCGGCAGCACAGCCACGGCCAGCACGGCCACGTCCAGCACGGCCACGGCCGACGGCGCGCCTGCCGGCGAGGGTGCCGCGACACCCGCCTCCCGGTCGGGGGAGCCCGACGACGCGTCGGGGGACCGCCGCCCGGGTACGCCGCCCCCGGCGGGCTGACCGCCGCCCGGCGGGCCCGGGCCGGCCACCCCTCCGGCCCCGGCGACGTCCCCGCGTCGTCACCATGGTGAGACCTGCGCGACATGTCGCTGAGGTGTCGCCGCTGTGTACGCTCGTCGTCGGCCGACCAGTGATCCTGGGCCGGCCGGCGACGTCGGAACCGGGCCAGCGCTGCCCCGCACACGACCACCCCCGCGGACACCACACCCCGCGGGCGCGCGGGGAGCAGGGACCGGCTCGACGTACCGTGTCCCGCCGGCCCCGATGCCCCACCCGTCGGACCGCTCCGGTCCTCCCCGCACCGCCCCACCCGCTTCGACACGACCCGGCGGGGTCTGCGTGACCCCCCGCACCAGCGCCACCGCCCCGGCGGCCGGCGCCGCGGCCAGCCGACGACGGGAGTGACATGTCCGACCTCGCCGCCCTGCCCCAGTCCGCCGGGGCCCTGCCGTCCCCGGACGCACCAGGCACCGCCGTCCCGTTCTCCGCCCTGCCGGCCGCCACGGGTCTCTACGACCCGGCGCGGGAGCACGACGCCTGTGGCGTCGCCTTCGTCGCCGACGCGCGGGGACGCCGCTCCCGGTCGATCGTGGCCGCCGGCCTCACCGCGCTGCACAACCTCGACCACCGCGGCGCCGCCGGCTCCGAGCCGAACTCCGGTGACGGGGCGGGCATCCTCACCCAGGTCCCCGACGCCCTGCTGCGCGGCAGCGTCGACTTCGACCTGCCGCCGCTGGGCGAGTACGCCGTGGGCATCGCCTTCCTGCCGGCCGACGAGGCCGAGCGCGCCTCCGTCGTCGACGCCGTCGCCGGCCTCGCCGCCGAGGAGGGCCTGACCGTCCTGGGCTGGCGCGAGCTGCCGGTCGACCCCGACGGCGCCGACCTGGGCCCGACGGCGCGAGCGGTCATGCCGCACTTCGCCCAGCTGTTCGTCGCCGAGACGATCGGCGCGCGGGCCGACGCGAAGGCCTTCGGCGGCACCGCCGCCCCGCACGGGGTCACCCGGCTGGAGCGGCGGTCCTTCGTGCTGCGCAAGCGGGTCGAGCGCGCCGCCCGGGACGCCGGCACCAGCTGCTACATCGCCTCGCTGTCCTCCCGCACGATCACCTACAAGGGCATGCTGACCACCGACCAGCTGCCCGCGTTCTTCCCCGACCTCCAGGACGAGCGCTACGAGTCGGCGATCGCGCTGGTGCACAGCCGGTTCTCCACGAACACCTTCCCGAGCTGGCCGCTGGCCCACCCGTTCCGCTTCATCGCGCACAACGGCGAGATCAACACCATCAAGGGCAACCGCAACCGGATGCGGGCCCGCGAGGCGAAGCTGGAGACCGAGCTCTTCGACGGCCCGGCGGGACCTGCCAGCGAGCTCGGGCTGGAACGGATCTTCCCGGTCACCGCCAGCGACTTCAGCGACTCGGCCACCTTCGACGAGGTGCTCGAGCTGATCCACCTGTCCGGCCGGTCACTGCCGCACGCGGTGCTGATGATGATCCCGGAGGCGTGGGAGAACCACGACGAGATGGACGCGGCCCGCCGCGCCTTCTACCGGTTCCACTCCTCGATCATGGAGCCCTGGGACGGCCCGGCCTGCGTCGCCTTCACCGACGGCACGCTGATCGGCGCGGTCCTGGACCGCAACGGCCTGCGCCCCGGTCGCTGGTGGCGCACCAAGGACGACCTGGTCGTGCTGGCCAGCGAGGCCGGCGTGCTGGACATCCCGGCCGGCGACGTGGTGGCCAAGGGCCGGCTGCAGCCGGGCCGGATGTTCCTCGTCGACACCACCGCCGGCGCGATCGTCTCCGACGAGGACGTCAAGGGGGCGCTGGCCGCCGAGGCTCCCTACGACGACTGGCTGCACGCCGGCCTGGTGCACCTGCCGTCGCTGCCCGAGCGGCGCCGCTCCCGGCCCAGCCACGAGTCCGTCGTCCGCCGGCAGCAGCTGTTCGGCTACACCGAGGAAGAGCTGCGCATCCTCGTGCAGCCGATGGCGGCCAGCGGTGCCGAGCCGATCGGCTCGATGGGCACCGACACCCCGATCGCCTCGCTGTCGGACCGCTCACGGCAGCTCTACGACTACTTCACCCAGCTGTTCGCCCAGGTCACCAACCCGCCGCTGGACGCCATCCGCGAGGAGCTGGTGACCAGCCTGGGCCGCACCTTCGGGCCCGAGCAGAACCTGCTGGACGCCACCCCGGCGTCCTGCCGGCAGGTGTTCCTGCCCTACCCGGTGATCGACAACGACGAGCTGGCCAAGATCCTGCACATCGACGACGACGGCGACCTGCCGGGCTTCGCCGCGGTGCGGATCACCGGCCACTTCGACGTCAACGGCGGTGGCCCGGCGCTGACCCAGGCCATCACCGACCTGCGCACCAAGGTGAGCAAGGCGATCGCCGCCGGCGCTCGGGTCATCGTGCTGTCCGACCGGGACTGCGACGAGAAGCGCGCGCCCATCCCGTCGCTGCTGATGACGGCCGCCGTCCACCACCACCTGGTGCGCGAGCGCACCCGGATGGAGGTCGGCCTGGTCGTCGAGTCCGGTGACTGCCGCGAGGTGCACCACGTCGCGCTGCTGCTGGGCTACGGCGCGGCCGCGGTGAACCCCTACCTGGCCTTCGAGAGCGTCGAGGACCTGATCCGCACCGGCACGCTCACCGGCGTGCAGCCCGCCGCCGCCGTCCGCAACGTGGTCAAGGCCATGGGCAAGGGCGTGCTCAAGGTGATGAGCAAGATGGGCATCAGCACCGTCGGCTCGTACACGATGGCGCAGATCTTCGAGACCGTCGGCCTGTCCAAGGCCGTCGTCGACGAGTACTTCACCGGCACCTCCGCCACCCTGGACGGCGTCGGGCTGGACGTGCTCGCCGAAGAGGTGGCGATGCGGCACCGCCGCGCGTACCCGAGCAACCCGACCGAGACCGCGCACCGGCGGCTGGAGACCGGTGGGGAGTACCAGTGGCGCCGCGAGGGCGAGGTGCACCTGTTCAACCCCGAGACGGTGTTCCTGCTCCAGCACGCCACCCGGTCCCGGCAGTACGACGTCTTCCAGCGCTACACCGACACCGTCGACGGGCTCTCGGCCGAGGCGGCGACGCTGCGTGGCCTGTTCGCGCTCAAGACCGGTGAGCGTCCCGCCGTGCCGATCGACGAGGTCGAGCCGGTCAGCGAGATCGTCAAGCGGTTCCAGACCGGCGCGATGAGCTACGGCTCGATCTCCGCCGAGGCGCACGAGACCCTGGCGATCGCGATGAACCGGCTGGGCGGCCGGTCCAACACCGGTGAGGGCGGCGAGGACCCCGACCGGTTCACCCCCGACGCCAACGGCGACCTGCGCCGCAGCTCGATCAAGCAGGTGGCCAGCGGCCGGTTCGGCGTCACCAGCGAGTACCTGGTCAACGCCGACGACATCCAGATCAAGATGGCCCAGGGCGCCAAGCCCGGCGAGGGCGGCCAGCTGCCCGGCAGCAAGGTCTACCCGTGGGTGGCCCGCACCCGGCACTCCACCCCGGGCGTCGGCCTGATCAGCCCGCCGCCGCACCACGACATCTACTCGATCGAGGACCTCAAGCAGCTCATCCACGACCTGAAGAACGCCAACGACCAGGCGCGGGTGCACGTCAAGCTGGTCGCCGAGTCCGGCATCGGCACCGTCGCCGCCGGGGTCAGCAAGGCCAAGGCGGACGTCGTCCTGGTCTCCGGCTTCGACGGCGGCACCGGTGCCGCGCCGCTGACCTCGCTCAAGCACGCCGGCATCCCCTGGGAGATCGGCCTGGCCGAGACGCAGCAGACACTGCTGGCCAACGGGCTGCGCGACCGGATCGTCGTCCAGGTGGACGGGCAGATGAAGACCGGCCGCGACGTCATCGTCGCCGCGCTGCTGGGCGCCGAGGAGTTCGGCTTCGCCACCGCGCCGCTGGTGGTCGAGGGCTGCGTGATGATGCGGGTCTGCCACCTCGACACCTGCCCGGTCGGCATCGCCACCCAGAACCCGGAGCTGCGCAAGCGGTTCACCGGCAAGGCCGAGTTCGTGGTGACCTACTTCGAGTTCCTGGCCCAGCAGGTCCGCGGGTACCTCGCCGAGCTGGGCTTCCGCTCGATCGACGAGGCGGTGGGCCACGCCGAGCTGCTCGACGTCACCCCGGCGGTCGACCACTGGAAGGCCTCGGGGCTGGACCTGCGACCGATCCTGGCCGTGCCGGAGCTGCCCGAGGGCACCCCGCGGCGCAAGGTCCGCGACCAGGACCACGGCCTGGACGTCGCCCTGGACCAGACGCTGATCCAGCTCTGCGAGGGCGCGCTGCTCGATGCCCGCCCGGTGCACCTGGAGCTGCCGGTGCGCAACGTCAACCGCACCGTCGGCACGATGCTCGGCGCGATGGTCACCCGCCGCTTCGGTGGCGAGGGGCTGCCCGACGGCACCATCGACCTGACCTTCACCGGGTCGGCCGGGCAGTCCTTCGGGGCGTTCCTGCCGCGTGGGATCACCATGACCCTGGTCGGCGACGCCAACGACTACGTCGGCAAGGGCCTGTCCGGTGGGCGGATCGTCGTCCGCCCCGCCCCGGAGGCCAGCTTCGCCGCCGAGGACAACGTCATCGCCGGCAACGTGATCGGCTACGGCGCCACCGGTGGCGAGCTGTTCCTGCGCGGCCGGGTGGGGGAGCGGTTCTGCGTCCGCAACTCCGGTGCCCTCGCGATCGTCGAGGGCGTCGGTGACCACGCGCTGGAGTACATGACCGGCGGCACCGCGGTCATCCTCGGGCCGACCGGCCGCAACATCGCCGCCGGCATGTCCGGTGGCATCGGCTACGTGCTCGACCTCGCCCGGCACCGGGTCAACACCGAGATGGTGGACGTCGAGGAGCTGGACGTGCACGGCTCGCAGTGGCTGCGCGAGGTCCTGCAGCGTTACCGGGAGGCCACCGACTCATCGGTGGCCACCAGCCTGCTGGCCGACTGGGGCCGGTGGTCCGGGCGGATCAGCGTCGTCATGCCGCGGGACTACCGGCGCGCGATGGAGGCCCGGCGGGCCGCCGAGGCCGCCGGGTACGACGTGGACCGAGCTGTCATGGAGGCGGCACGTGGTTGATCAGACCGGTTTCCTCAAGTACGACCGGCAGATGCCGCCGCGGCGGCCGGTCGACCTGCGCCTGCTCGACTGGCGGGAGGTCTACCTGACCCGCGACACCGGCGAGGACGCCGTCTTCCCGGTGGCCGCGGTGCGGGAGCAGGCCGCGCGCTGCATGGACTGCGGCATCCCGTTCTGCCACCACGGCTGCCCGCTGGGCAACCTGATCCCGGAGTGGAACGACCTCGCCCGCCGGGACGACTGGCAGGAGGCGATCGAGCGGCTGCACGCCACGAACAACTTCCCCGAGTTCACCGGGAAGCTCTGCCCGGCGCCGTGCGAGTCCGCCTGCGTGCTCAACCTGGAGAACTCACCGGTCACGATCAAGCAGATCGAGTGGGAGATCATCGACCAGGCGTTCGTCAACGGCTGGGTCACCCCGCAGCCGCCGGCGGAGCTGACCGGCAAGAAGGTGGCCGTCATCGGCTCCGGGCCGGCCGGGCTGGCCGCCGCTCAGCAGCTGACCCGGGCCGGGCACGAGGTCACCGTGTACGAGCGGGACGACCGGATCGGCGGGCTCATCCGCTACGGCATCCCCGAGTTCAAGATGGAGAAGCGCCACCTGGACCGCCGGCTGGACCAGATGCGCGCCGAGGGCACCCGGTTCGTCACCGACGTGCACGTCGGCGGCACCGGCGAGGGTGCGCTCACCGTCGAGGCGCTGCGGGCCGAGCACGACGCCGTCGTCCTGGCCATCGGCACCCCGGTCGCCCGCGACCTGCCGCTGCCCGGCCGCGAGCTGGACGGCGTGCACTTCGCCATGGAGTACCTGCCCTTCGGCAACCGTGAGGCCCTCGGCGAGCTCGACGACCCGCCGCTGTCGGCCAAGGGCAAGCACGTGGTGATCATCGGCGGTGGCGACACCGGTGCCGACTGCCTGGGCACCGCGCACCGGCAGGGCGCGGCGAGCGTGGCCCAGCTGGACTACAAGCCGGCACCAACGGGCACCCGGCCGCAGGACAACCCCTGGCCGACCTACGAGATGGTGCTGCGGGTCTCCCCGGCGCACGAGGAGGGCGGCGAGCGGCTGTTCGCCGTCAACACCGAGGCGTTCCTGGGGGACGAGCAGGGACACGTCCGCGGCATCCAGGTGACCGAGATCGAGCTGGTGGACGGTCAGCGCGTCCCGGTGCCGAACAGCACCCGGGAGCTGCCCGCCGACCTGGTGCTGCTCGCGCTGGGCTACACCGGGCCGGAGACCACCGGGCTGGTCGAGGGGCTGGGCTGCGGCGTCGACGAGCGCGGCCGGGTCACCCGGGACGGCGACTACATGTCCAGCGTGCCGGGCGTCTTCGTGGCCGGGGACATGGGCCGCGGCCAGTCACTGATCGTCTGGGCCATCGCGGAGGGCCGCGCCGCGGCCGCGGCCGTCGACACCTGGCTGACCGGTGAGTCGATGCTGCCCCGCCCGGTGACCCCGGACGCCGTCCCGCTGCGCTGAACCGATCGCCGGCCACCGGTCGGCGCTGGTCACCGGGGGGATGAGACGTCCCTGACGACTACCGCCCCTCGGGGGGACACGACGGACCCGGTCCGCTGTGTCCGCCCGAGGAGCGACTAGTTTTGCCTCATGTCTCGTCGCGCCAAGATCGTCTGCACGCTGGGCCCGGCCACCGGCTCCCTGGAGCAGATCACCGCCCTCGTCGAGGCCGGCATGGACGTCGCCCGCCTCAACTTCAGCCACGGCAAGCACGCCGACCACGAGACCGCCTACCGCCTCGTGCGCCAGGCCTCGGACAAGGTCGGCCGCGCCGTCGCCATCCTCGCCGACCTGCAGGGCCCCAAGATCCGCCTCGGTACGTTCGCCGACGGCCCGGTCGTCTGGGAGACCGGCGCCCGCGTCTGCATCACCGTCGACGACGTCGAGGGCACCGCCGAGCGCGTCTCCACGACCTACAAGGACCTCGCCAACGACGCCCGGGTGGGCGACCGGCTGCTCGTCGACGACGGCAAGCTCGCGCTGACCGTCGTCGAGGTCAACGGCCCCGACGTCTTCTGCCTGGTGCTCGAGGGCGGGCCGATCTCGAACAACAAGGGCCTGTCGCTGCCCGGGGTCGCTGTCAGCGTGCCGGCGATGTCGGAGAAGGACGCCGAGGACCTGCGCTTCGCGCTCTCCCTGGGCGTGGACTTCGTCGCGCTGTCCTTCGTCCGGCACGCCCGCGACGTCGAGCTGGTGCGCGAGATCATGCACCAGGAGGACGTCGTGGTGCCGGTGATCGCCAAGCTGGAGAAGCCGGAGGCGGTCGAGAACCTCGAGGCGATCGTCGAGGCGTTCGACGGCGTCATGGTCGCCCGCGGCGACCTGGGCGTGGAGCTCCCGCTCGAGCAGGTGCCGCTGGTGCAGAAGCGCGCGGTGCAGGTGGCCCGTGAGTACAACAAGCCGGTCATCGTGGCCACGCAGATGCTCGAGTCGATGATCGAGAACTCCCGGCCGACCCGCGCCGAGGCCTCCGACGTCGCCAACGCCGTGCTCGACGGCGCCGACGCGGTGATGCTGTCGGGGGAGACCTCGGTGGGCAAGTTCCCGATCGTCGCGGTGAAGACGATGGAGCGGATCATCGACGCCATCGAGACCGACGAGATCCTCAGCCCTGCGGTGACCCGGGCGCCCGGCTCGCGCCCCGGCGCGATCGTGCGCGCGGCCAAGGACATCGGGGAGGCCCTCGACGTGGCCGCCCTCGCCGCGTTCACCTCCACCGGCAAGAGCGCCCAGCGGCTGGCCGCGCTGCACACCCGGCTGCCGATCCTCGCCTTCACCAACGACCCGCGGGTGCGCAGCCGGCTGGCGCTGTCCTGGGGCGTGGAGACCTTCATCGTGCCCACCGTCGAGCACACCGACGACATGGTCGCCCAGGTCGACTTCTCGCTGCTGTCCATCGGCCGGCTCAAGGAGGGTGACCAGGTCGTGGTCGTGGCGGGTTCCCCGCCGAACACCGCCGGGTCCACCAACCTAATCCGCGTCCACGAGGTGGGGACCGAGGCGTGACGGCCGGGGTCGCGCAGCCGGGGGAGACCCCGGCTGCGGAGCTGATGCTGGTCCTGGACCTGGAGGAACGCGGTCCGGACCTCTACGTCGGCACGACCCCGAGCACTCCGCTGCAGCGGATCTTCGGCGGCCAGGTGGCGGCCCAGGCCCTCACCGCGGCCAACGCGAGCGTGCCGGCGGGGCGGACGGTGCACTCGCTGCACTCGTACTTCCTCCGCCCGGGCGACCCGCACGAGGAGATCCGCTACGAGGTGGACCGGATCCGTGAGGGCCGGTCGTTCAGCACCCGGCGGGTGGTGGCGCGCCAGACCCGCAAGGGCGAGGACGTCGCCATCTTCGCGCTGACCGCCGACTTCACCGCCGGCGAGCGCCCGGTGGTCGAGCACTCGCTGCCGATGCCGCAGGTGCCCGGCCCCGAGGGGCTGCCCGGCCTGGCCGAGGTCGCCGCCGCGCACCCGGCGCAGGGCAAGGCGTCGCAGGCGATCGGGCGTGCGGTGGAGCAGCGCTACCTCAGCGACCCGTTCGACCCGGCTCCCCGGCTGCCCCCGCACACCGCGTTCCGGGTGTGGTTCCGGGTGGCCGGCCGGCTGCCGGACGACGATGCGGTGCACGCCGCGGCGCTGACCTTCGTCAGTGACCTGACCCTGCTGTCGGCCGGGCTGGCCCGGATCGGTGGTGGGTGGGGCGGCTCGGTGGTCGGCGCCAGCCTGGACCACGCGGTGTGGTTCCACCGGCCGGTGCGGGCCGACGAGTGGTTCCTCTACGAGACCGACAGCCCGGCGGCCGCCAGTGGACGGGCGCTGTGCTTCGGGCAGATCTGGGCCGCCGACGGCACCCACGTGGCCACCGTCGCCCAGGAGGGCCTCATCCGCTCCCTCGGCTGATCCGCCGTCGGCCCGGTCGCCGGTGCGCAGTCGTCGGGGTCTCCGCGCGGATGGAGACCCCGACGACCGCGCAGCTGCGTCAGTCGGGCAGCCGGTCGGCCGCAGGCGGGAGGTCGGCCTGGGCGGTCGCCTGCGCGGCTGTCTCGTCCCAGGCAGCGGGCGTCTCGACGGTCGGGCTCTCGTCCGCCGGGGGCTCGTGTGCCGGGTCCCGGGGGGCAGCCGGCTCGCCGGCCCGTGCCTCGTCGTCGGCGCCGGTCGGGTCGGCGCCGGTCGGGTCGGCGGTGGCCCGGTCGAGGGCGCCGAAACCGGTCGGGCTCGTCCCACCGGCGTCGCCCTCGTCCGGGACCGTGCCGGCGGCGACACCGGTGGCGACCGGCTCGGCGCCGACCGCCTCGCCAGCGGCCTGGTCGCTCCCGGTCTGATCGCCTCCTGTGGACTGGTCCACGCCGGCCGCTGTCTCCACGGCGACTGCCTCTGCGGCGACTGCCTCTGCGGCGACTGCTTCTGCGGCGACTGCTTCTGCGGCCGCTGCCTCAACGGCCGCGGCCCGCTCCACCGCTGCCTGCTCGGCCTGTTCCCGGGCGCGCTGCTCGGCGGCCTGACGCTCGGCGAGCTCGCGGGCGCGCTGCTCGGCCTGCTGCTCGGCGAAGTCGTTGGCCAGCCAGTCGTGGCCCTCGCAGAGCAGTGCCCAGGCACGCTCGACGTGCACGCGGGTCGTCGCCGGGGCGCCGATCGCCACGCGCAGCACCGCCCGGCCGCCGACGGTGGTGTGGGTCAGGAAGACCTCGCCGCCGTCGTTGAGCCGGTCCAGCAGGGTCATCGTCGCGACGTCGGCGTCCACACCGGCCGGCCAGCGGGGCTGCAGGCAGACCAGGGACAGCGGGTGCGGGGCCACCACGTCGAAGCGGTCGTCGTCCCGGGCCCAGCCGGCCAGCTCCTGCGCCATCGCGACGTGGCCGCGGATGTGCTCGCGCAGCCCCTCGGCGCCGTACCAGCGCACCACGAACCAGAGCTTGAGCGCCCGGAAGCGGCGTCCGAGCTCGATCTGCCAGTCGCGGTAGTCGACGACCGCACCGGTGTCGGTGGCCGCGTTGCGCAGGTACTCCGGGAGGATCGCCAGTGCCCCGGTGAGCGCGGCCCGGTCGGCGACCCAGAACAGCGTCGCGTCGAACCCGGTGAGCAGCCACTTGTGCGCGTCGGTGGTGTAGCTGTCGGCCCACTCGACACCGGCCTGCAGCGCACGCAGCTCCGGGACGACGGCGCTGACACCGGCGTAGGCGGCGTCCACGTGCAGCCACACGCCGAAGCGCTGGCACACCGCGCCGAGCTCGGCGAGCGGGTCGATGGCGGTGGTCGACGTCGTCCCGACCGTGGCGCAGACCAGGACCGGGACGAACCCACGGGCCACGTCGCGCTCCAGTCGCTGGGCCAGGGCGCGGGGGCTCATGGCCAGGTCGGCGTCCACCTCGACGACGCGGATCGCGTCGGTGCCCAGCCCCGCGATGCGGGCGGCCTTCTCCATCGAGCTGTGCGTCTGGGCGGAGACGTAGACGGTGTGGTCCTCCGGGCGCACGCCCTGGCGCAGGGTGGCGCCCTTGCTGGCCCGGTGCAGCGCGGCGAGCAGCGCGACCAGGTTCGCCCCGGAGCTGGAGTCCTGGACGACGCCCCCGCCGGTGCCGGTGGACCGGAAGGACTCCGGCAGGCCCATCAGCTCGGCGAACCAGTCCATGACGTGCTGCTCGAGCTCGGTGGCCGCCGGGCTGGTCACCCAGGACATCCCCTGCACGCCCAGACCGGCCGACACCAGGTCGCCGAGAACGGAGGGGCCGGAGGTGTTCGCCGGGAAGTAGCCGAGGAAGCCCGGGTGCTGCCAGTGCGTGATCCCCGGCAGCACGACCCGGTCCAGGTCGCCCAGGACGGCGGAGAACGGCTCGCCCTGCTCGGGGGCCGCCGGGGGCAACGCGGCGCGGACGTCGCCGGGGGAGACCTGCGAGCGGACCGGGACCGACCCCGGGTCGTCCCGCAGTCGCGACCAGTAGTCGGCGATCCAGTCGACGACCTCGTGGCCGTGCTGGCGGAACTCCTCAGGGGTCATGTGGCCGGTCACTGGGCCACCGTATTGAGCGGTGACACCGGACGTGGCGTCGGGTGGGCCGACGACGTCGCGGCTCCCGGCCCGGCGTCCGAACGCGCACGGCGACGGTGTGACCCGTTGCACCTGGCGGTGGTCGTGGTGTGGTGCCCCCGGTGCGACTCGAACGCACACTGCGCGGGTTTTGAATCCGCTCCCTCTGCCGATTGGGGTACGGGGGCCAGCTCAACCGGGTGAGCGGTGAGCCTATCTGGCGGGGAACTGCCACCACCGGCCGATAGGATGATCGGGTGAGCAACGCACCGACCCGGGTCCTCATCGCAGAGGACGAGGCACTCATCCGCCTCGACCTCAAGGAGATGCTGGAGGAGGAGGGCTACGTCGTCGTCGCCGAGGTGGGCGACGGCCAGGCCGCCGTCGAGCAGGCGCAGCAGCTGCGGCCCGACCTCGTCGTCCTCGACGTCCAGATGCCCGTCCTCGACGGCATCGCCGCGGCCGAGCAGATCGCCGCTGCGCGCATCGCGCCGGTGATCGTGCTGACCGCCTTCAGCCAGCGCGAGCTGGTGGAGCGCGCCCGGGACGCGGGTGCGATGGCCTACCTGGTCAAGCCGTTCTCCAAGAACGACCTGGTGCCCGCCATCGAGGTGGCGGTCGGCCGGTTCCAGGAGATGCACGCCCTGGACGCCGAGGTCACCGATCTCAAGGAGCGGCTGGAGGCCCGCAAGGTCGTCGAGCAGGCCAAGGGCCGGCTGATGTCCGAGCGCGGCATGACCGAGGCCGAGGCGTTCCGCTGGATCCAGCGCACGGCGATGAACGAGCGCACGTCGATGAAGGCGCTGGCCCAGGCGATCCTGGCCACCGCCGCCGCGCCCACCGGTGGCAGCGAGCCGGCGGGCGAGCCCGCCGGCTCCTGAGCGCCTGCGCCGGGGTGGTGCCCCGGCGTGTTCCAGAGATGTGTCGGCGCGTCCCACGGTGTGGCGACCGTGCATCGCGCACATCACAACGTCATCACGGTGCGACCGAGCCCGGCCCCACCCCCTCAGGTGGCGGTTAGGTTCTCCGCACTGATCGGCCCCCCGACCGGTGTTCCAGCCTGCCGGGGGGCGAAGGACGTACACACCTCTCTGGGAGTTCCTTGATGCGCACAGGCACGTTCGCCCGCGCGACCGCCCTCTCCGGTGCTGCCCTGCTCGCTCTGACCGCCTGTGGCGGCAGCAGCGACGACGGCGGCGACACCGGCGGGGACGCGAGCGGCGAGAAGCAGGTCAACGTCTACGGCACCGACGGCAACATGGGCGACCCCCTCGGCGAGGACTTCAGCGAGGACGGCGCCCTGGCCGACATGAAGGGCACCACGCCGCTGACCGAGCTCGCCGGGGACTTCACCGACCGGCTGCTCGAGGTCGACCCCGACCTCGGCACCACGTTCAACTACTCGGGCGAGACCTACGACGCCATCGTGATCAGCGCGCTCGCCGCCCAGCTGGCCGGCAGCAACCAGGCCACGGTCTGGGCGCCCTACGTCAATGGCGTGACCTTCGGCGGCGAGAAGTGCGACTCCTTCACCGCCTGCATGGAGATCATCAACGCCGGCGGCAACCCCGACTACGACGGCATCACCGGTCCGCTGAGCTTCGCCGAGCCGGGCGAGCCCGCCGAGGCGAGCTTCGGCATCCTGCAGTTCGAGGACGACAACACCATCGACCCGGCGAACAACCGCTACGTCCTCGCCGGTGACGAGAGCAACGCGGCCACCGACGAGGGCCCGGCCGCGGCCGCGCCGGGTGCCACCGGCGACCAGTTCGTCGTCGGCACCCTGCTGCCCGAGACCGGCGACCTCGCCTTCCTCGGCCCCCCGGAGATCGCCGGCGCCCAGCTCGCGGTGCAGGAGATCAACGAGGCCGGCGGCGTGCTCGGCCAGGAGGTCCGCCTGGAGCAGGGTGACTCCGGTGACACCTCGACCGACATCGCGACCCAGACGGTCGACCGGCTGCTGCAGTCCGGCGTGAACGTCATCGTCGGTGCGGCCTCCTCGAGCGTCAGCCTCACCGTCATCGACACCATCGTCGGTGCCGGCGTGGCCATGTTCTCCCCGGCGAACACCTCCGACCAGTTCACCGACTACGCGGACAACGGGCTGTACTTCCGCACGGCGCCCGCTGACACGCTGCAGGCCCGGGCACTGGCCGACCTGATCGCCGAGGACGGCGCCAACACCGTCGGGATCCTGGCCCGCAACGACTCCTACGGCAACGGCCTGGCCGACAACACGATGGCCAACCTGATCGCCGACGGCCTGCCCGAGGACTCGGTGCGGAAGGTCATCTACGACCCCACCGCGGCGAACTTCACCTCGGAGGTCCAGCAGATGGCCGAGTTCAACCCGGACGCGATCGTGGTCATCGGCTTCGACGAGTCCTCGCGCATCATCCAGGGCCTCAACGCCGAGGGCGTCGGCCCGCAGCGCTGACCCCGCACCGGCGCTGATCGCTCAGCGCTGACGCACCGCTCCACACTGCGGCCCGGCACCCGGAAGGGTGCCGGGCCGCAGTGCGTCGAGGGGACTCGGCCGGTGGACCGTGCCCCGCTGCTCGACCGCTACCGCGAGCTCGTGCTCCACGAGCTGCCCCGCCGCGCCCGCGCCGAGCAGGAGGTGGTGACCGCCGACCACCGCTTCGGCCGGATCGTGCTCGACCACGCCGTCGGCGGCCGGTGGTACGACTCGCTCGACCGCCGACGTGGGCCGGCGTTCACCCAGCTCGACAACGGTCAGCTACGGGTCGCGGTCGCGGTGGCCGAGCGGATCGCGGTCGAGGGCGACCCGCTGCTGCGCGAGCTCGACGAGCAGAGCCTGCGCTGGCGGGGCAAGCGCGCCGGGCGTCGCCGCCCGTGAGCGCCGTGGCCGTGGCCCACCTGCTGGTCGTGGGCGGCTACGCGGGCTTCCAGTGGACCGTGCGGGCGCTGGTGTACCCGCAGCTCATCGCCGCACCGCCCAGCGCCTTCGTCGCCTACGAGCAGAGCCACTCCTGGTGGGTCGCCCGGGTGGTCGGGCCGTTGTTCGCCGGCCAGCTGGTCACCACCGGCTGGCTGCTCCTGGACCGGCCCGACGACCTCGCCACGACAGGCGTGCTGGCCAGCGCCGCCTGCCTGGCCGTCGTCCTGGCGGTCACCGGCGCAGCCGCCGTGCCCCGGCACCGCCGGCTGGCCGCCGGGTTCGATGCCGGCGCGTACGCCGGCCTGCTGCGCACCGACAGCATCCGGGTGCTGGCGGCCACCGCGAACGTGGCGGCCAGCGCCTGGGCCGTGCTCGGCGGACCCCGCCCGGAGACGACGCAGCACGGTGCTGCTCCGCCCGTGCCCGGAGACGCAGCACGGCGCCGTCCCGAGCGGGACGGCGCCGTGCCTTCGGTGCAGGGCCCGAGCGTGCGCGGGCCAGGGGAGTGGACCGCCGGCTACTGGACCTTCGCCAGCGTGCCCAGGTACAGCTCGATGACCTTCGGGTCGTTCATCAACGACCGGCCGGTGTCGGTGTAGGCGTTGCGGCCCTGGTCGAGCACGTAGCCGCGGTCGCAGATCTGCAGGCACCGCCGGGCGTTCTGCTCGACCATGATGATCGAGACCCCGGTGGCGTTGATCCGGCGGCAACGGATGAAGACCTCGTCCTGCAGGGCAGGGGAGAGGCCCGCCGACGGCTCGTCGAGCAGGAGCACCGACGGGTCCATCATCAGCGCGCGGCCCATGGCGACCATCTGCCGCTCACCGCCGGAGAGCGACCCGGCCTTGCCCTTGCGCCGCTCGCCGAGGAGCGGGAAGAGGTCGACGACGTAGTCGAAGCGCTCCTTGAACGTCTTGGGCCGCAGGTACACGCCCATCTGCATGTTCTCTTCGATGGTGAGCGAGGGGAACACGTTGTTGTTCTGCGGCACGTAGCCGACACCGAGCTGCACCAGCCGGTGCGCGGGTGCCGAGGTGATGTCCTCCCCGCGCAGCGTGACCGACCCGGATCGCACCGGGATGAGGCCGAACAGCGCCTTCAGCAGGGTGGACTTGCCCGCGCCGTTGGGCCCGATGATGCCCACCAGCTCGCCGTCCTGCAGGTAGAAGTCGCAGCCCCGCAGGATGTTCACGCCGGGCACGTAGCCGGCGATCAGCTCGTCGGCGCGCACCAGGGCGCCCTCGGCGAGCTTGACGTGCTCCTCGCGGGTCGCCGCCTTCTCCGCGGCGGAGAGCTCGCCACCGCCGGCGGCCGGCCCGTGGCCGGACCCGACCTGGGACATCGGGTCCTCGCCGGCCGGGTCGTCCAGGGTGCTCATCGCGTCGTCCTCTTGCCGTCGGTGGTGTCCGCGCTGTGCCGGCCGCGTCGTTCCTCGGCGAGGGCGGCCTCGTCCTCGGCGAGCATCCGGTCCTCGTCCTCGACCGTCAGCGGGGCGTCGTGGTGGGCGCCCAGGTAGGCGTCGACCACGGCCTTGTTCTGGGAGATGGACTCCGGCGGGCCCTCGGCGATGACCTGGCCGGCGGCCATGACCACGACCCAGTCGCTGATGTCGCGGACGACGTCCATGTCGTGCTCGACGAAGATGACCGTCATGCCCTCCTCGCGGAGGTCCTTGACGTGCCCGAGCAGGCTCTGGGTGAGCGCGGGGTTCACGCCCGCCATCGGCTCGTCGAGCATGACCACCTTGGGCTCGCTCATCAGCGCCCGGGCCATCTCCAGCAGCTTGCGCTGGCCGCCGGAGAGGATCCCGGCGAAGTCGTCCTTCTTGGCGTCGAGCTTGAACCGGCGCAGCAGCTCCATCGCCCGCTCGGTGTTCGCCTTCTCCTGCGCCCGCCACGTGCCGGGCAGCAGGGCGCGGGCGAAGCTCTCGCCGCGCTGGCCCTGGGCGCCGAGCAGCATGTTCTGCAGCACGGTCAGCCGGGACAGCGCCTTGGTCAGCTGGAAGGTGCGCACCACACCGAGCCGGGCGACCTGGTGCGGGGACAGCTTGCCCAGCGGGCGGCCGTCGAAGGACCAGGTGCCGGTGTTGGGCTGGTCGAACCCGGTGAGCAGGTTGAACAGCGTGGTCTTGCCTGCACCGTTCGGGCCGATCAGGCCGGTGATCCCGCCGCGCTGGATCTCCAGGTGGTCGACCGAGACGGCGGTGAGCCCGCCGAAGGTGCGGGTCACGCCGTCGACGACGATCGCCGGGTCGGGCTTGGCGACGCCGACCTCCCAGGGGAGGTCGCGCAGCGCTGCCTGGGCCAGCCGCTGGGGGGCGGCCTGCCCGGACAGCTCGTCGGGGCGCGCCGCGTGGGCGCCGTGCGAGCCGATGTCAGCGGGCATCGAGCATCACCTCTCGTCGGTCACCGAAGATGCCCTGGGGCCGGAAGACCAGCAACAGGATGAGCCCCAGCCCGACCAGCACGAAGCGGATCTGCGCCACGTCGGTGGAGGTGAGCAGCTCGTCGGGGATCACCCCGTTGGAGATCAGCGCCCGCAGGCCGGTGTCGGCGAACTGCAGGATGAACAGCAGCAGCATCGACCCGATGACCGGGCCGAGCACGCGGGCGGCGCCACCGAGGATCAGCGCCGCGTAGGCCAGGAACGTGTTGGGGTTCTGGTACTGGTCGGGGTTGGCCGACCCGGTGTTCACCGCGTAGACCATGCCGCCGAAGGCACCGAAGACACCACCGAGCACCAGCGCCTGCAGCTTGTAGGCGTACACGTTCTTGCCCAGGGCCCGGACGGCGTCCTCGTCCTCCCGGATCGCCTTGAGCACGCGGCCCCACGGGCTGCGCATGAGCTGCCAGACGAGCAGGCTGAAGAGGATCACCAGGAGCCAGCCGACCGCGGCGACCCACAGCTCGCCGCCGCTCCAGCTGGTGCCGAGGATGTCGTAGCGGCGTCCGGTGTCCCAGGGGGCCAGGTCGATGAAGTCACGGTTGAACGCCGACAGACCCCGGGTTCCACCGGTGACCGGGGTGGCCGAGACCGACCGGAAGACCAGCCTGAGCCCTTCCGCCGTCGCGATCGTGACGATGGCCAGGTAGTCGGCACGCAGCCGGAGCGTGGGCAGGCCCAGAAGCAGGGCGAGCACCACCGCTGCGGCCACGCCGACCAGGACGCCGACCCAGAAGGGCAGCCCCCACTGGCTCACCGAGATGGCGATGCCGAAGCCGCCGAGCATCGCGAAGGCGATCTGCCCGAAGTTGAGCAGCCCGGTGTAGCCGAAGTGGACGTTGATGCCGATGGCCAGCAGGGCGAAGAAGATCGCCTGGAAGCCCAGCGCCGCCTTGCCGGCGATCGCGAACGCGTTGATGAGTTCCGACATCGGGTCAGCCGATCCGGGCCCGGCTGCCCAGGATGCCCTGGGGGCGGATCACGAGGATGACGATCAAGAGGAGCAGGCCTCCGACGTACTTCATGTCGTCCGGGATGACGAGGGTGGACATCTGTACGAAGACACCGACGATGACGCTGCCGACCAGGGCGCCGTAGGCCGTCCCCAGTCCGCCCAGCGTGACGCCGGCGAACATCAGCAGCAGCAGGCGGAAGCCCATGTCCCACTGGACCTGGTCGTTCAGCCCCAGCAGCACACCGCCCAGGGTGGCCAGCGCGCCGCCCATCATCCAGACGACCAGGATCACCCGGTTGACGTCGATGCCGGAGGAGGCGGCGAGGTCGCGGTTGTCCGAGACCGCCCGCATGGCCTTGCCGATCTTGGTGCGCTGCAGCATGAGCGCCACCAGGACCAGGACGACGACGGAGATGATGATCGAGGCCAGCGACCGGTTGGTCATGGTGAAGACGCCGTAGTCGACCGAGCGCTGGCTCTGGAAGTCGCCGTAGGGGTTGGACGCGCCGCCGTAGACGATCTGGATCAGGTAGCGCAGCAGCAGCGACAACCCGATGGAGACGACGAGGGCGGCGACCAGGCCGGTGCCGCGGCGGCGCAGCGGCCGCCACAGTGCAAGTTCGTTGAGTGCACCCACGGCCGCTCCGACGACCAGGGCGATGATCGTGGCAGGGATCAGCGGGACGTCGCCGCGGACGTTGATGAACCAGGCGACGACCGCACCGATGGTGACCAGCTCGCCGTGCGCGAAGTTGGTCAGCCCGGTGGTGCCGAAGATCAGCGAGAGGCCGACCGCGCACATCGCGATCACCAGGCCGAACCGGAGCCCGTCGACCAGCAGCTGGATCGCGCGGATGTTGCCGCCGCCCGAGCCGGCCGAACCGTCGACCAGCCCGAAGTTCACCGGCTGCGAGCGGCCGTCGGCCACCTGCACGGTGCGGGAGTCCCCGTTGCCGAGCTCGACGCCCTCGGGGAGCGCCTCGGCGTCCAGGCTGATGGTGTAGCTGCCGGCCCCGGGCAGGTCGATGGCGAAGCGGCCGTCCTCGTCGGTCTCGACCGCGTCGACCTCCTCGCCGTCGGCGGTCTCGACGGTGACCTCGACGCCCTCGATCGGGCCGCTCCGGCTGGTCTGCAGCGTGCCGACCAGCTGCTCACCGACCGCCGAGGCGACACCGGGCACGAGGGTGGCGAAGGCCATCCCGAAGGCGGCGACCAGCAGGGCCAGGACCAGGGGACGGCGACCGCTGCGCCACCTGCGGGCTCCTCGACGGGCTGCTCGCGGTCCGCCCGGTGCCTCCCGGGTGGAACTGCGTTCCCCGTACCTCGTGGAGCGGTGGGGCGCGTGCGTCACTCGACCTCCCAGCCGTTGGATGTGAGCCGGGACAGTAACCCACCCCTGTTACGGGGATCGACCTGCTGGGACACACCGTGACCCATCTGCGACACGCCGACCTGGTAGGCCGGCACGGCGGAGGCCGTCGTGGACCCGTCGTGGGCAACGGATCGGCGTGGGAGGCCGTCGCGGCCCCACGCGGTCTCAGCGGGCCGGTCGGACCATGCAGGTCAGGCGGGCGGTCGCCGTCGCGCGGCCCGCCTCGTCAGTGACCTCGACCAGGTAGGTGGCCAGCGTCCGCCCGCGCCGGGCCGGCGTGCACACCGCCGTGACGACGCCGGCGGAGGCGCCGCGCAGGTAGCTGGCGTTGAGCTCGATGCCGACCACGTTGCCGCCCTGACCGGCGTGCAGCATCGCCGCCCACGACCCGACGCTCTCCACCAGCGCGCAGGTGGCGCCGCCGTGCAGCAGTCCGAAGGGCTGCTCGTTCCCGGCGACCGGCATGGTCGCGACCAGCCGTTCGGGGTCCCAGTCGGTGATCTGGATGCCGAGCTTCTCGTCCAGCGGGCCCTGGGTCTGCGGCAGCCATCCCGGTCGCATAGTGCTCATGAGCGGACGGTAACCGCCGGCCCTGCTGCAGGGGCCCGCGCTGAGCTCGCGAAGCGTGGGGGGCAGCAGGGTCCTTCTAGGATCGGCGGCGATGTCCGCTCCTGCTGCTGCCCCCGCGTCCGCTCCCGCCGACGGCGCCCGTCCGCGGCTGCTGCTCCTCGACGGCCACTCGCTGGCCTACCGGGCCTTCTTCGCGCTCCCGGTGGAGAACTTCTCGACCACGACCGGTCAGCCGACGAACGCCGTCTACGGCTTCACGTCGATGCTGATCAACGTGCTGCGCGACGAGCAGCCCAGCCACCTGGCGGTGGCCTTCGATGTCAGCCGCAAGACGTTCCGCAGCGAGATCTACGCCGACTACAAGGCCAACCGCTCGGAGAGCCCGACCGACTTCCGCGGCCAGGTCAGCCTGGTGCAGGAGGTGCTCGGCGCGCTGCACGTGCCGGTGATCACCGCGGAGAACTACGAGGCCGACGACGTCATCGCCACGCTCACCGTGCAGGCGGTGGAGCAGGGCATGGACGTGCTGATCTGCACCGGCGACCGGGACGCGCTGCAGCTGGTGAACGAGCACGTGACCGTGCTCTACCCGCGCAAGGGCGTCTCCGACCTCACCCGGTTCACCCCGGAGGAGGTCGAGACCAAGTACGGCCTGACCCCGACCCAGTACCCGGACTTCGCCGCGCTCCGGGGCGACCCGAGCGACAACCTGCCGAGCATCCCGAGCGTGGGCGAGAAGACCGCCGCGAAGTGGGTGCGCGAGTACGGCTCCCTGGACGCCCTCGTCGATCAGGTCGACACCGTCAAGGGCAAGGTGGGGGAGAAGCTGCGCGAGCACCTCTCCTCGGTGCTGCAGAACCGGCGGCTCACCGAGCTCGACCGTGCCGTGCCGCTGGAGCTCGGGCCGGCCGACCTCGCCGTCCAGCCCTGGGACCGCAACGAGGTGCACACCCTCTTCGACAACCTGCAGTTCCGGGTGCTGCGCGACCGGCTCTTCGCCACCCTCGCCACCCCGGAGCCGGAGGTCGACGGCGGCTTCGAGGTCACCGCCGACCGCCTCGCCCCGGGTGAGCTGGCCGGCTGGCTCACCGCGCACGCGCGCACCGGGCACACCGGCGTCGTCTTCCGGGGCACGTGGGGCCGGGGTGCCGGTGAGCTGACCGGTCTGGCGCTGGCCGCCGCCGACGACCACGCCACCTTCGTCGACCTCGGCCCCGACCTGGACGCCGCCGACGAGCAGGCGCTGGCCGGCTGGCTGGCCGACCCGGCGACGCCCAAGGTGGTGCACGAGGTCAAGGGCCCGCTGCTGGCGATCTGGAACCGCGGCTGGGACCTGCAGGGCATGGTCAGCGACACCGCGCTGGCGGCCTACCTGGTCAACCCCGGGCAGCGGTCGTTCGACCTCGGCGACCTGGCGGTGCGCTACCTGCGCCGCGAGCTCAAGGACGCCGCGGAACCGGAGGGCCAGCTGACCCTCGACGGGCTCGGCCCCTCGGAGGAGGACGTCGCCGCGGCTGCCGCGCACGCCGACGTCCTCAAGGCGGTGGCGGTCAACGACCTGTCCGACGCGCTGGAGCAGGTGCTCGGGCAGAAGGGCGGCGACCAGCTGCTCGGCGACATCGAGCTGCCGCTGACCCGGGTGCTCGCGGCCATGGAGCACCGGGGCATCGCCGCGGACCTGGAGTTCCTGCACGAACTGCAGCGCGAGTTCGCCGCCGCGGTGACCGAGGCGGCCGACGAGGCGTACGCGGTCATCGGCAAGGAGATCAACCTCGGTTCGCCCAAGCAGCTGCAGGCGGTCCTCTTCGACGAGCTCGGGCTGCCCAAGACGAAGAAGAACAAGACCGGCTACACCACCGACGCCGAGGCGCTGACCTCGCTGCTGGCCTCCACCGGGCACCCGTTCCTCGAGCACCTGCTGCGGCACCGCGACGTCACCCGGCTGCGCACCGTCATCGACGGGCTGATCCCGATGGTCGACGAGGTCGGGCGGGTGCACACCACCTACCAGCAGACGATCGCGGCCACCGGCCGGCTGTCCTCGACCGACCCGAACCTGCAGAACATCCCGATCCGCAGCGCCGAGGGTCGGCGGATCCGCCAGGCGTTCGTCGTGGGCTCGGGTTACGAGTCGCTGATGACCGCCGACTACAGCCAGATCGAGATGCGGATCATGGCCCACCTCTCCGAGGACGCCGGGCTGATCGAGGCCTTCACCTCGGGGGAGGACCTGCACTCCTTCGTCGCCTCCCGGGCGTTCGGCATCCCGATCTCCGACGTCGACCCGGAGATGCGCCGCCGGATCAAGGCGATGAGCTACGGCCTGGCGTACGGGCTGAGCGCCTACGGCCTGGCCCAGCAGCTGCGGATCACCCCGGAGGAGGCGCGCGGGCAGATGCACGCCTACTTCGAGCGCTTCGGCGGCATCCGCGACTACTTGGACGGCGTCGTCGACGACGCCCGGCAGACCGGCTACACCGAGACGACGCTGGGCCGGCGCCGCTACCTGCCCGACCTGACCAGCGACAACCGGCAGCGCCGGGAGATGGCCGAGCGGATGGCGCTCAACGCCCCCATCCAGGGCTCGGCCGCCGACGTGATCAAGGTGGCCATGCTCAACGTGGAGCGGGCGATCGAGGCCGAGGGCCTGCGGTCCAGGATGCTCCTGCAGGTGCACGACGAGCTGGTGCTCGAGGTGGCTGCCGGGGAGCACGAGGTGCTGGAGGCGCTGGTGCGCCGGGAGATGGCCGGTGCCGCGCAGCTCTCGGTGCCGCTGGAGGTCTCGGTCGGCTTCGGCACCAGCTGGGACGCCGCCGCCCACTGAGGAAGGACCACCCTGCCCCCCACCGCTCGCAAGCTCGCGGCGGGCCCCTGCAGGGTGGCCGGAAGAGCCCGACCAGAGGTGTCGGCGGCTGAAGGTTCGGTAGCGTCAGGCAGCGTTGAAGTTTGGTGCGGTGATCTTGAAGGTGATGGCGTTGGGTGGGCTGGTGGTCTGAC
>NZ_CANKUD010000007.1 GCF_947486615.1 uncultured Modestobacter sp.
GGGAGTGCTGACCCACCGGCCGCTACCGGCACCGAACCTGCCAGAGACCAGCAGGCTCGGTAAGCCCCATTAGTCGTTCGTGCCGTCGCTGGGCCTCCTCGGCGGTGTCCAGCCCGGTCGCCCCCTCGCCGCGGGCCATCACCTGGAGGCCGATCTCCAGGTCGTCGAGCTCGGCGCGCAGTCCGGGCAGGAGGCTGAGCGCGGCGAGCAGGTCGGCGTCCTGCACCTGGGGCTCGGCGTCGTCGGTGTAGGCCAGGCTGCCACCGCCCAGGCCGGCCACCAGTCGTACCGCCTCGCCGGGGGTCAGCATGTGCGGGTTGATCAGCCGGGCACGCGCGGCAGCGGTGGCCGCGTAGCGCTCCTGGATGCGGAACAGGGCGGTGTGCTCAGGGCGGGCCACGGGGCCAGCATGGGGCGTCGGTGCGGCCCCCGGGAAGTCCTCCGGCGCCGTTCTGTCGGACGTCGGGTGCACAGTGGAGGACGACGCGAGGAGGTGGCCGGCGGTGATCGGTGGAGCACGGGCAACCGACCTGGACCTGGTCGACGTGGAGAGCGCGCTGCTGCGGGCCGCGGTCGGTGACTACGCGGCCGAGGCGGCGGTGCTGCTGCTGGCGAACTCCGGGTCGTGGCTGTCCCGGCTGCAGGGTGCCGGGTTGATCGACATTGCCCTGGACGAGGACGCCGTCGACGGTGGCCCGTGGGCGGCGGTGCTGTGGGGCGACCTGGACCAGGCGCTGCGCACCGGCGTCATCGCCGGCACGAGCGGTGAGCTGCGCCTGCTGCGCGCCGCGGCCAGCCTCGCCGACGGGCAGCCGGTCGACCTCGCCGACCTGACGGCCGGCGTCGACCGGGCCGAGCTGACCCTGCTGCTCGCTGCGGTGGCCCACGCGGCCGGCAGTCACGAGCACGCCGACGTCACCCGCGAGGCCGATGGTCCGGCGCAGGACGGGAGCCTGCTCGGCCCGGTCGTCGCCTGGCCGGTCCGCGACTGAGGACTCCCGCGACGCGCCGGACCAGCAGTCTGGACAGTGACTAGTAACTGAGTGCATAGTTCGGCGCATGGCACTCGGGCACGTCCTCCTCGGCCTGCTCGCGCAGGGCGAGCGGCACGGGTACGACCTCAAGCGGCAGTACGACGCCCGCTTCCCGATGGCCAAGCCGATCGCCGCCGCGCAGGTCTACGCCACGCTCGAGCGGCTGCTCCGTGACGGACTGGTCGCCCCGGGTGGGACCGAGCGGGCCGGTGGCCCCGACCGCACCGCGTACGGCATGACCGCGGCCGGCCGGCAGGAGCTGGACGAGTGGCTGGCCCAGGTCGAGCCGCCGAGCCCGTTCGTCTCCAACCCGCTGGCGGTGAAGGTGACCCTCGCGCTCCTGGTCGCCGGGGACGAGCGGGCCGCCGGCTACCTGCAACGCCAGCGCGCGGCCCACCTGGCCCGGATGCGCGAGTACACCCGGATCACCACCCACCCGGACACCTCCCTGGCCGGCGTCCTGGCGGCCGACTACGCGCTCAACCACCTCGACGCCGACCTGCGGTGGATCGACACCGCACTGGCCCGCGTCGCCACCCTCGCCGAGGAGCTCCAGCCATGACGTCCACCCCTCCCGACAGCGGCACCGACGAGGACCTGCTGGTCGCCGGCCGGGCGCTGGTCCGCTCCTACGGGCACTCTCCGGCGCTGCGCGGGATCAGCGTGGGCACCCGGCGCGGTGAGGTGCTGGCGATCACCGGCCCGTCGGGCTCGGGCAAGTCGACCCTGTTGCTCTGCCTGGCCGGCATCCTGCGACCCGACGCCGGCGAGGTCTGGTACGCCGGCCGCCGGATCGACACCGAGAGCGAGGCCGAGCGGTCCCGGCTGCGGCGCACCCGGTTCGGCGTCCTGTTCCAGTTCGGCCAGCTGGTGCCCGAGCTGACGGCGGCGGAGAACGTCGCGATGCCGCTGCTGCTGGCCGGGGTCAAGCGGCGCCCGGCGCTCACCGCCGCGGGCACCTGGCTCGACCGGTTCGGGGTCGCCGACCTGGCCGGGCAGCGGCCGACCGAGATGTCCGGCGGCCAGGCGCAGCGGGTGGCCATGGCCCGCGCACTGGTCACCGAGCCTGAGGTGCTCTTCGCCGACGAGCCGACCGGCGCCCTGGACACCCTCGCCGGCGAGCAGGTGCTCACCCAGCTGGTCCGGGTCACCCGGCAGGCCGGCACGACCGTGCTGATGGTCACCCACGACGCGAAGGTCGCCGCCTACGCCGACCGGGAGATAGTGATCCGCGACGGCATGGCCGACGACGGCGCCCCGACCTCGGCGCTGCGCGGCGCCCTGGGCCGGACCGGTGCCCGGTGACCGCCACCGTGCAGGACGGCGGTGCGGACACCCGGACGATGCGCCGGTCGACCCTGCTGTGGCTGGCCACCGTCGGCGGGCGGGCCGACCGCACCCGGATCGCGCTCACCACGGTCGGTGCTGCCGCCGGCGTGCTGGCGCTGCTCGCCGCCGCCACCGTGGCGAGCACCGGCACGGACGACGGGCCCTACACCAGCGAGCTGCTCAACGAACCCGGGCTGCACGTCGGCGTGGTCATCGCCCTGGTGCTGCTCTGCGTGCCCGTGCTGGCGTTCACCGGGCAGTGCGCCCGGATCGGCGCCCCGGCCCGGGACCGGAGGCTGGCCGCACTCCGGCTCTCCGGCGCCACCCCGGCGGACGTCGCCCGGGTGGCCGCCACCGAGACCGGGCTGGCCGCGGCGCTGGGCGCCGTCCTCGGCCTCGCGGTCTACCTGGTCGGGCGGGTGCTGCTCGACACCCCGGTCACGGCCACCTACGGACGGCACACCGAGCTCGGCGCGGGCAGCTACCTCCTGGAGGAGGTCACCGGCCCGGTGCGGCGGCTGCCGACCGACGTCCTGCCGCCGGTCTGGCTGATCGCCCTGCTCGTCGCCGTCGTGCCGGCCGCCGCCGCGGTCTTCGCCCTGGCCGCGCTGCGGCGGGTGGCGACCACGCCGTTCGGGGTGGTGCGCCGCCAGCAGGTGCGGCCGGTGCAGGTCCTCCCCGCCGCGCTGTTCGCCGCCGGCACGCTGGGCATGGCGCTGTTCGCCGGCCTGGCCCGGGTCACCGGTCTGGACGAGGCCCGTCCCGCGATCATCACCGTCGTCTTCCTGGCCCTGTTCCTGTGCACCGGGGTCGGGCTGGTGCTGGGCACGGCGGCCATGTCGGCGCGGGCGGGGGAGTTCCTGGCCCGCCGCACCGGCCGCCCGGCGCTGCTGATCGCTGCGCGGCGGCTGGTCGCCGCCCCGTTCGCCACCAGCCGGAGCACCGCCGCGCTGCTGCTCGTCGTCCTGCTCGCCGCGGCCATCCAGGGCTTCCGCGAGCACACCCTGCTGGCCCAGCGGCAGGGCGGCAACGAGTTCTACGCGCGGGCGCTGGACCAGGTCGACCTCGCGCTGGTCGTCGCCGGGGTCATCGCCGCCGCCGGGCTGCTGGTCGGCACGATCGAGGGGGTGCTCAGCCGGCGGCGCGCGGCCGCCGCACTCACCGCCGCCGGGGTGCCCCGTGGCGTGCTCGGCCGGGCGCTGCTGCTGGAGGTGCTGGTGCCGATCGTCCCGGCGGCGCTGCTGGCCACCGCCGCCGGGATCCTGGCCGCCCGCGGGGTCATGGGCACGACCGTCCGGGAGGTCGTCTACTCGGCGACCGGCACCGAGCTGCGGGTCACCGAGCTGCCCGTTCCGGTGCCCTGGGAGGCGCTGGCCGTCATCGCCGGCGGGACGGCGCTGGCGACCGCGGCGCTCACCATGGTCGCCCTGCCGATCCTGCGCCGCAGCGCCGACCCGGGCGAGCTGCGCACCGCCTGAGCGTGCCGCCGGGTCCGCCCCCGCCCGGTGAGGGCGGACCCGCGAACGCACCGAACGGTCAGTCGGTGCCGGCCACCTGGTGCCGGAACCGGTCCCGCCGGGTGTGCAGGTCCCAGAGGAGGTCGGCCAGGACGGCCGGGTCCTTGTCCGGGCTGCCCGGCTCGATCTTGCCCGGGATGATCAGCTGCGAGACCTGGATGCCCTCCTCGCCGAGCACCTCGTGCAGCAGCTGGGCGTAGGCGGCCTGTCCGGCGAACGCCACCGACGTCCCGGTGACGTTGCGACCGGGGGTCACGGCGGAGCCGCCGTTGACGAACAGGATCGTGCCCCGGTTCGCGCCCAGGAAGCGCATCCCTGGCAGCACCTGGTGCACCGCGGCGACCGGGCCGTAGACCGAGAACTCCACCGGGCCGACCAGGTCGGCCGGGGTGGTCTCCAGCACCGGGCGCATGAAGTCCTTCTGCGGCAGCGGGCTGTACTGCAGCACCTCGATCGGGCCGAGGGTCTCGGTCGCCTGCTCCAACGCCCGGGCCAGGGAGCCCGGGTCGCGGACGTCGGCGGCGAACCCGCGCGCCTGCACGCCCTCTGCGGCCAGCTCCTCGGCCAGTGCGTCGAGCTTGGACTGGGAGCGGGAGAGCAGCGCCACGGCGAACCCCTCCGCTCCGAACTTGCGGGCCACTGCGGCACCGAGCCCGCGGCCGGCACCGATGATCGCGATCGTCGTCATGCCAGGTGCAAGGCGGCCGGGCGTCGATCTGTTTCGTGCACCGGCAGACGCACCAGGACCGGCACCGACGGGTAACCGGGCCCTCCCCGGGCTACCTACCGGCAGTGACGAGCCGAGCCACGCTCCCCGATGCGCTGCAGCTGCTGCGGAACCAGGTCGCCGCCGCCCCCCTGGGCCTGGACACCTCAGGCCGGGACACCGCCGCCCGCACCGCGCACGCCGTCGTCGACCAGGTCGACGACTACCTGCTGCCCCGGCTGCGCGACCTGGACGCCCCCCTGCTCACCGTCGTCGGCGGCTCCACCGGCGCGGGCAAGTCGACGCTGGTCAACAGCGTGCTGCAGGCCCGGGTGACCACCCCCGGCGTGCTGCGCCCGACCACCCGGGCGCCGGTGCTGGTCTGCGCGCCGGCCGACCGGGCCGCCTTCGCCGGCGATCGGGTGCTGCCCGGGCTGACCCGCACCACCGGAGGCGAGGCCGGCCCGGGCGGGCTCCAGCTGGTCACCCACGAGGGCCTGCCGCCGGGCCTGGCACTGATCGACGCACCGGACGTCGACTCGGTGGTCGAGGCCAACCGTGACCTGGCCGGTCAGCTGCTCGCCGCCGCCGACCTCTGGGTGTTCGTGACCACCGCGGCCCGCTACGCCGACGCCGTCCCCTGGGACCTGCTGCGGACGGCGCAGGAGCGGGGCACCGCGCTGGCCGTCGTCCTGGACCGGGTGCCGCCGGAGGCGGTGGGCGAGGTGGCCGACGACCTGGCCGGGATGCTGCAGCGGGCGCGGCTGTCCGGTGCCCGGCTGTTCGTGATCGAGGAGCGCCCGCTGGTCGACGGCTTCCTGCCCGAGGACCAGGTCGCCCCGCTGCGCGACTGGCTGCACGGGCTGGCCGCCGACGCCGAGCAGCGCGCCGCCGTCGTCCGGCAGACCCTCGCCGGCGCGCTGGAGAGCCTGGGCGACCGGGTCGAGGTGGTCGTCGCCGGCGTCGAGGAGCAGGCGACCGCCGCCGAGGCCCTCGATGCCGCGGCCGACGCCGCCTACGCCCGGGCGCGGGCGGCGATCGACGAGGCGGTGGGCAACGGCAGCCTGCTGCGCGGGGAGGTGCTGTCCCGCTGGCAGGAGTTCGTCGGCACCGGCGAGTGGATGCGCAGCCTGCAGGGCCAGGTCGGCCGGCTCCGTGACCGGGTGACCGCCGCGTTCACCGGCCGCGCAACGCCCGCCGCAGACCTGGCCGGCGCCCTGGAGTCCGGGGTCGAGCTGCTGCTGCGCGCCGAGGCCGACCGGGCGGCGGAGACGACGGTGACCAGCTGGCGCACGCTGCCCGGCGGCATCGCGCTGCTCGACGGCCGGGAGATCGAGCTGGACGGCGTCTCGCCCTCCTTCGCCGGCGCCTCGGCCGACGAGGTGCGGGCCTGGCAGGGGCACGTGCTGGACCTGGTGCGCAGCGAGGGGGCGGGCAAGCGGTCGCGGGCCCGGTTGCTCTCCTGGGGCGTCAACGGCGCGGGCGCGGTGGTGATGGTCGCCGTCTTCGCGTCCACCGCGGGGCTGTCCGGGGCAGAGGTGGTGGTCGCCGGTGGCACCACCGCGATCGGTCAGCGGGTGCTGGAGGCGGTGTTCGGGGACGCCGCGGTGCGCGAGCTGGCCGCGCGGGCCCGGGCTGACCTCGACGCCCGCGCCGCGCGGCTGCTGAACGCCGAGCAGGGCAGGTTCGACGCGCTGCTCGACGACGCCGCCCCGCAGCCGGGTGCGGCTGCCGAGCTGCGCGCCGCACTCGCCGCGCTGACCGACGCCCGCCGGGCCGTCGCGTGAGGCGTCGGGAGGTCTCCCTGACCGATCGGCTGACCGCACTGCGCGAGGCGGTGGAGGTCGCCGAGGGCCGGCTCGAGGTGCCCGAGGTGGGCAGTGCCCGCACGCTGCTGGCCAAGGCCGGTGCCCGCGAGGCGCTGGGCGACGCCACCGTCGTCGCGCTGGCCGGGGCGACCGGCAGCGGCAAGTCCACGCTGTTCAACGCCCTGTCCGGTGCGGAGGTGAGCACCCCCGGCGTCCGCCGGCCGACCACCGGCGTCGCGCACGCCAGCGTCTGGGGCCCGGACGGCGCGGACCGGCTGCTCGACTGGCTGCAGGTGCCCCGTCGCCACCGGGTCGAGCGTGGTGACGCCGCGCTGGACGGGCTCGTGCTGCTGGACCTGCCCGACCACGACAGCATCCGGCTGGAGAACCGGCTGGAGGTGGACCGGCTGGTCGAGCTGGTCGACGTGCTGGTCTGGGTGCTCGACCCGCAGAAGTACGCCGACGCCGCCGTGCACTCCCGCTACCTGGCGCCGCTGGCCGGGCACGCCGGCGTCCTGGTCGTCGTCCTCAACCAGGTCGACCGGCTCGACGAGGCCGCCGCCCAGGCCTGCCTGGCCGACCTGCGCGGGCTGCTGGACCGGGAGGGCCTGGCCGCGACGCCGATCGTGCCCACCGCCGCCCGCACCGGCGCCGGGCTGCCCGAGCTCCGCGCGGAACTCGCCCGCCGGGTCTCCGCCCGCCGGGCCGCGACCGACCGGCTGGCCGCCGACGCCCGGGGTGCGGCGCAGGCGCTGTCGGCCCACTGCGCACCGGACGCCGGGGACGACCGCAGCCGCGACCCCGCCGAGCGCACCGGGCTCACCGTGGCCCTGGCCGACGCCGCCGGCGTGCCCGCGGTGGTCGGCGCCGTGGAGCGCTCGGCCCGCCGCCGCGGCAACCAGCACACCGGCTGGCCGGTGCTGCGCTGGACCTCGAAGCTCAAGGCCGACCCGCTGAGCCGGTTGCACCTGGGCAGCGAGACCGCGCGCAGCTCGCTCCCGCAGGCCGGGGCCGTGCAGCAGGCGGCGCTGGGCTCGGCGCTGCGCCGGGCCCGGGACGCCGCCGGGCAGGGGCTGCCGCAGGCCTGGCGGGACGAGCTGCGCCGCACCGCGGAGTTCTCCGAGGAGCGGCTGGCCGACCAGCTGGACCGCGCCGTCTCCGGCACCGACCTGGGCCCGGACCGCACCCCGCTGTGGCAGCGCGCCGTCGGCGGGCTGCAGTGGGTGCTGGCACTGGTCGCGCTGGCCGGCGCGCTGTGGCTGCTCGGCCTGGTCGGGCTGGGCCTGCTGCAGCTGGACGACGTCGTGCCGCTGCCCCGGGTCGAGGGCATCCCGCTGCCCACGCTGCTGCTGGTCGGTGGACTGCTCGCCGGGCTGCTGCTGGCGCTGGTGGCCAGGCCGCTGGTGCGGGCCGGGGCCCGGCGGCGGGCCAGACAGGTACGGCGCCGGCTGCTGGACCGGGTCGGCGAGGTGGCCGAGGCCGAGGTGGTCGAGCCGCTCGGTGCGGCCCGCGCCGACCACGCCCGCTTCTGCACTGCCGTGGCCCGCGCCGGCAGCTGAACGGCCGGGGTCGAGCCGCCCGGGGCAGGGTGGAGCCGCGTGCGCACGCGGCTCCACCCTGCCGCCGGCGGGTCAACCCGCGGCAGCCGAGACGGAGGGCGTGGCGGCCGGGTCGGGAGCCGGGCGCCGGGCGTGCACGGCCAGCCCCACGACGGCCAGCAGCGCCAGCACGATCACGGCCACGCCGTAGACCTGCGCGGTCCGCTCCAGGCCGACGTGCCCGGCGGTGACGCCGGCCGCGATCGCCGGCACGCTGAAGGCCAGGTAGCTGGCGGTGAACACCGCGGACAGCAGCGCGGCCCGCTGACCGGGGGCGACCCCCTGGGTGACGGTGGCCATGGCGCCGAGGAACGCCGCCCCGAAGCCGAAGCCGGAGACCACGGCGGCGACGAAGAACAGCGGCAGCGAGCCGGTGGTCAGCGCGGTCACGGTGCCGGCCACCCCGCCGGCGAAGACCAGGGCGCCGACGACCATCGACCGGGCCGGCGCCACGGTGCGCATGGACAGGGAGCCGACCAGGCCGGTCCCGTTCAGCGCCAGGATCACCAGGCTGCCGACCACGTGGTCCTGGACGTCGAACACGCCCGACACCAGCGACGGGCCGAGCGAGGCGTACAGCCCGCCCAGCGCCCAGGTGGCGACCAGGCAGGGCAGGACGACGAGGAACGCACGGCGCTGCGAGGCGGGCACCTGCACGCTGGGCCGCAGCGACCGCATCGCGCCGGGCAGGCGGGGGGAGGACTCCGGCAGGAACACCCACACCCCGGCGGCGGCGGCCAGACACAGCCCGGTGAGTGCGCCGAAGACCCAGTCGGTCGGCGCGGGAAGGAACTCCACCGCCAGCCCGGCGCTCACCGCACCGACCGAGAGCCCGACCGCGGGGGACGCCGAGTTGACCAGTGCGCCCAGCGGCCGGTCGGGGCACTGCAGGTCCAGCAGCGCGGCACCGAACGCGCCGGTCAGCGCCCCGGTGGCCAGCCCCTGGACGATGCGGGCCAGCAGCAGCCACCCGACCCCGTCGGCGGTCAGGAACAGCACCATGGAGACCGCCTCGAGCAGCAGCGCGGCGGCGAGCACCGGGCGGCGCCCCACGTGGTCCGACAGCGCCCCGACCACCAGCAGCGACACCAGCAGGGCGAAGGCGTAGACGCCGAAGACGACGGTGATCAGACCCGACCCGAAGCCGAACTCCGCCGCGTAGACCCGGTACAGCGGCGAGGGCACCCCGGATGCGGCGAGCATCAGCGTCAGCAGGACGGCGACCGTCCAGAACGCGGCAGGACGGGTCAACTCGCGTCGGGGCACGCACCGATGCAAGCACCAACGACAGCCGCCTGTTCCACGGGAGGGGCCGAAGTCGCGACTTCGGCCCCTCCCGTCAGGGAAGGAGCTCGCCGTCCAGGGTGGCGCGCAGCTCGGGCAGCACGGTCGTCTGCCCGCAGCCGGGGCCGTTGACCTCGAACACCTCGGTGTCGACGGCGGCCGCCCCGGCCCACAGCTCGGTTCCGTCGGCGTCGGTCAGGGTGAGCGCGACCTGCACCGTCTCGACGTCGGGGATCGGCCGCCCCCAGTAGACGCCCTCCGGGAAGAAGAGGCTGTCGCCGACGACGACGTCGGTGCACTCGTCGTCCAGGCACACGTGCCCGGTCGCCCCGGCCGGCAGGTCGAGCGCGGTGGTGTCCACCCGTACGTCGACCATGGCGGCCATCTCGGTGCAGGCGTCGGGTCCGCCGCATCCGGTCAGCGCGGCGCCGACGAGCACCAGGGCGAGGCGGCCGCGCACGGTCAGCCCGGGTAGCGGCGGGAGGTGAACACCTGCCCGGACGGCGTCACCCGGGTCTGGGTCGAGCCGACCATCACCAGGCAGCGCATGTCGACCGTCTCGGGGTCGAACTCGCCGAGGTTGGTGACGGTGAGCGACTCCTGCGGCCCGCCGACGTCCCGGCCGACGACGACCACGGTCTCCGGCGCCTTCACGTCCAGCAGCACCTTGGTCGCCTCGCCCAGCTGGTGCGGCCGGGCCTTCGACCGCGGGTTGTACAGGGCGATCACCAGGTCGGCGGTGGCCACTGCGCGCAGCCGGTCCAGGACGACGTCCCAGGGCTTGAGGACGTCGGACAGCGAGATCACCGCGAAGTCGTGCCCGAGCGGGGCGCCCACCTTCGAGGCGACCGCCTGTGCGGCGGTGAGCCCGGGCAGCACCCGCACCTCGACGTCCGGGAAGTCCTCGGCCGCGACCTCCAGCACGGCGGCGGCCATCGCGAAGACACCCGGGTCGCCGCTGGAGACCACCGCCACCCGCCGTCCGGACCGGGCGAGCTCCAGGGCGTGCGCGGCCCGTTCGGCCTCCACCCGGTTGTCGCTGGGGTACCGGGTCTGCCGCGGGTTGGCCGGCACCCGGTCCAGGTAGGGGCCGTAGCCGATCAGGTCGTCGGCCTGCGCCAGCGCCTCGGCGGTCTCCGGCGTCGTCCAGGCGCGCTTGCCCGGGCCCAGCCCGACGACGACGACCTCGCCGGTGCGGGGCAGGGTGTCCTCGGTGCGCTCGGGGTCGTTGCCCGGGCCGGTGAGCTGGCTGGGCAGCAGGGCGAGGGAGAAGTAGGGCACGGTCTCCGGGTCGACCTCGGCCAGCGGCGCCACCCGCTGCCGGTCGGTGGTGGCGCGCTCGACGTACACCGCCCGGTCGAGCACGCCGGCGGCGTCGAACGCCTCGCGCACGTTGCTGAACGTGCGGCCCAGCTTCATCACCGCGGCCGAGTCGGTGGTCGCCAGCCACTCGGCGAGCTCGTCGGCGGGCAGCGTGCCGGGCAGCACGGTGAGCACCTCGTCCCGCTCGACCAGCGGCCGGCCGAGCACCGCGGCGGCGCCGCTGACGCTGGTCACGCCAGGCACCACCTCGGTCGGGTACCGGTGGGCCAGCCGCTTGTGCATGTGCATGTACGAGCCGTAGAAGAACGGGTCGCCCTCGGCCAGCACGACGACGTCCCGGCCGGCGTCCAGGTGGGCGGCCAGCCGGGCGGCGGCGGCCTCGTAGAACTCGTCGATCGCGCCCTGGTAGCCGCCGGGGTGGTCGGTGGCCTCGGTGGTGACCGGGTAGACCAGCAGCTCCTCGACCTGGCCCTCGCGCAGGTAGGGCGCGGCCAGCCCGCGGGCGACCGAGCGCCCGTGCTGCGCGGCGTGGAAGGCCACGACGTCCGCGGCCCCGATCAGCCGGGCCGCCTTCACGGTGACCAGCTCCGGGTCGCCGGGCCCCAGCCCGACCCCGTACAGCCGTCCGCTCACGCGACACCCCGAGCGGCCATGGTGGCCAACATGGCCGTCATTCGGCGGTGCTCGCGATCGCGTTGACGGCGGCGGCGGTGATGGCGCTGCCACCGCGCCGGCCGCGGACGGCGAGGAACTCCAGGTCCGAGGCGGTGAGCGCCTCCTTGGACTCCACCGCGCCGATGAAGCCCACCGGGATGCCGATCACCGCGGCCGGGCGCGGGGCCCCGTCGCGGACCATCTCCAGCAGGTGGAACAGCGCCGTGGGGGCGTTGCCGATCGCGACGACGGCGCCGTCCAGCCGGTCGCCCCACAGGTGCATGGCGGCCGCGGTGCGGGTGGTGCCCATCTCCCGGGCGAGGTCGGGGGTGCGCGGGTCGTTGAGGGTGCAGACCACCTCGTTGAACGCCGGCAGCCGCTTGCGGGTCACCCCGGAGGCGACCATCTGGGCGTCGCACAGCACCGGGGCGCCGGACTCCAGCGCCGTGCGGCCGGCCCGGACGACGTCGGGGGAGAACGCCACGTCGGCCACCAGGTCGACCTGTCCGCAGGCGTGGATCATCCGCACCGCCACCTGGGCGACGTCCTCGGGCAGGCCGGAGAGGTCGGCCTCGGCGCGGATGGTGGCGAAGGACTGCCGGTAGATCTCGGCGCCGTCGTGCTCGTAGTCGTACATCAGTCCTTCTCGATCCGGATGTCGTAGCCGGCCGGCGTCGCGACGACGTCGACGACCCCGCCCTGTGGTCGGCCGCAGCGGCGCTCGCAACCGGCCCAGTGCTGTCGGGCGCCGCCGGCCGGCAGTACCCGGGAGGCGACGGCGGCCGCGGCGTCGGCGCGCACGTCGGCCAGCGACTTGGCGCAGCCCGGCCGGCCGGCGCAGCTGGTCACCTGCAGCCAGGGGCTCGCCTCGTCGAACACCATCCCGGTGCGGAAGAGGTCGACGGCGGCGTCGTCCACCGCGTCCTCGGCCAGGTCGGGGACGACGACGCTGCGCCACGGGGTCAGCTGCACCTCCGCCGCCAGCCGGGCGAGCAGCTCTGCCTGGTCGGCGGAGACCCGCCCGAGCGGGACGACGCCGATCAGCGCCGTCCGCCCGTCGACCTGCGCCGCCGCCCCGACCGGCCCGACGGCCACCGCCGCCGGCACCTCCACCGAGCGGCCATGGTGGCGAACATGGCCGGGCAGGCGGGCGACGACGCGGGCCGGGCCGTCGGTGAGCTCGGTCAGCCGCCAGGCGGTGGAGGCCTGCGCGGCGCGCTCGGCGAGGAAGGCGCGGGCGGCATCCAGGGCGAGCGTGACCGCGTCGTCGGGGGAGCAGCGCAGCCCGGAGTCGACCCCGCCGAGCAGCAGCGCCACGGTGGTGGGGGAGAGCGCCAGCAGGCCGACGTCCCCGCCAAGGCCGGCGACGTCGCCGCGGCCGTCGTCCAGGGTGGCCAGGAAGCGGCCGGGCAGCTCGGCCAGCGCCGGGTCGGCACGCAGGCCGGCGTCGAAGGCACGGACCCACGGCCCGACGTCGACGTGCCCGTCGGCGCTGCGGCCCGACAGCGTGCTGGCCAGCACGTTGCGCACCCGCTCGTGGGTGGCGCTGGGCAGCAGCCCGGCGGCGGCGAGCCGGTCGCCGAGCTCGGCCTCGGCGCCGGTGGGCAGGCCGCGCAGCTGGAGGTTCCCGCGACTGGTCAGCTCCAGGTGCCCGTCGCCCAGCTCCCGGGCTGCCGCGGCGAGCACTCGGAGCTGCTCAGCGGTCAGCGTCCCGCCGGGGACGCGGACCCGCGCCAGGCCGCCGTCGGCGGCGGCATGGGTCTGCAGCGCACCCGGGCAGGCGTCGGCGCGCTCGCGCGGGGGCACGGTGGCGGGGGAGGACGACATGGCGTCCGCGAGGCTACTTCCCGCCGGCCACCGCGCCCCCGCGCCCGCCGTCAGCGGGTGGGCGCGGCACCGTCACGGACGGCCGTCCGCCGGCGGCGTCGGGGCAGGGAAGGTCCGTGGCCGGTCCGCTGTTGGCGCGCGGTGGAAGGAGCACGAGATGACCCAGTACGAGACCGACCTCCACTCCGAGTTCCAGCGCGCCGACCTGTTCCTGGCGATGGGGCAGCCCGCCGAGGCCGCCCGCGTCCTCGAGGGCGTGCTCGCCGCGGAGCCGGACGACCAGGCGACGATGGAGCTGCTCGCCCGCAGCTACTTCGCCTCCGCGCAGCTGGGTCGGGCCGAGCAGCAGCTCACCCGTCTCGTCGAGCTCGCCCCGGCGAACGCGTGGGCCCGCCGCGCCCTGGCCCGCACCCTGGAACGGCAGAGCCGGGCCGACGACGCCGCCGTCCACCACCGGGTGGCCGACGCCCTCGGCGCCGCCTGAGCCGAGCTCTCGCGGCCGACCGCTACAGCAGGTCCGCGAGCGCCTCGTCGAGGCGGGGGTACCGGAAGTCGAATCCCGCCTCGGTGAGGCGCCGGGAGACCGCCCGGCGGCCGGTGAGCGCGAGCGCCGGGTCGGTCCGCAGCAGGACTGCCCCCACCCGCAGCAGCAGCTCGGGGGTGGGGGGTGCGGCCGGGCGGTGCAGGGCCGCCCGCAGGGTCGACATCAGCTCGGCGTTGCGCACCGGGTTCGGCGAGGTCGCCAGCAGCACGCCCGAGGGTGCCGGGGCGGCGAGTTCGTCGATGCCGAGCCCCCAGCGCGCGATGGCCAGCCAGTCCTCCACGTGCAGCCAGCTGACCCACTGCCGGCCGCTGGCGATGCGGCCGCCGAGCCCGAGCCGGGTGAGCCGCACCAGCCGGTCCAGCGCCGGGGTGTCCCGGTCGAACACGATGCTCGTGCGGAGCACCACCTGCCGCGCGGCGTTCACGCCGGCCGCGGCGTCCTCCCAGGCCCGGGCGACCCCGGCCATCTGCCGCGGTCCGTCGGCGGGTGGGGTGTCCTCGTCGACCAGCGTCTCGCCGGCGTCGCCGTACACGGCGGCGGTGCTCGCCTGTACCCACACCGGCACGGGTTCGTCCAGCTGTTCGGCGGCGGCGCGCAGCGCCAGCGTCGGCTGCACCCGGGAGCTGGTCAGCAGCGCGATGTTGCGCGGGGTCGGCCGCAGGTCGACCAGCTGACCGGCCAGGTTCACCACCGCGGCGCCCTCGAGCTCGGCGGCCCAGGGGCCGACCGAGACGCCGTCCCACCCGACCTGCCGGAAGGGGCCCGGGCGGGGTGTCCGGGAGAGGACGACGACGTCGTGCCCGCGGGCGGCCAGGTCGGCGCAGAGCCGGCGTCCGAGGGCGCCGGACCCGCCGGCCACGACGGTCTTCACCCCGGTGATCCTGCCCGCTCCCGGCCGGAGCGGTGGGACGCCAGCGTGACCAGGGTCAGGGCGGCGACGACCACGGTGGCCGCGAGCGCCCCGACGATCGCCGGCCGGGCACCTGCGCCCAGGGTGGTGCCCAGGGACCAGGTGCCCGCCCCCAGCAGCGAGCCGAACGCCACGGCGGTGGTCTCGGCGAACGCGACGGCGGTGGCGACCGAGGCCACCCGCTCAGGCGGCAGGGCGTCGAAGGTCTGCGCGGACAACCGGGTGTAGGCCAGCCCCATGCCCAGGCCGGCCAGCCCCCAGGCGCCGACCAGCAGCGCCAGGGCCGAGGTGCCGGTCAGCAGCCCGGTCTGGGACAGCGCCACCGCGACCAGCGCCGGGCACAGCAGCGCCGTCCCGAGGGTGGCCGGGTCGGGGCGTCGTCCCGGTCGGGGCGGGCGCGCGCCGGCCACGGACCAGGCGACCAGCCCGGCGGTGATCGCCACGGAGGTCGCGGTGACCCCGCGGCCCAGCCCCTCGACGACGGCGAGCGGGACCAGGCCGTCGGCGGCGAAGAAGGCGACCACCAGGCCGGTGAAGCAGAGCAGCAACCGGGTGCGCGCCCGGTCGCCCGCCGTCGCGCGGGCAAGCACCCGCACGCTGCCCGCCGCGGCCAGCAGCAACCCGCCGGCGAGCAGCGGCACGCCCCAGGTGCCACTCCCGCTGGCGGCCGTGGCGAGCACCAGTCCGGTCATCACGAGCACCCCGGCGCCGACCGCCACGGTGCGGCGTCCGGTCTGCCAGGGGACGAGGTCGACGTCCCGGCCCATCAGCACCCGGGCCACCACGACCACGACGGCCGGCCAGGCCATCGCCCACCGCCAGTCGCTGACCGCGGCGATCGCCCCGTTCAGCGCCGGCCCCACGAGGGAGGGCAGCAGCCACACCAGGGAGAACAGGCCCATGACCCGCGGCCGCAGCGCGTCCTCGTAGAGGCCGCCGATGGCGCTGAGGCCGAAGGCGACCAGCAGGCCACCGGCCAGCCCACGCAGCGCGCTCCCCGCCAGCAGCCAGCCCATCGAGGGCGCGGTCGCCGCCAGCAGCACCCCGACGACGTAGACGCCGGTGGCGACCAGCAGGGTGCCGCGGGGGCTGAGCCGGGCGGTGAGCCCGGGGCCGGCGGCGAGCGCCAGCACGGTGACCAGCGTCCCGGCCGCCAGGGTCGCGCCGTAGAGCCGGCTGCCGTCCAGCTCGCGGGAGGCCAGTGGGAGCACGGTGGCGTAGGCGATGCCCTGGACGGCGGCGGCGAACTCGGCCAGCAGCAAGGCGATCAGCAGCCGCCCACGGCGGCCGGCGAAGACCGCGCGCAGCGAGGTGTCCGGATCGGCCGCCGGGACGGCCCGGTCACGGTCCTCGGTGGTCACCCGCGCAGTGAACCGGGTGCAGTGGGCTGCAGGTCAACCGCCTGCCCGGCGTGCCGTCAGCGACCGGCCGGTCAGCGCGGGTCGGCCGTGGGCGGTGGGGTCGGGTTGGTGCCGTCGGTGCCGGTGCTGGCGGCGGTGCTGCCCGTCGCGGAGGGGGTGTTGCCCCGTTCGGCGACCGGCAGGAGCGCGCCGTGGGCCAGCCGCTCGCGGTAGCCGAACAGCTCCCGCTTCACCACCCGGCTCAGGATGTAGAGCCCGATGATGTTGGGCAGCGACATCAGGAAGATCATGCTGTCGGAGAAGCCGATCACCGCGTCGAGGGTCGAGGAGGACCCGATGACGACGAAGACGCAGAAGATCAGCTTCCACGTCCGGTCGACCACCATCGACTCGCCGAACAGGTAGGTCGACGCCTTCAGCCCGTAGTAGCTCCAGGCGAGCATCGTGGAGTAGGCGAAGAGGATCACCGCGACCGCCAGCACGATCGGGAACCAGCCCGCCACCGTCTCGAAGGCGGCCGAGGTGGTCTCCACCCCCGCCGCGCTCGACTCGTCCGCCCAGGTGCCGGTGATCACGATGGCCAGCGCGGTCATCGTGCAGACGACGACGGTGTCGACGAACGGCTCCAGGACGGCGACGTGGCCCTCGGTCGCCGGTTCGTCGGTCTTCACCGCGGAGTGGGCGATCGCGGCCGACCCCAGCCCGGCCTCGTTGCTGAACGCCGCCCGCCGGAACCCCTGGATGAGCACGCCGACGACGCCGCCGAACCCGGCTTCGGGGCTGAACGCCGTCCGGAGGATCTCCCAGAGGGCGTCCGGTATCTGGGAGAAGTTGGCGAAGAGCACCGCCAGGCAGGCCACCACGTAGAAGACGGCCATGAACGGGACCAGCTTGTCGGTGACCCGGGCGATGCTCCGGATGCCGCCGATGATCACCGCGCCGACCAGGATCGCGAGCACCAGGCCGAAGACGGCGCCGGCGGCCCCGAAGCCGAGCCAGCCGTCGTCCCCGCCGGTCACCGACTGCGCCTGGGCGAAGGCCTGGTTGGACTGGAACATGTTCCCGCCACCGACGGCGCCGCCCAGGGTGAAGATGCAGAACAGGACCGCGAGGACCTTGCCCAGCGTGCCCTTGCCGCGCTCCTTCAGCCCCTGGCTCAGGTAGTACATGGGTCCACCGGAGACCCGGCCGTCGGGGTAGACCTTGCGGTACTTGACGCCGAGGGTGCACTCCACGCCCTTGGTGCACATGCCGACGAGACCCGCGATGATCATCCAGAAGGTGGCCCCCGGCCCGCCGAGGGAGATGGCCACCGCGACCCCGGCGATGTTCCCGAGGCCCACCGTCCCGGAGACCGCGGTCGCCAGCGCCTGGAAGTGGGTCACCTCCCCGGCGTCCTCGGGGTCGTCGTACCTGCCCTTGATCAGCTGGATCGCGTGGCCGAAGGCCCGGAACTGGAAGCCGCGCAGGTAGACGGTGAAGAAGAACCCGGCCACCACCAGCCAGACGACGATCAGCGGGAGCTCGACGCCCTCGTCGATGAAGTCCAGCGGAACGGCGGCGAAGACGATGCCGGTGATGAACTCGGAGATCGGCGCGAAGACGTCGTCGACCTGCTCGTCGAAGGAGGCGGCCAGCACGTTCACGGACGAGGTCATCACGGCACCACCAGGACGGGGACGGGGGAGAGCTGGATGAGGCTGCTGGGTGTCGAGCCGAAGAGCAGCGTCCGCACCCGGCTCTGCCCGACCCGCCCGACGATGATCCAGACCGCGCGGTGCTCACGGGCGAGGGCCACGAGCGTCTCGGCCGGGTGACCGTGCCGGACGACGCCTTCCACCTCCAGGTCGCCGGCGGCGGTGAGCCGGGTGATCGCCGGGTCCAGCACCCGTTCCTGGGCCGACCTCGCCTCGCGTTCCTTCTCGATCGAGCGGCGTTCGTTCTCCTCCGCTGTGGTGAAGGAGTAGGGCGACCAGGGCACGACGCAGGCCAGCACCAGGCGCATCCCGTGCCGGCGGGCCGCCTCGGCAGCAGCGTCCGCCGCCCGTCCGCTCGCCTCGCTCCCGTCGAGCCCCACGATGATCGAAGCGGACATCGGGTGAACCCCCAGCCGTCGCGGACGTTGCCGGAAAGCTAGTGGCAGTCCGGGGTGACCCGCACCTCCAACCGGACGGGTGTCACCGGAAGGACACACCCCACGAACGGGTGCGTGTCCGGGCCGCTGCGCGGGTGACGCAACGGCGGCGGCTCAGCCCAGGAGGGTGTCCGGCAACGGGCCCCACCGGGCGAGCACGGCCGCCACGAGGACGGCGAGCGCGGTCGCCAGCACGACGACGTCGGCCGCCCCGGGTCGGCCGAGCTGGGGGTCGGTGGCGAAGCCACGCATCCGCATGGTCGCCATGAGCGTCGGCCCGCGCCGCACCACCGCGAACAGCACCGGGAGGGACACCAGCAGCGCGTCTCGCACGAAGCGGACCGGGTGGCGGATCTCGAGCCGGACGCCGCGCAGCTTGAGGTGCTCGCTGGTCTGGATGGCCTCCGTCAGGGTGGTGTACAGCAGCCGGTACGACAGCCCGACGGCGAACGCGGCCTGCGCCGGCAGTCCGATCCCGCGCAGGCCCCGGGCCGTGTCGTCGGGGTCGATGGCGGAGAACACGCTGAGGCTGACCAGGATCGTCGCCGTCCAGGCCAGGACCAACCGCATCTCCGCCTCGGCCGCGTCGACCACGCCGCCCCAGTCGCCGGCGGTCACCGAGCTCCACCCGCCGATCAGGATCAGTGCGATGAACGTCGGGATGTGGATCGACCACAGCACGGCCACCCACCGCCACGGGGTGCGCGCCAGCACGGCGGTCACCAGGCCGGCCACCACCGGGATCAGCATCCACTGGGCGGTGGGTGCGACGAAGACGTAGGCGAACAGCAGGACCAGCAGCAGCAGCTTGACCCGCGGGTCGCGCCGGTCGACGACGGTGTCGCGGTTGGCGTAGAGGACGGGCACCTGGGACGGCATCAGACGGCGCTCCCGGCGTCGGGTCGACTGGGGGTGGCGCCGTTGGGCGCCGGTGTGGACGGCGCGCCGGCGAGGAGGCCGACGAGGTCGTCCAGCGTGCAGGCCTCCAGCCCGATCGTGCGGGCCAGCGCACCGGCCCGCGGCAGCGCCAGCCGCCGCAGCCCGAGCTGTTCGTGGTGCCGGGCGCCGAAGACGTCGCGGGTCGGGCCCTGCAGCGCCACGGCGCCGTGGTCGAGCACGGTGACGGTGTCGGCCACCTCGGCGACGGCCTCCGCGTCGTGCTCGGTCATCAGCACGGTCGTGCCCCGGTCGCGCAGCTCGGACATCGTCGCGGTCAGCCGCCGCCGCGCGCCGGGCCCCATCCCGGAGAAGGGGGCGTCCAGGACCACCACGGTCGGTTCGACGACCAGCGCGGCGGCCAGCGCGACCAGCCGGCGGTGCGCGTTGGGCAGCAGGATGGGGTCGGCGTCCAGCAGGTCCTGGGGCAGGCCGACCAGCCGCCGGGCGATGTCCACCCGGGCGTCCAGCTCCTCGGTGCGGCGCCGGCGGCGCAGCGAGTAGGCGATCTCGTCGCGCACCCGCCGCTGGGACAGGGTCTGCGCCGCGCCCTGCGGGAGGGTCGCCACCCGCAGCGCCAGGTCGGCCGGGTGCACGTCGGCGGTGTCCTGGTCGTCCACCACCACCTGCCCGGCCACCGGGCGCAGCAGCCCGGCCAGCAGCTTGACCAGCGTGCTCTTGCCGGCGCCGGTCGGCCCCATGACCGCGTGCACCTCGCCGGGGCGCACCTCCAGGCTCACCCCGCGCAGCGCCGGCGACCGGTCCGGGTAGGCGAAGTCCACCTCGCGCACCTGGATGCGCGCCGGTTCCCCGGCCCAGGCGGGCTCCGCGCGGCCCTTCGGGCTGCCGGTGGCGGGCGGGCGGGCGCCGGGGTGGTCGGCCCCGATCCGGCCGACGGCGGCCCCGAACTGGACGTCGGTGAGCGGGCGGCCGGGCAGCCCGAGCCGGCGCGCGGCGTGCAGCGGCGCCGGAGGGTCCAGGTCGGCGGCCTGCTGGACCCGCTCGTCGGCGAGCAGTTCCTGGAGGTCGCCCTGGGCGGACACCGCGCCGTCGGTCAGCACCAGCAGCCGGTCGGCCAGGTCGACCAGCACGCCGGCGTCCTGCTCGACCAGCAGCACGGTCCGCCGGCCGGCCTCCTCCCGGATGATGCGCAGCAGCTCGCCCCGGTGCCCGGGATCCAGGTGGCCCATGACGGTGTCCAGCACCAGCACCCGGGGACGGATCGCCAGCGTCGCGGCCAGGGCGAGCAGCACCTGCTGCCCCTCCGAGAGCTCCCACACCCAGCGCCGGGCCAGCTCCTCCCCGGGCAGGCCCACCCGCTCCAGCAGCCGGCGGGCCTCGGCCTCGGCGTCCTCCGGCGTCCGCCCCCGGGTGCGGAGCGGATCGGCCACCTCGGACAGCACCCGCAGCTGGGTCAGCTGCCCACCGGGGTCCTCGAAGACGATGCCGACCGGTGCGTCGCCGTCCGTCGCGTCGTCCTCCGCGGTGAGCTCCACCCGGCCCGACAGCCGCCCGCCGGTCACCCCGGGCACCAGCCCGGCCAGCGCCAGGCACAACGTCGTCTTGCCCGATCCCGGTGGCCCGACCAGGCCCACCACCTGGCCGTGGTCGACCTGGAAGGTGACGCCGTCCAGGGCGGGCAGGTCGCTGGCGGGGTAGTGGAACGTGAGGTCGTCGACGCGGATGCTCACCGGGTCACCTGACCGGCGGGTTCGAGCCGCGCGCGCGGCACCTCCGGCACGAGGTCACGGTGCTGGTCGAGCCCCCGGGGCTCGAAGCCCAGGTACCGGTCGATGCGCCCGTAGAGCAGCGGCACCAGGCCGAGCAGCGGGACCACCCCGAGCAGCATGCCGTCGCCGATCACGTTCCCGATGGCGCTGTAGACCGCGATGCTGAACAGCTCGGAGTCGAACAGCACCAGGGACGACGCCTCGATCACCGCGTGCAGCGCCGCGGCCAGCAGCACCGCGCCGGTGAGCCGCAGCCTGCTCAGCGGGCGGTTGCCCACCGCGTAGCCGGCGGCGATGAACCCGACGACGTAGCCGACGGCGCCGAACACGTCGTCGATCTCGTAGCCCTCGAGCATGTCGCGCAGGAACTCGCCCATCATCGCGCCGACCGCGACCGCCACGACCGGCCGGCCCAGCGGGACGAGCGCCGCGAGCGCGACCGGGATGAAGAACGGCTTGGCGTCGATGTCGACCGGGATCTCGGGAACCGCTTCCAGCAGCGTGAGGGCGAGGAAGAACGTCGTCGCGCAGAGGACCGCGACGATCGTCATCCGTGCGGGGGTCAGGTCGTCCATGCGTCCACCCATCTCGGGACGGGATCGTCTGATGACCGTGACGGTGCCCGCCCGGGGTGAACGCCGGCCACTGCGGAGGTGACGGCTGCCCCAACTGGCCCTCGGTCGGCGGATGCCTCCGGTGGGTCACCGCGGCCGGCCGGGCGCACCCCGTCCGCGCCGTTGCCGTCGCGGACGGCTCCGTACCGTGGAGGGACTCCCGCCACCCGTCCACCCGAGCGGGAGCCCGGACAGGAGGACCCCTGATGGACCGCCGCACCGTCCCACGCCTGCTCGCCGCGCTGGCCCTCACCGCCTCGCTGGCCGCCTGCGGGGGGGCCGACGACGAGGCGACGGGGACCATGGCCGACCAGATCAGCACCGACCTGTCCGAGGCACCCGACGTGCCGCCCTCCGAGGAGCCGGCGCCGGAGGAGCTCGTCGTCGAGGACGTGGTGGCCGGGGACGGGACCGAGGCCGTCACGGGGACGACCGCCGAGGTCAAGTACGTCGGCGCGTTCTACGAGAGCGGTGAGGAGTTCGACTCCTCCTGGAGCCGGGGGGACGACGAGACCCTCTCCGTGCCGCTCGGTCAGGGCGCCGTCGTCGAGGGCTTCGAGCAGGGCATCGAGGGGATGCAGGTCGGTGGCCGGAGGGTGGTCACCATCCCCAGCGACCTCGGCTACGGGGACGAGGGCTACGGGCCGATCCCCGGCGGGGCCACCCTGGTCTTCGTGATCGACCTGGTCGAGGTCAGCGCCTGACCACCGGCCCGGGGGACGGCGGCTCCCGGGGCCCTGGGGGGCCGGGGCCGGGCTGGGCTCGTGCCCTGCTCGCCGGCTACCTGGCGGTGGGGGCCTGGCTGACCCTGCGCCCGTCGCCGATGGGGCGGGTGCAGTGGCCGGTGACCCGGGCGGTGCACGACGTCACCGGCTGGTCCTGGCAGGTCAGCGCCCGGGTGGCTGAGCGGGGCGGGAACGTGCTGCTGTTCGTCCCGCTCGGCCTGTTGCTGTGCTGGGCGCTGCCTCGGTTGCATCGCCGGGTCGTCTGGCTGCTGTGCGTGGCGGCCTCGGTGGGCATCGAGGTGACGCAGTTCCTCTTCCTGCCGGACCGGTACCCCTCGGTCGTCGACGTCGTCACCAACAGCACGGGCGCGGCGATCGGCGTCGGGCTGCACTGGCTGCTCACCCGCCGGCGCAGCAGCCACCCCGGCTGAGCCGGCCGGCAGGACCGGCCGCCCGGTGCGATGGTCGCCGCATGTGCTTCTCCGCCACCGCCGACTTCGTGGCCGCCGGGGGCATCGGCGCCGTGGCCGTGGCCACCGCGATGCAGGTCCGCACCGTCCGCGACGTCCCGTTCGCCGCCCTCCCGGGGCTCTTCGCGCTGCACCAGCTCGCCGAGGGCTTCGTGTGGCTGAGCCTGGAGGGGCACGTCGGCTCGGGGGTGGGGGACGTGGCTGCCTTCCTCTACGTGCTCTACGCGTTCGGGCTCCTGCCGGTCCTGGTCCCGGCCGCGCTGCTGCTGATCGAGCCACCGGGCCGGCGGCGGCGACACATGCTGCCGTTCGTGGTCATCGGCGCGATCACCGCCGTCTACCTGTTCTGGGCCAGCGTGGCCCGCCCCGTCGACTACGAGCAGGTGCACCACTCGATCGCCTACCACGCCCATGCGCCGCTGCTCGGCGTCGCGGCCGTCGGGTACGTGCTCGCCACCGTGGGCGCCGCGTTGCTGGCCGGCTACCGCTCGATCGTCGCGTTCGGGGTGGCCAACGGGATCGGGATCGTGGTCACGCTGATCGTGCTGGCCGCCGCCTTCGCCTCGCTGTGGTGCCTGTGGGCCGCGCTGACCAGCGTGCTCGTCCTGGTCTTCTTCGTGCGGCGCAACCGCGCCGAGGGCAGTCGCGTGCGGTGGCTGCAGTCCACGTCGCCGGCCGAGGTCGGGCGAGCAACCGAGGGAACGGCCGCCCGCTGACCCCCGTCAGTCGACCTCGGCGGCGTCCCGGCTGAGGTGGTCACCCGGGCACCCGAGCTCCGGGGTGCGCGGCTCCGGATCGCCGGCAGCATCCGCCGTCCGGCCTGGCTCAGTCGGTGCCGTACCGCGCGAGTCGGGGGTCGTCGGACGGCACCTGGCGCAGCGAGGCGAGCATCTGTTCGAACCCGGACCTCTCGTCGTCGGGCGGCGCGACCAGCGCCAGCGCGCCGGCAGTCGGCTCCACCAGCACGAAGGTGCGCGGAGTGGATCCCGGTGGCCCGCCATCGGCCTCTCCGCCCTGGGGGCGGGCGATGATCGCCGGCCGGCCGGCCAGGGTGGTCAGGCGGTCACCGACGTCCGCCCCGACCGCCAGCGGGAGCTGGACCGGTCCGAAGACCTCGACGTCCAGCACGCGGGTGATCTCACCGTCGGTGAGCTCCGTCCACCAGGTCGTCACGTGTTGCGGAGTGGCGTACGGCGCACCCGCACGCTGGTGCACGACGACCCAGCCGGGGCTCAGCGTCGGGTCCCAGCCGACCTGCGGACCGTCGACGCGCACCGCGGTGAGCGCCTGCCGGGCCGCCTCCAGGGTCATCCCGTCGGCCTCCACCGACCACTGCTGACCCTGCCCGTCGGTCCACACCCACCGCCGCAGGCCGGTCGTGGAGGCCTGCACGTCGAAGCGCAGCGCGGGGTGGCCGAGCACCGTGTCCGGCTCGCTCTCGTCGACCAGGTGGAGTCGGTCGATCCGCGCGTCCACGGGTCCGGTGACCGCGAGCCGCGCGGTCACCACCCCCGCCGCGTCCTGCTCCACCACGGCCAGGGACGGCGGGATGCAGGTCGAGGCGCGCGAGTTGTGGCGCACCATGATCGACCGGTAGGCCCAACCACTCGGCAGCTCGTCGGGCAGCAGCCGGACCTCCGCCTCTTCCGGGCGGACCACGCTCGCGTACCCGTCGGCGCAGCTGATCGACCCGTCCGCGGCCACGGCCGGGGAGACGAGCGCCGGCGCACCGCCACCGTCGTCCTGGACCGCGCTGATGACCAGCGGGACGGCGGTCAGCACAGCGGCGGCTGCGGCGATCAGCGTGACCCGGCGCGGCCAGGGTGAACGGCGGTGCCCCGCCGGGAGGCTGCCCGCGCGCTCGACGTCCACCCGGTCGCGCACCCGGGCGAGCAGCGCAGCGTCGTCGGGGGTGCGACCCGCCGGGTCCGCGGCGCGCAGCAGGGAGTCGAGGTCGGGGGTCATTCGATGCCTCCGGGCTGGGAGAGGGGGAGGACGGTGGTGACGCCCTGCGGGTCGGCGGTGTGCTCGCCGAGCAGCGCAGCGAACCGGCGGCGGGTGCGGTGCAGCCGCACCTTGAGCGCGCCGCGGGTGCAGCCGAGCGCCTCGGCGGCCTCCTCGTGGCTGAGGCCGTCCCAGGCCAGCAGGGTGAGCAGTTCGCGGTCGGCGTCCGAGAGCCGGTGCAGGGCAGCGGTCACCTCGTCGTCCGGGCCGGCGACCGGCCAGGCGGGGTCCTCGGCCGGCTGTGCGCTGATCCGCTCGGTCAGTGCATCCCGGCGTCGGCGCGCGCGCCGGGCGTTCGCGCTCACGCCCCGGGCGACGCCGAGCAGCCAGGGGAGGCCGAAGGCAGGCACCTCGTCCAGCCGCCGCCAGGCCACCACGAACGTCTCCGCGACGACGTCCTCGACGTCGTCGGGGAGCACGTGCCGACGGGCGTACCGGACGACGGCCTGCGCGTGATCGGTCCACAACTGCTCGAACCGCTGCTCGGCGGGCTCACCCACCGTGGGTCCTCAGCGTGCTCACACCGGGGAAGTGTCCGGACGCAGCCACCCGGTTACACCCGGGTCAGTTCACCTCGTCGGCGTCCCAGGTGAGGGAGTCGCCCGGCTGGACCTCCAGCGCCTCCAGCACCGGGTGGGCCAGCAGGTCGTCGACCAGGGCGCGGCTGCCGGCGACCAGCGTGCTGTCGAAGTCGATCTCGGTGCCCACGCACCACGTGCGGTCGGCCGGCCACCACAGGTTCGGCGACTGCGGGTCGAACCAGTCAGCGGTCACCTGGTCGCCGATGAACCGGAACGAGGTCAGCGGGCCGCGCAGCAGCAGGTAGGAGCGGTCCGGGTGGTCCAGCCGCGGGCCGGCCAGCTGCTCGGCCGTGAAGCCGGGCGGTCCGTGTTCGGGGACCGGGGGCTCCCCGTCGTCGGAGAAGGCGAGCAGCGCGATGGACCCGGGCACCTTGGCGACCCAGGCGTACCCCTCCCAGACGCAGGCCCAGCAGTCGTCCGGGGTGCCGGTGTGCCCGGCCAGGACGTCGAGCAGTGCGGCCAGGTGGTCGGGGACCAGCTCGCCGACCCGCGGGGGGCCGGCGCCCTGGCCGTCGCTCGCGCCCCGCGGATCGACGGCGCCGACCAGCCGGTGCCACTGGACCAGCGGGTGCACCGTGCGGCCGGTCTCCGCCGCGACGTCGCTCCAGCGCCGCAGCCGCTCGCCGTCCTCGACGGGGTGCAGCAGCCGGGCGTACGCCGGGTAGCCGGCGGGGACCACGCTGCCCACGGTCCCGAAGTCGGTGGCCAACCGGGGCCGGATCCAGGACGCGGCGGCGACGTCCGCGCTGTGGGTCGGGCCCTCGGGATGCACACGGCGATCATCGGGCACCCGTCCAGTGGGTTCCGCTGCCCGGGCGCGCAGCCGGGCGCCGGGTAGCGTTCGCCGCACAACACGGCAGTGCGCGCGGAAGCCGGTGCGAGCCCGGCGCGGTCCCGCCACTGTGACCTCCACCCGGAGGGAGCCAGACACCGCGGCTGCCGTGCCCGACGACCCGGGGCGCGGACCCCGAGGGAGGCACTGCCTTGAGCTCACGCACCTTCACCCTGCTCTCCACCTCCGACACCGACCTGCTCTCGGCCAGGGCGAGCGCGTCGGACTGGAAGCTCGGCAACCCCTACCGGGTCGGCACCGGTGAGCTCGCCGAGTTCGCCGCGGGCACCGACCTGGTCGTCGTCCGGATCCTCGGGGCCGCCCGCAAGTACGAGGACATGCTGCGGCCGCTGCTCGACAGCGGGCTGCCGGTCGTCGTGCTGGGCGGGGAGCAGCTGCCCGACGCCGAGCTGATGGCGCTGTCCACCGTGCCGATGGGCGTGGCCACCGACGCGCACGCCTACCTGGCCCAGGGCGGGCCCGACAACATCGTGGAGCTGCACCGGTTCCTGTCCGACACCGTGCTGCTGGACGGCGAGGGCTTCGACGCCCCGGCCGTCGCGCCGGACTGGGGCCTGCTCGACCGCCCGACCAGCTCGACCGGGCCGCGGGTCGCCGTCCTCTACTACCGGGCGCACCACCTGGCCGGGAACACCGCCTTCGTGCACACGCTGTGCGAGGCGATCGAGACCGCCGGTGGCGTGCCGGTGCCGATCTACTGCGCCTCGCTGCGCTCGGTCGCCCCGGAGATGCTCGACGTGCTGCGCACCGTCGACGCCATGGTCGTCACCGTGCTGGCGGCCGGCGGCTCCAAGCCCGCCACCGCGTCCGCCGGTGGGGACGACGGCGCCTGGGACGTCGGCGAGCTGGCCCGGCTCGACGTCCCGGTGATCCAGGGCCTGGTGCTGGGCACCCCGCGGGAGACCTGGGCGGCCAACGACGACGGGCTCTCCCCGCTGGACGTGGGCAACCAGGTCGCCATCCCGGAGTTCGACGGCCGGATCATCAGCGTGCCGTTCTCCTTCAAGGAGGTCGACGCCGACGGCTTGACCTCCTACGTGCCCGACCCGGAGCGGGCCGCCCGGGTGGCCGGCACCGCCGTCGCGCACGCCCGGCTGCGGCACACCGCTCCCGCCGACCGCAAGATCGTGGTGATGCTGTCGGCGTACCCGACCAAGCACGCCCGGATCGGCAACGCGGTCGGCCTGGACACTCCCGCCTCGGTGGTCCGGCTGCTGGCCGCGATGGCCGGGCAGGGCTACGACATCGGCCCGTTCGACGGCGAGGGGGCACTGCCCGGCGTCGCCGACCTGGACGGCGACCGGCTGGTGCACGCCCTGATCGAGGCCGGCGGACAGGACCCGGACTGGCTGACCGCCGAGCAGCTGTCCGGCAACCCGGTGCGCATCCCCGCAGCCGAGTACCGCCGGTTCTTCGACACCCTGCCCGCCGAGCTGACCGACCGGATGGTCGAGCACTGGGGGCCGCCGCCCGGTGAGCTCTTCGTCGACCCGACCGACGACTGCATCGTGTTCGCCGCCCTGCGCGCCGGCAACGTCGTGGTGATGGTCCAGCCGCCGCGCGGCTTCGGGGAGAACCCGATCGCGATCTACCACGACCCGGACCTGCCGCCGTCCCACCACTACCTGGCCGCCTACCACTGGCTGCGCTCGTCGTTCGGTGCGCACGCGGTGGTGCACGTGGGCAAGCACGGCAACCTGGAGTGGATGCCCGGCAAGACCGTGGGGCTGTCGGCGTCCTGCGCGCCGGACGCCGCGCTCGGTGACCTGCCGATGGTCTACCCGTTCCTGGTCAACGACCCCGGTGAGGGCTCGCAGGCCAAGCGCCGGGCGCACGCGGTGCTGGTCGACCACATGGTGCCGCCGATGGCCCGCGCCGACACCTACGGCGACATCGCCCGGCTGGAGCAGCTGCTGGACGAGCACGCCAACATCGCCGCGATGGACCCGCCCAAGCTGCCCGCCGTCCGGCAGCAGATCTGGACGCTGATCCAGGCCGCCAAGCTGGACCACGACCTGGGCCTGGACGACCGGCCGCACGACGCCGAGTTCGACGAGATGATCCTGCACGTCGACGGCTGGCTCTGCGCCATCAAGGACAGCCAGATCCGCGACGGGCTGCACGTCTTCGGCTCCCCGCCGGAGGGCGACGCCCGGGTGGGGCTGGTGCTGGCGATCCTGCGGGCGCGGCAGATCTGGGGTGGCTCGGTCGCCATGCCCGGCCTGCGCGAGGCGCTCGGCCTGGTGGAGGACGGCTCGGCGGGGCTGCACGAGACCGACGAGGTCGAGGCCCGGGCGCTGGCCCTGGTCACCGCCATGGAGGCGGCCGGCTGGACCGCCGAGGCCGTCGACCCCACCGTCGTCGAGGTGCTGGGCGGGCCGCACGCGGAGGTGTCACGGGTGCTGGACTTCGCGGTGGCCGAGGTCGTGCCGCGGCTGGCGCGGACGACCGACGAGATCGACATGGCCCTGCACGCCCTGGACGGCGGCTACGTGCCGGCCGGGCCCTCGGGCTCGCCGCTGCGCGGGCTGGTCAACGTGCTGCCGACCGGGCGCAACTTCTACTCCGTCGACCCGCGCGCGGTGCCCTCCCGGTTGGCCTGGGAGACCGGGCAGGGGCTGGCCGAGTCGCTGGTCGAGCGCTACGTCTCCGAGACTGGGGAGCACCCGCGCTCGGTCGGGCTCTCGGTGTGGGGCACGTCGGCGATGCGCACCTCCGGCGACGACGTCGCGCAGGTGCTGGCCCTGCTCGGCGTCCGGCCGGTCTGGGACGAGGCCTCGCGCCGGGTGACCACGCTGGAGCCGATCCCGCTCGGTGAGCTGGGCCGGCCGCGGATCGACGTCACGGTGCGCATCTCCGGGTTCTTCCGGGACGCCTTCCCGCACGTGGTGACCATGCTCGACGACGCCGTCACCCTGGCCGCGGGCCTGGACGAGACGCCGGAGCAGAACTTCGTGAAGGCGCACGTGGACGCCGACGTCGCCGAGCACGGCGACCGCCGGCGGGCCACCACCCGGGTGTTCGGCTCCAAGCCCGGCGCGTACGGGGCCGGGCTGCTGTCGCTGATCGACAGCCGGGACTGGCGCACCGACGCCGACCTGGCCGAGGTCTACGCGGTGTGGGGCGGTTACGCCTACGGCCGCGACCTGGACGGCGTCGCGGCGCGGGCGGACATGGAGACCTCCTACCGGCGGATCGCGGTGGCGGCCAAGAACATCGACACCCGTGAGCACGACATCGCCGACTCCGACGACTACTTCCAGTACCACGGCGGCATGGTCGCCACGGTGCGCGCGCTGACCGGCAGCTCGCCGAAGGCCTACATCGGCGACTCGACCCGCCCCGAGCACGTGCGCACCCGCTCGCTGGTGGAGGAGACCTCCCGGGTGTTCCGCGCCCGGGTGGTCAACCCCAAGTGGCTGGCCGCGATGCGCCGGCACGGCTACAAGGGCGCGTTCGAGATGGCCGCGACGGTGGACTACCTGTTCGGCTACGACGCCACCACCGGCGTGGTCGCCGACTGGATGTACGAGAAGCTCGCGCAGAGCTACGTGCTCGACCCGGAGAACCGGGCGTTCATGGAGGAGTCGAACCCCTGGGCGCTGCACGGCATCGCCGAGCGGCTGCTGGAGGCGGTCGACCGGAAGATGTGGGCCGAGCCGGACCCGGCGCTGCTGGCCGAGCTGCAGCAGGCCTACCTGGACACCGAGGGCGACCTCGAAGGCGGGGAGACCCCCGCCCAGGCCCAGGCCTGACCCACCCGGCCGTGTTCGCCAACATGGCCGGGCTCGGGGACGTCGGACGGCCATGTTCGCCAACATGGCCGGGCTCGGGGACGTCGGACGGCCATGTTCGCCAACATGGCCGGGCTCTGGTGGGCGGTGGCAGGGTGGGGGCATGGCTGAGCCACGCGAGCGTCACGGTGGAGCAGCGGGGGGCCTGGCGGTCGAGCTGGGCTGGTTCGCCGCGTACTTCGCCGTCGTCTACGTCGTCCAGGAGGTGGTCTACCGGGCAACCGGCTGGGACCGGATCTGGATCCTCCTGGTCGTGGTCTCGCTCGCCTGGTTGGTCAAGGGCGCTGCCCAGCGGTGGTGGGGGCGACGTTCCGCGGACCGATCGGCGCACCGGTAGCCGATGAGTTCGTCGGTGCGCGGCGGTCTACTGCTGCATGGCGACGACTCTGCTGGCGATCGGCACCCGCAAGGGGCTCTGGCTCGCGACGAGTGAGGACCGGCGCAGCTGGTCGCTCTCCTCGCCGCACTTCCTGATGACCGAGGTGCCGAGCATCGGCATCGACACCCGGGGTGGCCGCACCCGGCTGATGGTCGGCGTGCGGTCGGAGCACTTCGGCCCGACGGTCGTGCACTCCGACGACCTGGGCGTCACCTGGGACGAACCGGCCGCCGGCGCGATCCGCTTCCCCGCCGACACCGGCGCCGCGGTCGAGCGGATCTGGCAGCTGCGGCCGGACGCCGACGACCGGCCCGGCGTGGTCTGGGCCGGCTGCGAGCCGATCTCCGTCTGGCGCTCGGACGACGGCGGTGACCACTTCGAGCTCTGCCGCGGGCTCTGGGACCACCCGCACCGCGCCGAGTGGGGAGCCGGCTACGGCGGGGCGGCCGCGCACTCCGTCGTCCCCGGGCCCGGGGGCACAGTGCACGTGGCGATGAGCACCGGCGGGGTCTACCGGACCCGGGACGGCGGGGCGTCCTGGCAACCGCGCAACGCCGGCATCTCCGCCTACTTCCTGCCCGGCCCCGCGCCGGAGTTCGGCCAGTGCGTGCACAAGATCGCCCGGGACGCCGCCGACCCGCGCCGGCTGTACGCGCAGAACCACCACGGCGTGCACCGCTCCGACGACGACGGCGACACCTGGACGTCGATCGCGGCCGGACTGCCCTCGGACTTCGGCTTCGTGATGCTGGCCGACCCGCGCCGCGGCGGGCGGATCTGGGTGGTCCCGCTGGTGGCCGATGGTCAGCGGATCCCGCCGGACGGTCGGCTGGCGGTGCACCGCAGCGACGACGCGGGGGAGACCTGGCAGCGGCTGGACGCCGGGCTGCCGGTCGACGAGTACAACGCGGTGCTGCGCGACGCCGCCTGCGTGGACGCCGGCGACCCGGTGGGCGTCTACGTCGGCACCCGCGGCGGGGAGGTCTACGCCAGCGCCGACGCGGGGGAGTCGTTCACCCAGGTCGCCGGCCACCTGCCCGACGTGCTCTGCGTGCGCGCCGCGGTGCTGCCGTGACCGTGCGGGTGCTGCTGCCCCGCATGCTCGCCGACTGCACCGGCGGCCGGACGTCGCTGTCCCTCGACCTCGCCGGGGACGCAACGGTCTGCGCGGTGCTCGACGCGCTGGCCGCGCAGCACCCGGTGTTCGACCGCCGGGTGCGCGACGAGACGGGTGCGCTGCGCCGCTTCGTCAACGTCTACGTGGACGGCGACGAGGTGCGCCGGCTGTCCGGGCTGGCCACGCCGGTGCCGTCGGGAGCCGAGGTCATGGTCGTGCAGTCGGTCGCCGGGGGCTGAGGCTCAGCCGAGCAGCAGGGCCGCCGTGAGCAGGGTGACGGTGGCGGCGACCTCGCCCATCGCGCCCATCACGTCGCCGTTGACCCCGCCCAGCCGGCCGACGGCGCGGGCGGACAGCGCCTCGGACGCGCCCAGCCCCGCCGCGACGGCGGCGACCAGCACCAGCGCCGCGGTCGGGCCGCCGGAGCCCACCAGCAGCGCAGCCCCCGCGGCTGCGGCTGCGGTGAGCACGGCAGCGCCGGCCAGCCAGCCGCGGGAGACGGTGCCGGCCACCGCCTGACCCAGCGAGGAGCCCTCGGCGATCGGCACCCCCGGCAGCCCGGTCCCCGCCATCGCCAGCCGGGCGGTCACCGTGGCGGCGGGCAGGGCGAGCCAGCCGCCGTCCAGGGTGAGCAGCTGCGCCAGGCAGCCGATCTGCAGGAGCAGGACCAGGACCAGCGTGGCCACGCCGAAGGGGCCGACGTCGCCGGCGCGCATCACCTGCAGCGCGCGTTCCCGGCCGCGCAGCGGGCCCAGCCCGTCGGCGGTGTCGGCCAGCCCGTCCAGGTGCAGGCCGCGGGTCAGCCAGGCCAGCACGGCGATCCCGAGGACGGCGCCGACCAGCGGGCTCGCGGCCCGGCCGGCGGCCCAGGCGACCGTGGTGGCCACCGCACCGAGCACCAGCCCGACCAGCGGCGCCCAGGGCAGCACACCGCGGGCCGATGCCGCGGCCGGCACCCGCAGGCTGGTCAGCAGCGCGAACGACTCCGCCGGCCCGGCCCACCGGGACCGCTGCGGGCCCTCGCTCACCGCAGCCGCTGGGGCAGCCCGGCGACGACGAACCACACCTCGTCGGCGGTCGCGGCCAGCCGCTGGTTGACCTCGCCCAGGGTGTCCCGGAACAGCCGCCCGGCGCGGGTCTCCGGCACCACGCCCAGCCCCACCTCGTCGCTGACCGCGACCACGTGCGCCGGCGTCATCACCCAGTTGTCGACCAGCGCGTCACAGCGGGCGCTGAGGCGGTCGCGGGCCGCGGCGGCGTCGGTGGCCGAGCCGGCCGCGTGGGCGCCGGCGGTGTCCAGGGTGTCCCAGATGCCGGTCTCGTCCATCAGCGCGGCCACCCAGGTGGTCACGCTGTCCACCAGCACCGCCCCGGCGCGGATCAGCTCCGACGGCGCCGTCGTCTCCAGCGTCGTCCAGCCGGCCGGGCGGCGGTCGCGGTGCGCGGCGACCCGGGCCGCCCACTCGGCGTCGGTGTCGTCGACCCGGGAGGTGGCGAGGTAGGTGACCTCGGACCAGTCCGCCAGCAGCTGCTCGGCGTGCGCCGACTTGCCCGACCGCGAACCGCCGAGCACCAGCGTCCGGCTCACGGCAGCTCCAGCCGGGTGACCGTGCCGTTGTGCGGCGTCACGCCTGGCAGCTGGTCGGGGCCGAGCCCGGCGACCACCGCCTGCGCGGCGCGGATGGTGTCGCCGTGGGTGACCAGCGCGACGACGTCGGCCGGCGGGTCGGCGCGCAGGCCCTCCAGGTAGGCGGCGACCCGGGCGTGCAGCTCGGCCAGGCTCTCCCCGCCCTCGGCCGACCAGTGCGGGTCGGTCCAGTCGACGACGTCCCACAGCTCGCGCGAGGGCCGGCCCTCCAGCACGCCGTAGCCCTGCTCGCGCAACGCCGGGGTGGTGGTCAGGGTCAGCCCGGTGGCGGCGGCGCAGTGCTCGGCGGTCTGCACGGCCCGCAGCAGGTCGCTGGAGACCAGGGCGCCGGGACCGGCGCCGTCCCGGGTGAGTGCGGCCAGCTCGGCCGCGGCCTGTGCGGCCTGCCGGTGGCCGAGCTCGGTGAGCGGGACGTGTGCGGTCTGCCCCTGCATCAGCCCGGCGGCGTTCCACTCGCTCTGCCCGTGCCGGACGAGCAGGAGGGTGAGCGGGCCGGTCATCGCCAGGCAGCCTAGGTGGCGGTGAACCGGCCGCGGCCGGGGGCCCGCCGGTCAGGAACGTCCAAGCCGGCGGACCCGCGCCCGGCGCAGACTGCCGGCATGACGACGCCTGCACCGGTGAACCTGACCGCGGCCCTGGCCACCTTCGACGAGGTCTACAGCCCGCGCATCGTGGGCCGGGTCAACGACTACGACGTCCGCATCGCGCACTCCCTCGGGGAGCACGTCTGGCACGTGCACGAGGACACCGACGAGTTCTTCCTCGTCCTCGAGGGACGGTTCGACGTCGCGCTCCGCGACGTCGAGGGCACCGAGACGACCGTCGAGCTGCGCCAGGGGGACACCTTCGTCGTGCCGCGGGGCACGGAGCACAAGCCCTCCTCGACCGGCGGCTCGATCCTGATGTTCGAGCCCACCGGCACGGTGACCACCGGCGACCGGGCGGACGTCGTCGTCCCCGCGCACGTGCAGCGGACGGCGGGCCGCGAGCTCTGACGGTCCGGGCGGTGGGCAGGCGACCGCAGGCGGCTCGTACCGTCGCAGCCGTGACGATCCCGCTGCGCCCCGGCGCCGGCCGGGCCCCCCGGCCCGCCGCCCGCCCGACCGGCCCCGACCCGCTCGCGCCGCTGATGGACCTGCCCGGCGTCGCCGAGGCCGCAGAGGGGGCCCGCGCCGCCGTCGACCGCCTGCTCGGGCACAAGGTGCTCCGCCGGGAGTCCGCCGGGGTGAGCGCGGAGTCCGCGCTGCGCGGCGCCCGGGCCTCGGCCGCGCTGGAGGGCGTGGACGTGCCGCTGGCGCAGCTGCGCGCCGGGGAGGTCGAGGACCCCGTCGTCCAGGGGGCGCTGCGGGTGTCGGTCGGGCTCGGCTCGATGGTGGAGACCTGGGAGCGGGCACCCGGTCAGGTGCTCGCCCGGCTGCACGTCCTAGCGGCCGCGGACCTGGCCGACTCCGCCGATCTGGGCCGCCCGAACGGCGCGGCCGGGCCGCGGCTGGGCGGGCTGTTCTCGATCATCACCGGCGCCACCACGGTGCCGGCCGTGGTGATCGCCGGAGTGGTGCACGGCGAGCTCGCCGCCCTCGCGCCGTTCGGCACCCAGGACGGCGTGGTCGCCCGCGCCGCCGGCCGGCTGGTCGGGATCACCCGCGGCCTCGACCCGAAGGCCGTGTCGGTGCCCGAGGTCGGGTTCGCCGAGCTCGGCGCGGAGGCCCACGTCGCGGCGCTCGCCGGTTACCGCTCCGGTGGACCCGACGGGCTGGCCGGCTGGCTGGTGCACTGCTGCCGGGCGACCGAGCACGGCGCCACCGAGGGCCTGGCGATCTGCGAGAGCCTGCTCCGCGGCTGAGCCCGCCGTCCGGTCTGCCGTACCGCGGTGTGGCCCCGACACTGGGGAGATGCGCTTCCTCGAGGTCGACGGTCTGGGACAGGTCAGCCGGGTCGGGCTGGGCACGTGGCAGTTCGGCTCCCGGGAGTGGGGGTACGGCGCCGACTACGCCTCCGGTCCGGCCCGGGACATCGTTCGCCGGGCCCGCGAGCTGGGCGTCACCTTCTTCGACACCGCCGAGGTCTACGGCATGGGCAAGAGCGAGCGGATCCTCGGCGCGGCGCTGGGGGACGACCGCGGCTCGGTCGTCGTGGCGAGCAAGGTCTTCCCGGTCGCGCCCTTCCCGGCCGTCGTCCGCAACCGGGCCCTGGGCAGCGCCCGCCGGTTGGAGCTCGACCGCATCCCGCTGTACCAGGTGCACTGGCCCAACCCCGTCGTCCCGGACTCGGTGCTCATGCCGGGGCTGCGCACCCTGCTCGACGAGGGGCGCATCGGTGCCGTCGGCGTCTCCAACTACCCGCTGGACCGCTGGCGCGCCGCCGACGCCGCACTGGGCGGGCCGGTGGTCAGCAACCAGGTGCAGTTCTCCCTGGCCTCCGCCGGTCCGCTGGCGGACCTGGTGCCCTTCGCCGAGCGGGAGGGACGGCTGGTGATCGCCTACAGCCCGCTCGCCCAGGGGCTGCTCGGAGGCCGGTACTCCCTCGACCACCGCCCCGGCGGCGTCCGGGCGACCAACCCGCTGTTCGGCACGGAGAACCTGCGTCGCGCCGAGCCGCTCCTCCAGCTGCTCCGGGACGTCGCCGCCGCCCACCAGGCGAAGCCCGCCCAGGTGGCGCTGGCCTGGCTGCTCGGCCTGCCGCAGGTGGTCGTCATCCCGGGGGCGTCCAGCGTCGAGCAGCTCGAGTCGAACGTGGCGGCCGCCGAGCTGGAGCTGACCCCGGCCGAGCAGCAGGCGCTGACGGCCGCGGCCCAGGACTTCCAGCCGGTCTCGGCTGCCCGCACCGTGGCCGACCAGGTGCGCGAGAAGGTGGCCCAGGTGCGGGCGCGCGTGGGCGGCTGACCCGCCGGCGGTCAGGCGCCGGGACGACGCCGGCGACCGGGCGAGGGCAGCGAGAGGGCCGGGCCCGCGACCGGGGCGGCCGACGGGAGCACCCGGAGCGCGCGCCGGCGGGCGTACCAGGCGATCCCGGCGACGGCGGCGCCCACGCCCATCGCGGTGCCGGTGACCACCGGGGTGCGTGCCGCGGCCGAGCGGGAGCGCAGCGTCACCGGGCGGGTGAACTCCAGCACCGGCCAGCCCCGCTCGGCGGCGGCGCGGCGCAGCCCACGGTCGGGGTTGACCGCCGTGGGGTGCCCCACCGCCTCGAGCATCGGCAGGTCGGTGACCGAGTCGCTGTAGGCGAAGCAGTCGGTCAGGTCCCAGCCCTGCTCGGCGGCCAGGTCGCGCATCGCGGCGGCCTTGTTCTCGCCGTAGGCGTAGAACTCGATCTCGCCGGTGTACCTGCCGTCGCGGGTGACCATCCGGGTGGCGACCACCCGGTCCACCCCGAGCATCTCGCCGATCGGCTCCACCATCTCCGCGCCGCTGCTGGAGACGATCACCACCGCCCGGCCGGCGGCCCGGTGCGCCTCGATCACGTCGGCGGCCTCGTCGTAGATCAGCGGGTCGACGATCTCGTGCAGCGTCTCCCGGACGATGTCGTGCACCACGGCGACGTCCCAGCCGGTGGTCATCGCGGTGATCTGGCGGCGCATCCGTTCCATCTGGACGGCGTCGGCGCCGGCGAGGGAGAAGACGAACTGCGCGTAGGCGCCCTTGAGGACGGCCCGTCGGTTGATCAGCCCACCCTGGAAGAACGGTCGTCCGAAGGCCAGGGTGCTGGACTTCGCGATGACCGTCTTGTCCAGGTCGAAGAACGCCGCAGCGCGGGTCATGTCCTCCACGGTAAGGGGATCGGCAGATCGGGCCGCCGGGTGCAGCGGAATCCACACCCCGATGGGTGGTCCACAGATCCGCTGCGGGGCTGTTCCGCCGCCGGCCCGTGGTCTGCGCTGGTGCGGTGTCCACCGTCAGCCGCGCCGCCGGCCCCGCCCCTGCCCGCCCGCTCGTCGTCAGCACCGACCCGGTGCTGCTCGACGACCTGCTCCGGCTGCTGGCCGCCGCCGGCAGCACCGGGGAGCTGACCAGCGGCGGGAGCCCGCTGCGCCGCGCGCACCGCGATGCGCCACTGGTCCTGCTCGGCACCGAGGTGCTCGGCAGCGCCGCGGTGCGGGCCCTGCCGCGGCGGCCCGGGCTGCTGGTGGTCGCCGCGGGCGAGCCGGGGCCCGAGGTCTGGCCGGCGGCGGTCGAGCTGGGCGCCGAACGGGTCGTGGTGCTGCCGCGGGACGAGACCTGGCTGGTCGAGCGGGTCGCGGCGGCCGTGCGGGCACCGGTGCGACCGGGCTGGTTGGCCGTGGTCGGCGGGGCCTGCGGCGGCGCCGGGGCCAGCACCCTGGCCACCGCCCTGGCCCTGACCGCCCGCACCCGCGCCGGGGACGACGTGCTGCTCGTCGACGGGGACGGCTGGGGCGCCGGCCTGGACCTGCTGCTGGGCGCGGAGAGCGCGCCCGGGCTGCGCTGGCCCGAGCTGGCCGGGGTGAGCGGGCGGGTCGCCGGCCCGGCGCTGGCCGCCGCGCTCCCGGAGGCCGCCGGGGTCGCCGTGCTCGCCGCCTCCCGCGAGCAGCCGCAGCCGGTGGTCCCCGACGCGCTGCTCGCGGTGGCCGCCGGCGCCCGGGACAGTGGCTGCGGGGTGGTGGTCGACCTGCCCGTCCACGGGGACGGCGCCGCGGAACTGCTGGCCGAGGCGGACCTGGCCGTGCTGGTGGTCCCAGCCCGGCTGCGGGCGGCGGTGGCCGCCCGCCCGCTGGTCCGCGGCCCGGACGGCGAACCGCGCCCCTGGTCGTCGGCCCTGGTGGTGACCCGGCCGGTGCCCGGCGGGCTGACCCGCGCCCAGGTGGCCGACGCCGTCGGGCGGCCGGTCTTCGCCGAGCTGGCCGCCGACCGGTCGGCGGTGGCCCGCAGCGAGCGGGGCGAACCGCCGTCCATCGCCGGCCGCGCGCCGTTCGGCGTGCTCGGCCGGCTGCTGCTGGCCCAGCTGCCCGGGCGGACGGCGTGAGCGCGGAGGCGGCGTCCCCGCTGGTCGAGCGGGTGCGGGCGCGGCTCGCCGCGGTCTCCGGACCGCCCAGCCCGGCCGCGGTCGCGGCGCTGGTCCGGGAGGAGTCCGGCGGCCTGCTCGGCGACCGCGGGGTGCTCGACGCCGTCCGGGCCGCCACCGACGAGCTGTCCGGGGCCGGGGCGCTCGAGCCGCTGCTGCGCACCCCCGGGGTCACCGACGTGCTGGTCAACGGCCCGGACTCGGTGTGGATCGACCGGGGGAGCGGTCTGGAGCCGGTCGACGTCCGGTTCGTCGACGAGGGCGCCGTCCGCCGGCTGGCGGTGCGGCTGGCGGCGTCGGCGGGCCGGCGGCTGGACGACGCATCGCCGTGGGTGGACGCCGGCCTGCCCGACGGCACCCGGCTGCACGCCGTGCTGCCCCCGGTGTCCGGGTCGGGCACCTGCCTGTCGCTGCGGGTGCTGCGCCGGGCGGTGCTGTCCTACGCCGACCTCGCCGCGCGCGGCGCCTTCCCGGGGGCCTCCGCCGACCTGCTGGCGGCCGCGGTGACGGCCCGGCTGGCGTTCCTGGTGACCGGCGGCACGGGCACCGGGAAGACCACCGTGCTCTCCGCGCTACTGGGCCTGGCCGACCCGATCGACCGGGTGGTGCTCTGCGAGGACGCCCCGGAGCTCACCCCGCAGCACCCGCACGTCGTCCGGCTGCTCACCCGGCCGCCCAACGTCGAGGCCGCCGGGGCGGTGACGCTGCGCGACCTGGTCCGGCAGGCGCTGCGGATGCGGCCCGACCGGCTGGTGGTGGGCGAGGTCCGGGGTGCGGAGGTGGTCGACCTGCTCGCCGCGCTGAACACCGGGCACGACGGCGGCTGCGGCACCGTGCACGTCAACCGGGCCGCCGACCTGCCCGCCCGGCTGGAGGCGCTCGGCGGTGCGGCGGGTCTCGGGCGGGCGGCGGTGCACAGCCAGGCCGCGGCCGCGCTGTCCCTGGTGGTGCACCTGCGGCGGGGGCCGGCCGGGCGGCACGTGGCCGAGCTGGGCGTCGTCCGGCGGCGGGGCGAGCTGATCGAGGTGGCGGCAGGCTGGCGGGCGGACGGCGGCGACTGTCCGGCCCGCTCGGAGCTGGCCGACCTGCTCGGCGTGCAGGTACCCGGGTGAGGCCGGCGCTGCTCTGCCTCGCGGCGGCGCTGCTGGCCTGGCCGTCCGGCGCCCGGCCCGGCCGGCTCACGCCCCGGCGCACCGCCGGCCGTGTGCCGTTCCCCGGCCTGGCCGGCCGGGGCGGGGTGGTCCTCCTGGCGGGGGCGGCGGCCGTTGTCGGGGCGCTGGCCTCCACCCCGGTGGTGGCCGTCCTGGCGGCGGTCTGCGCGGGGTGCGCCGGCCGTGCGCTGCAGTCGCGACAGCGGGCGGCGGCCGAGCAGCGGCGGACCCGCGCGCTGGTGGAGGCGCTGGGCGTGCTGACCGCGGAGGTGCGCGCCGGCCGCTCCCTGACCGAGGCGACCGGTGCGGCCGTCGACGGCTGCCCCGACCCGGTCACCGCGGCGGCGCTCGGACCGGTGTTGCGGCTGGGCGAGCCCCCATCAGGTCCGGCGGACGGTGGGTGTGCCGCGGCGCTGGTCCGGATCGCGGCGGCCGTGCGGCTGAGCGCGCACACCGGCTGCTCGCTGGCCGGGGTGCTCACCGCCGTGGAGGACGACCTGCGGGCCCGGCTGCGGGCCGAGGAGGAGCTGCGGTCGGCGGTGGCCGGCCCGCGGGCCAGCGCAGCCGTGCTCGCCGGGCTGCCCGTGCTGGGCCTGCTGATGGGCAGCGGGATCGGCGCCGACCCGTGGCGGGTGCTCACCACCACGGCGCCCGGCACGGCACTGCTGGTCGCCGGGGTCGGCCTGGAGCTGGTCGGCACGGCCTGGTCGGCCCGCCTGGTCCGGCGCGCGGTGCGGCAGTGAGCCGGCGGTGACCGCGGTCGCGGTGGCGGCGCTCGCCGGGGCGCTGCTGCTGTGGGCGCCGGCCGCCGACGTCCGGCGGGACCGGCTGGCGGCGGTCGCGCCTCGGCCACAGCCCGCTGCCGCCCGGACCCGGGCGCCGGACCGGCCGCCCGGGACGGCGCGGCGCTGGTCGATGGCCGCGGCGGCCGGAGCGGGAGCCCTCCTCCTGCTCGGCGGCGGGCTCCCGGCCGCAGTGCTGGCGGTCGGCGCGACGGTGCTGGCCGAGCGGCTGCTGCGCCGGGCCGGGGCGTCCCCGGACGACGAGGAGCGGCTGGCCCGCGACCTGCCGGTGGCCTGCGACCTGCTCGCCGTCTGCCTGACCGCCGGCACCCCGGTGGGCGCCGCGGTGGCCGCGGTCGGCGGCTCGGTGGCCGGGCCGCTGGGCGAGCGGCTGGTCGCCGTCGGCGGGCTGTACCGCCTCGGCGCCGCTCCGCGACGGGCCTGGGCCGGGGCGCCGCCGCCGGTCGACGCGCTGGCGCGGGTGGTGGTGCGGGCGGGGGAGTCGGGGTCGGCCGTCGCCCCGGCCCTGCAGCGGCTGGCCGGCGACCTGCGCAGCAGTCAGCACAGCCGGGTCGAGGCCGCCGTCCGCCGGGCGGGGGTGTGGGTGCTGGCTCCGCTGGGGCTCTGCTTCCTGCCGGCGTTCCTGTGCCTGGGCGTCGTCCCGCTCGTCCTCGGGATCGCCGCGGACGTCTTCTGACGTCGCGCTGCCCGGCGTCCACATCCGCGGCGGCCGTCCACACCCCGCCGGCAGCCCTGGGAACCCGGCCCGGTCGACCACAGGCTCGATCCCGACGGGCCGGCGAGCGGCCCGCGGAGAGGGGACGCGGAGATGGACACCCAGGAGGACGTGGAGATGGACATCCAGGAGGAGGTGCCGACGCCGAGGCGGGTGCGGCGCTGGCTGCGGGTCCGGGTCGTCGAGGAGGAGGGGATGAGCACTGCGGAGTACGCCGTGGGCACCGTCGCGGCCTGCGCGTTCGCCGCGGTGCTCTACAAGGTGGTCACCGGCGGCTCGGTGGTGTCGGCGCTGGGCGACCTGGTGCAGTCGGCGCTCGCCACGCTGTCCTGAGTCGACGTGTCGACACCTCGACACCGGACGGCCCGGCGGCACGGCGAGGCCGGGATGGTCACCGCCGAGACGGCGGTCGTGCTGCCGGTGCTGCTGATGGTGCTGGCCGGCGCGGTGGCCGCGGTCGTGGTGGTCGGCGCCCAACTGCGCTGCGTGGACGCCGCCCGGGAGGGGGCCCGGGCGGCGGCCCGCGGCGACGAGCACGGCCGGGTGGTGGCGCTGGCCGCCCAGGCGGCGCCGGACGGTGCCCGGACCGATGTCGCCGGGGACGGGGAGTCGGTGCGGGTCACCGTCTCCGCGACGGTCTCCCCGCTGGGCCCGCTGCCCTGGCGGGTCGAGGTGACCGCGTCGGCCACCGGGGTGCGGGAGCCGGCCGCGGGCAGCCCACCGTGACCGGGTCCCGGCCGCCGGACGACGGTGAGCGCGGCTCGGCCACCGTGTGGACGGTGGCCCTGGCCGCCGTGCTGGCCCTGGTCGGCGCGGCGACCGTGCTGGTCGGTGCCGCCGTGGTGGCCCGGCACCGGGCGACCACCGCGGCCGACCTGTCCGCGTTGGCGGCGGCCGGCAGCGCGGTGCAGGGCGACCCGGCGGCGTGCGCGGTCGCCGGCGAGGTCGCCGCGGCGAACGCGGCCACCCTCGACTCCTGCCGGCTCACCGCCGGCGCGGTGGTCGAGGTGCGGGTGCACGTGCCGGTGCGGCTCGGCCCCCTGGGGGTGCTGGACGCCCGCGCCCGCGCCCGGGCCGGCCCGGCGCCGCCGGAGACCGGGTCAGAAGACGAGGTCGTCGGGGTCGGCCTCCCGGAGCGCGGCCCCCGGCTCGGCCTCGGCCGGTCCGGCGGGCCCGGGCCCGGCCGGCACGCTGGTCCCGCGCCCGGCCGCCGCGCTGGTGCCGCTGGGCCCCGACCCGGACACCGCGCTGGTGCCGGTGATCGCGGACGCGGCAGGCGCGCTGGTGCCGAACAGCGCAGGCGTCGGCCGCCGCGTCACCTCTGCCTCCTCGGCGGTCAGCTCCGGGGCCGAGGACAGTTCGTCCAGGACGACGTCGAGCACCCGCACCGCACCGGCCTTGTCCAGCGGGTCGTTGCCGTTGCCGCACTTGGGCGACTGCACGCACGACGGGCAGCCGGACTCGCACTCGCAGCTGGCCACGGTCGCCCGGGTCGCCTGCAGCCAGTCCCGCAGCACCGCGTAGCCGCGCTCGGCGAAGCCGGCCCCGCCCGGGTGTCCGTCGTAGACGACGATCGTCGCCGCGCCGGTGTCCGGGTGCAGTGCGGTGGAGATCCCGCCGAGGTCCCAGCGATCGCAGGTGGCCAGCAGCGGCAGGATGCCGATCGAGGCGTGCTCGGCGGCGTGCAGCGAGCCGGGCAGGGCGGCGTCGTCGACATCGGCGCGGGCCACGGCCCGCTCGTCCAGCGTCAGCCAGACCGCGCGGGTGCGCAGCTGCCGGGCGGGGAGGTCCAGTGGGAACTCCGCGAGCACCTCGCCGGTGCCCAGCCGGCGCCGCTGGTAGGCGACCACCTGGTTGGTCACGTCGACGACACCGGTGTGCGCGGTGACGGCGCCCAGCGTCCGGGTGCGGTCGATCGAGACGATGGACAGGTCGACCAGGTCCCGGGCGACCGTCGTCCACTCCGGGCTCTCCGGGTGCACCACGGCGCAGGAGTCCTCGACGTCGAACTCGTCCACGACGTAGCTCTCGCCGCGGTGCACGTAGAGCGCGCCGGTGTGCACGGTGGCGTGCGAGGCGTCGCCGTCGACGGTGCCCAGCAGCCGCCCGGTCGCGCCCTCGATGATCGAGACCGGGGCCTCGCCGCTGCCCCGGATGTCGACGTCCGGCCGGCCCCGCCCGGCCCAGTACCAGCCGGTCGGGCGGGCGCGCAGCAGCCCCTCGGCGACCAGTTCGGCCACCTGCGCCTCGGCCACCTCGCCGCCGAAGTCGGCGAGCTCGTCGGCGCGCAGCGGCAGCTCGGCCGCCGCGCAGCACAGCTGGGGGCCGAGCACGTAGGGGTTGGCGGGGTCGGTGACGGTCGCCTCGACCGGCCGGCCGAACACCGCCTGCGGGTGGTGGGCCAGGTAGTGGTCCAGCGGGTCGTCGCGGGCCACGAAGACCACCAGCGACTCACGCTGTGCCCGGCCGGCGCGGCCGGCCTGCTGCCACATCGAGGCCAGCGTGCCGGGGTAGCCGGCGAGCACCACGGCGTCCAGCCCGGCGATGTCGATGCCCAGCTCCAGGGCGTTGGTGGTGGCCACGCCCAGCAGGTCGCCGGTCGACAGCGCTCGCTCCAGCTCCCGGCGCTCCTCGGGCAGGTAGCCGCCCCGGTAGGACTCGACCTTGCGCACCAGGTCGCCGCGGCCCCGCGAGCGCAGCAGTGCGCGGGCCTGCTCGGCCACCGACTCCGCCGACCGGCGGGACCGGACGAAGGCCAGCGTGCGGGCCCCCTGCTCGACCAGGTCGGCGAGCAGCCCGGCGGCGTCCGCGGCGGCCGAGCGCCGCAGCGGCGCCCCGTGCTCGCCGGTCTTCTCCGTCAGCGGCGGCTCCCACAGGGCGAAGGTCGCGCCCGGCCGGGGGGAGCCGTCCTCGGTCACCGCCGCCACCGGGGCGCCGACCAGCCGGCTGGCCGCCGCGGCGGGGTCGGCGACGGTGGCCGAGGCCAGCACGAAGACCGGCTCGGCGCCGTAGCGGCGGCAGATGCGGCGGAGCCGGCGCAGCACGTGGCCGACGTGCGAGCCGAACACCCCGCGGTAGGCGTGGCACTCGTCGACCACCACGTAGGCGACCCGGCGCAGCGTGCTGGACCACTTCTGGTGGGCCGGCAGGATCCCGCGGTGCAGCATGTCCGGGTTGGTGACGATCCACCGCGAGTGCCGCCGCACCCACTCCCGCTCCTCGCCCGGGGTGTCCCCGTCGTAGGCGGCCGGCCGCACCGAGGGGTCGGCCAGCGCGGCCACCGAGGCCAGCTGGTCACGGGCCAGCGCCTTCGTCGGGGCCAGGTAGAGCACGCAGGCCCGGGGGTCCTCGGCCAGCGCGGTGAGCGCCGGCAGCTGGTAGGCCAGCGACTTGCCCGACGCGGTACCGGTGGCGACGACGACGTGCTCGCCGGCGTGGGCCAGCTCGGCGGCGGCCACCTGGTGGCTGAACGGCGCCAGCACGCCCCGCTCGGCCAACCGCTCGCGCAGCGGAGCAGCGACCCACCCCGGCCACGGCGCGGTGCGGCTCTCCCGGACCGGCAGGCGGTGCACGTGGGTCACCGGGTCGTCGTCGTCCTCCGTGTCGGCCAGCAACGCGGCGAGCAGCTCGGTGCCCGGCAGCGCGGTCGCCGGCCCGCCGTCCTCGGGCTCGGGTCCGGAGGTCGAGGGCCCCTCGGCGGGGAGCCGCACGGAGCGCAGGGACGTCACCACCCCACTGTCACACCGCCGCGCAACCAGCCGCCGCGAGGGTGGCCCGGATGACCCTCCGTATGAAATGGATCACATCGGGTCTGGCGGTGCGCGGTCGGCTGCGGCACAGTGCGTGCCACGCCGGGCCCTCCCCGAGCGAGAACCGGGGGCCGCCGGGCCGGTGTGCGCCCACCTCGCCGCGGAGGAACACATGCCCGACACCGACCTGTCCGGAGGAGACCTCGCCCTCGTGGCGATCGCGCTCCTCATCTCCCTCGCCGCCCTGGGCTTCGCCGCCTGGCTGGTCCGTGCCGTGCTCGCGGCCGACCAGGGCACCGCCTCCATGCAGGAGATAGCGAGGGCGGTCCAGGAAGGTGCCGTCGCCTACCTGCAGCGGCAGTTCCGCACCCTCGCCGTCTTCGCGGTGATCGTGTTCGTGCTGCTGCTCGCGCTGCCGGTCTCCGACGGCGGCCTGGGCACCCGGCTGGGCCGGGCCGCCTTCTTCCTGGTGGGCGCCGCGTTCTCCGCCAGCGTCGGCTTCATCGGGATGACGCTGGCCACCCGCGGCAACGTCCGGGTCGCCGCGGCCGCCGCGGCCGGTGGGCACCGCCCGGCGTTCCGGATCGCCTTCCGCACCGGCGGCGTGGTCGGGATGATCACCGTCGGCCTGGGCCTGTTCGGGGCGACCCTGGCGGTGCTGCTGTTCCAGGAGACCTCGCCGGTCGTGCTGGAGGGCTTCGGCTTCGGGGGCGCGCTGCTGGCGATGTTCATGCGGGTCGGCGGCGGCATCTTCACCAAGGCCGCCGACGTCGGCGCGGACCTGGTCGGCAAGGTCGAGGCGGGCATCCCCGAGGACGACCCGCGCAACGCCGCGACCATCGCGGACAACGTGGGCGACAACGTCGGTGACTGCGCCGGCATGGCCGCTGACCTGTTCGAGTCCTACGCGGTGACGCTGGTCGCCGCGCTCATCCTCGGCCAGGTCTTCTTCGGTTCCGTGGGCATGGTCTTCCCGCTGGTCGTCGCCGCCATCGGGGTGATCGCCTCGGTGGTCGGCATCCTGGCCAGCAACCCCGGCGCGCACGACCGCAACTGGATGTCCCCGATCAACCGCGGCTTCTTCGCCTCCGCGGCGGTCTCCCTCGTCCTGGTCGCGGCCGCGTCGTTCACCGTCCTGCCCACCATCTCCGACGGCCTGGACGTCTCGGTCAGCCCGCAGGTGCTCGGCTTCGTCTCCGTGCTCATCGGCATCGTGCTGGCCGCGGCCATCCAGCAGCTCACCGGCTACTTCACCGAGACCGCTCGCCGGCCGGTCAAGGACGTCGGCCGCAGCTCGCTGACCGGCCCCGCGACGGTGATCCTGTCCGGCGTCTCGCTGGGCCTGGAGTCGGCCGTCTACGCCGCGCTGCTGATCGGTGGGGCGGTCTACGGCGCCTTCCTGGTCGGCGGGGCCGCCGCGCTGTACGCCGTCGCGCTGGCCGGGTGCGGGCTGCTCACCACCGCCGGGGTCATCGTCGCGATGGACACCTTCGGCCCGGTCAGCGACAACGCCCAGGGCATCGCGGAGATGTCCGGGGAGATCGACGACGAGGGCGCCCAGGTGCTCACCGACCTGGACGCCGTCGGCAACACCACGAAGGCGATCACCAAGGGCATCGCCATCGCCACCGCGGTGCTGGCGGCCACCGCGCTGTTCGGCTCCTACAACGCCAGCATCCTGCTGGCCCTGGACGACGCCGGCTCCGTCCTGGGCGACGCCTTCACCCTGGTGTCACCGAACAACGTGGTGGGCGCGGTGATCGGCGCCGCCGTCGTCTTCTTCTTCTCCGGCCTGGCGATCAACGCGGTCTCCCGCGCCGCCGGCCGGGTGGTCTTCGAGGTGCGCAAGCAGTTCCGCGAGCACCCCGGGATCATGGACCGCACCGAGCGGCCCGACTACGGCGCCGTCGTCGACATCTGCACCAAGGACTCGCTGCGCGAGCTGGCCACCCCGGGGCTGCTGGCGGTGCTGGCGCCGGTCGCCGTCGGCTTCGGTCTGGGCTTCGGGCCGCTGGCCGCCTACCTGGTCGGGGCGATCGCCACCGGCACCCTGATGGCGGTCTTCCTGTCCAACTCGGGCGGCGCCTGGGACAACGCCAAGAAGATGGTGGAGGACGGCGCGTACGGCGGGAAGGGCAGCGAGGCGCACGCAGCCACCGTCATCGGCGACACCGTGGGCGACCCGTTCAAGGACACCGCGGGGCCGGCGATCAACCCGCTGATCAAGGTGATGAACCTGGTGGCGCTGCTGATCGCCCCGGCGGTCGTCTCCCTCTCCGTCGGGGCGGACGCCAACACGCCGGTCCGGGTCGGCATCGCGGTGGCCGCGACGCTGGTGATCGTGGCCGCGGTGGTGGTGAGCAAGCGCCGCTCGACCGTGGTCGGCGGGGAGAGCGACGCCACCACCGGGGCACTGACCACGAGCGCCCCCTGACGCCTCCGGCGCGGCGGTGGTGCCCGGTTGTGGACACCACCGCCCGGTGTGGACGACGGGGCCCGGGCCGGGCGCGGGCCTTCCTAGCGTCGCCGCATCGGTCCCTCCCCGGGGCCGCCGTCGCGCCGGGAGGCCTCCGTGTCCCACCTGATCTCCGTCCAACTCGACGCGCTGGGCGCGCTGCTGGCCGAGCTCACCGCGCTGGGCGTCGAGCTGGGGGAGGAGGGGCAGCTGGCCACGGCGACGGGCCGCTCGCTGGGCACCGCGCTGGCCGGGCCGGTCGGCGACGCCGCGGCGACGGCCGGTGCCGGCTGGGCCGAGGTGGTCGATGTGCTGGCCGCCCGCACCCTCGCGGTGGCCGTGACCCTGGACGCCGCGCTGGAGTCCTACCGCCGCGCCGACGCGGGCATCGCCGGACAGCTCGGGCCGGGCCGGGTCGGTTCCGTAGCGGTGCCGCGATGACCGGCACGACGCTCACCGAGCTGACCGGCTGGGACGTCCCCCAACTGCGCGGGTGCGTCGGCACGCTGGGCGTGGTGGCCGAGCGGCTGCTGCCCTGGCGGTACCGGCTCGATGCGCTGGGCCGGGAGCTCGGTGCCGCCGAGTGCTGGTCCGGGCCGGCCGGAACGGTGGCCGCGGCCGCGCTCGTCGAGCTCTCCACCGTGGCGTCAGGGGTGTCCGGAGCGCTCGCTGCCTCGGCAGCCGAGCTGGACGGACTGGTCGCCGCGGCCACCGAGGCACAGGAACGGGCCGCGACCGCGCAGGCCGTCGCCGGCTCCGCGGGACTGCGGCTGGACGAGCAAGGGACGGCGATCGGGGTGCCCGCCGCGCCGGTGCCGGTCATGGCCGCCGACCAGGTCGCCGACGTCACCGCCGCCCGCGCCGCCGCCGCGGTGGCCGAGGCGACCGCGGCCGACGCGCTGGCCGCCGGCGCGCGCGCCGCAGCGCACGCGGCCGCGGCGGCGGGACCGCTGGCCGGGCTGGGGGTGGTGGGTGCCGGTCCGGTCGACGTCACCGCCCTGGCGGTCCGCCTGCCCACGCCGCCCCTGGTCATGCCCTCCGATGGAGACCCGCGGCAGGTCGCGGGCTGGTGGGCCGGGCTGAGCGCCGGGCAGCAGCTGCAGGCGATCGACACCTGGCCGGGCGCGGTCGGCGCGCTGGACGGGCTGCCGGCGTGGGCCCGCGACCGGGCCAACCGCCTCGAGCTGGCCGCGGCGCTGCGCCACCTGCCGTCCGGCTCGGGCCGGCACGACATGGCCCTGGCCGTGGAGTCCGCGCTGGAGGAGATGACCGACGGCGGGCAGGTGGCTCAGTTGCTGCAGTTCGACCCGGCGGAGGGCCTGGTGGCGATCAGCCGGGGTGACCTGGACACCGCCGACGCCGTGGGCGTGCTGGTCCCCGGGATCAACACCACGCCCATCAGCGACCTGGGCGGGCTGGTCGCCGATGCCGCCGACGTCGCCGCGGCCGCGGTGGCCGCCGCGCCCGGGCTGGCCGTCGCCACCGTGGCGTGGCTCGGGTACCGCACCCCGATCGGCCGGGAGGCGGTCGAGCTCCGGGCCGCACGCACCGGCGGTCCGGCGCTCGACCGGGCGCTCGACGGGCTCGCCGCGGCGCGCTCGGCCCCGGGCGCGCCGGCCCGGCCCCGGGTGACCGTCCTCGGGCACAGCTACGGGACGGTCGTCACCGGGCAGGCTGCCCGCGCTCCTGGGCGCCTGGCCGCCGACGCCGTCGTGCTGCTCGGCAGCCCGGGCACCAGCGTGGGGCGGGCCGACCGGCTGGAGGCGCCGGAGGTCCACGGCGCGTGGTCGGTGGCGGACCCGATCTCCACGAGTGGGTTCTACGGAGCCGGCCCCGCCGGCCTCTTCTTCGGCGACGCCCCGCTGCCGACCGAGCTCACCCAGGGGCACGGCGACTACTACGACGCCGACCGGCCCACCCTGGCGGCGCTGGGCGAGGTCGTCGCAGGCACCCGGGCACCGCGATGACCTGCACCGACGCCGCCGGGAACCGGCGCAGTCCTCATCCGTTGGAGTCAGGACGGCGCGCCCGTGCTGGTCCGCCGCCCGGCCTTCCCGCCGCGCGGTGGCCTACCGTGGCCTCGCCGAACGGGTGCAGCTCACACTGCCCCGTGTGCGTCCGGGTCCACCCGGCGCCTGCACCAGCACCCCGACAGGAGCACCGTGCCGCCCACCAAGACCACGAAGTCAGCCACCAGCACCGGGAGCCGCGCGCCGCGCAAGCGGGCCGCTGCGGCCGGAGGCAAGCCGCTGGTCATCGTGGAGTCGCCGACCAAGGCGAACAAGATCGCGGGCTACCTCGGCAGCGACTACGTCGTGGAGGCCAGCGTCGGGCACATCCGTGACCTGCCGCGCAACGCCGCCGACGTGCCCGCCGCGCACAAGGGCGAGTCGTGGGCCCGGCTCGGCGTCGACGTGGACAACGGTTTCGCCCCGCTGTACGTGGTCAGCCCCGACCGCAAGCAGCAGGTCACCCGGCTCAAGCAGCTGGTGAAGGAAGCCAGCGAGATCTACCTCGCCACCGATGAGGACCGCGAGGGCGAGGCCATCGCCTGGCACCTGATCGACGCGCTCAAGCCCACCGTGCCGGTCCGCCGGATGGTCTTCCACGAGATCACCCGCGAGGCGATCGCCCGCGCCGTGGCCAACCCTCGTGAGCTGGACACCGCACTGGTGGACGCCCAGGAGACCCGCCGCATCCTCGACCGGCTCTACGGCTACGAGGTCAGCCCCGTGCTGTGGAAGAAGGTGCTGCCGAAGCTGTCGGCCGGCCGCGTGCAGTCGGTCGCCACCCGGATCGTGGTCGAGCGGGAGCGCGCCCGGATGCGCTTCACCGCCGCGGACTACTGGAGCCTGGACGGCGTCTTCGAGGTCGCCGAGAAGCGGACCGGCGCCGACGCGGGCGAGCCGACGACCCTGCGGGCGCGCCTGGTGACCGTGGACGACGGCCGGGTCGCCACCGGCAAGGACTTCGACGCCGACACCGGCACGGTCACCAGCAACGTCGTCCACCTCGACGAGGCCGGGGCTCGCGGCCTCGCCGCCCGGCTCGAGGGCCGGCCGGTCACCGTCAGCCGGGTCGACGAGCGGGACTACACCCGCAAGCCCTACGCGCCCTTCATCACCTCGAGCCTGCAGATGGAGGCCGGGCGCAAGTTCGGCTGGTCCTCGGCCCAGGTGATGCGCGTGGCCCAGCGGCTGTACGAGAACGGCCACATCACCTACATGCGGACCGACTCGACGAACCTGTCGAACGAGGCGATCACCGCCGCGCGGCGCCAGGCCGCCGAGCTCTACGGCGACGCCTACGTCCCGGCCGAGCCGCGCCGCTACGACAAGAAGGCCAAGGGTGCCCAGGAGGCGCACGAGGCGATCCGCCCGGCCGGTGACTCCTTCCGCACCCCCGGTCAGCTGGCCTCCCAGCTGGCGCGCGACGAGTTCCGGCTCTACGAGCTGATCTGGCAGCGCACCATCGCCTCGCAGATGGCCAACGCCGTCGGCAAGACCCTCAGCATCCGGCTGGCCGGCAGCTCCAGCACCGGCGAGGCCGTGGAGTTCACCGCCTCCGGGCGCACCATCACCTTCCCCGGGTTCCTGCGGGCCTACGTCGAGGGCAAGGACGAGGGCGCCGGCAACGACGACGAGGCCGACGACAGCGAGCGCCGGCTGCCGCGGGTCGAGCAGGGGCAGCGGCTGGACACCCGCGAGCTGGACCCCAAGGGGCACACCACCAGCCCGCCGGCCCGCTACACCGAGCCGAGCCTCACCGCCCGGCTGCAGGAGCTGGAGATCGGCCGGCCCTCGACCTACGCGTCGATCATGCAGACCATCCAGGACCGCGGATACGTGTGGAAGAAGGGCTCGGCGCTGGTGCCGTCCTTCATCGCCTTCGCCGTGGTGAACCTGCTGGAGCAGCACTTCGGCCAGCTCGTCGACTACGACTTCACCGCCTCCCTGGAGCGCGAGCTCGACGAGATCGCCGCCGGGCAGCTCGGCCGGGTCGACTGGCTCACCGAGTTCTACTTCGGCGGCGAGGGCCAGCACGCCGGCGGCATCGGCGCCTCCGGTGGGCTCAAGTCCGTCGTCGGCCAGCGGCTGGAGGAGATCGACGCCCGCGGCGTCAACTCCATCCCGCTGCGGGCAGTGGCGCCCACCGGCGAGCCGGTCGTCGTCCGGGTCGGCCGGTACGGGCCCTACCTGCAGGCCGGCGGCGAGGACGGCGCCCGGGTGAGCATCCCGGAGGACATCGCCCCCGACGAGCTGACCAGCGAGAAGGTCCTCGAGCTGCTCAACGCGCCCTCCTCCGATCGCGAGCTGGGCACCGACCCGGAGACCGGCTTCCCGGTGGCGGTCAAGGCCGGCCGGTACGGGCCCTACGTCACCACGCTGGTGCCCGAGGGCAGCAAGGAGCAGCCGCGCACGGCGAGCCTGTTCAAGTCGATGGAGCCGGAGACGGTCACCCTGGAGCAGGCGCTCCGGCTGCTGACCCTGCCGCGCACCATCGGCAAGGACGCCGACGGCGAGGAGATCCAGGCGCTGAACGGCCGCTACGGGCCCTACATCAAGAAGGGCACCGACTCGCGCTCGCTGGAGACCGAGGACGCGCTCTTCACGATCACGCTCGACGAGGCGCTGGCGGTCTTCGCCCAGCCCAAGCAGCGGGGCCGGGCCGCGGCCAAGGCGCCGCTCAAGGAGCTGGGCGCGGACCCGGTCAGCCAGGGGCAGGTGACGGTGCGCGAGGGCCGGTTCGGCCCCTACGTCACCGACGGCGAGCACAACGCCAGCCTGCGCAAGGGCGACGAGGTCGAGACGATCACCCTCGAGCGGGCCGCGGAGCTGCTGGCCGACCGCCGCGAGCGGGCACCGGTGAAGAAGAAGGCCACCAAGAAGGCGGCGGCGAAGAAGGCCCCGGCGAAGAAGGCGGCCGCCAAGAAGGCGACCGCCAAGTCCACGACGGCCAAGAGCACGGCGGCCAAGACGGCGACGAAGAAGGCAGCGGCGACGAAGGTCGCGCAGCCCACCGCCGCCGACGTCGCCGAGTCGGTGCCGGCCGGCAGCTGAGCAGTCGGGGGACGAGGGCAGTGGTGGACGGCTGGCAGCAGCGGCGCACCTCCTTCGGCTCGGTGGCGGCGGACTACGCCGCCCTGCGGCCGGGCTACCCCGCCGACGTGGTGCCGTTCCTCCTCGGGACGGCGCCACGCCGGGTGCTCGACCTGGGCGCCGGCACCGGGCTGCTCACCGAGCGGCTGCTGGCCGCCGGGCACCAGGTGGTCGCGGTCGACCTGTCCGAGCAGATGCTCGACCAGTTGCGGGCCCGGCTGCCGGGGGTCACCGCGGCGGTGGGCGGGGCCGAGGCGGTCCCGCTGCCCGACGGGAACGTCGACGCGGTGGTCGCCGGTCAGGCGGCGCACTGGTTCGACGTCGTCCCGGCCGCCGCCGAGCTGTGCCGGGTGCTGCGCCCGGGCGGGGTGCTCGGACTGGTCTGGAACACCCGGGACGAGCGGGTGCCGTGGGTCGGTGCGCTGGGTGAGCTGCTCGCCGACGAGGCGCGGGACCACGAGGCCGACCAGACGGTGGTGGTCCGGTTCGCCGCCGAGCTGCCCGCCGAGGTCGAGGTCCTCGACTCCGCGGTCACCCAGCTGGTCACCCCGGACCAGGTGGTCGCCGGCATCGGCACCCGCAGCTACGTCGCCACGATGACCCCGGCACGGCGAGCGGAGTTCCTCGGCCGGGTCGAGCAGCTGCTGGCCACCCACCCCGACACCCGGGGGCGTGCTGAGCTGGAGCTGCCGTACACCACCCGGGCGTACCGGCTCACCCCGCGCTGAGCCCACCCGTCCCCGGCCGGGAGCCGCCGTCCGCCGGACCGAGTGCACGGGCGGGCAGCCGCTGATCGGCCCGACGCGCCGGGCCCGGGCTCCCCGAGCTCCGGAACCGGGCGTTCCCGTCGGCTCTCCCCGGTACGGTGGCCCCGCCGAGACGCGGCCGGACGCACCGGCAGCACCGACTGCGCAGCCACACCCTGGGGGTCCCGATCAGCTCCGACCCGACGGACCGCCCGACTCCGGGCGGGTCGTCCGACGCCGCCCCGGCGGACGGGGCGAGCCGTGCCGTGCCCGGCGCCGGTTCGGGTGGCGTCGTCGACGGTGACCCGGGCGGAGCGCCGGCGTCGGTGCCCGCGGACGGGCTCCCGCCGGCCGGCTCACCCACGCCGGACGGCGCCGGTGTGCCGCTGTCGGAGTCGCCGGACGGCGGGGCTGGCGAGGACCGGTCCGGCGCTGACGAGGACGAGCACCCCGGCGCGGGGGCGGTGAGCCAGGTCGCCAAGATCCGCGCGGTGCTGCGGGTCCGGGACTTCCGCAAGCTCTGGCTGTCCACGGCGCTGTCCAGCTTCGGTGACTGGCTCGGCCTGCTGGCGATCACCTTCACGGCGTACTCGCTGGTCGACGGCTACGCGGCCAACTTCGCCCTCGGCGGTGTGCTGGCGTTCCGGCTGCTGCCGGCGATCCTGCTCGGGCCGGTCGCCGGCGCGTTCGCCGACCGGTTCGACCGGCGCAAGACGATGGTCGTCTCCGACCTCCTGCGGTTCGTGCTGTTCGCCTCGATCCCGCTGGTCGGCGAGCTGTGGTGGCTCTTCGTCGCCCAGTTCCTCATCGAGGCGATCAGCCTGTTCTGGATCCCGGCCAAGGACGCCGCGGTCCCGAACATGATCCGCCGCGACCAGCTCGAGCCGGCCAACCAGCTGTCGCTGGTCACCACCTACGGGTTCACGCCCGTGCTGGCCGCGGCGGTGTTCGCCGTGCTGACCGCCGCCGACGGGCTGGGCCAGATGATCCCCGGGCTCGACGAGGCCGACCTCGCCCTCTACCTCAACGCGGTCACCTTCTTGGTCGCAGCTGTGGTGATCTGGAACCTGCCCTCGATCAGCGGCCGGAGAGCCGCCCGGACGGCGGTCACCGGCGACAGCTTCCTGCAGTCGCTGCGCGAGGGGTTCTCCTTCGCCGGGCACACCCCGCTGGTCCGCGGCCTGGTCGTCGGCATCACCGGCGCGTTCGTCGCCGCCGGGGTGGTCATCGCCACCGCGCAGGCGTTCGTGGTGTCCATGGGGGGCGGCGCGGCGGCCTACGCGCTGCTGTTCGGTGCGGTCTTCGTCGGCCTGGGGCTCGGCATCGCACTGGGGCCCAGCGTGGCCCGCGACCTGTCCCGGGAGCGGTTGTTCGGGGTGGCGATCGTCGGGGCCGGTGCCGCCCTGCTGCTGCTGGTCTGGACGTTCACCCTGTGGCTGGCGCTGGTCCTCGTCATCGGGATGGGCTTCTTCGCCGGCATCGCCTACCTGGCCGGCTTCACCCTGCTGGGCACCGAGGTCGACGACGAGCTCCGCGGCCGCACGTTCGCGCTGGTCCAGTCGCTGGTGCGGGCCGCGCTGATCCTCTCCCTGGCGGTCGCGCCGTTCGGGGTCGGGCTGATCGCCCGGCACACGATCGACCTGGGCCCGGTGGCGTTCACGATCACCGGGGAGCGACTGATGCTCGGCATCGCCGGGCTGCTCGCCGTCGGCGTCGGCGTGCTGGCCTACCGCCAGATGGACGACGGCCGGCCCGTGCCGCTCGTCGCCGACGTGGTGACCGCGCTGCGCCGGGACACCACCGCCCGACGCCGGCTCGCCGGCGGCGGGGTGTTCATCGCCTTCGAGGGCGGCGAGGGCGCCGGCAAGTCCACCCAGGTGCGGCGGCTGCAGGAGTGGCTCACCGAGGAGGGGCTGGTCGCCCGCACCACCCGGGAACCCGGCGGGACGGCCCTGGGCGGCAAGATCCGCGGGCTGCTGCTCGACCCGGCCAGCGCGGGGCTCTCCCCGCGAGCCGAGGCGCTGATGTACGCCGCCGACCGCGCGCAGCACGTGCACGACGTGCTGCGCCCCGCGCTGGACACCGGCGAGGTCGTCATCACCGACCGGTTCGTCGACAGCTCGCTGGCCTACCAGGGCGCCGGCCGCACCATCCCGATGGACGACGTCCGGTCGATCTCCCGCTGGGCGACCCAGGGCCTGCAGCCCGACCTCACCCTGCTCCTGGACCTGCCCCCCGAGGTCGGACTGGCCCGGGCCCGCGGGCGGGCCGCTGCCGACCGGCTGGAGTCGGAGTCGCTGGACTTCCACCAGCGGGTCCGCCGCACCTTCCTCGCCCTGGCCGAGGCCCAGCCCGACCGCTACCTGGTGCTCGACGCCCGCCGCTCGCCGGACGAGCTCGCCGCGGCCATCCGCACCCGGGTGAGCGTGCTGCTGGACGGGCTGCCGCTGCAGCAGCTCCCGGCCGGCGTCCCGGCGCCGCGCGGCCGGCGCGGCGACCACGCCGTCCAGACCGGCCCGACCCCCCAGTTGCACCCTTGAGCGAGAGTGGAGCGGTGACCACCGCAGTGCCCGAGGTCGGCCCGGCGCCCGGGGTGTGGGCCGACGTCGTCGGGCAGCCCGCCGTTGTCGCCGAGCTGCAGGCCGCGGTCGCGCAGCCGGCCTCGATGACCCACGCCTGGCTGTTCACCGGGCCGCCCGGGTCCGGCCGGTCGGTCGCCGCCCGGGCCTTCGCCGCGGCGCTGCAGTGCCCGGCCGGCGGCGACGGCAGCTGTCACGAGTGCCGCACCGTGCTGGCCGGCAGCCACGCCGACGTGCACCGCGTCGTCCCCGAGGGCCTGTCGATCGGGGTCGCGGAGGTGCGGCAGATCGTCCGTACCGCCGGCCGGGCGCCGTCGCAGGGGCGCTGGCAGATCGTGGTCGTCGAGGACGCCGACCGGATGACCGAGCAGGCCTCGAACACCGTGCTCAAGATGCTGGAGGAGCCGCCGCCGCGCACGGTGTTCCTGCTCTGCGCCCCGTCGCTGCACCCGGACGACGTGCCGGTGACCATCCGGTCCCGCTGCCGCGTCGTGCCGCTGCGCACCCCGCGGATCGAGGCCGTCGCCGAGGTGCTGGTGCGCCGGGACGGCATCGACCCGGCGCTGGCCGCCTGGTCGGCCGCAGCCGCCGGGGGACACGTCGGCCGGGCCCGGCACCTGGCCCGGGACGAGGCGGCCCGGCTGTCCCGCAAGGCGGTGCTGGACATCCCGCTCTCTCTGGTCTCGCTGGCCGCCTGCCTCAACGCCGCGGACGACCTGGTCGCCGCGGCCAAGGACGAGTCGGACAAGACGTCGGCCGAGGTCGACGCCGTCGAGACCGACGCGGTGAAGGCCAGCCTCGGTGTCGGCGCGCGGGGCCCGGGCGTCGCTGCCGCCAGCCGCGGTGCCGGCCAGCTCAAGGAGCTGGAGAAGCGGCAGAAGTCCCGGGCCACCCGACTGGGCCGCGACTCCCTAGACCGGGCGCTGGTGGACCTGGCGGCGCTGTACCGGGATGCGCTGGTGGTCAGTGCGGCGGCCGGCGCGGCGGGGGAGCTCACCGTGCCGCTGGCGCACCCCGACCGCCGGTCCGACGCGGTCGAGCTGGCCCGCCGGATCGGCGCGGAGGGCGCGCTGCGCCGGATCGACGCCGTGCTGGCCGCCCGCACCGCGCTGGAGCAGAACGTGAAGCCGCAGATCGCGGTGGAGGCGCTCACCGTGGCGCTGCGACTGCCCTCCTGACGCGCCGGGGGGCTCGCAGGGCCGCGGCGGCGGTGCCGTAAGCTCACCCGCGCAGTCCGCCGCCTTAGCTCAGTCGGTAGAGCATCTCACTCGTAATGAGAAGGTCGTCGGTTCGATTCCGACAGGCGGCTCTCCTCCAGCCTCCCCAGCCAACCCCGGGTGCACTGCCCCGCGGTCGCGGCGTCCCGGTCCGGACATGCGGAACGGCGGCACGCCCCCGGAGGGGCGCGCCGCCGTCTGGGTCGGTGCGTGTTCGGCGGGTCGCCGGGGTCAGTGGAGCGGGGTGTCCAGGGCGCGCTGGCGGGAGGCCTCGATCTCGGCCTCGGCCTCGGCGCGGCCCACCCACTCGGCGCCCTCGACCGACTTGCCCGGCTCGAGGTCCTTGTAGGTCTCGAAGAAGTGCTGGATCTCCAGCCGGTCGAACTCCGAGACGTCGTTGATGTCCTGCAGGTGCGCAACCCGCGGGTCGGTGGCCGGAACGGTGAGGACCTTGTCGTCCCCGCCCTTCTCGTCGGTCATCCGGAACATCCCGATCGCCCGGCAGGTGATGAGACACCCGGGGAAGGTCGGCTCCTCCAGCAGGACGAGTGCGTCCAAGGGGTCACCGTCCATCCCGAGCGTCTCCTCGATGTACCCGTAGTCCGCGGGATACCGGGTCGAGGTGAACAGCATCCGGTCCAGGCGGATGCGTCCGGTGGCGTGGTCCAGCTCGTACTTGTTCCGCTGGCCCTTGGGGATCTCTACCGTCACGTCGAACTGCACGCCGATAGTGTGTCCTACGACTGGCCGTCGCGTCGGCGGAGGTCACCCCGGGGGGTGGGAGAGATCGCGTCGAGTCCGCGCGAGGGGTCGTCCGAAGACCAGGCAGGCGAGGCCGGACAGGCCTCCGCCGGGGCGCCGGACGAGGGAGCCGCCCCCGCTCAGCTGCCGTCCGAGGGCCAGCCGGACCCGGTGGCACCAGTGACTGGTGAGGACGGCGCGGCGGCTGGGGCGACGGCCCCGAACTCACAGGGAACGCCCTCGGCCACCAGCGCCGCCGATGCGCCCGTGGACGAGCCGGCCGCAGAGGCACAGCCGGCAGCGGCGGCGCCGGACGAGTCGGACGTCGCAGCGCAACCGGCGGCCGTGGACCCGGCGCCTCCGGCTGAGCCGGCCAGCCCGGCGGAGTCGGTCGCCGAGGAGGCGACGGACCTGCCGGCGGGCGAGGAGCCCGTGATGGCTGCGACCGCCGACTCGAGCGCGGCACCGGACGTGCCGACCGCCGCGCCAGCGGGAGCCCCGCAGGCGCCGGAGGTCGTCGCACGTCCCCAGACACCTGGGACCGCGACGGCGCCGACTCCGTCCGACGACGCGACAGAGCCCGCAGGTGCGTCCATCCCGGACAACGGGGAGCAGTCCGACGTCGCGGCCGCCTCCAGCACGACCGTGACTCCGGACCCCAGCGGGGCCCTGGTTCGCGAGGAGGCCCTGGCGGACAGCGAGGCCCCTGCCGACGGCGAGGCCCCGACGGACGGCGAGGCGCCGGAACCCGAGGGCGCCACGGCGGATGGCGTTGCCCCCGAACACGGCGTTGCCCCCGAACAGGGCGTTGTATCGGACGGCGTTGCACCGGACGGCGGAGTGATCCCGGACGACGGCGGGACGTCGGACGCAGCGGCAGCTGCCGCGACCCCGTCCGGCGCAGCGGTGGGCACCCCGGACCAGGACGACCCGGTCGACGACCCGGCCACGGCCGCTGCGGCCGCCGCCGAGCAGGCCGCGGCGGCCCAGGCTGCCGCGGACCTGGCCGCGGTCAAGGAGTGGGCCGCGCAGCGCGCTGCCGCCGAGCAGGCGGCGGCCGCCCAGGCAGAGGCCGACCGCCAAGCCGCCGAGCAGCTGGCCGCGGACGAGGCGGCGGCCGAGCGCGCCGCCGCCGAGCAGGCCGCCGCAGACCTGGCCGCCGTCCGGGAGTGGGCCGCGCAGCGTGCCGCTGCCGAGCAGGCAGCCGCGGAGCAGGCCGCGGCGGCAGCCGCCACCGAGGCTGCCGAGCGGGCCGCGGCAGAGCAGGCGGAGGCCGACCGCCTGGCGGTCGAGCGCGCCGCCTTCGACCAGGCAGAGGCCCAGCGGGCGGCCGCGGCCGAGCAGATGGCCGCCGAGCGGGCCGCGGTCGCCGCACAGATCGCGGCGGAGCGGGCGGCCGCGGAGCGCGAGGCGTCGGAGCAGGCCGCCGCAGCCGAACGCGCGGCCATCGAGCGGGCCGCGGCGGAGCGGGCGGCTCAGCAGGCGGCGATCGAGCGCGCCACGGCCCAGCAGGCAGCGGCGGAACGGTCACCCGTCGAGCGCGCGGCGATGGAGCAGCAGGCGGCCCCGCCGCGCCCCGTCCCCGGTCGCCGGCGGGCGGGTGCCGAGGCCTCGGCACCGGCCGCGGAGGAGGCCCGGTCCCGGGCAGACCGCGGGCGGGCGGGCGCCACGGCCGTCGGTGCCCCGGCAGAGCCCGGGTCCGGGCGCCGGCTCACCAAGGTGCTCGTCGCCGCCGTCCTGGCGCTGGTGCTCGTCGCGGCCGGCGTGGTGCTGGCCATCCAGCTGACCGGGGGAACCAGCGACCCGGGCGTCGCAGCGGACGCCGAGCAGGTGCCCGACGCCGTGCTGCCCGAGCTCAGCGACCCCGCCCCGGTGCTGGCCGCGCTGTCGGCCGAGGCGCCGGTGCCCGACCCGGCTGCGCTGGCTGCGGTGCTCGACCCCCTGCTCGATGCGCCCGCGCTGGGCAGTGGCCTCTCCGCCCAGGTGGTGGACGTCGCCACCGGCACGGTCCTGCTCGAGCGCGACGCCACCGACCCGGGCACGCCGGCCTCGACGACCAAGCTGCTGACCGCGCTGGCCGCGGTGACCACGCTGGGCCCGACCGAGCGGATCGACACGACCGTCGTGGCCGGCAGCGCGCCGGGGGAGGTGGTGCTCGTCGGTGGCGGGGACCCGACGCTGTCCACGACCGCGCCCTCGGTCGACTACCCGGGTGCCGCGACCGTGGCCGACCTCGCCGCCCAGGTGCAGCAGGCGCTCGCCGGGCAGCCCGTGACCGGCGTGGTGGTGGACAACTCGCTGTTCACCGGCCCGCTGACCGCCACCGGCTGGGGGGAGGGCGACGCGCCCTCGACCTACGCGGCACCGGTCACCGCCACCGCCGTGGACGGCGCCCGGGTCACCCCGGGCCAGACGCAGCGCAGCGGCCAGCCGGGCACCGACGCCGGCCGCGCCCTCGCCACGGCGCTCGGGGTGCCCGACGCCCCGGTCGCCCTCGGCGCCGCCCCGGCCGGGGCCCGCACCCTGGGCACGGTGCAGTCCGCGCCGGTCGGTCGGCTGGTGGAGCAGGCGCTCACCGCGTCCGACAACCTGCTGGCCGAGACCCTGGCACGGCACGTGGCCATGGCCCGGGGGCTGCCGGCCACCTTCGACGGTGCGGGCGCCGCGGTGACCGCGGCGCTGGCCGAGGCGGGGCTGGACACGACGGGGCTGAGCCTCACCGACGCCAGCGGGCTCTCCCGGGACGACCGGGCGCCGGCCCGGCTGCTGGTCGACGTCCTGCAGGCGGCGGCGGACGGCAGCATCCCGGAGGCCGACGTGCTGCTCTCCGGCCTCCCGGTGGCCGGCTACGACGGCACCCTGGCCGAGCGGGTGGCCGCCGGGGCGGGCACGCCCGGTGCAGTGCGGGCCAAGACCGGCACCCTGCAGAGCGTGAACGACCTGGCCGGCACGGTGCAGACGGCCGACGGCCGGCTGCTGGCCTTCTCCGTGCTGGCCGACGGCACCGCCGGGAGCATCGGCGCCGCCGAGGACGCGCTCGACGAGGTGGCCGCCGCGCTGGCCGCCTGCGGCTGCCGCTGAGGCCCCGTCCCGAGGCTCGGGGCGGGCCCCTGCAGCAGGGCCGGACGGCCGACGGTGCCGCCGCGTACGGTCGGGCCATGAGCCGAGCCTCGTCACTGGTCGACTGGGACCTCGCGGGCCGCACCGCCCGACGCCTGGTCAGCTCCGGCCCGGAGACCTCGCGCGAGGAGGCTGCCGCGGTCGTGGCCGAGCTGCACGAGGCAGCGGCGACCGCGGTCGCCCACGTGGAGGCGCTGACCGGCCTGCGGCCGGTGCCGGGCGGGCCGGTGCCCACCGTCGCCGTCGTCGACCGGCCCGGCTGGGTCGAGGCCAACACCGCCGGCATGGCCGCGCTGCTGGACCCGCTGTCCGCCGCGCTGCAGAAGGGCCAGGACCGCCCGCCCGGCCCGCTGGCCACCGCGATCGGCTCCCGCGCCACCGGCGTCCAGGCCGGCGGGGTGCTCGCCTTCCTCTGCACCCGGGTGCTGGGTCAATACGAGGTGTTCGGCTCCGGCGGCCGGCTGCTGCTGGTCGCCCCCAACATCGTGGAGACCGAGCGGCGGCTGGGCGTGGACCCCAGCGACTTCCGGCTGTGGGTCTGTCTGCACGAGGTCACCCACCAGCTGCAGTTCACCGCCGTGCCGTGGCTGCGCGGCTACCTGGAGGAGCAGATCGCCTCCTTCGCCGAGGCCACCGACCTAGATCCCGACGTGCTGCTGGACCGGCTCACCGACCTGGTGCGCAGCCTGGGTGACGTCGTCCGCGGCGGCCAGGACGACGACGCGCCGCAGGGCCTGATGGCGCTGGTCCGCGACCCCGAGCAGCGCGCCGCCCTGGACCGGGTGACCGCGGTGATGAGCCTGGTGGAGGGGCACGCCGAGTACGTCATGGACGGCGTGGGGCCCGACGTCGTCCCCTCGGTGCGCACGCTGCGCAAGCGCTTCGCCCAGCGGCGCAAGGGCCGTGGCCCGATCGACCGGGTGCTGCGCCGGCTGCTGGGCCTGGAGCAGAAGATGCAGCAGTACGCCGACGGCCGGGTGTTCGTCGCCGGCGTGGTCGACCTGGTCGGGATGGACGGGTTCAACCAGGTGTGGGCCGGGCCGGAGAACCTGCCGCTGAAGGACGAGCTGACCGACCCCGCCCGCTGGGTGACCCGGGTCCTGGAGACCCGCCCGGCCTTCCCGGCCTGAGCCGGCAGCCGGGGATGACCGGACCTGATCCCGCGGTCGCCGCCCTGCGGACCGCGGTACGCCCCGGGCTGGCCGCGGGCGCCGGCCCGGTGCTGGTCGCCTGCAGCGGGGGAGCGGACTCGGTGGCCCTCGCGGCCGCGCTCGCCTTCGAGGCGCCCCGGGCCGGCCGTGCGGTGGGCGCGTTGACCGTCGACCACGGCCTGCAGCCCGGCTCCGCCGACCAGGCCCGTCGCACGGCGGCGCTGCTGACGTCGCTGCGGTTGGCCCCGGTGCTGGTCGTCCCGGTGGCGGTGGGCACGGACGGCGGGCCGGAGGGCGCCGCGCGGGCCGCGCGCACGGCGGCGCTGACCGCCGCGGCGGCCGATCACGGTGCGACGGTCGCGCTCGGCCACACGCTGGATGACCAGGCCGAGACGGTCCTCCTCGGGCTGGCCCGCGGCTCGGGGCCGCGGTCGGTGGCCGGCATGGTCGAGCACCGGCCGCCGTTCTGGCGCCCCCTGCTGGGGGTCCGCCGGGAGACGACCCGGGCGGCCTGCGCCGCCCAGCAGCTGCCGGTGTGGGACGACCCGTGGAACACCGACTCCGCCTACACCCGCGTCCGGCTGCGCACCGAGGTGCTGCCGCTGCTGGAGGAGGTGCTCGGGGGTGGGGTCGCCCCGGCGCTGGCCCGCACCGCCGGCATGCTGCGGGAGGACCTGGACGCCCTCGACGCGCTGGCCGCCACGGAGGCGGCGGCGCTGGTCGGGCCGGACGGCGGGCTCCCGGCCGCACCGCTGGCCGAGCTCCCGGCGGCCGTGCGCCGCCGGGTGCTGCGCGGCTGGCTGCGGAACGCCGGGGTGCCGGACCTGCAGGCGACCCACCTGGCGGCCGTCGACGCGCTGCTCACCCGGTGGAGGGGGCAGGGGCGGGCGGACCTGCCCGGTGGTCACGGGGTGGTCCGGGCGTCTGGCAGGCTGGTGGTGCAGCTCGGCCCTGGTCGCCGCGCCGCGCCTCCCTACGCCTTCCCCTCTGAGGAGCCCTGACGACCGTGAGCGAGCCCGCCACCACCGGAGCGCAGGCACCAGGACCGCTGGGCCCCGACCACGGCTACGGCCCGGACATCGACCACGTGCTGCTCTCCGAGGAGCAGATCCAGGACAAGATCACCGAGCTGGCCGGGCAGATCGCCCACGACTACGCCGGTCGCGAGGTCCTGCTCGTGGGCGTCCTCAAGGGCGCGGTGCTGTTCATGTCCGACTTCGCCAGGGCATTGCAGCTGCCGACCCAGATGGAGTTCATGGCGGTCTCCTCCTACGGCAGCGCGACCAGCTCCTCGGGCGTGGTGCGCATCCTGAAGGACCTGGACCGCGACATCGCCGACAAGCACGTGCTGGTGCTCGAGGACATCATCGACTCGGGGCTGACGCTGTCCTGGCTGCTGAAGAACCTGGGCAGCCGCCGGCCGGCGTCGCTGGAGGTCTGCACGCTGCTGCGCAAGCCCGACGCGGTGAAGGTCGACGTGCCGGTGCGCTACATCGGCTTCGACATCCCCAACGAGTTCGTCGTGGGCTACGGCCTGGACTACGCCGAGCGCTACCGGGACCTGCCCTACATCGCCACGCTGAAGCCCGAGGTCTACTCCTCCTGACGGAACGGCACCTCGGGGCTGGACGCCGCAGCGGGGCCGCCGGTCCACTGTTCCCGGGCGCGGCCAGGCCCTTCGCCCAGCGAGGGCACAGCTCCAGCGGTGTACCTTCGTGCCCAACGACGTCGCCCCGTGATGGGGTGTTCCTGCCGGTCGCGGGCGGCGTCCCGCGACGATCAGGAGGGTCGACGGGCGCAGCCGGGCCTCCCCGGTGCCCGGCCACGGTGTATGGAACGTAAGAAGCTCGTCCGGAACGTCTGGTTCTGGATCGCCATCGTCGTCGTGCTGGGCCTCGTGGGCTCCAGCTTCCTCAGCGGGAACGACGAGTACGACGAGGTGTCGACGTCCACCGCCCTGGACCAGCTCGCCAGCGGCAACGTCTCCTCCGTCACGATCAACGACAAGGAACAGACGCTCGACCTCGACCTGGACAACCCGGTCGACGGGAGCACCCAGATCACCACGTCCTACCCGCTGGGCGCCTCCGACGACGTCTTCGACCTCGTCCGCGGCGTGGGTGACGACGTCGAGGGCGGCGCCGAGTCCTTCGACACCAACGTCACCCAGGACAACCTGCTGGTGTCGGTCCTGGTCAGCTTCCTGCCCTTCGTGCTGCTGCTCCTGCTGCTGTTCTGGCTGTTCAACTCGATGCAGGGCGGCGGCCGCGGGGTCATGGCCTTCAGCAAGTCCAAGGCCAAGGTGGTCAGCAAGGACACGCCGAAGACCCTGTTCACCGACGTCGCCGGTGCCGACGAGGCGATCGAGGAACTGCACGAGATCAAGGACTTCCTGCAGAACCCGGTCAAGTACCAGGCGATCGGCGCGAAGATCCCCAAGGGCGTGCTGCTGTTCGGCCCGCCCGGTACCGGCAAGACGCTGCTGGCCCGTGCCGTTGCCGGTGAGGCCGGTGTGCCGTTCTACTCGATCTCCGGCTCGGACTTCGTCGAGATGTTCGTCGGCGTCGGCGCCAGCCGGGTCCGCGACCTGTTCACCCAGGCCAAGGAGAACGCCCCGGCGATCATCTTCATCGACGAGATCGACGCCGTCGGCCGGCAGCGCGGCGCCGGCATGGGCGGCGGGCACGACGAGCGCGAGCAGACGCTGAACCAGATGCTCGTGGAGATGGACGGCTTCGACGTCAAGGGCGGCGTCATCATGATCGCCGCCACCAACCGGCCCGACGTCCTGGACCCGGCGCTGCTGCGCCCGGGTCGGTTCGACCGGCAGATCCCCGTCGACCGCCCCGACCTCCAGGGCCGGACGGCGGTGCTGAAGGTGCACGCCGTCGGCAAGCCGCTGGCCGAGGACGTCGATCTGGAGACCGTCGCCCGGCGCACCCCCGGCTTCACCGGCGCCGACCTGGCCAACGTGCTCAACGAGGCCGCCCTGCTCACCGCCCGGCAGAACGGGACGGTGATCACCGACGAGCTCCTCGAGGAGGCCATCGACCGGGTCATCGCCGGCCCGGAGCGCAAGACGCGGGCGATGAGCGAGAAGGAGAAGAAGGTCACCGCCTACCACGAGGGCGGGCACGCCCTGGTGGCCCACGCGATGCCGCACCTGGACCCGGTGCACAAGGTGACGATCCTGCCGCGCGGCCGCTCGCTGGGGCACACCCTCGTGCTGCCGACCGAGGACAAGTACACCCAGACCCGCTCGGAGATGATCGACACCCTCGCCTACGCCCTCGGTGGCCGGGCGGCGGAGGAGCTGGTCTTCCACGAGCCGACCACCGGTGCCGGCAACGACATCGAGAAGGCCACCTCGATGGCCCGCGCGATGGTCACCCAGTACGGCATGAGCGCCAAGCTGGGTGCGGTGAAGTACGGCAGCACCGACTCCGAGCCGTTCCTCGGCCGGGACATGGGCTCGCGCCCGGACTACTCCGACGCGGTCGCCGCCGACATCGACGGCGAGGTGCGCGCGCTGATCGAGGCCGCCCACGACGAGGCCTGGGAGATCCTGGTCGAGTACCGGGACGTCCTGGACCGGCTGGTGCTCGAGCTGCTGGAGAAGGAGACCCTGACCCGCGAGGACATGGACCGGATCTGCGCCGGCATGGACAAGCGCCCCTCCATGGCCCCCTACAACGGGTTCGGCAAGCGCACCCCCTCGCAGCGCCCGCCGGTGCTCACCCCCGCCGAGGTCGCCGCGGCCAACGGCACGGGCGCGCACGTCAACGGGTCCTCGCCATCGCCGGTCGGCGACGTCGGCGCACCGGTCCAGGGCCGGTGAGCGCTGGTCCCGGGGGAGCTGAGCCGCCGCGGTCGGCGAGCGGGCAGCCCGCCGACCGCGTGGACGCCCTCGGCCAGGACCGGCTGACCGGTGACCCGGTCGCCGACCTGGCCGACGGCCGGGTCGACACCCCCCGGCTCGAGGCGGCGATCCGCGAGGTGCTGCTCGCGGTCGGTGAGGACCCGGACCGGCCCGGTCTGGTGGACACCCCGGCCCGGGTGGCCCGCGCCTACGCCGAGACCTTCGCCGGCCTCGGCCAGGACCCCTACGACGTCCTGGCCACGACGTTCGACGAGGACCACGACGAGCTCGTGCTGGTCAAGGACATCCCGATGTACTCGACCTGTGAACACCACCTGGTCCCCTTCCACGGCAAGGCGCACGTCGGCTACATCCCCGGCGCGGACGGCCGGGTGACCGGGCTGTCGAAGGTGGCCCGGCTGGTCGAGGTCTACGCGCGGCGCCCGCAGGTGCAGGAGCGGATGACCCGGCAGGTCGCCGACGCGCTCTTCGAGGTGCTCAAGCCGCGCGGCGTGATCGTGGTGGTCGAGGCCGAGCACCTGTGCATGGCGATGCGCGGGGTCCGCAAGCCTGGCTCGACGACCGTGACCTCGGCGGTGCGCGGCATCTTCCGGGAGAACGCGGCCACCCGCGGCGAGGCCATGAGCCTCATCCTGGGCAGGTGAGCGCCCTCCTGCCACGGCCGGGTCGCTGCGTCGTGATGGGCGTCCTCAACGTCACGCCCGACTCGTTCTCCGACGGCGGCTGCTACGCCGACGCCGGGGCGGCGATCGCGCACGGCCTGCAGATGCATGCCGCCGGCGCCGACTACGTGGACGTGGGCGGTGAGTCCACCCGCCCCGGCGCCGACCGGGTCGACGCGGCCGAGGAGTGCCGCCGCGTCGTGCCGGTGGTGCGCGAGCTGACCGAGGCCGGCGTCCGGGTGAGCGTGGACACCACCCGCGCCGAGGTGGCGGCCGCCGCCCTGGACGCCGGCGCCACGCTGGTCAACGACGTGAGCGGCGGGCTGGCCGACGAGGGCATGGCCCGGCTGGTCGCCGACGCCGGGGTCCCGTGGGTGCTGATGCACTGGCGTGGGCACAGCCGGGAGATGTATGCCGCGGCGCGCTACGGCGACGTCGTCACCGAGGTGGCGGCCGAGCTGACCGCCCGGGTGGAGGACGTCGTCGCCGCCGGGGTCGACCCCGGCCAGCTGGTGCTCGACCCGGGCCTGGGCTTCGCCAAGAACGCCGAGCACAACTGGGCGCTGCTGGCCGGGCTGGACCGGTTCGTGGCCCTCGGCCTGCCGGTGCTGGTCGGCGCCTCGCGTAAGACGTTCCTGGGCCGGCTGCTGGCCGGCCCAGACGGGCAGGTCCGCCCGGTCGAGGGCCGCGAGGCCGCGACCCTGGCGATCTCGGTGCTGGCCGCGCAGGCCGGCGCCTGGGGCGTGCGGGTGCACGACCCCGTGCAGTCACTCGACGCGATCGCGACCGTGGGCGCCGTGCAGGCGGCCCGGTCGGGAGGAGGCAGGCGTGCCTGACCGGATCACCGTCCACGGCCTCACCGGGCACGGCTTCCACGGGGTCTACCCGGCCGAGCGCGAGCGCGGCCAGACCTTCCGGGTCGACGCGGTGCTGGAGCTGGACACCGCCCCGGCCGCCGCTACCGACGACCTGACCCGGACGGTCAACTACGCCGAGCTCTCCCAGCGGCTGCACGCCGTGCTGGTCGGCGAGCCGGTCGACCTGCTGGAGACGCTGGCCCAGCGGCTGGCCGACCTGTGCCTGGCCTACCCGATGGTGGACGCGGTCGAGATCACCGTGCACAAGCCGGACGCCGACCTGGGCGTCCCCGCCGCCGACGTCACGGTCGCCATCCGGCGCGAACGCTGATGTCCCGGGCCGTGCTGTCCCTCGGCGGGAACCTCGGTGACCGCGCCGCGACCCTGCGGCAGGCGCTCACCGCGCTGACCGGCCACGGACTGGTGGCCCGCTCGACGCTGTACGAGACCCCGCCCTGGGGCCCGGTCGAGCAGCCGCCCTACCTGAACGCGATCGCCGTCGTCCGCGGGAACCGGGATGCCGCCGGCTGGCTGGCGCTGGCCCACGAGCTCGAGCAGTCCGCCGGGCGCACCCGGGAGGTGCGCTGGGGCGCGCGCACGCTGGACGTCGACGTGGTGACGGTGACCGGGGACGACGGCACGCCGGTGCGCTCGGACGACCTGGTGCTCACGCTGCCGCACCCGCGCGCGCACGAGCGGGCCTTCGTGCTCGTGCCGTGGCTCGCGCTCGACCCGTCGGCGGAGCTGCCCGGGCACGGCCGGGTCGCCGACCTGGTCGCCGCGCTGCCGGCCGACGACGTCGCCGCGGTGACCCGCTGGGAGCAGCTGGCATGACGGCGGTGCGCCGCCGGGACCTGCTGTTCCTGGCCGTGGCGGTCGCGGTCGCCGTCTGGCTGGTGGTGCGTGCCGGCTACGGCGACCTGCCCCCGTTCCGGTGGTGGCTGCCGGTGCCGCTGGGCGTGCTGGCCGTCGCCGAGGCGCTCGGCGCGCGGACGCTGCGGGCGCGGTTGTCGGCCCAGCGGGAGGGTCGCCCGGCTCCGGGCCGGTCCGCGGCGGCCGCCCGGCCGGTGGAGCCGCTGCTGGTGGCCCGGGTCGCGGTGCTCGCCCAGGCCAGCGCGTGGGTCGGCGCGGTCCTGGCCGGTGCGTGGGCCGGGCTGCTGCTGCACACCGCGCCGGCGCTCGGCCGGCTGGCCTACGCCCGCGGTGACACGGTCACCGGCGTGATCGGGGTGGTCGTGGCCGCCGGGCTGGTCGCCGCCGCGCTGTGGCTGGAGCACGTGTGCCGGGTGCCCCCGGACTCCGACGACGAGGACCCGGGAACGGGGTCCGCCCCTGGTCGACGGTCGGGTTGACCCACCTCACCTGAGGTGGAGCCGTGCCACGGCGCGGCCGCACGTCGGCTCGGGTGGGTCAACCCGCGCCGCAGCCGCGCCAGCTCGGCTTCAGACCACTGCGCCGGCGGTCTCGGGCACCTTCCCCGCGACCGAGCGGCGCAGCGCAGCGTGCAGCGACTCCGGGGTCAGCACCCCGCAGAACCGGTCGCCGTCCAGCACGGCCACCCAGCCGGCCTCCAGCTGCAGCATGGTGGAGAAGGCCGTCTTCAGGGTGGCGTCGATCGGCACCCAGGCCTCCATCCGGCGCGCTGCGTCACGGACGGTGCCGCTGCCGGCGGCGCGCTCGTGGGAGACCCAGCCGTGCAGCGCCTGCCGGTCGTCCAGCACCACCGCCCACCGGGCGCCGGAGCGGTCGAGCGCGGCACGGGCGTCGGCCAGCCGGTCGTCGACGTGCACCACCGGTGGCTGCTCCAGGTCGGCCAGGTCGATCCCGGTGACCGCCAGCCGCTTGAGGCCGCGGTCGGCGCCGACGAAGTCCGCGACGAACGGGGTGGCCGGTGAGCCCAGCAGCTCGGCGGGCGCGGCGAACTGCTCGACGGTGCCGCCCTCGCTCATCACCGCGATCCGGTCGCCGAGCCGCACGGCCTCCTCGATGTCGTGGGTGACGAAGACGATGGTCTTGCGCACCGTCTCCTGCAGCCGCAGGAACTCCGACTGCAGCCGTTCCCGCACGATCGGGTCGACGGCGGAGAACGGCTCGTCCATCAGCAGCACCGACGGGTCGGCGGCCAGCGCCCGGGCGACGCCGGCCCGCTGCCGCTGCCCGCCGGAGAGCTGGTGGGGGTACCGGTCACCGTGCGCGGCGGGGTCCAGCCCGACCAGCTGCAGCAGCTCCTCCACCCGGTCCCGGGTGCGTGCCTTGTCCCAGCCCAGCAGCCGGGGGACGGTCGCCACGTTGCGGCGCACCGTCTGGTGCGGGAAGAGGCCGACGTTCTGGATGACGTAGCCGATCCGGCGGCGCAGCTGCACCGGGTCGACCCGGGTGACGTCGTCGGCACCGAGCATGATCCGGCCACTGCTGGGCTCGATGATCCGGTTGATCATCTTCATCGTGGTCGTCTTGCCGCAGCCCGACGGTCCGACCAGCACGGTCAGCTCGCCGGCGGCGAAGGTCAGGTCCAGCTCACGCACCCCGACGGTGCCGTCGGCGTAGACCTTGCCGACGCCCTCGAGCCGGATCTCCTCGGCCCCCGAACCGGCGGGCGAGGTGGGTGGGGCAGTAGCGTCCACGAGGTGGCCTTCCTGGCAGGCGCCCAGTGCTGAGCGCGGCGAGCACCATGGTCCTCGCAGTCGATGCGGCGCCGAACCCGTGGTTCGACCCGTCCTACGTGTCGGGCAACTGGAGCTCCATCCTGCCCCTCCTGGGCGAGCACGTCCGGTTGACCGTCGGCGCGGTGCTGCTCGGCACGCTGCTGGCGTTCCCGCTGGCGCTGCTCGCCCGGCGCAGCCGGTGGCTGGCCGGGCCGGTGCTCGGGTTCTCCACGCTGATCTACACGATCCCGTCGCTGGCGATGTTCGCCTTCGTCGCCCCGGTCACCGGGCTGACGGCCACCACCGTGCTGATCGGGCTGGTGCTGTACTCGCTGGTGATCCTGGTGCGCAACTTCCTGGCCGGGCTGCAGTCGGTGCCGGCCGACGTGCGTGAGGCGGCACTCGGCATGGGCTACGGCAAGGCGCGCACCCTCTGGCAGGTCGAGGTGCCGCTGGCCCTGCCCTCGATCATGGCCGGCCTGCGGGTGGCCACCGTCTCCACGGTCGCCCTGGTGACGGTGGGCGTGATCGTGGGCCACGGCGGGCTGGGGCAGCTGATCACCGGCGGGTTCGCGGCGAACTTCTACCGGGCCGAGATCGTCACCGGCGCGCTCGGCTGCGTGCTGCTGGCCCTGCTGGCCGACCTGCTGCTCGCCGGGGTCGGCCGCGCGCTGACCCCCTGGTCCCGCGGAGCGCGGTCGTGAACCTGCTGCAGGACGCCGTCCGCTACCTCAACGACCCGTTCAACTGGACCCGGGCGAACGGCATCATCGAGCTGCTCGTCCAGCACCTGCGGATCTCCGCGCTGGCGGTGCTGGCGGCGATGGCGATCGGCATCCCGGTCGGGGCGCTGCTGGGGCACACCGGCCGCGGCGGGGGCTTCGCCGTCGCGCTGTCCAACGTCTCGCGCGCCGTGCCGACGCTGGCGCTGCTGACCGTCTTCGCGGTCACCCCGATCGGTTTCGGCCCGAATGCGACGACGATCGCGCTGGCCCTGTTCGCCGTCCCGCCGGTGCTCACCAACACCTACGTCGGGTTCCGGGGCGTCGACCGGGACGTCGTCGAGGCCTCCCGGGCCATGGGGATGAGCGGCCGGCAGGTGCTGCTGCGCGCGGAGCTCCCGCTGGCGACCCCGCTGATGATGACCGGGGTGCGCACCGCCGCCGTCCAGGTGGTGGCCACCGCCACGCTTGCCGCCCTGGTGGCCGGTGGAGGGCTCGGCCGGATCATCACCCTGGGCTTCCGCCAGCAGGACTACGGCGCCGTGCTGGCCGGGGCGCTCGTGGTCGCAGCGCTGGCCGTGCTCACCGAGCTCCTGCTCGCCGCGGTCAGCTGGGCGATCACGCCGGGGGAGAAGCGGGTGCCGTTCGCGCGGGTGCGCCCCCGGCGGGCCGCCGTCGCCGGGGCGGCCGCTCCGCGCTGACCGCTGCGCCGCAGGTCAGGACGGTGGTGCACAACGGACTTGCGATCCGGCGGTCGGGCGAGTTTGATCAGTCGCCGCGGGAGACCTCCCGCCAGACACGCGTGTCGTCCGACACCGGGCGCCACGGGACACAGAAGGCGGAGCTGATGCGTGCACGCGCCCACTTCCTGACACCTCTCGCACTGGCCGCCGTCCTCACCACCGCTGCGTGCGGTGAGTCCGGCTCCTCCGGCACCGGTGGCAGCGCCGACGGCGGCGGTTCCGCAGCCGCCGGCGACGCCTGCGCGCCGGTCGCCGGCGACCAGCTGGTGGTGCTCGACGACGACCAGCAGCTGCAGAACGCCGACAACATCATCCCGGCGGTCAACGCCGAGGCTGCCGCGGCGAACCCGGCGCTGCTGGAGACGCTGAACAGCGTCTCCGAGGTGCTCACCACCGAGCAGCTGGTCGAGATGAACGCCGCCGTCGACGTGCAGCGGCAGAGCGCCGAGGACGTCGCCGCGGCCTACGTCGCCGAGCAGGGCCTGGATGCCGGCGTCTCCGGCGGCAGCGGCCCGATCGTGGTCGGCGCCGCCGGCTTCACCGAGTCGCAGGTGCTGGCCAACGTCTACGCCGACGTGCTGAACGCCGCCGGCTTCACCGCCAGCGTGCAGACCGTGGGCAACCGCGAGCTCTACCTGCCTGCCCTGCAGCGGGGCGAGATCCAGGCATTCCCGGAGTACCTGGCCACCGTCACGGACATCCTCAACCGCCAGCTCAACGGTACCGAGGCTGAGGGAGTCGCCTCCGGTGACGTCGACGAGACCCTCGCCGCGCTCACCCCACTGGCCGAGCAAGCCGGGCTGGTGTTCGGCGAGCCGGCCGAGGCCGCCGACCAGAACGCCTTCGCGGTGACCACCGCGTTCGCCGACCAGCTCGGGGTCAGCACCCTCTCGGAGTTGGCCGACGCCTGCGGGGACGGGTCCCTGCTGCTCGGTGGCCCAGGGGAGTGTCCTACCCGGCCTCAGTGCCAGCCCGGCCTGGAGCAGACCTACGACCTGGAGTTCGCTGGCTTCCAGGAGTACGACGAGGGCGGCCCGCTGACCAAGGCCGCCATCCAGCAGGGCGAGGTCTCGATCGGCCTGGTCTTCAGCTCCGACGGCGCGCTCGCCCAGGGCTGACGAAGGGCCCCCTTGCCCCCCATTGCTCGCAGGCTCGCGGCGGGACCCTGCAAGGGGGCCGACTGACACGACGAAGGCCCGCTCCCTCGCGGAGCGGGCCTTCGTCGTGTCAGTACCAGCCGCCGGGCGGCAGCTGCTCCCCGGCGGCGACCGGGGTCTCCACCCGGTTGCCCTCCGGGGCCAGCGGGCAGGTCCAGCGCGGGTCGTAGGCGCAGGAGGGGTGGTAGGCGAAGTTGAGGTCCACCACCAGCCGGCCGCCGTCGCCGCCGAGGTCGGCGCTCTTGATCGTGTCGAGCAGGTAGCGGCCGCCGCCGTAGGTCGTCGTCCCGGCGGTGCCGTCGCGCAGGGGCAGGAACACCCCGCCGGCGTAGCCACCGATCCACCAGACGTCCAGCCGGCCGACGTCGCCGAGGGTCACCCGGCCGATCCGGTCCAGCACCACGACGCCGTCGGCGGCGGTCGGCACCTCCCGGCGCTCGGGATCCACGTCGGTGTCCAGCGGGACGACGAAGCGCAGGCCGGGGTCGTAGGGGGCGAACGGCAGACCGGCGAAGGCGTCCCGGGCCGCCGCGTCCAGCGGGGAGTCGGGGTGCCCGGCGAGCAGTGCGTCGCGGCCGGCCCGCCAGGTGTGCCAGCCGGCCTCGGGGTCGTCGGCGGCGCGGACGTCGGTGTACAGCGCGGCCACCCGGCGCCGCCAGTCCAGCAAGGAGAGGGTCACCGGCCCCACCCTGCCACCGTCCGGGTAGCTGACCTGCTGCGCCACCGGCGCGGATGACGCCGCGAACGCGGTCGGTCACCGTAAGGTGACGGCCATGGCAGGTCGTCGGGACGACAGCGGTCCCGGTCGAGGACCCCTCCCACCGGTCCCGCAGCGCCCGGGTGCCGCACGGCCCACCCCTCGTCCCGTCGCCGAGCCCTTCCAGGCCGAGCCCCTCCAGGCCGACCGCCCGGCCGTGGGCCGAGCCGTCGTCGGCCGCCCTGCTGTGGGCCGCCCTGTCGTGGACCGCCCTGCCGTGGACCGGCCGCTGCCCGAGCTGCCGGAGCCCGGCGACGACCTGGTGAGCCCGTCGGGCCGGCGCGGCTGGCTGGCTGCCGGCCTGGTCCTGGCCGGCGGCGCGACCGTCGCGGTCTTCTTCACCGACGACCCCCTGTACCTGCGGGTCGCCCTGCTCGCGGTCTGCTGGGCCTTCGTCATCGCCGCCTTCCTGGCCAGCAGCCGTCGCGGCGACCAGGCGGCCGCCGCGGCCCGCGAGGCGGAGCTCCGCCACGCCTACGAGCTGGAGCTGGAGCGCGAGGTCGCCGCCCGGCACGAGCACCAGCTCGAGCTGGAGAGCCGGCTGCGGCAGGAGGCCGAGCAGGGGATGCGTGGCGAGCTGACCCGGCTGCGCAGCGAGCTCGCCGGGCTCTCCCGCCTGGAGCAGGACCTCGCCGCGGTGACCGAACTGCGCACCGAGCTGCGGGCGCTCACCGAGATCCGTGGCGAGCTGGCCGAGCTCGGCCAGGTGCGCGCCGAGCTCGCCGGGCTGGCGGAGCTGCGCGCCGACCTGGGCCGGATGCGCAGCGAGCTGACCGAGCAGCTGTCCGGCGAGCTGCTGGTCGAGCGCATGGTCATGCGCGCCCAGTCGGTCCGCGGGCCGGCTCACCCCTCCCCGGAGGCCGGCAGCCCGCGGTCGCTGGACGTCTCGCCCTGGGAGTCACCGGCGGTCGGCTGGGACGTCGACTCCTGGGAGTCCACCCGGGTCGACCTCGCCGCCGTGACGCCCGCTCCCGCCGACCCCGCGCCGCGGGTGATCGCGGTGCCCCAGCCGCCGGTGCCCCCGGCCGCTGCGCCGCGCCGGGCGGCCGAGCCGCCGCCCTCCCCGTTGGCGTGGCTGGTCGAGGAGTCGGTGCTGGAGCCCTGGGTCGAGCCCAGCCCCAAGTCACCGCTGGAGTGGCTGGGCGACAGGTCCCTGATCGACGACGACCGTCGGGACGATGCACGCGGGGACGATGCACGCGGGGACGACGCACGCCGGGACGAGATGCTGCCCGACGCGGCGGTGCTGCGCGAGGTCGGCCGCTCGATGGGCGGCCTCCCGGCTGTCCCGCCGCCCGCACCGCCCCGCGAGCCCGTGCTGTCCCGCGAGCCGGCACCGGTGGTCTCGGTCGACCCGCCGCGGCGCCGGCACCGCCGGGCCGCCGAACCGGAGGACGAGGGCACGGCCCGCCCCGTAGGGCCCCGGCGCAGCCACGCCGCGGCCGAGCAGACCCCGGGCGCCGCGGCCGATCGGCCGGCCTGGGCGACCTGGACGCCGACGGCGAGCGACGCCGAGACACCCGCCGAGACACCCGCCGAGACGCCCTGGTGGGAGTCGAGCCCGCTAGCGCAGGAGTCGGTCGCCCCGGCGGCTGCGACCGGTTCGGCGGCGGTCGGGTCCACGGGGGAGACGCCCGCGCCGTGGGAGTCGCGGTCCTGGGACCAGTCGTCCTGGGAGCAGGCACCGGGGTCGGTCGACGAGACGCCGTCGTGGGGGTCGCGGTCGGTGGAGCTGCCGTCGTCCGACGGGTGGGCGACCGACCGGGTCCCCGGGGCGTCGCACGCCGCCCCCGCCAGCGGGACGCCCGCGTGGGAGACGCCCTCGTGGGGAGCGCCCTCGTGGGGGACGACTCCGGCTGACGTGTCCCACGGGGCGTCGTCGTGGGACTCGCCCTCTTCCGAGGGGTCCCGGCAGGGCACGTCGTCCTGGGAGTCCTCGTCCACCGGGGCGTCGTCGTGGGACCCCTCGTACGGGTCCGTCACCGACGAGGAACCGTCCTGGACCGCGTCGTCGTGGGGCGCGCCGTCGTCCGAGCAGCCCTCGTCCGAGCAGCCCTCGTCCGAGCAGCCCTCGTCCGAGGTGTCCTCGTACGGGGAGTCGTCGTACGCGGAGTCGTCCGGGGAGTCGTCGTGGGGGTCCCCGTCGTCCGGGGCCCCGTCCCACGACACCCCGGCGCACTCGACTCCGTCGTGGGGGACGCCGTCCGACGACGAACCGTCCTGGCGGCGGGTGTCCCACGGTGCGGGCACCGAGCCGGCGCCCTCGACGGGGGCGTCGTCCTGGTCCGACAGCCCGGCAGAGGCGTGGTCGGCACCGTCGTGGTCCGGATCCGCCGAGGGCCCGACGGCCACGCCGGACCCGGCACCGCCGGTGGCGGAGCCCGGAGCGCAGGGCCACGCGCGGCTGGAGCAGATCCTGGCCGAGAGCGGGGTCGAGGCGCCCAGCGGTGCGCGGTCCCGGCGGCGCCGCTACCGCGAGGAGGGCGAGGACGCCGCCGACGACGTCCTCGCCCGGGTGCTCGGCCAGCGGTAGCCGGCTCTCACCATCCCAGCCCTCGGCCCCCGGCGGCCCCCTTGCAGGGCCCCGCCGCGAGCTCGCGAGTGGTGGGGGGCAAGGGGGTCCTTCTTCAGATCGGGCCGCGGGAGAGCGCGCCGCCGTCGAGCACCAGCGTCTGACCGGTGACCCAGCCCGCCTGGTCGCTGAGCAGGTAGGCGGCCGCCTCGCCGATGTCCTCGGGCACGCCGAGCCGGCCGACCGGGTACTGGCCGCCCAGCTCGTCCTCGCGGCCGGTGAACAGCGCCTCGGCGAACCGGGTCTTCACCACGGCCGGGGCGACGGCGTTGACCCGCACCTTCGGGCCCAGCTCCACGGCCAGCTGCGTGGTCAGGTTGATCAGCGCGGCCTTGCTGACCCCGTAGGCGGCGATGCCCTCGCTGGACTTGAGCCCGGCCACCGACGCCACGATCAGCACCGAGCCGCCGTGCTCGGACATCCACGCCTTCCAGGCCTCCTGCACCAGGCCGAGGCTGGAGACGACGTTGGTGTCCAGGATCTTGCGGAAGGCCTCCAGCGGGGCGTCCATCAGCGGCCCGAAGACCGGGTTGATGCCGACGTTGCCGACCAGCACGTCCAGGCTGCCGAAGGTGTCGATCGCGGTGCGGACGGCCTCCGCCCGGTGCTCGGCGTCCCCGGCGTTGCCCGCGACGGCGACCGCTTTCTCCGGGCCGCCGAGGGTCTCCACCGCCTCGGCGAGCGCCTCGGGCTTGCGGGCGGTGATCACCACCCGGGCGCCGCGGTCGACCAGTGCCTGGGCGATGCCGAGACCGATGCCCCGGCTCGCACCGGTCACCAGTGCGGTGCGTCCCTCGAAGCTGCTCACCGTGCTCCTCCTGCTGGTCCGAGCCGGCTCCGCTGCCGGCGCCGGCTCAACGTAACGGGCCGTGCGGCCGGGCGTCCGGGCGCCCGGGTGAGTCAGGACACACCCCGGCAGCGTTGCCGGGGGCACCGGGGAGGCACAGACTCGCCTCCGGCGGCAACCTCCGCGTGGCACACCTCCCGGTGGCCGCAGCGGACCGAACCGCCGGCTCTCCAGCGCCACCGCACCACCAGCTCCACCCCGGTCCACGACGACGTGGGCCGACGCGATCCGAGTCCGGTACCCGCCAGGGACTGGAACGAGAGGTGCACCGGGATGTCGAACCGTCCCCCGCGCGCGGCCGACCGCACGCGCCCAGCCGTCCTGCCCGCCGCCGGGCTGCTCCCCGCCGCGGCTGCCCCCGCCCGCCTCCGGGTGGGCGTCGTCGGCGCCGGCCGGGTCGGCGCCGTGCTCGGCGCCGCGCTCGCCGCCGCGGGCCACGACGTGGTCGCCGCCGCCGGCCTGTCCACCGACTCGCAGCGGCGCGCCGCCCGGCTGCTGCCCGGCGTCCCCCTGCGCCCCGCCGACGAGGTGGTCGCCACCAGCGACCTGGTCGTGCTCGCCGTCCCCGACGACACGTTGTCCGGGCTGGTCACCGGGCTGGCCGAGACCGGCGCGTGGCGCCGCGGCCAGCTGCTCTTCCACACCTCGGGCGCGCACGGCCTCGCCGTCCTGGCGCCGGCCGAGCGCGCCGGCGTCCTCTCCCTCGCGCTGCACCCGGTGATGACCTTCTCCGGCGGGCCCGAGGACCTCGACCGGCTGGTGGCCGCACCCTTCGGCGTGACCAGCCGGCCGGAGCACCGGGCCGTCGCCGAGACCCTCGTGCTGGAGATGGGCGGCGAGCCGGTCTGGGTCGCCGAGGGCGACCGCGGGCTCTGGCACGTGGCCCTGGTCACCGGCGCCAACCACCTGGTCACCCTGGTCGCCGAGGCCGCCGACCTGCTGCGCACCGCCGGAGTCGACGACCCGGCCCGGGTGCTCACCCCGCTGCTGACCGCCGCGCTGGAGGGCGGTCTGCGCCGCGGTGACCAGGCGCTCACCGGCCCGGTCAGCCGGGGGGACGTCGGCACGGTCGCCGCCCACCTGCAGACGCTCACCGAGCGGGCGCCGTCCTCGGTCGACGCCTACGTGGCCATGGCCCGGCGGACCACCGAGCGGGCGCTGGCGTCGGGCCGGCTCCGCCGGCACGAGGGGACGCCGCTGCTGGACCTGCTCGACTCGGCCGAGGAGGCCGCGCGATGACCGTCACGACCCGCCCGGCGGTCGCCGAGACCACCGCCGAGCTGCAGGCCCGCCGCGCGGAGCTGCCCGGCCCGGTGGTGCTCGTGCCGACCATGGGCGCGCTGCACGAGGGGCACCGCACGCTGGTGCGCGCCGCCCGGGAACGCGGCGGCAGCGTGGTCGTCTCGGTGTTCGTCAACCCCACCCAGTTCGGGCCGGGGGAGGACTTCGACCGCTACCCCCGCACCTGGGACGCCGACCTCGCCGCGCTGGCCGAGGAGGGCGCCGACCTGGTCTTCCACCCGCCGGTCGACGAGGTCTACCCGCCCGGGCCGCTGGGCGTGACCGTGCAGCCCGGCCCGCTGGGCGACGTCCTCGAGGGCGCCGTCCGGCCCGGCCACTTCGCCGGCGTGCTCACCGTGGTGGCGAAGCTGTTCGGGCTGGTCCGCCCCGACGTCGCGGTGTTCGGCGAGAAGGACTACCAGCAGCTCACGCTGATCCGGGCGATGGCCCGCGAGCTGGCGCTGGGCACCGAGGTCGTCGGGGTGCCCACGGTCCGCGAGGACGACGGCATGGCGCTGAGCTCCCGCAACCGCTACCTCTCCCCGGAACAGCGCAGCACCGCGGCGGCGTTGTCCAGGGCACTCCGGGCCGGTGCCGCCGCCGGGCCGGACGGTGCCGGCGCCGTCCTCGCCGCCGCCCGGGAGGTGCTGGCCGCCGCGCCCGGTCTGCTTCAGGACTACCTGGAACTGACCGATCCAGACCTGGGACCGGCACCCGCCACCGGCCCCGCTCGACTGCTGGTCGCCGCCCGCGCCGGCAGCACCCGACTGATCGACAACACGGCCGTAGAACTGGGGAGTCCCCGATGATGCGCACCATGCTCAAGAGCAAGATCCACCGCGCCACGGTGACCCAGGCCGACCTGCACTACGTCGGGTCGGTCACCGTCGACGAGGACCTGATGGACGCCGCCGACCTGCTGGTCGGCGAGCAGGTGGCGATCGTCGACGTGACCAACGGCGCCCGGCTGGAGACCTACGTGATCCCCGGGGAGCGGGGGACCGGCGTGCTCGGCATCAACGGCGCCGCGGCGCACCTGGTGCACCCCGGTGACCTGGTGATCCTGATCAGCTACGGCCTGATGGACGAGACCGAGGCGAAGTCGTACCTCCCGAAGGTCGTGCACGTGGACGGCGACAACCGCGTCGTCGAGCTGGGCGCCGACCCCTCCGCCCCGGTGCCCGGGGCCGAGGACCACGAACGGAGCCCGCTGGCGGTCGAGCGTCCTCGGCCCCGTCCCGGGTTCCCTCGCGAGCCTGCGAGCGGAGGGCAGGACGGGGTCCTTCCACCGCTCGGCGTCCCGATCCGGTGACCCCCGCCGCGGAGCCGGTGACCGGCCTGCCCCTGCGGCTGCGCGCCCCGGTCCCGGGCTGGGAGCTGACCGCGGACGTCTGCGTGGTGGGGTCCGGGGTCGCCGGGCTCTGCGTGGCGCTGCACGCCCGCGCCGCCGGGCTGTCGGTCGCCGTCGTCACCAAGGTCGAGGTGGACGACGGCTCCACCCGCTGGGCGCAGGGCGGGATCGCCGCCGTCCTCGACCCGGCCGACACCCCGGCCGCCCACGCCCAGGACACCGAGGTGGCCGGGGTCGGGCTGTGCGACCCGGCCGCGGTCCAGGCGCTGGTCACCGAGGGGCCGGAGCGGCTGCACCAGCTGATCAGCTGGGGCGCCGCCTTCGACCGCGACCCGACCGGCCGGCTGCTGCTGACCCGGGAGGGCGGGCACTCCACCGACCGGATCGTGCACGCCGGCGGCGACGCCACCGGCGCCGAGGTGCAGCGCGCGCTGCGCGACGCGGTGGCCGCCGACCCCGGGGTGACGCTGGTCGAGCACGCGATGGTGCTCGACCTGGTGCGGGACGCCGCCGGGCGGGCCGCCGGGGTGACCCTGCACGTGCTGGGCGAGGGCAGCGCGGACGGCGTGGGTGCGGTGCGCTCCCGGGCGGTGGTGCTGGCCACCGGTGGCATGGGGCAGGTCTACGCCGCGACCACCAACCCGGGCGTCTCCACCGGCGACGGGGTGGCCCTCGGTCTGCGCGCCGGGGCGGTCGCCACCGACCTGGAGTTCGTGCAGTTCCACCCCACGTCGCTCTACCTGGGCCCGGACGCCCGCGGGCAGCAGCCGCTGGTCAGCGAGGCGCTGCGCGGGGAGGGCGCCCTGCTGCGGGACGGCGCCGGTGAGCGGTTCATGCCCGGGGTGCACCCGCTGGCCGAGCTGGCGCCGCGCGACGTGGTGGCCAAGGCGATCACCCGGGTGCAGCTGCGCGACGGCGTCGACCACGTCTGGCTGGACGCCCGCGCGGTCCCCGGCCTCGCCGACCGCTTCCCGACCATCGTGGCCCGCTGCCGGGCGGCCGGCATCGACCCGGTCACCGACCTGGTGCCGGTCACCCCCGCCGCGCACTACGCCTCCGGGGGGCTGGCCACCGACCTGACCGGCCGCACCACCGTCCCGGGGCTCTACGCCTGCGGCGAGGTCGCCTGCACCGGTGTGCACGGGGCCAACCGGCTGGCGTCGAACTCGCTGCTGGAGGGCCTGGTCTTCGCCGGTCGGATCGGTGCGGCGCTGGCCCGGGAGCTGCCGGTGCCCGCCCCGGACGCCCCGGCCGACGACCGGCCCGAGGGCCTGGTCGACGTCGCCGCCCGCGGCCCGCTGACCGCGACCATGTCCGCCCGGGTCGCCGCGCTGCGCAGCGGCGCGGGGCTCGCCGAGGCGGCCGGCCGGCTGGCGGCGCTGGCCGAGCGGACCACCGCCGTCCCGGGGGTGCCCGGCTGGGAGACCACCGACCTGCTCACCGTGGCCACCGCGATCACCGCCGCGGCCGCGGCCCGGCAGGAGACCCGCGGCTGCCACTGGCGGGAGGACCACCCCGACGCCACCGACGACTGGCGGGTGCACCTGGACGTCCGGCTGGACGCCGACGGCGTGGTGCAGCTGACCCGCCGTCCGGTCGGCACCCCCGTGGCGGTGGACTGGTGAGCGAGCATGACCCGGTGACCACACCGGCGACCCGCGCGCTGCCCTCCGACCCCACCGACCTGACCGGCACCGGGCTGGACGCCGGCTGGGTCGGCGAGCTGGTCGAACGGACCCTCACCGAGGACCTCACCGGCGGCGCCCCGCTGCCCAGCGCCCCCGACGTCGCCGTCGGCTACGACGTGACCAGCGCCGCCACCGTGCCCGGCACCCGGTTCGGCACCGCGGACCTGGTCGCTCGCGCCGACGGCGTCGTCGCCGGGCTCCCGGTGGCCGCCCGGGTGTTCACCCGGCTGGCCCCCGGCGCGACCCTCACCGCCGGCGCAGCGGACGGCGACCGGGTGCGCCGCGGCGACGTGCTGCTCACCGTGCGCGGTCCGGTGCGCGCGTTGCTGGCGGCCGAGCGCAGCGCGCTGAACATCGCCAGCCGGGCCAGCGGCATCGCCACCGCCACCCGGGCCTGGGTCGACGCGGTGGCCGGCACCGGCGCCGTCGTCCTGGACACCCGCAAGACCACGCCGGGGCTGCGGCCACTGGAGAAGTACGCGGTGCGTTGCGGCGGCGGGTCGAACAAGCGGATGGGCCTCTACGACGTGGCGATGGTCAAGGACAACCACGTCGCCGCGGCCGGCTCGGTGGCCGCGGCCGTGGCGCTGGTCCGCGAGCGCGCACCCCGGGTCACCGTGCAGGTCGAGTGCGACACCCTGGACCAGGTCGGCGAGGCGATCGACGCGGGCGCGGACTTCCTGCTGCTGGACAACATGACCCCCGACCAGCTGCGGCAGGCCGTCGCGCTGGTGGGTGACCTGGACGTCGACCTGGAGGCCACCGGCGGGCTGACCCTCGACGTCGCGCGGGAGGTCGCCGACACCGGCATCGACTACCTCTCCGTCGGCGCGCTCACGCACTCCTCGCCGATCCTCGATCTGGCGCTCGACCTGCGGACGGACTGACGTGCTGCTCACCGTGGACGTCGGCAACAGCCAGACGGTGCTGGCCACCTTCGACGGCGACCGCCGGGTCGACTGCTGGCGGGTGACCACCGCCCCGCACGCCACCGCCGACGAGCTGCACATGCTGTGGCGGGCGCTGCTGCGCGACACCGAGGTGACCGGCGTGGCCGCCTGCTCGACCGTCCCGGCCCTGCTGCCCGCGTTGCGCCAGCTGCTGGACCGGCTCGCCGTCCCGGTGACGCTGATCGGGCCGGGGGTGCGCACCGGCGTGCCGCTGCACGTGGACAACCCGCGCGAGGTGGGCGCCGACCGCGTGGTCACCGCGCTGGCCGCCCACGAGCTGTACGGGCGGCGCCCCGACGGCACCGGCCGGCCGGTCGTGGTCGTCGACTTCGGCACCTCGACCAACGTGGACGCGGTCGGTCCGGACGGGCAGTTCCTGGGCGGTGCGCTGGCCCCCGGGGTGGAGGTGAGCCTGGAGGCGCTGGCCACCCGTGCCGCCCAGCTGCGGTCGGTGGAGCTCAGCGTGCCGCCGCAGGCGATCGGGAAGAACACCGTGGCCGCGCTGCAGTCCGGGCTGGTCCTGGGCTTCGCCGGCCTGGTGGACGGGCTGGTCGACCGGATCGCCGCCGAGCTGGTCGTCCAGTTCGGGGCGGCTCCGCTGGTGGTGGCCACCGGCGGGCTGCACCGGCTGATCGCGGACAGCTGTCGGTCGATCGGGGAGCGTGAGCCGGATCTCACCGTGCACGGCCTGCGGCTGGCCTTCGCCCGCCACCGGTCCTCCGGTGGGGCCAGCGGTGGCGGGGCGTCGTCCGGTCGCCCGTAGGCTCGCCCCCGTGAGTGAGGAACCGTCCAGCCTGCCCGACGACGAACTCCCGGAGCAGCTGCGGGTCCGGCGGGCCAAGCTGGACCGGCTGCGCGAGGCCGGCATCGACCCCTACCCGGTGACCGTCGCCCGGACGACGGGCCTGGCGGACGTCCGTGCCGCGCACCCCGACCTGGAGCCGGACACGATGACCGGCGACCAGGTCGGCGTGACCGGGCGGGTGATCTTCTCCCGGAACACCGGCAAGCTCTGCTTCGCCACGCTCCGCGAGGGCGACACCGAGCTGCAGGTCATGCTGTCGATCGACCGGGTCGGCGAGGAAGCGCTCGCGGCCTGGAAGGCCGACGTCGACCTGGGTGACCACGTGCTCGTCACCGGCGAGGTCGGGACGTCGCGGCGCGGCGAGCTGTCGGTGTTCGCCGACTCGTGGCAGCTGGCGGCCAAGGCGCTGCGGCCGTTGCCGGTGGCGCACAAGCCGATGAGCGAGGAGCTGCGGGTCCGCCGCCGCTACGTCGACCTCATCGTGCGCGACGAGGCCCGCCGCACCGTCGCCCAGCGCGCGACCGTGAACGCCACGCTGCGGGCCGGGCTGACCCGGCGGCAGTTCCTCGAGGTCGAGACGCCGATGCTGCAGACCGTGCACGGTGGCGCCACCGCCCGGCCGTTCCGCACGCACATGAACGCGTTCGACCTCGACCTCTACCTGCGCATCGCCCCCGAGTTGTTCCTCAAGCGCTGCATCGTCGGCGGGCTCGACCGGGTGTTCGAGATCAACCGGAACTTCCGCAACGAGGGCGCCGACTCCTCGCACTCGCCGGAGTTCGCGATGCTCGAGTTCTATGCCGCCCACGGCGATTACACCGACGGCGCCCGCATCACCCGGGAACTCGTCCAGGAATGCTGTGCGGCCCTGTTCGGCGACCACGTGGCGCGACACAACGACGGCACCGAGGTCGACCTCTCCGGGGAATGGCCGCAGGTCAAGCTGTACTCGGTGGTCTCGGATGCCGTCGGCGAGGAGGTCACCCCGCAGACCCCGGTCGAGCGGCTGCGTGAGATCGCCGCCCGGCACGAGGTGGGCGTCGACCCTGCCTGGTTGCCCGGCAAGGTCGTCGAGGAGCTGTTCGAGGCACTGGTGCAGCACACCCTCCAGGCGCCGACCTTCGTCATCGACTACCCGATCGACACCTCGCCGCTGACCCGCGCCCACCGCACCGACCCCGGCGTGGCGGAGAAGTGGGACCTCTACATCGGCGGGATCGAGCGCGGCACCGGCTACTCGGAGCTGGTCGACCCGGTCGTCCAGCGGGAGCGCCTCACCCAGCAGGCACTGCTGGCCGCGGCCGGTGACGCCGAGGCGATGCAGCTGGACGAGGACTTCCTCGAGGCGCTCGAGTACGGGATGCCGCCCACCGCGGGTGTCGGCATGGGGATCGACCGCTTGATGATGACCCTCACCGGACTCGGCATCAGGGAGACGATCCTGTTCCCCTTGGTGCGCCCACTGCACCAATAGGTCACCTGTCCGGGTCATTCTCCTGGGGAAATGCAACGGGATTGGCGGAATTGGCACCCACTGTGGTGCAATGGCTGGCGTCGAACACGGGGCAGCAATTTCGACGGTCCACATGCCCGTAGCAACAGGAGTGAGCAGACAAATGGCACGCAAGGTCCAGGTGATCCTGAGCGACGACCTCGACGACAGCATCTCCGCTGACGAGACGGTCACCTTCGCCCTCGACGGGACGACGTACGAGATCGACCTGTCGGAGAAGAACGCCTCGGAGATGCGTGACGTCTTCGGGAAGTACGTCTCGGCCGCTCGCAAGGTGAGCAGCCGCGGCACCCGCGCCTCCGGTGCCGGCCGTTCCCGCGCGACCGGCGGCGGTGGCCGGATGGACCGCGAGCAGGCCGGCGCGATCCGCGACTGGGCGCGCAAGAACGGGCACGAGGTCAGCGACCGCGGCCGCATCCCGGCCAGCGTCGTCGAGGCCTACGAGGCCGCGCACTGACGAAGAACCCTCCTGTCTGCAGGAGGGGCATCACGACGGCCCGGCACCTCATCGAGGTGCCGGGCCGTCGTGCGTCCGCTGACGGCGTAACCGCGGCGGAACACCACTCCTGGGACGACAGTTGTCTCCATCGAGCCCTCCGAGCGGTCCGACGGCCTCGTCTCGACGCCGATCGGGTGGTGCGAACTACAGTGGAACGACCGGTGCCCCAGCGCGCCGACGTACGTCGGGTGTCCACCGTCCCCTGCTGGGGACACGAGCACAGCAGGTCCAGCCGGTCAGAGGGAGATACAGCAGATGTTCGAACGGTTCACCGACCGAGCCCGTCGCGTGGTCGTCCTGGCGCAAGAAGAGGCCCGGATGCTCAACCACAACTACATCGGCACCGAGCACATCCTCCTGGGCCTGATCCACGAGGGTGAGGGTGTCGCCGCCAAGGCGCTGGAGTCCCTCGGCATCTCGCTGGAGGGCGTCCGCCAGCAGGTGGAGGAGATCATCGGCCAGGGTCAGCAGGCCCCGTCCGGTCACATCCCCTTCACGCCGCGCGCCAAGAAGGTCCTCGAGCTGTCGCTGCGCGAGGCGCTGCAGCTCGGCCACAACTACATCGGCACCGAGCACATCCTGCTCGGCCTGATCCGCGAGGGCGAGGGCGTCGCCGCCCAGGTCCTGGTCAAGCTGGGTGCCGACCTCAACCGTGTCCGCCAGCAGGTCATCCAGCTGCTGAGCGGTTACCAGGGCAAGGAGCCGGCCGCCGCCGGCGGGCCCGCCGAGGGCACCCCGTCGACCTCGCTGGTCCTCGACCAGTTCGGCCGCAACCTGACCCAGGCCGCTCGCGACTCCAAGCTCGACCCGGTCATCGGGCGGGCCAAGGAGATCGAGCGGGTCATGCAGGTGCTCTCCCGCCGCACCAAGAACAACCCGGTGCTCATCGGCGAGCCCGGCGTCGGCAAGACCGCCGCCGTGGAGGGCCTGGCCCAGGCCATCGTCAAGGGCGAGGTGCCCGAGACGCTGAAGGACAAGCAGCTCTACACCCTCGATCTGGGCGCCCTCGTCGCCGGTTCCCGCTACCGCGGTGACTTCGAGGAGCGGCTGAAGAAGGTCCTCAAGGAGATCCGCACCCGCGGCGACATCATCCTGTTCATCGACGAGATCCACACCCTCGTCGGGGCGGGCGCTGCCGAGGGCGCGATCGACGCGGCGAGCATCCTCAAGCCGATGCTGGCCCGCGGTGAGCTGCAGACCATCGGTGCGACCACGCTGGACGAGTACCGCAAGCACCTGGAGAAGGACGCCGCTCTCGAGCGCCGCTTCCAGCCCATCCAGGTCAGCGAGCCGACCCTCGCCCACACGGTGGAGATCCTCAAGGGCCTGCGCGACCGCTACGAGGCGCACCACCGGATCAGCATCACCGACAGCGCCCTGGTGGCTGCCGCTACGCTGGCCGACCGGTACATCTCCGACCGCTTCCTCCCGGACAAGGCGATCGACCTGATCGACGAGGCCGGCGCCCGGATGCGCATCAAGCGGATGACCGCCCCGCCGGACCTGCGCGAGTTCGACGACCGGATCGCCGGCATCCGCCGCGAGAAGGAGTCGGCGATCGACGCCCAGGACTTCGAGAAGGCCGCTGCCCTCCGGGACACGGAGAAGCAGCTGCTGGGCGAGAAGGCCGAGCGCGAGAAGCAGTGGAAGGCCGGCGACATGGACGTCGTCGCCGAGGTCGACGACGAGCAGATCGCCGAGGTCCTCGCCAACTGGACCGGCATCCCGGTGTTCAAGCTCACCGAGGAGGAGACCTCGCGTCTGCTCCGCATGGAGGACGAGCTCCACAAGCGGATCATCGGCCAGGAAGAGGCCATCAAGAGCGTCAGCCAGGCGATCCGGCGCACGCGGGCGGGCCTCAAGGACCCCCGTCGTCCCGGCGGTTCGTTCATCTTCGCCGGCCCCTCGGGTGTCGGTAAGACCGAGCTGGCCAAGGCGCTCGCGCAGTTCCTCTTCGGCGAGGACGACGCCCTCATCCAGATCGACATGGGCGAGTTCCACGACAAGTTCACCGTGTCGCGGCTCGTCGGTGCCCCTCCCGGCTACGTCGGCTACGACGAGGGTGGCCAGCTGACCGAGAAGGTGCGGCGCAAGCCCTTCTCGGTGGTCCTCTTCGACGAGATCGAGAAGGCGCACGCCGATGTCTTCAACACGCTGCTCCAGGTGCTGGAGGACGGCCGGCTGACCGACGGCCAGGGCCGGATCGTGGACTTCAAGAACACGATCCTGATCCTGACCACGAACCTCGGTACGCGGGACATCTCCAAGGCCGTCGGCCTCGGCTTCCAGGCCGGGAACGACAACCAGAGCAACTACGAGCGGATGAAGCTCAAGGTCAACGAGGAGCTCAAGCAGCACTTCCGGCCGGAGTTCCTCAACCGCATCGACGACATCGTCGTGTTCCACCAGCTCACCGAGAACGAGATCATCCACATCGTGGACCTCATGCTCGCCCGGCTGGAGACGCAGCTGTCGAACAAGGACATGTCCCTGGAGGTCACCCCGGCGGCGAAGAAGCTCCTCGCCGCCCGTGGCTTCGACCCGGTCCTGGGTGCCCGGCCGCTGCGCCGGACCATCCAGCGGGAGATCGAGGACGCGCTCTCGGAGAAGATCCTCTACGGCGAGCTGACCGCTGGTCAGATCATCGTGGTGGACGTCGAGGAGAACGCCGACCCGACCGCCTCGACCTTCACCTTCCGTGGTGAGGCCAAGCCGGTCGACCTGCCCGACACCCCGCCCGTCGCCCTCACCGGCGCCGACGGCGAGGACGACGGGCCGGCGGCAGCCCAGGCCGAGTGACAACACGCCCGTCCTCGGACGGGTCATGACGAAGGGCCGTCCTCCGCAGCTGCGGGGGGCGGCCCTTCGTCGTGTCAGCCGACGCCAGGAACCCCCGCGCTTTCGCTCGATCAAGCACCGCGCTCTCGCGGAGCCGGGTGGGTGGGTCAGTGGGGGAGCGTGAACCGGCCGTCGGGGGTCTGCTCGACCAGTCCGTCGACCAGCAGTGAGTCCAGGCACCGGGAGCGCTGCGCGGCGTCGTCCCAGGCCGGGGTGAGCGCCTCGGCCGGGACCGGCTCGGGTGCCGCGCGCAGCACGTCCAGCAGCCGCCCGCGGACCTGCCGGTCGGTGCCGGCGAACTTCTGCACCCGCCGCGCGGGGCCGTCATGGGCGGGGGAGCCGGCCAGCCGCCAGGCGCAGCGCTCGCGCACCGGACAGACCCCGCACCGCGGGGTGCCGGCGACGCAGACGAGCGCCCCCAGCTCCATCACCGCGACCGAGAACCGGACGGCGCGGGCGTCGTCGACCGGCGCCAGGGCGGCGATGTCGGCGAGGTCGGCGGTGCGGGCCGGCGCCGCCTCTGCCCGGCCGTGCACCAGCCGGGCGACGACCCGGCGGACGTTGGTGTCCACCACCGGCTGGCGGGTGCCGTACCCGAAACAGGCGACCGCCCGGGCGGTGTAGGTGCCGACCCCGGGCAGCGCCTCCAGCTCGGCGACGTCGGCCGGCACGACACCGGCGTGCCGTTCGCTGATCGCGACGGCGGCCTCCCGCAGCCGCAGGGCACGCCGCGGGTAGCCCAGCTTGCCCCAGGCCCGGATGACGTCGGCCGGGGACGCGGCGGCCAGGTGGGCAGGGGTCGGCCAGCGTTCCAGCCACGCGCGCCACACCGGCTCGACCCGGGCGACCGGGGTCTGCTGCAGCATCACCTCGCTGACCAGCACCGCCCACGGGTCGATGCCGGGCGTACGCCAGGGCAGGTCCCGGGCCGCGCCGGCGTACCAGTCGACGACCACCTCACCGACCGGGACGTCCGGGGCGTCGGCCTCGGGCAGGGGAGTGCTCACAGGGACCCAGTCTGCCCCGGCCCGCGCGGTCGCCGGCGTGGTGGTGGTCGGGTCGTCCCACCACGGTGCGTCACCACGCGCCGGGCAGTCGCGGCGGGCGACGGGTGGCCGGAGGACGCACCCCCCGGCGGACGTGGCGTGGCGTGGCGGCGTGCGGTCGGCGGCCGGTTAGCGTCGCGTCGTGCTGCACCCGGTCGGCCCGCTGCCTGCCTCCGTCTACTGGCGGCGGCGTCTGCTGGCTCTCGGCTGTGCGCTGGGCGTCCTCGGCGGTGGGGGATGGGTGGCCGTGGCCGCCGCGACCGCCGGTGACGAGAGCCCGGCGGACGTCGTGGTGGAGTCCGGGGCAGCGGCTGCCCCGGTCCCCGGCCTGGAGCAGGTCGTGCCCGCGCTGGCCGCTGTCCAGGTGCCCACGATCCCGCCGACGACCGCGCCGGAGCCGCCTGCCGCAGACCCTCCCGCCGAGGTGGCGGCCCCGCCGGCGCAGGTGGCCGGCGGACCGTGCGGCGACGAGATGATCGCGGTCGAGGTACGCCCGGACCCGGCCAGCGCACCGGTCGGCAGCAAGCCGACGTTCGACCTGGTCGTCACGAACACCTCGTCGGTGTCCTGCGTCCGCGACCTGGACAAGGCGCTGCAGGAGATCGTGCTGCTGGACGCGGCGGCGAACCGGGTGTGGGGCAGCAACGACTGCTTCCCGGAGGCAACGACCGACCAGCGCACGCTGCAGCCGGGGGAGTCCGCGGCCTTCCCGGTGCTGTGGGGCGGGCTGACCAGCAGCCCGGGCTGTGCCGGTGAGCGGGTGGCCCCGCCGCCCGGCGACTACGTGCTGCGCGGACGGCTCGACACCGACACCAGCTCGGACGCCGCCTTCACCCTCACCTGAGGCGCCGCATAGGCCCCTCGGGAGGGGGAGATCAGGAGTAGCGGTCGAGGATCGAGGTCTCGGCGAGCCGGGACAGGCCCTCGCGGATGCCTCGGGCCCGGGCCTCGCCCACGCCCTCGACGGCCAGCAGGTCCTCGATGGTGGCGGCCAGCAGCTTCTGCAGCCCACCGAAGTGCCCCACCAGCCGGTCGATGATGCTGGCCGGCAGCCGGGGCACCCGGGCGAGCAGCCGGTAGCCGCGCGGGCTGACCGGGGAGTCCAGGGCGTCGGGCGAGGTCGGCAGGCCGTAACAGCGGGCGACGGCGGAGAGGTCGAGCAGCTCGGTGGCCGACAGCGCCCGCAGGTCGGCGAGCACCTCCTCGCCGGAGCGTTCCCGCCGGCCGCTGGGCAGGTAGTCGCGGACCAGCAGGCCGCGGTCCTCCTCGACCCCGGCGAGCATCTCGTCCAGCTGCAGGGCCAGCAGGCGGCCGTCGGTGCCCAGCTCGACGACGAAGCCCTCGATCTCGTCGGCGATGCGGCGCACCATCTCCAGCCGCTGGCTGACGCTCATCGCGTCGCGCACGGTGACCAGGTCCTCGATCTCCAGCGCGGAGAGCGTGCTGGCGACCTCATCGAGGCGGAGCTTGTAGCGCTCCAGCGCCGCCAGGGCCTGGTTGGCCCGGGCGAGGATCGTGGTCGGGTGCTCGAGGGTGTAGCGCCGGCCGGCGACGTACACCGAGATGATGTGCATCGACTGGCTGACCGAGATGACCGGGAACCCGGTCTGCAGCGCCACCCGCTCGGCGGTGCGGTGCCGGGTGCCGGACTCCTCGGTGGGGATCGTCGGGTCGGGCATCAGGTGCACGCCGGCCCGGACGATCCGGGTGCCGTCGTAGGAGACGATCACCGCGCCGTCCATCTTGGCCAGCTCGCGGAGCCGGGTGGCCGACAGCGCCACGTCCAGGGCGAACCCACCGGTGCACAGCGACTCGACCACCCGGTCGTAACCGAGCACGATCAGCGCTCCGGTGCGGCCGGCGAGGATCCGCTCCAGTCCGTCCCGGAGGGCGGTGCCGGGGGCGATCCGACCGAGCAGTTCCCGCAGTGCGGCCTCAGAGTCCACAGCGGGGGGCACGAGCGCTCCTGACGGTCGGTGGTCCGGCCTCCGATTCTACGGGGCGGGGGTGCGGCGCTGACCACCTCGGGTCATCCGGAGGGCGGACGGGAGCCGGTGCCGGTCGCACAGCGTCACCAGAGCCGGGCGAACGCGGCACCGATGTCGGGCACCTCGATCAGCCGCATGCCCTTCGGCGCCGGTCCGGAGTCCTCGGGCACCAGTGCGGCGGTGTAGCCCTGCCGGGCGGCCTCGCCCAGCCGGCGGCCGGTGCCGCCGACCCGGCGGATCTCCCCGGACAACCCGACCTCGCCCAGCGCGATCAGCCCGTGCGGCAGTGGTCGGTCCTTGGACGCCGACGCGATCGCCAGGGCGAGCGCCAGGTCGGCGGCGGGCTCGACGATCCGCACGCCGCCGACCGAGGCGGTGAAGACGTCCGCGTCGGCGAGGCGGACCCCACCCCGCCGCTCCACCACGGCGTTGATCATGGCGACCCGCTGCGAGTCCAGCCCGCTGACCGCCCGCCGGGGCGAGCCGCCGCCACCCGCCGTGGCGACCAGCGCCTGCACCTCGGCCAGCAGCGGCCGGCTGCCCTCCATGGTCACCGTCACGCAGCTGCCGGGCACCGGTGCCGACCGGCGGGACACGAACAGGTGCGAGGGATCGGGCACCCCGACGACGCCGCCGTCCCCGATCTCGAAGCAGCCGATCTCGTCGGCCGGGCCGAACCGGTTCTTGGTGGCCCGGATCATCCGCAGCGTCGAGTGCCGCTCGCCGTCGAAGGAGATGACCACGTCCACCAGGTGCTCCAGCGCCCGCGGGCCGGCGATCGCGCCGTCCTTGGTGACGTGGCCGACCAGGATGGTGGTCATCCCGCGCCCCTTGGCGACCGCGGTGAGCGCGCTGGCCACGGCGCGGACCTGGGTGGCCCCGCCGTCGGTGCCGTCGACCGCGGGGGAGCGGACGGTCTGGACGCTGTCGAGCACCAGCAGGGAGGGGTTCACGTCGTCCACGTGGGCGAGAACGGCGGACAGCTCGGTCTCCGTGGCGAGGTAGAGGTCGTCGTGCAGGGCACCGATCCGCTCGGCGCGCAGCCGGACCTGGGCCGCCGACTCCTCACCGGAGACGACGAGGGTCGGGCCGTTGGCCGCGGCGACCCGGTGGGCGACCTCGAGCAGCAGGGTGGACTTGCCGACCCCCGGCTCGCCGGCGACCAGGAGGACGGCCCCGGGCACCAGGCCGCCGCCCAGCACCCGGTCGAACTCGGCGATCCCGGTGGGCACGGCGCGGGCCCCGGCGAGCTCTACCTGGGCGATCGGCCGGGCCTTGGCGCTCACCGGCCCGGCGGAGACGGCACGGAGCGAGGAGGCGACCGCCCCGACCTCCTGGATGCTGCCCCAGGCCTGGCACTCCGGGCAGCGCCCCACCCACTTGGGCGAGGTGTAGCCGCACTCGGAGCACCGGTGGGCAGGACGGGCGGACTTCACACCGGATGCTGGCACGCCGCCATGGTGGCGGCGGGGTACGACAGTCCGGGCGGAACGGAGGACGAGCAGGTCACTCGGACCCGCCGGCCTCCTCGCCCTCGCCGTGGTGGAAGTCGAAGCCCTCGCCGCGGGGCAGGTCGCGGGAGGCGATGCCGACGGGCACGGCGACGGTGACCTCGCCGGCCTCCTCGAAGGTGAACGTGACGTCGACGTACTGGCCGACGCCGATCTCCTCGGCCAGGCCGACCAGGGTGACCGCGGGGCCCGAGCCGTCGCTGAGGTGCAGCACGCCGTCAGCGGGGACGGTGAGGCCGAGGTCGTCGCTCGCGGCACCGTCGGCGGCCGCGGCCTCCGCGGAGGGGTCGACGACCTCGACGTCCTCGAACTCCTCGCCGGTGATCGAGACGAGCGTGTCGTCGCTGGCGGCGGTGCTGGCGACCGCCCCCACCAGCCGGGCGTCGCTGCCGCTGGCGTACTGCCCGCCGGTCGGGTAGGGCAGCTGCAGGTTGCGCAGGCTCAGCGCGCCGACGTCGGCGCTGTTGCCGACGTTCTGCTCCTGGGTGTTGGTCTGCGCCACCTGGCCTGCGCTGCAGGCGGTGAGCACGACCGGGGACAGCAGCAGGGCACCCATCGCGGCAGCGCGCAGTGCGCGGTTCACAGCGTCGACCTCCAGAAGACGTGATCGACCACCGAGGACGCCGGTGGACGAGTCGCGCAGAGCGTAACCGTCGGCTGAGGATGTCCGCTGGGAGGTGAGGTCGATGGCGGCACGGCGGTCTGCTCCGGGAGGTGGTCCGGGGCCCGCGGCGGGGGACCCGGCAGTGGGTGACTTCCCAGCTCACGCGCCCGACACCCGGCGCTGGTGCTTCGCCGACCAGCTCGGTCCGCACTTCCTCGACGCGCCGGGACAGCCGGTCCTGCTGGTCGAGTCGCGCGGCGTGTTCCGCCGGCGGCGGTTCCACCGGCAGAAGGCGCACCTGCTGCTGTCGGCGCTGCGGCACCGGGCCGCCGAGCTCGGCGACCAGGCGGTCTTCCTGCAGACCGACAGCTACGCCGAGGCCCTCGACCGGGTCGGCGAGCCGCTGTCGGTGTGCGCGCCCACGACCTGGCCGGCCCGGGACTTCGTCCTGCGGCGCCCGGGGGTCACGGTGCTGGAGGCCCGCGGCTTCGTGACCCGGCAGGCGGACTTCCGTCGCTGGGCCGAGGGCCGGTCCCGGCAGCGGCTGCTGATGGACGACTTCTACCGCGCCGCCCGCCGGGCCCACGACGTCCTGGTGGACGGCGCCGAGCCGGTCGGTGGCACCTGGAACCTCGACCACGACAACCGCGAGCCACCGCCGGCCGACGGCCGGGTGCCCGCCCCGCCGCCGGAGTGGCCGGTCGAGGACGAGATCGACGAGCAGGTGCGGGCCGACCTGGACGCCTGGGAGGCCGCCGGGGACGTCGCCTTCGTCGGTGAGGACGGTCCCCGGCTCTTCCCGGTCACCCACGCCGAGACGGTGCAGCGCCTGGAGGACTTCCTGGCGCACCGGCTGCGGGCCTTCGGGCCGCACGAGGACGCCATGCTCGCCGGTGACCCGTGGCTGGCCCACTCGATGCTGTCGGCCTCGATGAACCTCGGGCTGGTCGACCCCGCCGACGTCGTGGCCCGCACCGAGCAGGCCCACCGCGACTCGGTCGCCGAGGGCGACCCGCTGCCGCTGAACTCGGTCGAGGGCCTCATCCGCCAGGTGATGGGCTGGCGGGACTGGATCTGGCACCTCTACTGGCACCTGGGCCGGGAGTACCGGCACGGCAACGCGCTGCAGGCGCACGAGGAGGTGCCCGGCTGGATGGGCGAGCTGGCGGCCGAGGCGGTCGACGCGAACTGCCTGTCCTCGGTGCTCTCCGACGTCCGGGAGCGCGGCTGGGTGCACCACATCCCGCGGTTGATGGTGCTGGGCAACTACGCCCTCCAGCGCGGGATCGAGCCGCTGGCGATGACCGACTGGTTCCACCGCATGTTCGTCGACGGCTACGACTGGGTGATGGTCGCCAACGTCGTGGGCATGAGCCAGCACGCCGACGGCGGGGTGCTGGCGACCAAGCCCTACGCCGCCGGCGGCGCCTACATCGACCGGATGAGCGACTACTGCGGCGGCTGCCGGTACGACCCGAAGAAGCGCGTCGGTGCGGACGCCTGCCCGTTCACGGCGGGCTACTGGTCCTTCCTCGAACGCAACCGGGAGCGGCTGGCGGGCAACCAGCGGATGCGCCAGCCGTTGGCCGGCCTCGGCCGGCTCACGGACCTCGAGCTGGTCGTGGAGCAGGAGCAGCTGCGCGGCACGCAGGCCCCCTAGGTCAGCGCGGCGCCCCCGGCCAGCAGCAGGACGACGTCCAGCACGGTCAGCAGCATCACCGCGGGGAAGGCCAGTCGCCGGGCTCGCGGGTCGCCGGCCATCGCCGCGACCACGACGGCCGGGGCGGCGACGATGCAGGCGATCCAGCCCGCGGGGGAGGGGGCACCGGCCGGGCCGAGGACCAGGAGCAGGGTGGCGGCGCCGAGCAGCAGCGCGCCGGCGACCGCGGAGGGCACGGCACCGACCCGGTGCGGCAGTCCGCGCACGCCGGTGGCCAGGTCGTCGTCGACGTCCGGGGCGACGTTGGCGACGTGGGCGGCACCGCCGAGGGCGGCGCCGGCGGCGACCAGCCACCAGGGGGCGAGCGGCGCCCCGGGAGCGGCGGCGACCACGCCGGCGGGCAGTGCGCCGAACCCGGTCAGGTAGGGGAGGGGGGACAGTGCGGTGCGCTTCAGGCCGGCGTCGTAGCCCAGTCCGCTGGCGACCAGCACGAGCAGCAACAGCCCCGGGACGACGCCCAGGGCCAGCGACGTCAGGACGGCGACGACGACGGCGACCACGGTGGCGTTGCGCAGCAGGACCGGGCTGACCAGACCGTTGACCACGGGTTTGTCGGTGCGGCCGACGGCCCGGTCGCGGTCGGCGTCCAGCCAGTCGTTGCACCAGCCGATCGAGGCCTGACCAGCCAGGACGGCCACCCCGACCAGCGCCGTCCGGCCCGCGGGGACACCGGCCGCGACCGCGAGCAGGACGGCGACCGCCGTCACGGCCAGCGTGGGCTCGAGGTGGGTCGCGCGGGCCATCGCCGCCGCCCTCGCGAGTGGGCGGGACGGGCCCCCCGTGCCTGTCGACTGCACACCGACCACCCCCCTGTCAACCCCTCGCTGACCTCGGTCAGGCCGCTGACCAGCACTTTTGTCGCGGTCTGCTGAGCCGGACGGCATTCTCCCGTGGTAACCTGGGGTGAGCGAAAGGGGTCACACACACATGGGCTTCACTGTCGGCGAGACCGTCGTCTACCCGCACCACGGCGCTGCGCTCATCGAGGCGATCGAGAAGCGGACCATCAAGGGCGAAGAGAAGGCCTACCTCGTGCTCAAGGTCGCCCAGGGCGACCTCACCGTGCGCGTCCCGGCGGACAACGCCGAGATCGTCGGCGTGCGCGACGTCGTCGGCCAGGAGGGCCTGAACAAGGTCTTCGAGGTGCTGCGTGCCCCCCACACCGAGGAGCCGACCAACTGGTCGCGCCGCTACAAGGCCAACCTCGAGAAGCTGGCCTCCGGCGACGTGAACAAGGTCGCCGAGGTCGTGCGTGACCTCTGGCGCCGCGACAAGGACCGCGGCCTGTCCGCCGGCGAGAAGCGCATGCTCTCCAAGGCCCGGCAGATCCTGGTCAGCGAGCTCGCGCTCGCCGAGGGCACCAACGAGGACAAGGCCGAGATCCTCCTCGACGAGGTCCTGGCCTCCTGAGCCAGCAGTTCGACCGCAGAACCACCCAGACCACTCCCGTGCACGCTGTCGGCATCGTCGCAGCGGCCGGGAGTGGTCTGCGTCTGGGGGCGGAACTGCCCAAGGCGCTGGTCGCCCTCGACGGCCGGCCGCTGGTCTGCTGGGCGGTCGACGCGTTGCGCGCCGGCGGGGTTGACGAGGTCGTCGTCGCCGTCCCGGCGCCCCAGCGGGCGGCCTTCACCGTCGTCCTCCCGGACGACGTGCACGTCGTGGTCGGCGGCGACACCCGGACCGCCTCGGTCCGCGCGGCGCTGGCCGCTGCCCGCGAGCAGGCCGACGCCGTCCTGGTGCACGACGCGGCCCGCCCGCTGACCCCGCCGGACGTCGTCGCCCGGGTGCTCGCCGCCCTGGCCGCCGGCGCCCGGGCGGTCGTCCCGGTCCTGCCGGTCGTCGACACCACGGTCGTCGTCGACGCCGACGGGGTGGTCGGGTCCGACGTCCCGCGGGCGTCGCTGCGCCGGGTGCAGACGCCGCAGGGCTTCGACCGGGCGACCCTCGTCGAGGCCTATGCGCGGGTCCACGGCGCCGCCGCAGAGTTCACCGACGACGCCTCGGTGGTCCGCGCGGCCGGCGTCCCGGTGCAGACCGTCGCCGGCGACGAGCGGGCCGCGAAGATCACCGTCGCGCACGACCTGGCGCTGGCCGAGCTGCAGGTGACCCGGTGACCTCTCCGCTGCCGCGGGTGGGCATCGGCAGCGACGTCCACCCGATCGAGGCCGGCCGCCCCTGCTGGCTGGCCGGCCTGGAGTGGCCCGGTGTCGACGGCTGCGCGGGGCACTCCGACGGCGACGTCGTGGCCCACGCGCTCACCGACGCCCTGCTGTCCGCCGCCGGCCTGGGCGACATCGGCGGGCTGCTCGGCACCGACGACCCGCGCTGGGCCGGGGCTCGCGGGGCCGCGGTGCTCGGGCACGTCCGGGAGACGCTGGCGGCCGCCGGCTGGACGATCGGGAACGTCGCCGTTCAGCTGATCGGGAACAGCCCGAAGCTGGGGCCGCGGCGGGCCGAGGCCGAGGGGGTGCTGACCGCGGTGCTCGGCGCACCGGTCAGCGTCACCGCGACGACGACCGACGGGCTGGGCCTCACCGGCCGCGGCGAGGGCCGGGCCGCGGTGGCCACGGCGCTCGTGGTCCGGAGCACTGCCTGGTCGCCCGTAGAATCCATCCGGTGAGCCTCCGCCTGTACGACACGGCCGCGCGTGCCGTGCGTGACTTCACGCCCCTGCGTGCAGGACGGGTCTCCATGTACGTGTGTGGCCTGACCGTGCAGGGCCCGCCGCACATCGGGCACGTGCGCTTCGCCCTCGCCTTCGACGTGCTGCGCCGCTGGCTGCTGCACCGGGGCAACGAGGTCACCTACGTCCGCAACGTCACCGACGTCGACGACAAGATCCTGGCCAAGGCCGACGCCGCCGGGGTGCCGTGGTGGGCCTGGGCGTACGAGAACGAGCGGGCCGCCACCCGCGCCTACGACGTCCTCGGCACGTTGCCGCCCACCTACGAGCCGCGGGCGACCGGCCACGTGCCGGAGATGGTGGCGCTGATCGAGCGGCTGATCGCCGGCGGGCACGCCTACGCCGTCGACGGCGACGTGTACTTCGACGTCCGTTCGTTCCCCGGGTACGGGGAGCTGACCGGGCAGAAGCTCGGCGACCTGCAGCCGGCCGCCGACACCGAGACCGACGAGCGCAAGCGCGACCCCCGGGACTTCGCGCTGTGGAAGGGCGGCAAGGACGGCGAGCCGCTGACCGCCTCCTGGGCCACCCCGTGGGGGCGCGGCCGGCCGGGCTGGCACCTGGAGTGCTCGGCGATGGCCGAGAAGTACCTGGGTGCGGAGTTCGACGTGCACGGCGGTGGGCTGGACCTGCGCTTCCCGCACCACGAGAACGAGCGGGCGCAGTCGCAGGCGGCCGGTGACGGGTTCGCCCGCTACTGGCTGCACAACGGCTGGGTGACAATGGGCGGCGAGAAGATGAGCAAGTCGCTGGGCAACACCGCCCTGGTCGACGAGGTCGTCCGCCGGGTGCGCCCGGTCGAGCTGCGCTACTACCTCGTCGCCCCGCACTACCGCTCCACGATCGAGTTCACCGAGGCGGCGCTGGCAGAGGCCGGGGTCGCCTACCGGCGGATCGAGTCGTTCGTGACGCGGGCGCAGGAGCGGGTCGCCGAGGTGGAGCGGCCGGACGCCGGTGCCCTGCCGCAGGAGTTCGTCGCCGCGATGGACGACGACCTGAGCACCCCCGCCGCGATCGCGGTCGTGCACGACGCCGTGACCCGGGGCAACACCGCCCTGGCCGCAGGCGACGAGGACGGCGTGGCCGGCGCGCTCCGCGAGGTCCGGGGGATGCTCGGCGTCCTGGGCCTCGACCCGCTCGACCCGCAGTGGGCCGACGCCGGTGGCGACCGCCGCCTGGCCGAGGCCACCGACGGCCTGGTCCAGCTCGCGTTGGAGCAGCGTGCCGCGGCGCGCGCCCGCAAGGACTACGCCGCCGCCGATGCCATCCGTGACCAGCTCGGCGCCCTGGGCGTGCAGGTCGAGGACACCCCCCAGGGCACACGATGGGAGCTGACCTGATGGCCGGCAACAGCCAGCGACGAGGCCGCACGAGCGGCGCGAGCAAGAAGGGCGCCACCGCCGGCACCGGTGGCAAGAACCGCCGCTCGCTGGCCGGTCGGGGCGCCACCCCGAAGGCCACCGACCGCCCGCACCACCCGGCGTACAAGGCGGCGAAGGCGGCGGCGGCCCGCCAGGACAACCGGCAGCGGGTGCAGCGGCGCAACGCCGAGGCCCCGGAGCTGCTGCTCGGCCGCAACCCGGTGCTGGAGGCGCTGCGCGCCAACATCCCGGCCACCGCGCTGTACGTGGTCACCGGCGACACCAGCCGTGGCGGGACCGACGAGCGGATCGCCGAGTCCGTGCAGCTGGCCGCCGACCGTGGGCTGCCGCTGCTCGAGGTGGGCAAGGCCGAGTTCGACCGGATGAGCGACCACGCGCTGCACCAGGGCATCGGCCTGATGGTGCCGCCCTACGACTACGCGCACCCCGACGACCTGCTCGACATCGCCCGCGACTCCGGCCGCCCGCCGCTGATCGTGGCGCTGGACGGCGTCACCGACCCCCGCAACCTGGGTGCGGTCATCCGCTCGGCCGCGGCCTTCGACGCGCACGGTCTGGTCGTCCCCGAGCGTCGCGCGGTCGGCATGACCGGCTCGGCCTGGCGCACCAGCGCCGGCGCCGCGGCCCGGCTGCGGGTGGCCCGGGCGGTCAACCTCTCCCGTGCGCTCGCCTCCTACCAGGACGCCGGCCTGCAGACCGTGGGCCTGGCCGCCGACGGCGAGATGGGCATCCACGAGTACGACGGCTTCGCCGACCCGGTCGCGCTGGTCGTCGGGGCCGAGGGCGCGGGGCTGTCCCGGCTGGTGCGGGAGCGCTGCGACGTGGTGCTGTCCATCCCGATCACCAAGGACACCGAGTCGCTCAACGTGAGCGTCGCTGCCAGCATCGCCCTGTTCGCGGCGGCCTCCGCCCGCCGGGTGAGCTGAGCACTCCCCGGCTCCGCGGCCTGGTCAGGACAGCAGCTGCGCCACGGTGTAGATGACCAGGCCGGCGAGGCCGCCGACGACGGTGCCGTTGACCCGGATCCACTGCAGGTCCCGGCCGACCTGCAGCTCGATCCGCCGGCTGGTCTCCTCGGTGTCCCAGCGGGCCACCGTGGTGCCGACCAGGTCGGCGACGTCGCCGGCGAAGCGCTCGACGGCGTAGCCGGCGGCCCGCTGGGACTGCCGCTGCACCAGCTCCCGGATCGTCGGGTCGGTCTGCAGCAGCCGTGCGGCGTGCCGGATCAGGCGGACGACGCGGGTGCGCAGCTCGGAGTCGGGGTCCGCGGCGGCGGTGACCACGGCGGTCTTCGCGGTGCTCCACAGCGAGCCCGACCAGGTGCGCACCGCCGGGTGGTCGAGCAGCTCCTCCTTGAACCGCTCGACCCGGGCCGCCGTCGCCGGGTCGGTGCGCAGCGCGTGCACGTAGGCCCGCAGCCGCTTGTCGTAGCTGCGCCGCAGCTCGTGCCGGGAGTCCGCGCCCACCTCGGCGAGGAAGCCCTGCAGCAGGTCGAACACCCGGTCGAACACCCGGTCGTCGACCCAGTCGGGCACCCACGCCGGTGACGCGTCGCCCAGCCGGGCACGGAACACCAGCCGGTTGTCGGAGAGGAAGTTGGCCAGGCCGGTCAGGCCGGCGGACAGCACCTCCTGGTGCCGGTCGCCCTCCACCACGAGCTCGATCCCGCGGGCCACGGCCGGGGCGGCGGGAGTGTCCCGCAGCTTCCGGTCCACCAGCGCTGCCACCGCGGGCTGCAGCTCGTCGTCCTTGAGCAGGTCGGTCAGCGCGCCCAGCGCGGCGCCGGCGTCGCCGGCCAGCCGCTCGGCGCGGCCCGGGGACTCGAGGAACGCGCCCAGCCGGCCGGGGACGTCGACGGCGGCGAGCCGCTCGTCGACCACCGCGCGGGTCAGGAAGTTCTCCTGGACGAAGGTGCCCAGGCTGGCGCCGATCTGGTCCTTCTTCCGCGGGATGATCGCGGTGTGCGGGATGGGCAGCCGCATCGGGTGGCGGAAGAGTGCGGTGACGGCGAACCAGTCGGCCAGCGCCCCGACCATCGAGGCCTCGGCGGTGGCCCGCACGTAGCCGACCCAGGCGCCGGTCTCCTCACCCAGCAGCACGCAGCCGAGGAACACCACGGCGGCCAGCACGAACAGGCCGGTGGCCAGCCGTTTCATCTTCGCCAGGTCGCGGGCCCGCTGGGGGTCGTCGAGGGACTCGGCCAGCGGTGCGGTCAGCTCGGGTCCGGGCACCCGACCGAGCCTAGGCGTCGGGCCGGGGCCGCACGTGCGACGACCCCGGGGCCGCGGGGGTCGGCGCCGGGGTCGTCGGTCCGTGGAGGTGGCCCCCGCGGAGGGGGCCTCCCTCAGTCGGTGGTCTCGTCGAGGGTGACGTCGACCTCGGCGGTGTCCTGGCCGCGGCGGACGGTCAGGGTGACCGTGTCGCCGGGCTGGGCGCTGCGCACGGCGGCGGTGAGCTCCGTGGAGGTGGTGATCGGCCGGTCGCCGACCGCGGTGATCACGTCGCCGGCCTGCAGGCCGGCGTCCCCGGCGGCCGAACCCTCCTGGACCGAGACCAGCTCGGCGCCGCTGCCCACCGCGGAGCCGGACTCGGCGGCGGTGGTGGCGCTGACCCCCAGCAGGGCGTGGGACGCCGAGCCCGTGTCGATGATCTGCTCGGCGATCCGCTGGGCGGTGTTGGACGGGATGGCGAAGCCCACGCCGATGTTGCCGCTCTGCGACTCCTGGCCGGGCAGGCCGGTGCTGGCGACCGAGGTGATCGCGGTGTTGATCCCGACCACCTCGCCGTCGGCGTTGACCAGCGCGCCACCGGAGTTGCCCGGGTTGATCGCCGCGTCGGTCTGCAGCGCGTCGATCACCGTGCTGTCGTCCTGGGTGGAGCCGGTCTGCACGGCCCGGTCGGTCGCGCTGATGATCCCGTCGGTGACGGTGTTCGACAGCCCCAGCGGGGCGCCGATCGCCACGGCGAGATCACCCACCTGGACCTCGTCGGAGTCGGCGAAGGTGGCCGGGCTCAGCCCGCCGGCGTCGGCGAGCTTGACCACGGCCAGGTCCGAGGACGGGTCGGTGCCCACCACGGTGGCGTCGTACAGCGTCCCGTCGGAGGTGCGCACCTGCACCGTCACGTCACCGGTGCTGCTGTCCAGGCTGACCACGTGGTTGTTCGTGAGCACGTAGCCGTCCTCGCTGAGGACGACGCCCGACCCGGAACCGGACCCGGCAGCGGCGCTCACGTACAGGGTGACGACGCTGGGCGCTGCGGCCGCTGCGGCCGCGGTGGTGCTGGTGGCGGTCTCGGCGTCCTTGATGACCACCGGCTGGGTGGTCGCCCCGCTGGCGGTGGCGACGGTGTCGGAGTCGGTCAGCGCGACGACCCCGGCGCCGGCCCCGCCACCGATGAGCGCACCGGCGACCAGGCCGGCCACGCCCAGCCGCCAGCGACCGGCCCGGGCCGGGGGCGCGGCGGGTGCGGCGGGGGCCTGGAAGGCCGGCGGCACGGCGCCGGTGGGGGCGGAACCGGCGTGGCTGCCCCAGCCGGCCGGGGGCCACGGCTGGTGCACGGGGGCGGCGGCCGGGAACTGGTGGCCGCCGGAGGCCGGCTGGAACGGCTGGCCGGCCGCCGGGAACTGCTGGGTCTGCTGGCGGTCCGCCGGCGGACCGAACGCGGACCGGCCGTCGGTCGGGGCGCCCGGCGCGGGGAACTGCTGCGGGGTCGCCGGACCGGTGGGCTGCTGCGCGGCCCAGCTGACGTCGCCGTTCCGGTCGGTGCCGTGTCCGGTCTCGTCGGCCGGGCGGTTCTGCTCGCTCACGATCTGGTCCCTCCCCACGGCAGGACCTCCCCGCCGTGATGAGACCACTGTGCGTCCTGGGACTGGTCCGTGGCTGGTGGTCCGCTGTGAGTTCCCTGGACGTGTCACCCGGCGGGGTCGGTCGTGCGCCCGGCGGGGTCAGTCGTGCAGGGTGCCGCGCGCCACCTGCTCGGTCACCACCCACACGGCGATCGCCTCGGCGGCGAGCAGCCCGACCAGCACGAGCAGCTGGGCGGCGCCCGCCTGGAGCGCGCTGCCCCCGCCCAGCAGCACCCCGACGAAGGCGCCGGGCAGGGTCACCAGTCCCACGGTGCGGGTCTGGTCGAGCGCCGGGACCAGGGCGGTGGCCGCCACGGGGCGGGCCACCTCCAGTACGGCGTCCCGGGGCAGGAACCCCAGGGCCAGCGCGGCGTCGACCTCGCCGCGCCGCTGGGTCAGCTCGTCCCGGAGCCGCCGTCCGGCCAGCGAGGTGGCGGTCATCGCCCCGCCGATGACGATCCCGGCGATCGGCACCACGGCGGCCCCCTGCCGGGGGACGGCGCCGCTGAGCAGCACCAGGGTGACCACCGGCGCGCTCCCGGCCACGATCGCCAGCCCCGTCGCGGCGGCCCGGCGCCACGCGCCCGGAGCGCGCAGCGGGAGCCCGGTGACCCGGCCGGCCGCGGTGACCGCCGCGACGGTCAGCATCAGCAGCACGAACGCCGCCGACAGCGCCAGGGACCGCAGCACCACCACCAGGACGGCGGACACCGCGGCGAGCTGGACCGTCGCCCGGACCGCGGCGAGCAGGACCGGCCGGTCCTGACCCAGTCCCGACCAGGCGCCCACCCCGACGGCCAGGGCCGTCAGCGCGAGGAGGGCGACGACCAGCCCCGGTCCCAGGTCGACGACGGAGCTGCCCACGGCGGGTCATCGTGCCCGGCTCCGTCGTCCCGCCGGAGCGCGGGGGACGACCGCCCGCGCGGACGGTGGGTGATCAAGCACCGGCCGGGGAAGGGACGGGCGGCCGGCGCGCGTCGCGCCCGCTCCCGCCCCACCGCCCGGAGGCCCCCGGTGCCCGTTCGTCTGATCCTCGCCCGGACCGGGCTCGCGCTGCTGGTGCTCACCGGTGGTGCGCTCGCCGCGGTCGGCGGTGTCTCGCTCGGCCCCTCCGGGCTCGTCGCGGTCGTGCTGGCCGCGATGGTCGCCGGCTGCCTCGGCGCCGGGATCGCCCGGGAGGGCGACGGCCCGCCGTCCCGTCAGGTGGCGCTGGACGCCGCCTGGCGCACCGCCGCGGTCACCGTGGCGGTGCTCCTGGCGCTCAGCGGGTCGGTGGTGGTCGCCGGCGGTGCGGTGACCCTGCTGCTCGTCGTCGGCGTCCTGGGTGGTCTGCTGGCCCGCTGGGCGCTGCGGTCGCTCAGGCGGTCGCGGGGTGCCGCAGTGGCGCCGGTGCTGCCGCTGCACGCGGTGGACGGCAGCTGGGCGCGGGGTCTGTCGGTGTCCGCGCTCGGCCAGGAGTGGGTGCGCAGCTCGGCCGCCCTCCCGGGCACGTGGGACCCGGCCGCCCGCCAGGAGCTGGTGCGCCGGCGGCAGGAGGCCCTCGACGAGCTGGAGCGCCGGGACCCGGTCGGGTTCGCGCGCTGGCTGGCCGACGGCGCCACCGTGGACAGCGACCCGGCGGAGTACGTCTCCGGCGACCCGGCGGCCGGCTCCGACGCGGCCTGAGCCCCGGCCGGGCCTCAGAGCCCGGCAACGATCGCGCTGACGTCGACCGCGGCGGGGTCCTCGACGGAGGCCGCGGCGGCGTCCATGGTGGCCAGCACGGCGGCGTCCAGCCGGTCGGACACCCCGGCGGTGCGCAGCGCCGCCTGGATGAGCCGGGCGTCCTTCGCCGCCCCGGTCAGGCCGAAGCTGAGCGGGTGCTCCCCGGCAAGCATCTGGGCGCCCTTGGCGTGGGCATAGGGGGTGTCCAGCGGGCCGCCGGCGATGGCGGACAGGAAGTCCTGCGGGTCGACGCCGAGCCCGCGGGCCAGTGCGATCGACTGCGCCGCCCCGGCGGTGACCATGAACAGCCAGGCGTTGCAGGCCATCTTCAGCCGGCTGCCCGCGCCGGCGTGGCCCAGCCACAGCGTCCTCGACCCCAGGGCGTCGAGCACCGGGGCCAACTCCTGGCGGGTGTGCTCCGGTCCGGAGGCGAGCAGCACCAGCGCACCCTGCTCGGCGGGCTCCCTGGTGCCCAGCACCGGGCAGTCGACGAGCACCAGGCCCAGCTCGTCGGCCAGCGCCACGGTGCGGTCGGCGCCCTCGACCCCGACCGTGCTGCACTGCAGCCACGTCGTCCCGACCGGTGGGGCCGCCTGCCGCAGCACGTCGACCACCGCGTCGGCGTCGAACAGCATGGTGAGGACGACGTCGGCGCCGGCGACCGCCTCGGCGGGGGATCCGCACGCCGTGGCCCCCGTGTCGGTCAGCGCCTGTGCCCTGGCCGGGTCCCGGTTCCACATCTGCACCGGGATCCCGGACCGGCGCAGGGACCGCACCATCCCCGCACCCATCGTGCCCGTGCCCAGGACCGCCACAACCGGGTTCGTCATGCCCAGATCCTCACCCGGCGACGTCGGCGCGGCAGCGCCGCGGCCACCGGGGATGATCACGGGCGACGCCGCATTCCCGGGCGGCACGGTGGGCCCGGCACGGTGGGCCCGGCAGGAGGTCGCGGAGATGGACGGACGGCGGAACTGGCCGGCGTGGGTGGCCGGCGGCTACGCGGTGGCGGTGCTGGCGACCACGGTGTGGGTGCAGGTGGCCGCCGCCGGGGCCGACGACGCCAGCTTCGCCGGCATCTGGCTGATCGCGCTGACCATCCCCGGGTCGCTGCTGGCCCTGCTGCTGATCCCGGGCGAGCTCGGCTCGCTGCTGACCTTCACGGTCGTGGGCCTGCTCCAGGCACTGGGCACCTGGTACCTGCTGGAGCGGCTGCGGGTCCGGCGCGCCCGCCGCCCGGCCCGGGGCTGAGCAGCACCACCGGGCGGTGCGGGCGCCGCCACCGAGCCGGCCGGCCGGCCCGGTAACCTCGCCGGGTCGCCCCATTAGCTCAGTGGTAGAGCACCCGCCTTGTAAGCGGAAGGTCGTCCGTTCAATCCGGACATGGGGCTCCACCTGCGGCCGGTGCCCACGCGTGCCAGGCTCGGCGGGAGCGCTGCCGACCAGGGCAGCCGGCGCTGAGGAGCCCCCGTGAGCGACCACGTCTACCGGCTGAGCGAGATCGTCGGCAGCTCGACCACGAGCGTCGACGACGCCATCCGCACGGCGGTGCGCAAGGCCTCGCAGACGGTGCGCAACATCGAGTGGTTCCAGACCTCGGAGATCCGCGGCCAGGTCGTGGACGGCGACGTGGCGTACTTCCAGGTCACCATGAAGATCGGCTTCCGCGTCGAGGACTGACGGCCCTCGTGCAGGGGCCCGCCACGAAATTCGCGAGTGGTGGGGGCACGGGGGTCCTTCTTCAGTCGTAGCTGCCGGCGCCGCCCGACCGGTACCGGGCGCGCTTCTCGATCCGCTCGCGCTCGGCGCGTTCCGCGCGGCGGGCCGCCGTCGTCCCGGGTGGCCAGCCGGCCTTGACCGCGCGGTGCTCGGTCGTCTCGGTCATGTAGGCGAGGGAGAACATCAGCCCGATGACGATGCCGCCGCCGGCCGCGGTCACCCGGAACTCCAGCGGCACCGGCGGGACCAGCAGGCACAGCACGATCACCGGGGCGAGCTGGACGAGCGCGCGGACCAGGTGCCGCTGCACCCAGCTGTGCCGGGTCGTGTCGTCCAGGACCCAGTCCGACAGCGAGCGGGGGAGCCCACCGCCGTAGGCGTACCAGAGCCACTGGGCCGGGTTCGGGCGTCCAGCGTGCACGACCCAACGGTAGGCCGCTGCCGGCTGGTGGGCGTGCCGGGCCGGACGCGCGGCAGCTGGGCCGGGAGCCGCGGATCGCAGGCGTACGGTGCGCCGGTGGACGAACGTCGGGTCGGGGTGCTCGCCGGCCTCGGCGCCTACTCCCTGTGGGGCGTGTTCCCCCTCTACTTCCCGCTGCTCGAGCCGGCCGGCGGGCTGGAGATCGTCGCCCACCGGATCGTCTGGTCGCTGCTGTTCGTCGGCCTGCTGCTGAGCGTGCGTCGCGGCTGGGGCCAGGTGCGCCGGGTCGTGGGGGACCGGCGTGCGCTGCTCGTGCTCGCCGCCGCCGCCGTCCTCATCGCGGCGAACTGGCTGGTCTACGTCTACGCGGTGAACTCCGGGCACGTGGTCGAGGCGTCGCTGGGCTACTTCATCAACCCGCTGGTCAGCGTGGTGCTCGGGGTGGTGGTCTTCCGGGAGCGGCTGCGCCGGCTGCAGTGGGTCGCCGTCGGCACCGCCGTGGTGGCGGTGGTCGTGCTGACCGTCGACCACGGCAGCCCGCCGTGGATCGCCCTCGCGCTGGCGCTGAGCTTCGGCCTGTACGGGCTGATGAAGAAGCTGGTCCGGGTCGAGGCGGCCCCGGGGCTCTTCGTCGAGACCGCGGTGGTGTTCGTCCCGGCGCTGGTGGTCATCGGCTTCCTGCAGGCCGACGGGCAGGCCGCCTTCGGGCACGACGGGGCCGGCCACGCCCTGCTCCTGGTGAGCTCGGGGCTGGCCACCGCGGTGCCGCTGCTGCTCTTCGCCGCGGCCACCCGGCGGGTGCCGCTGTCGACGGTGGGCCTGCTGCAGTACGTGACCCCGCTGATGCAGCTGTCCATCGGCGTCTTCGTCTACGACGAGCCGATGCCCCCGGCGCGGCTCGCCGGTTTCGCCATCGTCTGGCTGGCCCTGGCGGTCTTCACCGTCGACAGCCTGCGCCAGGCCCGGACGAACCGCCGGGCCGCGGCCGACCCGCTGCCCGCCGGCATCTGACCTCTCCCGGACGCCGTCGGCCGCCGGGGCGTCGGGTGCTCCGCGCACTGCCGGACGCGGCTACCGTCGAGGGGGTCCGGACACCACCGGGCCGCGTCCCGCACGCCGCCCGACGCCCATCGACCGGAGGCCCGTCCCGTGAGCAGCGACCCCGTCCCGACCGCCGGCCCGGAGCCGGACGGCGGGGCGCCCACCCCATCGCCGGCCGGTGCGGGGACGGCGACCGAGGCCGCCCCGGGCGGGGCTGGTGGGGCGGCTGTGACTGGCGGGGACGACACGGCTGTGAACCTGCCCGCACGTGAGCGGGAGATGCTGGCCTTCGAACGGCAGTGGTGGCGGTTCGCCGGGGCCAGGGAGGCCGCCATCCGGGAGCGTTTCGGGATGACGCCCACCCGGTATTACCAGGTGCTCAACGCCCTGATCGACCGACCGGAGGCGCTCGCGGCCGACCCGCTGCTGGTGCGGAGGCTGCGCCGGTTGCGCGGTGCGCGGCAGCGGCAGCGCTCCGGTCGGGTCCTGGGCACGGACCCCGCTCGCGACTAGCCTCTCTCACCGTGGGGAGGCATGCGGCACCAGGCAGTGACGGAAGCGCGCCCGAGGTGTCCGCACCGACGGGTCGTCGCCGCGCCGACGCCCGCCCGGACGCCGTCCCCGGCCGGCCAGCGGTCGAAGCGCCACTGGAGTCCCGGCCCACCGGCGCCCTGCAGCGGACGGCGGACACCGGGCCGGACAGCGATGCCGCGATGACGATGCCGCGGCAGAGCCGGGCCGACCGTCGTCGCGAGGGACTGCTCCCGGCCGGCGAGGACCCCATGGTGCGCCGCCCGCCGGCTCGCCCGGACACGCCCGCGCCGGCCGCCGGCCGCCGGCGCTCCGACCTGCCCGCCGCCGCACCCGTCCCCGACCGTCGGGCGACCGGGGAGCGGACGCCCGCCCCACGGACGGCACCGCCGGTCTCCGGCCCGATGACCTCGGCCGCACCCCGCCCGGGCACGCCTCGTCCGGCCGCCGCCGCGTCGGCGCCGGCGACGACCGCCAGCCCGCGTCCCACGCCGCCCGCTCCCTCGGCCCCGCCGCCGGCCGGTTCGGCGATGCCCCCCGTGGCACGGGCCGCCGGAGCGCCGGGCCGGACGGCCGAGCCGGCCCCCCTGCCCCTGGACGTGACCCAGCGGGTCTCCGGGTCCGCCCCGGCCGAGTCGGCGTGGGGCACGGCCGCCACCACGGCCCCGCCGACGAACGCCGCACCCGTGAACGCCGCACCCGTGGACGCCCCGTCCACGGCCACCCCGCCTGCCGCACCCGCCCCGCCGGCCGCCGGGCGCAGCGCTCAGCCCGCCGCCGTGCCGCCGGTCGCGGGCCGGCGTCCGGCGACGCCGTCCCCCGCCGTGCCGGAGCTGCCGGCCGCCGCTCGCGCCGAGGACGACGGGGGCCCGGCGGCCCCGGCCCGCCGCGCCGTCGACGTCCCCGTGGGCGGTCGCGCCGCCCTCCGGCTGGAGCGGCAGGCGGCCGAGGCGGCCCGCAAGAAGTCCGGCACCCGGCGCCCCGCCGCCGAGGCGGCTCCCCGGTCCGACCGGGACGACGCCCCCGCCGAGGACGTGCGTCGCGGCCCCCGCCGCCTGGCGCAGGGGCTGGTCGCCGTCGCGGTGGTCGCGCTCGCGGTGCTGGGCTGGTGGTCCTTCGCCTCGCCGAGCACCACCGAGACCTCGGCGCAGACCCCGGTACCGAGCATCGCCCCCTCGCCCTCGGTGTCCCCGGTCCAGGAGAGCGTCGCGCCGGCACCGGAGATCACCCCGGCTCCGGTCGGCCCGGTCTTCGCGCCGATCACCGTGCTGAACAGCACCACGATCAACGGCCTGGCCGCCGACGTCGGTGACCAGTTCGCCGCCGGCGGCTGGGAGGTGCTCGACACCGCGGCCTCGCCGGTCGACGACGTCGCCACCACCACCGTGTACTTCAGCGAGGGCAACACGGTGCAGCAGCAGGCGGCCACCCAGCTGGTCGAGCAGTTCCCCGACGTCTCCGGCCCGGTCGCCCGCTACTTCGAGGTGCCCGGCGTCGCCGACCCCGGCCTGGTCGTCGTGGCCACCGGGAACTGGCAGCCCTGACCCGGACCGCCCGGGAGCGGAACCACTCCGCCGCGCCGTCCGTTGCCGCCTCCGTGCGCACCGCCTCCGGGCCGGCGCGGAACGGCTCGCGCTCCGGCGCCCGGCTGCTCCCCGCCGCCCTGCTCGCCCTTCTGCTGACCCTCCCGCTCCTGGTGGGCACCGCCCTGCCCGCTCGGGCGGCCGAGGAGGTCACCACCACGGAGGCGACCGTCCCCTCCGGCGCGGGCGCGGACGCGGTCGAACTGGACACCACGCTGTACCTGCCCGCCTCGGCGACGGCCGACGAGCCGGCGCCCGCGGTGCTCCTCGCGCACGGGTTCGGCGGGAGCAAGGAGTCGGTCGCCACCGACGCGCGGGACCTGGCCGACCGCGGCTACGTGGTGCTCGCCTGGTCGGCCCGCGGGTTCGGGGCGAGCACCGGCCAGATCGGGCTGGACGACCCGCGGTACGAGGTCGCCGACGTCAGCACGCTGCTCGACGTCCTGGCCGAGCGGGACGACGTGCTGCTCGACGGCCCCGGTGACCCACGGGCCGGAATCGCCGGCGCCTCCTACGGCGGTGCACTGTCGCTGCTGGCCGCCGCCTACGACCAGCGGGTGGACGCGATCGCCCCGCAGATCACCTGGAACTCCCTCACCACCGCCTTCTTCCCCGACCAGACCGGCGTCGTCGCCGACGCCGGCACCCCGGCCGCCGTCCCGCGTACCGAGGACGCCGGGGTGTTCAAGCGCACCTGGGCGGGCCTGTTCTTCGGCACCGGCTCGGTGCCCGGCGACGGCGGGCTGCTCGGTGGCCGGACCGGCAACGGCACCGCGGGCAGCACGGCCCCGGCGGACGGTGCGGCGCCGGCGGACGGTGCGGCCCCGGCGGACGGCGTCGACCCGGCCGCGGTGCAGGCGCTCACCTGCGGCCGGTTCCGGGCCGACATCTGCGCGGCCTACGAGTCGGCCGCCTCGACCGGCACGCTCACCCCGGAGGTCGCCGCCGTCCTGGACCGGAGCAGCCCGGCCGGCGTGCTGGACCGGATCACCGCGCCGACCCTGCTGGTGCAGGGCACCCAGGACTCGCTGTTCGGGCTGGGCGAGGCCGACGCCAACGCGCGGGGGATCGCCGCCAACGGCACGGACGTCCGCGTGGTCTGGTACTCCGGCGGTCACGACAGCTCCGCCTCCGACCGGGTCACCACCGAGCTGCGCGACGAGGTCGCCGACTGGTTCGACCGGCACCTGCGCGACGGGTCCGGTGCCGACGGGGGCTTCCGGTACCCGGCGCCCACCGGGCTGGCCGGGGGGCTGAGCGCGCAGGGCGGCTCGCAGACCGTCTCCGCGGCCGAGTACCCGGGGCTGGACGGCGCGGCCCCGGTCGAGCGGCGCGAGGTCGAGCTCGGCGGCGACACCCAGCCGGTGGTGACCCCGGCCGGCGGCAGCCCCGCCGCGCTGTCGACCGTGCCCGGCCTGGGCGCGGTGTCGGCGGCGCTGGGCGGCAGCACGCTGGAGATCCCCGGCCAGTTCGCCGCCTTCGACAGCCCCGAGCTGACCGAGGCCGTCGACGTGGTCGGCGCGTCCACCGTCACGCTCACCGTCGCCGTCCCGGCCGGGACGGCGACGATGTTCGCCAAGCTCTACGACGTCGCCCCCGACGGCACGATGACGCTGCCCAGCGGCCTCGTCGCCCCGCTCGCGCTCACCGGGCTGTCCGCCGAGCCGACCGAGGTGCCGGTGACGCTGCCGGCGATCGTGCACCGCTTCGAGGTCGGCCACACCATGCGCGTGCTGGTCTCCTCCACCGACCAGGCCTACGCCCTGCCGGCGGACTCCGCGGTGTCGACCGTGGGGCTCGCGGAGGGGGCCACCCTCGCCGTCCCGCAGGTCGCCGGTGAGGTGCAGGCGACCGCCGGGTCGGGCCGGTGGTGGGTGCTGCTCGGCGTGCTGGCCGGCCTGGCCCTGCTGGGCTGGCTGGCCACGGTGCTCCTCGGCCGGCGCCGCCGCAGGCGGGTGTCGGAGTCCGCGCCCGACGGCGAGGACGTGCCGCTGCGGTTCGAGGGCGTCACCAAGGCCTACTCCGACGGCTTCGTCGCCGTCCGGGACCTCTCCTTCGAGGTGCGCCGCGGCCAGGTGCTCGGCCTGCTGGGGCCCAACGGCGCGGGCAAGACGACGTCCCTGCGGATGCTGATGGGCCTGATCCGGCCGACCGAGGGGCGGATCGAGGTGTTCGGTCACGCCGCGGGCCCCGGTGCCCCGGTGCTGTCCCGGCTGGGCTCGTTCGTGGAGGGCACCGGGCTGCAGCCGCACCTGTCCGGCCGGGACAACCTGACCCTCTACTGGGCCGCCACCGGCCGGCCGCTGGCCGACGCGCACATGGACGAGGCGATCGAGGTCGCCGGCCTGGGTGCGGCGCTGGACAAGCCGGTGCGCAGCTACAGCCAGGGCATGCGGCAGCGGGTGGCGATCGCCCAGGCGATGCTCGGCCTGCCCGACCTGCTGGTGCTCGACGAACCCACCAACGGGCTGGACCCGCCGCAGATCCACGCCATGCGCGACGTGCTGCGCTCCTACGCCGCCACCGGCCGCACGGTGATCGTCTCCAGCCACCTGCTCAGCGAGATCGAGCAGACCTGCAGCCACGTGGTCGTCATGGCCAAGGGGCAGAAGATCGTGCAGGGCACGGTGGAGGAGATCGTCGGGACCGGGGGAGCGGTGCTCATCGGGCTGGCCGACCCGGCCGACACCGACCGGGCGGTCGCCGTGCTCGCCGGCCTGCCCGGCGTCGGCGAGGTCGAGCGGACGGCGGAGGGCCTGGTCGTCGACCTCGGTCAGACCGGCCGGGCGGCTGCGCTGGCCGCCCTGGTCGAGGCCGAGATCGGCGTCGACCAGCTCACCCCGCGCCGCCGGCTGGAGGATGCGTTCCTGTCACTGGTGGGGGAGTCATGAGCCACGCGACCGACGATCCGGCCATGGTGGCCAACAAGGCCGGAGCCGGAGCCGGGACGGGGGCGGCGGCAGGGTACCGGCCGGAGCGGACGCTGCGGCTGGGGGTCGAGCTGCGCCGGCAGTTCAAGCGCCGCCGGACCATCGGCGTGCTGGTGCTGATGGCGGCGCTGCCGCTGCTGCTGATCGGCGCGCTGCAGCTGGGCGGCACCGAGGAGGCGTCGGAGAACACCCGGGTCAACCTGGTCGACGTCGCCTCGTCGAGCGGGCTGAACCTCACCCTGTTCACCCTGTTCGCCACCACCGGCTTCTTCCTCGTGGTCGTCTTCGCGCTGTTCTTCGGCGACACCGTGGCCAGCGAGGCGTCCTGGGGGTCGCTGCGCTACGCGCTGGCCACCCCGGTGCCACGCGCCCGGCTGCTCAGGCAGAAGTGGCTGGCCGCGCTGATCCTGTCGGTCGGGTCGATGGTGCTGCTGGTCGTCGTCTCGGTGGTCGCCGGTGGGATCGCCTTCGGCTTCGGGGACGTGCAGACCCCGGTCGGCCTGGCGCTGGACCAGGGGACGGCGCTGGTGCGGCTGGCCGGGATGGTCGGCTACCTCGCCGTCCACCTGCTGGTGGTGGGCACGCTGGCGTTCTGGCTGTCCACCGTCACCGACGCGCCGCTGGCCGCGGTCGGCGGCGCGGTGTTCACCACCGTGGTGTTCGCGGTGCTGGAGCAGGTCGAGCAGCTGGACGGCATCCGCGACTGGTTCCCCACGGCGTTCAACTACGCCTGGACCGACCTGCTGCAGACCCCGGTCGACTCCGGTGACCTGTTCCGCGGCGTCGTCCAGGGGCTGGTCTACTCCGCCGTCTTCACCGCCCTCGCCGTCCGGCACTTCGCCCGCAAGGACGTCACGAGCTAGCGGTCGGAGCGGATCAGCCGAGGCTGGTCAGCACCGCCTGGGCCCAGCCCTCGCCCATCGGCGCGTCGGTGACGGTGGCGTTCGGGACGGCGGCGATCCGGTCGGCCATCCCGGTCACCGCCGCGCCGTTGGCGGTGACCCACAGCCGGCCGACCGCCGGTGCCATCTCCAGGTCGCTGACGCTGTCGCCGACCGCCACCGCGTCCGCAGCGTCCAGCCCTCGGCGGGCGAGGTCCCAGCGGATCGCCTCGCCCTTGGAGATCCCGCGCGGCATCAGGTGGTAGACGTGCGGCGGCAGCGCGTCGGCGTCCAGCGTCATCCGCGGGGTGGCCGGCACCGCGCCGTTGTCGTTCATCGTCAGCCAGCCCCAGCCGCGCTCGGCCAGCCAGTCGTCGACCGCGGCGGCATCGACCCGGCCGCGCAGCAGCGCGTCGGCGGAGTGGGTGGCGTGCCAGGGCTCGTGCCACTCGATCCGCCCCGGGTGCGCGGCGATCAGCTGCTCCACCACGCCGAGCTCGGCCAGCACGTCCATCGGCGTCCGGCCGGCGTACTGCTCGGGCAGGTCGCCGGTGAGCAGATGGGTCTCCCGGCCGCCGGCCCAGCTGACCAGCGAGCCGAGCTCGGCGATCGCGCCGTCGGCGGCGAAGATGCGGCCGGCCTCCAGCAGCTGGGCGTGGGTGCGGCCGCTGACCAGCACCAACGGGACGCCGGCCCGGTGCAGCTCCAGGAGCGCGGCGGCGGGAGAGGCGGTCGGCACGCGGTCGGCGGTGTGCCAGAACGAGCCCCGCGGGCCCACCATCGTGCCGTCGAGGTCGGTGTAGACGATGCGGGTGGCCACGGGCCCATCCTGTCGGTGCCGGGCGGGCAGGGCGGCTCCGGGTAGAGTCGGTGACGTTCCACTCATCCAGAGGGGCAGAGGGACACGGCCCGATGAAGCCCCGGCAACCGCCGTCGCACTCCCGCGACGGAAGGTGCCAATTCCGTCTCGCGCGGCTCGACGGCCCGGCGCGGGGAAGATGAGGAGGTAGTCGTCGCATGACCATGACCGCTCCCGGCTCCGCCCAGGCAGACGTCACCGAGGGTGGGCCGGTCCCGCCGAACCCCGCCCGCGGGCTGGTCTGTCGCAACTGCGGCGCCACCTTCGCACTGATCGCCGAGCACGCCTGCGCCGAGTGCTTCGGCCCGCTGGAGGTCGACTACGACCCCGAGCTGATGCGCGCGGTGACCCGCCAGCAGATCGAGGCCGGCCCGCAGAACATCTGGCGCTACGCCGCCCTCCTGCCGGTCGGGCAGGACCCGGCCGACCGGGTCACCCTCGACCCGGGCATGACCCCGCTGGTCCGCGCCGACCGGCTGGCCGCCGAGCTCGGCCTCACCGGTGGGCTGTGGGTCAAGGACGACTCGGCCAACCCCACGCACTCCTTCAAGGACCGGGTGGTGAGCCTGGCCGCGACCGCGGCGAAGAGCTTCGGCTACGCCAAGATCGCCTGCGCCTCCACCGGCAACCTGGCCAACTCCGTCGCCGCGCACGCCGCGCGGATGGGGCTGCCCTCCTTCGTGTTCGTGCCCAGCGACCTGGAGCCGGGCAAGATCACCCAGTCCGCGGTCTACGGGCAGGCGCTGGTCGCCGTCGACGGCAACTACGACGACGTCAACCGGCTGACCAGCGAGCTCGCCGAGACCGACGAGTTCGAGGACACCGCCTTCGTCAACCAGAACGTCCGGCCGTACTACGCCGAGGGCTCCAAGACGATGGGCTACGAGATCGCCGAGCAGCTGGGCTGGCGGATCCCGGCCCAGGTGGTCATCCCGATGGCGTCCGGCTCGCTGCTCACCAAGGTGGACAAGGCCTGGCGCGAGCTGGTCGCCGCCGGCATCGTCGAGGACACCGGCTGGAAGGTCTTCGGCGCCCAGTCCGCCGGCTGCGACCCGATCGCGACCGCCTTCGACAACGGCTGGGACGTCGTCAAGCCGGTCAAGCCCACCGGGATCGCGAAGTCGCTGAACATCGGCAACCCCGCCGACGGGCCCTACGCCCTGGACGCCATCCGGCGCACCGGCGGCTCGGTCGGCCGGGTCGGGGACGACGAGATCGTCGCCGGCATCCGCGACCTGGCCCGCACCACCGGCGTCTTCGCCGAGACGGCCGGTGGCGTGACCACCGCGGTGCTGCGGCAGCTGGTGGAGAAGGGGCTGATCGACCCCACGCAGGAGGTCGTCGTGCTGAACACCGGCGAGGGTCTGAAGACCCTGGACCCGCTGCTGCCGGTGGTCGGGCCCTCGCACCACGTGCAGCCGTCGCTGAGGTCGCTCCGCGAGGCCGGCCTCATCGCTTAGGCCCCGTCCGGAGGCTCGCCCCGAGCTTGCGAGGGGTGAGGGGGACGGGGTCCTTTAACACACGGGAGGGTGATCCGCGTGCGGGTCAGTGACCAAGAACACCCCGCTCCTGTACCGTTCCGCGCGGTTTCAGTTCCACGTTCGTGTTCGGCGGGCGGAAGGGCGAGACCCGGCTCCCGGATGCCGGGGGTCGTCCGCACGCACTGAACGTGGGAGCACACGTGGCACAGGGCACCGTGAAGTGGTTCAACGCCGAGAAGGGCTTCGGCTTCATCGCCGTGGACGGCGGCCAGGACGTCTTCGTCCACTACTCGGCCATCCAGATGGACGGGTACAAGAGCCTCGAGGAGGGCCAGCGGGTCAGCTTCGAGGTCGTCCAGGGCGAGAAGGGGCCGCAGGCCGACGCCGTCCAGAGCGCCTGATCTGAGGCAGCGCCGCCGTCCGCACGGCGACCACGGACCGAGCGAGGCCCGGTCCCCACGGGGGGCCGGGCCTCGCTGCGTCTACCGACGGGATCGCGGCCCCTGCCTGCGGGAACAGTCCCGGGCCACCCCCCGTTCTTGCACTCGCACAGGCCGAGTGCCAGACTCCTTCTTGGCACTCACGCCTGTCGAGTGCCAACCAGGTCGGAACGGTGAGGTACCGGGACGTGGGCCGCAGGAGCGTCCACGCCACCAGTGCCGTCCGTCGCGGGCGCCGGAGCCGGCCGTGCAGCGATCCACGCTCGGAGGACATCACCACATGGCCAAGATGATCGCGTTCAACGAAGAGGCGCGCCGCGGCCTCGAGCGAGGGATGAACACCCTCGCCGACGCCGTCAAGGTGACCCTCGGCCCCCGTGGCCGGAACGTCGTGCTGGAGAAGAAGTGGGGCGCCCCCACGATCACCAACGACGGTGTCTCCATCGCCAAGGAGATCGAGCTCGAGGACCCCTGGGAGAAGATCGGGGCCGAGCTCGTCAAGGAGGTCGCCAAGAAGACCGACGACGTCGCGGGTGACGGCACCACCACCGCCACCGTGCTCGCCCAGGCCCTCGTCCGCGAGGGGCTGCGCAACGTCGCCGCCGGCGCCAACCCGATGGCCCTGAAGAAGGGCATCGAGAAGGCCGTCGCCTCGGTCTCCGAGTACCTGCTGTCCACCGCCAAGGACGTCGAGACCAAGGAGCAGATCGCGGCCACCGCCTCGATCTCCGCCGCGGACCCGGCCATCGGCGAGCTCATCGCCGAGGCGATGGACAAGGTCGGCAAGGAAGGCGTCATCACCGTCGAGGAGAGCAACACCTTCGGGCTCGAGCTCGAGCTCACCGAGGGCATGCGCTTCGACAAGGGTCACCTGTCGGCCTACTTCGTCACCGACACCGACCGCATGGAGACCGTGCTCGACGACCCGTACATCCTGGTCGTCAACGGCAAGATCTCCTCGGTCAAGGACCTGCTCCCGCTGCTGGAGAAGGTCATGCAGTCGGGCAAGTCGCTGGCCATCATCGCCGAGGACGTCGAGGGCGAGGCCCTCGCGACCCTGGTGGTCAACAAGATCCGTGGCACCTTCAAGTCGGTCGCCGTCAAGGCCCCCGGCTTCGGTGACCGCCGCAAGGCCATGCTCGCCGACATCGCCATCCTCACCGGTGGTCAGGTCATCAGCGAGGAGGTCGGCCTCAAGCTGGACAACGCCGACCTGTCGCTGCTGGGCCGGGCGCGCAAGTTCGTCACCACCAAGGACGAGACGACCATCATCGAGGGCGCTGGTGACGCCGACCAGATCCAGGGTCGCGTCAACCAGATCCGCGCCGAGATCGAGAAGTCGGACTCCGACTACGACCGCGAGAAGCTGCAGGAGCGCCTGGCCAAGCTGGCCGGTGGCGTCGCCGTCATCAAGGCCGGCGCCGCGACCGAGGTCGAGCTCAAGGAGCGCAAGCACCGCATCGAGGACGCGGTGCGCAACGCCAAGGCCGCCGTCGAGGAGGGCATCGTCGCCGGTGGTGGCGTGGCCCTCGCGCAGGCCACCGCCGTCGCGTTCGAGAAGCTCGACCTCGAGGGTGACGAGGCGACCGGTGCCAACATCGTGCGCGTCGCGCTCGAGGCCCCGCTGAAGCAGATCGCCGTCAACGCCGGCCTCGAGGGTGGCGTCGTGGCGGAGAAGGTGCGCAACTCGCAGACCGGGCACGGCCTCAACGCCGCCACCGGTGAGTACGTGGACCTGGTCGCCGCCGGCATCATCGACCCGGCCAAGGTCACCCGCTCGGCGCTGCAGAACGCCGCCTCCATCGCGGCGCTCTTCCTCACCACCGAGGCCGTCATCGCCGACAAGCCGGAGAAGAACGGCCCGCCCATGGGCGGCGGCGAGGGCGGCGGCATGGGCGGCATGGACTTCTGACGAAGGACCACGTCGCCCCCCACGACGCGCTCCGCGCGCCGCGGGTCCCTGCGACGTAGCCGCACCAGCACTGCCCGGCAGGGGCGGTCCGCTTCGGCGGGCCGCCCCTGTCGGCGTTGCCGCCCCGGCCTCCCGGTGCGGCTCGGGAGCTGCGGTGACGGCCCGCAGGTGGCGCGCCGTGTGTCAACCCAGCCAGGGCCGTGGCGCGCGGGCTCACGTCGTGACGGCCGCTCGTGCGGGCGACTGGTCGGCGGTGGCCGCCCGGGTGCTGGCCCGCACGAAGGCGGCGACCGCGCGGGACCGGCTGCCCTCGGGCCAGGCGAGCACCAGGGACGTCGTGGGCGCGTCCAGGACCGGCACGGTCACCACGTCCGATCGCCCGTTGCGCCGCGCCGTCTCCGGGACGACGGCGACCAGCTGACCGAGGGCCACCAGCTGCATCAGCTGGCCGACGTCACGCACCTGCGGGCTGCCCTCGTCGTGCAGCTGCGGTTCGCCGGCCAGGTCGGCCAGCACCAGCGCCTCGCGGCCGGCCAGCCGGTGACCGCGGGGCAGGACGGCCACCTGGTCGAGCACCAGCAGCACCTCGGTGTCGAACCCGGTGAGGTCGTCGTGGGCGGGCAGCAGGGCCACGTCGGCGCGGCCGTCGCGCAGCAGCTGCGCCTGCTCGCCGATGCCGGACACCAGCACCTCGACCTCGACGGCGTCCGGGTCCCGGCGGTACAGCGGCAGCACGTGCTCCAGCAGGCCGGCGTCCCCGTCGGGCTTCATCACCAGGGTCAGTCGCGGTGTCGGCTGCCCGGCCCGCACCGCCCGGCGGGCCGCGGCGTCGACCGCGTCGAGCGCGCGGCGCCCCTCCTCCAGCAGCACGGCGCCGGCAGGCGTGAGGGTCACCCCACGGCTGGTGCGCTCGAACAGCAGCACCCCCAGCCGGCGCTCCAGCCGCTGGATGGCACGGGACAGCGGCGGCTGCGCCATGCCCAGGCGCTGGGCTGCCCGGCCGACGTGCAGCTCCTCGGCGACCGCCACGAAGTAGGCGAGTTCCCGCGTCTCCATACCTGCAGGGTATCGCCCGTGGTGGCATCGGTGTTGGCTCGCGCGGGCACTCCCGGCCGAGGCTGGAGCCATGAACGACACCACCATCGCCCTGGTCACCGGGGCCAACAAGGGCATCGGCCGCGAGATCGCCGGCCAGCTCGCCGCCCTCGGCCACTCCGTCGTCCTCGCCGCCCGCAGTGCCGAGCAGGGGGAGGCGGCCGCCGCCGAGCTGCGCGAAACCGGCGCCGAGGCGAGCTCCGTCGTCCTCGACGTGACCGACCCCGCCTCCGTCGCAGCCGCCGCGGCGGCCGTCGAGGCCCGGCACGGCCGGCTCGACGTGCTGGTCAACAACGCCGGTGTGGCCGGTCCGCCGGGCAGCAGCCTGGCCGACCAGCGCCCCGGCTCCATCGACCTCGCCGTGCTGCGACGCATCTTCGACACCAACTTCTTCGGCGTCCTCGCCGTCACCGACGCCCTGCTGCCGCTGCTGCGCCGCTCGGCCGCCCCGCGCATCGTGAACGTCTCCAGCAGCACCGCCTCCCTCACCGCGCAGACCGACCCGGCCGTGCACGCCGTCGTCTACGCCGGGCTCGCCACGCACGAGCTCCCGGTCGTCGCCGGCTACGTCCCGTCCAAGGCCGCGCTCAACGCGGCCACCGTCATGTACGCCCAGCAGCTGCGCCGGGAGGGCATCCTGGTCAACGCGGTCGACCCGGGGTTCACCGCCACCGACCTGAACGGCCACACCGGCCACCGCACCGCCGCCCAGGGGGCCGTGGCCGCCGTCCGGATGGCCACCATCGGCGCGGACGGCCCGACCGGGACGTTCTCCGGCGACGACGGCCCGCTGCCCTGGTAGACGGCTGACCGGCCGTACCGGTCACCGCGCCGCGGTGCCGACGCGCGGTCGGGAGGCAGCGTGTCGTCGCGACGGCGCCGTGGTCGCCGCGGCAGGGGTCACTCCGGGGCGAAGCAGCAGAACTCGTTGCCCTCGGGGTCGGCGAGCACGTCCCAGTCGATGAGGCCGGCGTCCGGCTCGTCGTCGGGGCCGGCGTCCCGGCGGCGGACCAGGGTCGCGCCGAGGGCCAGCAGCGCCTCGGTGTCGCCGACGACGTCGTGGTGCATGCGGTTCTTCACCGTCTTGCTCTCGGGCACCGGCACCACCCAGATCAGCGGGCCGGCACCGGACCGGTCGACGATGGGCACCGGCCAGTCGGTCGGCCGGACCCAGCCGTCCTCGTGTGGCTCGAGGTCGTCACGGCGGGCGTAGCCCATCGCGGTGCACCACCAGTCGGCCAGCGCCTGGTGGTCCACGGCGTCCAGGCAGAGGTCCTTGAACCGCGCGGGGGAGTCGCTCATGGCCGAGCAGGGTAGGCGGCCGGGGTGACGGTGGTCATCGGGACGTCGGGCTGGCAGTACCGCGACTGGCGCGGGCGGTTCTACCCGCCCGCGCTGCCGCAGCGGCTGTGGCTGGAGCACCACGCCGAGCACTTCGCCACCGTGGAGAGCAACAACGCCTTCTACCGGCTGCCCGAGCACCAGACCTTCGAGCGCTGGCGCGAGCGCACCCCGCCGGACTACCGGTGGGCGGTCAAGGCCTCCCGCTTCCTCACCCACCTCAAGCGGCTGCGCGACCCGGCCGAGCCGGTGGCCCGGCTGATGGACCGGGTGGCCGGCCTGGGTGACCGGCTGGACGTCGTCCTGCTGCAGCTGCCGCCCACGCTGCAGGCCGACGTCGACCTGCTCAGCGAGTGCCTCGGGCAGTTCCCGGCCGGCACCCGGGTGGCAGTGGAGCCGCGGCACGTGAGCTGGTGGACCGACGAGGTGCGGGCCCTGCTGGAGCGGTACCAGGCGGCGCTGTGCTGGGCCGACCGCGGCGAGGAGCCGGTCGCACCGCTGTGGCGCACCGCCGAGTGGGGCTACCTCCGGCTGCACACCGGCCGCGACGGCTGGGACTACCACCCGGAGACGCTCCAGCTGTGGGCGCAGCGGCTGCGCGAGACGTACGGCGAGGACGACGTCCTGACGTACTTCAACAACGACCCCGGTGGTGCGGCCACCAGGGACGCGGTCACCTTCGCCGACGCCGTCCGGGCCACCGGGGGCACGCACACCCGGGTGCCGACGGTGGCCCAGGCCAGCGGCGCGGCCTGGCCGCCCGCGCCGCCGCCCAGGCGTCAGAGGACGGCGGCGTCCTCGGCGAAGGTCACGCCCAGCTGACCGGCGGCCTGCTCCAGCACCGACTGGACGGCGAGGGTGTCGGCCAGCGGCATCACGGCGCTCTCGGTGCGGCCGGCGCGCAGGCACTCGGTCACCTCGATCAGCTCGTGCGAGTAGCCGCCGCCCAGCTGCGGGAGGGTGATCGGCTCGGGCTCGGCGCCGCCCCGGTGCAGCACGATGGTCTGCGGGTGGTGGAAGCGGGGGAGGACGTCGATCCAGCCCGCCGTGCCGAACACCCGGGCCTGGCCGGGCAGGGCGTTGCGCAGCGAGGTCATCAGCGTCGCCGACCGGCCGTCGGCGTAGCCGAGCAGCAGCGAGGCCTCGGCGTCCACGCCGGTCTCGAACTGCGAGCCGGTGGCGGTGACGGTGTCCGGGTCGCCGAGCAACATCTGGGCGAAGGAGACGACGTAGACCCCCAGGTCGAGCAGCGCCCCGCCGCCTAGCTCCTTCGCGAACAGCCGGTCGGTGGGGTCGAACTCGCGGGCCACCCCGAGGTCGGCCTGCACCGAGCGGACCTCCCCGATCGCGCCGTCGGCGATCAGCTCCCGCACCCGGACGACGGCCGGCTGGAACCGGGTCCACATCGCCTCCATGACGAAGACGTCGGCCGCTCGGCTGGCCTCGACGACCTCGCGGGCGCCGGCGACGGTGGCGGTGAACGCCTTCTCCACCAGCAGCGCCTTGCCCGCCTCGATGGCGCCGAGCGCCACGGCGTGGTGCTGTGGGTGCGGGGTGGCGACGTAGAGGACGTCGACCTCCGGGTCGGCCAGGATCTCGGCGTACGAGCCGTGCACGCGCTCGATGTCGTGCCGGCCGGCGAAGTCCCGGGCGCGGTCCAGCGAGCGGGAGGCGACCGCGACCGCGCGGGCGCCGTCGACGACGGCGAAGTCCTTCACCACCTGCTCGGCGATGCGGCCCGGCCCGACGACTCCCCAGCGGATCTCCTCAGTCACGCCCTGACCGTAGCCGGGGCAGACTGTCCGGGTGGCACTGCTGATCGACACCCCGGTCTGGCCCTGGCGGGGGCGGCGCTGGTCGCACCTGGTCAGCGACGTGGGCTACGACGAGCTGCACGCCTTCGTCCAGGCGCACCTGGACATCCCGCGCCGGGCGTTCCAGGGCGACCACTACGACGTCCCGGAGGAGCTGTACGCCCGGGCGGTCGCCGCCGGCGCGGAGCCGGTGGGCAGCCGGGAGCTGCTCCAGCGGCTGATGGCCGCTGGTCTGCGCAGGAAGAAGGCCCGGGCCTAGTAGGTCTCCTCCGTGGTGGACCGGCGGACCGGGCCGCCCTCGTAGCCGTCGGTGCGCACGACGCGACGGCGACGCGGTGCCCAGACCGCCAGCTCGACGAGGATGCCCAGCGCGCCGACGGCCATCAGGATCCAGCCGACGAGGTCGAGGTCGATCCCGCTGACCTCGGCGGTCACCGCGAAGGTGAGGATGGCGCCGAGCGCGAGCAGGAAGATGCCGGTACCGAGCCGCACGAGGAACTCCTCCGTCAGGCGACCGGTCCCGGACGGGAGCCACCGGGGCGGCGGCGGGTCGCCGGGCCACCCTGGACCACCGGTGCACCCGGCGCGACCCGGTGATCACCCGATCGGGTGGGGCGGGTCAGCTGCGGGCGCGCAGCAGGGTGAGCTCGGCGGTCAGGTTGGCCCGGGCGGGCTCGGTCCACTGCTCGGCCGCGGCGGGCACCCGGAACAGCGCCGGCAGGGCCAGGAGCTGCTCCAGCACCGCGATCCGGCCGGCGGTGAAGTCGGCGTCGGAGAGGTGGCCGTACTCCGCCCGCACCGCGGAGGCGTAGCCGGCATAGGCAGCCGGCGGGCCGGCCAGCACCGCGAGGTCGGCGTCGCAGAGCACCGCGCCGTTCGGGTCGTCGTCCGCCGGGTCGTGGCCGGCGGTGAGCAGCACGAGCCGCTCCACCTCGGCGACGGTGTCGGGGGAGACCAGCCCGAGCAGCCCGATCCGGGCCCGGGCCGCGCTGACCTCCTCGTTGTCGTCACGCTCGGGGTCGTAGGCGACGTCGTGGTACCAGGCGGCCAGCCGGACGGCGGTGAGGTCGGTCGCGTGCCCGGCCAGCTGGTCGACGATGCCGAGGACGGCGGCCAGGTGGGCGAGGTCGTGGTAGCTGCGGTGCGGCTCGGACCAGGCGCCCACCAGCGCGGCCCACTCGGTGCGCGAGGTCTCGGAGTCCCCGGCCAGCGCCGTCCAGTCCTCGAAGCCGACGCCGCTCATGCGCCCGAGTCTGGCACGCACGGGACCGCACGCTGGCTACCGTCCGGGCCATGACGAAGCCGCCCCCGCCGCCCGGCTGGTACCCCGACCCCGCCGGGAGCGGCGGCGTCCGCTGGTGGGACGGCCAGGACTGGACCGGGCACGTGCAGCAGCCCCCGGCCGCCGGGCCGCGGTCGGTGCTGCTGGAGCAACCGGTGCTCGTGGTCGAGCAGAAGACGAAGCTGGTCGAGCTGACCAACGAGTACGCGGTGTTCGACGGCAACGGCCAGCAGCTGGGCGCCGTCGTCCAGGTCGGGCAGAGCGGGCTGCGCAAGGCATTCCGGTTCGTCTCCCGGTACGACCAGTTCCTCACCCACCGGCTGGAGGTGCGCGACCCGACGGGCGTGGTCCTGGTGCTGACCCGGCCGGCGAAGCTCATGCGCTCCCGCGTCCAGGTGACCCGCCCCGACGGCTCGCCGGTGGGGGAGATCGTGCAGGCGAACGTGCTCGGCCGGATCCGCTTCGACCTCGTGGTCGGCGGAGGTCTCGTGGGCGCCGTCCAGGCGGAGAACTGGCGGGCCTGGGACTTCGCGATCACCGACGCCGGCGGGGTCGAGGTCGCCCGGATCACCAAACGGTGGGAGGGGCTGGCCCGGACGCTGTTCACCACCGCCGACCGGTACGTCGTCCAGGTGCACCGCCGGCTGGCGGAACCGCTGGCCGACCTGGTGCTGGCCGCCGCGCTGACCGTGGACACCGCGCTGAAGCAGGACCAGCGCGGCCTCAACTGAGGCCCCCGCCACGTGCGTCGGGCCCACCCCCGCGGGTACGGTGGACGACGTCCGGGCCGGGCGACCTGTGTCCCCGGGCTCCACTAGATAACTGCCGCTGGGGAACACCGCCCCGACCTCGGTCGGGGGCCTGGAGCCCCGGATGTGCAAACCGCCGCGAGGCGACCAGCGCTCGGTCCGGACCTACTCAGCAGAACGGCCCCTCTCCTCAGCGGAGAGGGGCCGTTCTGCTGTGCTGGCCTCGTCCAGGGGCTCGCCCCGAGCCGGCGAGGGGTGAGCGGGACGAGGTCCTTACACGGTCTGCCCGAGCAGCCAGCCGTGCTCGCCGGCCAGCTCGTTGGCCGCGGCCGGCCCCCACGACCTGGGCGCGTAGGACTGCACCTCGGGCCGGTTGTCGAGCACCGGCTGCAGCGCCCGCCAGGTCTGGGCCAGGCCCTCGCTGGTGGTGAACAGCGAGCGGTCACCGACCAGCACGTCGTGGATCAGCGAGACGTAGGGCGGCAGCGGCTCACCACCGGGGATCTTGGACAGGTCCAGGGACACCCGGGCCGGGGCCATCGCCAGGTCGGGGCCGGGCCGCTTGGCCATCACGTCGATGTCGACCGCGCCGGCACCGGCCAGGGACAGCGAGATGACGTTGCCGTTGGCCGGCACCTCGTTGACCGGGCCCTTGGGGCGGTGCAGCACCAGGCTGACCCGCTGCTGCTTGGCCGCCATCCGCTTGCCGGTGCGCAGCAGGAAGGGCACCCCGCGCCAGCGGCCGGAGTCGATGAACAGCCGGGCGGCCACGAAGGTGTCGGTCCGGCTGTCGTCCGGCACGCCGTCCAGCTCGCGGTAGCCGTCGAACTGGCCGAGCACGACGTCCTCGGGGGCCAGCGGGCGGAAGTTCTTCAGCACCGACTCACGGGCGGAGAGGATGTCGTCGGCGGAGAAGCTGACCGGCGGCTCCATGGCGACCTCGGCGGCGACCTGGAACAGGTGGGTGACCAGCATGTCCAGCGTCGCGCCGGTGGCGTCGTAGAAGTCGGCCCGGTCGGCCACGTCGAGGTCCTCGGGGACGTCGATCTGCACCTGGGCCACGTGCTCCCGGCTCCAGATGTGCTCGAACAGGCCGTTGGCGAAGCGCAGCACGTGCAGGTCCTGGGTGCCCTCCTTGCCCAGGAAGTGGTCGATCCGGAAGACCTGCTCCTCGTCGAACACCGAGTGGACGACGCCGTCGAGCTCGCGGAAGCCGTCGGGGGAGTCGCCGAAGGGCTTCTCGTAGACCACCCGGGAGCCCTCGGCCAGCCCGTGGGCGCCGAGCGCCTCGGTGTAGCCGGTGAAGGCCTTGGGCGGCAGCGACAGGTAGTGCACCAGCTGAGCGTCCTCGCCCACCTCGGCGCGGGCCTTGCCGACCACGTCCAGCAGCCGGCCGGGGTCGTCGGTGGTGAACCCGCCGCCGGCGAAGCGCAGCCGGGTGCGGAACTCGTCCCACGGCCCGTCCTCGGGTGCGGGCCCGAACTCCTCCAGCGCGCCGCGCACGTGCTCGACGAACTCCTCGTCGGTGCGCTCGCCGCGGCCACTGCCGATCAGCCGCCACTCGTCGGGCAGCAGACCGTGCTGGGCGAGCTGGAAGAAGGCCGGCAGCACCATCCGCCGGGCCAGGTCGCCGGTCGCGCCGTAGAGCACGAACACGGTGGGCGTCAGGTCGTTCGTCCCGGTGTCGGACACGGGGCTCCTCTCGGTGGGCGCCGCAGAACCGGCGCCGTCCAGTGGTCGGGCTGTCCCCAACGGCTGGTCCCCACGCCGGTGAGGTGGACGACCCGTGGAGCTCGTGTGGTGTGGAACCGCGGACACCCGGGCAGCAGTCCCGTGTGACCCGACACCATCGTGCCCTGCTCGCCGTCCCGACCGCTGCGGTGGTCGTCCTGCTGTCCGCCTGCGGCTCCGGTGACGGCGCCCCCGTCGCCGACGACGACGGCGTGTCGCCGTCCTCCCCGGCCACGGCCGGGCAGACGACGGCGCTGCCGGGCGGCCGGGCCGGCAGCGGACAGCAGGCCGACATCGAGTTCGAGGACCAGTCCGGTGACGGCAGCACCGCGCTCGTGGGCACCGTCTCCGCGCCGGAGGGCGGCTTCGTGGTGCTGACCGCCGACGGCGCCGACGACGCGGTGCTCGGCTGGGCCGACGTCCAGGTCGGCACGTCGAGTGACGTCGAGGTCTCCCTCGACCCGCCGCTGGCCGCCGACACCGCGCTGGTCGCGACCCTGTACGCCGACACCGACCGGGACGGCTCCTTCGACCCCGGGGCCGACGAGGTGGTGCCCGCGCCGATCGACGGCGGGGACGCCGACGACGACGTCTCCCAGCTCTCCGACCCGGTGGAGGACGACGCCCAGTACACCGTCGGCTGACCAGCGGACCACGACGTCCGGTGAGCCCGTCGGGATGCCGGAGGTGAGCCGGCTCACTACGGTGAGCCGGACGCCGCGGCACGACGAAGGGCAGCCCCCATGGCCGGCACCACAGATCAGGTCAGCGGGACGACCGAGCGGCACCGGCTGCCGATCCGGACGCTGGTCTCGGCCAGCATCGGCAACGCGGTCGAGTGGTTCGACTGGACGGTCTACGCGACGTTCGTCGTCTACTTCTCCACCCAGTTCTTCCCCAGCGAGAACGAGGCGCTGGCGCTGATCGGGGCGACGTCGGCCTACGCGCTGGCGTTCTTCTTCCGTCCGCTGGGCGGGTGGCTGCTCGGCCGGTTCGCCGACCTGCGCGGGCGCAAGGCCGGGATGCTGCTGACCATCCTGCTGATGGCCGGCGGCTCGCTGGTCATCGCGATCCTGCCCACCTACGAGGCGGTGGGCTGGCTGGCGCCGATCCTGCTGCTGCTGGCCCGGATCGCCCAGGGCATGTCGCTGGGCGGTGAGGTCTCCAACGCATCGGCCTACCTGGCCGAGATCGCCCCGCCGGCCCGGCGCGGCCGGTACTCGGCCTTCTTCTACATCTCCACCGGCACCGCGCTGCTGGCCGCCTCGCTGCTGGGCGTGCTGCTGACCAACGTGCTCGACGACGACCAGCTGCGGTCCTACGGCTGGCGGATCGCCTTCGCCATCGGCGGGCTGCTGGGCTTCGTCGGGCTGTGGCTGCGCCGCTCGCTGTCGGAGACCGACCAGTTCGAGGAGAACGCGGCCAAGGCGCGGGCGGTGAAGAACCCGCTGCTGATGACGATCAAGGAGCACCCGCGGGCGGTGCTGCAGCTGTGCGCGTTCACCATGCTGTCGACGCTGTCGTACTACACGTTCTTCAGTGCGCTGACGCCCTTCGCGATCAACTTCCGGGACGCCGACGCCAACGACGTCTTCGTGGCCCTGTCGATCGGCACCGCGCTGTTCGTGGCCTGCTGCTACCCGTTCGGCGCGCTGTCGGACCGGTTCGGCCGCAAGCCGCAGATGCTGGTGTGGGCCGCCGGGATCGCGGTGCTCATCGTGCCGCTGTCGTTCCTGGTGCAGGACGACCTGGCGTCGCTGGTCGTCGTGTTCAGCACCGGGCTGGTGCTCTACGCGCTGCTGGCCTCGATCGCCCCGGCGGTGATGAGCGAGCTGTTCCCGACCGAGCTGCGGGCCACCGGCATCGGTGCCTGGTACAACCTCACGGTCGCCGTCTTCGGCGGGACGGCGCCACTGGTGATCACCGCACTGTCCGAGGCCGGGCACCCGTTGTGGTTCTTCTGGTATGTGGCGGTGGCCGCGGTGATCGCCTTCTGCACGATCCTCACCCTCCGCGAGACCAAGGGCACCGAGCTGCGGTGACCTGAGGGGCCTCAGACGCACCTCGGGCCGGCCGGGCCGCCAGCACTGCGTGGTCGACCGATGTGTCGGTCACCCCCTCAGGACGACCGTCCTCCTCGTCGCCAGCCGGCGTCACGGTCCACGAGGAGACGGTCATGGCGCACTACCCGAACCCCGCACTGGAGGCCGAGCTGGCCTACCGGCACGAGCTGATCCAGACCGCCGCCCGCCGCGCGGGCAGCAGGCGCGGCTCCTGGCTGGGTGGACGGCGGCGGGCACGCTGAGCGCACCGGTCGCCGGAGCGGCCCCGCTGTCGGGGGTCTCTGCCACGATCGGCGCCGTGCCGCACTGGGGGGACTGCCCGATCGTCGGCCGGGCCGAGGAGCTGGCCCGGCTGATGACGCACGTCGAGCGGGCGGCCCAGGGGCGGCCGTCCGCCGTGCTGGTGGCCGGTGACGCCGGCGTGGGCAAGACCCGGCTGCTCGACGAGCTGGCCCACCGGGCCGCCGACCGGGGCGTGCGGGTGCTCACCGGGCACTGCGTCGACCTGGGCGAGGTCGGGCTGTCCTACCTCCCCTTCGTCGACCTGCTCCGTCCGGTCGCCGGTGACCCGGGCCTGGCCGGGGCGCTGGCGCGGTTCCCGGTGCTGGGCGGGCTGCTGACCGGCCGCCCGGGGGCCACGCCGCCCGACCACCCGGCCGGTGAGCCGGCCGACCTCGGGGTGCCGTCACCGGCGCCGAACCGGGGCTTCGGCCGGCCGGTCGACGACAGCCGGCTGCAGTTGTTCGAGTCGGTGGCCGGGCTCCTGGGTGAGCTCGCCACGGCCGGTCCGCTGCTCGTCGTGCTGGAGGACCTGCACTGGGCCGACCGCTCCAGCCGCGATCTGCTGCGCTACCTGCTGGCCCGGCTGGGCGACCTGGTCGACGACCCGATCGCGGTGGTGGCCACCTACCGGGCCGACGACCTGCACCGCCGGCACCCGCTGCGTCCGCTGCTGGCCGAGCTGGTGCGGCTGCCCGGTGTCGAGCGACTGCAGCTGGACCCGCTGCCCGACGACGACGTCACGACCCTGGTCCGTGGCCTGGCCGCCGAGGCCGGCGTGCTCGACGACCGGGTGGTGGAGGACGTCGTGGCCCGGGCCGAGGGCAACGCCTTCTTCGCCGAGGAGCTGTTCGCCGCCGGCCACCACGGTGAAGGGCTGCCGCTGGGGCTGAGCGACGTGCTGCTGTCCCGGGTGGAGCAGCTGAGCCCGGCCGCGCAGCAGGTGCTCCGGGTGGCCGCCGTCGCCGGACGCCGGGTGCGGCACGAACTGGTCTCGGCCGTCTCCTGGCAGACGCCGGCGGAGACCGAGCAGGCGCTGGCCGAGGCGGTGCACCACCACCTGCTGGTCGTCTCCGACGACGGGCGCTACCGGTTCCGGCACGCGCTGCTGCGGGAGGCGGTGCTGGCGGACCTGCTGCCCGGGGAACGAGTGCGCCTGCACGCCGCGGTGGCGGCGCACCTGGCCGAACACCCCGGCGCGGGCACGGCCGCGGAGCGCGCGCACCACGCCCGGGAGAGCAACGACCTGCCCGGGGCGCTCAGCGCCTCGCTGGAGGCGGCGGCCGCCGCCGGCCGGGTCGGCGCGCCCGCCGAGCAGCTGCAGCACCTGGAGGCAGCGCTGGCGCTGTGGCCGGTGGTGCCCGACGCCGCGGAGCGCACCGGCCGCGAGCACTGGGCGCTGCTGGTCGACACCGCCGCGGCCGCCCGGGTGATCGGTGAGATGCCGCGCGGACTGGCGCTGCTGCGCTCGGCGCAGGAGGTGCTGGGCCCCGACGGCGACCCGGCCGCCCGGGCCCGGGTGCACTACACGCTGGCCCAGGCCCTGGCCCGGATCGAGGACCAGGAGACGGCCTACCGGGAGAGCAGTGCGGCGATGGCACTCGTGCCCGCCGACCCGCCGTCCGCGGTGCGCACCTGGGCGGCGGCCACCCACGCCCGCAGCAGTTACACGATCGGCCGGAACGAGGAGGCGACGGCGGCGGCCGAGGAGGCGCTCGCCGCCGCCGACGTCCTCGGCCTGGACAGCGCCTGGGCCGACACGGCCGTCTCGCTCGCCCGGGTACAGGCCACCAGCGACCCTGCGACCGTGCAGACCCGGTTGCGGGAGGCCCTGCGGCGGGCCGAGCGCTCCGGCGACGCCGACGTCGAGATGCGGGTCTGGTTCAACCTGGGGATCGTCGCCTACGAGGCCGGGGACGTCGCCGGGACGCTGGCCGTCACCGGGCAGGGGATCGCCCGGGCCCGTGAGCTCGCCGTCGAGTGGTCGTTCTACGGCGCCGAGGTGCGGCACCTGGACGTGGTCGCCCGCTACGTGGGCGGCGACTGGGACGGCAGCCTGGCCGGCGCCGACGAGCTGGCCCGCGTGCCGGAGATGGCCGCCCACGTGCGGGCCAACGGGCTGCTCGTGCTGCTGGGCCGCGGCGACCCGGCGGCCCGTGAGCGGCTCGCCTGGGCGCGGGGGCTGGCCGACCGGCTCGACGCGCACCTGCTGCTCATGCTGGCCACCATCACCGCCGAGATCGACCAGGCCGCCCTGGACGGCGATCCGGCCCGGGCCGCCGACCGGGCCCGGTGGGCCGAGCGGCGGCTCCACGAGCTGTGGGGCGCCGATCGGCTGGCCGCGCTCCGACTGCTCGCCAGCGCCCTGTCGGTGGTCGCCGACGCAGCCGCTGCCGCGCGGCTGGCCGGGCACGGCGACGTGGTGACCCGCTGGGTCATGGCGGGGGAGGAGCTGGTCGAGACAGCCGAGCAGGTGGTCGTCGACTACGTGCCCGCGGTGGCCCCGCTGGGCGTCGAGGCGCGGGCCTGGCAGCAGCGGCTGGTCGCTGAGGCCGCCCGGCTGCACGGCCGGTCCGACCCGGAGCTGTGGCGGGCGGACCTGGCCGGCTTCGGCTACGGGCACGTGGTCGAGCAGGCGCGCACCCGCTTCCGGCTGGCCGAGGCGCTGCTGGCGACGGACGACCGGGTGGCGGCGGCCGCCGAGCTGCGCCAGGCCCACGAGGTCGCCCTCCGGCTGGGGGCCGCGCCGCTGCGCACGGCGATCGAGGCGCTGGCCCGGCGCGGCCGGCTGGAGCTCGCCGGGGTGCCGGTGGCGACGGCGACGACGGTCTTCACCCCGCGGGAGGTCGAGGTGCTCGCGCGGGTGGCGCAGGGCCGCACCAACCGGCAGATCGGGGCCGAGCTGTTCATCAGCGAGAAGACGGCCAGCGTGCACGTCAGCAACATCCTGGCCAAGCTCGGCGCCTCCGGCCGGGCGGAGGCAGTCGCCCTCGCCGCCGCCCGCGGCCTCCTCGGCTGAGGGGCGCCCCTCCTCGGGCGGTCATCGGCGAACGGCTGTGCTCGGCGGCGTGCCGAGCGACCGTCCGCCGATGGTCAACGCTGGGCGGGCCGGCGGACGACCACCTGGCGGAGCCGCTCGACCCAGCCGTCGAGGACGTTCGTGCGGTCCTCCGGGGTGGCCGGCGCGGCCGGCATGAGCAGCCAGAGAGCCAGGTAGAGGAAGAACCCGGCACCGCCGGCGAAGACCAGGGCGACGAACCCGAGCCGCCACAGCAGCGCGTCGATCCCGGTGTGCCGGGCCAGCCCGGCGGCGACCCCGCCGACCAGCAGGTCGGTACGGCTCCGCTGCAGCGGCGGGGGCTCCGACGGGCTCTGCGGCGTCCCGGCCGGCGGCGCGGTGAGCTGCGGGTTCTCGAGCTGCGGGGTGTCGGTGTGCGCTGTCTCGGTCATGTCCCCAGCCTGCGCGCGGCGCCGTCCCCGTGGCATCGGGGAACCCCCGGATCCGACCCTGGTCTCCTGGGCTCAGGGTCGCCGGGTGCTGAGCGCCCCTGCCCTGCCCGCGCCCACTCGGATGGCCACCCTTCGACCCCGCCGAGCAGCATCGAGTGACAGCTCAGCGGGCCTCCCGGCTCCCGGTGACCCCGGTGAGCTGTCACTCGGCTTTCGGGGGCTGTTGCCGACGAGGGCAGGGCGACGCCGGGTCAGAGCATGGTGCGCAGGCGCTCGCGGCGGGCGCGGAGGACGTCGACCGACGCGGACGCCGACGGCGGGCCGGGCACCGACTGGCGCAGCTGGGTGTGCACCACGGCCTGCGGGGTGGCGGTCTTCGCCGCGATCCGGTTGACCAGCCGGTTGATCTCCCGGCGCAGGTCGGTGGCGTCGCGCCAGGAGCGGCCGGCCTCCTCTTCCTCCGGGTGGTCCTCGACGACCATGAAGCCGTCGTCGTCCCCGTTGCGGTGCGAGGCGGCGATCCGGGCGCGCAGCTCGTCGTCCCGCTTGGCCAGCAGCTCGGCGGTCTGCGCGGCGGTGAGCAGCCCGGGGATGCCGAGGAAGTCCTCCGCGTCGGCCTCCAGCGGCTCGACGGCGCCGCTGCCCGCGCCGGTGTGCGCCGTCCCGCTGGAGAGCACGTGGGCGAACCGGGCGTCGGCCTCCAGCGCCTCCCACTTGGCCATCTCACCCTCCCGCGGCTCGCGTGGCGGCAGGTCGAGCGCCTCCAGCTCCTCGTCGGGCTGGCTCTTCGGCGGGGGCATGACGTGGTTGCGCTGCTCCTCCATCGAGGCGGCCAGCGACAGCAGCGGGCGCACCGCGGGGAGGAAGACGGTCGCCGACTCGTGCGGCGTCCGGGCGCGGACGACGCGGCCGACGGCCTGGGCGAAGAACAGCGGCGTCCGGTAGGAGGTCATCCAGGCCAGGACGGCGGCGCGCGGGACGTCGACGCCCTCGGAGACCATCCGCACGCAGACCGCGATCCGGGCCCCGCCGAGGTTGAACTTCTCGATCTTCTTCGACGCCTTCGGGTCGTCGGAGAGGATCAGCTCCGGCGCCTTGCCGGTCACCCGGCGGACGATCTTGGCGTACTCGCGGGCGTCGTCCTGGTCGCTGGCCAGCACCAGCCCGGCGGCGTCCGGCATCCCGGTCTCGCGCAGGTGGGTGATCCGGTCGTCCATCGCGGCGATCACGTGCGGTACCCACTGGCCCTTGGGGTCCAGCGCGGTGCGCCAGGCCTGCATCTCCACCGAGCGGGTGCCGGCCTCCGACAGCGAGGCAGCGACGACCTCGCCGGCGGAGTTCCGCCAGCGCGAGGTGCCGGTGTAGGCGGCGAACACGACGGGCCGGACGACGTTGTCGGCCAGCGCCTCCTTGTAGCCGTAGGTGAAGTCGGCCATCGACATCAGGCCGCCCTGGCCCTCGAAGCCGTCCTCCACGTACCGCACGAACGGGATGCGCTCGTCGGCCTTGGTGCGGAACGGCGTCCCGGTCAGGCAGAGCCGCCGGGCCGCGCGGCCGTAGGCCTCCTCGACCGCCTCGCCCCAGGAGAGGCCGTCACCGGCGTGGTGCACCTCGTCCAGGATCACCAGCGTCTTCACCGTGGTGGCCCGGGCGGCGTGCAGCATCGGCTTGCCGGCGACCTGCGCGTAGGTGGTGACGTAGCCCTGCGTGCCGGCGCGCACCGGGCCGACCGCGTTGGTCAGGTTCGGGTCGAGCACGATGCCCATCGCATCGGCCGCGTCGGCCCACTGCAGGCGCAGGTGGTCGGTCGGGCAGACCACGATCACCCGAGCGACCTCGCGCTTGGCGAGCAGCCGGGCGGCCAGGGTCAGCGCGAAGGTGGTCTTCCCGGCGCCCGGGGTCGCGGTGACCAGGAAGTCCTTCGGGGACTCCTCCTCGTACTTGCCGAGGGCCGCCTGCTGCCAGGCCCGGAGCGGTCGGCTGGTCGTCTGCGGGGCCCGGGCCGCCGCCTGTGTTGCAGTCGCCATGTCGAGGGTCATTCTGGACGGCGGCCGGGCAACACGCCCAACCACCCACCTCCCGCGCGCGTCTCCTGCCGCCACGTATAGCGGCCGCCGGCAGGCCGCTGACCTGCATAGATCCCCTGAAGTGTCGTGAGATGTGGCGCTCGTCATGTCCCGGGCCGGACCGTCCCGTCACCCTCCCCGGCCCCGCCGTCCCCAACCGCCCCGCGGCGCGTTGACAGACTCCCGAGGTGACCGACGGACCCGCCCTGTCCCTGTCCTGGCTGACCTCGCCGGAGGCGGTGCCGGAGGGGGTGCGGGCCGAGCTCACCGCGTGCTGGCGGGACGTCGCCAACGGCGGGGGAGCGGTCGGGTTCGCCCAGCAGCTGCCGGTGACCGACGACGTCGTCCGGCCGGTGCTCGACGAGACGGTCGACGCGTTGGGCACCCACGCGCGCCTGCTCGTGGCCCGGCGCGGAGGAGCGCTGGCCGGCTGGCTGGTGCTGATCACCAACGCCGGCCCGGTGCTCGCCCACTGGGGGCGGGTGACCCGGGTGCAGACCGCGCCCGCGCACCGCGGCACCGGTGCCGCCCGGGCGCTCATGCGCGAGGTGGCGCGGTACGCCCGGGACGAGCAGGGGGTGGAGCTGCTGCGGATCGAGGTGCGCGGCGGGGAGGGGCTCGAGGCGTTCTACGAGCGGTTCGGCTGGGAGGTCACCGGCCGCTGGCCCGGCGCGCTGCAGATCACCCCGGACGACCGGCGCGACGAGGTGCTGATGTCGCTGGCCCTGACGCAGGCGGCTGCCGCGTCGTAGGCTGGGAGACGGCCCCTCGACCAGGAGGCCCGATCGGCCCGGCCACCAGCGGGACACCCCCCGCTGCCCGGCGCCGCCACACCCACCGTGCTGCCTCCTGGAGTCCTCCCGTGTCCTCGTCGGTGCTGTCCCCGTCCCTGCCCCCGCTCGCCCAGCGGCTCACCGGGGTCGCCAGCTCGCCGGTCCGCGAGCTGCTCGCCCTGCTCGACCGGCCGGGCGTCATCTCCTTCGCCGGCGGCCTGCCGGCCCCCGAGCTGTTCGACCTGGACGGCGTCCGGGCCGCCTACGACAGCGTGCTGTGGGGCCCGCGCGCCCGCCACGCGCTGCAGTACGCCCCCACCGAGGGCGACCGCGCGCTGCGGGCGCGGGTGGCCGGCCGGATGACCGCCCGCGGCATGCTGAGCTCGGTCGACGACCTGCTGGTCACCACCGGCTCGCAGCAGGGGCTCACCCTGGTCGCCACCGCGCTGCTCGACCCGGGCGCCGTCGTCCTGGTCGAGGATCCGACCTACCTGGCCGCGCTGCAGTGCTTCCAGCTGGCCGGTGCCCGCGTCGTCCCGGTCGCCACCGACGAGCACGGCATCGACCCGGCGGCGCTGGCGGAGGCGATCGAGCGGGAGAGCCCGGCGCTGGTCTACCTGGTGCCCACCTTCGCCAACCCGACCGGGCGCACGATGCCCGAGCACCGCCGCGCCGAGGTGGTCGAGCTGACCGGCCGGCACGGCGTCTGGCTGGTGGAGGACGACCCGTACGCCGAGCTGCGCTACCGGGGCACCGACGTCGCGCCGCTCGCCGCCCAGCCGGGGGCCGACGGGCACGTCGTCCACCTGGGCAGCTTCTCCAAGATCGCGGCCCCGGGGCTGCGGCTGGGCTGGCTGCGGGCGCCGTCCCGGCTGCTGCCGGCGCTCACCGTCGCCAAGCAGGCGGCCGACCTGCACACCTCCACCATCGACCAGGCCGCCGCGGCCGCCTGGTTCGCCGCGGCCGACGTGGACACCCACCTGCGCACGCTGCGGCGGGCCTACCGGCAGCGCCGCGACGCGATGGTGACCGCGCTGCCGGGGACGCTGCCGGCGGGCAGCACCTGGACCGAGCCGGACGGCGGCATGTTCGTCTGGGCGCGGCTGCCCGGGGACGTCGACACCGCGGAGCTGCTGCACCGGGCGCTGGCCGCCGACGTCGCCTTCGTGCCCGGGGCCGCGTTCTACGCCGGGACCCCGGACCGGTCGACGCTGCGGCTGTCGTTCACCACCCACACCCCGGAGCGCATCGCCGACGGCATGGCCCGCCTCGGCGCCGTCCTCCGCCCCTGACGGCGAACCCCGAGGCGGCCATGTTGGCCAACATGGCCGCCCGGGTGGTCTTGCGCGGCTAGGGTCCCGGCGCATGGCGCGCTACGTCATCGACGCACCCACGCTGCTGCACCTGGTCACCGAGCAGGTGCCGGTCTCGGCCGGGCACCAGTTGGTGGCGCCGAACGCGGTCCGGTCGCAGGCCCTGGACCTGCTGTTCGACCAGGTGCGGGCCGGGCGGCTGACCGACGCCGTGGCGATGGAGCTGCACGATCGGATGACGCAGCTGAGGATCCGGCTGCTGGGTGACCGGGTGTCCCGCCGGGTGGCCTGGCAGCTGGCCCGGGAGCACGGATTCGACTCGGCGACCGACGCCGAGTTCCTGGCCGTCACCCGGCTGCAGGCCGACGCCTACGTGACCGTGGACGACGCAGCCCGGACGCGGGCCGACGGCATCGTGCCGCTCGGCACGGTCGACCAGCTCACCGCCTGACGGGGGTGGTGCCGCCCAGGGCGGCCATGTTGGCGAACATGGCCGCCCGGGGCGTCAGTCGGCGGGCTCGTCGACCCAGTCGGGGCCGTTGACCTCACCGGGGCCGGCCAGGTCGGCGGCGTCGACGATCGTGTACGCGTAGCCCTGCTCGGCGAGGAAGCGCTGCCGGTGGGCGGCGTACTCGCTGTCCAGGGTGTCGCGGGAGACGACCGTGTAGAAGTGCGCCTGCCGGCCGTCGGCCTTGGGGCGGAGCACCCGGCCGAGCCGCTGGGCCTCCTCCTGCCGCGACCCGAACGTCCCCGACACCTGGACGGCGACGGCGGCCTCGGGCAGGTCGATGGAGAAGTTGGCCACCTTGGAGACGACGAGGGTCTTGATCTCCCCGGTGCGGAACGCCTGGAACAGCCGCTCGCGCTCCTTGTTGGTCGTCGACCCCTGGATGACCGGGGCGTCCAGGGCGGCGCCGAGCTCGTCGAGCTGGTCGAGGTACGCGCCGATGACGAGCTTCTGCTCCTCGGGGTGCCGCTCCAGCACCCGGCGGATCACCGGCAGCTTGGACTGGGCGGTGGCCGCGATCCGGTACCGCTCCTCGGGCTCGGCGACCGCGTAGGTCATCCGCTCCTCGTCGTCGAGGGAGACCCGCACCTCGACGCACTCGGCCGGGGCGATGTAGCCCTGCGCCTCGATGTCCCGCCACGGGGCGTCGTAGCGCTTGGGCCCGATGAGGGAGAAGACGTCGTCCTCGCGGCCGTCCTCGCGCACCAGCGTGGCGGTGAGCCCGAGCCGCCGGCGGGACTGCAGGTCGGCGGTGAGCCGGAAGATCGGGGCGGGCAGCAGGTGGACCTCGTCGTACACGATGAGGCCCCAGTCCTGGGCGTCGAACAGGTCCAGGTGCCGGTACTCGCCCTTCCGGCGGGTGGTGATCACCTGGTAGGTCGCGATGGTGACCGGCCGGATCTCCTTGCGCTCACCGGAGTACTCGCCGATCTCCTCCTCGGTCAGCGACGTGCGGGCGATCAGCTCGCGCTTCCACTGCCGGCCGGAGACGGTGTTGGTCACCAGGATCAGCGTGGTCGCCTTCGCCTCGGCCATCGCTGCGGCGCCGACCAGCGTCTTCCCGGCGCCACAGGGCAGGACGACGACGCCCGAGCCGCCGGCCCAGAACCCGTCGACCGCCTCCTGCTGGTAGTCCCGCAGGTGCCAGTCGTCCTGGGCCAGGTCGATCGGGTGCGCCTGGCCGTCGACGTAGCCGGCGAGGTCCTCGGCCGGCCAGCCCACCTTGAGCAGCGCCTGCTTGAGCCGGCCGCGCTCGGAGGGGTGCACGACGATCGAGTCGGCGTCGATCCGCGCGCCGAGCATCGGGGCGACCCGCTTGCTGCGGACGACCTCCTCCAGCACGGCCTTGTCGGTGCTGGTCAGGGTGAGCCCGTGCACCGGGTGGTTGGCCAGGGTCAGCCGGCCGTAGCGGTCCATCGTGTCGGCGACGTCGACCAGCAGCGCGTGCGGCACCGGGTAGCGGCTGAACCGCACCAGCGCGTCGACGACCTGCTCGGCGTCGTGCCCGGCGGCGCGGGCGTTCCACAGCGCCAGCGGGGTGATCCGGTAGGTGTGCACGTGCTCGGGCGAGCGCTCCAGCTCGGCGAACGGCGCGATCGCCGCCCGGCACTCCTTGGACTGCGGGTGGTCGACCTCGAGCAGCAGCGTCTTGTCGGACTGGACGATCAGGGGGCCGTCACTCACGCGGGCGCATCCTTCGGCTGGGGGCTCCGGCGCAGACGTCGCGCGCGGACTGACCACGGTAACGCCGCCGGACGACGTCCCCTTCCGCTCGCCGGTGTGCGGCCCACCTCAGCCCGCCGTCTCGCGGACCCGCGCTGGGGCCGAAGTCGCGACTCCGGCCCCAGCGGGCGAGGGTCAGGTCCAGGCGGTGCGGCGGAGCGGGGGCTGCTCGCCGCCGGTCTTCTGCAGGAGGACCTGGTTGACGCCCATGTCGCCGGCCTCGAAGGCCAGGGCGCAGGCGGCCATGTAGAGCCGCCAGACCCGGGCCCGGCCCTCGCTGGTGGCCGCGACGGCGGCGTCCCAGTTCTCCTCCAGCCGCTGCACCCATGCGCGGAGCGTCAGGGCGTAGTGCTGGCGGAGCGCCTCGACGTCGAGCACCTCCAGATCGCGGGACTCCAGCAGGCCGACCGTCTCGCCCAGGCCCAGCAGCTCGCCGTCGGGGAAGACGTACCGGGCGATGAAGGTGTCCGGATCGGGTGTGGTGGTGCCGTCGTTCCAGTTGATCGCGTGGTTGAGCAGCCGGCCACCGGGGCGCAGCAGCGAGCGCAGCTGGGCCACGTACTCCGGCATCTGGGCCCGGCCCACGTGCTCGGCCATGCCGATCGAGCTGATCGCGTCGAACGGCTCGTCGTCGACGGCCCGGTAGTCCTGCACCCGGATGTCGATCCGGTCGGTCAGGCCGGCCTCGGCGACCCGCTTGCGGGCCATCCGGGCCTGCTCCTCCGACAGCGTGATCCCCACGACCTCGGCGCCGTACCGCTGGGCGGCGTGGATGGCCATCGAACCCCAGCCGCAGCCGACGTCCAGCAGCCGCGCGCCCTCGGTCAGTCCGAGCTTGCGGCAGACCAGGTCGAGCTTGGCCGCCTGGGCGGCGTCCAGCCCGGTCTCCGGGGTCTCCCAGACAGCGCAGGAGTAGACCATCGAGGGGCCGAGCACCAGCTCGTAGAAGTCGTTGCCCACGTCGTAGTGGTGGGAGATCGCCGCCGCGTCGCGGGACCGGGAGTGCCGCCGTCCGGTCCGGCCCAGCTCGATCTCCTCGGCCGGGGCTGCCGGTTCGGGGCCGATGGCCCCCAGCTGCAGCGCCGTGCCGACCAGGCCGAGTCGCTCGCGCAGCGTCGGCGGCGCCATCGGGCCGGTGTCGGCCAGCCGGCCGACCGACCGGAGCGCGGCGAAGGTCGCGAAGACGTCGCCCTCGATGTCGATCTCACCGGCGACGTACGCCCGGCCCAGACCGAGCTGCCCCGGCGACCAGGCCAGCCGGCGCAGCGCCCGCCGGGACCTCACCGCGAGCACGGGCGCGCCGGGCGGGCCGGCCACCGAGCCGTCCCAGCCACGCAACCGGAGGGGCAGCTCCGACGTCCCGAGCACCGCGCCCAGCGCCTGTGCCAGCCGGTCTGCAACCGTCCGCTTCCTCATGTCCCACGCTCCTGACCAGGCATGCCGGCCAGCGGACGTCCGGGACCCTCTGCCCGGTCGCAGGCCGTTGCATGCATCAACTGTTCCGCGCAACAGCGGGCGGGTCCGTGATCATCCCGGAGTTCCCCGACCGAGGGAACAGAGATCAGGACGGCGCGGGTGTGTCCTCCGACTCGACCAGCGCGACCGAGGTGATCCGGTGGACGGCGAAGGTGCGGCTCTCCCCGCGCCCCTCGTCGAACCCCTGCAGGAAACCGCCGACCAGCGAGACCGGCTGCACCACCCGCTGGCTGCCGCTGCCCTGGGCGTCGATGTAGCCCAGCCAGATCGGCAGCCCCTCGCGGACCGCGCGAGACAGCAGCTCCAGGGTGCTGGCGGTGGTCACCCCGGGCACCTGCCGCACCGGCTCGGTGCGCCGGGCGGCGAGCGCCGCGTCCCCGGCCCGGATCTCCCGGACGGTCGCCGCCACGTCCTCGGGGGCCATCCGCCGCGGCCCGGACGGCGCCGTGCTGCCGGGGCGCCGGCCGGCGGCACGCGAGGGTGCCTTCGGGCGGGTGAGCACCGTGCCGCCGGAGGACTCCCCGGCCGGGGCGTAGCCCGCGGTGCGCAGCACCGAGAGCACCTCGTCGGCCGGCAGCCCGCTGACCAGCACGCCGGGGGCGAGCCGGCGCAGCTCGGCGTTCGCGGTGCGCCGGTCGCTGAGCACCTGGGAGACCAGCCCGTGGTCGTCGGAGCGCACGTAGCACTCGATCGCGCCGACCCGCAGCCGGCCGTGCTGGCGGGCGACGTCGTCGACCAGGTACTCCAGCGCCTGCGGCACCGGGGTGCGGGAGGCGCGGGTGAAGAAGTCGTGCAGGTCGGCGGCCGACCAGCCGGCGTCCAGCGCGCGGCGGATGCTGCCGTCGGACACCCGGTAGACCGTCGCCCCGCCGGAGGACTCCACGTCGGCGACGACGGCGAGCGTGCCGGCCAGCTCGGCGACCAGCGGGCCGGGCGCGATCAGGGACAGGTCGGGCTGGGCGAGCACGTGGTCGACCGGCTCGGGCAGCAGGCCGCGCATGCCGTCGCCGGCGGCGTCCTCCCCGCCGGTGAGCAGCCCTCGGCCACCCGTGCTCAGCACCCCGCCCACGGCGATGCCCAGCCGCCCGGCCTCGGCCAGCAGGTCGGGCACCGGGGAGAGCCGGTCGGCCCGGCGCGGCGTCCGCCAGCGGAGCAGGGTGACCAGCTCGGGGGAGGTGAGCCCCTCCCCGGGCGGGAACTCGGCCAGCACCGCCAGCGCCGAGCGGCGCAGCGCCGGCGCGGTCTGCCGGACGGTGTCGGGGGACAGCACGTTCACCGCCTTGCCCGCCACGTCGCGCTGGCCCACCAGCGAGATGAGCCGGACGCTGGTCAGCCAGCCCTCGGCCAGCACCGCCCAGCGGTCGGGCAGGTCCTGCTCGCGCCAGGCGTCGTAGCCGCGGGTGGGCAGCCACTCGTCGCGCTGGGCACCGCCGACGTCCAGCAGACCGGCGGCGTGCGCCAGCTCGACCAGGAAGGCGACGTCGCCCTCGCCGATCTTGAGCTCCTTGGCCAGCCGCTTCTGGTCGCGCACGCCGAGCCCGCCGCTGCGCAGCAGCCCGGCCGGCTCCTCCTCCAGCGCGGTGAGCACGTCGGTGACCCGGCCGATGACCTCCAGCGCGGCGCCGGCGGCCTGCCGGTCCACGACCGCCGGGTCGCGCCGGGTGATCTCCGGTTCCGGGCGCAGCCGTGGTGGGCCGAGCGGGCGGTCGCCGCGCAGCGCCAGCCCGATCTCCCGCGGCAGCTCGACGTTCACCGCGTCGATCCGGGCCAGCAGCCCGGCCTGCAGCAGCCGGCGGGCCGGGGTGAGCGCGCCGCCGGTGCTGTCGGGCAGGTGGCCGACCGGCCGGTCGGCGCTCAGCCGCTCGAGCACGCCGCGCTCCTCGGGGTCGAGCCCGCTGAGGGTGCCGGGCACGTCCCCGGGCAGCGGCACCCGCAGGTCGACCGCCCGCCGGCCGAGACCGGCCGGGTAGCGGACGGCGCGGCGCACCGGCTCGGGGGCGTGCAGGTCGGCGTCGCCCCACAGCAGCGCCCGGGTCGTCAGCGTCCCGACCGCGGCGTCGACCACCTCGGCCGGTACGTCGGGCAGCAGTCCGGGCAGCTCGTCGCGCGGCACGCCGTCAGTGGGGGAGAGCAGCACCGCGTCGAGCACCTGCAGCGTGGCGGCGTCCAGCTCGTCGAGTGCGCGGTCGACCGAGACCGGCACCGCCAGCCGGGTGGCCAGGCCCACGACGTCGGAGGGGGCGGGGCGCGCGACGTCGGGCCGGGCCACCAGGAGGCCACCCAGCTGCTCGTCGGTGCGGGTGCGCAGCCAGGCGGCGAGCGTGGCGGGCTGGTCCGGAGACATCCGCTCCACGCTACGTCGCGCCCCGGTGCGACCGCCTCGGCGGCCGGGCTCTGTCACCATCCCGGGGTGCCCGCCCTCGACGACCCGCAGACCCGCACCGACCTGGCCGCCCTCCGCGCCGGCGGGCTGCGCTGGCTGGGCGGCGGACTGCTGGCCGTCGTCCTGGGGTTCGTGCTGGGCGCCGCCGTCGTCCGGATCGCCGAGGACGGCGGCTCCCGGCTGCCCGGCGGCGGGCTGCTGGTCGTCGCCCTGGTGGTCGGTGGGCTGGCGGCCGCGCTCGCCGGGCTCGGCTCGCTGCTGCGCACCCGCCGGTGGGCCGCCGCGCTGGCCCGGGTGCCGTGGAGGTCGGGCCGGCTGCGGATCGCCGGGCCGGCGGTGCTGCAGGTCGAGCCGGACGGGCCGGAGGACGAGCCGCTGCCGCTGCGGCTGCAGTCCACCGCGGTCTGGCGGACCCGGGCGGTGCAGCGGCTGGACGGCGGCGAGGTGCGCTACGCCGAGGTCTCGCCGGCCGAGTGGGTGCTCACCGCCGACGGCGCCGGCACGGTCTACGGCGCCCGGGTCGCCCGCCGGCACTGACCCCTCCCAGCGACACGGGGACCCGCGGCGTGCGTGCGGGCGGCCCGGCACGGGAAGATGACGGGGAGGCACCCGGGGAGCTGACCCGGGCCCCGCACGCAGATGGAGGCGTCATGTCCAAGCGCAAGGAGAAGCACGCCCACCTGGTCGAGCCGACCTGGGGGACGTCGGAGGGCGACGGCCCGCCGGTCACCGAGCTGATCAGCGAGATGGCCGGTGGGCTCTCGCCGTTCGGTGAGGACCACGCCTTCCCGCTCCCGCCGGAGCGGCTGCGTTACGCCCACCCGCAGGACAAGCCCAACCGGGCCGGCCTGATGGCGGGCGAGGGCAGGTGACACCTCCCGCGCTGCCGTCCTACAGCAGCGGCACCTCCACGGTGCCCCTGCTGGGCGACACGATCGGGGACGACCTCGACCGGACGGCAGCGCGGGTGGGCGACCACGAGGCGCTGGTGGAGTGCGCCTCGGGCCGCCGCTGGACCTACCCCGAGCTGGTCGCCGACGTCGACGCCTGCGCCCTGGGGCTCGACGCCCTCGGCGTGGCCAGGGGCGACCGGGTCGGCATCTGGGCGCCCAACTGCGCCGAGTGGGTCTTCGTGCAGTACGGGACGGCGAAGCTCGGCGCCGTCCTGGTCACGATCAACCCGGCCTACCGCACCCACGAGCTGGCCTACGTGCTGCGCCAGGCCGGCGTCTCGGTGCTGGTCGCCGCGCCGGAGTTCAAGGGCAGCGACTACCGGGCGATGGTCGAGCAGGTGCGCGCCGACTGCCCCGACCTGCGCGAGGTGCTCTTCCTCGGCGACCCGGCGTGGGACCAGCTGATGACCGCCGGCCGCGCCGCGGACCGCGGGCAGCTCGCGGAGCGGGCCGCCCAGCTCTCCCCGGACGACCCGGTCAACATCCAGTACACCTCCGGGACGACGGGCTTCCCCAAGGGCGCCACGCTCACCCACCACAACCTGCTCAACAACGGGTTCTTCGTGGGCGAGGGCTGCGGCTACACCGAGGCCGACCGGGTCTGCATCCCGGTGCCGTACTACCACTGCTTCGGCATGGGGATGGGCAACCTGGGCTGCACCTCGCACGGCGCGACGATGGTGATCCCGGCGCCCGGCTTCGACCCGGCTGCCACCCTGCGCGCGGTGCAGGAGGAGCGGTGCACCTCCCTCTACGGCGTCCCCACGATGTTCATCGCCGAGCTGGGCCTGCCCGACTTCGCCTCCTACGACCTATCCAGCCTGCGCACCGGGATCATGGCCGGCTCGCCGTGCCCGGTGGAGGTGATGAAGCGGGTGGTCGAGGAGATGGGCATGACCGAGGTGACCATCTGCTACGGCATGACCGAGACCTCCCCGGTCTCCACCCAGACCGGTGCGGACGACGACCTGGTGCGCCGCACCTCGACGGTCGGCCGGGTGCACCCGCACCTGGAGGTCAAGGTCGTCGACCCGCGGACCGGTCTCACCGTGCCGCGTGGCACCCCGGGTGAGTTCTGCACCCGCGGCTACTCGGTGATGCTCGGCTACTGGGACGAGCCGGAGAAGACCGCCGAGGTGCTCGACGCCGCCCGCTGGATGCACACCGGCGACCTGGCGGTGATGGACGCCCACGGCTACCTGAACATCGTCGGCCGGATCAAGGACATGGTCATCCGCGGCGGGGAGAACGTGTACCCCCGGGAGATCGAGGAGTTCCTCTACACCCACCCCGACGTCGTGGACGCCCAGGTGATCGGCGTCCCGGACGTGCGGTACGGGGAGGAGCTGATGGCCTGGGTCCAGCTGCGCGAGGGCGCCGAGCCGCTCACCGTGGCCGCGCTGCGGGAGTTCTGCACCGGCCGGCTCGCCCACTACAAGGTGCCGCGGTACCTCAAGCTCGTCGACGGCTTCCCGATGACGGTCACCGGCAAGGTCCGCAAGGTCGAGATGCGCGAGGTGTCCATCGAGGAGCTGGGGCTGCAGGAGGCGGCCGCCTCCCGCTTCGCCTGAGCCCCTTCGCCTGAGCCCCTTCGCCTGAGCCGGGCCCGACGGCCGGGGGCTCAGCCGTGCCGGACGACGAGGTCGGTCACCAGGCCGCAGAGGGCGGCCAGCACCACCAGCCCGGTGGCCAGGGCCGCGGTGCGGGGTGCCCGGGCGTCACCACCGGTTCCGGCCGCGGCCTGGCCGTCCCGCTGGCGCCGGGGCGTCACCGTCCCCAGCAGGGCCAGCGCGGCGATCGCGGTCACCGCGGCCGGGACGACCAGCCGCAGGTCGTCGTGCACGGCCGCGCTGCGGGTCAGCAGCCCGGCGACCAGCAGCATGCTCAGCCCGGTGCGCTGCCAGGACAGCGCGGTGCGGTCCGGCTGGGTCTCCCCGGCGTCCCGGGGCGGTGGGCTGCCGGTCACCCGCGGACGATGTCCACCACGACCAGCACCAGCAGCACCACCACCAGCACCGCGACCAGCGCGGTGACCCAGCGGGCGGCGACGCCCGGTGGCAGCGGCTGGTCGGCGGCGATGGCCCGCTCGTTGCGGGTGTACCGGCGGTGCCCGGCCAGCGCGGTCACCAGCCCGGCCACCAGCAGCGCCACCGAGACGGCCTCCCCGCCGCCGGCGAAGCCCAGCCGCGGGGCGAACTGGGTCATCGCCACGCCGCCGGCGACCAGGGCCAGGCCGGTGCGCAGCCAGGCCAGCAGGGTCCGCTCGTTGGCCAGGCTGAACCGGTAGTCCGGGTGCGGCGGCGGGGCCGGGGAGCCGGACGGGGTCGACACGGCGGTCAGCGTAGGTCCCCGTCGTCCGGGGCTCCCGGAAAGCCCGCCCGGTGCGGTCGGTCCCCGGGCTAGCCTGGGGAGCGAGCGGCCGAGGACCGGCTGCGCACGCCCCGGCCACGACGGCCCGGGGCCGGCGACGAGTGACTGAGGGATCGACGTGCCCAGCGGCAAGGTGAAGTGGTTCAACCCGGAGAAGGGCTTCGGTTTCCTGGCCCACGACGGTGGACCGGACGTGTTCGTGCACAAGGACGCGCTGCCCGCCGGCACCACCGAGCTCAAGCCCGGCCAGCGGGTCGAGTTCGGCATCGTCCAGGGGCGCCGCGGAGACCAGGCGCTGCAGGTGCGGGTGCTCGACCCGCTGCCGTCCGCGGTCGCCGCCACCCGCAAGAAGCCCGACGAGCTGGTGCCGATCGTCGAGGACCTGATCAAGCTGCTGGACGACGTGTCGGAGGGCCTCCGGCACGGCCGGCGCCCGGACGCGCAGCACGCCCGCAAGGTGGCCACGGTGCTGCGCGCCGTCGCCGCCGACCTGGACGCCTGAGGGCTGGCCGCCGTCAGCCGGCCGGGGGCGCCTCGGTGGTGCTCTCGATCGGCCCGGCGGCGGTGCGGATGAAGCCGACCGGCCACGCGCCGGACAGCCCCTCGCACGCGTCGGCGTCGGAGTCCTGCACGACCACCAGGTAGAACGTCGCCGGGACGACGTCGGAGGTGGAGATCTCGTCGAGGACGGTGGTGCCCGCCTCGACGTCAACCTCACCGATCCGCTCCTGGAGGTCCTCGTCGAACACCTGGACCTCCCAGCCGGAGTCGGCCACCGCGTCGGGCACCTGCAGCACGACCGTGGTGTCCGGCGCGACCTCCAGGATCGGCGGCGAGGTCTGGTAGCGCTGGCCCTCCCCGCCCAGGCAGTACTGGGTGGGGTCGGCGGTGATCGGGTCGCCGCCGGCCTGCACGGTGATCGAGGGGGCGACGGTCTCCCGGCTGCCCGTCCCGGAGTCCCCGCAGCCGCCCAGCAGCGCCAGCCCGGCCAGCAGCGCGGCCCCCGTCGACGCCCGTCCTGCCGTGCTCACGTCATGCCTCCCGATCGATGGTGCGGACGGTCCGGCGGGTGCGCAGGCTCCAGAGGGTGAGGCCGATCGCGAGCACCAGCAGCGCCGCGGCCACGGTGAAGCCCAGCCAGCCGATGGTGGGCAGGGCGACCCCGAGCGCGCCGCCGACCACCCAGGCCAGCTGCAGCCAGGTCTCGGACCGGGCGAACGCCGAGGCCCGCAGCCGGTCGGGCACCTCGCGCTGGATGATCGCGTCGAGGGCGGACTTGCCCAGGCCGTTGGCGATCGCGGCGACCCCGGCGACCAGCGCGGCCATCGGCAGGCTGAAGGTGAAGGCGGCCAGCACGGTGATCGCGGCGGCCACCCCGGCCGCGGCCAGCACCACCTTGTCCGGGCTGGTGGTGTGCAGCCGCGACCCGGCCGCGGTGCCCAGGAAGCTGCCGGCCCCGGCCGCCACGGCGATCGAGCCGAGCGCGACGGTGGCCGCCCAGCCGTCGTCCACGGTGGCCTGCACCAGGAACGCGGAGAAGATGGTGAGGAAGCCGCCCAGCCCGCGCAGCGCCGCGGTGGCGCGCAGCGCGGTCACCACGTGCGGGGTGGTGGCCCGGCGCCGTCCGGGCAGCTCGATCGGCGCGGTGCGCAGCACGTCGGCTGCCTCCTCGCCGGCCGGGACGTCGACGTGGGAGGGGAGCCGGACGGCGAGCACCGCGGCCACGGTGAACACCACGGCGGTGGCGCCGAGCTCCCAGCCGAAGCCGAGCAGCGCCGCGATCCCCGCGCCGACGGCCCCGAGCACCCCGCCGGCGGCCAGCCCGAACACCGACAGCCGGGCGTTGGCCGACGTCAGCGACATCGGCCCGGGCAGCACCCGGGGGACGACCGCGGCGCGCAGCACGTTGAAGCCCTTGCTCAGCACCAGCACCCCGAGCGCGGCCGGGTAGAGCGCCAGGTCGTCGTGGTGGGCGGCCATCAGCAGCGCCAGCACGGCCCGCGCGGCGAGGCTGCCGCTCAGCGCCCAGCGCCGGCCCCGCTGCAGCCGGTCCAGCGCCGGTCCGATCACCGGCGCGACCAGCGCGAACGGCGCCATCGTGACCAGCAGGTACAGCGCCACGTTGCTGCGCTGGGCGTCGGCCGCGGCGGCGAAGAAGAGCGTGCCGGCCAGCGAGACGGCGATCATCGCGTCGCCGGCCACGTGCAGGGCGTTGACCCAGACCAGCCCGGACAGCCCGCTGTCGCCGGCGCCGTCGGCCCGGCCGGCGGCCCGCACCCGGCGGACGGCGGCGCCGCCCAGCTCCCGGGTGCGTGCGGCGGCGACCCGGGTGACGGTCACCTTCGGTCCGCGGGGACCGGGCGCGGCCGGGCCGGACGGCGGGTGGGCTCCGGGTGCCGGCGTCGTCGCCGCGAGGGTGGGGCCGGCCGCCACCGGGGGCTGCGCGGCGGTGGGCTGTCCGGCGGTGGGCTGTGCGGCGGTGGGCTGTGCGGCGGCCACCGGGCGGGCGGCGGTGGGGGTGTCGTCGCCGGGCGGCTGGCTCGCGGCGACCGGCAGCGGCCGGGTCTGCTGCCGGCGCACGCCCATCGGTGAGGTGTCCACGCCGTGTTCCGGAGCCCGGCGTGCGGCGCGCAGCCGCCGGCGGGCGCGCGGGGCGGGGGAGTCGGACACGAGCCCATGGTGCCGCAGCTGCCTGTGCCGGTCCGTCGCCCTCGGCGCCGGCGGGGGACGGGCGCCAGCTGTCCGTGCCCGTCGGCTCACCCCGGCCGCGGTCACCGGGACGAACCGCCGTCCCGGTGACGCCGGCCGTGCCGGGGTGGCGCCATCGGTGACAATGGGGGGCGTGTCCGACTCCGAGTACGCCGCTGCCCCTGGCCCCGCTCCGGACGAGGTGCTGGCCGCCGCCGTCGAGCAGGCCCGTGCTGCCGCCGTCGAGGTCGCCGGGGATGCCGCCGCCGTGGGCGACCACCTGGGGGTGAGCCCCGAGCTGATCGGTCTCGACGAGGCCCCCGAGCTGGGTGCGGTCCGCACCCACTCCTTCGCCGCCACGCTGCCCGGCTACGTCGGCTGGCACTGGGCGGTGACCCTGGCCGTGGTGCCCGGTGACGCCGCCCCCACCCTCGACGAGGTCGTGCTCCTCCCGGGCGACTCCGCGCTGCTCGCCCCGGCCTGGGTGCCCTGGAGCGAGCGGCTGCGCCCCGGTGACCTCTCGGTCGGCGACGTGCTGCCCTCCACCGAGGACGACCCGCGCCTGGTGCCGGCCTACCTGGCCGACGACGACTCCGCCGACGACCCGGCCGGCCGGGTCGTCGCCGAGGAGCTGGGCATCGGCCGCGAGCGGGTGCTGTCGCCGGAGGGGCGCAACGAGGCGGCTGCGCGCTGGCGGGAGGGCGACTTCGGTCCGCGCTCGTCGATGGCCCGGCACGCGCCCGGCCCCTGTGCGACCTGCGGGTTCTTCCTGCCGCTGGCGGGCTCGCTGCGCCTGTCGCTGGGGGCCTGCAGCAACGCCTTCGCCCCGGCCGACGGGCACGTGGTGGCCGCCGACTACGGCTGCGGCGCGCACAGCCAGGCCAGCCTCGAGCGCACCGACGGCGAGCCTGCCGAGTTCACCCCGACCGCGCGCTACGACACCGCGGACTTCGACGTCCTCTGAGCGCAGGGCTCAGCGCTGGCCCTGCCAGCGCATGAGGGCCAGGCCGAGAAAGGGCAGGACGACGCCGGCGACGCAGGTCCAGGTCCACACCGGGTCGACGCGGTCGCCCAGGACCAGCAGCACGACCAGCGCGATGGCCCACAGCGCCGTCCCGGCCAGCACGACCCGGGTGGTGTCGACCTGCAGCGGCGGGGGAGAGGGGCGGGTGGGCGCGGGCACGCCCCGACCCTAGGGCCGGCGCAACCGGAACGGAACGCGGGTGGAACGACCCGGCCCGGCGCGTGTGGCACGCTGTCGCCGCTCGATGTCAGCTGCGCCGGGCGGTCCGCCGGTGTGCCGACATGCACCGGGGCCGTGCCGGTCGCCGTCCCCCGGGGGTCACCCATGCCCGACAAGTCCCGCAACCGTGCCCGCAAGGTCACCGGTGGCACGGGGGCGACCGCAGCCACCGGCACCGCGCCGGCCCCGGCCGACGCCGGCGTCCCCGCCGAGGTCGTCACCGGCCCGCGGCGCAGCGCCGGGCCGCAGGTCCGGCCGAAGAACGGGGTGGACCGGTACTTCGAGGTCACCGCGCGGCGCTCCACCTTCGGGCGCGAGGTCCGCGGTGGGCTGACCACCTTCTTCACGATGGCCTACATCGTGGTGCTGAACCCGATCATCCTGTCCGGCGCGGACATCGACGGGAACACGCTGCCCTTCGCCTCCGTCGCCGCCGTCACCGCCTTCGTGGCCGGTGCGCTCACCATCGCGATGGGCGTCATCGGGCGCTACCCGTTCGCGCTGGCGGCCGGGCTGGGCATCAACGCGATCGTCGCGGTCTACGCGGCCACCGAGCTCACCTGGCCGGAGATCATGGGCCTGGTCGTGCTGGAGGGCCTGCTCATCACGGTGCTGGTGCTCACCGGGTTCCGCCGGGCGGTGTTCGAGGCGATCCCCGCGCAGCTGAAGATCTCCATCGCCGTCGGCATCGGCTTCTTCCTCACCATCATCGGCCTGGCCGACGCCGGGGTGATCCGGCCGGGCTCGCCGCTGATCAGCTTCGGCGTGGGCGGTCAGCTGGCCGGTTGGCCGCTGCTCACCTTCGTCGTCGGCCTGCTGGTCACCAGCGTGCTCGTCGTCCGGCGGGTAAAGGGCGGGCTGCTCATCGGCATCGTCGTCACCACGCTGTTCGCCATCGTGGTGGAGGCGATCGCGCAGGTCGGGCCGCGCACCGGCGCCGACGGGAGTGAGGCGAACCCGCGCGGCTGGGCGCTGCAGGTGCCCTCGTGGCCCGACGACTGGATCGGCCTGCCCGACCTGTCGCTGATCGGGGACTTCTCGCTGTTCGGCGGGTTCTCCCGGATCGGTGTGCTTGCCGCCGTGCTGATCGTCTTCGCGATCATGATCGCCGACTTCTTCGACACGGTCGGCACGGTGACCGCCGTGGGCGCGGAGGGCGACCTGCTGGACGAGGACCGCAACCTGCCCCGCTCCCAGCCGGTGCTGCTGGTCGACTCGCTGGCCGCCGCGGCCGGTGGTGCCTCCAGCATCTCCTCGAACACCACCTACATCGAGAGCGCGGCCGGGGTCGGCGACGGTGCCCGCACCGGGCTGGCCAGCGTCGTCACCGGTGTGGTGTTCCTGGTCGCGGCCTTCTTCACCCCGCTGGTGCAGGTCGTGCCCTCCGAGGCCGCCGCGCCGGTGCTGGTGATCGTCGGCGCCATGCTGATCAGCCAGATCCGGGACCTGGCCTGGGACGACATGTCGCTGGTCATCCCGGCCTTCCTCACCATCGCGCTGATGCCGTTCACCTACTCGATCACCAACGGCATCGGTGCCGGCGTGGTCAGCTTCGTGCTGCTCCGGCTGGCGGTCGGCCGCCGCCGGGACGTGCACCCGCTGATGTGGATCGTGGCCGCGGTGTTCGTCGTCTACTTCGCGCTCGAGCCGATCCAGCAGCTGCTCTGAGGAAGGACCCCCTTTCCCCCCACCTCTCGCAGGCTCGGGGCGGGCCCCTGAAGGGGGGCCGTTCCAGTACGTCGCCTCGCTCGGGGCGGGCCCCCGGACGGGGCAGGTCGTTAGTCATGCTTCCTTTCTACGGTTAAGGTGGAACACGTGGCACGGACGACGCTGGACACCGCGGCGCTCGCCCACGACCTGCGGTTGGCCGTGATGCGCTTCTCCCGGCGGCTGCGCAACCAGCGGGTGGACACCTCGGTGACCCTCACCCACCTGGCTGCGCTGTCGACGCTGAAGCGGCACGGGCCGATGAGCCCGGGGGAGCTGGCGGCGCACGAGCGGGTGCAGCCGCCGTCGATGACCCGGGTGGTCGTCGCGCTGGAGGCCAAGGGCCTGGTCACCCGGACGCCGCACCCGACCGACGGGCGCCAGGTGGTCATCGAGCTGACCCAGGCCGCCGAGGAGCTCATGACCGAGGAGGTCCGCGCCCGGGAGGCCTGGCTGTCCGGCCACCTCCAGGAGCTGACCGCGGAGGAACGCGAGGTGCTGCGCCAGGCCGCGGTGATCATGGACAAGCTCGCCAGTGGGTGACCTCGACGGCTGCTGACCCCACCCCGCGCGCCGGCATGTTCCGGGCGCTGCGCGTGCGCAACTTCCGGCTGTACGTCTCGGCCAACCTGGTCAGCCAGACCGGGACGTGGATGCAGCGCATCGGGCAGGACTGGCTGGTGCTCCAGCTGTCCGGGGACAGCGGCGTCGCGCTCGGCATCACCACCGCACTGCAGTTCGGGCCCACCCTGCTGTTCAGCTTCTACGGCGGTGTGCTGGCCGACCGGTACGACAAGCGCCGGGTGCTGATGCTCACCCAGGCGGTGATGGGCGTGCTGGCGCTCGGGCTCGGGCTGATGGTGGCCGCCGACTCGATCGCGCTCTGGCACGTCTACCTGCTGGCGCTGGGCCTGGGCGTCGTCTCCTCCCTCGACACCCCGGTGCGGCAGTCCTTCGTCTCGGAGATGGTCGGCCCCGGGCTGCTGGCCAACGCGGTCAGCCTGAACTCCACGGTGTTCAACGGGGCCCGGCTGATCGGGCCGGCGGTGGCCGGTGCGCTGATCGCGGTCTCCGGCGGCGACACCGCCCCGGCGTTCCTGGTCAACGCCGCGAGCTTCGCGACCACCATCGCGGCGCTGGCGTTCATGCGGGTCGGGGAGCTCGACCGCAGCACGCCGGTGGCCCGCTCCCGCGGGCAGCTGCGGGAGACGCTGGCCTACACCCGCCGGCACCCCGACCTGATCCTGGCGATGGTGCTGGCCTTCACCGTGGGCACCTTCGGCTTCAACTCCCAGATCACCATCGCGCTGATGGCCAAGGAGGTCTTCGGCCTGGGCGCCGGCGCCTTCGGCCTGCTGTCCACCGCCTACGCGGTCGGCTCGCTGTCCGGTGCCCTGCTGTCGACCCGCCGCAGCGCCCGGCCGCTGCAGCGGTTCCTGATCGTCTCCGCCGTCGCCTTCGGACTGCTGCTGGTGGTCAGCGGCCTGATGGGGCACTACATCGCGTTCGCCGCGCTGCTCGTCCCGACCGGCGCCGCCGCCCTGGTGTTCAGCGTGGCCTGCAACAGCTTCGTCCAGCTGGGCGTCGAGCCGCAGATGCGCGGCCGGGTGCTGGCGCTGTACTTCATGGCCTTCATGGGCGGGACGCCGGTGGGCGCGCCGCTGATCGGCTGGGTCTCCGAGCGGTTCGGCGCGCCGTGGGGCCTGATCGGCGGCGGGATCGTCTGCGTCGTCGTCGCGGCAGCCGCGGGTGCGGTGCTCTCCCGGGGGCGCCGGGTGCGCCTGGAGCTGCACGTCGTCCCGCCCAGCGCGCACCTGCACGTGGCTCCCGCCCGACCGCCGGCCGAGGTCGCGGGTCTCGTGGAGGCCGCGGACGGGGCAGTACCCGGGGAGCAGACGACGCGCGACCCGGTCCGCTGACGTGGTCGCAGACAGCGTTCGCGTTGTCACACGGCGCTGACAGACGTACCGTCAGCCCGTGCCCTCCGCAGGGTCGGTCGCCGCAGACCTCACCACGAGCTCGCTGCACCTCGCCGTGATCATCGCCATGGTCGCCGCAGGGGTCGCCGTGCTCGTCTGGCTGCTGCGCGTCTTCACCGGCCAGCGTCAGCACGACGTGGCCGCCCAGCGGCGGGCCCGCGAGCAGGCCGACCGGCCGCCCCGCCCGCCGGCCGCGCCGGCGACCCGGTTCATGGAGGCCACGCCGCCCGGCCCGGGCCTCGCCCCGCCCCGCCGCCGTCCGGCCGCCGGGCACCACCCCGCCGGACGCCGGGCACCCGGCACCGGTCAGCAGCGGGCCGTCACCCCCGCCGTCCGGCGTCCGCTCCAGCTCGTGGCGGCCGACCTGCGGAGGCTCACCCGGGAGCTGACCACCGTGCCCGGTGGCATGCCGATGGCCCGCCGGCGCGGTCTGCTCGCCGCCTACGACGACGTGCTGGTCGAGGCGGCCGACCTGCTGCAGGTGCCGCACCGCCTGCTGGACACCCCGGAGGGCGCCCGGGAGTTCGAGCGGCTGCGGCTGCTCGGCGAGCTGGAGGCCGCCGGACTGGTGACCGGCTGAGCGGATCGGCCGGCCGGCTCTTCCTCGCCGTCGACCCACCCGCGACGGCGGTGGCCCACCTCGACCGCGCGCTCGCGCCGCTGCGCTCCGCGCCCGGCGCCCCGCGCTGGACGCCGTCCGCGCGGTGGCACCTGACCCTGCTCTTCCTCGGCGAGGTGCCCGCCGACCGGCTCGAGCCGCTGGTCACCGCCGTCGCGCCCGCGGTGGCCGCTGCTCCCGCGATGTCGCTGCAGCTGTCCGGCGCCGGCAGGTTCGGGTCCCGCCGTCGTCCGGCGGTCTGCTGGGCCGGGCTGGCCGGTGACGTCCCGGAGCTGACCGCGCTGGCCGGCCGGCTGACCGGCGCCGCGCGCGGGCTGGGCCTGCCGGTGGAGGACCGCCCGTTCCGGGCGCACCTCACCCTCGGCCGGTGGCGGCCCGGCCAGCCGGCCGACGGCGACCTGCCCGAGCGGCTGGCCGGGTACCGGGGGCCGGGGTGGCCGGTGCCCGAGGTGGTCCTGTGGCGTAGCCACCTCGGGCCCGAGCCGCGCTACGAGCGGGTCACCGCCTGGACGGTCGGCTGACCCCGCCCGGTGCGGTGGCACCGGGCGGGGCACCGACGGCTCAGGCCGGAGCCGTGGCCGGGGGTGTGGCCGTGGCCTGCGGGAAGAGCCGGCGCAGCACGTCGGACAGGGTGATGACCCCCAGCACCTCGTCGTCGTCGGTGACGACGGCGAGGTGGTTGCGGGTCTCCCGCATGGCGGCCAGCGCCGCGTGCACCGTGGTGTCGGCCGTCAGGGCGAAGACCGGCCGGGCGAAGTCGGCGGCGGCGGCGCTCCCCGGTGCGGTCAGCGTGTCCCGGACGTGCACCACCGCGGCCGGCCGCTCACCCGCCCCGACCCCGAGCAGCACCCGGAGGTGGCCGGAGGTGCGGGTGGCCGCGCGCACCTGCTCGACGGTCGCCGCGGCCGGGACGCCGGTCAGCGGCACGTCCGGGGTGAGCAGCTCGCGGACGGTCAGCTGCTCCAGCTCCAGCACGCCGGCGATCTGCGCCGAGTAGCGGGCGTCCAGCGCGCCGACGTTCGCCGAGTGCTCGACCAGGTGCCGCAGGGCCTCCGGGGTCGACCCGACCGCGACCTGGTCGGCCGGCTCCACCCCCACCCGGCGCACCAGGGCGTTGGCGGCGGCGTTGAGGGCCCGCAGCAGCGGCCGGGTGAGCACCAGGAAGCCGCGCATCGGCAGCGCGAGCAGGGTGGCCGACCGCTCGGGGTGCGCGATGGCCCACGACTTGGGCGCCATCTCCCCGACGACCAGGTGGATGAAGGTGACGATCACCAGCGCCAGCACGAAGCCCACCACGTCGGCGGCGACCGCGGGCAGCCCCCAGCCCTCGAAGAGCGGGGTGAGCCAGTGGTGCACGGCCGGCTTGGTGATCGCACCGAGCGCGAGGGTGCAGACGGTGATGCCCAGCTGCGAGCCGGCCAGCAGCAGGGTCAGCTCCGAGGAGCTGCGCAGCGCGGCACGGGCCGAGCGGCTGCTCGCCGCGGCGTCCTCCAGCCGGTGGCGCTTGGCCGCCATCAGCGCGAACTCCACGGCCACGAAGAAGGCGCTGAGCCCCACGATGGCCACGGTCGCGGCCAGGACGACGATCGGGTCGTCGGTCATCGGGAGGCCTCCTCGTCGGCGCGGTCAGTGGCCCGGTCGGTGCCCGGGAGCTCCAGCCGCAGCCGGGAGGGGACGTGCCGGTCGACGGCCAGGACGGTGACCCGCAGCAGCCGGCGGGCGGGCGCGTCGTCGTGCACCAGGTCGGCCGGGTCGGCCGGCAGCTCGACGTCGAGCACCGTGCCGACGTCGGGCAGGTCGCCGTGGGCGGCGATGACCAGGCCGGCGACGGTCTCGTGGTCGCCGCGCGGCAGGTCGATGGACAGGGACCGCTCGACCTCGTCGACGTGCACGTCGCCGGCCATCTCCCAGACCCCGTCGTCGGCCACCGGCTCGTAGGTCGGGTCGGCCGGGTCGTGCTCGTCGGTGATCTCACCGACCAGCTCCTCGGCGAGGTCCTCCAGGGTGAGCACGCCGGTGAAGCCGCCGTACTCGTCGATCACGCAGGCGAGCTGCTGCCCGGCCTCGCTGAGCTGGCGCAGTGCGTCGGGCAGCGCGGCCAGCGACGAGACCACCAGCGGCGGACGGGCGATGGCGGTCACCGGGGCGGTGTCGGGCTGGCCGGTGCGCAGCAGGTCGGCCAGCTGGACGACGCCGACGACGTCCTCGCTGCCGGCAGCGAGCACCGGGTAGCGGGAGTGCCCGTGCGCCATCAGCTGCCGGAGCTCGCCGAGGGTGGTCGTCTCGGGGACGGTGGCGACCCGGGACCGCGGCACCATCGCGTGGTCGACGTCCCGCCGCGGGAAGTCGAGGATCCGGTCGAGCATCATCGACAGCTCGGCCGGCAGGTCACCGCTCTCCCGGGAGTCCTCGACGATGTGCTCGAGGTCCTGCGCGGTCGCCGCGTGCTCGACGTCGTGCACCGGCTCGATCCTCAGCGCGCGCAGCAGCAGGTTCGACGCCTGGTCGAACACCCAGATCAGCCAGCCGAACAGCGCCAGGTACAGCGCCGTGGACCGGGACAGCCACCGGGCGACCGGCTCGGAGCGGGCGATGGCGAGGTTCTTGGGGAACAGCTCGCCGAACAGCATCTGCACCAGGGTGGAGAACAGCAGCGCCAGGACGGCGCCGGCGCCCATGGCCACCGCGGTCGGCACACCGGTGCCGCCGAGCAGCTCGCCGAGGGAGTCACCGATCAGCGGCTCGGCCACGTAGCCGACCAGCAGCCCGGTCACGGTGATGCCGAGCTGCGCGCCGGAGAGCATGAACGAGGTGCGGCGGGTGATCGCCAGGGTGCGCTCCGCGGCCGCGTCGCCGGCCGCCGCGGCGGCGCCGACCCGGGAGCGGTCGACCGCCATGTAGGCGAACTCCTGGGCGACGAAGTACCCGGTGACCGCCGTGATCAGCAGGACCACCAGCACACCCGTGCCGAGGGAGAGGAGCGTCGTCACCGGCCCCGCACCGCCTCAGTGGGGCAGCGGTACGGGGCCTGGGCTATGTGGTGTTCGCTCATGTCTCTCTGTCGGTGGGGGACCTGGACTCCCGGTCCCGTGGACTCGGCCAACGGTCCGGGCCCGCCGACGGTTCCCCCGCCGGCGGCGGTGCGGGCCGGATCACCCGACCGGGTCAGCCGTCGGCGACGGCGGTCCGCTCACCAGGCGTAGTCCATCGGCGCCGGCTCCTTGCCCGGGAAGAGCTCGTCGAGCCGGTCCAGCTGCGCCCGGTCCAGGGTGATCCCGGTGGCCGCCAGCGAACCGGTGAACTGCTCCATGGTCCGGGGCCCGACGATCGGCGCGGTGACGGCCGGGCGGGAGAGCAGCCAGGCGAGGCCGACGTCCGCGGGGGCCAGACCCCACTCGGCGCAGGCGTCCTCGTAGGCCTGCAACGCCGGCCGGTGCTCCTGCACCGCCTGCTGCACCTGCTCGGAGCTGCGCCGCCCGCCCTCGGTCTTGGCCAGTACGCCGGCCAGCAGGCCGCCCTGCAGCGGGCTCCAGGGCAGGATGCCGATGCCGTGGTGCTCGGCGGAGGGGATGACCTCCAGCTCGATGTCCCGGGTCAGCAGGTTGTAGATCGACTGCTCGCTGACCAGGCCGGTGAAGTGCCGCGCGCGAGCGGTCGCCTGGGCGGTGGCCAGCTGCCAGCCGGCGTGGTTGGACGACCCGACGTAGAGCACCTTGCCCTGGGCCACGAGCGTCTCGCAGGCCTGCCAGATCTCGTCCCAGGGCGTGGCCGGGTCGCTGTGGTGGAACTGGTACAGGTCGATCCAGTCGGTCTGCAGCCGGCGCAGTGAGGCGTCGCAGGCGCGCACCAGGTTGCGGGCGGACAGGAACGTGTCGTTGGGCCAGTCGGACATGCCGCCGTAGACCTTGGTGGCCAGCACGGTGCGCTCCCGCCGGCCCTCGCCCTGGGCGAACCAGCTGCCCAGCACCTCCTCGGTGCGGCCCTTGCCGGCGTCGAAGCCGTAGACGTTGGCGGTGTCGAAGAAGTTCACGCCCTCGGCGTGCGCCCGGTCCATGATCGCGTGGCTGTCGGCCTCGTCGGTCTTCCAGCCGAAGTTCATCGTGCCCAGGCAGAGGCGGGAGACGGACAGGCCGCTGCGGCCGAGGTGGGTCTGGTCCATGCGCCCGAGCCTGGCACCCTGGCCGCCGTGCCGCAGACCGATCCGCCTGCCCCGGCGTCCGACTCCGCCTTCGACGTCGCCACCGCCGTCACCCGCAGCGAGGGCGGTGGCCTGTCCGCGACCCTCGACCCGGGCTGGGACGTCGGCGGCGGCATCCTCAACGGGGGCTACCTGCTCTCGGTGGTCGCCCGGGCCGCTGTCCTGGAGTCCCCGCACGCGCACCCGGTCGCGCTCTCGGCCAGCTATCTGCGCGCCGCCGCGGCCGGCCCGGCGTCGCTGACGGTCACCCCCGGCCCGGCGGGGCGGACACTGGCCCACTCCACCGTGCTGCTCTCCGACGCCACCGGGCCGGCGGTCAGCGTCCAGGCGACGACGGCGACCCTGACCGCCGACGAGCCGGCGTTCTCCTCGCCGATGCCGGCCGCCACCCCGCTGGCCGACTGCTTCTCCATCGCGGAGAACGCGCACCTGGCGCCGTCCTCGGTGTCGGTCCCCGGCCTCACCCGGCGGGTGGAGACCCGGCTGGACCCGCAGACCGCGGGCTGGGCGCTCGGGCAGCCGGGGGAGGAGCCGGTGCTGCGGGCGTGGGTGCGCTTCGCCGACGACCGCGAGCCCGACCCGCTGGCGCTGGTCACCTTCGCCGACGCGCTGCCGCCGACGCCCTGGGCGATCGGGCTGTTCGGCTGGGCGCCGACGGTCCAGCTGCAGGTGCTCGTCCGCGCCCTGCCGGCGCCGGGCTGGTGCCTGGTCGAGGCGCGGGCGAGCGAGATCGCCGGCGGCTGGATCGACGAGGACTACCGGATCTGGGACTCCACCGGCCGGCTCGTCGCGCAGAGCCGCCAACTCGCCCGCGCCCCCAGATAGCGGATGGAACGGCCCCCTCGCAGGGGCCCGCGCCGAGCGTGCGAGGCGTGGGGGGCGAGGGGGTCCTTCTTCAGGCCTCCTGGCGGAGGACCGTGGCCGGGTCGGCGCGGTCGGCGGCCCGCTGGGCGTAGAGCGCGGCGAGCCCGGCGACGAGCAGGACGACGACCGCGCTGAGCGCCAGCGCCGGCCAGGGCACGTCCAGCAGCGGCGTGGGCGGGCGGACCTGGTCGACGTCCAGCCGCCGGTAGACCAGCGCCACCGCACCCGCCGCCAGCACCCCGCCCAGCAGCACGCCGGCGACCGCCACCCCGATCAGCTCGACCAACAGCGAGCGCAGGTGTGCGGCGCGGGTGAGCCCGAGCCGACGGGCCATCACGTAGCCGGCGACCCGGGTGCGTGAGCGGGCCTCCAGGTACAGCAGCAGCCCGCCGACGGCGATCACGCCGACGAACACCGCCAGCGCCGACAGGTAGCCGAACGTCCAGGTGATCCCCAGGAAGTTGGCGGTGTTGAGCACGACCGCCGGGGTGATCTCCCGACCGGGCAGGCCACCGGCGTCGACGAGCGCATCGACCGCCGGGGCGAGCGGCCCGTTGGTCCAGACCTCCGACTGCCGGTTCGAGCCGGCGGTGCGGTCGATGGCGGGCACCCGGTCGGCGGCGACCAGGACCATCGGGTCGACGGTGCGCCGACCCGGCAGTACCCGGGCCTGCGCGACCACCTCGGCGGACAGCGGCGTGCTGCCCAGCCGCAGTTCCGGGTCACCCAGCGGCACCCCCTGGACCACGACCGGGACCCGGCCGTCGACCTCGGGACCCTGCAGTGCGGCCATCAGGTCGGTGAGGGACGCATCGGCGAAGGAGTCGTCCCAGAACGCCGTTCCGGCGAAGGTGCCGGGGTCGACGGCCAGCACCTGGACGTCGACGCGGTCGCCCTCGGCGTCGACGACGTCGCCGTCGTACCGGACGACGAACGTGCCGATCGGATCGACTCCGGGCACCGCGTCGATCCGGGACACCGACGTGAGGGCGCGCGCGGCACCGACCTGCACTCCCACCTTCGCGTCCAGGGTGGCCTGGGAACTGGCGGTCAGCGTGGCCGTGTAGCCGAGCACGGCGACCGGCAGGGTCACCGCGACCAGCAGCGTCGCGGTGGCCAGGCGGGCGGCGGTGAGCCGGTTGACGGCGAGGAAGACGGCGGGGGAGCGGCGGCCGGCCCAGCGGCGGAGCCGGGGCAGCAGCGCCGTGACCAGCCGGGCCAGCAGCGCCGCGGCGCCGGCGACCGCCAGCAGCGGGAACGCCACGAGCAGCCCGTTGACCTGTGCGACGCCGGCGTCGCTGACCACCGCCTCCCGGCTCTCCAGCAGCACCCAGCACCACGCGGCCGCGACCAGCAGTGTCACCTCCCAGGGCACCTTCGCCGGCCAGCGGGGTGCGGCGCCCAGCGGCCGTTCGGCCGTGCCCCGCGCACGGAGCCCGGCGACGGCGGCCGCCGCGCCCAGGCCGACGACGAAAGCAGCCACCCCGGCCCAGCCCGCGGCCGTGGTCGCCGACCGGTCGAGGTCGTCGGCCGGGCCCAGGCCGGCGATCAGCAGCCGGGAGGCCGCCCAGCCCAGGGCGGCCCCGGCCAGCGCCGGCAGCCCGAGCTCGAGCGCGGCCTTGCCGGCCAGCGGCACGGGCCCGACCCCGCGGGCGGCCAGCAGCCGCACCTCGGTGGCCCGCCGGTCGGCCCAGAAGCTGCCGGCCGCGGCGACCAGGACCAGCGCGAGCAACGCCCCGGCGACGGCGACCGGGATGACCGGGCCACGTAGTCCGCGCTCGATCAGCGACGCGCGGTCGGCCGCCTCGCCGAGGCGCACGTTGACCGCGGCGAACCGGTCTTCGGGGTCCAGGCCGGTGGCCGTCCGCTGGGCCGTGGCCTGGGTGTCGATCAGGCCACGGGCCTCGGAGATCGAGAGCTCGTCCCGGTCGAGGGGCACCTCGGCGAGCTGGTCGACCCCGCCCATGCCGGGGCTCAGTTCGTAGAAGACGGCGGGGTCGGTGGTCAGGGCGAGCGCCGGCGGCGGGACGTTCGCGCTGGTGTCGTTCGCGTACAGCTGGCGGTAGTCGCACCAGAAGGCCCCGGGGTCGACGCTGTAGAGCGCCGTGTACAGGCCGACCACGTCGACCGGGACGCCGGCGACGGCGATCCGGTCACCCAGCGCGATGCCGGCCCCGTCGGCGTAGTCGGCGGGCAGCCAGATGCCGGCGCCCGGACGCTCCGCCACGACGTCGACGTGCTCGAGCGCGGCCGGCCGGTGGAAGAGCGTCACGCCGATGGACGCGGGCTCACCGGCGGCCGTGGTGACCCCGCCGCCGCCTGCCACCAGCACCGGCCGGCTGTCCCGACCCTGCTCGCGCCAGGCGGCGGCCAGGGCCTCGTCGGTGGCCGCGGTGGCCGGCGTTGCCGACGGGTCCCCGTTCTGGTCGAACTGCAGGGTCCACAGGCCCGTCTGCAGCCAGCCGGCCTCGGCGCACTGCGGGGCGAGCTGCTGCTGCAGGGCAGCCGAGCGGGCGGAGGAGAGGAACAGTGGGGCGGAGGCGACCGCGCAGGCCAGGATCGCCGAGGTCACCAGCACGGCCAGCACGGCGGCGGGCTGGCGCAGGCCGAGCAGCGGTGCCCGGGTCCAGGGCGCCAGGCGCCAGAGCGGCGGGCGGCTCACGCGGGTGGCCCGTCGGTGAGCACGCCGTCGCGCATGGAGAGCACCCGGTCGGCGCGGGCCCAGGCGATCTCGTCGTGGGTGGCGATCAGCACCGCCGAGCCCTCCCGGGCGGCGTCGGTGACCGCGTCCAGCAGCCGGTCGGCGTGGCCGCGGTCCTGGTGGGCGGTGGGCTCGTCGGCCAGCAGCACCGCCGGGCGCAGCAGCAGTGCCCGGGCGACGGCGACCCGCTGCTGCTCACCGAGGGAGGCCTGGTGCGGGTAGCGGTCGGCCAGGTGGTCGATGCCGAAGTCGGTCAGCAGCGCCCGGGCGCGGGGCTCGGCGTCGGCGGTGGTGCCGCGCAGCCGGGCGGGCAGCAGCACGTTGTCGGCCAGGCTGAGGTCGGCAACCAGCCCGAGCGCCTGCGGCACCAGGGCGAGTTCGCGCCAGCCCAGGTCGGCCGGTGGGCGCCCGGCCAGCGGTCCCAGCTGCTCCAGCCGGCCCTCGTCGGCGGTCTCCCAGCCGCACAGCAGCGCCAGCAGGGTGCTCTTGCCCGAGCCCGAGGGCCCGACCAGGGCCACGAACTCCCCGGCGTCCACCCGCAGGTCCACCCCGGCCAGCGCGGTCACCGTCTCCGCGCCGCGGGCGAACCGCTTGACCAGGCCGGTGGCGGCGAAGCCGCCGGCCGGCTGCAGCCGGGGGCTCATGCCGCGACCAGCCGGCCGTGGTCCAGCCGCACGAACCCGTCGGCGATCGCCATCACCCGCGGGTCGTGGGAGGAGATGACGAAGCCGACGCCGGCGGCGGCGAGGTCCTCCATCGCGACCAGCACCCGCTCGGCGGCGGCGGTGTCCAGCTCGGCGGTCGGCTCGTCGGCGACCACCAACGCGGGGTTGCCGACCACGCCGCAGGCCACGGCCAGCCGCTGCTGCTCACCACCGGAGAGCTGGGCGGGGTGGTGGTCGGCGCGCTCGCGCAGGCCGAGGCGGCCCAGCAGCTCCAGGGCGTCGTCCTCGGTGGCCGGTGCTCCGCGCAGTGCGGCGGCGAGCCGGATCTGGGCCACGGCGTCCAGGTAGGGCAGCAGGTTCTCCCCGGGCCGCTGGAACAGGTAGGCGACCTGGCGCTGGCGCAGCTTCCGCCGGGCCCGGGCGCCGAGCCGGTCGACCCGCTGCCCGGCGATGAGCACCTCCCCGTCGTCGGGGGAGTCGATGCAGGCCAGCAGCCGCAGCAGCGAGGACTTCCCCGAGCCCGACGGGCCCACCACCACGGTCACCTGGGCGCGGGGGATGGCGACCGTGACGTCGTCCAGGGCGGTCACCGACTCGGTCGCCGTCCGGTAGGTCTTGCGCACGCCCCGGCAGACCGCGGCCGGCGCTTCGGGGGTGCTGAACAACGGGTCGGCCAGCGGGTCGGCCGCGAAGTGGAAGCCGTCGTCGGTGCTCATCGAGGCGAGAGCCTAGGTGCTGGGCGCAACCACGCCCGGGAGGTCCACGTCCCCGGTCAGATAGCGCTGGACGGTGGGCCCGACGGCCGCGACGAGCTCGTCGGCGGTCGCCGAGGCGAGCGGCTCGACGCGCAGCACGTAGCGGGCCATCACCACCCCGATCAGCTGCGAGGCGACCAGCGAGCCGCGTGCCTCCGCCTCGGCGGCAGGGAGGCCCAGCGTGCCGACCACCCGGCGCAGCACCTGGGAGACCAGGAACTCCCGCAGCAGCCGGGCGGTCCACTCGTTCGTCACCGCGGAGCGCACCAGGGCGAGCCCGGCGGACCGCCCCGGGCCGTCCCACACCTCCAGCAGCAGCTGGACGACGCGGGCGCCGAGGTCCGCTGGCCCGCCGGCGAGCAGTTCGGGCAGCAGCTCCTCCGGGTCGGCCGGTGCCTCGATCGCGGCGAGGAACAGCTTGTCCTTGCTGCCGAAGTAGTGGTGCACCAGGGCGGGGTCGACGCCGGCGGCGGTGGCGATCACCCGGATCGAGGCGCCGTCGAAGCCACGCTCGGCGAAGGCGGCGCGCGCGGCGGCGAGCACCGCGTCCCGGGTGTCGGGGTTGCCGGGCCGCCGTCCGGTGGGCCGGGCGCGGCGGGCGGGCTGGCTCAGCTGGTCCTCCTCCGCAGGGTGGCCGCCGCCAGGCCCAGGGCCAGCAGCGCGGCGCCGGCCACGACGCCGACGTCCACCCACATGGTGCCGGTCGCCTCCGACGAGGCGCCCACCTCCTGCAGCGCCTCGACCGCGTAGGTCAGTGGCAGCACGTCGCTGACCGCCTGCAGCCACCCGGCCAGCTGGTCGCGCGGCACCAGCAGCCCGCAGAGGAAGAACTGCGGCAGCACGACCACCGGCATGAACTGCACGGCCTGGAACTCGCTACGGGCGAAGGCGCTGGCCAGCAACCCGAGGGCGACACCGAGCACCGCGTCGACGACGGCGATCAGCACCACCAGCGCGAGCGGGCCGGCGACGTCCAGGTCGTAGGCGGTGGTCGCGACCGTCACGGTCACCAGCGCCTGCAGCGCCGCGGCCAGCCCGAAGGCGGTGCCGTACCCCAGCAACAGGTCCAGCCGGGACAGTGGCGTGGTGAGCAGCCGTTCCAGCGTCCCCGACGTCCGTTCCCGCAGCATCGCGATGCTGGTGACCAGGAACATCACCACGAACGGGAAGACCCCCAGCATGGTCAGCCCGACCCGGTCGAACGTCCCCGGCTGACCGGGCGGGGTCGGGACGTCGGCCCACAGCAGGTACAGCAGCCCGAGCAGGGCGCTGGGCAGCACCAGCAGCATCGCCACGGTGCGGTGATCGTGCCGCAGCTGACGCAGCACCCGCCCGGCGGTGGCGGAGGTCAGCCGGGGGGAGAGCGCGGTGGTCATGCCGCCACCCCCTCGGCGCGGACCGGGGAGAGGAACGCCTCCTCCAGGTCGTCGGTGCCGGTGCGGGCGCGCAGCTGCGCCGGGGTGGAGTCGCTGAGCAGCCGCCCGTCGCGGAGCAGCAGCAGCTGGTCGCAGCGGCCGGCCTCGTCCATCACGTGGCTTGAGACGACCAGCGTCGTCCCGGCCGCGGCGAGGGCGTGGAAGTGCGCCCAGAGCTCGACCCGCAGCAGCGGGTCCAGCCCGACCGTCGGCTCGTCGAGCACCAGCAGCTCGGGCCGGGCGACCAGTGCGCAGGCCAGCGAGGCCCGCCCGCGCTGCCCGCCGGACAGGCCACCCACCAGCTGCCCGGCCGCGGCGCCCAGGCCCACGTCGGTGAGCGCGGCGTCCGCGGCGGCGGCGTCCCGGCCGGCGAGGGCGGCGAAGTAGCGGGCGTTCTCCCGGACGGTCAGGTCGGGGTAGACGCTGGGCGACTGGGTCACGTAGCCGACCCGGGCACGCAGCTCCGCGGCGCCGGCCGGCCGGCCCAGCACGGTGACGGTGCCCGAGTGCACGCGCTGCACGCCGACCACGGCGCGCAGCAGGGTGCTCTTCCCGCTGCCGCTGGGGCCGAGCAGGCCGGTGACCCGGCCGGGTGGCACCGAGCAGCTGACCTGGTGCAGGACCCGGCGCGCACCGCGGTGCACGACCAGGTCGGAGACGGCGACGGCGGCGTCCACGGGATCCTCCAGAGAACTCAACGGCTGATGAAGTCAACGCTAGATGAGTTGTGTCGGCAGGACAAGACCCGGGGCCGTCGCCCGGGGGTTCAGCTGGTGCGGCCCAGCTCGGTGAGCAGCCGCCGGCGGCGGTCGTGCTCGTCGGTCGAGAGGTCGTAGAGCTCCGCGCCGCTCTGCCGCTCCTTGGCCACGTACATGGCCACGTCGGCCTGCCGGAGCAGGGCGCCGATCTCCACCGGCTCCTCGCCGGTGGCGGCCACGCCGATGCTGGCGCCGATCTCGAGCGCGAGCCCGTCGACCGGGAACGGCGCGCGCAGTGCGTCGCGCAGCTGCCGGGCCGTGGTGCACGCCTGCTGCGCCGTGACCTCCGGCAGCAGGACGGCGAACTCGTCGCCGCCGAGCCGGGCCAGCAGGTCGGCCTCTCGCAGCAGCGGCTGCAACCGGGGTCCGACCTGGGCCAGCAGCCGGTCGCCGTAGCCGTGCCCGAGGGTGTCGTTGACCTCCTTGAACCGGTCCAGGTCCATCAGCAGCACGGCGAGCCGGACCCGGTCGGACAGCAGCTGCGCGCCCCGGGTGAGCAGTGCCGCTCGGTTGGGCAGGCCGGTCAGCTCGTCGTGGGTGGCCTGGAAGGCCAGCCGGCGCTGCAGCTCCAGCCGCTCGGTGACGTCCCGCGCGGTCACCAGCAGACCGCCGATGACCGGGTCGCCGCGGCGGTCGGAGGAGCTGACCTCCAGGTGCCGCCAGCCGCCGTCCCGGTGCCGGGCCTGGACCAGGAAGACCTGGGAGGAGTCCTGCTCGCGGGTGACCGGCTCGCCGTCGGCGGTGAAGAGGTCGGCGTCCTCGGCGTGCAGCAGGTCCTGCGCCTGCCGGCCCAGCAGCTCCTCGCGCGACCAGCCCAGCACGTCGGAGACCGAGTCGGAGACGAAGGAGATCTGCCCGCCCGGGGTCAGCAGGGCCAGGACGTCGTTCGTCGCCTGCACCACCGACCGGAACCGGCGCTCCCGTTCCAGCGCGACGAGCAGGGCGTTGAACGCCGCGGCGGTGGCGCCCAGGTCGTCCGCGGCGCCGACCGGCAGGGCCAGCGCGGTGGCCGGCGGGACCCGGCCCTGCGCGGTGGCCACCGGGTCACCGACGGTGTGCGTCACCTCGGTGATGCGACCGGCGAGCAACCGGAGGCGGCTGCCGACCACGTGCCGGGCCAGCAGCCAGTTCGCCGCGCCCAGGACCAGACCGGCGACCAGGCAGGCCACCCGGAACACCGGGTCGCCCGCGTAGCGGGACGGCACGCCCAGCAGCACGGCGAACAGCGGGAAGACCGCACCGACGGCGAGACCCAGCACGACCATCCCGGCCGCCAGCCGGGTGAAGGCCGTCCAGCGGACAGGGGTGTCCCCTCGGCCCGTCGTCCGCGGTGGCGCCATGGGGTCAGGTCGGCAGCCAGGCGCCTCGACCGCACCCCTGGGGGACCGGTCTCCCCCCGGCGAGGGGGATCCGGGCTCAGCCACCGGCCGGGGAGGTGGGGCGCCGCCGACGCACGGCGTCCAGCAGGGCGATCAGCAGCAGCGGCACGATCGACCACGATGCCAGCACCCACAAGGCCCGGACGACGCCGTCGTCGCCGAAGTAGGCCGCGCCACGGAGTGCCCGCACCGCCACGCCGGGCGGCAGGATGCCGGCCAGGGGCTGCATCCACGGCGGCAGGTACTCCGCCGGCAGGTTGCCGGTGCTCGTCGCGTTGCCCAGGATGATCAGCCCGATCGAGGTGACGAACGTGCCGCCCGATCCGATCGCGCGCAGGACCAGCGCGGCCGGTGCGGCCACCGCCAGCGCCAGCAGCCCGACCAGCAGGGCCACGGTCCCGAACCCGCCGGGGACGGCGTCGAACAGCACCCCGGCGGCCCACGCGACCAGCAGGCCGGAGACCGTCGCGAACAGCAGGATGCTCACCACCCGCCACCGCAGCGGCAGCTTCGGCGCGGCCTGGTAGGAGTTGATCCCGAACAGGAAGCCGCCGAGCACCACGCCGAACGCGCTGTAGAAGATGCCCAGCCCACGGGTGTCCCCGGGCGACAGGGGCTGCAGGTCGACCACCTGCAGCCCCTCGGCGATCGGTCCGAACGCCTGGGTGAGCGTCTGGGTGACCCCCTGCCCGTGGGCGCCGGCCACGAGCAGCTGCGGCTGTGGGCCGTCGAGCAGCAGCGCCCCGTAGACGTCGGCCTGCCGGACGGCGTCCCGGGCTGCCGCCTCGTCCGGCAGCGACCGGACCGCGAGGCGCCCTGGGGACTGCTCCTCCAGCGTGCCGGCCACCGACTCGACCTGCTGGCTGCTGCCGACGACCGCCACCGGCAGGTCGTGCGGCACGGCGGCGTGGAAGGCGTCGAGGAAGACGACCACGAAGGCCAGCCCGACCACGGTGGCGACCAGCGCCGGGACGCCGACCCCGCGGACCAGTGCGGCGACCCGTGAACCGTTCGAGCTCTCGGTCTCGGCCGCGGCATCGGACGGTCCGGGTGGGGGACTGAATCCTCCGGGCACGCGTGCTCCCCGTTCAGTGGTCGGCGGGTCCGGTCAGTCGGTCGGGTCGGCCAGTGCGGTGCCCAGGGCGTGCCCGGAACGCCAGGCGCTCTCCACCTTCGACGGGGCCGCCCAGCCGTCCCCGCACAACCCGATGCCGTCGGCGACCGCGAACGGCTCCTCCCGCGGGTCGGTCGGCTTGGCGAAGCTCCAGCGGTGGACGTGCGTCCACTCCGGCTCCTCGTCCAGGCCCAGCACCGCGCGCACCGCGGCGAGCACCGCGGGCACGGCCCGCTCCGGCCCGTCCAGGTGCTCGGCGGCCAGCGCCGGCGTGCTGTGCGCGACCAGCACCGGTGCGCCGTCCCCGCGCCGGTCGCCATCGTCGGCGATCCACTCCAGTGCGGGGGAGTCGTGCACGAAGACCCCGTGCAGGTCGGCGTCCCAGCTGCGGCGGGCGAAATCCAGGACGACCGCGAGCGTCGGCTGCCACGCGGTGGGCTGCAGGCGCCCGGCGATCGCCGTCCCCGGCTCGAGCAGCCGGGCCGCCTGCGGGTCGGGCAGGGCCAGGACGACGGCGGCGGCCGGGTCGCCGTCCACGGTCGGGCCACCGTCACTGCCCACCCGGGTGACCGTTCGCTCCAGCTGCACGTCCAGCCCGGTGGCCAGGTCGGTGACCAGGCCCCGCAGTCCGCCGGGCGTGCCGTACCGCAGCGGGCCGGACGTCGTCCGCTCGATCCCCTGCGGGCCGGCGACGGCGAAGGTGTGGGTCCACGGCCGGGCCAGGCCGCGGTCCACCCAGCCGGCCACCACCGGCGCGAACGGCGAGCCGTCGGAGACGGTCAGGTAGGAGGCGCCGAGGTCGACCGGCCGCCCGTGCAGCGTGCGCCCGCCCATCCGGCCACCGAGCCGGCGACCGCGGTCGAGCACCTGCACCGGCCGGCCCCGGTCGGCCAGCGCCCGGGCGCAGGCGATGCCGGCGATGCCGCCGCCGATGACGACCGTGCTGCTCGGGCTGCTCACGGCACGATCCTGCGGTCCACCACGTGATCGCGCCCGTCGGGCCACGCTGGGACCGGGTGACCTGCCCGCCGGACGGCGCCGGGGATGATCGGCGGCGTGCCCGTCCCTCCCGTGCAGATCACCGACCCCGCCGACGAGCGGGTCGCCGACTTCCGCGACCTGGTCGCCGGCGACCGGAAGCCCGGCACCGAGCGGGGCACCGGGCCGGTGATCGTGGAGGGCGTCCCGGCGGTCGAGCGGCTGCTCGCCTCGGGCTACCCGATCCGCAGCGTCTTCGGCATCCCCGGCCGGGTGGCCGACCTGCAGCTGCCCGACGACGTGCCCGCCTACGAGGCCGACCGGTGGGTGCTCTCCGAGGTCATCGGTTTCCGGCTGACCCGTGGCGTGCTCGCCTCCGCCGACCGGCTGCCCCCGCCGGACCTGGACGAGCTGCTGGCCGGCCCCGACCCGGCCGCCCCGCGCCGGCTGGCGGTGCTGGAGGGTCTGAACGACCACGAGAACATCGGGTCGATCGCCCGCTCGGCGGTGGCGCTGGGCGTCGACGGGCTGCTGCTGGACCCGACCTGCGCCGACCCGCTGTACCGGCGGTGCGTGCGGGTGTCGATGGGACACGTGCTGTCGCTGCCGATCGCGGTGCTCGGCGACTGGCCGGGCGGGCTGGCGCGGCTGCACGACGCCGGGTACCTCACGGTCGCACTCACCCCGGCCGCGGACGCCGTCGACCTGGCCGACGTCGACCTCGCCGCCCACCCGCGCACCGCCGTGCTGCTCGGCGCCGAGGGGCCGGGGCTCACCGCGGCGGCGAAGGAGGCAGCGCGGGTGCGCGCCCGGATCCCGATGCGGGCCGGCGTCGACTCGCTCGGGGTCGCCGCCGCCGCGGCGATCACCTTCGCCACGCTCCGCTGATCCCCGCGGCCGGTCTGCTGGCGCGCCGACCCCTGGACCCCTACCGTCCCGTCATGACGTTCTGGATCGTGGTCGGGTCGCTGCTCGCTGTCCTGCTCGCCGGGATGGCGCTGATGGACCGCCGTGCCAAGGCCCGCGGCGCCCGGCTGTCCGGGGACGTCGGCCGGAACGTGAGCCGAGGCGGGGCGCACGGCAACGTCGACGCCTACCGCGGCGCGGACGCCCAGGGACACCGCACCGGGGGTGGCATGACCGGCGTGTGACACCGCCCATGAGGTCGGCCCCACGGGGGAGGCCCCGGCCCGGTCCGCTCGGAGCGGACCGGGCCGGGGCCTCGGTCGTGCTGGGGTCTCGTCAGCCGCGCAGGGACAGCCGGGCGAGCTCAGCCCGGGCCTGCTCGGCGAACTGCGGGGCGCACATCACGTCGTAGCGGCCGGCCACGATCCGGCTCGTGCTGGTGAAGTCACGCTTGCCCTGCGAGGCCGCGTACCCCACGGCGCCGAAGACGGCCCCGAACACCAGCCCGATGAGCAGGCCGCTGAGCACCGAGCCGAACCAGTCGCTGCCGTCGGCGGCGAAGATGCCCAGCAGCAGGCCGACGAAGAGACCGAACCAGGCACCGCTGGCGGCGCCGGCACCGATCGCCCGGCCCCAGCTGAGCCGGCCGGTGACCCGCTCGACCTGGCGCAGGTCACTGCCGATGATGGTCACGTTCTCCACCGGGAACTTCTCGTCGGAGAGGAAGTCCACCGCCCGCTGGGCCTGCTGGTAGTCGTCGTAGGACCCCACCTGCACGCCGCCGAGCGGCATGGACACAGAAGCTGACATCTCGATCTCCGTTCCGAGCCGGCCTGCTGATGGTGGCCGGACGTTCCGGCCGCCACGGGTGTCCACCAGGACGACGACCGGCTCACTACCCGAAACGATCTTCCGGGACACCCTGTTCCTGGAAGGACCCCGCTGCCCCCCATCGCTCGCGAGCTCGCGGTGGGCCCCTGCAGCGGGGCCGGCAAAACGGGTCGGGTCCCTACGGGGCTCCTCAGACGAGGCTGTCGGCCCAGGCCCGGTGCAGGTCGGCGAAGCGGCCCGTGCCGCCGACCAGCTCGGCCGGTGAGCCGTCCTCGACCACCCGGCCGGCCTCCATCACCAGCACCCGGTCGGCGATCTCCACGGTGGAGAGCCGGTGGGCGATGATCAGCGCCGTCCGGTCGGCGAGCAACGTCTGCAGCGCCCGCTGGACGAGCACCTCCGACGGCACGTCGAGGGAGCTGGTGGCCTCGTCGAGCACCAGCACCGCGGGGTCGGCGAGGAACGCCCGGGCGAAGCTGACCAGCTGCCGCTGCCCGGCCGACAGCCGGCCGCCGCGCTTGGCCACCTCGGTGTCGTAGCCCTCGGGCAGCGCCTGGATGAAGGTGTCGGCACCGATCGCCCGGGCTGCCTGCTCGATCCCCGCGCGGGTCGCCTCGGGCTTGCCGAAGGAGATGTTGTCCGCGATCGACCCGGAGAACAGGAAGCTCTCCTGGGTCACCATCACCACGGCCCGGCGCAGGTCGGCGTCGGCGAGCCGGTCCAGCGGGACGCCGTCCAGCCGCACCTGGCCGGCGACCGGGTCGTAGAACCGGGCGGCCAGCCGGGCCAGCGTGGACTTGCCCGCCCCGGTGGCGCCGACCAGCGCGACGGTCTGGCCGGCCGGGACGGTCAGGTCCAGCTGCGGGAGCACGGTGGCGGCCCCGTAGCCGAAGCGCACGTCGTCGAAGACCAGCTCCCCGGCGACGGGTGAGGGCAGCGGCTGCGGGTCGGCCGGCTCCGGCACCACGGAGCGCTCCTCCAGCACGCCGGACAGCTTCTCCAGCGCGGCGCTGGCCGACTGGTAGCTGTTGTAGAACATCGCGATGTCCTGCAGCGGGTCGAAGAAGCGGCGCAGGTAGACCAGGAAGGACAGCAGGAAGCCGACCTCGAGGTCGCCGTCCATCACCCGCAGGGCGCCGTAGCCGAGCACCGCGACGGTGACCAGGTTGCCGATCATGGTCACGCTGGGCACGAAGACCGCGATCAGCCAGAACGCGTGGTGGTGGGCCTTCCGGTTGGCCTCGTTGAGCTCGGCGTGCAGCGCGTCGTTGCGCGGCTCGCGGCGGAAGGCCTGCACCGCGCGGATGCCGCCGAAGGTCTCGGTGAACTGCACGATCAGCGCGGCGATGGTCTGCCGGGTGCGCCGGTAGGCGACGGTCGAGCTGCGCTGGAACCAGCGCCCGACCAGGTACAGCGCGGGGAGGCCGAGCAGCGCGACCAGTCCCAGCGGCAGGTCGAGCACGAGCATCAGCACGCCGATGGAGACGACGCTGAACAGCGCGGTGAGCAGCCCGTCGAGCCCCTCGTCGAACAGCTCGGCCAGCGCTTCGACGTCGCTGGTCAGCCGGCTGATGGTCTTGCCCGAGGTGTAGCGCTCGTGGAAGGAGAGCGGCAGCCCCTGGACGTGGGTGAACACCCGCCGGCGCAGGGTGAGCAGCACCGCCTGGCCGACCCGCCCCGAGCCGAGCAGGAAGCGGTAGCGCAGGCCGGTGTCCAGCACGGCCGCGGCGACCATGGCCGCGGTGATCCAGACCAGCGGCCACGGGTCGTCGTCCAGCAGCGCGGGGACGGCGACCTCGATGCCCAGGCCGATCAGCAGCGGGCCGGCCAGCCAGGCGAGGTTCTGCACCACGATGACGGCCAGCAGCTGCCAGAGTGCCCGCCGGTGCGGGCGGAGCAGCTCACCGAGCAGCCGGCGCGAGCGGCCGCGCAGGAACGAGCTGGCGGAGGCGTCCAGGTCGTCGGCGTCCTCACCGGCCACGCCCCGCCAGTCGGCGTGCGCGTCGGCCGGTGCGCCGGCGTCGGTGGTCACCGCCGCACCCGTGCCCGGGGTCGTGGTCATCGGGCGCCCACCTCGCTCAGGTCGGTGTCGGTCAGCCCGGCCAGCTCGGACTCCGACGACAGCAGCGCCCGGTAGGCGGGCACCTGCGCGAGCAGGTCGGTGTGCCGCCCGACCGCGGTGATCCGGCCGTCCTCCAGCAGCGCCACCCGGTCGGCGAGCAGCACGGTGGAGGCCCGGTGGGCGACCACCAGCGCCGTCGTCTCGGCGAGCACCTCGCGCAGCGCCCGCTCGACGAGGGCCTCGGTGTGCACGTCCAGGGCGGACAGCGGGTCGTCGAGCACCAGCACCGACGGGCGGCCCAGCACCGCGCGGGCCAGCGCCAGCCGCTGCCGCTGGCCGCCGGACAGCGACAGGCCCTGCTCGCCGATCCGGGTGTCCAGCCCCCAGGGCAGGTCGTGCACGAAGTCGGCCTGGGCGACCTGGAGCGCCTCGGTCACCTCGGCGTCCCCGGCGCCTGGCCGGCCGAGCGTGACGTTCTCCCGCACGCTCATGGAGAACAGCGTCGCCTCCTCGAACGCGGAGGCGACCACGGTGCGCAGCTGGTCCAGCGGCAGGTCGCGGACGTCGTGGCCGTCGAGGGTGACCCGCCCGGCGGTGACGTCGTAGAGCCGGGCGACCAGCGCGGTCATCGTGGTCTTGCCCGAGCCGGTGGCACCGACCAGCGCGACGGTCTCGCCGGGCTGCACCTCGAGGTCGACGTCGCTGAGCACCGGGTCGCCGGTGCCGGGGAAGCGGAAGCCGACGTGCTCGAACCGCAGCCGGGCCGGGCTGCCCACGACGGCCGGCCGCACGCCGGGGGCGTCGGTCACGGTGAGCGGGGCGTCGAGCAGCTCGCCGATCCGGTCGCAGGCGCTGGCGGTCTCCTGGGCCTGGGCGAGCAGGAAGCCCAGCGAGAGGATCGGCCACAGCAGCACGGTGAACAGGGCGACGAAGCCGACCAGCCCGCCCACGGTGAGGGCGCCGCTGCCCACCGCCAGCGAACCGCCCACCAGGATCACCGCCAGGGTGAGCTGCGGCTGGAACTCGAACAGGCACCAGATCAGCGCCAGGGTGCGGACCTTGCGCAGCTGCAGGTCCTGCAGGCGCAGCGCCTTGCGGTCGTACCGGCCGAAGACCAGGCCGCTGCGGCCCAGCGACTTGACCACCCGGATGCCCTGGACGGCCTCCTCCACGTCGGTGGCCAGCTCGCCCTGCTCGTCCTGGACCTGCCGGGACTCGGCGTTGTACCGCTTCTCCAGGCGCAGCCCGAAGAAGGTCAGCGGCAGGCAGGTGACCAGCACCGCCACCCCCAGCGGCCAGTAGGTGGCCACCAGCAGCGCGCCGACGACGGCGCAGGTGACCAGGTTGACCACCAGGAACACCGCGCCGAAGCCGACGAAGCGGCGGATGGTGGAGACGTCGGAGGTGGCCCGGGAGAGCAGCTGCCCGGAGGACCAGCCGTCGTGGAAGGCGACCGGCAGCCGCTGCAGCCGCTGGTAGAGGGTGTCGCGCAGGTCGCGCTCGATCTGCAGGCTGCTGATGTTCATCGCCCAGCGTCGCAGGAAGAACAGCGCCGCCTCGGCGACGCCGAACACCAGCGCCAGGGCGAGCAGCGGGATCAGCCCGGCGCGGTCGCCGCGGGCGATCGGCCCGTCGACCACGGCCCGGGCGATCAGCGGGACGGCGAGCTGGGTGAGCGAGGCGAGCAGCGCACCGGTGAAGGTGAGCGCGATCAGGCCACGGTAGGGGCGGGCGAAGGGCAGCAGCCGGGCCAGTGCCGAGAGCCGGCCCCGGGTGTCGGCGGTGGGGGCGGCGGTCTCGGTCATGGCGCGCTCAGGCTAGGCCGGGGTGCCGACAGCAACGAACCATTTACGCCGTACGGCCTCCCTGTAGGGGCCCGCCGCGAGCCTGCGAGTGGCGGGCCCCTACAGGGAGGTCCTTCATCAGCGGTTCCGGCGCACGCCGAAGACGATGTCCTCCCACGCGGGAATCCGGGCCCGCGGGTCGTCGGTCTCGCCCTCGCCCAGCCGGCCGAGCACCACGGTGTCCTGGGTGTCGGGGTCCAGCTCGTCGTCGTACGCGGGCTCCTGCGGTGCGGCCGGGTGCTCGAGGTCGCCGGCGAGCTCGTCGTCCGGGGTGCCGTCGGCCGGGGTGCCGTCGGCCGGGGCGATGTCGGTCACCCCGTCGTCGGGCAGCTGGTCACCGGTGTCCAGCTCGTTCGTCTCGGTCAGCTCGTCGCCCCGGACCACGGCGACCCCGCGCCGGGAGATGGGCGCGGCCGGCAGCCCGGCGGGGACGTCGGGGACGACCCGCACCAGCCGGGTGCCCTCGGCGAAGTCCATGGTGGTGGCGTCCACCGGGGTGACGGTGCGGGCCGGCAGGTCGTAGCTCCACCGCGTGGTGCCCGACTTGTGCCCGGCCCGCCAGTCGGCGCGGACCTGCCAGGTGCCGTCCTCGGTGCGGTGGGCGTCCCAGCTGACCGCGTCCAGGTCGGCACCGAGCAGCCGCAGCCGCTCGGACATGAACTGCTCCAGCGGGACGCTGGGGACGCCCTCGGAGAGCCGGACCCGCGCCTCGCGGGCCTGCTCGGCGACCCGGGTGCGCTCCTGCAGCACGGGGTGGGCGAACCGCATGATCCGCTCGACCCGCGTGCCGGAGGACTCCGCGACCTGCTCGGGGGTCTCCCCGGCGCGGATCCGGGCCTGGATCACCCGGGGCGGCAGGTCCGCCGCGGCAGCCGGCCGGGCCGGTCCGCGGTCCTGGCCGGCGAGAGCGGCCCGCAGCTCGTCGTCGACCGGCAGCTCGAAGCGCTCGCCGTCCTCCGCGAGGTCGGTCTGGTCGGGCGCGTCCGCGGCCAGCACCAGGCGCTTGCCGTCCGCGGAGAGCGCCACGAGGCGCAAGGAGCGCATGGGGACGACCTCCAGCAGGGATTCGGTGCGGGCCCGGGAGAGCGGACCAGCGCCACGCTATCCGCGCCGTCGTGAGCCGTCCCCCTCGACACGCCCGGTCCGGCGCGTCGGCTCGACAACCGCCCCCGGGAGGCCCCCGGCGATCGCGGGGCCCGGTCGCCGCGGCCGGAGGGAGCCACCAGAATGGTCGTCTCGGCAATCCCGGACCCTCCCCGGGTCGTCCGCAGACACCCGGGGGAGACGGCGGGACAGACGGCCGGCGCAGCGCGGCGCCGCACCAGTGACGGAGGAGGGGCGCTCGTGTGCGGCATCTCGGGTGAGGTCCGGTTCGACGGCGGGGTGGCCGACATGGCCGCGGTCGCGGCGATGTGCGACCAACTGCAGCGGCGGGGCCCCGACGGGTCCGGCGGGTGGCAGGCCGGGCCGGTGGCCCTCGGGCACCGCCGGCTGAAGATCATCGACCTGACCGACGCAGGTGCGCAGCCGATGGTCGACGCCGAGCTCGGCCTGACCATGGTCTTCAACGGGATCATCTACAACTACAAGGAGCTGCGCGCCGAGCTGCAGGGCGCCGGCTACCGCTTCTTCTCCACCTCCGACACCGAGGTGGTGCTCAAGGCCTACCACCGCTGGGGCGCGGCCTGCGTCGAGCGCTTCCTCGGCATGTTCGCCTTCGTGGTGGTCGAGCGGGACACCGGCCGGGTGGTCATGGCCCGCGACCGGTTCGGGATCAAGCCGCTGTACCTCAGCCGCGGCCCGGGCCGGCTGCGGTTCGCCTCGTCGCTGCCCGCCCTGGTGCGCGCCGGCGGCGTCGACACCAGCATCGACCCGGTCGCGCTGCACCACTACATGTCCTTCCACGCCGTCGTCCCGGCGCCGCGCACGATCCTGGCCGGGGTCGGCAAGCTGCCGCCGGCCACCGTGCGCACCTACGAGCCGGACGGGCGGGAGTCGGACTGGGAGTACTGGCGCCCGGTGCACGAGCGCCGCGCCGACCTCGCGGGCCTGCGCCCGGAGGAGTGGCAGGAGCGGGTGCTGGAGTCGCTGCGCGTCGCGGTGCGCCGGCGGATGGTCGCCGACGTCCCGGTCGGGGTGCTGCTCTCCGGTGGCATCGACTCCAGCATGGTCGTCGGCCTCCTCGCGGAGGAGGGGCAGAAGGGGCTGGCCACCTTCTCCATCGGCTTCGAGGCCGTCGGTGAGCGCGCCGGTGACGAGTTCGTCTACTCCGACGTGGTCGCGGAGACCTTCGGCACCGACCACCACCGGCTGATGATCCCCAGCGCCGACGTACACGCCGGGCTGGACGGTGCGATCGGGGCGATGGCCGAGCCGCAGGTCAGCCACGACGCCGTCGCCTTCTACCTGCTCTCCCAGCAGGTCAGCCAGCACGTGAAGGTGGTGCAGAGCGGTCAGGGCGCCGACGAGGTGATGGCCGGCTACGACTGGTACCCGCCACTGGACGGCGTCCCGGCCGACCAGGCCGTCGAGGTCTACGCCCGCGGGTTCGTCGACCGCACGCACGACGAGCTGGCCCGGCAGCTGTCCGCGCGCTGGTTGACCTCCGAGGACGTCAGTCGCGCCCTGATCACCGAGCACTTCGCCCGGCCGGGTGCGGACACGGCGCTGGACAAGGCGCTGCGGCTGGACTCCACGATCATGCTGGTCGACGACCCGGTGAAGCGGGTGGACAACATGACGATGGCCTGGGGCCTGGAGGCCCGGGTGCCGTTCCTGGACCACGAGTTCGCCGAGCTCGCCGCCGCCGTCCCGCCGGAGCTCAAGCTGCGGCACGGCGGCAAGGGCGTGCTCAAGGACGCCGCCCGGAAGGTCATCCCGGCCGACGTGATCGACCGGCCCAAGGGCTACTTCCCGGTGCCGGCGATCACCGACCTGCACGGCGACTACCTGGCGACGGTGCGCGCGGCGCTGCGCGCTCCGGAGGCGCGCGAGCGCGGGCTGTTCCGGCCGGAGTACGTCGACCGGCTGCTGGCCGAGCCGAACGCGCACCGCACCACGCTGGGGGCCAACCAGCTGTGGCAGGCCGGCCTGCTGGAGCTGTGGCTGCAGCGGCACGGCATCTCCTGACCCGCCGGGTCGGCGTCCGGAGGGCGGGGACACCTCCTCGACATCCCGCTGGTGCACTCTGGCAGCGGCCTGCCGAGAACTGAGCCGTCCACGAGGAGGTGCGATGACCGACGTCCTGCGGTCGCCCGGGCTGTCCACCGAGGTGCGCCTCGCGATCGCGGAGATCGCCGCCGCGGCCGCCGCCTGGGTGCCGGCGCTGTCCCCGGGGGCGGACCGGGTGGCCTACGTCAGCGACCGCTCCGGGGTGCCCCGGCTGGAGGTCGCCACCTTCGACCAGCAGACCCCGCCGGCCGTGCTCTCCGGGCCCGAGGAGGAGGTCGTCTCGGTCGCCTGGTCACCGGACGGCGCGTGGATCGCCTACCTGGTCAGCCCGGGCGGCTCGATCTGCGCCCAGCTGTGGGTGGTGCGCCCCGACGGCACCGACCGGCACCTGGTCGCCGGGGAGGACCCGCGGGCCACCGTCTTCGCCGGGGGCTGGACGGCGCCGGGCCACTACGTCTGCTCGATCGCCCCCGGCGACGGGCCGGACGCCGACGTCGTCCTCGTCGACGTGGTCAGCGGCGCCCGCCGCACCCTGGCCAGCGGCGGCTTCCTGGCCGTGACCGCGGTGTCGGCCGACGAGCGCACCGTGCTGGCCCGGCGTGGCCCGCGCGGCCACCGGCACGTCGTGCTGGCGGACGTCGCCTCCGGGGTCCAGCGCCGGGTGATCCCGCTCAGCGCCCCGGGTGGGGCGGCGTCCGAGGACGGCCGGTTCGCCCCCGACGGCACCGCCGTCTACCTGCGGGCTGCCCTCCCAGGCCGGCCGGGGGTGCCGCGCAGCGACCGCACCGGGCTGGTCCGGGTGCCCCTGGACGCCGACCGGGTGCCCGGCGCCGGGGAGGTGCTCGTCGCCCGGGTGGACGCCGACCTGGACGCCTACGCCGTGCGCACCGACGGCACCGTGCTCTGCGTCTGGAACGTGGACGGCGTCACCGAGCTCGACCTGCGCGACCTGGCCAGCGGGGCGGTGGTCCGGGCCATCGCGCTGCCGGAGCCGGTCCTGCCCGGTTGGTCGCTGTCGGCCGACGGCGGGCTGCTGCTCGCCGAGCTGACCGGTCCGACCGCGCCGCGCTCGCTGTGGGCGGTGCCGCTGGACGGCGCGGGTGCGGCGGTGCAGCTGCCGTCCACACCTCGGCCGCCGGACCCGCACCTGCTGGTCACGCCGGTCTGCCTCCGCTACCCGGCCGCCGACGGCACCGAGCTGGACGGGTGGCTGTACACCCCGCCGGGCGTGCGCGGCCCCAACCGCACGGTGGTGACCTTCCACGGCGGGCCGGAGGGGCAGGAGCGGCCGGCGTTCAACCCGGTCGCCCAGTCGCTGGTCGCGGCCGGGCTGACCGTCTTCGCGCCCAACGTGCGCGGGTCCGGCGGGCACGGCCGGGCGTTCATGGCCGCCGACGACCTGGCCGCGCGGGAGTCCTCCTTCGACGACGTGGTGGCCACCGTCGACCACCTGGTGGCCGAGGGGATCGCGCTGCCCGGGCAGGTCGGGGCGCACGGCTGGTCCTACGGCGGCTACCTGACCCTCGTCGCGCTCACCCGGTGGCCGGACCTGTTCGCCGCCGGCGCGACGCTGGCCGGGATGAGCGACCTGCGCACCTTCTTCGCCGGCACCGAGCCGTGGATGGCCGCCGCCTCGGTGACCGAGTACGGCGACCCGGTGGCCGACCGGGAGATGCTGGCCGCGATCTCGCCGATGACGGCGCTGGACCGGCTCACCTCGCCGGTGTTGCTGACCCACGGCGACCGGGACACCAACGTGCCGGTGCTGGAGTCGGTGCAGGCGCACCAGGAGCTGACCGCGCTCGGCGCGCCGGTCGACCTGCTGCTGCTGCGCGGCGAGGGACACACGATCGTGGGACGGGAGAACCTCCTGCACCTGTCCGAGCGGGTGGCGGAGTGGTTCGATCGCTGGCTGTGACCCCGCGATGACCAGTGTGTTCGCCGGCTACCCCGGCACCGGCCGGGACGAGGCGGTGGGCCCGGACGGCGCGGTGCGGCCGGCGTACCGGCCGGTCGCGCAGGTGCTCGAGGCGCTGGGCGGTGCCGGCATCGCCACGGTCGTCGGCGCCGTGGACCGGGAACGCCGCCGGCGCGGGGTCGTGGTCGGCGACCACGTGGACGGCCGGCTCCGGGAGCGACCGCTCCCGCTCTGCCCGGTGCCGCGGGTGCTCGGTGCCGAGGACTGGGCGCACCTGGCCGCCGGTGCCGAGCAGCGCACCCGGGCGCTCAACGCCTTCCTCGCCGACGTCTACCGGCCGGCCGGGCGGCGCCGCGGCGACCCCGACCGGCACGCGGAGGTGGTGCGGGCCGGGGTGGTGCCCGCGGCGCTGATCAGCGCCAGCCCCGGCCACCGTCCCGCCGCCGTCGGCCTGGCCGGGCCGGGCCAGCAGCGGGCCACCGTGGCCGGCCTGGGGGTGCTGCGCGGCCCCGACGGCTGGCTGGCGGTCAGCGACGACCTGTGCGCCCCGGCCGGTCTGGGCCACGCGCTCAGCAACCGGGACAGCAGCCGGGCCGCACTGCCCGGACTGCACGCGGCGGCCGAGGACGACGGGCTGGTCGACCCGGCGACGGCGGTGCCGCTGCTGCGGGCCGCGCTCGCCGATGCGGCGCCGCGGGAGTGCACCGGCGAGCCGCGGATCGCGCTGCTCAGCGGCGGGCCGGGGGAGCCCAGCTGGTTCGAGCAGGGCCTGCTGGCCGAGGCGCTCGGCGTCCCCCTCGTCACCCCGGGGCAGCTCTGGCCCGCCGCCGACGGTGGCGTGACCGCGCAGCTGGACGGCGAGCGGCAGCGGGTGCACGTGCTGTACCGCCGGCTCGACGAGGCCGAGCTCGCCGCGCACCTGACCGCCACCGGCACCCCGCTGGACGTGCTGGTCGCCGAGGCGGTGCGCGCCGGCCGGCTGACCGTGGCCAACGTGCCGGGCAACGGCGTCGCCGACGACCCCGCGCTGTACCGCTGCGTGCCGGAGATGATCCGCTTCTACCTGGGGGAGGAGCCGGTGCTGGCCACGGTGCCCACCTGGGTGCTCGCCGACGATGCCGACCTCGCCCAGGTGCGCGACCGGCTGCACGAGCTGGTCCTCCGCCCGGTCGACGGGTACGGCGGCCGCGGACTGGTCTCCGGCCCGCTGTGCTCGGCGGCCGAGCTCGCCGAGCTGCAGGCCGAGGTGCTCGCCGCCCCGCACCGGTTCGTCGCCGCCGAACCGGTGGACTGCTCGACGGTGCCCGCGGTCGTGGACGGGGTGCTCGTGCCCCGGCGGGTGGACCTGCGGCTGTTCACCGTGGCCGGCCGGCAGACCCGGGCGCTGCCCGCGCCGCTGACCCGGGTGGCGCCGGCGGACGGCGCCCAGCTGGTCGGGTCCGGCCCGGGCAGCGCCACCAAGGACACCTGGCTCCTGAGCTGACGCCCCCGAGGGGGCGGGGCGTCAGAGCTGGCCGACGACGTGCTCGATGCTGGCGGTCAGCGCGCTGACGTCGTCCGGGTCGATCGCCGGGAACATGCCCACCCGCAGCTGGTTGCGGCCGAGCTTGCGGTAGGGCTCCACGTCGACCACCCCGTGCGCGCGCAGCACCTTCGCCACCGCCGCGGCGTCCACCGAGTCGTCGAAGTCGATGGTGCCGACGACGAGGGAGCGCTGCTCCGGCTCGGTGACGAACGGCGTCGTGTAAGAGGTCTGCTCCGCCCACTCGTACAGCCGGCGGGAGGACTCCTGGCTGCGCGCCACCGCCCCGGACAGGCCGCCCAGGCCGAGCATCCAGTCGATCTGGTCGGCCAGCAGGAAGAGCGTGGCGACGGCCGGAGTGTTGTAGGTCTGGTCCTTGCTCGAGTTGTCCATCGCGATCGACAGGTCCAGGAAGCCGGGGACCCAGCGGCCCGAGGCCTTGATCTCGGCCACCCGCTCCACCGCCGGTGCCGACATCAGCGCCAGCCACAGCCCGCCGTCGCTGCCGAAGGCCTTCTGCGGGGCGAAGTAGTAGACGTCGGTCTGGCTGACGTCGACCGGCAGGCCACCGGCCCCGGAGGTGGCGTCGACCAGCACCAGCGCGTCGGGGTCGATGCCGGCCGGGCGCAGCACCGGTGCCATGACGCCGGTGGAGGTCTCGTTGTGCGCCCAGGCGTAGACGTCGACCCCGGCCTCGGCGGTGGGTAGCGCCAGCGAGCCGGGAGCTGCCTTGGCGATCACCGGGGCGTCCAGGAACGGCGCCTCGGCCACCCCGGAGGCGAACTTGGCGGAGAACTCGCCGTAGCTGCCGTGCGCGCTGCGCTGCCGCACCAGGCCGATGGTCGCGGCGTCCCAGAACGCGGTCGTGCCGCCGTTGCCGAGCACGACCTGGTAGCCGTCGGGCAGGTCGAACAGCTCGGCCAGGCCCTCCCGCACCCGCTTGACCAGGCCCTTGACCGGCGCCTGGCGGTGCGAGGTGCCCATGACGCCGGCGCCGAGGGTGGCCAGCGCCTGCAGGGCCTCGGGCCGCACCTTGGACGGGCCGCACCCGAACCGGCCGTCCGCGGGCAGCAGGTCGGTGGGGATGGAGATGCTCATGCTCGTCGTCCTCCGGTCGGTCGCGCGGCCCCGCTGCAGGGGTCCGCCGCGAGCCTGCGAGTGGTGGGGGGCAGCGGGGTCCTTCAACTACTGGATGGTGTCCCAGCCCTCGACGTCCTGGGGCTTGCGGGGGGCGGGGCCGACGTAGCGGGCCGAGGGGCGCACCAGCCGGCCGGTCTGCTTCTGCTCCAGGATGTGCGCGCACCAGCCGGCGGTGCGCGCGCAGCTGAACATCGAGGTGAACATGTGGCTGGGCACCTCGGCGAAGTCCAGGACGATGGCCGCCCAGAACTCCACGTTGGTCTCGATCGGCCGGTCGGGACGGCGCTCGCGCAGCTCGGTCAGCGCGGCCTGCTCCAGGGCCAGGGCGGCCTCGAAGCGGGGGGCGCCCAGCTCCTCGGCGGCGCGGCGGAGCACCCGGGCGCGGGGGTCCTCGGCGCGGTAGACGCGGTGGCCGAAGCCCATCAGCCGGTCGCCGGAGTCCAGCAGGTCCTTGACGTACTTCTCCGCGTTCCCGGAGGCCTCGACGCCGTCGAGCATGTGCAGCACCCGGGACGGGGCGCCGCCGTGCAGCGGGCCGGACATCGCCCCGATCGCGCCGGACAGCGACGCGGCGACGTCGGCGCCGGTGGAGGCGATCACCCGGGCGGTGAAGGTGGAGGCGTTCATGCCGTGCTCGGCGGCGGAGGTCCAGTAGGCGTCGACGGCGGCGACGTGCCGCGGGTCGGGCTCGCCGCGCCAGCGCACCATGAAGCGCTCGACGATGGTGGCGGCCTCGTCGATCCGCTTCTGCGGCACGGCCGGGACGCCGATGCCGCGGGCGGACTGCGCGACGTAGGACAGCGCCATCACCGCGGCGCGGGCCAGCTCGTCCCGGGCCTCGGAGTCGGAGATGTCCAGCAGCGGGCGGTAGCCCCAGATCGGGGTCAGCATCGCCAGCGCGGCCTGCACGTCGACCCGGACGTCGCCGGTGTGCACCGGGATGGGGAACGGCTCGGCCGGGGGCAGGCCCGGACCGAACTTGCCGTCGACCAGCAGCGCCCAGACGTTGCCGAAGGTGACCGTGCCGACCAGGTCCTCGATGTCGACGCCGCGGTAGCGCAGCGCCCCACCGTCCTTGTCCGGCTCCGCGATGGTGGTCTCGAAGGCGATGACGCCCTCGAGGCCCGGTACGAAGTCGTCGGCCATCTCGCATGCTCCTCTGCGCGCGGGTGGTGACGGACGCCGGTCAGCGCACGACGAGCCACAACCTAGGGGGTCGCGGGCTCCGGAGCGCAGCCGGGCGGGCGGTCACCCGGCGGTGCACGGCGCAACGGTGACAGCATGAGGGTGTGCCCGACCTGATCCGCATGCGCAGGGACTACGACGACGGCGGCTTCGGGGAGGACGGCCTCGCCAGGACCTGGGTCGAGCAGTTCGACCACTGGTTCGCCGACGCCGTCGCCGCCGAGCTGCCCGAGCCCAACGCCATGGTGGTGGCCACCGCCGACGCCGACGGCGCCCCCGACGCCCGGGTGGTGCTGATGAAGGGCTACGACGCCGGCGGGTTCGTCTTCGGCACCAACTACGCCTCCGCCAAGGGTGCCCAGCTGGCGGTGAACCCGCGCGCGGCGCTGGTGTTCCCGTGGCACGCCCAGCAGCGGCAGGTGCGGGTCACCGGCAGTGTCGAGCGGGTCGGGCCGACCGCCTCCGACCTGCTCTGGGACCCGCGGCCGCGCGGCTCGCAGCTGGCCGCGGCCGCCTCGATCCAGTCGACGGTGGTGGAGTCCCGGCAGCTGCTGCGCACCCGGGTCACCGAGCTGGACGAGCAGACGCCGGCCGGGCAGCTGCCGCGACCGGAGAACTGGGGCGGCTACCGGGTCGTGCCCGAGCGGGTGGAGTTCTGGCAGGGCGGCCATGACCGCCTGCACGACCGGTTGGTCTTCGTGCGCGATGACGAGGAAGGCGGCGGCTGGGTCGTGCAGCGACTCGCCCCATGAAGGGTGAAGGACCCCGCCGCCCCCCACACCTCGCCAGCTCGGCGCGGGCCCCTGCGCCGGGGCCTGAGCCCCACGCCTCGCAAGCTCGGCGCGGGCCCCTGCAGCGGGGCCGAGGTCAAGAGCCGCCGACGCCGGTCGATCCGGTGGAGGGTGGGTTGGGGGTCGAGCAGCCGCAGCCGGTGACCCGGGGGCGTGGCTGGGCGCTGGACACGACGCCGCTGCGCAACCGGGCCTTCCGGCGCATCTTCGGCGGCGTCGCGGTGACCATGCTCGGCCAGCAGATGACGCTGGTCGCCGTCCCGTACCAGGTGTTCCAGCTGACCGGCTCGTCCCTGATGGTGGGGCTCACCTCGCTGGTCTCGCTGGTGCCGCTCGTCGTCTTCGGCCTGCTGGGCGGGGCGATCGCCGACGCGATGGACCGCCGTCGGCTGATGCTGATCAGCTCGGTCGGCGCCGCCGTGACCAGCGCGCTGCTCGCGGTGCAGGCCCTGCTGCCCGGCGACGGGCACCTGTCGGTGCTGTGGCTGCTGGCCGCGGCCGTCTCGGCCTTCGCCGCGGTGAACCAGCCGGCCCGCAGCGCGGTGATCCCGGCGATCGTCGGCACGGACGCCGTCGCGGCGGCGAACGCGCTGGCCTCGACGGTGCGCCAGGCCGGCGTGATCGTCGGGCCGCTGCTGGCCGGGCTGCTGATCGGTCTGGGCGACCTGTCGATCCTCTACACCGTCGACGCGATCGGGTTCGTCGCCGCGGTGCTGCTGCTGCGTGGGCTGCCGTCGCTGCCGCCCGAGGGGGTCTCCGGGCCGGTGCGGCTGCGGTCGGCCGTGCGCGGGGTGGGGGAGGGCTTCACCTTCCTGCGCACCCAGCCGCTGCTGCTGATGACCTTCGTCGTCGACGTGATCGCGATGCTGTTCGCCTGGCCGCAGGCGGTCTTCCCGGAGCTGTCGCAGACCACCTACGACTCGCACGCCAACAGCCTCGGCTGGTTGTTCGCCGGGGTGTCGATCGGCTCGCTGCTGATGGGCCTGACCTCGGGCTGGGTGACCCGGGTCGACCGGCAGGGCGCCGTGGTGCTGGGCGCCATCGCGGTCTGGGGCGTGGCGATCATCGGGTTCGGGCTGGCCTCCACCCTGTGGCTGGCGGTGCTCTGCCTGGCCGTCGCCGGGGCGGGGGACATGGTCAGCTCGGTGCTGCGCTCGGCGATGCTGCAGACCGCGGCGCCGGACGAGATGCGCGGCCGGATGCAGGGCGTGTTCATCGTGGTCGTCGCCGGTGGCCCGCGGCTGGGCGACGTGCGGGCCGGGCTGCTGGCCAGCAGCGTCGGGGTGAGCGCGGCGATGGTCTCCGGCGGCGTCGTCATCGTGCTGGCGATGGTGGTGGTGGCGGTCGCCGTCCCGTCGTTCTGGCTGTACCGGGCGTCGCAGGCCGACGAGGTGGCCCGGGCCGCCCGCCGCCGGCTGGCCGCGGACTGACCTCCGCCGTCGGTCACGAGGTGCTGCTCCGCGGCCCGGCCGAGGCAGCAGCTCGTGACCGACGGGTGCGGCGGGCCCGGAACGGGTAGTCGCGGCGGATGGCGCTCCCGCGGGTCCTCGTCCTCGTCCTCGCCGGTGGCAAGGGCAGCCGCCTCGAACTGCTGACCGAGACCCGGGCCAAGCCCGCCGTCCCGTTCGCCGGGGTGTACCGGCTCATCGACTTCCCGCTGTCCAACTGCGAGCACTCGCAGATCCCCGACGTCTGGGTGTCCGAGCAGTACCAGCCGCAGTCGGTGAACGAGCACCTGGCCGGCGGTCGACCCTGGGACCTGGACCGCACCGCCGGCGGGCTGATGATGCTGCCGCCGTTCCAGGGCAGCGAGCGCGGCGGCTTCACCGAGGGCACCGCCGACGGGTTGTGGCGGCAGGCCGAGCTGATCCGGCAGTTCGGCGCCGACGCGCTCGTGGTGGTCAGCTCCGACGCCGTCTACAAGCTCGACTACCGCGCCGTGGTCGACGCCCACCTGGGCTCGGGCGCCGAGGTCACCATGGTGACCACCGAGGTCGACCCGGACGACGCCGCCCGCTACGGCATCGTCCAGGCCGGGGCCGACGGGAAGGTCACCGACTACGCCTACAAGCCCGACGAGCCGGCGACGACGACGGCCACCAACGAGGTCTTCGTCTTCTCCCCGGAGGAGACCCTCGACCGGCTCGAGGCGATCCAGGACCAGGTCGGCGAGGAGGGCCTGGAGGACCTGGGGACCCACCTGCTGCCGGCGCAGACCAAGGACGGCCTGGCCCGGGCCTACCCGCTGGAGGGCTACTGGCGGGACGTGGGCACGGTGGAGTCCTACTGGGAGGCGCACCGGGAGTTCCGCTGCGAAGAGCCGCCGATCGACCTGGACGAGGCCGGCTGGCCCATCCACACCCGCGGCGGCCGGCACAGCGCAGCGCGGCTGCTGCGCGGCTCGGTGGTCGAGGACACCCTGGTCTCCGGGGGCACCCGGGTCGCCGGGGAGGTGCGCGGCTCGGTGCTGTCGCCGGGGGTGATCGTCGAGCCGGGGGCCACCGTCATCGACTCGGTGCTGCTGCCCGGTGCCCGGGTCCGCGCCGGGGCCACCGTCACCCGCACCGTCCTGGACGACGGGGTGGTGGTGGGCGAGCGGGCCACCGTCGGCGGCGACGGGGAGATCACCCTGGTCGGCCGGCGGGCCGAGGTGCCGGCCGGCACCGAGCTGCGGGCGGGTGCGCGCTTCCCCGAGCCCGAGGAGGACTGACGCGCCCGGGTCTGAGGTCGCGAGGCGGTCAGGCGAGGACGTGGGCGACGACCCGGAGGTCGGCGACGAGGGCGTCGTAGGCGGCGGCGCGGGCGTCGTCCGGCGTGCGCAGCACGGCGGAGGGGTGCGCGGTGGCGAGCACCCAGGTCTGGTGCGGGGCGTCCTCGTCCTGGTCGGCCTCGGGCAGCCCGGCCTCCGCGGCCCGCACGCCCGTCGGCGTCCAGGGCATCAGCTGGCCGCGCTCCCGGGTGATCCGGAACGACGGCGCGATGAGCGCCTTGGCGGCCACAGCGCCCAGGCAGACCACCACCTCCGGCTGCAGGACGGCGAACTCCGCCTCCAGCCAGGGCCGGCAGGCCTGCAGGTGCTCCGCGCCCGGTGACTGGTGGATGCGCCGCTTGGGCGTCGGGGTGAACCGGAAGTGCTTGACCGAGTTGGTCACGTAGGCGTCGCCGCGGTCGATGCCGGCGTCGGTGAGCGCCTTGTCCAGCAGCCGCCCGGCCGGACCGACGAACGGCTCGCCCTTCCGGTCCTCCTGGTCGCCGGGCTGCTCGCCGACGAACACCACTCGCGCGGTCTCCGGGCCCTCGCCGAACACCGTCTGGGTGGCCGGCTCCCACAGCTCGCAGGCCCGGCAGCCGGCCGCGGCCTCGCGCAGCCCGGCCAGGCCGACGCCGGTGGGCACCTGCGCCGGCTGGTCCGCATCGCTCATGCCCTGATCCCACCCGAGGGACGGCGCATCCGCAGCGCGAGCGGGGGGACACACCGCGCCGTTCACTTGACGAGTTGGAAAGTCATCAGACAGTCTCGCCGCGAGACAACCTCACGACACCGCACGCACACACCGAACCCCCGGAGGGGCAGTGCTCGAGTTCGACGGCCTGGTCAAGGCCTACGGCGACAACCAGGTGCTGAAGGGGGTGAGCTTCTCCGTCGCGCCGGGGCAGATGTTCGGCTTCTGCGGTTCCAACGGCGCGGGGAAGACCACCACCATGCGGATCGCGATGGGCCTGGCCCGGGCCGACGCGGGGGAGGTGCGCTGGTCGGGCCGGCCGGTCGACGAGGCCGTCCGCCGCCGGATCGGCTACATGCCCGAGGAGCGGGGGCTGTACCCGAAGATGAAGGTCGGCGAGCAGCTGACCTACTTCGCCCGGCTGCACGGCATGGACGCCGCACCCGCGGCCCGCGCCGCCGAGGCGTGGGCCGAGCGCCTCGGGCTGGGGGAGCGGCAGGGCGACAAGGTGGAGAAGCTGTCGCTGGGCAACCAGCAGCGCGTGCAGCTGGCCGCCGCGCTGGTCAGCGAGCCCGAGGTGCTGATCCTGGACGAGCCGTTCTCCGGCCTCGACCCGGTGGGCGTCGACTCCCTCGCCGAGGCGCTGCTCGAGCAGGCCCGTCGCGGCGTCCCCGTCGTCTTCTCCAGCCACCAACTGGACCTGGTGGAGCGGCTCTGCGACGCCGTGGGCATCCTGGCCCGCGGCTCGATCGTGGCCAGCGGCACCGTCCCCGAGCTGCGGTCCACGACCGCGGGCCGGCAGCTGCGAGTGGTCGCCCCCGACGCGCCGGCCGGCTGGGCCGGCGCCGTGCCGGGCGTCCGGGTCGTCTCCGAGCAGCGCGGGGACACCGTGCTCGAGCTCGCGCCCGGCACCGACGACCAGCAGGTGCTCGCCGCGGCCCTGGCCACCGGCCGGGTCACCCACTTCGCCTGGCGCGAGCCCACCCTCGTCGAGCTCTTCCGCGACGCCGTCACGACGCCTGAGGAGGTGGCGGCGTGACCGCGACCGCACACCGCGACGCACAGACCCTTGCACCGGCGCACCCCGACGTGACGCCGCACAGCCCGGCGCAGCTGGTCCGCCTGGTGGCCGGCCGGGAGGTCGGCACCCGGATCCGCGACAAGGGGTTCCTCGCCGGTTCCGCGTTCCTGATCCTGCTGATCGTGGGCATGCTGGTCTTCCAGGTGCTCATCAACAGCGGGGAGGACACCACCCGGCTCGGGGTGGTCGGTGGGGACACCACCGTCAGCGATGCGCTGCGCAGCCAGGGTGAGGCGCTGGGCACCGAGGTGGAGGTCGTCGAGTTCGACGACGAGGGCGCGGCCCGCACCGCCGTCGAGGACGGCGACGTGGAGGGCGCGCTGCTCAGCCCGTCCGGCGTCCAGCCCGAGCTGCTCGTGGAGAGCGACGGCGGGCAGGTCGAGACCCTCGTGCAGGGCGCGGTGCAGGGGCTGTCGCTGAGCCAGCAGCTGGCCGATGCCGACGTCACGCTGCAGGAGCCGCCGGAGGTCGAGGTGGTGGCGCTGGACCCGGACGCCGACGCCGACTTCGAGGCGATCATCGTCGCGCTCATGGGCGTCGCCGTGCTGTACGGCCTGTTGCTGCTGTTCGGCCAGTTCGTCGCCCAGGGCGTGGTCGAGGAGAAGTCGAGCCGGGTCGTGGAGCTGCTGCTGGCCACCATGCGCCCGTGGCAGCTGCTCGCCGGCAAGATCATCGGCCTGGGCGTGCTGGCGCTGGGGCAGATGCTGGTGATCGCCGTCATCGGGGTGGCGGGGGCGCTGGCCTTCGACCTGGTCGCACTGCCCGGCGACCTGATCGGCACGGTGCTCACCGTGCTGGCCTGGTTCGTGCTCGGCTACGCCTTCTACGCGTCGCTGTTCGCTGCCGCCGCGTCCCTGGTCAGCCGGCAGGAGGACCTGGGCAGCGTGATCACCCCGGCGACCCTGCTGCCCGTCGTCGGGATCGTCATCGCCATCCAGGCCGCGCAGGACCCGACCGGCACGCTGGCCGTCATCACGTCCTACGTCCCCGGGATCTCACCGATGGTCATGCCGTTGCGTCAGGCGGCCGGTGCCGCCGCGTGGTGGGAGGTCGCCCTCGCCGTCGTCCTCATGCTGGTCGCGATCGCCGCCATCGTGCGGATCGGCGGGCGGGTCTACGCCGGGGCGCTGCTGCGCACCGGCGGCCGGGTCAAGCTGCGCGAGGCCCTGGCCTCCGAGAAGTAGGAGGACCCCCACGCTTCACGAGCTCGGCGCGGGCCCCTGAAGGGCGGCCGTACCAGCACGATCGGCCTCGGCGCTCTCCGCCTACTGGCGGAGGGCGCCGAGCGGGCCGCGGTAGGGGTGCGCGGGGGAGCCGGTCACCCCGGTGCGCACGGTGAACAGCCGGCCGGCATCGGGCTGGGCGGCGGCCTGCTCCTCGCTCAGCCCGTGCACCGAGGTGCTGATCACCAGCAGGTCGCCGACGAGCGCGCAGCTGGTGGTGTTCTCCACACCCGGGACGTCGACCACCGCGAGCAGCTCGCCGCTGGGCGACCAGCGGCGGACCTGGCCGCCGCCCCACAGCGCCGTCCAGAGGCAGCCCTCGTCGTCCACGGTGAGGCCGTCGGCGACGCCGTCCGGGTCGTCGGAGAAGTCCAGCAGCACCCGCCGCTCACCGAAGGTGCCGGCGTACAGGTCGTAGTCGAAGGCCCAGACCGTCTTCGCGCCGGAGTCGGACAGGTACACGGTGCGGTCGTCGGGCGAGAAGCCCAGGCCGTTGGAGATGGTCAGCCCGTCGAGCACCGTGCTGACCGTGCCGTCGAGGTCGAGCCGGTAGAGACTCCCGGCGCCGGGGCGCTCGTCGAAGGCCATGGTGCCGCCGAAGAAGCGGCCGGCCCGGTCGCACCCGCCGTCGTTCATCCGGGTGCCGCCCGCCTCGCCGCCCTCGCCGGTGAGCTGGATCAGCGCGTGCGCCTCGCCCTCGGCGGTCAGCCGGGTCACGCCGGCGTCCGCGCCCAGCAACCACCCGCCGGCGGCGGCCGGGACGGCGAACCCGACCGTCTCCCCGCCGCGGTGCTCGCCCACGTCGACCACGTCGTCGCCCTCCACCCGGCCGCGGCGCACCAGCCCGGCGGTGATGTCCACCCAGACCAGCTCGCTGGCGGCGGCGTCCCAGATCGGGCCCTCACCGTGCTCGGCGGCGGAGGCGCTGGCGGGCTGTGCCTGCAGTCGGATCACCGGGCCATCCTCCCCGGTACACGAGGCCGTCACACCGACCACCGATACTCGCCCCGTGTCCGAAGCCACTGTCGACGTCGCCGACCTGCGTCCGGCCGGGGGTCCACCCGAGCCCGACGACCGCACCGCCGAGGCCCCGCTGCGCGAGGACATCCGCCTGCTGGGCCGCGTCCTGGGCGAGGTGATCGCCGAGCAGGCCGGGCCCGAGGTGCTGGAACTGGTCGAGTCCACCCGGGTCGAGGCCTTCCGGATCCGGCGGTCGGAGGCCGAGCGCGGCGACCTCGCGCAGCGGCTGGCCGCCCTCGACCCGCGCAGCGCCAACCACGTCGTCCGGGCGTTCAGCCACTTCTCGCTGCTGGCCAACATCGCCGAGGACGTGCACCACGAGCGCCGCCGCCGGCACCACCGCCGGGAGGGCTCGCCGCCGCAGAAGGGCAGCCTCGCGGCCACCCTCGACCTGCTGGACGGCGCCGGGCTGGACGGCGACACGGTGGCCCGCGAGCTGTCCGGCGCCCTCGTCGTCCCGGTGGTCACCGCGCACCCGACCGAGACCCGCCGGCGCACCGTCTCCCAGGTGCAGCGCCAGGTCAGCGAGCTCATCCGCAACCGGGACGCCGACGACCCGGCCTGGTCGGCCCGGCTGTGGCGCGAGGTGCTCACCCTCTGGCAGACCGCGCTGCTGCGGCTGAGCCGGCTGCGGCTGGCCGACGAGATCGACGAGGCGCTGCGCTACTACGACCTCTCGCTGTTCCAGGTCGTCCCGGCGATCAACACCGAGCTGCGGCAGGCGCTGCAGGAGCGGTGGCCCGAGGCCGACCTGCTGGCCACCCCGCTGCTCCAGCCGGGCTCGTGGATCGGCGGCGACCGGGACGGCAACCCGTTCGTCACCGCCGACGCCGTCCGCCGGGCCACCACCCGGCAGGCGGAGACCGCGCTGGGCCACCACCTGGCCGAGCTGGTCTGCCTGGCCGACGAGCTGTCCATGTCCGACCGGCTGGTCACCCCGACGCCGGAGCTCTACGCGCTGGCCCAGGCCGCGCAGGACGACTCGGTGTTCCGCGCCGACGAGCCCTACCGGCAGGCACTGCGCGGGATGTACCGGCGGTTGGCCGCCACCGCCCAGCAGGTGCTCGGCTCGGTCCCCGGTGAGCAGCCCGACGCCGCCCTCCCGCCGTACACCGCACCCGAGGAGCTGATCGCCGACCTCGGCACGGTCGACGTGTCGCTGCGCAGCCACGGCGCGGGCGCGCTCGCCGACGACCGGCTGGCCCGGCTGCGCGACGCCGTGGAGGTGTTCGGCTTCCACCTCTGCGGGCTGGACATGCGGCAGAACTCCGCGGTGCACGAGGAGGTGCTGGCCGAGCTGCTGGCCTGGGCCGGCGTGTGCGACGACTACGCGGGCCTGGACGAGGCCGGCCGGGTCGAGCTGCTCACCGGCGAGCTACGGCTGCGCCGGCCGCTGGTGCGCGCCGACGCCGAGCTCTCCGAGCTCGCCCGCGGCGAGCTCGACCTGCTGGTCGCCGCCGCCGAGCAGGTGCGGCTGCTGGGCCCGCGGGCGATCCCGAACTACGTGATCAGCATGTGCGAGTCGGTCAGCGACGTGCTCGAGGTCGCCGTGCTGCTCAAGGAGGTCGGCCTGCTCGACCCGGACGGCGCCGACGGGCCGCGCTGCACGATCAACATCTCACCGCTGTTCGAGACGATCGACGACCTGCAGGCCGCCGGCGCGACGCTGCAGGCGATGCTGGCCCAGCCGCTGTACCGGGCGCTGGTGACCAACAAGGGCGACCTCCAGGAGGTCATGCTCGGCTACTCCGACAGCAACAAGGACGGCGGCTACCTGGCCGCCAACTGGGCGCTGTACCGGGCCGAGCTGGCGCTGGTCGAGGTCGCCCGGGCGCACGGCATCCGGCTGCGGCTGTTCCACGGCCGGGGCGGCACGGTCGGCCGGGGCGGTGGCCCCAGCTACGAGGCGATCAAGGCCCAGCCGCCCGGCTCGGTCGCCGGGGCGCTGCGGATCACCGAGCAGGGCGAGGTGATCGCGGCCAAGTACTCCACCCCCGACCTCGCCCGCCGGAACCTGGAGGCGCTGGTCGCCGCGACCCTGGAGTCGACGCTGATCGACACCGAGGGCCTGGCCGACGACGCCGAGCAGACCTACGCGCTCTTCGACGACCTGGCCGCCCGGGCCCGCTCGGCCTACAGCGCGCTGGTGCACGAGACGCCCGGCTTCGTCGAGTGGTTCCGCGCCGCGACGCCGGTGCGCGAGCTGGCCGAGCTGAACATCGGCAGCCGACCGCCGTCCCGCAAGGCCGGCGACAAGATCAGCGACCTGCGGGCGATCCCGTGGGTGTTCAGCTGGTCGCAGGCCCGGATCATGCTGCCCGGCTGGTACGGCACCGGCACCGCGCTGGAGTCCTGGGTCGGTGGCGACGCCGGACGGCTGGCGCAGCTGCAGGACCTGCACCGGCGGTGGCCGTTCTTCCGCTCGGTGCTGTCCAACATGGGCATGGTGCTGGCCAAGACCGACCTGGAGCTGGGCGCCCGCTACGCCGAGCTGGTGTCCGACCCGGAGCTGCGCGAGCGGGTGTTCGGCCAGATCACCGCCGAGCACGAGCGGTCGGTGCGGATGCTGCTGGCGGTCACCGGAGACGACCACCTGCTGGCCGACAACCCCTCGCTGGCCCGGTCGATCCGCAACCGGTTCCCCTACCTGGAGCCGCTGCACCACCTGCAGGTCGAGATGTTGCGCCGCCGCCGCGGCGGGGACGACGACGAGCTGGTCCGCCGCTGCATCCAGCTGTCGGTCAACGGCGTCGCCACCGCCCTGCGCAACTCCGGCTGAGGGAGGCCCCGGGTCACCCGGCCCCTCGGGGTCCGGGTCCGGGGTGCTGCGGCCCGACCGTCCCGCAGGACCCCGGACGTACTGCGGGACGTGCAGGGCTGGGCGTTCGTGCGGGGGGTCGGACGCTGGTGCTCTGCGTCGTCCGTGCACGCAGAGCACCAGCGTCGCGGAACCGTTATGGGCGGGCGGCGTCGATGGCGGCGGCGAGCCGGCGGACGCCCTCGTCCACGTCGCCGGGCTGCACCGCGGAGTAGGCCAGGCGGAAGCTGTTGTTCCCGCCCTCGAGCAGGAAGTCGGTGCCCGGCACGATCGCCACCCCCCGGGCGGCGGCCTCAGCGGTGATCCGGGCGACGTCGTGGCCCTCGTCCTCGGGCAGCGAGACCCACAGGAAGTAGCCGCCCTCGGGACGGCGGAACGTGGCCTGGGGCAGGTGCTCGCGCAGCGCGTCGTCCAGCAGCCCGACCCGCTCGGCCAGCGCCGACTTCACCCGCTCCAGCGCCGCGGGGAACCGGTCACCGAGCAGGTACTGGTGCACGGTGCCCTGGGCGACCATGTTCGGCGCGATGTAGGTGTTGGTCGCCCGCACCCGGATCTTGTCGATGATCGCCGGCGGCCCGACCAGGTAGCCGACCCGGATGCCCGGGCAGACGGTCTTGGAGAACGACGAGGCGTAGACGACGTGCTCGCTCAGCGGCCCGCCGTCCAGCTCCAGCATCCGCGGCAGCGGCTCGCCGCTGAACCGGATGTCGACGTAGGGGTCGTCCTCGAAGATCACGAAGCCGTGCTCGCGGGCCAGCTCCAGCAGCCGCTGCCGCTTGGCCAGCGACAGGGTGTAGCCCGCCGGGTTCTGGAAGTTCGGGATGACGTGCGCCAGCGTCGGCTTCAGCCCGCCGTCCAGCAGGGCGGCGACCTCGTCGACGGCGATGCCGTCCTCATCCAGCGTCACCAGGTGCACGTCGGCGCCGCGCGAGCGCAGCCCGAGCAGCGTGCGGTCGTAGGTGGGCCGCTCGGTGATCACCGCCGAGCCCGCGGTGGCCAGCTCGTCGAAGAGGAAGGCGTCGGCCTGCATCGAGCCGTTGGTGACCAGCACGTGGTCGACCGGGACGCCGTGCTTCTCGGCGATCCACGCGCGCAGCGGCACGTAGCCGACCGCCGTCCCGTAGCCGGTCAGCCCGGCCGGGTCGGCGTCGAACGCGGCGACGGCGGCCTGCTTGAGGCCCTCGACGTCGACGATGTCGGTGGACGGGGCGCCGCGGGCGAAGGAGATCATCGTGCTGGCGGGCGAGGTCTGCGCTGAGCCGGTCACGCGATCGAGTCTGCCGTACGGACGGCGTCGCGGCGGTAGCGGCGGGGGACCACCCAGGCTGCCCACACCACCAGGTACGCCAGGTAGGCGATGAGGATGACGACCGCCGTCGTCGGCAGGTGGGAGCCGGTCGCCCCTGCCGCGGCGCGGGAAGCAGTCAGCGCCGCCTCGCGCGAGGGGTACGACGGGGTGTCCTGGCCTGTCCACGATGCGGCCTCCGAGCCGCCGAGCGGCCCGTACACGACCGCCAGCTCGGCGGTCAGGAACAGCAGGGTGACCGCACCCAGGTGCGCCAGGTCGGCGGAGACCATCCGGCGCAGCACCGTCTGCCGCGCGGTCGCCGTCGGGGCGTACCTCAGCACCAGGGCGGCGGCGCCGCCGGTCACCGCCGCCACTGCCGTCCCGGCTCCCGCGGCCAGCAGCACCAGGTGGTCCCGGCGCGCCAGGTGGGTGACGAGCAGGTCGGCGTCCCAGCCCAGCGGTACTAACTCCGGCAGTGCCGTGCCCAGCATCAGGCAGAGCAGTGCGTAGAGCGCGCCCGCCGCGACCAGTGGCAGCACCTCAGCCCTCGACCGCCGCTGCGGCGGCCCGGACGGCGTCCAGCAGCTGCTGCCGGTCGTGGATGGTGGTGCGGGCCCGGCCGTGCACCGCGCCCAGCGCGATCTCGGCGGCGTCGATGGCCCGCCAGTCGGCCAGCAGCACCGGGTGCCCGCCGCGGGCCAGCAGGGTGTCGACCCAGTCGTCGTCCCCGCCCGGCCGCAGCGCCCCGGACGCCACGTCGGCCAGCAACGAGGCGACGGTCTCCCGGGCGTCGTGCTTGTTGGTGCCCACCACGCCGGTCGGGCCGCGCTTGATCCAGCCGGCCACGTACTCGCCGCGGCTGACCTCGCCGTCGCGGAGCACCCGGCCGGCGTCGTGCGGCACGGTGCCGCCGTCCAGCGGCAGCCCGGGGAGCGCGTGTCCGCGGTAGCCGACCGAGCGCACCACCAGGTCGGCCGGGACGACGTCGAGCTCACCGGTGCCCACCGCCCGGCCCTCGGCGTCCACCGTGGTCCGCTCCAGCTCGACCCCGGTCACCCGGTCGGTGCCCAGCAGCCGCACCGGGCGGGCGTGGAAGCGCAGCCGCACGCTCACCGTGCCCGGCGCGGCCTCGTGGCCGGCGTAGTCGGCGAGCGCGGCGAGGTTGCGGGCGACGTGCCGGTCCTCGGCGGCCAGCGCGGCGTCCCCGGCGTCGGTGAGGTCGGCCGGGTCGACGAGGACGGTGGCCGCGGCCAGGTGGCCGAGCTCACGCAGCTCCTGGGTGGTGAAGCTGGCCTGCGCCGGGCCGCGGCGGCCGAGCACGGTGATCCGCTCGACCGGGGCGGCGGCCAGGGTGTCGAGCACGTGGTGCGGCATGTCGGTGGGGTGCAGCTCGGCGGGGGATCGGGCCAGCACCCGGGCCACGTCGAGGGCCACGTTGCCCACGCCGACCACCACGACGTCCCGGGCCCGGGTCACCAGCTCCTCGACCCGCGCCCGGTCGGCGTCGGGGTGCCCGCAGTACCAGGCGACGACGTCGGTGGCGGCCAGGCTGCCGGGCAGCTCCTCGCCGGGGATGCCCAGCGCGCGGTCACCGGCCGCGCCGTAGGTGTAGACGACGGCGTCGACGTGGGCGCGCAGGTCGGCCAGCGACAGGTCGGTGCCGATCTCCACGTTGCCGACGAAGCGCACCCGCTCGTGGTCCAGCGTGTGGTGCAGCGTCTCGCGCAGCGCCCGCATCTTCAGGTGGTCGGGGGCGATGCCGTGCCGCACCAGGCCGAACGGGGTGGGCAGCCGGTCGATCAGGTCGACCGCGACCGGGACGTCGTCCTGCCCGGCGAGCGCGTCGGCGGCGTAGATGCCCGCCGGGCCGGCGCCGACGACGGCCACGCGCAACGGTCGACCGGGCACTGTCGGTTGGGCCACGCCCGCATCGTCGTCCCGATGAGGGGTAGGCGCCAGGGTGAACCCGGGCAGCCGTGCCCGACCACCGCTGAGGAGTCCTGCGTGTCCATCACGATCGTCGCCACCATCTCGCCCAAGCCCGGCCGCGCGGACGCCGTCCGGGAGGCGTTCACTGCCGCCATCCCGAAGGTGCACGAGGAGCCCGGCTGCGAGCTCTACGCGCTGCACGAGGACGGCTACGGCTTCGTGATGATCGAGCGCTGGGCGACCCAGGACGACGTCAAGGCGCACGGCGCCGGCGAGACGTTCAACCAGCTGTCCGAGAGCGTCAAGGACGACCTGACCGAGCCGATCGGCGTCCGGCTGCTGCAGGCCGTGCCCGCCGGAGACGAGGCCAAGGGCGCCCTCTGACGAAGGACCCCCGTGCCCCCCCGACCCTCGCGAGCTCGGGCCGGCACCCGGTCAGGCCCCGTCCCGAGGCTCGCCCCGAGCTCGCGAGGGGTGAGGAGGACGGGGTCCTTCCTCAGACGGCCTGGCAGGTGGGGCACCAGAAGAGGTTGCGGCCGACCATGACCTCGGTGCGCACCTCGGTGCCGCAGATCCGGCAGGGCAGCCCGGCGCGCCGGTAGACGTAGTGGGCGTCCTCCCGGAGCGCCGGGCCGCGCCGGCGCTCCCGGTCGGTGCGCTCGGTGGTGACGATCCGCCCCGCCTTGACCCCGGCGCGCATCAGCACGACCAGGTCGGCCCACATCGCGGCCCACTCCTCGGCGGTGACGGCCCGCCCCGGCCGGAACGGGCTCATCCGCTGCCGGAACAGGACCTCCGCGCGGTAGACGTTGCCGACGCCGGCGAGCACCGCCTGGTCCATCAGCAGCGCGCCGATCGCCACCCGGCTGCGGGAGATCCGGGCGAACGCCTTGGCCGGGTCCGACCGCCGGCGCAGCGGGTCGGGGCCCAGCCGGTCGAGGATCAGCTGCACCTCGCCGTCGGTGATCAGGTCGCAGGCGGTGGCCCCGCGCAGGTCGGTCCACACCCCCGCGCCGTCCTCGCCCGGGCCCTCCCAGCGCATCCGCAGCGCGCCCCGCGGCTCCGGCGGCAGCCCGGTCCCGGCGGTGAACTTGCCGTAGAGGCCCAGGTGCACGTGGACGACGTCCGGGCCGAAGTAGGCGAACAGGTGCTTGCCGTAGGAGGTGACCTCGTCGAGCACCCGGCCGTCGAGCAGCTCCGCCTGCGGTGCGAAACGGCCCTGCGGGCTGGTCACGTGCACCTCGCGGCCGGCGAACGCGGCCTGCTGCTCCCGGGCCAGCCGGAACAGGGTGTGGCCCTCAGGCACCGACGATCACGCCGTCCAGCTTCACCCGCACCGGCGCCGTCCGCCACGACGGGACCGGTGACCCAGCCGACACCCCGCGCGGCCGGGACCGGCCATGTTGGCCAACATGGCCGCTCCCTCCGACACCGCCCGTCCGGGTCCTGCCTCAGCGGGCGCGGACGGCGGCGTAGCGGTCCAGGGAGACCTGGCGCTCGTGGGCGTGGTCGACGACCGGCTCGGGGTAGCCGGCCGGGACGCCGCCGGGCGCGGTCCACGGTTCGTGCACGTGCTTCGGGTCGAGGTCGCGCAGCTCGGGCACCCAGCGCTTCACGTAGGCGCCGTCGGGGTCGAACTTCTTGCCCTGGGTGACCGGGTTGAACACCCGGTAGTACGGCGAGGCGTCGGTGCCGGTGCCGGCCACCCACTGCCAGCCGTGGTTGTTGCTGGCCAGGTCGCCGTCGACGAGGTGCTCCATGAAGTACTTCGCGCCCAGCGTCCACTCCTGGTGCAGGTCCTTGACCAGGAAGGAGGCGACGATCATCCGCACCCGGTTGTGCACGTAGGCCTCGCCGAGCAGCTGGCGCATCCCGGCGTCCACGATCGGGAAGCCGGTGGTGCCGGTCTGCCAGGCGTGCACCAGCTCCTCGGCGTCCGGGCCGGAGTCGTAGCCCATGCCCTGCAGCTCCGGCTTCAGGTACTCCCGGGCCGAGTCCGGCCGGTGCCAGAGCACGTCGGCGTAGAAGTCGCGCCAGGCCAGCTCGTCGGTGTAGCGGCGCACCGACTCCGAGCCCTGCTCGGCGGCCAGGTCGGCCAGCAGCGTGCGTGGGTGGATGCAGCCGTACTTCAGGTAGGCCGAGAGCCGGCTCGTCCCGTTCGTGCCCGGGGTGTTGCGGCCCTCGTCGTAGCCGAGCAGCCGCTCGTCCCGGAACCGGTGCCAGGCCGCCAGCGCCGCCGCCTCACCGGCCGGGGGCAGCTGCACGCCGTCCAGGTCCGGCCGGGGTAGGCGGTCGTCGGAACGCACGCCGTCCAGCCACGGGACGACGTCCGGGCGGACGGCGGGGGAGTGCCAGCCGTGCTCCCGCCAGGCCCGGGCGAAGGGGGTGAACACCTGGAACGGCGTGCCGTCGCGCTTGACCACCCGGCCCGGCGCCACGGCGTACGGCGAGCCGGTGCGCACCAGCGGGACGTCGCCCAGTGCCCGCGCCACCGCCTGGTCGCGGCGCCGCCCGTACGGGCCGGCGTCCGCGGTGACGTGCACGCTCACCGCGCCCAGCTCGGCGGCCAGCGCGGGGACGACCGTGGCGGGGTCGCCGGTGCGGGTGACCAGGGCGCCGCCGCTCGAGGTGTCGAGCTCGGCCAGGCAGTCGAGCAGGAACCGGCGCCGCGGCTCACCCGACGGGCCGTAGAGCCGCTCGTCGAAGACGAAGACCGGGACGACGCTGCCGTCGGGCCCCGCGGCGTCGACGGCGGCGAGCAGAGCGGGGTGGTCGTCCAGGCGCAGATCGCGGCGGAACCAGAGCAGCGCGGTGGGCACCCGGCCGAGCCTAGGAAGCGCCGGCTCCTGCCGCTGGGTGGATCAGCTGTGCGCTGGTGCCAGGCCGAACGTGGGCCGGTCGGCCTCGGCGACGAGGTCCAGCTGCTCGGGGTGGTCGAGGAGGTACTTGCGGATGAAGGAGCAGTAGGGAAGCACGTGCAGCTGCCGCTCCCGGGCGGCGGTGAGCACGCCGGCGACCAGCTGGGTGCCCAGGCCGCGGCCGCCCATCGACGGGTCGACCTCGGTGTGCGGCAGCGTCATCGCGTCGCCGTCCACGTGGTAGCTGGCCAGGCCGACGACACGGTCGCCGTCCCGGATCTCGAAGCGCCCGCGCTCGGGGACGTCGACCACCGTGATGTCCATCTGTGCTCTCCACCTCCCGCGCTCCGGCGCCGTTGCCGGGGCTCGTACGTGCTTCGACAAGGTAACGGTTGCGACACGTCGTCGCCCGCATCCACACCGACGAGCGGCAGGGCGAGGACGTTCCCGCAGGGGCCCGCTGAACGGCTCGACCAACCCCGAGAAATTGTCCCACAGTGCGCACGTGGTGACTCGTTGATTCCTTCTGTTGAGATCTCGTGAAGATGTCGTGGCGCATTCTTCATGTGTTTCGCGCCGCCGGATCGCCGGTCCAGGGCGTTGACGCCGGGCGGTGAAAGGCCAGCTCAGCCGGGTCATGATGGGTTCGCAGCAGGCTCGTCGACCATCGCCGTCGTGTTCTTCGACACCATCGGCAGAGATCACGACCGAATAACGGAATGGCTCGGTCGGAGAACTTTCGCATTTCCATCGGGACATCGCTGTTAGCGTTCTCAGTCAGATGTGGGAGTGGGTCAGACCCGCCCCCGCCCGGCTGGCCCCGGCGCACGCAGGAGGGGTGCCCACCCCCTCCGCGCCCCGGCCGAGCTCCGTGGCCCCGTGCTGACACCCGCGGTGCAACGCATGTGCCCCCGCCGCACGCGCTGCCCGGCCGCGGGTCCGACTGTTGAGAACGAGAGGTGGTCCCGTGCCCGCTGTGCATGCCGAGGGCCTGTTCAAGGTGTTCGGCCGGCGCCCCGCAGACGCGGTGCGCCGGCTCCAGGACGGCGCCTCCGTCGCCGACGTCCGGGAGTCCGGTGCGACCCCGGCCGTCATCGACGCCGGCTTCAGCGTCGAGCCCGGCGAGATCTTCGTGGTGATGGGCCTGTCGGGCTCCGGCAAGTCGACCCTGCTCCGGATGCTCAACGGCCTGCTGGAGACGACGGCCGGCACCGTGCGGGTCGGCGACGCCGAGCTCACCGCGCTGGACGCTCCGGCGCTGCGCCGGCTGCGGCAGGAGCGGATGAGCATGGTGTTCCAGCACTTCGCGCTCTTCCCGCACCGCAGCGTGCTGGACAACGCCGCCTACGCCCTCGAGGTGCGCGGCGTCGACCGCGCCACCCGCCGGGCCAAGGCCCGGGAGGCGCTCGCGCTCGTCGGCCTGGACCAGTGGGCCGACCAGAAGCCCGGGCAGCTCTCCGGCGGCATGAAGCAGCGGGTGGGCCTGGCCCGCGCGCTGGCCGCCGACACCGACCTGCTGCTGATGGACGAGGCGTTCAGCGCGCTGGACCCGCTGATCCGCCGGGAGATGCAGGACCAGCTGCTGGAGCTGCAGGCGTCGCTGGGCAAGACCATCGTCTTCATCACCCACGACCTCAACGAGGCCATGCGGCTGGGTGACCGGATCGCGATCATGCGCGACGGCCGGATCGTGCAGATCGGCACGCCCGACCAGATCCTCGAGACCCCCGCCGACGACTACGTGCGGCAGTTCCTCGCCGACGTCGACCGCGGGCGGGTCTTCACCGCCGGGCACGTGATGGTCCCGGCGCCGGCGCTCGTCGCCCCCACGGCCGCACCCGCGCAGGTGCTGCAGACCATGCGCGACACCCGCGCCGGCTCGGTCCTGGTCGGGGACGGCGACGGTCGGGTGGTCGGCGTCGCCACCGAGGACGTCGTCCGGACGGCGGTGGCCGCCGGGGCGTCCTCGCTCGCCGGGCTCCCGCTGCTGCCGGCGGTCGACGTCCGGGCCACGACCCCGCTCAACGACCTGCTCGCCGCGGCCGCCCAGGACGAGGTCCCGGTGACGGTGGTGGACGACGACGGCCGGTTGGCCGGCGTGGTCCCGCGGGGGGCGGTGCTGGCCGCGCTGGGTGGCGTCCCGCGCCCGGCGGCCCAGCCGCCGGTCGCCCTCGCCGAGGCCGAGGCCGTACCGCCGGCGGACGAGACCGCCCTGATCACCTCGGGAGGCATCCGTGGCTGAATCGTCCGACGACAGCGGCCTGCTGCCCCGCATCCCGGTCGGCGAGTGGGTCGACACGGCCTTCGACTGGGTGACCGAGAACTTCGAGCCGGTGCTCGATGCGATCAGCACCGCCAGTGGTGCCGGCGTGGACGGTCTCACCGACGCGCTGCTGCTGCCGCCGGCGATCCTGCTCGCGGCGCTGCTGGCGCTGCTCGGGGGTGTGCTGCGCTCGGTGCGCTTCGGCATCGCATCGCTGGTCGGTCTGCTGCTGCTGATCAGCATGGAGATGTGGGAGCCGGCGATGCAGACGCTGGCGCTGATCCTGGTGGCCACGGTGATCGCCGTCGCGATCGGAATACCGGTCGGCATCGCGGCCGCCAAGAGCAGTCGGGTCAGCGCCGTCGTCCGGCCGGTGCTGGACTTCATGCAGACCATGCCGGCGCTGGTCTACCTGATCCCGGCGGTGACCTTCTTCGGCATCGGCGTGGTCTCCGGCGTGGTGATGACGATCATCTTCGCGCTGCCGCCGGGGGTGCGGCTGACCGAGCTGGGCATCCGGCAGGTCGACGGGGAGCTGGTCGAGGCCGGGCACGCCTTCGGCAGCCCGCCCGGCAAGATCCTGCGCGGCGTGCAGCTGCCGCTAGCGCTGCCGACGATCATGGCCGGCGTCAACCAGGTGATCATGCTGGCGCTGTCCATGGCGGTCATCGCGGGCTTCGTCGGCGCCGGTGGGCTGGGTGGCCTGGTGGTGACCAGCCTCTCCCGGCTGGATCTCGGCCTGGGCGTGGAAGCCGGCCTCGCCGTGGTCATCCTGGCGATCTACCTCGACCGGCTGACCTCGGCCTTCGGCCAGCAGCGGCGCGGGTTCCCGTCCTTCCTGAGCCGCGGCGGGACCGTCACCACCACCGCCGCCGCCTCCAGCCGGTCCGTCGACGCCCCCGTGACCGGGGCGACCGACCAGAACGCACGACCAGAACCTGCCCGGTAACCGATCGGCGACGGCCCACCCGGGCCGTGGCCGCGGAGCCGGAGCGACAACGGCGCGCGGGGCAGTCGACCGCCGCCAGATGCACGGAGAGGAAGCAGAGATGATGCACAAGAGCCTGACCACCCGGGGCGCGAAGCTGGCCACCGGCCTGGCCGCCGTCGCCCTCACCGCCACCGCCTGCGGGGGGAGCAGCGACGAGGAGACCTCCGCCGCCGGCGGGACGTCGTCCGGCGGCTCCTGCGAGAGCGTCAACCTGGGTTTCATCCCGTCCTGGACCGACGGACTCAGCCTGGCCCACCTGTGGGACAACCTGCTCGGCGAGCAGGGCATCGACGTGGAGATGACCGAGATCGCCGACGCCGCGCCGCTGTACGCCGGTCTGGCCGGCGGCGACGTCGACGTCTACCCCTCCGCCTGGTCGGAGGTGACGCACGCCGACTACATGGACGAGTACGGCGACCAGATCGAGGACTACGGCGCCTACTACGAGGGTGCGCGGCTGACCTTCGCGGTGCCGGAGTACACCGACATCTCCTCGATCTCCGACCTGACCGGCAACGCCGAGCAGTTCGACGGCCGGATCGTCGGCATCGAGCCCGGCGCAGGCCTCACCCGGACCACGCGGGAGAGCGTCATGCCGGCCTACGAGCTGGAGGACGACTACACGCTGGTCGAGTCCTCCACCACGGCGATGCTGGCCGAGCTGCAGGCGGCCACCGACGCCAACGAGGACATCGTCGTCACGCTGTGGCGCCCCTTCTGGGCCAACAGCGAGTTCCCGGTCAAGGACCTGGAGGACCCGGAGGGCGCGCTGGGTGAGGCCGAGGGCCTGCACACCCTGGCCACCGAGGGCTTCTCCGACCGGTGTGCCGACGTCGCGTCGATGATGGAGAACATCCAGCTGAGCGACGAGCAGTACGGCTCGCTGGAGAACATGGTCGTCAACGAGTACGGCGAGGGCCAGTACGCCGAGGCCGTCGACGCCTGGCTCGAGGAGAACCCGGACTTCATGGAGTCCCTGCAGAGCTGATCTCCGGCTCTGCATCACCCCGAGGGGCTCGGCGGCGCGTGCCGTCGGGCCCCTCTGGGTGTCCGATACCCTCTCGACGGCAACCGGGCCGGCGCGCAGCGGTCCGGTGGCGGTGCGACCAGCACCGCCGCAGCCCCCGTAGCTCAGGGGATAGAGCATCGGTTTCCTAAACCGTGTGCCGCAGGTTCGAATCCTGCCGGGGGCACCACCGGCTCGCATGGTCAGCGGCCGTTGCACGTCGTGGAGCCGGTCGACGACCACCGCGGACGGCAGGTCAGCGGGTGCCGCCGCCTCGCCGGAGGCCGCGAGGCGCCTCCTGCACCATCGACGGCCCACCGCTGCGGTGGCGGCTGAGCCCCTGCCCGCGGCATAGTCACCCCACCGCTGGACCAGCACGGTCGGGACTGCCCGCACTGCTCAGTCGGCACGGCACGCGCATCGCGTCGCGCTCAGCAGCGTGGCGTCACCGCGGAAGGCGCAGATCGGAGACGCTCGTGGAGGTCGTGCACTCCGCGATCGCGATCCTGGGCGCGATCGTGCTGATCATCCGGTTCAAGGTCGACCCCGTCATCTCCCTGCTGCTGGCCTGCATCTACCTCGGGCTCGCCGCCGGGCTGGGCGCCGAGGGCACCGTCGCGCAGATCACCGGGGGGTTCGGCGAGATCATGGCCGAGGTCGGCCTGCTCATCGGCTTCGGCGTGCTGATCGGGGCACTGCTGCACGCGATGAGCACCTTCAGCGACCTGGTGGACGTCCTCGCGCGCCGGGTGGGGCGCCGCCTGCCGTATGCGATGGCCGGCACGCTCGCCACGATCTTCCCCTCCATCTACGTCGACGTGCAGGTGGTCCTGGCAGCCCCCATGGCCAAGGAGTCGGCGCCGGCCGTCGACCGTCGCCACGGCCTGCCGTGGCTCGCCGGGGCCATGGCCGTCGGCATCTTCGCCGGCTACGTGTTCGTCGTCCCAGGGCTCGCCGCTGTCGCCATCGCCGGGCTCATGGACGTGCCGCTGGGCATCTACCTGCTGTACGGACTTCCGATCGGGCTGACCACCGCACTGGTCACGACGTTCCTGTTCCGGCGGCTGCTGGGGCGCGGACTGTGGAACGACGAGACGGACCTCGACCCGGATGCGGTCGTCGTGGAGGGCGGCCCGCACGACGAGGACGAGGACGTGCCGCTGGCCGAGGGCGCCGCGCGGTTGCCGCTGTGGGTGCGCCTGCTGCCGATCCTGGTGCCGCTGGTGTTGATCGCCAGCGGGGCGATCGCCGGCGTGGCCGGGCTCTCGAACCCGGTCCTCGCCTTTCTCGGCGACGCCAACATCGCGCTGTTCGTCGGGCTGTTGATCGCCTTCGGCATGGTCCGCCCCTCGCTCGGTGCGGGCGGGGTCGGCACGGTCCTCACCGGCGGCTTCCACACGACCGGCGAGATCCTGCTGGTCACCGGCGTCGGCGGGTCGCTCGGCGCCGTCATCGCCGAGAGCGGCATGACCGAGAGGCTCGAAGCCCTCTTTTCGGCCGAGGAGAACGCGCCGGTCGTCCTCAGCATCCTGCTCGCCTGGTCGATCGCCGCGGTGCTGCACTTCGCGATCGGGTCGGTGTCCGTCGGGGCGATCACCGCCGCCGGCATCATCTCGCCCGTCGTCGGATCGCTCGGGGTCGACCCCGTCGTCATCGCGCTGGCGATCGCGTCGGGCGCGATGTTCGCGCTCCACGTCAACAGCAACTTCTTCTGGATGTTCAGCACGCTGCTCGACATCTCGACCAAGGGCAGCTTGAAGACCCTGACGCTGGCGACCTCGCTCGGGTCCGTCGTCTCCCTGCCGCTGGTCCTGGTGGCCAGTCTGGTGGCCGCGGCGCTCTGAGCGGGGTCGAGGTCGGTGGGAGCCCGCGCACGCCGCGGGCGACACTGGGGGCATGACCGCTGCTGATGCCGGGCCGCGCGCCGACCGGGACCCCAGGCCGCTGACCGACGACGCGCGCGCCCTGCTCGACGCGCTCCTCGCCCACGACTTCCTCGGCGTCGCCGAGCTGCGCGCCCAGGTGCCCCGGGCCACTTCGACCCCGGGCTGCCGCTGCGGGTGCGGGACGCTCGACCTGCACGTCCCCGACGACGTGCCGGCCGCCCCGGCCAGCGGCCCGGCGCCGGTGGAGGGGACCGTCGTCGCCGCCGACGGCTCGCCGGTGGGCGGCGTCCTGCTCTTCGTGGAGGACGGCCGGCTGAGCCGGCTGGACATCACCTCCCACGGCGACCCGCTGCCACTGCCCTCTCCGGACCGGGTCACCTGGGGCCCCACCCGGTGGGCGGGCGCGGACACCGTGCGCCGGCCAGCCCGGTTCCGTCGCGGCTGAGCCCCGCGTGGCAGCCCGGCCCGGCGGGTAGCCGGCGGGGCATGGCAGTGCGCAGCGCGGCGGTCGCGGCCGCCGACCAGTGGGTCGACCCGGATGACGGCATCCGCTACCCGGCCGGTGAGGTGCACGCCTGGGAGCGCGGTCGGAACGAGACGGTCTGCGGGCTCTCGCTGTACCGCTCCCGCCTGGCCCGGTTCCCGCACGTCGGCTGGGCCGACGTGCAGCCGGAGTCCGGCCGGCACGCGGAGGGCGTGGTCGACGTCTGCCGCCGCTGCCGGGCGGGGACCGGCGCCCGCCGGGACGAGCGCGGCTGGACCCGGACGAACCCGCGTCCCTGAGCAGGCCCCACGGTGGAGGTGCCGGTGACAGGGTGGGCGGGTGGCCGGTTGCTGTGACCCCCGTGGCTGTGACCAGGTCTTCGACGCACGGTTCGCCCGGCGGCGGGCCGACCGGTACCGGCGGCGTGGGCTGGACCGCACCGCTCAGGCGATGGTGGAGCTGCTCGCCGAGCGCGGCCTCCAGGGGGCGACGGTGCTGGAGATCGGCGGCGGGGTGGGGGAGATCCAGCTCGAGCTGCTGGCCCGCGGCGCGGCGTCGGCGACGAACCTGGAGCTCTCGCCGTCCTACGAGGCCGAGGCGACCGCACTGGTCGCCGAGGCCGGCCTGACCGGGCGGGTGCACCGCCGGCTGGTCGACGTCGCCGCCGACCCCGACGCGGTCGAGCCGGCCGACGTCGTGGTGCTGCACCGGGTGGTCTGCTGCTACCCGGACGTCGAGGCGCTGCTCGGCGCGGCCGCCGACCATGCGCGTCAGCAGCTGGTGTTCAGCCACCCGCCGCGCACCCTGCTGTCCCGCGCGGCCACGGGGGCGGAGAACCTCGCCGCTCGGGTGTCCGGCCGGGACTACCGCGCCTTCGCCCACCCGCCGGCGGAGATGCTCGCGGTGCTCGCGGAGCACGGCCTGGAGCTGACCGGCAGTCACCGCGGCCCGATCTGGCGGGTCGCCGCGCTCCGACGTCTTGACCGGCCAGCTCAGTAAGTCATAGCTTACGTTCGTGACGACTTACCGATCAGGGGACGGCTGGGAGGCCCTCGGGGACCCGACCCGGCGGGCCATCGTGACGTCCCTGGCCGAGCGGCCGCAGGCCGTCGGCGAGCTCGCCGACGAGCTGCCGATCAGCCGGCCGGCGGTGTCCCAGCACCTGAGGGTGCTCAAGGACGCCGGCCTCGTCACCGACCGCGCGGTCGGCACCCGCCGGGTCTACCGGCTCAGCCCGGAGGGTCTGGGTGCGCTGCGGGACCAGCTCGACACCTTCTGGCAGCGAGCCCTGCACGGCTACCAGGAGATCGCCGAACGACCGACCGAGGAGAACCCATGACCCAGACAGCTGCCGTGGTGGTCCGCCGCGAGATCGTCGTGCACGCGACGGTCGAGCAGGCGTTCACCGTGTTCACCACCCGGTTCGGCGACTTCAAGCCACCGGAGCACAACCTGCTCGGCGCCCCGATCGTCGAGACCGTGTTCGAGCCGCGGGTCGGCGGCGCGATCATCGACCGGGCCGCCGACGGCAGCGAGTGCCGCTGGGCCCGCGTCCTGGTCCACGAGCCGCCGCACCGCGTGGTCTTCAGCTGGGACATCAGCCCGCAGTGGCAGGTGGAGACCGACCCCGAGCGCACCAGCGAGGTCGAGGTGCGGTTCGTCCCGGAGGGGTCGGACGCCACCCGGGTCACCGTGGAGCACCGGCACCTCGACCGGCACGGCGAGGGCTGGCCGGCCGTCAGCAACGGCGTCGCCGACGACGCCGGCTGGCCGCTGTACCTGGCCCGGTTCGCCGCCCTGCTGGCTGCGGACAGCTGACCGCACGGCGGTCTCCCGTCGGGGGCCGGCGCACGCTGAGCGACGCAGCGCGCCGGCCCCTGAGGGCAGGTCCCCGGCGAACGTGCAGGTCGCGCACAGAAAGTCCTCAAGGACTCCGTTCACCCGGTCGATCTACTGGTTGTCAGCCGATGACCCACAGTGAGCGGAGACCGAACGTGTCCACCCCGATGGCCAGCACCCCCCGCGGCGTCACCCGCGTCCTGATCCTCGCCGACGCCCCGGTCCTGCGCCGTGGGCTGATCGGCATGATCAACGAGACCGCCGGCATGCAGGCGGTGGGCACCCCCGGGGAGCCGCGCCGCGCGCTGACCCTGGCCGAGTCCGCCCGCCCCGACGCCGTCGTGGTCGAGCTGGGCACCGGCCGGGCCGCCACGCTGAACGCCTGCCGCGACCTGCGCCGCCGCTTCCCGCAGCTGGCGATCGTCGCCCTGGCCACCTCCGAGGACCCGGCCGTGGTCAACGAGGCGCTGGCCGCCGGCGTCCGCGGCTACCTGCTGATGAACACCTCCCCGACCCTGCTGGGCTGGGCGGTGCTCGCGGCCCGCGCCGGGCGCACCGTGGTCGACCCGCAGATCCGCCGCGGTGAGGGCTCCGAGGTGCCGGTCTCCCGCGAGCTGACCCCCGAGGTGCCGCTGACCCGCCGCGAGTCCGACGTCCTCGACGAGCTCATCCAGGGCCAGTCGAACCGGGCGATCGGCAAGAACCTGTTCATCTCCGAGGACACCGTCAAGTCCCACGTCAAGGCGATCCTGCGCAAGCTGGGTGCCCGCGACCGGGCGCACGCGGTGTCCCTGGTGCTCTCGGCCCGCAACCCGGGCTGCAGCTGCGGCGCCCACCGGCTCACCGAGGCCCCGGCCGACGTCTGACCGCTCGGCACCCGCCGCCCGGGCCGGGCGGCGGGTGGGCGGAGCCGGGGTTAGGTTGCCCCGGTGCCTCCGACGACGACCGTTGTCAGCAGTGACCCGGCGCAGGTGCAGCGGCTGTTCGTCGTCGGCTGCCCGCGCTCGGGCACCACGCTCCTGCAGTCCTTCCTCGCCGCGCACCCCGCCGTCCACTCGTTCCCGGAGACGCACTTCTTCTACCGGCTGCGGGCCGGCGGTGAGCGGGCCGGGCAGGGGCTGATCAGCCCGGAGCTGGCCGCGGACCTGCCGCAGGTCGCCGGCTTCCTGGGCAGACCCGGCACGACCTGGCCGTCGCCGCCGACGGTGCCCGCCACGGCGGAGACGTTCGTGGCGACCGCCGACGCGGTGGCCCTCGCCGAGGGCGCCACCGGCTGGGTGGAGAAGACCCCGGCCAACCTCTACGCGATCGACCTGATCGAGCAGCTGGTGCCCGGCGCCCGGTTCCTGCACATCCTCCGGGACGGCGCCGACGTGGTCACCAGCCTCTGCGCCGTCGCCGGCGGGTGGGGGAGCAGCTACTCGGTGGACCAGGCGCTGGACCTGTGGACCGAGTGCGTCGAGATCACCGCCGCCCACCGCGACCGGCCGGGCCACCACGTCGTCTCCTACGCCGACCTGGCACAGCGCCCCGAGCCCACCCTGCGGTCGGCCTGCGACGCCGTCGGGCTGGAGTACCGCCCGGCGATGGTCGAGGGCCGGGCCACCGCCGCCCGCGGCCTGATCAAGGACTTCGAGCACTGGAAGGGCGACAACGTCGGCCCGCTCGCGTACCGCCCGCGCGAGCGGTTCGCCCAGGCCTTCGACCCCGGGACCCGCCGCCGGATCGAGGAGCGGGTCGCCGCCGTGCAGCTGCCGGAGACCGTGCCCGGCTGAGCCGCACGGGGTTACCGTGCTGGGCATGGTCGGCATCCTGGCGGCTGCGCTGCTGCTCCTGCTGCTGGCCGGGATCGTCGCCTGGGCGGTCTCGGAGCCTCGGCCCGCGGCCGGCCGGGCACTGCCGCCGCGCGAACGGGCCTGGCAGCAGCAGGCCGTCGCCGCCGCCCGCTGGGGCGCCGCGCACGACGAGGTCGACGGGGAGACGCGGGTGCTGCTGCGGCGCAGCTGCCCCGGCCTCGACGGGCGCCCGGAGGTGCTCGAGGAGCGGGTCTTCGACAGCTTCCCGGCGGACGACCCGATGTGGGAGGCGCGCTTCACCGAGGCGATGGCCGGCGCCCGGTTCCGCTGCTCGTACCTCAACACCGAGGAGGGGCACGGCTGAGCCGGTCGGGCAGGATGGGCGGCATGGGTCAGGTCGTCGCCACCACCGAACGGGTCGTGCGGGCACCGGCGGACGTCGTCCGCGCGGCACTCGCCGACTACACCACCACCCGCCCCGCGGTGCTGCCCGAGCAGTACAGCGAGTACCGGGTGGACGCCGGCGGGCAGGGGGCCGGCACGAAGGTCCACTGGCGGCTGCAGGCGACGTCCAAGCGGGTGCGCGAGCAGGACGTCGTCGTCACCGAGACCCCGGACGGCGCGCTGGTGGAGACCGACACCAACTCGACCATGGTGACCACCTGGACCGTGTCGGCCGCCGACGCCGGGGTCAGCACCGTGCGGGCGCGCACCACCTGGACCGGTGCGACCGGCATCGGCGGGTTCTTCGAGCGCACCTTCGCGCCCAAGGGCCTGTCCCGCATCCAGGACGCGATGCTGACCCGGCTCGAACAGGCGGTCACCGCCGGCTGAGTTGCGGGCGCGGTCGCCGTCCGGCAGGGACGATGGGGGAGTGACCGCAGCGACACCCACCGTCGAGGGGCTCTCCGAGCTCGCCGGCCTGCTCGCCGACGGCGGGGCCCTCGTGCTCTCCGGCGCCGGGCTCTCCACCGACTCCGGCATCCCCGACTACCGCGGTGCGACCGGCTCGCTGCGCCGGCACACACCGATGACCTACCAGACCTTCACCCGCGACCCGCGGGGCCGGCACCGCTACTGGGCGCGCAGCTACGTCGGCTGGCGGCAGATCGCCGACGCCCGGCCCAACGCCGGCCACCGGGCCGTCGCCGTGCTGCAGCAGGCCGGCGCGGTGGGGGAGGTGATCACCCAGAACGTCGACGGGCTGCACCAGGCCGGCGGGGCCCGCGACGTGCTGGAGCTGCACGGCGGCCTGGACCGGACCGTCTGCCTGGCCTGCGACGACGTCGCCTCCCGGGTGGAGCTGGACCGGCGGCTGCGCACGGTGAACCCAGGCTTCCGCCCCGAGGTCACCGACGAGGTCAACCCGGACGGCGACGTGGAGCTGCCCGAGGAGGCGCTCGACGGGTTCGTGATGGTCGACTGCCTGGCCTGCGGCGGTGGTCCGCTCAAGCCCGACGTCGTCTTCTTCGGCGAGACCGTGCCGCGGGACCGGGTCGACCGCTGCTTCGCCCTCGTCGAGCAGGCCCGGTCGCTGCTGGTGCTGGGCTCGTCGTTGACCGTGATGAGCGGCTACCGGTTCGTCATCGCCGCCGCCAAGCGCGGCATCCCGGTCGCCGTCGTGAACTCCGGACCCACCCGCGGCGACGCCAAGGCCACGCTCAAGGTCGACGCCCCGCTGGGCGCAGTGCTGCCCGGGCTGGCCCGCCGGCTGGCATGACCCGCGAGGTCGAGCACACCGACGACGGTCGCTGGATCGTCGTGGACGGCCGCCGCTGGCGGACCGCCGACCCGGCCCTGCCCGACGACGTCCGGGCCCGGCTGTTGCACCACCTCGGGGTGGCCCGGTCGGCGGTGCGCACCTCGCGCGGGGACGACGACGCGGTGGCCGCCGCCCGTGCCCGGGTGCAGCTGGCCAAGACCGGCCTCGGTGAGCGCGGCCCGGCCTGGTGGGACCAGGACGATGACGAGCGCCGCACCCGCTGGGAGTCCGCCCTCCGCGACCTGGAGCCCTGAGGGGCTGCGGCCCCTGGGGTCGGGGATTGGTCGTTCGTCGCCGCGGGCAGGAAGGCCGGCGATGCAGACCTTCCTGCCGGTCGCCGACTTCACCGAGTCCGCCCGGCTCCTGGACAACCCCCGCCTCGGCAAGCAGCGGGTCGAGTGCCTGCAGGTGCTGCGCGCCCTAGAGCTCCCCGACTACGGCTGGGCCAACCACCCGGTGGTCACCATGTGGCGCGGGCACACCGCCGGCCTGGTCGTCTACTCACTGGCGATGGTGCGGGTCTGGCGTGAGCGCGGCTTCGCCGACACCACCGAGACGCTGATCGCCGAGTTCGCCCCGGACGCCGCCGCGCTGACCCAGGCCGAAGCCGCGGACGCCGGGCTGCTGCCCAGCTGGGTCGGCGACGAAGCGCTGCACCTGTCGCACCGGTCGAACCTGCTGGCCAAGGACCCGGGCTTCTACCGCTCCCGGTTTCCCGCCGACCCCGACGACCTGCCCTACGTCTGGCCCGGCCCGGACGACGTGCCGCCGGCGCCCGCACCGGAGGGCGTGCCGGTCTGGGTGGTGCGGCCGCGGGCGCACAACGAGCTGGGCGCCGCACTGGCCACCGGGGTGGTGGGGCTGGGCACCCAGTCCGGCATCGACGTCGACGCGACCGGCCAGTCACCGGCCGAGCTGCGCGCGCTGTCCAAGGAGCTCTCCGGGCGCCGTCCGGCCAAGGACCTCCGCCAGCTGTCCGCCTTCCTGGACGACGTGGCGCCGGGCGACCTGGTCGGCCTGCCGATCGAGCACGGTGGTGGCCTGCTGCTGGGTGAGGTGGTGGGCGACTATGCCTTCGCCGGCCGCGAGCTGCTGCCGCACCGCCGTCCGACCCGGTTCGAGTCGGTCGTGCCGCGCTCGGCGGCCCGGCCACCGGCGACCCTGCAGGACCCGCGGGCGCTGTTCCAGGTGGTCCTCGACCCCGACGCCGTCCCGGCGGCCCTGGCGGCCCGGACCCCGTCCCGGGTTGTGGCCGGCCGCCGGCCGGGTTGACCCGGTCGACCTGACGTTGAGCCGCGCCACGGCACGGCTCAACGTCAGGTCAGCCGGCTCTACCCAGACGGGCACCGACCTCCTCGACGGCGGCGGTCAGCCGGGCGCGGGCTTCGGGGAGGTCGGCCGGTTCCCGCGCCGCGTGCACGAACCACCAGGCGCCGGAGTAGAGCCGCCGGAACCAGACGAACGGTGCGATTTCGTCGTCGGTGACCGGGTCGGGCATCGCGTCCAGCGCGGCTCGGCCGTCGAGCCGGGCGGTGGCGCGCAGGCTGGCCAGGTCCCAGCCCCGTGGGCCCCGGGAGGTGTCCTCGAGGTCGGTCCAGCGCAGTCCCTCGCTCGTGACCAGCAGGTTGCCGGAGTGGGTGTCGCCGTGCAGCGTCATCTCGGGGCCGGTGAGGCGTGGCCGCAGTGCGGTGACCAGTTCGCCGACCTCGGGGAGCAGTGCGGGGTCGGCGCCCAGCTCGGCGCCGGTGGCCAGGAAGGTCGCCAGGTCGTCCAGCGGCCGGTCCAGCGGCGAGCCGGTCCACAGCGGCGGCAGCGTGCCGAGCACCTCGTGCAGCTCGGCCAGCGACCGGCCGGCCTGCTCCGCCGTCGGCCGTGCTGGCGACACGTCGACATGTCGCCAGAACGACACGGTGAGCCCGTCGTGCTCGTGCGGACCGGGTGGCAGCAGGTCCGACGGCGGTACGACCGCCGCCCCGGCCGCGGTCAGTGCCGCGGCGAGCGCGACCTCCCGGGTGAACGGCTCGCGGATCTGTGGCCGGAGCAGTGGGGTGTAGACCGCCACCCGCGCCACCACCGGTGCCGGGCGCAGGTGCACCACGGCGTTGACGCCCCAGGACAGCAGCGCCGGGTCGTCGACGCCGAGGCCGTGCTGCCGCGCGAGGGCCACCGCGGCGGCGACCGCCCGCCCGGCGGTGGCCGTCACTCCCGGGAGACGTTCTGCAGCCGCACCTGCCCGCGGGCGACGGTCTTGCCGTCCTCGCGGGTGAGGGTGACCAGCCACAGCTGCAGGGTCTTGCCCTGCTGCACCGGCTCGGCGACGACGTCCAGCCGGCCGGCGGTGACGGGCCGCAGGAAGTCGGTCTGGTTCGCGACGCCGACGCTGAACTGCCCCCGGTCGGCCACCGCGGTGCTGGCGCCCACGCTGGCCGCGGACTCGACGATCGAGCAGTAGACGCCCCCGTGCACCACGCCCCACGGGGTGTGGTGCTGCGGGCCCAGCTCGGCGTGCCCGGTCACCCGGGTGCCGGTCACCTCGGTCAGCTCCAGGCCGGTGGCCGCGACGAACGCGCTGGCCGCAGTCAGGTCCGGGGTCACGCGGCGTCCCAGACCAGGCAGAACGGGTGCCCGACCGGGTCGGCGTACACCCGGAAGTCCCCGCCGCCACCGGGCAGCCGGCGGGCGCCGAGCTCCAGCACCTGCGGCTCGGCGACGTCCACGTCGGCGACCCGGATGTCGAGGTGGAACTGCTGCGGCCGGCTCGGGTCCGGCCAGTCCGGGGGCTGGAGGTCGGGGGCCTGCTGGAAGGCGATCCGGTAGCCGGCGCCGGTGACCACCACCCAGTCGTCGCCGGGCTCGCCGTGGACCTCCATGCCGAGCAGTCCGGCGTAGAAGGTCGCCAGCGCGTGCGCGTCGGGGGCGTCGATGACCACGGAGTGCAGCTGACCGATCATGACGGCCATCCTCTCCCGCTGCCGTACCGCTCACCAGCAGGGGCCGGAGGCCGACCCGGGTCACCCCGCCCGGCGGGCACCCCGGCCGTGTCGGACGATCAACGGCATGGCCGCACCCGACCCCGCCCCCCAGCTCGGCACGCTCACCTGGCTCCCGGCCGCCGACCGGCTGGACCTGCTCGGTGCGCCGGTGGCCGGCGCCGTGCCCACGCTGTCCGCACCCGTCTGGGTCGCCGAGATCGCCGACGACGCCGCCGACACCGCCGCGTTCACCGAGGCCTACCAGGTGCCGCTGGCCGCCTCCGCCAACTGCGTGGTCGTGGCCGCCCGGCGGTCGGGGGAGACGACGATGGCCGCCTGCCTGGTGCTGGCCACCACCCGGGCCGACGTCAACGGCCTGGTCCGGCGGCACCTGGGAGCTCGCAAGGCCTCCTTCGCCCCGCAGGACGTCGCCGTCGCCGAGAGCGGCATGGCCTACGGCGGGATCACCCCGATCGGGCTGCCGGCGTCCTGGCCGGTGCTGGTCGACGCCGCGGTGGCCGCCAGCGAGCTCCTCGTCATCGGCTCGGGCACCCGGGGCAGCAAGCTCGCGGTGCCCGGGTCGGTGCTGGCGGCGCTGCCCGGTGCGCAGGTGCTGGAGGGCCTCGGCCAGCCGGTCGACTGAGCCTGCCTACGCTCGGGGCGTGTCAGAGCGCGAGCAGCCACCCGCGGAGCCCGCCCCCCGGCGCCCCGAGCGGGCGCCCGACGACAGCGACGTCGGCTGGGGCGAGCGGCTGAGCGACCCGGACGACGACGACCGCCGCTACCTGGAGGACCGCCCGCCGCACTGGGGCAGCGACTGACGGCCGGCCTCGTCCTCCTCGCCCCTCGCGAACTCGGGGCGAGCCGCTGGAGGAGGTCGTCACCTCGCGGGTCAGGCGCGGTGACGGGCCTCCGTGTCGGTCGTCGGCTGCTCCGGGGCGTGCTGGGCGCGGAGCAGGTCGCGGATCTCGATGAGCAGCTCGGTCTGGGTGGGCAGCACCGGACCGGCCTCCTCGCCCCGCTCCCGGCGCTCGAACAGCGCCTTCATCGGCAAGACCACCACGAAGTAGATGACCGCCGCGGTGAGCACGAACGTGATCACCTGGTTGACGAAGGCGCCCCAGGTGAACACCTGCTGGTCGACCTCGAACGTGCCGCCCTCGACCCCGCCGCCGCCGACCAGCCCGATGAGCGGGCGCAGGAACGACTCGGTGAACGAGGTGACCACGGCGGTGAACGCGGCGCCGATGACGACCGCCACCGCCAGGTCGATGACGTTCCCGCGCAGCAGGAAGTCCTTGAAGCCCTTGAGCACGTCCGCACCCCTCGACTCGTGCGGCCGCCCTCCGGCGGCCCGGTGATCACGGCCGGCCGAGGGTAACGGTGAGACTGCCGCTCGCCGCGGCAGCAGCCAGCGCGGCGGCCGTTTCCGGCGGCACGGCCAGCACCAGCAGCCCCGCGTCACTCGCTGCCGCCCCGGCCTCGCCGTCCGGTGCCGGGGCGGTCAGCACGAGGGCGCCGGAGGCGACCACCTCCACCGACGGCTGGGCGGCCTCGCCCGCGGCGGCGAGCACGTCGACCCGGTCACCGGCGCGCAGCAGCGTGGCCACCGCGAGGTCGGCGAGCCGGACGGGTGCCGCGACCTGCCCCTCGGGCACCGCGGCCCACAGCCCGGGCCCGACCAGCCGGACGTCGGTGATCGGCTCCCCGGCCCGCAACGGCGCGGCCAGCACCCGCCCGGTCAGCTCGGCAGGGTCGGGGCTGATCCCGGCGGGCGCCCGGTCGGCGGGCAGCTGCGCCGCCAGCACGTCGTCGGCGGTGAGCACCCGACCGGCCGGCAGGTCGGCGGCCGCGACGGCCACGGGGACCGCCGGGCTGCCGATCGGGGTGCCGGTGGCCGGTGCCGGAGGGTGCAGGGCGAGCACCAGGGCGAGGCAGGCGAGACCGGCCGCGGCCACCTGCCGCAGCAGCCGCACCGGAGCACGGGGACGACGCAGTCGGGACATGCCCCCACGGTCGCGGCAGCCGGCCCTCAGCGGCCGGTCGCCGGCCAGGTGGTGGACAGCGGGGAAGGGTGTGGACGGGCAGCAGCGCGGTGCCGCCCGCCCGTGCCGTCAGTCGGCGGACTTGCTGCTGCTGCTCGACGAGGTGGTCGAGGACGAGGAGCTGGTGGTCGACGAGCCGCTGGAGGAGGACTCCTTGGTGCCGGAGCCGGTGGACTCCTTCTTCGCGGCGGCCGGGGCGGTGGTCGAGCTCTCGGACTTGCGGCTGTCGGTGCGGTAGAAGCCCGACCCCTTGAACACCACGCCGACCGACCCGTAGACCTTGCGCACCGGTTCGCCGCACTCCGGGCAGGTGGCCACCGCGGGGTCGGTGAACGACTGCACGACCTCGAACTCGTGCTTGCCCTCGGGGTTGCTGCAGACGTACTGGTACGTGGGCACGGTGCTGGAGACTCCTCGTCACGGTCCGAGCCGGGCTGGCACTCGGCCCCGGCGACTGCCAATGATGCGCCGTCCGCCCACCGGTCGTCCACGCCGGGCACCCGGTGCGGGTGGGTGCCGCCGGTCACACCGACGCCGACCCGCTGCCCGGCCGGTACCGTTGCCCGCCGTGTCCTCCCCGTGGCTCGACGAGCAGCAGCAGCGCACCTGGCGCGCCTGGCTCGCGGTCTCCGAGCTGCTGCCCCGCACGCTGGACGCCCAGCTCCAGCGGGACGCCGGACTGACCCACGCCGCCTACGTCGTGCTGGCGATGCTGTCGGAGGCACCGGACCGCAGCCGCCGGATGAGCGACCTGGCCCGCACCGCGAACCAGTCGCAGAGCCGGCTCTCGCACACCGTCGCCCGGCTGGAGGAGCGTGGCTGGGTGCGCCGGGAGAAGGCCGCCGAGGACCGGCGCGGCAACCTCGCCGTGCTCACCGACGCCGGCTGGGACGTCGTCACGCGGGTCGCGCCGGGGCACGCCGCCGCGGTCAAGGAGGGGTTGTTCGCGGCGCTGACCGCCGACCAGACCGCGGCGCTGGGGGACGCGCTCACCGCCGTCCTCGACCGGCTCGACCCCGACCACACGCTGCGGGTGCCCGCGGTCGGCTGATCGGGTCAGCGCAGGTGGCGCAGGAACGCCTCCGGTGAGTCGAGGAACTGCCGCCAGCTGGTGGTGAGCTCCAGCTCCGACCAGACCGCCGGCCGCATGCCCCACCCTCCGACCTCCAGCAGCGTCGCGCCCGGGAGGGCGGCGACGACGGGGGAGTGGGTGGCGACGACGACCTGCGCGCCGCGGTCGAGCAGGGCGAGGAGGTGGGAGACCAGCGCCAGGCTGCCGCCGAAGGAGAGCGCGGCGTCCGGCTCGTCGAGCAGGTAGACGCCCCGCCCGGCCGCTCGGCTGGTGAGCACCTCGAGGAACGCCTCCCCGTGCGACAGCTCGTGGAAGAGGGGCTCCGGTCGGTCCGACGGGTTCGCCTCCAGGTAGCTGTACAGGCCGTGCAGCGTCTCGTCCCGGAGGAAGTAGCCCCAGCGGGACGCCCCAGGGCTGCGCTCGACGACGAGCCCCAGCGACTCGGGCTCGCTGGCCCGCGTGCGGTGCCGGGCGTTGACCGAGCCGCCCTCCGGGTTCAGGCCGAGGGTGACCGCGAGCAGCTCCATCACCGTCGACTTGCCCGACCCGTTCTCCCCGACGAGCACCAGCGCCCCGGCGGGCAGCTCGAGCCCCTCGTCGACCAGCTGCGCGACGGCGGGCACGGTCAACGGCCAGCACGCCCGCTGCTCGGCGGACGGTGGAGCGGCGGGGTCGGGTCTGATGCGGCGGATCGGTCGCTGGTCCACCCGGCCATCCTCACCCGCCGGTACGACACCCCGGCCGTCGTCCCCGCGCTGGACGTCGTCTCTGTGGCGACGTCAGGAGCCCGGGCCGGGGCCGTCCCCCCGCACCAACGGCTGTCCTCCCGGACCAACGCTGGTGCGGGAGGACAGCTGGTGATCAGGTGACCCGGTGTCAGGGGGTCAGCGGCCGAGGTGGCGCCAGCGGCGGGTGCGGGCGCGCATCCGCTCGACGTCGTCCCGGCCGAGCAGCCCGGCGAGCTCCTGGGCGAGCACCCGGCCCAGCCGCTGGCAGAACTCCACCGGCTCGTCGGCGGCGTCGGGCCGTTCGGGCACCACCCGGTCGACGATGCCGTCCCGCCACAGGTCGGTGGCCCGCACGCCCTGGCTGGCGGCCAGCTCGTCGGCCCGGTCGACGGTGCGGTGCACGATCGCCGAGGCGCCCTCCGGGGGCAGCGGGCCCAGCCAGCCGTTGGCCGCGGCCAGCACCCGGTCGGCGGGCACCAGGGCCAGCGCGCCGCCTCCGGTGCCCTGCCCGAGCAGCACGGCCAGCGTCGGCGCCTGCAGCATCACCAGGTCCTGCAGGCAGCGGGCGATCTCCCCGGCCAGCCCGCCCTCCTCGGCGGCCACCGACAGCGCGGCACCCGGGGTGTCGATCAGGGTGAGCAGCGGCAGCCGCAGCTCCGCGGCCAGCCGCATCCCGCGCCGGGCCTCGCGCAGTGCGCCGGGGCCGAGCGGCGCCGACAGCGACTGCCCGCGCCGGTCCTGCCCCAGCACCACGCAGGGCGCGCCGCCGAACCGGGCCAGCGCGATCAGCAGCCCGGGGTCGGACTCGCCGGCGCCGGTGCCGTTGAGCGTGACGACGTCGGTGGCCGCGGTGCGCAGCAGCTGCCGCACCCCCGGCCGGTCCGGACGGCGCGAGGCGGTGACGACGTCCCAGGCGGTGCGGCCGTCCTCCGGGTCGTCGGCGTCGGTGCCGTCACCGGCGACCGGACCCTCGACCTCGGCCTGCCGGTGCCAGGTGGAGCGGGCGGCCAGCACCCGCAGCGCCCGGTCGGCGACGTCGGCGATCTCCTCGTGCGGGACGACGCCGTCGATCAGCCCGTGCGCGGCCAGGTTCTCCGCGGTCTGCACCCCCTCGGGGAACGGCTCCCCGTACAGCGCTTCGTAGACCCGCGGGCCGAGGAAGCCGACCGCGGCGCCGGGCTCGGCGATGGTCACGTGCCCCAGCGAGCCCCAGGAGGCGAGCACGCCGCCGAACGTCGGCCCGCGCAGGTAGACCAGGTAGGGCAGCCCCGCCTCCTTGTGCCGGGCGATCGCCGCGGTGATGCCGATCATCTGCAGGAAGGCGACCGTGCCCTCCTGCATCCGGGTGCCGCCGGAGACCGGTGCGGCCAGCAGCGGCAGGCCCTCGTCGGTGGCCCGCTCGACCGCGGCCATCAGCCGTTCGGCGGTGGCCACCCCGATCGACCCGGCCAGGAAGCTGAACTCCCCGGCGACGACGGCCACCCGGCGCCCGCGCAGCCGGCCCTCGCCGGTGACGACCGCCTCGTCCTGCGAGCTCTTCTCCGTCGCCCGGGCGAGCTCGGCGGCGTAGTCGTCGTCCACCGCGCGGGGCGGCACCGGGGTGTCCCAGGAGGTCCAGGACCCCGGGTCGAGCACCAGGTCGCGCAGCGAGCGGGCGTCCAGCCGGCGGGCGCTCACGTCGCGTGCCCGTCCTCGACGTCGCCGCCCTCGCCCTCGGGCTGCGGTACGCCGTCGGCCCCGGACAGCCAGGCGCGGATCGCCGCACCGTCGGCCCCGAGCACCGGCGGCGGGGTGTGGTCGCGGCGGGTGGTCTCCACCTCGCCGTCCGAGCCGGGGGCGAAGAAGCGCAGCGGGGGACCGGGCAGCGTCAGTGGCCCGGCGGTCGGGTGGTCGACCGAGATCGCCAGCCCCTGGGACAGGGTCTGCTCCCAGGCGTACACCTCGTCGAGGGTGCGGACCTTGCCCGCCGGGACGCCGGCCGCCGCCAGCCGGGCCAGCAGCTCCTCGGCGGGGATGTCGGCGAACGCGGTCTCCAGCAGCTCGATCACCTGCTGCCGGTTGCCCACCCGCTCGCCGTTGGTGGCCAGGCCGGGCGCCTCGGGGTCGAAGCCGAACTCGGTGCACAGCCGGCGCCACAGCCCCTCGCTGCCGCAGGACAGCTGCACGCTGCCGCCCCCGGCGCAGCGGAACAGGCCGTAGGGCGCGATCGAGGGGTGGTGGTTGCCCTGCCCGCGGTTGACCTTGCCGCCCACGGTGTAGGCCGTGCCCTGGAAGGCGTGCACGCCGACGACGGCGGCCAGCAGCGAGGTGCGCACCACCTGGCCGCGGCCGGTCTGCTCCCGCTCCAGCAGCGCCGCGAGCACGCCGTAGGCGCCGTACATGCCGGCCAGCAGGTCACCGATCGGGACGCCGACCTTCTGCGGGTCGTCCGGACCCGAACCGGTCAGCGACATCAGCCCGGCCTCGCCCTGGGCGATCTGGTCGTAGCCGGCCCGCTGCCCCTCCGGGCCGTCGTGGCCGAACCCGCTGATCGACAGCTGCACCAGCCGCGGGTTCAGCTCGGCCAGCACGTCGGTGCCGAAGCCGAGCCGGGCCAGCGTGCCGGGGCGGAAGTTCTCCATCAGCACGTCGGCGCGGCGCACCAGCTCGGTCAGCAGCGCCTTGTCGCCGTCGTCCTTGAGGTCGAGGGTGATCGACTCCTTGTTCCGGTTCGCGGAGAAGAAGTAGGTGGACTCCCGGCCCTCGGGGGTGTCGACGAACGGTGGCCCCCAGCCGCGGCTGTCGTCGCCGCTGCCGGGGCTCTCCACCTTGATCACCCGGGCGCCGAGGTCGCCCAGCATCATCCCGGCGTGCGGCCCGGCGAGTGCGCGGGTCAGGTCGACGACGAGCACGCCGTCCAGGGGTCCGGTCATGGTTCCTCTTCCTCTACATCCAGCCGGGCACGACGAACACCAGCCAGGCCACCAGCGGCCCGACAGCGACGACGATCCCGGAGTAACCGAGCATCTGCTTGTAGAACCGGTCGCGGTCGATGTCCTGGGCGTTGGCCAGCACGAGCGCGCCGTTGGTGGAGAACGGGCTGACGTCGACGATCGTCGAGGCCACGGCGAGGGCGGCGACCACACCGACCGCGCCGATCTCGCCGGCCATCAGGAACGGGACGGCGAGGGAGATCGCCACGCCGATGATCGCCGTCGAGGAGGCGAACGCCGACACCACGGCGCCGATGTAGGCCAGCAGCAGGGCGACCAGCAGCGGGCTGCCCAGGCCGGTGACGCCCTCGCCGACGTAGCTGATCGTGCCGGCCTCCTGGAGCACGAAGACGAACGTCAGCACCCCGGCGATCAGCAGCACCGTGGACCAGCTGATCTGCATGACCGCACCCTTGTGCCGGGCCGCGGAGAACAGCGCCAGCACGGTGGCGATGGTGATCGAGACGAAGCCGATGTCCAGGTCGAACGCCAGGGCCAGCACGGCGAGGGTGGCCAGCCCGACCAGGGTGAGGACCTGCTCGGCGGTCACCCCGGTCGCCGGCTCGCTGCTGCCACCGGTGTCGGTCGACGCGGCGGCGCCGTGCCCGCGCACCACGCTGCTGCGGTCGCCGCTGCCGACCAGCTCCCGCTCCTCGGCCTCGATCTCGTCGCCCACCCGGCGGCCGAGCAGCTGGCGCCCGCCGAAGACCAGGAAGAGCACGACGGCGATGGCCAGGTTGAAGAGGAGGCTGGCCAGGAAGATCGTCAGCGGGCTGCCGGGCAGGCCGTTGTCGTCGACGATCCCGTTCACGGTGACGCCGTAGACGCTGATCGGGGAGAACCCGCCGCCCTGGGCGCCGTGCACGACCATCATGCCCATCAGCAGCGGGTTGATCCGGTGCTTGGCGGCGAAGCCCAGGGCGATCGGCGCGATGATCGCCACCGCGGCGGGGGAGAGCGCGCCGATCGCGGTCAGTGCGGCCGTGACGGCGAACATCACCCACGGGATGAACGCCACCCGGCCGGCGACCAGCCGCACGGCGCCGCGCACCAGCAGGTCGACGGTGCCGTTGTTCTGCGCGATGGCGAACAGGTAGGTGACGCCGATCAGCGTCAGCACCAGCCCACCGGGGAAGCCGGCGATGATGTCGTCGGTGGACAGCCCCACCGCCAGGGTGCCGACCAGGAACGCGGCGACGAAGGCCAGCGCGCCCATGTTGATCGGCAACGCGGTGGCGACGGCGAAGATCGCCACCAGCGCGATGATCGAGATGACCTCGGGTGACACGTCTGTGCTCCTGCTTCTCGGGTTGAGGTCGCGGCCAGCTGCCAGTGACCCGGAGCACTGTCTCAGTGGCTGAGCCTCTGCGCCAGTCGGTACTGTGTGCCCGGTCACGCGGGCGAGGAGGTGCGGTGAGCAGGACTGCTGGGCCGGCACCGCTGCGCCGCAACCGGCTCTACGAGCAGGTCGTGCAGCAACTGGTGACGTGGGCCGCCGAGGCAGGGCTGGGCCCCGGTGACCGGTTGCCACCCGAGCGTGACCTGGCCGCCCGGCTGGGGGTCAGCCGGGCGACCGTCGCCCAGGCGCTGGTCGCCCTCGAGGTCACCGGAGTTGTGTCGGTCCGGCACGGCGACGGGACGGTGCTGCTGCAGGCACCCCGCACCGATGCGGTGCTGGCCGCGCTGCGCACCCGCCGCGACGACCTGGGCGACGTGATCGAGGCGCGCGCCGCGCTGGAGGTGCGGCTGGCGGCGCTGGCCGCGCGGCGGCGCACCGACGCCGACCTCGCCGAGATCGACGCCGCGTTGCAGGCGATGGCCGACGACGTCGCCACCGGTGGCCGCGGGCTCGACGGCGACGAGCGCTTCCACGCCGCGGTCACCGCCGCCGGGCACTCCCCGCTGCTCTCCCGGTTGATGGCCGAGATCGGCGACCTGGTGCGGGAGAGCCGGATCGAGTCGCTCGCCCAGGCGGGCCGGCCGCAGCGGTCGCTGGCGGGCCACCAGCAGATCGCCGACGCCGTCCGGGCCGGTGACCCGCGGGCGGCCGCGGCGGCGATGACCGCGCACATCGAGCTGGTGTCCGACGTCCCGCTGCTCGGCGGCGGGGCCTCAGGCTGAGCCCAGCCGGCGCCACCCGCCGGACGGGGTCACGACCGCGCTCACCCGCCGGTCGTGCTCGCCGGCCGGCAGGTGCCCGACGACCTCCTCGTCGAACACCACCGCCACCAGCACTGCGTCCGGCCGGGCGTGCGGCAGTGCCCGGTCGTACCAGCCACCGCCCCGGCCCAGCCGGGTGCCGTCGGCCGCCACGGCCAGCGCCGGCACAAGGACGACGTCCGCGGCGGCCAGCGTCGCGGGCGGCAGCGGCTCACCCGGCGGCTCCAGCAGACCGAAGCGGCCGGTGGTCAGCACCCCCGACCACCACGCCCAGCCCAGCTGCCGGCCCCGGGCGGGCACCACCGGCAGCAGCACCCGGCCGGGCAGCGCGGCGGGCAGCCGGCCGTGCCCGGGCTCCTCGGCCAGCGGCGCGGTGGCCGCGACGACGCCGTCCGCCGGCAGGTGCTCGGCCAGGGCCGTGGCGAGGGCGTCGGCGAGGGCGTCGGCGGCGGCCGCCCGGGACTGCGCCGTCCGCGCGGCCCGTGCCGCGAGCAGCGGTGTGCGCAGCGTCGCCTTGGCTCTCACCAGCTGGGGGGAGTCGGGCACCTGGCCAGGCTAGTTAGGCTCCCGGCATGTCGAGCCCGTCCGCCGATCGCCAGCCCATCACCAAGGCCGTCATCCCGGTCGCCGGGATGGGGACCCGTTTCCTGCCGGCCACCAAGGCCGTCCCGAAGGAGCTGCTGCCGGTCGTCGACCGGCCGGCGCTGCAGTACATCGTCGAGGAGGCCGCCCGCGCCGGCCTCGGCGAGGTGCTCATGGTGACCGGGCGCAACAAGGGCAGCATCGAGGACTACTTCGACCGCACCCCCGAGCTGGAGACGGCGCTGGAGGCGAAGGGCGACCAGTCCCGGCTGGACGCCGTGCACGAGTCCACCGAGGTCGCCCAGGTCTTCTTCGTCCGGCAGGGCGAGGCCAAGGGTCTGGGCCACGCGGTGCTGCAGGCCGCCGCGTTCGTCGGCGACGAGCCGTTCGCGGTGCTCCTCGGCGACGACATCATCGACGCCCGCGACCTGCTGCTGGAGCAGATGCTCGCCGTCCAGGCCGAGCACGGCGGCGCGGTCATCGCGCTGCTGGACGTCGGCGCGGACAACATCTCCAAGTACGGCGCGGTAGCCGTCGAGGACGCCCACGTCTCCGGCGACGCCGCCGGTGACCAGGTGTTCCGGGTCACCGGTCTGGTGGAGAAGCCCCCGGCCGACGAGGCGCCGAGCACGCTGGCGATCATCGGCCGCTACGTCCTGCCGCCGGAGGTCTTCGAGGCCATCCGTGTGACCCCGCCCGGCCGCGGCGGGGAGATCCAGCTGACCGACGCGCTGCTCAAGCTGGTCGAGGACGGCGTCCCGGTGCACGGGGTCGTGTTCTCCGGCCGCCGGTACGACACCGGGGACAAGCTGGACTACCTCAAGGCGGTCGTCCGGCTGGCCGTCGAGCGCGCGGACCTCGGCCCGGACTTCGGCCCGTGGCTCAAGGACTTCGTCGCCGACCTGCCCGCCGAGGGCGCGTCGCCCGCCTGACCGGCGCCCCCAGGGGGCACCATCGGGGTCAGGTCCGTCCACCGGCGGCCGCACCCGGCACCTGCCGGGAGCGGTGGGCCCGGTGACGGTGGTGACGACGGTGGTGGGGATGAGCGACGACAGCACACGCGGGTGGTTCGCGAGCGGTGGCCGGGACACGACCCAGCTCGACCTCGGGCAGGGCTCGCTGGTGCCCCCACCGCGGGACAACCAGCTGATGTCCGGGCCGACGCCGCAGGTCTCCCACGACCCGGCGCACGTCTCCCACGACAGGGCGCACGTCGTCCGCGACGGGGCGCACGTCGTCCGCGACGGGGCGCAGGTCTCCCACGACACGGTGCAGGTCGACCGGGCCGTGTTCGCCTCCGACCGGGTGCCCTCCCCGGCCATCGCCACCGGCGACCGGTCGCCGGACCCGATGGCCGACACCGGCTCGGTCGACGTCTCCGGGGTGCGGCTGCGCACCGTGGAGCACCACCTGGACGAGATCCTCGGGGTCGTGCCGCAGCCGGCCCCCATCGAGCTCGCCGTGCTGGACGCCCAGGGGCTGCTCTGCGCCGAGCTGGTCACCAGCCAGCGGTCGCTGCCCGCGTTCGACCAGGCCGGCCTGGACGGGTACGCCGTCCGGTCGGCCGACATCGCCACCGCCACCGTGGAGACCCCGGTCGACCTGGCGGTCGTGGGGGAGAGCATCGCCGGTTCCGGTGAGGCCACCTCGATCAGCGACGGCCTGGCCCACCGGGTCGCGGTCGGCGCGATGCTGCCGGTCGGCGCCGACGTCGTCGTCCCCGCGGCGTGGACCGACCAGGGCGCCGCGCGGGTGCAGGTCTACGCCGCGCTGGCGCCGGGCAGCTACGTGCGCCGGATCGGCGACGACGTGGCCAACGGCGACACCGCGGTGCAGATCGGCACCCCGATCGGCCCGGCCCAGATCAGCCTGCTGGCCGCCGTCGGGCGGGAGCGGGTGGCGGTGCGCCCGCGCCCGCGGATCGCCGTGCTGTGCGCCGGCGACGAGCTGGTCGACGTCGGTGCGACCGTCGGCCCGGGTCAGCAGGTCGACGTGAACAGCTATGCGCTGGCCGCCGCGGCCCGCGACGCCGGGGCCGAGGCCTACCGCGCCGGCATCATGCCCAACGACCGGCGGCGGATGGTCGAGCTGCTCGAGGGCCAGATGCTGCGCAGCGACGTGGTGCTGATCGCCGGCACGTTCGCCAACGGCGGGCCGGATCTGCTGCAGGAGGCGCTCGCCGAGCTGGGTGGGCTGGAGTTCACCCAGGTGGCCATGCACCCGGGTCCGGTGCACGCGTTCGGCCGGCTCGGTTCCGACGGTGTCCCGGTGATCTGCGTGCCCGGTGAGCCGGTCGCCGCGCTGGTGGCCTTCGAGGTGTTCGTCCGGCCGGCGATCCGGCTGATGCTGGGCAAGCGGCAGCTGTTCCGCCGCACCGTGCAGGCGGTCTCGGCGCAACAGCTGCTCTCGCCGCTGGGGTACCGGCAGTACCTGCACGGGCAGGTGATGCGACACCCCGACGGCGGCTACGTGGTCGAGCCGATCGGCGACGGGGACCAGGCGATGCTCGCCCGGATGGCGCGGGCCAACTGCCTGATCGTGGTGGACGAGGACGTCACCGAGGTCTCGGCCGGCGGGCTGGTCACCGTCATGCCGATGCTGCTCGGGGGCTGAGCTGGAACCGGCCCCGCACCCCGGGTGGCCGGCCCAGCTGAGCTGGGGACCGGTCGAGCTGCAGCCGCTGCGCCGCGGGGACGCCGCCCAGTGGGCCCGGCTGCGGCTGGAGAACGAGAGCTGGCTGGCGCCCTGGGAGCCCTCGGTCGGGGTCTCCTGGTCGGCCCGGCACACCCCGGCGGCCTACCGGGCCATGCGCCGGGCGTCGTCCCGCCGGGCGCGGCTGGGGATGTCGCTGCCCTTCGCGCTCCGCTACGAGGGCCGGCTGGCCGGTCAGGTCACGGTGGACAACATCGTCCGGGGCGCGATGCGCTCGGGGCACCTGGGCTACTGGGTCGACCGGGGGGTCGCCGGCCGGGGCGTGGCGTCGCTGGCCGTGGCGCTCGTCTGCGACCACGCGTTCGGACCGGTCGGGCTGCACCGGCTGCAGGCCGACATCCGGCCGGAGAACCGGCCCAGCCGCCGGCTGGTGGAGCGGCTGGGGTTCCGTCAGGAGGGGTTGTTCCGCGACTACCTCGACATCGACGGGGCGTGGCGCGACCACCTCGGCTACGCCCTGCTGGCCGGCGAGCAGCCGGGCGGGGCGCTCGCCCGGTGGCGGTCCCGCACCCCGTCCTGACCGGCCGGTGGTACGCACCGCACCCAGGCGCTGACCAGGCGTTACCGGTCCGAGACCTGCGGTGGACGTCGACACGCCGAAGTGTCGCGCGGACGCGCCGACACACCGGTGGACGTCCCGGTCATCGGCAGTCCGCGCACTTACCTTGACTCCCGAGTGACTGATGTGACTCGTGGTGCCCCAGGGAACGGGGCCCTTCCGTTGTGCCAGGGATGGATCGAGGTGTTGTGATGGGTTCGGGTGTGCTGCTGGCCGCTCTCGTCGTGCTGTGGTTCGTGGTCCTGGTGCCGATGGTGGTCACCCGGGGCGACGGGCACGTGCGGACGGGTGCGGCGGACTCGGGGCGGACCCTGCAGCGCCGCCGCCCCGTGGACCCCGTCGTCCACGCGGAGACCGAGCGGGTGACCATCGACCGCGCCGAGCTCCGCAACCGCGGTGAGCTGCGGGTCGACGTGCACGCGGTGCGCCGCCGCACCCTGGCCGGCCTGGTCGCCCTCGCCGTCCTGGCGCTGGTCGGCGCGCTGGCCTACCGGTCCTGGCTGTGGGCGCCGCAGGTGCTGCTGGACCTCGCCGTCGTCGGCTACCTGATGGTGACCAAGGCCGCCGCCGACCGGGAGCGCCGGGCTGCCGCCCGGCGCGCCGCCCGGGCCGCGCAGCGTCCGCCGCGGGCCCGTCCGGTGCCGCACCACGCGCCGGCCGAGCGCCCGGCCGCACCGTCCGTCGGCGTGGAGCCCGTCGTGGCCACCGAGACCGGGCCGGTGCACCCGAGCCTGCCGCTGGCGCCGGTGCACCCGCTGCGGCCCGGCCGCGTCGTCGCCGCCCGCACCCCGGCCCCGGCCGGCTGGCAGCACAGCGCGGTCGTCGGGCTGGACGACGACGACATCGGCTTCGCCGACATCGACGTCTACTCCCCGGCTCGCGTCGTCAACGGCTGATCCCACCGGCCGACCCTCCGGCGCTGCCCCCGTGGCAGCGCCGGAGGAGCCGGGCGGTAAGCTGCTCGTCGCAAGGGGCTGTGGCGCAGTCCGGTAGCGCACCTCGTTCGCATCGAGGGGGTCAGGGGTTCAATTCCCCTCAGCTCCACCCTTGTCAGGCCGGGCCCTCGGGCCCGGCCTGACGCATTTCCCGGGTGGTCCGGCCGGCGGGGCCGCCTCCGGTCCGTGCCCGCGGGTGGATCCGGGGCGCCGTTCCCGACCGACCACCGGCCACGACGTGGGCAGCTCCCCGCGGTCTCCACCGGGCCGGGCGGTGACTCCCCGGGGGACGGAGGTCCGGCGGCGGCAGCTCCCGGGCCCGGAGCGGTGGCGGTCAGAACCAGGAGGGGAACCACATCCGCTGCAGCCACTCCGGCTGCGACAGCGGCTGCCCGGCGAGCACCGGGTAGAAGAAGACGAAGGTCATCGCCACGATCGCGATGTACAGGCAGACCACAGCGAGCCCCACGTTGCGGCGCAGGGGCGAGGCGGTCGCCGGCCCCAGCGCGTCCTGCAGCACCAGCACGACCGCCAGCACGAAGAACGGCACGGCCGGGGCCATGTAGAAGATGAACATCGTCCGGTCGAGGTTGACGAACCAGGTGAGCCAGCCCGCGGCGATGCCGGCGGCGGCGACCACGGCGGCCTGGTCGCGGCGGGCGACGATCCGCCAGAGCAACCACAGCATCGCCGGGGCGAAGGCGAACCACAGGGTCGGCGTCCCGACCATCAGGATGTAGCGCACCACCTGGTCGCCCGCGGCGTCGGTGAGCCCCTGCGGGTTCCACAGCAGGATCGGCCGGCCGTCGACCAGCCACGACCACGGGTTGGACTCCCACGGGTGCGGTGAGGACAGCCCGCTGTGGAAGTCCAGCCACTCGCCGTGCATGTGCCACAGCGAGCGCAGCGCGTCGGGGACGAAGCCGAAGGCGGTGTCGGGGTGCTGGTCGGCCCAGTGCCGGCCCTGCGCGTTCTCACCCCGGAACCAGCCGGTGAAGGTGGCCAGGTAGGTCAGCACCGGGACGGCGGCCAGCGCCCACGTCGCCCCCGGCAGCCCGCGGCGCAGCGCGACCGCCGCGGGCCGGGACACCCCGGCCTCCCGCCAGGCCGCGCGGTCCCACCACAGCGAGAGCACGGCGAACGCGGCGAGGAAGTAGACGCCGCTCCACTTCACCCCGCCGGCGCAGCCGAACAGCACGCCGGCGGCGATCCGCCAGCCCCGCGGGCCGAGCCGGAAGCCGGTGGCGGTGACCCGGTCCGCGCCGTCCCGGACCCGCTGGCGCACCTGGTCCCGGTCGACCACCAGGCAGGCCACCGCCGAGATGACGAAGACCTGCAGGAAGACGTCGAGCAGCCCGACCCGGCCGAGGGTGAAGGAGAAGCCGTCCAGCGCGAGCAGCAGGCCGGCGACCAGGCCCAGCAGCGTCGAGCCGGTCAGCCGCCGGGCCAGCCGGACCAGGACGACGACGGCGATCGTGCCGGCCACCGCGCTCGGCACCCGCCAGCCGAGGGAGTCGTAGCCGAACAGCTGCTGGCCCACCGCGATCAGCCACTTGCCCAGCGGCGGGTGGACGATGAACGTGTAGCCGCGGTTGTACTCGTAGCCGAGCTCCCGCAGCTCGGCGCCCTCCGGCGGGTAGTACGCCTCGTCGAAGACCAGGTCGGTCGGGTAGCTGATGTCCCACAGCCGGGTCACCAGCGTGGCCAGGCCCAGCACGGCGGTGAGCACCGCAGCGAGCGTCCGGTCGGTGGGCAGCCGCGGCGCGGGCTGGCGGCGGGGCCGGGGCAGCGGCGGGAAGCGGCGGTGCGGGGTCTCCTCCGGGGCCGACTCCGTGCGTTCCGGGACCAGCACCGCCATGCCGCCAGGGTAGTCAGAGGACCCCCTTGCCCCCCGCCACTCGCACGCTCCCGGCGGGCCCCTGCACGGGGGTCAGGGGGACCGGGCGTGACAGGCTCGATGCCATGACCGGACGACTCGTGCTCGGTGGTGCACCGCTCGGGCAGCCGGGGGACGTCGGCCCGCGGCTGCGGCAGGCGATGGCCGACGCCGACGTCCTGGCGGTGGAGGACACCCGCCGCCTGCACCGGCTGGCCAACGACCTGGAGGTCACCCTCACCGGAAAGGTGGTCACCTTCCACGAGACGGTGGAGCGTTCCCGGCTCCCGGGGCTGGTGGCCGCGATGACCGAGGGCCGCACGGTCCTGCTGATCACCGACGCCGGGATGCCCTCCGTGTCCGACCCCGGCTACACCCTGGTGCGGGCCGCCATCGAGGCCGGCATCGAGGTCACGTCGGTGCCCGGGCCCTCCGCGGTGGTGACGGCGCTGGCGGTGTCCGGGCTGCCCTGCGACCGGTTCACCTTCGAGGGGTTCCTGCCCCGCAAGGGCGGGGAGCGGCGCTCCGCGCTGACCGCGCTGGCCGACGAGCCGCGGACGATGGTGTTCTACGAGTCGCCGCACCGGCTGGCCGATGCACTCACCGACGCGGTGGGGGCGCTGGGTGCCGACCGGCCCGCTGCCGTCTGCCGGGAGCTGACCAAGACCCACGAGGAGGTCCGCCGCGGGTCGCTGGCCGAGCTCGCCACCTGGGCCGCCGAGGGCGTGCGGGGCGAGATCACCCTGGTCGTCGCCGGCGCGGTCGCCGGTCCTGCGGCCCTGACCCCGGCCGAGCTGGCCGCCGAGGTCGCCGCCGAGGAGGCCGCCGGCGCCGACCGCAAGGAGGCCATCCGCACCGTCATGGCCCGCACCGGCCAACCCCGCCGAGTGGTCTACGACGCCGTCCTCGCCGCCAAGACCCCCTGACCCGCCGTCGCCGGTGTGCGCCCAGCGGGCTGTCCGCCGTTCTGACACCCCGGTGGGCGCACAACGGGCGAGCCTGTGGATGAGCGCAGCGACCGACGGCGGTCGTGGGGCAGCGTTCTCGCGTGCCCCCAGCGCCGCAGGTGCCCGTCGATCTGCGGCACGAGCCGTTCCGCGGGTCGGTCGTCGTGCAGCGCGGTCTGCTGACCGCGGACCAGCTGCGCGCCCGGGTCTGGCGCCGCCTGTTCCCCGACGTGTACGTGTATGCCGCCGTCCCGGTGACCCACCAGCTGCGGTGTCGGGCAGCCGCGGGGGTGCTGCTGCCGGGAGCGGTCGTCACCGGACGCAGTGCCGCCGTCCTGTGGGGGATCGACCCGGTGAACGACGCGGACGACGTCGAGCTGACGGTGCGCCCGGGATCCCATCCGGTCCGGGTCCCCGGGCTGCGGGTCCGGCGGGCCGCGGTCGACGCCAGGGAGGTGTGCCGACGGCGTGGCGTGCGGGTGACGACACCAGAGGCCACCGCCGTGGCGTTGGCGCGAGCACTCCCGCTGGAGGATGCCGTCATCGCGATCGACCAGCTCACGAGCAGTGGGCTCGCTTCGCTCCAGCGGGTGCAGGCCCTCGCGGGCGCGGCCTCAGGAGCCGGTTGCCGTCGGGCGCGCGAGGCCTGCGCACTGGCCGATGGGCTGGCCGAGTCGCCGCAGGAGACCCGGGTCCGGCTGGTCCTTGGTCGTAGCGGGCTCCCCGCTCCTGTCGCGCAGCTGCCGGTGCACCACGACGGCCGGTTCGTGGCCCGGGTCGACTTCGGCTGGCCGGAGCAGCGGGTCGCGCTGGAGTACGACGGGCTGTGGCACGCCGAGCCCGGTCAGTTCGCGCGGGACCGGGAGCGGCTCAACCGCCTGCAGGCTGCCGGATGGCGAGTCGTCTTCGTGACCGCCGGGGACCTGCGCCGGCCGGATCTCGTGATCGCCCGGATCGCCGATGCACTGGCTCGCTGAGCACCCGTTGTGCACTGGCCGGGCTGTCCGGGTCGCCGACAGCCCGGCCAGTGCACAACGGTGGGGGGCAGGCTGGGGTCAGAGCCAGCCGGTGCGCTTGAAGCCGCGGTACAGGGCCAGGCAGGAGCCCAGCATCACCAGGAGGGCGGCGGGGTAGCCCCAGGGCTCGTCGAGCTCGGGCATGTTGTCGAAGTTCATCCCGTAGATGCCGGCGATCGCGGTGGGCAGCGCGATGATGCCGGCCCAGGCGCTGATCTTGCGCATGTCCTCGTTGTCGGCCAGCGAGGTGCGGGCCAGCGAGGCCTGCAGGATCGAGGTGAGCAGCTCGTCGAGGCCGGTGACCTGGTCGCGCACCCGCAGGGCGTGGTCCTGCACGTCCCGGAAGTAGGAGCGCATCGCCTCGGGCACCAGGTCGTTCGGCCGGTCGACCAGCGTGGACAGCGGCAGTTCCAGTGGCAGCACCGCCCGGCGCAGCTGCATCAGCTCCCGCTTGAGCTGGTAGATGCGGCCGCTGTCATCGGTGCGGGCCGGGCTGAACACCGAGGTCTCCACCTCCTCGACGTCCTCCTCGACCGCGTTGGCGACCTCCAGGAAGTCGTCGACGACGTGGTCGGCGATCGCGTAGAGGACGGCGGACGGGCCGTTGCAGAGCAGGTCCGGCTGCCCCTCCAGCTGGGTGCGGAGGCGCCCGAGCTCCCCGTGCGTGCCGTGCCGCACCGTGATCACGTGGTCGGCGCCGACGAACACCATGATCTCGCCGGTGATCACCACCTCGCTGGTGGCGGTCAGCTGCTCGTGCTCCACGTACTGCGCGGTCTTGAGCACCATGAACATCGCCTCGTCGTACCGCTCCAGCTTCGGCCGCTGGTGGGCGTAGACGGCGTCCTCGACGGCCAGCGGGTGCAGGCCGTAGTGCTCGCCGATCGCGGTCAGCTCCGCCTCGGAGGGCTCGAACAGGCCGAGCCAGACGAAACCGCCCTGCTCGCGGGCCACTCGCAGTGCGTCGGGCGGGGCGACGTCCAGCCGCTCGCCGCGCACGTAGACGGCGCAGTCGACCACCGGGTCGCCGCCGTCCCTCGGCGCGGTCACCTCGCGCGGCACGTTCGCCGGCCGGGGACGCAGGGTCTGCGGGAGGGCCGCGGGGGTGGTCGTGCTGGTGGTGCGGCGGGTGTAGGTCACCGGTCCTCCTCAGGTCTGTCGGGGTCCAGCATCCCCGTCGTCCGGGAGCCCGTTCACGGCACGCGCCCGCCGGGTGGCGAACGTCGCTGCCCGATCCAGATGATCACCAGTCGGACGGCGTCCCGCACCTCGGCTGCGTCTCACCCCGGGGGGTGAGACCCGGCCGCTCACCCCTCCGGGGGAGCGCCTGAGGACCCGACCTGATCGGTGACACCCGTCATCGGTCAGGAGAACCCCGTGCCCACCGCCGTCCTCGACGACGTCCGCACCGCCCCCGTCGCGCCGCTGCCCGCGGCCGCGCGTCCCCGGCGGATGCCGGTGACGGTCGCGGCGGCCGGGCTGCTCGCCGTCTGCGAGTCGCTCGGGCTGCTGGCGATCGGGCTGACCAGCCTGGACGGCGTCTTCGGGGTGGGCGTCCGCCCGTCCGGGGCGCTGGTGGCCGGCACCCTGCTGCTGCTCGCCGGCTGGGTCGTGCTGGCCGCCGGCGGTGGCGCGAGCCTGGTCGACGGGGCCGGCCGGCACCTGCTGGTCGCGCTCGCCTGCGGGGAGATCGTCGTGCTCGTCGTCCTGGTGGTCGCCGGGCTGCTCGGCGCGGACGGCGTCTGGCTGGTCGCGGTCGGCCCGCTCGGGGCGCTGCCGGTGCCGGCGCTGGCGCTGCTCGCCCTCGCCGTCCCGACCGGGAAGCTGCTGCTGGCCGGCGCGCCGTCGGCGGGGGAGTGGGTGCGCGCCGGTGGCCGGCCGCGCACCGTGCGCACCGCCCCGGTGGTGCGGCACCGCGCGCTCCGCGGCGTCACGGTGGCCTGCATCGGGCTCGCGCTCACCGGCACCGCGCTGCTCGGGGCGCCGGCCGACCCGGCGACCTCGCCGAGCACCGTCGCGGTCACCGAGGCGCCCTGACCGGTACGGCGGCGAACGGGCTGGACGCAGGTCACTACCCTCAGGCCGTGACAGATCGGCACATCCTCACCGCCGTCGCCTGGCCCTACGCCAACGGCCCGCGGCACATCGGGCACGTCTCCGGGTTCGGCGTCCCCTCCGACGTCTTCAGCCGGTTCCACCGGATGTCCGGCGACCAGGTGCTGATGGTGAGCGGCACCGACGAGCACGGGACGCCGATCACGGTCGCCGCCGACGCCGAGGGGATCACCCCGCGGCAGATCGCCGACCGCAACAACCGGGTCATCGTGGACGACCTGGCCAGCCTGGGGCTGAGCTACGACCTCTTCACCCGGACGACGACGGTCAACCACCGCAACGTCAGCCAGGAGATCTTCCTGGGGCTGCTGAAGAACGGCTACGTCTTCCCGCAGACCACCCTGGGCGCGATCAGCCCGTCGACCGGCCGCACGCTGCCCGACCGCTACATCGAGGGCACCTGCCCGATCTGCGGCTACGACGGCGCGCGCGGCGACCAGTGCGACAACTGCGGCAACCAGCTCGACCCGACCGACCTGATCAACCCGGTCAGCCGGATCAACGGCGAGACGCCGAAGTTCGTGGAGAGCGAGCACTACTTCCTCGACCTGCCGGCGTTCACCCGGGCGCTGGGCGACTGGCTGGCCACCCGCGGGAGCTGGCGGCCCAACGTCCTGAACTTCAGCGTCAACCTGCTCGAGGACCTGAAGCCGCGCAGCTACACCCGGGACATCGACTGGGGCGTGCCGGTGCCGCTGGACGGCTGGCGCGACCGCAACGACAAGCGGATCTACGTGTGGTTCGACGCCGTGGTGGGCTACCTGTCGGCCTCGATCGAGTGGGCCCGCCGCTCCGGTGACCCGGAGGCGTGGCGGCAGTGGTGGCAGTCGCCGGACGCCGACGCCTACTACTTCATGGGCAAGGACAACATCGTCTTCCACTCCGAGATCTGGCCGGCCCAGCTGCTCGGCTACAACGGGGCGGGCGACAAGGGCGGGACGCCGGGCTCCTACGGGGCGCTGAACCTGCCCACCGAGGTCGTCTCCAGCGAGTTCCTGACCATGGAGGGGCGCAAGTTCTCCTCCTCGCGCAACGTGGTCATCTACGTGCGCGACTTCCTGGCCCGCTACGACCCCGACGCGCTGCGGTACTTCATCGCCGTGGCCGGGCCGGAGAACCAGGACACCGACTTCACCTGGGCGGAGTTCCTGCGCCGCAACAACGACGAGCTGGTCGCCGGCTGGGGCAACCTGGTCAACCGCACCGTGTCGATGGCGGCGAAGAACGTCGGCGCCGTCCCGACCCCGGGCGACCTGACCGACGCCGACCGCGCGCTGCTGGCCACCACCTCCGGTGCCTTCGCCCCGATCGGTGACCTGCTGGGGCGCAACCGGCAGAAGGCCGCGGCCACCGAGGCGATGCGGGTGGTCGGCGAGGCCAACAAGTACCTGTCGGACCAGGCGCCGTGGAAGCTCAAGGAGGACCCGGCCCGCCGGGACACCGTGCTGCACACCGCGCTGCAGGCGATCAAGGACTGCAACGCCCTGCTGACGCCGTTCCTGCCGCACTCCTCGCAGCAGGTGCACGAGCTGCTCGGTGGCACCGGCGTCTGGTCGGTCGCCCCCCAGGTGGTCGAGACCGAGGACCTGGACGACGGCTCGCCGTTCCCGATCATCACCGGCGACTACGCGAGCGGTCAGGCGGTCTGGGCGTCCACGCCGCTGCCGCCGTCCGGTACGCCGCTGGCCGCGCCGAAGCCGGTGTTCACCAAGCTGGACGACTCGATCGTCGCCGAGGAGCTCGCGCGGCTGGAGGAGAAGGGCACCAGCGGCACGGACGGCGAGGCGTGAGCCGGTCGGCGTCCTCGCGGGCCAACCGGCGTGGCGAGCCGCCGCCGTCACCGGAGCCGCTGCCGGCGCCGGCGGTGGACAGCCACACACACTTCGACATCGCCGTGGGCGGGGAGGACCGCACCCCGACCGAGGACGAGGTCGACGAGGCGATCGCCGCGGCCGTCGCGGTCGGGGTGCCGCGCCTGGTGCAGGTGGGGGTGGACGTCGCCTCCTCCCGCTGGTCGGCCGCGCTCGCCGCCCGGCACCCGAACGTCCTGGCCGCGGTGGCCCTGCACCCCAACGAGGCCGGCGCCGGGGCGGCGACCGAGCAGGCGCTGGCGGAGATCGACCGGCTCGCCGGGCAGCCCCGGGTGCGGGCGGTGGGGGAGACGGGGCTGGACCGGTACCGCACCGGAGAGGACGGCTGGGCCGCGCAGGAGGCCTCCTTCCGGGCGCACATCGACATCGCGAAGAGGCACCGGATCGCGCTGGTCATCCACGACCGGGACGCCCACGAGCACGTGCTGCGGGTGCTGGAGGAGGAGGGCGCGCCCGAGCACACGGTGCTGCACTGCTTCTCCGGGGACGCCGGGTTCGCCCGGGCCTGCGTCGAGCGGGGGTACGTGCTGTCCTTCGCCGGCACGCTGACCTTCGGCAACGCCGGGTACCTGCGCGAGGCGGCGGCGCTGACCCCGCTGGACCAGCTGCTGGTGGAGACCGACGCGCCCTTCCTCACGCCGGCGCCGTTGCGCGGCCGGCCGAACTCGGCCCGGCTGGTGCCGCACACGGTGCGGGCGCTCGCCGAGGTCACCGGCGTCCCGCTGGAGCAGTTGTGCGACGCTCTGACCGGCACCGCGGAGCGGGTGTTCGGGCCCTGGGAGCAGGACAGCCCGCAGTAGCAGCGGGAGGACGCCACCTCCGGCTCGATCCGGGGCACACTGGGGGCGTGGGCCGCCTCATCGCCGTCGTGCTCTTCATCGCCCTCATGGCCCCGGCCGGGTTGCTGGCCCAGGGCTGGTCGCACGCCTCCGCACGCCGGGGCGCCGCGGCCGCCGGGGTCGAGTTCGTGCCGGTCAGCCCGTCGGCGACCGCACACCTGGACCGTCAGGCCGTGCACGGACGCCGGCTCCGCCGCCTCGGTCTGCTGGCCGGGGTGGCCGCCGTCATCACCACGGTGGTGCTCTTCGCCGAGGCCTCGGTGTTCCTGTGGGTCCCGGCCCTCGGCACGGGTCTGCTCGCCGGCGTGCTGCTGGCCGAGGTCACCCGGCCCCGGGCGCGCTGGGCGCTGTCGAGTCCGGCCCGCCGGCCGCGGCGGGGTGAGCAGATCTCGCTGTGGTTGCTGTGGACGATGCGCGGAGCCGTCGCCGGCGTCGTGCTGAGCACGGTGTGGCTGGCCGACGAGCTGGGCCGGGCGCTCACCGTCACCGCGCTCGCCGTGCCGCTGGGGGGCTGGCTGCTGGCCGAGCTCGCGCTGGCCCGGGTGCTGCTGCGCCCGCTGCCGGCCGACGGGGCGGACGTGCCGGTCGACGAGGCGCAGCGCACCTGGACCGCCCACCTCGTGGTGGGGGCCGCGAGCGTGCTGGCGCTGCTGCCGCTGGGTGCCCTCCTGCTGCGGGCGGCGATCGACCTCGACGACCGGGTCACCTCCGACGGCGCGGGCCTGCTGCCGGTGGCCCTGGTGGCCGGCGGGTTCTCCGCGCTCATCGCCGGTGTGCTGGTCGCCGGTTTCCTGCTCACCTGGCTCCGTCCGGTGCGGCAGACCTCTCCCGCACTGGCCTGAGGAAGGCCCGCGGCGCCCGCACGGTCGGCGCAGGCATGTGCGTTTGTTCACGGTGGACGATCACCCTCTGGAGCGTCCAACCGGCGTGTGGGTGACTGAACGTGTCGGCGCGCCTGCGGACAGCTGAGTCGACATGTTGGTTTCCTGGCGGAGCACCATTCTCTTCCGTTGGGCGTTCGTTATCGTGTCGTGACCGACCAGCCGGGGTGGGGAACACCCAGGCGACCATCCACCGACCGGGGCCACCCCCGGCCGGCGGCACCGTCGGGCGACACGAGACCGGGCGCCTCCCTCGGGTGGGGTCCGCCGGCTGCTGCCTGCGTTCCCCTGCCCGGGTCCAGTGACCCGTGGATGTGTTGTGCGCCGATCGTTGAAGTTGAGTCTCTTCGCCCTGGTCCTGCTCGGCCTGGTGGGGAGTGCTGCGGCCTACCACCTGGCCCAGAAGTCGTTGACCCTCACCATCGACGGCCAGGCCCGCGAGGTGAGCACCTACGCCGGGACCGCCGGTGAGGTGCTCGCCGACGAGGGGCTGACGCCGACCGCGCAGGACGTCGTCCTGCCGGCGCTGGACACCCGGGTCGGTGACGGCGACACGATCGTGGTCAACCGTGCCCGCCCGCTGTCGCTCACCGTGGACGGTGTGCGGACCGAGCTCTACACGACCGCACTGTCGGTGGACGGCGCGCTGGCCGAGCTCGGCTACCGGGCCGAGGAGCTGGTGCTCTCCACCAGCCGCAGCGAGCGCCTCCCGCTGGACGGCATGGAGCTGGCGGTCACCACCAACAAGGACGTCACGCTGATCGCCGACGGTCAGCAGCGGGTGGTGACCACCGCCGCGGCCACCGCCGGCGACCTGCTCGCCGAGCAGGGCATCGCACTGTCGCCGACCGACCGCACCTCGCTGTACCCCCAGCAGCCGCTGCTGGACGCGATGGTCCTGCGGGTCACCCGCGTCCAGGTCAGCGACGTGACCGAGGTGCAGACGGTCGACTACGAGACGGTGGAGACCCCGGACCCCGCGGCGTTCGAGGGTGACCGCACGGTCACCGCGAAGGGCGCCGAGGGTCAGCGGACCGTCACCTGGCGGGTCACCGTCACCGACGGGGTGGAAACGGGCCGCGAGCAGCTGAGCAGCGTGGTGTCGCAGGAGCCGGTGGCCGAGCAGGTCACGGTCGGCACCAAGGAGAAGCCCGCCGCGGCGGCCGTGGTCACCGCCGACGGGCTGAACTGGGCCGCGCTGGCCAACTGCGAGTCCGGCGGCCGGCCGGACGCGGTCAGCGGCACCGGCAAGTACCGCGGCATGTACCAGTTCTCCACCGGCACCTGGGCCGGGGTCGGCGGCTCCGGCGACCCGGCGGCCGCCTCGGCCGAGGAGCAGACGATGCGGGCCCAGATGCTCTACGCGCGATCCGGTGCCGGTCAGTGGCCGCACTGCGGGTCCCGCCTGTTCGGCTGAGTCGGACACTGAGCACCGTCCCGGAGCAGTCCGACGGGCTGCTGGGCCCCGCGGCCATCCGCGAGCTGGCCCAGCAGCTCGACCTGCGCCCGACCAAGACCCTCGGCCAGAACTTCTTGCACGACGCCAACACCATCCGGCGGATCGTGCGCACCGCCGACCTGGCCGAGGACGACGTCGTCCTGGAGGTCGGCCCCGGGCTGGGCTCGCTCACCCTGGGCCTGCTCGGGGCGTGCGCGCACGTCACCGCGGTCGAGATCGACCCCCGGCTGGCCGACCAGCTGCCGCACACCGTGGCCGCCCGGGCGCCCCAGCTCGCCGGGCGGCTGACCGTGGTCACCGCCGACGCGCTGCGGGTGACCGAGCTGCCCGGGCGGGCGCCCACCGCCCTGGTGGCCAACCTGCCGTACAACATCGCCGTGCCGGTGCTGCTGCACCTGCTGGAGCTGCTGCCCTCCCTGCGCACCGCACTGGTGCTGGTGCAGGCCGAGGTCGCCGATCGGCTGGCCGCCGCCCCGGGCTCCGCGGCGTACGGCGTGCCGAGTGTGAAGGCGGCCTGGTACGCCGACGTCCGGCGGGCGGGGAACGTCCCGCGACCGGTGTTCTGGCCGGTGCCCAACGTCGACTCGGGGCTGGTCGCGCTGCACCGCCGGCCCGCGCCGGAGGGCGACCGGGCGGCGACCTTCGCGGTCATCGACGCCGCCTTCGCCACCCGGCGCAAGGGGCTGCGCGCCGCCCTGGCCGGGTGGGCGGGCAGCCCGGCCGCGGCCGAGGCCCGGCTGCGGGCCGCCGGCATCGACCCCACCACCCGCGGCGAGCGGCTGTCGGTCACCGAGTTCGCCCGCCTGGCGGCCACCCCGTAGGTCGGCTGCCCACCCGCCGAGCCTGGGGACGGCGCGACGGCGGGCCGTGGCAGGGTGAGTGGATGAACCACGCGACCTCCGGGGGGCCGGGCCGGCTGGCCGGCAACGGCGCCGTCGTGGCCCGGGCGCCGGCGAAGGTCAACGTGCACCTGGGCGTCGGTCCGCTCCGTCCGGACGGCTTCCACGAGCTGCAGACGGTCTTCCTCGCCGTGTCGCTGTTCGACACCGTCACCGTGCGCCCGGCCGAGGGCCTCTCGCTGACCGTCCGGGGCGAGGGGTCGGCCGCGGGGGACGGCCCGGCCAGCGTGCCCGCCGACCGGCGGAACCTGGTGTGGCAGGCCGCCGAGCTGCTGGCCCGGCACGCCGGGGTGACCGCCGACGCGCACCTGGAGGTGGACAAGTCGATCCCGGCCGCCGCCGGGCTGGCCGGGGGCAGCGCGGACGCCGCCGCGACCCTGGTGGCCCTGGACGCGCTCTGGGGGACCCGGGCCACCCGCGGCGACCTCGCCCGGCTGGCGGCGCAGCTGGGCAGCGACGTCCCGTTCAGCCTGCTGGGCGGTGTGGCGCTGGGCACCGGGCGCGGTGAGCAGCTGTCCCCGGTGCTGGCCCGCCGGCGCTGGGACTGGGTGCTGGGCATCGCGGGGGAGGGACTGTCGACCCCCACGGTCTACGCCGAGCTCGACGCCCTGCGGGCCGACGGCAGCCTCCCGGACGGCGCTGACCTGATCTCGCCCGAGCCGGTCATCGCGGCGCTGCGCAGTGGCCCGGCCGAGGCGCTGGCGGCCGCGCTGGACAACGACCTGCAGGCGCCGGCCCTGCGGCTGCGTCCCGAGCTGCGCCACGCGCTGGCGGCAGCGACCGGGGCGGGTGCACCGGCGGCGCTGGTCAGTGGGTCCGGGCCGACGGTGGCCGCGCTGGCCGCCGACGAGGACGACGCCGTCCGGCTGGCGGCGGAGCTGGCCGGCGCCGGGGTCTTCCGGGACGTGCGCGCGGTGCACGGCCCGGTGCCCGGCGCCCGCCTGGTGGGCTGAGCGGCCGACCGTCGCGTCGGCTCAGGGGCGGCCGGCGAGGCCCGGGGACGGCTCGAGGTGGGAGAGCCCGTGGTAGGCCAGGTTCACCAGGTGGGCGGCGACCTCCTGCTTGCCCGGTGACCGGGTGTCCAGCCACCACTGCCCGACCAGCGCCACCATGCCGACCAGGGCCTGGCTGTACAGCTCGGCCAGTGCCGGGTCGTAGCCGCGCAGCCGGAACTGGTCGCCCAGCACGTGCTCGACCTTGCTGGCCACCTCGCTGATCAGCGAGGAGAACCCGCCGTCGGTGCCGGCGACGGGGGAGTCGCGCACGAGCACCCGGAAGCCGTCGGCCTCCTCCTCGATGTAGTCCAGCAGCACCAGCGCCGCGCGCTCCAGCAGCTCCCGGGGATGGCCCCTGGTCGACAGCGCGGAGCTGAACCGGTCCAGCAGTCGCTGCATCTCCCGGTCCACGACGACGGCGTAGAGCCCCTCCTTCCCCCCGAAGTGCTCGTAGACCACCGGCTTGGAGACGTCGGCGCGGGCCGCGATCTCCTCGATCGAGGTGGCCTCGTAGCCGCGCTGGGCGAACAGCTCGCGGCCGACGTCCACCAGCTGCCGGCGGCGCTGCGCGCCGGTCATCCGCACCCGCGGCCGGCCGGCACCGGGGTCGGCAGGGGAGCTCATGCGGCCATCGTCCTCTGCCGGTGCACCCGGCTGCCCGGGTCCCTCCGCCGGGTGGTGCCGGACGGGCCCGCCGCCCGTGCTGGGTGCCCGGCAGGGCGCACGGCCCTAGGCTCTGGGGGTCCGCCGGTCCGCCGGCGGCGCCGCCGCGACCGCACCGCCCGGGGACGTCCCGGAGGGGCAGCGGCGATGGGGGATGGGGTAATCGGCAGCCCGCCGGCCTTTGGAGCCGTGCAGTCTCGGTTCGAGTCCGAGTCCCCCAGCCAGTCCGGCCCGCCCGTTCCGGTGGACCGCCGCACGTCGTCCCGAGGAGATCCGTGAGCCCGCAGGACACCCCCACCACCGTCGGCGCCGTCGTCGTCCTCGCGGCCGGCCAGGGCACCCGGATGCGCTCGCGCACCCCCAAGGTGCTGCACGAGATCGGCGGGCGCAGCCTCCTCGGCCACGTGCTCGCCGCGGCCGAGCCACTCGGGGCCGCGCAGACCGTGGTCGTGGTCGGGTCCGGCCGGGACGCCGTGGAGGAGCACCTGACCCGGATCGCGCCCGGCGCCCTGCCGGTGGTGCAGGAGCAGCAGAACGGCTCCGGGCACGCGGCGGCCGTGGCGCTCGACGCGCTGGCCGAGGTGACCGGCGCGGTGCTCATCGTCAACGGGGACGCGCCCCTGCTGCGGGCCGAGACGCTGACCCGGCTCGTGGCCGCGCACGGGCAGGACGGCGACGTGCTCACCGTCCTCACCGCCGACGTCGCCGACCCGACCGGGCTGGGCCGGATCGTCCGGGACGGCTCCGGTGCGGTGCTCGCCATCGTCGAGGAGAAGGACGCCGACCCGGCCCAGCGGGCGATCACCGAGGTCAACGCCGGGGTGTACGTGGGCGACGCCGCCGCCGTGCGGGAGGCGCTCACCCGGGTCGGATCGGGCAACCAGCAGGGCGAGCAGTACCTGACCGACGTGCTCGGCCTGCTCGTCGGGGACGGCCGGAAGGTCGGCGGGCACCGCGCCGAGGACGCCGACGACACCCTCGGCTGCAACGACCAGCGCGAGCTGGCCGCCCGCCGCCGCACCATGAACGACCGGGTCCTCGACGACCTGATGCGGGCCGGCGTGGTGGTGGTCGACCCGCTCACCACCTGGGTCGACGTGACCGTCGACGTCGCCGCCGAGGCGGTGCTGCACCCGGGCACCCAGCTGCGCGGCGCCACCACCGTCGCCGCCGGTGCGGTGGTCGGCCCGGACAGCACGCTGGTCGACTGCGAGGTCGGTGAGGGCGCCTCCGTCGTCCGGTCGCACTGCCAGCTGGCGGTCGTCGGCCCGGCAGCGACCGTCGGGCCCTTCAGCTACCTCCGGCCCGGCACCCAGCTGGGCCGCGGTGCGAAGGTGGGCGCCTACGTCGAGACCAAGAACGTCCAGGTCGGCGAGGGCTCGAAGGTGCCGCACCTGTCCTACGTGGGCGACGCGACGATCGGGCGGGGCAGCAACATCGGCGCCGCCACGGTGTTCGTCAACTACGACGGGGTCGACAAGCACCACACGACGATCGGCGACCACGTCCGCGTCGGCTCCGACACGATGCTCGTGGCGCCGGTCACGGTCGGCGACGGTGCCTACACCGCGGCCGGCTCGGTGATCACCGACGACGTCCCGCCCGGGGCGATGGGCGTCGCCCGGGCCCGGCAGCGCAATGTGGCAGGCTGGGTCGGACGACGGCGTCCAGGGACGCCCGCAGCCCAGGCTGCAGCAGCCGCCGGTGGTGCGGCCTCCGAGCCCGCGACCGACACCGGCGACGCGGGGTCCCCGAGCCGGTCCACGGCCACGGACGATGAACAGCAGGGACGACGATGAGCGTGATCCGGCAGACCACCAACAAGAGCCTGATGCTCTTCTCGGGGCGCGCGTACCCCGAGCTGGCGACCGAGATCGCCGGGCACCTGGGCGTGACCCCCACCCCGACCGCCGCCTACGAGTTCGCCAACGGCGAGCTGTTCGTGCGGTTCGAGGAGTCGGTGCGCGGCTCCGACGCCTTCGTCGTGCAGAGCCACACCGCACCGATCAACACCTGGCTGATGGAACAGCTGATCATGGTCGACGCGCTCAAGCGCGCCTCCGCCAAGCGGATCACCGTGGTCGCCCCGTTCTTCCCCTACGCCCGGCAGGACAAGAAGCACCGCGGCCGCGAGCCCATCTCCGCACGGCTGGTCGCCGACATGTTCAAGACCGCCGGCGCGGACCGGTTGATGACCGTCGACCTGCACACCGCGCAGATCCAGGGCTTCTTCGACGGCCCCGTCGACCACCTGTTCGCCATGGACCTGCTCATCGACGAGGTCAAGCGCAAGTGGGGCGGCCGCGACCTCACCGTCGTCTCGCCCGACTCCGGCCGCGTCCGGGTCTCCGAGCGGTGGAGCGACAAGCTCGGCGGCACCCCGCTGGCCTTCATCCACAAGACCCGCGACGTCAGCCGCCCCAACGAGGTCGTCGCCAACCGCGTCGTCGGTGAGGTCGAGGGCCGGGTCTGCATCCTGGTCGACGACATGATCGACACCGGCGGCACCATCGCCAAGGCCGCCGAGACGCTGTTCTCCGCCGGCGCGGCCGACGTGATCATCGCCGCCACGCACGGCGTGCTCTCCGGCCAGGCCGTGGACCGGCTGAAGAACAGCCGGGTCAGCGAGGTCATCGTCACCAACACGCTGCCCATCGAGCCGGCCCGCCAGTTCGACAAGCTCACCGTCCTCTCGATCGCCCCGCTGCTCGGCCGGGCGATCAAGGAGGTCTTCGAGGACGGCAGTGTGACGAGTCTGTTCGGCGGGGCTTCGTAGTCTGCGACCCTCCGGGCCGCACCGCGGCCAGGAGCCGTTCCCCGGGTGAGTTGAGCCGTTTCCCGCGGCGGCGTCAGGAGCCTCCGGCCCCGTGACGCCGACGCGGACGGGCCCGGCTGCGGTGCTGGGCGGGAGCCTCCGGCCCCGCGCCCAGCACCGCAGACGCCCCTGCGGGGCGGGGGCCCGGGGTCCCTCCGCTGGTGGCGTTCCCATCGGCGGGGCGGCGGGCCACTGGGGCGGGTGTTGAGGGGCTGCTCGGTGAGGTCGGGTTCCTTGCTCGTGTAACCTCTGTCGAGTTGCCCGGCGAGGGAGACGGTCTGAGCTGTCTCCGTGATCGACGTGCGTGTGCCTCCAGGGGTGTGCCGCGGTCGAGTGCCGGCACACAGACCCGATCCACCTGTTGAGGAGCACACCACCGTGGCCGACTTCCGCCTCGTCGCCGAGCCCCGCACCGAGTTCGGCAAGGGCAGTGCCCGTCGCACCCGCCGGGCCGGGCGCGTCCCCGCCGTCATGTACGGACACGGCCAGGACGTCGTCCACCTGTCCGTGCCGGCGCTCGAGTTCGCCGCCGTGCTGCGCAACGGCGGCACCAACGCGCTGATCACCGTCACCCTCGACGGCAAGGACCAGCTCGTGCTGATCAAGGCCGTGCAGCGCGACCCGCTGACCCGCGTCCACGAGCACGTCGACCTGGTGGCCGTGCGCCGGGGCGAGAAGGTCACCGTCGACGTCCCGGTGATCATCGTCGGCTCGCCCGCACCGGACACGATCAGCAACCACCAGCTGAACACCGTCTCCCTCGAGGCCGACGCCACCAACCTGCCCGAGTCGATCGAGGTCGACATCACCGGCCGCACCGCCGGCAACGGCGTCACCGCCGGCGACCTGCCGCTGCCGACCGGGGCCACCCTGATCACCGACCCGGAGGCGCTGGTCATCGGCTTCCTGGGCGCCCCGACCGCCGCCGAGCTGGAGGCCGAGCTCGAGGAGGCCGAGGCCGAGGCCGGCATCGAGCGCGACGAGTCCGACGCCGACGGCGACGTCGTCCCGGAGCCGCAGGACCAGGGCAGCGGCGAGTCCATGGACTCCGCCGAGAAGTCCAACGACGCCTGATCCCGGCACGCACCGGAGCACGACACTGGACGAGAGCACGACCCGCAGGGGCGCCGGCGCTGCCGGCGCCCCTGCGGCGTCTCCTGAGCCCACGCCCGTGTCCGAGGGGCCGTTCCTGGTCGTCGGGCTGGGCAACCCCGGACCCGGCTACGCCGGCAACCGGCACAACGTCGGCGCCATGGTGCTGGCCGAGCTCGCCTCGCGTGCCGGCGTACGACTGTCCGCGGGCAAGGGCCCCCGCGCCCGGGCGCTGTCCGGAGAGGGCCGGCTCGCCGGCCGCCGGGTGGTGCTCGCGCAGCCGCTCACCTACATGAACGAGTCCGGTGGCCCGGTGCGTGGGCTGCTGGACTACCACCACCTGCCGGCCACCGACCTGGTCGTGGTGCACGACGAGCTCGACATCGCCTTCGAGACGGTGCGGCTCAAGCGCGGCGGGGGAGAGGGCGGCCACAACGGCCTGCGCTCCATCTCCCGGTCCACCGGCACCAAGGACTACCTGCGGGTGCGGGTCGGCATCGGCCGTCCGCCCGGTCGGCAGGACCCCGCGGACTTCGTGCTGAAGGACTTCTCCGCCACCGAGCGGAAGACCCTCGACCTGCTCGTCGTCGAGGCGGCGGACGCGACGGAGCTGCTCCTCGAGCGCGGCCTGGAGGCTGCGCAGAACGTGGTCCACCCGCGCAGCTGAGCACTCTCCGTGGCCGCTGCCACGGACGAGTGGTCGTCCCGCCGACGGCCCGCACCATCGGGTGAACACCCGGCGCACGGATTGCCCTCGCTCGTCACCTTCTGTGATCGTCACTCTCAGTCGCCATCGAGTCGGCGAACATCACGGAAGAGCTGGTGATGTCGCCCTCTCGTGGCTCGGACATGACCGAGGGTCATCGACTGGTCGGAGGGGGAGCGTTGCTTCTCGAGCGCGTAGGGAGCACCGAGGTCGCGGGGCACGTCTCCGCCGCACAGCCGGTCCGGTTGCTGCCCACTCCGTCAGGTGCCCCTGCTGCCGGGGTCGGCCACCACCGGGCAGACCGCTGGGCGGCGCGGCACCGCGCCCGGCTGGTGGGTGCCGAGGTCGCGCTCGCCGGTGTCGCATCCGCCGTGGTGCTGCTGACCCGGGACGGCGCCGGGCTCGGGGGCAGCCCGTTGCTCTGGGCCGGCCTCGCCCTGGTGGTCACCTGGCCGGCGCTGCTGGGGGTCACCGGCGCCTACGAGGAGCGGAGCTTCGGCGTCGGCAGTGACGAGTTCCGCCGGGTCGGGCGGGCCGGCTTCCTGCTGCTGGCCGGCTTGGGGTTCGTCAGCTACGCCGCCGAGCTCGACCTGAGCCGCGCGCTGGTCGTCGTCGCCGTCCCCGCGCTGACCCTCGCCACCCTGGTCGAGCGCTACGTCGCCCGCCGCGCGCTGCACCGCCAGCGGGCGGCCGGCCGTTGCGTGAAGCGGGTCGTGGTCGTCGGCCGCGGTGGCGCGGTGCTGGAGCTGGTCGACCGGCTGCGCCGCACCCACCACGCCGGGCTGGACGTGGTGGCCGCCTGCGTGACCCCCGACGACCGCTCCCGGGTCGCCCGCGCGGTCGGCCTCCCGGTCGCCGGCCTGGACGACGTCCTGGCCACGGCCCGGCAGATGAACGCCGACACGATCGCCGTCACGTCGGCCAGCGAGACCGCCGCCCAGTACCTGCGGGCGCTGTCGTGGCAGCTCGAGGGGACCGGCCTGGAACTGCTGGTCGCTCCCGGGCTGGTCGAGGTGGCCGGCCCCCGGCTGCACATCCGTCCCTTCGACGGGCTGCCGCTGCTGTCGGTCGAGCAGCCCCGGTTCGAGGGCTGGCGCCGCGTGGTCAAGGGCGCCCTGGACCGCTCGATCGCCCTGCTGGCCCTGCTCGCGCTCTCGCCGCTGCTGGCGGGGCTCGCGCTGGCCGTGCGGCTGTCCAGCGCCGGCCCGGTGCTCTTCCGTCAGCAGCGCATCGGGCTGAACGGCCAGCCGTTCACCATGCTCAAGCTCCGCAGCATGGTCCAGGGCGCCGACCAGCAGGTCGCCGGGCTCTCCGACGGGAACGACGCCGACGGCCTGCTCTTCAAGATCCGGCACGACCCGCGGGTGACGCCGGTCGGCCGCTGGATGCGCCGGCTCTCCCTGGACGAGCTGCCCCAGCTGGTGAACGTGCTCAACGGCAGCATGTCGCTGGTCGGGCCGCGGCCCCCGCTGCCCGTCGAGGTGGCCCGCTACGACAGCTCGGTCAGCCGCCGGCTGCTGGTCAAGCCCGGCCTGACCGGCCTCTGGCAGATCTCCGGGCGCAGCGACCTGCCGTGGGAGGAGGCGGTGCGGCTGGACCTGCGGTACGTGGAGAACTGGTCGCTCGCGCTGGACGTGCAGATCCTCTGGAAGACCGCGCGCGCCGTGGTCACCGCCTCCGGCGCCTACTGACCGGCCCGGCCGGCCCACCCTCGGCGGGGTGGCGCGGCGTCCTCCCTCTGGGTGACGGCACCGCCACGAAGGGCGACGAGGGGTGCGGATCGGGGAAGGGTCTGTCCTGGCGTGCCCGCGAGGGGCGCCACACCGTCGCGGCACACGTGGTGGCACACCTGGTGGCGAGGCCCTCGAGGAGGGCCCCGCGCCACAGGGAGAACGGAGCGGGAGCCATGCCAGCGAGCACGTCCCGAAGACTGCGGATCGCACTGGTCGGCACCCGCGGGGTCCCCGCGCGCTACGGCGGGTTCGAGACGGCCGTCGAGGAGGTCGGACGGCGGCTGGTCGAGGCCGGGCACGACGTCGTCGTGTACTGCCGGACCACCACCGGCGGTCCCCGGCCGGCCACCCACCTGGGGATGCGGCTGGTGCACCTGCCCGCCCTCCGCCGCCGCTCGCTGGAGACGCTGAGCCACACCGGCCTGTCGGTGGCCCACCTCATGGCCCACCGGGTGGACGCCGCGATCGTCTTCAACGCCGCCAACGCCCCGTGGCTCCCGCTGCTGCGGGCGGCCGGCATCCCGGTGGCCACGCACGTCGACGGCCTGGAGTGGAAGCGCGCCAAGTGGGGCTCCGTCGGCAAGCGGTACTACCGGGTCGTCGAGGCGCTGTCGGTCCGCTGGTCCGATGCGCTCATCGCCGACGCGCAGGGCATCGCCGACTACTACCGCGACGAGTTCGCGGCGCCGACCGAGCTGATCGCCTACGGCGCACCCAAGACCGACGGCGTCGGGTCCGAGCTGCTCGCGGACGTCGGGCTGACCTCCCGCGGCTACCACCTCGTCGTCGCCCGCTTCGAGCCGGAGAACCACGTCGACGTGATCGTGGACGGCTACCGGCGCAGCGACGCCGAGCTGCCGCTCGTGGTCGTGGGCTCCGCGCCCTACGCCGACGACTACACCCGCCGCGTGCACACCCTCGCCGACGACCGGGTGCGCTTCCTGGGCGGCGTCTGGGACCAGGACCTGCTCGACCAGCTCTACGCCAACTGCGCCACCTACCTGCACGGGCACTCCGTCGGTGGGACGAACCCCTCGCTGCTGCGCGCCATCGGGGCCGGTGCGGCGACGATCGCCTACGACGTCTCCTTCAACCGCGAGGTGCTGGAGAGCAGCGGGCGCTACTTCCGCACGCCCGACGGCGTGCGCGCCGCCGTGACCGAGGCCGAGGCCGACCCCCAGCAGCTGCGCAGCCGGGGGAAGCGAGCCCGGCTGTTCGCCGCACGCTACGACTGGGACCAGGTGGCCACCGCCTACGAGGAGCTCTGCCGCCGGCTGGTCGGGCGGTCCTTCCCGAGCTCCCGCCCCAGCGGTCGACGGCTCCGCCTCGGCCCGGCCGCCGGTACCCGCATCGACGAGTGGCCGGCGCCGACGACGGACTCCACGCAGGATGGAGGGGCTCCGCGGCCACGCCGGACGGCGGAGCGGCCGGCTCCCCGCGCCGCCGCACCTGCCCCGGTGGATTTCCCGTCGGCCCGGACGGCGCAGTCGTGAACGCGTCGCCGTCCCGGCCGCAGCCGCCTCGTGCCGGTGGGGTGGCCCGGTGACCGCGAGCACAGCTCGCGTCGCGCCCCGCCCGGAGGGCACCGTCGCCGACACCGTCCGCCGGCTGGCCGGCGCCCAGAAGGGCGCGCACGGAGCACCCGCCTACTCGCGCTTCGTCAACCGCCCGCTCGGGAGGGTGTTCGCGGCGCTCGCCTTCCACGCGCGGCTCACCCCGAACGCCGTCACCGGCCTCAGCGCCGTCGCCACCTTCAGTGGCATCGCCACCCTCGCCCTGGCCCGGCCGTCCTGGCCGACCGGGGTGGCCGTGACGGTGCTGCTGGTGCTCGGCTACGCCCTCGACTCCGCGGACGGTCAGCTGGCGCGGCTGCGCGGTGGCGGATCGCCGTCGGGTGAGTGGCTCGACCACATGGTGGACTCGCTCAAGATCGCCAGCCTGCACCTCGCGTTGTTGATCGGCTGGTACCGCTTCGACTACGTCGACCGGGAGGCGTGGCTGCTGCTGCCGCTGGCCTTCTCCGTCGTCTCGGTCGTGCTGTTCTTCGCCACGCTGCTCAACGAGGCGCTGCGGGCCCAGCACGGTGCCCGGATGCGTGCCGCGCGCGGAGGGGAGCGGCCCAGCACGCTCCGCTCACTGTTGGTGGTGCCGACCGACTACGGGCTCCTCTGCCTGGTGTTCGCACTCCTCGGCGCCCCAGCGGTCTTCCTGACCGCCTACGGGCTGCTGTTCCTCGCCACGGCCGCCTACCTGGCCCTGGCCTGCGTCAAGTGGTTCGGCGAGATGGGGAGGCTGACGGCGTGAGCACCGCAGCAGCAGACCGACCAGCGAGCCGGTGGACCCGGCGACGGTGGGCCCTGGCGTCGGTCGGAGTCGCGCTGGCGGTCCTGGCCGTCGTCCTGGTCCTGGTGCTGACGGGTGGGGAGGACGGGGGTCGGCGGGATGCGGCGGGTGCCACCACCACGTCGTCCGCGAGCCCGGCGCCCAGCGGTTCGCCGAGCGCGACCACGACCGCCGACCCGGGTGGGACGGCGACCTCCGGACCGGCCGCGACACCCACGGAGCCGGCTGTGCCCGGGCCGGTCACCGGCATCCCCGCGATGCTGGCCCCGGTCGCCCTGGACGAGGCCGCAGTGACGACCGACGGGCTCACGGTCACCCTCCCGGCCATCGAGGCGATCGACGCGGTGGGCACCGGCCCGGGCAACGTGAGCGGTCCGGCGTTGGCGGTCACGGTCCGGGTGGCCAACGGCACCGCCGAGCCGATCTCCCTGGACGGGGTGCAGGTCACCGTCGCCTACTCGGAGGAGGAGACGGCAGCCTCGCCGGTCAACGACCCGGCGGCGGCCCCGGTCCAGGGTGTCCTGGCCCCGGGCGCCTCGGCGCAGGGGCGCTACGTCTTCTCCGTGCCCGTCGGTGGGCGGGGCCTGGTCACGGTGATCGTCGGTCACGCCGCCGGGGCACCGCTGCTGGTCTTCCAGGGGCCGGTGGGCTGACGCCTCCCACCCACCGCCCGGCGACCGTCGAGCCCGCACCCCGAGCACGGGGTGCGGGCTCGTTCGGCGTCCGGGGGCCGGTGGGCGACGTCCTCGCACCCATCGCCCGGCGACCGTCGGGCCCGTACCGGGACACGGGTGCGCGCTGTCGGCGTCCACGGATCGGAGGCCGCGCTCTGCACACAGAGTGATATTGGTTGACTACACCACGTCATGACCGTTCACCCGTCCGACTGCTCAGCTGCCCCGATGTACCCGATCAGGGGGTGACGAGGCGGTGATCATCACGCTTAGTATCCGAGAGTCCAGTCGGGCAACTACGCGGCGTGAGCGGGGACATCGGCAATGAACGTACTGAGGACGACCAGTCGGGCGGCGGTCGCCGGGCTGCTGAGCATGGCCCTCTTCGCCGGGGCGCTCGCGCTCGTGCCGGCTGCGGCACGCGCCGACTCGGCACCCGTGGACCCCGCGAACCCGCTCTCGCCCACCACCGTGACCGCCGATGCGCTGCCCACCGTGCAGATCGACGGCGTCGCCTGGTCGCAGGCCGTCGTCGGCAACACCGTCTACGTGGCCGGCAGGTTCACCTCTGCCCGCCCGGCCGGGGCACCGGCCGGCACGCAGGAGACCAGGCGCAACAACCTCCTCGCGTACGACATCCGCACCGGCAACCTGATCACCTCCTTCGCCCCGGATCTCAACGGTCAGGCCCTGGTGGTGACCGCCTCGCCGGACGGCTCCCGGATCTACGTCGGCGGCGACTTCACCACCGCCGATGGCCAGGCCCGCTACCGGGTCGCGGCCTACAGCACTGCCACCGGGCAGCTGGTGCCGGACTTCAGGCCGATCGCCGGCTACCAGGTGCAGACGATCGCGGTCAGCGGGTCCACCGTCTACCTCGGCGGCGGCTTCTCCTCGATGAACGGCTCCCCGCGCAGCCGGCTCGCCGCGGTCAGCGCCACGGACGGCAGCCTCCTGCCCTGGGCGCCGCAGGCCGGGGCCGGGGTCAACGCCAACGGCAGCACCGCCGTCAACTACTCCGTGATGGGCATGGTGGTGACCGACGGGGGGTCCAAGGTCGTCGTGGGCGGCCGGTTCGGCACGCTGAACGGCGTGGCGACCAGCGGCATCGGCGCGGTGGACGCCGTCACCGGCGCGACCCTGCCCTTCGCGGTGGGCCAGCTGGTGACCAACCAGGGCGACAACGCCGCGATCTACAGCCTCTCCACCGACGGCACCAACGTGTACGCCACCGGTTACGACTACTACGGGCCGGGCAACGTCGAGGGCGCTCTGGCGGCGAACGCCTCCACCGGCGAGCTGGTCTGGATGGGCGACTGCCACGGCGACACCTACTCCAGCGTGCCGATCGGCGGGGCCGTCTACATCGCCGGGCACCCGCACGTCTGCAGCAACATCGGTGGCTTCCCCGAGTCAAGCCCGCGCGTCTCGGAGTACGCCATCGCCTACAGCGCCGTCCCCAGCGACGCCACCGTCGGCTCGGCGACCGTCGGCAACAAGCAGTTCGTCGGCAAGGCCGCGCCGGCGGTCCTCGACTGGTACCCGACCTTCCTCTCCGGGACGGTCACCGGGCAGGGCCAGGCCGGCTGGTCGGTCTCCGGCAACAGCCAGTACGTCGTCTACGCCGGGGAGTTCCCCGGCGTGAACAACAAGGCGCAGGCCGGGCTCGTCCGGTTCGCCGTCTCCAGCCTGGCGCCGAACGCCATCGGGCCGGTGAGCAGCGCCGCGCTGACCCCGGACGTCAGCTCGTTCACCGCCGGCTCTGCGCGGGTCAGCTGGTCCACCACGACCGACCGGGACAACGGCACGCTCACCTACTCGGTCTACCGCGACGGGGGCTCCGTCCCGGTGTTCCAGACGGCCACGCGGTCGGCTCACCGGCAGAGCGCCACCCGGCTCGGATTCCTCGACACCGGACTCACGGGTGGGGCGCAGCACAGCTACCGGGTGGTCGTCTCCGACGCCTTCGGCAACACCGTGACCAGCGGATCCACCTCGGTCACCGTGGCCACCACCGGCCCCTCGGCCGGGGGTGCGTACGCCGCGACGGTGCGCGCCGACGGCGCCGTCGACCAGTGGCGGCTGGGGGAGACCAGCGGCTCGACCGGCTACGACTTCGGCACCGCGGGCCTGGACCTCGCCGTCTCCAGCGGGGTCAGCCGGGGACGCGCAGGCGCCCTGACCGGTGACGACGACACCGCCGCACAGTTCAGCGGCACCTCCCGCGGGCTGGCGGCCACGCAGACGGCGATCGCGGGCCCGCAGACCTTCTCCATCGAGACGTTCGTGAAGACGACCTCGGGCAGCGGCGGGAAGCTGATCGGCTTCGGGTCCTCCCGGACCAGCACGACCAGCGGCAGCTACGACCGGCACCTGTACCTGGACCGCTCCGGGTACCTGTACTTCGGCGTGTACCCGAACGCGGAGCGGGTCCTGAAGACCCCCAGCCGGGTCAACGACGGCCGGTGGCACCAGGTCGTGGCGACCCTGTCGGCGCAGGGGATGGCGCTCTACGTCGACGGTGAGCTCGTGGCCGAGCGCGCCGACACGACGGCTGCCCAGGTCTACAACGGCTACTGGCGGCTTGGCGGGGACAGCACCTGGGGCGGCAACGGCACGTGGTTCAGCGGCCAGCTCGACGAGGTGGCCGTCTACCCGACCGCCCTGACGGCGGCCCAGGTGGCCAGCCACTACTCGGTGGCCACCACCGGCGAGGCGGTCAACGTCCCGCCGACGGCCTCCTTCACGGTGGACACCGCCGACCTGACCGCACGGTTCGACGCCACCAACTCCACGGACCCCGACGGCAGGGTCGTGACGTCCGCCTGGGACTTCGGTGACGGCACGACCGGGACCGGGACGACGGCGTCGCACACCTACGCCGCGGCCGGCACGTACACCGTGCGGCTGACGGTCACCGACGACGACGGTGCCACCGGCACCGTCACCCGTGAGGTCACGGTCCTGGCACCGCCGGTCAACGTGGTCCCGACGGCGGCCTTCGTGGCCACGACCGACGCGCTGACCGTTGCGTTCGACGGCTCCGGGTCGGTCGACCCCGACGGCTCGGTCGTGGACTCGGCCTGGGACTTCGGTGACGGCACGACCGGGACGGGGACGACGGCGTCGCACACCTACGCCGAGGCCGGCACGTACACCGTGCGGCTGACGGTGACCGACGACGACGGTGCCACCGGCACCGTCACCGAGCAGGTCACCGTGACCGCAGCGCCCGCCCCCATCGCGACCGACGTGTTCGGTCGGGAGGTGGCCGGTGGCTGGGGTGCGGCTGACCTGGGTGGGGTCTGGGCGATCGCC
>NZ_CANKUD010000008.1 GCF_947486615.1 uncultured Modestobacter sp.
GGGAGTGCTGACCCACCGGCCGCTACCGGCACCGAACCTGCCAGAGACCAGCAGGCTCGGTAAGCCCCATTAGTCGTCGGCGCGGTCGGGCTGGGGCAGCAGGCTCGGCAGGTTCACCACGATCGCCTCCTGGCTGCTGCGGGCGATGAGCACCACGGCCTCCTCGGCGCCGAGGTTCTCCTCGCGGTGCGGGGTGTACGGCGGCACGAAGACGTAGTCGCCCGGGCCGGTCTGCAGCCGCACCTCCTCGCCGTGCTCGGCGAAGACGAACACCGGGTGGCCGCGCAGCACGTGGATCGCGGTCTCGGAGTCGCCGTGGTGGTGGTCGCCGGAGCCGGTGTGCGGGGGCACCCGGGTCTCGCCCATCCACAGCCGCTGCGCGCCGACGCTGGTGGCCGAGATCGCCTCGTGCCGGGTCATGCCCGACGTCTGCGCGGTCTCCGCGGAGAGCTCGCCGGCGCGGACGTGCCGCAACGGCTGGTGCCAGTCGTCGGGGAAGCCCTGCTGCTGGGTCATGCGCGCTCCTCGGTGTCGGGCGGCCGGCCCGGCCGCGCTGGCGTCACCCTGCCACCGGCGGCGGGCGCGCGGCAGCACGTCCTCCTGGCCGGCCGTGCCGGCTCAGCCCAGGCGCTCGGCGACCGCGGCGAGGTAGTCGTCGGCCGGGGCCAGGTCGGCCGGGTCGTCGCTGTCGGTCTGGATCTCCACCAGCAGCACCAGGTCCCCGTCGGCGACCAGCCGGGAGTCCACCTGCTCGACCCCGGCCACGGTACGCACGATGCGGATCCCGACCCAGTCACCGGCGGACCACTCCTCGACCTGCTGGGTCTCCGCGCCGACCGTCTCGGGGACGCCGTCGCCGTCGAGGTCCACGGCGGACGTCCAGGTGCAGGCGGACGCGGCGGCGGTGGCCTCGGCGACGACGTCCTGGGCCGCGTCGGCGTCCGGCAGCGTCCAGGCATGGGCCTCGACGGCGGTGGACGCGGACAGCAAGAACGCGTCGTCCGGGCGCCCCAGCGCGGCCGGCAGCTGCGGTGGCGTGTCCACCGGGTCGCCGGGGTCGGGCGCGCACAGCGTCGTGGGAGGCGGCGCGTCGCCGGCTGCGTGGAACCCGTCGAGCGTCACGTCGAGGGGGCTCGCCGTGCCCGCGTCGTCGGCGCCACACCCGGCCAGCACGCCGCCGACCAGCAGCCAGCCGCTCGACGCGGCCGCTGCGCCCCGTCTGCGCCGTCCCATGGTCCTCCTCCGCCGCGCCGGAGGCGGCACGCTACGGGCCCCACGGCGCCGAGGGGCACGGCGTGCCGGATGGGCGCTCGATCGTTCGGCAGGGGAGTGCCGGCGGCGGGCCGACGCTGGTCAGCCCGGTGCGTTCGTCGTGGCCGGCGCGGTCGGGTCAGGTCCACCCGGGGCGGCTGGCTCACCGGGGGAGGCCGGGCGGACGAGAGAGCCCGCCCCGGCGAGGAGCAGGAGGGTGACCACGACCGCGAGCAGGGCGAAGGAGAAGCGGCGCAGCTTGCCCGACCGCTCGCGGCCCGGGAGGAAGGCGGCGATGACGGCGGCGGCCAGCCCGGCGACGGCCAGGGGCACGAGGGCCACGTAGTTCGAGTCCAGGGGCAGCACCGAGGACGCGCCGTACAGCGTGAGGACCAGGGCCGGCAGCCCCAGCATGATCCCGCCGACGCTCGCGACCAGGTTGAACGATTCGGACGACCGCGCGTCCCGGGTGACGGACATCGTCGACGTCGCGCTGAGCAGCCCCCGCAGCGCGGCGGCCTCGTCGGCGAGCTGGGCGTCGATGGCCTGGCAGTGCCGGACGGCGGCGTCCAGCGTGTGCAGCCAGTCACGGCGGACCTGGCCGTCGGTGCCCGGCCGTGGCGGCAGCGTCCGGTCCTGCCGCCTGCGTTGCGCGTGGTAGGCGGCGTCATCGCTCCGCCAGGTCCAGAGGCCCTCGCGGGCGCACTCGCGGGCCTGGTCGCGGGCCCGGCTGGCGGCGTTCGACAGCTCGAGCAGGTCGGCGAGCAGCCGCTCGAGCGTCCGGGTCGATGCCTGCCGCAGTTCTCCGGAGAGCACCCGCTCGAGCTCGTACCGCAGCGTGCGCAGCTCGGCGACGGCCTGCCGCGACCGCTCCGCCAGCGTCTTCGCCACCGCCGTGGCCTGGGCCTCGGGATCGGCGTGCCCGGAGACGACGAGCCGCAGCGCCGCCTGGACCGCCGTCTCCTGCTCGCGGCGGACCTCGGGCGCCTCGGGGTCGAGGACCTGCCAGTCCTCCAGCTTCCCCGTCGCCCGGCGGTGGGTGACCTGGGACGACCGAGGGTCCAGGCGCACCGCGAGCTCACCGGTCGCCCAGCTGGCGCTCACGTGGACGGTGAACCGCAACCGGCCCTCGGGGCTGACGACCACGCGGGTGTGCCCGACCACGACCAGGTGGCTGTGCCGCAGGTCGGCCACCACCAGCAGCGGTGCGACGCGGAAGGCGCTGCCCGGGACGAGCGTGACGTTGCCGGGCGACACGGTGAGCTCCGAGCCGTGGGCGAACCGGACTGCGTCGTCGGCCGGCCCGGCAGCGCTCCGCTCGCGGGGGGCGCGGGGCGACTCCAGGGAGGGGGACGGCACGGCCAGACCCTAGAAGCGAGCGAGGCCGGTCCGGGGCAGGTCGGCGGGCGCGCCGCGGTCCTGGTGGTCCAGGGTGCGTCCGCTCGATTCAGAGGAGCTTCAGGGTGAGGGCGCGGCGGCCCTCGTCGCTGCGGGCGGTGGCCATCCGCTCGGGGCTCGGGGTGCCGTACTCCGTCGTCCGCTGGCGGGCCGGGCGGCCGATCGCGGCGGCCATCGCCTCCAGCTCGGCGATCGTCTTCAGCGACCCGTTGCCCGAGCCCGCCATCCGGCTGATGGTCTCCTCCATCAGCGTGCCGCCCAGGTCGTTGGCGCCGCCGTCGAGCATCGCCTGGGTGCCGGTGTCGCCGAGCTTCACCCACGAGGTCTGGATGTTGTCGATCCGGCCGTGCAGCAGCAGCCGGGCGACCGCGTGCACCGCGCGGTTCTCCCGGTTCGTCGGCCCCGGGCGGGCGACGCCGGCCAGGTAGATGGGGGCGTTGTGGTGCACGAACGGCAGCAGCACGAACTCCCGGAAGCCGCCGGTCTCGTCCTGCAGGGCGGCCAGCGTGCGCAGGTGCGCGACCCAGTGCGCCGGGGTGTCGACGTGGCCGTACATCATCGTCGACGTCGTCGGCAGGCCCACCTCGTGCGCCGTCCGCACGATCTCCAGCCAGGCCGCCGCGGGCAGCTTGCCCTTGGTGAGCACCCAGCGGACGTCGTCGTCCAGGATCTCCGCCGCCGTGCCCGGCAGGCTGTCGACACCCGCCTCGCGCACCGCGGTGAGGAAGTCACGGTAGGAGAGCCCGGTGCGGGCCGACCCGTTGACGATCTCCATCGGCGAGAAGGCGTGCAGGTGGATGTCGGGACGGCGGGACTTCACCTCACGGGCCAGGTCGAAGTAGGCGGTGCCCGGCAGGTCGGGGTGGATGCCGCCCTGCATGCAGATCTCGGTCGCCCCGCCGGCCCACGCCTCGTCGACCCGGTCGCCCACCTGCTGCATCGACAGGGTGAAGGCGTCGGCGTCGGTGCGCCGCTGGGCGAAGGCGCAGAACCGGCAGCCGGTGTAGCAGACGTTGGTGAAGTTGACGTTCCGGTTCACCACGTAGGTGACGTCGTCGCCGTTGACGTCCCGGCGGACGGCGTCGGCCAGCGCGGCCAGCGCATCGAGGTCGGCACCGTCGGCGCCCAGCAGCGCCAGGTACTCGGCGTCCGACAGCCCCGCCGGGTCGGTCTCGGCGTGCCGCAGTGCGGCGTGCACCGCGGGGTCGCCGGCCGCGATCGCCGTCGAGTGCCCGTCGCGGGCGCTCTCGGTGCGCGAGCGCAGCTCGGCCCAGTCGCCGTAGACGGCGTCGAAGTCGCTGCGCCGGTCACCGGTGCGCCCCACGGTGTCGATCTCGGTGTGCAGGTCGGTGCGCCCGGACGACGTCCAGGCCTCGTCCGGCTCCTGCCACGGCAGCCCGGACGGGGTGCGGCCCTCGACGGCCAGCCCGTCCTCGCCGGCGAGGGCGAACACGTGCGGGCGCACCCGGGGGTCCAGCCACGGCTCGGGCTGGGTGACGTAGCCGGGCTGGGCGGCCAGCCGCTCGCGCAGGGTGAACCCGGCGTCGGCGGTCAGCTCGGCGAGCTTGTCGATGTTCGGCCAGGGCCGCTCGGGGTTGACGTGGTCGGGGGTGAGCGGTGAGACCCCGCCCCAGTCGTCGACGCCGGCGCGCAGCAGCAGCGCGAGCTCGGTGGAGTCGCTCAGGTTCGGCGGTGCCTGCACCCGCGCCGAGGGGCCGAGCATCAGCCGGCTGACCGCCACCGCGGCCACGTACTCCTGCAGGGCGAGGTCGTCGTGCGCGGCCATCGCGGTGCGCGGCTTGGCCCGGAAGTTCTGCACGATCACCTCCTGCACGTGCCCGTGCCGCCGGGCCGAGGCCCGGATCTCGGCGATCGCGTCGACGCGCTCGGCGGAGGTCTCGCCGATGCCCAGCAGCACGCCGGTGGTGAACGGCACGGCGGAGCGGCCGGCGTCCTCGAGCACCCGCAGCCGGACGGCGGGCTCCTTGTCGGGGGAGCCGAAGTGCGGCCCGCCCTTCTCCGACCAGAGCCGGGTGGCCGTCGTCTCCAGCATCATCCCCATCGACGCCGCGACCGGCTTGAGCCGCTGGATCTCCTCCCAGCTCAGCACGCCGGGGTTGAGGTGGGGGAGCAGCCCGGTCTCCTCCAGCACCCGGATCGCCATCGCCCGCAGGTAGTCCAGCGTGGAGTCGAAGCCGGCGGCCTCCAGCCACTCGGCCGCCACCGGCCAGCGCTCCTCCGGGCGGTCGCCGAGGGTGAAGAGCGCCTCCTTGCAGCCCAGCGCGGCGCCGGCGCGCGCGATGTCGAGCACCTCGTCGGGGGAGAGGAACGGCGCCTTGCCCTCCGCGCGCAGCTGGCCCGGCGTCGTGACGAACGTGCAGTAGTGGCAGCGGTCGCGGCACAGGTGGGTGAGCGGGACGAACACCTTGCGGCTGTAGGTGACCACCCCCGGCCGGCCGGCGGAGGCCAGCCCCGCGTCGCGCACCCGGGAGGCAGCGGTCAGCAGCCGGTCCAGCGGTTCACCCTCGCCCAGCCCGCGGGCGTGCAGCAGGGTCTCGGCCTCGGTGGCGTCCAGCGTCACCCCGCGCTCGGCGCGCACCAGGGCGCGACGGAGGGCGGAGTCGGACGGGGCGGGCAGGGCGTTGCTCATCGGCGACGACGCTAACCCCGCGGGGTCACCACCGCGTGCCGTGGCCTCCGGCCCGAGCAGTCGATGAGGTGGGTCAACCCGGGTGAGCCGGGGTCGAGCCGCGTCCTGGCGCGGCTCAACCCCAGCTGGACCGGGTCAACCCGGCGGCGGGAGGCCGGGACGGCGCCCGAGCACCGAGAGCTGACACCCGCGCGCGCCAGTTCCCGTGTTCGTGCCCGTGCGGCCATGTCGGCCGGCATGGCCGCAGGTGGGCGCCGGGGCCAGGGCCAGCGGGGGCTCAGCGCAGGGCGGTGACGGCGATCTCGGTGACGCGGGCGACGAGCTCGTCGGAGTGGTCGGCGTCCGGCTCGTCGCGGCTGGAGAGCACGGCCAGCACGATCGGGGCGCCGTCCGGCGGGTGGACCACGGCGATGTCGTTGCGGGTGCCGTACCCGCCGCTGCCGGACTTGTCCGCGACCTCCCAGCCGGCCGGCACCCCGGCCCGCACCAAGGTGTCCCCGGTCGTGCTGTCCCGCATCCAGCCGGTGAGCAGCTCGCGGTCGGCCGGGTCGAGGACGTCGTCCAGCAGCACGGCCCGCAGGTCGGTGGCCAGCGCCCGGGGCGTGCTGGTGTCGCGCTCGTCACCGGGGACGGCGCTGTTCAGCTCGGTCTCCACCCGGTCGACCGAGGTGACGTCGTCGCCGAGGTCGCGCAGCGCCTGCTCCAGGCCGGCCGGCCCGCCGATCCGGTCGAACACCAGGTTCGCGGCGGTGTTGTCGCTGTGCTGCACCGCCGCCGCGGCCACCTCGCGCAGCGGCAGGCCGGTGCCGGTGCGCGGCTCGGTGACCGGGGAGTACGTGACCAGGTCGGCGGCGGTCCAGCGGACCACCTCGTCGAGGTCGGCGTCCGTCGTCGCGTCGAGCAGGGCGGCCACCGACAGCGCCTTGTGCGTGGAGGCGAAGGCGAACCGCTCGTCGGCCCGGTGCTCGACGACCCGGCCGGAGCCGGTGTCCAGCGCGTACACGCCCAGCCGGGCGCCGAACTCCGTCTCCAGCCCGCTGAACGCCGCCGCGACCGCCGGATCGGGAGCCGGCGGCGCTGGGGAGGAGGACGACGGAACGGACGAGGGGGCCGACGCGGTCGTCTCGGCACCACTCCCGCACCCGCTCAGCCCGAGCAGCAGCACCGCCGTTGCGCACCAGCCGGGGAGCCTGGTCCGGCCGACACCCCGACGAGTGCGCACCCGCGGCACGGCCCGGCTCACGGACGGCGCAGCGGCGCACCCGCGCCGTCGGTCCAGCGGCCGCGCAGCCGCACCAGCGGGTCGCCGTCGGCGAGCACCGGCACGCCCTCGACCTGCAGCAGCACCAGCACGTGCGTGCCGGCCTCGACCACCGAGTGCACCGTGCAGTCCAGCGCCGCCAGTGCGCCGTCCAGCACGATCGCGTCGCTCACCGGGCCGCGCTGCCAGGGCACCGACTCCAGCAGGTGCCGGGCGCTGGGCCGGCCGGCCGAGGCGAACCGGCTGGCCAGGATCGCCTGGCCGGCGCCGAGCACGTTCACCGCGCAGGACCCGATCGACTGCAGCACCTCCGCCGGGTAGCCCTCGGCGGCCAGCCCGAGGGCGACCAGCGGCGGGTCGGCGGAGACGCTCATCAGCGAGGTGACCGTCGTCCCGACGTCGTCGATGTCGTCGCGCACGGTCAGCAGCACCACCCCGGCCGCGTACTGACGGAGGGCGGCGGAGTACTCCGCGGCATCGACAGGCACGGGGGTCAGTCGACCACAATGGCCCGGTGACCACTGCGGAGCACGAGTACGACGTCATCGTCCTGGGCGCCGGTTCGACCGGGGAGAACGTCGCCGACATCGCCGTCCGCGGGGGGCTGAGCGCGGTGCTGGTGGAGAGCGAGCTGGTCGGCGGGGAGTGCTCCTACTGGGCCTGCATGCCCAGCAAGGCGCTGCTGCGCGGCTCGGAGGCGTTGGCGCAGGCCCGCGCCGTCGCCGGCGCGGCCGCCGCGGTGACCGGCGAGCAGGACGTCGCGGCGACGCTGGACCGCCGGGACGGCTTCACCAGCCACTGGGACGACGCCGGCCAGGCGGAGTGGGTCGAGGGCGCGGGCATCGGCCTGGTCCGCGGGCACGGCCGGCTGGCGGGGGAGAAGCGGGTGGTCGTCGCGCAGGCCGACGGCAGCGAGCTGACCCTGACCGCCCGGCACGCGGTGGCCGTCTGCACCGGTTCCCGGGCCGCGGTACCCGGCGTCGAGGGGCTGGCCGACGTGCAGCCGTGGACGCCGCGGGAGGCGACCAGCGCCAAGGAGGCCCCGCGCCGGCTGCTGGTGGTCGGCGGCGGCTACGTCGGCTGCGAGATGGCCACCGCCTGGCAGCAGCTGGGCTCCTCGGTGACCCTGCTCCAGCACGGGGACCGGCTGCTGCCGCACCTGGAGCCGGCCGCCGGCGAGGCGGTGGAGGCGTCCCTGCGGGCGCTGGGCGTGGACGTCCAGCTCGGCACCGGCGTCCGGTCCGCCCGCCGTGAGGGCGATGAGGTGGTGCTGACCTGCGACAGCGGTGACGAGGTGCGCGGCGACGAGGTGCTGGTCGCCACCGGCCGGGCGGCGAACACCGACGAGATCGGCCTGGACGCCGTCGGCCTGGAGCCGGGCGGGTACCTCGACGTCGACGAGTCGCTGCAGGTGCCCGGGCTGCCGTGGCTCTACGGCGTCGGCGACGTCAACGGGCGTGCACAGCTGACCCACATGGGCAAGTACCAGGCCCGCCAGGCCGGGGCCGCGATCGTCGCCCGGGCCCGGGGCGAGCAGGTCGACCTGAGCGACTGGTCGCCGTTCGTGGCCACCGCCGACCGCCGCGCCACCCCGAGCGTGGTCTTCACCGACCCGCAGGTCGCCGCGGTCGGGCTCACCGCCGCGCAGGCGGCCGACGCCGGCCTGCCGCACCGGGTGATCGAGTACCCGATCGGCAGCGTGGCCGGGGCCTCGGTGTTCGCCGACGGCTACACCGGGACGGCGATCGCGGTGGTGGACACCGAGCGCGAGGTGCTGCTCGGGGTCACGTTCGTCGGCGCCGGGGTGGCCGAGCTGCTGCACTCGGCGACGATCGCGGTGGTCGCCGAGGTGCCGATCAGCCGGCTGTGGCACGCCGTGCCGTCCTATCCGACGATCAGCGAGATCTGGCTGCGCCTGCTCGAGACCTACCGGGGCTGAGGCGTGCACGACGGCAGCCGGATCGGCCTGGTGCTGCACCCGCACCGCGACTGCGGTGGCGCGGCGGCCCAGGTGCTCGCCTGGACGACGACCCACGGCGTGGAGCTGGTCGCCGCGGCGGCCGACGTCGAGCGGCTGCACCTGCACGGGGTGACCCCGGTCGACGTCGCGGAGCTGGCCACCAGCTGCGACGGGATCATCGCCCTGGGTGGGGACGGCACGCTGCTGGGCGCGATGCGGCTGGTGGTCGCCGACCCCGTCCCGGTGCTGGGCGTGAACTTCGGCCGGCTGGGCTTCCTCACCGAGGTCGAGGGCCGCGAGCTCGACGGGGCGCTCACCGCGCTGGCCGAGGGCCGCTCCACGATCGAGTCGCGCAGCTGCCTGGTGGTGCGCGGGCCCGGCTGGGAGACGGTGGCCTTCAACGACGTCGTCCTGGCCCGGGTGCCGGGGGAGGGGATGGTCGACGCGACCCTGTCGGTGGCCGGCCGCCGGTACGGCCACTACCGCAGCGACGCCCTGATCATCGCCACCCCGATGGGCTCGACGGCCTACAACTTCGCCGCCGGCGGCCCGGTGATGTCCCCCGGGGCCGAGGGCGTGCTGGTCACCCCGTCGGCGCCGCTGAACGGCATCGACCGCACGGTGGTGCTGGGCCCGCACGAGCCGCTGCACCTGGCGCTGCCGGAGACGGCGGGCCACCCGGCCGTGGAGGTCGACGGCCTGGTCGTCGCCCGGCTGGGCCCAGGCGACGAGCTGCACGTCGAGACCCGCCGGGACGCCGGCCTGCTGGTGCGGCTGGACGACTGGCTGGCCGCCGACCGCAGCCGGGTCAAGCTCTCCCTGCTGGACCTCCCGCTGCTGCCGGAGGAGCTGGTCGAGCTGGTCCCGGAGGAGCTGCGCCGCCGCACCCCGGGCGGCGTGCCCGCACCCGGCACCGGTCCGGTGCGCGCCCCGGAGAGCGCCCGCGGGCCCGCCGACGAGGTCGGCTGAGCCCGTCCCGCAGGGCGGGCCGGTCCCAGGGATCGGCCGGTCTCAGGGCAGGGGGAACGGCTCGTCCGACGGCGCCGGGAGGTCGCCGTCCACGGTGGCGGTGACCGTCATCCGGTCCAGCGTGGCGCGGCCGCCGAACAGCGAGAGGAAGGCGGTGTCCGCGGCGTCCCGGCCGGCACAGATCCGCACCAGGGACGACGTGGGGGCCAGCCGGGTCGCGTCGACTGTCCGCCAGACGCCGTCCACATCGGCCTCGACCACGGCGTGGAAGTCCATCGGCGACAGCCCCGGTGCGTAGACCGCGACCAGCCGGGCCGGTGTCTCGAGGGCGCGCAGCAGGGTGACGGTCAGGTGCGCATAGTCCCGGCACACGCCCTGGCCGAGCAGCAGGGTGTCCACCGCGGTGTCGACCGAGCGGCTGGCCCCGGCGGTGTAGACCAGCCGGCGGTGCACCCAGGCGGCCACCTCGGCGACCAGCTCGGCGCGGGGGAGCGACCGGTCGAACTCCGCCGAGGCGTAGCCCTCCAGCTGGTCGGAAGGGCAGTAGCGGCTGGGCCGCACGAACTCCGCCCACTCCGCCGGCGTGACCGGCCGCGGGTCGCCCGCCGTGTCGACGTGCGCGGAGTAGCTGACCTCCGTCGTCCCGGCGGGCAGCTGCAGCCGGTGCACCCGGGCCCCGGGGACGGCGATCTCCTCCGCGGCCACCGGGTGCCCGTCGGTGAGCACGGTGAGCTGCTCGCCGGCCGGGGCCGCCACGGCGACCTGCAGCAGCGCGGTCGCCGGGACGGGGGTGGAGACGGTGAGCGAGCAGGCGACGTCGGTGCGCATGGCCGCATCCTGGCGGGCCCGTGTTACCGCCAGGTTCACCGCCGAGCCGGCAGGGGCGGGGAGTGCACGGGCGGGCACTGGTGCTCTGCGTGCACGGGGGACGCAGAGCACGGGTGTCCTGGCACCCCCGGCATCCCGGCCGAGTGGCGCATGGTGCAGTAGGGGACGTGCAACCGGGCAGTGACCGTCGGACGTGGCAGCGCTACATCGCGCTGGGGGACAGCTTCACCGAGGGGCTCAGCGACCCCGACCCGGGCACCCCGGACGCGTTCCGCGGCTGGGCCGACCGGCTGGCCGGGCACCTGGCCGCCGCGTCACCGACCGGGGAGGTCGAGTACGCCAACCTCGCCATCCGCGGCCGGCTGCTCGCCCAGGTGCTCGAGGAGCAGGTGCCGGTCGCACTGGCCGCCCGCCCCGACCTGGTCAGCCTGGTCGCCGGCGGCAACGACCTGCTGCGCCCAGGCGTCGACCCCGACCGGCTGGCCGCCGACCTGGAGACCGCCGTCCTCGCACTCCGGGAGGTCGGGGCCGACGTGCTGCTGGCCACCGGCGTCGACCCCCGGCAGACCCCGATCATCCGGCGCACCCGCGGCCGGGTCGCCGTCTTCAACGCCCACCTGTGGTCGATCGCGGCCCGGCACGGGGCGGTCGTACTCGACCAGTGGGGCGCCGCGTGGCTGCAGGACGCCCGGATGTGGGACCCGGGCGACCGCATCCACCTGACCGCCGAGGGGCACCGCCGGACGGCGCTGGCCGCGGCCGCCGCGCTCGGCATCCCGGTGGACGGCGAGGACACCGGCTGGCGCACCCCGCTGGACCCGGCACCGCCGCGCCCCGCCCGCGAGGTGGCCGCCCAGGAGCTGGCCTGGGTGCGCGGCTTCGTGCTGCCCTGGATCGGCCGCCGGCTGCGCGGGGAGTCCTCCGGCGACGGGCGGGTGGCCAAGCACCCGGCGCCTGTTCCATTGCGCGCTACCGGATCGTCCGTTACCGATTCGTGACGCAGAGCACCGAACCGCTGGGCGGGTGAGCCCCGAAGACCAGTCGTTGCACCACTGATCCACACGACTGGGAGATCTCATGAACAGCACGCGCGTCACTCGCACCTTCGCCGCCGCCGCTGCCCTCACCGCGGTCGTCGGTCTCTCCGCCTGCAGCAGCAGTGACGGGGACACCGCCCAGGCCGCCGACAGCTCCAGCTCGAGCGCCTCCTACGGCCGCCCGGAGCCGGTGGCCACCGTGCCGGCCATCCCCGGCGGCAGCACCGCGGTCGCCCTGGACACCGGCTTCACCGACGCGCTGACCCAGCTGGGCCTCACCCCCGGCACCGTCGGCGGCGCGACCCTGGACGGCGCCACCGGCACCCTCACCTTCCCGCTCACCGGTGGCGAGGTCACGCTGTACGACCGGGAGAGCGGCTACCGCCCCTGGGTCCAGGGCACCCTCTTCCACGAGGGCAGCGGCCTGAGCCTGACCGCCGGTGACACCACGGTCGAGCTGACCGACTTCACCATCGACCCGGGCAAGCCGGCCCGGTTGTTCGGCAACGTCTCGGTCAACGGCGAGCTCGCCGTGCCCAGCGCCCCGCTGTTCAACCTCGACGGCAGCACGCTGAACCCGCCGACCATGGAGGCCGACGGCTCGGCCGTGCTGCAGGGCACGACGGTCAAGCTCTCCGCCGAGGCCGCCGAGCTGCTCAACACGACCTTCGGCACCGACGCGCTCGCCGGCGAGTTCGTCATCGGCACCGCGACCATCACCGTCCAGACCTCCTGACGGAGGCCCCCACCGTCCCCGAGCTCGACGCGGGAGGGCAGTGGGGGACGTGAGACCCCGCCCGATGGGGCGGTTGCACGAGCCGACCGGCGCCTGAGCCGGTCGGCTCGTGCCGTTCTCAGCTGCGCCCGACCTCGGGCAGGTCGCCGGTGCGGGGCTGCCCCAGCCGCTGCTGGAAGGACTCCAGCCACGGGCGCAGGCCGGACAGGTCCGTCGGGTCGACGGTCATCGACCGGAGGTCGCCCAGTTCGGCCGCCTCGCGCGGCTCCGGGACGGCGGCCAGGTCCGGGGCCCCGTTGGCCGCCAGCAGCGCACGCAGCTCCAGGAACTCCTTCGACGGCCGGAAGACGCCGGGGTCGAACTCCTCGCCGGGGCCCTGGGCCTCGTCCACGTCCTCGTCCACCGGCTCGTCGGCCGGCTCGAGGAACGCGGCGGCGGAGACCGGCTCGTCGTCCGCGACCTCGGTGGGCAGGGTGAAGGCGTCCAACTGCGGGACCGCGGCGGAGCCGACCGAGGGAGCCGGCCCCAGGAGGTCCTGCTCGGCCAGTGCCGCACCCAGGTCGAAGGGCAGCCGGCCGTGGTCCTCGTCGTCCGGGCCGGTCTGCTCCGGCGGGGTGTCGTGCTCCGGAGCGCCGACGTCGGGCAGTCCTGGGCGTCCGGGCGTGCGGTCCGACGGCGGTGCGCCGAGGTCGGTCAGGGCCGGCGGGCCGGCCAGCTCGTCCAGCTCCCGGGCCGGCAGCGGTGCCGGGCGGCCGAACGCGTAGCCCTGGGCCATCGAGCAGCCGTGCTCACGCAGCCAGCGGGCCTGCTCGCCGTCCTCGATGCCCTCGGCGATGACCTGCAGGCCCATGCCCTGCCCGAGCTGCAGCAGCCCCTGCACCAGGGCGGCGGTGGCCGGCTGGGCCACCACGTCGGCGACGAACGAGCGGTCGATCTTGAGCGTGTGGATCGGCAGCCGGTGCAGTGCGGTGATCGCGGAGTAGCCGGTGCCGAAGTCGTCCAGCGCCAGCGTCACGCCGGACTCGGTGACCGTGTCCACGGCGTGCAGCGTGGCGTCCGCGGCGAACAGCGCGGTCGACTCGGTGATCTCCAGCTCCAGCCGCTCCGGCGCCAGGCCGGACTCGGCCAGGGCGTCGGCGACCAGCTCGCTGAAGCCGGGCTCGGCCAGGTGCCGGGCGGAGATGTTGACGTGCACGCGCAGGTCCGCGGGCCAGCCGGCGGCGTCCCAGCAGGCCTGGTGCAGCACCCACGCGCCCAGCCGGGAGGTGAGCCGGTTGTCCTCGGCCGCGGACAGGAAGGCGCCCGGCGGCAGCAGCCCGCGGGTGGGGTGCTGCCAGCGGATCAGCGCCTCGTAGCCGAGCAGGTGCTCGTCGGACAGCGCCACGATCGGTTGGTAGAACAGCCGCAGCTCGCCGGCCTCCAGCGCGTGCCGCAGATCGGTCTCCAGCTGCAGCTGGTCCACGTAGGCCTCGCCGAGCCCGCCGTCGTGCATCTCCAGACGGCCGCGGCCGCCGTTGGCCTTGGCCCGCGCCAGCGCGCTGTGCGCCTGGCGGAGCAGCGCCTCGGGCGCCAGGTCCGCGCCGAGGGTCATGCCCACGCTGGCGGACAGGGTGACCTCGCGGTCGTTGACGTGGAAGGGCTCGTCCAGCACACCGAGCAGCCTGTCGGCCAGGGTGCGCAGGCCCTCGACGTCCTCGACGTCCTCGGCCAGCACCAGGAACTCGTCGGCGCCGAAGCGCACCGCGGTGTCCTCGACCCGGGTGCTCCAGCGCAGCCGGTCGGCCACCTGGCACAGCAGCTGGTCGCCGCCCTCGTGGCCGAGGGCGTCGTTGACCGCGGTGAACCGGTCCAGGTCCAGGTGTAGCAGCCCGACCGAGGTGCCGCGCCGGCCGGCGCCGGCCAGCGCGTGCTGCAGCCGCTCGGTGAGCGCCCGGCGGTTGGGCAGCCCGGTCAGCGGGTCGGTGTACGCGCGGCGGACCAGGTCCTCCTCGACGCGCCGACGGTCGGTCACGTCGAGCAGGGTGAGCAGCACGAACTGCGGGTCGCCGGTGCTGCGGTGCACCAGCTCCTGGGTCTGGTGCACCCAGATGCTCTCGCCGTCGGACCGCCGCAGCCGCCGCTCGCCGACCACCTGCAGCTGGGGGTCCAGCAGTGGGGTGCCGGGCAGGTGCTCGGCCGCGCGGTCCTCCAGCGGGACGTCGTCCGGGTGGGTCAGCAGGTCCAGGTGCCGGCCGACCAGCTCACCGGAGGTGCGGCCGGTGAGCTCGCACAGCGCGGGGTTGACGACCAGCATCCGGCCGCCTGGGTCGACGACGGCCTTGGGCACGGGCGCGGAGAGGAAGAGGGCGCGGAACAGCTGGCCACGGTCGGCCAGCAGCACGTCGGCCGCACGCAGCCGTCGCCCGGCACCGTCGGCAGGCCCGGAGGCGCCCGGCGACTCGGGGGCGGAGAGTGTCACCGGGACAGGGTGGCTCATCCGGCCCGCCCAGCCGTGCAACCCGGCCGGGTGACACGTGTTCGTGCCGTCACGTTCAGTGACAGGGCGCCTCTCTGGTCACACGGTCCGCGATGCGCCACACCCGACGTAGCGGGAGCGGGGCGCGCGGCCGGCCGTCCGGTCACCGGGGCGCGAGGGCGGCGGGAAGGGCTGCGCCTCCGCGACGAGGGCGATGAGCCGGGTGATCGGCCTCCCGGCCCGGGTCAGCCGGAGCACCCGGCCGTTCTCGGTCGCCAGCTGGTGCGCGGTGCACAGTGCGCGCATCCCGCCGGCGTCGCAGAAGGTGACGTCCCCGGCGTCCAGCTGCCAGCGACGGGCCGGGGTGGCGGCCAGGACGGCGACGGCGTCCAGCAGGTGGTGGGCGGACTCGCGGTCCAGCTCACCGGCCACCCGCACCCGCGCGCGGGCCAGGTCGACGGTGACGACGAGCGGGGGCACCGGCCGTGAGCCGATCGGCGTGGTGGAGGTGACCACGGGTCTCCCGGGAGCAGAGCGCGTCCCGTGTGCCGTGCTGGGCTCGCACGGCTGGTCACGGGTGGGACGGCAGAGCTGTGCTTCCGACCCGGTTCCGACCGTATCGGCCGCCGGCCGCGACACGCCAGGGCCGGGACGGGCCGCCACGCCGGGGGAGAGCGCCCCGTCGAGCGGGGCGCTCTCCCTCGCCCGGTCAGGCGGCGACGGTGACGCCGGGGGAGAAGGCGACGTAGCCGGCGAAGTCGCGGCCGACGCGGTCGACCGCCGAGGGCAACAGGTCCGGGTAGCTCCAGGCGCCGTCCTCGCGGGTGCCGGCGGGCGTGACCACGTGGAAGTACTGGGCCGGCCCCTTCCACGGGCAGGTGTAGGCGGTCGGGCTCGGGGTGAGGGCGCCGTCGGTCACGGCCGACGGCGGGAAGTACCAGTTGCCCTCGATCCGGACCAGCTCCTCCTCGGGAGCCTCGGCGATGACCGTTCCGTCCACGGTGGCGCGCATGTCCAGTCCTCCTGACTCGGCGGAGCGGCGGGTGTGCCGCCCGACACACGGCGCAACGCGCTCGGCCTCCGCCGTCATCCCGGTGGGGGACGCCGGGAACACTGCGCAGCGCACGGACGCTTCGACCAGGTGAGACGACGAGAGGTGAGTGCAGTGGAGAAGCGGATCGGGTTCCTGTCCTTCGGGCACTGGCAGCCCATCCCGGGGTCACAGGTGCGGACCGGCCGGGACGCGCTGGTGCAGAGCGTGGAGCTGGCGGTGGCCGCCGAGGAGCTCGGCCTGGACGGCGCCTACGTGCGGGTGCACCACTTCGCCCGGCAGCTCGCCTCCCCGTTCCCGCTGCTCACCGCCATGGCGATGCGCACGCAGCGGATCGAGCTGGGCACCGGCGTCATCGACATGCGCTACGAGAACCCGCTCTACATGGCCGAGGAGGCGGCGGCTGCCGACCTCCTCGCCGGCGAGCGGCTGCAGCTGGGCATCAGCCGCGGCTCACCGGAGACGGCGCTGCGCGGCGCGGAGGCGTTCGGCTACGTGCCGCCGGCCGACGCCGACGACGCGCAGCTGGCCCGGGAGAAGACGGCGCTGTTCCTGGCCGCGATCAGCGGTGCCACCGTCGTCGACGCCGACCCGCGGATGACCGGCGGCGCGACCGGCCGGCTCGCCGTCCAGCCCCAGTCCCCGGGGCTGCGGCAGCGCGTCTGGTGGGGGTCGGGCACCCGGCAGACCGCGGTCTGGACGGCGCAGCAGGGGATGAACCTGATGAGCTCCACGCTGCTGTCCGAGGACACCGGCGTGCCCTTCGACGAGCTGCAGGCCGAGCAGATCGCGCTCTACCGGGCCGCGTGGGCCGAGGCCGGGTGGGAGCACGAGCCGCGGGTGTCGGTCAGCCGCAGCGTCATGCCGATCACCAGCGACCTGGACCGGCAGTACTTCGGTGGCGAGCGGGGCAGCGGTGACCAGGTCGGCATCCTCGAGGGCGTGCGGGCCCGCTTCGGCAAGAGCTACGTCGGGGAGCCCGACCAGCTGGCCGAGGAGCTGGCCAAGGACGCCGCCGTCCGGGACGCCGACACCCTGCTGCTGACCGTGCCCAACATGCTGGGCGTGGAGTACAACGCCCACCTGCTGGAGACCGTCGCCCGGCACGTCGCGCCGGCCATCGGCTGGGTGCCGGCGGGGGAGCGCCCCGCGGGCTGACCGGTGCGTCAGTCGGTGGTCATCGTCCCGGTGCTGGTCAGCTCGTCGGCCACGTCGAAGAGCTTTCGGTTGGTGTGGGACGACGCCCGCACCAGCAGCTCGAAGGCCTGGGCCGCGGTCAGCCGGTGGCGTTCCATCAGGATGCCCTTGGCCTGCCCGATCAGGTCGCGCCGGTCCATCGCGCTGCGCAGGTTCGACTCCTGGCGCGCCGCGGAGAGCGCGATGGACGCGTGGGAGGCGAAGATCTGCCCGACCGACTCCGACTCGGCGTCGAAGGAGTGCGGCTGCCGGGCGTAGAGGTTCAGCGCCCCCAGGTTGTCGCCGTCGGTGAACAGCTGGAAGCTCAGCATGCTCCTGGCCCCCCGCCGGGCGGCCTCGGTGGCGAAGCGCGGCCAGCGGGACTCGCTGGCGAGGTCGTCCACCCGGACGGTCTGCTCCTCGCGGAGCGCGTCCAGGCACGGGCCTTCGTCGAACTCGCTCTGCAGGGAGTCGATCTCCCGGGCCAGCTCGCTGGTGGCGGCGTGCGGGTCGACGCGACGGCGGATCACCAGGCTGACGCTGGCCATGTCGGTGCCGGGCACGGTGGCGACCGCCGCGGCGGTGATCGAGGACAGGGTGGCCTCGACGTCACCGTGCTCCTCCTGCAGGGTGCGGGCGATCCGTCCCATCACCTGGCCGAGCTCGTCGGGGGTCCGGTCCTGCTCGGCCTGCCTGGTCTCGGTGAGCTGCTGGTGGTCGGGCATGCCCGGAGGGTAGCGCTCGCTGACAGGGGTGGCGGGCGGTCCGGGTCGTTCCGTCCGGTGCCTCAGTCGGCCGGTCCGGCGACCAGCACCGTGGTGGCACTCCTCGCTGCGCCGGAGGCATCGGTCCAGGTCAGCGCCACCTCATCGCCGGGGTCGAGGTCGGCCAGCGCGGTCGTGACGTCGTCGGCGGAGCTGATCGTCGTCCCGTCGACCGTGGTGAGGACGTCGCCGGCGGCCAGCCCGGCGGTGTCGGCCGGGCCGCCGGCGACGACCCCGGCGACGGTGGCCCCGGCGCTGTCGACGAGCGAGACTCCGAGGAACGCCGGGTACCCCTGGTGGACGGTCTCGTCGTCGACGCCGGCCACGATCTGCTCGGCGATCGACAGTGCGTCCTCGATCGGGATCGCGTAGGCCACCCCGCCGGCGCTCGAGGCGGCGGTGTCCATGCCGACGACCTCGCCCTCGGCGTCGTACAGCGGACCGCCCGAGTCGCCGGCCTGCACGTCGGCGGCGATCTCGATCAGGCCGGTGAGCTGCTCGGCGTCCGAGCCGGTCTCGTCGGTGGCGGTGATCGACTGCTCGAGCCCGGTCACCGTGCCGGCCGCAGCACTCGTGCCCACCTCGCCGCCGGCGTTGCCGACGGCGGTCACCGCATCGCCGACCGCCACGCCGTCGGTGTCGACCTCGACGGTGTCCAGGCCGGCGGCGTCGGTGAGCTGGAGGACGGCGACGTCGTCGGTCGGGTTGGTGCCGACCACGGTGGCCTCGTAGCTGTTCCCGGTGCTCAGCACCGTGACGGTGATGCTGGTGGCGCCCTCGATGACGTGGTTGTTGGTCAGGACCGTCCCGTCGGCGGTGAGCACCATGCCGGTGCCGGCTGCCTCGGCGTCCTCGTAGCCGAGCACGGTGGTGACGTCGACGACGCCGACCAGCTGGTCGGCGGTCGCCTCGGACGCGGCGGCCACCGTCGCGCCCGGCTGCGTGGTGCCTCCGTAGCCGCCGAGACCGCCCTGCGCCCAGCCGCCGCCGGTCCCGCTGTAGCCGCCGGTCCCGCTGTACCCGCGTGGGCCGCCGTAGACGACCAGCGGGTCGGTGCTGCCGGTGGCCGAGGAGGCGGCGGCCGTGCCGGTCGCGGCGCTGTCTCCGGCCGCGGTCTGCACCCCGATGACGGTGCCGGTGGCCAGGCCCAGGGCGCCCAGCGCGCCGATGGCCGCGATCCGGTTCCGCATCCGCCGGTGCGGGGGTGCGGCGGGGGCGGGCGTCTCTGCTGTCTCGATCACGCGATCAGTCAAGGGCGCCGACCGAGGTGCCAGCTGTGCGCGGCCTGCGGACTCCCTGGCGGCGGTTCGAGCTCTCAGCAGTCGAAGACCGACCAGCAGAGCTCGTTGCGCCGCCGCTGGTCGTCGAGGACGAGCTCGCGGACCGCCGGCGGGAGCTGGTCCCGCTGCCACCGGCACTCGGCCCGCCCGGCCGCCTCGCGCTCGGCGTCCGGCACCGCTGCGCGAGACGCCTTGATGGCGTAGGCGGCAGCGCCCAGGTCGTGCTCGGCGACGTGCGCGACCGCACCGGCCTGGCCGGCGGCATAGGCGGCGTGCCGGGCCGCACCGCGCAGGTCGCGGGCGGCGCCCATGGCATGACCGCCGGCCGCGCGCGCCTGCATCATCGGCAGCTCACCGCGGACCCAGGCCCGGGCGGCCTCGATCGCCGCCCGCGGGCGCGGGTCCGCCGGCCGGGCCGACTCGAACAGGGGGAGCACGTGCTCCGCGCAGGCCGCCGCCCAGAGGGCGAGCAGGTGGTGGTCGGCGTCGGTCAGCGTCCCGCCCCGGCGGATGGTCACCAGCCGCGGGTCCCGGACGCGAGGGAGGATCACCGTCGGACCTCCTGTCGGCTCTGCCTGCGCGCCCGGCAGGGATCGAACCTGCGGCCAAGTGCTTAGAAGGCACCTGCTCTATCCGCTGAGCTACGGGCGCTCGTCGCCAGATCATCGCACCGGACCGGGGGCCCTCGCCCGTGACCAGGCCGCCGGGTGGTCAGGGGTGACAGGGGTGCCGGGTGGGACGTCGGGCCGGACCGGCGGTGGCGTACCCCAGCAGGCGCCCGCCCGGGGGCGGGCGTCCCCAGCTGGGCGCGTCGTCCACAGTCGCGGTCGATGTCTGTCCTGCGGTGCCCTCGGCCCAGGACGGTGGTCCCAGCCCGGCAGAGCGCCGGTTCCACCACCTGAGGAGCACCGTGAACGAGACCGATCTCGTCGTCATCGGCAACATCGTCAACTCCCCGCAGCGCACCCGGCTGCCCAGCGGGGACAGCGTCACCAACTTCCGGATGGCCTCCACCTCCCGCCGGTTCGACCGGGAGACCCAGGCCTGGACCGACCACCGCACCTTCTTCGTCGACGTCGAGTGCTGGGGCGAGCTGGGCGGCAACGTCTCGCACACGCTGAGCAAGGGCGACCCGGTGGTCGTCAAGGGTGAGCTCTACACGCACGAGTGGGAGACCGACCAGGGGCGGCGCAGCCGCCCGCAGGTCCGGGCCGCCCACGTCGGACCGGACCTCAACCGCGGCGTCGCCGACTTCCGCCGGTCCTCCCGGGCTGTCCCGCAGACCGAGCCCGCCGGGGAGTCGGAGGAGGCGCCGGCCGAGAACCCCTACGCCGACCGGTCCACGGATTACCAGGTGGGGGAGGAGGCGTTGCACGATGCAGACTCCGACCTCACCGATGAGCGCACCGCGGTGCCGGCGCTGACGTGAGCCTCCCCAACTGGGAGGATCGGAGCTGAGAACGCCGGGGGCGGGGCCGTGGACGCCGGTGACGGCTGCCCCGCCCTGCCCCCGCTCGCGCACCTGACGGAAGGCTCCAACCCACAGTGGCCCAGTACATCTACTCCATGGTCCGTGCCCGCAAGGCGCACGGCGACAAGGTGATCCTCGACGACGTGACGCTGGCGTTCCTGCCCGGCGCGAAGATCGGTGTGGTCGGCCCCAACGGCGCCGGCAAGTCGACCGTCCTCAAGATCATGGCCGGCATGGAGCAGGCGTCCAACGGTGACACCATGCTCGCCCCGGGCGCCACGGTCGGCATCCTGCAGCAGGAGCCCCCGCTCAACGAGGAGCTCGACGTCCGCGGCAACGTGGAAGAGGCGGTCAAGGACCTGCGCGATGCGCTGACCCGGTTCGAGAAGGTCAGCGAGGCGATGGGCGAGCCCGACGCCGACTTCGACGCACTGCTGGCCGAGCAGGGCGAGCTCATGGAGGTCATCGAGAACGCCGACGGCTGGGAGCTCGACAACCGCATCGAGCAGGCCATGGACGCGCTCCGCTGCCCGCCCGGGGACGCCGACGTGCGCGTTCTCTCCGGTGGTGAGCGCCGCCGCGTCGCGCTGTGCAAGCTGCTGCTCGAGGCGCCCGACCTGCTGCTGCTCGACGAGCCCACCAACCACCTGGACGCGGAGAGCGTCGCGTGGCTGGAGCAGCACCTGGAGAAGTACGCCGGCACCGTCATCGCCGTCACCCACGACCGGTACTTCCTGGACAACGTCGCCCAGTGGATCCTCGAGCTCGACCGCGGCCGGGCCTACCCCTACGAGGGCAACTACTCCACCTACCTGGAGACCAAGCAGACCCGGCTCAAGGTCGAGGGGGCCAAGGACGCCAAGCGCGCCAAGCGGCTGGCCGACGAGCTGGAGTGGGTGCGCTCCGGCGCCAAGGCCCGGCAGGCCAAGAGCAAGGCCCGGCTGGCCCGGTACGAGGAGATGGCCGCCGAGGCCGACAAGTTCCGCAAGCTGGACTTCGAGGAGATCCAGATCCCGCCGGGCCCGCGGCTGGGCAACGTGGTCATCGAGACCAAGGACCTCACCAAGGGCTTCGGCGACCGGGTGCTGATCGACGACCTGTCGTTCACGCTCCCGCGCAACGGCATCGTCGGCGTCGTCGGCCCCAACGGCGTCGGCAAGACCACGCTGTTCAAGATGCTGGTCGACCAGGACGAGCCCGACGGCGGCGAGATCAAGGTCGGCGAGACGGTGAAGATCGCCTACGTCGAGCAGAGCCGCAGCGGCATCGACCCGAACAAGAGCCTCTGGGAGGTCGTCTCCGACGGCCTGGACCACATCCAGGTCGGCAACGTGGAGATGCCCTCGCGGGCCTACGTCTCGGCGTTCGGGTTCAAGGGCCCGGACCAGCAGAAGAAGGCCGGCGTGCTCTCCGGCGGTGAGCGCAACCGGCTGAACCTGGCGCTGACCCTCAAGCAGGGCGGCAACCTGCTGCTGCTCGACGAGCCCACCAACGACCTTGACACCGAGACCCTCACCAGCCTGGAGGGCGCGCTGCTGGAGTTCCCCGGCTGCGCCGTGGTGGTCAGCCACGACCGGTGGTTCCTCGACCGGGTGGCGACGCACATCCTGGCCTACGAGGGCGACTCGAAGTGGTTCTGGTTCGAGGGCAACTTCGCCGACTACGAGAAGAACAAGGTCGAGCGGCTCGGCGCCGACGCGGCCCGGCCGCACCGCGCGACCTACCGCAAGCTGACCCGCGACTGAGAAAGGACCCCCTCGCCCCCCGCCACGAGCAAGCTCGTGGCGGGACCCTGCGAGGGGGCCGTTCCAGCACGTCACCTGGCCGGCCGGAGCACCCGCTCCGGCCGGCCGTCGGCGTCTCAGGGGGCGAACCGGGCGACGAAGCGGCGTTGCCCCGGCGTCTCCACCGCCCGCGGCCGGTAGTGCGCGCGGACGAACGCCACCGCTTCCTGCGGCGGGACGCCGTCCAGGACGGCGAGGCAGGCCAGCGCCGTCCCGGTCCGGCCGGTGCCGCCGGCACAGGCCACCTCCACCCGCTCGGTGGCGCACCGCTCCCAGAGCTCCGCCAGCGCCGACCGCAGGTCAGCCGGGTCCGCGGGCAGCCGGAAGTCCGGCCAGCGCACCCAGCGCGCCGGCCACGGCACCGGCTCCGGACGCCGGCCGAGCAGGTGGACGGCGAACCGCGGTGCCGGGCCCGGCGGCGGGGGGACCCGGAGCCCGCGCCCCCGCACCCGGCGTCCCGACGGGAGCGTCAGCACCCCGGCAGCGTCGGCCGGCCAGGTTTGGTCCATGCCCGCAGTCTGCGGCCCGCGGGCCGGCCGGGCAGCGGCCCCGGTGGCGACCGGCGCACCCACCCGCGGCCCGGGCGCGCGGTGCCATGCGGCAGGGTGACCGCCGTGAGGCACACCGTCGCGGTCCCGATGCGCTGGTCGGACATGGACGCCTACCAGCACATCAACAACGTGGCCTTCCTCGGCTACTTCGAGATGGCGCGGGTCGACCTGTTCTTCGACCAGCCCACGCATGACGAGAAGACCGGCCTGCGCCGGGGCATCGTCGTCGCCTCCCACGAGATCGCCTACAAGCGCTCGGTCGTCTACGACGCCGAACCGCTGGAGGTGCAGATCTGGGTCTCCGGCATCCGGGCCGCCGCCTTCACCTGCCACTACGAGCTGTTCGACCACGGGCAGCTGGCCGTCACCGGCAGCACGCTGCTGGTGCCGGTCGACTTCGCGCTGAACCGGCCGCGCCGGCTCACCCCGGTGGAGAAGGTCTTCCTGAACGAGTACCTGGACGAGCCGACCCCCACCTGACCCGACCGGCCACCCCACCCCTCGTTCCAGGGCGCGCGGGGCTCTCGATACAGAAGGCGCGAGGCTCTCGGTCCAGAAGGCCCCGCGCCTCCTGTCCCGAGAGCACTGACCTCTCGATGTCAGGAGCGCGGAGAGCGCGGGGTCCGGGGGCGGATCAGTCGGGGAGCGGGACGATCCGGGGCACCGGGCGGTCGGCGCCGGTCGGCGCGCCCCGCCGGGCGGCCTCGTCCTCCGGCACGAGCCGGACGGCGGCGCCCTCGGCGATCTCCGCCCCGGCGAACACCGCCGCGTTGATGCCACCGCGGCGCACCATCGCCTTCACCAGCCGGGCCCCGGTCAGCCGCTCCAGGTGGGCACACGGCGGGCAGCGCTTCATCCCGAACAGCAGCGCGTCGCCCACGGCGAACCAGTAGCCCACCAGCGCGGGCAGGTCCACGCCGGTGGTGACCAGGTTGCGGCGGGTGTCGCCGGGCGTCAGCGGCACGCCCACCTCGGCGGCCACCGCAGCGACGTCGTCCCGGTCGATCAGGGTGAGCTGCTTCTCCAGGTCCGGGTACTGCGCCCAGGTGCCCCCGCCGAGGGCGTACCGGTCGCCGTCCAGCCCGATGCCGGCCATCAGCCGCGCGCTGGGCACCCGTTGCATCGGTCCAGCCGCCGTCGGGGTCCGCCAGATCTCCAGCACGGTCACGATGCCTCCGGGGTGGGGGAGCGCCGGCGACGCGGCGGGGGGACGTCGTCGGCGCCGCGGGCATCTAGCGCCTCGCTCACGTCGTGGGCCATCTGCAGCACCTGGACCAGCAGCGGTGCGATCGTCGTCCGCAGTGCCCGCACGCCACGGGGTGACCCGCCGCGGGCCGCCTGGGCCTCCCGGATCCGGTCGGCCCGCTCCACCAGCACCGGGATGAACCGCAGCGCCATGGTGATCGCCAGCCCCACCCGGGCCGGGCGGACGCCGACCAGCCGCAGTGGCGCGCACAGCCGCTCGACCACCGCCACCATCGCGTTGACCCGGGTCGTCGCGGTCACGACTGCGGCGGCGAGCACCAGGGTCAGCAGCCGCAGCGCCACGTGCGTGCCGGTGCGCCAGTCGGTGGTGAGGGCGTGCACGACCAGCAGCGCCAGCAGCCACCACCGCACCGCCCGAGCCTGCCGGGCCAGCACCGCGACCGGCAGCCGGGCGACCAGCAGACCCACGGCGAGCACCCCGGCCAGCGCCACCCCGGCGGCGGTGAGCGTCGGCAGGGCGAACAGCACGACGGCGAGCGCGGCCAGGACGAGCAGCTTCAGCCCGGCCGGCAGCCGGTGCACGACGCTGCTGCGCGGGACGTACAGCGCCAGGGTCACCGGTCGGCCATGAGCGCGCGGTAGGCGGCCACCGCGGCCGGTGGGACGTCGTCGCAGACCACCCGGCCACCGTCGACCACCAGCACCCGGTCGAACCCGTCGAGCAGGTCGAGCTGGTGGGTCACCACGACCACCTGCTGGTCCACCCCGGCGATGAGCTCGGCGATCCGGCGGGCGTTGACCAGGTCCAGCAGCGTGGTCGGTTCGTCGAAGACGATGCGGGCCGGCCGCATGACCAGCACCCCGGCGATCGCCAGCAGCTGCTTCTGCCCGCCGGAGAGCAGGTGCGCCGGGTGGTCGGCGTGCCCGGCGAGCCCGTACCGGGCCAGCACCTCGGCGACCCGCACGGTGCGCTCGTCGGCGGGCACACCCTGGTTCTCCAGCCCGTAGGCGACGTCCTCCGCGACGGTGGGGTGCACGATCTGCGCGTCCGGGTCCTGGAAGACGAAGCCCACCCGGCGGCGCACCGCGCGCACCTGCGTGCCGGTGTCCAGCCCGTCGACGAGCACCCGCCCCTCGGTGGGCACGACCAGCCCGTTGAGCAGCCGGGCGAAGGTGCTCTTGCCCGACCCGTTGGCGCCGATCACGCCGACCCGCTGCTCGGTCAGGGTCAGGTCGATGCCCTCGAGCACCACGCGTTCGCCGTAGCGGTGCCCGACCCCGCGCAGCTCGATGCCGCGGGCGGGGTCGGCCACCTCGTTGCCGGTGGCGACCTCGCTGCCGGCGGCGCGGGCACCGGGCCGACGGAGCCTCACCGGGCGCCGGCGGCCCGCCGCGGACGCTCGATCACCGGGTAGCTGCGCCGCACCACGTCGGCGATCGCCGCGGCGGCGAAGGCCTTGACCAGGTCGCCCGGGACGAAGACGGCAGCACCGCTCCACAGCGCGGTGTCCCAGGGCAGACCGGCGACGACCTTGAGCACCGGGACGCCGATCGCGTAGATCACCACGATGCCGCCCAGGACGTTGGCCACCATGCCGAGGGCGACGTTGTAGCGGTCCCAGGTGCGCTCGGTCAGCCAGCCGATGACGGCGGCGGCGATCGGCCAGCTGTACAGGTAGCCGGCCGACGCACCGGCGAACGGCGCCAGGCCGCCGGCGCCGCTGGCCAGCAGCGGCAGCCCGATCGACACCAGGACCAGGAACAGCAGGACGGCGAGGAAGCCACGGCGGGCGCCCAGCACGCTGCCGGCGAGCATGACGCCGAGGGTCTGCGCGGTGATCGGCACCGGGCCGACGTTGATGGCCGGCAGCGTGCCCAGCACCGCGATGATGGCGGCGAAGAGGGCCGTGTAGGCCAGGTCGCGGGTCTTCACGTCGTCTCCTCCACGCAGCGGGCCGGCGGGCCTGCGTTCCGGGCGGAAGGTACCGGAGGGTGGCCCGGAGGCCGCCGCCCGGGCGCTGGCCGGCGACGGCGGATGGGTGGTCAGGGCCCGCCCGCGGGATGGCTCCCGACGATCCCGGACCGATCGCACTGGGTGGCGGCCCGCTCACCTGCAGGTACGTCGGCCGGTTTGCCGGGCCCTCGGGAGGCGTGTTGTCTGAGGTCCTGAGCCCCTCGGCGAAGGCGGAACAAGGGCATGGCAACCGGGTGGTGGGCAGCGCTGTGGTCATGGACTCGACCCCTGCCGCGGCCCACCGCGTCGGAACCGGTGCAGCAGCCGGAACCGGTGCGGCAGACGGACCGGGCGCCCGACGACGGCTCCCGGCCCGCCCTGCCGCCCGAGGCCGACGCCCCGCCCACCGATGACCAGGGGGCTCGGCACCGGGCCGAGGCGGCCCCGCCGCCCCGGCGCTCCGCGCTCGTCCCGCCCACTGACCCAGGGCACGGCACCCCGCTGCGTCCCCTCCCGACAACGACAGGAGCCCCACCCGTGGCACAGCTCGACAACGTCATCGCCGACCTGCTCGCGATCGAGGGCGCCAACGGCGCCGCGATCGTCGACATCGACAGCGGCATGGCCCTCGCGACCGGCGGCGCACCCGGCTTCGACCTCAACGTCGCGGCCGCCGGCAACTCCAACGTCGTCCGCGCCAAGCTGCGCACCATCTCCGACCTGGAGCTCAAGGACGAGATCGAGGACATCCTGATCACCCTGGCCGGCCAGTACCACCTGATCAACGTGCTCAAGGGCCAGGGCAACGCCGGCCTGTTCATCTACCTGGTGCTCGACCGGGCGACGGCGAACCTGGCGCTGGCCCGGCACAAGCTGCGCGCGGTCGCCGGCAGCGTCAGCGTCTGACCCGACCGCTCGGCCCTCGGCGGCGCTGCCCCACCCGGGGCGCGCCGCCGTTGTGCGCCCCGGGCGGGGACGGAGGAGCTGCCTCGACCGATGTGGCGCCGATCGGGCGGTCAGGCCGCGGAGGTGGCCTCGGCGATCCGGTCGCGGAACGCGTCGGCGGCGAGCTCGTCGAGGTCGATCCACCGGGCGACCCGGCCGCCGGAGACGATGCCGACGCGGTCGCAGCACTCGGCGAGCTCGTCGGGGTCCACCGACACCACGACGACCGACGTGCCGGAGGCGGTGGCGTCGTCCAGCAGCCGGCGCACCTGGTGGCGGGCGCGCACGTCCAGCCCGCGGGTGGGCTCGTGCAGCACCACGACGTCCTGCGCGGAGGCGGACATCCACCGGGCCAGGGCGATCTTGTGCTGGTCACCGCCCGAGAGCGCACCGAACACCGTGCGGATGCTCAGCGTCTTCACGTCCATCTGGTGGACGGTGCGGATCACGCTGCGCAGCGTGGCGATCTCCTGGCGCATGTCGGTGAGGGCGCCCCACTGCTCCTGGGTGAGCGTGCGGGCGATCGTCTCGCCGGGGTCCACCCCGTAGGCGTCGTCGTCGGGGCGGTAGGCGGGCACCCGCAGCACGTCGGCGCCGGTCGCCGAGCCCAGCGACCGGGGCTCCCCGTGCAGCAGCAGCTCGTCGGTGATCGCGGGCAGCTCGCCGGACAGGGCGCCGACGAGCTCACCCAGCCCGGACGACCGGTGACCGGTCAGCCCGATCACCTCGCCGCGGTGCAGCAGCAGGTCCACGCCCTCGACCGCGCCGGGCACCCGCAGGTTGCGCACCTGCAGGGTCACGTCGTCCGAGCCGACCGGCCGCGGCGCGGGCGCCGGGGCGTCGTCCGGTCGGGGGAGCGTGGCCACCCGTGGTGCCGGCAGCGCCACCGGCTCACCCACGGTCTCCGCGGCGAGCCGCACCGGGTCGAGCGCGGCGGCCGGGCTGTCCAGGGCGATCCTGCCCTCACGCAGCACCAGCACCCGGTCGACCACGGCCAGCATCTCCGGCAGCCGGTGGCTGATGTAGAGCACGCCGCGGCCCTGGCGGCTGAGCCGGCCGGTGACGGCGTGCAGGCCCTCGACCTCCACCGGCAGCAGCGCGGCCGAGACCTCGTCGAGCACGACCAGCCGGGTGTCCTCGGCGAGCACGCGGGCGATCTCCACCACCCCGTGCACGAAGTGCGGCAGTTCGCCGATCACGGTGTCCGGGTCGACGTCCAGGGCCACCTCGGCGAGCAGCACCTGGGCCTGCCGGCGCAGCTCGGCCTGCGGGCGCCCGGCCTGCGGCGTCCCGCGGAACACCGCCTGGGCGACGGTGAGCCCCGGGTCGATCCGGACCAGCTGCTGGACGACCCCGACCCCGAGGTGCCGGGCGTCCTCGGCGGACAGCGGTGCGTAGGGGTGGCCGGCCAGCGTCATCGCCCCGGAGTCGGCCGCGGTGATGCCCGCCAGGACGTCGCCCAGCGTCGACTTGCCCGCTCCGTTGGCCCCCACGAGCCCGACGACCTCGCCCTGCTCGAGCGCGAACGACACGTCGCGCAGGACGCGTCGGGCACCGAAGGACTTCGTCAGTCCATCGACCTGCAGCAACGCCATGGCGGGCAGGCCTCCCCGGGAAGCGTCCCCGGACGGAGCCGGCGGACGGTGGTTCCAGCGTCTCCCGCGACGCTGTGCAACTACCTGGATGCTACCGGTCGTGGGGCACCGCGCCTCCCGGGACGACAGGTCCCGGGAGGCCTCCGCTCAGGCGCTGAGCCAGACCGCGCCGTCGACCGGGACCTGCCCGTCGACGACCGGCCCGCTGGCCAGCAGCACCTGCCCCTCGGGCAGCGGCACCGGCGCGGGGGAGAGGTTGAGCAGGCACACCAGCCCACCGGGACGCCGGAAGGCCAGGCACCCGTCCGGCGCGGGAAGCCACTCCACGCCGTCCCCCCGGAACGCCGGGCCGCGCCGCAGCGCGAGCGCCTCCCGGTACAGCGACAGCATCGAGTCGGCGTCCCCGGTCTGGGCCGCGGCGGTGAGCGGCCCCCAGCCGGGCGGCATCGGCAGCCAGGTGTCGGCGGTGGAGGAGAAGCCGTAGGGCGGTTCGTCGCCGGACCACGGCACCGGCACCCGGCAGCCGTCCCGGCCCCGCTCGGTGTGCCCGGACCGCTCCCAGATCGGGTCCTGCAGCACCTCGTCGGGCAGGTCGACGTCGGGCATGCCGAGCTCGTCGCCGTTGTAGACGTAGGCCACGCCGGGCAGTGCCAGCTGGAGCAGCGCCGCGGCGCGCGCCCGCCGGGTGCCCACCTCACCGCCGCCGTAGCGGGTGACGTGCCGGGGCCGGTCGTGGTTGGACAGCACCCAGCAGGCCGGCGCCGGCGTCGGCGCCACCGTGTTCAGCGAGTGCTCCACCGCCGCGCGCAGCTCGTCGGCGCCCCACTCCGCGGTGAGCAGCCGGAAGTTGAACGCCAGGTGCAGCTCGTCGGGGCGCAGGTAGTGCGACAACCGCTCGTCGTCGAACACCCACACCTCGCCGACGGCCATCCGGTCGGGGTACTGGTCGAGCACCGCCCGGACCCGGCGGTGCAGCGCGTGCACGTGGTCCTGGTCGAAGCGCAGGTCGCCGGGGCCGTCGTCGGCGAACAGGCCGGTGTCCTCGGCCGGGACCATGTCCGGCAGGCCGGGCGGCTTGGCCATGCCGTGCGCGACGTCGATCCGGAAACCGTCGACCCCGCGGTCCAGCCAGAACCGCAGCGTCTCCTCCAGGTCGGCGACGACCTCGGGGTTCGAGTAGTCCAGGTCGGGCTGCTCGGGGGCGAACAGGTGCAGGTACCACTGCCCGTCGGGCACCCGGGTCCAGGCCGGCCCGCCGAACACCGAGGGCCAGTTGTTCGGCGGGGAGTCGCCGTGCGGGCCGGATCCGTCGCGGAAGAAGTACCGCGCCCGGGCGGGGGAGCCCGGCGGTGAGGCCAGCGCCTCGGTGAACCACTCGTGGTCGTGCGAGCTGTGGTTGGGCACCAGGTCGATCGTCACCCGGATGCCGCGCTCGTGGGCGTCGGCGAGCAGTGCGTCGAAACCGGGCAGGTCGCCGAAGACCGGCTCGACACCCCGGGGGTCGGCGACGTCGTAGCCGTGGTCGTGCATCGGCGAGGGGTAGAACGGCGTGATCCACAGCGCGTCGACGCCGAGCTCGGCCAGGTACGGCAGGTGGGCGCGGATGCCGGCCAGGTCGCCGACCCCGTCGCCGGTGCCGTCGGCGAAGCTGCGGACGTAGACCTGGTAGAACACCGCCTCCCGCCACCAGTCGGGGGTCGTGGTCGTTGGCGGGACCGCGGTCACCGGGCTCCTCAGGGGTCTGTGCAGGTACGGCCCCGCTCCAGAGGCTCGCGCCGAGCCTGCGAGGCGGGAGGGGGAGCGGGGTCCTTACTGGTTCTGCATGCTGTGCGCTGCCATCTCCAGGTAACCCCACAACGTCGCGTCCTGCTCGGCGGTGAGCCCGAGGGAGTCGACGGCGGCGCGCATGTGGGTGAGCCAGGCGTCCCGGGCCACGCGGTCGACGGCGAAGGGGGCGTGCCGCATCCGCAGGCGCGGGTGCCCCCGCTCCTCGGAGTAGGTGCGTGGCCCGCCCCAGTACTGCTCGAGGAACATCCGCAGCCGGGTCTCCGCGCCGTCCCAGTCGTCGGCCGGGTACATCGGCCGCAGCACCGGGTCCTCCCGGACGGCGGCGTAGAAGTGCGCGACGAGGCTGCGGAAGGTGGGCTCTCCGCCGATCTCCGCGTAGAAGGTGGCCGCGTCGGGCAGCGGCCGGCTCGTCTCGCTCATGCCTGCGATGTTCCCTCAGCGGAGACGTCCGGGGCCACGTGGGCGTCGTCTCCGTGACCCGTCCGGGCGCGGTTGCGGTGCAGCGCCACCAGCGGGACGACGACGGCGACCAGGCCGATCGCGCCGGACAGCGCCACCACGGTGCTCGGCCGCAGCACCTCCGCGCCCAGCCCGGCCAGGACGACACCCAGCCCCTGGACGCCGGCGAGCCCGGCGGCGGCGACCCCGAACGCCCGCCCCCGGAAGGCGCTGGGCACGGCCTGCACGAAGGCCACGTTCAGCGGGATGGAGCAGGCCCCGCCGACCCCGGCCACGAAGAACAGCGCCACGACCGCCACGAACGCGGTGGTGCCGGTGCCCAGCCACAGCGGCACCAGGCCGGCCAGCAGCACGCCGCCCAGGGACAGCGCGACGAGCGGGGCCAGCAGTCGTTCACGGACGTGCGGCGGGCAGAACCGGCCCACCACCAGACCGCCGAGGGCGGTGCCGGCCGGCGCGGCGGCGAGCAGCACGCCGGCCGCGGCGGTGGTGCCCTGCAGCTGCAGGCCCAGCGGGGTGGCGATCCCCTCGGGGGCGTTGACGAAGAGGGCGGCGACCCACAGCACCCCGACGATGGCCAGCAGCCGGGGGGCCGAGGCGAGGAAGCGCACGCCGCTGGCGGTGTCCCGCCAGATCGACCGCACCTCGTCCTCGGCGTCCGCCAGGCCCGGTGCGGGACGTCGCTGCAGCCCCACGGTCAGCCAGACGGCGGAGACGGCGAAGGTGGCGGCGTTGAGCAGCAGCGCCACGGCGGGGGAGAAGTGCAGCAGCAGCGCGCCGCCGAGCAGGAAGCCGATCAGCTGGGCGACCTGGGCGGTCACCCCGGTGAGCGAGGTGGCCACGGCGTAGCGGTCGCCCTCCAGCACATCGGCCATGAGCGCCGAGCGGGCCGCCTCGAACGGTGGCGAGCACAGCGAGACCAGCAGCAGCAGGGCCAGCAGCAGGGGCAGCGGCATGCCCGGTGCGGCCATCGTCGCGACCAGGACGGCGCGGGCCACGTCGCTGCTGATCAGCACCCGGTGCCGGGGCAGCCGGTCGGCCAGCGCGGCGAGCACCGGACCGCCGAGGACCCACGGCAGGTAGCTGATCGCGAAGGTGACCGCGGACAGCAGCGCGGAGTCGGTGCGCTGGTAGACGAGCACGGTCAGCGCGACGCGGGCCAGCTCGTCGCCGATCGTGGACAGCAGGTAGGAGCCGAACAGCGGGCGGAACTCGCGCACCGCGAAGACCTGGCCGAAGGTGGCCGGCCGGCTGCCCGGGCCGGCGGGCCCGGGACGACGGCGGCTCAGCGTGGACCTGCGTCCGAGCCGGCGGCGGCCGACCCCGCGGTGACCGCCTGTGCGCGCTTCATGACGCAGGAGTGTGGCAGGTGGAACTGATCCGGTCGATGACCCCTGGCGACGACGCGCGGCGGTTCGCCGACGTTCCGGAACCGGAGAGTTCGCAGGTGAGGCGCTCGTCCCGCCGGGTCACCCCCAACGTCTCCGGCCGGTCCGGGCGACGCCCGGGTGTGCCGGGTCCGTGGGACCCGGGACCCGGGCGTCGCCCGGTGGACGCCTCACTCGGGGACGGGTGTCATCCCGGTGTAGGCGGCCAGGAACGCCAGCTGGTCGGCGGCGAGCCCGACCGTGCGGCTGACCGCCCGGGCGCCGTGCCCCACCGACAGCTCCCGGCGCAGCACGATCGGGGCGTCGGCGGTGGTGGCGTGCTGGAGTGCCGCGGCCAGCTTGCGGGCGTGCAGCGGGTCGACCCGGGTGTCGGACTCGAAGGTCGTGAACAGCACCGCCGGGTAGTCGGTGTCCTCGACCACCCGGTGGTAGGGGGAGTAGCCGAGCAGCCAGCCCAGCTCGACCGGGTCGGCGGCGGTGCCGTACTCGTCGTTCCAGGTGCGGCCCAACCCGAAGAGCTCGTAGCGGACCATGTCCAGCAACGGGGCGCTGCAGACCACCGCGGCGACCAGGTCGGGGTGCTGGGTGGTCATCGCGCCCACCAGCAGCCCGCCGTTGGAGCCGCCCATCACCGCCAGCTGGGCCGGCGTCGTCCAGCCCTCGGCGATCAGGTGCTCGGCGGCCGCGGCGAAGTCGTCGAACACGTTCTGCTTGCGCTCCCGCATCCCGGCCCGGTGCCACTCCTCCCCGTGCTCGGAGCCGCCGCGCAGGTTCGCCACCACCCACACCCCGCCGGCCGCCACCCAGGACAGCGCCTGCGCGCTGTAGGCCGGGGTGAGCGAGACGTTGAACCCGCCGTACCCGTACAGCACCGTCGGCCGCGGGCTGTCCGGGAGGCCCGAGGGGGAGAGCACGAACAGGTGCACCGGCGTGCCGTCGGCGGAGGTCGCGTGCGCCTCGGTCACCTGCACCGCGGGCACCTCGCCGGCCACCGGGGCCTGCTCGTGCGTCGTCAGGGCGGCCGGGGTCCCGGCGTCCCAGCGCAGCACCGACGGTGGCGTCGAGTGGTCGGTGAACCCGACCCAGGCCGTGCTGCCGCCCTCCGGCGGTGCGCTCACCCCGGTGACGCTGCCCGGAGGCAGGTCGGTCACCTCGGCCAGCCGGCCGCTGCCGTCCCCGGCCCACAGCGACAGCCGGTCGGTGGCGTCCACCGCGTGCACGGCGAGCACCCGCAGGTCGCCGTCCGGGCCGTCGACCAGGGCCACGTCGGAGAGCACCCCGTCGTCGGACTGCGGGACGACCTCCCGCCAGGCCGACGGCGCCCAGCTGGCCGGGTCTGCGGGGTCGGCCACCACCAGCCGGCTGCGCGGGGCGTCCCGGTCGGTGTGCAGCCACAGCCGACCGTCCCGGGCCACCCAGGCCGACGTCTGCGCGTCCACGCCCACCTGGAGCTCGCGGAGCGCGCCGTCCCCGGCCAGGTCGGCCAGCCACACGTCGTCCCGTGGGGCGGTGCCGACCGAGGCGGAGACGACCAGCCAGCGCCCGTCGGCGCTGGTGCGGGCACCGAAGTAGGTGGAGGGGTCGCTGCCCTCGCCGTGCACCAGGACGTCGGTGTCCGGGTCGCTGCCCACCCGGTGCCGCCACACCCGCCGGTGGAACTGCTCCTCACCCGCCGGCACCAGCTCCGGGGCCAGCCGGCGGACGTAGAACAGCTCGTCGCCGCCGGGCAGCCAGCCGACGGGGGAGTAGCGGCACCGGTCGATCGGGCCCTCGAGCACCTCGCCGGTGGCCACGTCGAGCACGAACAGCTGCGACTCCTCGTCGCCGCCGACCGACAGCTGGTAGGCCAGCCGGTCGCCCTCCCAGGAGGGCTGCCAGGCGTCCAGCGTGGTGGTGCCGGCCGGGTCGAGGGTGGTCGGGTCGACCAGCACCCGGACGCTGCCGTCGGGCTCGGTGACCCGCAGGACGGCGTGCTCCTGACCCGGGTCGCGGCGGGTGGAGAAGGCGCGGCCGCGGCGCTCCACCGGGACGCCGACGGCGCCGGCGTGCACCAGCTGGGCCAGCCGGTCGGCGAAGAGCGGCCGGGCCGGGAGGCCGGCGAGCAGCTCGGCGGCGAGCTCGTCCTGGGCGGCGGCCCAGGCGGTGGTGCGCGGGTCGTCGGGGTCCTCCAGCCAGCGGTAGGGGTCGGCGACCGGGTGACCGTGCAGGTCGTCGACCAGGTCCAGGCGGGGGGCGTCGGGGTAGCGCACGAACCGACCGTAGTGGCGACCACCGACGGACCGCTCAGCTCACTCGATGGCCGAGACCGCCGTCCCCAGGGCAGGATGAGGGTGCCCGTGGGCTGTCGAAGCCGTCGGTGGCCACGGGCACTCGGAGGTGTCCCGTGTCGATCACCGCTCTGGGGTCGTCCGCGCCGGGGTCGACCGGTGCGCGGCGCGGCCCTGCCCCCGGTCCGCCCGCGCCCGCCCCGGCGTCGTCCACCACTGCCGCCACCCTGTTGCTCAACGCCACCTACGAGCCGTTGTGCGTGGTCTCCAGCCGCCGCGCGATCGTGCTGGTCCTGGCGGCGAAGGCCGAGGCCGTCGACGTCACCGACGACGAGGTGCACGCCGAGCGGGTGACCGTGGCCGTCCCGATCGTCGTCCGGCTGACCCGCTACGTGCGGGTGCCCTACCCGGTGCAGGTGCCGCTGTCCCGGCGGGCGGTGTTCACCCGCGACGGGTCGACCTGCGTCTACTGCGGCGGCTCGGCGACCAGCATCGACCACGTGGTGCCGCGCAGCCGCGGGGGCACGCACACCTGGGACAACGTGGTGGCGGCCTGTAGGCGGTGCAACCACACCAAGGCCGACCGGTCGCTGGCGGAGATGGGCTGGTCGCTGCCGCACCCGCCCGGGGCGCCCAGCGGGGCGGCCTGGCGACTGCTCGGGCACCGCACGGTCGACCCGAGGTGGCACGAGTGGCTGGGCATGCCGGATTCCGTGAGCGCCTGACCAGGCACTCCACAGCGGCGGCTGCCGCACAGTTCTGCCCACTCATGCGCAGAACTGGCCGCCGCACTGGTGCGGCAGCCGCTGTGACCGGTGGTGCAGTTGGCAACTCCTGAGTCCGTTGCATCGCCCACTCGGCGACATCCACAGACTTGTACCGGCCCATGCGTGGCAGCCGGATAGGTTCCGCGCCAGTGGCGCCACGTGGGCGTCGCCCCCTGCCAGAGAGGCGTCCCTCCTCATGTCATCCCGCCCCGCGTCGCGCGTTCCCGCTCGTCGTCCGTTCGCTCACGCTGGGGTGGTCGCCCTGGCCGCCGTGGCCTCGCTGTGGCTGGGTGCATCGGCTGCCGGTGCCGCGCCGACGAACCCCACGACCACCCTGACGCCGGAGTCGGTGGAGTCCAACCTGCGGCCGTCGCAGAACTACGGCCCGCTGCCGGTGCAGAGCCCGCTCCCCGGCAGCGGGTTCGAGACGATCCCGGTCGCCTGGGGTGGCGCGGTGACCGTCACCCTGCCGCCGCAGGTGGCCCCTGCCGGGCCGACACCCGGCGCCTCCCTGGACCTGGTCGGCGCCGACGGGATCACCCCGACCCGTACGTATTCCACCGGTGCGGCTGCGCCGGCGGACCTGCTGGTGGTCACGGACCTCGGCAGCGGCACCTACCGGATCGACATGCCGGCAGACGACGGTGCCAACGGCCCGACGGGGCGTCTCGCACTGACCGACCTGGCGTCCACGCTGGGGAGCTGGAGCACCTTCGTCGACCCGGCGCTCTGGACCTTGGAGTTCTCGGCGGCGGCGCCGGCTGCCGTGACACTGACCAGCCAGGTCGTGACCTCGTCCGCCGTGGGCTGCCAGTACAGCGATCTCGAGCTCCCCGCCTGCTCCTCGGTCCAGGTGACGGCCGGCACGTCCATGGACGTCGTCCTGCCCGCCTCGTCGCACCTGACCGAGCTCGGCATCCCCGACCTGGGGGTCAGCGACTTCTCCCTGAACGACTTCCTGAGCACCGACCTGATCGAGGGGATGTCCCTCCCGCTCGAGTCGACCCTCTCCGCGGACCGGCGGACGGCCACCATGGAGGTCCCCGACAGCACCGAGCCCGGGCGCTACCTGCTCGTCTCGGTCGCTGGTGACGGCGCAGGGCAGGTGGTCTCCGGCACGTACTCGGTGATCGAGGTCATCGCACCCGCGGTGAACCCGGGACTGCGCTCGGAGACCGGTGGGGACGCCGGCACGCCCGCTCTCCTGCCGATCACCCTCGGTTCGCTCGTCGCACTGGCCGGCGCCGGGGTCGTGGTGCGGTCGCGCCGTTCGGCCGCCCGGGCCTGACGTGCGGCTCCCGGTCCAGTGGACCCCTCGCAGGGCGGCCCTCGCGGGGGCCGCCCTGCTCGGCGTGGTCGCGCTGCTGTTCGCCCTGGTGCTCAACGGCAGCCGCGACGACCCGGCGGTGCGCGCCGCCGCGGTGCCGTCCCCGGTGGCCCCGACCGTCGAACCGACCCCGACCCCGGCCCCGGCGCCCGTCGTGACGGAGCCCGCCCCGGTCGAGGTGCCGGTGGACACGCCGGTGGAGCCGCCGAAGTCCTCGTCGGTGCGGCTGGAGCTGCCGTCCGTGGGCGTCGACGTCGCCGTGCTCCCGCTGACGCCGACGGGTGGGGTGATCGACCCGCCCACCATGGCCGACAGCTACTGGGTGCGGCCCTATGGCGAACCCGGTGCGCAGCCGGACAACACCGTCTACATCGCCGGGCACTCCTGGACCAAGGGCGCGGCGGCGTTCAACCCGCTCATGCCCGGTGACCACGGTGCCGGGGTCTCCACCGGCGACGTGGTGACGGTGGAGACCCCCGACAGCAGCGTCGACTACACGATCACCCGCACCGAGCGGTACAGCAAGGACGCGCTGCCTGGTGCGACCGACGTCTGGACGGTCATGCCGGGCCGACTCGTGCTGATCACCTGCTTCGTCGACGACGACGGCCGCACCACCGACGACAACTTCATCGTCTTCGCCGAGTCCTGACTCAGGTCACCCGGCTGCGCTCGACCGGGTGGCTCTCGTACGACCGGTCCGACAGCACGGTACGCAGCCGGTCCATGGCGTCCCAGACGTCGACGAACCGGGTGTACAGCGGCGCCGGGCCGAGCCGCAGCCGGTCGGGCGTGCGGAAGTCCGGGACGACGCCGCGCTCGATCAGCGCCTGGGTCAGCTGCCAGGCGGCGGGGTGCGCCAGGCTCACGTGCGCGCCGCGGCGGGCGGCGTCCCGCGGGCTGGCGACGGTGACGCCGTGTTCGGCCAGCCAGGCGTCGGCCAGCTCGATCACCAGCCCGGTGAGCGCCTGCGCCTTCGCGGCGATCCGCTCGATCCGTGCCTCCGCGGTCAGCCGCACGCCCACCTCGACCGCGGCCATCGCGAGCACCGGGGGAGTGCCGACGGCGAACCGGTCCACGCCCTCGGCCGGCTCGTAGGCCGGGCCCATGGCGAACTGGTCATGCTGGCCGAACCACCCCCAGATCGGCTGGCGCAGCTGCTCCTGCAGCTCCCGGCGCACGTACAAGAACGCCGGTGCGCCCGGACCGCCGTTGAGGTGCTTGTAGGTGCAGCCGACGGCGAGGTCGGCGCCGGCGGCGGTCAGGTCGGCGGGGACGGCGCCGGCCCCGTGGCTGAGGTCCCAGACCACCAGCGCGCCCGCCTCGCGGGCCAGCCGGGTGACCTCGGCGACGTCGACCAGGGCGCCGGAGCGGTAGGCCACCTGGGACAGCACGACGACCGCGACCCGCTCGTCCAGTGCCCGGGCGAGGACGGCGAGGTCGAGCCCGGTGTCGATGTGCGCCTCGACCTCGCGCACGGTCAGGCCGCGGGAGTCGGCGACCCCGGCGACGATGTAGCGGTCGGTCGGGAAGTCGTCGGCGCAGCAGATCAGGACGTCGCGGCCGGGCCGGGCGTCGACGGCGGCGACCAGCAGCTTGTAGAGGTCGACGCTGGTGGTGTCACTGATCAGCACCTCACCCGGCCGGGCACCGAGCACCCCGGCGGCCAGCTCGTCGCCGATCCTGCGGGACTGCTCCACCCAGTCCCGCCAGGAGCCGACCAGCCCGGTGCCCCACTCCTGCTCGACGACCCGGGCGACCGCGGCCGGGGTCTCCCGCGGCAGCCGGCCCAGGGAGTTGCCGTCCAGGTAGAGCAGCCGGTCGGGGCCGTCGTCGTCCGTGCCGGTGAAGCGGGCGCGGAAGCCGGCCAGCGGGTCGGTGACGTCGGCGGCCAGGGCGGCGTCGCGGGAGAGGTCCACGGGCCGATCCTCTCGCGCGTGCGGGCCGACCCCGTGCCCAGCGGGGCCACGACGGGGCGGAGACGCCGGTGGACCCGAGCTGATCACCCGCTAGCGTCCGGCCGTGACCTCATCGACCGGCACGCAGCTGCACGACCTGACCGCGCTGGAGCAGGCGGCCGCGGTCCGCGGGAAGGAGGTGAGCGCCACCGAGCTGGTCGAGCACTCCCTCGCCCGGATCGAAGCGCTGGACGCCGCCGTCGGCGCCTTCCTCACCGTGACCCCCGAGCGGGCCCGGGCGCAGGCCGCGGCCGCCGACCGGGCGGTGCTCGACAACGCCGACCTGCCCCCGCTGCACGGCGTCCCGACCGCGATCAAGGACCTGGCGAACACCGCCGGGGTGCGCACCACGTTCGGGTCGACCGTGCTGGCCGACTTCGTCCCCGCGGTGGACGACGCCGTGGTCACCGCGCTCGCCGCGGCCGGCACCATCAGCCTGGGCAAGACCAACACCCCGGAGTTCGGCTTCCCCTGCTACACCGACAACGGCCTGGCCGGCCCGGCCCGTTGCCCCTGGGACACCACGCTGCTGGCCGGTGGCTCCAGCGGCGGGGCCGCGGCCGCGGTCGCCGCCGGGATGCTGCCCTTCGCGCACGGCTCGGACGGCGGGGGCTCGATCCGCATCCCGGCCGGCATCAACGGGCTGTTCGGGATCAAGCCCAGCCGCGGCCGGGTGAGCAACGCGCCGCTGGGCAGCGAGACCACCGGGCTGGGCGTGCAGGGCCCGCTGGCCCGGACGGTGCGCGACGCCGCGGCGATGCTGGACGCGATGGCCGGGCCGGTGGTGGGCGACCCGTACTGGGCTCCGCCCCTGCCGGCGGGGGAGACCTTCCTGGGCCACGCCGACCGCGCGCCGGGCCGGCTGCGGATCGGCCGCTACCTGGACTCCGGCATGCCCGGCGCCGACCTCGACCCGGAGGTGCGGGCCGCCTTCGAGGACGCCTCCGCCCTGCTGTCCGACCTCGGGCACGACGTCGAGGACCTGCCGGCCTCACCACTGACCCCGGAGGTCTTCGGTGCCTTCGAGGTGGTCTGGGCGCTCTCGGCGACGACCCTGCCGGTCCCGGCGGCGCAGCTGGGGGAGCTCCGGCCGCTGACCCGGTTCCTCCGCGACCGCGGCCTGGCTCTCTCGGCCCAGGACGCGATGGAGGCGATGTTCCGGCTGCGGGTCTTCTCCCGACGGTTCGTCCAGGCGACCAGCCACCTCGACGTGCTGCTCGCCCCGGTCTGCACCATGCCGCCCCGGCCGGTGGGCTGGTTCGGTGACGACGGGGCCGAGGACTTCGAGCGGCAGAAGCGCTACGCCGCCTTCCCGGCCGTCTACAACGTCACCGGCCAGCCGGCGGTCAGCGTGCCGCTGTGGTGGACGGCGGGCGGGCTGCCGGTCGGCACGATGCTGGTGGGGCGCCCGGCCGACGAGGCGACGCTGATCTCGCTGTCGGCCCAGCTCGAGGAGGCCCGGCCCTGGGCGCACCGACACCCCGCGCTCTGGTGACCGTCCTGCCGGGCCGGTGAGCGGGGCTCCCGGTAGATTGCGGCCATGCCCGTGATCGAGACCGTGCTCATCTACGGCGTCGTCCCGCTGGTGGTGGTGCTGCTGTTCGCGGCGGCGACGCTGATCCCCGGCCGCGGCAAGGACCGGACGCAGTACCGCCCCGGCCAGCCCTGGCAGCACGAAGCCGTCTGGTACGAGCCGCACCCCGACGTCCCCGGCGTGGTCGGTGGCCACGACGACGACCACGGGGCCACCGGGCACGCAGCCCCGGGGCCGGGCGCCACCGCCTCGGCGCTGGCCATCGGCCAGCACCCGCACGGCTCCGAGTACAGCCATGATGCGACCCGGCGCACCGCCGCCGGTGGCGCCCGCGGGACCTGGTGAACCGACGATGAGCACCTCCGCCGCCCAGCTCCCGCCATCCTCCGGAGACACGCCCCCGATGACCCAGCAGCTCAACCGGCAGCCGGCCGCCGACCAGTACGGGCCCAGCGCGACACAGGAGACCGGCAACAGCTCGGTCATGGAGCCCGGCTCCGGGCCGTTCAGCTACCGGGACCTCGCCCGGCTCGACGAGGCGCTGACCATGTCCTCCCGGGAGACCGGGCTGCGGTTCACCCTCTACGTGGGCGAACTGGGCACCGACACCCGGGCCACCGCCGAGGACCTGCACAGCAGGTCCGGTGGGGACACCGCCAACAGCGTGCTCGTCGCCCTGTCGCCCGGCCAGCGGGTGCTGGAGATCGTCACCGGTGCGACCGCCGCACGCCGGCTGCCCGACCGGGCCTGCGCGCTCGCCGTCCTGTCGATGACCAGCCGGCTCGGCTCCGGTGACCTCGTCGGCGCGATCATCAACGGCCTGCGGCAGATGTCCGACGCGGCCGGCCACCCGGGCCGCCTGGGCGACCACGCGCCGCGGGGCATCGCCACCGGCCACTGACGCCCGCCGACCACGGACGACCCGGCCACCGCCGGGACGCGACGAGGCCCCGTCCCCCGCTGAGGGGACGGGGCCTCGTCGCTGTCCGGCCTCCGTCACGAGCCCGCTCCACTGCCGTGCCTGGAGCCAGCCGCAACCGGCCCCACCGCGAGCCGTGGGGATCGCGGTGGGGCCGGGGGCTCCTCGTTCAGCCGGCGGCGGCGTCCCGGCGACGGGCCCACAGCGCGCGGGCCACGCCGTCCCGGCCCTCGCTCACCAGCCGGCGCAGCGGTGCCGGGGCGGACTCGTCGGCCAGCCAGGCGTCGGCCGCGGCGAGGGTCGCGTCGTCGATGACCTTCGGGAACAGGTACTCCACGGCGTTCTTCGCGATCTCGCCCGGACGCCGGTCCCACAGCCCGCGGATGTCGGCGAAGTACCGGTCCACGTAGGGGGCGGTGAGCTCCTGCTGGGCGGGGTGCCAGAAGCCGGCGACCATCGCCTCGTGGACGGCGTTGGCGATCGACTCGTCGGTGAACGCCCGCTCCCAGGTCTCCGCCTTCGACTCCGCGGTGGGCCGCAGCGCCCGGGCGGTGGCCGTGCGGCGGGCGCCGGTGGCGGTGGCGTCCCGGGCGGCCTCCGCGTCGATCTCCGTGTCGCCGGCGGCGCCCAGCGCCACCAGCCCCTGGAGGAACGCCCACCGTGCGTCGGCGTCGACGGCGAGGCCCTCGACGGTCACCGAGCCGTCGAGCAGGCCGCGCAGCGCAGCCACGTGCTCGTCGGTGCGGGCGGCGGCGGCCAGGGTCCGGGACCACTGCAGCTGCGCGTCGCTGCCCGGCTCCGCGCCGTGCAGGGCCGCCAGTGCCTTGTCACCCAGCAGCGCCCAGCCGGTCGGTGCCCACGCCGGGTCGGCGTAGGACGCCAGCGCGGTCTGCACCCGGGCCAGCAGCGACTGGACGACGCTGATCTCGGTCTCGGCGTCGACGCCGGCCAGCACCAGCTGCACCCAGTCGCGGGCCGCGAGCTCACCGTCGCGGGTCATGTCCCAGGCCGCCGACCAGCACAGCGCCCGGGGGAGCGAGTCCGGGATCGCGCCGATCCGGCTGCGCAGGGTGGCCAGTGACCGCTCGTCGAGCCGCAGCTTGGCGTAGGTGAGGTCGTCGTCGTTGACCAGCACCAGGTCCGCGGCCGGGTGGCCGACCAGCTCGGCGACCTCGGTGCTGGCCCCGTCGACGTCCAGCTCCACCCGGTGGGACCGGGTGAGCCCGTCGGGGCCGTCGCTGTAGAGGCCCACGGCCAGCCGGTGCCGACGCAGCACCGGGTGCGCCGCGACCGCCGTCTGCTCGATGGCGAACGAGGAGTACCGGCCGGAGTCGTCGAGTGAGTAGACCGGGCGCAGGGTGTTGACCTGGCTGGTCTGCAGCCACTGGTCCGACCAGTCCGACAGGTCGCGGCCCGACGCCTCGGACAGCTCGCTGAGCAGGTCGTCGAGGGTGGTGTTGCCGTACTCGTGCTTGCGGAAGTACCGGCGCACCCCGGCGAGGAAGTCCTCCTGCCCGACGTAGGCCACCAGCTGCTTGAGCACCGAGGCGCCCTTGGCGTAGGTGATGCCGTCGAAGTTCACCTCGACCGCGGCGACGTCGACCATGTCGGCCGCGATCGGGTGGGTGGAGGGCAGCTGGTCCTGTGCGTAGGCCCAGCTCTTCTCGGTGTTGGCGAACGTCGTCCAGGCCGTCGTGTACTCGGTGGCCTCGGCCTGGCAGAGCGTGGAGATGTAGGTGGCGAAGGACTCGTTGAGCCACAGGTCGTCCCACCAGCGCATGGTCACCAGGTCGCCGAACCACATGTGCGCCAGCTCGTGGAGGATCGTCTCCGCGCGCCGCTCGTAGCGGGCCCGGCTGGTCTTGGACCGGAAGACGTAGTCCTCCAGGAAGGTCACGCAGCCGGCGTTCTCCATCGCCCCGGCGTTGAACTCGGGCACGAAGAGCTGGTCGTACTTGTCGAACGGGTACGGGTAGTCGAAGACCCGGTGGTAGAAGTCGAACCCGGCCTTGGTGACCGCGAAGATCTCCTCGGGGTCGAGGTGCTGGGCCAGCGACGCCCGGCAGTAGATGCCCAGCGGGATGCCGTCGTGCAGGTCGGTGACCCGGGCGTAGGGGCCGGCGACCAGCGCCACCAGGTAGGTGGAGATCCGCTTGGTGGGGGTGAAGTGCACCAGCTGGGACCCGGCCTCGCCGGCCTCGATGGTGCGGTCGCCGGTGTTGCTGACGACCTGCCAGTCGAAGGGCGCGGTGACGTGCACGGTGAAGGTGGCCTTGAGGTCGGGCTGGTCGAAGCAGGCGAACATCCGCTTGGCCTCGGCCGGCTCGAAGTGCGTGTAGAGGTAGACCTGTGAGTCCTCGGGGTCGACGAACCGGTGCAGGCCCTCCCCGGTGCGGGAGTAGCGGCAGTCGGCGTCGACGACCAGCTCGTTGGACTCGGCCAGGTCCGGCAGGGCGAGGCCGCCCTCCTCGGTGTAGCCGCTGACGTCCAGCTCCACCCCGTTGAGGGTCGCCGACCGCACCCGCTCGGCGACCAGGTCGACGAACGTGTCCGCGCCGGCGGTGCGGGCCTGGAACTGGATGGTGGTGACCGAGCGGAACGTCTCCTCGCCGGGATGGCCCTGGCCGTCGGTCACGTCCAGGAAGAGGTCGTAGCTGGAGACGGCCAGGAGGGCGGCGCGGGCCGCGGCGTCGTCACGAGTCAGATTGGGAACTGCCACGCCCCGGAGCCTCCCATGCGGGGCCGACGGTCTCGTCTGGTGTGGTCGCGACGGGGCCTGGGAACACGCCGGGCACGGCCTGCCTTGCAGGCCCCAGACGACCGGTCGCCGCTCGGACGAGCGCCCGGAGCACCGACGACAGACTGAGGAGCACCCATGACCGAGGCAGTGCAGAGCGCCCCCGTGACGGCCCGCGTCGACTTCTGGTTCGACCCGCTGTGCCCGTGGGCCTGGCTGACCAGCCGCTGGGTGCTGGAGGCGGCGAAGGTGCGCGACATCGACCTGCACTGGCACGTGATGTCGCTGTCGGTGCTCAACCGCGGCCGCGACCTGCCCGAGGAGTACCGGGAGATGATGGCCAAGGCCATCGGCCCGGTGCGGGTCGCCGTCGCCGCGGCCCAGCAGCACGGTGACGCCGTCCTGGGCGACCTCTACACCGCCATGGGCACCCTGCGGCACCACGACGGGCTGGAGATCGAGGACGTCATCGCCCCGGCGCTCGAGCGCGCGGGCCTGCCGGCCGAGCTGGCCCGGGCGGCGTCCTCGACGGAGTACGACGAGGCGCTGGAGAAGAGCCACCACGAGGGCATGGACCCGGTGGGCGACGACGTCGGCACCCCCGTCATGCACATCGACGGCGTGGCCTTCTTCGGCCCGGTGATCAGCAAGGTGCCCACCGGCGAGGACGCCGGCAAGGCCTTCGACGGCGCCGTCCTGCTGGCCAACCTGCCGGACTTCTGGGAGCTCAAGCGCACCCGAACCGCCGGCCCGGACATGTCCTCGGTCCCCGCCGACGCCCTGGAGCTCACCGGCACCCGCTGAGGAAGGACCCCCGTCCTCCTCCACCCTCGCAGGCTCGGGCCGAGCCTCTGGACGGGGGCCGTGCCAGGCCGCGACGGGCGGGGTGCGGCACGATGACCGGGTGCCGCACCCCGTCCGTCAGCGGATCTTCATCACCGGCGCGAGCGCCGGGCTCGGCCAGGGCATGGCCCGGGAGTTCGCCGCCCGGGGCCGCGACCTGGTGCTGGTGGCCCGCCGGCTGGACCGGCTGGCCGAGCTCCGCGAGGAGCTGCTGGGCCGGCACCCGGGCATCCGGGTCGTCATCGGCGAGCTGGACGTCGACGACCCTGAGGCGGTCGCGGCGACCGTCCCCGCGCTCGCCGGAGAACTCGGCGGTGTCGACCGGTTCGTCGCCAACGCCGGGCTGGGCAAGGGCGCGCCCGTCGGCACCGGCGGTGCGAGGCCCAACCGGCAGGTGCTGGTCACCAACGTGCTGGGCACGCATGCCTGCTGCGAGGCGGCCGTGGCGCTGTTCCGTGCCCAGGGCAGCGGTCACCTGGTGGTGATCTCCTCGGTCGCCGGGGTGCGGGGGATGGGCGGCACCCGCACGGCGTACGCCACCTCCAAGGCCGCCGACGCCGTGCTGGCCGAGGGGATCCGCGCCGACCTGCTGGGCGACCGCCGCACCCGCGGGATCCGGGTCAGCACCATCCACCCCGGCTTCATCGAGACCGACATCAACGTCGGCCGCCGCGGGCCGTTCACCGTCGACCTGCAGACCGGCGTCACCGCCCTGACCGCGGCGATCGAGCGCGAGCCGGTGCGGGCCTACGTACCGGAGTGGCCCTGGCGGCCGATCGCCGGTCTGCTGCGCGTGCTGCCCCTGCCGCTGGTCCGCCGGCTGACCTGAGGGGGCGTCAGGACCCTGGCGGTGCGGGGACCGCGTCCGGCACCTGTCCCGGGCCGGCCTCCGCCGGGCGGGGCCGGTCCTGCCGGTGCAGGCGGACCGCCACGAGCGCGACGTCGTCCTCGGGGCGGCCGTGCACCAGCCGTTCGACGACCGCGTCGCACAGTGCACCCAGCGGCAGGTGGGCGAACTCGGCCAGCGCCTCGCGCAGCCGGTCGAGTCCGGCGTCCAGGTCGAGGGGGCCCTCGGGGCCGCGCCGCTCGATCAGTCCGTCGGTGTAGAGGAACACGGTGCTGTCGCGCTCCAGCTCCACGACGTGCTCGGTGCGCGCGGCGGTCGGGTCGACTCCCAGGAGCAGGTCCGGCCGGGGGCCGTCGAGGGTGGTGACGCGGCCGTCGACGTCCAGCAGCAGTGGCGGCGGGTGCCCGGCGTTGGACCAGCGCATCCGGGTGACACCGCACGCCCGTTCGGCGCCGGTCTGCTCGAAGCGGGCGATCGCTGCGGTGGCGATGGTGCCGACGGCCAGCAGGTCCACCGCCCGGTCCAGCCCGGACAGCACCTCGGCGGGTCCGGCGTCGCTGTAGACGGCGATGCCGCGGAGGAGGCTGCGCAGCTGGCCCATGGCGGCCGCCGCCTCGATGTCGTGCCCGACCACGTCCCCGATCACCACCATCGTGGTGCGGCCGGGCTGGATGAACGCGTCGTACCAGTCGCCGCCGACGCGAGCGGCCTGGGCGGCGGGCAGGTACCGGACCACGACCTCGGAGGAGTCGGGCTCGGGTGGGTCGGTGAGCAGGCTGCGCTGCAGGCCCTCGGCGACCTGGCGCTGCTGGGTGAACAGGCGCGCGTTGTCCAGCGCCGTGCCGGCCCGGGAGGCGACGTCGGTGGCGGCGCGCAGCTCCCGGGCGGTCCACGGGGCGGAGCCGACGTCCCGGAAGAGGCTGAGCAGGCCCACCGTGCGGCCACCGGCCAGCAGCGGGACGGCGGCGACGCTGCCCGGCCGCAGGCCGGCCAGCAGCTGCCGGGCCCGCGGGGTGACCACGAGCTCGGCGACGAACGAGTCGACCTGGTCGGCCCGGCCGTTCCCGAGGACCACCGGCCGCCCGCTGCGGATCGCCCGGCGGGCCGGGGAGTCCGCGGCGAGGGCGCCTGCGCGGGACTCGGCGTACACGTCGGCGGCGTGCTGCAGCTCCGGGCTCCGGTGCACCACGGCGACGTCGGCCAGGGCGCCGCCGGCGGCGTCGTAGGTGCTGACGATGACCCAGTCGGCGAGCCGGGGGACCACCAGCCGGGCCAGCCGGCGGACCCCCTCGTCGACCTCGAGGGTGGTGGTCAGTGCCGCCGAGGTCTCGGTGAGCAGGTCCAGCAGGTCCACCGCCGCGGGGTCCTCGACCGTCGCCGCGGGTGCCCCGGTGCGGCGACGTTCGGCGGTGATGTCGTGGAACTCGACGTCCATGCCGCCGTCGGCCGGGCGCACCGACATCCGGTACCAGCGGTCGTGCGGCGGGTAGAACTGCTCGAAGTCGACCGGCTCCCGGGTGCTCATCGTGTGCCGGTAGGCGCGCTCGACGTCGGTGCCCAGGGTCAGCGGGTGGATCTCCCACTGGGTGCGGCCGATCAGGTCCTCCCGCCGTTCCCCCAGCAGCTCCTCGGCGGCCGCGTTGACGTACACCCAGCGGAAGCCGTGGTCCATGCAGACCAGCGGGATGGCGACGGACTCCGCCCAGGCGCCGGCCCGGCCGGGCTCGGTGAGCGGGTGGGCGATGGCCCGGTGGGGCACGGGCATCCTCCGGATCGGCGGGGCGCGCCCCGCCGCTGCTCGGACCAGGCCCGGAGATCTCATCACGACACCCCCGTGCCGGAGAAGGACCCAGGGTGCTGGTCCTCGCCGGGCTCGCGTCACACCCTCGTCCGGGCGGTCTCCCGGGTGACATCGTCGAAGGGCGGGGGCGTGGCCGGGTCGGACAGCCAGGCCGCCAGCCGGGCCAGCTCGTCGCGCTGGGCGGCCACGAAGTCCGCGTCCACCACGCTGCCGTGCCCCGGGACGACGGGCCCCCGCACCAGCTCGAGCAGTGCGGTGAGCGTCGGCGCCCACTCCAGCGGGTAGGCGTCCTCCATCGCCGGCGGCGAGCCCTCCTCGACCAGGTCACCGGCGAACACGACGTCGTCCACGGCCACCACCAGGTCGGCACCGGTGTGCCCGCGACCGAGGTGGCGCAACGTGACCGCCCGGCCGCCCACGTCGAGGACGGCGACGTCGTCGACGAGGCGGTCGGGTGGGTCGATCGGCGCGGTGGCGACGAGCTCGGCGGCCGGGTCGCCGTCCTCCCGAAGACCGGTGACGACCGAGGCGCGCTGCTGCTCCCCGGTGGCCTCGAGCTCCGCGGCGCACGACCGGTGCCCCCAGACGTCGGCCGGGCGGAAGGCGGCGTTGCCGAAGCAGTGGTCGAAGTGCGCGTGGGTGTTCACCACCGCCCACGGGTGCGGGGTGATCGACCGGACCGCCTCGGCCAACGCCCGGCCCTCGCCCAGGTGCGAGCGGGTGTCGACCACCAGGCAGCCCCCGTCGCCGACCACCAGGCCGCAGTTGAGATCCAGCTCCCGGTGCCGGCGGACGAACACCCGGTCGCCGACCTCCCGCCAGCCCGCGGTCACCAGCAGATCCGCATCGGCCGGCCGCGCGAGTCCGTCGTCCCGTCGCCCACGCACTCGGCGGTGCCCTCCGCCAGCCGCCGGGCCGACCAGGCGGCGGCGCAGGCGTCCAGCGCGTCGACCAGCGGGACGCCGGCGGGGGCCCCGGCGAGCGCGTCCTCGACGTCCATCACCGCGCGCAGCGCCCGCAGCCGCTGGACGCTGCCGCGGGCGGTGCCCTTCCGGTCGGTGACCCCACCCAGGCCGCGGCGGAACGCCAGCTCGGGGTGGACCTCGACCACCCGCCCGGTCGGCGGGTCGCCGAGGACGTCGTCCAGGTCCCGGATCGCCGCGGCCAGCATGAAGGTCTGTGCCGACGGGGCCCGTCCGTGGGCGGCGGCGCGGCTCAGCTCCCGGGCCTCGGCGTAGTCGGCGGCGGCGAGGACGGCGCGCACCGGGGCCGGGAACACCGAGCTCGCCGCCCCGCTGGGCCGCAGCAGGTTGCGGGCGGTCACGTCGCAGGCGCGGACGCCGTCCTCGGACAGCCCGATCGGCATGTCGATCGCCACCACCTCGACGCCGGGGACGGCGAGCACCGCGGCGGCGTCGGCCAGCACCTGCAGCCGCACCGACCGGCCGTCGAGCAGCGCGCCGACCCACTGGCCCCGCCAGCCGTCGACCCCGAGCACCGCCACCCGGCCAGCCTGCCAGCAGTGCTGCGATGATCGGCACCATGCGCGTCTTCCTCGGCACCGACCACGCCGGTCTCGAACTGAAGTCCCACCTGATGCAGGTGCTCGCGGACGAGGGCTTCGAGCCCGTCGACTGCGGCGCCTTCGAGTACGACCCGCAGGACGACTACCCGCCGTTCTGCTTCGAGGTGGGGGAGCGGGTGGTCACCGAGCCCGGCAGCCTCGGCATCGTCATCGGCGGCTCGGGCAACGGTGAGCAGATCGCCGCGAACAAGGTGCCCGGCGTCCGGGCTGCGCTGATCTGGAACGAGTCCACCGCGCAGCTGGCCCGCCAGCACAACGACGCCAACATCGCCGCGGTGGGCAACCGGCAGCACACGGTCGAAGAAGCCACCGCGCTGGTGCTGACCTACCTGCGCGAGCCGTTCAGCGGCGAGGAGCGGCACGCCCGCCGGATCGCCCTGCTGGCCGACTACGAGCGCGACCGGCACCGCCCGGCCGGCGGGCTGCCCACCCGCACCCCGTGAGCCCGCGCCGGTGACCGGGGACGACCTGCGGGCCGCCGGCGTCGCGGTCCAGCAGCTCCTCGCCCGGGTGCCCGACGGTTCGGCGGCGGTGCCGACGCTGGGCACCGACGTCCTCGGGGTCGCCGCGCACATCACCTCGTGCCTGACCTGGTACGCCCAGGACCTGGTCGCCGGTCCGGTGGAGGTGAGCGCGTTCGACGTGGTCCGCCGGCCCGACGCCGACCTGGCCGAGACCTGCCTGCAGCTGGCCGCGGCGACCGAGGTGCTGGCCCGGGTGGTCGACGCCGCCGGACCGGAGGAGCGCGGCGCGCACGAGTGGGGCCTCGCCGACGCCGCCGGGTTCGCCGGGATGGGCTGCGCCGAGCTGCTGCTGCACACCGGTGACGTGGCGATGGACCGCGGGCTGGACTGGACGCCGCCGTCCCGGCTGGCCGAGGCGACCCGGGCCCGGCTCTTCCCGTGGGCGCCGGCGGAGCCCGACCCGTGGGCCGCACTCTTGTGGGCGACCGGCCGCGGCGACGTCCCGGGCCGCGAGCCGGTCACCTCCTGGCGCTGGCACTGCGCCCCGCTCGACGAGTGGGACGGCACCCAGCCCAGCTAGCTCCTCCCACAGCCGCCGCTGTCCGGCCCCCGTGCCGGGCCCGCCGCGAGCCTGCGAGTGGTGGGGGGCACGGGGGCCCGTCATCAGAACTGGTCGGGGCACCAGGGTGCGGTCGGCCAACTGAACGCCGTCGACGCCTGGGTGACCGCTCCAGGACTGACCTCGGTGACCCGCCCGGCGGCCTGCAGGGCGGCGAACGAGACCCCGCCCAGGTAGGCCGCGGCCAGCGCCTCCACGTCCATGACCAGGTCCGGGTCGCGGTCGGTGCGGTCACTGTAAGCACCGGCCGGGTGTCCCCAGACGTGCCAGCGCCCGTCGTTCCAGGGACAGAACCGATCGCGCACCTCGAACACCATGTCCAGCGGGGCCGGGTACCGGCGGGCCGAGAGCGCCGCGCCCACGTCGACCAGACGCACCCAGAGGGCGTCGACCGGTCGGGAGTGCCAGGCCCGCCCGTCGACGAGCAGGTGCACCAGGGGGTCCTCGGCCGGGCCGTGCGGGTACTCGATCGTGCGCATCAGGTCGTGCCCGAGCAGGTACCGCCACAGGGCGGCGTAGCCGGCCGGGGTGCTGGCCCGCACCTCCTCGACGGTCAGCGTGCCCTCGGGCTCGCTGGTGTCGGTCCAGGAGGCCCGCACCCGGTAGCTGGCGTACCCGGTCACCGTGCCGTCGGCCTCGGTGTGCAGTGCCAGCTGGCGGGGCGGGCCGCCCGCGGCCAGCTCGGTGGAGTCGTGCAGCCGCCGCTCCCACCACCGCTCGTCCCGGGCCATGTTGCCCGGCACGAACCGGCGCACCCGCTCGTGCAGCGTCGCGGCCGCGGGGCGGAACTCCTCGACCTCGACCAGCCGCACGGTGCCGGTGCCGCAGTCGACGTCCGGGCGCAGCCGCAGCCGCTCGGTCTGCCCGGTCCAGCCACCCCGCCAGGCGGCCGGGGCGTAGCCGAAGCGGCCGTAGATCGGCCACTCCGCGGCCCAGAGCGCCGCCACCGGTTCCCGCCCTGCCTCGTGCACCTCGGTGAGCTGCCGGCGCATGACCCCGGTCAGCACGCCGCGCCGCCGGTGGGTGGGTGAGACGGTCACCCAGGTGACGCCGGCGGTGGGCACCACCGCTCCGGGCACGCTCATCTCCAGGCTGTAGATGCCCGAGGTGGCGGCCACCCGGTCGCCGTCGAAGAGGGCCAGCGACCGGTCCAGCTCGGCGACCGGGGCCGGGGTGTCCATGTACGGGCCGGAGTGGTCATGGCCGAAGGTGGTGCGCATGGTGCGGACGAACCGCGGCCACTCCTCGGCGGTGATCGGGCGGAACTGGTCGGCGAGATCGGTCACGCGTGGTGTCTACCGGGCGGGGGTGACGATCCGCCAACCAGTTCCACCGGCCGGCGGCCGGCGCAGCGACCGCGTGCGATCGCCCAGCGCTCTCATGGCGGCCGGCAGCGGCACCCCGCGCGCCGGCGGCTCAGCTGCGCAGGTAGGCCAGGGTCGCCATCACCCGGCGGTGCTGGTCCTCGTCCTGGGCCAGGCCGAGCTTGGCGAAGATGTGCTGGGTGTGCTTCTCCACCGCGCCCTGGGTGACCACCAGCTGCCGGGCGATCGCGGCGTTGGAGTGCCCCTCGGCGATCAGCCCCAGCACCTCCCGCTCCCGTGGCGACAGCGACTGCACCGGGTCGTCGCGCCGGCGCCGGGCGAACAGCTGGGAGACCACCTGCGGGTCCAGGACGGTGCCGCCGGAGACGACGTCGTCCAGCGCGGTGAGGAACTGCTCGACCTGGGCCACCCGGTCCTTGAGCAGGTAGCCGACCCCGCCCGCGCCGTCGGCGAGCAGCTCGTCGGCGTAGGCGACCTCGACGTACTGGCTGAGCACCAGCACCGCCGTCGCGGGTGCGAGCCGGCGGGCCTCCACGGCGGCGCGCAGCCCCTCGTCGGTGTGCGTCGGCGGCATCCGGACGTCGACGACGGCGACGTCGGGCCGGTGCTCGACGACGGCGCGCACCAGGCTCGGCCCGTCGGCGACGGCGGCGACCACCTCGGCGCCGGCCTCCCCGAGCAGCCGGACCAGGCCCTCGCGCAGCAGCACCGAGTCCTCGGCCAGGACGACGCGGCGGGGCGTGGTCGTGGGGGTGGTGGTCATGGACACGGGAGGTCTCCGATCAGCCGGGTGGGTCCGCCGCGGGGGCTGTCCACCGCGAGCGCCCCGTCCACCGCGCGCAGCCGGTCGGCCAGCCCGGCCAGGCCGTGGCCGGGCGCCAGGACGGCACCGCCGCGGCCGTCGTCCTCGACCTCGACGCGCAGCCGGCGGGCCGCGCACCCCACGGTCACCCGGGCGACGGTGGCCTCGCTGTGCTTGGCGGCGTTGGCCAGCGCCTCGCTGACCAGGAAGTAGGCGGAGTTCTCCACGGCCGGGGGCAGCCGCTGGCCGGGTTCGAGGTCGACGGCGAGCTCGACCGGCACGGGGGAGCGCGCGGCGACGGCGGCCAGCGCCGCGGCCAGCCCGCGGTCGGCGAGCACCGGCGGGGCGATGCCCCGGGACAGCGCCCGGAGCTCCTCCAGGGTCTCCCGGGTCTGCTCGGCCGCCTCCCGCAGGGTGGTCCGGGCACCGGCAGGGTCGCGCTCCAGCATCCGCTCGGCCCGGTGCAGGTCCATGCTCAGCCGCACCAGCCGCTGCTGCGGACCGTCGTGGATGTCCCGCTCCAGCCGGCGCAGCGCCACCGCCTCGGCGGCCACCGCGGCGTCCCGGCCCTCGGCCAGCCGGCCGATCTCCGCCTGCGCCTCGCCCCGCCAGGTCAGCAGGCCACGGCCCAGCTGGGCCTGGGCCAGGGCACAGCCCCGGACGACGGCCGGCAGGGTGAGCGCGAAGAGCAGGCCGATCGCCGTGTAGAGCAGCACCCGGTTCGTGCCGGTGTCGGCCATGCCCAGGATCTCGGGGAGCGTGTGGTTCTCCGGCTCCTCGGCCCGGCCGTAGGGGATCGCCCCGTCCCAGGTCGCCGACGTCAGGCCGGCCAGGGTGATCGACCACCACACGACCGCGACGACGAACGCGGGGATCGCGACGGCCATCCGCAGCAGCGCGTGCAGCACGTCCAGCCAGCACTGGGCGTCCCGCAGCGGCGTGACCGACCGGCGGAGGGCGGAGGCCCCCGGCGCGGCGGTGCGGTAGCCCGGCGTCGGGACGGCCCGCCGCAGCACCGCGGGCAGCTGGCTGCGCTCCAGGGCGGCGAACCCGCGGGCGGTGAACAGCGTGCCGACCAGCAGCGGCACGCCCACCCAGACGACCACCAGGCCCGTGCCGACCGACAACCCGGTGACCACGAGCACGAAGGCCAGGACCGACAGCGGGAAGGCCAGCAGCACGTAACCGGTGTCGACGCCGAGCTGCCGCCACCAGCTGCGCTGCGGGAGCCGGCCGGGGCGTCCGGCCGGGAGCACGGCGGTGTCGGTGATCATGGCGACCAGCCTGGTCGGCCGGTGGGCCCGCGCCGAGCCCGCAGGCTGGCCGCCGCGCCTTCGGGCTGTCCCGACCTGTCGGTGTCCATCTCGGCGGGGATGATCCAGGCCGCCGGATCCGCAGTCCAGCACCGTCGCCCCCCACGAGCCCGGTGCGGGGCCTTAGGCTCGGGACGCTGTCGACCGCATTCGTGCCCGCCCGCAGTCGGGGACCCCCGTTCCCCGGTGCCGCGGCCACAGGAAGAAGGCCATGCGCCCCGCCACTGCCGTCCCGTCCGCCGCCCTCGCCCTGGTCCTGCTGGCCGGGTGCACCGGCGAGGACCGTTCCGACGAGCCCGCGGGACAGGGGTCGGAGGACGCGCCGGCGGCGGCGGTCACGGTGGCGCCGGACGCCGAGCGGACCCTGGTCGCCGACCCGGACCCGGTGGCCGCCGCGGTCTCCACCAGCCGGGCGCTCTTCCAGAGCTCCCCGGTGGCCGTGGTCACCGCGGCCGGGGAGACCGGCGACGAGCTGCTCGGGGCCGTCTCCGCCGTCGGCCTCGGCGTGCCGATGCTGCTGGGCGGCGAAGCGGGCGGCGACGCGCTGGCCGCCGAGCTCGACCGGCTCGGTGTGCAGACCGTGCTGGCGGTGGGGGAGGGCGCCGGAGCCCTGCTGCCGGAGGACGTCGACGTCGTGGCGGTGCCCGCCGACGCGGAAGCGGTGGAGCAGGCGACCGGTCTGACCCTCGACGACGGGCGCGAGGTGCCCGAGGCCGATCGCGCGGCCGCCGTGGCCGAGCTGGCGCCCGACGCCCTGCCGGCCCTGCGCGCGGAGCCGGCTGCCGCCGCCCCGGCTGCCCCGTCGGCGTCCGAGTCCACTTCGCCCGGGTCGTCGGAGTCGGCCTCGTCGTCGTCCGCCTCGTCGTCGTCGGCCTCGTCGTCGTCGGCCTCGTCCGGGGACGACGCCGAGCTGCCGGACCTGGCGGCGCCCGAGCCGTTGACCGACGTCCTGGTGATCAGCAGCGGGCGCCCGCAGTCGGTGGCCGGGATCGCCACGGCCCGGGCCGCCGGTGCCGAGGTGCTGCTCACCGGCGACGTCGCCGACCCCCGCGCCTCCACCGAGGTGGTCGAGCGGATGGCCGACCAGCCCACCGTCGTCGTCCTGGGCGCCGACCTGGCGGGGGCTCCCGGGATCGACTGGAAGCTCGACACGGCGGCATCGGGCACCCAGCTGCCCGGCGGTGGCCAGCTGCTCTTCCCGGAGCACACGATGATCGCCCTCTACGGCATCCCGGGCAGCGGCGCGCTGGGACTGCTGGGCGAGCAGGACCTGCCGGCCTCGATCGCGCGGGCGCAGCAGTACGCCGACGAGTACCGGCCCCTGGTGGACACCACCGTCGTGCCGACCTTCGAGATCATCGCCACGGTCGCGTCGGCCAGCGCCGGCCCGGACGGCAACTACTCGGCCGAGCAGGACGTCGAGACCCTCCGCCCCTGGGTCGAGCAGGCCGGTGCCGCCGGGATGTACGTGGTGCTCGACCTGCAGCCGGGTCGCACCGACTTCCTCACCCAGGCGAAGCAGTACCAGTCGCTGCTGGAGCTGCCCTACGTCGGCCTGGCGCTGGACCCGGAGTGGCGGCTGGGCCCGAACGAGGTGCACCTGCGCCAGATCGGCCAGGTCGGCGTCGACGAGGTCAACCAGGTGGTCACCTGGCTGGCCGACCTGACCCGGGCGAACGCGCTGCCCCAGAAGCTGCTGGTGCTGCACCAGTTCCAGGTGCGGATGATCACCGACCGGGAGCGGCTGGACACCTCCCGGGACGAGCTGGCGATCATGGTGCACGTCGACGGGCAGGGCTCCCAGCCGGCCAAGCAGGACACCTGGGAGGTGCTGCACCGCAACGCCCCGGCGCCGCTGTACTGGGGCTGGAAGAACTTCATCGACGAGGACGTCCCGATGATCTCGCCCAGGGAGACCATCGAGCAGGTCCACCCGACCCCGGAGCTGGTCACCTACCAGTAGCCGGACTCCTTGGTTCTGTCCGACCCCTCCGGCAGGATCGGCCGGGACGTCGCAGGGCGCCTCGACCGAGGCGACGGGCAGGGCGGCGGAGCAGGCGGGAGCTGCGCGATGACCGGTGTGACGACCGAACGCCCGGGGGTGGCGGACGCCGCCGACCTGGAGCCGAGGCTGGCCGAGCACCGCCGGGAGCTGACCGGCTACTGCTACCGGATGCTCGGGTCCTCCTTCGACGCCGAGGACGCCGTCCAGGAGACGATGATCCGCGCCTGGCGCTCGTTGGACCGCCTGCAGGGCGCCGGCGCGCTGCGCTCGTGGCTGTACCGCATCGCCACCAACGTCTGCCTGGACGCCCTGGACGGCCGCAAGCGCCGGGCGCTCCCGGTCGACCTGTCCGGTGGCGAGGCCAGTGCGCCGGTGGTCGAGTCACTGGCCGGGGTGCTGCCCGACGGGTCCTGGGTGGAGCCGGCGCTGGACCGGGCGGTGCTCCCGGTGGGCAGCGACCCGGCCGACCTCGCCGTGCAGAAGGAGTCGGTGCGGCTGGCCTTCATCGCCGCGCTGCAGCTGCTCCCGCCGCGGCAGCGGGCGGTGCTGGTGCTGCGCGACGTGCTGCGCTGGAAGGCCGACGAGGTGGCGACGCTGCTCGAGACGTCGGTCGCCGCGGCCAACAGCGCGCTGCAGCGGGCCCGGGCCACCCTCGCCGCCCACCAGGGCGCCGGCGCCGCCCCCGCCCGGGACGTCGCCGAGGCCGACACCGCGCTGCTCGACCGCTATCTGAATGCCTTCCTGCGCTACGACGTCGAGACGCTGGTGACGCTGCTGCACGAGGACGCGGTGATGGACATGCCGCCCTACGCCATGTGGCTGCGGGGTTCGGCCGACATCGCCACCTGGTTCACCGGCCCCGGCCACGGGTGCCGCGGGTCGCACGTCGTCCCGCTGGAGCTCAACGGCAACCCCGGCTTCGCCCAGTGGCGGCCCAGCGGGCCGGATGGGTCCTTCGAGCCGTGGGCGGTGCACGCCCTGGAGTTCCGCGACGGCCTGGTCGTACGGATGACGGCGTTCCTCGGCCCCCGGCTCTTCGACCTCTTCGGCCTGCCCCGCAACCCGTCGCCGGCGCGGTGACCGGCGCCCGCTGCACCTGGCTGTGCAGCGGCCGCTGTGGAACACCCCCGTCGCCGGCGGGCTGGTGCGCGAGCTGGACGCACTGGCCCGCCGCTGGGCGGGTGCCCGGCGTCGGGCGGTGAGAGCGGGTGACCGGGATCGAACCGGCATGGCCAGCTTGGAAGGCTGGATCACTCGAGCCGTGAACCCGCTGGTCGCAGCCTGGGTGGACGGATCCCGTGCCTTCCACGTGCCTCAATGTTGCCCGTGCAGGCGGCAGGCGAGCCGCCACGTCGCCGGGGCGAGAAGTCGCCTGACCGTCGCCGCTCGAATGCTCAGGGCCTGGTGTAGCCGTGGTCTGTGGCGTAGTTCTGCAGCACGTCGTCGGTGCTGTCTCCGGCGAGTGGGAACTGCTGGGCCAGGAGGTGTGCGTAGTCCTGCACGGCCTCGGCCAGCACTGTCCCGGCCAGTCGCAGCTCCGCGGGTGCGGATTCCTGGCCGGCCCGGGCGAGTTCACCGGCGTAGGGCAGCTTCGCCGGTAGCGATGCCGCCGCGTCTGTCTCCCGGAAGTAGTACGTCTCGGCGTACTGGGTCAGGTCCACGCGCACCTGAGCCAGTTCACCGGTCAGCGAGTGCAGCAGCGTGGCCGAGGAGGAGGAGTCCGCCGCGGGCAGCAGCTGTGCGGCGCCGGCCCGTTCCAGCAGAGTCAGCCGGATCGCGAGGGCCCGGCGCCGGGCCAGCGCCGGGTAGATCTGCATGACCCACGACACCGCCGCGGTGAGCAGCGCGAAGCCGATCAGCGCCTGCACCGGCGAGGTCAGCCGCAACCAGGGCTGCTGGGGAACGATGTCGCCGTAGCCGAGGGTCGCCACGGTGACCAGGGACAGGTACAGCGAGTCGAGGAAGTCGCTGCGCTGGGCAGGATCCAAGGTGGAGCCGAAGGAGAACGCCTCGGTCATGTGCGGCCAGTAGACCAACGTCCAGCCCGCGACGATGGCGATCGCCCAGGTGAGGATCACGCTGAGCAGCGCCACCGGCCCCACGACCGAACTCTGCTCGGCACGTCGCTTCAGCAGGCGGGACCCGCGCCAGACCATCCGGAAGACCAGGCGGCTGAGGGTGCCCTGACCACTGGGGTGCCAGATGGTGTGGAACATGTCCCGTACGGCGAACAGGACGATCCCGGCGCCGGCGGCGGTGACGAACCAGTTCATGGCACTTTCCCTTCGTACTGAACATGTGGGGCGGCGGTGGAGCCCCGGCAGCGCGACACGAGCTCGACCTGCGGCGGCTGCCGGACGACCCGCCGGGCCGTGGCCGGGCGGGCTCGGCGGGTCGACCAGCCGGGTTCGCGACGCCTGACCCTCAGCCCTCGTCGGGCGCCGGTGCCCGCGACAAGACGATCAACTGGCGTAGGCAGTGCTCGCGCAGCGGCTCGGGGAAGCCGTCGGCGAGACGGTAGTAGACGACGCGCCCCTGCCTGCGATTGATCACCAACCCCGCCGTGCGCAACAGGCGCAGTGCGTAGCCAACCGCGTCCTCGTTCGCCTCCAGGGCCAGCGCGAGGTCGCCGACGCACAGCTCCTCCACCATGTCGAGGGCGAACAACACGCGGGCTCGGGTGGGGTCGGCCATGAGACTGAGCACGCTGGTCAGTTGGGCTGCGTCATCGCGGCTGGGCAGCCGGGCGCGGGCGTGGTCGACGCGTTCGGGGTCGATCGGATGGGCGTGAGTGGGTTCGGACATCGAGAAACACCTCCGATGCACCTATACCCGTACGGATCTACGGGTAGCACGGGTTCGCCGGCGACATTTACGGGCGGTACCGAGCCCTCCGGCGCCGGAGATCTGAGGAGGTAGCCATGACCGTGGCCGCGCAGATGCTCGACACCTACCCCAAGGACCTCGGTGGGGTGGACAAGGACAAGCTCCGCGAGTGCATCGAGGCGTGCTTCGAATGTGCCCAGGCCTGCACCGCCTGCGCCGACGCGTGCCTGTCCGAGGACACCGTTGCCGAGCTCACCACGTGCATCCGCACCAACCTCGACTGCGCCGACGTGTGCGACAGCACCGGCCGGGTGCTGTCCCGGCACACCGGCTACGACGCCAACCTGACCCGGGCGGTGCTCGAGGCCTGCGCTGCGGCGTGCAAGGCATGCGGTGACGAGTGCGCCGAGCACGCCGAGATGCACGAGCACTGCCGTATCTGCGCCGAGGCCTGCCGGCGCTGCGAGCAGGCGTGCCGCGACCTCATCAGCTCGCTGGGCTGACCGACCCGGCCCGTACCAACCGGCGTCCCGGCGCACCAGCCCCCGACCAGGCGCCGGGACGTCGGGACGTCGGCAGGACATGACCACCCACGTACGGCCCCCGTTGACCGGCGACGAGAGAACGGAGCACCAACCCATGGCGACCAAGAGCAGCAACGCGGAACACCGGCACGATCACGGGGGCGAGGAGTCCGGTCACCACGACGACTCCGGTCACGACGCGATGCAGAAGAAGATGCAGAAGAAGATGTACCTCCGCTTCGCCGCGATGATCACAACGTCCATGGTGGTCATGTACTGGACGATGTTCGCGGGCACATGGGAGTGGAGCCACGTCCAGTTCAGCCAGAGCCGCGTGTTCATGGCGCTGACCATGGGCGGCACCATGGGGCTGATCATGTTGGGCTGGATGCTCAACATGTACAAGAACATGAAGGGGAACATCGCGATCGTGGCGGTGAGCCTTCTGCTGCTGGGCGGCGGCATCGCGCTGGATCGCAGCCAGGCCACCGTGGACGACTCCGCCTGGATGAACGCGATGATCCCGCACCACTCCCTGGCCATCACTCGCTCCGAGCGTGCCGACATCACCGACGTGCGCGTCTGTCAGCTGGCCGTCGAGATCATCGAGGCCCAGGAGCGGGAGATCAGCGAGATGGAATGGCTGATCGAGGACATCGAGCAGAACGGGGAGGCCGAGACCCTCGAGGAGGCCCAGGCCCGGTCCGTCCCCGAGTTCGAGGGTTCCGCGCTGCGCGACTGTCCGACAAGCTGAGCGGCGGCCGAGTTCGGCAGCACGGTGTGATGGCCCGCGAACTTCGCCGGGAGAAGCTGAAGTCGGTGTGAACCGGGTCCGCCGCGGGTCGGCACGACCACCGCGTCATTGGTCGGACGACGTCGAATCTGTCGACTGTCTCAGCGCCGCGCTCATGGCGGCGGCGAGAGCGGCATCTCGCTCCTGCTCGGCGCGCTGGTAGCGCAGCGCGGCGGCGGGGGAGGCGTGCCCGAGCCTGTGCATCAACTCCCTGGTGGTGGCGCCGTGCCGGGCGGCGACGGTGGCGCCCCAACCCCGCAGGTCGTGTAGATGAGAGCCGGGCGGGAGTCCGGCTGCCTCAGCGGCTGGAGCCCACACTCGTGCGGAGAAGTTGTTGCGCCGGATGGGCCCGCCCTTGGGCCCTACGAAGACCAGCCCCTGTGCGCCGGGCTGGGAGTAGGTCGCGAGGTGGTGCTCCAGGTCGTCGATGATGTGCGGCGGAATGGCTACCGTTCGCCGGCCGGCGGTCGACTTCGGCGGTCCGTAAGAGCGCTCTTGCCCGATCACGTCGACGACAGAGCTCCGCACGCTTACGGCGCCCGCCGTCAAGTCGAGGTGTTCCCGGCGAAGCGCCGACAACTCACCGATGCGCAGGCCCGTCCAGGCGGCCAAGAGGATCAGCGCTCGCCAGCGGTCCTCGACGGCATCGACGAGCGCCTGGACCTGAGCGAGGGTGAACATGGGTCGCTCGCTCGAGCGTTCCTGCCCCGCGCCACGGATGGAGCACGGGTTTCGGGCGATGAGGTTGTCGTCCACCGCCGTGGTGCAGATGGCACGCAGCAGTCGATAGCACTTTGCTGCCGTGACCTGACCCGGCCCGTCTGGACCGCTGAGCTTCCCGTACCAGGCGCGGACGGCGGACGCGTCCAGCTGGCGCAGCGGCGTCGATCCCAACGCGGGGACGACGTGGTTCCTGAGCTGTGCCCGGTAGAGCTCGGCTGTGCGGGGGGCCAGCGGTTGGCCGCGAACGAGGCGGGTGTCGACCCACCGTTCCGCGTAGACCTCTAGCGTCTCCTGGCCCACCTTCGGGTCGATCCATCTGCCCGAGTCCAACTCGGTCTGCACCTTGGCGAGCCACCGATTGCCGTCAGCCTTGGTCGCGAACGTGTGCGGCGCCGAGACCTGCTTGCCCGAGCCATCCGGGTACCGAGCCTGGTAGCGGCCTGAGGTAAGCCGGCGGACCGTGCCCCAAGCCCGTCGACCCATGACGACCTCCTGCTTCTTCTCGACCGGCATGAGATTGCGGTGGTGCCGACCGGGGTGGTGGCGACTGCGTCGGTCGGTGGAAAGCCGTCCACCGGTTCCACAGAGCACTTGACTTCTTCGAGGACGTGTCGCTGGCTGAGCCGAAGCTGGCCCTCGGCCGCGGGCCGCGAGATCCCGGTGCATGTACGAGGTCGGTCGAGTGGCCCCGGGGATGACGTCCGGATCGGCGCGTGGTGGTGTGGCGACGTCGTTAGAGACCGGGGTCCGGGCTGACCGGCGCCCTCTACGCGCTCCGCGAACCGGGCGACCCCTCGCTTGCGACACGTCCTGCCTCGATGAAGTCGTCGAGGGTTGAACGCTGGAGCCTGACGTACTTGCCGAGCTTGACGTACGTGATCCGCCGCTGAGCGATGAGCCGACGGATGAACCGCTCTCCGGTTCCCAGGTAGTCGCCGGCCTGCGCGACGGTCAGCAACGGATCGTGCCGCCCGTTGAGCGCGGCTCGCTCCGAGGTCGTCCCGGGCATCAGGTGCCGTCCTGCCGGTCGGGGTGCGGCCGTCCGAGAAGGGAGCGACCGGCGACCGGCCGGTACCACGCCTGGCAGGGACGACGTCGCGGCCGGGGATGGACTGCGGGTCTCATGGCCCACAGCCTCGGCAGACAGTTCCGGTGTTCCTGCAGTTGATGGGCCCCCGCCCCAGTGCACCGCCGTAACGACGCGAGTGCACGAGGCAGCCACGCGGAGACTCGGGGATCGCTGAGGGCGCCGTCCCTGGGTTACCTCCAGCTCGTGGACCGTGGCGGCAACGCACTCTGCCGTGAACCTGCAGCAGTTCTCCGGTGGGTCGGTAAGCGGTCAAGGCAACGGACGCGCTCCCGATGTCACGCCGAGGTCAACCGGCCCTACCGCGCCTGGACTTCCGTTGATTGCCAGCCGCATCACGTATCGCGGCGACGATGCCGGCGACTGCGGCGGACGGTGAGCGTTAGGGTTCTTCTCCACGGACGGGTGTCCCCCGATCGGGTGATGGAGGGCTGCCGTGGCGAGGCCACTGCTTCGAGGTGACCGCCTGCAGGCTGCCCGGGAAGCCAAGGGACTCACTCGCGAAGAACTGGCCGCAGAGCTGCAGCTCTCGGGTCCGTCCCGCATCCGCGTGTGGGAGACGGGAATCGAGCGGCCACGGCCCCGATTCGTGCCCCGGCTCGCGGCCGCCTTGGGCGTTGCACCCTTGCACCTGCTCGACGTCGATCCCGACGACCCGCCCTTGGCGGCTCTGCGCCTGGCGGCCGGACGTGCGACGAATGAGGTGACGGCTCCCGGTCTGTCGGTCATGACGTACGTGCGACTGGAGGACGGCCGCACAGGGGCCATTCCCTCGGCTGAGGTGATCGGCGCTGTCGCTCACGCTCTGGGTGTGGATGTCCCATGCGTGGAGGCGGCCGTCCGCCGTTCGCGGAGCGACTACGCGGCGTTGGCATCCTTCAGCGGCTGAACAGGAGAATTACTGGGGAAAGTGCTTGCCTCTCCGGGCGATCGCGGTGGTAATTTCCCGCGCACATCGCCCCGGGGAGGTGCTCATGGACCGCACGACGAAGTCGAACGCGGCGTGGAATGGCGTGTCTTCGAGCCTGCAACACGGACCTCTCGCAGTGTTCCCGGTGGCGCAGGCCGGCCTGCGGACCCGGCGATGGTGCTCGCGATGACCGGGCGGCGGTGGATGGCTGGCGTACTCCTTACGCTGCTGCCCCTCGCTGGCTGCACGGGAGGCGAGGCCAGCCCCGAGGGGTCGTCGCCGAGTGCCACGACCACGTCGGCTCCACCGCCCTCGAGTACCTCCTCCTCGCCGAGCAGCTCGCCCACTCCCGAGGAGGAGGCGGCGGAGGCCGCCACCGCGGTCGTCAGCGAGATGCTGCGCGTGACCGACGCGGCCAAGAAGGACCCGGGCGCCAGGGACTGGGAACCGGAGATCCGGCGATACGCCGGCGACCCCGCTGCCCTGCTCGCCGTCACGGCGGTACGGGACTACGCGACGATCGGCCTCCGCCAGGAAGGCGACACCGTGGTCGACCTGGAGGTCACGACCGTGGACCTGGCGTCTCCCGAAGGGCCGACCGTGAAGATCACGGGCTGCTACGACAGTCAGAGCACCCGGTTGGTGAAGGTGGAGACCGGCGAGGTCGTGCCACCGGGGACTCCGCCTCGGTACGTCTGGGACATCACCGTGACCCGTTACGAGGCCGAACCGGGATCCCCATGGTTGGTCAACCAGCTCGATCCGTTGACGGATCGACCATGTTGAGGGTGTCCCGCGTGGTCGTGCTGGCAGCCGCGATGCTCGCCCTCCCGGGTGCACTGGACGGCGCCATGGCAGCCCCGCCGGTCGACTGTGTCAAGCAGGATGCGCAGACTGGCATCTGCCTGGTCGAGGCGACCTCTCCCGGTGAGGACGCGGACGTCGTGCCCGTAGCCGGCGATGACAACCCCGGTGGGGGAGGGCCGGCTGGCGGAGACACGGCGCCCCAGAACCCATGCACCTACACGGTGCCGCAGCCGCAGCCACCGTCGACGAGTGCCGTGTGGCAGGGGCAGTCGCCGGCCGACGGAACGATGTACGCCCAGGTCTGTCCACGGGTGGACGGCCCGGGCCTCACCACGATGTTCGTGTTCATACCCAACGGTTCCACTCCGCCGGCGGGAGCGCCCGTGGATCCGCGCGTTCTGGCGGAGCAGGCGATCGCATCGCTCGTCATGCGCGCCCCGGAGATCCGGATGGCGCCGCCAGCCGGATCCACCAGTGGTCTGGTGGGTCTGCCGGTCTGGATGTGGACCGAACGCGACGAGGAGTTCGTCGGCCCGACCCGGCAGTCGGTGTCGGCCGGTGGAGTCACGGTGGCGGCCGTGGGCGAGGTGAGCCGCATCGTCTGGGACATGGGGGACGGCACCACCGTGGTCTGCGGGCCGGGGACGCCGTATTCCCCAGGCGCCGGGGGAGGGTCACCGGATTGCGGCCACATCTATGCGAAGGCCTCGAGCCGGCACGTGCCAGGCGGCGGCTCCTGGCCGATCACCGCGACGAGCACGTGGACGGTCACCTGGTCCGGCGGCGGGCAGTCGGGCACCGAGACGCTGGAGCTGTCGTCGTCGGCGGAGTTGTTCGTCGGTGAGCTGCACGTTCTCAACCGGGACGGGAGCGACCGATGACTGCCGCCCAGCCATCGAAGGCCGGCGCACCGCCCGCCGCCGCGTCGGTCAATGGTCTGTCCCGAGCGCCGGTGCTGCCCCCACCTCGTCGCCGCCGCCGTCCGGGCCTGTTGGCCCTGGCCGTGACCATGGTGGTCCTCGGGGCGTTGGGTTCGGCCTATCTGGCGACGTCGCTGGGTCAGACGTCACCGGTGATCGCGATCGCGCGGGAGGTGCCCTGGGGACAGACCCTCACCGCCGCCGACCTGGTGGAGGCGAGGATCTCGACCGATGCGGCGCTGGAGCCCATCCCGTACGGCAACCGCGACCAGGTGATCGGCCTGGTCGCCGCGACCACCCTGGCGCCGGGCTCGCTGCTCACCCACGAAGCCCTGACCGATCAGCGCTTTCCGGCTCCCGGCCAGCAGCTGGTCGGGGTCGGGGTGTCTGCGGTGCAGCTGCCGACGACACCGCTGCGCCCGGGCGACGACGTCCTCCTGGTGCCCGTGGCCGCCGGAAGCGCTCCGGCTGCCGCCGACAGTGGCGCCCCGAGCGCGGTTGAGGCGACCGTGGTCCAGAGCGGTCCACCCGGGACGGACGGCCGTCGAGTGGTCGACGTGCTCGTCGCGGCTGCCGACGGACCGGACGTCGCTGCTCGCGCTGCTGCGGGACTGGTCGCCATCGTCGTCGTCGCCGGCGAGTAGAGCGGGGCTGCCGCCGTGTTGATCGCGCTGTGTTCGGCGAAGGGTGCCCCCGGGGTCACCACCAGCGCGCTGGCGCTGGCGTTGTCCTGGCCGCGGCCGGTGATCCTGGCCGAGCTGGATCCGGCCGGCGGGGACGTGCTGGCGGGATACGGCCGGGGGGAGATGTCCGCGGGCGGGCTGGCCGACCTGGCGCTTGCGGCGCGACGGGGCGGGACGTCCCGTCACCTGGACAGCCAGCTGCTGCGGCTCGACTCCGAAGGGCGGGCACGGTTGTTACCCGGCCTGGCCGACCCCGCCAGCGCCCGACACATCGACTGGGATCGCCTGGCCGCTGCGCTGGTGGCGGTGGAGGACGGTGCGATCGATGTCGTCGCCGACGTCGGGCGGCTGCGCGCCGAGCACTTCCCGGGCGCGGTGCTCCATCGGGCCGCCGCCGTGGTGCTGGCCACCGGCTCAACACTTCGCGGCGTGCGTTCGGCGACGCAGGCGGTCGCCGAACTCCGGGAACGCAATGCCTGTCCGGGCATGCTGGGCGCGTTGGTGATCGGGCCGGGGGAGCCGTACGGCGAGCGAGAGATCAGCGAGGCGCTCGGCGTTCCCGTCGTCGGCTCGATGCCGCGGGACGAGAAGGCGGCGGTGGTGCTCAGCGACGGAGCCCCGGCCGGCCGCCTGTTCGCGCAGTCGGCCCTGCTGCGGGCCGCCCGCACGATCGCCAACCGGTTGGTCGAATCCGTCGCGGCGCACCAGTCCCGGGTGGCCCCACCGCCGGCGCATGTGCCTGCGTCCGCGGTCGCAACAAGGGGCAGCCGTGTCCGCTGACTTCATGCAGCCGCTCGGCCAGGAGGCCGTGCCTCGACGACTCCACGCGTCGCCCGCCACGGTGGACTGGGCGTTGGTGCGCCGGCTGCACGAGGCGACGGCGACGGCGCTGGCCGAAGAGCTCAAGCGCCGTCCGGCGCTCAGCGCAGCGGCGCAGCAGGAGCTGGCCCGCACACTCGCCCAGGACGGGATCGACGACCTGGTCCGGCAACGCATGCGGGCCGGGCAGGCGGTGCCGACTCCTGACGACGAGGTGGCGATCGCCGAGGCGGTGTTCGCCGCACAGTTCGGTCTGGGCCGGCTGCAGCCCTACGTCGACGACCCGCAGGTCGAGAACATCGAGGCGCACGGGCACGACAACGTGTGGATCGGCTACGCCGACGGACGCGACGTCCGGGTCGATCCGATCGCCGACTCCGACGAGGACCTGGTCCGCCAGCTGCAGCACATCGCCGCCCGGCTGGGCCGCGCGGAGCGAACCCTGACCACAGCGAGTCCGCTGCTGACCATGCGCCTACCGGACGGATCCCGGCTGGCGGCGGTGATCGAGACCGTGCCCCGCCCGCAGCTGGTGATCCGCCGGCACCGCATCCGCGACGTCGATCTCGACGACCTGGTGCAGCTGGGGGCCGTTGACCGGGCGCTCGCCGAGTTTCTCCGCGCGGCGGTGCGGGCCCGCAAGAACATCGTCGTCACCGGCGCGCAGGGCGCCGGGAAGACACTGCTGCTGCGGGCATTGGCCAACGAGCTTCCCGTCAGCGAGAACCTCGCCACGATCGAGAAGCACTTCGAGCTGCTGCTGCACGAGCTGCCCGACCGGCATCCGCGGGTGGTGCCGTTCGAGGCCCGCGAAGGGACGGGCGAGCGTGCTCCGGACGGCCGCCGCCTGGGCGAAGTGACGCTGACGGAGCTGGTCGAGCAGGCACTGGTCATGAACGTCAGCCGGGTCTGGCTCGGCGAGGTGCGCGGCGAGGAGGCGTGGCCGCTGATCGAGGTGATGGAGGCGGGGGAGGGCGGGTCCGCCTGCACGCTGCACGCTCGCTCTGCGCACCACGCCTTCGAGCGGTTGGCCAACCTGTGCATGCGCGGCCGCGCCGCCGTCACCCCGGACCATGCCTACCGCTCGTGCGCGTCGGCGGTCGACCTGATCGTCCACATCACCACGGTCGACGAGCGGTGGGTCGGGGGCGAGCGGCAGCGGTTCGTCAGCCAGGTGGTCGAGTGCAACGGCATCGGTGAGGGCGGCCGCCCGGCGGTCACCGACGTCTTCGCCCCTGGCGCCGACGGGCGGGCGGTGCCCGAGCACGATCCGGTGGACCTGGCCGACTACGTCCGCGTCGGCTTCGACCCCGACTGGCTGCGGGCCGGCGGAGGTCACTGGACGAGCGCCGCTGGGGGACGGCGATGAGCGGCGCGGGGCTGCTGGCCGGCGTGTGCGGTGCCTTGTCGGTCGGCGGGCTGCTGCTGGCCGCCCACGCGCTCACCGCCGCCGAGCCCCCGGCTCGGTCGCGGCGTCGCAAGCCGCGACCGACGGCGCGGCCCGACCGGCCGGCGGCGCTGCGGCAGCAGGTACTGCGGGTGGCCGCAGCCGTGGTGGCGGCTGTGGTGTGGCTGGTCTCGGGGTGGCCGGTCGGTGGTGCGCTGGCCGGACTGGCGGTGATCGGGGTGCCCTGGCTGCTGACGCAGTTCTCCGGTGGCAATGCCGCAGTGGAGCGGCTGGAGGCGTTGCAGGAGTGGGTGCGCCGCACCTCCGACGTGCTGGGCGCGGGCGGCGGTCTGGAGCAGACGCTGATCCGCTCGGCCCGCACCGCCCCCGGGCCGATCGCGGTTGAGGTGGCGACGCTGGCCGCGCGGCTGCAGGCGCGTTGGCCGACGTCCAGAGCGCTGCTGGCCTTCGCCGACGACCTCGACGACACCGCCGGGGATCTGGTCGTCGCCGCCCTGCTGCTCGGTGCGGAGCTGCGCGGGCCCGGACTGGCGCGGGTGCTGACCGAGCTGGCGGGCAGCCTCACCGAGGAAGTCACCATGCGCCGCAAGGTCGAGGCTGACCGCGCCAAGCCCCGCGCCAACGCACGTTGGCTGCTGCTGATCACCGTGGCCGCATCCGGGTTGGCCGCGCTCAACGGGAACTACCTGGCGCCCTACGGCACGGGGGTCGGGCAGCTGGTGCTGGCGGTGATCGCCGGGCTGATCGGCGCCTGCCTGCTGTGGATGCGCCAGCTCACCATGCCAGCGCCCTCGCCGCGCTTCCTGGTCGATACCGCCGGCGGCCGGCAGACAGCCGAGCTCGAGTCGGATGAGGTAGCGGTCCGATGAGCGGCCCCCAGGCGCTGCTGATCGCCTTCGGTGGGATCGTCGGGCTCGGCGCGTTCCTGCTCGTGCGCGCCGCCCTCGTGGTCGAGCAGCCGCGGCTGGTCGACGCGCTCGCCCGCCTTGACGGGCGCGCGGCCCCGGTCCCCGTCGGTCTGATGACTGAGGGAGGCGACCGGTGGGCGCGGGCATCCGGGCGCGCCGGAACGTGGGTCGCGGCACGGCTGCCCGCCGACGCATTGCGGGCGCCATCCCAGGCGCTCGCGCTCATCGGTTGGACGCCGGAGGGGTACGCCGCCCGCAAGATCGGCCTCGCGGCGTTCGGCGCGGCCTTCGTGCCGTTGTTGACCGCCGTGCTCGGAGTCCTCGGCGTACGCCTGCCGGTGGTGGTTCCGACGGCCGGGTCGCTGGTTCTGGCCGTCATCCTGTTCTTCGTCGTCGACATCGTCGCGCGTGACCAGGCCGGCGAGGCACGCGGCCAGCTGCGCCGGGCGCTGTGCTCCTACCTGGACCTGGTCAGCCTCCGCCGCGACGCCAGCGAGGGGCCGACCATCGCTCTGGAACGGGCCGCCGCCCTGGGCGAGGGCTGGGTGTTCCGGCGGATCGCCGACGCGCTTGTCGCCGCACGGCTGGCCGGCGACCCGCCCTGGGACGGGCTGCGCCGGCTGGCCACCGACACCGGGGTCGGCGAACTGGCCGATGTCGCCGACATCGCCGCCGTCGCCGCCGTCGAAGGCGCGTCGATCGCCCCGACGCTGCGAGCCCGTGCCCAGTCGCTGCGGGTGCAGCTGCTGGCCGAGGAGGAAGCGGCGGCCAACACCGCCAGCGAGAAGCTCACCGCCCCCGTTGCCCTGCTGTCGATCGCCTTCCTGCTGCTGTTCCTCTATCCCGCCCTGGCCCGACTCATGACCAGCTGACCGAGCACCAGTCGAGGAGATCCGATGACGCAACTGATCAGCACCCTGACCGCTCTCGGCGCTGCCCTGCGCGACCGACTCCGCGATGCCCGCGACGATCCGGAGCGAGGCTCGCTGTCGGTCGAGCAGGTGATCATCACCGTAGCGCTGATCGGCATCGCCATCGCGCTGGTGGCCGTGATCGCCAACGCGGTCAGTTCCCGCTCCGCCGAGATCCAGTAGCCAGCTCGTGTACGGCCCCGCCACCGCCAGCGACCGTGCGGGCATGCCCCCGCCGCGCCATGCCCTCGGCCGCCGGACCGGCAGCCGAGAACAACGACGGCTGTCCAGCGAGCGTGGGGCGGCCTCGGTGGAACTGGCGGTCACCTTCCCGGTTGTACTGCTGCTGGTGATGACCCTGATCCAGGCGTCCCTGTGGTTCTACGCCCGGTCGGTCGCCCTGGGCGCGGCCCAGGAGGGCGCCCGCGAGGGCCGGGTGCAGCCCGCCTCGACCGCACGCGCCCAGTCGGCGGCCGAGGGCTTCCTCGATCAGACCGCGCAGGATCTGCTCACCGGCCGCAACGTGACGGTGAGCGGCTCTCCCAGCAGCATCGAGGTGACCGTCACCGGCACCTCGCTCAGCCTCTTTCCCGGCCTCTCCGGTTGGTCGGTCACCCAGACCGCCGTCGGCCCCGTCGAACGGCCCACCCCATGAGCGCCCAGGACGCAGAGCGGGGGTCGGTGTCGGTCGAGCTCGCACTGCTAGCACCGGTGCTGCTGTTGCTGGTGTCGTTCGCCGTCGTCGCCGGGCGGACCCAGGTGGCCGAGGGTGCCGTCGCCGAAGCCGCCCGCGCGGCCGCCCGGGAGGCATCCCTCGCGCGGGATGACGTCACCGCCGCCGCACTGGCCGCGGCTCAGGCGGACCGCACCCTTGCCGCTCAGGACCTGCGCTGTCAGAGCACCAGCGTCGACATCGACACCACCGGATTCCAGGCCCTGCCCGGTCAGCCCGGCGACGTCACCGTGTCGATCACCTGCGTGATCGGCATGGGGGACCTGCTGGCCCCGGGCCTTCCCGGATCGGTCACCGTCGAGGCGTCCTTCACCAGCCCCGTCGACGCTTATCGCGAACGATGAGCACCCGCCAGCGGCTCCGGTACGCCGATGCCGAGCGCGGCGCGATCAGCGCCTTCCTTGCCGTCCTCGTCCCCGGGCTGCTGCTCATCATCGGCCTGGCCGTCGACGGCGGCGCCAAGGTGGCCGCCACCCAGCGCGCCAACGCCATCGCCGACGAAGCCGCTCGAGCCGGCGGGCAGGCCCTCGACGTCTCCGCCGCCCTGATCGGGCAGATCCGCGTTGATCCGGCCGCCGCGGTCGCCGCCGCGCAGTACTACCTCGACCGCAACGACGTGCAGGGCGCGGTGACCGTCGTCGACGGCGACACCCTGCAGGTGACCACCACCATCACCGAGCCCACGGTCTTCCTCGGCCTGATCGGGATCTCCACGCTGACCGTGGAGGGCACCGGCACCGCCGACCTGATCAGCGGGACCGGCCAGAACGGCGGAGCGGGCCCATGACCACATCACCGCAGGTGCAGGACCTGCTACGCCGGCTGATCGCCGGAGTCCTGTTGGTGGCCGCGGTCGCCGGCGTCCCGATCGCGCTCTGGGAGCTCGGCGGCGCCTACCTGCCCGACGAGCTGCCCTCTTGGGAACAGGTGACCACCGCGCTGAGCGGCCCGGACACCGGCGCGCTCTTCCTCGGCCTGCTCGTTGTCATCGGCTGGATCGCGTGGGCCTGCTTCACCCTCTCGGTGACCGTCGAGCTCGCCAGCCAGCTGCGCGGCCTGCCACCGATGCGACTGCCCGGCCTGGCGGCGCCGCAGCAGATGGCCGGCCTGCTCGTGGCTGCCGTCCTCGGAGTCGGCAGCGGGCCGCTGCTTGCCGCTCCCGCCCTGGCCGGCCCACCCGTCGTCGCCGACCAGCCGGTCGGCCACGCGGAGCCCCCGTCGGCGCCCGCCCCGCCAGCGGACACCCCGCCGGCTGCGCCCGCCCTGGCTGGTTCCACCTACACGGTGCAGCCGCGCGACACCCTCGGCCGCATCGCCGCCCGCTACCTGGGCGACTGGGCCCGCTTCGAGGAGATCCTCGAGCTCAACCGCGGCCGGCCCCAGCCCGACGGCGCACTCCTCACCGACCCGGGGCTGATCCGCCCTGGCTGGACGCTGGTCCTCCCACCGGACGCAAGTCTTCCCGAAGCCGGCGCGACCGCGGGCGAGGTGACGGTGCAGCCCGGGGACACCTTGGCCGACCTGGCCGAGCAGAATGGCCTGGAGCACTGGCAGCCGATCTTCGACCTCAATGTCGGCGAACCGTTGCCGGGCGGCGGTCGATTCACCGACCCTGACCTGATCCGTCCTGGGCAAGTCCTCGACATCCCGCCCGCCGACCCGGCCACTGCCGACCCGGCCACTTCCGACCCCGCTCCGTCGGCCACGCCCGTCTCGCCAGCGGAGAAGGCGCCACCCGCGTTGCCGGGGGAGAGCGAGTCCTCCGATCCGGCCGAGTCGACACCGGCCACGTCGCCGACATCGGCGCGTCCATCCGAGCGCTCCGAACCACCGTCGGCAGATGTCGACGGCCGCGACGCCGACGAGAGCCCGGCACCGTCGGAGCTGGTGGCCGTTCTTGCTGGCAGCGGCGCGCTGCTCGCCGCCGGTGTCGGCGCAGTCTGGTTGGCACACCGCCGCCAGCGTCTGCGCCGTCGACGCCCTGGTCGCCGACTGGCCTCCCTGCCGAGGGAACTCGTTGGCGCTCAGAGGACCGTGACCGCAGCGGCCGACGCCGGCCATGCCGACTACGCGGCGCTGGACCGAGCAGTGCGCAGCCTCGCCGTCAAGATCTGCGAAGACCCTGAGGGAAGATTGCCCGACGTCGTGGCTGCGCGACTGGACAGCAGCCACCTTGGTCTTCGGCTGTACGCCCCGGCCAGCCGCCCGCCACCCGACCCATGGACCGCCGACGAGACCGGTCTCTGGTGGACGGTGCAGCTCGACCAGGACACCGGCGTCCCCGTGGATCTGGCTCGCGCACGCCTGGCGCCGTATCCAGCGCTGGTCACCATCGGCTCCGACAGCCGAGGTCGCTGGCTGCTGGACCTGGAGCGGATGGGCGCTGTCCACGTGGCAGGGACGGTCGACCGCCGGGATGACTTCGCCCGGCACCTGGCAGCCGAACTAGCCGTCAACAGCTGGTCAGACCTGCTCACCGTCACCACTGTCGGCTTCGGTCGGGAACTGGTCGACCTGGCGCCGCACCGGGTCCACCCCGTCGAGTCCGGTTCTCACATCGGCCTGGACGAATCCGGTGAGAGCGGCACCGTGGACGTGCTGGACGGTCGGCTCCGGGCCGGAACCGGCGACGGCTGGATGCCCCAGGTCGTTCTCGCTCCGCACGACATCGGCGATGACGGCGAACTGGCCGAAGTCGCCGCTGCCCTGCAGTCGCGACAGCAGCGCACAGCACTGGCCCTGGTGCTCGGCGCCGAGCCGGCGCAGCGGAGAAGCGAGTGGCTGCTCACGCTCACCGAGGACGGACTGCTTCTCGTTCCCGCTCTCGATCTTCGCCTGCCGGCGCCGCAGCTGACAGTTCAGCAAGCGCGCGACATCGCCGCGCTGCTGGCCTTCGAACGCGACTCCGGCGACGAACCCATCCCTGCCGCCGACGGCGACCGCCCATGGCAGGTGCACACCGACGCCGCCGGCGCACTGCGCGACAGCGTGACCCCTCCGGCAACCAGCCCGCCACCGGCCCTCGATCGGTTGCCGGCGCCACACCAACAGCCCGCTGCCGCAGCACCCTTCGAGGCAACTGCCAGTCACTCCGGTCCGTTGGCGACCACCGACGTTGCGCAGGCGACGGCGGGGACTGTCCCTGCCGCACTCCGCCGGCGCATCCAGAACGACCTCACCCAGCTCGATCACGATCTTGCTGACTGGTGGTCACCCGACTGCACCCGGCCGCGGCTGACGTTGCTCGGACCGGTCACCCTGCGAGCCCACGGCAACGAGACGGCCGTGGCCAAGTTCGGGCTGCGCCGCCGCTACGAGGAGACGGTCGCCTACCTCGCCACCCGCCCGCACGGCGCCACCGCCGACGAGGCCGCCACTGCCCTGCAACCGGCCCGCGGCGGCAAGACAGACCCGGTCAGCGCCCGCGCGTACGTGCACCGGGTCACCGCCGGCGCGCGTGGGTGGCTCGGCGTCGACCCCGCCACCGGGCACAAGCACCTCAGCTCTGGTCACCGTGGCCGGTACACGCTGACCAACGTGCTTGTCGACGCTGACCTGTTCCGTCAGCTGCGTGCTCGCGCGGAGGTACGCGGCGACGATGGTCTGCCCGACTTGCTCGCCGCCTTGGAGTTGGTGTCCGGGCCGCCGTTCGCCCAACGTCCCACAGGCTATGAATGGTTGGATGGTCTCGACTTCACCCTCAGCGCCGCGATCTGCGACGTCGCCCACCAGGTCGTCACCGTCGCGCTCGCCATCGGCGACCTGGCTGCGGCGCGCACTGGCTCGGCGACTGCGCTGCTCGTCGCATCGGACGACGAGCAGGTACTGCTCGACGCGATGGAAGTCGGCTACCACCAGGGAAACCGCGCCGAAGCCGAGACCTACGTAGCGCGCATCGTGCAGGTGCATGACGGAGAGGATGAGATGGACCTGCCCATGAGCACGGCGGAGACCATCAACCGCGCCCGGCGGCAGTACCTCAACAAGGCATCCTGAAGCTCTCGACCGCGCCTCAGGGTGAGTGCTCACCCGCATCGATGACGCAGCGACCAGCGGCACCCGGTGGCATCACGTCCTGGCCAGCGATGGCGACGTCCTGGCGGAGATCGAGCAGCAGATCGTCGATGTGATCCATGCCCGCACCAGCGACCTCGACATGTCCGCACTGGTTACCCGCGCCGTCACGAGCCGGAGTTCCCCGCACGCGCCGGTCCCAGCCGGCCCTAATCAAGCCCGCCAGGCGCTGGCCGACGCCACCGCTGTGGTCGGTGCCAGAGTCCAGCTGCTGCCGGTGCTCGACAGCTTCTGAGCGCAGGCCTGGAACAGAGATGGCCGCTAGCACCGACGCGGCAGGCCGAAGTAGTTGGCCACTGTTACCGATCTGTGACAACTATCCAAGGTCGTAGTACCGTCCCGTCCGGTCCGTGTGAGCCACGACCTCGCCCTGAGGTCCTCGCCCGGACCCCGTCGAACCACCACCGCTCGCGGTGGCGGACCGGGGACCCATCGATCCCCTGGGGTGAATCTCGCCTGGCCACAGTGCCGCCGCGAGTAGGGCTGTCTCCGGCCCGAACCCGTCAGCTAACTCGGTAGACGGTGAGGGAGAACGGAGCCCGTCGCGTTGGCGACATCGCACGACATCATCTGGCACCTCGCACACCCGCAGTCGGCTCACCCGCAGCGCCCCCGCTGGCGCACCGCGGTGCTCGCACCGGCCTTGGCCACCAGTGCCGCACTGCTGCTGGCCCTCGCGGGCCCCGCAGCCCAGGCCGCACCCGCAGAACCGGCTCCCGCAGCGAGCCAGTCCGAGCTCGCCGCGGCCGATGCCGCGCTGCGTGGCATCGAAGAGTCCGTGGCGGCAGCTGAGGAGAACCTGCAGCGGCTCACCGTGGAAGCGGAGGCAGTCGCCGACCAGAGCCTGGTCGCCCAGGCCGAACTGTCCGTAGCCCGGCAGCTGGCCGATACCCGGGTTGCGGAGCTGAGTGCCGCACAGGCTGCGGTCGACCAGGCACGCACCGACGTCGCGGCTGTGGGCCGGCAGAGCTACATGGGTGCTGACGCCTACGGCGCTGCCTCGGCGTTCTTCGGTGCAGCAAGCCCCGAGGAAGTGCTCGACCGGGCCGCGACCTTGGAGTACCTCGGGGATGGTCGGGCCGAGCAGCTCGAGGAGTTCGAGGTCGTCGAGGTCCAGCAGCAGGCAGCGACCGAGGCCGCCAAGGCGGCCGTGGATGCCCGCGACGCGGCCGCTCAGGCCGCCGCGGAGGCCGAGCGGGTCGCCAAGGACGAGCTCGCCACCGCCCAGCGGACCTACGACGCCGCCGTAGGCGAGAGGGCCGCGCTGGAGCAGCAACTCCAGCAGGCCCGGGAGCGAGTGGCCACCCTCGCCCGCGAAACGGCCACCTCAGCAGCTGCCGAGCAGACAGACGCCGGCGAACCCGCAGTCGCAGCGGCCGAACGGGGCGAACAAGCGGCCTCCCGCGGAAGCGAGCGGACCTCCGCCGGCACGAGCACCGGCATACCGACGACCGGCCGGGTGACCTCGTGCTACGGCTCGCGTTGGGGAACCATGCACTACGGCGTGGACATCGCTGCTCCGATCGGCACCCCGATCTACGCGCCCGAGGGTGGTGCGGTCCTGCAGGCGGGGCCCGCGTCCGGCTTCGGCCTGGCTGTCTACCTGCAGCACGCTGACGGCTCCATCACCGTGTACGGCCACATCAACAGCTACTCGGTGGCCGCCGGACAGCAGGTGTCGGCGGGCGATCAGATCGCCGAGGTGGGCAACACGGGACAGTCCACGGGTCCGCACCTCCACTTCGAAGTGCATCAAGGTGGGCTCTACCAGAACCGCACCAACCCGATCCCGTGGCTGAGCCAGCGCGGCCTCCCTCTGGGCGGCAGCTGCGGCTGACCGCCGGCGGGGCCACCGGCAGTGTGATCGCGGTGCCCGCGCCGGCGGACCCGCGGCGCCGTGGGTGCCCGTGATCAGCTCGCGCCGGCTCTCGGGTACCCCTGAGGTCGGAGAGGCCGCGTCGGCGGAGCAGCCGCTGCGGACCCACCGATCCCCCCGGCGCATCACGCCCCCCGGACCAGGGCGCTAGGCCAGCAGGGCCACTTGCCACCGACCAGGCACACCTACACGGTGCGCCCGGTAGCCGGCGGCCAGTATGGGTGATCTGGTTCCGGCAGAACCGGCCCGCTGTGCGGCCTCACCGACATCTGCCACCCATGGACACACCGTGGGCAGCCAGCCAGGCAATGAAGTTGACCGCACCGGCGTGTAGACCGGTGGTGGTGACCTGAGTAGGTCAGTGCGTGGCGGAGCTGATCAGGTGACCGCGCACAGCACGACGTTGATCCCCAGCCAGGTGGTGGCTGCGGGGAGCAGTAGCGTCCCGGCCGCCATCGCCGCAGCCCCGGGCCAGCGCAGCAGGTGGCGCGCGCCCTGGGGGTCGGAGGTGGCCAGCCGGCTGATGCGCAGCTCGGTCAGGCGGGAGGCCATGGCCAGCCCGAAGGGCGGCACCGGCTGCCCGGTCATCCGGCGCAGCGCGACCTGGACGGCTTCCGGTCCGCACCGGCGGGCTGCCTGGTCATCGGCGGCGAGCTCGACCAGGTCCCGGATGGCGGCCGGCGCCGCGCCCAGCAGCGGGCACCAGGGGAGTGCTGCGGCCAGCGTCTCGGCGACCGTCACCAGCGCGTGGTGGTGCCCGCGCAGATGGGCCCGCTCGTGCTCCAGCGTGGCTGCGACCGCCTCCGGGGGCAGGTGTGCCCGCAGACCGTCCGAGGCGATGATCACCCCGGGCCGACCGCCGATGGACAGGGCCATCGCGCGCCGGCCGGGAACCCACAGTGGCTCCCCGGCCGAGGAGCTCATCGCCAGCAGCCGGAGCTGCTCCACGTGCGGGGCGTGCCGCCGGACCGACCTGAGGCGGCTGGTGATGGCCTTACCCAGCCGCACCAGGATGGTCGCGGCCATGATCAGGCTGATGCCAGCGACTGTCTGCTGCCAGGCCGGCACGGTGCCCGTGGTGACCGCGGTCCAGCAGCCCCCCACCAGCTGGAAGAGCCCACTGGCCTCGTGCTCGTCCATCGGCAGCGCAAGCAGGCCGATCATGGCCAGCGTCGAGGCCACCAGCCCGATCGACAGCAGCGACCAGCCCACCAGCAGGATCGTCGGATCGACCCGCCGCTCAGCCAGCCACAGCAGCGGCCGGTGCCCGTGCAGGCCCACAGCCGTTCCGGCGAGGAGAACGGCCAGCATCCCGATCATGAGGTCGCTGCTCGCCGCTCGAGTGCCTCGCGCAGCACCGAGGACTCCTCATCGGTGGCGGTCTCAGCGAAGTGCAGCAGCACCGACCGTGGGTCCTCCGAGGCGTCCAGGATCTCCCGCAGCGATGCAGCCGCCGCACCTTGGCGCGTGATGGTCGGGCGGTAGCTGAACGCCCGTCCCACCGGCTCCCGCGCCAGCAGACCCTTGCGCAGCAGGTTTCCCAGCACGGTCATCACGGTCGTGTAGGCCAAGTTGCGCTGCGGCGGCATCTTGTCCAGGACCTCGCGCACGGTCAGCGGCGCGTCGGTGGACCACAAGACGTCCATCACGGCGGCTTCGAGCTTGCCCAAGCGGGGCATGGCCGCTCCTCGTCTCTCCTGGGTCGACACGGTGGATCAACGCTGCTGCAGGGCCGACCGCGTGGCCCCGCCGGTCGGGCGGGCCAGCCGTCATCGTAGGAGCCCGACCAGGTCAGCACCCCAGGATGCGGGGCGGAACCGGCCTCCGGGGTCACCTCATTCACCCCACTGGCACCAACTACCCGACACGCATAGGACAGCGGGATGGCCCGGTGATCACCGCCCTATCTTCAGCGGCGCCGGGACGAGTCGTCGTCACCCACGAGGGGGCCTCGGTCCGGCGCCGCCGAACCTCAGTGCACCGCTGAGGACCGGGGACCCATCGCAGTCCTGGGGTGAATCGTGCCCGCCCACGTCGGGTGAGCACGACGAGTGACTTCCCGCCCGAACCCGTCAGCTAACTCGGTAGGCGGCCACGGAAGACAGGAGGGCGCCTCCGTGGCGACCATGCATCCCCACCGGCCCCGCCGGGCTGCCGGAGCGCGCCCGGCCACCGTGCTCGCGCTCCTCACGGTGCTCACCGCCGCAGGCGTCGCCCTGACTCCCGTCGGGGCCAGCGCCGCGCCGGGTGAGGCCGCGACCGGTGAGCAGGCGGCCCAGCTGGCCGCCGACAGCGGTCACCAGCTGGAGGTCCTCACCGAGGAGTTCAACGACGCCCGGGAGACCCTCGCCCAGCAGCAGGCCGCCGCCGCTGACGCCGCCGCCCAGATGGTGGCCGCCGACGCGCAGCTGGCTGCCCTGCAGGACCAGATCGCCGCCGTCGCGCACATCGCGTTCACCGGGGACGGGCTGGGTTCCCTGCAGGCCTTCATGACCAGCGGGTCCGCCGATGAGTTCCTCGAGCGGGTCGCCACCCTGGACTCCGTCGCCAGCTACCACAACGACGTCCTGGCGCAGGTCGCCGAGTCACGCGCGGCCGCCGAGAGCGCCGGTGCCGCGGCCGCGCAGGCCGCCGCCGCAGCAGAGCAGCAGCTGGCGGCCGTCGAAGGGCAGCAGGAGCGGCTGCTGGGCGAGATCGAGGACTACAAGGCCCAGTACGCCGCCCTCACGGCCGCCGAGCAGGAGCAGGCCAACGCCGCCCACGGTGGGCCGGCGCTGCAGGCGCCGACCGCCGGGTCGGTGCAGGCCGGCAGCGACGCCGCCCAGGTCATCATCGACACCGCGCTGGCCCAGGTGGGCGACCCCTACGTGTGGGCCGCCGGGGGACCGGACGCCTTCGACTGCTCAGGGCTGACCCAGTACGCCTACGCCGCGGCCGGCATCTCCCTGCCGCACTCCAGCAAGGCCCAGGCCGCCCTAGGGCGCCCGGTCACCCGGGCCGAGCTGCAGCCCGGTGACCTCGTCTACTTCTTCAGCCCGGTCAGCCACATCGGCATCTACCTCGGCGGCGGCAAGATGATCCATGCCCGGACGTTCGGGCAACCGGTCAACGTCGGCAGTGTGGACATGTCCGGCTACGCCGGGGCACGTCGCATCCTGCCTTGAGCAGCATCACCGATCTGCACTGCCGCTCCGCTGAGTGACCCCGGGCAGTCGCTGCGGGCATGAGCCGAGTACTACCCAAGGTAGTAACGTCTTGGACATGCTCGGGCAAGTGGGGAGGACGCGGGCAGCCCGACTGCTGGTGTTGCTGACCCTCGCGGCGGTATTCGCCATGCACGGGCTGCAGTGCGTCAGTGCTGACCCCGGCGGCACCCACCCCGCCGACCACGGCGCCATGCCCTCCGCAGACTCCATGGCCGTCATGGCGCCTGTGGCCTCGGCCGTGTCCATGGCGTCGGCCATGACGGCGGAGCTCGCCGACGGTCCCGATCACGTCACCGCGGTCGAGGCCGCCAGTCCGACCCACGGCGCATTAGCTGTGCCAGCAGCCGGCCCGGCGGGCCCGGCCAACCCCGAATCGGGACACGGCTGGGCGCACGCCCTCGCGGTGTGCCTGGCAGTGCTGCTGGCCGGACTGGCCGTGCTGGCGGCAGTACTCCTGCTCAGGAGAGCCGCACCGATCGGTAGCCGTCAAGCCCTGCTGGCCCGCGCCCGATCCTGGTGGACTGCCATCCAGCTCCCCAGACCGCCCGACCTCGCCTCTCTCTGTCTCCTCCGGATCTAGGCCGAACCACCGACCCGGCCGCCTCCCCGACAGCACCGGGTCAGTCGTCCACCAACCAGATCCCACTCACAGGAGAAGCAATGACCCGCACGACCCTTCGCTGCGCCCGCCTCACTGCCGGCCTCATCGCCGGCGTCGTCGTCCTCGCCGGCTGCTCCAACGGCTCCGATGACAGCACCGCAGCTGGTGGCAGCACCGCCAGCTCTACACCGGCGAGCGCGTCGGCGAGCGCAGCGGCTGAGTTCAACGACGCCGACGTGGCCTTCGTTCGGGGGATGCTCCCGCACCACGAGGGCGCCCTGGAGATGGCACAGCTGGCCGAGGGCCGCGCGCAGGACTCCCGCGTCCGCGAGCTGGCCAGCCGGATCGAAGCCGCTCAGGAGCCGGAGATCGAGACCATGACCGGCTGGCTGCAGGCCTGGGGACAGCCCGAGTCCGACGACATGGGCGGCATGGACCACGGCGGAATGGACATGGGCGGAATGGACATGGACATGTCCGGCATCGAGGCCGCCTCCGGGACCGAGTTCGACCGGATGTTCCTGGAGATGATGAGCGAGCACCACCAGGGGGCGGTTGACATGGCCGAGACCGAGATGTCCGACGGTCAGAACATCGACGCCATCGCCCTGGCCCAGGAGATCGCCACCTCCCAGGCCGCCGAGATCGAGGAGATGCAGGCTCTCCTCGCCGAGCTCGGGAGCTGACCATGCGATCCGGTGGCGGCCCGGTGCATCACCGGGCCGCCACCGGATCCGCCCCACAGGGGCAGTCGCTCGCAGCCCAGCGGCGCAGAGCACTGCCCTCCCCAGCTTCTCGACCCGGAGGCTCCTCATGCACCTTCCCCTGCCCCTACGCCAGGTGGCGCGCTCCACGGTCGGCGTCCTCGCCGTGGCCGCGCTGAGCGCCTGCAGCACCGCCAGCGGGGAGACGACGACCTCGTCCTCGGCGGCGCCGCACCTGGAGACCGACCCGCCGGACTTCAACCACGTGCACGGGGTGGCGGGTGAAGCCGGCAGCGACGCCGTCCTGGTCGCTGCCCACAACGGGTTGTTCCGGCTGTCCGCCGACGGTGACGTCCAGGTGGGGCCCACCATCGACCTCATGGGCTTCGCCGTCGCCGCGCCCGGGCGCTACTTGGCCTCCGGTCACCCAGGCCCTGGCGTCGACCTGCCGGAACCGGTCGGACTGATCGAGTCGGTCGACCAGGGTCAGAGCTGGCAGCCGCTGTCCCGGCAGGGCCAGTCGGACTTCCACGCCCTCACCGCCAGCCCCGCCGGCGTCCTGGGCTACGACGGCACCCTGCAGCGCAGCACGGACGGCCTGTCCTGGGAGCAGCTCCAGATTCCGTCCGCGCCGGCCAGCCTGTCGGCCGGCCCGGACGGGAACCAGGTGCTGGCGACCACCGAACAGGGGCTGCTGCACTCCACCGACGCCGGCAGCACCTGGGCACCGATCCCTGGGGCCCCGCTGCTCCAGCTCGTCGACTGGTCACCCGATGGCGGCGGAGCCGTCGGCGTCGACCCTCAGGGCCAGGTGTGGACCAGCCAGGACCGCGCCCTGACCTGGCAGCCTGCCGCGGACCTGGCTGCCCCGCCGCAGGCCATGGACGTCGGCAGCACCCCCGACGGCGGCAGTCGGGTGCTGGTGGTCACCGGCAGCGCCATCGCGGAGTCCCGCGACGGGGGACAGACCTTCACCGACCTTCGGGACTGACCCCGCGCCCGGGGTACCGGGCGCGGGGTGCCAGGCGGTCCGATGTGCTGGGCGGCTCAGCCGAGGGAGTCCAGCAGCGCGCGGCAGGCGGCCTCGCAACGCCGGCAGGCCTCGGCGCAGACACGGCAGTGCTCGTGCATCTCCGCGTGCTGGGAGCACTCGTCCCCGCAGGCCTTGCACGCCGCGGCGCAGGCCTCCAGCACCGCCCGGGTGAGGTTGGCGTCGTAGCCGGTGTGGCGGGACAGCACCCGGCCGGTGGTGTCGCAGACGTCGGCGCAGTCGGCGTTGGTCCGGATGCACTTGGTGAGCTCGGCGACCATGTCCTCGCTCAGGCAGGCATCCGCGCAGGCGGTGCACGCCTGAGCGCACTCGAAGCACGCCTCGATGCACTCCTGCAGCTTCTGGCGGTCCAACCCGCCCAGGTCCTTGGGATAGGTCTCCAGCATCTACCCGACAACAGTCACGGTTGCTCCTCGCTCAGGTGTGGAGGCTCGCCCTGGTGGCCACCCCCGGCGCCGACGGACCTACCCCACCCCGCATCTACTAAGCCGGTTAGTCATCGCCGGTGCGAGTAGATCGCGGCCGCACCAACCACTTGGCAGGCATACCCCTGGGGGGTACCCTCTTCCATGGGTGGCGCGGACGACCCGCCGCGACCTGGAGGAGGCAGAAGGTGACCGAGGAAGCGCACAGTCAGCACGGCTACATCAGCAGCAAGGACGACTACCTCAAGCGGCTGCGCCGGATCGAGGGCCAAGCCCGAGGCCTGCAGCGGATGGTTGAGGACGACAAGTACTGCATCGACATCCTCACCCAGGTCTCAGCCATGACGAAGGCCCTGCAGTCGGTCGCCCTGGGACTGCTCGACGACCACCTCAACCACTGCGTCGTCCGCGCCGCCGCCACCGGCGGCCCCGATGCCGACATCAAGATCCAGGAAGCGTCGGAGGCGATCGCCCGCCTCGTCCGCTCCTGACCCCGACCCGACGCCCGCGACCCGCGCGGCGTCGCGGCGGGCCACCTACTGCCCGCCGCGCAACCACTGCAAGGAGAGAAGTCAGATGACCACGTCCACCTACACCGTCGTCGGCATGACCTGCGGCCACTGCGTCAGCTCCGTGACCGAGGAGGTCAGCCAGGTGCCCGGCGTCACCGACGTCGCTGTCGACCTGGCCAGCGGGGGCCTCACCGTCACCAGCAACACCCCGGTCGAGGACTCCGCGGTCCAGGCCGCGGTCGAAGAGGCCGGCTACCAGGTCGCCGGCCGCTGAGGCCCGCTCGCCCGGTCCCGCCACCGCACACGGACGGGACCGGGCGACCCTCACCGGCCCGGTTCAGGAGGACCCCATGAACACCCCACTGAAGATCAGCTCCTACGTCCTGGGCCTCGTCGTCGTCTTCGCGGCAGCAACCGGGATCGGAAGCCTGGTCGGCCCGATCGGGGACGAGCCGGCCGCGGTGACCGAGGTGCCCCACACCGGCGGCACCGACCACAACGACATGCAGCCAGGCACCGACCACCCAGCCGACGACTGAGCCACCCCGCGTCCGGCGCCCACACCGGCACCGCGGACCCACGCAAGCACGCAGCTCCCCAGGAGGACCGATGAGCTCAGCAACCCACCCCGCGCAGACCGTGGCCACCGACGGCGGCCAGGTCGAGCTGACCATCGGAGGCATGACCTGCGCCTCCTGCGCCGCACGGATCGAGAAGAAGCTCAACAAGCTCGACGGCGTCACCGCGACGGTCAACTACGCGACCGAGAAGGCCCGGGTCACCTACGCCGGCGGGATCGCACCCGAGACGCTGGTCGCCACGGTCGAGCAGGCCGGGTACACCGCCAAGCTCCCCGCACCGCCCCGGGCCAGCACAGACACCTCCACCGAGTCGGTAGAGGCCGACCCGGTGCGTTCCCTGCGACAGCGCCTGCTGATCTCCGCCGTCCTCACGGTCCCCGTCGTGGCCATGGCCATGATCCCGGCGCTGCAGTTCACCAACTGGCAGTGGCTGTCGCTGACCCTCGCCGCCCCCGTGGTCGTGTGGGGGGCCTGGCCGTTCCACAAGTCGGCCTGGACGAACCTGCGCCACGGCACCTCCACCATGGACACCCTCGTCTCCATGGGCACCCTGGCGGCGCTGGGCTGGTCGCTGTACGCCCTGTTCTGGGGCACCGCCGGCATCCCGGGGATGACCCACCCGTTCGAGTTCACCATCAGCCGCACCGACGGCAGCGGGAACATCTACCTCGAGGCCGCCGCCGGGGTCACCACCTTCATCCTCGCCGGCCGCTACTTCGAGGCCCGGTCCAAGCGCCGCGCCGGCGCCGCCCTGCGCGCGCTGCTCGAGCTGGGCGCCAAGGAGGTCTCGGTGCTTCGCTCCGGCCGCGAGGAGCGGATCAGCGCCGACCTGCTGGCCGCCGGGGACCTGTTCATCGTGCGCCCGGGTGAGAAGATCGCCACCGACGGCGTCATCACCGAAGGCTCCTCGGCAGTCGATGCCTCGATGCTCACCGGGGAGTCCGTGCCCGTCGAGGTCGGTCCCGGTGACGCCGTCGTCGGGGCGACGGTCAACGCCGGCGGCCGGATCGTCGTCCGCGCCACCCGGATCGGTACTGACACCCAGCTGGCCCAGATGGCGCGCCTGGTGGAGGACGCGCAGAACGGCAAGGCCGAGGTCCAGCGACTGGCCGACCGCGTCTCCGGGGTCTTCGTGCCCGTGGTCATCGCCCTGGCCGTGGCCACCCTCGGTTTCTGGATCGGCACCGGCGCCGGCCTCGCCGTCGCCTTCACCGCCGCCGTCGCCGTGCTGATCATCGCCTGCCCGTGCGCCTTGGGGCTGGCCACGCCGACCGCCCTCATGGTCGGCACCGGCCGAGGCGCCCAGCTGGGCATCCTGATCAAGGGACCCGAGGTCCTGGAGTCCACCCGCAAGGTCGACACCGTCGTGCTGGACAAGACCGGCACCGTCACCACCGGGCGGATGACCCTGGTCGACGTCATCGCCGGCACCGGTGAGGACGCCGATCAGGTGCTGCGGCTGGCCGGCGCCCTGGAGGATGCCTCCGAGCACCCCATCGCCGCCGCCATCGCCGTTGCGGCTCGGGACCGCTCTGGGTCACTTCCTCCGGTCGAGGGCTTCCTCAACGCCGAGGGGCTCGGCGTCCAGGGCGTCGTCGAAGGCCACGCCGTCATCGTCGGGCGGACCCGGCTGCTCGCCGACTGGTCCCAGCGGCTGCCCGCCGACCTCCAACAGGCCATGAGCGCCGCCGAGGCCACCGGCGGCACTGCCGTAGCCGTCGGCTGGGACGGAGCCGCACGAGGCGTGCTGGTCGTCGCCGACGCCGTCAAGGACACCTCGGCCCAGGCAATCGCAGAGCTCCGTCAGCTGGGCCTGACTCCCATCCTGCTGACCGGTGACAACGAGACGGTCGCGCGAGCGGTCGCCGCCCAGGTCGGCATCGACGAGGTGATCGCCGAGGTCCTGCCCCAGGACAAGGTCGACGTGGTCAAGCGCCTGCAGTCCCGCGGCAAGGTCGTGGCCATGGTCGGCGACGGGGTCAACGACGCCGCGGCCCTGGCCCAGGCCGACCTGGGGCTGTCCATGGGCACCGGCACGGACGTCGCCATCGAAGCCAGCGACCTCACGCTCGTGCGAGGAGACCTCCGGGCCACCGCCGACGCCATCCGGCTCTCTCGCCGCACCCTGACGATCATCAAGGGCAACCTGTTCTGGGCCTTCGCCTACAACGTCGCGGCCCTGCCGCTGGCCGCTGCTGGCCTGCTCAACCCGATGCTGGCCGGCGCGGCCATGGCCTTCTCCTCGGTGTTCGTCGTCTCCAACAGCCTGCGGCTGCGGCGCTTCACCAGCCTGGCCGGCACCAGCCAGTGAGCGGCGTCAGCCACCCACCACACCGTCGACAACCACGACAGCTCGCGCACGAACCGAACCGGCATACGGAGGGTGATGTGGCGACACCAGCAACAACAACGGTCATCGAGGTCTCGGGCATGCTGCGGGCCTCATCGAAAGCCGTCGTGGAGGCCAGGCTGTCCCGCCAGCGCGGCGTGCACGCGGTCGAGGTCAACCCGGTCGCCCAGACCGCGAACGTCGCCTACGACCCTGCGACGACGACGGTCACCGAGCTCACCGACTGGGTGCGGGACTGCGGCTACCACTGTGTCGGCCAGTCAGTGCCCACGCACGTCTGCCAGCCGCAGACCGAGCCCGCGCCGGCCGCCCACTCCCACGCCCACAGGTCCAGCGACCCGGCCACACACACCAGCGACCACGCTCAGCACGCTGAGCCTGCCCCGCACAGCGAGCACGGCCACGCCGCCGGTCACCAGACAGGGCACGAGCAGCCAGCCGGCCCCAGCCCCCAGGACGCCATGGGTCACGGCGGGCACCACGGCTCGATGGCGATGGACGACATGGTCCGCGACATGCGCAACCGGTTCTTCATCGCCGCCGTGCTGTCGATCCCCATCCTGCTGTGGTCCCCGATCGGCCGCGACGTGCTCGGTTTCACCGTGGCCGCACCGTTCGGGCTGCGCGACGACGTGTTCTCGCTGCTGCTGTCCCTGCCGGTGGTCTTCTACGCCGCCTGGATCTTCTTCGACGGCGCCTACCGGGCACTGCGGGCCCGCACCCTGGACATGATGGTGCTCGTCGCCGTCGCAGTGGGCGCCGGCTGGCTCTACAGCGTCGCCATCACCCTCACCGGCGGCGGTGAGGTGTTCTACGAGGCCGCCTCGGTGCTCACCGCGTTCGTGCTGCTGGGCCACTGGTTCGAGATGCGCGCCCGCGGTGGCGCCAACGACGCCATCCGCACCCTGCTGGAACTGGCACCACCGCGCGCAATCGTGCTGCGCGACGGTCAGCAGGTCGAGGTGCCCACCGCGGAGGTGACCACCGGAGACCTGCTGCTCATCCGGCCGGGAGCCAAGATCCCCGTCGACGGCACCGTCGAAGATGGCGAGTCCGAGGTCGACGAGTCCATGGTCACCGGCGAGAGCCTGCCGGTGCACAAGACCACCGGCGCCGGCGTCATCGGCGCCTCGGTGAACACGACCGGCACCCTGCGCGTGCGGGCCACCAAGGTCGGCGCGGACACCGCACTGGCCCAGATCGTGGCCCTGGTGCAGGAAGCCCAGAACTCCAAGGCACCCGGGCAGCGGCTGGCCGACCGGGCTGCCTTCTGGCTGGTGTTCGTCGCGCTGATCGGAGGAGGCGCGACCTTCGCCATCTGGCTGGCAGCCGGTGCCTCCTTCGCCACCGCCATGCTCTTCGCCATCACCGTCGTCGTGGTCACCTGCCCCGACGCCTTGGGCCTGGCCACCCCGACCGCGATCATGGTCGGCACTGGCCTGGGTGCCCAGCGCGGCGTGCTGTTCAAGAACGCCACCGCCCTCGAGGCCTCTGCCCGCATCGACACGGTCGTGATGGACAAGACCGGCACCCTCACCAAGGGCAAGCCCGAGGTCACCAACGTGGTCGCCGACGGCATGAGCGAGGCGGAGCTGCTGGCCCTCACCGCCGCCGTGGAGCGGGAGTCCGAGCACCCCCTGGCCGCCGCCGTCGTCCAGCACGGCGACAGCCGCGGATTGCCGGTCCTCACCGCTCAGGGCTTTCGCAACGTCCCCGGTCATGGGGCCAGCGCACAGGTGGACGGGCGACGCGTCCTGGTGGGCAACGCGCGCCTCATGGCCGATGAAGGCATCGACCTGGGGGAGCTGGGCCGCCGGCGGGACCAGCTCGCCGACAGCGGCAGGACCGCCGTCCTCATCGCCGTCGACGGCCACCCGGCCGGAGTCATCGCCCTCGCCGACGCCCCGCGGGAGACCTCTTCCGCCGCGGTCGCCGCACTCCGTGACCTCGGCGTCCACGTCGTGATGCTCAGCGGTGACAACGAAGCCACAGCCCGCCGCATCGCCGAGCAACTCGGCATCGACAGCGTGATCGCCGATGTCCTCCCCGGCGACAAGGCCGCGAAGATCATCGAGCTGCAGCGTGCCGGCAAGCGGGTCGCCATGGTCGGCGACGGCGTCAACGACGCCCCAGCCCTCGCCCAGGCCGACCTGGGCATCGCCATCGGCGCGGGCACCGACGTCGCGATCGAGACCGCCGACGTCGTCCTCATGCGCTCCGACCCACTGGACGTCCCCACGGCACTGCAGATCGGCCGCGGCACCCGACGAAAGATGCGCCAGAACCTCGGCTGGGCGATCGGCTACAACGCCATCGCGCTCCCGATCGCCGCCGGAGTGTTCGAGCCGGCCTTCGGCCTCGTCCTGCGACCGGAGATCGCCGCCCTGTCCATGTCCGGGTCCAGCTTCATCGTCGCGGTCAACGCCCTACTGCTCAAGCGCCTGCGGCTACCCGCTGACCCCTCGCCCAGCCCGAGCGGGCAGCTTGCCGACGCCCGCGCCGGTCAGCGGTGACCCTCGCCGCCCGCTTGTCTGCGATTCCACCTCAACGAGAAGGCCGCCGTGACCGACCGCTCCACTGATCGCGCCGCCGCCGAGCCGTCACCCCTCGACCCGGATGACAAGTGCTGCCGCTCCACACCTCGCTGCGACGACTGCCCCTACACCGGAGGCAACCCCACGCGCCGGCGTCGGTGACCTGACGGAGGAATGTGCGGCGGGTCAGGCTGTCGGAGCGGCCAGCAGGAGGGGGTGTCGCAGCAACAGCCCAGGCTTGCTGTGCAGGAACGTCTGCGGCTGAGCTCATCGCCACTGCTGCCGAGTCAGTCGTCATCGTCATCGTCCTCGTCATCGTCCTCGACGAGTTCGCCCTCCCAGGCCTCCCGGCCCTCGCTGATGGCGAAGACGGCGATGACGAAGCCGGCGACGGGGTCCAGCCACGTCCAGCCGACGAGGGCGTAGAGACCGAGGCTGATGAGGGTGGAGATGCTGAGCAGGACGCAGATCCTGGTCTCTGCCGCGTCGGCCAGGATCAGCGGGTCGCCACCCAATGCCAGGCCGACACGGCGCTTCGCGCGGGCCAGCAGCGGCATGACGACAACCGAGGCGGCCAGCAGCACCAGGCCAACGATGGAGGTGTCGGGTTCCTCGTCGCCGAGCAGGCTGCGGATGCCCTCGACGATCACGTAGGCGGCGAGGACGAAGAAGGTGATCGCCACGGCCTTGAGAGCCCGGCGTTCCTTGGCCTCGTCGGCCTCTCCATTGCGCAGTCGCGCCGCCAGGCGCAGGCCCACGAGGACCGCGGATGCCGATTCGATGCCGGAGTCCAGGCCGAAGCCGATGAGGGAGACCAGGCCGGCGAGGATGCCCACGGTGATGGCGATGGCGCCCTCGGCCACGTTGTAGACGACGGTGAACTGCGTCAGGCGCAGCCCACGCTTGGTGAGCCGCTCGGTCTCCGCCGCCGTCAGCGCGGTGGTCTCGCTCATCGGGACGCGACCTCCTTGCGGCTGTCCGCCCCGTAGGTCGGGCAGAGGTCTGCGGCATCGCCGGTGAGCGCCAGCAGCCGCTCGGCGGCGGAGAAAAGCTCCAGGAGCTCGTCGCGGGTGGTGAGGGAGAACATCGACGCCCGCCCCTGCGGGCGGGAGTCGACGAGGCCGCAGTCACGCAAGCAGGCCAAGTGCTTGGACACGGTGGACTGGGCCAGGCCCAGGTGCCCGGTCAGCTCGACCACGCGGTGCTCACCCAGGCTCAAATGGCGCAGGATCGCCAGGCGCGCCGGATCAGCCAGGCTGTGGAACAGCGACGCAGCCGGCGACAGGCCGACCGCCCCGATCCGGCAATCCTCCCGGGCCTCAGCCCGGGGCGATGTAATCGTCATACAGCGATGCTAGCGGCCCTCCGACCTTGTCAGTTCGGTGGGTCCAGTCCACGCCGATTGAGTCCACGAAGCCTTGGGCCAGCTGTCTCTGGTCCTTGACGTCGACGCCGAGGAACTGCACGCCCTCGTCTTTGATGTCGCTGTAGACGGCTTGGGAGTCCGGCCTCTCCAGCCGGCAGGGCGCGCATCAGGACCCCCAGAAGTTGACCACGGCGAGGTCGCCGGCCAGCGCCGAGGAATCGAACGGTGCCTCATCCAGCAGCTGCCCGTAGAAAGCGGGGCCGTCAATCGCTCGGCTTGGGGGATGGCCTGGCCAAGGGGCGTGGCGCCCGTGAAGTCGAACTCGCCCGAGTCCTCCTTCGACGTCCCGGCGGTGCCCGGTGAGCCCGAGCAGGCAACGAGCCCGCTCGCGGTACCAGACCCAGCAGCCCGAGGGCGTGCCTGCGCATGAGGTCGCGGCTCATCACATCGATCTCCTCGCGCGTCGTCCTGGCCACTCCGCGGTGCCGTGCAGCAACTGACTGGACCGCCGTGGTGTCCAGTGCAGTCAGCCCTGGGCACCACACCGGTCGGGAGTCCGGCAGCCCGGCACAGCGGGCCAGCTGCTCGTGGGCCCGGCGGTAGGCGTAGCGGCCGGCGCCGTCGGAGCTGAGGAGGATCGGGCCGGTCGTTCGGTCGCCGATTACTCGCTCGAGCGCGCGCACCACCGGCTGAGCCAGGGGCACCCGGGCGGTCTTGCCGCCCCTTGCGGGTCACCCGCAGTACGCGGTGGTCGTGGCCGAAGTCGCGGACGTCAGCGCCGAGGGCCTCGGAGATCCGCAGCCCGCAGAAGGTCAGCAGCGTCCCCAGGGCTGAGCGAGGTGAGTGTACGGCCGCGGCCGCCAGCAGCCGGCGCAACTCGTCGGCGGTGAGCCCGACCGCGGCCGACTCGTCCGAGACCCGGGGGCGTCGGACATATGCGACGGGGAAGTGGGTGAGGACCTGGGCGTCGTGGACCCCGAAGTCGAAGAAGCCGGACAGGGCAGAGAGTTTGCGCGCGACGGTCGCGGCCGAGGCTGGTCGGCTGCGGGGTGCTGGTGAGGTGTCGGACCCAGAGGTCTACGTGGTGACGTTCGACGGTCAGTGGGTGCACGTCTAAGCCGGTGCACCAGGTCGCCCACGCCTGTAGGTCGCGCCGGTAGGCGATCGCGGTTTTCTTCGGGTGGCTCACCAACCACGCGGCGGCCAGCCGAAGGAACGGGTGGGACTGCTGCACGAGCAGGTGACATCTGGTCTCTGGTGCTGACATCCACGCCGAGTTCTTGGCCGCTGGGTGTACGCGTCAGATGGTCCGCCGGGGGTCTTGAGTAAGTCTCCGGTAGTTCCACGGGGCCTTCTGTCTCCGCGCCTGTCCCTCTTCGCGGAGGCGTGTGCAGTTCTGCAGTACTGCACCGGAGAAGTACCGGAGGTCAGCGTCGCAGGGTCGGCGCATGCAGACCGAAGCCCCGTCGAGTTCGTCGCAGTCGAGACACAATCCGACGGACCGTCGTGACCACGTCTCCGCGGCGACGAAGACGAGCTCCGCCTCCCTGACCCGACACGGTCCGTGGCCGATGACGGTGCCGGCCATGCGTGCGGCCGTCATCGCCATCCGTGGTGGAGTCTTCGACCGACTTGACGGTCACGACGGCGACCGCGCTGATGAGGCGTCGAACGCGCGAACCATCTCTGAGCGGTGCCGGTCGGCTGTCGACCTCCCACTCTGGGCAACCGCCGATGTCCTCGCTCCCGTCGTGATCGTTCTGCCGGGCCACGCCGGAGCCGGGACCTCTGCGGTTGCGCTGGCCGTTGCCGAGGGACTGGCGCAGAGCCAGCGGGTGCAGCTGGTCGACTACGCCGAACCGCTGCGGTCGGGGCTGGCTGCGGCCTCCACCATCGAGCTGGGCACGGACAACGCGGGGTGGCGGCGTGGTCGCCGCGGTCGGCTGGATGTCTTCCGCCTCGCTCAGCATCCGAGTGACAGAGCGCGCCCGCCGCTACCGGAGGTAGCGGACACAGCGCGGCTGGCGGTGGTCGATGCGGGCTGGGCTGTGGCCACCGAGCTGCTGGCGTCGCCCGGTCCGCTCGCTCGCGGCTCGATGCTCCTCGTCGTCACGCGGGTGACGGTTCCAGCGATGGGGCAGACGGAGCACGTGCTGGCCGCCGTCGGCGGCGAGGCGGTGGTGGCCGCGGTGGGACCCGCCCGATGGCCGCGGGCGGTCCAGGCCAGTTGTGGACCGCGGCTGGTTGAGCTGCGATCGCGTGGCCGCGTGGTGCGGGTGCCATGGGACCGGCGACTCGCGACGTCGGGCCTGACAAGCGATCGGCTGCCCAAGGCGGTGGCCGCCGCCGGCCGGTCGCTGGCCGCGCTGTTGATGCCGGCCGTGCCGCCGCCGTCGCAGCCGCAACCGCGGCATCGGGCTCCGGAGGCGCAGACCCGGCGCAAGGCCGCAGGTGTCTCGAGGTGATCAATCGGCGCTGCACGGACCGTGCGTGGGTTCGAGGCGCATCAACCGTCGCCCTCCTGGCGCTGGCCTGGTCGCCCTGACGGCGTGGCCTGCCGAGGCCGCGTCGGTGGACCTGGCCGCCGCGGTCTGCCCTCAGGCGCCGCCGGGGATGGAGACCTTCGCCAACCAGGTGACCGGCTGGGTGAAGTGGGGAGTGCTGGCCCTGATCGGGATCAGCGCCGTGGCGTCGCTGGGGTCGATCCTGGTGGGCCGCATCTTCTCCCACCCGCACGCCTCCCGTTACGGGGCGATGGGCGTCGCGGTGGTCGTGATGGTGGCGATCATCTACACGGTCATCCTGGTGATCCTCGATTCGATCACCGGCAGCGGGTGCACCTGATGCGCCGCCGTCCAGAAGCTCGCGGAAGCGGTGCCCCGGAGTGGGGTCCGGGTCGCCTGCTCGTGCTGATCGTGTCCAGCGCCGTGGTGGCGCTGGCGGTGTTGGCCGGCCTGGTGATTGCGGTCGTCGGCAGGTTCGTCGACGGCGAACCCGGCACGACCGACGCGCCTCGACCGCCGGCCCCTACCACGGCCACGTCGCGGCAGGATGCGCTGGCCGCTGCGCCGATGACGACTGCCGATCCGGACGTCGCGCTGCCCGGACCGCTGTCCGACCAGATCGCGGGCGTGATCCAGCTGCCCCGCGCCACCGGTGCCGGCCCGGGCGGGGTGCCCAGCGGCTTCTCCCGCACACCCGAAGGCGCGGTGGCGCAGCTGGCGGCCATCGACGTGACCGCGATGCAGACCGGCTCGATGGACGGCGTGCGACGGGTCATCGCCGACTGGGCAGCGCCGGGCGGCCCGACCCCCGAGACCTGGTCCGGGGTGGACGGCATGGCCGCTCTGCTGTCTGCGGCTGGTCTGTCCGGTGCCGGTTCGCCGCAGGTGGCCATCGTCGTCCGCCCCGTCATGGGTCTGATCAAGGGCACGGTGGGGTCGGAGTTCGCGGTGGTGTGCGTCAACTTCGAGTTCACCGTCACCGTGGAGCAGACGTCGCGGATCGCTATCGCCGACTGCCAGCGCATGCAGTGGAACCGGGGCCGGTGGGTGATCGGTGCGGGGGAGGAGCCGGCGCAGGCTCCGTCGGTCTGGCCGGGTACCGACGCCGCGATCGAAGCCGGGTGGCGGGACCTTCGCCATGGCTAGGCCGCAGCCTCGCCGAGGCATCCGGTGGCTGTGCCCGCGGGCGTTGGTCCTCGTGCTGCTGCTGGCGCCGGTGTGGTTGGCGACCGCGGGTCCGGCGTCGGCCGGCCCGGTGGTCTGGGCCTTTCCGGCAGATCCGTCATCGGCCGAGGAGAGCTCGTCGTGTCTGCCGATCAACCCGTTCTGTGTGATCGGCGAGGCAGCCGGCGCGGTGGCCGCCGACGTGTGGACCAGCGCCATGCTGTCGCTCTGGGAGGCCGGGCTCTGGCTGCTCGGCCTGGCGTTCTCGGTGATCGACGCCCTCACCACCCCGGACCTGTCCGCCGGCGGCCCGCTGGCCGGGATCTATCCGGTGACCTTTGGCATCGGCGCGACCGTGGCCGCGCTGATGGCGCTGGTGCAACTGGGTGCGGCGCTGGTGCGCCGGGACGGTGAGACGCTGGGGCGGCTGCTGATCGGGCTGGTCCAGTTCGGCCTGGTGTGGGTCGGCTACGTCGGGGTGGCGGCTCTGCTGGTCACCGGTGTGTCCGGGTTGACCACCGGCCTCCTGCGCAGCCTGCTCGACATCGACACCATGGCCGCCTTCGACCCCTCGATCAGCGTGGGCCGCGACCTCGTCGACGGGACGGTCGCCACCGTGCTGGGGGTCAGCTCGATCTTCCTGCTGGTGCCGGCCAGCGTGGGCTACCTGCTGCTGATGCTCGTCCGCGAAGCGGCGCTGATCGTGCTGGCGGCGACCTCGGCGATCTCAGCCGGGGGCCTGATGGCGCAGACCTCGAGCACGTGGTTCTGGCGCAGCCTGCGCTGGTTCCTCGCCGCCCTGCTGGTCGCCCCGGTCGCCGTCCTCGTCCTCGGGGTCGGGGTGACCATCACCGAGGGGATCGTCACCGGGGCGGAAGGGACGAGCACCGAGTCCGCGGTGGGGATGGCGGTCATCGGCTGCCTGCTGGTCCTGCTCGGTGCGATCTGCCCGTTGGTGCTGTTCCGGCTACTGGCCTTCGTCGACCCCGGCACGTCCAGTGGGGCCGGCCTGCGGTCGTCGCTGACCGCCTCGGGCGGGGTGATGAGTGCACTGGGCAACGTCGGCGGCGGACGGGGTCGCGCCGCGGGGGCAGCAGCGGCTGCGGCGTCGGGTGGGGTGGCCGCTTCGGGGGCCGCGGCCCAGCTGGCCGGTGATCGCGCGCAGGGTGAGTCGACCGCGGATGCGGCGACCAGTGGGCGCTTCGCCGGCGCGCTGCGTGCGCTGGCCACCGGCACCTCCTCCGCCGGTCGGCTCGCCACCGGGGTGGCCGCCTCGGCCGCCGACGTGCTGTCCGGTGCCGGCGTCGGGCACTCGGTCCACCACTACGGGCAGCCCTCGCCCAGCCGAAGCGGAACGGGCAGCCACGGGTCCGGGTTGCGGCTCGGTCGTCCGGCCCTGGTCGGAGGCCCGAGCCGTCGGGAAGACGGGGTCCGGGCGCCCGGCGGTGGAAGCCAGGGCTCGCGTCAGGCGACCGCTGGTGACGACGGCCCGGTCGGCGTGGCCTGGCCCGCGCAGCACACCAGCAGCACCGGGTCCACCGAACCGGATGAGGCCGATGCTCCGGCTCCGAGAACCCAGCGCCCCGACGGCGGCACCGGCGACGGCGGTGCGCGGTGAGCGCCCGGTACGGCGACTACGCCAAGGACGTCTCGGGCTGGTTCCTCGGCATGACCGGCACCCAACTGGCCCTGGTCACCCTCGCCGGCGTCCCGGCGCTGCTGGCCCTCAACGCCCAGGCATGGGGACTGCTCGTCCTGTGGCTGCCGGTGTGGGCGCTGCTGGCGGTGGTCCTCCTGGTTCCCATCCGGGGCCGGGCAGCCGGCCGCTGGATCGGCGATCTCTGTCTCTACGCGATCGGAGGAGTCATGGGCTGGCGGACGTTCGGATCACGAGCCGCCGCCGGGACGGCGGACAAGCTGGCCGAGGCGGATCTGCCCGGCGTGCTCGCCGGCATCCGGACCCACGACGGACCGCCGTACGGGCAGCTGTTCACCCGCCCGGTGATCGTGCAGAACTCCGCGGCCCGCACCTGGGCGGCCGTAGCGCGGATCGCCCATCCCGGCATCGGAATGGCCGAGCCGGGCGAGCGGGACCGCATGGGCGCCGGCCTGGCCGAGTTGTGCGAGATCGCAGCGCGCACCGAACTGGTCGACGTCCTGGCCCTGCAGGTGCGCACCGTGCCCGACGACGGTGCTGAGCGCGCTGCCTGGGAGCGGGCCCACACCCGTGCCGACGCCGCGCCACTGGCCACCCGGGTGAACGCGCTGCTGGGCGCCACCCTCACTCCGGCTGCGGTCCGCACCGAGGCCTTCGTGACCGTCGTGGTCGGCGAAGGTCGGATCGGCCGGGCGGCGAAGGAGAGCGGCGGAGGGTTGGACGGCCGCGCCCGGGTGCTGCACGGCGTGATGGCCGAGGTCGAGAGCGCGTTGCGCGGCCCGGTCGGCTGCACCTCGGTCACCTGGCTGGACTCTGCGGCACTCGCTTCCGCGGTGCGCACCGGCTTCGCTCCTGGCGACCGCGGCCAGCTGATTGCCGCCGACCTGGCCGCCGCCAACGGCACCCGACTGGTGACCGGGGTGCCGATGGCCGCCGCCGGACCCACCTCGGCCCGGGCCGAGATGCGGCACTACGTGCACGACGCGTGGGCGTCGGTCACCGACACGATCCTGCTGCCCGACTCCGGGGCGGTGCTCGGGGCGCTTGCCCCGGTGCTGGTGCCGACGACGGCGGGGGAGCGGCGCTGCGTGACGGTGTTCCTCGCTCCGCTGCCGCTGGACCGAGCTACCCGGCTGGTGGGCCGAGAGGAGATGAGCGCCACCACCGGCAACGAGCTGCGCGCCCGCATGGGCTTCCGGCAGCGGGCCCGGCAACGCCGGGACACCGAGCGGATCGGCGTCGCGGACGAGAAGCTGGCTGCCGGGCGGGCGCTGGTCCGCCCGGCCGTCGCGGCCTGCGTCACCGTGCCGCAGAGCTGGCCGGTGGCCGAGCACGGCCGCCGGCTGGACGCCTCGATCCGCGCCGCCGGATACGTTCCGCTGCGGTTGGACCTGGCACAGGACTCCGCCTTCGCCGCCGCCGCCATCCCACTCGGCGTCGGGCTGCCCGACCGCAGGGGCCGGCGATGACGCGCCGTGCTGCGCACCGCGGACGGGACATCGCCGTCCTGCTCGACGACTTCGGCCACCGACTGCCCGCTGTCCCCGCGCTCGAGACGCCGGGACGCGAGCGCGGGCCGTTTTCCACGCTGGTGCCCGCTCGCGGGCCACGCGGCCCCGGCCGGGGCCGGGCGGTGACGACTGCGCCGCTGTCGGTGTGGCGGATGACCTCGGAGCAGACGCCGGTGGTGTGGCCGCTGATCGCCACCTCCGGTCTGCCGCCCACCGGAGCGCAGATGGGACTCGACCTGCTGTCCGGCGGGGCGTTCTACTGCGATCCGGTCGGCTGGGTCACCGACGACGACATCCCGGTCACCAACCCGAACATCGTCGTCTTCGGCAAACCCGGCAGAGGAAAGTCGGCGACGGTCAAGGCCCTGGCGCTGCGCATGCTCGCCTACGGCTACCGCACGTTGATCCTGGGCGACACCAAGGACGAGTACGAGCCACTGTGCCGCGCGCTGGGCGTGGAGCCGTTCGTCATCGGCCATGGCCTGTCCGCCCGGGTCAACCCGCTGGCCTTCGGTCCGCTGGGGCGCAACTGGGACCGGCTGGACGCCGCCGAGGCCCGCCGCCGTGAGGCGATCATGTTCGCCCGGTGGATCGTGCTGATCCGTGGCCTGGTCGGCTCCCAGGGCGTGCCGTTCGGTCCGGTGGAGGAGACCGCGGTCGGGGAGGCGCTTCGGCAGCTCACCGGCTACCGAACCGGAGCCACCCGGCTGACCGAGGGCACGATCCCGCAGTTGTGGCGGGCCCTGGACGAGCCCACCGACGAGCTCGTCGCCTGCTGCCGGTACGCCGACCGGCGGCACTTCCTCGACGCCACCCGCACCCTGCGCGATGCCCTCGGCTCTCTCGTGAAGGGGTCGCTGGCCGGGCTGTTCGATGACCACACGTCCATCGCCGTCGACTGGCGGGCGCCCATCCAATCCCTGTCGCTGTCCCGGCTCGAGCCGCTCGGTGACCAGGCCGTCGGCATCGCGTTGACCTGCCTGAACTCCTGGGGGCAGGCGATGCGAGAGGTCGCCGACCCGGGTGACCTGCGCATCGTCGTCCGCGACGAGACGTGGCGGCAGATGCGTCTGGGTGCCGAGGCGATGAAGAGCCTGGATGCGAACCTGCGGCTGAGCCGCCGCGACGCCGACGTGCAGATCCTGCTGGCACACAAACCGTCGGACATGCTCACCGCCGGCGACGCCACGTCCCAGGCGGTCGCCATCGCCCGCGACCTGCTGCACCTGTGCGACGTCAAGGTGCTGCACGGCCAGGACCAGGCCGTCGCCGACGAGCTCGGCAGCATGCTCGGACTGACCCCGATCGCCCAGCGGGTGGTCACCGGCTGGGCGATCGCCGGCAAGGGACGCGCCCTGTGGCTGGTGGGGGACCGGGCGTTCAAGGTGCAGACCGTCCTCACCGAACCCGAGCTCCGCCTGACCTACACCAACGAGGCGCTCGCCGCCGGAGGCCCGACGTGAGCGGGACGACGGCGCGCGTGGCGGATTCGTACGCACGTGCGGGGCTGTGGCGGGCCGCCTCTCCTTGCGCTCTTCCGGTGTTCGCGGGGCTCACGCTGCTGCTGATCCCGCTCGCGGTCATGGGTGCTCGAGCGGCGTCGACGCCGACCGCTTCGTCGGCCTGCTCGATCGGCGGCACCGCCGCCACCGTCACCGGCATCGAGCTGGACGCCGTCCAGATGGGCCACGCGCAGACCATCGCGACCGTCGCTGCGGCACGAGGGCTGGACCCGTACGCGGCCACGGTGGCGCTGGCCACCGCCTACCAGGAGTCCCGTATCCGGATGCTGGCCAATGACGGCAGCAGCCCCGAACTCACCGCCGAGCAGGCAGCGGTGACCGCCACCAGCCTGCAACACCCGCACGACGGGATCGGCTCCGACCACGACAGCGTCAACACCTTCCAGCAGCGCTGGCTCGCCGGCTGGGGCACCCTCGCCGAGCTGATGGACCCCGTCTACGCCGCCGAGGAATTCTACGCCCGGCTGGTCGAGGTGCCGGACTGGCAGACCATCCCGCTCACGCAGGCGGCCCAGGCCGTGCAGGTCTCCGCCGCCGGCGGCGCCTACGCCCGCTGGATGCCGCTGGCCCGGGAGCTGACCGCCATGCTGTGGCCCACCGCCCTGGCCGCAGCGGCCGCCCCCTCCGGCCCAGCGCCCGCGGTCTGCCCGGGGCTGCCGGTGGCCGCCGGGTCGTGGATCCGGCCCACCGCCGGCACGGTCACCTCCGGCTACGGGTCCCGCTGGGGAACGCTGCACGCCGGCGTGGACATCGCCGGCCCCCACAACACGCCCGTCTACGCCGCCGCCGACGGCACCGTGCTTCGAGCCGAATGCACCAGCGACTACTGCGACCGTGACGGCAGCCTGAGCCTGGCCGGCTACGGCAACCTCGTCGAACTTGACCACGGCGGTGGGTTGGCTACCCGCTACGCGCACCTGTCGGCCTTCACCGTGACCGCTGGCCAGCGCGTCAGCGCCGGGGCGCTGCTCGGTTTTCAGGGGTCCACCGGCAACAGCACCGCTGTCCACCTGCACTTCGAGGTCCGCCAGGACGGCGCGCCGGTCGACCCGGTCCCGTGGCTGGCCGACCGCGGCGTCGACCTGCACGCCTCCGATGGCGCATGAGCCGCCCGGACCCTCACAAGGGAGAAGTCATGCACCACGCGAACGCAGGCGGTCAGCGATGAACGTTGGCCGGTCGCGGCCCGACGTCGGCCCCGCCAGCTGGGAGATCCCGCTCGCCGCCGCCCTGGTGTGGGTGACGGCCGCCGCGCTGCTGCTGCCGACCGGCCGCGCGGCCGCGGCACTGCTGGTCGGCGGCGGCTGGGTGTGGCCGCACGAGTCGGCCGCCCTGGTCACCTCCGTCGCCGGCTTGCTCACCGCCGATCCCACCGCCGGACTGGACGCCGCACAGATGGCGACGCTGCCGCCGCCCGCGGCTGTGTACGCCGTCATCGCCGGGTGCCTCGCACTCTTTTTGGCCGCCAGCGGGGGAGCGGCCTGGGCCGGGCACCGATGGCTGACCGGGCGGTCGGGCATGGCCACCCGCAGCCAGGTCGCCGACGTGCTCGGCAGCGGTCGGCTGCGCCGGGTCGGACCCGTCGTCCGCCCTGATCTGCCCCCGGCTCGCCGGTGCAGGCCTCGCCGCGTGGCGAACACGGACGTGGGATGGCGGCTGGGGGACGCCACCGTGCCCGCCGCCGGGCAGTTGTGGGTGCCTTTCGACCGCACGACCGGCGTCTACGGCCCGCAGGGGTCCGGCAAGACCCTCGACCTGCTCGCCCCTGCCCTGCTCGACGCGCCCGGCGCGGCGCTGGTCACCCTGACGAAGGCCGAGGACCTGCTGCTCACCCTCGACGCCCGGGCCGCCGGCGACCGCCCGGTCGCCGTGCTCGACCCCTTCGGTGCGGTTCCTGGACTGCCGGAGCTGGTGTGGGACCCCGTCGCCGGCTGCGTGGACCCCATGACGGCCGAACGCCGCGCCAAGGCCTTCACCGCCGGCACCGTTCCCGGTGCGGTCACCGGCGGCACCACCGACTCGGCGGCCCGCTTCTACGCCTTCGAAGCCGCCAAGGTGCTCCAGGGCTACCTGCACGCCGCCGCGCTGACCGGCCGCACCATCGAGGACGTCTTGGAGTGGGCCGCCCACCCCCAGGCGGCGACCCAGCCGGCCGACGTCCTGCGCGCTCATCCGCACGCCGCGCCCTTCTGGGACGGGCTGCTGCACGGTGCTCTGCACGGCGACTCGCGCACCGCCGGAAACACCGCCACCACGGTGCAGCAGGCGCTGACCCTGTTTTTCCAGGCCGACATCCGCCGACGGTGCACTCCCGGGCCCGGCCGGCCGGCCACCGACATCGCCGCGCTGCTCGCCGCCGGCGGCACCGTCTACCTGCTCGGCCGCGAGGATCCCTACGCCTCGGCGGCCCCGCTGATGACGGCCCTGGCCGAGCACGTCCTCGACACCGCCCTGCAACTGGCAGGCGACGCCCCGACCGGGCGGCTGTGCCCGCCGCTGCTGGCCTGCCTGGACGAGCTGCCCTCCACCGCGCCGCTGCCCACCCTGCGCACCCGGATGGCCAACGACCGGGCCCTCGGGGTCAGCTTCCTCTACGCCGCGCAGACGTGGCGGCAGCTGGTACTCATCTACGGGGAGGACGAGGCCCGCGCCCTGTTCGGGCTCACCAACGTGCTCGTCGCCTTCGGCGGCGGCAAGGACGGCGGCTTCTACCGCGAACTCTCCGAGCTGCTGGGCAGCACCCGGGTCCGGCGCACCTCCTACAGCTACCGGGGCACCGGATGGGCCCGATCCACCCATGGCGAGACCGTGCCTGTGCTGCGCCCGGAAGAGATCCGCCAGCTGCCGCCCGGTCGGGCCCTCGTGGTCGCGGAGAACGCCCCGCCGCTGATCGCCCGGCTGACCCGCTGCCTCACCGGACGCCGCGGCGCGCAGCTGCTGGACGCACAGGCCTCGGCCCGCGACCGTGTCGCCGCCGCCCGCGAACACACCACCAGCGTGGTCGACCGCACCGGTCGCGCGCACGCCGCGGCCGCTCGCGCAGGGCTCACCCCGGTCGAGCGGGGCCTGCGATGACCGTCTCCCACGTGGCCCTGCCGTTCCCACCGCCGCCGCGGGAGATCCGCCGGGCCTTCGAGCAGCTCCGGCAGGCCGAGGACGCCGGCCTCGAGCCCGCCGGCCTGCGGCTGCTGGACCGGCCCTGGGAGCCGGCGACCTGCTCGGCTCATCTGCGCACCCGGCTGTGGCCGTGGCTGGACGACGTCGCCGCCTGGCTCAACCACAGCTACGCCTGGCAGACCACGCAGGCCATCCCCTCCTGCTGGCCCGCCCATCCCCACCTCGTGCACGAGCTCGCGGTCCTGGCCTGCCTGCGCGCCACCGCCGCCGACGCGGCGGCTCCGCACGCGCTGGAGGAGTGGCACCGATACGCGCTGCCGGCCTTCCACGCCCGCCTGGCCGAGCGGCTCGGCATCGGCTGCCCACCCGGCCGGCACACCGATTGGCCCGCCCGCTCCTGGGCCGCCGAATACAACAGCCCGCAGGCGACCGCAGCGCGGCAAGCGCTGTTCGGTGGCGACCTGCGCGCCGCCACGACCGGTCGTACTCCCGAAGCGGCAGGAGGCCAGTGATGCGCAACGGATCACCGTCCGGCCGCGGCGAATGGGTGTCGCTGCTCGCCGGCGTGCGGATCAGCCGCGGCTGGATGGTCCGGAACACCCCCGACCTGCTGGCTGCCTGGTGCGACGCCGCGACCGCCGAGGGCCGCCGCGCGATCGCCACGCGCATCCTGCAGATCGCCACCGACCTGGAGAGCGAACCCGAGCGCGACGATGCAGCCACCGACCCGGCCTGGCGGCAGCTCGTGGCCCGCATCGACGCCCGCCTGGTCCGAGGCCCGGACTGGCTGCCGCCGGCAGCCGCGCTTGCCCGCGCCGCGACGGCCGGCTACGACGTGGCCGCCCGGCTGCCCGCGCTGGCTGCCGCCGCTCCACTGCCCGTCCGGCACCCCGCCCGTGAGCTGCACTGGCGGCTGCTCGACGACTGCGCCGCCGCCCTTCCGACGCGCGCTGCCACCGGTCACCGCTCCTCCAACGCACACAGCCCGGTCGGTCCTCCACAGATGTCCCGCAACACCCCCGCAGCCCACCGCGGCGACGCAAGCGTCGACAGAACCAACCCCGTGAGGAAAGGACGTGCCCCATGACCATCGACACGGTCAGCGACCCGCTCGGCTATGCCGCCTCCCTGCTCGACGCCGTCGGCGCCGACCGGGAGCAGGTACCTGCCGACATCGCCTTGGAGTGCCTCTACGCCGCAGAGCTCCTCGAGCTCGCCGGCGGACGCACCCAACCGGTCCCGCTGATCGACGGCGACCCCGCCGCCAGCATCCGCGCAGCGATGGGCGCACTCGGCCTGCTGGACGAGCGCACCTTCGCCAGCACACCGGTCCTCGACGCCGCGCGCGCCGCCCGCCGTGCCTTGCGACGGCTGGGCTGAGCGGTGGTCACCACCCTGCGGCAGCTGCTCGACGGCCTCACCGAGCGAGCCGGCGCCCGCCCCGCGGCGGCGACCATCGAGGACGTCAGCGGAGCAATGGCCCACCTCGGCCGGGCGCTGTCCGGACTGGCCGAAGACGGGCTCACCCCCGGCGACAGCTACCGGCAGCGCAACGCCTCCGCACTGGCAGCCGCCTGCATGACCGCCGGCCGGCTGTGGCCGCACAGCGGCGGGCCGCTCACCGACCTCGCCGGTGCCGCCGCCGACCTCATCGGCCGCGACCGGGCCGTCATGGGCCGCTCCCACCGCTGGGCGGCCACCGTCGAAGTGGCCGAGGTAGCCGACCACTGCGCACGGCTCGGTCGCCGTCTGCTGCCGGAGGCGGCAGCTCCCGAGCTGGACGTCGTCCGCCAGTGGGCCGCCACCATCGAGCGTGACGCGCAGGCTGATCCGCCGGCCGCCGCCGCTTCCGTGGTGCTCGAGCGTCTGGTTCACCTGTCGGGCCCGCCGTCCGGAGAGGCCGAGGTGACCGTCCTGGACGCCGCCGCTGGCCTCCTGGCTGCGCTCGACCGTGCACAGCGAGCCGACGACCTGACACTGCGGGACTTCCGTGCCGCCGTCGCCGCCGCCGAGCTCACCAGTCGCTACGCCGCCGTCGCCGCGGGCATGACCGGAAGGGACGCCGGACCGCTGCTGGTCGCCGGGCTCGGCTGGCAACTTGCCGGTTGCGCCAGCATGGTCTTCCACGACGGACGCCGAGGAGCGCCCGGCGACGGCGGAGGCGTCGTCGCGTCGTCGCAGGCGCTCGTCCGCGCCCTGCACAACGAGGTCGGCGCGCCCACGCGCTTTGGCGAGCCACATGGCCCTAGGACGCTCGCGGACGTGGCAGCTGCGGTCCAGCAGGTCGCGAGCCACATGCCGGTCCTCGCCGACCGCCTCACCATGGCGGTCGAGCACTGGTCCCGCACCGGCCAGCTGTTCGCGAACGCCCGGGACCTGCCAGCCATGGAAGCCATGCCTGCGGACCGGATCGAGGCGGTGATCGCCGGACGGCACGTGCGGGCCAGCGGCGCCGACCTCCACCGCCTTCGGCAGGTCGTTGGTCGGGCCGCTGACCTCTCATCGCGACTGGCCGACGCGCTGCACCGCGCCTCCAGGACGGAGTCAGTGGCGCAACGGCCCTCAACCGACCGGCGTGAGCGGAGAGCGCAGGTGCCGGGCGATGCCGAGCGCCTGCTCAGTCGCGCCCACGCCGTCGACTGCGACAGCCAGGGAATCCGGCTGCTCCGCGCGTCGCGACAAATCCCACCGTCCCGATAGCCGATCCTCGCGCGGGCGCGCGCAATGGGGCGCCTGTCTGGTGATACCTCCCATCGCGGCGGACAGGCCGCGGGGCGACTCTTGACCGTTGTGCGCGCCGCCGGTGTGCGCCGCCGCTAGGGTCGGGTGCCAGGAGGCGCATCGAGTGGCGAAGGAAACTGCACATCGGATCGGGCACGAGGGCTTGCACGAAATCAAGGAGTGGCTGGAGGCCACGACGCGGTTCGCGTTCTCGTACACAGTGTGGGACAGCGAGCCCATGTGCACCCGTGAGTGTCCCGACGGAACCAAGAAGGCGCTCGACCTGGAGGGGAACACGGTGGGAGCGCCCTACGAGCGGCCCCGTCCGGTGAGCGTCGAGTGCAAAAAGTACACGACTGTCGGTGGTCAGGCGGAGGGTTACCGCGAGTTCCTGGCCGTCGCGTACGCCAACACGGTGCACACGATCGAGTCGATGGGAGGTGACGCCGAGCGAGAGTTCCTCTGGGTGACGTACCACCCCTTCTCCCAGACGAAATGGAATGAGCTGGTGAGTGTGACTCACCTGCGGGGATGCGTTGAGGAGTACGCCAGCCTCCTCGACGGAGCGGTGATAGACGATGACCTGTTATCCAAGGTCGCACAACGGATTGGGGTCCTGGTGGTGCACCAGCGGCAGGTGAACCTCCGGCTGACCAAGGATGAGGCGGGGTTGGCGTTGTACCACCTGCGGAAAGAGGGGTACCGGGCATGAGCACTTTCGTGGAGCAGATCTCAGCCGCGCTGGACACTTCGGATGCTCAGGAGGCAGGGCGCCGGGTGCATCAGGTCGTGGCGCAGGAATTGCGCAGCCTGGACCCGACTGCGACGACCGATATCACCGGCTATTTCAACCACTCGTACGTGCCCGATCTCATTATGCAGTGGGGCAACGGGCGGGAGGCATTCGAGCGGCCTGTCTTCCTGCGGCACTCGTTGCGATCGGGCCGCGCATCCGGCGACTTGACGGACTTCGACCGGACCGACCTCACGGCGTTTTACCTCTCGCTGGCCCCGGAGGAGCCGGAGGAGGAGACCCAGCGAGTCCGCGCCCGTGCCAGAGAACACCGTGAGAGCAGAGTGCTGGTCACCACGGTGGCCGCACTCGACGACCTGACCCCGACCACGGCGACTCCAGACCCGGTGTTAGGGCTGGTGAGGTCCAGCATCGTACGTAGTGCGAAGGGCGCAATCCTCGGATCCGATGTCGAGAACCTCGTCCTTCCTCGTGACCGGCAGATCACGCAGGCGGAGTTGGACGCGTTCTCCGAGACCGTCTCGTCGGTCTTCACCGAGGACGCGGTGCTTCGCATCAACCGCGTGTTCGGCATCGTCGAACAAGCCCTCGCAGAGGAGCCGAGTCCCGAGGCGCTGTTGCTGTCGGGTCGGCTTAGCGAGACCGAGATTCGTGAACTGGTGCCCTACCTTCTCGGCCTCGAAGGCGTGACCCGCGATCGTGACTTCTGGGTGGCCGTGGCGCGGTTGATCGACCTAGCCGAGATCGAGCGTATGTGGAACCAGTTCGCCGGCCTCGACCTGACGCCGCTGGCCTCCGCGGCCAGCGGGCTGTGGCGCGCCAAGCGCGTACTGATGAGCGCGCGGTCCGAGGCGATCGACGACGAGGACTTCGACCGCACGCCCCGATGGTCCGTAACCGGCAACCTCCTGTCGGCCGAGGTTGGTAATTGGCGGCTGACGTTCGCCAATAAGGCCCAGAAGTTGAAGACCGCAAATCGCAGCCTGACGTCTGCGCGCTGGGACGACCTCCTGCCAAGCTTGCAGACATACACCGTGACGGCAGTGGACCTAAGTGGCGTTACGACGAGAAGCCAGTACGGGGCGCAGGAATCGACGCAAGATATGAAGCAGCGCATCGCCGCGTTCATCGAAACCGCAGACGATTCGTTCCACCTGCCCTCCGTGACGGTCGCGACGGGCGTCGGTGACGAACGGTCTGAGATCACCGCTGATTTCACGGAGATGATGCTCGACGCGAAGCCTGCTACCGACCTGGCGACACTCACGCACGCTGCGCTCAGGATCCTGGCGTACCGCTATCCCACCGACGAAGCAGACGTGACCGCGCTGCTCGCGGGCACCCCGTTGCCGGGAGACGAGACGGAGGAGCCTGAGGACAACCCGAGCGGCAGCCACTCAGAGAACTCCTAGAGACACGAGTAGTCGTCGCGAGGACTCTCGACTCTTGCGTTGGAGCCAGCACGCCCCGTGTGTTCGCTCGATTTCTCGGCCGGAATGCCCAAGTCGAGGGCACTTCAAGGCCTGGGCGTGGCGACCGTCAACACAGCGAGCACCGTGCAGTACAGAAGGGCAAGGTGTCGCCAGCGACATCTCTGTGGGGGTGTAGACGTCGGAGCGAGGACTGAACAATCACGGTGAGGGCACGCATCATCTGTCGCTGCATCCTGCATTCTTTGGGACGGTACGCGCATTCCGTAGAAGGATTCCCTACCGGAAGTGGCGCACGTCAGGTCCTGTGCCTTGCGACGGCTGTTCCGTATGAGCCGTCCGGTGATGAATCTCGGATGGCAGCGTCATGCGGAGCGCCTGTTGGGGACCAGTCGTGATCCCGCGAGGCGCAGCGGTGATCGATTCGGTGTCGAGCACGGCCTGGTGGACGGTGCCGGGTGGCACGCCAAGTGCCTCGGTGGCCCGATCAATGTGCGCCAGCCACAGGCTGGGTGGCAGGGCGACAATGATCGCGCCGGCCTCGCGCAGTGCCGCATAGATGTCCGAGTCGCTCCTCTCGCGCAAGGCCGGATTGACGCGGGCGTCGAGCAGGATGTCGGCGAGGCTGCGTGAGGAGTCGATGGCTGTTCGGAGCCCGGTGGCGCCGTCACGGTGGACGAGGTCGGCGGGGTCGAGGCCCTCGGGTAAGGCGAGGCGGCGCGGGGCGTCGCCACGGCTGGTGAGCTGCCAGTAGATGCGCTCGGCGGCCTGCTGACCGGCTAGGTCGTTGTCGGTGGCCACGAGGATGCCCGGACCGTCGGCGCGGATGTGTCGGCCGAGGAGGTCGGCTTGCCGGTCCGTGAGGGCGGTGCCGAGGGTGGCCACGCCGACCGCCTGCCCGGCGCCGGCCAGGGTGAGGGCGATGGCGTCCAGCGGTCCCTCGACGAGAGCCGGGGCGGCTCCAGCGGCGAGCGTGGATCGGTTCTCGTGCAGCCCGAACAGGTGCTCGCCCTTGCGGTACAGGTCGGTGCCTGGAGTGTTGAGGTACTTGGGTCCGGCGCGTTCGTCGTCGCGCGCGGTGGGGTTGCGGCGGGCGATGAAGCCGACGACGGCGCCGTCGTGGTCGCAAATGGGAAAGGTGAGCCGGTCACGAAACCGGTCGATCAGCGCGCCGGTGCGGGCGCGCTGGGCGAGGCCCGCGGCGACCAGTTCGGTCTCGGTGGCGCCGAGGTCGCGCAGGTGGTCGACGAGGGTGGTCCAGCCAGCGGGGGCGTAGCCGGGGGTGAAGCCAGGATCGGCGGTGAGGTCGGTGCCCAGCCGGTCGTGCAGGTAGCCCGGCGCCCAGGAGTCGGCGTAGTGATCGGTGAAGAAGGCGGCCGCCTGAGTGTTGAGTTCGATGAGCCGATCGCGGCCGACCACGGCGGTGGCCCAGAAGTGCTGCTCGAGCAGGTAGTCCGCGTCGTCGGCGGCCTCGACCACGCCGGTGAGGGTGAACGGGTCCGGCGTGAGGTACCGCGGCGGCGACGCCGGGGGAGGGGTGTCGTAGTCGGGGTCGAACGGTGCGTCCTCGTTGCCGGGCGGCCCGTGCGCCGGGTCGGTGGCGGTCCTCGGGACAGGCGCGGGCGGCAGCAGGTGGGCGTCGTCGGGTGGCTGCAAATCGTGTGGCAGCGGTTCGGGGTGCTGCGCGGGAGTTGGGTCGGTGAGGGCGGCGACCCGGAAGACCAGCGCTTCGGCCAGTCCGGTTACGTCGCCGGTCACCGCGGGTGGCAGCCCGGCGAATGCGGCGGTGAGCAGGTCGGCGGGGGACCAGCCGGTGCGGATGCCGGTGGCGACCGCGGCGACCAGCGCCGGCCACGCGGGGTCGGCCAGCACGCGTTCGGCCTGTTCGACGGGCAGCCGGCCCAGCAGGGTGGCGCACCAGTCCGGGCGCGGCCCGGCCGAGCCCTGCGCGGGCACGGTGGCCGGAGTGACGTGGGGCGACAGCCGCCACCACAGGGCCGCGGCGGGCAGGTCGTCGGGCAGGGGACGCTGTGCGGCGACGGCGGCGAGCATGCCGGCGGCATCGAGACCGGCGCGGTCGGCGGCGGCCAGCCGGTCGGCGAGGACCGGCCAGTGCTCGTCGCGTCGGATGCGGGGGTCGATGCCGTCGGCCAGCGCTGCCCACACCGAGCTGTCCCGGGCGGGAGCGGCGGCGGTCACCGTCTCGTCGAGTCGCGTCTGGGATCGGCGTTCCGGAGCCGGCCGCCGAGGCGGTCCGGTGGGGCGCCGGTCGCCGTGGGGAACGGCGAGTGCTGCGCGCCAGACGGCGAGATCGGTCCGCAGTGCCTCGTGGTCCGGGTCCAGCAGGCGCTGAGCCCAGACCGGTGCAGTGGCCGAGGTCATCTCGATGACGGCGGAGGCGACTCGTGCCGCGCAGGTAGTGACGTGATCCGCGCGGGCGGCGAGGTAGGGACCCCACTGCGGATCGTCGGCCAGGGCGGCCGGGATGCCGGGCAGCCACGGCAGCGGGCCGACGGGGTCGAACTCGGGCAGCCGGTGGTCGAGGACGGCAGCGGGGTCGTTCGCCGTCTCCAGTTCCCGCGCTTCGACCGTCGTCCTCAGGACGACGACTGGGTCGGCACCGGTGAGTGCGAGCAGCGCTAGATGTCCGCGCAGCGCCGGCCACGCCGGCGCGCTGGTCAGCCCCGGGTGCAGGCGCTCGGCGGCGTCCTCCAGTTCTTCTGCAGTCGCAGCATCCAGGCGGTGGTCGGCGGCGACGCGCAGCGCGTCGGCGTACCGGGTGGCGGCGGAGTGCAGTTGCTCGGCCGGGTTGGCAAGCGCCCGGCGGGCGCCGACGGCGGAGGTCTGGGCGCCGTCGCGGGCCAGCATGTCGGCCAGCAGGTCGGTGGCGGTGGGCGGGAACACGGCGGCGGGGGTCACGATGCTGTGCGGATCGCCGTCGCCGACGGTGGCCACATACAGGTGGTTGGCGACGCGGCCGCGGGAGAGCGCGACGTAGAGCAGCTGCCGGGACTCGCCGCCAGCGAGCACGGTGTGGCAGACGTCGGCGGTGACGCCCTGGGCGCCGTGCACCGTGGTCGCGTAGCCGAGCTGCACGTGCTCGGCGACGTAGCCCGCCGGCAGGGTGATCCGCCGTCCGGTGCCGGTGTGGACGACGTCGAGTGCGCCGTCCCGGCCGACGCCCTGGACGGTGAAGCGGTCACCGTTCTTCACCCACTCGGTGGCGGTGATCGGCAGCCGTCGGTTGTTGGCGCGGGTGATGACTCGGTTCCCGGCCCCGGCGCGGGTGCCGTCGGCCAGCTCGACCTCCGCACCCGGGGAGGAGGCAGCGCCTGCCAGCCGGTCGGCCCGCGCGCGCTGGTTCAGCTTTGTGACCACGTCCCGGGTGGCAGCCAGCAGCAGTGCGTCCATGCCGCGGGCGGAGTCGGCCGCCCAGGCGGCGTAGGCCTGCTCGGCGCAGGCGGACAGGTCCCCGACGTGCACCCGGCCGGAGTCGAGGTAGAAGCCCAGCCCGAGGGTGTCGCCGTCCCGGACGGCGACGGTGGCCGCGGCCTCGGCCGGGTCGGTGAAGCGGACCAGCTGGGTGAGGGTGACTGCGCCGTGGATGGCGGCGATCTCGGCCAGCACGCCGCCGGCGGCGACCGAGGTCAGCTGCTGGTGATCGCCGACCAGCCGCACCGATCCATCCCGCCCCAGGACGTGCTCGACCGCGCGCCCCAGTTCCCGGGTGCCGGCCATGCCGGCCTCGTCGACGACGACGAGCGTGGTCGGTCCGATGCCGGCCATCCAGTCGGGCGCCTGCCCGGCGTCGAGGCACCAGACGAGCTTGGCCAGCGTGTCGCACGGTGCTCTCAGGGACTCGCGGAGCCCGGCGGTGGCCACGGCGGACGGCGCCAGGCCGAGCACCGTCCCACCTCCGGCGGTCCAGGCGCGTGCCAGGGTCGCCAGCGCGGTCGTCTTGCCCGCTCCGGCCGGGGCGAGGGCCAGTTGCACCCGGGCGCCGCTGCCGGCCAGCTCGCGCACCAGCTGAGCCTGGCCGGGATTGAGCTCGGCGCCGTTGGCGGTGGCTTCGAGCAACGCCAGCTGCACGGTGGCGGGATCGGCACGTCGTCCGTCGCTGCGGCCGGCGGCTCCCAGGAGTAGCGCCTCGGCGTCCAGCACCGCCTGGCTGGTGTAGAGCTGGGCCCCGGCGACGGTGTAGACGCTGGCCCCGTCCGAGCGGCGCAGCTCCGCCGGCTCGACCACGGGATCCGACTCACCCAGCGGAACGGACAGAGCGGGGGAGAGCGCCCCCTCGGTGACTCGGGTGACCGCGGCGTCCACGTCGTCCGGTGCCAGGGCGGCGCCTCGCACCACCCGTTCGGCCTCGGCGCGCACGTGCCAGACCTGCCAGGTGGCCTGCGCTGCCGAGACGGTGTCCAGCACCCGGACGGCGGCCAACCGAACCCAGACCTCGGTGACCCCCGGGCGCGGGGACGCGTGAGCGCCCAGCACGCGGCCGAGCATCCGGGTGATGCGGTCTGGGGCGCCGAGGACGGCGGCGGCCTCCTGCCGCCAGGTGGCCCGCTGCTCGGCGAGGGAGCGAGGCTCGTGCTTGGGGCCGCGGGTCTCCAGCGTGGCCTGCTGCGCCAACGCGATCGCCTCCACCGCTGTGGGCGGCCGGCCGTGGTCGCGCTGGAAGTCGCCGGCCAGCACTGCGCGGCGAGCGTCGATGTCCCGACGCCGCGACGACCAAGCCGTCAGGAGTCCGTCCTCCATGCCGACGATCTCGCGCACCGTCCGCCGTCCCGAGGTGGGGCCGGGACGATCGGTGAACCGGACACCCAGGCGAGTGACCAGGTGGGCCTCCAGCCGGGTGTCGTAGCGCTCGGAGGCGGCGACGGCGGCCTTGTGCAGCACCCGCCCGTCCAGTGCCCGCCAGTGCCCGTCGCGGGTCTGCACCTTGTTGCTCACCGCCACGTGGCTGTGCAGGTCGGGGTCTCCGGCGCGGGAGTCGCGGTGGGTGAACACCGCGGCGATCAACCCGGTGGTCTCCACCTGTCGCACCCCGTCGGTGCCCAGCCGGGTGAGACTCGCGTTGGCTTCCAGCCAGGCCAGGGCGTCGGCGACCGCGTCGGCGTGGGCGGCCTCGACCTGCTCGGCCACCTCCCGCGGCGCCAGCGCCCACAACGCCGACACCGACTTGACGGGGGAGAACGTGAGGTCGTAGCCGGCCACCGCCGTCGTGGCCGGCCGTGAGACCCGGGCGAGGAACCCCGACAACTCGCGGGCATCGTGCGGTGCGCGGCCGTAGGTCTCGGCGAACATGGCCCGGCCGAGGTCGCTGCGAATCCGCGCTCGTTCGTCGTCCGGGACCGGCGCTGTGGCCGGCTCCCCGCGGGCAGTGTTGAAGGCGGCGAACTCCTCCGCGCAGCGGGTTCGGAACCCGTCGGCTTGAGGAGCGAAGACGTAGAAGGCCCGCCCCAGGGCTCCTGCCGCCCGTGCCTCCTGCGGCGTCTGTCCCCGGGCCAGGGCCTCCTTCTCGAGCCGCCGCGCGTCGGGATGCCGCCCTTCCCCGAAGAGCGCCTTCATCTGCTCTTCAGCGACGGGCTGACCGGCGCTCACTTCGCTGAGCCCGGCCAGGCCGTTGCCGGTCCACCTCCCCGGGGACTCTCCGCGCTGGGAGTAGTAGTCACCCAGCCCGGCGTGACCCCGCTCCGTCGCGTCGAACGCTGCCACCTGCCGCGTCAGGTACGTGTAGCCGTCGCCGGCGGTCAGCTTGTGCAGCGTCATCACGGCCGCGGACGGTAGGAAGGCGGACTCCACTACGGCTGCCGCACTTCTCCAGTAGCTCGATGGTGGGAGAGGGGCGGCCAGGGCCCCTCGACGATCGCGCGAACGTGGACATGACGCAGATCCCCGCCCACGACGACCAGGGCTTCGCTCGGCGAACCCTCAGGCCCCACCTGGGCGTGGCCGCCCGTCACCCGCAAGCAGACTGCGACGGACGGGCTGCCCCAGATGCAAGACGTGTGACGGCTCGTGATCTTGACTTCTCCCGCTGGGTCGGGTTTGGGATCCACGGACTGTCAAACGATGCGACTGACTCGCCCAGGAGCCAAGGCGAGCGACTCTCACCGTTGAACAACAGGGACACGACTTGAAGTCGACAGGCGCCGATGCGCGGCAAGAGTCGCCTAGGTTTACGGTCCTGGTTCGTTCCGACGAGTGGCGCACGTGACCGCGCCAAGGGAGGAGGACGATGACGGCCAGTTCTGGCGTCGGCGTTGAGCGTCCCTCACATACCCGGACGCAGCATGCAGTTCGTCTCCTCGTGCTCCTCGACCGGACGGGCGAGGACGTGACCGACGGCGACCCGCCAGTTGCAGTGAAGGCTGTACGCAGCGAGGTGCGCTTGCAGGCCATGGACTTCTGGATGCGCAACCCGGACTACTTGGCTGATGAACTCATCTCACAGGTTGAGGAGGGCAAGCTGTCGGACTCGTACCTGCAGGTCGCGCATCGTCTGCTGGAGGACCCCGAACCGGACCTGCATTACTACCCGATGCCGCGATGGTTCTACGGCGCGTACGAGGCGATCGATGACGCGATGGCCCTATTGGAGACGTACCGATTGGCCACGTTTCGGCGTTCTGGGGAACCCGGCACAAAGAGTCACCGCAACCAGTTGTTTTTGACCTCTGCCGGCGCGGACGCTGTCGCGGAATTGGCAGGTGATCCAGTATTGGGCTGGTACACGCATCAAGCCGAGCTCGTGGCGCTAGTCGCCGGTGACACGGTCGGAAGCAAGCTGAAGGAACGCCAGTACGAGCAGGCGACCTATGCCGGAACGGAGTTGGGTCTGGACATTGCGCCGATTGCCGAACACGTGCGGAAACGCCTTGATGGTCATATTCTCCCCGCGGCGGAGACATCTGGGGGTGGCATGTGAGCTCTCTTGCTGACGAGATCGTGAAGGTCCTCGGGCGTCGCCGGAAGGAGGGGCGGCTCGAGATGACGTCCGCGGAGGTGGACCGGGTCCTTGAAGACCTGGGGATCCCCACGTCGGCGTCGAAGGGTGTGCCGGTTCACCTTCGTGTAGCTCGGATTTCCTTCCGGGGGACGAAGCGCCTAGACCCGTCGCATCCAGATGCCGAGGGTTGCGACCTCGAGGCGATGGACACCGGCGACGAGCAGCTGTCCTTAGCTCTCGACGAGCCCGCCAAAGCCGTACGAGCGAACGCCGAGACCGGTGGGGTGCCGTCCGGCGGCGGTGAGGACAGGGAGGGTGCGGAGGGCGACGAGGCTGAGGAGCCGGTTCTCCGTGCTCTGGTCCCGTTCGACTTCACGTGGCGGCCGATCGATGGGGTGAACGGTGTCGGGTCGGGCAGCAACCTGCGCGGTAAGTCCAGCATCGTCAACGTGCTCCTGTGGTCGCTATCCGGCCGGTGTGCGGAGTTCTCGGTGGCGGTGAAGCGGTGGATCGAACATGTCGAGGTCGACTGGGGCGTCGGCGCTGAGACATTGCGGGTGGCCTTCGATGCCGACAACGGCGAAGTCAGTAGCGGCACGGTGACGATTGTCAAAGATGATGGAACCTCGGGAACAGTTCTCGCTTCATTCGACGGCGGGTCGTTCGAGGACGCAATGAGTTCGGTCATGTTGAGCCGCCTTCGCTTGGAGACATTTACCGTCTCGCAATCAGGGAAGCCGGTGACGCACAAGTGGGCGTCGTATGTGAACGCACTTTGGGTGCGGCCCAAATACCTAAAATCGATCATCGGCAAGGAAGCGACCCTCAGCGTCCGGCTGATGCAGATGTTCATCGGAACGGACTGGGTGCCGGTGCTGGCGACCGCTGCGACGATCTCTGGAACGTTGGAGGCAGAGAAGAAAGCCGCCCAGGAGCGGACGAAGGCCGCGACCGCGGCGGTGGAGACCTTCAGGGATGAGGCGTTGCGGGCAGTCGAGGGGGTCAAGGCGAGAATGGCCGCACTCCCCGAGGGCGTCCCCGACCCGGCGAAGATTTCCGAGGCAAACACCAAAATCAGCAAACTGGCTCGCGAAATGCACGCGCTCGAGATGGATCTTCTAAGACGTTCGGTGGCGGCCGACACCGTGCGGCAGCAGCTAAAGGCTGCGAAGGCGCGCCGTCATACTGAACACGAGCACGCGTTGTTGACGAAGTTCTTCCACCAAATGGAACCGACAGTCTGCCCGCGGTGCACTGCCAACGTGACCGTAGAGCGGCGTGCTGCTGAGTCCGATGAGCACCAGTGCTCGGTGTGCAGCAGCGACCTGAACTTGGAGGCGCTTGAGGCGAACGTCGTGGTCGCAACCTCAGTCGGCGCCGGCGTCGCCAGCGTTTTGGTCGAGTCCACAGCCGATGCAATCGAGATGAGCGAGGAGGGGGACGCGCCGACAAGCGAGATCGACGCGCTTGAGCAGGCTCGCGTCAACGTCGAGAGCGTGATGGCGGGTCTGCGTGAGCAGATCAACGAGTTGCAGGCCACCCACGACGAACTCGTAAAAGAGACCGACCTGGGTACTTCGCTGTTGGAGGCGGTGGAGGGGCGTCGGCTGCTGGAGCTGGAGCTGGCTCGGGCCGAGGGTGCCGCCGGCGCACTCGCCGAGCCGGTCGCGCCGGTGGACGCGGCCCCGGTCGACCCCGTGCAGCTGGCAGTCGCTGACGCCGCCCAGAAGGTTCTCAGCGACTGGGTGAAGGGCCACCAGGATCCGCTGCTCGCAACTATCTCGGCCGAGATCGAGCGCCTTGTTGTGAACTTTGGGGCCGACAGCTTGAGCAACGTCAGGCTAGATGGCGCCGCGAACATGACGTTGAGGCAGAACGGGGACCCGTCGACGTACGGGGCGGTCTCGGCGGGAGAGCAGTTGCGGTTGAAGATTGCCACCGTAATCGCGCTCATCAAGCACGGGTACGCCGAGAAGATCGGTCGTCACCCGGGGTTTCTGCTTCTGGACTCGCCAGCGGCCGAGGAGATGCCGGACGGAGACTTGGCCACCATGGTCTCGGCCCTCTTGGAGGTAGCCGAAGAGGCGCCGATGCAGATCATTGTCGCTACCCGAAGCACTGGCCCGCTCGTGGAACTGCTGCCCGAGGAGAACCGGCTGATCGCCGACGGCGACAGCTTTGTGTGGTGATTTCCAACCTGACTAAGTCGGTGGCCCGAGGACCGTCGGTCGAACAGGCCAAATTCGGGAGGGGGCCAGATGTGTGACACCGGTGCAGTGTCGCTCGCCGAGGCTGTCCTGACACTCGCGCAGCAAGCCGGCGGCGGGCCCTTCCCACATTCGGTGGTGACCGACCTCGGGGGATGGGCAAGGATCGCCTCGGACGCCGCGAGCCTCACTGGCCAACCGGTTCTTCCGCTCGTCGCCGCCTTGGTAGCCAGGGAGGCCCAGCCCGGTGACACCGACGCTGCTGCAGCCGCGGAAGCCATCGCCGACGCTGTGGTCGCCACTACCCAGCCGTCGCTCCTCCGGGACTCGCTCGATGCGCTGTTGGACAGCGCTGTCGTCACCCAGGCTGCCGGCGCCAAACTCGTCGCAGGGCTCGAGCCGATCGCCGCCGGCTTCCTTGCCCGTGAAACGCCAGCGTTCGCCGACCTGGCATCTGCGGACGCTCTTGAGGCCATGACCCGTCTTGTTGCTGCCGGGCACGGATCACACTTCTCACTGTTGGCGCTGCTGCAGAAGTTCAACGCTCCGACGACCGCCCCCATGTCGCGCGCAGTCATCCGTTCGGTGAGCACCGCCATTGACGTTTGGCCCGAAGCGGACGCGCTGGTCGACGTTGTCCGTGTCCTCGGTGGCGTCGACGCGGTGGACGGTGGTGACCCCGCTCTCGTAGCTGACGTGGAGTCAGATGCCGCATGGGTTCTTGCGATGGCTTCCCTGCTCCGATCGTTGCGCGCGCCTTCGGTGCAGGGCATGACGCCGCACCTCGAAGACGCAGCTAGATTCTTCGGAGTAGCCGCCAACGCTCACCAACGGCCCGATGCTGCCCCGATGCTCGGCATCGTCGAAGCTCTTGGCGAGCTGGTCAAAGGCGTTGTCTCCAGTGATGCGATGGGCGCAATGGCTACAACGCCGCTTTCGGCGAACGCGCTCGCTGTTGTTCGCGACCAGATTCTGAGATTCAGGGTCGACTCCAGCGGCTTGGACCATTGGTATGGCGACAACAAGCGTGCGGCCCTCAGTGCCTGGTCCGCGCTCGCCGATGACCTCGAACGGATGGGCAGTCAACTCGGCAAGGATGGCTTCTATCAAGCTGAGATCGTTGTCCGCGACCTCCTTGCCATCTACGTCAGCTCGAGAACATTTCGCGTCGGCACCCGCGGCGCCGAAATCGTCGGTGTGCAGGACCTAATTCAGCCAGTCATCGACGACGGCTTCGCCAGCAACGCCAGCCACCTGAGCAACCTCGAGGAGTACGCCTCTGATCTTGAGTCGCAACGTGGCGGCGATAAGGACGATGAAGAGGCGACTCAACTCCACGCTGCCCGCAGCATTATCGCGATGGCACGACGCGCAGCAAGGGGAGTTGAGGCGCCGGGAAAAGCCGTCCGCGGCGTCCCGCCCTCGACGCTGCCACCTCTGCTTGGACGATTGATCCCATCTGGCTCGATTGACGAAGATCTGATCGCCCAAATCTCACCGGACACGCTCGCCGCCATAGAACACCAACTTGATCACGTTGCATCGGGACGGTCGCACCTGAACCTCGCGCAGCAGGAGCTATTCGACAAGCTACGCGCGGCGCTGTCGACGAGCCCTGATTACAAAGACGAGGTTGTGTCGGCCGTAGACGAAGTCTTACTGCTCATCATCAACTTCGTAGCCAGTAGAACCGGATCTTCGGCTGGCCATTACGGCTACTTGTTCGATGTTGCGGCAAACGAAGACGCGATTCACGAAGATCTCTACGGCTACCTTGTCGGTAACCTCGGCAGTCGGGTCGAGTACGAAGTGTCGCATGTCGGAGGGGGTCGGGTCGACATTCGTTTGAAGTTTAGTACCTTTGCCCTCCACGTCGAGATGAAGGTGGACAGTACGAAGCTCCCGATGAGTGATCGAACTGCGTACTTGAAGCAGGCGGCGACGTACCAGGGTAATGACGTTCGCATCGGGTTCCTCATCGCGCTGCGACATAAGGCGTTCGACCCCACCGGTCCCCCGCCGCATATCAAATCACTGATTGGCCACACCGCGTTCGACATTGAGGGCGACCCGGAGCCGCGCCACATCATTCACGTGGCTGTGCCGGGAAGTCGGACCAACCCTTCCAACTCTAAGTAGGCGGAAGGGGCACGCCGACTCGCCGTGACGGTATTCGGCCGGAACCACTGTCATCGAGGGCTGGACCGTGTCCCTCGACATGGGAGCGGCCCAGCGGCGGGCCGTTAGGGACATTCAGACGCCCGGCCATCCACTTGTCGCTTAAGGAGGGCCTTGCATGGGCGGCGGTGCCGAGGCCGACGTGGTTGCGGTTCTGGTTGCACTTGTGCGCCTTCGCCCCGGTGCACCAGCGTATGCGGTCGTACGAACGGCACGTCAAGTGGCCTACGGAACGGTCGAGATCTTCTGAGCGAGGTCGTGACGGCCTGGCAGTGAGGGAGAAGCGGCGAGTGCGAGGGAAGCCTGCGCAGTTCCGCGTGAGCGCGTAGGACTTGGGCACCCGGCGAGGTGGCAGCCCGTGCCAGCGCTAGCCGTTCCCAGTAGGCCGCATGGCGCCTTCCGCAGCACGATCGGAGGTCGGCTCGACGCTCCTTCTCTGCCGGCTGATGCCCGCCTGCCACTCGGAGTCTCATGCCGGCAAGCACTCGGGTCGTGCCTTACGCGTGCCTCAAGCACCGGCCAAAGCGGGCAGTCAGCGGTCAACAGGGGTCAGCGCCGGCAGGGCACAGGAGTGGCGCCGAGGCCGCGTTGAGCTGCGCAGACGGGCATACGAGCTGGTCGATGCGTGGAGCGGGTGACCGGGATCGAACCGGCATGGCCAGCTTGGAAGGCTGGGGCTCTACCATTGAGCTACACCCGCATGCGTGCTGCGCCAGCCTAGTCCGTGCCCTCGCCGTGGCGTCCGCAGGCCGTCGGCCTAGACTCGCCGTGGCCACGGGGTGTAGCGCAGCTTGGTAGCGCACCTGCTTTGGGAGCAGGGGGCCGCAGGTTCAAATCCTGTCACCCCGACACTGCCGCGAGGTCTGGAAGACTCGCGGGCACGATCGGCCGCCGTCCCACGGAGGCCGCGCCCATCCCGTCGTACCTGAGGAGCACGCCGCTGTGAAGAGCACCATCGAGAACCTGGGCCCGACCCGGGTCCGGCTCGCGATCGAGGTGCCGTGGAGCGACCTGGACCACGCCTTCGGTGAGGTCTACAAGGAGCTGGGCAAGCAGGTGCGCGTTCCCGGCTTCCGCCCCGGCAAGGTCCCCAACCGCGTGCTCGACCAGCGGATCGGCCGCCCGGTCGTCCTGGAGCAGGTCGTCCAGCACGCCGTCCCGGAGGTCTACTCCGAGGCGATCCGGGAGAACCAGGTCCGCGTCATCAGCCAGCCCGACGTCGAGGTCACCCGCCTCGAGGACGGCGAGGCCCTCGCCTTCACCGCCGAGGTCGACGTCGCCCCCACCCTCGAGCTGCCCTCGCTGGACGCGCTCGCCGTGACCGTCGACGACGTCGAGGTCACCGACGAGGAGATCGACCAGCAGGTCTCCGTCATGCGCGAGCGCTTCGCCACCCTGGCCGGCGTCGAGCGCGCCGCCGAGGACGGCGACTACGTCTCCATCGACCTGGCGGCCACGCTGGACGGCGAGGTCCTGGAGGACGGCAGCACCACCGGCATGTCCTACGAGGTGGGCGCCGGCAACCTGATGAACGGGCTGGACGAGGCCCTCCGCGGGCTGTCCGCCGACGAGAGCGCCACCTTCTCCACCGAGCTGCTCGCCGGCGACCAGGCCGGTCAGCTGGCCGAGGTGACCGTCACGGTCCGCTCGGTCAAGGCCAAGGAGCTGCCCGAGCTGGACGACGAGTTCGCCTCGATCGCCAGCGAGTTCGACACCCTCGCCGAGCTGCGCGAGGACGTCCGTACCCGGCTGGCCCGGACCAAGGTGCTGCAGCAGGGGGCGCAGGCCCGCGACAAGCTGGTCGAGCACCTGCTCGAGACCATCGAGGTCCCGGTGCCGGAGAAGCTGGTCGAGCAGGAGCTCAGCTGGCGCAGCCAGGCCATGGAGCGCGAGCTGCAGCAGGCCGGCATGGACTGGGACGCCTACTTCTCGATGGCCGAGGTCGACAGCCGCGAGGCCTACGACGCGGAGATGCGCGAGAACGTCGAGAAGGCCGTCAAGACGCAGTTCGTCCTGGACTCGATCGCCGACGCCCGCGAGGTCACCGTCGACAACGAGGACCTGTCGGCGCAGATCATGGCCCAGGCCCAGCGCAACCGGGTCAGCCCGGAGCAGTACGCCCAGCAGCTGCAGCAGGGCAACAACATCGCCGAGTTCGTCGCCGACGTGCGCCGCACCAAGGCGCTGGCCCAGCTGCTCGAGCAGACGACGATCACCGATGCGTCGGGCAACGTCGTCGACCTGGAGGCGCTCCGCCCGCGCACCGTCGCCGCCGATGACACGGCGTCCGACGAGCCGGCCGCGGACGGCGACGACGAGGTCGTCACCGACAGCGAGTCCGCCGTCGACGAGGCCGAGGGCAGCACCGACAAGGCCTGATCCACCCGGCTGACCAGCGCCGCCCACACCCGCCCGGGTGTGGGCGGCGCTGTCGTTGGCGGACCCGGTCACCGGTCTCCTCCGGGGCACGCTGCGCCCAGGGCGAACACCGGCCCGGACCGGGAGGAACCCGTCGGGGGTGCGCGTTAGGGTCGACGTGACACTCGGGAGAACCTGATGGGCGATCGAACGAGGCCGCACTGGCGACCGGCACCGACCGGCCGTCCGCGGCCTCACCGACCGCCCCCCGACCACCGGCCAACCCGTTCCACGAGACCGACTGCACCGCAGTCCTACGGAGGTCACCGCACCCGTGAGCAACCCAGACCTGATCACGCCGAGCGCGCCGCTGCTGCGCGCCGGTGGGTCGATGATGAACCTGAACGACTCCGTCTACGAGCGCCTGCTGCGTGAGCGGATCATCTTCCTCGGCACCCAGGTCGACGACGTGATCGCCAACCAGCTCGCCGCCCAGATGCTGCTGCTGTCCGCGGAGGACCCCACCCGGGACATCCACCTCTACATCAACTCGCCCGGTGGCTCGGTGACCGCCGGCATGGCGATCTTCGACACGATGCAGTTCATCGACTGCGACGTCGCCACCTACGCGATGGGCCTGGCCGCCTCCATGGGCCAGTTCCTGCTGACCGCCGGCACCAAGGGCAAGCGCTACTCGCTGCCGCACACCCGGATCCTGATGCACCAGCCCTCCGCCGGCGTCGGTGGCACCGCCTCCGACATCGCCATCCAGGCCGAGCTGTTCCGGAGCACCAAGAAGCAGCTGAACGAGCTGCAGGCCCAGTTCACCGGGCAGACGGTCGAGCAGATCGAGAAGGACTCCGACCGCGACCGCTGGTTCACCGCGCAGGAGGCCCTCGAGTACGGCTTCGTCGACCACGTGGTGACCCGCGCCGACACCATGACCCAGACCGACAACCCGGTCACCGACGGACCGGAGAAGTGACCATGGCTGACTTCCAGATGCCGCAGAGCCGGTACATCCTCCCCTCCTTCGTCGAGCGCACCAGCTACGGCATGAAGGAGTCGAACCCGTACAACAAGCTCTTCGAGGAGCGCATCATCTTCCTCGGGGTGCAGGTCGACGACGCCTCGGCCAACGACGTGATGGCCCAGCTGATCACGCTGGAGTCCAACGACCCCGACCGCGACATCACCATGTACATCAACTCACCCGGTGGCTCGTTCACCGCGCTGACGGCGATCTACGACACGATGATGTTCGTCCGGCCCGACATCCAGACCGTCTGCATGGGCCAGGCCGCCTCCGCGGCCGCCGTCCTGCTCGCGGCCGGGACCAAGGGCAAGCGCCTGGCGCTGCCGTACTCGCGGGTGCTGATCCACCAGCCCTCCGGCGAGGCCGGCGGTCAGGTGACCGACCTGGAGATCCACGCCAACGAGATCGAGCGCGTGCGCACCCAGATGGAGTACATCCTGGCCCGGCACACCGGCCAGACCCAGGAGCAGGTCCGCAAGGACATCGACCGCGACAAGATCCTCACGGCCGAACAGGCCAAGGAGTACGGGATCGTCGACCAGGTGGTCACCAGCCGCAAGCTCAACGCGCTGCCCGACCTGGCCGGCTGAACCCCGCCCCCTGAACGGGGGGGGGGGGCGACGGGGCCGGTGCGGGCCGAGGGTGCGCGTGTCGCGCTCTCGGCCCGTACCGTTTCCCCAACCCGTCCAGGCGGCCCGCGCCAGCGTCTCCGCCGGGTCACGGGGGAGTGCCGAGACGGGTGGTGCGGGCCGGGCGACCAGGGTGAGTTCCTGCCCCGGAAGGTCGGACCAGCCGGGTAGGTTCGGCGAACACCCGATCCCCGGTCGACACCGCAGGGACGACGGACGCCACGCATCGACGGCGTCGACGAGGGCACACGAACGCACATACCGGGGACGGCGACTCCGTCGTCCCACTCGAGGTGGAGGTCAGCCAGGTGGCACGTATCGGTGAGAGCGGCGACCTGCTCAAGTGCTCCTTCTGCGGGAAGAGTCAGAAGCAGGTCAAGAAGCTCATCGCTGGCCCCGGGGTCTACATCTGCGATGAGTGCATCGACCTCTGCAACGAGATCATCGAGGAGGAGCTCTCGGAGTCGTCGGACCTCAAGTTCGACGAGCTGCCCAAGCCCAAGGAGATCCACGACTTCCTCGAGCAGTACGTGATCGGCCAGGACCAGGCCAAGCGCACGCTCGCCGTCGCCGTCTACAACCACTACAAGCGCGTGCAGGCCGGCGGTGACCGCGCCGCCCGCGACGAGGGCGTCGAGCTCGCGAAGTCCAACATCCTGCTGATGGGGCCGACCGGCTGCGGCAAGACGCACCTGGCGCAGACCCTGGCCCGGATGCTGAACGTCCCCTTCGCCATCGCCGACGCCACGGCGCTGACCGAGGCCGGCTACGTCGGTGAGGACGTCGAGAACATCCTCCTCAAGCTCATCCAGGCGGCCGACTACGACGTCAAGCGGGCCGAGACCGGGATCATCTACATCGACGAGGTCGACAAGATCGCCCGCAAGAGCGAGAACCCGTCGATCACCCGGGACGTCTCCGGTGAGGGCGTGCAGCAGGCGCTGCTGAAGATCCTCGAGGGGACGACGGCGTCGGTGCCGCCGCAGGGTGGGCGCAAGCACCCGCACCAGGAGTTCATCCAGATCGACACCACCAACGTGCTGTTCATCGTGGGTGGTGCCTTCGCCGGGCTGGACCAGGTCATCGAGGCCCGCACCGGCAAGCAGGGCATCGGCTTCGGCGCCGAGGTGCGCGGCAAGGCCGAGATCGAGCAGGCCAACGCCTTCGCCCAGGTCATGCCCGAGGACCTGATGAAGTTCGGGATGATCCCCGAGTTCATCGGCCGCCTGCCGGTCATCACCAGCGTGCAGAAGCTGGACCGCGAGGCGCTGATCAACATCCTCACCGAGCCGAAGAACGCCCTGGTGCGCCAGTACCGCCGGCTGTTCGAGCTCGACGGGGTGGAGCTGGAGTTCACCGACGACGCCCTCGAGGCGATCGCCGACCAGGCCATCCTGCGCGGCACCGGTGCCCGCGGCCTCCGCGCGATCATGGAGGAGGTGCTCCAGTCGGTGATGTACGACGTGCCCAGCCGCGAGGACGTCGGCACCGTGGTGATCACCCAGGACGTCGTCCTCGAGCACGTGAACCCCACGATCGTCCCGCGCAAGCCCACCCGCGCCCCCCGCGAGAAGAGCGCCTGAGGAAGGACCCCGTCCTCCTCACCCCTCGCACGCTCGGGGCGAGCCTCTGGACGGGGCCGTTCAACGGCCCAGTCGCCGCCGGACGACGGTCTCGATCTCGTGCTGGCAGGCCGTCGGCTCCGTGGTCAGCCGGTGGTAGCTGTACCGCAGGCTGACCCAGCCGAGAGCTGCCAGCGCGGTGTCCTTGCGCATGTCACGCTCGCGCGCCTCCCGGCTGCCGTGCCACCTCTCGCCGTCCAGCTCGACGCCGACCTCCGCCTGCAGGTAGGCGGCGTCCAGGTCCACGTACCGGCCGCTGGGCAGGAACACCCGGTGTCGCTGCACGGGCGCCGGGATGCCGGGGATCCGGAGCACGTGGGTCACCCCGAAGACCTCCAGCTCGCTCTGGCAGCCGCCTTCCACGAGGTCGAGCAGCGAGCCGAACGCACTGCGCCCACCGTGCACGAGCTGGCGGGCCGACACCCGCCGGAGGTCACCGACCTGGACCTCCCGTTGGCGCACGCACTCGATGAGGAGGTGCCGCACGAGGGGTTGCTCCTGGTCTGCCCGCGGGTTGCGACGCGGGGAGTGTGCCCAGCCCCAGGCGTCGACCAGACTGCGGGCGACCGGCAGCCGGGGTGGCGAGAACCCCTCCGTCGGGCCGATCGGCAACTCCGAGCGGTGGACGACCACGTCCCGGCAGCCCCGCGGGTTCCGGTCGGCCGGCACGGTCACGTGGATCGGCCCGGCGGGCGGTGGGGTGAGATCGGCCGCGGCCAGGGCGGACAGGTGGCTCAGCGGCCCGCGTGCCCAGAGCGCGGCCGCCTGCGCCCTGACCGACCACTCCCGGGCGCGATCCGGCAGGACCACCACCCCCGCATGCGCGAGCAGCAGCTCGCCGCTGTCGAGCCAGCGGCTCACGCTGCTCGAGCTGGTGGCGAGGGTCAACTCGTCGCGGCGGGCGACGCCGTGGGGGAGCAGCGGGGCGAGCTCGTACATGCCGGGCAGGCTGCCCGAACCCCCGGCCGCCGCGTCGAGTCCCTGTGGACGACCGTCGGGAACTGAACACCGGCGGCCCAGACCGGATGGGTTCTGGGCCGCCGGCGTTCAGAGCCGAGGGGTCAGGCCTCCGGGACCTCGGCGAGGACGACGTCGACGCGCAGCGGGGCGTCTCCGGCGACGACGGTGAGCGACTGGATCCGGCCGGCGTCCACGAGGTCGCGGCGGGCGGCCTCGACCAGCGGCACCTGCGCCTCCGGGGCGTGCACCGTGGCCGTGGCGACGTCGGCGCGCATCGACTGCTTGGCCTCCGACTTCGCCTTGCGCACCGCCGCGAGGGCCTCGGCGGCCACCGTGGGCACCGCCCGGTCGCCGCCGGCCGGCAGCTCGCTCGCGGTCGGCCACAGCGCGCGGTGCACCGAGCCGGTCTGCCACCAGGACCAGACCTCCTCGGTGACGAAGGGCAGCACCGGCGCGAGCAGCCGCAGCTGCACCGACAGGGCCAGCGCCAGCGTGGCCTGCGCCGAGGCGGCGGCCGCGTCGGACTGGTACGCCCGGGTCTTCACCAGCTCCACGTAGTCGTCGCAGAACGACCAGAAGAACGACTCGGTGACCTCGAGCGCCCGGGTGTAGTTGTAGGCCTCCATCGCCGCGGTGGCCTCGTCGACCACCTGGGCCAGCGAGGCGAGCAGCCCCCGGTCGATCGGCTCGGTGACCGCGTCGGCCGAGAGGTCGGTGGAGGCACCGAGGCCGAGCACGAACTTGCCGATGTTGAGCACCTTCATCGCCAGCCGGCGGCCGACCTTCATCTGCGCCTCGTCGAACGGCGAGTCGGCACCCGGGCGGGCACCGGCCGCGCGCCAGCGCACCGCGTCGGTGCCGTACCGCTCCAGCACGTCGATCGGGGTGGTCGCGTTGCCCTTGGACTTCGACATCTTCTTGCGGTCGGGGTCGACCACGAAGCCGGAGATGGTGGCGTGGGTGAACGGCACCGAGCCGTGCTCGAAGTGCGCCCGGACGACGGTGGAGAACAGCCAGGTGCGGATGATGTCGTGCGCCTGCGGCCGCTGGTCCATCGGGAAGACGTGCGCGAACAGCTCCGGGTCGGTCTCCCAGCCCGAGGCCACCTGGGGCGACAGCGACGAGGTCGCCCAGGTGTCCATCACGTCGGGGTCGGCCATGAAGCCGCCCGGCTTGCCGCGCTGGTCGGCGGTGAAGCCCTCGGGGACGTCGGAGGACGGGTCGACCGGCAGCGCCGACTCCGGCGCCAGGATCGGCGCGGAGTAGTCGGGCTCGCCCTCGGCGTCGAGGGAGTACCAGACCGGGAACGGCACGCCGAAGAACCGCTGCCGGCTGATCAGCCAGTCGCCGTTGAGGCCCTCGACCCAGTTCTCGTAGCGGTGCCGCATGTGCTCGGGCACCCACTGGATCTCCCGGCCACGCTCCAGCAGCGCCTCGCGCAGGTCGCCGTCCCGGCCGCCGTTGCGGATGTACCACTGCCGGGTGGTGACGATCTCCAGCGGGCGCTCGCCCTTCTCGAAGAACTTCACCGGGTGGGTGATCGGCTTGGGGTCACCGACCAGGTCACCGGACTCACGGAGCAGCTCGACGATCCGCTGCTGCGCGCTGAACGAGGTCTTGCCGGCGAGCTCGGCGTACACGTCGGCGGGCACCCCGGCCGGGGGTTCGGCGACGAACCGGCCGTCCCAGCCGATGACGGGGCGGGTGGGCAGCTGCAGCTCGCGCCACCAGGTGACGTCGTTGAGGTCGCCGAAGGTGCAGATCATCGCGATGCCCGAGCCCTTGCCCGGTTCGGCCAGCCGGTGCGCGACCACGGGCACCTCGACGCCGAACAGGGGAGTGGTGACCGTCTTCCCGAACAACGGCTGGTAGCGCTCGTCGTCCGGGTGCGCGACCAGCGCGACGCAGGCCGGCAGCAGCTCGGGCCGGGTGGTCTCGATGAAGACCGGGTCGCCGGAAGGGCCGGCGAAGCCGATCCGGTGGTAGGCGCCGGGTCGCTCCCGGTCCTCCAGCTCGGCCTGGGCGACGGCGGTGCGGAAGGTGACGTCCCAGAGGGTCGGCGCCTCCTGGGCGTAGGCCTCACCGCGGGCCAGGTTGTGCAGGAACATCTTCTGCGCGGTGGCCCGGGAGGACTCCGAGATGGTCCGGTAGACGTTGGTCCAGTCGACCGACAGGCCGACCCGGCGCCACAGCTCCTCGAACGCGGCCTCGTCGACGGCGGTCAGCCGCTCGCACAGCTCGACGAAGTTGCGCCGGGAGATCGGCTGCTGGTCCTTGCCCGGCTTCTCCGGTGGCTCGAACGAGTCGTCGTAGGGCAGCGAGGGGTCGCAGCGCACCCCGTAGTAGTTCTGCACCCGGCGCTCGGTCGGCAGGCCGTTGTCGTCCCAGCCCATCGGGTAGAAGACGTGCTTGCCGCGCATCCGCTGGTAGCGGGCGACGATGTCGGTGTGGGTGTAGCTGAACACGTGGCCCACGTGCAGCGAGCCGCTCGCGGTGGGCGGCGGGGTGTCGATCGCGTAGGTCTGGGCGCGGGGGGCGGACAGCGCGGCGTCGCGGTCGAAGGCGTACGTGTCGCCCTCGGCCCAGCGGGCCACCCACTTGGCCTCCAGCCCGTCGATCGAGGGCTTCTCGGGTACGCCGCCGGTGCTCCCCGGGGGAGTGCTGTCCAGGGATCGGGTGTCGGCAACCATGACTGGCATCCTAAGAGCGATGAGCACCTCCCTTTCCCGTGACCTGGCCCGGGTCGAGCAGGCGCTCCTGGCGCGCTGGCCGGAGACCCGGCTCGAGCCGTCCCTCACCCGCATCTCCGCCCTCGTCGACCTGCTGGGTTCGCCGCACCGCGCCATGCCGGTCGTCCAGGTCACCGGCACCAACGGCAAGACGACGACGGCGCGCATGATCGACGAGCTGCTGCGCGGCTTCGGCCTGCGGGTCGGTCGGTTCACCAGCCCGCACCTGGAGTCGATGCGCGAGCGGATCGTGCTCGACGGCGAGCCGCTGCCGGCCGAGCGCTTCGTCGAGGTCTACGACGACATCGCGCCCTACGTGCAGATGGTCGACGCCGGCAGCGACGTCCCGATGAGCTTCTTCGAGGTGATGGTGGCGATGGCCTACGCCGCCTTCGCCGAGGCGCCGGTCGACGTCGCGGTCATCGAGGTCGGCATGGGCGGCACCTGGGACGCCACCAACGTCGCCGACGCCCGGGTCGCCGTGGTCACCCCGGTCTCGCTGGACCACGCCGAGTACCTCGGCCCGGACGTCGCCACGATCGCCACCGAGAAGGCCGGGATCATCAAGCCGGCGGCCGCGGACGCCGTGCTGCCCGACGGGCGCCCGGACGGCGGCGTCGTCGCGGTGCTGGCCCACCAGCCGGCCGGCGCGCTGGAGGCGCTGGTGCGGCGGGCGATCGAGGTCGACGCGACCGTGGCCCGCGAGGGCACCGAGTTCGGCGTGCTGGAGCGCCGGGTCGCCGTCGGCGGCCAGCAGGTGCGGCTGCAGGGCCTGGGCGGGGAGTACGACGAGGTCTACCTGCCGCTGTTCGGCGCGCACCAGGCGCAGAACGCGGCGGTCGCGCTGGCCGCGGTCGAGGCGTTCCTCGGGGCCGGAGCGGCCACCGGCGTGGTCGCCCAGGACGTCGTCCGGGAGTCCTTCGCCGCCGTGCGGTCGCCCGGCCGGCTGGAGCGGGTGCGCAGCTCGCCGGCCGTGCTGGTCGACGCCGCGCACAACCCCGCCGGCATGCGGGCCACCGTCGAGGCCGTCCGCGAGTCCTTCGACTTCACCCGGCTGGTCGGGGTCGTCGGCTGCGTCCAGGGCAAGGACGTCAGCGGCATGCTCGCCGAGCTCGAGCCGCTGTGCGCCGAGCTGGTGGTCACCCAGAGCAGCTCGCCGCGCGCGATCCCGGCCGACGAGCTGGGCGCGCTCGCGGTCGACGTGTTCGGCGCCGACCGGGTCAGCGTGCACCCGCGGCTCACCGAGGCCATCGAGTCGGCGATCGAGCTGGCCGAGGCCGGCCCGGACGACGCCCTCGGCGGGTCGGGCGTGCTGGTGACCGGCAGCGTGATCACGGCAGGGGAGGCCCGCGCCCTGCTGGGCGGGAAGACGCGATGACCGCTCCCGACCCGGTGCGCGCCGGGAAGGCCCTGGGCGGCGCGGCGGCGGCGATCCTGCTGCTGGAGGGGATCGCCGTCCTGTTCGTGCCGCGGGGCATCGCGCAGAGCGGCGACGGGCTGACCGGCTTCCGGCTGGGCTACCTGATCGTGCTGGCGGTGCTGCTGATCCTGGCCAGCGGGGTGCAGCGCCGGCCGCAGGGGTTGCTGATCGGCAGCGTGCTGCAGGTGCCGCTGCTGATCACCGGGTTGTTCAGCTCGGCCATGTGGCTGGTCGGCGGGGTCTTCGTGCTGATCTGGCTCTACCTGCTCCAGGTGCGCAAGGACCTGCTGGGCTCGCCCCTCGGCCCGCCGCCGGCCGCACCCCCGCCTGCCGCTGAGTGACGGCGGCTCCGCCGGCTCATCCGATCGGGGGGTCCGCGGTGCGCTCGGCTGCACCGGCGGGCGAGGCTTGCCGAACTCCCCAGCAGTGACGCACGGACGCGTCGCGCGGAGAGCCGAGGGACAGGAGGACGGCGATGAGTGACCACAGCCGCTGCTGCGCCGGACACCACGACGGCAAGCCCAGGAAGCGCTCAGGCCAGGACGTCGACCCGGCCATCCCGCTGGCGGGGCCGATCAGCACGACGATCGTCTCCTACGCCGCGCGGGTCCGGCACCGGGTGGGCGAGGACGCCGTGGACCGGCACGCCCGCGAGCTGCACGCCCGGGCCAGCTACGACTGCTGGAACGGGCTCAGCGAGAAGGACCAGGAGCTCTGGCGGCACATGGCCCGCCTCGACCTGACCCGCTGAACCACGGCCCCGCGGCGGGGCCGTGGTCACGCCGCGGAGGCGTCCCCGAGCTGGCCCCGGAGCCGGTCACTGTCGGTGCCCACCTGCTGGAGCACCCGCACGACCACCGGGTCGCCGACCGTCAGCAGTCCGGCGAGCACCGCCCCGGTGTCGATGGCCCGGGCACGACGGCGCAGCCTCGAGCGGAGCACGTGCCGCAGTGCCTCCTCCAGGGCGCGCTTGCTGCCGTCGGCGAAGGGGATGTGCCCGGCCGGCTCGCGGCTCCCGCGGTCCAGGGCACCGGCCCCGAAGGCGGACTCGGCGGCGGCGCGCACCTGGTCGAGGTCGATGCCCACGGCGGCCAGCGCATCGGCGTCCAGCGCACCGTTCGAGCGGGCCAGGGCCGACTCGACGGATCCGAGGTCGACGCCGGTCGCCCGCAGCACCTGGCCCCCTCTACCGGGGTCGGCGGTCAGGGCCAGCAGGAGGTGCACCGGCTCGATCCGCGCGGCGTGCAGCCAGCGGGCCTGCACCTGGGCCATGACGACGACCTGGCGGGCCTCTCGGGTGAAACGCTCGAACACGTCAGCGGTCCCTTCGCGAGGTTGCGTGCTTCTTGTGGACGGCCTGCCTGCTGACGCCGAGGGCGTCGGCGATCTGCTGCCACGACCAGCCGCGCGCCCGGGCGTTGCCGACCTGGAGCACCTCGAGCCGGTCGGCGAGGTCGCGCAGGGCGCGGATGGCGCGCAGCCCGGTGTCCGGGTCGTCGGCCGCGGCGGCGGTGGTGACGTCGGTGGGAGAGGCCATGCCGTCAACGTAGGTTGACGGGTGCGGGCTGTCAACCGGAGTTGACACGGGTGGTCCCGTACGCTCCCGGCCGTGTCTGCACCCACTGCTGAGCGTTCGCTGGTCCTGGTCAAGCCCGATGGTGTCGCCCGTGGCCTGGTCGGCCAGGTCGTCGCCCGACTGGAGGCCAAGGGCCTGCGCCTGGTCGCCGCCGAGCTGCGCACCCTGACCACCGAGGTCGCCGAGGAGCACTACGCCGAGCACCGCGAGCGGCCGTTCTTCGGCTCGCTGGTCGAGTTCATCACCAGCGCACCGCTGCTCGCGCTGGTCGTCGAGGGCCCGCGGGCCATCGAGGCCTTCCGCGCGCTGGCCGGCGCCACCGACCCGGTGAAGGCCGCCCCCGGCACGATCCGCGGCGACTTCGCCCTGGAGGTCCAGTCGAACATCGTGCACGGCTCGGACTCGCCCGAGTCCGCCGCGCGCGAGATCGCGCTCTTCTTCCCCCAGCTGGGCTGACGCCCCGGCGGTCACGTCGGCGTACCCGGCGCGTCGGCCACCCCGACGCCTCCGGCGGCCATGTTCGCCGACATGGCCGCCGGGGCGGGCGGCTACCCTGGGCGGGTCATGACTGTCGAGTCCCTGTACCCCCGTCTCGAGCCGCTGCTCGCCCAGGTGGCGAAGCCGATCCAGTACGTCGGTGGAGAGCTCAACGCCCAGATCAAGCCGTGGGACGACGTCGCCGTCCACTGGGCGCTGATGTACCCCGACGCCTATGAGGTCGGGCTGCCCAACCAGGGCCTCATGATCCTGTACGAGGTGCTCAACGAGCGCCCGGACGCCCTGGCCGAGCGCACCTACGCCGTCTGGCCGGACCTCGCCGGGCTGATGCGCGAGCACGGCGTCGGCCAGTTCACCGTCGACGCCCACCGCCCGGTGCGCGAGTTCGACCTGCTGGGCGTCAGCTTCGCCACCGAGCTGGGCTACACCAACCTGCTCGAGGCCCTCGACCTCGCCGGCGTCCCGCTGCACGCGGTCGACCGCGACGAGAGCCACCCGGTGGTCGTCGCCGGCGGGCACGCCGCTTTCAACCCCGAGCCGGTCAGCGACTTCGTCGACTGTGCCGTGCTCGGCGACGGTGAGCAGGTCGTCGGTGACATCACCGACGTGGTCGCCGCCTGGAAGGAGCAGGGCCGCCCCGGCGGGCGCGTGGAGCTGCTGGCCCGGCTCGCCCGGGTCGAGGGCGTCTACGTGCCCCGCTTCTACGCCGTCACGTACGGCGCGGACGGCACGATCGCCGAGGTGCTCCGCACCCGGGACGACGTCCCGCCGCGGGTCGGCAAGCGAACCGTGATGGACCTCGACGAGTGGCCCTACCCGAAGCAGCCGCTGGTGCCGCTGGCGGAGAGCGTGCACGAGCGGATGAGCGTGGAGATCTTCCGCGGCTGCACCCGGGGTTGCCGGTTCTGCCAGGCCGGGATGATCACCCGCCCGGTGCGCGAGCGGACGATCACCGGCATCGGCTCGATGGTCGACGCCGGGCTCAAGGCCACCGGTTACGAGGAGGTGGGCCTGCTCTCGCTGAGCAGCGCCGACCACTCCGAGATCGGCCAGCTGGCCAAGGAGCTCGCCGACCGGTACGAGGGCACCAACACCGGCCTCTCGCTCCCGTCCACCCGCGTCGACGCGTTCAACGTGACGCTGGCCAACGAGCTCTCCCGCAACGGCCGCCGCTCCGGCTTGACCTTCGCCCCCGAGGGCGGCAGCGAGCGGATCCGCCGGGTGATCAACAAGACCGTGTCCAAGGAGGACCTGGTCCGCACGGTCACCACGGCCTACGCCAACGGCTGGCGGCAGGTGAAGCTCTACTTCATGTGCGGCCTGCCCACCGAGACCGACGAGGACGTGCTGGAGATCGCCGAGCTGGCGGTCGAGGTCATCCGCGCCGGCCGGGAGGCCAGCGGCAGCAAGGACATCCGCTGCACCGTCTCCATCGGTGGCTTCGTGCCCAAGCCGCACACCCCGTTCCAGTGGGCCGCGCAGGCGAGTGCGGAGACGATCGACCACCGGCTGCGGATCCTGCGTGAGGCGATCAACGCCGACCGCCGGATCGGCCGCTCGATCGGACTGCGGTACCACGACGGCAAGCCCGGCGTGATCGAGGGACTGCTGTCCCGCGGCGACCGCCGGGTCGGCCGGGTCATCGAGCGGGTCTGGCGCGACGGCGGGCACTTCGACGGCTGGAGCGAGCACTTCAGCTTCCAGCGGTGGACGACGGCCGCCGCCGAGGAGCTGGCCGCGTTCGGCCTGGACCTGGACTGGTACACCACCCGGGAGCGCACCGAGCACGAGGTGCTGCCCTGGGACCACCTGGACTCCGGGCTGGACAAGGAGTGGCTCTGGGACGACTGGCAGGACGCGATCAGCGAGGACGAGGTCGGCGACTGCCGCTGGACCGGCTGCTACGACTGCGGTGTCTGCCCGACGATGGGCACCGAGATCCAGATCGGCCCCACCGGACGCAGCCTGATCCCGCTGTCGGTGGTGGGGGCGCGCCCGCAGGTCGACGTGGACGTCGACGCGGCGGCGACCGACCCCGTCCACACGCACTGATGGCCCGCCAGCCCGACGGGCCCCCGCCGCCGCCCACCGTCCAGAAGCTCCGGCTGCGCTACACCAAGCGCGGGCCGCTGCGGTTCGCCTCGCACCGCGACCTGGCGCGGGCGCTGGAGCGGGCGTTGCGCCGCGCCCAGGTGCCGATGGCGTTCTCCGCCGGCTTCAGCCCGCACCCGAAGATCTCCTACATGGGGGCCGCGCCGACCGGTGCGGCCTCCGAGGCGGAGTACTTCGAGATCGGGCTCTCCCAGCGTCGCGACCCGGAGCAGGTGCGGGCCGCCCTGGACGCCTCGCTCCCGCCGGGGATCGACGTGCTGGAGTGCGTCGAGGCGGGGGAGGGGACCGGCTCGCTGGCCGACCGGCTCGACGCCACCCGCTGGCGGATCGACCTGCCCGGGGTGGACGGCGACGAGCTGGCCCGGGCCGTGCAGGCCCTGCTGGCGGCCGAGACGGTGACGGTCACCAAGCGCACCAAGAACGGCACCCGGGACGTCGACGCACGGGCCGCGGTGGTCAGCGCAGCCGTGGCCGTGGAGGCAGGTTGTGCCATACTGCACGTGGTCGTACGTCAGCTCACGCCGACAGTGCGACCGGACGACGTGATGGCCGCTCTGGCTGCCGTCGCCGACCTGCGCCCGCCGTTGCCCGTGAGGGCCGTGCGTGAGGCGCAGGGCCGGCTCGACGACAGCGGTGACGTCGCCGATCCGCTCGGACCCGACCGTGCGGTGCGCTCCTGCTGCCAGGAGGAGCGCGCGCAGGTCTGATCCAGCGGAGCCGGAGGCCGGGCGCTCGTCGCCTGCGACACGTCTGCCAGCCGTGGCGCACCTGCACCGCCCTGTCTTCGCTCCATCGCAGTCTTGAGCTCCACCGCACTCTTCGCTCCACCGCACCCTTCGATCCACTGCACCACCCGCGTACAGCACGCAGCACCACCGGGCCCCAGCCGCACCGGCCGGGGCGCGCACCCAGACTTCGCGGGCCGGGCACAACTGCCGCGCAGCGGCCGCCCGACCCGCCCAACCCCGTTCCTGCGCGGCCGCCAGTCGGAGACGATCGGCGCCCGGGAACGCACAGGAGGCGAGCCCTTCGTGGCCGACCGCATCGACAGTGACAGCAGCGACACCACCGCGACCGGGGACGTGACCGCGGGAGCTCCGGACCCCGCCGAGCTGCTCGGGGCACCCCCCGTCGAGGAGGCCCCCGAGGGGCAGGACCCGGAGGCCGCCCCCGAGGAGGACGAGGAGACCCTCACCGGTCTCGCGGCCGAGGAGGCCCCGTCCGCCCCCGAGCCCGAGCCTGAGCCCGAGCTGCCCCGCTTCGGGGCCCAGTTCAGCTCCCCGGAGCCCACCACCGTCACCGCCCGCCCGCGGCGCCGGGCCACCCGGCCGGCCCTGGCCGCGGACCCCGACTCCGTGGCACCGCCGGCGCCGGTCGCCCCGACCGCCCCCGCCTTCGTGTCCTTCGTGGCCCCCGAGGCCGACGTCGTACCGCCCCGCCGGCGCAGCCGCCGGGCAGTGGCGGAGTCGCCCGCCGAGCCCACGGACGCCGTGACCCCGCCCGCGGAGCAGGGCCGGGACGACCGGGACGACGAGCAGGGCCCGCCGCGCCGGTCCCGGAGCCGTCGCCGTGCCGCCGCCGAGGACGCACCGGCTTCCGACCCCGAGGCCGAGGACACCGACACCGACACCGACGAGCGGGACTCCGAGGACACCGACGACCGGGACGGTGAGGAGGGCGCCTCGGGCAGCCGCCGCCGTCGCCGCGGCCGCCGTGGCCGCGGCCGCGGCCGCACGGGCGAGGACGCCACCGACACCGAGGACGACACCGACGGCCCGGCCGAGTCCGACGCCGGCACCGCCGACGAGCCGGACGAGTCCGGCGACGCGGAGGGCGGGTCCGACGAGGAGGACGACGCCACCGAGGGCGGCTCCGGCTCCAGCACCCGCCGCCGGCGGCGCCGTCGTCGCCGGGGCAGCAGCGCCGAGGCCGGCAGCGACGAGAGCACCGAGGACGCCGACGACCGGCCGGAGCGGGCGGGCCGCAACGGCCGTACCTCCAGCGACGACGACGTCCGTGGGGTGGCCGGTTCCACCCGGCTGGAGGCCAAGCGCCAGCGCCGCCGCGAGGGCCGGGACGGCGGTCGCCGCCGCGCGCCGATCCTGTCCGAGTCGGAGTTCCTGGCCCGCCGCGAGGCCGTCGACCGCGCCATGGTCATCCGGCAGCAGGGCGAGCGCACCCAGATCGCCGTCCTCGAGGACGACGTCCTGGTCGAGCACTACGTCACCCAGGCGCAGGCGACGTCCTTCGCCGGCAACGTCTACCTCGGCCGGGTGCAGAACGTGCTGCCCAGCATGGAGGCGGCCTTCATCGACATCGGCAAGGGCCGCAACGCCGTCCTGTACGCCGGTGAGGTCAACTGGGACGCCGCCGGGCTGTCCGGCAAGTCCCGCTCCATCGAGACCGCGCTCAAGTCCGGTGACAAGGTCCTGGTCCAGGTGACCAAGGACCCGATCGGTCACAAGGGCGCCCGGCTGACCCAGCAGGTCAACCTGCCCGGCCGCTTCCTGGTCTACGTGCCCGGTGGCTCGATGACCGGGATCAGCCGGAAGCTGCCGGACAAGGAGCGCACCCGGCTCAAGGACATCCTCAAGAAGATCGTCCCCGAGGACGCCGGCGTGATCATCCGGACCGCGGCGGAGGGCGCCTCGGAGGAGGAACTCACCCGCGACGTGGCCCGGCTGCAGGCGCAGTGGGAGGTCATCCAGACCAAGGCGTCCTCGACCAGCAACGCGCCGACGCTGCTCTACGGCGAGCCGGACCTGGCGATCCGGGTCATCCGCGACGTGTTCAACGAGGACTTCAAGCGGCTGGTCGTGCAGGGGGACGCCGCCTGGGACACGGTCGAGGCCTACGTCGCGCACGTCTCCCCGGAGCTGTCGCAGCGGCTGCAGCGCTACACCGGCACCGGCGACGTCTTCCGCGACCTGCGGATCGACGAGCAGCTGATGAAGGCCCTGGACCGCAAGGTCTGGCTGCCCTCGGGCGGCTCGCTGGTCATCGACCGCACCGAGGCCATGACCGTCGTCGACGTCAACACCGGCAAGTTCGTCGGTTCGGGCGGCAACCTCGAGCAGACGGTCACCCGGAACAACATCGAGGCCGCCGAGGAGATCGTCCGCCAGCTCCGGCTGCGGGACATCGGCGGGATCATCGTCATCGACTTCATCGACATGGTCCTGGAGAGCAACCGCGACCTCGTGCTGCGGCGGCTCACCGAGTGCCTGGGCCGGGACCGCACCAAGCACCAGGTCGCCGAGGTCACCTCGCTGGGCCTGGTGCAGATGACCCGCAAGCGGGTCGGCCAGGGCCTGCTCGAGGTCTTCTCCGAGCCGTGCGAGCACTGCCGCGGTCGCGGCGTGCTGGTGCAGATCGACCCGGTCGACGACAAGAAGCGCTCCGGCGGCAACGGCGGCGGCAACGGTGGTGGCCGGAACCGCGGGAGCCAGGAGCCCGGCAACGGCTCCGCCAAGGACTCGGGCAAGGACTCGGGCGACGGCTCCGCCAACGAGTCGGGCAACGGTTCCGCCAAGGACGCGGGCAACGGGTCCGGCAAGGACGCGGGCAACGGTTCCGCCAAGGACGCGGGCAACGGTTCCGCCAAGGACGCGGGCAACGGGTCCGGCCGGAACGCGGGGCCGGCGGACGAGGGCACGAGGGACGCCGGACCCGTCGCGTCGACCGTGGGCGCCGGCAACCGCCGCGGCGGTGCCGTCGAGGACGCCGTGGCGGCCGACGAGGCGCCGCAGGAGCGCGGCTCGCGCAGCAGTCGTCGCCGTGGCGGGCGTTCCGACGCCCGCGCCGGTGGGACGGCGACCGACAGGACTCCGGCCGACACGACTCCGGCCGACGCGGCCCCGGCCGACGAGGTGATGGCCGTCGCGGACGGCGCCGGCGCACCGGCCGCCGAGCCGGCGGGTGCGGGGGAGTCCTCGCGCCGGGTCGACCCGGCCGCCGGCTGGGACGTCGCCGACGCCATGGCCCTGCAGGGCAGCGCGGTCGGCACCGCGCCGGCGCCGGAGGACGCGGTCGAGCCGACCGAGGAGCCCGGGGACGCCACCGCGAGCGGCCGCGGCCGCAGCCGTGGTCGGGGACGTCGTGGGCGCGGGCAGTCCGCCGAGGCCCGGGCCGCGGCCGAGGACGCCACCGGCGCCGACGAGACGGTGACCGAGCAGCCGGAGACGGCCGTGGCCGGGCAGCCGGAGCCGGCAGGAGCAGAGGCTCTGGAGTCCACGACCTCGGAGTCCGCGACCCCGGACACGCTGCTGGCCACCGCGGTCTCCGAGGCCGAGGCGCCGTCCGGTGCGCCGGCCCCGGTGGAGCCGGAGGCACCGGAGCCGGCCGTCGTCGTGGCGCCGCAGCCGGTCGCCGAGCCGGTGACCGAGGACGCACCGCCGGTGGCCCGGCCGCGGCGGCGCCGGGCGGCGTCGCGGCCGGCCGGTCCGCCGGCCTCCTGACCGGCCCGCCGCCGGTCACGCCGGCCCCCGATGGCGGGGGCCGGCAGACAGACCACGTTCGACCCGCGCTCGGGGACTCGGGTACGCTGGACGGGTTGCTGCACCACGGGCAGTGCACTCCGGTGCCGCCTGGCCGGCGCTAGCAGCTCGTCCAGCACCTCGGCCCTCGTGGCGGTCGTGCGCGCAGGACACAGTGCTGGACACATGGAACCGATCGAGGAGTCAGTGGTGTACGCAGTCGTCAAGGCCGGTGGAGCGCAGCACAAGGTGGGTGTCGGTGACACGTTCACCATCAACCGCCTGAGCGGGGTGGCCGGTGACACCGTCACCCTCCCGGCAATCCTGCTGGTGGACGGCGACACCGTCACCGCCGATGCGCAGACGCTCGCCGGGGTGACCGTGACCGGCGAGATCGTCGAGCACGGCAAGGGCCCGAAGATCCACATCCACAAGTTCAAGAACAAGACGGGCTACCACAAGCGCCAGGGGCACCGTCAGCCCCTGACCAGCGTCGTGGTCCGCGACATCACGAAGGGCTGACGACATGGCACACAAGAAGGGCGCATCGTCGTCCCGCAACGGTCGCGACTCGAACGCCCAGCGCCTGGGCGTGAAGCGCTTCGGTGGCCAGGTCGTCAAGGCCGGCGAGATCATCGTCCGCCAGCGCGGCACCCACTTCCACCCGGGTCTGGGCGTCGGCCGCGGCAAGGACGACACGCTGTTCGCGCTCGTCCCCGGCTCGGTGACCTTCGGGTTCCGCCGCGGTCGTCGCGAGGTCGCGATCTCGGCCGTCCCGGCCCGCGAGACCGTCTCCGCGTAAGGCTCTTCGGCCCCGTTCAGAGGCTCGGCCCGAGGAACGAGGGCTGAGGGGAACGGGGTCCTTCAACTGAGGGGTGGCGGCGCCGGACTCCGGCGCCGCCACCCGTTTCCCTTTCCGGACAGTTCGGCCGTAACGCAGAGAGGCGGCGATCATGGCCGCTTTCGTCGACCGCGTGACGGTCCACGTGTCAGCAGGCAAGGGTGCGAACGGGGTCAGCTCCGTACACCGCGAGAAGTTCAAGCCGCTCGGTGGCCCCGACGGGGGCAACGGCGGTGACGGCGGCGACGTCGTCCTGCAGGTCGACCCCAGCGCGCACACGCTGCTGGACTTCCACCACCGTCCCCACCAGCGGGCCGGCAACGGCAGGCAGGCGGCCGGGGACTACCGCAACGGCGGCCGCGGCGAGGACCTCGTCCTCCGCGTCCCCTCCGGCACGGTGGTCAGCGTCGACGGTCAGGTCGTCGCCGACCTCGTCGGCGCCGGCGCCCGCCTGGTCCTGGCGCACGGCGGCAAGGGCGGGCTCGGCAACGCCGCGCTGGCCAACGCCCGGCGCAAGGCCCCCGGCTTCGCCCTGCTCGGCGAGCCGGGCGAGGCGGTCGACGCCGTGCTGGAGCTCAAGAGCATCGCCGACGTCGGCCTGGTCGGGTACCCCTCGGCCGGGAAGTCCTCGCTGGTCGCCGCCATGTCCGCGGCCCGGCCGAAGATCGCCGACTACCCGTTCACCACGCTGGTCCCGCAGCTGGGTGTGATCCGCTCCGGCGACGTCGTCTACACGATGGCCGACGTCCCCGGGCTCATCCCCGGCGCCTCGGTGGGCAAGGGCCTGGGCCTGGAGTTCCTCCGGCACGTCGAGCGCTGCGCCGTCCTGGTGCACGTCGTCGACATGGCCACGATGGAGCCCGGGCGCGACCCGGAGACCGACATCGACGCCCTCGAGCACGAGCTGCGCGAGTACGGCGGCGAGGAGCTGGACCTGGTCGGCCGGCTGCGGATCGCCGTACTCAACAAGATCGACGTGCCGGACGGCCGTGAGCTGGTCGACCTGGTGCGCGGCGCCCTGGAGGCGCGCGGTCTGCGGGTCTTCGCGATCAGCGCGGCCACCGGCGAGGGGCTCACCGAACTCGGCTACGCACTCGCCGCGGCGGTGGCGGAGCACCGGGCCTCGCTCCCGGAGATCCCGGCCGCGCCGATCACCATCGCGCCCCGCGCGGTGGACGACGGCGGCTTCAGCGTCGAGCCCGACCCCCGCACCGACGGCTGGCTGGTGCGCGGTGCCCGGCCCGAGCGGTGGATCCGGCAGACCGACTTCAGCAACGACGAGGCCGTGGGCTACCTGGCCGACCGGCTCAACCGGCTCGGCGTCGAGGAGGAGCTGGCCAAGGCCGGTGCCGTCCCCGGCGACGCGGTCACCGTCGGCGACGTCACCTTCGACTGGGAGCCGACCCTGCCGGCGGGCACGCTCACCGTCGAGGAGACCGCCGGTCTGGGCGGGCGGGGCACGGACGCCCGGCTGGACACGAACACCCGGCTGTCGGCCGAGGACCGGCTGGCGGCCAAGAAGGCCCGCCGACTGCCCTACGAGGTCGCCGAGGGCGACGGTTGGGTGGACGCCGACCTGCTCGACGACGCCGACCGGTGAGCGCCCGCGCGGAGGTGGCCACCGCGCACCGCGTGGTGGTCAAGGTCGGGTCCTCCTCGCTCACCACCCTGCCCGGCGGCCTGGACGAGGCGCGGTTGCGGGCGCTGGTCGACGTCCTCGGTGCACTGCGCGCCGCCGGCCGGCAGGTCGTGCTCGTCTCCTCCGGGGCCATCGCCGCCGGGCTGGCGCCGTTGGCGCTCACCGGCCGTCCCCGTGACCTGGCCACCGCGCAGGCCGCGGCCAGCGTCGGGCAGCTGCGGCTGGTGCAGACCTACGCCGACGCCTTCGCCGCGCACGGCGTGACCGTCGGGCAGGTGCTGCTCACCGCCGACGACCTGACCCGGCGCAGCCACTACCGCAACGCCCAGCAGACAATCGAGCGGCTGCTGGCCCTCGGGGTGCTGCCGATCGTCAACGAGAACGACACGGTCGCCACCGAGGAGATCCGGTTCGGCGACAACGACCGGCTGGCCGCCCTGGTCGCGCACGTCGCGGTGGCCGACGCCCTGGTGCTGCTCTCCGACGTGGACGGCGTCTACGACGGCGATCCGCGCACCGGCCCGGCGCAGCTGATCGACACGGTGCACGGCCCCGACGACCTGGCCGCCGTCACCCTCGGCTCGGCCAGCCGCAACGGGGTGGGCACCGGGGGCATGGCGACCAAGGTCGAGGCTGCGCTGATCGCCTCGGGCGCCGGCGTCCCCGTCGTCGTGACCTCCACCCCGCAGGCCGCGGCTGCGCTGGCGGGGGAGCGGGTGGGCACGCTGTTCGCCCCGACCGGCCGCCGCCCCTCTGCCCGGCAGTTCTGGCTGCGCTACGCCAGCCGCCCGCGCGGCCGCCTGCTGCTCGACGACGGAGCGGTGCGCGCGGTGCGCGACCGGCACGCCTCGCTGCTGGCCGCCGGGATCACCGGGGTGACGGGTGAGTTCCTCGCCGACGACCCGGTGGAGCTGGTCGGCCCGGACGGCGTCGTCGTCGCCCGGGGCCTGGTCGGCTACGACGCCCGGGAGCTGCCCGAGCTGCTGGGCCGCAAGACCGGGGACCTGGACCCGGAACACCGGCGCGAGGTGGTGCACCGCGACGAGATGGTGCTCGTCGGCCGCCGCACCCGCGGCTGAGAGGATCACCCGGTGACCGTTCGTCCCATCCGCGAGATCGGCGACCCGGTGCTGCGCACTCCGGCCGACCCGATCCGCGCTTTCGACACCGACCTCGCCGCGCTCGTCCGCGACCTGGAGGAGACCGTCGACCACCCCGGCCGGGCCGGGGTCGCGGCCACCCAGATCGGCGTGGGCCTGCGCGTCTTCTCCTACAACGTGGACGGCGTCATCGGGCACATGGTGAACCCGGTGATCGCCGAGCGTTCCGAGGAGACCCAGGACGACGACGAGGGCTGCCTGTCCATCCCCGGCCTCTACGCGCCGACGGTGCGGGCGATGCACTGTGTGGCCGAGGGCTTCGACGTGCACGGCGAGCCGTTGCGGATCGAGGGCAGCGGCCTGATGGCGCGCTGCCTGCAGCACGAGGTCGACCACCTGGACGGCAAGCTCTTCGTCGACCGGCTGACCGGCGAGGCCCGCAAGCGGGTGCTCCGGGCGCTCCGCAGCTGATCGATGGCGGGCGTGGCACCGGACCAGGCCTGGCTCGCGCCGGTCACGCTGACCGGTGAGCTGGTCACCCTCCAGCCGCTCGCGGCCGAGCACGTGGGTGCGCTGGCGACCGCCGCGTCCGACGGCCGGTTGTGGGATCTCTGGTACACCTCGGTGCCCACGCCGCAGGGCATGGCTGCCGACGTCGCGGCCAAGATCGCCCAGCGGGACGCCGGCACGATGCTGCCCTTCGCCGTCCGGCGCAACGACACCGGCGCCGTGGTCGGGGTGACCACCTACTGCAACGTCGACGCCGAGACGCCGCGGCTGGAGATCGGCTACACCTGGACCGCGGCGTCCGCGCAGCGCACCGGGGTCAACGCCGAGAGCAAGCTGCTGCTGCTCGGCCACGCCTTCGACGTGCTCGGCTGCCTCGCGGTCGAGTTCCGCACCCACTGGCACAACCAGCAGTCCCGGACGGCGATCGCCCGGCTGGGCGCCAAGCAGGACGGTGTGCTGCGCAACCACCGCCGGCAGCCCGACGGGTCGCTCCGGGACACCGTGGTCTTCTCGATCCTGGACACCGAGTGGCCGGCGGTGCGCGCCGGCCTGCGCTCCCGGCTGGCCCGGCACGCCGGCTGAGACCGACCGGCGGCCTGCTCGGGGCAGGCTCCGGCGTGGGGGCCGCGCGTAACCTCGACGCGTGTCCGACGCCGACCTCCCGCTCATCGGGGCCGCCGCGACCCGCGCCCGTGCGGCCGCCCGCGTGCTGCGCACCCTGCCCACCGAGACCAAGGACGCCGCGCTCACCGCGATGGCCGACGCGCTGCTGGAGCGGGCCGACGAGGTGCTGGCCGCCAACGCCGCCGACGTCGAGGCCGCTGCCGCCGAGGGCACCGCCGAATCGGTGCTGGACCGGCTGCGGCTGGACCCCACCCGGCTGGCCGCGGTGGCCGACGCGCTGCGGCACCTGGTGTCGCTGCCCGACCCGGTCGGTGACGTCGTCCGCGGGTCGACGCTGGCCAACGGGCTGCAGCTGCGGCAGGTGCGGGTGCCGCTCGGCGTGGTCGGCATCGTCTACGAGGCGCGGCCGAACGTGACCGTCGACGCCGCCGGGCTGTGCCTGAAGAGCGGCAACGCGGCGCTGCTGCGCGGGTCGGCCTCGGCGCACCGCACCAACACCGCGCTGGTCGCCGTGCTGACCGAGGCGGCGGAGAAGGCCGGGCTGCCGGCCGGGTCGATCGCGCTGCTGCCCGCCGACCGGGCGTCGGTCGGCGAGCTGCTGAACGCCCGCGGCCTGGTCGACGTGGTCATCCCGCGTGGCGGCGCGTCGCTGATCTCCCGGGTGGTCCGCGAGTCGACGGTGCCGGTGATCGAGACCGGGGTCGGCAACTGCCACGTCTACGTCGATGCCTCCGCCGATCCGGCGATGGCCGAGGCGATCGTGCTGAACGCCAAGACCTCCCGGGTCAGCGTGTGCAACTCCGCGGAGACGCTGCTGGTGCACCGGGACGTCGCGTTCCTGCCCCGGCTGCTGGCGGCGCTGGCCGAGGCGGGGGTCACCCTGCACGGCGACGAGGCCGCCCGCGCCGCCCTTGAGGGCGTCGTCCCGGCCACCGACGAGGACTGGGCGACCGAGTACCTGTCGCTGGACCTGGCGGTGCGGGTGGTCGACGACCTGCCCGCCGCGCTGGACCACATCAGCCGGTGGGGGAGCGGGCACAGCGAGGCGATCGTCGCCGACTCCGCGCGGGCGATCGCCGAGTTCACCGCCGGCGTCGACGCCGCCGCCGTGCTGGTCAACGCCTCGACCCGGTTCACCGACGGCGGGGAGTTCGGCTTCGGCGCCGAGATCGGCATCTCCACCCAGAAGCTGCACGCCCGCGGCCCGCTCGGGTTGCCGGAGCTCACCTCCACCACCTACGTCGTCACCGGCAGCGGCCACACCCGCTGACCCCGTCACGCCCGCTCAACGAGGAGCCGCATGTCCCGCACGCCCACGCACGCCGCCCAGTTCGCCGACGTCGCGGACGTGACGACGCGGCTGTCGGCCGCGGGGTACCTGCCCGACCACCAGATCGCCACGACGGTGTTCCTGGCCGACCGGCTGGGCAAGCCGCTGCTGGTCGAGGGCCCGGCCGGGGTCGGCAAGACCGAGCTGGCCAAGGCGATGGCCACCGCGACGGGTGCCGAGCTGATCCGGCTGCAGTGCTACGAGGGGCTGGACGAGGCCCGGGCGCTGTACGAGTGGAACTACAAGAAGCAGCTGCTGCGGATCTCCGCCGCGGGCACCGGCGGCGCCGACTGGGACACGGTGCACGACGACGTCTTCGGTGAGGAGTTCCTGCTCGCCCGCCCGCTGCTGACCGCCATCCGGCGCACCGAGCCCACCGTGCTGCTGATCGACGAGACCGACAAGGCCGACGTCGAGGTGGAGGGCCTGCTGCTGGAGGTGCTCAGCGACTTCCAGGTGACCATCCCCGAGCTGGGCACGATCACCGCCGTCCGCCGGCCGATGGTGGTGCTCACCTCCAACGCCACCCGCGAGCTGTCCGAGGCGCTCAAGCGGCGCTGCCTGTACCTGGCGCTGGACTACCCGAGTGCGGAGCGGGAGCGGGAGATCGTGCTCTCCCGGGTGCCCGACCTCGCCCCGGGCCTGGCCGACCAGCTGGTGCGCACGGTGCGGGCGCTGCGGGCACTGGAGCTGAAGAAGTCGCCGTCGATCTCCGAGACGCTGGACTGGGCGCAGACCCTGCTGGCGCTCGGGCTGGACACCCTGGACGAGCAGGCGATGCGCTCGACGCTGGGCGTGGTGCTCAAGCACGCCAGCGACCAGGCCCGCGCCGCGGCCGAGCTGCGGCTGAACTGATGTCCGGGCCGTCGCCGCAGCCGCGCGGCCCGGCCGTGCCCGGGGGGCTGGCCGGGCACCTGGACGGTTTCGTCCGTGCGGTGCGCGAGGCCGGCGTCCCGGTCGGGATCAGCCAGGCGGTGGACGCCGCCGAGGTGCTCACCGTGGTCGACCTGCTCGACCGGGAGCAGCTGCGGCACGGGCTGGCCGCGGTGCTGCTCCGGCGGGCCGCGCAACGGGAGGCCTACGACGTCCTGTTCGACCTGTGGTGGCCGCTGACCGACCGCCCGGCCCACGCTCCGGACGGCCAGGACGAGCCCGAGGACGCCGACGGCGAGGACGGCGGGGACCCCGACGGGCCGCTGCCGGTGGGCGACCCGGGTGCGCTCGCCGAGGCGATGCGCGCCGAGCTGCTGCGCCTGCTGCTGGACGGCGACGAGGAGGCGCTGCGCCGGTTCGCCCGGCTCGCGGTGGACCGGCTGGGGGCGGGTACGCCCACGGCGTCGGGGCAGTCGTTCTTCAGCTACCGCGTGCTGCGCGCGCTCTCGCCGGACACCCTGGTCGCCCAGCTGCTCGCCGGGATGCTGGGCTCGGCGGACCGCGGTGGCCTGGCCGAGCAGGTGGCCCGGTCGACGGCCAAGGAGCGGATCGCGGCGTTCCGGACGGCGGTGGAGGCCGAGGTGCGGCGCCGGACCGCGGCGGAGAAGGGGCGGGACAAGGTCGCCCGCAACGCCGTCCGGCCGCTGGCCGACCAGGTCGACTTCCTGCGGGCGCAGCAGGCCGACCTGGCCGAGCTGCGGCGCACGGTCGCCCCGCTCGCCCGGCGGCTGGCCGCCAAGCTGTCCGCCCGGCGGCGGCTGGGGCGGGCCGGGCGGCTGGACTTCCGGCGCACCGTGCGGGCCTCGCTGGCCACCGGGGGCATGCCACTGGTCACCCACCACCGGCCGCGCGCGGTGCACAAGCCCGAGCTGGTCGTGCTGTGCGACGTCAGCGGGTCGGTCGCCGGCTTCAGCCACTTCACGCTGATGCTCACCCAGGCGCTCCGCGAGCACTTCAGCGGCGTCCGGGCGTTCGCGTTCGTCGACACCACCGACGAGGTGTCCCGCTTCTTCGCCCCCGGCGCCGACGTGGTCGACGCGATCGCCCGGATCGGGCGGGAGGCCGGCGTGGTCGGCTTCGACGGGCACAGCGACTACGGCAACTCCCTGGAGGTGTTCGCCGAGCGGTGGCCGGCCGCGGTCGGACCGAAGACGTCGCTGCTGGTCCTCGGGGACGGCCGCACCAACTACCGGCACCCCGGGCTGCCGACGTTGGCCGACCTGGTGCACCGCTCCCGGACCGCGCACTGGCTCAACCCGGAGCCCCGCCGGCTGTGGGGGAGCGGTGACTCCGCGGCCGACCAGTACCGGCAGGTGATCCCCATGGTGGAGGTGCGCACGGCCGCCCAGTTGGCCGACTTCGTCACCACCCTCTGAGGGCCGGCGGGGCGTCGGAGTCCCCTGCGGCCGACGGTCGGAGGACCGGCCGTGGCGGAGCCGGGCTAGGCTCGGTCGGTGGCAGGACGTCGACTCGGGGTGATGGGCGGGACCTTCGACCCCGTGCACCACGGTCACCTGGTCGCCGCCAGCGAGGTCGCCGGCAGGTTCGGGCTCGACGAGGTCGTGTTCGTGCCGACCGGTCAGCCGTGGCAGAAGTCCGAGCGCGGGGTGAGCCCGGCGGAGGACCGCTACCTCATGACGGTGATCGCTACCGCCTCCAACCCGCGGTTCTCGGTGAGCCGGGTCGACATCGACCGGGGCGGCCCGACCTACACGATCGACACCCTGAACGACCTGCGCCGGGAGCACCCCGACGCGGAGCTCTTCTTCATCACCGGCGCCGACGCCCTCGCCCAGATCGTGGGCTGGCGGGAGACCGACAAGCTCTTCCACCTGGCCCACTTCGTCGGCGTCACCCGGCCCGGGTACCAGCTGGCAGACGCCGAGCTGCCGCAGGGCGCGGTCAGCCTGGTGGAGGTGCCCGCGCTGGCGATCAGCTCCACCGACTGCCGTGACCGGGTCCGCCGGGGGCGGCCGGTCTGGTACCTGGTGCCCGACGGCGTGGTGCAGTACATCGAGAAGCGCGGGCTCTACCACCCCGGCGCCGCCGGTCCCGACGAGCTGCTCCCCGGCACCGGGGTCCGCGTCCACGGCACGCCCGACCGGACGACGAGCGCCGGCACGCCCGCCACCCCAGTCCCGTTCGAGTCGGGCAGGCCCACCCTGCCCGACGACCCAGCCCCCGGGGACGGCACGTCCCCCGACCTGCAGGAGATGCCCCGATGACCGCCTCGGCCGAGGCCCGCGAGACCGCGCTGATCGCAGCGCAGGCCGCCGCCGACAAACTGGCCACCGACGTCTCGATCGTCGACGTCAGCGATCGACTGGCGATCACCGACGCCTTCGTCCTCACCTCCGCCCCCAGCGAGCGTCAGGTGGCGGCGATCGTCGACGCCGTGGAGGAGCAGCTGCGCGAGCACGGCGTGAAGCCGGTGCGCCGTGAGGGCGTCGCAGAGGGGCGCTGGGTGCTGCTGGACTTCGTGGACGTCGTCGTGCACGTGCAGCACGCCGAGGAGCGGGCCTACTACGCCCTCGAGCGGCTGTGGAAGGACTGCCCGGTCATCCCCTTCACCGATGCGGCAGCCCCACCATCGGCCGGGACGACGACCGGCGCCGCTGACCAGTCCGGCGTCGCCGAGGCGACGGGCGCCGCCGAGGCGACCGTCGCTGCCGACGCGTCCGGCGAGGGCCGGTCCGACGACCCGGAGCAGGGCGAGTCCGACCGGTGACCGACGGCGCTGGCGACCCGCCGGTGCGCCGCCTGCTCGTCTGGCGGCACGGGCGGACCGAGTGGAACGCCGGTGGCCGGTTCCAGGGCCAGCTCGACCCGCCCCTGGACGACGAGGGTCGGGCCCAGGCGGCGCGGACCGCGCCGGTGCTGGCCGGCCTGCTGCGCGGCGAGGAGGTGCTGCTGGTCTCCAGTGACCTGCAGCGGGCCGTGGACACCGCGGGCGCGCTCGCGCCGTTCCTGGGCGTGCCGCTGCAGGTCGACGAGCGGCTGCGGGAGCACGGACTCGGCAGCTGGGAGGGGCTGACCCGCGACGAGGTGGCCGAGCGGCACCCCGAGCAGTACGCGGACTGGATGGCCGGCCGTCCGGTGCCGGGGCGCGGCGGCGAGGCTCAGGCCGACGTCGCCGCCCGGGCGCTCGCCGCGGTCGCCGCACTCCCGCCCGCGGACGTCGCCGTCCTGGTGACCCACGGAGGCACGGCGGGTCGGCTGCTGGAGGCGCTGCTGGGCATCGGCCCGGAGCACCGCCGGCTGTTCGGGCCGCTGGGCAACTGCCACTGGAGCGAACTGTCCTTCCAGGCCTCGGGGTGGCGGCTGATGCGGCACAACGTGTCGGTGCCCGTCCCGGTCGAGGGCGGCCGGTGGGCGACCGGCGACCGGGGCCCGTTCCCCGGGCCGTCCGGCACGGACGTGCCCGACGCCCCGCCGTCGGGCGCCACCCCGGATGAGGCCCCGCCGGCGACCCTGACCGACGCCGACGCCGCGGGCTGACCGCCGCCGTCGTCGTCCGCGTCACCGACCTCGCGGCCAGTCCGACCGACCCCGCGCCCTGTCCGTCTAACCTCTCGCCATGTCCGTCGCCGTGGTCACCGACTCGACGGCCTACCTGCCGGCCGAGGTCGTGGACACGCTGGGCATCGAGGTCGTGCCGCTCTACGTCGTGCTGGCCGGGCGGTCGGGCCGGGAGGGCGGCGACGTCACCTCTGCAGAGGTGGCCCGGTCGCTGGGGGTGCGCGGCGGCCACGTCTCCACCTCCCGGCCGACGCCGGGTGACTTCGTCGCGGTCTACCGCCGGCTGCTGGACGGTGGTGCCGAGCGGGTCGTGTCGGTGCACCTGTCGGGCGAGCTGTCGGGCACGTGGGACGCGGCCCGGGTCGCCGCCGGCCAGGTCGGCGAGCACCTGGTGACCGTGCTGGACTCCCGGTCCGCGGCGATGGGCACCGGGTTCGCGGTGCTCGCCGCGGCGCGTGCGGCGGCCGACGGCGCCGGGGCCGGGGACGTGGCGACGGCGGCCCGGGACACGGCCGCGGCGACCCGCACGTTCTTCGTGGTCGACACCCTGGAGCACCTCCGGCGGGGTGGTCGGATCGGCGCGGCCGCCGCGTTGCTGGGCAGCGCCCTGGCGGTCAAGCCGGTGCTGCACGTGACCGACGGCCACGTGGTCGCCCTGGAGAAGGTGCGGACCTCCGCCCGAGCGGTCAACCGGCTGGTCCAGCGGGCGGTGGACGTCGCGGGTGACGGTGCCGTCGCCGCGGCCGTGCACCACCTCGCCGCACCCGAGCGGGCCCAACGGCTGGCCGACCAGCTCACGGCCCGCCTGCCGCGGCTCACCGAGCTGTACGTCAGCGAGCTGGGCGCGGCGGTGGGCGCGCACGTCGGGCCGGGCGCCGTGGGCGTGGTGATCGACCCGACGCCCCGGCCGGCAGGTACCGGGCTGCAGCCGCCGGGACCAGCCGCACCGGAGGACGGTGCACCCGAGCTGCCCGCGGACGCCCAGCCGAAGGAGTAGTCGGGGCAGCAGGCGTGGACTCGGCATCCCGGCACCCTGGCGTCGCGGCCCGAGTCGGTGCTGCCGGTCGTCCACAGCCGGAACGGTCGTCCACAGTCCCGACCGGCCGGTGCCTCCGCGGGTGACCGGCTCCTAGCGTCCGGCGAGTGCGTTCCTCCGCTCGTCGCAGCGACGACTCCGACGTCATCCGCGCTCGGCTGCGTGCGCTGCTGGCCGAGGAGCCGCAGCGAGCCGGCTGGGTGCCGGGGGAGGAGGACGACGTCCGCGCCCGGCACGCCCCGTGGGCGGCGGAGCAGGACGACGTCCGCCCGCGACCCGTCCGCTGGGCGGACGAGCAGGACGCCCCTCATGGCGGCGGTGTCCGGGCCGCCCGGTGGCCGGGACGGGAGGACGGCGTCAGCGCCAGGAGCCCGCGGACCGCCCGCTCGGCGGAGGAGCAGGACGACACCTCTGCCCGGAGCCCCCGAGCCGTCCGCTGGGCGGACGAGGACGACACCGATGAGCTCTACGACGTGGCCGACCTGCCGCGGGACGACGCCGCACTGCCCGCCGGCCTGGGCCGCCACCGCGCCCCCGGTCGGACGGCCAGGCTCGACCCGGGCCGACCGGGAGCGTGGACGCTGTGGGTCGTCGCCGTCCTCGCCGCGGTGGTGGTCGTGGGCTGGACGTGGGCGGATCGGCCGGCGGTGGAGCAGGTGCCCACCTCGACCTCGTCGAGCGTCCCGGCCGGCGACACGACCGCGGCGGCCGAGCCGACGGAGGACGCGGCAGCCCCGGTGGAGACCGGGACGGTGGTCGTCTCCGTGGTCGGGCAGGTCGCCGCTCCCGGTCTGGTGACGCTGCCGGCCGGCGCCCGGGTGGCCGATGCGCTCGCCGCCGCCGGTGGGCTCCTGCCGACGGCCGATCCGGCGTCGGTGAACGCCGCGGCCGTGGTCACCGACGGCGAGCAGATCGCCATCGGCGTCCCCGGCGTCGCCGCGCCCGCCGCCGCGGGATCAGCCGCACCAGGGGGTCCGCTGGACCTGAACTCCGCCACCGTGACCGATCTCGACGCGCTGCCGGGCATCGGCCCGGTGCTGGCCCAGCGGATCGTGGACCACCGCACCGCGCAGGGCCCGTTCACCAGCGTCGAGCAGCTGGACGACGTCAGCGGCATCGGTCCGGCGATCTACGCCGAGCTGGCCGAGCGGGTCCGGGTCTGACGGTGCCCACCCGTCCAGCAGCGGCACGAGCGCCGGGGCGGCCGGTCCACCGGGTCCGCGCACCCGGGCGGTGGTCGTGGGTCGACCTGCGCCTGGTGCCGGTGGCGGTGACCGTCTGGCTGCTGACGCTGGCCGCGCCGTACCTGGACGTGCGGCTGCTGCTCGTGCTGGCCGGTGGCTCCGCGCTCGGGGCGGCCGCGGTCCTGTCCGGCGGCCGTGGCCGGGCGGGCGCATCGGTGACGGTGGCCTGTCTCGCCGCGCTCACCGTGACCGGCGGGTTGGCGGCGGCCCGCGCCCAGGACCGGCTGGACTCGCCGTTGACCGGGCTGGCCGGCCGGGTCGTCGAGGTCCGGCTCGAGCTGGACGACGACCCGCGCGTGCTGACGGCCGCCGGCGGGCCCCGGGCGCTGGTCCGGGGGAGCGTGACAGCGGTCGAGGACCGCGCCGCGGACGGGGACGACGTCCTTCTGTTCGGGCCGGCCGACGAGTGGACGGGGCTGCTGCCCGGCCAGACGGTCCGGCTGCGGGCGGCGGTCCGGGCAGCCGGGCCGGCGGACGGCGTGGTGGCCGTGCTGTCGGCGCGCTCGCCCCCGGAGGCGGTCGGGAGCCCGGGCGGGGGACAGCTGGCCGCCGGCTCGCTGCGCAGCGGGCTGGTCGCCTCGGCGGCCCGGACGCTGCCGGCACGCCCCGCCGGGCTGCTGCCGGGTCTGGTGGTGGGTGACACCAGCGCGATGGACCCCGAGCTCACCGCGGAGTTCCGGCGGGCCGGCCTGGCACACCTGACGGCGGTCTCCGGCGCGAACGTCAGTTAGGCAGGTAGCTTGACGCGCATGACCAGCACGATGCCCCGGCAGCGTCCGGCCTCCCGTGACGCTGCCGCAGTCCGCGCCGTCATCTACACCCGCGTGTCCTCAGACCCCAACGAGCGGGGCCGGTCCGTCAGTGAGCAGGAGGACGAGTGCCGCGCGGTGTGCCAGCGGGAGGGCTGGCAGGTGGTGGCCGTCTACAGCGACAACGACCGGTCAGCCAGCCGCTACGCCACCAAGGCGCGCCCGCAGTACAAGCGGGTCATCGCCGCCGTGGACGCGGGCGAGGCGGACGTGCTGGTCACCTGGGAGGCCAGCCGGGCGCAGCGTGACCTGACCGCCTACGCCAGCCTCCGGGACCTGTGTGAGCGACGCGGGGTGCTGCTGTCCTACAGCGGGCGCACCTACGACATGACCGACGCTGACGACCGGTTCGGCACCGGCCTCGATGCTCTACTGGCTGAGCGCGAGTCCGACCAGACCAGGAAGCGGGTGCTGCGCGCGGTGCGTGCCAACGCGGAGAAGGGTCGCCCCCACGGCAGGCTGCTGTACGGCTACCGGCGCGAGTACGACCCGGCTACCCGCGAGCTGATCGGGCAGGTCCCGGACCCGGTGACTAGCGAGGTCGTGAAGGAGGCCGCCCGCCGGGTGCTGGCGGGGGAGACGCCCTACGCGGTCGCCCAGGATCTCGACCGGCGCGGCGTCCCCACCCCGCGCGGGGGTGCTGGCTGGGACCTCACGCAGGTGAAGCGGCTGTGCGTCAACCCCGGGTACGCGGGCAAGCGGGTGCACCAGGGCCGCGTCGTAGGTGACGCGGCCTGGCCGCCGCTGGTGGACGAGGCCACGCACCTGAGCCTGGTGGCCAAGCTGTCCGACCCGAGCCGGCGCTCCCAGCGGGACTCAGCGGTGAAGCACCTGCTGTCCGGCATCGCCGTCTGCGGTGTCTGTGGTGGCCGCCTCCGGGTGCAGAAGAACCGTGGCTTCCTGGCCTACCTGTGCACGGACGGCTTCCACGTCAGCCGCCTTGAGGAGAAGGTGGACGAGCTGGTCCAGGGCGTCACCGTGGCCCGCTTGCAGAGGCCCGACGTCCTGGCGGTGCTGGCCGACGACGGGGACGAGACGGTGGCTACGGCTCTGGCCGAGGCGCGCGAGAAGCGCGCACGCCTGGACGGCTTCTACGACGCGGCTGCCTCCGGCGAGCTGACGCCTGCGGCTCTGGCCCGCATCGAGGCGCGGCTGCTGCCGGAGATCGATGAGGCTGAGCGGCGGGCGCAGCGGGCCACGGTCCCGGCCGTGGTGGCGGGGACCGCCGGGCCGGACGCGGCGGCACGATGGGCGGAGCTGACGCTGCCGCAGCGCCGGGAGGTCATCGACACCCTGATGACCGTGCGCGTGCACCCCACCGGTCGGGGCGTCCGGACCTTCCGTCCTGAGGACGTGGAGATCGTCTGGAAGGGGGCCGTGGGGTGATCAGGCGGTCCGTAGCGGACGTCACTGCTCCTGGGGTGCGCGGTCTGGGCAAGTCCCTGACCAGCTAGGTAGCTTGGGCAACGGCCGAGCTGTCCACCGGCAGCCCGACTGACCGCCCGCAGGAAGACCCTGCGTGCATAGCTCCCGCGTGGGGCTGGTCCACCTCCGGTGGGTCCAAGGACCGCCGCTCATGCGCCGTCCCCTGTCCCCTGAGACCGCCGAGGCGCGCAGCCGCCTGGGCCTGTCCGTCCGGTACCAAGGCCCTGAGTCGGAGGCCGCCCAGCAGGCGCGCCGAGACCTCAAGGCCGCCAAGCTGGCCGACCACATCAAGCGGGTCGTCGATGCTGCGCCGCCGCTGACCAGCGAGCAGCGGAGCCGCCTCGCTGGCCTCCTGACTCCCGCGAGGCAGCAGCGGGGCCAGCAGCAGTGACCACCCCAGCGCCTCCTGGTCCCCGGAGCAGCGCGCTGGTGCACGTTCGGCTCACAAGCCCGGCGTTCGCCCTACAGTGCTGGGCAGGGCAGCTAGTGGGGAAGACCCACCCCGCGAGCAGCCCACACTTTCCCCTCGGGAGGAACTGCGGTGGCCCACGGGCTGCCGGGGACCGAGGGGCCTACCCGTCAGGGAGGCCCCACCGTGCCCATCCGTAACCAGCCGCCCGAGATCCGCGCCGCAGTCGGCCGCGTCATGCTCGCCGCCCGCCGTCACGGTGATGACTCCGCACAGGCTCTGGCTGCCAAGCAGCACCTGCGCTGCGCGGTCCTGGCCCGTGACATCAGGGCCTCGCTCAGCGCGGGCCTCCTGACCGGTGACCACCGGCGCGAGTTGGCGGCGATCCTGGCGGACGCGCGGTGACCGACCGAAGCGGCCCGGCCCCCGGTGAGACGGGGAACCGGGCCGGTACCGACGCTGCTGCTGCCACCACGCGAGTCCGCTGCGCCGTCAGCGACGGTACCGGCCCGGCTGACGCACACGCTGCCGCAGACACCGCGCTGGCGGCCGTAGCGGAGCACGTGTCTGCCCACGCGGCCTGCGGTCCACCTGCCATCCGGCTGGCCAGCGGCCTGGCGCTGCTGGGGCCGCTGGTCCGCGCCGGTGCCGTGGACGCGGTGCGTGCGCGCATGGTCGCGGTCCTCACCGCCGAGGTCGCCGGCATCGCCCGGCCGGAGGCGGAGGAGGCGGTGCGCCGCGCCGAGCTGATCCACCGGAGGTCTGCCCGGTGACCGGCCCGCAGCCACGCAGCAAGCAGTCCGTCCGCGCCGCCTGGCGGCAGGCCATCTTCGGCGCGCCCCGGCTGACCCCTGCCGAGCGACTGGCGTGCCTGGCGCTCGCGGAGCACATGAATCCCCGGGGGGTGGTGCAGGTCAACCGCCAGGTGCTCGCGGACCTGCTGCGCCTGAGCAACAAGCAGCGGGTCACCGACCGCCTGCTCGCCGCCTGCACCGCCGGGTACCTGTCCAAGCTGGACGGGGGGAGCAACGGCCGCCCGGCCCGCTACCAGGCCATGATCCCGCGCGCCGAGAGGACTTGGCTGGCGGACCAGCAGGGGGCCTCCGAGCAGGTACCCCCAACCGGGGTACCTGTGGAGGAACAGGTAACGGGTGCCGGGGTACCTGGTTTGGGGTACCTGCCACCTGCGGATTCGCCGGTGGCAGGTACCCCCAACAGGGGTACCAATACCCGCGCGCGACTACTGACGGACACCAGCGCGGGCAGTGCGCCAGCCCTGCTGACCGCAGGCCAGGACGCACCAGCGTCTGCCGCCGACGAGGATCTCGCCGTTCGTCCGCGCGCCGCGCGTCAGCGCGGTGATGAGCAGCCGGACCACCAAGGCACCGGCGGGACGGCCATGGAGCTGGAGGCCACCAGCAGCGGCCCGTGCCCGTGGCACTCCGCCAACAAGCAGACGATCGGCTTGGACGGGGCGACCGTCTGCTCCGGATGCGCGTGGGCGAGTACGGCCCAGCTCCAGACGAGGCCGTGGCGATGACCGCCGACTTGGCCGCCTGGCCCGTGGGCATCGAGGGATGGCCTAGTGCCCCCGGCGACTCCTCCCTCGGCCCTCTCGCCCTGTCGCGCCCGCTGTCGTCCGCTGCCCGGCACCTGTGGAGGCAGCACCCAGCCCGCCGTGCGGGGGCGGCGACGGGGCACGGCACCACCCCCACGGCACGGGAGGGGGTGCACCCCCTCCCGGTGGCCGTACGCGGACCCGGCGTCCCCGCCCGTGTGCTGACGTCCACGGCACCCCGCGCCGTCCCGTGCGCGGCACAGCAGGGTGGGGACAGTTGCGCTGGGGAGCATGGGGCAAAGCCCAGCCAGGGCGCAGCTACGGCAGTCCAGGCAGGCCACCGGCACGACACCCGCACGCACAAGCGCGGACACCGCAGGAAGCCCAGGCCAAGGCCCAGACCGCGTCCCACAGGCAGCCAGCTACCCAGCCAGACGGGACAGGACAGCGCGCGACGGCGCGCAGCCGCAGCGTCGCTGCTCCGAACGCGACGACGTCTCAGTCAGCGGACAGCGGACAGCGGACAGCGGACAGCGGACAGCGGACAGCGGACAGCGGACCGACACATCGCGGGACTGCTGCACCGCCGACGTCCCGATGACCGAGCGCCAGCAGCGCCTGCAGTGGTCCGACAGCCAGCAACGGAGTGCGCCGCCGTCCAGGCGGACACGGACGGCACGAGCCTCGCGCCGTCCCCACCGCAGTCCCGCAGCACCCCACCGCAGCGGCATGCAGGGGGCCGCCAGCGGCGGGAGTGGCCCAGCCAGCGCGACCCTGTGGACGGGCCTGGGGAAAAGTTGGGGACAGGGGCCGCCCTGCCCCCGCGCCGTTCAGGCAGGCCACCCCACCCGACGAGCTGAAACACCTGAGCCGAGCAGTGACTGACCGAAGGGAGCATCGATGAGCGGCGAGACGGCAGGGGACCAGCCGCCCGAGGGCACGGGGCCGGAGGGCCGCCGCCTGTGGGACGCCATCACAGCCGAGTACGAGCTGGAGGAGCATGAGCTGGCGCTGCTGCGTCAGGCCGTGCGGGTGGCGGACACCTGCGCAGACCTCCAGGCGATGCTGGACCGTGACGGCCTGATGTTGGGGGACCACATCCACCCCGCCAGCGTGGAGCTGCGCCAGCAGCGCCTCCTGCTGGGGCGGCTCATCGTCGCCCTGCGGGTGCCCCTGGGGGAGCAGGACGGCGGGGAGACCGCTCCCCGCACGCAGTACCGGGGCATGCGGGGTCCCTACGCGCCGCGCGGCCTGCACGCCGTGGACGGTGACCGGTGAAGCGCCGCGAGGCTGCCGGGCGCGGCTGGCCGCCGCCGGAGCTGCTGGCGTTCGTCCCGGCGGACTGGCCAGATGCGGAGCCGTTCCCACGGGTTCCGGGTGACCGGCTACCGCCCTCTGTGGCCCGCGAGCTGCGGGCGTGGGCGCGGTGGCGGCAGGCGCGGGAGGCCTGGTGTGAGCAGGGTGGCCGGTGGCCGTCCGGCGAGGTCGCGCGGTGGGCCGAGGAGTGGGCAGTCCGTCCCGGCGCGGTCCGGGCTGCCGTAGGTGGTGACCTGTGAGCCCGCGTGCAGGCCACCCGCGACCGGGGGAGGAGTGGCCAGAGGTGTGGAGCGGCCCGGGGCTGGTCTGGCCGCTGGCTCCTGGCCGTGTGCGGGCTGCGCAGGCTGCCTACGCGCGCCTTGGTGCAGCGGTCGCCTCAGCCGGTTCCACGCCATGCCGGTCCGCTGCGCGGCCCGATGCCTGGCATGAGGACGTGGGGGCTGAGGGCGCGGCCAGCCTGTGCGCAGGGTGCCCGGTGCTGGCCGAGTGCCGGGCGTACGCGGTGGCGGCACGCGAGCCGCATGGCGTGTGGGGTGGCCTGACCTGGAGCGACCGTCGCCGCCTGGCGGTGCGCCGCCGTGCGGAGGTGGCCGCTGCCGTCTGACCGCAGAGACAGCGCCAGTGGCTGGCGCGCCGGGAGCAACCGGCGAAGGGTGAGCGCCCGCACCGAGTGGGCGCACCCGCCACCGTCTCCCACCGGAGGCCAGAGCATGAGCAGCACCAACGCCGCCCGCGACGTCAGCGACAGCGGCCCGACAGCCGGTCCGGGCACCACGGGCACCCATGGCACCCCCATCCCTCGGTCTGCGCCGACTCGAAGGACTGCCGGTCTCGCGCGTCAGCCAGTGCCCCGGCGGGTGGTCCCCGCCGCCGACGTGGCCGGGGCCTACGCGCTGGACCTCGGCGCGGGCGGGGTCCTCCTGACCAGCCCGCTGGCGATGCAGGACGTGCTGGCTGCCCTGGACGGCGCGATCCGGGCGCAGCGGGGCACCGGCGTGCAGGTACGCCCGGAGGTCGCTGATCTGCGGGACACCCTGGCCCGGCGGGTGGACGCCTACCGAGACGAGGCAGCTCAGCGCCGCACACGGCAGTCGGCACTGCCGCAGCTCGTGAAGCAGGCACCGTGGGACGCAGCCGAGCAGATGACCGTGAAGGACGCGGCGCACCTACTCGGCGTGCAGGAGCGGCAGGTGCGCAACCTCGCCCACTCCGGCCAGCTCGGCGGCCGCAAGGTCGGCGGGGCCTGGTTGCTGGACGCCCGCGCGGTCACCGTGGCCGCCGAGGACAGGAAGGAGAGCACGCGATGAGCACCATCCCGCTGGTGGACGAGCTGGGCGGCACTGACGCACTCGGGTCGGTCTACGAGACCGCCGAGCTGCGCGCGGCCCGGGCGTTGCAGCCGTTGTACGAGGATGCCCTGCGCCGGGCCGGGCAGCCGGTGCGCACGGCCGCTGACGTGGCCGCCGAGCGCGCCGCCGTGCAGCAGCGCGCCGAGCAGACCGCGCGCCGCAACGCTGCCCACCGCGCGGAGATCGCCGCCGCCGCTGCCAGCGTGCTGGGGGTGACCCGGTGACCGTGCGCGCCAGCGCGATGGTCCAGCGCCTCGCCGCCGAGGCGGGGGTGGACCTGGCCGCCGTGACCGGCACAGGTGAGGGCGGCCGGGTCCGCGCCCAGGACGTCCGTGCAGCCGCCCGGGCACACGTCCCGGAGGCCCAGCCTCAGGACCCCCCGCAGCGTCCGGCCCCGACCACGCTGACGGCCATCGGCCTCGACGGCCGTCCGATCGTGCAGCCCTGGCTGGCGGCTGAGAACGCCACCGTCGCGTGCGACGCGGACGTGCGGGACCTGGCCGGTGGCCGGGGCGTGCGCCTGCGCCACGTGCGCGGGAGCGGCCCCGCTGGTGCGGTCACCGCTGCTGACGTGCTGGCCGTGGCCCGGCGGCAGGACACCGAGCGGGCGGCGGCGCAGGCCGTGGCCTACCCAGAGCCGAAGCCCGAGCCCGACCCACGGATCAGCTTCACCGCCTCCGGCATCCCGGTGTCCATGCTGTCCGAGGTCCCGCCGTCCGTGCGCCGCGCTCTGGCCGCCGCGCCGGACCACGCCGCCGCCTACGCACTGGTGCAGACCTACGGGCGGCTGGGGGACGACGAGGCCGCCGCACTGCTGAGGTCCGACCGCGCCGTGTCCGCCCTCCACGGGGGCGCGGGGCTGGCAGGGGTCAGCGTCCCCGGCTGGGACTGACCACAGACCGGGACGGCGTGCCCACCCGGACGCGGCTGGGTCATCCCAGCCGGGGCGCGCCTTCCCTGGTCCTGGCCGTCGCAGCGCGGTGCTGATCTCCCACCGCGTCCACGGCCAGGACGGCGAGCTAGCCGGGGGCGGGTCCTCCCTGTGTCCCGCTTCCGGCTGGCTTTCGCACGACTACCGATCTCGCAGCCAGTCCTCGTCCGGGTCCGAGTCGTTCTCGACCGCGAGCGGCTCCAACTCCACCTGGTCAGGAAAGGCGAACTCGTCAAGCTCGTCGCGCTCAATATCCAGGCCGCACACGAAGCACATGAATGTCACGGGGTGGGCGGTCCGAGCGACAAACTTCGCGCCGCTCTGTTCGTCTCGCAGCACGTCGCCCATCTCGACGCCGCAGTAGAGCCACCCTCGCTGATTGCAGACTGGGCATGTTTGTGGCTGGTCTACCTCAGAGTCGAGCGCCACATTGTGACCACTCAGAGAAGCGAGGATAATTGTGCGAGCGGTTTCATCGAGATCACCGAGCAGTGTGGCGAGGCGAGCCCGCGCCGCCGCTTGCTTGGCTGCCACTATGCGGCGGCGCTGGGTCATTGCCTCGCTCAGCAGCTCGGACGCTAGTGCGGCCAGGTCTTCGCCCCAGAAGGTTCGAGCGGACTCGGCCTTGACGGTCAGCGCGCTGTCCACGTAGCGGAGCATCGTGAGCATCGCGGTATGGAGTTCACTAGGGTCGACGAGGCCCATATGAGCGGCGGCGTTGCGCACTTGGAACACAATCGAATCGGGTTCCTTACGCCAAGCCAGGCCGGGGTACAAGTGAGTAGCCGTCGCTACGGCCTCGGCAGCGGAGATGGTCCGCACTTCGGTGGCTGGCTTACTGGCCAGGTGGCCATTATCAGTCAGGTGGAGCAGCGTGTCGCGGTCGCCTCGCTCAGTGAGAAGAGGGGGGGCCGTGGCTGCAACTAGGCTCTTGCTCAGCAGCTCGACCGCACAGCCCACTGAGATTGCGGTGAGCTGTGCTGCGTCGGGGTCGGCTGGACCAAATGTGGACAGCGCGCGACGAGCGTGGACGGTCCCTGAGACCCATAGGTGCCTGGACAGTGACTGATTGCGATAGGTGAACAGCCGCCCAACGGGCCAGCTAGAGCCGGTTCGAGCCCGAGAGCTGTGGCCAGCCTCGCCGCCGGGATCTTGAGTCATTCGCTCGCCTCGTTGGGCGACATTGCGGCTGCCCCTGTTGGGCGACGCCTGACGCCGTGCTTGTCCAGGATGTTGCGGACCGCTGAGTGAGAGCGGTCGCTCAGCTCCGCCAGCTCACGCAGGGACCGCCCAGCGGAGTAGCCGTCGAGGATGAACCGCTCGACGCGCGCCTGTACCGCCGGGTCCGGGCGCGGCACCGCAGTCCCGGCGAACTCCGCCAGCGGCCTCAGCTGCGGGCGCGGGGGATAGGGCACCGGGTCAGCGTAGGGAGCTGGGGCACCGGCAGGCGTCCCCCGGATGGGCTGGTCCCGTGTGCGGGCCAGCCCATCCGCTCAGCGCCGACCCACGAACAGGATGCCGGCGATCCGGCGCGCCATGAAGAAGATGCGCTTGAGCACCATGAGCAGGGTCAGCATCAGGTGCAGGAAGAGGGTGGTCACCAGCGCGGTCAGCCACGGGGCCAGCTTGCCGTCCACGAACAGGACGGTGGTGAACATGACGGTGAGCAGCAGCGTCGACGCCACGACCGCCCAGCAGACGTTGGCGAACAGCTGCCAGGCGTCCATCAAGGGGTCGTTGCCCGCCTCGGGGGCAGGGCGGTCTCTCTCCCGCTTCACCTGATCAAACACCAGGACGACGAGAGCGAAGAGCAGGCCGGTCAAGATCGAGATGGACGCCAGCAGTGGGTCCGGCTTGGGGGCTTGCACCCCTGTGAGCCACAGGACCGCCCCCACGGACAGCGGGATCCCGAAGAAGGTGGTGAGGTCCCCGAAGCTGAGATACGCGACGGGGCGTCCGTCCACGTCGCGTTCGGTGCTCAGCGTCTCCAGGTGAGCCCGACCCACCTCCGTCATCCTGATCTTACTGGTCAGTGCCCTGATCAGATGAATCACTGTCCGCCCCCAGTCGCCCGAACTCCGGGTCGTGATCCCACTCGTCCTTGGCCCAACCGGCGGGCAGGAGCACATCATCGCGCTTCGCCAGCTCGAGGACCCACTCGCGCGCCCGGCTGTAGAAGTAGGTGTCCGTCGGGCGACCGTCCCCCTCGTCACCGAGGAGGATGCGCATGCCGACCGGCTTCTCCCGGTCGATGATGACGTCGGTCTCCCGGCCGCCGATACGCACTCTGGCAGAGACCTCTGTCAGATCCTCGCTGCGCGGCTCAAGGACGCCGCTGTCGTTGCGGCGGTAGTTGGCTTCGCGCACCGACTTCAGCCAGCTGCCCTTGCGCGGGACAACGGACTGCATGATCTCGATGTACTCGCCCTTGACGTCCCCGACGCCTAGTGCCTCCGCGCGGTCGGGTGTCACACGGCTGCGGACGAACCGGACCTCCTCGACCTCGACGCTGTCGTCCTCCTCGTACTGGTCCCATGCCTCGGCGTGCACGATGGGCTCGAACTTGGGGGACAGCCGGGACCAGCGGCCCGTGAAGGCGCGCCGGAACCTGTCGCGGTAGACCTGGCTGAGGGTACGTAGGCCCACGGCCTCCACGATCCAGTACCCGACGACGCTGTTCTCGGGGACGACGACCAGCTGCCTGATCGCCACCCGCTCCACATGCCGGGGCTCCCGGCGGAAGTGCGGTTCGTGCGGCGCAGCGGGGTCACTCAGGGTGGATGAGAGGCCCCCACGGCCAGCGGTCATGGTGGCCCCGATGGTGCGCCCCCGCCGCTCGATCCCGGCGACTTCGCCGAAGTAGATGTCCTTGTGCGAGTCCAGCTTCTGGTCGAAGGACTCGAAGTAGGCGCTGACCGCCATCAGGGTGTCCTGGGACGGGGTCAGCGGCAGGGCGGCCAGCGGATACTTCTGCCGCTTGGCCTTCCGCCCGTACCGGTCCTCGATGGTGAACCGGAAGCCGACGAGGGAGTGACGGGCGGCCAGGACTACTCCGATCCTTGGTGCGGCCTCAGACCGGGCCACTTGCGGACCCAACCGTATCGCTCACCCCCGACAAACGCACTGATGGCGTCCTGAGCTGCAATGATGCCGTGACCCGCACCGTTGGCAGATCGTGTGCCCTGTGTCTAACTGACACTGACGGGTGCGAACGTCGCGATCGTCGTGGCGCTGGTGCTCTGGCCGCTGCGAGCGCGCGGTGCCGATCGTCGGGTGCAGGCGGTGGTGGGCGGCCTGGCGGTCATCGGGTTCGTCGTCCTGGTCCGGCCCGGCGCCAGCGTGCTGCGGGCCGCGGTGATGGGCGGGGTGGCGCTGCTGGCGCTGGCGTCGGGCCGGGCGCGGGCGGCCGTCCCGGCGCTGGCCGCGAGCGTGGTCGTGCTGCTCCTGCTGGCGCCGACGCTGGCCGTCGACGGCGGCTTCGTGCTCTCGGTCGCGGCGACGGCGGCGATCGTGCTGCTCGCGCCGGGCTGGTCGCGGGCGTTGCGCCACCGGGGCACCCCGGGGCCGGTGGCCGACGCCCTGGCGGTGAGCGCGGCCGCCGGGCTGGTGACCGCACCACTGATCGCCGCGCTGTCCGGCGTGGTCAGCATCGTCTCGCTGCCGGCCAACCTGCTGGCGGCACCGGCGGTGGCCCCGGCCACCGTGCTCGGGCTGCTGGCCGCGCTGCTCTCACCGCTTGCCCCGGGTCCGGCCGACGCGCTCACCTGGCTGGCCGGGTGGCCCGTCCGTTGGCTGGTGCTGATCGCCGAGCGCGCCGCGGCGGTGCCGGACGGCGTCACCGGCTGGCCCACCGGGTTGCCCGGTGCCCTGCTGCTCACCGCGGTGCTCGCGGCAGGCGCCTGGGCGCTGCTGCGCTGGCCACGGTTGCGCCCGCTGGCCCTGGCGGCGCTGGTCGGGATCGTGGCGGTCGGCTGGCCGCTGCGCCAGGCGACCCGGGGGTGGCCGGTGCCGGACACCGTCGTCGTCGCCTGCGACATCGGTCAGGGTGATGCGCTGGTGCTGCCGACCGGGCCGGGCGAGGCGGTGCTGGTGGACGCCGGCCCGGACCCGGCGCTGGTCGACGGCTGCCTGGACCGGCTGGGGGTCGACCGGCTGCCGCTGGTCGTCCTCTCCCACCTGGACGCCGACCACGTGGGCGGCCTGACCGGCGCACTGACCGGCCGGGAGGTCGGCGAGGTGGCGACCGGGACGCTCACCCCCACCGACGAGCGGCGCCCTGCCCTCGACGCGGCCGTGGCGGCAGCGGGGGCCGAGCACGTCGTCCTGCGACCCGGTGACCGGCGGACGGTGGGCACCGCCGGGTTCGAGGCGCTGGCGCCCGACCCGGCGCTCGCGGTGCCAGGTGGCGAGCCCAACGACCTGAGCCTGGTGCTCCGGGCCACCCAGCGCGGGCTGCGGGTGCTGCTCACCGGTGACCTGGGCGCCGAGGCGGAGGCGCGGCTGGTGGCCTCCGGCGTCGACCTGACCGCCGACGTGGTCAAGGTGCCGCACCACGGCAGCGCGGACGCCGACCCGGGATTCCTGTCGGCCACCGGGGCCGTCGTGGCGCTGATCTCGGTGGGCGCGGACAACACCTACGGTCATCCCGCCGACCGGCTGCTGGACATGCTGGCCGGCATGCGCGTCTACCGCACCGACCGGGACGGCGACGTCGCGGTCAGCGGCAGCGCGGGGGACTGGGGCGTGGCCGTGCGTGGCCGGGACGAGGCGCTGCGTGCCACGGCCGCGCCACCGGACACCCAGGAGCACGGACCCGGCGTACCGGTCCGGACGCACGCAGCAGCCGCAGCGACCCGGCTGCCCGCACGGGCCGCACCCGGTCGGTGGCGGGCGCCGGTGGTGGGCCGGTCCGGTCGGCACCGCGTGGCAGCATGGCCGCGTGCCCGCACAGCCCCCTGCCCCGACCTCCCGGCTCCGCATCGTGGCCGGCGAGGAGGAGCTGCTGCGCGCCCGCGCGGTCTCGGCCGTGCGGGCCGCGGTGCGCGAGCGCCACCCCGACAGCGAGGAGCACGAGCTCGCCGCCGCCGGGCTGCCGGTCGGGCAGCTGGCTGACGTGCTCGCCCCCTCGCTGTTCGGTGGCCACCGGCTGGTCGTGGTCACCGGGGTGCAGGAGTCGGCGGCCGCGCTGGCCGACTCCCTGGTCAGCTACACCAAGGACCCGGACCCCGAGCTGACGCTGGTCGTCGTGCACAACGGCGGCAAGCGGAACGAGGCGCTGCTGAAGGCGTTCAAGAGCGCCGGGGCAGCGGTCGACGACTGCCCGAAGATCAGCTCCGCGGGGGAGCGGGTCGCCTTCGTGCGCAACGAGGTCCGGCACGCCGGTGGGAAGATCACGCCCGACGCCGTCACGGCGCTGCTGGACGCGGTGGGCAACGACCTGCGCGGGCTGTCGGCCGCGGCGAGCCAGCTGGTCTCCGACTTCGGTGGGGTCATCGACGCCGATGCGGTGGCCCGGTTCCACCGCGGTCAGGCCGAGGTCACCGGCTTCAGCGTCGCCGAGCGCGTGCTGGTGGGTGACACCGCCGGGTCGGTGGAGATGCTCCGGTGGGCACTGGACCGAGGGGTGGCGCACGTGCTGATCGCCGACGCGCTGGCCGACGGGGTGCGCACCGCGGCCCGGGTGGCGTCGCTGAACACCACGAACATCGGCGACCTGGCCCGCCAGCTCAAGCTGCCGCCGTGGAAGGTGAAGAAGGCCCAGGCGCAGGCCCGGGGCTGGAGCATCGACGCGCTGCAGCAGGCGATCGGCGTCGCGGCCGAGCTCAACGCCGACGTCAAGGGCGCCGCGGCCAGCGCCGACTACGCGCTGGAGCGGGCGGTGCGCCGCATCGTCGCCATCCGCGCCGCCGGCGCCGGCGGCCGCGCACGCACCTCCCGCTGACGTCGGTCGACCGACCCGCAGGACGCAACGCCCCCGGGGCGCCCCCCCGGCAGGGAGGTCAGGAGCGCAGCTCCCGACGACGGCCCGACTCCGACCGGCGCGAACCGGCCGCTGACGGCCCCGTCAGCAGACCCCCCGGAACGCGACGAGCCCCCTCCCGGCAGGGAGGGGGCTCGTCGCAGAGCGGGTGCGCAGCTCAGAGGCTGGCGACCTTCTTGGCCAGCGCCGACTTGCGGTTCGCGGCCTGGTTCTTGTGGATGACGCCCTTGCTGGCAGCCTTGTCCAGGGCCTTCGAGGCGGTCACGAGGGCGGCGGTCGCCGCGTCCTTGTCCCCGGCGTCGGCGGCCGTGCGGAAACGCCGCACCTGCGTCTTCAGGGCGGACTTGACCGCGACGTTGCGCTTGCGCGCGATCTCGTTGGTCTTGATCCGCTTGATCTGGGACTTGATGTTCGCCACGCGTGAGCCTCGGATGTGTCGCAGGGAGGTGTACTTCTGACAGTGCGTCCGCGGCGCAGCACAGCGCACTGCGGACCGGCCTCACAAGATACCAGCTCCCCTCCAGTGACCCAACCCGCGATCACCCGCTCACCCGTCGCACCGTCCAGGCCAGCGCGGCCTCGTGGAAACGCCGCTGGAAGGCCCGCAGCGTGGGGAGCCCCGGCGGCGCCGGCTGGCGCATGCCGTACGCCCACATGCCGGTCATCGCCGCCACCAGGTCGGTGACCACCGCGGGGTCGGCCGCCGCGGCGAGCGGGGAGCGGTCGAGCAGCCACTCCGGGTCCACCCCGCCCTGGGTGGCGGCGTCGAAGGCGAACAGCACGGTGTCCACCCAGTCCGCGCCGCGGGCCGCCCACGCCCAGTCCACGAAGGTCACGGTGCCGTCGGGGGCGAGCAGCATGTTGTCCGCCCGCAGGTCGTTGTGCACCAAGGTGTCGCCACCGAGCCAGCCGGCGGCGGCCAGCCGTTCCGGCACGGCCCCGAGCCAGTCCAGATGAGCGGCCTCCCAGGGGTCGAGGTCGGTCGGCGGCTCGGTGGCGAGCTCCGCCCAGGCCGACAGCGACCGGCCGAGCCGCTCGGCGACGGTGGGCAGCCCGGCGACCGGGCAGGGCGTGCTGGTCCGGGCCAGCTCGGTGAGCCCGTCGACGACGGCGGCCGCGGTGCGCGGCGTCCAGGGCAGCGGAGGGGAGTCGGCGTCCACGGCGTCGAGGACCAGGGCGACCCACTGGTCGTCGCCCTGGGCCCACTCGAGGAACGCCCGGTGGCCGGGTGCGGGCACCGACGCCGGCAGCTCCGCGGTCACCGCGGCCTCGGCGCGCACCAGGCCGGGGGTGTCCGGGTTCAGCGTCGTCCCGACGGCCTTCACGAACGCCCGGCTGCCGTCGGCGCAGGTCACGACGGCGGCCGGGCCCGGGGAGAAGCCGCCGGTGCGGGGCGACACGGAGACCACCGGGGAGCCGAGCGCCGCGTCGATCGCCGTCCGCAGCGCAGCGGGGAGCCGGTCGTAGGGGAGGCGGGGACTGCCGGGGACGGTCACCGGTTCACGGTGGGCGACGGTGTCCGCCCGGGCAATCGCTTTACCCGGGGCGCGGACGTGGGACGATGGCGGCACTGTGACGACTCCTGCTGCCACCGATCCCGCCCGGATCCGGAACTTCTGCATCATCGCCCACATCGACCACGGCAAGTCGACGCTGGCCGACCGGATGCTCGAGGTGACCGGCATCGTCGAGGGGCGCCAGATGCGCGCCCAGTACCTCGACCGGATGGACATCGAGCGCGAACGCGGCATCACCATCAAGTCGCAGAACGTCCGCCTGCCCTGGACGGTCGGCGGCGAGGACTTCGTCCTCGACATGATCGACACCCCCGGGCACGTCGACTTCACCTACGAGGTGTCCCGGTCGCTGGCCGCCTGCGAGGGTGCGGTGCTGCTGGTCGACGCCGCGCAGGGGATCGAGGCGCAGACGCTGGCGAACCTCTACCTGGCGATCGAGAACGACCTGACGATCATCCCGGTGCTCAACAAGATCGACCTGCCGGCCGCCCAGCCGGAGAAGTTCGCCGCGGAGATCGCCGGCATCATCGGCTGCGACCCCGACGACGTGCTGCGGGTCAGCGGCAAGACCGGTGTCGGCGTGCCGGAGCTGCTCGACCAGATCGTGGCGAAGATCCCGGCCCCGGTCGGTGACGCCGACGGCCCCGCCCGGGCGATGATCTTCGACTCCGTCTACGACATCTACCGCGGGGTGATCACCTACGTCCGCGTGGTCGACGGCCGGATCAGCGGCCGCGAGCGGATCAAGATGATGTCCACCGGCGCGGTGCACGAGCTGCTGGAGATCGGCGTCATCGCCCCGGAGCCCAAGCCGGTCGAGGGGCTCGGGGTCGGCGAGGTCGGCTACTTCATCACCGGGGTGAAGGACGTCCGGCAGTCCCGCGTCGGTGACACCGTGACCCTGCAGCACAAGCCGGCCGCCGAGCCGATCGGCGGGTACAGCGACCCCAAGCCGATGGTCTACTCCGGGCTCTACCCGATCGACGGCAGCGAGTACCAGCTGCTGCGCGAGTCGCTGGACAAGCTGCTGCTCAACGACGCCGCCCTGGTCTACGAGCCGGAGACGTCGGCGGCGCTGGGCTTCGGCTTCCGGGTCGGCTTCCTGGGCCTGCTGCACCTGGAGATCGTCCGGGAGCGGCTGGAGCGCGAGGGCGGGCTCTCGCTCATCTCGACCGCGCCGAACGTCGTCTACCGGGTGGTGATGGAGGACCAGTCCGAGGTCGTCGTCACCAACCCCAGCGACTGGCCGGAGGGGAAGATCGACAAGGTCTTCGAGCCGATCGTCAACGCCACGATCATCGCGCCCAGCGACTACACCGGCGCGATCATGGAGCTCTGCCAGAGCCGCCGCGGGTCGCTGACCGGGATGGACTACCTCTCCGAGACCCGGGTGGAGCTGCGCTACACGCTGCCGCTCGGCGAGATCATCTTCGACTTCTTCGACGCGCTGAAGTCGCGCACCCGCGGCTACGCCAGCCTGGACTACCAGGAGGCGGGCGAGCAGCAGTCCAAGCTGGTCAAGGTGGACATCCTGCTCCAGGGCGAGGCCGTCGACGCGTTCTCCGCGATCGTGCACACCGACAAGGCCTACAGCTACGGCGTCCTGATGGCCGGCAAGCTGCGCGAGCTGATCCCGCGTCAGCAGTTCGAGGTGCCGATCCAGGCGGCCGTCGGCTCCCGGGTGATCGCCCGCGAGACGGTGCGCGCCATCCGCAAGGACGTGCTGGCCAAGTGCTACGGCGGTGACATCACCCGCAAGCGCAAGCTGCTGGAGAAGCAGAAGGAGGGCAAGAAGCGGATGAAGATGGTCGGCCGCGTCGAGGTCCCCCAGGAGGCGTTCGTCGCCGCGCTCTCCACCAACGAGTCGACCGCCGCCAAGCCCAAGTGAACGGCCGGGTCGAGGCGGTCTGCGTCTCCGGCAGCGAGCTGCTGCCGCTGCCCGACAAGCGCCCGAACCGCTCCGGCATCGACAAGCGACCGGTCACCGGCCGGGTCGCCGTCCACCCGCTCGGCCTGGACGGCGACGTCCAGGTCAACAAGAAGCACCACGGCGGCGAGGGGCAGGCGGTCTACGCCTACGCCCAGGTCGACGCCGACTGGTGGGCGGCCGAGCTCGACCGCGAGCTGCCGCCCGGCCGGTTCGGCGAGAACCTGCGCACCACCGGGCTCGACCTGCGCAACGCCGTGATCGGCGAGCAGTGGCAGGCCGGGACGGCGCGGTTCGAGGTGACCGCCTGGCGCACCCCGTGCGCCAACTTCGCCCGCTTCTGGGGCGTCCCCGACCTGGTGAAGCGGTTCGCCGCGCACGGTGCCACGGGTGCCTACCTCCGGGTGCTGGAGACCGGCGAGATCGGCGCGGGGGACGCCGTCACGGTGGTCTCCCGGCCCGACCACGGGATCACCGTCGAGACGGCCTTCCGGATCGTGATGACCGAGAAGGCCCGGCTGCCCGAGCTGACCCCGATCCTGCCGTTCCTGGCGGAGAAGGACCGGCCGGTGCTGACCGCCAAGATCGAGAAGCGGCTCGCCCAGGCCTGACCGCCGTCAGACGGTGAAGACGATCTTCCCGGCGGTGCGGCCCTCGAGCATGCGCTCGAAGCCGTCCCGGGCCTGGCTCAGCGGCAGCTCGACGTCGATCACCGGGCGCACCCCGGTGATCCGGCACATCTGGATGAGGTCGTCGAGCTCGTCGCGGGTGCCCATCGTGGAGCCGATCACCGAGAGCTGGGTGAAGAACACTCGGTTCAGCTCCGCGCCCGGGTTGAACCCGCTGGTCGCGCCACAGGTGACGACGACGCCGCCGGGCTTGAGCGACTTGATGCTGTGGCTCCAGGTGGCCTCACCGACGGTCTCCATCACGCCGTCCACCCGCTCGGGCAGTCGGGCGCCGGACTCGAACGCCTGGTCCGCGCCGAGCGCGAGCGCCGCCGTCCGCTTCTCCTCGCTGCGGCCGGTGACCCACATCCGGTAGCCGGCCGCGCGGCCCAGCGTGACCAGCGCGGTCGCGACGCCACCGCTGGCGCCCTGCACCAGCACCGTCGACCCGGGCCGCAGGCCGGAGCGGACGAAGAGCATCCGGTAGGCGGTCAGCCACGCGGTGGGCAGGCAGGCGGCCTCGGCGAAGGAGAGCTCGGCGGGCTTGGGCACCAGGTTGCGCCGGGGGACGGCGACCCGCTCGGCCAGCGTGCCCTGGTGCACCTCCGAGAGCAGCGAGCGCTTGGGGTCCATCGTCTCGTCGCCGGTCCAGCCGGGGGAGGAGATGACCGCGTGCACGACGACCTCGTTGCCGTCCTCGTCGACGCCGGCCGCGTCGCAGCCCAGGGTCATCGGCATCCGCTCGGCCGGCAGGCCCACGCCGCGCAGGCTGAACAGGTCGTGGTGGTTGAGCGAGGCGGCCTTCACCTGCACCGTCGTCCAGCCCTCGGGCGCGTCCGGTTCGGGGCGGTCGCCCACCTCCAGCACGGAGAGCGGGTCCTTCGGGGCAGGGGTGGAGACGAAGGCAGCCAGCATGTCCGCAACGTAACCGAGCCGGCCGGCGGCAGCGACGTGGGTCACGCCGCGGGCTCACCGGACGACGACGGCGTGCTCCTGCTGGGCGACGAACTCACCGATCACCGGGGCGCCGGGCACCTCGCCGCCGAGCAGCAGCCCGCCGGAGGTCTGAGCATCGGCCAGCAGCAGCGCCTCGTCCTCGCTGACCGCCGACAGGTCGGCGTGCGGCCGCACCCAGTCGAGGTTGCGCCGGGTGCCGCCGGAGACCCAGCCGTCGGCCAGCGCCTGCCGCGCCCCGGCCAGGTACGGGACGGCGGCGGCGTCGACCACTGCGGTCACCCCGCTGGCCCGGGCCATCTTGTAGAGGTGGCCGAGCAAGCCGAACCCGGTGACGTCGGTGCCGGCCCGGATGCCCGCGGCGACGGCGGCGATCGAGGCCTCCGCGTTCAGCGACGTCATCGAGGCGACCGCCTCCGCGGACACCTCGCCGGTGTTCTTGTGCCGGCTGTTGAGCACGCCCACGCCCAGCGGCTTGGTCAGCGACAGCGGCGTCCCGGGGGTGGCGGCGTCGTTGCGGATCAGCCGGTCGAGATCGACGAGGCCGGTGACCGCCATGCCGTACTTGGGCTCCGGGTCGTCGATGGAGTGGCCGCCACCGACGTGGCAGCCGGCCTCGTGCGCGACCTCCAGGCCGCCGCGCAGCACCTCGGCGGCCAGTTCCGCGGGCAGCACGTCCCGCGGCCAGCCCAGCAGGTTGACCGCCATCACCGGCGTGCCGCCCATGGCGTAGACGTCGGAGAGCGCGTTGGCCGCGGCGATCCGGCCGAAGGTGTACGCGTCGTCGACCACGGGGGTGAAGAAGTCGGTCGTGAGCACCAGCCCCTGCCCGCCGGCGATCCGCACCACGGCGGCGTCGTCCCCGTCGTCCAGGCCGACGACCAGCTCGGCCGCCGGGTCGCGGGGGCCGGTGTGGGTCAGGCCGGCGACCACCGCCTCCAGCTCGCCGGGCGGGATCTTGCAGGCGCAGCCGCCGCCGTGCGCGTACTGGGTGAGCCGGACGGGAGCGGTGCTGGTGGTCACGTCGGACCAATCTAGGTGCCCGGGCCGGGGGTGCGCCGCCTGCGTAGGCTCGGTGGTGGAGGCGTCAGGGTGTCTGGTGGCCCCCGCGGCCTCTAAAGCCGACGTGGCCGAGCATCTCGGCCAGGCGGGTTCGATTCCCGTCCGCCTCCGCCAGCTCCCCGGCCGGCCAGGTCCTCGAGACCTGGCCGGCCGGTCCGGCGCCGCCCTCGGTGCACAGCGCGACCCCGGGCGCGGGCATCGGCCCTGGTGGTCCTCGGACACGGGCCCGCTGTGGCACGCTGCCGATGGGACGGCGGACGTGTGCCCGCCCCGCCGTGACCGGTGGCCCGTCGACCCACGAGCGGAGGAGGTCCGGTGGCCGCCACCCTGCACGACGTGGCCCGGCTCGCCGGGGTCTCCTTCAAGACGGTGTCGAACGTCGTGAACGACTACCCGCACGTGCGGCCGAGCACCCGGCAACGCGTCCAGGCGGCGATCGAGCAGCTCGGTTACCAGCCCAACCTCTCCGCCCGCAGCCTCCGCTCCGGGCGCAGCGACGCCATCAGCCTGGCGGTGCCCGAGCTGCGCCTGCCCTACTTCGCCGAGCTGGCCGACGAGGTGATCCGGGCGGCCGAGCGGCGGGGGCTGGTGGTGCTCATCGAGCAGACCAACCGGGACCGGCGGCGCGAGGTCGACCTGTTGTCCAGCAACCGGCTGCGGATGGTGGACGGGCTGCTGTTCAGCCCGCTGGGGATGGGGGAGGAGGACGCCGGACTGCTGGAGATCGGTGTCCCGCTGGTGCTGCTGGGGGAGCGGCTGTTCCACCCGTCGGTCGACCACGTGATGATCCAGAACGTCGAGGCGGCGCGGGGTGCGACCCGGTACCTGCTCGAGCGCGGGCGCCGGCGCATCGCGGTGGTGGGGTACCACCCCGGCGAGGTCATCGGATCCGCCGGTCTGCGGTTCCGGGGCTATCGCGAGGCGCTTGAGGAGGCCGGGGTCCCGCTCGACGAGCGGTTGCTCGGGGTGGCCCAGCTCTGGCACCGGCACCAGGGGGCCGAGGCCGCGCACCAGCTGCTGGACTCCGGTGCGGAGTTCGACGCCGTCTTCGCCTTCAACGACACCTTGGCCCTGGGCGCGATGCACGCGCTGCTGGCCGCCGGCCGGCGGGTGCCCGAGGACGTCGCGGTCGTCGGCTTCGACAACACCGACGACGGCCAGTACTCCCAGCCGTCACTGACCACGATCGACCCGGGACGGCGGGAGATCGCCGATCGTGCGGTGGAGACGCTGGCCCGGCGGATCGCCGACCGTGACCTGCCGGTGCAGCACGTCGAGGTCGGCTGGTCGCTGGTGGAACGCGAGTCCAGCTGAGCCCTGCCGGACGGCTGCGACCGCCTCCCTCGCGCCGGCTGAGCGCCGCTGCGCAGGGGCCTCGGTGGGCACCCGCACGGGGGTCCCGGCGGCTTGGTCACGACTCGGTCGCGGGTGCTTGACAGCCTCTGAGCCGGTGAGCAGTATCTCGTTTCACAACGTTGTAAAAGTGCTCCAGCGCACACGCTGGGCCTGAGGGTCGTCCTCGTCGCCGTCGCCCGACGGCGGACGGGATGGCCCGCGCGCCGCTCGCCCCGACCGGGGCGACGGCGGTGCTCCGGTGGGTGCCCGGCGCACCGCCGTCCCCGCCGGACGGCCGCACCGGGGCGCCGATCGGCACCTCGCACCCGGCGCGCCGTCCCACGCCGCACGACCGCTCCACCGCACCACCGCACCACCCCACGACGACGACGTCAGTGGGCGTCACTCCGAGAGGGAGCACCGTGAAGAACAGACTCCTCACCACCGCCATCGGCGCCGGCACCGTCATGGCCTCGCTCTCCGCCTGCGGTGGCGGCGGCGGGGGCGGCGACACCGCCAGCGCGGACGCGGGCAACTGCAGCGTCCCGATCGCCGAGACCGAGGCGCCCGTCGTCTCGGTGTGGTCCTGGTACCCCAACGCCAAGACGGTCGTGGAGGACTTCAACGAGCTGCACGACGACGTCCAGGTCTGCCTGACCAACGCCGGCCAGGGTGCCGACGAGTACGCCCGCTTCCAGACGGCGGTCTCCGCGGGCACCGGGGCGCCGGACGTGATCATGCTGGAGACCGACACCGTCCCGGTCTTCGCGCTGCAGGAGGCGCTCGTCGACCTGACCCAGTACGGGGCCGACGAGGTCCAGGGGAACTTCGGCGAGGGCGCCTGGCGGGACGTCTCCAGCGGTGACGCCGTCTACGGCATCCCGGTCGACGGCGGGCCGATGGCGATGATGTACCGCACGGACGTCTTCGAGCAGTACGGCATCACCCCGCCCACGACCTGGGAGGAGTACCGGGCCGCGGGCGAGGCGCTCAAGGCCGCCGGAGGCCCGCTGATGGGCGACTTCCCGGCCAACGTGCCGGCCCCCACGGTCGCGCTCATGCAGCAGAACGGCGCCGAGCCGTGGGTCTACGACTCCGGCGACCCGACGCAGCTGGAGATCGACCTCAACAGCCCGGAGGGCAAGGAGGTCCTCGACTACTGGGCCGGCCTGGTGCGCGACGGCCTGGTCGGCACCCAGGACCAGTTCACCACCGACTACATCGCCGGTGCGATCCGCGGGGACTACGCCACCTACATCTCCGCCGCCTGGGCTCCGGGCTACCTGACCGGCGCAGGGGCCGGCGAGGGTGAGGACGCCGGCAACTGGGCGGTGGCACCGCTGCCGCAGTGGGACCCGGCCAACCCGGTGTCGGTGAACTGGGGTGGCTCGGTGTTCTCGGTCACCAGCCAGTCGGAGCAGCCCGAGCTGGCCGCGCAGGTGGCCAAGGAGCTCTACGCCGACGAGGCCTCGCTGACCGACGGGTGGACCAGCCAGACGATCTTCCCGCTCAACCAGTCGGTGCTCAGCTCGCAGGAGTTCATCGACAACGAGTCGGAGTTCTTCTCCGGCCAGACCGCGAACCGGGACGTCTACATCCCGGCCGCCGAGGCCTACGAGGGGTCGACCTACAGCCCCTTCGGCACGACGTTCTACGCCCAGTTCACCGAGGAGATCGCCGCGATCAACGCCGGGGAGAAGACCGGCTCCGAGGCGCTGGACGACCTGCAGGCGGAGATGGAGACGTACGCGACCCAGCAGGGCTTCACGCTCGACTGAGCTGCCCGGCCGGCCGTCCGGGCCCCGGGAGCGCGACCCGCTCCCGGGGCCACCCCTCCTCCCTGCGCACGAGAGCGAGACCGCAATGGCAACGCTGGACACGGCGCCGCGGCCGCAGGCCCCGGCCGCGGACCCGGCCCCCGCACGCAGCCGACGGCAACGCCGCGGCCGGGCCCAGGGCCTCATCGGGTGGGCGTTCCTCGCCCCCTTCGCCGTGGTGTTCCTGCTCTTCCTGGTGACACCGCTGCTGTACGCCTTCTACCTCAGCCTCTTCACCAAGGGGCTGGCCACTGGTGAGCGGTTCGCCGGGCTGGACAACTACACCCGCGCCTTCACCGACCCCGCCTTCCTGAGCGGCGTCTGGTTCGTCATCCGGTTCTCGCTGGTGGTCATCCCGGTGCAGATCCTCGTCGCGCTGGCCGCGGCGCTGGTGCTGGACTCGGTGACCAGCCGGTTCGCCCGGTTCTCCCGGCTGATGATCTTCGTGCCGTACGCGATCCCCGCGGTGATCGGCGCGGTGATGTGGGGCTTCCTGTACAGCCCCAACTTCGGGCCGCTGGAGCAGCTCTTCGGCGACGGGGCGCCGTTCCTGCTCAGCCCGGACAACCTCTTCTACGGGTTCACCAACGTGGTCACCTGGCAGTGGGCCGGCTACTACATGATCATCATCTACGCCGCCCTGCAGGGCATCGACCCGGCCGTCTACGAGGCGGCCCGGATCGACGGCGCCAGCTCCCGGCAGATCGCGCTGCGCCTCAAGGTCCCGATGATCAGCTCGGCGTTGATCCTCATCCTGGTGTTCTCGCTGATCGGCACGCTGCAGTTCTTCACCGAACCCCAGGTCCTGACCCCGATCTCCAACGGGGCGATCAGCACCGACATCACGCCGAACGTCTACGCGTTCAACCTCGCGTTCCGCTTCGCGCAGTTCAACTACGCCTCCGCCATCTCCTTCGCGCTGGGCATCGTCGTCTTCATCGGCGTCTACCTGTTCCTCTTCCTGACCCGCAAGCGTGGGGGGTTCCTCAAGTGAGCGTCCTGACCCGTACCGCCGACGTCGACGCCCCGCCGGTCGGCGCGGCCGGCACCCCCCGCCGCCGGGGCCGGCGCGCCTGGACCTCGCACGTGTTCCTGGCGTTCCTGGTCCTGTACTTCGTGCTCCCGCTGTGGTTCCTGCTGGTGGCGAGCACCAAGAGCGGCGGCGGGTTGTTCAACTCGCCCAACGGCGCCCTCTGGTTCGGTGACGGCTTCCACCTGCTCGACAACCTCAGGACGCTGTTCACCTACAACGACGGCATCTACCTCCGCTGGCTGGGCAACTCGCTGCTCTACGCCATCGGCGGGGGAGTCGGGGCCACCGTCCTGGCGGTCCTGGCCGGCTACGCCTTCGCCAAGTTCGACTTCCCGGGCCGGCGGGTGACCTTCGCGCTGCTGCTGGGCGCGGTGATGGTGCCGATGACGGCCCTGGTGATCCCCACCTTCGTGATGCTGTCGGAGGTCGGGATGACCAACACGGTGTGGGCGGTGATCCTGCCGTCGATGCTGAGCCCGTTCGGCGTCTACCTGATGCGGGTCTACTGCGCCGACGCCGTCCCCGACGAACTGCTGGACGCCGCCCGGATGGACGGCGCCGGGGAGTTCCGGGTGTTCCGGCAGGTGGCGCTGCCGCTCATGCGCCCGGCGGTGGTGACCGTGCTGCTGCTGTCGGTCGTGGGCACCTGGAACAACTACTTCCTGCCGCTGGCCGTGCTCTCGGACTCCCAGCTGTTCCCGGTGACCGTCGGCATCAACCTCTGGCAGGGCCTGGCCGGTGCCAACAACGGCGGCGGGGTCTCGCTCTACACCCTGATCATCGTCGGTTCGCTGGTCTCGATCCTCCCGCTGATCGCCGCCTTCCTCGGCCTCCAGCGCTACTGGCAGGGCGGGCTGTCCATCGGCAGCCTCAAGTAGCGAGCGGCGCCCGCTCACAGAGCGGGCCGTCCAGGCCGGACCGGCCCACGACGCCGGAGCCGTCCCCACCCCACCCACGCGACCGCGGCTCCGCGGCGCTCTCGAGGAGTTCCCCCATGCCCTCCGCACGCCTCACCCTCGACCCGCGCTTCACCGTCGGCGCCGTCCACCGTCGGGTCTTCGGCTCCTTCGTCGAGCACCTGGGCCGATGTGTCTACGACGGCATCTACGAGCCGGGCCACCCGGCCGCCGACGAGGACGGCTTCCGGACCGACGTCCTGGACCTCGTCCGCGAGCTGGGGGTCTCGACGATCCGCTACCCGGGCGGCAACTTCGTCTCCGGCTACCGCTGGGAGGACGGCGTCGGCCCGCGGGAGTCCCGGCCCCGCCGGCTGGACCTGGCCTGGCACTCGGTGGAGACCAACCAGGTGGGTCTGCACGAGTTCGCCCGCTGGAACGACAAGGCCGGCAGCGAGCTGATGCTGGCGGTCAACCTCGGCACCCGCGGCGTCCAGGAGGCGCTGGACCTGCTGGAGTACAGCAACGTCCGGTCCGGCTCGGCCCTGTCGGACCAGCGGGCCGCCGACGGCACGCCGGAGCCCTTCGGCGTCCGGATGTGGTGCCTGGGCAACGAGATGGACGGCCCCTGGCAGCTCGGGCACCGCAGCGCCGAGGACTACGGCAAGCTCGCCAGCCAGACCGCCAAGGCCATGCGTCAGCTGGACCCCTCGGTGCAGCTGGTCGTGTGCGGCAGCTCCAACTCGGCGATGCCCACGTTCGGCGCCTGGGAGCGGACGGTCCTCGAGCACACCTACGCCGACGTCGACTACATCTCCTGCCACGCCTACTACGCCGAGAAGGACGGCGACCTGGCCGGCTTCCTGGCCTCGGCGGTGGACATGGACCGCTTCATCGAGTCCGTCGTCGCCACCGCCGACCACGTCAAGGCGGTGCTGCGCAGCGAGAAGACGATCGACATCTCCTTCGACGAGTGGAACGTCTGGTACCAGGAGCGCTTCCACAGCGAGGACCAGATCACCGACATCGAGCAGTGGCCCTACGCCCCCCGGCTGCTGGAGGACGTCTACTCCGTCGCCGACGCCGTGGTGGTCGGCAGCCTGCTGATCTCGCTGCTCAAGCACGCCGACCGGGTGACCTCGGCGAGCCTCGCGCAGCTGGTGAACGTGATCGCGCCGATCATGACCGAGCCGGGGGGCCCGGCCTGGCGGCAGACGACGTTCTTCCCGTTCGCGCTCACCTCCCGGCTGGCCCGGGGCAACGCCCTGCGGGTGGAGCTGGCGTGCGACACCTACCGCACGTCCCAGCACGGTGACGTCCCGGTCGTGGACGCGGTGGCCACCCACGACCCGGAGACCGGCCGGACCGCACTGTTCCTGGTCAACCGGGCCATCGAGGGCCCGGTGACGGTGACCGTCGACGCCGCTGCCCTGGCCGGCGTCCAGGTCCTGGAGAGCCACACGCTGCACGACGGGGACCCCTACGCAGCCAACACGCTGGCCGAGCCCAGCCGGATCACCCCGGCCGAGAACAAGAGCGTCCTGCTGGAGAACGGCTCGCTCACCGTGGAGCTGCCGCCGGTCTCCTGGACGGCGATCTCCCTCGGCTGAGCCACCCGCACCACCACCCCCATCCACCGGATCCACCACCACCAGGGGAGCGCCCGATGGCGACCGTCACCTTCGACCGAGCAACGTGTGCCTACGCCGGGGCCGACCGCCGGGCGGTCGACTCGCTGGAACTGGAGGTGGCCGACGGGGAGTTCCTCGCCCTCGTCGGCCCCTCCGGGTGCGGCAAGTCGACGTCGCTGCGGATGCTCGCCGGCCTGGAGGACGTCACCGAGGGCGCGATCCGCATCGGCGGCCGCGACGTCACCGACATGCCACCCAAGGACCGGGACATCGCGATGGTGTTCCAGAACTACGCCCTGTACCCGCACATGAGCGTCGCGGACAACATGGGCTTCGCGCTGAAGATCGCCGGGATGGGCAAGGAGGAGCGCCGGGAGCGGGTCGTCGAGGCGGCCAAGCTGCTGGACCTGGAGCCCTACCTGGACCGCAAGCCCAAGGCCCTCTCCGGTGGTCAGCGCCAGCGCGTCGCGATGGGCCGGGCGATCGTCCGCAAGCCCCAGGTCTTCCTGATGGACGAGCCGCTGTCCAACCTCGACGCCAAGCTGCGCGTGCAGACCCGCACCCAGATCGCCTCGCTGCAGCGCCGGCTGGGCATCACCACCGTCTACGTCACCCACGACCAGGTCGAGGCCATGACCATGGGCGACCGGGTCGCGGTGCTCAAGGACGGCGTCCTGCAGCAGTGCGACGCGCCCGGGGTGCTGTACGACCGGCCGGCGAACGTCTTCGTCGCCGGGTTCATCGGGTCCCCGGCGATGAACCTGTTCGAGCTGCCGGTCAGCGACGGCGGGGTGCGCTTCGGCGACCTGGTCGTCCCGGTCCGGCGAGCCGTGCTGGGTCAGGTCGCCGGGAGTGCGGTGACCCTCGGCGTCCGACCGGAGGACCTGACGCTCGCCGACCACGGGATCGCGGTGCACGTCGACGTGGTCGAGGAGCTGGGCGCCGACGCCTACGTCTACGGCCGGACCGAGCAGGGCGGGGAGGACCGCACGATCACCGTGCGGGTGGACGGCCGGCGCCCGCCCCGGCGGGACACGGTCGTGCACGTCGCGCCGCAGGCAGAGCGGGTGCACCTGTTCGGGGCCGACGGGACGCGGCTGGCCGCCTGACCGCACGCGGGGCCGGGCCCGGACCGGCCCCGCGACGCCGCCCTAGGCTGGGTGACGAGATGACCACCGATCCCCGCCGCGCGGTGCCGCGGACCGATGCCGTGCTCGCCGAACCCGAGGTCGCCGCCGCCGTCGCCCGGCTGGGGAGGGACCTGGTCAAGGCCGCCGTCCAGTCGGTGCAGCAACGGGTCCGGGACGGCGGGCTCGGCCCGGACGACGTCGTGGCGACCGTGCTGCGCGAGCTGCCGGGCACCGCCAGCAGCCTGTCGCCGGTGCTCAACGCCACCGGGGTGCTGGTGCACACCAACCTCGGCCGGGCCCCGCTGTCCGCCGCCGCCGTCGACGCGGTGGTGGCGGCCAGCGGCACCACCGACGTCGAGCTCGACCTGGGCACCGGACGTCGCGGGCCGCGCGGGGCCGGAGCGCTCGACGCGCTGCTGGCGGCCGTCCCCGCCGCCGAGGCCGCGATCGTGGTGAACAACTGCGCCGCGGCGCTCGCGCTGGTGGCGACGGCGTTCGGTGGTGAGCTGGTCATCGCCCGCGGCGAGCTCGTCGAGATCGGCGACGGGTTCCGGATCCCGGAGCTGCTGGTCTCCACCGGTGCGCGGCTGCGCGAGGTCGGCACGACGAACCGGGCGGCGCTGGCCGACTACACCGCGGCGCTGGGCCCGGACACCGGCGCGGTGCTCAAGGTGCACCCGTCGAACTTCGTCGTCCGGGGGTTCACCCGCGCCGTGGACGTCGCCGAGCTCGCCCCGGCGCTGGCCGGCACCGGCGTGCCGTTGGTGGCCGACGTGGGCAGCGGCCTGCTGCGCCCGCACCCGCTGCTGCCCGACGAGCCCGACCTGCAGACCACGCTGGCCGCCGGGGCGGACCTGGTGCTGTGCAGCGGCGACAAGCTGCTCGGCGGGCCGCAGGCCGGCATCGTGCTGGGCCGCGCCGACCTGGTGCAGCGGCTGCGCCGGCACCCGCTGTACCGCGCGCTGCGAGTGGACAAGACGACGTTGGCGGCGCTGGAGGCGACGCTGCGCGGCCCGGTGCCGCCGGTGCGCGCGATGCTGGACGCCGACCTGACCGGGTTGCGGTCCCGGGCCGCCGCGGTGGCCGAGGCGCTGCGAACCGCAGGCGTCGCGGCGGAGGCGGTGCCGGCCACCGCGCGGGTCGGCGGGGGAGGGGCGCCGGAGTTCGAGCTGCCCAGCGCGGCCGTGGCCCTGGACGCCCGGTTCGCCGAGCCGCTGCGGCGCGGCAGCCGGCCGGTGGTCGGCTACCTGGAGAGCGGCCGGACGCTGCTCGACCTGCGCAGCCTGGCCCCGGACGACGACGCCCGCCTGGTCGCCGCGGTGCGGGAGGTGGCCGACCGGTGGACGTGATCGCCACCGCCGGCCACGTCGACCACGGCAAGTCGACGCTGGTGCGGGCGCTCACCGGGATGGAGCCGGACCGCTGGGAGGAGGAGCGCCGGCGCGGGCTGACCATCGACCTGGGGTTCGCCTGGACGACGTTGCCCTCGGGCCGGCGGGTGGCCGTGGTCGACGTCCCCGGGCACGAGCGGTTCGTCGGCAACATGCTCGCCGGCGTCGGCTCGGTGCCCACCGCGCTGGTCGTGGTCGCCGCCGACGACGGCTGGTCGGCGCAGACCGAGGAGCACGTCGCGGTGCTGGACGCCCTCGGGGTGCGGCACGGGCTGCTCGCGGTCACCAAGGCCGACCTCGCCGACGCAGGCCCGGTGCTCGCCGACGCGGCCGAGCGGCTGGCCGGCACCTCGCTGGGCCGGGTGCCGGCGGTCGCGGTCAGCGCCCGCACCGGCGCCGGGCTGCCGGAGCTCTCCGCCGCGCTGGAACAGGTGCTCGCCGGCCTGCCGGCGCCCGACCCGGCCGCGCCGGTGCGGCTGTGGGTCGACCGGGCCTTCAGCATCCGCGGCGCCGGCACGGTCGTCACCGGGACGCTGGCCGCCGGGACGGTGTGGGCCGGTGACCGGCTGGACCTGGCCGGGCGGGCCGTGACGGTGCGCGGGCTGCAGTCGCTGGGTGAGCCGGTCGAGTCGGCGGGGGCGACCGCTCGGGTGGCGCTGAACCTGCGCGGCGTCGCGGTCGAGGAGCTGTCCCGCGGCGACGCGCTGCTCACCCCCGAGGCGTTCCGCCGCACCGCCGACCTGGACGTCACCCTGGTGCGGCCGGTGGAGGAGAAGCTGCCCGCGGAGCTGGTGGTGCACATCGGCTCGGCCACGGTCGCCGCCCGGGTGCGCCCGCTGGACGGCGCAGCGCTGCGGCTACGGCTGGCCACCGAGCTGCCGGTGCGGGTCGGCGACCGGCTGTTGTTGCGCGACCCCGGCGCCCGCCGGGTGTTCGGCGCCGACGTCCGGGACGTCGACCCGCCGGAGCTGCGCCGCCGCGGCGCCGCCCGCACCCGCGCCGCCGAGCTGGCCGAGCAGCCCACCGGGGAGGGGGGCGCGCTCGCCGACCTGCGGCGCCGCCGCTTCGTGCGACGGACGGACTTCGTGGCGATGGGCTGGCCGGTGCCCGCCGGGACGACGGAGGTCGGCCCGTGGTTGATCGCGCCCGGGCTGGCCGACGAGCTGGCCGCCCGGGTACCGCAGGTGGTCGCCCGGTACCGGCAGCTGCGCCCGCTGGAGCCCGGCCCGCCGACCGCGGTGCTCCGCTCGGCGCTGGAGCTCCCCGACGTGGAGCTGGTGCCCGCGCTCGTCCGGGAGCCGCTGGCGCTGCGCGACGGCCGGGTGGTCTCGGGGGCGGCGGCGCTGCCGCCGGAGGTGCAGCGCGCGGTCGACGGGATCCGCGCGCGGCTGGCTGCCGCCCCGTTCGCCGCACCCGAGGCCGGTGACCTGGTGGCCGCCGGGCTGGGGCCGCGGGAGCTGGCCGCGGCGGTGCGCGACGAGCAGCTGGTGCGCATCGCCGACGGCATCTACCTGGCCCCTGGCGTCGCCGAGCAGGCCCGCGCCCGGCTGGCCGCGCTGCCGCAGCCGTTCACGTTGAGCGAGGCCCGCCGGGCCTGGGACACCACCCGCCGGGTCGCCGTCCCGCTGGCCGAGTGGCTGGACGCCCGCGGGGTCACCGTGCGCCAGCCGGACAACACCCGCCGCCTGCGCTGACCCGGGTCAGCCGGAGCTGCCGCCGGCGATGATCCGCAGGGCGATCTCGGGTGGGGTCTCCACGACCCGGCGCGCGGACGCCTCCTCGGTCTCGACGGCGTCCTCCGGTCGCACCGGCTCGGGCAGGCGGCGGTACCGCGCGCGTGGGTCGTCCTCGGTCATGGGCCCATGGTCCCGGTGGGCAGCCCCGGTCGGTACCCGTTCCGGCGACGGCGGCGGTCCGCGCCAGGACGACGCAGTGCGCGCGCCGATCGGCGGTGGTCCTGCGACGCTGGTGCTCTGCGTGCGAGGACGACGCAGAGCACCAGCGTCCCGAGTCACTCCTCGGCGGGCACCCAGCGGGCGGGGCGCTTCTCCCGGAACGCGGCGATGCCCTCCTGGCCCTCTTCGCCGGCGAAGAACCGCGCCGACAGCTCCAGCAACGCCGGGAACTGCCCGGCCAGGTCGGTGCCCGAGCGCAGCAGCCGCTTGGTCTCGGCCAGCGCGGTCGGTGCCCCGGCAGCCAGCGCGGTGACCTGCGCGGCGACGGTGGCGTCCACCTCGTCGTCCGGTACCGCCAGGTCGACCAGCCCGCCCGCGGCGGCGGTCGCGGCGTCGAACACCTCGCCGGTGAGCATCAGCCGGTGCACGGCGTGCGGCAGCATCCGCGGCCGGCACACCGCCGAGATCACCGCCGGGACGACGCCGATCCGCACCTCGCTGAACGCGAAGGTGGCGCTCGCCCCGGCCACCACCACGTCGCAGGCCGCGGCCAGGCCGACCCCACCGGCGCGAGCCGGGCCGCGGACGGCGGCGAGCACCGGCTTGGGCGCGTCCCAGATCAGCCGCAGCAGCTCGGGGAACTCGTTGACCCCCTGGTCGGCCGCCGAGCCGCCGGTGGCCTCGGTGAGGTCCATGCCGGAGCAGAACACCCGGCCGGTGTGGTCGAGCACCACCACCCGCACGGCGTCGTCGGCGAGCGCCTCGGTGAGAGCGGTGCGCAGCTGGGCGCGCATGGCGCGGGAGAGGGCGTTGCGGTTGGCGGGGGAGTCGAGGGTCAGCCGGGCCACGCCGGCGGTCACCTCGACGGAGAGCACGCGGGCGTCATCGGTCGCGGAGGTCACGCCGCCATCCTGCCGGGAGCCGTCACACTGGGAGCAGCGATGACCACGACCCTCCCTCTCCTCGGCCAGACCCCGGCGCTGCCCGCGGACCCCTCGATGCTCCCGGCCTCCGCCCGCGACACCGTCGGGACGACGCCGTTCGGGCTCTACGTGCACGTGCCGTTCTGCGCGACCCGCTGCGGCTACTGCGACTTCAACACCTACACCTCCGACGAGCTGGGCCCCGGCGCCAACCGCAGCGAGTACGCCGGCACCGCGATCGCCGAGCTGCGGCTGGCCGCTGAGGTGCTGGGCCCGGACCGGCCGCCGGTGCAGACCGTCTTCGTCGGCGGCGGCACTCCGACTCTGCTGCCGGCGCACGACCTGGTGGCCGTGCTGGACGCCGTCCGTGAGCTGTTCCCGGTGGCGCCGGACATGGAGGTGACCACCGAGGCCAACCCCGAGTCGGTGACGCCGGAGTCGCTGGCCGTGCTGCGGGAGGGCGGCTTCACCCGGATCAGCCTGGGCATGCAGTCCGCAGCCGAGCACGTGCTCGCCGTGCTGGACCGCCGGCACACCCCCGGCCGGGCGGTGCAGGCCGCGCACGAGGCCCGGGCCGCCGGGTTCGAGCACGTCAACCTCGACCTGATCTACGGCGCACCGGGGGAGACCGACGCCGACTGGCAGGCCTCGCTCGACGCCGTCCTGGCCGCGCCGGTCGACCACGTCAGCGCCTACGCGCTCATCGTGGAGCAGGGCACCCGGCTGGCCCGCCGGGTCACCCGCGGCGAACTGCCGATGCCGGACGACGACGTGCTCGCCGACCGCTACGAGCAGGCCGACCGGGCGTTCGGCGGTGCCGGGCTGGGCTGGTACGAGGTGTCCAACTGGGCCCGCGACCGCGCGGCTCGCTGCCGGCACAACGAGCTGTACTGGGCCAACGCCAACTGGTGGGGGATCGGGCCCGGTGCGCACTCGCACGTCGGCGGGCTGCGCTGGTGGAACGTCAAGCACCCGGCCGCCTACGCCGACCGCCTCGCCGCCGGCCTGCACCCGGCCGCCGACACCGAGCTGCTGACCGCGGACGACCAGGCGCTGGAGCGGGTGATGCTCGGCCTGCGGCTGCGCGACGGCCTGCCGCTGACCGCGCTGAGCGACGTCGGGCGGGCTCGGGCGGCGGAGGCCGTCGTCCGGGGGCTGCTGGCGGCCGAGCCGCACGCTGCCGGGCTCGCCGTGCTCACCGACCGCGGCCGGCTGCTCGCCGACGCCGTCGTCCGCGACCTCACCGACTGAGGAAGTACCCCGTCCTCCGCACCCCTCGCAGGCTCGGGGCGAGCCTCGGGACGGGGCCTGACCGCTGCCCCCACCGCTCGCAGGCTCGCGGCGGGCCCCCGCAGCGGGGCCGAAGAGCCTAGGCGTGCAGAGCAGCCAGGAGCGACTCGCCGTAGCGCTCGAGCTTGGCCGCGCCGACGCCGCTGACCGTGCCCAGCGCCGCCAGGTCGCCCGGCTCCTCGGTGGCGACCTGCCGCAGCGTCGCGTCGTGGAAGACCACGTAGGCCGGCACGCCCTGCTCCTTGGCCGTCGCGGCCCGCCAGGCGCGCAGCCGCTCGAAGGCGCCGGCCGCCGAGGCGGGCAGCTCCGGCGCGGTAGCCCGGTTGCCCTTCGGTGTCCGCGCGGAGCGTGCCGGGCGGTCGGGCTCGCGGCGCATCAGCACCTCGCGCTCCCGGCGGAGCACCGGCCCGCTGGCCTCGTTGAGGGCCAGCGTCCCGTACTCGCCCTGCACCGCCAGCAGCCCCTGGGCCAGCAGCTGCCGCACGACGCCGCGCCACTGGCCCTCGGACAGGTCGGTGCCGATGCCGAAGGTGGTCAGCTCGTCGTGGGAGTGCTGGGCGACCTTGTCGGTGCGCTTGCCGAGCAGGATGTCGATCGACTGACCGGCGCCGAAGGACTGCCCGCGCTCCCGCTGCAACCGCAGCACCGTGGACAGCAGCATCTGCGCCGGCACGGTGGCGTCCCAGGACTCCGGCGGGGTCAGGCAGGTGTCGCAGTTGCCGCAGGGTGAGCTCTCCTGCCCGAAGTGGGCCAGCAGCCGCACCCGCCGGCACTCCACGGTCTCGCAGAGCGCCAGCATCGCGTCCAGCTGCGCCGACAGCACCCGGCGGTGGGCGGCGTCGCCCTCGGATGAGTCGATCATCTTCCGCTGCTGGACGACGTCGGCGAGCCCGTAGGCCAGCCACGCCGTCGACGGCAGCCCGTCCCGGCCGGCGCGGCCGGTCTCCTGGTAGTAGCCCTCCACCGACTTGGGCAGGTCCAGGTGGGCGACGAAGCGGACGTCGGGCTTGTCGATGCCCATGCCGAACGCGATGGTCGCCACCATCACCAGCCCGTCCTCGCGCAGGAACCGCGACTGGTTCTTGGCGCGAAGCCGCTGGTCCAGGCCGGCGTGGTAGGGCAGCGCGGCGATGCCCTGGCCGACCAGGAACTCCGCGGTCTTCTCCACCGAGGCGCGGGACAGGCAGTAGACGATGCCGGCATCGCCGGGGTGCTCGGTGCGCAGCAGGTCCAGCAGCTGCTTGCGCGGCTCGTTCTTCGGCGCGATCCGGTACTGGATGTTCGGCCGGTCGAAGCCGGCGACCACGTGCAGGGCGTCGTCCAGCTGCAGCCGGGTGCTGATCTCGGTGTGCGTGGCCCGGGTGGCGGTCGCGGTCAGCGCGATCCGCGGGACGTCGGGCCAGCGCTCGTGCAGCATCGACAGGGCCAGGTAGTCGGGCCGGAAGTCGTGGCCCCACTGCGCGACGCAGTGCGCCTCGTCGATGGCGAACAGCGCGATCTTGCCGCGCTCCAGCAGCCGCGCGGTGGGTGAGGAGCCGCCGCCGAGGGACTCGGGGGCGACGTAGAGGAGGTCGAGCTCCTGGGCGAGGAACGCTTCTTCGACCGCCCGGCGCTCGTCCCGGTCCTGGCTGGAGTTGAGGAACCCGGCCCGGACGCCGAGGGCGCGCAGCGCGTCGACCTGGTCCTGCATCAGCGCGATCAGCGGCGAGATGACGACGCCCACGCCCTCGCGCAGCAGCGCCGGGACCTGGTAGCAGAGCGACTTGCCGCCGCCGGTCGGCATGAGCACCAGGGCGTCGCCCCCGGCGACCACGTGGTCGACTACCTCGCGCTGCGGGCCGCGGAAGGCGTCGTAGCCGAACACCCGCTCCAGCACCTCGAGCGCGGGGTCGGTGCGCGCGCGGTCATCGAGCACGAGTGCCTCGGTTCCGTCCACGAGGCGAGGGTAGGCGGGCGCGGACCCGTCGTCTGACATCCGTCAGATGGTGTGGACGACGTCTCGCACTGCCGCCGGCACCTGGTCGAACGCCAGGCTCGTGCCATGCCCTCGACACCGGTTCTGGAGATCGACGGACTGACCGTCCGCTACGGCGGGACGCTGGCCGTGGACGCGCTCGACCTGCGGATCGGTGCCGGTGAGACGGTCGCCCTGCTCGGCTCCAACGGCGCCGGCAAGTCCTCGATCGTCAACGCCGCGCTCGGTCTGTTCCGCCCGGCCGCCGGCCAGGTCCGGCTGCTCGGCCGCACCCCTGCCGAGGCGGTGCAGGCCGGCGGGGTCGGCGCGATGCTGCAGCACGGCGGCCTGCCCAGCGAGGCCCGCGTCGGTGAGGTGCTGGCGCTGGTCCGCCGCCGGCACGCCGACCCGTGGCCGCTCGACGACCTGGCCGCCACCGCCGGCATCGCCGGGCTGCTCGACCGTGGGGTCGACGCCCTGTCCGGCGGCCAGCGGCAGCGGGTCCTGCTCGCCCTGGCCCTCGCCGGCGCCCCGCCGCTGCTGCTGCTCGACGAGCCCACCTCGGCGATGGACGTCGCGGGCCGGCAGGCCTTCTGGACGACGATGCGCGGGCTGGCCGACCGCGGGCACACCGTCGTCTTCGCCACCCACCACCTCGACGAGGCCGACGCGGTCGCCGACCGGGTCGTGGTCGTCGCCGGCGGGCGCGTGCTGGCCGACGGGACGGCGGCGGAGATCAAGTCGCGCATCGCCGGGCGCACCGTCCGGTTCCGCTGCCCGGGCCCGCGCGACGGCCTCGCCGCGCTGCCCGGCGTGACCGGGATCGGCGGGGACGGCGACCTCGTCGAGCTCGCCACCACCGACGCCGAGGCCACTCTCCGGGCGTTGCTGGGCACCCGCGCCGGGCTGCCCGACCTGGAGGTCCGCGGCGCCAGCCTGGAACAGGCCTTCCTGCACCTCACCACCGAGATGGGCGCCCTCCGATGACCGAACTGCTCCTCTTCCAGCTCCGCCGGGTGGGCCGCAACAAGCAATACCTGTTCTTCACGGTGCTGCTGCCGGCGCTGTTCACCGTCTTCTTCACCAAGGTCATCGGTGGGCAGCTGGCCCCCGGCGACTACCAGGACGTCGCCGGTTCGGTGCTGGTCTCGATGCTCGCCTACGGCGCGATCGGCGCGGCCCTGGGCGCCACCATCCGCATCGCCTTCGACCGCTCCTCCGGCTGGCTGCGGCAGCTACGGGTGACCCCGGTGCCCAGCGGGTCGGTGTTCGCCGTCGACGTCGCCGTCGGTGCGCTGCTGGTGCTGCCCAGTCTGGTCGTCGTGGCGTTGGTGGGGCGGTTCGTCAACGGCGTCCAGTTCGGTCTGGGCACCTGGCTGGCGCTGGTCGGGTCGCTGTGGGCCGGCTCGGTGGTGTTCGTCGCCCTGGGCGTCGCGGTCGGGCTGGCGCTGGAGGCCCAGGCCGCGGGCGCGGCGATCGGCATCCTGGGCACCGTGCTCGCCGCGCTGGGCGGGCTGTGGTTCCCGGTCGAGCAGTTCCCTGAGGGGATGGCGACGGTGGCGCGCACCCTGCCCTCCTACTGGTTCGCCGAGCTCGGCCGGGACATTGCGGGTGGGACGCCGGCCAGTGCGCCGGTGGCGGTGCTGGGCGGCTACGGCGTCCTGTTCGCCGTGGCGGCGCTGGCCGTCGCCCGGCGGCGCCCGCTGCACGCCGTGGCGGGCTGATGAAGGGCGCCCTCGCCCCCCACCACTCGCACGCTCGCGGCGGGCTCCCTGCAGCGGGGCCGACGGGCGCTAGCGTCGCTCCGGTGAACCGGTCGAGCTGGTGGGGTCAGGCGATCTGGGCGGTGCCGTGGCTGCTGTTCCAGTACTTCCCGGTCGCCGACCTGGTCACCACCGACCGCCCCACCGCGGCCCGCTGGGTCGGCGCGCTGGGCCTGGTCGCTTTCACCGTCGTCTACCTGCGGGTGATCGGCCAGCTCGGCCGGCCGCGCGCGCTGCGGCCGGACTTCGCGGTGATGACCACACTCGCCGTCGCGCTCGCGGTCGGCTTCGGCGCCAACTGGGCCGGGCTGATGATCTACGTGTCGGCCGCGGCCGCCGCCGCGCTGCCATGGCGGTGGGTGTGGCCGGCCGTGGTCGCCGCGGCGCTGGTCTGCCTGGCGGTGCTCGTCGCCGACGACGGCGCGGGGCTGTTCTTCCTGCCGCCGATCTGCCTGCTCACCGCCTTCGGCATCAGCGGCACCGGCTACCTGATCACCGTCAACCGGGAGCTGCAGGAGGCCCGCGACGAGCTGGCCCGCAACGCCGTCGCCGAGGAGCGGCTGCGCTTCGCCCGCGACCTGCACGACCTGCTCGGCCACTCGCTGTCGCTGATCGCGCTCAAGAGCGAGGTGGCCCGCCGGCTGGCCGAGAAGGACCCGGTCCGCGCGCAGCAGGAGATGGCCGACGTCGAGGAGGCCGCCCGGCGGGCGCTGGCCGAGGTGCGGGACGCCGTCAGCGGCTACCGGCAGGTCAGCTGCGGGCAGGCGCTGGCCGAGGCGCGGGCGGCGCTGACCGGTGCGGGGATCACTGTGCGGCTGCCCGACCGGGTGCCGGCGCTGCCCGGCGGAGCGGACGCCGCCCTCGGCTGGGTGGTGCGCGAGGCGACCACCAACGTGCTGCGGCACAGCCGGGCCGGCACGGTCACCGTCGACCTCGCCGAGGACGGCGTCCGGGCGGTGCTGACGGTGACCGACGACGGCGCCGCGGGAGCGGGGGAGCGGATCACCGTGCTGGGCAGCTCGTCGGGGTCGGGCCTGGCCGGGCTGCGCGAGCGGGTGACCGCGCTGGGCGGTGAGCTCCAGGCCGGCCCGCTGGACGGCGGCGGCTACCGGGTGCGCGCCACCGTCCCGCTGCTGCCGGCCGAGGCACCCGCCGGCCGGGTGAGCGCATGACGATCCGGGTGCTGCTGGCCGAGGACCAGGCCATGGTGCGCGGGGCACTGCGCACCCTGCTGGACCTGGAGGACGACATCGAGGTGGTCGCCGAGGTCGGCCGCGGTGACCTGGTGCTGGCCGCCGCCCGCGAACACCGACCCGACGTGGCGCTGCTGGACATCGAGATGCCCGGCCAGGACGGCATCGAGGCCGCCCGGGAGCTCGCCACGGAGCTGCCTGGGGTGCGCGCCGTCGTCCTCACCACGTTCGGCCGGCCGGGGTTCCTGCGCCGGGCGATGGAGGTCGGCGCGGCCGGGTTCCTGGTGAAGGACTCACCCGTCGCGGAGCTGGCCACGGCGATCCGCGCGGTCATGGCGGGGGAGCGGGTGATCGACCGCGACCTGGCCGCGGCCGCGCTGGCGCTGGGAGCGACCCCGCTGTCGGTGCGGGAGGCCGACGTGCTGCGGGCCGCTGCCGACGGCGCGACCGTCGCCGACATCGCTGGCCGGCTGTACCTCAGCGAGGGGACGGTGCGGAACTACCTGTCCTCGGCGATCGGCAAGACCGGCGCCCGCACCCGGGTCGAGGCCGCGCGGGTCGCCGAGGAGAAGGGCTGGCTCTGAAGGACCCCCCGCCCCCCCACCCCATCGCTCCGCTCGGCGCCGGGGCCCTGCGAGGGGGCCGACGTCGGGTTGCTGCGAGAGGGCCGTCAGTGCGCTTCGGCGGTGGTGGCCTGCTCGGCGGGCATCAGCGCGTCCAGGTCGAGGACGCGCACGTGGATGACGTTGCGCTGCTGCAGGGCCGCGCGCAGCGCGCGGTGCAGACCGTCCTCCAGGTACAGCTCGCCGTGCCACTGCACCGCGTGCGGGAACAGGTCGCCGTAGAACGTCGAGTCATCGGCCAGCAGCGCGTCGAGGGCCAGTTCGCGCTTGGTGGTGACGAGGGTGTCCATCCGGATCTGCCGGGGCGGGATCATCGCCCAGTCGCGGGTGGAGAAGCCGTGGTCGGGATAGGGGCGTCCGTCGCGCACCGCCTTGAAGATCAGGGCTGAGCCTCCCGCTCCCCGGCCCCCTGGTGGGGTCCGTCGACCGGAGCCAGCCTAGTGGGATTCCCCACCCGTCGCCGACGCCGCCGCAGCGGTATCGATCCCATGGGCGCTGGCCGAGAGCCCTCGTCGGCGCGCGGTCCGGACGTGGCGGTGCAAGGCCACGGATGGGTGTGCGGCTGCTGACCGGCCAGGTCGCGGCCGTCAGGAGGTCCGGTGGTCGGATGGGTCAGAGTCCGAGCACGCGGCGCAGTCCCCGGTCGACGTCCTGCATGAGTGCGGCGGGCACGTGGCCGGCCACGTCGTCGAGGTCGCCGCGGTCGAGGGTGGCCAGGGCAGTCACGTTCACGGCGGAGTCCCGCGGGAGTCCGGTGGCGGCGGCGGGGAGGAACACGTTGCCCGGCATGGCGGCCAGTGCCGTGTTCGATGTGATCACCGCGGTGAGGACCGTGGACAGTCGGCTGGCGTTGTAGGCGTCTGCCTGGATGACCAGCACGGGGCGGCGCTTGGCCGGTCGACTCCCGGCAGCTGGCCCCAGGTCGGCCCAGTGGATGGCGCCACGTTCGATCACCAGTCGTCGCCGGTGTCGAGCAGGCGCCGTCCGGCGGTGACGGCATCGCTGCTGGAGGTGTCGGGTTCGGTCGCGGTGTCCAGCGCCGCGTCGATCTGGCTCGTCAGCGATGCGGCGTCGAGCTCGTCGAGGTAGCGGCGTGCTGCGGTGGCGAAGAACTCGGAGCGGCTCATGCCCAGCTCGGTGGCGCGTCGCGAGGCTCGGTCGAAGGTGTCGTCGGGCAGGGAGATCGCCGTCTTCACACGACGAGTATTACTCGGTAATACCGCGACCGTCCAGTGGTTCGCGCCCGCGAGCCGGAAGACGGCCGCTGAGCCCGGTCGTATGCTGGCACTCGGTCCGCGCGAGTGCCAGGCACCTGCCCTGGGCAGCCACCGCCGACCACGTCGATCCGGTACGGGAGGTGTCAGCCGTGGCGCACGACGACCGGCGCCTGCGGGTGCTGCGGGCGATCGTCCAGGACTACGTCTCCACCAACGACCCGGTGGGGAGCAAGGCCCTGGCCGCCCGCTACGACCTGGGCGTCTCACCAGCCACCATCCGTAACGACATGGCGGTGCTGGAGGAGGAGGGCTACATCACCCAGCCGCACACCAGTGCCGGCCGGGTGCCCACCGACAAGGGCTACCGCTTCTTCGTCGACCGGCTCAGCGCGATCAAGCCGCTGTCGGCCGCCGAGCGCAAGGCGATCGAGAAGTTCCTCGACGGCGCGGTCGACCTGCACGACGTGCTGGGCCGCAGCGTGCGGTTGCTGGCCCAGCTGACCCGCCAGGTCGCCGTCGTCCAGTACCCGACGCTGTCGCGCAGCGCCGTCCGGCACCTGGAGCTGGTGCCGCTGTCGACGTCCCGGCTGCTGATGGTGCTGATCACCGACACCGGCCGGGTCGAGCAGCGGGTGGTGGAGGTGCCGGTCGACACCGAGGCCGACACGGTCGCCGAGCTGCGCACCCTGCTCAACACCGCCTTCACCGGCGCCAAGCTGGGCGAGGCCAGCGACAAGGTCGGTGACCTGGTCGACAGCGCCGCGCCGCACCTGCGCCCGCTCGTGGCCGCGGTCAGCGCCACCCTGCTGGAGACCCTGGTCGAGCCCTCGGAGGACCGGCTGGTCATCGGCGGGACGGCGAACCTCGCGCAGGGCAGCGCGCTGGACTTCCCCGGCACCTTCCGGCCGCTGTTGGAGGCGCTGGAAGAACAGGTGGTCGTCCTGCGGTTGATGGCCGAGGTGGGGCCCAGCACGGTGACGGTGAGCATCGGTGAGGAGAACGAGCACGAGGCGCTGACCGCCGCGTCGTTCGTCTCCGTGGGCTACGGGTCCGGTGACCAGGCCCTCGGCGGCCTCGGCGTCGTCGGCCCCACCCGGATGGACTACGCAGGGAACATCGCCGCGGTACGAGCCGTGGCCCGCTACGTCGGCCACCTGCTGGCCGAGAGCTGAGGACTGAGACCACCGAATGGCAACCGACTACTACGGCGTGCTGGGCCTGGCGCAGGGCGCCAGCGACACCGAGATCAAGCGCGCCTACCGCAAGATGGCCCGCGACCTGCACCCCGACGTCAACCCCGACCCGGGTGCGAAGGAGAAGTTCGGCGAGGTCAGCCGGGCCTACGAGGCGCTGACCGACCCGGAGAAGCGGCGGATCATCGACCTCGGCGGTGACCCCTACGACACCGGCGGCGGTCGCGGCGGCAGCCCGTTCGGCAACGCCGCGGGCTTCGGTGGCCTCGGCGACATCATGGACGCCTTCTTCGGCGGCGCCGGTGGCGCGCGCGGGCCGCGCAGCCGCACCCGCGAGGGCGAGGACGCGCTCATCCGGGTCGACCTCGACCTGCACGAGACGGTGTTCGGGACGACGACCGACATCACCGTCGACACCGCCGTGCTCTGCGACGTGTGCACCGGCGCGGGGACGGCGCCGGGCACCCACCCGGAGACCTGCTCCACCTGCAACGGCCGCGGTGAGGTGCAGAGCGTGCAGCGCTCCTTCCTCGGCCAGGTCATCGCCAGCCGCCCGTGCCCCACCTGCCAGGCCACCGGCCAGGTCATCCCCAGCCCCTGCGCGCAGTGCGGTGGCGACGGCCGGGTGCGCGCCCGCCGCACCATCCCGATCAAGGTCCCGGCCGGCGTCGAGGACGGCATGCGGATCCGGCTCGCCGGCTACGGCGAGGTCGGCCGCGGCGGTGGACCCGCCGGTGACCTCTACGTCGAGGTGCACGAGCGCCCGCACGACGTCTTCACCCGGGACGGCGAGGACCTGCACTGCCGGGTCACCCTGCCGATGGCCGCCGCCGCGCTGGGCACCACGCTGAAGCTGGAGACCCTCGACGGCAACGAGGACCTGACGATCAAGCCGGGCACCCAGTCCGGCAGCGTGCTCACCCTGCGCGCGCACGGCGCCCCGCGGCTGCGCGGCACCGGCCGCGGCAACCTGATGGTGCACCTGGACGTGCAGACCCCCACCCGGCTCGACGCCCGCCAGCAGGAGCTGCTGCGCGAGCTGGCCGGGCTGCGCGGCGAGGACCTCACCGAGGGCAGCAGCGCCCACCACGGCGGCCTGTTCACCCGGGTCCGCGACGCGTTCAACGGCCGATGACCGCGGCCGCCCCCGAGGCCGACGGCGCCCCGCTCTTCCTGCTCGACCAGGTGCCCGACGGTGACGTGCTCACCGTGGACGGCGCCGAGGGCCGGCACGCCGTCGACGTGCTGCGGCTCGCCGCCGGGGAGCGGGTGCGGGTCAGCGACGGGCAGGGCCTGCTGGTCGAGGGCGCGGTGCTCGCCGCCGAGGGGTCCGCGTTGCACGTGCAGGTGCTGGCCCGGCACGACGTCCCGGCCCCGCAGCCGGAGTTCGTGCTGGTGCAGGCGCTGCCCAAGGGCGACCGCGGGCCGCTCGCCGTCGACCTGGCCACCGAGCTCGGTGTCGACCGGATCGTGCCGTGGACGGCGGCCCGCTGCGTCACCAAGTGGCGCGAGGACCGCGTGGACAAGGGCCTCGCCAAGTGGCGCTCGGCCGCCCGCGCGGCCACCAAGCAGGCCCGCCGGCCGCGGGTGCCCGAGGTGACCGAGCCGATGAGCACCCGCCAGGTGTGCGGCATGCTCGCCGACGTCGATCTGGCGCTGGTGCTGCACGAGCAGGCCCGCCAGCCCTTTGCCAAGCTGGACGTGCCGGCCACCGGCACGGTCGCGGTCATCGTCGGCCCCGAGGGCGGGCTCACCGACGGTGAGGTGGTTGCCTTCCGCGCCGCCGGCGCCCACTCGGTGCGCCTGGGCGCCGAGGTCCTCCGGACGTCGACCGCCGGCGCCGCCGCCCTCGCCGCCCTCTCCGCCCGCACCCGCTGGGCCTGACCGCACTCGGGTCGCTCGCCAGCGACACGGCCGGACTCGCCGGCTGGGCGTGCACGCATCCGATGAACACCGGCTCGGCTACCGGAGGGCGGCGCGGGCGCGGGCGCTGAGCAGGTCGACCGCGGCGGTCAGCACGACCAGGGCAGCGAGCACCGTGGTCACCGCGCCCCAGTCGAAGGCGGCAACCCGGCTGGCCAGCAGCGCCCCGAGCCCGCCGGCGCCGAGCAGCCCGACCAGCACGGTGTCCCGGATCGCCACCTCCCAGCGGTACAGCGCGAACGCCAGCACCGGCCCGGTCGCGGCCGGCAGCACCCCGTACAGCCAGCCGCCCACCGGTCCGGCGCCCAGCGCGGTCAGCGCGGCCCGCGGCCGGGGGTCCAGCTCCTCGGTCGCCTCCGCGGCCAGCCGGCCGAGCACGCCCAGCGTGTAGACGCCCAGCGCCAGCGCGCCGGGCAGCACGCCCGGCAGCAGCACGAACAGCAGCACCAGCGCCCACACCGGCGGCGGCACCGCGCGCAGCAGCAGCAACCCCAGCCGCACGACGGCGCCCACGAGTCGCCGTCCGGCCGAGGCCTGCGCGGGGCGGGCGGCCAGCCCGGCCAGCAGCACCGCGCCGACCGTGGCCACCGCGATCGCGATCACCGACATCTGCACCGTGTCGACCGCGGCCCGCCCCACCGCGGACAGCAGCGGACCGTCGACGTCCGGCGGCCAGGCGGCCGAGAGCACGTAGCGCAGCTGCGCACCGGTGCGGTCGCTGACCAGCGTGGCCGGGGAGATCGCCAGGTACCACCACGACCACACCACCCCGACCAGCACGACGGCGACGGCGGTGCTCAGCGACGGGTCGCGGCGCAGCCGATCGCCGGACGCGCGGGGTGCCGCCACCCGCCGGCGCACCGCCCGGCCACCCACGTCGGCAGCCAGGCACAGCAGGGCGAGGGCGTAGACGCAGGACCACACCTGCGCCCAGCGCAGCGAGCTGAACGACAGCGACAGCTGGTAGCCCAGCCCGCCGGCGCCGATCAGCCCGAGCACCACGGCCGACCGGACGGCGCACTCCAGCCGGTAGAACGAGTACGACAGCAGCCCGCCGGACGCCGGGGGCAGCAGCCCGTACAGCGCCGCCGTCGCCCGGCCCGCGCCCGCGCCGAGCAGCGCGTCGTACGCACCGCGCGGCACCTCGTCGAGCAGGTCGGCGAACACCTTGGCGGTCACCGCGCCGTACGGGATGCCGATCGCCAGCACACCCACCCACGGGTCCAGGCCCAGCAGGTTGACCAGCAGCAACCCCCACACCGCCTCGTGCAGCCCGCGCGGGACGGCGAGCGCGCCCCGGGCCAGCGTCCAGCCCAGCCGACGTCGTCCCCAGGTGGTGCGAGCCAGCGCGACCGCACCGACCGCACCGAGCAGCACGGCCAGTGCGGCGCCCAGCGCGGCGTAGGCGACGGTGACCAGCACCGAGCCGGCCAGCACCCGCAGGAAGTCGCCGTCCAGGGCGGGGGAGAGGGCGGCGGCGGCGAACCGGCCGAACTGCGCCGTCCCGGCCGGGTTGACCACCTCGCCGGCGAACGCTCCGGCGCCGGCCAGCGACCAGAGCACCAGGGCGAGCGCGCCGACGCCCCAGCCCCAGCGGGCCCGCACCCGCCGGAGCGCCGGCGGCCGGTCGAGCACGGTGGTCACCGCGGGGCGCCGTAGAAGTCGGCCAGGTCGCCGGCGGTCAGTGAGGCGGCGGGGGCGTCGAGGGTGATCCGCCCGTCGACCAGGCCGACCACCCGGGTGCAGTGCCGCAGCGCCAGCACCGGGTCGTGCAGCGAGGCCACCAGCGCGCCACCGCGGTCGGCGGCCAGGCCGGCCAGCAGCTCCAGCGTCCGCCCGGCCAGCAGCGGGTCCAGTGCCGACGCGGGTTCGTCGGCGAGCACCAGCTCCGGTCGCTGCACCAGCACCCTGGCCACCGCCACCCGCTGCCGCTGCCCCCCGGAGAGCCGCTCGGTGCGCTCGAACACCCGGTCGGCCAGCCCGACCCGGCCCAGCGCGTCGAGCACCTCGGGCAGCCCCTGTGGCCGGGCCAGCGACCACGCCGACCGCCAGGCCGGCCAGCTGGACAGCCGCCCGGCGTTGACGTTGTGCACCACCCGCAGCTGGCCGACCAGCTCCAGGTGCTGGTGCACCGTGCCCACCCGGGCGCGCAGCTCCCGCAGCGCACGGCCGCGAAGCGCCGCGGGGTCCGCGCCGAGCACCCGCACCGACCCGGCCGAGGGCAGCACCGCGCCGTTGGCCAGCCCGAGCAGCGTCGACTTCCCGGCGCCGGACGCACCCACGAGGGCCACCCGCTCGCCGGCGCCGACGGTGAGGTCGACGCCGGTGAGCGCGGTGGTGTCGCCGTAGCGGACCGTGACGCCGTCCAGCCGGAGGACGGCGGTCAGCTGATCAGCCCCAGGTCGCGGCCGACCGCCTCGATCTGGGTGTAGTTCGACGCCTCGGTCGGGATGAACGACCCGGCCCCGAACAGCTGCAGCACCTCGTCGCCGGCGGGCAGGCCGGTGAAGTAGTCGAGCAGCCGGTCGGGGAGGTCGTCGCCGAGCCGCTCGACCGCCTGCGGCCCGAGCAGCCAGTGGTAGTCGTGGTACTCCGGCGTCCGGGCGTACTGGACGACGGTGGCCGGGTCGACCGTGCCGTCCTCGGTGCGGGAGGCCCACACCTGCTCGTTGAGCACGCCGGCCTGGTAGCTGCCGCTGGCGACCAGCGAGATCGTCGCGTCGTGCGACCCGGAGAACCCGGGGCCGCCGGGGAAGCCCTGCGGGTCGACCCCCTGCTCGGTGAGGAAGTACGCCGGCATCAGCCGGCCCGACGTCGAGGTCTCGCTGCCGTAGGTGAACCGCAGGCCGGCCAGCGGGGTCAGGTCGTCGGCGGGGGCGAGCCCGGTGCTCGGGTTCACGATGAACACCGAGGTGAACGACTCGTCGATGTCCCGCTGGGCGATCGGCTCGGCGCCGGGGGTCTGCAGCCGGGCCTGCACGCCGGTGAGCCCGCCGAACCAGACCAGGTCGAGGTCACCGGTGCGGAAGAGGGAGACCGCGGCGCCGTAGTCGGTGACCGGGGTGTAGCGGACGTCGAGGTCGAGTGCGGCGGACATCGAGTCGGCGACCGTGCCGTAGAGCCGCTGCAGCACCTCGGGGTCCTGGTCGGGGATCGCGCCGATGGTCAGCGAGCCCCGCGAGCCGGACGACGAACCGGCCGACCCCCCGGACGACGACACGGGGGAGGTGCGGCCACAGGCGGCGAGCACGGCCGCGGCGGCGGTGGCCGCTGCGCCGGTGAGGAAGCCACGGCGCGAGAAGGACTGGAACTGTTGTGGTGAGCCACCCGACCGGACGGCGCGACGGCTGCTCACTACGTCCTCGGATGGGGCTGGACAGCGGACACGGGTACCTCCAGGGACGGACGACGGGGGACGGGCTCATCGTCGCCCATGCCCGCCGGCCGGCCACCCGGCGGGCCCGCCCGGCGCGTCAGGCCACGTCGACGATGCTGCGGGTCACCGCCGCCTGCTCGGTGAGCACGCCGCCGATCAGGTGCTGGGTCTCGTTGATCCGCTCGACGATCTCCCGGATCGAGGCGAGCGCACCCACCACGTTCTGCACGTCGCCCTGGATGGTCGCGACCCGGCTGCTGACGTCCTCGGTGGCCTGGGCGGTCTCCCGGGCCAGTTCCTTGACCTCGCCGGCGACGACCGCGAAGCCCTTGCCGGCCTCCCCGGCGCGGGCAGCCTCGATGGTCGCGTTCAGGGCCAGCAGGTTGGTCTGCTCGGCGATGCCGGTGATCACCTTGACCACCTTGTCGATCTCCGCGCTGGAACGGCCCAGGCCGGCGACGAACTCGGTCGCCTCGCCGGCGACGCGCTGCCCGTCCCCGGCGACGCGGGTGGCCTCCGCGACGTTGCGCTCCACCTCGTCGATCGAGGCGACCAGCTCACGCCCGGCCTCGGCCACCCGGCCCGCCGCCGCCAGCCGCTGCACCGTCTGGGAGATCAGGAACGCGGTGTTGCGCAGCGCGTCGCGCCGGCTGTCGCTCATGATCAGCGTGCGGGTGGCGAAGAAGTCCATCGTGCCGACGATCCGGCCGTCGACGGTGATCGGCAGGCACACCCCGGACTTGACCCCGGCGTTGCGGGCGGCCGGCGCGCGGACGCAGTCGGTGACCTCGCCGAGGTCCTCCACGAACACCAGGTCGCCGGCGGCCCAGGTGCGCCCGGCCACGCCGACGCCCTTGGCGAAGCTGGCCTCCCGGCTGACCGCCTGGAACTCCGCGCCCAGCTCACCGGACTCCAGGGAGAGGGTCAGCGCGGTGCCCACGTCGTCCAGCGTCCAGTACGAGCCGTAGTGCCAGTCGAACTCCCGCCGGATGGTGGCCAGGGCCGTGCTCACCGTCTCCTCGGCGGTGCGGGCCCCGCTCAGCTCGCGGAGCAGGCTGTTGATCGCTGCCACGTCACCGGCCGCCCGGCGCTGGTCCTCGGCATCGGCGACCCGGCCGAACGCCTGGGACACCAGCTGCCCTACCGCGCGCAGCGCGGCCAGCCGCTCGGCCGAGGGGGTCAGTGTCTCGGTGGTGAAGAAGTCCATCGTGCCGACCACGGCGCCGCGGCGGACGACGGGGAAGCACACCCCGCTGCGCACCCCGGCCCGCTGGGCGGCCGGCGCCCGCACGCAGTCGGTCAGTTCGCCGAGGTCGGGGACGAAGACCAGGTCGCGCGCCTTCCAGGCCCGGCCGGACAGCCCGACGCCCTCGGCGAAGGAAGCGGCCAGGGTGACCTGGCGGAACTCCTCGCCGGCGTCGCCGGACTCGACGACGAAGTGCAGCCGGCCGTCCTCGGCGGCGATCCGCCAGTAGGAGCCGTACGCCCAGCCGAAGCTGTCCCGCACGGTGTCCAGGGCGACCCGGGCGACGTCCTCGGCGGTGGTGGCGCGGTCGAGTGCGGCCAGCACGCGGGTCACGGCCGTGACGTCGGACCGGGCCTCGGCCAGCTCCGCGGTGTGGTCCGGTGCGGTGCGGCGGGACGAGGTGATGCGCATGGTCGCTCCTCCGGTGCTGGGAGCCGCCGGTTCCTCGACGCTCCTCTCCGTCCTCGGACGCCGCCCCGGGTGTTTGAGTCGAGTCGGACAATCTCTGCGGCGCACAACCGGACTCTCTCGTTCCGCTGCTGGCCGGTCTGCCGCCGTGGCGGCGCCCGTCCTAGGGTCGGGGGCATGACCGCGCCCGCGAGCGACTGCCTCTTCTGCCGGATGGTGGCCGGGGAGATCCAGCCGGACGTCGTCCGGGAGACCGACCGGACGATGGCCTTCCGGGACGTCAACCCGCAGGCGCCCACCCACGTGCTGGTGATCCCGAAGGCGCACCACGCCACCCTCGGTGAACTCGCGCAGGCCGATCCGGAGCTGACCGCCGAGCTGGTCGCGGCCGCGCACGCGGTCGCCCGCCAGGAGGGCCTGGTCACCGACGACGGCCCCGAGCCGGGCTGGCGTCTGGTGGCCAACAGCGGCCCGCAGGCCGGGCAGACGGTGCGCCACGTGCACCTGCACGTGCTCGGGGGCCGCGGCCTGGGCTGGCCCCCCGGCTGAGCGCCGCCGCCCCCACCGGGTCGAGCGGGGCGTCGGGGTAGCCCGCGCGGGTACGCTGGCCCAGGTCACAACCCCGTCGCAGGAAGGCAGGGTCGAGCGTTCTTGCCCGACACCTCACCAGACGCCGCACCGGAGACCATCGCGTCCTCCCGTGAGCTCTCCGCGCGTGCCGCGGCAGCCGGCGTCCCGGACAGCCCGGCCGTACCGGCCGACGTCCGCACCTCCATCACCGTCCCCGAGAGCGTCTCCATGGTGGCCCTGCTGGGGTCCGGGGACGAGCTCCTCCGCCTGGTCGAGACCGAGCTCGCCGCCGACGTGCACGTGCGCGGCAACGAGATCGCGATCACCGGGCAGCCGGCCGACAACGCCTTTGCCGTCCGGGTCTTCGACGAGCTGATCGCGCTGCTGGCCACCGGCCAGGCGCTGCGCCCGGACTCGGTCCGCCGCGTCGTCGGCATGCTGCGGGCCGGCGGCTCCGAGCGCCCCGCGGAGGTGCTCAGCCTCGACATCATCAGCCGCCGGGGCCGCACCATCCGGCCCAAGACGCTGAACCAGAAGCGCTACGTCGACGCCATCGACACCCACAGCGTGGTCTTCGGCATCGGCCCGGCCGGTACCGGCAAGACCTACCTGGCGATGGCCAAGGCCGTGCAGGCGCTGACCACCAAGCAGGTGAACCGGATCATCCTCACCCGCCCCGCGGTGGAGGCCGGCGAGCGGCTGGGCTACCTGCCCGGCTCGCTGTCGGAGAAGATCGACCCCTACCTGCGCCCGCTCTACGACGCGCTGCACGACATGGTCGACCCCGAGTCGATCCCTCGCCTCATGCAGGCCGGCACCATCGAGGTCGCCCCGCTGGCCTACATGCGCGGCCGCACGCTCAACGACGCGTTCGTCATCCTCGACGAGGCGCAGAACACCACCGCCGAGCAGATGAAGATGTTCCTCACCCGGCTCGGGTTCGGCTCCAAGATGGTCGTCACCGGTGACGTCACCCAGGTCGACCTGCCCGGCGGCGCGCAGAGCGGCCTGCGGGTCGTCCGCGACATCCTCGAGGGCATCGACGACGTGCACTTCTCCACGCTGACCAGCACCGACGTCGTCCGGCACCGGCTGGTCGGCGACATCGTCGACGCCTACGAGCGCTGGGACGCCACCCGGCAGCCCGCCGCGGGCGCCGGACCGGCCCGCACCGGCCGGCCCGCCCGTCCGACCCGGCAGCAGGGGAGCTGAGCGTGGCCGTCGAGGTCGCCAACGAGTCCGAGATCTCCGTCGACGAGGGCGCGCTGGCCGGCGTCTGCCGGTACGTGCTGGACGCCATGGAGGTCAGCCCGCTCGCCGAGCTCTCCGTGCTGTGCGTCGACGTCGACTACATGGCCAGCCTGCACGAGCGGTGGATGGGCGAGAAGGGCCCCACCGACGTGCTCGCCTTCCCGATGGACGAGCTGGACACCGGCCGACCCGACGACCCGGACCCCGGGCCGGCGCTGCTCGGTGACGTCGTGCTCTGCCCGGCCGTCGCCGTCCGGCAGGCCCGGGCCGCCGGCCACTCGATGGCCGACGAGCTGCTGCTGCTGGCCACCCACGGCGTGCTCCACCTGCTGGGCTACGACCACATGGAGCCCGACGAGGAGAAGGAGATGTTCGGCCTGCAGTCCAAGCTGCTCGAGGGCTGGCGCTCCATCCCCCGCGAGTCGGTGACGGGCGAGCCGGTGGAGCCCGAGCAGCGATGAGCTCGACGTCGATCGTCCTGCTGGTGATCGCCGTCGTCCTGGTGCTGGTCGCCGGGGTCTTCGCCGCGCTGGACGCCGCGTTGCAGCGGCTGTCCAAGGCGCGGGTGGACGAGCTCCGCCGGGACGGCGCCAAGCGCGCCGACGCCCTGGTGCTGGTCATGGAGGACCGGGCCCGGCACGTCGCGCTGCTCCTGCTGCTCCGCATCCTCTGCGAGACCGCGGCCACCGTGCTGGTGGCCCTGATCTTCTACGTGCTGCTCGACGGCTTCACCCTCGGCGTGCTCGTCGCCGTCGCGGTGATGACCGTGGTCAGCTACGTGCTCATCGGCGTGGGGCCCCGCACCATCGGCCGGCAGCACGCCTACCCGGTCGCGCTGGCCGCCGCGCCGCTGATCCGGCTGCTGGGCCGGGTGCTCGGCCCGGTCGCCACGCTGCTGATCCTGATCGGCAACGCGATCACCCCGGGCAAGGGCTACCGCGACGGCCCGTTCAGCAGTGAGGTCGAGCTGCGCGAGCTGGTCGACATGGCCGAGGAGCGCGGGGTCGTCGAGTCCGGCGAGCGGAACATGATCCACGGCGTCTTCGAGCTGGGCGACACGATCGCCCGCGAGGTGATGGTGCCCCGGCCCGACGTCGTCTGGATCGAGCGCGGCAAGACCCTGCGCCAGGCGCTGGCGCTCTGCCTGCGCAGCGGGTTCAGCCGGCTCCCGGTGATCGGGGAGAACGTCGACGACATCATCGGCGTCGTCTTCATGAAGGACCTGGTGCGCCGCTCGCAGGGTTCCTCGGACTCCCGGGCCACCGAGCCGAAGGTGGAGGACCTGCTCCGCCCGGCCAGCTTCGTGCCCGAGTCCAAGCCGGTCGACGAGCTGCTGCGGGAGATGCAGGCCTCGCGCACCCACATGGCCGTCGTGGTCGACGAGTACGGCGGCTTCGCCGGGCTGGTCACCATCGAGGACATCCTCGAGGAGATCGTCGGCGAGATCGACGACGAGCACGACACGGTGCAGCGCCCGCCGATCGAGGAGCTCGAGGACGGCTCGGCCCGGATCACCGCCCGGCTGCCGGTCGAGGACCTCGCCGACCTGTTCAAGGTCGAGCTCCCCGACGACGACGGCGTCGAGACCGTCGGCGGCCTGCTGGCCCGCGAGCTGGGCGTCGTGCCGATCGAGGGCTCCGAGGCCGAGGTCGGTGGGCTGCGGCTGGTCGCCGAGAGCACCGGCGGACGACGCAACCAGATCGACACCATCCTGGTCTGCCGGGTGCCCGAGCCCGGCGACGAGGAGACGGCCGAGGAGCCCGCGCGGGAGCCCGAGCCGGCCACCGTGGAAGGCTGACGAAGGACCCTCCCGCCCCCCACCCCTCGCAAGCTCGCGGCGGGCCCCTGCGGAAGGGCCGGACCGACGGACAGGAGAACGAGCCGGTGGCTGAGCTGGACCCCGAGGACGCCAAGCTGATCACGCTGGCCCGATCCGCCCGCGGCCGCACCGGCGCCGCCGAGGGCGCCGCGGTCCGCGACACCGACGGCCGCACCTACCTCGCCGCCACCGTCGCGCTGCCCTCGCTGCAGCTGTCGGCGCTGCAGGCCGCGGTGGCCGCCGCGGTCTCCAGCGGGGTCGACGGGTTGGAGGCGGCGGCGGTTGTCAGCGCCGCGGAGTCGGTCGAGCCGGCCGGCCTGGCCGCCGTGCACGACCTGACGCCGTCCGCCCCCGTGCTGCTCGCCGGCCCCGACGGCGCCGTCCGCACCACCGCCTGAAGAAGGACCCCCTTCCTCCCCACCCTTCGCAGGCTCAGGGCGGGCCCCGGGAAGGGGGCCGACTGGCGCCGGGCTCAGGCGAGCGGGCGGTCCAGGGCGTCGGCGACGGCTGCCGGGTCGCGCACCCAGCGGGTGAGGGCCTCGTCGGTCTGGCCGTCCATGCCCAGGTGCCGCACGCTGATCTTCCGGCGGCCCGGCCGCCAGCCACCCCGGCGCTTCGCCTTCGGCCAGCCGGCCGGCGGGGGACCGGTGACCACCTCGGTGACCAGCGCCAGCGGCACGATCCCGAAGGACGACGTCTGCCGCAGCCCGGCGATGTCGGTGGACAGCGCGTGGTCGCCGATGGTGAACCGGCCGGTGGAGACGACCAGCACGAGCAGCCCCAGGCCCAGGGCGATGGGGGCCTCGTCGGCGACCGCCGCGCCGCCGTCCCGCCAGGCCAGGAAGCCCAGCCACGCCGCCACCGCCAGCACGGTGAGCGCGACGACGGTCGGGCCGGCCGGGTCGTACTGCCAGTAGCGCAGCGGCCGCGGGGTGACCGTGACGCTGCGCTTGGGCCCGCGGCCGGCGAAGTAGCCGTAGCTGGTCACCTGGGTGACGTGCTGCTCGCGGGCCCGGGCCGCGGTCACGACCAGGGGCTCACCGTCGTTGCGGCGGGACCGGGGAGGCATGCCCGTCATGATCCCAGGAACGCACCCGGCGGCTGCCGCGGCGGTGCTGTCGGTGCGCAGTGGGAGACTGGACGGCGTGACCTCCTCCGATCAGCCGCCGTACCGCAGCGGCTTCGCCTGCCTGGTCGGCCGGCCCAACGCCGGCAAGACCACGCTGACGAACGCCCTGGTCGGTGAGAAGGTCGGCATCGTCAGCAACCGGCCGCAGACCACCCGGCACGCCATCCGCGGCGTCGTCCACCGGCCGGCCGGCCAGCTGGTGCTCGTCGACACCCCCGGGCTGCACAAGCCCAAGAGCCTGCTGGGCCAGCGGCTCAACGACGTCGTCCGGGACACGCTGTCCGAGGTCGACGTGATCGTCTTCTGCATCCCCGCAGACCAGCCCGTCGGCACCGGTGACGCGTTCATCGCCCGGCAGCTCAAGGAGGTCACCACCCCGATCGTGCTGGTGGTGACCAAGACCGACGCGGCCAGCAAGAAGCAGGTCACCGAGCAGCTCGTCGCCGCCAGCAAGCTGGTCGAGGCCCAGGAGATCGTGCCGGTCAGCGCGGTCGCCGGCGACCAGGTCGAGCTGCTGGAGGACCTGCTGATCGGGCTGCTGCCCGAGGGGCCGCCGATGTACCCCGACGAGCAGACCACCGACGAGGACGTCGAGCGGCAGATCGCCGAGCTGGTCCGCGAGGCGGCGCTGGAGAAGGTGCGCCAGGAGGTGCCGCACTCCCTGGCCGTCACCGTCGAGGAGATCAACCGCAAGCCCGACCCGCGCAACCCGGACGCGGTGTTCACCGAGGTGCACGCGCTGCTGCACGTCGAGCGGCCCAGCCAGAAGCCGATGCTGCTGGGCAAGGGCGGCGCCACGATCAAGGCGATCGGCAGCGAGGCCCGGGTCGGGCTGGAGACGCTGCTGGGCGGCCGGGTGCACCTGGCCCTGCACGTGACGGTGCTGGGGGAGTGGCAGGACGACCCGAAGAAGCTCCAGCGGCTTGGCTACTGAGGCGGCGGGCGAGTGAGCATCGCAGGGAGCGCCAGCGACCGAGGAGCGGAGCGATCCGTCGCCGGGGGACGGGGCTACTAGTGAGCACCACACCGCAGGCGCTCTACCGCGACGAGGGCGTCGTGCTGCGGACCCAGAAGCTCGGCGAGGCCGACCGCATCGTCACCGTGCTCACCCGCCGCACGGGCAAGGTGCGGGCGGTGGCCAAGGGCGTGCGGCGCACCAAGAGCAAGTTCGGCGCCCGGCTCGAGCCGTTCAGCCACGTCGACCTGCAGCTCTACACCGGCCGCAACCTCGACATCGTCAGCCAGACCGAGTCGATCCGCTCCTACGGCACCGAGATCGTCGGCGACTACCGCGCCTACACCGCCGGCACCGCGGTGCTGGAGACCGCCGACCGGCTGACGGTGGAGGAGAAGGAACCCTCGCTGCGGATGTTCCTGCTCGTCGTCGGTGCGTTGCGCACCCTGGCCGAGGGGGAGAAGCCGCCGGCGCTGGTGCTCGACGCGTTCCTGCTGCGGGCGATGTCGGTGGCCGGCTGGGAACCGGCCCTGGGCGACTGCGCCCGCTGCGGCGAGGCCGGCCCGCACCGGCACTTCTCCGTCCCGGCCGGGGGCACCGTCTGCCCGTCCTGCCGGCCCACCGGCTCGGCGATGCCCAGCCCGGTCACCATCGAGCTCATGGAGGCGCTGTTGTCCGGCGACTGGGGGCATGCCGAGGCCAGCCTCGGCACCAACCGGCGGGAGGGCAGCGGCCTGGTCGCCGCGCTGCTGCAGTGGCACCTGGAGCGCGGCCTGCGCTCGCTGCCGCTGGTGGACCGAACGTGAGCGGAGAGGGTCGTGGGCATCGCAGCGAGGAGCGGAGCGATCCGCGGGAGCGAACCGGTGACAGGGTGAGGCGCGAGGTGAAGCAGCCGAACCCGCACCCCTCGGGCGCCACGCCGCCGGCGATCCCGGCGGACAAGGTGCCGCACCACGTCGCGATCGTGATGGACGGCAACGGCCGGTGGGCGAAGCAGCGGGGGCTGCCGCGCACCGCCGGGCACGAGGCGGGCGAGGCCTCGCTGTTCGACTGCGTCGAGGGCGCCATCGAGCTGGGCATCGGGGCGATCAGCGCCTACGCGTTCTCCACCGAGAACTGGAAGCGCAGTCCCGACGAGGTGAAGTTCCTGATGGGCTTCAACCGTGACGTGATCCGCCGCCGGCGCGACGAGATGCACGACCTCGGTGTGCGGGTGCGCTGGGCCGGGCGCCGTCCGAAGCTCTGGCGCAGCGTGATCAAGGAGCTGGAGATCGCCGAGGAGCTGACCCAGGACAACGACGTCCTGACCCTCACGATGTGCGTGAACTACGGCGGCCGGGCCGAGATCGCCGACGCCGCCGCGGCGATCGCCCGCGAGGTCGCCGCCGGGCGGATCAAGCCGGACAAGGTCACCGAGGAGACCGTCGCCCGGTTCCTCGACGAGCCGGACATGCCCGACGTCGACCTGTTCGTGCGCAGCTCCGGGGAGAACCGGACCAGCAACTTCCTGCTCTGGCAGGCGGCCTACGCCGAGCTGGTCTTCCTGGACACCCTGTGGCCGGACTTCGACCGCCGGCACCTGTGGCAGGCGTGCGAGGAGTACGCCAGCCGGCAACGCCGCTTCGGCAGCGCGTGAGCATCACCGCCGAGGCACTCGCTGAGCGCGCTGCGGGGGTGCTCGTCGCGGACCGGACCGGCACGGTCGTCCTGGCCCGGGAGTACGGCCCCGGGCTGGGCTACGGCCCCGTCGCCACGGCGGTGATCGCCGGCGTCGTCATCGCCGGCTGCGTCGTGGTGGTGCTGGGGTACCTGGCGATCAGGTTCCAGTGGTGGCGACAGGACCGCGGGGAGCAGATGACCCGCCGCAGCTCCCGCCGGGGAGGCGGAGATCCGGGCGAGCCGCCCCACGAGCCGTAGCTGCTGCGCTGCCGGTGGCGCGGCCCGCGATCGGCCGGGTGCTCAGTCGGTGCCGTGGGCGGCGTGGGCGAGGGCGTCGCGGACGATGTGCGCCACGTGCCCGTCGACCAGCCGGTAGTCGACCTCCCGGTGCCGGCGCACCCCGGTCACCAGGCCGGTGTCGCGCAGCACCCGCAGGTGCTGGGAGACCAGCGGCTGCGGCACGCCGAGCGCGTCCACCAGCTGGTGCACGCAGCGTGAGCCGTGCTCGTCGAGCAGGGTCACGATCGACATCCGCAGCGGTGAGGCGAGGGCGGCCAGCAGCTCGCTGGCGGCCTGGACGTCGGCGGGCACGGTCCGGGCCACCGGCCGGGTCGACGGGGTCACGGACGCGGACATGGGACCATCGTCCGAGCGGCTGAGAACGATTGTCAACTCTGTCGCCCACGAGGAGGCTGCCCCGTTGTTCGCCGTCACCCGTCTGCTCGTGCCCGACGAGGCCGCCGTCCCGGCGTTCCTGACCGCTGCCGGCGAGCTGCTGGCCGCGCTGGGCGAGCGCCCCGGCTTCGTCCGCGGAGAGCTCGGCCGGTCCGCCGACGCCCCGCAGCTGTTCGCGCTGTGCACCACCTGGGACGGCGTCGGTGCCTACCGCCGTGGCCTGTCCGCGGCAGAGGTGAAGATCGCCGGGGCGCCGGTGTGGGTGCACGCCCTGGACGAGCCCGGCGTCTACCTCACCGACTGATCCCTCAGGGCAGCTCGAAGCGCGCGACCAGCCCGCGCAGCTCCTCGGTGATCGAGGCCAGCGCCACCGCCGTCTCCCGGGTCGACTCGGTGGAGTCCGCCGTCGACCGCGCCGCCTCGGTCACCGACCGCACGTTGGCGCTGACCCCGTCGGTGCCGCTGGCGGCCTCGGCGACGTTGCGGCTCATCTCCGCCGTCGTCGCGCTCTGCTCCTCCACCGCGGAGGCGATCGTCTGCTGGAAGTCGTTGACCTGCCCGACGACCGCGGCGATCCCGGCGATGGACTCCGCCGCGCCGGCCGTGTCGGCCTGGATCGCCTCGACCCGCCGGACGATGTCCTCGGTGGCCCGCTGGGTCTCCTGGGCCAGCTCCTTGACCTCGTTGGCCACGACCGCGAAGCCCTTGCCCGCCTCCCCGGCGCGAGCCGCCTCGATCGTCGCGTTGAGGGCGAGGAGGTTGGTCTGCTCGGCGATCGAGGTGATCGCACCGACGACGTCGCCGATCTGCCGGGAGGACTCCCCGAGCCGGGCGACCATCGCGGTCGTCTCCTGGGCGGCGGCCACGGCCGAGGCGCCGACCCGGGCGGCCTCCGAGGTGGAGTGCGCGATCTCCCGGATCGAGGCGCCCATCTGGTCCGCGCCGGCGGCGACGGTGCGCACGTTGTCGCTGACCGCCTCGGTGGCGGCCCGGGCGTCGCCGGCGAGCTCGGTGCCGCGGGCGGCGTCCCGGGCGACGTCCTCGGAGAGCCCGCGCAGCTGCTCGGAGGCACCGGACAGGTCGCTGGTGCGGTCGCGCACGGCGTTCAGCGCGCCGCCCATCTTCTCCAGCGACCGGTTCAGCGCGGCCGCCAGCGTGCGCACCTCGTCGGTGCCCGACTCCGGCAGCCGGGGCCGCAGGTCGCCCTCGGCGACCTGCTCGAGCGCGGCGACGGCGCGGTCCAGCGGCCGGGTCAGGGCGCGGGCCACCAGCAGGGCGATGACGGCGACGATCGCGGCGACGATCACCGCCACCAGCAGCACTGCCCGCAGCAAGGACGACGCCGGGGCGACCGCGTCGGCGAGGTCCTCGCTGAGCACGACGCCCCATCCGTAGCCGGCGAACCCGAGCGCCCCCTGGGACGCCGACCAGCCGCGGACCTTCTCCGCGGCGGAACCGGTGCCGTCGGCGAGCTCGTCGGTGCCGTGCCCGGACTCCCCGCCGACCAGGGCAGTCGCGGCGGGGGAGTCGCCGGCGGTCAGGTCCAGCCCGTCCTCGGCGCCCGGCCCGACCAGGACGACGCCGTCGCTGCGCAGCATCTGCGCGGTCACGTCCAGGCCGCGGGTCTGCAGCCCGGCGACCTGTTCGTCCATGATCTGCCCGATCACCCGGGGCACCGAGGCCCAGTTGACCCACAGCCGCTGCACGCTGCCGTCCGGGCCGTACACGGGTGCGGCGAAGACGAGCGTGGCGTCGTCCCGGCCGGTGGCGGTGGCGACCAGCGGGTCGACCTCGGGGTCCTGCACGTAGGTCTTGCCGGCGGGCAGCGCCAGCGCCTCGGCGAACCACGGGCGGGTGGACAGGTCGGCGCCGGCGTAGCTGGCCGGGTCGATCGCCTCGCCGTCCCCGGTGACGCTGTTGCCGGCGACCACCCGGCCGGTCAGGTCGACGACCAGCAGCAGGTCGTAGATGACGTAGTTGGTGCTGTAGAAGTCCGCGGCCGCGGCGACGGTGGCCGGGTCGGCGGAGGCGTCGGGGTTGAACGCGAAGGCCTGCACGTCGCCGTAGCGCTCGAAGAGGTTCCGGTCGATCTTGTCGATCGTGGACCGGGCCTCGCTCTGCAGCAGCTCGCCGGAGTTGCGGACCCAGTCGCCCTCGCTGCGCTGCCAGGCGAAGACGCCGAGGGCGGCCAGCGGGACGGTGGAACAGGCGAGCACCACCAGCACCAGCAGGACGCGCAGGGAGCGCAGTCGCAGGGCCGTCGTGATGCGGTGGCCGGTCATCGTTCCTCGCTCCGGGACGCCACCTCGCCCCGGGACCCCGGGGCGCAGGTGTACACCCGGGAGATCGGCAGTCGGCCCGCCCGACGTGACCCGAACCGGCCGCTGACCTGCGCGAAGACCTCTCAGTTCCGGATCGGCCCCGTGCGCTCGACGGCGGTGACCGCCTGCCGGAGGGCGGCCAGGTCGTCCGCCAGTGCGGTCGTGGCGTCGCCGGGCTCGGCCAGTCGCCGGTCCAGCTGGTCGGCCAGCTGCTCGGCCTCGCGCGCGTCCTGGCCCTCGCCGCGCAGGGTGCGCAGCCGCAGCTGCCAGGCCCGCAGCTCCAGCCGGACGGCGGCGGTGGCCAGCGCGTCGTCCACCGCGCGGCCGGGCTGCTGGGCGGCGCGGCCGATCTCCACCGACAGCTCGTCGAGCCCTCGGTCCAGGTCGGCGGTGTAGACCGCCCAGGCAGCGGCCTCGGCGTCCTGGCACTGTGCGTGCACCCGGCGCACCCGGTCGCGCAGCGGCGCCAGCACGCCGCGCACCGCCGGGGCGACGTGCGGGTGGTCGCGACAGAGACCGGCCGTGGCGCGGGCCAGTCGCTGGTCGACCGCCGCCGGCCGGGCGGTGGGCGGGACGGCCGTCGAGGGAGCGGTCATGCCACGGACCGTAGGGACGCCGTCACGACGACGACCACCATCTGTCGGTGAACTCCCGGTGGCCGGTGCGGCCGGGACCCGGACCGGGGCGCCGACTACCGTCTGGGGGTCACTCGCCGACACCCCAGCCGGATGGAGCCCCCGTGCCCAGCGACACCGCCCCCGCCCGTACCGCCGACCCCGCCCGCCTGGAGAAGGTGGTCAACCTCTGCAAGCGCCGGGGGTTCGTCTTCCCCTCCGGTGAGATCTACGGCGGCACCCGCTCCGCCTGGGACTACGGGCCGCTGGGCGTGGAGCTGAAGGAGAACATCAAGAAGCAGTGGTGGCGCACCGTCGTCCAGAGCCGGGACGACGTCGTCGGCCTGGACTCCTCGGTGATCCTGCCCCGCCAGGTGTGGGTGGCCTCCGGTCACGTCGGTGTGTTCACCGACCCGCTGACCGAGTGCCAGAACTGCCACAAGCGGTTCCGGGCCGACCACCTCGAGGAGGAGTTCGAGGAGAAGAAGGGCCGCGCCCCGGAGAACGGCCTGCTCGACATCACCTGCCCGAACTGCGGCGTCAAGGGCCAGTGGACCGAGCCGCGCGACTTCAACATGATGCTGCGGACCCACCTCGGCCCGGTCGAGGACGAGTCGGGGCTGCACTACCTGCGCCCGGAAACCGCGCAGGGCATCTTCGTCAGCTTCGCCAACGTGATGGGCGCGGCCCGGAAGAAGCCGCCGTTCGGCATCGGCCAGATCGGCAAGTCCTTCCGCAACGAGATCACCCCCGGCAACTTCATCTTCCGCACTCGTGAGTTCGAGCAGATGGAGATGGAGTTCTTCGTCAAGCCCGGCGAGGACGCCGAGTGGCACGACTACTGGATCACCGAGCGCACCCGCTGGTACACCGACCTGGGCATCTCCCCGGACAACCTGCGGCACTACGAGCACCCGAAGGAGAAGCTGAGCCACTACTCGACGCGCACCGTCGACATCGAGTACCGGTTCGGGTTCACCGGCTCGGAGTGGGGCGAGCTGGAGGGCATCGCCAACCGCACCGACTTCGACCTGAAGACGCACTCGGAGCACTCCGGCACCGACCTGTCCTACTTCGACCAGGCCTCCGGCGAGCGCTGGACGCCCTACGTCATCGAGCCCGCGGCCGGGCTGACCCGCTCGCTGATGGCCTTCCTGGTCGAGGCCTACACCGAGGACGAGGCGCCCAACGCCAAGGGCGGCGTCGACACCCGCACGGTGCTCAAGCTCGACCCGCGGCTGGCGCCGGTGAAGGCCGCCGTCCTGCCGCTGTCGCGCAACGCCGACCTCTCGCCGAAGGCCCGCGGCCTGGCCGCCGAGCTGCGCAAGAACTGGAACGTCGACTTCGACGACGCCGGCGCGATCGGCCGCCGTTACCGCCGCCAGGACGAGGTCGGCACCCCGTTCTGCATCACGGTCGACTTCGACACCCTCGAGGACGACGCGGTGACCATCCGGGAGCGGGACACCATGTCCCAGGAGCGGGTCGCCCTCTCCCAGGTCGTCAGCTACCTGGGGTCCCGCCTCCCCGGCTGCTGACGGCCAGCGCAGCCTGCTGTCGCCCGGGTCAACCCGGCTGACCTGACGTTGAGCCGTGCCACGGCGCGGCTCAACGTCAGGTCAGGCGGCTCAACCCACCTGTCCGGCTCGATCCACCCCGACCAGGTGACCGGTTCGATCCACCCCCACCAGGTCGTCGACCCGGGCCAGCCAACCGGCGTCCCCGTCCGACGGGTCCCAGTGCCGGCCGGTGGATCGGGGGATCTCGGTCCAGTCCCGGATCGGCGGTCCGGGGGTGGACAGCATCCGCCGGACCAGCCGGTCGAAGTCGGCACGCCGGCTGCCCAGGTCGACGGCGGCAGCACGGACGAACCGGATGCCCCGGGACCGGAGCTCGTCCTCGGCCCGCTTCTCTCGCCAGAGCTCCTCTTCGGGGGTCCGCCCGAACGCCGGACGGCGGTACTTCACCCGGCCGTCGAACTCCAGGGCGACTGCCTGCTCGGGGTACCAGCCGTCGACGACCTTCACCAGCCGACCGTCGACCCAGAGCTCCACCTGCGGGACGAATGGCGGCAGGCCCAGCGCGGCGATGGTCAGCCGCCCGTGGGTCTCCAGCCACGACTCGGCCCGGCCGTCCGCGAGTGCGACCGCCCGCACGCTCCGCGGCACGCCGGGCACGCACGACTGCCGCTGCAGGACCCGGCCCAGCTCCTCGCGAGTGGTCAGCCCGCGCAGCAGGGCGGCGTCGGCGGCGGCCACAGCGTCCACCTCCGGCCAGTCCCGGGCGAGATCTACGACGGTGCGGGCCGCGGTCGTGACCCGGTAGGCGCCGCGCACTGTGACCTCGTCGTCCGGCAGCTCGGCCCGGGTCATCAGCCACCCGCGTCCCCGGCGCCACCGGTGCGGGTCGGTCAGCTCGACCGTCGGCGGGACGGACCTCGGACGGGGCAGGCCCCAGACCCACGCCGCCGTCGCCCCACTCAGGACGGCGGACGGCCGGGCCAAGCCGGTCGTGACGGCCAGCGCGTCGAGCCCGGGGCGCCGTCCGGTCCGCTCGACCTCGGCCAGGTCGCGTGCGGTGATGAAGACGCCGGTGCGGAGCCGCACCCACGTCCCGGCCCGGACCGCCGTCCGGACCTCGCGCTCCCCGATCCCGGCTCCGGTCAGCTCGGCGGTGGTGAAGACCCCCAACCGACGACGTCCTGGCTCGTCGACGGTCATCGGGACGGGCACCGAGACGGTCATCCCGGCAGCCTGACCGCCCGCTGGACCCGAGACGGGCGCTCGGAACCGCCGGTGGACGGACCGCTCGCCGGGGGACAGCGCCGGGCACCTGAGCCGCCAGCCTGCTAACCGCCGACCGGGTCAACCTGCTGCACCCGACGCCGAGCCGGGCACTGGCCGTGAGCCGGCGACCGGGTCAACCCGCCGGAGCTGACGTTGAGCCGCGTCATGGGACGGCTCAACGTCAGGCGAACCGGGTTGACCCACCCCTCCGTCTCGGTCACCCGGCCGTCTCGGCCACCCCGCCGAGCCGGGGGCCGGCCGTGAGCCCGGGCACACGGCGCAGCCACCTACCCTGGGAGCCGTGACCAGCACCCTCGAGCGGACGGCGGCGCTGCCCCCGTTGCAGCTCGGCGGGCTGACCGTCGAGCCGGCGGTGGTGCTCGCGCCGATGGCCGGCATCACCAACCCGGCGTTCCGGACGCTGTGCCGCGAGTTCGGCGCCGGCCTCTACGTCTGCGAGATGATCACCACGCGGGCGCTGGTGGAGCGCAACGAGAAGACCCTGCAGATGGTGCAGGCCGCGCCCGGTGAGGCCGACGCGTTCAGCGTGCAGTTGTACGGCGTCGACCCGGCCACCGTGGGCCGCGCGGTGGAGATGCTGGTCGACGAGCACGTCGCCGGCACCCGCCCGGCGCACATCGACCTGAACTTCGGCTGCCCGGTGCCCAAGGTGACCCGCAAGGGCGGCGGTTCGGCCCTGCCCTGGCACCGCGTGCTGCTGCGCGACATCGTCCGCGCCGCGGTCGGGGCCGCGCGCGACGTCCCGGTGACGATCAAGACCCGGATCGGGATCGACGCCGACCACGTCACCTACCTCGACGCCGGCCGGATCGCCCAGGACGAGGGCGCGGCCGCGATCACCCTGCACGGCCGCACCGCCGACCAGCTCTACAGCGGCACCGCCGACTGGGCGCCGATCGCCCGGCTGGTGGAGGCCGTCGACATCCCGGTGCTCGGCAACGGCGACCTCTGGGAGGCCGACGACGCGCTGCGGATGGTCGCCGAGACCGGCTGCGCCGGCGTCGTGGTCGGCCGGGGCTGCCTGGGCCGGCCGTGGCTGTTCGGCGACCTGGCGGCCGCGTTCGCCAGCTCGGCGCGGCGCACGATGCCGACCTTCCGCGAGGTGGCCGCGATCATGCACCGGCACGCCACGCTGCTGGCCGCCGACCAGGGCGAGGTGCACGGCTGCACCGACTTCCGCAAGCACGTCGCCTGGTACCTCAAGGGGTTCTCGGTCGGCTCCGACGTCCGGCGGGCGCTGGCCATGGTGTCCGGGCTGGACGAGCTGGCCGAGCTGCTGGACCGCATCCCCGACCAGCCCTACCCGGAGGCGGTGCTCGGTGCCCCGCGCGGGCGCACCAGCCCGCCGCGGCCGGTGGCGCTGCCCGAGGGCTGGCTGGCCGACCGTGACGACCCGCGCCCACCGGCCGGGGCCGAACTGCTGGTGGGCGGCGGATGACCCCCACCGGGACAGGAGCCGACCAGTGACGCAAGGCCCGTTCCTCTACGACGACGACCCGGCGCCGCTGCACACCGGCACGCCGCGCAACCGCAACGGCACGCTGCTGGCCCTGCTCGGCGTCACGGTGCTGATCGCGGTCGTCATGGTGGGGGGCATGACCCTCTACAAGGGGTCGGGGGACGACCAGTCGCGCGAGGTGGCCGGCGTCTTCACCGCCGCGCTGTCCCAGGGCGACCTCGAGACCGCCTACGGGCTGATCTGCGACGACGTCCGGGCGCAGGTGCCGCCCGACCAGCTGGCGGCGGAGTACCTGCAGCCGGGCGACCCGGAGGTGACCGGGTCGACCGAGACCGAGGTCGACGGCGAACCGGCGCGGCTGGTCCAGGTGCGCTGGGACGACGACGGGGCGGTCACCACCACGGAGCTGACCGTCGTCCCGGAGGGCGGCACGAAGGTCTGCGGCACCAGCACGGCGGGCTGAGCGGCACGCCGTCCCCAGGCCCGGCACCGAGGTCAGCCGGGCGTGGTACCCATGACGCGTGGCAGGGATGGCAGGGCGGCTGGCCGTCCGGGTGGCGGGGGCGTTGGTGACGGCGGCGGTGCTGCTGACCGGGTCCACGGCACTGGCCATCTGGTGGACGGCGCGGCAGGACGCCCGCCCGGACTCCGACGCGATCGTGGTGCTCGGGTCCGCGCAGTACAACGGCGTCCCGTCCTCGATCTTCGAGGCCCGGCTGGAGCACGCCCTGCGGCTCTACGAGGACGGCGTCGCGCCGCGGATCGTCACCGTAGGCGGCCGCGCCGCCGGTGACGAGTTCAGCGAGGCCGAAGCCGGCCGGCAGTACCTGGCCGAGGCCGGCGTGGACGAGGACGCGCTGCTCGCCGTCGAGGAGGGCGTGGACACCCTGGAGAGCATGCGGGCGGTGGGCGCGGAGTTCGACGATCGCGGCTGGCAGACCGCCGTGCTGGTGACCGACCCGTGGCACGTGCTGCGCGCCGAGCGGATGGCCGAGGACGCCGGCATCACCGCCAGCAGCTCGCCGACCCGGCAGGGCCCGGCGGTGCACACCCGTACGACGCAGTTCAGGTACATCCTGCGCGAGACGGCCGCGTACCTGCTCTACCGCGCCACCGGCGAGAGCGTCGCCGGCGCGCCGGGGATCGGCTGAGGAGGAGGACCGTGCTGGAGCTGGGCAAGAGCGGGTCGCACGGCACCCCGAAGGGCACCGTGCCGGTGCTGGAGGGCGAGGCCGTGGTGGCGACGCTGCACGCGTCGAACTGGAAGGAGGCCGCGACCGCCGTCATCGGCGACCGCACCTGGGTGTTCGGCAAGCGGGGGCGTGAGCTGACCGCCCGCTGGGAGGCCGAGCCGGACGACGCCGTGCGGCTGCGCGCGCGGCAGACGTCGTTGTGGAAGGGCACCTGGCAGCTGGAGCTGGACGGCGCGACCGTGGAGATGACCAGCAGCTCGTGGTGGCAGGGCACGCACCGCTACACCACCGGCGGCCGCACCGTGGCCGAGAGCGGCACCACCGGTGGCTGGTCGCCGCGCCCGACGCTGACCGCGGACGACGACCTGCCGCTGGCCACCCGGGTGTTCCTGCTGTGGATCGAGCTGGTGGTCACCCGGCGGAACAACGCCGTGGTCGTCGGCGCGACGTCCGCGGCGGTCATCGGCGGGAGCAGCTGATGGCCGGCCGGGGACGCATCCGTGCTGCGGACATCGCGCTGGTCCGCGAGCGCACCAAGATCGACGAGATCATCGGCGAGCACCTGCAGCTCAAGCGCGCCGGCGGCGGCAGCCTCAAGGGGCTGTGCCCGTTCCACGACGAGAAGTCGCCGTCCTTCCAGGTGACCCCGTCGCGAGGGCTGTACCACTGCCTGGCGGGCGAGACCGGGGTGCTCACCGAGGACGGCACCATCCCGATCCGCGAGCTCGCCGGCAAGACCGTGCGGGTGCTGAACGGGGACGGTGGCTGGGTCGAGGCGCCGTTTCGGAGCTACGGCGTCCAGCGGTTGATGCGCCTGACGCTGACCCGGAACGGCCGGACCAAGATCGTGCACGCCACGGACGAGCACCGGTGGTTCGTCCCGTCGGGTGCACTGCGGCAGCAGCGCCGCGAGAAGCTCACCAAGGACCTGCGCCCCGGCGACCGGCTCTCGCACTCGTTCCCGGTCAGCCGCGTGCTCAACCCGGCCACCCGGCCCTCGCCGTTCGGGGTGGCGCGTGGGCTGGTCTACGGCGACGGCACGCGTTCAGGGGCCGGGTCCATCGCCGTCCTGTACGGCGACAAGGACGCGCAGCTCGCCCACTTCTTCGACGGCTGCCGAAGCTGGTCCGACGAGCGCGGCACCCGCTTCTACGGGCTGCCCGCGTACTTCAAGGACGAGCGCCCGTCGCTGGACGACGACACGTCCTATCTGCTCGGCTGGCTGGCCGGCTACTTCGCTGCCGACGGCTGTGTGGCCGAGGACGGCGACGCGATTCTGAACTCCGCGAACCCGGACGACCTGGAGTACGTGCGGCGGCTGTGCACCCGACTGGGCATCGGCACCTTCGGCATCGCGAAGCAGAACCGGGTCGGCATCGACGGCGTCCCGAGCGACATCTACAACCTGCGCTTCATGACCAAGGGCTTGCCCGAGTCGTTCTTCCTGATCGACCAGCACCGCGAGCGGCACCTGGCCCGTGACAAGAAGTACGAGCGGAAGAACTGGGTCGTCCAGTCGGTCGAGTGGAGCGACCGGGTCGAGGAGGTCTACTGCGCCGAGGTGCCCGGCACCCACGCGTTCACGCTCGAGGACAACCTGCTCACCGGCAACTGCTTCGGGTGCGGGGTCGGCGGCGACGTCATCCGGTTCGTGCAGGAGATCGACCACCTGTCGTTCTCCGAGTCGGTGGAGCTGCTGGCCGGCCGGGCCGGGGTGCAGCTCAAGTACGAGGACGAGGGGGGCCGCGCGACCGCGGGCCCGGACCGGGCGCACGCCGGTCAGCGGGCCCGGCTGGTGGCCGCGAACGCCGCGGCCGCGGAGTTCTACGCCGCCCAGCTGATGACCCCCGAGGCCGCACCGGCGCGCAGCTTCCTCGCCGATCGTGGCTTCGACCGGCAGGTGGCGCTGGACTTCCACTGCGGCTACGCCCCCGGCGGCTGGGACACGCTGACCCGGCACCTGCGCGGGCTGGGCTACTCCCAGGACGAGCTGGTCACCGGCGGCCTGGCCAAGGAGTCGTCGCGGGGCACGTTGATCGACCGGTTCCACCGCCGGCTGATCTGGCCGATCCGCGACCTCACCGGTGACGTGATCGGCTTCGGTGCCCGCAAGCTGATGGACGACGACCCGGGCCCGAAGTACCTGAACACCCCGGAGACCCCGCTCTACAAGAAGAGCTCGGTGCTGTACGGCGTGGAGCGGGCCAAGCGCGACATCGCCCGCAACCACCAGGCCGTCGTCGTCGAGGGCTACACCGACGTGATGGCCTGCCACGTCGCCGGGGTGACCACGGCGGTCGCCTCCTGCGGCACGGCGTTCGGCCCGGAGCACATCAACGTGCTGCGCCGGCTGCTGATGGACCAGGACGAGTTCCGCGGGGAGGTGGTCTACACCTTCGACGGCGACGCGGCCGGTCAGGCGGCGGCGATGAAGTCGTTCAAGGAGGACCAGCGCTTCGTGGCGCAGACCTTCGTCGCGGTCGAGCAGGAGGGCCGCGACCCGTGCGAGCTGCGCCAGGCGCACGGGGACGCCGCGGTGCGTGACCTGATCGCCCGGCGCACGCCGCTGATCGAGTTCGTGCTGCGGACGATGCTGGGCGAGTACGACCTGGACACCGTGGAGGGCCGGGTCGCCGCGCTGGAGAAGACCGCCCCGCTGCTGGCCCAGATCAAGGACCACGCGCTGCGCCCGGCCTACGCCCGCCGGCTGGCCGGCCTGCTCGGCCTGCCCGACGAGAGCGAGGTCGTCGCCCGGGTGCGGGCACTGGCGGGGGACACCGGCGGCAGCCGCCCCAAGCAGCGGCCGCGGACGCCACAGCGCACCCCGGACGACGCCGCGGTGGAGGTGGAGCGGGAGGCGGTCAAGGCGGCGCTGCAGTGCCCGGAGATCGCCGGGCCGCAGTTCGACGCGGTGGAACCGAGCCTCTACACCCACCCGGACTATGCAGCGGTGGCCGCGGCGGTGCAGGCGGCCGGGGGAGCGGCGAGTGCGACGGCGACCGGGCCGGAGTGGCTGGACGAGGTGTCGGCGCACTGCGACCGGGAGACGGCGAAGGCGATGCTGACCGCGCTGGCGGTGGAGCCGTTGCACGCGGTGGGGGAGAACGACCCGACCTACGTCAACGCGCTGATGGCCCGGCTGCACGAGATGGCGACGGTCCGGGAGATCGCGGCGCTGAAGGGCAAGCTGCAGCGCACGAACCCGATCGAGGCCCAGGACGAGTACATGCGGGCGTTCAAGAAGCTGATGGACCTGGAACAGCTGGCCATCTCGCTGCGCAAGCGTGCGGCCGGCGGCCTGACCCCGTGAGCCTGATCGGGGCGGTGCGTGCGCGGTTCGCCCGCCCGCCCGAGCCGGTGCGCGCCGCCGTCGACACGGACGCCGACGAGCGGGTGCTGGCCTGGGGGGAGCGGGTCGACGGCGGCTGGACAGTGGCCACCTCGCGGGGGCTGCGCGTCGTCCCGGGGCCGGGGTCCAGCACGCCTCCGGTGCTGGGGTGGCACGAGATCGCCACCGCGCGCTGGGCGGCGGCCGGTGCGGGCGGCACCTTCACGGTGGTGCCGCTGACCGAGGTGGAGCCGGGGGTGCAGGCCCGCCAGCCGGCGCAGCGGCACGTGTTGCGCACCGCCGGCGAGCTGCCCGGCGTGCTGCGCACCCGGGTCGACCGCACCGTGGTGACCAGCCAGCGGCACCCGCTGCCCGGCGGTGGCGCAGTGCTGCTGGTGGCCCGACGGGTGCCCGGTCAGGCGGCCCGGGAGTGGACGGTCGTGTTCGACGACGACGCCGACCGGGACGACCCGGCGGCTCGCGAGGCGGCCAGGCAGCGGCTGGCCGCGGCGGTCGACGCCGACGACCCGACCCGCTGACCGCCGGGCCGCCTCAGTGGGTCAGCGCGGGCCGGTCTCGTTGCCCAGCCGGGTCTTGACCGAGTCGACCGCGGCGTCGGCGCGGGCCTGGGCCATGCCGGCAGCGGTCTGCAGGCGCGGGTCGTCCTTGGCGTGCTGGTAGACGCGGCGGATCTGCTCGTAGCGCTCACGGCCGGCCCGGGCGCCGAGGACGTAGCCGGCACCGAAGCCGGCGAGGAAGGACAGCTTGGCCACGGGGGACCTCCTGGTCTCGGGGAAGCGATGACGCTACCGGCCAGCTCCCGAGGTCACCCGGTGAGGCCGCAGGTCACCGGGCGAGCGCGGGCTCGCGGCCCGGCCGTGCGTGGACGACGCGGTCGCGCCCGGCCCGCTTGGCCGCGTACAGCGCCCGGTCGGCGGTGCTGAGCAGGCCGAGGACGGCGGCCGCCGGGTCGGAGTCGGCGGCCAGGTGGGCGGTGGCCACGCCGACGCTGACCGAGACCGCGGGGAGGTCGGGTCCGGTGGTCTCGTGCACGGCGGTGCGCAGCCGCTCAGCGGCGGCGACGACGTCCGCGGCGGTCGGGAAGTGGGAGATCCAGCCGAGCTCCTCGCCGCCGAGCCGGACCAGCAGGTCCTCGGCGCGGGCGACCCGGGTGAGCGTCTGGGCGACGGCGGTGAGCACCCGGTCGCCGACCGCGTGCCCGTGGGTGTCGTTCACGCTCTTGAAGTGGTCGAGGTCGATGGCCATCACGGTCACCGGCTGGCCGGCCGCGGCAGCCGCGCGCAGCAAGGCGCCGGCCCGCTCCTCGATCCCGCGCCGGTTGGCCAGCCCGGTGAGCGGGTCGGTGACGGCCAGGGTGCGGGCCAGGTCGCGGGCGGCTTGCATGCGGCGGACCAGGACGGTGACGACGCTGATCGGCGCGACCACCATGGCGACCATCATGAGCGCCGCGTAGGCCCGCAGCACGGGCGGTGCCGGCAGGTTGAGGCTGATCGCGACGACCCCGACGACGGCGACGGCCGTGGTGATCGCCACGCCGCGGGCGCGCAGCAGCATGGCCGATGCCACCGGGACGACGACCAGGGCGGTGGCGCACATCCAGCGGACGTTGAGGTCGTCGAGGCCGACGCCCAGGACGACCATCACGGTGCTGGCGAGGGCGACCAGCGTGCCGCTGTCCCAGGGGCCGAGGCGGCGGCGCAACGCCACGTAGCCGGCCATCGCCGTCCACACCGTCGCGCCGGCGACGCCGAGGCGGGCGTCGCCGAGCGCGCCGACCGACCACCGGTAGGCGCTGAGTGCGTACAGCGGCAGCGCGGCGGTGAGGCAGATGACGAGGATGGTGGCGGCGCCCCACTCCATGCGGGCGGTGGCCCTCGCCACCACCGATCGCCACGCCGTCACCATGGAGAGGACGTCGGCATCGGCGGCTGGTGGCTGGAGCGTCGTCACCCTGGTGGGGGACGACGCGCCCGGAGACCCCCGCCGGGAGCATCGCCGGCGGTGGGGTAACCTCTACGAGCGCGCGGGCACACCACCCGTCGTTCCCCCGTAGCTCAATTGGCAGAGCATGCGACTGTTAATCGCAGGGTTATAGGTTCAAGTCCTATCGGGGGAGCTCTGACCAGGGCTTATAGCTTTGGGGCTTCCAACCAGGCATCATCAACTCATCGGAAACCGATGAGGGGGCGGCGCCGCATGGGACGACCACCGCTGCCGGTGGGTACGTTCGGCAAGATCGGCTTCCTGCTCCTGCCCAGCGGTGAGGTGCAGGCCCGCGCCCGCTTCCGGGACTTCGACGGCCGCACCCGGCTGGTCTCCAAGACCGGAACCAGTCGCGCCGCCGCCGAGCGGGCGCTGAAGACCGAGCTGGCCGCCCGCCGTGGCCCCGGGGGAGCCGGGGTCATCACCGCCAGCTCCCGGGTGTCCGCGCTCGTCGAGGCCTGGCTGGCCACCGACCACGGCTGGTCGACCGGTACTGAGCGCACCTACCGCTCCGTCATCCGCACGTCAGTGCTGCCCGCCTTCGGCCAGCTGACGCTGCAGGAGGTCACCCCCGGGCGGGTCGGCCGGGCGCTCACCGCGATCGCCAAGGCCAGTGGGCCCGGGGCGGCCAAGACTGCCCGGGCGTGCTTGTCGGGCATGTTCTCCCAGGCCATCGACGACGGCGCCATCACCGCCAACCCCGTGCGCGACGTCACCGTCCGGATCGACACCACCGCGAAGAAGGCGCCGCGGGCGCTCACGGTTGAGCAGACCGCGCGGCTGGTCGAGCTGCTCCGGGGGAGTGGCCGGGCCAACGACCTGGACCTGCCCGACCTGGTCGACTGGATGCTCGCGACCGGCGCCCGGATCGGCGAGGCGGTGGCGCTGCGGACGGGGGAGACCGCCGGTCGGCCGCTGCTGGACCTGGACGCCGGCACCTGGGAGGTCAACGCCACCGCGGTGCGGGTGCCCAAGCAAGGGATGGTCGTGCAACCGCGGACCAAGACCGCCGCCGGCTGGCGGATCGTCGCGGTGCCGGACTTCGCGGTCGAAATGGTGCGCCGCCGGCTGACGTCACCCCTGCGGCCGGACACCGCGCTGGTGTTCCCGGCCCCGTTCGCCGGGACGTTGCGCGACCCGAACAGCGTCTCCGGCGACCTGCGCCAGCTGCTGGACTCCTTCGAGTGCGAGGTCTGCGACGGGACCGGCCTCCAGCCGGCGACGAGCAAGACGGCGGCCGGCCGCCCGGTTCGCTGCGCTGAGGGGCCGTGGTCGTGGGTCACCTCGCACACCTTCCGCAAGACCGTGGCCACCCGGCTGGACGAAGCAGGCTTCACCCCGCGCCAGGTCGCTGATCAGCTCGGCCACGCCAACCCGTCGATGACTCTGGACGTCTATTTCGGCCGCCAGGTGGTCAGCGCCGAAGCCGCCCGGGTGCTCGGTCGATGACGGGTCACCTGCTGCGACGGTTAGGCGACCTGATTGACGCTGACTTGCAACCGCGACCGCCGACGTTCGCCCGGCTGCTGCAGATCGGCAGGGGCTTGGGGTATCCCTAAGCGGCCCACTCTGGGACACCCTCCAGGTAGGCCCGGGCGCAGAAGCCGGCGGCGTTACGGACGGCTGCCATCGCAACGGAGTAGAGGATGGCTGCCTGACCACGACACCCCTGCCGTCGCAACTCCTCAGCTCGACCCCGTACCGGCGAGTCGGCGCTTGATTACCCGAGCCCTAGTGATGCAGCCTGAGCCTGTCCGGTTGTCGGCCCTGGGCTACCCAGCGGTGGGCATCCTTGTCCATCATGGCAACAACCCCGAGGGCGGACCTCATGAAGCATGACCTGTCGCCGCAGGAAACCGCCCTTGTCCTTGACGTGGTGCAGGCGACGCAGCCAGACGAAACCGAACTCGCACAAGAATTGTTGCGGCCCCCGAGTCGGTGGGTCACGTTTCATCGCAATTCTGGTCCCGCGGGTTTCGGTGCGGAAGCCGTAGTCGATCTGGTAGCTCCTTACGCGATTGTGGTTGGAGCTTGGGCCTTTGGCGTCGTCCATGGCGAAGCTAAAGCGATCCTCGATGAAAAGCTGAAGTTTTGGACGCGCAAGGTTCTTGGACGCCACGTAGAACCGCCACAGACGGCGGGTCGTGCGACAGAGTCGCTGAGCATGGATGAGTTGGAGCAGGAGATCGCCCGCCTCGCCGGCGACCTCAATATGAAACCAGAAAAGGCGCGTGTGCTGGCTGCCGCAATAGTTAGCCGAATTCAGAAAGGGCAGGCATAGGCAGTGCGTCCTCGCGGGCGCGGCAGGAACACGGTCGCCTTTGTTCGATCATCAGCAAACATCCACGCCTGGCCAAGTGCCGTCGCAACTCTCACCTTTTGGATTCATGCCGAGATCAATGCTGGTCTCCTGCTAGTGGTCACAAACGTACTGCTCGCAGGCCAGCTCTCACGGTGGCGTCGGAGAGTCCCCAAGGGCGCCGTGGCGTGGGACGTTGAACAGCATGGCCACCTGTCCGACCACTTCGAAGGACGGTCTATCACCCCGAGCGTTGTGATTGTCCCCGGGACGCGCCCATCGGCCAGTGTGCGCGGCCCCTTCAATCGCCCGGTCGTCGTGCTCAGCAGAGCAGCTGCACTACATTGGCAACGCAATCCGATGGCCCGTGAATCTCAGTGGGCCCACGAGTGCGCGCACATCGGGCTGGCAGACTCGCTCGTCTACTATCACCTATCCAGCGCTTTGGTCATCGCGGTTCTTGTCCAACTGACACTGGTGCGCAGCGATCCATACACGACTGTAGCTCTGCTATTGATCGCGGTACTGGCCGCAGCCAACTCCCGCGGGTATAGCCGTGCCAGGGAATTGGCTGCAGACGCCATTTCTGCGGGAGTCGTTGGCGACGCAGTTCGAGATCAACTTGCCAACCATACGATCCTCGACACTCCTCGGTTCGGACTGCTCGCGTTTCACCCGTCCGTCACCAAGCGAGTAGAGGCCCTGGGCAATCCTAAAGCCATCTTTTCAGGCTTGTCGCTTCCATGTGCCACACTGGGTGGCATCGCCGTTGTGCTCGCAGGACAACTCAACGTACTACTGTCCAGGGCAGCATTCCCGATCTTCGATATTCCACTTTCAGCCATTCTGGCCGCTGCACTAGTTGGCGGCGCCGTGGCGCGGACCCTGTCCTTCGGATCGCTACTCAGGCCGAGATGGACGCCATGGTGGCTCCTTTCGCTTGTAGCCGGGTCATTTCTGGCGACTGTAGTCCTGACCTCACCTCGTCGGAGTTGGCTTGAGCTGGCAGCTCTGTTTGCGTCAGCCGGCGTCTTCAGCGTTATGGTTGCAGCAATCTTAGTGGCAGTCAGCTTCGCTCTGTGGTTCATTAGCCGCCGCGACGGTGATGAGTTCGACTTCCGGATGATGGGGATTCAAAGCACCATCGCTGCCGTTATGGTTGCCTCGGCCTGGGTCTCGCCACTTGCCTTGCTGCTGAGTGACATCCTCGCGTAAACAGTGCCCGCTGGCCCTCGTCCACCGAATGCGTCAGCGGGCACGACCGGTGAACGTGACTAAAGAGGTCATACGTATGAGTCCTTGAAGCCGCCTTCAGGGACGGAGGTTGCCGGCGGCGCGAACGTGGTCGAGGAGGTCCAGGACCTGACGGGGTGTCGGTCGATTCGGCTGGGTCACCTATCCGAAGGTTCACCAGGCCGAGCTATGGCAGCGCAGCGGACAGGGCTTTCGGTTAGCAGCGATGGTCCGGTGGCGGCTCGATCGGCTCAGCGGGTGCCGTGCAGCGACGCCGCGACCTTGGTTTCCCACCACCGGTCGCACTCCGCCTCGTCGTAGAGCACCCGACGGCCGACCTTGACCCCGGTGGGGCCGATGCCGACGTGACGCCAGTAGCGGACGGTGGCCGGGCTGGTGCGGAAACGGGCGGCGACCTCTTCGGTGGTCAGCAGACGAACGGTCATGGCATCTCCTCAGTCGACGACGGGTAGTGCCGGTCACCCCCAGGAGGCGCTGGTGTCGTTCGATTGCTGCCAGCCACGTCGGGGTGAGACCGCTTCGGGTGCTCCCGGGGCGGCCTGCGGAGGCGTCACCCCGTTGTCACCCCGACCGGTGCGGTCACGCCCATCGACCGACGGGCGCATGAGCTCCCAGGCTGCGCCGCTGAGCGGCGCGGACGACGTCCTGCGCGGCGACGGCGATGGCCAACAGGTGCCGGTCGTAGACCGCTCCGCTGTCCAGCTGCTGAACGAGTGCGCCGAGCAAATCCACCCAGGCGAGCTGGCGAGGGAGCGGGGGAGGCTGCTGGGTGGGCACCGCAACTACTCGCTCGACGACTTCAACCGCGGACCGGCCCGAGGCTGCCGCCCGCTTCTGCTCCCAGGCGCGCTTCCGGCAGGTGCTTGAGCACCACTTCGGGATCGGTCCACTCGCCCGCGGTGTGATGGGACCGCTGCACCAGCCGCAGGCCGTGGCGGCGGCCCGCCGCGCGCTGCCGCTCGCGGGAGTCGGTACCGGCTCCCGGACCGGTGCACGGTTCTGGCGAGCCACGGCGCGCTCCTGCTGATGACGACGGTGACGCTTCCGCTCTCGTCGGCGAGCGCGGTAGTCGTCGGTTCGTCGGGTACCCATGCAGGCCACTGTCCGTATCAAGGTGCATGGACTCGTCACCACGAATCGGGCAAACCCTGAGTGCAAGAGGTGTGTCAGGTCGTGGTCTTGTTTCTTGGTGAGGGCGGTCAGAGGCGGGCCGAGGTGCTCCGCAGACGGTCTGGCGCCGCTCCGCGCAGGAGGAGCTTGATTGCGCCTGTCCGTGTCGCCCGGGGACTCCGGAGGGCCTGCGAGTGTCCGACTGGCCGTCGGGAGGTCGATTCCCACTCCGGGTCGCTCCTGCTGAAGGAGCGTGCCGTACACCGCTCCGATCCCGGACACGCTTCCGGGCGGCCTATTCGGGACGACTCGCCGGATGAACCAAATTGGTGCTGTCAGTTTCCCGATGGCGATTGGGCATGCGGGGACGCATGGGCGATGTAAGGCAGGCACGGCGTCTCTAGGTCGAAGCGGAGCGATCGAACCACTCTCGGCGAGCCGCTCGCCTGTGGGATAGCTTCGGCAGACTGACCCCATGAAGCCGAGTCAGCGCTACTTGCAGGACTCCAACCTGATGATGGAGTTCCGCAACGCCTACGTGGAGCTGATCAACCACGCTCACGCGGCCCCTACGGGCCTCACCCTGACGGTGCTCAAGGCGGCGCCTGGGGTGAGCCAAAGCGAGTGGACGCGCCTCTACTCGGAGGTGTCTCAGGCAGCCGGCGCCGCGGCATCCGCCTATCCCCGATATGGCGGCACCTTCACTCTGCGCAACGCGGCGTACATCATGCACAACGTTGACCCGGTCGCGAACTGGCAGATGAGCATCCAGGACCCGCAGCAGCTTGAACCGACAACGATCGTCTCCACCGTCGAGGCCGCGATTTCCCGGTCGCGGCAGGCGTCGGTAGAGGCAGCCGAACGTGAGCGCGGACTGACTGGCCTACTCGCGGCGTTCCTCCGCTGGCCGTCCAACCTCCGCGAGGCTGTGGGGCCCGATCACTCGGCGCAACGGACCGCAGCCGGAGTCATCGGCATAGTGGGCCAGATCCTGGTCGGGATCGTGGCTTCGCTGTTGGCGGCGGGCCTGGTCGCGGGAGGCGTTGCGCTCTGGGGAACAGTGTTCTAGCCGTTGAACAGGTGGCAGCGGTGTAGACGAGGCCCTCGAGATCGGACCACTGCAGCCCGGTGGCATAAGTTGAAGCAGGCTTGATGCTGGTTCCGGCAGACGATCGCCGCGCGGGACGCGCACAAGGGGATGCCCGAGATCTGCGCGTCATTCGTCGCCGATCGCGACATCGATCGACGCGACGTCCCAGATCTCCTCGTCCTCGGATCGCGGCCGGGCCACACCGACCAGCCGGAGGGAGTACGTGCCCAGCTGTTCGAACGCCCCGGCGTTGTCCACCTCGACGTCGAAGCGGACGTAACCGGCTGAACCGGCGGCGTACGAGCCGACGTTGATTCCACCCGCCGCGACGTTGTTGCTGCTTGCGGCGGTACCGCTCGGATAGTTCGTGTTGATCATGACCGTCGATCCGGAAAGGTAGCGAACATAGTCGGGGAGGTTGCTCCCCACGACTACGGACTGCGCCTCGTCTGGCCCTCGATTCTCGAATCGGATCATGACTTCGACGACGCCGCCCGGTCGCGCCTCAACGCGACGCGACCATTCTTCCTGTCCTGCGGTTCGGATGTAGGTGTCCACGCTGATCGGCCGCTCCTCCGGATTCTTGTCGATCTCGACGGAGAGAACCCCCTCGGTCGGCGAGTTCGGGGCGGGCGAGCCCACAACCAGGCCGTATCGGGTCAGCTCCGCGACCGTGGCGGACGAGCCCGCCGGAGCTCCTGCGGCGGGGCGCCAGTCGAGGGTGTCTCGTTGCACCGACATCTGGGTGAATAATTGCGGGGGCGGCCCGATGCGCTGGTGATCCTCGTCGAGGAGGCGGCCCCCAAGGCGGAGAGCCGCAACCAAATCTGCTGTAGGTTCCAGCTCAGGACCCTCCGCGGGCCGGCTCCGCGGCAGTTCTAGGAACAGTCGAACAGGGCCTGCGTTGCTGTCGGGGGACTCCGCGCGATAGCGGACGTCGAACGTCCGACTTTCCGGTGACTCCGAGACGAACTGCAGCGACACTTCTCCTGAGGGGTTCTCCTCGGAGAATCGGTCCAGGATGCCCCAACCGTCGTTGACGGCGCTCACAGCAACGGCCACGGCTCCGCAGACCGTGACAATCAACGGCCACCACCGGCGAACGACACTTTTCCGTCCCGTTGCCTCGGTTGGCGGCGTCGCGACCAGCGCGGCAGCGTCGTGTTCCGCGGCGTTCTGCGCGACCGATTGGGATCGCTGGCCGCGGTTCCTACGAGTGAGTCCCTGTGGGTTCCTTCCTCGCCGTCGTTTCACCATCACGTCAAAAGCATCCCCGCTGTCGGCCTGCAATGGGGGGTCGACATGCGGTCCAAGCAGAGGTTGGTGGCGGCGATGAGGTCGGGGGCGTGAGCCAGCATGCAGTCGGCACTGGGGTGACTGTGTCGTCGCCAGGCCGACTGCTTCGCAGCGGGCTGCCGCAACGGGGGCCCAGACCCACAGGAGCGGGGCAGCGACGATCCCGCGGAGGCAAGGCCGGCGGGTCAGCCTCTCCCTCCCATGTCCACAGCTGTTGACATTTCAGAAAGGGATCCCCTAGGGGACGCCCATCGACTCCGGCCTCCTGGCGTCGCAGGATGCTCGCTTACCGATCCTCAACCGGGCTCTTTCGCAGTTCGCGCTATGGGCGGCCGGACCACCGGAACACTGCTCCGCCCGTCCTGGACTGGAGGGGGCGTACAACACTCGTTCGCCCATAACGGTGGAGCGAGCGATCCGCCATCTCGGCGGTGGCCTCTCCTGACCTACCTGCGAGGTCGATCTCCGTGCCGTCGAGCGGACCACCCTCGGCCACGACCCGTTCGCTGAGCTCTGGAGGCCCGCCGGGGCTTTCGGTGCGCGCCCCGAGTCAGACGAGGTTGGTCTCCCGTCGATCCTGGCCGGGAGCGTGGGGAACGCCGTCGCACGTTGCCGGGCAGGCCGCCGCGTGCAGGACCGCCCAACGCCACAGGACGACGTCCACAACAGCGACAGGCTCACCGAGCCACCCGGATATCTCGTCGCACAGCGTGTCGACGTCCGGCCTGCCGGTCGCGGCGGCCAGCCGGACGAGGTGCCGGTCCGCCTTAGCGACGGGCGCGCCCAGATTCTTCGCGAGGTGGCGCCATGTGACGGGACCGATGTAGGGCAACGCGCGCAGGAACTCTTCAGGGTCCCCCTTTATGCGCGCGCGCAGCTCCGCGTCGCCCAGTTCGAGGGCGGTGGTGGCGATGGACAGAATGGCGTCGACCTTTCGCGCGTGACCGAACACGGCCAAAGCAGCGGTCCGGGCAGCGAAGGGGTCAGCGGCGATGCGTCCAGGGTGAAAGTGGTGCAGGGCTCGCTCCAGCGCTGGAAACTTCGCGCGGACCACGGCCTCGCTCATTCCGGCCGAGAGGACAACCCACGCGGCCTCCCGGACGAACGCGGCGGCGGTCAGGCGCGCACCGCCGGCCCGGGCCTGCCACGCGATCTCCGCGGCGTGGCCGGCCTCGAGCACGGCGCGCTTGGCTTGCAAGTACCGAACGACGAGGACGTCGGTCGGCATCGCAGGAGTGGCCGCCACAGGTCGATACTGCCCTGTCCGAGCACCGGACGTCGCGTTCGGCGCGCGGCGGGACGTCAGCTGCCGGAGGAGGCGTTGCGGCGCCAGAGGACCCAGCGCGCACGCAGGGTCCCGATGCCGGGCCTGGCGCTGATGATCTTGCTTAGCTCAACCTTGCGCAGGTGAGCGGCCTTAAGCGCCAGGAACCGCCGTTCCGGGATGGGCGGCACCGCATCGGTCACGGCGGCGTACCGGGCGGCGAGCCGCGCGGCGTCATCAAGGTCGGCCAGGTCTGCGGAGCGGTACTCGGCCTTGAGCGCGGCCAAGGCCCGAACCGCACTGTCGCGCTCCCTGCCCTTGCCGCGCAGGTCCAGGACGAGATCCGCGACTGTGACTACGAAGGTGCACAGAGCCAGCCAGCCGAGCCATGTGGAGCGCTCGGTCTCGACGCTGAGGACGGTCACCTTGGCGTCGCCTGGAGCGAAGGCGAATGCCAGCCCTAACGCCGACGCGCCGAGAACGACGAGGAGCAGCCCGATGCCGAATCGGTTGTACCGATCGCGCAGGGCGGCATGCATGGACACCGCCGTGTCGACTAGCCGGCGCTGCCTCTCGAGCTCCGTCTGGCTTGCTGCCACGTCAGTCGCCGCCGTCGAGGATACGCCGGTAGTCGTCGCCGGTCGTCGCGCCGCGGAGCCGGGCAGCGAGGCGCCCGAGCGACGCGGCAATCTCGCGGCGACGCGGGCTGCTTGAGCCGCCCAGGCGGTCGTCTACGTGGACCGACTGGCCCGTGATGTCACTGGTAGGGCGCAAGACCGCCCGGGAGGCGTGCTCGACGAGGTGGAGCAGGATCGACGCGCGGTCACGGCGACCGCTGTAGTCCTCGAAGGCGTCAACGGCGATTGCCTCGACGTGATAACCGGAGAGTCGGTGCTGTTCGGGCAGACCTGCGATGGCGGCCTTCGCTAGCTTGATCGCGGGCACGACCGCGTCCCCGTTCGCCCGGTTGACCTCGGATAGCTTTTCGGCGAACTTGTGAGGGCGGATTTGGCGCCAACTCTCTCCATCCTCGGAGGCGATTGACGTGTGACCGTCCCGTTCGACCGCCGGCAGCGCCTGCAACTGAGTGCCATCGTTGTAGGTCACAGTCACCGCCAGACGTCCCGGCTCGATCGACTCGACGTCCCCGAGCGCAAGGCGGCCCCGGAGCGCGTCGGCAAACCTCTCGACGAGGTCCGCCGGTGACGCGTCTGCATCATCCACAACAACGAGCGCGTCGACGTCACTCAGCCCGTCGACGTAGGTGTGCTTGGCGACGCTCCCCCCGAAAAGCAGTCGGTCGACGTCGATTGCGGCGTCGCCGAGGGCTTCGTCGACTGCGTCAAGGCGATCGCGGACGAGTTGGGTGTCTCGGTCGTTGAACGTGGCAAGGAGCTCGCCCAGGACGCCGTTAAGCTCCGCCGCAAGCTCCTGCTGGCGAAGCTGCTCCTCGATCTCGCGGCGGAGTTCTCGTGGGTCCTTGCCGCCGGAACTGCTACCGCCTCCGCTGCCTCCCATGCCGTCATCTCCTCTGCGCGAGCTTCGCGGTCATGATCTCGTACACCTCGCGCAGCTCCTGGTGTCGCGGGCCCAGGATGTCGTACCGCTCTTGCTCGTGGGCCCACCGCGCCAGTCGGTGCTTGAGGTGGTGCAGCTCCCGTAGGTTCAAAACCCGGCGGAGAGCGTCCCGGCGGTCCTGTCGCTGGTCAACGTCCCCAGCCAGGACAGACAGCGCCTCGGGGTGTACGGCGAGCCCGTCCGCGTACGCGTAGCGCAGCCAACTCAGTCCGTCAAACAGCTCACCGCCAGCCATGAAATACAGCGGTGTGAGGAGCGGATCAAGGCTCCCGAAGACATGCAGGGGGACCTCGCCGCACCCCGACTCGTCGAGCAGACGCCTGAGCCGAGCGAGGGAAACGAGCTTGTCCAGGAAGGTGCCGCCAAGTTCCTTCTCGGTCACCCCGACAACGTCGAACGCAACCAGATCCGGTGCGTCGGGGGTCATGGCGGCCACGTCGAGGAACGGCGAGTGGCCCTCGGGCTTTACAAGGAATGTCTTGCGGATGTCCATGCGAGCGGAAAGCTGGGCCTGCGCCTCTTCGCGCTGCACGCGGTACGTCACCCGACCGGCGCCGTCCGGATCGACAGGCTCGTCGTAGTTTACGACGAGAAGGTCGCGGCCTGCAGGCAGCCTGGACAGCACTTCGGAGAACTGCTCGTGCCCGAACCGGTCGTCGGGGAGATAAGCACCGCGGCGCTGCTCACCGGACTCGAAGTCGTGAGGGTTCAGCTCATAGCCGCCGCTGTCGACGATGAGGAGGTGCGGGAGGGCGTACAGCGTCTCGCCGTGGTCCTGACTCATCGCCCGTTCGGCGTCTGGAAGCAGGCCCAGGTAGAGGTCGTACGCCGAGACCAGTAGCGACTCATGCAGATCCGGCCCGACGACATGCAATGCCGCGCCGGCCTCGCTCACGCCGTCCCGGCCGACGGGGAAGCCCTTGCTGGAAACGCTCGGGACAAGAAGGGGCCCCGGTAGCGGCTGCGTGGCCAGGCGGAGATGGCGGCTACGGGCGAGCATCGCACCGGGCCCTGTCCATGCAGGATGAGCACCGGGCGCACGGTTCTGAGCTGGTCTCGCACGAGTAGGCCAAGTCGGTGGGGACCGCAAGTTCGCGTGCTAGCGCTAAGACGTCGGCCTTGCTGGCGTCGATGAGCGGGGCAAGGAGGGTGGCTTCGCCAGGTCGCTGAGTGGCAAGGTGTGCCTGCCACCCATGCAGCCAGCCAGGCGAACAGTCGGCGTAGCCGGTACCGGCGTGAACCCCGATGGCGACGGGGGCACCTCCGCCGAAGACTCCCGCGGTCGCTACTAACAGGTCGTTGCGGCCAGGGAACTCGCCTGCGGCGGGCGGCGCGAGTCCGTGCACGTCCACCCTCGACCACGCGGCGTCGTACAGCCCGGCGAGGGCCTCGCTAGCGCGGAGCTCGGCGGTCGCCGCCGGCTGCCCGTAGTCGATCCACAAGGCGGCAGGCGCCCGCCCGGCCCGCTTGAGCAGCGCGAGCACGACCGCGCTGTCGACTCCTCCGCTGAGCAGGACCACAGGCTCCCCACCATTCGCGCCCATCGCTTGATACTGCCCGAAATGGACTGCTTCCGAGGCCCGCAACACCGCCTTGCGGCATTCGAAGTACTAGCGGCCCCGCTCGTCACCCCAGACCGCCACCTGCAGGCGGCTGCTCAACGACCATCCGCGGCTCACGGCGTGCGGGGCCAGCGCCCGCAGCCCGTCTGCGAGCGCCGCCGCGTGAGTCGCCTCGGGCATCAACCACACGCGACCTGGAGAGAGCCCGAGCCGAGCGACGATCTCGTCCGCCTCGCGCAAGTCGGTCGGCGATTGCACCACGAACTTGAAGACTGCGTGCGGTAGGGCGGCGATCTCGGCGAGGACGCCCCACCGCAGGCGAGCGCGGTCGAGGACCGCCGAGCTCGAGAGCTTCGGGCTCGTGACGACGAGCCGCACCGCATTCGCGAGCGCTCCCAACGGCACTGTCCCGCTCGTCTCAAGTTCGATGGCAGAACCGCCGTCGGTGATTGCCCGCGCCAGCCGGGCCGCCTCGCGGCTCTGCAGCGCCGGCTCGCCGCCCGTCAGGACGACCAGCGAAGGGCGCAGCGCGAGAACCTCTCGGGCAACATCGCCGGTCGACCTAATCTGCAATTCGCGCGAGAGGTCGTACCGGTCACCGTCCCACGTGTACGCGGTGTCACACCAGGCGCAGGCGAGGTTGCACGCACCGAGCCGGACAAAGACAGCGGGTCGGCCGGCGCTGGGCCCTTCGCCCTGAATCGTCGGACCGAACACCTCGCTGACCAGCAGCTCGTGCGGCCCCGGCCGACTAGCTCCCCGCCACGCACGCGGTTCACCGCTCGACGACAACCGAGCCGTCCGCTGTCTCCCACAGCCGCAGCTGCGACCAGGGCAGTCCCGCGGCGGTCAGCCGCTCGCCCACGAGGAGCGCAACTCGTTCAGCGGTGGGGTTTTCCAGAACGTCGTTCAGGTGGTAGTGGTCGAGTATCGCGAGAACGTGCCGTTCAACTATTTCGTCAACTTCAGCGAAGTCCATAACGACCCCGCGGTGGTCCAGCGGCCCCGCGACGGTGACCTCGAGGCGATAGGTGTGGCCGTGGAGCCGGGCGCACTTGCCTTGGTGCCAGGGCAGGACGTGCGCGGCGTCGAAGTCGTACCGGCGAACGACGGCGATGCGCATGCCAACACCGTAGGCGAGCCCTGTGACCGTCCGTCCGTCGTGGCCCGCGGGCGGCCTGCATCAGCGCGTCGAAGTCGGCGGCCGGCCGCTGCGGTCTGCGACGTCCGCAACGAGTCCGCAGATAGTCCGTGAAACGTCCAGTTTCGCCCGCAACCTCTCGTGAAGGCGCAGTAGTGAATCCCCAGGTCAGGGGCGCTTTCTCAACGTCAGTCAATCAAGGTCAAACACCCCAGCAACGTTCCGCTTCAACGTCTTATCCAAGAGCATGCCGCCTGGTCAGCGGCTCGCGTGATGCCTCAGGGCACACGAAAGGCACAGTACGCAGAGTCACCGGCCAGTCTGGGCATCCTCGGCCGTCTCAACCTCGGGCTCCCAGGCAGCATCGACCGCCCGTCGAGTGCGGTCCTCGCTGTCGGGCATGAGGTGCCCGTAGGTCTTGAGAACCAGAGTCGCGTTCTAGCGGTCGAGCCGTTCGGCCACGGCCACCACCGACTCGCCGGCCGCCAGCAGGACGCTCGCGTAGTAGTGGCGCAGGTCGTGGCTGGTGGTCCCGGTTGGCAGGCCGGCGCGCGCGACCGCCTTTTGGAAGATGACCGTGCCGTAGTGGTCGTGCCTGTACGGCTCGCCGCTGCGGGTGGTGAACAGCGTGCCGTCCTCGCCCGGCGGGAGGACGGCGATGTGCAGGGCCAGCGCCTCGGCCACGACCTGGGTTAGCGGCACCGTCCGCCGGGACCGCGGCGTCTTGGGCTCCGATCGAACCTTCGAGCCCGGCGCGATCTGCCACTCGACCCGGGCCGTTCTCCGCAGGGAGTCGACGCCCTCAAGCCGCGGTCGTGACGACGCCCGGTCCGAGCCCGCTAGCGGGAGAAGGAGAAGGATCGGCCGGCGAGGCCGTCGATGTCGAGCGTGTACTCGATCGCGGTGGCGTCCTTCACGCTGTAACCGTCCTTGAGGGTGAACGTCCCTCCGGAAGCGATCTCCTGTGGCCATCCGGTCATGCCGACGACGTCTCCCTCCACAACTGTCGACACCTGGCCGTCGGCACCGGTCTCCGCAACGTCGGAGAACGCGAAGTCCGGGCTGAACGCCTGGCTGGTCGACAGGTTCCTGATGGTCACGGTGAAGTAGACGTTCGTCTGGTGGAGCTCTCCCTCCCGAACGGTGTACTCGGCTCGCTTGTCGTAGGCAGTGGCCGCTTCGCCCGGGGTGAAGGGCACTGGCGACCCGACGGTGATCTCCAGCGGGATGTTGTTGTCCCCAGCGGTGGAGCGGAAGCGAGCCGTCTCACCGAAGGTGAGCTGGGCGTCCTGCGTCTCTTCCCAGGCGGTTTCCGAAGGAGTCGGTGCGGAGGGGCGGGCCGGTGACGCGACGTCGGCGGGGGGGAGAACTTGCCGTGGCGGCCGTCGGCGGAGCCGTCGTGTTCTTGTCGTCGCCGAAGATCAGGCCGAGGGTCAGACCGCCGACCGCCACCGGAAGCAGGAACGCGAGGGCGGCGGCCGCTGGGAGGTTCTTCTTGAGCTTTGAACGCCGGAAGATGAGGGCGGTGCGGAAAGTTCCCTGGTCACGGCTGACCAGCTGCCAGCCGGCCGTCTCCCACTTGGCGATGGTCTTGTCTTCGGTGCCGCGAACCGCTTGGACAGTCTTGTTCTCGTACCCCTTGGTAACGATCACGATTGCGTCCCCCCTCGCTCCCGCGCGTCCTTGCCGAGAACCGTTGTCCCGTGGACGACCCTCGACGAGATCGCTCGCTCCTCTGGAAATCCGGCAGCATTCGCGCCGCCGAGGAGCCTTCCAGCGGGCTCTGCTCGACTGGGCGAGGCAGTTGGCCGCGTCCGCCCCCGCGCCTCGTGCAGGCCCGTCACTCGTCGGATCCCTGAGCTCGCCTCGTCGAGGGGGCGCCCGCGTTCCCGACCGCTATGCGGGACTCGGGCCGGCCGTCATGTACCTACGGTGCCGCCCCGACGAAGTCGGCAGTGCAGGGACGGTCCGCACCTGCGCCGACCGTCGAGCGTTTCATCCAGGTGAGCAACGCGGACGTGTGTAGTTCGCTCGTCACCAGGCTGCGGGTCCCGCTGCCTAACGTCGTGGCGATGCAGACCCGGCGGGCCAACCTCGAGGGCGCGGGTGAGATCCCGCTGCGCCGGCTGGTCAAGGAAGCGCTGCGGATGCGGCCCTCCCGGCTGGTCGTCGGGGAGGTGCACCAGGAAGAGTGCCTGGACCTGTTGATCGCGTTGAACAGCGGACTTCCCGGGGTGCGTTGACTGCGGTAGCCGCGCCATGGCGACTGCATCACTCGCCGGGTCGCTTGCCCCAGAAGGCGATGAGAACCGACAGCAGGCCAACCAGTCCGGCCGCGTTCGCAAGATCGCCGACTGCGCCGTCGACGTCTGGCGCAACCTGCATCGCTACGTAGACAGCGGCGACCGTCAGGACCAGTCCGGCTGACTTGGCTGCTGGGGTAGCGGCCAAGCGGAGTACCTCTTGTGTCCCCGTGCGGCCTCTGGACTGGGCAGCGACGAGCATCTCGCGCAGCAGGTTGTTGAAGCTCTGGGTTGCTGCTTCTGCTGCAACCTCGTGAGGTAGCAGGATCCGGGGAGTTCGGGCGACTTCCAACGCTGAGTCACTGGGCGCCGCGATGAACTCGGGCATCGGAGACAGTAGATCGTTGACTGCATCGTCGAGGTCCGAGGAGTCTGCGACGCCTGCGAACGACGGGTCGATGCCGGGCGTTGCTGTACGGGTCGAGCGACGCATGGCTTGGCCGTAGTTCGCGCCAAGGCTCGCTGCTCGAGCTAGTTCGGTGATCGAGGACGTGTAGATGGACGCGTCAGCGAGTGTGGATCGGTAGTTCCCGGCGTTCGCGAGGGCCGATGTATTCCGGTTCAGTGCTGCCGTTGTGGACAGGTAGCCGGTGAGCGCGGCGAGGGTCGAGGCGCTCCGGCCCAGGGTCGCGAGGGATGAGGCGCTGCCGGAGAGTGCGGTGAGGGTCGAGGCGCTCCGGCCCAGGGTCGCGAGGGATGAGGCGCTCCCGGAGAGGGCGGTGAGGGTCGAGGCGCTTCCGCTCCGGTTCAGGGCTGCCGTCGAGGACAGGTAGCCGGAGAGTGCGGCGAAGGTTGATGTGCTTCGGCCTAGGGCAGCGGGGGATGAGGCGCTGCCGGAGAGCGCGGCGAGGGTCGAGGCGCTGCCGGAGAGCGCGGCGAGGGTCGAGGCGCTGCCGGACAGCGCGGCGAGGGTCGAAGCGCGCGGGTTCAGCCCGGTGATGGAGGAGCCGTAGCCAGAGACTCCAGCGAGGGCAGATGCGGAGCTGCTGAGTCCGCTCATCAAGCTCTTGACGGTCGCGTTCAGCGGGTAGTCCGCGTTCAGCGAGTAGTCCGCCATGTCGCTGTCGCTGTCGCTGTCGCTGTCGCTGTCGCTGTCGCTGTCGCTGTCGCTGTCGCTGTCGCTGTCGCTGTCGCTGTCG
>NZ_CANKUD010000009.1 GCF_947486615.1 uncultured Modestobacter sp.
GTCAGACCACCAGCCCACCCAACGCCATCACCTTCAAGATCACCGCACCAAACTTCAACGCTGCCTGACGCTACCGACCGGTCAGTGCACCGGCTCGGCCGTCGCCTCCCGACTCGCCAGCCGCTCGCGCAGACCGGCCAGTCGGCGTTGCTTCGCGGCGCCCAGGCCCCAGCCCAGCAGCGTGAACTGCGCGTAGACCATCGCCGAGGTCAGGATGGAGTACACCCGCACGTCCAGCCGCCCCAGCGCCGTGGCCAGCACGACCCCACCGAGCAGGACGACGCCGAGCGCGGCGGCACCAGCCGCCAGCAGCACCATCCGCCGCCGGTGCAGGGCCTGCACCCGGGCCAGCAGCGGCAGCCACTCCCCCGCGTCCGCCTCCGCCGGCAGCCGCCCGGTGCGCGTCGCCGTCCAGAACGGCCGCATCCGCTCCCGCTCGGCCTCGCCCGCGACGCGCCGCTGCCACCACCGCACGAGCGCGGGCCCGGCCAGTGCGCCGCCAGTCGCACCCACGGCCGTGCCCACCGTCAGCCCCCAGTCGATCGGCTCGTCACCGGTCAGCCTCTGCCCCAGCGCCACGAGCGCAGCGACCAGCACGAAGGTCAGCGCAGCCTGGACGGCCAGCACGCCCCGTCTGCGCCGACGGGCCGAGCGGTCGTCCGGCGACGCCGGCGAGCCCGCGCGCATCACCAACCGGCACCTCCTCCATGATCCGACCGCTGGTGATCATGGCGGTGGACCGGCCGGTCCGCGACCTCGACCCCGACAGCCAGTGAGCGACCGGGTCCGGCACGGCAGCGGCGCTACTCCTCGAAGAGCTCGACCAGCTCGTCGGCCGTCCCGGCGGCGTGCAGCGGCACGACCGCGATCGTCCAGTCCGGCTGCCGGTCGTCGAGCTCGACCGCGAGGTCCCAGGCGGCGCGGGCGGTGAGCGGGCCGAAGCAGGCGTCGTCGCCGTCCTCGCTCACCGCGATCTCGACCAGCCAGTTGTCCGACAGGTCCGCGGCCAGCTCGGCGAAGTCCGGCTCGGCGTCCTCGTCGGGCTCGGGAGCATCGGCCAGGACCGGGTAGACGAGTGCCATGCCCGCACGCTAGACCCCGCGGGCGCTCAGTACGCGGGGTCGAGGTACAGCAGCGCGTAGGCGGCCAGCCAGTGCTCGACCATGTAGTCGCTGCCGCTGACGTGCGGCATCGCCGCGTCGGCGTGCTCGGCGGCCGAGGCCAGCAGGACGTCGGCGGCGCCGGGCAGCGCCGCGGCCAGCCGGCGCAGGCACCAGGCCCGGCTGAGGTTGAGCCCGTGCAGGTGGGCCGTCTGCCCGTCGCCGGCGTCGCTGACCACCGCGGGGGCGAACAGCGGCCCCTCGGCGAGCCCGGGCAGGAAGCGGGCCAGCCACGGTCCGGGCTCGGGCAGCACCTCGGTCATCAGCACCGCCTCGACCAGGGACGGGGAGAGGAAGTCCGAGCCGGAGGGCTCCCAGCGCACGGGGGCGTCGGCGTCCGCGCTGAAGAACCGGCGGGCTGCGTCGCTCAGCCTCCCGTCCACCCCGGCGCGGCGGGCGGCCGGCAGCGACATGAGCAGCCCGAAGGCACTGCTGGGGTGCAGGCCGGTGCGCACCGGGTAGGTCGCCGCCGGCAGCCACCGGTCGAAGGCCCCGAGGAAGTGGTCGGCCAGCGGCTGCAGGGTCGCGGCCCACCGGCGGACGTCGTCCGGCGCGTCGGGCTCGGCCGCCCAGGACGCCGCCTCCTCGACCAGGGTCAGCGCCCAGGCCCAGCCGTACGGCCGCTCCCAGCCGGGGTTCGCGACCGCGTGCGCCACCTCGGCGGCGATCGAGGGCGCCGTCCAGTGCTCGTCGAACACGGCCCGGACCTCGTCGGCCGGCACGTCGTCGGGAGCCACCCGGAGCAAGCGGAGCAGCACCCAGTGCATCTCCACGGCGGAGTGCCAGTCGTTCTATCGGGTGTTCGGCACTGTTCATGAGGCTGGCTGCTGGTCACCGCGGCACGGGCTTCCGGGGTCCCCGACCGCCTCCTACACCGCGCTTAGTGGCGGCGCATGTTCAGCCGCGCGAGTAGTTCTGGACGAGGATCCGGAACGGCGGAGGCTCGGGGGTGGCAGCCTGACACTCGGTGCGTCGCACCTTCACCTCGACCTGGACCTCGTGGTGAGGCCCCGCGATCGCCGTCCACCCGATCTGTCCGTCCTCGACCTCGAAGGGGCGGCGGAGCGCGTGCGCGACCGACTTCAGGATCGCGACTGGGTCTGGAGCGACGAGCGGGGTGATAGAGACCACCTCGGAGAGTGGGATCGAGAACTCCGAGCCGTCGTCCAACTCGACATCGAACCCCGGCAGTCGTGCCTCACGGTAGAGGTCTGTCTGGCCGTCCCCATCGGCGTCATCTCTGAACCAGACGGGTCCTGCGGGACAGCCCTCAACTCGTTGCCCATCGCGCAGGACCACGAGGATGCGCTCATGCATCCCTAGCCAAGTCGACGTGTGGCTCTCGCCCGTCTCCGACGGCGCTTGCCAGCACGTGCAGCGATCAGGTGCGTGGGGCATGGGTCTCCTCGCGGTCGCAGCGGTGACTCCTGCTGGTGTGCCTACGGCGACGATAGTGGCCGACCGGTTGGTGACCACTACTACAGCGGTCCAGCAGCCACTGCGCTCCGGAGGCCGCCTCTCGCAACCGTTGACTTGCGGGCGCGCGGCCGACCTCGCATGGCCAGCATGAAGGACTGTGAACCCCTCAGACGGGTTCGAGACGGCCGGTCCTCAGCGCAACTGGCCCTGCGCCGTTGCGGGATCAAGTAGGGCTGCCCGCCACTGCGAGGGCGGGGTGCGCCCGTGCGCGCCCAGGAGGACTGGGCCGAGGTCCGCGACTGCGGCGAAGCCTTCGTCGCGGTAGTGCATCCACAGCATGAAGGTGTGTCCGTCAACGTCGATGGTGCTCGGCTGCCAGACCGCCGGGTCTCCGAGCGCTGCGACCACCTTGTCGGCGCCTTCCTGCGCGGCTTCGGTGAGTTGCTGCAACTCGTCGTGCGGCAGCCCGTTGGGCACATGAGCGAGCAGCAACGTGCCGACTGTGGCTGTGGTCGCGCTGTGTATGCCCATGTCGAGTGTCCAGCCGCCGTTCCCGCCGGGGCGGCATCCACGACGGGCGAAGGTTGTAAGCCGCCAGGGCGGGTCCTGATCGCCCGGCGCCGGAGCCACCTCGACTGACTCCCAGTACGCGCCACCGGGGTCGCCACCGGCCCGGCTGCGGCCAGTGCCGGATACCCACAACTCTGGGACGCCGGTCGGGACTGCTACGGGCATGTCTAGACCGGCCAAGGACAAGGTGTCGCTCATCTGCGCTTCCTACCTGATAGCGATCGGGTTGGACAGCGCCCCGCGGATGACGATCTGTCGAGGCCGACCAGGTGGTGCTCCGGTGCCGCGCCGGGCACTGCCCTCCGACACCACACGCGGTCGAGAGCGACGGCGTGGCCCCGCTCCGGCCCGTAGAGCCACGAGGACGGAGCGGGGTGGCTAAGCCCGATCGCGCCACTGGCTCGGACAACTTCTTGAACCGCCTCCTACCCGGTCCACGAGGTCCGTGCGCCCAGGGCGCGACCATTCGCCCTTGGCGCGGGCCGGACGGTAGTTCCGACCTATGACAGTCGACCAGGAGTGCTCCCGATCGTTGACGACCCGGCAGCGGTATCGAAAGGCCGGAGCACGTGCCGACGGGATGTCATCGCGCCCGCAGCCGCCCTCAGGCTGCGGTGCCCCGGCGAAGCCAGCGCGCTACGCCAGCGAAGCGTCGGGCTGACCATCCAGCCCGACAGAGCATGTTCGCGGACCAGGTGGGCCGCCCGACGCAGCGGCTCACTAGGGAACGGATCAACGCGTAGGCGACGCGGGCAACCCCTTCATTCGACGCCAAAGGATCACAGGGACACCGGCTCCCGACGCACCGCCGCCAACCAGGGCCTGCATGTCGGTGGACCAGCCCGTCAACGCGACGACGAGGAGTGCGACGACAACGGCCAAGCCGAGCCCCAGCGCCGCGGTGAAAACAGCCCAGGTAGTCCGCTCGTTCACACCGCCAAGATGACCTCCGCGCCGCCCCCGAGACGCACGGGGCTGCCAGGGTCCCCTGAACGAGTGATTACCGGCGTAGCGACGGATTCATCCCTGAGGCCGCTCTCGCGGACAGGGGTGCCAACACATGAAGGCCGCAGGCCAGCCTCAAGGGCCTCACCGCTGTGCAGGACCATCCCCTCACCCGGCGCACGCGCCCTCTCGAACTCGTGCTGGACCTACCCGAAGAACCCGTTGACGGGTCTAGACAATGAGGTCGTGACCCAGCCCCCCGTCTCGGACGAGATCGCCGGTGCCCTTGGGCACTTCTTCTTCGGAGGCATCGGCCCTAGTCACACCTCTCTGACTGGCGTCTTCTTGCGAGCGGGACTGAGTGATGCGGACCCTTACGTGCCCTCCGAAGGGACGCCCAGCAAGGAAGTACGTGTCCAGCACGTGGTGCGCGCAGCGATGCGCCAGCCTGCATCGGCTCGCAAGTTGATCGACGGGCTCCTGACACAACTGAGGTTGAAGGGCTCGTTCGGACCAGACGGACCGAACTTCGACCCCAAAACCGTGCACACCGCACAGACGGCGTTCCGCCGAAGCGGCTGGGGCCTCTCAGCCGACGGCACGCTAGCCCCTCTCGGACACATCGACTTGGTAACTGGCGGCAGGGAGGCGCTGGACGAGCAACTCGATCGCCTTCGTCGCTCCACCGACGACCCCGGCCAACTCCTCGGCAGTGCGAAAGACCTCTTGGAGGCCATAGCCAAGTTCGTCCTGGAAGAGTGGGGCACGCCTCAGGACGCCGACTTCAACCACCTTTGGTTCTTGGCACGCGATCGTTTGGGGACGCATCCAAAGCAGGTAGTCAAAGACGGCCCGGCCGCAGAACAAATCCGGAAGATTCTCCAGGCGTCGTGGACGATCGCCGAACAGGTGAATGAGTTGCGGAACATTCAGGGCTCTGGCCACGGGCGCACGCTGCCAACTGGCGTGACACCGGAGATGGCGCTTCTGGTCGTTAGAGAGGCGTGCTCGGTCGCCCAGTTCACCCTGTCGACGCTCGACCGGTCACTGGGTCGATGAACGGTCCCCTGGCGGACGATGCATGTCAGGAGGACCTCGTCGAGGGTCTGGTCTTCGCGCTACAGAGCGTCGACGCGATCGGGCTGAGCCCACTGCCGCTCTCCGCACTGGTCGCCGAGATCGAAGAATGGGCTGTATCGGCGCGAGACGATCCGTGGAGACGCGCCCGCGCGTCCCTACGAGAAGAGGTGAACGCCACCCTCCGGGTCGTTGGCTCCACCCTTCGCGCCAGCGTGGCTGAGCCGCTGTCGCGCTACGTAGAAGCCTTCGAAGCAATAGCCTCCGCGAAGCCCCGCGACGCCGAGACCGTGGCGGACATCCGGCGATCCGCCAGCGCCCTCGTCGAGGCGCTTTCGACGCCTGTATCGCTTGAGGCTTCGTGGCGCGACATGGAGAAAGCCGTCGCCTCCGACGACCTGTTCGCTGCTGTCGCCGCCGCCTCTCAACTCAAGGGTCAACTCTCATTAGGCGGCCGGGACAGCAAGGAGGTATTAGCCGATCTGCTGCGCATCCTCCGTCGGGACGCATGGTCGGTTGACCTGGCGATGCGTCGACTCGACGGTGGGACAGCGCGGCCATGGCGAGAGTTGGCCGAGGCGGCAACAGCCGACGTAGCGGCCGAGGACCTCCGCAACCTGGCATGTCGCACTCTTATTGAACCGGGGCGAGAAGGCCACGTGGTTGTGTGGTCGCTCTACGACCACGCGATCACGCTTCAAGGCATTACCTCTCTCGGGCCGCTCACGATCTTGCTACCGCAATGGATTGTCGAAGTAGCCTTCGGTGGCTCTGGGCACGAGTTGCCTCTGGCCGAAGAAGTTCGCAAGTTGTCCGAAGAAGTTCGCAAGTTGTGGCGCGCCGAGTCAGACCGTGACGAAGGCTACGACTACACGCAGCACGTATTGATTCGGGTCGACCTTGGAGTCCGCTCCCCAGTGGGCGGGCTGGATGCTGCGGCCGACCTCATCGAAACCCTCATGGACGCCCTTCTTAGCATTGGCAGCGACAGTCGGTGGGGTAAGGCCGTCTGGTCGACCATGTTGGTAGACGGCGAAGAGCAAGCCTCGCGTTTTGGGCGCGGCAGCAGGCGCTCGGACTTCGCTGACTCTATGGGCATGGAGGCGACATGGGACGCCCTGAATGTAGACGCCGAAGGATTCGCACGCGCCCTAGTTGCACGTCCCGTGCCGTGGCACCTGAGGGAGGCGCTGCGCATCTCCGCCGAGGCGTCGCACGCCACGTCAAGAGCCGTCGCCCTCTACGACGAGTGGCACAACGACGACCGAACAGTGCTTCTGCTGTTGGACTCAGCCTTTGAGCACGTCGCCGCACTTGCCGGAACTGAGGCGAGCCTCCTCAGTAAGAAACTCAGTGACTTATGGCCAGCCGCACGTGGACGTCGCCTAATCCTCTGGGCCATCGATTCCTGCCTACATCGACGACAGACTGGGAAAAGCCGCCCAGAAGACGCGGTCGCACTGGAACGGATGATCAAGGCGAAGACGGGTCATCGCCGAGGAACGTCGTTGCTAGTGGCCTACCGCAGCATCGACCGGCTCACAGCGTTGGCTGGGTCTCGACTTCAGCGGGCGGTCGTGCACCGCGTCGTGGGCCAACTTGGCGACGCCCGCCTTCATGCATTGGAGAGTGACCGCCTCAGCGAAGACGCCCAGCTTGCGATCAGCAGACAACGTCGGGTCCGGAACGCACTCACCCACGGAAACCCAGTGACCCGCTTCGTGCTCGCATCCGTTGTGGACTACTCCCGCTTTCGTACCGGCGTGGCTGTCCGGGCAGCGCTCGACTCGTACGCGGACGGAGTGGCTATGAACGACTATCTTCGAGACAAAGAGCAAGAACGTGCGACGGACACCGAGGAGATGCGTCGTGGCAGGTCGCAGATTGACATCTGGGAGGCGGAGATGCCCGAGGCCATCGGCGAGTAGCAGACTAGGCGCTCGTTTTCGGCCAGTGACGGCACTACCTATCGGCTGCCTCGGGGTCGCCAAGGGGTCACTGTTGCATTCGCCTCTTGCAGCGTCTGATTCTCCTGCTTGAGTTGTTCGATCTGAGCCAACAGTCGCTGCTCTTTCAGGTTGGCGATTCGCACCTTCTCTTCAACATTGGCCCGCTTCACTTGCTCGACCTGCACTACGCGGGCCAGCGCCTCAGCGGCCGACTTCCACTCCGCCCTTTCTTCGCGCATCGTGTCGTACTTTGATTGGAGCGCGTCCCGCTCTTCTCGCACCTTCCAGTTCTTGGCGATGAGCGCCGCTTCCCGAGGATTGGGTGTGTCGTAGTCCCTTTTGAGGCGTTCGAAGAGATCGCGCAGGTCGGCATAGGCACGGTAGAGATCGTTTCTGGTTACTCCTGCTTCTTCCGCGAGCGCACCGACTGATCGATTGCCCGGCTCCACGCGCGACGGAGTTCCGGCGAGCATCCGCCGGATCGCGTCAACAATGTTCCGACGGATCGGGTCAGTCTCCTGAGGCAAGACCGGCTTTGGTAAGTCGTCAACGACTTCACTCACGGCGCATCCCCTGTCTCGCCCGGCAGCATGACGATGCGGCGCGACCGCTCATGTTCGGCGATGGTGGCCCTGGCCTCTGCGGCGTGTTGCTCAAGTCGAATCGCCAGCGGTTCCGGCAGCAAAGGACTTTGCGCTTCGAGCATGTGCCTCCGCTCTTCCTCGCGTAGGCGGCTGATCTGAATGTCTGTTCGCGCGTGGTTGGCGCATGACTTCTTGCAGTCAGCGCGGTCAGGGGTGTCTGTGCCATGGCACATCGCAGTCGAACGGTTGAAGACACAAAGGCTGTATGCGTGTGGGTTGTCGTACACCTGGAACGCCGGGTCTGTGAGGATCCGGCGTTCATCCTTGTCGCTCTGGAACGTCGCCAGTAGTGGACGCACCGCCTGAGCCTTCGCGACCAATCGATCCGCAGCGGGTCCTGAGACGCCCAGACCCGTGGTGAGCGCATCGCTAACCGTTTCAAGCAACTGGAGGAACGCTTCGGCGCGCTCCCGACCCATCATCTTCTGGAGCCCGACGCCAGAGGCCGAGGCGTAGCCGTTCCGACCGAGAGCCGTGGCAGCGTGCTCGTACTGGAACGCCAAGGCAATGTCACCGCCCGGCTGATTCTCGATGTGCCACGCGATCGTGCGCCGGAATGCGCTTACGTCGACACCTCCTGACGCGTTTTCCTGGATCCGGTAAGCGTCGGGCAGCCCGAGATCAGCGACCATCCCGTTCGCGTACTCGATGAACTCAGCGATGCGGTCGCCTGCGACTTGAGTTCCCATGGCTTCGCGTCGCTCACTAGCGAACACGAAACGAGTCTCCTCGTCCAGCGCTTCCAAGACCGCGATGGCATCGGCGGCAGGCTTCACCGTTCCCCAGCGCTTCTCATTGCCTTCAGGCACACGTTCGCCATCAGCGAGGACGCCCTTGTGGACTCGACCTCGAAGGTAGTAGCGGATCGGGCCCTCTGGTTGGTCCGCCGGAGGGGGTACGACCTCGACACAACCCCGCTCCAGCAAGAGCATTTCGTGCGGACGCATGCCTGACAGGTAGCCAACCACCACCAGTGCCGCCGCCTGGAGCAGTTTAACCATGATCGGGGGCCCACCGCCGGATACCTTCGCCACATCATGGAAGTCGATACCGGTAGTCCATTGACGGTCGTGGATTCGCCCCGTGATCGGCACGCTGACCGTCGTATCGGCGTTCACGTTGACCGCGAACTGGCCCTTCCAGTCGGTTGCCGCGCCGCTTATTGCCGCCCTGCTGATCCCGTAGCGCGCAGCCAGGTAGAGGGAGGCAATGCGGGGGCCGCTTGGTCCTTGCCTCGCGGGCAAGTAGCCGTGTTCTGCGAGGTACTGGCGGAGTACGGGACGAGCGCTCGACGGATCGGCGGGAATGTCCCGGATCATCTGCTCGACGTGCGCCTTGGCGGCAAGGATGTCCGCCGCGAAGTCACGGATGAAGGCGAGGGCCCAGATGAGCAGGGGGTCCATAGTGTCCGGGTCGATCACGGAAGTCAGGTTTGGCCCGGCAGTTCCCTTGCGGAACCGGAAGCCGGAGTCCATCCATTCCGGACGCGGCAGTCGGTCAGCGGCGGGGAGTTCGTCTCCGAAGGCGTGCAGGCGCGAGACGCATCCAAGGAGTGCGTCCTTTGCCCGGTCTTTCACCTTGAGAGCGCCGACATGGAGCCTGAAGCGCTCCAACAGGCCGGGCGTCACGTCGCTGAGGACATACACGTCCTCACTCGCCAGCCATCTGAAGAAGCGCTTCCATCGCTCGAACTCCCGGCCAGTGGACGTGGCCGAGAGCCATTCCACAGCGTTGCTTCCTCTGCTGTTGAAGAGAACAGCCGGAGTAGGTCGATTGATGAGGAGGTAGGCAGCCCGGCGCGCGGTTGCGTCGTACTCCGCAGGGACACCCTCCGATCGACGGGGCGAGAAGTGTAGTGACTGCCCCCCGCGCGTATTCGCGAGCACGCCAAGGGCCGCCAGCGGCCATTCGTCGGCGCTCACCGGCGCGATCGTGGCTTTCGGGTCTCGAACACGAGCACTACTGACACTGGGCTCATCCGCCTGAAGTTCAAGGCCAGACGAGCGTGGGCTGTCAGTTGCCGCGCCGGGCCAAGAGCGCCAGGTCGCGCGCTCGCTAAGCGACAACGTCGTACTCCCCCGCGAAGAGCGCTCTTACGTACGTGCGGTCGACCTCGGTGGCCTCGGCCAGAGCCGCTTTGCGCCGCTGGGGGGTCATACGCACACGGTCGTCCAGGAACGCGCTGAGTCGCACGTAGTCATCCGACCACCGAACCCACGCGGAGTCGCTTAGCGCCCCCCTCAGGTCCTCCAGGACTTGGTGGATGAGGCACAGCCGAGGGAGGTGCCTGGGCGTGGCCACAGCATTGGTACATGTGAGGCACATCAGGAAGTTGGCCCGGCACTCTTCCCCAGTGACTGGGTGGCAGTGGATGTCACGACAGGCGACAGTCGCAGTGTCCTTGCTTCCCGAGTTGATGGCGTCCTCCACATCCTTCTCATCGGAAAGGAGAAGCACCAGTCTTGCTTCCGCTCGGGTCTGCGCTTGAGCCAGACCTGCACGCACCACCTCCCACGCCTCTTCGCGCGCTTGATCATCCAAGGCGAGGTACTTCTCGACATGTGTTCGAGGCGTGTTGTGTGTCGGGGCGCGCTCCACTCGGGTCTGGAATGTTCGGTGAAGTTTCTGGTAGTCGACGTTCACCCCGGCAGGCAGCCACGGCGAGTGGTACCGGATTCCGTTGGTGCCCCCGAGCGGAACGCCGCTGAAGACATCAGTGGAGAGGGTCCGAGGACCGCCCTGTCGCCCGCTCCGCGTAGCAGAGATCAGGAGCAGGTCGGTGTGTTGGCCCCGCACGGCCAGGTACGCCCGAGCGGGATCGGTCGCCTCTGCGATCAGTCGGTATGCGTACCCGGAACTGCCCCTACCGCTGTCAACATAGGTGCTCGTAAAATGGCGTCGCCGACCGCGCCGCTTCTTGTCGATGGGGACCGCATAGACGTTGACATCGGTTTCACCAGCGCCTGGGCGGTCGCTGGCGATGAGTTGCCGTTCGAGGGTGGACTTGTTGAACCCTTCGAGGCAGGTGAGGAGCACGGCCGCTGCCGTGACCTCCTCTGGACTCAAGAAGAGGGCATGCTTCTTGTCGGGATGCCGGGAAGGGCTGAAGTCGCGTGGGCTGCCCAAAGCATCGGCGACCTCGCCATCTGCTGGATCGGGTCCGGTCAGCATCCTTGACAAGACGCGGGCCTTGAGTTGCTCTTCCTGACTCAAGTCGTCTTCGCCGTCGCGCAGGGCTAACTCGTAGTTCTGGGTGATCCGTTGATGCGCCGCCTCTAACGCGTCGCGGGCAGTCCGCTGGAGCGCTCGGAACTCCGGTTCGCTGTAGGTGGCCTGACTGCTTGCTGCCTTGACCGACCCAACCCGCCTCGACATGGCCCACTTGGTACGCTTGGAAACTTCTGGCACATCGAGCAGCAGTGCGCGCGTGTAGACCGTTCCCGCGATGTAACCGCTGCGCGGATAGGTTTCTTCAAGATGCTCTTTCCACGCGCCCCAGTCACTGTCCTGCATGTCGGCGAAAGACGTGATGCCGCGCGCCTCGCACCACTGTGTCAGTGCCTTCGCCCAGCGCATCGGATCGTTGACCGTCGAACGGGATGTCCAAGTGCCCAACGTGCCCGTCTTAACGGCGAAGGCTCGTGCGAGTTGCTGACGGAGGCGCTCGCTTCCCGCCCAGCCGGTGAGATCGATGATGCGCGGCTTAGCCCCAGGCTCCTCGGGCGTCCAAGTGACCTTGAGCCCGTTCTCGGACATCGCCTCGGGAAAATCAAACCCGACCGGCAGTTTCGCCCGCTTACGCGGCATTAGGCCATCTCTCCTGTCGACAGGGCGCGAACATCGAGGATCCGCGAGCCGCCCGGACCGCCGGAAGCGATAGACTCGATGATCTCGTTCAGTGACCTATCGACGCTCGCCTCGTCGAACAGCATGGATCGGCGAAGACCCTTCACCGGTTCGAGGTACGTGTCTTTGGTGGTCGTGACGCTTGCGTGTCCCAGCAGGTCCCGAACTGTGTCGTACGCCTGCTCGTATCGCCTCGCGTCGTAGCCGTCGGTGCTTCGGTAGCCCTCCTGCTCGTCGACGCGCCGGTGGAGAGCAGCCAGCAGATACAACGCGAAAGAGAACCGGAGACTGTGGGGCGAGAGTCGGATCGACATCGAGCGCGGCAGCCCCAGCCGGACAAACTCCCGCTCGACCCGGTCGTTGGCCCCGTCGAAGGCATCGTTCCAACTGTTCATACGAAGTGGCAGTCCGGCGTCGCTCAGCCACAGCGCCAGCGGCTCAGCGGCTGAGGGGGTGCCGTCGGCGTTCGTGGTCAGCATCAGGAGACGAAGTCGCTCGTCCTCGTCCAGGTCTCCGACGGACCGGATCTCTCCTCCGTTGAGAACCAAGTCCAAGCCATCTCGCTGATCCTCGACCGCTATGACGTGGATCGGGTTCGCCATCCGTTCATAGCGGCCTTCCCGCTGGGCTCGCCGGACGGCCGCTGCCCTCTGGAAGCGGAGGTACTCGTGAACGTTCTGAAGACCAGCGGCCAAGGGCGTCCACATGCGAGCCCGGTCGTACTTCGCGACCGCACCGCCGAGCGGAATCTCTCGGGGCTCGGTGGGGACTTCGATTGTCAACAGAGAAGCGAGTTCGGTCCGTCGCAGCGCTGACGTGATCATCAAGTCTGTGTATGCCCTGTTGCGGCTCTGCTCACGGCCACCACGCCACAGGGCGTCGTGGCCACCCGGAACAACTCCGCGCCCCTGCCGCTCGGCCTGGTAGCCGAGGAGCCCTACGTCTCTCCACGTAGCGTAGGTGGCCGGGGTGACCCACCTCGAACGATTGGCCCGAACGTTGCTGGCCCCAGGCTCACGCCGACCCCGGAGCGTCCCGACCTTCTCTGGGATCGGCGAGGCGACCACGTACTGTCGCGACTTGGCCTCCGCCCATGCGTACAGGGCGGTCAGCGCTGCGTGCGTCTTTCTGAAGGTTGTTGGGTCGACCACGGGCGCACTCTCGCCCGGCTCGACCTGATGCAGGGACGGGTCCGTGCGCCACCGTTTGAACTGCGAATAGTGGATCTCCGACGCTTCGTCCCAACGCACGTCCTGTTGCCACAGGAAGTCGACCCAGGTTCGGATCTCGCGGGCATAGGTGAGTCGGCCACTCAGTGCCTGGTTCGTGAAGGTGTCCGACCGGGCGAAGAACTCGACCAGTCGCTCGTCGATCAAGAAGTCGGGCGCGACGAGGATCGGAGTGCCGTCCGGTATGTACAGGAGCCGTTCCTGCTCGCTCAGGTCGAGGTAGTCGCCCAGTGCGGGGTGGAGGTGTGCGGGGACCCCGGAGGCCCGTGTCGCGGTGACCAGCAGCCAGTCCTCGCCCGGCCGGTTCTCATCCCTCACGCTGATCAATGTACTGGGTGGAATGATCAGATCACGTTAGAACACCGCTGATGCCGACAGAACATTCGTAGCTGCCGTAGAACGCCGGGTGCCGGTCGCGCGGACGTGCCGGGGCGTCACCGGGGCGCCGGTAGTGCACGTACATGCCGTTCGGGAACTCCTCCCGCACGGTGCGCAGCGCGGTCGCCGCCAGCTCCGGCGCGGCCGCCCGCAGCCCCGGGGTCACAGCCGGGTGGCCGGCACGGTGAGCCGGCCGTTCCCGGCGGCCGGTGCGGCCTCGCCGGCCGACGGCCCAGCCGGCAGCTCGGCCACCGCGGAGGTGTTCTGCGAGGTCGGCAGCCAGCGGCCCCACCAGCGCAGCACGTGCTCCAGCCGGGCCCGCCGGTGCTTCGGGGTGCCGGACCGGGACAGCTCGTGCCCCTCCCCCGGGAACAGCAGCAGCTCGGTCGGCACGCCACGGCGCTTGAGCTCGACGTAGAGCCGGGTGCCCTGCTCGAGCGGACAGCGCCAGTCCTCCTCGGAGTGGATCACCATGGTCGGGGTGGTGATCCGGTGCGCGGAGGCCATCGGCGACTGGGCGGCGACCCGCTCGGGGTCGGTGCCCACGTACTCGTCGGGGAAGAAGAAGCCGATGTCGGAGGAGCCGACGAAGCTGACCGGGTCGTTGAACGCCCGCTCGCTGATGCCGGCGACGAACCGGTCGGTGCGGCTGAGCAGCAGCGTGGTCATGTAGCCGCCGTAGGAGCCGCCCATGATCCCGACCCGGGATCCGTCCAGCGCCGGGTCCTCCAGCGCGTGGTCGAGGAAGGCGAGCACGTCGTCGGCGTCCAGCTCGCCCATGTGCTCCTTGATCACCCGGCCGTGCGCCTGGCCGTAGCCCGACGAGCCGCGCGGGTTGCACTTCACCACCGCGTAGCCGGCCTCGACGTAGGCCTGGGTCTCGTCGAACAGCGTCCAGCCGTACTGGGCGAACGGGCCGCCGTGCACGGTGAGCAGCACCGGGTGCGGCCCCGGGCCGGACGGCGTGGTGACCCAGCCGTGCACCGGGTAGCCGTCGGGCGCGGTCGCGGTGACCTCCCGCATCCGGTGCAGCCGGCCGGTGGCCTGCAGCGGGGCGCCGAATCCGGTGATCAGCCGCCGGCGGCCGGGGGTGATCGCGATCAGCTCGCCGGCCGAGCGGTCGTGGGCCACGGTGGCGACGACCACGCCGCCACCCACGGCGATCCCGCGCACCGTGTACGGCCCGTCGACCAGCGGTTCGGCAGCCCCGCCGGACAGCGGCACGCGCAGCAGCTCGACGGCGCCGCGCCGCTGGACGCCGACGAAGGCCGCCCCACCGGCGACCACCGTCGCCGGGGTCTCGTCGCCGCGATCGTGGTCCTCGGGGTCCAGCATCGGCACGACCGGCCCGCCGGCGGTGCTGACCTTCACCATCGTGGTGTTGCGGCCGACGAAGTCCCGGCCCAGCGGACCCAGGTCCGGGACGGCGGTGAGGTAGATCGTGCTGCCGGCCGGGTCGTCGGGGTCGTAGGCGGGGTGCGCGCAACTCGACCGCGAGTCGGTGACCTTGCGCAGACCGGTGCCGTCGGGCCGGACGACGTACACGTCGGTGACCCGGTCGAGGTCGGCGCCCTCGTGGCGGGCGGAGACGAAGGCCAGCTCGGTGCCGTCCGGGCTCCAGGCCACGTCGGCGTCGTCGGCGTCCCCGTCGGTCACCTGGAACGGCGGGACGAGCTCGACCGCGTCGTCCTCTGCCTCGGCCGGCAGGTCGACGACGAACACGTGCGGACGGCGGTCGTTGGTGAAGCCCACCCCGTCGGCGCGGTACTTCAGCGTGGTGATCAGCCGGGGCGCCTCGGCCGCGGGCGGGACGTCGTCCGCGGTGCCGTAGCGGCCCTCCTCGGGCACCCGCGCGGTGTAGGCGATCCGCCGGGAGTCCGGCGACCAGACCGGCACACCGGCGCCCAGGTGGTGGTCGGTCAGCTTCCGCGCGGTGCCACCGCCGACCGGGAGGACGTGCAGCTGCGGGCTGCCCTTCGGCTCGGCCGCCAGGTAGGCCAGCCAGCGCCCGTCCGGGGAGAACACCGGCGCAGACTCCCGGTGGCCGTGGGTGAGCGGCCGGGCCGGCGCCGACCCGTCGGTCGGCACGGTCCACAGCTGGCTGCGGTACTCGTCCGCCTCCAGGTCCAGCCGGCTGACGGCGACGACGGCGGTCTGCCCGTCCGGGGACACCGTCGGCACACCCGGGACACGCAGCAGGGAGAGGTCGGTGGGCCGCATGACCGGCACGCTAGTCCAGCGGGATCACCGCGAGATGATGAGCACCGCTAACGGGTGAGGTCCTAGGGTGCGCACATGACGCGACGTGTGTTCTCCGGTGGCCAGGTGCTCGACGGGACGGGCGGGCCCGCGGCCCGCGGCGACGTGGCCGTGCAGGACGGCCGGATCGTCGAGGTGGGGGTCGGGCTGGCCGGCGACGAGGTCGTCGACTGCACCGGCGCCACCCTGCTGCCCGGCCTCTTCGACTGCCACGTGCACGTGATGCTCAGCGGCGTCGACATGATGCGACTGCTGCAGACGCCGTTCAGCTACGGCTTCTACGAAGCGGTGCACAACCTGCGCCGCACGCTCGCCCAGGGCATCACCAGCGTGCGGGACGCCGGCGGCGCGGACCTGGGCGTCGCCCAGGCCGTCCGCGACGGGCTGATCGCCGGGCCGCGGATGCAGATCGCGATCAGCATGCTGTCCCAGACCGGTGGGCACGGCGACGGCTGGCACGTCTGCGGCGCCGAGGTGCCGCTGATGGGGCCGCACCCGGGCCGGCCGGACACCGTGGTGGACGGCGCGGACGAGATGCGCCGCACCGTGCGGGAGCTGCTGCGCGCCGGTGCCGACGTGATCAAGGTGGCGACCAGCGGCGGCGTGCTGTCGGCCCGGGACGACCCGCGGCACCCGCACTTCCGCCCGGCCGAGCTGGACGTGCTGGCCGAGGAGGCGGCCGCGGCCGGGGTGTACGTGATGGCGCACGCGCAGGGCGCCGAGGGGATCAAGGCCGCCGTGCGGGCCGGCATCCGCTCCATCGAGCACGGCATCTTCCTCGACGACGAGGCGATCGAGCTGATGCTGGCGCACGGCACCTGGCTGGTGCCCACCCTCGCCGCGCCGCGCGCCGTGCTCGCCGCCGCCGCGGCCGGCGCGTCGCTGCCCGAGGCGGTGGTGGAGAAGGCCCGCGCGGTGCAGGCGGTGCACGACGAGTCGGTGCGCCGGGCGGTGCAGGCGGGGGTCAAGGTGGCGATGGGCACCGACAGCGGGGTCGGCCCGCACGGGGACAACCTGTCGGAACTGGCGCTGATGACCGGTTGCGGGATGACCCCCGAGCAGGCCTGGCACGCCGCCACGCTGTCAGCCGCCGAGCTGCTGGGCGTGGCGGACGAGCTGGGCAGCCTGGAGGTGGGCAAGCGGGCCGACGTCGTCGTCCTGGACGGCGACGCGACCGACCTGACCGGGCTGTCCACCCGGGTGCGGGAGGTCTGGCGGGACGGAGTGCTGGTGGCCGCCGGGGGCGCGACCGTCGAGGCCGGGACGCTGCCGCCCCGCTGAGTGCGTTGCTCCGACGGCCCGGCTCGGGCCGTCGGAGCAGGGGTCAGCTGGAGCGGGTGTCCGACTCCGGCGCCGGCGCCGGGCGGCCGGTCGTCTCGGTGCCGATCGGCGCCTCGCCGCGCTCGACCTCGGCCGCCGGGTGCTCCTCGGTGCTCTCGTCGCGGGTCTTGAGCAGGCTGGCCACGGTGGCCACCAGCAGCACGACCAGGATCACCGTCAGGGACAGCCAGGTCGGGATCGCCGGCACGCTCTCCAGCGGCTCGCGCTCGCCCAGGAACGGGTACTGGTTCTCGTGCACGGCCTCGAGGATGAGCTTCACGCCGATGAACGCGAGGATGACGGCGAGGCCCAGGGACAGGTAGACCAGCCGCTTGAGCAGGCCGCCCAGCAGGAAGTACAGCTGGCGCAGGCCCATCAGCGCGAAGATGTTCGCGGTGAAGACGATGAACGGCTCCCGGGTCAGCCCGAAGATCGCCGGGATGCTGTCGAGTGCGAAGAGCAGGTCGGTGGTGCCCAGGGCCAGGAAGACCACGATCATCGGCGTCCAGAGCTTCTTGCCGTCCTGGACCACCCGGATCTTGCTCTCGTGGAACTCCTGGGTCATCGGCAGCACCTTGCGCATCCGCCGGATGAAGCCGTTCTCCTCGTAGTCCTCGTCCTCGTCGCGGTGCCGGACCAGGTTGATCGCGGTGTACACGAGGAAGGCGCCGAAGAGGTAGAAGACCCAGATGAACTGCTCGATCAGCGCGGCCCCGGCGAGGATGAAGAGCCCGCGCAGCACCAGCGCGATGATGATCCCGACCATCAGGACCTCTTGCTGCAGCTTCCGGGGCACCTGGAAGCGGGCCATGATGATCACGAAGACGAACAGGTTGTCGACCGACAGCGAGTACTCGGTCAGCCAGCCGGCGTAGAACTCGGTGGCGAACGTGCCGTTGGTGACGGCCAGCACGATCAGGCCGAAGAGCAGCGCCAGGCCCACGTAGAACACGACCCAGCCGGTCGCCTCCTTGACGGAGGGCTCATGCGGGCGACGGACGACGAGGGCGAGGTCGGCGAGCAGCAGGACGGTGAGCCCCACGAACGTTGCGATCTCGAACCAGACGGGGAGCTCCACGGGCGGGACTGTACAAGTTGGTTGCCCACACCACGGGTTCGGGCGCAGACGCGCAGGCGCCCGGCGGGTCGGAACCCACCGGGCGCCTGGGGCGGCGTTCAGCCACCCGGGGACAACGGCCCACCTCCCCGGGTCGCCACGGTTCAGTCGGTGCGGGACTCCGGTCGGCTGACGGGCACCTCGCGCGGGTCGGCCGGCGCGTCGGCCGTGTCGGCGTCCGGGTCCCCCGGCGCCCCGATGTGCCGCCCGGAGCTGTCCGCGCCCGGCTCGCCCGCGCCGTGCTGCTGGCGCCGCTGGGCGTCCTTCTTGTTCTTGCGCAGGCTGGCCCAGGTGGTCACCAGCAGGGTGACCAGGATGACCAGCAGCGACAGCCAGGTCGGGATCTCGGGGATCGCGGTGACGTGCTCGCCGCCGTTGATGAACGGCAGCTCGTTCTCGTGCAGGGCATGGATGACCAGCTTGACGCCGATGAAGCCCAGGATGACGGCCAGGCCGTAGGCGAGGTAAACCAGCTTGTCGAGCAGACCGTCCAGCAGGAAGAACAGCTGCCGCAGGCCCAGCAGCGCGAAGGCGTTGGCCGTGAAGACCAGGTAGGTCTCCTGGGTGAGCCCGAAGATCGCCGGGATCGAGTCGACGGCGAAGAGGATGTCCGCGCTGCCGATGGCGATCAGCGCGATGGCCAGCGGGGTGATGTGCCGCTTGCCGTCCAGCTTCGCGGTCAGCCGGTCGGAGTGGTACTCCCCGGTCGTCGGCACCACCTTGCGGGTGAGCCGCAGGACCGAGTTCTCCTTGAACTCTTCGCTGTCGTCGTGCCCGCCGCTCCGGGCCTGGGCCCAGGCGGTGTAGATCAGGAAGCCGCCGAAGACGTAGAAGATCCAGCTGAAGTTCGCGATGAAGGCCGCGCCGACGAAGATGAAGACGGTGCGCAGCACCAGGGCGAAGGCGATGCCGAACAGCAGCACCTTCTGCTGGAGCTCCCGGGGCACCGCGAAGCTGGCCATGATCAGCACGAAGACGAAGAGGTTGTCGACCGACAGGCTCTTCTCGGTGACCCAGCCGGCGAAGTACTCACCGGCGTAGGTGCCGCCCCAGAACACCAGCACCACCAGGCCGAACAGCACGGCGATGCCGACGTAGACCGCCGACCAGGTGGCGGATTCCTTCAGGGTCGGCGCGTGCGGCGTGCGCACGTGGCCGATGAAGTCGAAGACGAGCATCCCGATGATGGCGGCAACGGTGATGCCCCAGACCCACAGGGGGACGTCCATGCACATTCCTCCGGTGCTGGCAGGTGTCAGTACCGGAGGTCTCTCCCACCGGCCCGAATCACGGGCCGGCCAGCAGCGCCGGGGGTCATCGGACCCCGTGTTGACGACGATGCCGTGCCGGGATACTCCCCTCCACGTCGGGCTCGTCACCACGGACGGCCAACAGCCGCCCCGGTGGGAACCCGAAGACCGCAACGCCCGAGCCGACCGCGGAGTTCCCCGGGGCCGGGAACTCTTCCACCCGTCCCGGGTGCCCGGGGGCCGTCACGTCAGGCGTGCGCGGCGTCGAACTGGCGCAGCTCCCGCTTGAGCTCGTTGAGCTCGTCGCGCAGCCGGGCCGCCACCTCGAACTGCAGCTCGCGGGCAGCCGCCAGCATCTGCTCGTTCATCGTGGTGATCATGTCGGCCAGCTCGTTGCGCGGCAGGCCCTGGACGTCGATCGACCCGGCCTTCGCCCGGCTCTTCGACGACAGCCCCGGCACGGGCGACTTGCCCCGCGACTGCTGCCGCCCCGATCCCCCGAGCAGCTCGGTGGCCCCCTCGGCGTCCTCGCTGGCCTGGTAGATGCCGTCCAGGATGTCCACGATCTTCTTCCGCAACGGCTGCGGGTCGATGCCGTGCTCGGTGTTGTAGGCGATCTGCTTCTCGCGCCGGCGGCCGGTCTCGTCGATCGCCTGGGCCATCGACGGGGTGATCTTGTCGGCGTACATGTGCACCTCGCCGGAGACGTTGCGCGCCGCCCGGCCGATGGTCTGGATCAGTGAGGTGCCCGAGCGCAGGAAGCCCTCCTTGTCCGCGTCGAGGATGGCCACCAGGGAGACCTCGGGCAGGTCGAGCCCCTCGCGCAGCAGGTTGATGCCGACCAGCACGTCGTACTCGCCCTGGCGCAGCTCCCGGAGCAGCTCCACCCGGCGCAGGGTGTCGACCTCGGAGTGCAGGTAGCGCACCTTGATGCCGAGCTCGAGCAGGTAGTCGGTGAGGTCCTCGGACATCTTCTTGGTCAGCGTGGTGACCAGGACCCGCTCGTCCTTCTCGGTGCGCAGCCGGATCTCGTGCACCAGGTCGTCGATCTGGCCCTTGGTCGGCTTCACCACGACCTGCGGGTCGACCAGCCCGGTCGGGCGGATGACCTGCTCGACGACGTCACCCTGGACCTTGCCGAGCTCGTAGTTCCCCGGCGTCGCCGAGAGGTAGACGCTCTGGTGGATGCGGTCGGTGAACTCCTCCCACTTCAGCGGGCGGTTGTCCATCGCCGAGGGCAACCGGAAGCCGTGCTCCACCAGGGTGCGCTTGCGGCTCATGTCGCCCTCGTACATGCCGCCGATCTGCGGCACCGTCACGTGCGACTCGTCGATGACCAGCAGGAAGTCGTCGGGGAAGTAGTCGATGAGACAGGCGCCGGCACTGCCGGGTGCCCGGCCGTCGATGTGCCGGGAGTAGTTCTCGATCCCGGAGCAGAAACCGACCTGCCGCATCATCTCGATGTCGTAGGTGGTGCGCATGCGCAGCCGCTGGGACTCCAGCAGCTTGCCCTGCTTGTCCAGCTCGGCCAGCCGCTGCTCCAGCTCGGCCTCGATGCCGCCGATCGCCCGCTCCATCCGCTCGGGGCCGGCGACGTAGTGGGTGGCCGGGAAGACGAACAGCTCGTCGACCTCGCGGACCACCTCACCGGTCAGCGGGTGCAGGTAGTACAGCCGCTCGATCTCGTCGCCGAACATCTCGATCCGGCAGGCGAGCTCCTCGTAGACCGGGAAGACCTCGATGGTGTCGCCGCGCACCCGGAACGTGCCGCGGGTGAAGGAGAGGTCGTTGCGGGTGTACTGCTCGGTGACCAGGGTGCGGAGCAGCTCCTCCTGGGAGCGCTGCTCCCCCACCTTGACCTTGAGGGCGCGCTCGACGTACTCCTGCGGCGTGCCCAGCCCGTAGATGCAGGACACCGTCGAGACCACGATCACGTCGCGTCGGGTGAGCAGGCTGTTCGTCGCGGAGTGCCGCAGCCGCTCGACCTCCTCGTTGATCGAGGAGTCCTTCTCGATGTAGGTGTCGGTCTGCGGGACGTAGGCCTCGGGCTGGTAGTAGTCGTAGTAGGAGACGAAGTACTCGACCGCGGCGTCGGGCATCAGCTCGCGGAACTCGTTGGCCAGCTGGGCGGCGAGGGTCTTGTTCGGCGCCATGACCAGGGTCGGTCGCTGCACCTGCTCGATCAGCCAGGCCGTCGTCGCCGACTTGCCGGTGCCGGTGGCGCCCAGCAGGACGGTGTCCTGGTCGCCGGCGTTCACCCGCTCGGCGAGGGCCTTGATGGCGGCGGGCTGGTCACCGGAGGGCTCGAACTCGCTGACGACACGGAACCGCCCCTGGCTGGGCCGGATGTCGGTGGAGGTGGGCACGGGGACGACGGTACGACGGGGGTGCGACAGGACGGGCCGTCCGCCGTCCCGCTGCTGGTCCGTGGCTCACCCACGCACTCCTGCCCACTCCTGGGACAGGTGGTGCAGCCGGCGCGTCGGACACGGCCGGGGGCCTTGCCGTCGACCACCGCGACCCCCTAGCGTCGGCGCCCGCAGGAGCGAGCAGCACCGGTCACCACCAGCGCCACCCGGCCCCCGGGCGAGGTCGGTGGTGACCGGGCTGCCCGCCCTCCCCTGCCTCTCCGGCGGGCGCCGCCAGGGCCCCGCGGACGCACCCGGTGACCGGCCCCGCCGCACGGGCCCGCCGCTCCCCGCGGACCGGAGCCGCCCATCGCCCGCCGTCCGTACGACGCCACCGGCGGCGTCCGGGGAGGTCAGGACGCTGCGCCCGGGCCGCGGGCTTGGCAGACTCCTCCCGGACACCCCGCCGTCCCCGCGCACGTGTCCTGCCTCTCGGCAGGTGTGCGGTGGCCGCGACGCGGGCATCCACCGTCGAACCCCCCGGTTCAGCCGTTACGACCCGCGCCCTGCGCCCCGAGCCCAGGGGCGATCAGCTTCAGGAGGACGACCCCTTCATGACCACCCAGGTGTGGCCCGGTTCCGCCTATCCGCTCGGAGCTACCTACGACGGCACCGGCACCAACTTCGCCATCTACAGCGAGGTGGCCGAGAAGATCGAGCTGTGCCTGTTCGACGAGGCCGGCAACGAGGAGCGCATCCGGCTCCCCGAGATGGACGCCTACGTGTGGCACGCCTTCCTGCCCGGCATCCAGGCCGGGCAGCGCTACGGCTTCCGGGTGTACGGCCCGCACGACCCCGCGCAGGGGCACCGCTGCAACCCGAACAAGCTGCTGCTGGACCCCTACGCCAAGGCGATCGACGGCCAGATCGACTGGGACGAGTCGGTGTTCGGCTACCACTTCGAGACCGGCGACAAGAACGACGACGACTCGGCTGCGCACATGCCGAAGTCGGTCGTGGTCAGCCCGTTCTTCGACTGGGGCATGGACCGCCCGCCGCGCACCCCGTACAACAAGACGGTCATCTACGAGGCGCACGTCAAGGGCCTGACGATGACCCACCCGCGCATCCCCGAGGAGCTGCGCGGCACCTACGCCGGCGTCGCCCACCCGGCCGTCATCGAGCACCTGACCGACCTCGGCATCACCGCGATCGAGCTCATGCCGGTGCACCAGTTCGTGCAGGACGACACCCTGCAGCAGAAGGGCCTGCGCAACTACTGGGGCTACAACACGATCGGCTTCTTCGCCCCGCACAACGAGTACGCCCAGGCCACCGACGGCCAGCAGGTGCAGGAGTTCAAGGGCATGGTCCGGGCCCTGCACGAGGCGGGCATCGAGGTCATCCTCGACGTGGTCTACAACCACACCGCCGAGGGCAACCACATGGGCCCGACGCTGTCGTTCAAGGGCATCGACAACTCGGCGTACTACCGGCTCGTCGAGGACGACAAGCAGTACTACATGGACACCACGGGCACCGGGAACTCGCTCAACGTCCGCACCCCGCAGTCGCTGCAGCTGATCATGGACTCGCTGCGGTACTGGGTCACCGAGATGCACGTCGACGGCTTCCGCTTCGACCTGGCGTCGACCCTGGCCCGTCAGTTCCACGAGGTCGACCGGCTGTCGGCCTTCTTCGACCTGGTGCACCAGGACCCGATCGTCAGCCAGGTGAAGCTGATCGCCGAGCCCTGGGACATCGGCGACGGCGGCTACCAGGTCGGCAACTTCCCGGCGCTGTGGACCGAGTGGAACGGCAAGTACCGCGACACCGTCCGCGACTTCTGGCGCGGCGAGGACGCGTCGATCGGTGAGTTCGCCAGCCGGATCACCGGCTCGGCCGACCTGTACCAGCACTCCGGCCGGCGCCCGGTGGCCAGCATCAACTTCGTCACCGCGCACGACGGGTTCACGATCAACGACCTGGTCTCGTACAACGAGAAGCACAACGAGGCCAACGGCGAGGGCAACAACGACGGCGAGAGCCACAACCGCAGCTGGAACTGCGGCGTCGAGGGCGAGACCGACGACCCGGAGATCCTCGCGTTGCGGGCGCAGCAGCGGCGCAACTTCATCGCCACGCTGATGCTCTCCCAGGGCGTGCCGATGCTGCTGCACGGCGACGAGCTGGGCCGCACCCAGCGCGGCAACAACAACGGCTACTGCCAGGACTCCGAGCTCACCTGGATCGACTGGGAGGACGTCGACGAGGGCCTGCTGGAGTTCACCAAGCTGGTCACCAAGCTGCGCACCGACCACCCGACGTTCCGCCGCCGGCGGTTCTTCCACGGCCGTCCGGTGCGCCGCGCCGAGGGCGACCCGGTGCAGGACATCGCCTGGCTCACCGCCGCCGGCGAGCTGATGGACGACGACGACTGGGACGCCGGTGCCAAGGCGTTGGCCGTGTACCTGAACGGGCACGGCATCCGGGAGACCGACGAGCGCGGTGAGGACGTGGTGGACGACTGCTTCTACCTGGCGTTCAACGCCCACCACGAGCCGATCGACTTCGTCCTGCCGCCGAGTGAGTACGCCGAGGGCTGGACCGTCGTCGTGGACACCGCGGAGCTGGACGAGGTGGAGCCGGTCGTGGTCAAGGCCGGCGACACGCTGACCATCGCGCCCCGCGCGACCGTCGTCCTGCAGGCCGCCCCGTGACCTCGGGCACCGACCCGAACCGGCGCCGGGAGGTGCCGGCCAGCACCTACCGGCTGCAGGTGACCGCCGACTTCACCCTGGATGACGCCGCGGGCGTGGCCGGCTACCTGGCCGACCTCGGCGTCACCCACGCGTACTCCTCGCCGCTGCTGCGCTCGGCGGCCGGGAGCACGCACGGGTACGACACCGTCGACCACGCGCACATCGACGAGCCGCGCGGTGGCCGGGCCGGCTTCGACCGGCTGGTCGCCGCACTGCACGAGCACGGTCTCGGCCTGGTGCTGGACCTGGTGCCCAACCACATGGGCGTCAGCGACCCGCACGAGTCCGGCTGGTGGTGGGACCTGCTGCAGCACGGGCGCGGCTCGGCGCACGCCGACGCCTTCGACGTGGACTGGGACTTCGGCGGCGGCCGGATCCGCATCCCGGTGCTCGGCAGCGCCGAGGACGTGTCGGAGCTGCAGGTCGTCGACGGCGAGCTCCGCTACTACGACAACCGGTTCCCGATCGCCCCGGGCACGATGGAGTCCGGGGAAGGCGTGGCGCCTACGCCGCAGGAGGTGCACGACCGGCAGCACTACGAGCTGGTCGACTGGCGCCGCGCCGACGACCAGCTCAACTACCGGCGCTTCTTCGCGATCAACACCCTCGCCGGACTGCGGGTGGAGGACCCGGAGGTCTTCCGGGCCACCCACGCGCTGATCGTGGAGCTGGTCGGGAACGGCTCGGTCGACGCCCTGCGGATCGACCACCCGGACGGCCTCGCCGACCCCAAGGGCTACCTGGACGCCCTCGCCGACGCCACCGGGAACCGGTGGACCGTGGTGGAGAAGATCCTGGAGCCCGGTGAGGAGCTGCCGGAGTCCTGGAAGACCGCCGGGACGACGGGCTACGACGCGCTGTCCGAGGTCGACGAGGTGCTGATCGACCCGGCCGGCGAGGCCGCGGTCACCGCGCTGGACACCGAGCTGGCCGGGGGGCCGGTGGACTACGCGCAGCTGGTGCGGAGGTGCAAGCGCGAGGTCACCGACGGCATGCTCGGCTCGGAGGTGGCCCGGCTGCAGCGGATCGTCGGCGACCTGCCGGGCGTCCCGGCGGAGCAGGTGACCGAGGGCCTGGCCGAGCTGCTGGCGTCCTTCCCGGTCTACCGCAGCTACCTGCCCGACGGCCGCGAGCACCTGGACGAGACGGTGGCGGCGGTCAAGCAGCGCCGTCCCGATCTGGCCGACGCCGTCGACGGGCTGCACCCGCTGCTCGGCTCGGCCGGCACCGAGCTGGCCACCCGCTTCGAGCAGACGTCGGGCCCGGTGATGGCCAAGGGCGTGGAGGACAGCGCCTACTACCGGTGGGCGCGGTTCGTCGCGCTGAACGAGGTCGGTGGTGACCCGGCGCGGTTCGGCACGACGGTCGCCGAGTTCCACGAGGCGCAGCAGCGGCGGGCCGAGCGCCGGCCGGCGTCGATGACCACGCTGTCCACGCACGACACCAAGCGCAGCGAGGACGTCCGGGCGCGGCTGGCCGTGCTCGCCGAGGTGCCCAGCGAGTGGGCCGGCCTCGTGCGCGGCTGGCTCGGCCGGCACCCGCTTGCCGACCGGCAGCTGGCCCACCTGGTGTGGCAGAACCTGGTCGGCGCATGGCCGCTGTCCCGGGAGCGGGCGCACGCCTACGTGGAGAAGGCCGCCCGGGAGGCCGGCACCTCGACCACCTGGACCAACCCGGTGCAGGAGTTCGAGGACCAGCTGCACGCACTGGTCGACGCGGCCTTCGACGACACGACCACGCATGCCGAGATCGAGGCGTTCGTGCAGCGGATCGCGCCGTTCGGGTACCGCAACTCGCTGAGCCAGAAGCTGCTGCAGCTGACCATCGCCGGCGTCCCGGACGTCTACCAGGGCACCGAGCTCTGGGACTTCTCGCTGGTCGACCCGGACAACCGCCGTCCGGTCGACTACGACCTGCGGCGCAGCCTGCTGGCGAAGCTCGACGAGGGGTGGGTGCCGCCGGTCGACGAGACCGGTGCGGCCAAGCTGCTCGTGGTCTCCCGGACCCTGCGGCACCGCCGGGACTCCCCGGAGGCCTACGCCGGCTACACGCCGGTCGAGGCCACCGGGCCGGCCGCCGACTCGGTGATCGCCTTCGACCGCGGCGGGGTGGTGACCGTGGCGACCCGCCGGCCGGTGCACCTGGCCGAGACCGGCTGGGGCGACACCACCGTCGGCTCGCGCACCGGGGCCTGGCGGGACCTGCTCACCGGCACCCGGGTGGTCTCGGACCGCGCCGGGGTCCGGCTGGCCGACCTGTTCACCCAGCTGCCGGTCGCCCTGCTGGTCCGCGACTGAGGAAGGTGGAAGGACCCCGTCCTCCCCACCCTTCGCACGCTCAGGGCGGGCCCCTGGACGGGGCCGGAGCCCCACCACTCGCGAGCTCGCGGCGGGGCCCTGCAGCGGGGCCGAACCACACGGGACGGCGGTCGGGCCTGCGGGCCCGGCCGCCGTTTCGGCGTCCAGGGGTGGTCACGGTGAGTGGGTGGCGGCCCACGCGCAGCGGCGGAGGCGTCGGCCTGTCGCGACCGCTCCTGGGCGGATGCCCACGCGGCACGGGAGAGCACGAGCGGAACCGGACGGTCTCGCACAACATGGGTCGCGTGCCCGGGCCGGAATGGCCGGGCACGAGGCGCCGGACCGCCCAACCCCGTCCGCCGGTCGCCTGACTCCGAGCACTCCAGGACGGGGGCGGGGGAACCACTCTCCACCGACGCGTCCGCGCGTCTCGGGGTGAAGCCGTGCCGTGCGCGCTGCACGACCGGCCGGGCATCGATCAGCCCGAACCCGACAGCTCACCTCGCAGGCGGTGATCGGAGGATCACTTGTCCCACACGAACACGTCCCGTACCCGTCGCCTGACCCGGGGCGGCGCCGTCCTGGCCGGCGCGACCGCGATCGGGATCGGCGTCCTCGCCGCTCCCGCCTCGGCCGCCGGCGAGCACGACTGGAGCGGCGTCGCCGACTGCGAGTCCAGCGGCAACTGGCAGATCAACACCGGCAACGGCTACTACGGCGGGCTGCAGTTCTACCAGCCCACCTGGGAGGGCTACGGCGGCCTGCAGTTCGCCCCGCGCGCGGACCTCGCGACCCCCGCCCAGCAGATCGCCGTCGCCGAGCGGGTGCTCGACGGCCAGGGCATCGGCGCCTGGCCGGTCTGCGGCCAGTACCTGACCGGTGGCACCACGGCGGTCGCCGATCCGGCACCCGCGCCCGCCCCGGCCCCGGCGCCCTCCGCGGGCAGCTACACGGTGCAGCCGGGCGACACCCTGGGCAGCATCGCCTCCGCGCAGGGCGTCGCCGGTGGCTGGCGGGCGCTGTACGCCGCCAACCAGGGCGTCCTCAGCAACCCGAACCTGATCTACGTCGGGCAGCAGCTGGCGCTCTGAGCAGTCCCCTGCCCTCCCCACCGTGTGCGGCGGGGAGGGCAGGGCCCCACGTCAGAACCTGATCGCGTCGATGACCTTCACCCGGACAGCGATCAGCGCCGGCACCAGCCCGGCCAGCGCCCCGACGGCCGTCGCCGCGAGCAGCCCCTCCACCGCGGCCGACACCGGGAAGCCGGGGGCGTCGACCAGCGGGACGCCCCCGGCCAGCCACTGCTCCAGCGGCAGGTTGCGCACGATCGCCACCGACAGGGCGACCGCGGCCAGCCCGGCCAGGGCGGTCGCCACCACGCTCTCCAGGACGACCGCGGAGAAGACCCGCGCCGACGTCGCCCCGAAGCTGCGCCGCACGCCGATCTCCCGGATCCGCTGCCGCACGGTGACCAGCCCGATGTTCAGCACACCCAGCCCGCCCAGGAACAGCACCACGAGCCCGGCGGCCCGCACCGCGAGCCGGAGCTTGGCGATGGTGTCCTCCAGGTTCTCCGGGTCCTGCCGGTTGGCCTGCACCTCCGCACCGGGCAGCAGCCGGCCCAGGTCGGTCTGCACCGCGGCCACCACCGCGTCGGCCTGGTCGGAGGGCACCCACAGCTCCAGGCTCGGCGGCGACCAGAAGCCGGCCCCGCCGGCCGTGGCCACGGCGTCCCCGGCCGAGGAGTCGATCCGGTAGGTGCTCGGGTAACCGTCGTTCCAGGCGACCACCCCGACGATCGTGGCGAGCACCGGCTGCGGGCCGCCGATCACCACGGTCGGCCGGGTGCTGAGGTCTGTGACGCCCAGCAGCCCGAGGAAGTCACGGTTCACCACCAGCGCCGGCGACAGGCTCTGCCGGTCACCGGTGCGGAACCAGCGGCCCTCCACCGGCTGGATCCGGTGCAGCGGGCCGTAGGACGGCGACACCCGCCGGGTCTCCACCGCCTGGGTGCCGCCGGGGAAGCGGTAGAGCCCGTTCTCGTAGGCGAGGGTGGCCACCGCCTGCTCCGGCAGCCCGTACCGGCTGACCAGGGCGGCCACCCCGGCGTCCCACTCGTCCCGCGGCACGCTGCCGGTCATCGGGTCGTAGGCCGAGACGCCGATGGTCGCCGTCCGCCCGCCGCTGGCCTCGGCCTGTTCCTGCTGCACCTGGGCGGCGATCTGGCCCAGCGCCGTCACGGTGGTCATCGCCAGCACGGCCAGGAAGACCCCGACCAGCGACAGCAGCACGCGTGCCTTGTGCACCCGGACCTCGCCCCAGGCCTCGCTGAGGGTGCCCAACAGCCCGGTCACGCGTCGCTCCGGTCGCTCGTCGCCGCGGCGAGGGCGTCCCCGGCGGCGACCGGGGTGAGCCGGCCGTGGTCGAGCCGGTAGCGGCGACCGGCCAGCGCGGCCACCGACAGGTCGTGGGTGATCGTCACCAGCGCGGCCCCGTTCTCCGCGGTCACCTCGGCCAGCAGCGCCATCACCGCGGCCCCGGTCTCCACGTCGAGGGCGCCGGTCGGCTCGTCGGCGAGCACCACGCGGGGGCCGCGGACCAGGGCGCGGGCGATCGCCACCCGCTGCTGTTCGCCGCCGGAGAGCTTCTCCGGCACCGACAGCGCGCGGGGCCCCAGCCCCACCCGGTCCAGCATCGCCCGCGCGGCCCGGGTGCGGGTCAGGAACTCCCGGCCGCGGGCGTAGAGCAGCGGTGCGGCGACGTTCTCCTCCGCGGTGCGCCGGGGCAGCAGGTTGAACTGCTGGAAGACGAAGCCGAACGTCTCTCCCCGCAGCCGGGACCGTCGCCGTCCGCCGAGGGAGTCGGTCGGCTGCCCGTCGAGGAGGTAGCTGCCGGCGGTGGGGCTGTCCAGCAGGCCCAGCACGTTGAGCAGGGTGGACTTGCCGGAGCCGGAGCGGCCGACGATCGAGACGTGCTCGCCGGGCGCGATGCTGAGGTCCACCCCGGCCAGCACCGGCAGGAGGCTGCCGTCCGGGAGGCGCACGTCGCGGCCGATGCCGGAGAGCTCGAGCAGGCTCACCCGTACGGCCCGCCCATGCCGTAGGGGTCGGCGGCCGCGTCGTCGGGCACCGGCACGAACTCCAGCACGTGCTCGCCCTCGGTGAGGCCGCCGGTGATCTCCACCTGCTGGCCGTCGGTGAGGCCCAGGGTGACCGGCCGTTCCTCGGGCGTGCCGTCGGCACCGGGCACCCACACCGTGCCGTTCTGCACCGAGCCCTGCACCGCGGTCACCGGCACCACGAGCGCGTCGGCGATCTCGCCGGCCTGGATGGCCACCGTCGCCGCCATCCCGGAGAAGACGGTCACCCCGGCCGGGACGGCGCACCGGGCGGTGGTGGTCGCGGTGATCGGCATGCCGGTCATCGGGTCGACCCCGGCGGTGGCCTGGTCGTCCTCGCCCTGCGGGGCGCCCAGCGTGAGCCCGGTGCAGGTGAACGGCGCGGGCCCGCCGGTGACGGTGACCTCGGCGGTGCCGGGCGGGCTGAGCAGCCGGAACTGGTCGGCCTGGCTGAGCGAGGCGGTCACCGAGAGGGTGCCCGGGGAGATCGTGCCGACGGCATCGCCGACCGCCACCACCTGGTCCTTGAGCACGTCGAGGGTGGCCAGCCGGCCGGCGGCGGTCGCGGTGACGGTCACGACGGTGACCAGCGGGTCGCGCGGGGTCGACGTCGGGTTCCCCTCGGCGTCGGTGCCCTCGATCGGGTCGCGCTCCTCCTCGTACCGGACGTCCAGCAGCTTGTCACCGACCGCGACCGTGGCCCCGGGCTCGACGCGCAGCCGGCTCACCGTGCCGGCGGCGGTGGCCTTGACCGGGACGGCCGGGTCGGCGGCGATGGCGCCGTCCACGGTGACGGTGTTGGTCACCGTGCCGCGGCCGACCGGGATCGACGAGGAGCCGAGGTCGACGCCGGGCGCACCGGTGGCCCCGGTCGGCTCGGTGCCGCCGCTGCCGCGGAAGGCCAGGACGACGAGCGCGACGGCGATCACCGCCCAGATCAGGATTCTCAGCACGGGCAGGACCCAGGTCCGGACCACCGTCATGTCGGCTCTCTTCGTCGCGCGGAACGGAAGCGTCAGGAAGGTAGCGGCGCGGAGGCCCCGTTGTGGTCATCCCGGCGACGGAAACGCCGTCCCTACCTGGTCATCCCCCGGGTGGACGCCGCCCGTGCCCGCGGTCACGGTTGAGCGCCGGGCACCCGGGCATGATCGTCCTGCCCCGTCCCCCCGCTCGCGCCCTGGAGGCCCCCGCATGTCCGAGCCCGTCGAGTTCGCCGTCTGGGCGCCGCTGCCCGAGCGGGTCCGCCTGCAGGTCGGCGGCGAGGTGCAGGACATGCAGCGGGACGACGCCGGCTGGTGGCGCGCCGCGGTCGCCGCCGATCCCGAGGCCGACTACGGCTACCTGCTCGACGACAACGCGACCCCGCGACCGGACCCGCGCTCGCGCCGGCAGCCCGAGGGCGTGCACGGGCTCTCCCGCCGGTTCGACCCGTCCGGGTACCGCTGGGGCGACGGTGCCTGGACCGGGCGCCCGCTCGCCGGCGGGGTGGTCTACGAGCTGCACATCGGCACCTTCAGCCGCGAGGGCACCCTGGACGCGGCGATCCGGAACCTGGACCACCTGGTCGACCTGGGCGTCGACTTCGTCGAGCTGCTGCCGGTCAACGCCTTCAACGGCACGCACAACTGGGGCTACGACGGCGTCGCCTGGTTCGCGGTGCAGGAGACCTACGGCGGCCCGGCCGCCTACCAGCGGTTCGTCGACGCCTGCCACCAGCGCGGCCTCGGGGTGATCCAGGACGTCGTCTACAACCACCTGGGCCCGTCGGGGAACTACCTGCCCGAGTTCTTCCCGATCTTCGCCGAGGGCGGGGCGAACACCTGGGGCAACTCGATCAACCTGTCCGGCCCGGACTCCGACGAGGTGCGCCGCTACGTCATCGACAACGCGCTGATGTGGCTGCGGGACATGCACGTCGACGGGCTGCGACTGGACGCCGTCCACGCCCTGGTCGACGAGCGGGCCACCCACGTGCTGGAGGAGATGGCCGCCGAGGTGGCCAAGCTGTCGGTCACCGAGGGCCGCCCGCTGACGCTGATCGCGGAGAGCGACCTCAACGACCCGCGGATGGTGACCCCGCGGGTGGCCGGTGGCACCGGGCTGGACGCGCAGTGGAGCGACGACTTCCACCACTCGCTGCACACCCAGCTGACCGGCGAGGGCCAGGGCTACTACGCCGACTTCGCCGCCGCCGGGCTCGGCGGGCTGGCCAAGGTGCTCACCGGCGCCTACTTCCACGCCGGTGACTGGTCGAGCTTCCGCCGTCGGCACCACGGCCGCCCGGTCGACACCGCCGCCCTGCCGGGGTGGAAGTTCCTCGGCTACCTGCAGGACCACGACCAGATCGGCAACCGGGCGGTCGGCGACCGGATCTCCGCCTCCCTCTCCCCCGGCCTGCTCGGCGTCGGCGCCACGCTGGTGCTCACCGCCCCCTTCACCCCGATGCTGTTCATGGGCGAGGAGTGGGGCGCCTCGACCCCGTGGCAGTTCTTCACCAGCCACCCCGAGCCGGAGCTGGGCCGGGCCACCGCGGAGGGCCGGATCGGGGAGTTCGCCGCGCACGGCTGGGACGCCGCGGTGGTGCCCGACCCGCAGGACCCGGAGACCTTCAACCGCTCCAAGCTGGACTGGTCGGAGGTGTCGCAGGAGCCGCATGCGCACGTGCTCGCCGTGCACAAGGCGTTGCTGGCGCTGCGCCGCCGGCACCCGGAGCTGGTCGACCCCGACCTGTCCGCCGTCCAGGTGCACTGGGACGACGCCGACCGGTGGCTGGTCGTGCACCGCGGCTCGCTGCGGGTCGTCGCGAACCTGTCCGACCAGCCGCGGGAGATCGACCTGGACGCGCCTGCCACCCACGTGCTGTTCGCCAGCGGCGAGCTGCCCGAGCTGGACGGCACGCAGGTGACGGTGCCGGCGGAGAGCGCCGTCGTGCTGGCCACGCACTGAGCGTGCTACCCCTCCCCCGGGACCCCGCCGGCCTGGCCGATGCCTACCGCGTCGCGCCGGGCCGGCACCTGCGGGTCAACTTCATCGCCTCGCTGGACGGCGCGATCAGCGTCGAGGGCCGCAGTGGTGGGCTGGGTTCCGACGGCGACCGTCGGGTGTTCCGGACCCTGCGCGCGCTGGCCGACGTCGTGCTGGTCGGCGCCGGGACGGCGGCCGCCGAGGGCTACCGCCCGGTGGTGGCCGACTCGGCGGTGGGCCGGCTGCGCGGCGAGCTCGGCCGGCCGGGAACGATGCCGGTCGCGGTGGTCTCCCGGCGGGCGTCGCTGGAACCCGGCGACCAGCTGGTCACCGACGCGGTGACCCCGACCCTGCTGGTGACCTGCGCGGCCGCCGACCCCGGACGGCGTGCGGCGCTGGCGGCCGCCGGGGTGCAGGTGCTGGTGTGCGGGGACGACGACGTCGACCTGGCCGCCGCGCTGGCCGCCCTCGCCGACCGCGGTCTCGACCAGGTGCTCTGCGAGGGCGGCCCGGCGCTGTTCTCCGCGGCGCTGGCGGCGGGGGTGGTCGACGAGCTCGACCTCTCGATCGCGCCGCAGCTGGTCGGCGGCGGCCCGGGCCTGCTGCCCGCCGCCCTGCCCTCGCTGCGGCAGGCCGAGCTGCGGCAGGTGCTGGCCGAGGACGGTGTGCTGTTCACCCGGTACGACCTCCGCGCGGGCGGGTAGCCCGCGGGTCGGCGAGGATCTGTCCGTGCCGGACCAGGTGGAGCGCGTCGTCCTCGGCCTGCCGGACCTCCGTGCCGTGACGCGGTTCGCCGCGAAGAGCGCCGACGAGGTCCTGGAGGTCTTCGAGGCGGCCTGCCCCGCAGATCCGCGACCCCGCGAGGCGATCGCCGCCGCGTGGACGTTCGCGCGTGGCGGCGCACGCAGCAAGCTCCTGCGGGACGCCGGCTGGGACGCACACCGGGCAGCCCGCGCGATCGGTGCCGGAGCCGGAGGTGAGGCGGCACGAGCAGCGATGCACGCAGTGTCCGCCGCGTACCTGCACCCGCTCGCCGACGCCCACCAGGTCAAGCACGTCCTGGGCTCGGCAGCCCATGCGGCGCGGGCTGCCGAGCTCACCGCCGGCGACGACCGCGCCGTGGGTGACGAGCACATCGACCAGGCCCGTCGCCGCGCAACCCCGGCCGTCGTGGACGTCCTGCTGCGCTACCCCGTCGCACCACCCGGAGGTGGCCGTGTCGGGGAGCTCCTCCGCTCCCTCGACCGGGCACTTCGCACCCGTTCCTGAACCGGCCCCGGAGGTGCCCGTTCGATCGACAGAACTGTCGTACCTCGATCATATGTTCGATGCGTGGAGACGATGGCGATGCGATCCGGTCCGATCGGCGCGGTCGTCGACGTCTTCTTCACCGCCCGATGGCACGGTGCCCGGGTCCCAGCTGCGTCGGCTGAGCAGGTCGCTGCGGAGCTGCAACGCCTGCAGGCCCGCCGGGCGATGGACGCCGCCTTCGAGGCGCAGCTGATCCTGCAGCTGGCCGCTGCCCGACCGGCCTCGCTGGACCCCGATGGCCCCGGCGCGAACTCCCCGGGTTGGACTGGCGACGCTGAGGGCGACGAGATCAGTGAGTTCTTCCCCGCCGAGCTGTCCACCGTGCTCAACCTGGGCCGCGGTACGGCCTCCCACCGGCTGGCAAGAGCACTGACCTGGTCCCGCAAACTCCCCGCCACCCTGGCCGCGCTGGAGTTCGGTGACCTGGACGAACGCCGCGCCGATGCCCTGGCCGACGTGCTCGCCCACACCAGCCCCGAGGTCGCCGGCCAGGTCGAGAGAGCGCTGCTGCCCGAAGCCACCAGCCTGTCGGTGTACCGGCTGCGCGAGCGGGCCACCGCCCTGATGCTCGAGCTGGACGCCGCGGCGGCGGAGGAACGCCGGGCCGAAGCCGAGAAGACCGCCGACGTCCGGGTGTACCCCTCCCCGGTCGATGGCCGGTCCACGCTGGCCGCGGACCTGCCCACCGACGAGGCCGTGGAGTGCCACGACCTGCTCGACCAACTCGCCCGCATGCTCAAGTCCGACGGCGACCCCCGCCCCATCGGCGCACTGCGGGCGCACGTGCTGTCGGCGCTGATCCGCCGCCCCGCCGACTCCGGCCTGCCGGCGGTGGCCGCGAACCTGACCATCAGCGCCGACCTGACCGCCCTGCAAGGCACTGCCACCGTCACCGGTGAGGTCAACGGCCTACCCATCACCGCCGCACACCTGCGCGAACTCCTCACCCGCGTCGGCACCCTGGGCCTCACCAGCCCCGAGGGCGGCACTCTCAGCTACGCCCTCACCGGCCCCGACGGGCACCTCCTCGCGACCCTCACCCCTGCTGAGCTCGCCCGCCTGGCCCGCCGCGGCTGCCCGACCCACCCCGCCGGCCAGACAAGCCCGGACGCGGGCACCGGCAGCGGCAGCGGCAGCGGCAGCGGCAGCGGCGATTCCGGGGCTGCGACCGCTACCCGGGACGCCTGCCACTGCCCGGTGCTGGGCCCGCCACCAGCGACCAGCGCCTACACCCCCACTGCCCGACAACGCGCCTTCGTCACCACCCGCGACCAACGCTGCCGGTTCCCCAACTGCGGCCAACGCACCGGCTGGACCGACCTCGACCACGTCACCGCCCACGCCCACGGCGGCTCCACCGACTGCACCAACCTCTGCTGCCTGTGCCGCTCCCACCACCGGCTCAAGACCTTCGCCCCCGGCTGGCGCTTCCACCTCGACGACGACGGCACGCTGCACGTCACCACCCCCTCCGGCGTCACCCGCACCACCCGACCACCCGGGCTCCGACGACCACCCGGGCTCCGACCACGGCCGGCCGAACCACCGCCGCCCAGACCAGCCGGCGGACCCGAGCCATCACGTTCGGAACCAGACGACCCACCGCCGTTCTGACGGGCCGGGTTCCGACCATCGCCTCGAGAGTCGACATGCCGCCATGTCCCACCCAGCGACCAGCCGTGACCAGTCTCGCCCGCGTGCACAGACGCCACTTCCTCGCCATCGGCGTCACGCTCGCGCTCGCTGGCTGCTGCGTGCCGGCGGCGCGAGAGCTGCTCGAGGGCGACGAGCGATCCGACGACGTCGTCCCGGGGTGCCGCGCATGCCGCCGTTCCTGCTGCGCGGGCTCCAGCAGGTCCGGTGGAGTGCCACCTGTGCGCCGGCGGAACCGCGCTGCCGCAGGCGGCCGGGGCGCTCGGTCGCTGACCGTCGTCCGGTGCAGCGCGGTCACCGTGCGGGCCGCCGCCGGGCTGCTTGACTACCGCCATGGACCTGCCCGTGAACCCACCGGTCAAGCCGATGCTCGCCAAGCCCGCCGCCGCGCTGCCCACCGGCGAGGGCTGGTTCTACGAGCCGAAGTGGGACGGGTTCCGCTGCATCGTCTTCCGGGACGGCGACGAGGTGGAGCTGGGCAGCCGCAACGAGCGCCCGCTGACCCGCTACTTCCCCGACGTCGCCGAGGCAGTCAAGGCGCAGCTGCCGGAGCGCTGCGTGGTCGACGGGGAGATCGTCGTCCCGCGCGGGGACCGGTTGGACTTCGAGTCCCTGCTGCAGCGGATCCACCCCGCGGCCTCCCGTGTCGCCAAGCTGGCCGCGGAGACCCCCGCCTCGTTCGTCGCCTTCGACCTGCTGGCCCTCGGCGACGAGTCACTGCTGCAGACCCCCTACGCCGAACGGCAGGCCCGGTTGCGGGAGGCGCTGGCCGGCGTGCAGGCGCCGGTCTACGTCTCCACGGTCACCTCCGACGCCGAGGTGGGCCGGCGCTGGTTCGACGAGTTCGAGGGCGCCGGCCTGGACGGCGTGATCGCCAAGCGCGGCGACCAGCCCTACGCCCCCGACCAGCGGCTGATGACCAAGGTCAAGCACGTCCGGACGGCGGACTGCGTGGTCGCCGGGTTCCGCTGGCACAAGAGCGGCCCGGTCGTCGGCTCACTGCTGCTGGGCCTCTACGACGACGCCGGCAGCCTGCAGCACATCGGGGTGGCGGCCTCCTTCACCATGAAGCGCCGCGCCGAGCTGGTCGAGGAGCTGGCCCCCTACCGGGCCGAGGCGCTGGACGGCCACCCGTGGCAGGACTGGGCCAACGCCTCGACATCGACGGCAGGGCCCGACGGCGAGGGCGAGCACCGGATGCCCGGCGCGACCAGCCGCTGGAACGCCGGCAAGGACCTGTCCTGGGTGCCACTGCGCCCGGAGCTGGTGGTCGAGATCAAGTACGACCAGCTGGAGGGCAGCCGGCTGCGGCACACCGGCCACTTCCTGCGCTGGCGCACCGACCGGGACGCGCGGTCGTGCACCTACGACCAGCTCGAGGTGCCGGTGCGGTACGACCTGGCCGAGGTCCTGGGCGGGTGAGTTCCCGCCGCGCTGAGCACTTCGTCACGCCCGCTCCGGCTGACGCGCACAGCTACGCCTCCTACCCTTGCTGATCATGACCGCGCACCGCCGCCTGGCCACCACCGCAGGGTCCCTGCTCGCCCTCACCCTCGCCGTGAGCGGCTGCACCTCCTCCGGCGACGCGGACGACGCGGCCAGCAGCTCGGCCCCGGAGACCACGGCGGCGCCCGAGGCCCAGCCGATCGACTGGACCGACTGCGACGCCGACATCGACCAGATCATCGCCGGCCGCCCCGGCTCCGAGCGCGACCTCGCCTTCTCCTGCGGGACGACGACCGTGCCGGTCAGCTACGACGACCCGGACGGCGGCACCCTGCAGCTGTTCCTGGTGCGGGCCACGCTCGCCGGTCAGACCGGCCGGGTCGGCTCGCTGCTGGTCAACCCCGGCGGCCCGGGCCAGTCGGCCACCGACGCCGCCATCCAGTCGGCGCTGACGCTGCCTCCCGACGTGGTGAACCGGTTCGACATCGTCGGGGTCGACCCGCGCGGCGTCGGGCTCTCCACGCCGGTCGAGTGCATCTCCGACGACGACAAGGACGAGCTGTTCGCCGCCGACCCGCGGGCCACCGACGCGGCCGCGCTGGACGCCGCGTTCGCCCGGGTCGACGACATCGCCGCCGGCTGCGCCGAGGAGTACGACGAGGCGCTGGGCGCCTTCAGCACCGTCGACAGCGCCCGGGACATGGACCTGGTGCGGCAGTCGCTCGGGGACGAGCAGCTGAACTACCTGGGGTACTCCTACGGCACCACGCTGGGCTCGACCTACGCCGAGCTGTTCCCCGAGCAGGTGCGGGCCATGGTGCTCGACGGCGCCGTCGACCCCACCGCCACCCGGCAGGAGTTCGCGGAGGCCCAGGCCCAGGGCTTCGAGGCCGCCTTCGACGCCTTCGCCGCCAACTGCACCGGCCTCATCGGTGGCTGCCCGGTCGGCGCGGACCCGCGGGCCTTCGTCAACGAGCTGCTCGCCCAGGCCGCCGCGGCACCGATCGCCAGCTCCCGGGCCGGCGAGACCCGGCAGGCGACGCCGGGGCTGATCCTCAACGGCATCCGCTCGGCGCTGTACCAGCCCAGCGCCTGGCCGCAGCTGGCGCAGTCGCTGGCCGCGGCACGCAACGGCGACGCCGCCGGCATCCTGACCCTCGCCGACACCTACACCGGTCGCAACGAGGACGGCAGCTACAGCAACGTGGTGGACGCCAACGTGACGATCACCTGCGCCGACACCGAGGAGGACGTCAGCGCCGACCAGGTGCGCGAGCTGGTCACCAGCTGGGGCGCCACCTACCCGCTGTTCGGCGCCGACGCCGCGCTCGGCCTCTACACCTGCTCGGCCTGGGACGCCCCGCGCACCCCGCTGCCCGAGCGGGACGCCGCCGGCAGCGCACCGATCCTGGTCGTCGGCACCCAGGGCGACCCGGTCACCCCGCTGCCCGGCGCGGTGGACATGGCCACGGACCTGGAGAACGCGGTCCTGCTGACCTGGCAGGGCAGCGGGCACACCGCCTACCCGAAGAACGACTGCGTCACCGCGGCCGTGAACGCCTACCTGATCGACCTCGTCGTCCCCCAGGACGGGGTGACCTGCCCGGCCTGACCTTGCGCCGCCGACCGGCTGGCCCGACGCTGACCCGCCAGAGCGCGCACCCGCGCGTCCCGACCCGGACGGAGCCCGATGGCCAGCAGCAAGGACGCCGTCGTCCTGGAGCTCGACGGTCACGAGGTGCGGGTCAGCAACCCGGAGAAGCCGTACTTCGGCGACCTCGGCGTCCGCAAGATCGACGTCGTCGAGTACTTCGTCGCCGTCGGCGAGGGCGTCCTGTTCGCGCTGCGGGACCGCCCCACCACGCTGGAGCGCTGGCCTGGCGGGGTGTTCGAGGGCGCCCGGCTCTCCACCCGGGTGGACAACACCGGCGACGCGTTCTACCAGAAGCGGGTGCCCAAGAACGCCCCCGAGTGGGTGCCGACCGCGCACATCACCTTCCCCAGCGGCCGGACGGCGGACGAGATCGCCCCGGACTCGGTCGCCGTCGTCGCGTGGTGCGCCAACCTGGGCACGCTGACCTTCCACCCGTGGCCGGTGAGCAAGGCCGACGTCGAGTCCCCCGACCAGATCCGGATCGACCTGGACCCCCAGCCGGGCACCGACTTCTCCGACGCGGTCCGGGTGGCCCCGCACGTGCGGGAGCTGCTGCACGAGTTCGGCATGGAGGGCTGGCCGAAGACCTCCGGCGGCCGGGGCGTGCACGTCTACGTGCCGATCCAGCCGCGGTGGACGTTCCCCGAGGTGCGCCGCGCGGTGATCGCCTTCGGCCGGGAGCTGGAACGGCGCATCCCCGACCGGGTCACGATGAACTGGTGGAAGGAGGAGCGCGGCGAGAAGATCTTCATCGACTACAACCAGATGGCCCGGGACCGCACGATCGCGAGCGCCTACTCGATCCGGCCCAAGCCGCACGCGCCGGTCAGCGCCCCGGTCGACTGGGACGAGCTGCCCGACGTGTCGCCGTTCGACTTCGACGTCCGGACCATGCCCGCGCGCTTCCGCGAGGTGGGCGACAAGCACGCCGGACTCGCCGACCACGCCTTCGGCATCGAGCCGCTGATCGAGCTGGCCGACCGGCAGGAACGCGACCTCGGGCTGGGCGAGATGCCCTATCCCCCGGACTACCCGAAGATGCCCGGCGAGCCGATGCGGGTGCAGCCCAGCCGCGCGAAGAAGCCGGCGACCAGCCAGGACAGGTGAGGGAGCCGGTGACGAGGGGTCAGCACATCGCTCGTTCACCGGCCGGGCGAGTCGCGGCAGGTGCACGCGCATCGGCGCGGCGGGCCCGCTCAACCACATCGAGACGGCCTTCTGGATCGGTCTAGCGCTCAGACCTCACGCGCCCACGCCGGGCCGGCTCGGTGGCGACCCTCCCCCCAGCCGGGCGCGCCCACCGCTCGGCCGCGGCGATGCGGGCGGTCACGGCTCGGTCGCGAGTTCGGTGCTCATCGCCGTCCGTAGGCGTCGACTCGGCCTCGGTCTGGGTCACGCTCCCTCCGCCAGGGACACGCCCGCCGACCTCGACGGAGTGCCTGTCGCCGATCCCTAGTGGAAAGCAGGCTTGACGACAAGCCTGCTTGACACGAATCGAGTGTGGAAAGCAGGATTGTCGCTGTGAGGAGCCGGGTCCGTGAACTGCGGCAGGCCAGCGGCCTGTCCCAGGAGGCGCTGGCCAGGGTCCTCGGGGTTTCCCGGCAGACGATCAATGCGATCGAGACGGGTCGATACGACCCGTCGCTCCGGCTCGCCGTGCATCTGGCGCGGCACTTCGGCCGCACAGTTGAGGAGATGTTCGATGTCGACACCGACTGAGGGGCGACTGCCGGTCTCGACCGCGAACGCCGTCCTGCTGACCGTCTTCCTGGCGGGAGCTGTTGTCACGGCTGTCGCCGGGAGCTGGTTCGAGGCCGGCTTGCTCGCGGCGGTGGGCCTCGCCGTGCTCGCCATGGCGGTCTACGCGCGCCGCCCGAACTCTCGCGACATCACCCGGGTCAACGCGATCGAGTACCGGGACGAACGAGACAAGCGCATCGCGCAGGTCGGCTTCTCCGTCGTCGGAGTCGTCGCCCTGGCGGTCTCCGCGATCGAGCTCGTCGCGGTCGCCGTCCTGGTGGCCGCCCGCGACTGGCCCCAGCCGGTACAGCTGCTCCCCGTCGGCCAGCTGCTCCTGCTCTCCACCGTCTGGGGAATCGCGAACTCGATCGCCGCACGGCGCGGCTGACCCCACGACAGGGGTTGGCTGGGAAGACGCGGGTCCATCGCGCTCGGTGGAGGGACTGCCCCGGGCCGGGTCGGCTCGAGACCTCCCCCGATCGGGTGACGACCCACCACACAGGTGGCTCCCAGCCTCGCGTGGCGGGCACTGCCTGTCGTTGAGGAACCGTCCGGTCGGGTCCACGGCAGCAGGCGGAGGAACAGGGTCATGCGGGTCGCGCTCTTGGTGTACGGCGTGCTGTACGTCGTCGTCGAGATCGTCGGGTACCAGCTGGGGCAGGTCAGCTGGCCGGAGATCACGCCCCTGGACGTCGCCACCGCGCTGGCCGACGCGTTCCTGACCGTGGCCGTGCTGGTCGCGGTGCTGGTGGCGATCGACGTGCTGGGCCACCGCTGGCGCCGGCACCTGCAGGCCGTCCGGCTGGAGGAGGCGCGGCTGGCCACCGAGCAGTGGGCCGCCCCCGCACCGATCAGCGTCTCGTCCTGGCGCACGGAGTCATGGCGCACGGAGTCATGGCGCACGGACTCCCGGCGCCGGGAGCCGCTCGCACTGCCTGCCGCGCGGTTCGCCGGGCTCCCCGCCGGTCACCCCTACGCGGCCGACGCCCACGCCGGGCGCGCCTGGCCCGGGGACCACGAGGACCCACCCGGACGACTGCTCTGAGCCGCTCGCACGCCTGTGCCGACGCTCCGGGACGACTGTCCCGACCCTCCGACATGGAGCCGATCGGGCGCGCCCGGCGATCTTCTGGGGCCCGAGTGCCCCACGAACGCCTCCGAGCCGCTAGGGTTCACCACGTCGGGAAGGCCCTGCGCTCTGGCAGGACCCCGACGCACGACCTCAGCTAGGAGCGAGCAATGCCCGAAGGAACAGTGAAGTGGTTCAACGCAGAGAAGGGGTTTGGCTTCGCCACCCCGGACGGCGGCGGCCCGGACGTCTTCGTCCACTACTCGGCCATCCAGACCAGCGGGTACCGCTCGCTCGATGAGGGCCAGCGCATCTCGTTCGACATCGAGCAGGGCCAGAAGGGCCCGCAGGCTGCGAACGTCAACCCGGTCTGATCTCATCAGACTGAGGAGCTGATCGCAGCCCTCGTGAACCACCGACAGTGCCCTCGCCCGGGAAACCGGGCGGGGGCACTGTCGCGTTGTACCGCGGCTCTCAGCGAGCGCGGGGCACGTCTCAGCGAGCGCGGGGCACGTAGCCACCGATCAGCGCGGACATGAGCAGCGCCCCGTCGTCGGGGCCCAGGGCGACCGCCGCCTCGGCGAAGGCCTCCCAGCGCGCCCGCTCCACCTCGGTCATCGCACCCGTCGCCCGGGCCTGCGCCTGCTCCACCAGCCGCGCCCACTCGCTCTGCGGGGTGGGCCACAGCCCGGTGAGCCGGCGGGCCTCCCCGGACACGGCGGTGAACCGGACGATCTCGCCGGCGTGGTTGGTGAGCGCCTCGGCGTAGCCGGCGGTGACCAGGGCGTTGGCCGCCGACACGACCTGCGGCTTTGGCAGGCCGCTGGCCGGCACCACCGCCCCCAGGTAGGGCGCGCTGCCGTGCGGTGGTTCGTCGATCAGCCGGACGATGGCCCGCAGGACGGGGAGGTCGCGGGTGAACCAGGTGTCGGCCAGGGGCTGCGGGGTGCTCATGGGTCCTCTCGGCGGACGGCGGCGCCACCGGACGCGGCGCCGCGACCACGGTACGAGCCCGCGCCGGGCCCCGGGCACGCGCACGCCGTGCGCCCGATGTGCGGGGTCTCCGCAGAGTTCTTAGCAGCGCGTAGTTCGTTACCGGATGTTCATCGGCGGTCGCTCAGGGCACTGACAGGATCGGTGCGTCCGACCGCCCCTGACCGGTCAGCGCTCGACCGTCCGAGGAGTTCCGTGTCCCTCTCCAGATCCTCTCGCTCCGCCGTCCTCGGCCTGACCGTCGGGGCCCTGGCCGCCGGCGGGCTGGTCGTGGCGGCGCCCGCGCTGGCCGCCCCCGGCGACGCGCGGATCACCGAGATCCACTACGACAACGACGGCACCGACAGCGGTGAGGCGATCGAGGTCGCCGCGCCGGCCGGCACCGACCTCGTGGGCATGCAGGTCGTGCTCTACAACGGCAGCAACAGCACTGCCTACAACACCCGGACGATCACCGCGGCCGAGGTCACCACCCAGGCCGACGGCACCCCTGTCGCAGTGCTGGCCTACCCGGCCAACGGCATCCAGAACGGTGCACCGGACGGCGTCGCGCTGGTCGCGAGCGACGGCACCGTGGTCGAGTTCCTCAGCTACGAGGGCACCCTCACCGCCGCCGGCGGCCCCGCGGCCGGCGCCACCTCCACCGACATCGGTGTCGCCGAGACCGGCACCGAGCCGGCCGGCCAGTCGCTCCAGCGGGTGGACGAGGGCTCCTGGACCGGACCGGCCGCCAGCACCTTCGGCGCCACCGACCTCTTCGGCGCCGGCGGCCAGCCCGAGCCCGACCCCGAGCCCGACCCGGATCCCTCCCCCGACCCGGACCCCACGCCGGCCGGCACCGCCGAGCTCACCGAGATCCACTACGACAACGGCGGCACCGACAGCGGCGAGGCGATCGAGGTGACCGCCGACGGGCCCATCGCCGCCGGCGCCTACACCGTCGTGCTCTACAACGGCAGCAACGGCGCCACGTACGACACCGACCCGGTGCCGGCCAGCGAGTCCGGCGTCTCCGTGGTCACCTACCCGTCCAACGGCGTGCAGAACGGCTCGCCCGACGCCTTCGCGCTGGTGGACGCCGACGGCGCGGTCGTGGAGTTCTGGAGCTACGAGGGCACGCTGACGGCCACGAACGGTCCGGCGGCCGGCACCACGAGCACCGACATCGGGGTGGCCGAGGCCGGCACCGAGGACGCCGGGCTGTCCCTGCAGCGCACCCCGGGCGAGGACACCTGGTTCGGCCCGGCACCCAGCACCTTCGGCGCAGCCAACACCCCCGGCGGCGGGGAGACCCCCGGCGGCGGCGAGCTGCCGGTCGGGGAGTCCTGCGACGCCACCGTGGTGCCCATCGGCTCGGTGCAGGGCCCCGGCGACGCCAGCCCGGTCCAGGGCCGGACGGTGACCGTGCGCGGCACCGTCGTCGGCGACCTGCAGGAGGGCGGCCTGGACGGCGTGCACGTGCAGGACGCCGGGGACGGCGACCCGGCCACCTCCGACGGCGTCTTCGTCTACGGCGAGCAGCTGCCGGCGCTCGACCTGGGCGACACGGTGACCGTCACCGGCACCGTCTCGGAGTTCTACGAGGCCACCCAGGTGACCGCCACCGCGGTGACCGACTGCGGCCCCGGTGAGCTGCCGGCGGCGACCCCACTGCCGCTGCCCTCGACCGATGCCCAGCGCGAGGCGCTGGAGAGCATGCTGGTCGAGCCCGCCGACGACCTGACCGTCACCGAGGTCTACAACCTGAACCGGTACGGCGAGGTCGTGCTGGCCGCCGGTGGCCGGCTGATCTCCCCCACCGAGGCGGCCGAGCCCGGCCCGGCCTCGACCGCGGTGGCGGAGAGCAACGAGGCCCGGTCGGTGATCATCGACGACGGCCGCTCGACCAGCTTCGGCTCGACCGGTGAGGCCCCGCCGTACCTGACCGCCGACGACCCGGTGCGGGTCGGCGACGGTGCGCTCATCGACCAGCCGGTGGTGCTCAGCTACGGCTTCGACGAGTGGCGGCTGCAGCCCTCAGACGGCACCGCCGAGGGGACGAGCTTCCCCGAGCGCAACCCGCGGACGGCGGCTCCCGAGGACGTGCTGGGTGACCTGCGCATCGCCGACTTCAACGTGCTGAACTACTTCATCCGCACCCCCGCCGAGGTCGGCAGCGGCGTCCTCGAGCCCCGCGGGGCCACCAGCGAGGCGGAGTTCCAGCAGCAGGAGGCCAAGATCGTCGCCGCCATGGCGGCGATGGACGCGGACGTCTTCACGCTGCACGAGATCGAGAACTCGGCGCTGTACTCCACCAACGAGTACGAGGCGGTGGAGACGCTGATCGCCGCGCTCGAGGAGGTCGACGGCCACGACTGGGACCACGTGCGGGCCCGGGAGGACACCGACGCCATCACCAACGCGATCATCTTCCGCACCGACCGGGTCACCCCGGTCGGCGCCCCGATGACCCCGACCGGCGACGAGGCTGCCGCCGTCTTCGCCAACGCACGGACGCCCATCGCGCAGACCTTCGACTTCCAGGGCGAGGTCTTCTCGGTCATCGCCAACCACTTCAAGTCCAAGGGCAGCGGCTGCGGCGCCGACAGCGACGACAGCTCGGTGGGCGGACAGGGCAACTGCAACGGCGACCGGGTGGCCCAGGCCGACGTGCTGGTGGACTTCGCCGGCCAGGTGGCCACGGAGAGCGGCGACACCGACGTGCTGCTGACCGGCGACTTCAACTCCTACCGCAACGAGGACCCGCTCGACGTCCTCCGGGCGGCCGGCTACCAGGAGGTCCGCGAGGACGGCGAGTACAGCTACGTCTTCGACGGTGCCGCGGGGTCGCTCGACCACGTCTTCGCGACCCCGTCGCTGTTCCCGAAGGTCACCGGACACGACATCTGGGAGATCAACGCCGAGGAGTCCTTCGCCTACCAGTACGCCGGGTACGAGCCGTTCTTCTCCCCCGACCCGTACCGGTCCAGCGACCACAACCCGACCCTGATCGGCATCACCCCCGCCGAGACGGACGTGCCGGCCGAGGCGACGGTCAGCGACCCGCGGCCCTACCGCGGCGAGCGGGTCACCGTGACCGGCACCGGGTTCGAGCCGGGTGAGCGGGTGACGGCCTCGCTGCCCTCCCGCAACCGCGGGCAGCTGGGCAGCGCGGTGGCCGACTCCGAGGGCACCGTCACCATCCGGTTCACCGTGCCGGTGCTGCTGCCGGCCGGTGACCAGGAGGTGCTGCTGCGCGGCACGTCGGGCGAGACCGCCAGCACCGGGTTCGAGCTCCGCTCGGTGCTGCAGGAGCTGCTGGACCGGCTGATCGGCTGGTGGCACCGCGGCTGACCCCGCCCCGGGAAGTCCGGCGGTGACACCCCGCTGACCAGGTACGACGGCCCCGTCGCCCACTCGGGCGACGGGGCCGTCGCCGTCCTCGGCACGGGTGGCGGAGCCGCCGTACGGTGGGGTCATGACCACATCCGCCCACCAGCCCCAGGTCGTCAAGAGCGACGAGGAGTGGCGCGCCCAGCTGTCCCCGGAGGAGTACGCCGTGCTCCGCCAGGCGGGCACCGAGCGGCCGTGGACCGGCGAGTACGTCGACACCAAGGCGGTCGGCACCTACTCCTGCCGGGCCTGCGGTGCCGAGCTCTTCCGCTCCGAGACCAAGTTCGACTCGCACTGCGGGTGGCCGTCGTTCTACGAGCCCTCGACCAAGGACAACGTCGTCCTCCGCGACGACACCACGCACGGCATGCTGCGCACCGAGGTGCTCTGCGGCAGCTGCCACAGCCACTTGGGCCACGTCTTCGCCGACGCCCCCCAGACCCCCACCGGCGACCGCTACTGCATCAACTCCGTCAGCATCACGCTGGACTCCCCCGAGAGCTGAGCCGGTCCCGCACGACAACGGCGCGTCCCCTTCTCGGGGGACGCGCCGTTGTGGTTTCGGGGACGAGTGCGGCCCCGCCGCTCTGTCGCCTCAGCGACCCCGCGGTCTCCGGCGGCCCTCCTGCATGGCAGGGCACGAGTACGGACCCGCCGCTGTGTCGCGCCAGCGACCCCGTCGGCTCCGTCGCGGGCCCGGAGGGTCCCGACGGAGACGGCGGTCAGCGGCTCCGCGATCCCGGCGCGGGCCCGCAGGGTCCCGCCGGGATCGCGGCCAACGGCTCAACGCCGGTCGGGCACGGCCCCTGGCCGCGGTGCGATCCGGAGGATCGCCATCATCACGGCAGCCCGGCGACGAGCTCGGCGACCTGCTTGCGGGCGCCGGTGTAGAACGGCACCTCCTCGCGCACGTGCCGGCGGGCGCGGCTGGCGCGCAGGTCGCGCATCAGGTCGACGATGCGGTGCAGCTCGTCGGCCTCGAAGGCGAGCATCCACTCGTAGTCGCCCAGGCCGAAGGAGGAGACGGTGTTGGCCCGCACGTCGGGGTAGGGCCGGGCCTGCATGCCGTGCTCCTTGAGCATGTCCCGCCGCTCGTCCTCGGGCAGCAGGTACCACTCGTAGGAGCGGACGAAGGGGTAGACGCAGACGTAGCGGCGCGGCTCCTCCTCGGCGAGGAACGCCGGGATGTGGCTGCGGTTGAACTCGGCGGGGCGGTGCAGGGCCATCTGCGACCACACCGGCTCGAGCTGCCGGCCCAGCGTGGTGCGGCGGAACCGGCCGTAGGCCTCCTGCAGCGCGTCCGGGGTCTCGGCGTGCCACCAGATCATCAGATCGGCGTCGGCGCGCAGGCCGGCGACGTCGTAGACACCGCGGACAACGACGTCCTTGTCGGCCAGCTCGTCGAACAGCGCGGAGACCTCGTCGGCGGCCGTGGCCCGCTGGTCGTCGCCGAGCGGGCGGACCAGCTTGAACACCGACCACATCGTGTAGCGGATCTGGGCGTTCAGCTCGTTCGCCCGCTTGCCGATGCTGCGCTCTTCGGTCTGCTCGCTCATGCCCCCATTGTGGACCGCCGGCCGACGGCCCGATCCGGGACGTCGGTCCATCGAGTGGGTGAACCGCGCCACCCTCGCGCGCGGGCGGCGGCGCGATGGCCCACGCCGCGGTGGGGACGGGGATCCGGTGGCGCCCGGCGACCTCGGGCACCGGGCGCCACCGGGTCGGCTCAGCCGCGCGGGTGCACCGGCAGCAGCGCCTCGTCGAGCACCCGCCCCTGGCTGGCGTCCGGCGCCGGGACGCCGAGCAGGTGCGCGATCGTCGGCGCGATGTCCACGTGCCTCGGGTCCTGCGGCACGGTCCCGGGGCGCACGTGCCGTCCGCTAAGCAGGAAGGCGACCTCCAGCTCCTGGGTGGTGCCGTGCCGGCCGCGGGTGATCTCGGCGTCCGCGGCGAACATGGCCCAGCCCGGTGCGGGCTCCACCACCAGGTCGCCGTAGACCGGGGCCATCCGCATGGCCGCCTGCTCCCGCTCGTCGTAAATGCCCCCGATGCCCTCCACCCCGGCCAGCGCCTGCTCGATGCGGGCGAGCGCCGTGGCGTCCCCGGTGAGGTCACCGATCAGGTGTACGGAGGTCAGCCCACCGCCGGCGAGCACGACGTCGGTGCCGGGCGAGGGCGCCTGGTTGGTGCTCACCCACTCGGCCTGGTAACCCAGCGCGTCGATCGCGGCCTCGGTCTGCGGGCCGTTGACGTCGTCGTAGGACGTGATGCCGTGGTCGCCCACCAGGACGAACGTCGTCCGGTTGTAGGTGCCGGCGCGCCGGGTGGCCTCCACCACCCGGCCGATCTGCTCGTCCACCAGCGCGAGCGCGGCCAGGGTCTCCGGGCTCTGCTCGCCCGTGGCGTGCCCGGCACCGTCGACGTCGGAGCAGTACACCGCGAGGAGGTCGGGCACCTCGGGGACGGTGACCGCCGTCCCTCCGGAGTCGACGGGGCGCCCCTCGAGGATGGCCACGGCGTCATCAGCGCGGTCCGCGCAGGTGCCCCCGGGCTGGGTGTACAGGGCGTCCGGGTCGCCGTAGGCGGTCCCCCGGTTCTGCAGCGTGAACCACTGCACCGACGCCATGGACCGGTCCGCCTGTGCCAGGGCCTCACCGAGGGTCTCGACCGCGAGGGCACGCGACTGGCCGCGGACGGTCCCGGAGACCGGGTCCAGGTAGTAGGAGGCGTTGAGCGTGGTGTCGGGGTAGGCGCCGGTCGCGACCGAGCCCCACGACTGGTTGGTCATCGACGACATCACCCCGGTGCCGGTGGTCAGGCTGCCGCGGCGGGCCAGCCGGTCGAGGTTGGGCAGCGGCACCCGCCCGTCGAGGTAGTCGGCGTCGAAACCGTCGATGGCGAAGAACACCACCTTGTTCTCGGTGCGGGCGTCCACCCGGTCGAGCACGCGCTCCCGGATGTCGGCGCCGGGGTCGCGTGCTGCGTCGTCCGCGTTCGCGGGCGTCGCGGCCAGGCTGACGGCGGCCGTCGCGGTGAGGACCGCGACGGCGACCGCCCGCCGGGTGTGGGTCGATGACATGGCGCTCCCTCGGACGAGACCCGGCGGCCCAGCGGCCGCCGACGGTCCGAAACTAGGAAGCGGACATGGCCGTCATCGGGCTGCCCGGTGACCTCGGGGGCAAGGCTCGGGGCCCCGCCGGAACCGGATCAGTCCAGCGACTGCGTGGCGCGACGAGCGTCCCGGATGCAGGCGGGCAGGCCGACGCCCTGGTAGGCGGCACCGGCCACGGCCAGGCCGGGGACCTCGGCCACCGCCGACCGGATCGCGGCGACCCGCTGCGGGTGGCCGACCAGGTACTGCGGCAGCCCGTCGGTCCAGCGCACCAGCTCGGTCTGCACCGGCTCGGCGCGCTCCAGCTGGAGCAGGTCGGCGACGTCGGCGACCACCGCGGCGGTGAGCTCGTCGTCCGGGCGGTGCAGGGCGGCGTCGTCGCCGAACCGGCCGACCGAGGAGCGCACCCGCAGCGCGCCGTCGAGGTGCGGCCACTTGGACGAGGAGACGGTGACGCCCTTGACCAGCCGCCCGGTGACCGGGGGCACCAGCAGCCCGGAGCCCGCCGCGACCGGCTGCTCGGGGAAGGCCATCGCGACCACGGCCATCGAGGCGTACGGGATCCCGTGCAGGGGCTCGACCGCGTCCGGGGCCAGGTCGGCGAGCAGCTCGGCGGTGGGCCCGGCGGGGGTGGCCAGCACGACGGCGTCCGCGGTGAGCGTCGCCCCGCCGGCGACGTCCAGCTCGAAGCCGCCGGCGGTGCGGCGCAGCGCGGTGACCCGGGTGCACAGCCGGACGTCGGCGCCGGAGGCCTGCACGAGGGCGGCCGGCAGCGAGCCGATGCCCTCGCGCACCGTGACGAAGACCGGGCCGTCGGCGTCACCGCGGCTGCGGGCACCGGCGTCCCGGGCGGCGAGGGCGGCGCCCAGCAGCGACGTGGCGGCCGGCAGCTGGGCGGCGAGCGCGGGCATGGTGGCGGCCAGCGACAGGTCGTCGGGGCGGCCGGCGTACACCCCACCGAGCAGCGGCTCGACGAGCCGGTCGACCACCTCGTCGCCGAGCCGCTCGCGCAGCAGGCCACCCACCGAGACGTCGCCGTCCAGCTGCAGCGGCGGCAGGTCGGCCTCGGCGCGCACCCGCGCGACGCCTGCGGGGGTGAGCACGCCGTCCAGCCCGTCGGCGGACGTCGGCACCCCCTGCAGCGTGCCGGCCGGCAGCGGGAACCGGCCCTCGGGCAGCTCGATCGACGCCTGGGTGGTGCGCGCGGGCACCAGCTGGTCGGCCAGGCCGAGGGCCTCGATCAGCTCGACGGCCTCCGGCACGCGGGCCAGCACCGCCTCCGGGCCGGTGTCGTACCAGCGGCCGGCCAGCTCGACCCGGTTCAGCTTGCCGCCGATCCGGTCGCCGGCCTCGAGCACCACGACCGCACCGTCGGGGTGCGTGCGACGCCACTCCCAGGCGGCGGTCAGGCCGGTGATCCCGGCGCCGACGACGACCAGCCGGCAGGTGCTCACGACGCCGTCAGCTCGTGGACCAGCTCGACGACGTGCGTCAGGGCGCCGGGGTCGGTGTCGGGCAGCACGCCGTGGCCGAGGTTGAACACGTGCCCGCGGGCGGCGCGGCCCTGCTCGACGACCCGGCGCACCTCGCGGTCGACGGTCTCCCGGTCGGCGAGCAGCACCGCGGGGTCCAGGTTGCCCTGCAGCGAGTACCCCGGGCCCACCCGGCGGGCCGCCTCGTCCAGCGGCACCCGCCAGTCGACGCCGACGACGTCCACGCCGGCGTCCCCGATCAGCGGCAGCAGTTCACCGGTGCCGACGCCGAAATGGATCTTCGGGACCTCCGGCGCGGCCAGGCCGTCGAAGACCGCGCGGGAGTGCGGCAGGACCCGGGTCGCGTAGTCGACCGGGGAGAGCACCCCGGCCCAGCTGTCGAAGAGCTGGACGGCGCTGACGCCGGCGTCGACCTGGGTGCGCAGGAAGGTCGCCGCCGAGACCGCGAGGCGCTCCAGCAGGCGCTGCCAGGCGGCCGGTTCGGCGTACATGAACGCCTTGGTGCGCGCGTGCTCCTTGGAGGGGCCGCCCTCGATCAGGTAGGTGGCCAGGGTGAACGGCGCCCCGGCGAAGCCGATCAGCGGCGTCGCGCCCAGCTCGGCCACCAGCCGGCGGACGGCGGTGCCGAGGAACTCCAGCCGGTCGGGCTCCAGGGCGGGCAGCGCGTCGACGTCGGCGACGCTGCGGATCGGCGAGGCGATCACCGGGCCGATGCCGGGCTTGATCTCGATGTCGACCCCGGCGACCACCAGGGGCAGCACGATGTCGGAGAACAGGATCGCGGCGTCCACCCCGTGCCGGCGGACCGGCTGCAGGGTGATCTCGGTGACCAGGTCCGGGTCCTGGCAGGCCTGCAGCATCGCGGTGCCGGCCCGCAGCGCGCGGTACTCCGGCAGCGAGCGGCCGGCCTGGCGCATGAACCACACCGGCGTGCGCGAGACCGGCAGGCCACGGGCCGCCCGGACGAGATCGGAGTCGGCCGGTCCTGCTGCTGTTCCCACGGACGCCGATCCTCCCAGACGGTGCCGGCCGGCGTCGCCGGCGGACCGGCCACGGGCCGGGAGCGGTTCGCTCCGCAGGTCACGGCTGCGCGTCGGCCGGGTGGGGCGGCGCGTCGGGGGGTCCCATCCGGTGGCGGGCGACCTACCCTGCGCTCGTGGCCCAGCAGCGCACTCGCCTGGACGGCGGCACCGCTGTGCCCCCGGGGCCGCAGCCCGCCGTCTTCCAGGCCGCTCTCGAGGCGCTGGCGACCGTACACCCGCGCCCGGAGATCGCCGTCGAGCACATCCCGGCCCCGCAGCGGCTCGCGCCGTGGTCGCACGCCATCGGCCTGGAGGTCGGCTCGCCCGACGACGAGGACGAGGAGCTGGCCAGCGGCCGGTTCATCGTGCTGTTCGACCCGGACGGGCACGAGGCGTGGCAGGGCACGACCCGCTGCGTCGGCTTCGTCTCGGCCAGCACCGACTCCGACATGGTCGACGACAGCATGTTCTCCGAGGTGGCCTGGAGCTGGCTGACCGACGCGCTGACCGACTCCGGGGCGCAGCACCACTCGGTCGGCGGCACGGTCACCCGCACCGCCTCGACCCGGTTCGGCTCCATCGCCGCCCCGGAGCACTCGGTGGACGTGGAGATCCGCGCCTCCTGGACGGCGGAGGGCACCGACCTCGACCGGCACCTGAACGCGTTCCTCGAGGTGCTGTCCAACGCGGCGGGGCTGCCCCCGGCCGGCTTCCGGTTGCTCGGCTCGGACGGGCAGACCGTCGGCACCGACGCCTAGACTCCCTCCGTACTCCACTCGGCGTAACGCCACCAGGGCCGAGTGCGCGGACACGCCGGGCCCGCACGCGGGTGATCAGCCCCGATCACCGCCGTGCCGGGTCCGGTCCGACGACAGGAGGGCCGATGCCTCTGGGCCAGTTGTGGTCCGACGGCGTCCTGTTCGGGCCGAACGCCAGCGCGCTGGTCGTCGACCCCTCCCCGCTGCTCCGGGAGGCGCTGGCCGGCCGGCTGCGCGCCCTCGGCGCCCGGGACGTCGAGGAGGCCGCCTCGCTCGAGGAGGCGCGGGTCCGGGCGCACGTCTCCGGCCCGCGGGCGCTGTGCGTGCTCGAGGTCGACCTGCCCGAGGTCGGCCCGGACAGCGGCGGCCGCGGTGGCGACCCCGGGCGCGGCCTGGAGCTGCTGCCCACGCTGCGCACCGAGGGCTGGCCGGTCACCGTCGTCCTCAGCTCGGTCACCGACCCGGGCGTCGTCCGGGCCGCGTTCCTGGCCGGCGTGCAGGGGTACGTGCTCAAGACCAGCCCGCTGGCCACCCTCACCGAGGGGCTGCGGGCCGCGCTGTCCGGCGAGGTGTTCGGTGACCCGGGCATCGCCAGCAGCCTGGCCCAGGGGCTGACCCAGACCGGTGTGGAGGAAGCTGTCGGTGAGCTGTCCGCCCGCGAGCGGGACATCCTGCGGCTGGTCGCCGACGGGCACACGAACAAGGAGATCGGCGAGAAGGTGGACCTGTCCGCACTGACCGTGAAGAGCCACCTGGCGCGCATCGCGCGCAAGCTGGGCACCGGCGACCGGGCGCACATGGTGGCGCTCGGCATCCGTTCGGGGGTCATCAACTGAGCACCGACCCGGGCACCGAGCTGTCCCCCGACCCCGCGACGCAGGCACCCGTCGAGGAAGGGCCACCGGCGACGCCGCTGCTGACCCCGCGCGACGGCCTGCCGCCGGTGATCGAGACCTCGACGGCGCTGGTCGCCTACGCCGACGCGCTGGCCGCCGGCTCCGGACCCGTGGCGGTCGACGCCGAGCGGGCCTCGGGCTACCGCTACGGCCAGAGCGCCTACCTGGTGCAGATCCGGCGCGCCGGTTCCGGCACCGGGCTCATCGACCCGGTCCCGCTGCCGGACCTGTCACCGGTGCAGCGGGCGATCGGGGACGTCGAGTGGGTGCTCCACGCGGCCAACCAGGACCTCCCCTGCCTGGCCGAGCTGGGCCTGGTGCCCACGAAGCTGTTCGACACCGAGCTCGCCGCGCGCCTGGCCGGGCTGCCCCGGGTGGGTCTGGGTGCCGTGGTCGAGTCGCTGCTGGGCCTGTCGCTGCAGAAGGGCCACTCGGCCGCGGACTGGAGCACCCGGCCGCTGCCGGAGGACTGGCTGGTCTACGCGGCGCTGGACGTCGAGGTGCTGGTCGAGGTGCGCGACGAGCTGGCCCGGATCCTGGACGAGCAGGGCAAGACCGAGTGGGCGCGGCAGGAGTTCGAGGCGATCCTGGCCGCCGGTCCCCCGGCCGCCCGGGTCGACCCGTGGCGGCGGACGTCGGGGATGCACGGCCTGCGCAGCCGCCGGCAGCTGGGCATGCTCCGGTCGCTGTGGCAGGCCCGCGACGACCTGGCCCGGCGCCGGGACATCGCCCCGGGCCGGGTGCTGCCCGACTCCGCGATGGTCTCCGCCGTGCAGGCCGACCCGCAGACCGAGGGCGCGCTGCTGGAGCTGCCGGTCTTCCGCGGCCGGGCGAACCGCAAGCTGGTCGGCACGTGGTTCGGTGCCCTGACCCGGGCCCGGGCGCTGCCGGAGGAGGAGCTCCCGCTGCACAGCCGCGCCGGCGACGGCCCGCCGCCGGTGAACCGCTGGGCCGATCGGGACCCGGCCGCGGCTGCCCGGCTCAAGGCCGCCCGGGCCGGGCTCGCGCAGGTCTCCGAGCAGTGGTCGGTGCCGGTGGAGAACCTGCTCTCCCCCGACCTCGTCCGCCGGCTGATGTGGGCACCTCCGGCTCCCGCCGACGCCGACTCGGTGGCTGACGCGCTGCGTGCCGGCGGTGCCCGCGAGTGGCAGGTCGGGCTGACCCGCGACCTGCTCACCGAGGCCGCCGCGCAGGGCTGATCCCGCCCGGCCGCCCCCGGCTCAGTTCCGCACGGGGTCCGCCAGCCTGGTCCGCAGCTCGCGGACCAGGCGGCGGGCGTCGTCGGCGAACAGCGCGACGGCCTCCGCCGGCACGGCCTGCCCGTCCAGGTCGACGGTCGAGCCGAGGCGCAGGGTCAGCCGGACGCTGGTCTCGCCCATGACGCTGAGCGCGACCTGGTCGTCGGTGACCTCCAGGTTCCGCTTCGCCCCGTCGGTGGCGGCCACCCGGGCCGCGACGACGTCGGCGAGCCGGACGCGCACGGTCCGTAGCTGCCCGAACCGCAGGGTGAGCGCGTCGGCGTCGAGGGTGTGCGGGTTCTGCCGCAGCGACAGCGAGAAGCCGATCAGCCAGAGCAGCCCGTACACGGCCAGCGCGAAGACCACCCAGCGCACGGTCGGCCAGGGCAGCAGCAGGTGGACGACGCCGATCTCCACCGGGGTCAGCCCGATGACCGTGCCGAGCACGACCCCGATCCGGGACGTGTAGGAGAACGCCTCCTCCCCCGGACGGACCACGGTGCGCCGGCGGAGCGCCCGGCCCAGTGCCCGGAGCACGCCAAGCTCGGAGCGGACCACCCAGTACACCGGGCGCGGCAGCGCCGCCTCGGCGCCGGCCAGCACCGCGCTCCCCCGGGTGCCCCCGGCCTGCCGGGTGCGGCGGTAGGCGCCGCGGAACAGCGTGGCCTCGGCGAGGAACACCCAGGCGAGGAGCACCTCCAGGGCGACGGCGACGGCGAGCGCGGTGCCCACGGGGAGCACGTCGGCGAGCACGAGCCCGACCTCGACCAGCGGGACGCCCACGGCGAGCCAGGGCACCACGCTCCGCAGCACCTGCCTGATCCGCATCGCCACCCCCTGCGCCGGTGCCGACACCGTAGCGAACGTTCCCGTCCGCTGGGGTGCACGACAGCGGGGCGGCCACCGGGATGTCCGGTGACCGCCCCGCTGCCGTGGCGCGCTGGAGCGCTGGAGCGGTGGCGCGCTGGAGCGCTAACTCCGCCCGGCGGCCGCGCGGCGGCGGGCCAGGGCGTCCACGGAGGCGGCGAGCAGCAGCACGCCACCGGTGATGATGTAGTTCAGGTACGCCGAGACGCCCAGCAGCCCGAGGCCGTTGTCGATGATGGCGATCACCAGGCCACCGAGCACCGCGTCGCGCACCCGGCCCCGGCCACCGAAGAGGCTGGTGCCACCGATGACCGCCGCACCTACCGCGTACAGCAGGGTGTTCCCGCCACCGGAGCCGGGCGTCACCGAGCTGAGCCGGGCCGCGGCGACCAGACCGCTGACCGCGGCCATGGACGAGGACAGCACGAACACCATGATCCGGATCCGGACGACGTTGATGCCGGCGCGGCGGGCGGCCTCCTTGTTGCCGCCGACCGCGTAGACGTGCCGGCCGAACGTGGTCCGCCCGAGCAGGAACGTCAGCGCCAGCAGCAGGAGCACGACCACCGGGATCGCGTACGGGATGCCCTTGAGGTCGATCGCGGCCGACAGCGCGCGGTCGGCGTTGAGGATCGCGGTGAGCACCACGACGACGACCGTGATCATCGCGATCCGCAGCAGCACGATGCCCAGCGGCTGGGTGATCAGGCCCTTGCTGCGCTGCCCCCGCCAGCGGTTCAGCGTGAGCGCCGCGTAGAGCAGGACCACCGCGGCCGCGAGCAGCCAGCCGATGCCCACCGGGATGTAGCTGTTGGTCAGCGCCCGGATCACGTCGTCCCGGATCGGCACCGTGCCGCCCTGGCCGATGATGCGCAGCGTCACGCCCTGGAAGGCGAGGAACAGCGCGAGGGTCACGACGAACGACGGGATGCCGATCATCGCCACCAGCGTGCCGGTGAACAGACCGATCACCGCACCGGTGACCAGCGCCCCGAGCACGGCGATGTACCAGGGGACGCCGACCTCGGCGAGCAGCTGGGCCAGCACCGCGGCGCACACGCCGCTGACCACGCCGGCGGACAGGTCGATGTCGCCGAGCAGCAGCACCCAGACCAGGCCCATCGCCAGCAGGGTGATCGGCGCCGCCTGGATCAGCAGGTTGGTGATGTTCAGCGGGGTCAGGAAGGTCTCCGGCCGCAGCGCGAAGAACAGCGCGGTGAGCACGACGATGCCCAGCACCGCCGGGAGGGCGCCGAGGTCACCGCCGCGGATCCGGTCGACGTACCCCCGCACGACGCCGCCGACGGTGTCCGCCCGGCGGTCGCCCTCGAAGCCGGACGGCGCGGACTCCCCCGGCTCGAGGTCGCTGGTGGGGACGGTGTTGCTCGCCATGTCAGGCCCCCTCGAAGACGGACTGGTCCAGGCCGAGGTCGCCCGAGCGCCCGGACGTGATGAGCTCGATGACCTGGGTGCGGTCGACCTGGGAGATCGGGACGTCGGCGGCCATCCGGCCGAGGTAGAGCGCGGCCACGCGGTCGGCGACCTCGAAGACGTCGACCATGTTGTGGGTGATGAACAGGACGGCGTGACCGGTGTCGGCCAGCCGCCGCACGAGGTCGAGCACCTGCCGGGTCTGCGCCACGCCGAGGGCGGCGGTGGGCTCATCGAGGATGACGACCTTGGACTCCCACAGCACGGCCTTGGCGATCGCCACGGTCTGCCGTTGACCGCCGGACAGGCTGGCGACGAGCTGGCGCACCGACTTCAGGGTGCGCACCGAGAGCGTGGTCAGGGTGTCCTTGGCCGCCTGCTCCATCGAGGCCTCGTCGAGGACGGCGCCCTTGGTCCGCTCGCGGCCCAGGAACATGTTCTGCACGACGTCGAGATTGTCGGCCAGCGCGAGGTCCTGGTAGACGACCTCGATGCCCAGGTGCGCGGCGTCCCGGGGGCCGGTGACCTGCACCCGCTCGCCGTCGAACCAGAACTCACCGCTATCGATGGGGTGGATGCCGGCGATGGACTTGATCAGCGTGCTCTTGCCGGCGCCGTTGTCGCCGACGAGCGCGGTCACCGAGCCCGGGTAGACCTTCAGGTCGACCCCGTGCAGCACCTGGTTGGCGCCGAAGCTCTTGGTCACCCCGCGCAGTTCGAGGATCGGCGACCCGTCCTCGGACTTCGGAACGGACATGCGTGGTCCTTCCTGGGAACACGACTGCGGGGCGCCCTCCGCGAACGGAGGGCGCCCCGAGACGGATGGGGTTACTGGATGCCGAGCTCGGTGCAGGCGGCCGCGTACTCGCCGGTGCACAGCTCAGCGGCGGTGACCTGCCCGTCCTCGACGACCCGGCTCACGTTGTCGCGGGTGATGGTGACCGGGTCCAGCAGCACCGACGGCACGGTCCGGTCGCCCTCGGGGTCCTCGGACTCGCCGTTGACGATGGAGGGGTCCTCCTCGCCGTTGATCAGCGCGATGGCCAGCTCGGCCAGCGCGTTGGCCTCCTCGGCCGCCGGCTTGTAGACCGTCATGCACTGCCGCTCGGCCAGGATGTTCTGCAGGCCCTCGACCGAGGCGTCCTGACCGGTGACCGGCACCGCGCCGGCCTGGTTGTTGCGCGCCAGCACCTGGATGACGGCGTTGGCCAGCGTGTCGTTGGCCGCCAGGACACCCTGGATGTCGCCACCCTGCTGGGTGTACATCTGCTCGAAGATGGTCAGCGCCTCGGTGGGCTCCCACCCCGGGACGGCCTGCTCGGCGACCTGGGTGTACTGGCTCATCGGGTCGAGCACCTCGTGCGCGCCGTTGGAGAACGAGGTGGCGTTGCTGTCGTCGGGCGAACCGTTGAGGAAGGCGACGTTCGCCGGCTCGTCGCCCAGGCAGTCGGCCAGGCCTTGGCCCTGCAGCCGGCCGACCTCGGTGTTGTCGAAGGAGACGTAGTACTCCGCCGAGCCACCCAGGGTGAGCCGGTCGTAGTCGATGGTCGCCACGCCCTGCTGGGCGGCCTGGTCCTGGATCTGGGCGCCGGAGGCGTTGTCCAGGTTGACGATCGCCAGCACGGTCACGCCGCTGGTGATCATCTGGTTGGCGATCGTCTGCATCTGCTGGGCGTCGCCCTGGGCGTTCTGGATGTCGGCCTCGATGCCGGCCTCCTCGAAGGCGGCCTCCAGCAGCGGGCGGTCGAAGGACTCCCAGCGGGGCGAGGACTCGGTGTCGGGGAGGATGACGCCGACCTTGCCGGCGGCCTCGCCGCCACCGCCGCCGCCACTGCCACTGCCACCACCGTCGTCGTCGCCGCCGCCGCCACAGGCGGTCAAGCCGAACACGAGGGTGGCTGCGAGAGCCGTCATGAGGGTGCGCCGTCGCGCCATCAGGGCCTGCCGTTTCGTCGAAGTCTGGATGGTTGCCGGGCGCGATGTTGCGCGGGTCACTGGTGTGACCACAAGCACAAGCGAACTCCGTTATCAGCACGTGACCGAAACTCTCGGATGACGTCACAGACGTCTGACCGGGGATTCCCCGCCGTACGGCGATCTTCGGGTGCTGCACCCCCACCTCGGGGGAACTGGTCGCCGACCGCTGTTACCAGCGGGTAACTTCATTCGGGCCGTCCTCTGCCGAGGCCGGCACTGAACTCATCGCGGAGGTCGGAGTGTCATCTGCAGAGCGGCCACCACGCTCACTGCGCGAGGTCGTCTTCGTCGACGGCGTGCGCACCCCGTTCGGCAAGGCGGGGCCGACGGGGATCTACGCCGAGACCCGTGCCGACGACCTCGTCGTCCGCTGCATCCGGGAGCTGATGCGCCGCAACCCGGCACTGCCGGCCGACCGGGTCGACGAGGTCGCCATCGCCGCCACCACCCAGATCGGCGACCAGGGGCTGACCATCGGCCGCACCGCCGCACTGCTGGCCGGTCTGCCGAAGAGCGTGCCCGGGTTCGCGATCGACCGGATGTGCGCCGGGGCGATGACCGCCGTGACCACGACGGCCAGCGGCATCGCCTTCGGCGCCTACGACGTCGCGATCGCCGGCGGCGTCGAACACATGGGCCACCACCCGATGGGCGAGGGCGTCGACCCCAACCCGCGGTTCGTCAGCGAGCAGATCGTCGACGGCTCGGCACTGGTGATGGGCTCGACCGCGGAGAACCTGCACGACCGGTTCCCGCACCTGACCAAGGAGCGGGCCGACGCCTTCGCGCTGGCCAGCCAGCAGAAGTATGCCGCGGCCGTGGCAGCCGGCCGGATCGGCCCGGAGCTGGTGCCGGTGGCCACCCGGTCGGCCGAGCACGGTTGGGGGCTGGCCACCGTCGACGAGCCGCCCCGCCCGGGCACGACGCTCGACGGGCTGGCGACGCTGAAGACCCCGTTCCGCCCGCACGGGCACGTGACGGCGGGCAACGCCGCCGGGCTGAACGACGGCGCCACCGGCTGCCTGCTGGCCGCCGAGGACGTCGCCGAGGAGCTGGGCCTGCACGTGGGCATGCGGCTGGTGGGCTTCGGCTTCGCCGGCGTCGAGCCCGAGGTGATGGGCGTGGGGCCGATCCCGTCGACGGAGAAGGCGCTGGCCCGCACCGGGCTCACCATCGACGACATCGGGCTGTTCGAGCTCAACGAGGCCTTCGCGGTCCAGGTGCTGGCCTTCCTGGACCACTTCGGCATCGCCGACGACGACGCGCGGGTCAACCCGTGGGGCGGCGCGATCGCCGTGGGCCACCCGCTGGCCTCCTCCGGCGTGCGGCTGATGACCCAGCTGTCCCGGCAGTTCGCCGAGCGGCCCGACGTCCGCTACGGCCTGACCGCCATGTGCATCGGCATCGGCATGGGTGGCACCGTCATCTGGGAGAACCCGAACTGGGAAGGGGCTGCGGCATGAGCGCCGTCTTCGCCGACGAGGTCGTCACCGCCGCCAAGGTGCGGTACCTGCGGGTGCCCGGGCTGGCCGGTGAGCTGGCGCTGATCACGCTGGACAACGGGCACGACCACACCCGGCCCTCCACGTTCGGCCCCGGCGGGCTCGCCGCGCTGGACGCCGCGCTGGACGAGGTCGCCGCGCACTCCCCCGCCCCGGTCGCCATCGCCGTCACAGGGAAGCCGTTCATCTTCGCGGTCGGCGCCGACCTGTCCGGCGTCCCAGCGATCACCTCGGCCGCCGACGCCCGGGAGATCGCCGAGACCGGGCACCGGGTGTTCCGCCGGCTGAAGGACTCGGCGATCCCGACGTTCGCCTTCGTCAACGGCGCGGCGATGGGCGGCGGGCTGGAGCTGGCGCTGCACTGCCACCACCGGACGATCGCGAGCACCGCCGTCGTCGCGTTCCCCGAGGTCTTCCTCGGCCTGGTGCCCGGCTGGGGCGGCACCCAGCTCCTGCCGAACCTGATCGGCATCGACGCCGCGGTCGGCGTCATCGTGGACAACGCGCTGGCGCAGAACAAGGTCACCCCGGCGCCGAAGGCGGCTGCGCTGGGCATCGCCGACGCGGTGTTCGAGCCGGCGGACTTCCTGGAGCGGTCGCTGGAGTGGGCGGCCGGAGTCCTCTCCGGGGACGTCGCCGTCCGCCGTCCCGAGGTGGACCGGTCGGCCTGGGACGACGCGATCGCCCGGGCCCGCGGCATCGTTGCGGCCCGCACCCGCAACGCCTCCCCCGGCGCGCTGCGCGCGGTGGAGCTGCTCGACCTGGCCCGGGCCGGCGACGCCGGCTTCACCGCCGGGACCGCTGCCGAGGACGACGCGCTCACCGACCTGCTGATGAGCGACGAGCTGCGGGCCGGCCTGTACGCCTTCGACCTGGTCAACAAGCGGGCCAAGCGGCCGGCCGGGGCGCCGGACAAGGCGCTGGCCCGGAAGGTCACCAAGGTCGGCGTGGTGGGTGCCGGGCTGATGGCCTCCCAACTGGCACTGCTGTTCGTGCGCCGGCTCGAGGTGCCCGTCGTGCTCACCGACGTCGACCAGGCCCGCGTCGACAAGGGGGTGGGCTACGTGCACGCCGAACTGGAGAAGCTGGCCGGCCGTCGGCGGCTCTCCCCCGACGCCCTCAACCGGCTCAAGAGCCTGGTCACCGGCTCGCTGGACAAGGCCGCGTTCGCCGACGCCGACCTGGTGATCGAGGCGGTCTTCGAGGAGCTGTCGGTCAAGCAGCAGGTCTTCGCCGAGGTGGAGGCCGTGGTGCGGCCCGAGTGCGTGCTGGCGACCAACACCTCCGCGCTGTCGGTCACCGAGATGGCGGCGCAGCTGCAGCACCCGGAACGCGTGGTCGGGCTGCACTTCTTCAACCCGGTCGCCGTCCTGCCGCTGCTGGAGGTGGTGCGCGCCGAGCGCACCGACGACGCCACCCTCGCCACGGCCTTCGCCGTGGGCAAGGCGCTGAAGAAGTCGTGCGTGCTGGTCGCCGACGCCCCGGCGTTCGTGGTCAACCGGCTGCTCACCCGGTTCCTCGGCGAGGTCACCGCCGCCGTGGACGCCGGCACACCGGTCGCGGTCGCCGAGACGGCGCTGGAGCCCCTCGGCCTGCCGATGACGCCGTTCGAGCTGCTGTCGCTGGTCGGCCCGCCGGTGGCGCTGCACGTGGCCGAGCGGATGCACGAGGCGTTCCCCGACCGCTTCGGCGTCGGCGAGGGCCTGCGCCGGATGGTCGAGCTCGGCAAGACCTCGGTCTTCTCCGAGCCCGGCGTCATCGACCCGGAGCTGGCCGGCATCGACAGCGGCGACTCCCCGCTCACCGCTGAGGAGCTGCGCGACCGGGCAGAGCGGGCGCTGGCCGAGGAGATCGGGCTGATGCTGGCCGACGGCGTCGTCCAGGCCGTGCAGGACATCGACCTGGCGATGCTGCTCGGCGCCGGCTGGCCGTTCTGGCTCGGCGGCATCTCCGCGTACCTGGACCGGGCCGGCGTCTCCGAGGCGGTCACCGGTGCCCGGTTCCTCCCCCGCGGGGTGGCCTCGCTCCCCGCCTGAGGCGGCCGCCGTCCGCACTCCCCGGTCGCCGACCTCACGCTGTGGCGTGCGGTCGGCGACCACCGGGTGAGGACGGCGATCATGGTCCGAGACGACGAGAGCGCCGCATCCCGCGTGGGGTGTGGCGCTCTCGTCGGCGTCAGGTCGGCGGTGACCAGCTCCGGGTGACGGCGGTGGGGCGGAATCCCAGGGTGGCGTAGAGCTTCTTCGGAGTGTCCCCCGGCTCTGCCCCGATCAGCACGGGACCGGCTCCTCGGGCACGCACCCTCCCGACGGCGAGCCCGAGCAGTGCGGTGGCAACCCGGCGCCCGCGGTGGTCCGGGTGGACGAACACGTCCTCGATCAGACCCACGCCTTCCTCGCCCACCCAGGAGGCGATGCAGCCGATCGGCCGGCCGTCCTGCTGGGCCAGCAGGTACTCCACTTCCTCCCCCAGCGCCCGACGCAGTGCCACGGCCTCCGCTGTTGCCCCTGGCTGGCGGGCCGGTCGCCCCAGCCGGCGGTCCTCCTCGACGTGATCCAGCCGGAAGAGCTCGACGACCGCTGCCCAGTGGTCGTCGGTGCGCACGACCACGAACTCCCAGCCCAGGCCGTCGCCGGGGTGAGCCAACGCCTCCGTGGCCGGCAGCACCAGCTGCAACTGCGTCTCCAGCAGCCAGTCAAGAACGGTCAGCTCCGCCTCCACGAACGGTGCGGTGGCCGGGTCGACCAGCACCCGCGCAGCCGGCCCGGCCAACAGGTCACTGACGTCGCCCACCAGGGTGTCCAGCTCCGCCACGGTCTGCACCCGGACCCGGCAGAGGAAGGTGCCGAGCGGGTGGGTCGGCGCTGCTTGGTGCCGGACCAGCAGACCGCCGTCCAGCCGGTCGAGCTGCCCACTCGAGGACCAGAACTGCTCGACGGCCCTGGTGACCGCTTCGTCCGACAGCACGGGTCCGCGCCGTCGTCAGCGGAACTTGTGGGTGAGCGAGTCCATCGTGCGGTCCACCGAGGCGATCTTCACGTGCGAGATCCCGGCGTTGGCACCCGCGGCGAGCATCGCCTCGTGCGCGGCTCGCAGGGTCGCCCAGACCGTGTCGGCGTCGCCCTCCAGCGTCGTCCCGAGCGCACCGACCTCCGAACGCAGCCCGGACGCCTGGATCACCCGGATCGCCGCCTCCACGAAGGCGTGCGGGTCCTCGGCGGTGCCGGGCGGTGACGGTGCCACCTGGATCTCGGCGATGATCACAGTTCCCTCGTCCCGTCGGTGTCCTCCGGCCCCCGTGCAGGGTCCCGCCGCGAGCCTGCGAGTGGCGGGGAGCACGGGGGTCCTTCCCCTACTGCTGCCCCTCGGCCGGCTCCGTCTCCGCAGGGACCCCGGCACGGTCGGCGACGCGGGCGGCCCACTCGACGATCCGGCGGGCGACGTCCTGCTCGGTGAGCCCGACGTCGGCGAGCACCTGGCCGCGGCTGCCGTGCTCGAAGAACTGCTGGGGCAGGCCCAGGGTGCGCACCGGCACGTCGAGGTCGGCGTCCTGCAGGGCCTGCGAGAGCAGCGTGCCCACGCCACCGGCCCGGCCGCCGTCCTCGACGGTGACCACGAGCCGGTGCTCCCCGGCCAGGGCGACCAGCTCGTCGGCCACCGGCATCACCCAGCGGGGGTCGACCACGGTGACCTCGATGCCGTGGTCGGCGGCACGCTGCGCGGCGGCCAGGCACATCGGCACCAGCGAGCCGGTGGCGACCAGCAGCACCTCGTCGACCTCGCCCCGGCGCAGCACGTCGACCGGGCCGCGCCGCTCGACCGCCGGCACCTCGGGCGGCAGCGCGCCCTTCGGGAACCGGACGACGGTCGGCCCGTCGGTGACCTGCACCGCCTCGCGCAGCGCCTCCCGCAGCGTCGGCTCGTCGCGGGGGGCGGCCAGCTGCAGACCCGGCACGATCGAGCAGATCGACATGTCCCACATGCCGTTGTGCGAGGCGCCGTCGGAGCCGGTGACCCCGGCCCGGTCGAGCACGAGGGTGACCGGCTGGCCGTGCAGCGCGACGTCCATCAGCAGCTGGTCGAAGGCACGGTTCAGGAACGTCGAGTAGATGGCGACGACGGGGTGCAGGCCGCCCATCGCGAGGCCGGCCGCCGAGGTGAGCGCGTGCTGCTCGGCGATCCCGACGTCGTAGGTGCGCTCGGGGAACCGCTCGGCGAACGGGGCCAGCCCGGTGGGGTGCAGCATCGCCGCGGTGATCGCCACGACGTCGGAGCGGTCCGTGCCGATCCGCACCAGCTCGTCGGCGAACACGTCGGTCCACTCCGGGCCCTTGGCCGCCGAGGAGAGTCCGCTGTCGGGCTCGAACACCCCGGTGGAGTGCCAGGCGTCGATCGTGTCGGTCTCCGCCGGCGGGTAGCCGAAGCCCTTGGTGGTGACCGCGTGCACGATCACCGGCCCGCCGAAGGACCGGGCTCGGCGCAGCGCGGACTCCATCATCTCGACGTCGTGGCCGTCGACCGGGCCGACGTACTTCATGCCGAGGTCCTCGAACATGCCCTGCGGGGCCAGGACGTCCTTGAGGCCCTTCTTGATCGCGTGCAGCGCGTCGTAGAGCTTGGTGCCGACGACGGGGGCGCGGTGCAGGGCCTGCCGGACGGCGGCCAGCGCCTCCTCGTAGCCCGGGCGCAACCGCAGCGTGGCCAGCGCGTCGGCCACCCCGCCGATGGTCGGTGAGTAGGAGCGGCCGTTGTCGTTGACCACGATGACGACGGGGCGGTCCTGGGCGGCGGCGATGTTGTTCAGCGCCTCCCAGGCCATGCCGCCGGTGAGCGCGCCGTCGCCGATGACCGCGACCACCGGGCGGTCCTCACCACGCACGGCGAAGGCCTTGGCCAGCCCGTCGGCGTAGGACAGCGAGGTGGAGGCGTGGCTGTTCTCCACCCAGTCGTGCTCGCTCTCCGCGCGGCTCGGGTAGCCGGAGAGGCCACCGCGCTGGCGGAGCTGGGCGAACCCGTCCAACCGGCCGGTGAGCAGCTTGTGCACGTAGGCCTGGTGCCCGGTGTCGAACACGATCGGCTCACGCGGGGACTCGAACACCCGGTGGACGGCGATGGTCAGCTCCACCGCGCCGAGGTTGGGGCCGAGGTGGCCACCGGTCTTGGCGACGGCGGCGACCAGCGCGTCCCGGATCTCCGTGGCGAGCACGGGGAGCTGGTCGGGGCGCAGTGCCCGGAGGTCGGCGGGCCCGGTCAACGAGCGGAGCAACGACACGACGGGGCAGGGTCCTCTCGACGTCGGCGGCGTCCGATGGAACGCAACCGGTGGGATCCCACTGTAACCGCGAACCGGCGACCTGCCCGGTGGGCGGCGGAGCTAGAGGCGGGGCACCCAGCGCTCCCCGCGCAGCGCGCCGGCGACCACCTCGACCCCTCGCGCGGCGCGGGTCAGCCGGGCGCCCTCCCGCTCGTAGGCGCTGATCGCCGCCTCCATCGCCTCCGGCGGCAGCTGGTCGGCGAGCTCCACCCGCACGGTGCGCCAGCCGGTCCGCGCGGCCTCCAGACCGGCGGCGACGTGGTCCCCGGCGAAGCGGGCCAGCAGCACCGGGTAGCGCCGCAACACCTCGTGGGCGCGGTAGTCCGGCGGCACCAGGTCGAACAGCCAGGCGACCGCGGTCCGCTCCCAGTCGGGCGCCCCGGGTGGGTGCACCTCGTCCGGCCAGCCGGGGGGCAGGGCGACGTCCACCCGTCCAGTGTGCGTTCGGCGGCGCGACTCCTCGACACCGGATCGCACGCGTGTTCGAAGCGTGACCTGCCGGAGTCCCACCGTGCGACCCGGATCCTGACCGGCCCGCGGACGCGAGCACCGAGCTGCCGGGCGCGACCCGGGAGGCCTACCTGCCGGCGGCGGGAGCCTGACCAGGACCGGCATCCCGCAGGGTCCGGAGTCGCTGACCACAGACGGCGGCGGCCACGACGCCGACCAGCACCGAGGTCACGTCACCGCGCGCCCCGTTCGCGCCGGTGACCAGCACGACGAGGACCAGAGCCGTCAGCCAGGCCCCCCGGCTGACCGGGCGGCTCAGCAGCCAGGTCCACGCACCACGCGCCCAGCCCACGAAGCGCTCACCACCCGCCGGTCCGACCACGGCGCGAGCGTAGGCACGCCACCCCCCGACCGACCAGCGACGTCCCGAGGGGACGAGCAGTCCTGCGTAATTCTCGGGCCTCCCGAGCGACCCGATCCGGATCGGCCACGGGTCCGCTGCCCGCCGCCTGCTGTGCGCATACGGCTGACCGTCGGTACGTGCGCCTAACTTCCGCACCGTGACCGCTGATCCGATCGATCCCCCCGACGTCGTGGAGACCCGCGCCGCCTACGACACCGTCGCCATCTCCTACGCGGAACTGGTCCGGACGTCGCTGGCGGAGAGCCCGATGGACCGGGCGCTGCTCGGCGTCTTCGCCGAGCAGGTGCTCGCCGGCGGCGGTGGCCCCGTCGGCGACCTCGGGTGCGGGCCGGGCCGGCTCACCGACCACCTGCACCGCTCCGGGCTGGACGCCTTCGGGATCGACCTCTCCCCCGGCATGGTCGAGGTGGCGCGTGCGCGGCACCCCGACCTGCGCTTCGCCGTGGGGTCGCTCGAGGCGCTGACGCTGCCCGACGGCGGACTGGCCGGCGCACTGGTCTGGTACTCGCTCATCCACATCCCGCCGGGGCGCCAGCCGGCGGTGTTCGCCGAGCTGGCCCGGGTGCTGCGGCCCGGCGCCCCGCTGCTGGCCGCGTTCCAGGCCGCCGACGACGAGCCGGTGCACCACCGGCAGGGCTACGGGCACACCATCTCCCTGAGTGCGTGGCGGCTGGACCCCGACCGGGTCGCACGACAGCTCGCCGCGGCCGGCCTCGACGTGCGGGCCCGCGTGCTGCGCGAGCCCGAGGGGCCCTACGAGAGGTCCCCGCAGGCCCACCTGCTGGCGGTCCGGCGGTGACCCTCGACCGCTCGACCACGCCCGGGTCGGGGGTCTCGCACCCCCGCGTCGTCCCGCCCAGGCCGCCGGACCGGCCCGGACCAGCCACCACCCCCGGGTGAGGGCGGGCCTGACCGCGGTACGGGAGCCACTCGCCGACGCCGATACGTGACACAGGACACACGGGCGGCCCACGGGCCGATCCGGGCGTCCCTGACCGCACGCACTCGCCGAGCATCGGAGAACACGACGTGACCACCTACCGCAACGTCCGTGACCTGCTCGCCGAGGCCGTCCACGAGGCGTTCCTCTTCGCCGACTTCCTCATCCGCAAGGCCGATGACCGATGGGTCCTGCCGCGCGAGGACACCGGCCCGCTCTGACCCTCCCCGACCCCAGGTGGCGGTGGCCGTCGCCGGCGGGCTGCTACGCCTGGGCCAGCAGGGCGACGCACTCCACGTGGGCGGTCATCGGGAAGCAGTCGAAGGCCCGCAGCGCCTGGAGGCGGTAGCCCGCGTCCGCGAACGCGGCCACGTCGCGGGCCAGGGACGCCGGGTCGCAGGCCACGTAGACCACGGCCCGGGCACCGGCACCGGCGAGCACCCGGCTGACGTCCTGCCCGGCCCCGGCCCGCGGCGGGTCCAGCACCACGACGTCGGGGCGGCCGAGGTCGCCCAGCAGCTCGGTGAGCCCGGCGGCGTCCACATCGCCCTGCCAGACCTCGGCCTGCGGCAGGTCGGCGAGGTTGGCGTCGGCGGCGGCACAGGCCGCCTCGTCGGACTCCACGCAGACCACCCGGCCCCCGGCGCCGACGCCCGGGGCGAGGGCCCCGCCGAACAGGCCGGCGCCGGCGTAGAGGTCCAGCACCGTCTCCCCCGGCTGCACCGCGGCGAACTCCGAGACCGCGGCGACGAGCGCGTCGGCGGCCGCGGGGTGCACCTGCCAGAAGCCGGTGCCCTCGACCTCCCAGTCACGGCCACCGGCCGAGCGCTGCGCCCGCCCGGCGGGCTCCTCGGGGACCTCGGCGCCCGGGCGCAGCACAGACGTCTCCTGCGGCCGACCGCGGCGGTCCAGCGTCGTCGTCGTCACCGCACCGGCCGAGTCGATGGCGACGTCCACCGCGCCGGAGTCGAGCCAGCGGCGGCCGAGGACGGCCCGGGCAGCCGGCTCGACGGTGATCGGGCAGTCGTCGAGGACGACGACGTCGTGCGAGCGGTGCCGGCGCAGGCCGGGCTCCCCGGTGCGCTCGACCGCGAAGCGCGCGCGGGACCGCCAGCGCAGCGGCCCGCCGGGCAGCGGCTCGACGACCACCGGCAGGTCGATCCCGGCCAGCCGGGACAGCTGCTCCCGGACGACGGCGGCCTTGAGCCGGAGCTGCCCCTCGTGTCCGACGTGCTGCCAGTCGCAGCCGCCGCACTTACCCGGGCCGCTGTACGGGCAGGGACGCTCGACCCGGTCGGGCGATGCCTCCAGCACCTCGACCGCGTCGGCGCGGCAGAAGCCCTTCTGCCGGTCCTCGGTCACCTCGACCACGACCCGCTCGCCGGGCAGCGTGTGCCGCACGAAGACCACCCGGCCCTCGTGCCGGGCCACGCAGTGCCCGCCGTGCGCCACCGGCCCCACGGTCACCTCGAAGCGGCGTCCGACCCAGCCGCCACTCTTGTCCGACTGCGGTCGACGACGGTTCTTCGGCCGCACTTCAGGGCCCCGCCGCGAGCTTGCGAGGGGTGGGGGGAAGCGTGGTCCTTCTTCAGCCATAGGGGGTCTGCTCGACGTCCTCGGTGAGGCCGCGGCGGAGGTCGCCGGGGGCGGGGCCGTCGCCGCGGGGGCCGCCGTCCCGATCCAGCGAGCTCTCCAGCTGCCACGGCACGCTGGTGATCATCACGCCGGGCTGGAACTGCAGGCGGGTGCGCAGCCGGAGCGCGCTCTGGTTGTGCAGCAGGTTCTCCCACCAGTGCCCGACCACGTACTGCGGCACGAACACCACGACCAGCTCACGCGGGCTGGAGCGGCGGATGTCCCGCACGAAGTCCAGCACCGGCCGGGTGATCTCCCGGTACGGGGAGTCCACGACGGTCAGCGGCACCGGGATGTCGTAGCGCTCCCAGTCCTGCTGCAGGGCCCGGGTGTCGGCGTCGTCCACGTTGACGGTGAGGGCGGTGAGCACGTCGGGCCGGGTGGCCCGGGCGAAGGCCAGCGCCCGCAGCGTGGGCTTGTGCACCTTGGACACCAGGACGACGGCGTGCACCTTCGAGGGCTTCATCCGCGCGTCGCTGTCGGGCACCAGCTGCTCGGCGACGTGCGAGTAGTGCCGGTTGATCGAGCGCATCAGCAGGAAGATCACCGGCATCGCGGCGATGACGATCCAGGCACCGCCGGCGAACTTGGTGACCACGACGATCGCCAGGACCACGGTGGTCAGCGTCCCCCCGACGGCGTTGATCACCCGGGAACGCTGCATCTGCCCGCGCACGGCCGGGTCGGTCTCGCTGCGCAGCTCGCGGTTCCAGTGCCGCACCATGCCCCACTGGCCGATCGAGAAGCTGGTGAAGACGCCGACGATGTACATCTGGATCAGCTGGGTGGAGTCGGCCTCGAAGACGACCAGCAGCAGGATCGCGAACCCGGCGAGCAGCAGGATGCCGTTGCTGTAGACCAGCTTGTCGCCGCGGGTGTGCAGCTGCCGGGGCATGTAGCGGTCCTGCGCGAGCACCGAGCCCAGCAGCGGGAAGCCGTTGAAGGCGGTGTTGGCCGCGAGGATCAGCACCAGCGCCGTGGCGGCCTGCACGAAGAAGAAGCCCAGCGAGTCCGAGCCGCCGAACACCGCGGCGGCGACCTGGGCGATCACGGTGCGCTGCGGCTGGTTCTCGCAGTCGGCGAAGCCGACCAGGTCGCAGGCGTTCTCCACGTACTTGACGTCGGCGAGCATGGCCAGCGCGGTCACCCCGGCGAACATCGTCGCGGCGATCCCGCCCATCAGCGCGAGCGTCGTGGCGGCGTTCCGGCTCTTCGGCGGCTTGAAGGCGGGGACACCGTTGGCGATCGCCTCCACGCCGGTCAGCGCCGTGCACCCGGAGGCGAAGGCGCGCAGCACGAAGAAGATCAGCGCCAGCCCGGTGACCTGCTCGTAGCCCGGCTCCGGTGTGATCGCGTAGCCGGCGCTCTCGGCCACCACGTCACCGCCGGCCACGAGCTCACGGACCAGGCCGGTGACGATCATGACCATGATGCAGGCGATGAACGCGTAGGTCGGGACGGCGAAGGTCTTCCCCGACTCCCGGACGCCACGCAGGTTCATCGCGACCAGCAGCGCGACCAGGCCCACGGAGATCAGCACGCGGTGCTCGGCCAGGCCGGGGAAGGCGGAGATGATGTTGTCGGTGCCCGAGCTGACCGACACGGCGACGGTGAGCACGTAGTCGGTGAGCAGCGCGCTGGCGACCACCAGGCCGGCGAACTGGCCGTGGTTCTTCATCGCGACCTCGTAGTCGCCGCCACCCGAGGGGTAGGCGTGCACCACCTGGCGGTACGAGAGCACCACCACGGTGAGCAGCAGGACGACGACGGCGGCCAGCCACGGGGTGAGGAACAGGAACGACGTCCCGGCCAGCGTCAGGAAGATCAGGATCTCCTGCGTCGCGTACGCCACGGACGACAACGGGTCGCTGGCGAAGATCGGCAGCGCCAGGTGCTTGGGCAGCAGCGACTCACCGGCGCGGTCACTGCGGACCGGCCGGCCGAGGACGAGCCGTTTCGGGAGTTGTCCGAGGTCGGACAGGGATGGCACGGCGGCGATGGTACGGACGCCGCGCCCGCAGATGTGCCGATCCGGGGCGACCTCCCTCACAGGGGCACCCGGAGGGGTGTGTCGGAGCTGCCCGGGCGGGCACCGCGGGCCCGGGGCGGGTGTACGTTCGCGCGCTGTACGCCCCGGCGATCCGCGGGGGCGGCGAGGCAGCAGGACCGGCCAGCAGACGGGGTGGGACAGGTGCACGTGGTCGTCATGGGCTGCGGCCGGGTCGGCTCGGCGATCGCCCGGCGGCTCGAGGTGATCGGCCACAGCGTCGCGGTGATCGACCAGGACCCCGAGGCGTTCCGCCGGCTCGGTCCGGAGTTCGGCGGCCGGCAGGTGAGCGGGCTCGGCTTCGACCGGCAGACCCTGCTCGACGCCGGGATCGACTCCGCCGGCGCGTTCGCCGCGGTGAGCAGCGGTGACAACTCCAACATCATCGCCGCCCGGGTCGCCCGGGAGACCTTCGGCGTCGAGCACGTGGTGGCCCGGATCTACGACTCGAAGCGGGCCGAGGTCTACGAGCGGATGGGCATCCCCAGCGTCGCCACGGTGCCCTGGACGGTGAGCCGGCTGATGCGCGAGCTGCTCGCGGTCAAGGTGACCGAGATCTGGCGCGAGCCCACCGGCAAGGTGCTGCTCATGCGGGTCACCGTCACCGACGGCTGGGTCGGCCGGCCGCTGGGTGAGCTGGAGACCGCCTCCGGCGCCCGCGCCGCCTGGCTGGTCCGCTTCGGCGAGGCCCAGCTGCCCACCCCCGCCACGGTGCTGCAGACCGGTGACCACCTGGTGCTCGCCGCCACCGACGAGCTCACCGACCGGGTGCACCAGGTCGTCGAGCAGGCACCCACCGGAGGGCAGCACTGATGCGGGTCGCCATCGTCGGCGCCGGTGCGGTCGGCCGCTCGATCGCCGCCGAGCTGCTGGGCAACGGGCACAGCGTGATGCTCATCGAGAAGAACGGCTCCCGGGTCAGGCCCCGGTCGGTGCCCGGCGCCGAGTGGGTGCAGGCCGATGCCTGTGAGGTCAGCTCGCTGGAGGAGGCCCAGCTGGCCACCTGCGACGTGGTCATCGCCGCCACCGGCGACGACAAGGCCAACCTGGTGGTGTCGCTGCTGGCCAAGACCGAGTTCGCGGTCAACCGGGTGGTCGCCCGGGTGAAGGACCCGCGCAACGAGTGGCTCTACACCGAGGCGTGGGGCGTCGACGTCGCCGTCTCCACCCCCCGGGTGCTGGCCGCCCTGGTCGAGGAGGCGGTGACCGTCGGCGACGTGGTGCGGCTGATGAGCTTCCGCAAGGGCGCGGCGAACCTGGTGGAGATCACCCTCGCCGAGGACACCCCCTGGATCGGTCGCCCGGTGCGCGACGTGCCGCTGCCGCGGGAGACGGTGCTGACCACGATCCTGCGTGGCGACCGGGTGATCAGCCCGGACCCCGACGAGCCGCTGGAGGCCGGGGACGAGCTGCTGTTCGTCACCCACGGGGACATCGAGGAGCAGCTGCAGAAGATCATGTGCCCCGACGGCAGCTGTTGAGAAAGGACCCCCTCGCCCCCCACCGCGAGCTCGCGGCGGGGCCCTGCGAGGGGGCCGTCAAGCCGGGGGCTGCTCCTCGGCGCGGTGGCGGTGCAGGCGGGCGACCACCCAGAGGGTGACGACCAGCTGGACGGCGGTGACCGGCAGCCCGAGCACCAGCGACGATGTGCCCAGCCAGCCCACCGCGTTCTGCCAGTAGAAGAGCCCCTGCACGGCGGCCCGGAGCAGGAAGACCCCGCCCCACAGCACGGTCAGCCAGCTGTAGGCGCGCAGCATCCGCGGGTCGTCGCGCCAGTACACCTCGGGCGGGGTGTCCGGTCCGCGGACCCGGCCGATCGCCTCGGCGGCGGTCTCGGTGTCCACCGCCTGGGCGGGCCGCGTGCCGCCGGAGAAGCCCCGGCCGCGCAGCGAGGGCAGTCGGTGGGCGGCCATCGCACCCAGGTGGCTGGGTGCGAGCCACTCGGCGACCACGCCCACCAGCGGACGCCGGAACAGCAGCGAGCCCAGCACCACGACGCCGATGCCCGCGTTGCGCACGATGCCCAGCACGAAGAAGTCACGGGCCTGGCCGGAGTACCGCGCGATCGCAATGGCCACGGCCACCGCGAACAGGCCGCTGATCGCCTGCTGGATGCTCTGCCGGCGCACCAGCCGGAGCAGGAACACCAGCACCGCGGCGACGGCCGCGGACCAGATGCCGACGGTCAGCCCGCCAAGGGAGTTGGCGACGATGAAGGCGATGGTCGGCAGCGAGGCGTCGACCATGCCACGCCAGCCGCCGAGCTGCTCGAGCACCAGGTGACGGTCGAACGTCACCTCCTTGCCCTGCGGGAGGTCCTCCCCCTGCTGGAGGTCCTTGCCCTGCGGGAGTTCCTCGCCGTGCGGGAGATCCTCCCCCTGCGGCAGGCTCTTGCCCTGCGGCACGTCGCCCTCGGGCCGGGCGGTCATCGCCGGCCGGCCGGGGTCGGAGGGGTCACCCGGCGCTCAGCTCGTACCAGGGGTTGTAGATGACCTGCCGGCCCTCGAAGGCGGCGAAGCGGCCGCGGGCGGTCAGCCGGCGCCCTGGCTCGATGCCCGGGATCCGCCGGCGGCCCAGCCACACCAGGGTGACCGACCCCGATCCGTCGAACAGCTCGGCCTCCAGCGTCGGCACCGTCTCGCGAGGGGTGTAGACGACCGACTTGATCCGGCCGGTCACCGTCACGACCTCGCCCTTGCGGCAGGCGCTGACCGCCGAGCAGCCGGCGGACGCCGTCTCCGAGCGGAGCACCTGGGCATCGACGGTCTGGTCGTCGGCGGTGAGCTTCTGCAGTGTGCGGGAGAGCCAGCCGCGCGCACCGGGCTGCGCGGTCGACCCCACCCTGGTCTCGGTCACGACTCCAGGGTAGTGCGGTCCGAGGCCGCAGAGCGGCGCGCCGTCAGCCAGGTCACGGTGCGTCGCCAGGCCTCTCCGGCGAGGTCGATCACGGCCATGTGATCACCGGGGACCACGCTCACCTCCACGGTGTCCCCCGCGGCCGTGGCCGCCGTCCGGTACCGCTGGCTCTGGTCCAGCGGCACGGTCGTGTCCTGCTCGCCGTGCACGCAGAGCACCGGCACACCGGTGGGCAGCAACCGGGCCGGGTCGGCGGCCGCGTACCGGTCGGGCACCTCCGCCGGGGTGCCGCCGAGGAAGGCCACGGTGGCGCCGTCGCCGAGGTCGGCGGCGACCGCCGCCGCCAGGTCCAGCACCCCGGCCTGGGCGACCACGGCGCCGACCGGCACCCGGGGACGGGCCCCGGGTGCGCCGCCGGGCAGCCGGCCCCGGCCCGCCGCCCAGGCGGCCAGGTGGCCACCGGCGGAGTGCCCCACGACGGTGATGCCGCTGAGGTCCAGGCGGTCGGCCCCCGGGAGGTCCGGCAGGGCGTCGAGCGCGGCGGCGACGTCGTCCAGGGTGGTCGGCCAGCCACCGCCGGCCCCGACCCGGCGGTACTCGACGGCGACCGCCGCCCAGCCGCGCGCGGCGAGGTCGGCGGCCAGCGGCCGGGCCAGCTCGATCCCGTACCGGGCCCGCCAGAACCCGCCGTGCAGGACGACGACCACCGGTGCGGCCCCGTCGCCGTCCGGGAGCGTGAGCTCCAGGAACTGGTCCGGGCCGGGCCCGTAGGCGTGGACGACCGGCGCGGCGGTCACCCCGCGCTTCCGGGCGGCGTGCTGCCTGGCACAGGAGACGTGCTGCCCGGCGCGGGAGACGTGCTGCCCGGCGCGGGAGACGTGCTGCCGGGCGCCGGTGAGGCGGCTCCGGGCACGGCGGACGTGGGACCGGGTGCAGCGGACGTGGGGCCCGTTCCCGGGGAGGCCGTGCCCGCAGCCGGTGCGGCGGCCGCGCCCGTCGTCGTGGCCCGGCCGGCCGTGCGGCCGGCGGCCTGCTGGCGGGCCATCTGCGCCGCCGCCTGCGCCGGGAGGGTCAGCGGGAGCTGCTCCCGGACCGGCATCGGCTGCGGCCCACGGACCACGACCACGTCCCGGAAGGCGGCCTCCAGCGCCGCGCCCGCCTCGGGGTCCGCGGCCGCGGGGCCGGTCATCATGCCGCGCAGGAACCAGCGGGGGCCGTCGACGCCGAGGAAGCGGGCCGGCCGGCGGACCGGCTTGGCCGGCGCCGTCTGCCCGGGCGGCGCGGCGGGGGTGAGCAGCACCGAGCCGGCCAGCTCACGGCCGAACGGGCCGTCGACCTCCCTCAGCTGGCCGCCCTGACCACTGGCCCCGCGGGCGAGGTCGGCCCGGACCTCGTCCCACAGCCCACCGGCCCGGGGCGCGGCGAAGACCGAGAGCTGGAGCAGGGAGTCCCCCATCCGGAGGCTGGCCCCGACCACCTGCTGCTGGGCGTTGACGTCCACCCGGAGCTCCATCCCGCCGACCGCGGGGACCCGCAGCGCACCGAGGTCGACGCGCGGCCGGCCGTCCTGCGGCGCGTCCGCCTCGTCCCACGGTCCGCTGGTCGCGGTCTCCTCCCGCTCCCGCACCTGCGGCTCGGGGGGCACACCGCGCTCGCGGAGGCTGCGGTCGATGCGGTTGCGTCGGCGTCCGAACGGCATGTCAGACCCGTCCTTCCAGGCTCGAGGGAGTGCTGTCGGCGCCCAGCGCCACCGCGCCACCGGTCGATCCGTGGCCGGCGCCGCCCCGCTCGCTGACCGGCAGCTCGGCGACCGGGACGAAGCGGGCACGGACCACCGGCTGGACGACCAGCTGGGCGACCCGGTCGCCCCGGCGCAGCCGCAGCGGGGTCGTCGGGTCCAGGTTGACCAGGTTGACCTTGATCTCGCCCCGGTACCCGGCGTCGATCGTCCCCGGCGCGTTGACCAGGCTCAGGCCGAGCCGGTGCGCCAGCCCCGAGCGGGGGTGGACGAAGCCGGCGAAGCCGTCCGGGATGGCCACGGCGACCCCGGTGCCGACCAGGGCCCGCTGGTGCGGGGCGAGCTCGACGTCCTCGGCCAGGCAGAGGTCGGCGCCGGCGTCCCCGGGCAGTGCGTAGGCCGGCGCGACGGCGTCCGGACCGGTGAGCAGCACGGGGACGTCGACCGGGCGGGTCACCGGGTCGTCCGCGGGGGGTACGGGCACGGCGGCGAGGCTAGCCGCGCGGGCCGGACCGCTGGTGGGCGGCCGGTGGGCGAGCGTCTCCCCCACGCCGGTCCGGCCCCGCGCTCAGGAGCCGGCGGCGGGCGGCAGGCGCAGGTCCGACCGCAGCCGGTCGGCCAGCTCGGCGGTCGCCTTGCGGTTGCCGCGGGCGGCCAGCGTGGCGCCGACCAGGAGCGGGGCCATCGACGTCGTGCTGCGGGCCAGCCGGCGGGTGACCCGGCGGCGCAGCGCCGCCATCCCCGCCGAGCCCATCGTGGCGAACACCCCGCCGCGCCCCGGGGACCCGACCGCGCGCTGGGTCGTCCAGCTGGACAGGTACGCCGCGGCGCGCTCCCGGGCGTCCCCCGGGGCCGGCCGGCCGGCGAGCTCGTGCAGCTCACCGACGAGCACGACCTCCACCGCCGCGACCAGGACGGTCTGCGCCCCCAGCTCCAGCGGGACGGCGACCATCGACGGCGGGGCGAACCACTGGGCGGCCGCCAGCCCGCCGGTCGCCGCGCCGACCGCGCCGGTGAGCCGGGCGGCCCGGGCGACCAGGGCGTCGGCGATCTCGCCGTCCGAGGCCCCGGGGTGGGCCCGCCGCAGCCGCTCCCCGTCCCGGATGGGCAGCCGGGGCGCCGCGGCGTCGAGCAGGTCGGTCAGCAGCCCACCGGGGGCCCAGCTGCGTGCCCCCCCGGCGGTGCCGGCGGCCCGCTGCGAGCTCCCGGTGGCCCGTTGCGCGCCCTCGTCGGACCGGGCCGAGCGGGCCGCGCCGGCGACCGCGGAGACGACGTCGGCGAGCACGCCGGACGCGGCCCGGGCACCGGCGCCGGCCCGCGAGGAGCCACGGGACCCGCCGTCCTTGCCGGACCCGTTGCCGAGCAGCCCGGCCACGGCGTCGGCCAGGGCGCGGGCGGCAGAGCCGAGCCCGCTGTCCGCGCCGACGACCTCGCCCTCCACCGGCTCCCCGGTCGCGCCCACGGGACGTGGCGGGGGCACGTCCCGTGGCCGGCCGGGCCGGCCCGGCTGCTCGCTCATCGACCGGCGCCGATCAGGCGCAGTCCCGGCACAGCAGCCGGTCGCCGCGGGTGGCGGCCAGCCGGCTGCGGTGCTGCACCAGGAAGCAGCTGGAACAGGTGAACTCGTCCTCCTGCTTGGGCAGCACCCGGACGGTCAGCTCCTCGTTGGACAGGTCCGCACCCGGGAGCTCGAGGGCCTCGTTGAAGTCGGTCTCGTCGACGTCGACCGAGGAGGACTGGGCCTCGGCCCGGCGGGCCTTGAGCTCCTCGAGGGAGTCCTCCCCGAGCTCGTCGGTCTCGTTGCGGCGGGGGGCGTCGTAGTCGGTGGCCATGGTGTGCCCCTTCTCTCGTCTCGTCGCGGGCGCACGGCCCGCTCGTCTGCCGTCGGCGCCGAGGCGCCGGAGGCGGTGGTGCCGGCCGCCTCGGCGGCCGGATGTCTGTCGCCGGCCGGGGTCCCCTGCTGGGCTCCCGGCCGGTTTGGCTCGGTCGTGCGGTCGACGGTGCGGCGCGGTCGGGTCGGCAGGTCACCGCCCCGGTCGCCCCGGCGTCCTCCGCTCCGATCCGGCCAGCCGCCCAACGCCGTCAGGCCCCGGTTTGTGCCCGCCTGCTGCTGGCCGACACATCCGGTCGCCGGGAGACCGGCCGCGGGTGGGAGCGCCAGAGGCTACCCTGCCGCCGTGGCGACTCCAGTGGGTGCTGATCCGGGGGTCGTCGGGCCCTACCTGGCGACCGCTCTCGGAGACGAGAAGTGGCGTTCGGTGCGCGTCGAGCTGATCGCCGCGGGCATGTCCAACCTCACCTACGTGGTGACGCCGGAGGGGTCGTCCGGGGACGACGCGGTCATCCTGCGGCGCCCGCCGACCGGCGCCGTCCTGGCCACCGCGCACGACATGGCACGCGAGCACCGGGTCATCTCCGCGCTGGCCGGCACGCCGGTGCCGGTGCCGCGCACGCTGCACCTGGCCACCGACACCACGGTGCTGGGTGCGCCGTTCTACGTGATGGAGCGGGTGGTGGGCGTGCACGTGGCGACCGCGCTGCCCGCCGGGTACGCCGACGTCCCGGCCCAGCGCCGGGCGATCGCCGACGGCCTGATGGACGTGCTGGCCGACCTGCACGCGGTCGACCCGGCCGCGGTGGGCCTGTCGGACTTCGGGCGCCCCGAGGGCTTCCTGGAGCGCCAGGTGCGCCGCTGGACCAAGCAGTGGGACGCCACCCGGGACGCCGACCGGCCCGCCCTGGACGCACTGGCCGCACGGCTGGCCGAGACGGTGCCGGCCTCGCAGCGCGCCGGGATCACCCACGGCGACTACCGGCTGGACAACTGCCTGCTCGACCCGGAGACCCCCGGCCGGGTGCGCGCCGTCCTGGACTGGGAGATGTCCACCCTCGGTGACCCGCTCACCGACCTGGGGATGCTGTTCGTCTACTGGCCGCAGGCCGGCGAGGAGCGTGCGGTCTCGGTGTCCTCGGTGACCACGCTCCCGGGCTTCCCCACCCGGCTGGAGCTGGCCGAGCGGTACGCCACCCGCAGCGGCGCCGACCTCGCCGACCTCAACTGGTACGTGGGGTTCGCCTACTTCAAGTTCGCCGCCATCGTCGCCGGGATCGTCGCCCGGTCGGCGGCCGGGGCGATGGCCGGCAAGGACACCACCGGGTACGCGGACAAGATCGACCCCTGCGTCGAGCTGGGACGCGCCGCACTCGAGGACGGTGCGCTGTAGCCGGTGCGGCCGCCGCTAGGGTCGCCTCCGTGTACGTGCTCGCCGCCGCCGTGAGGACCCCGTGACCGAGACCGCGAGCGAGACGGGCACCCGGCGACCAGCCGGCGGGCCCCGGAACCGCCGTCCCCTGCCCGCGCTGGTCTTCCTGCTCGTGCTGGCGCTGGCCGCGCTCGCGGTGTGGTGGAACGTGCTCGGTGACGAGCGGGCCCGCAAGGAGGCCCAGGCCGCCGCCTGCAGCAGCGCCGAGAACGCGCCCGAGGCCCTGGACCCCGCGACGGTGACCCTGCGGGTGCTCAACGCCAGCGACGTCGGCGGCCGGGCCGGGGAGGTCGCCGCGCAGCTGCAGTCCCTCGGCTTCGTCGTCCAGGAGATCGCCAACGACCAGAGCGACCACGAGGTCACCGGCGTCGGTGAGCTCCGGTACGGACCGGCCGGCGGCGGGGTGGCCGACTACGTGCAGCTGTACCTGCCGCAGGCCACCGAGCGCCGCGACACCCGGGCGACCACCGTGGTCGACGTGGTCCTCGGGCCCGACTACGCCGGGCTGGCGTCGGCGGAGGACGTCGCCGCTGCCCTCGCCCCGGCGGAGAACGCCGAGGCCGCCTCCTGCTGACCGCCTGCTCGCCGGCGTGGCGAGCAGGCGGCTCCCCCGGTCAGCCGGCGGTGTGCAGCCGCTCCAGCAGCTCGACCAGCGGGCCGGCCACCGACGGTGCCGCCGCGACCGCCATCGGCTCGGCGAACGGCCGGCCCGTCGTGCCGGTGACGACCAGACCGGCCTCGGCGGCGATCAGCGCGCCGGCCGCGTGGTCCCAGGGCTTGAGGTCCAGCTCGTAGTAGGCGTCGACCCGTCCGGCCGCGGCTGCGCACAGGTCCAGCGAGGCGCAGCCCCAGCGGCGGATGTCGCGCACCTCGGGCAGCAGCTGGGCCACCACGGCGCCCTGGGCGCGGCGCTGCTCCACCCGGTAGCCGAACCCGGTGGCCACCAGGGTCTGCTCCAGGGACACCGGCGCGCTGCCGTGCAGCTGCATGGCCGCAGCACCCGGCGCGGTCAGCCACGCCCCCTGGCCCCGGACGGCGGTGAACAGCTCGCCGTTGCCGACGTTGAGCACCACGCCGACCTCGGTGCGCCCGTCGACCTGGCCGGCGATGGAGATCGCGAACGCGGGCAGGCCGTAGAGGAAGTTGACGGTGCCGTCGATCGGGTCCACGACCCACCGGACGCCGCTGGTGCCCTCGGTGGCGGCGCCCTCCTCCCCCAGCACCCCGTCGTCGGGCCGCGCCCCCAGCAGCCGCCGCACGATCAGCGCCTCGCTCGCCTTGTCCACCGCGGTCACCACGTCGACCGGACTGGACTTCGTGTCGACGTCCTCGGCGGCGGTGCTGCGCCCCGCCCCGACCAGGACGGCGGCCTCCTCGGCGGTGGCCCGGGCCAGCTCGAGGAGCTCGGTGGACAGGTCCGGAGCAGGGCTGCCGGAGGTGGACGCGGTGGTGCCGGAGGTGGTCACGCCCCGGGATCCTGCCGGACCTGTGTGCCGTCGCGACGTCGGGTCGCTAGCCTCCCCCCGTGCAGGGCTTCGGAGTGGACATCGGTGGCAGCGGCATCAAGGGCTGTGTGGTCGACCTGGACAAGGGCGAGCTGGTCGGGGAACGGGTCCGCATCCCGACCCCCCAGCCGGCCCTTCCCGACCCCGTCTACGGGGTGGTGGCCGACATCGTCGGCCAGTTCGGCTGGGAGGGGCGGATCGGCGTCACCTACCCGGGGGTCATGAAGCACGGCGAGGCGTTCACCGCCGCCAACATGGACAAGAGCTGGATCGGCACCGACATGGCCGCCGGCCTGGAGGCGGTGATCCCCGGCACCGTGCAGACGCTCAACGACGCCGACGCCGCCGGGATCGCGGAGATGGCCTACGGCGCCGGGCGCGGGGAGCGGGGGCTGGTGCTCATGCTGACCTTCGGCACCGGCATCGGCAGCGCGCTGTTCATCGACGGCACGCTGGTGCCCAACACCGAGTTCGGCCACATCGAGGTCGACGGCGAGGACGGCGAGAAGCGTGCCTCCGCCTCGGCCCGGGAGCGCGAGGAGCTCAGCTACCCGCAGTGGGCGAAGCGGGTCGACCGCTACCTGGACACGTTGGAGCACAGCCTGTGGCCCGACCTGATCATCGTCGGCGGCGGGGTGAGCAAGAAGGCGGACAAGTGGGTCCCGCTGCTGTCCACCCGCACCCGGGTCGTCGCCGCGGAGCTGCTCAACGACGCCGGCATCGTGGGGGCGGCGCTGGCGGCGGAGCAGCACATCGGGCAGTGACGCCGACCGCCCGCCGGGTGGGGCCTGCCTCAGGCTCGCCCGGCGGGCGGGCACCGGATCGCGGCCGGCACAGAACCAGTGGACCGGGGCGTGCCCGTCGTTACAATGGAGCCGCCCCAGCGCGCCGCTCTCCAGCCGACAGGCCATCCCCGGTTCCCAGCACGGTGAAACACCCTGTGGTGTGTCGCCCCGCCGGGCTCGTCGGTGGGCCATTGCCGTCCGGGCGGGGTGCGGAGCCGCTGCCCGCGGGCCACACGGTCCTCGAGGAACGCACCGCAGTAGCACGGGAAGGAACCTGAGTGCCCGCCGACCAGCCAGGACCGGACGCAGCCACGGTGAGCAGCACGAGTCGCAGCCGGACGGTCGCCGCCCGCTCCAGCGCCCCGTCGTCCACCAGCCCGGTGACCGCCGCAGCGAAGAAGGCCCCGGCCAAGCGCGTCCCGGCCAAGAAGGCAGCCTCCCGCAAGCCCACGATCGCCCCCTCCCCCGGCACCGGTGAGGGCACCGTGCTGACCGCCGTCGCCTCCGACGGGGCGACCGTCGCCGTGGTCGACGCCGGCGCCGAGGGCCTCAAGCTCGACGAGACGGTCGTGACCGGCAAGGACGGCGTCGCCGTCGCCGAGACCGACGAGAAGGACGCCGAGACCAGCGGCGACTTCGAGTGGGACGACGAGGAGGAGTCCGAGGCGCTGCGGCAGGCCCGCAAGGACGCCGAGCTCACCGCCTCCGCCGACTCCGTCCGCGCCTACCTCAAGCAGATCGGCAAGGTCGCCCTGCTCACCGCCGAGGAGGAGGTCGACCTCGCCAAGCGGATCGAGGCCGGGCTCTACGGCGCCGAGCGGCTGCGCCAGGTCGAGGAGGAGGGCCAGAAGCTCTCCCCGCAGATGCGCCGTGACCTCAACTGGATCGTCCGCGACGGCGAGCGGGCCAAGAACCACCTGCTGGAGGCCAACCTCCGCCTCGTGGTCTCCCTGGCCAAGCGCTACACCGGCCGCGGCATGGCGTTCCTGGACCTGATCCAGGAGGGCAACCTGGGTCTCATCCGTGCGGTGGAGAAGTTCGACTACACCAAGGGCTACAAGTTCTCCACCTACGCCACCTGGTGGATCCGGCAGGCGATCACCCGCGCGATGGCCGACCAGGCCCGCACCATCCGCATCCCGGTGCACATGGTCGAGGTCATCAACAAGCTCGGCCGCATCCAGCGCGAGCTGCTCCAGGACCTGGGCCGCGAGCCCACCCCGGAGGAGCTGGCCAAGGAGATGGACATCACCCCGGAGAAGGTGCTGGAGATCCAGCAGTACGCCCGGGAGCCGATCAGCCTCGACCAGACCATCGGCGACGAGGGCGACAGCCAGCTCGGTGACTTCATCGAGGACTCCGAGGCCGTCGTGGCCGTCGACGCGGTCAGCTTCACCCTCATGCAGGACCAGCTGACCAGCGTGCTGCAGACGCTGTCGGAGCGGGAGGCCGGCGTCGTCCGGCTGCGCTTCGGCCTCACCGACGGCCAGCCGCGCACCCTCGACGAGATCGGCCAGGTCTACGGGGTCACCCGGGAGCGGATCCGGCAGATCGAGTCCAAGACGATGTCCAAGCTGCGCCACCCCAGCCGCTCCCAGGTGCTGCGCGACTACCTCGACTGAGGAAACACCCCCTCCTCCTCATCCCTCGCAGGCTCGGGACGAGCCTCTGGAGGGGGCCGGGCAGAGCCCTCTCTCTCCCGGACTCAGCAGGTCTGGCACGCGACCAGCGGTCGGTGGCCCACGGGTCGCCGGCCGTTGGTGTGTCCGGCTGCCGGGGGACGTTCCGATCCCATCGGGTGACGCGGCGGTGTACGACGGCACGTGGCGGGTAGACGGCGTAGCGTGGGGGACGTCAGAACAGCAGCGGACCCACAGCTGGCCTGAGCCAGTGAACGAGATCCACCAGTACGTGCAGCACCCGGACCCAGTTCCGAACCAGCGACGTCCCCTGCTGACCCGCTCCATCCGCGCCTCCCGTGTCACGGACTCATCTCGATCGGTGAGTCGGTGCACAGTCGGCACCGGAGTGGGAACACGAGGGGCCATCCTGGCGCTGTGCAGGAGGCCGATCCGCAGCCGCGGGTCCGTGCGGTAGAGAGCGAGTGATGAGCCAGATGACCCAGACGCTGACGACGACCCCGCCCACCGAAGACCTCGTCGTTCCCTTCCACTGCGATCGCTGCGGTGCTCTGGCCAAGGTGCGCGTGGTCCTCCCGAGTGGGAGCGACCTCGTCTTCTGTGGACACCACGCACGTGAGTACGAGGACAAGCTCCGCGACATCGCGGCCGACTTCATCGAGGCCGACGGCGAGGCGCGCGTCTCCCACTGAGGAGGGCAACTATCGTCGCGCCAGCGATGAAGCCCTCACCCGACGAAGCCGCCGGCACCCCTGACCCGCACCACGGGCACGGGGGGCCGGCGGCTTCGTCGTCCTCGGGACCGGACCGCGGTCCCCGCCGACCCGGAGAGCGACCGATGCCGCAGGAACCCCGCGACGACACCGTCCGCCTGGAGCCGGACGGCACCGTCGGAGCGGCCCGGACCGGCCGCCCCCCAGCGGTCCCCCCAGCCGGCCGACCGGCCGCTGCGCCGGCCGCCGAGCCGGTCGAGCAGCCCACCGGTGCAGCCGACCCGTCGGCTCCCGCGGACGGTGACCAGCCGCAGCCCGACGGCCACGTCGACGGCCGCACGGCAGCCACCCCGCCGCCCGCGGAGCCCTCCGACACCCAGGTCATCCCGCCGGTCCAGGACGACCCCCCGGCGGCCGCCGGTACGGCGCCGACCCAGGACGCCCCGATCACGGCACGCGGCACGGACGAGACGGCGACGATCAGCGGGCCGCCCCCGGCAGCACCACGCGACGTCGACGAGACCGCCACCATCTCCGGCCCGCCCCCAGCGGCCGACGAGACCGCGACCACCGCCGGTCCTCCCCCGGCAGCCCCTCGGGACGTCGACGAGACCGCCACCATCTCCGGCCCGCCCCCCGCGGCCGGGCGCGACGCCGACGAGACCGCGCTGATCGGCGAGCGGGTCCCGGCCGAGGAGCGCGCCGGCCGGGGCGGCGACGACGACGGCACCACCCCGCCCCCCTCCGGGTCCACCGGGGACGACCGCCCCTGGTGGCGTCGCCGGGCGGTGGCCGTCCCGGCGGCCGCCGTCCTCACCCTCGGCGTCCTCTACGGGGTCGACCTGCTGATCGCCGGCGACGACGTCCCGCGCGGCACCGTGGTGGCCGGTGTGGACGTCGGCGGGCTCTCTCCCGCGGCCGCCACCGAGCGGCTGGACAGCGACCTCGCGCCCCGGATCGCCGCCGACCACCCGCTGGTCGCCGCCGACGTGCAGGGCCTGCTGCACCCGGCCAGCGCCGGGATCTCGCTCGACACCCCGGCCACCGTCGACGCCGCCGACGACCAGCCGCTCAACCCCTGGACCCGGCTGACCACGCTGTTCGGCGACCGCGAGGTCGACCCGGTCCTGGCGGGCGACGAGACCGCCCTGGCGGCCCAGGTCGAGGCGTTCGCCAGCACGGTCGACCGTGCCCCGGTCGACGCCTCGATCACCCTCGACGGGACGACGCCCCAGCTGGTCGAGCCGGCCGAGGGACGCGAGCTCGACCGGAACGCGGCGGCCGAGACGATCACCGCCGCCCTCGCCGCCGGCGGCGACCCCGAGACGCCCATCGAGCTCCCCGTCGAGGTGACCGAGCCCCGGGTGGAGACCGCCGAGGCCCAGCGGGTGCTGGCGGAGACGGTCACCCCGGCCCTCGCCGCACCGGTCACCGTCGTCGGCGCTGACGGCGCGGACTCCGTCGAGCTGCCGGTGACCGCGATCGCGGCCTCCCTGACCTTCACCCCGCAGGAGGACGGCAGCCTGGCCGTCGCCGTCGACCCGGCCGCTCTCCAGGCCGCGACGGGCGAGGAGTTCGCGGCGTTCGGCTCCCCCGCGCAGGACGCTCGCTTCGAGGTCTCCGGGGACACCATCGCCGTCGTCCCCTCCGTGGACGGTCAGGGGGTCGACCCGGCGGTGCTCGCCACCGACCTGCTGCCGGTGCTCGACGACCCGGCGCCCCGCTCGGTCACCGCGGCCCTCGGCCCGGTGCCGGCCGAGTTCACCACCGAGCAGGCACAGGCGCTGGGCATCAAGGAGGAGGTCAGCTCCTTCAGCACGAACTTCACCAGCGCCGCGAGCGGCACCAACATCCGGGTGGTCGCCGCCGAGGTCGACGGTGCGCTGGTGCGGCCCGGTGAGACGTTCAGCCTGAACGGCTACACCGGCCCGCGCGGCACCGCGCAGGGCTACGTGCCGGCCGCGGTGATCAGCGGCGGTGAGATCTCCCAGGCCGTGGGCGGCGGGATCAGCCAGTTCGCGACCACGATGTTCAACGCGGTCTTCTTCGCCGGGCTCGAGGACGTCTACCACAAGCCGCACAGCTTCTACATCAGCCGCTACCCGGCCGGGCGGGAGGCGACGGTCTACGAGGGCCAGATCGACCTGCAGTGGCGCAACGACACCGAGACCGGCATCTACGTGCAGACCCAGTGGGTGCCGGGCACGCTCACCGTCACCTTCTGGGGCACCCGCTACTACGACATCGAGTCGATCAGCAGCGAGCGCCGCAACATCCGGCAGCCGGCCGTGCAGGAGAAGGTCGACGACGGCAACTGCATCCCGCAGTCCGGTGCGCTGGGCTTCGACATCACCGTGACCCGGGTCTTCCAGGACCTCACCAGCGGTGCGGAGCTCCGTCGCGAGTCCTTCGACACCCGCTACGCGGCCGAGGCGATCATCCGCTGCGTGCCGCCGCCCGCGGAGCCGACCGACCCGGCGGCGGTCCCCCCGGCCACCGGCACCCCCGCTCCGTCCACCCCGGCCGGCCGCCGCCCCGGCCCGCGGGCCGGCACCGCCCCGCGGGCCGGCCGGCGACGCTGCTGACCCCTCCCCCCTCCGGCGAGGGGGGAGGGGACGGCCGGGCCGGCATCACCGACTGCGCGGCCGTGCAGACTGGTGCCGTGGCCTCCGTCGTCCCGAACAGCTCCCCGGCACCCGCCGCCGAGCTGACGGGCGCGTCCCACCCGGCGGCGGACGCCCCACCCACCGGGTCGTCCGCGCCCACCGGCTCGGCCGTGCCGCCGGGGTCGACTGCGCCCACGGGGTCGACGGCGCGGGGCGGGCAGCGGCCGGGCCGGCTGGACAAGCTGCCCACGCCGGTGCGGGTGCCGCTGCAGGTGCTCGGGCGGACGCTGGCGAAGGCGTGGCAGGACCGGATCCTCGGGTTGTCGGCCGAGGCGGCCTTCTGGCAGGTCCTCTCGGTGCCGCCGCTGCTGATCGGGCTACTGGGCTCGCTCGGCTACCTGAGCTCGTGGATCGGCACGGACGCGGTCCGGGAGATCGAGGAGCAGCTGGTCAACGCCTCGGCGGAGGCGCTCACCCCGGCCGTCGTCCAGTCGCTGGTGCAGCCCACGCTCAACGAGATCCTCGCGCCGGGCCGGCTGGACGTGGTGAGCCTGGGCTTCCTCGTCTCGCTGTGGGCCGGCTCCTCGGCCACCGCCACGTTCCTGAACACCTCGGTGATCGCCTACGACCAGCGGGACGTGCGGGGGCCGATCCGCACCCGGCTGATGGCGCTGTGGCTGTTCGTCGTCGGCCTGGTGCTGGCCGTGCTCACCCTGCCGCTGCTGGTGCTCGGCCGCGGCACGCTGGTCGGCCTGATGCCCCGGCGCTGGCAGGGCACCGCGACGTTGCTGGTCGACGCGGTGTACTGGCCGCTGGTCGTGGCGGCGCTCATCCTGGCGCTGACCAGCTTCTACCACGTGATCCTGCCCCGGCGGATCCCCTGGCACCGGCACCTGCTGGGCGGGGTGTTCGCGGTCGGCTTCTTCATCGTCGCGGCGCTGGTGCTGCGCAGCTACGTCGCCGACGTGCTCACCACCGCGCTGCCCTACGGTGCACTGGCGGCACCGATCGCCGCACTGCTGTTCTGCTTCGTGCTGGGCATGTCGATGCTGCTGGGCGCCGAGCTCAACGCCACCGTGGAGGCCCGCTGGCCGGCGCAGCAGCGCCGGCACGACCGCCGGAGCCAGCGCCGCCGGGCGGCCAAGATCGAGCTGGAGGCGCACAAGCTCGGCCTCCGCTGAGCACCGGTCAGCCCTTCGGCCCCGTCCCGAGGCTCGTGCCGAGCTTGCGAGGCATGAGGAGGACGAGGTCCTTCACTTCTTGAGCTGGTTGTAGACCTCCTTGCAGGCCGGGCACACCGGGCTGCCGGGCTTGGGGCTCTTGGTCACCGGGAAGACCTCGCCGCAGAGCGCCTCGACCATGGTGCCCATGACGGCGCTCTCGGCGATCTGGTTCTTCTTCACGTAGTGGAAGACCTCGTTGGCGTTGCCGGTGTCGGCGTCGCGGACGTCCGGGCGCTCGAGGATGTCGGCGCTGCTCATGGGCTGCTCCCTCAGGTCTCGGGTTCGGGCCGGGATCCGGTCCGGAACGGGCTGCCCACCATGATGGCAGGGTGGCCCACCCCTTCCCCGGAACTCCGTCCGTCCTCTCCCCCGAGGTGGCCGATGCGCTCGCCGCCGGCCGGCCCGTCGTCGCCCTGGAGAGCACCCTGCTCGCCCACGGCCTCCCCCGCCCGCAGAACCGCGCTGCCGCCGACGAGGTGGAGGCCGCGGTGCGTGCCGGCGGCGCGGTGCCGGCCACCATCGCGGTGCTCGACGGCGTACCGCACGTCGGGCTGACCGCGGCGGAGGTCGACCGGGTCTGCGCCGACCCGGAGCTGGCCAAGCTCGGCGTCCGCGACCTGCCGGTCGCCGCCGCGCTGGGCCGCAGCGGCGCGACCACCGTCTCCAGCACGGCACTGCTGGCCGCCCGGGCCGGGATCGGCGTCTTCGCCACCGGCGGGCTGGGCGGGGTGCACCGGCTGGCCAGCGACACCTTCGACGAGTCGGCCGACCTGGTCGCCCTGGCCCGCACCTCGCTGGTCGTGGTCTGCGCCGGCGTGAAGTCCATCCTCGACGTCCCGGCCACCCTGGAGCGGCTGGAGTCGCTGTCGGTGACCGTCGTCGGCTACCGCACGAACCGCTTCCCCGGTTTCTACGTGGCCGACTCCGGGTCGCCGGTCGACTGGTCGGTGGCGTCCGCCGCCGAGGCGGCCCGGGTGTTCGCCGCCCGCCGCGAGCTCGCCCCCGGCGCGGTGGTGGTGGCCAACCCCCTGCCGGTCGACCAGCAGCTGGACACCGAGCTGCACGATCGGGTGATCGCCGACGCGCTGGCCGCCGCCGACGCCGCCGGCGCCCGAGGCAAGGACGTCACCCCGTTCATCCTGGGGCACCTGCACGAGGCCAGCGGCGGGGCGAGCCTGGAGGTCAACGTGCGGCTGGTGCTGCGCAACGCCGAGCTGGCCGGGCAGATCGCGGCCGAGCTCGCCGCGATCGGCCGCTGACTCCCACGGTGGCCGCGTCGCGGGTCGTCGTCGTCGGTGACGTGTGCACCGACGTCGTCGTCCTGCTTTCCGGGGAGCCGGCGCCGGGCTCGGACCGGCCGGCGGCGATCAGCACCGCCGGGGGCGGCGCCGGGGCGAACGTGGCCGCGCACCTGGCGGCCCTCGGGACGCCGGTGACGCTGGCCGGGTGCGTGGGCGACGACCTGCCCGGGGAGGCGCTGCGCGCCGGGCTCGCGGCGGCCGGCGTGCAGCTGGCGCTGCGGACCGTGCCCGGTGCGCCGACCGGCACCATCGTCAGCCTCGTCGAGCCGGGCGGGGAGCGCAGCTTCCTGGCCGACCGGGGCGCCAACCTGGCGCTGCAGGCCGCCGACGTGCCCACCCCGGTCCGCGGCGGGCACCTGCACCTGTCCGGCTACACGCTGCTGGCGCCCGGGCCGCGGGCCGCCGGGCTGGCGGCGCTGGCCCGGGCCCGGGCGGCGGACTGCACCGTGTCGGTCGACCCGGCGTCCACCGGCCCGCTGGCTGCGCACGGCGTCGACCGGTGGCTGGCCGAGACCGCGGCGGCCACCCTGTTGCTGCCCAACGCCGACGAGGCGCGGCTGCTCACCGGCTGCGCGGACCCGGCCGCGGCGGCCCGGGCACTCGCCGCCCGGCACCCGGTGGTGGTGGTCACCCTGGGGGCGGACGGCGCGCTCTGGGCCGCCGGTGACGAGCTCGTGCACCGCCCGGCGCACCCCGCCGTCGTCGTCGACACGACCGGTGCGGGTGATGCGTTCACCGCGGGCGTGCTGGCCGCCTGGACGTCGTCCGGCGGGCGGCCGGACCCGCTGCGCGCGCTGGACGCGGGGCTGGCCCGGGCCGCCGAGGTGGTGGCCCGGCCCGGGGCCCGCTGACTCACATGTCGATGACGCGGGCCCTGCTGCTGCCGGACTCGAGGATCCGGTCCGGTGCCGGCGGCCGGTAGCGGTTCGGGTCGATCTTCTTCTTCGGCGGCCGGTCGTTGGCCATCACCACCGCGACCCAGGGCAGCACGGTGCCCAGGACCGCGAAGACGGCCATCAGCCAGATCGAGTACTGGTAGGTGAGCGCGGCCAGCACGAGGCTGACGCCACGGATCAGCATGGTGATCGCGTAGCGCTTCTTGCGGGCCGCGTGCTGGTCGGCCCGGCTGGGCTCGGCCTCGGTGATGAGCAGCGGCTCGTTGCTGTCGTGCCGGCCGACGGACTGGCTGGAGGCCACGGATGCCCTTCCCTGGACTGGCCGGGGGAAGGGCGGCGGTGGTCGGCTCCCGTGGTGCGACCGGCCCCCGGAGCCCCCGGCTCCTGCGGTCCATCGTGCCACTCGATCGTGCGCCATGCAGCGGCTCGGCAGACCCGCTGCCGGGCGACTCAGCCGACCGGGGCCTTCGCCGCGCGGGCCTCCTTGGCGGCCTGCTTGGCCGCCTGCTTGAACGCCCGCACCTCGGCCAGGGACGCCGGGTCGGTGATGTCGGCGACCGACCGGCGGGCGCCCTCCAGGCCGTAGTCCCCGGCGGCCTCCCGCCAGCCGGGCGGGGTGACGCCGCACTGCTTGCCCAGCAGGGCCAGGAAGATCGTCGCCTTCTGCGCGCCGAAGCCGGGCAGCTCCCGCAGCCGCCGCAGCAGGGTCGCGCCGTCCGGGGCATCGGTCCAGACCGCGTCGGCCCGGCCGTCGTACCGCTCCACCAGCGCCCGGGCCAGCTCCTGGGTGCGGGCGGCCATCGACCCGGGGTAGCGGTGCACCGCGGGCGGCCCCTGGAAGAGCCGGGCCAGCTCCGCCGGGTCGCACTCGGCGAGCTCGACCGCGGACAGCGTCTGCACACCCAGCCGGTCGGCCAGCAGCCGCGGCCCGGCGAACGCACGCTCCATCGGGAACTGCTGGTCCAGCAGCATCCCGATCAGCAGCGCCAGCGGGTCACGGCCGAGCAGCTCGTCGGCGACGTCGTCCTGGGAGATGCGGAGGGTCGGCACGCAGCAGATCCTGCCGCACCGGCCCGCCCACCCCTGCGGTCAGTGCGCCTTCGCGCCGCTCGCCTCGTCCGCCGTGCGCCGGTGCAGGGTCAGGCTCAGCACCGTCACCACGATCGCGCCCACGACCAGCCCGAGCAGCGCGCTGCCCAGGGTGTTGACCACCCAGCCGATGACCGAGCCGAGCGCGCCGGTGGCGTCGGCCGCGGCCTCCTCCAGGTGGTGCACGACCTCGTAGAGGACGTGCAGGCCCAGCTCGTCGGTGCCCACCAGCAGGATGTGGCCACCGACCCAGAGCATCGCCGCGGTGCCGACCACGGTGAGCGCGCTGAGCAGCTTCGGCATGCCCTTGACCAGCCCGCGCCCGAACCGGGCCACGCCCGCACTGGACCGCTGGGCCAGGTGCAGCCCGACGTCGTCCATCTTCACGATGAGGCCGACGACGCCGTAGACGAGCACGGTGATCCCGAGCGCGACGATCGCCAGGATGATCGCGCGGGACCAGAAGCCCTGGTCCACCACCTCGTTCAGCGAGATCACCATGATCTCGGCGGAGAGGATGAAGTCGGTGCGCACCGCCCCGGTGACGATCGTCTTCTCGTCCGGGAGCGCCTCCTCCACCGACGCGTGGGCCTCGTCGTGGCCCTTGACCCGGTGCCAGATCTTCTCCGCGCCCTCGTAGCAGAGGTAGGCGCCACCGACCATCAGGATCGGGGTGAGCAGGAAGGGCAGGAACTCACTCAGCAGCAGGATCGCCGGCAGGATGATCAGCAGCTTGTTGCGGAGCGAGCCGACAGCGATCTTGCGGATGATCGGCAGCTCACGGTCGGCGTTCAGCCCGTGCACGTACTGCGGGGTGACCGCGGTGTCGTCGACCACCACCCCGGCGGCCTTCACGCTGGCCCGCCCGGCAGCGGCCCCGATGTCGTCGATCGAGGCCGCGGCCGCGCGCGCCAGCACCGCCACGTCGTCCAGGAGTGCCACCAGTCCACCCGCCACGGGAGGTTCCTTCCGATCGGTTGCGCACTCGCGTGCTGTCGGAGGACATGGTGGACGATCCGGCGGTGCCACGCGCGGGCGCCGCACCCGTCCGGGTCACCGAAGTCCGGCACGCCCGCGCGGCCGGGGCGCCGGGTCGGCGAGGATCGACGGCGTGCGTGCGGTGGTGACCCGGGTCAGCGAGGCGTCGGTGACGGTGGACGGCGAGGTGGTCGGCGCGATCGGCGCGGGCCTGCTGGCCCTCGTCGGGGTCGGCCGGGACGACGACGTCGCCCGGGCCCGCGCGCTCGGGAAGAAGCTGCACGAGCTGCGCGTCTTCCCCACCGACGACGGTGCCCGCTCGGTCGGTGACCTCGGCCTGGGGGTGCTGGTGGTCAGCCAGTTCACCCTCTACGCCGACACCCGGAAGGGACGCCGTCCCTCGTGGGCCGACGCGGCGCCCGGGGAGCTGGCCGAGCCGCTGGTCGACGAGGTGGTCGCCGAGCTGCGCCGGCGGGGCACCGAGGTCGGCACCGGCCGGTTCGGCGCCCGGATGTCGGTGGCCTCGGTGAACGAGGGGCCGATGACCCTGCAGCTGGAGGTCTAGCCACCGGCGGAGCGGGGTACCACACCGCTGTCACTCGCTTCCGGAGCGCACGCAGAGTCGCCGACCTGGACGTTGCCTGTGAGTCCTCGCGCCCCGGAACACGCGCCCCGGCAGGTCCGTTGCACACGATGTACCACACGGACAGAACGACCGGAGAGCCACCCGGCTGATCCCGGACGACGCTCTGACCTCCACCGGGGTGCACCGCCAGACCACCCACGACGGCGACGCATCCGGACCCCGAAGCAAGGACGAAGACTCATCGTGACCGTGCTGCAGTCCTCCCCCACCGACACCCTCGAGGTGCGTTCCCCGCGCCGCGCCCCGGACACCAGTGGCCTGGTGTCGACGGACCTGGTGCGCGTCTACCTCAACACCATCGGCAAGACCGCGCTGCTGACCGCCGAGCAGGAGGTCGAGCTGGCCAAGCGGATCGAGGCCGGCCTCTACGCCGACCGGCTGCTGAACGAGAAGAAGCTGACCCCGGCGCTGACCCGGGACTACAAGCTGCTCGCGGCGGACGGCAAGGCGGCCAAGGCCCACCTGCTCGAGGCGAACCTCCGCCTGGTCGTCTCGGTGGCCAAGCGCTACACCGGCCACGGCATGACGTTCCTGGACCTCATCCAGGAGGGCAACGTCGGCCTGATCCGCGCCGTGGAGAAGTTCGACTACACCAAGGGCTTCAAGTTCTCGACCTACGCCACCTGGTGGATCCGCCAGGCCATCACCCGGGCGATGGCCGACTCCGGACGGACGATCCGGCTGCCCGTCCACCTGGCCGAGCAGGTCAACAAGGTGGTGCGCACCCGCCGCCGGATCCACCAGGAGCTGGAGCGGGAGCCCACCCCCGAGGAGCTGGGCCTCGAGCTCGACATGACCCCCGAGCGGATCACCGAGCTGCTCGAGTACTCCCGCGACCTGGTCTCCCTCGACCAGACCGTCGGTGCCGACGAGGAGTCCCGGCTCGGTGACTTCATCGAGGACGCCGACGCCGCGGTCGCCGAGGACGCCGTCGCCTTCCAGATGATGAAGGGCGACGTGCGCAACGTGCTGGAGACCCTCGAGGAGCGGGAGCGGGACGTGGTGATCATGCGGTTCGGTCTCGACGGCGGCCAGCCGCGCACGCTCGAGCAGATCGGCAAGCGCTTCGGCCTCTCCCGCGAGCGGGTGCGGCAGATCGAGCGCGAGACGATGACCAAGCTCCGCGCCCCGCAGCGCGCCGACGCCCTCCGGGACTACCTGGGCTGAGCCGACGACGACAGCGCCCCTGCCCCCCTGCCCTGGTGGGTGGGGGCTCTGTCGCGTCAGGTGCCGGGGCGGAACATGCGGCGGGGGCCCTGGTCGATGCGGGCGGTGGGCGGGCCGACCCGGATGACGGCGCCGGCGACCACCAGGCTGCGGCCGCCGTGCCAGGCGTCGGCCGGGCCGACGATGACCGGGTCCAGGCTGAGCCCGAGCACCTCGGGCAGGGCGTCGCCGAGCCGGGCGACCCGGAGCAGCAGGTCCTCCAGGGCGGCGCTGTCCACCGGCGCGCTGCCGCGATAGCCGTTCAGCAGCGGCCAGGCCCGGGGCTCCCGGACCAGCTCGTGCGCGTCCAGGTCGGTCAGCGGCAGGGTGCGGTAGGCGCGGTCACCGAGCAGGTCGGTCGCCACCCCGCCGACGCCGAAGCTGACCAGCGCCCCGAAGGACGGGTCGTCGACGATCTCCACCACCGTCGCCACCCCGGGCGCCGCCTGCTCCTGCACGATCACCGGGTCGCCGGCCGGGATCGCCGCGAACGCCGTCCGCACGTCCTCGGCGTCGGTCAGGTCGAAGCGCATGCCGCCCAGGTCGCGCCGGTCGCGCAGCCACGGCGCGGTGGACTTCAGCACCACCGGGTGGCCGATCTCCTCCGCGGCGGCGACCGCGGCCTCGGCGTCCTCGACCCGGCGGGTGCCCAGCATCGGCACCCCGTAGGCGCCCAGCAGTGCCATCGTCTCCTCGTCGGTGAGCTCCCGGCCCTCCGGGGACGCCACCAGCGCGGCCTCCACGACCCGGCGGGCGGCGGCCTCGTCGATGCCCTCCAGCTCGGGGACCACGCCCAGCGGCCGGCGCCGCCAGCGGGCGTACTCGCTGACCTTCGCCAGCGCGATGATCGCGCGCTCCGGGGTCGAGAACGAGGGCACCGACCCGCGGGCGGGCATGCCGTGCTCGTCGCGGATCGCCAGCTCGTCCGGGATGCCCTCGGTGGAGAGGAAGTTGGCCACCAGCGGCTTCCCCGAGCCGGCCGAGACGGCCCGCAGCACCTCGCCGAAGGGCTGCTCCTCCCCGCGCACCAGCGGCGGCAGGAAGACCGCGACGACGCTGTCCACGCCGTCGTCGTCCAGGGCCGCCTGGAGTGCGGTCCGGAAGTCCTCCGGGCCGGCCTGGGTGCCGATGTCGACCGGGCGGTCGTGGGCCAGCGCCAGGCCCTGCTCCAGGACGGCGTCGGCGACCAGCACGCCCATGGCGGTCGAGTTGCCGACCACGGCGACCCGGTCGCCGCCGGGCAGCGGCTGGTGGGCCAGCAGCGTGCCGACGTCGAAGAGCTGGGCCAGGGTCTCCACCCGGATCACCCCGGCCGAGGCGAACAGCGCCGCGACCGACTGCTCGGGGACGGCGACGCTGGTGCCGGCCAGGCCGGCGGTCATCCCGACGTGCCGTCCGCTCTTCACCGCGACCACCGGCTTGGTGCGGCCGATCCCCCGGGCCAGCCGGGCGAACTTGCGTGGGTTGCCGAAGCTCTCCAGGTGCAGCAGCACCACCTCGGTGCCGGGGTCGCTGGCCCAGTACTGCAGCAGGTCGTTGCCGCTGACGTCGGCCCGGTTGCCGGCGGAGACGAAGCTGGACAGCCCGATCCCCCGGCTGCGGGCCCGTTCCAGCAGGGCGACGCCGAGCGCACCGGACTGGGCGAAGAAGCCGACCCGCCCACGGCCGGGCACGTCGGGGGCCAGGCTGGCGTTCAGCCGCACCGCCGGGTCGGTGTTGACGATGCCCAGGCAGTTGGGGCCGACCACGCGCATGCCCGAGGCGCGGGCGGAGGCGACCAGGGCCCGCTCGGCGGCGCGCCCCTCGGGGCCGGTCTCCCCGAACCCGCCGGAGATGACCACCAGGCCGCGGACGTTCTTGCGCCGGCAGGCCTCGACCACCGCCGGCACCTCGTCGGCCGGCACCGCCAGCACGGCCAGGTCGACGTCGTCCGGGATGGCCTCGATGTCGGCGTAGGCCGGCACGCCGCGGACGTGCCGCACGGCCGGGTTGACCGGGTAGAGCGGGCCGGCGAAGCCGTACTCGAGCAGGTCGTGCAGCACCGCGTGACCGACCTTCGACGGGTCGTTGCTGGCGCCCACGATCGCCACCGACCCGGGGTTGAGCAGCCGGCCGATCGACCGGGACTCGCTGCGCTGCTCCCGCTCGTGCGCCACCGCCAGCGACTGCTCGGTGGGCGCGATCGGGAAGGTCAGGTGCACCACGCCGTCCTCGTAGGACCGCTTCGCCGAGTACCCGGCGTCGATGAAGACCCGCACCATCGCGCTGTTCTGGCTGAGCACCTCGGCGACGAACCGGCTGATCCCCCGCTCCCGCGCCGCCGCGGCCAGGTGCTCCAGCAGCACCGACCCCAGGCCCCGGCGCTGGTGGGCGTCCTCGATCAGGAAGGCGACCTCGGCGTCGTCGGTGCCCGGGTAGCGGTCGTAGCGGCCGACCCCGATGAGCCGGTCGCCGAGCAGGACGACGAAGGCGACCCGGGCGTCGTGGTCGACGTGGGTGAAGCGGTGCAGGTCCTTGTCCGACAACCGGCGCATCGGCCCGAAGAACCGGTAGTAGCGGGTCTGGTCGGAGCTGCGGTCCATCAGCCCGACGATCCCCTCGGCGTCCTCGGGGGTGATCGGCCGCAGGTGCACGGTGCCCCCGTCGGCGGCCACCACGTCGGCCTCCCAGTGCGGCGGCGCAGCGGGGGTCAGTTGGTCATCCACGGTCGCGTTCCTCCGGCCACCTCGTAGGGGCCCGCCACGAGCCGGCGAGTGGCGGGGGGCGAGGTGGTCCTTCCGTCAGTCACGGGGGTCGTCCGGGTCGAGTCCGAAGTAGGGGAAGGAGGCGGTGCGGGTGCGCAGGATCGCCCGGTCGACGCGGTTCTCGGTGAACGGGTCCCAGCGCTGGTAGCCGACGTACCCGCCCTCGGTCATGCTCACCGGCGGCGGGGTGTGCAGCCCGCGGGCGCGGACGTCGTCCTGCCAGCTCTGCGGGATGTCGGTCGTGCCGGCCAGCCGGTCGCCGCTGGCCTCGGCGATCAGGTGGGTCCAGGCGCGTGGCACGCACCGCACCACGCCGTAGCCGCCACCGCCGAGGGCGACCCAGCGGCCCTCGCAGACCTCGTGCGCCAGGTCGTGCACCGCGCGGTAGGAGGCACGCTGGCCGTCGATGGTGAGCCCGAGGTCGGCCATCGGGTCCTCGTGGTGGGCGTCGCAGCCGCACTGGGTGACGAGGATCTGCGGAGCGAAGGCACGCACCACGCTGGGCACCACGGCGGAGAAGGCGCGCAGCCAGCCGGAGTCGTCGGTGCCGTTGGGCAGCGCCAGGTTGACCGCGCTGCCCAGCGCCTTCTGCGGGTCGCCGGTCTCCTCGGGGAAGCCGGTGCCCGGGAAGAGGGTGAGCGGGGTCTGGTGGACGCTGACGGTGAGCACCCGTGGGTCGTCGTAGAACGCGGCCTGGACGCCGTCCCCGTGGTGCACGTCGAGGTCGACGTAGGCGATCCGCTCCCAGCCCTGGGCCAGCAGCCAGGCGATGGCGACCGCGGCGTCGTTGAACACGCAGAAGCCCGACGCCGCGTCGCGCATGGCGTGGTGCAGCCCGCCGGAGATGTTGACCGCGTGCTGCGCCCGCCCGCTGGCGACCTGCTCGGCGGCGAGCACGCTGCCCCCGGTGATCAGCGCCGCGGCGTCGTACATGCCCGGGAAGACCGGGTTGTCCGGCGTGCCCAGGCCGTGTCCCACCCCGTAGGGGTCCTCCGGTGCCCGGCGCACGGCCTCGAGGTAGCCGGGGTCGTGGACCAGGGTCAGCAGGTCCTCGCCCGCCTGGGTCGGGCTGACCACCTGGATCCGGGGCCGGTCCAGGACGCCCAGGGACCCGGCCAGCCGCATGGTCAGGTCCAGGCGGACCGGGTGCATGGGGTGGTCCCCGCCCATGGTGTAGCCCAGCAGCGCGTCGTCCCAGACGACCGTCACGGCGTCGCTCACGACCCCGCTCCCCGGTCGCGCGGGCGCGGGCACGGTGCTGCGGTGCTCCTCGTCGAGCAGGCGAGCTCCCTCACCGGGCCGACGCTACCGGTGCCGGCCCGCGCGTGCGCCGGCGCGACGCGGCGACCGTCCGCACCGCTCGCGTGCCCCGTCGGCTGGCCCCCGCCTCGTAGGATCGGGGCCACCTGACGGAGGAGTGGACGTGAACGACCTCATCGACACCACGGAGATGTACCTCCGGACGATCTTCGAGCTGGAGGAGGAGGGCATCGTCCCGCTCCGCGCCCGGATCGCCGAACGACTGCACCAGAGCGGCCCGACCGTGAGCCAGACCGTCGCCCGGATGGAGCGCGACGGGCTGCTGACGGTGCAGGGCGACCGGCACCTGCAGCTCTCCGACGAGGGCCGCGAGCTGGCCACCGCGGTGATGCGCAAGCACCGGCTGGCCGAGTGCCTGCTGGTGGACGTGATCCGGCTGGACTACGCCGACGTCCACGAGGAGGCCTGCCGCTGGGAGCACGTGATGAGCGAGGCGGTGGAGCGCAAGCTGCTCAGCCTGCTGAACAACCCGACGGTCTCGCCGTTCGGCAACCCGATCCCCGGCCTGGACGCGCTCGGTGGCGACACCTCCGCGGTGCTCGACGCGCTGACCCTGCTCTCCACCACGGCCACCCCGGAGGGGAGGCCGGTGGTGATCCGGCGGATCAGCGAGCAGCTGCAGGAGGACGCCACCCTGCTGCGCACCCTGGCCGACCTCGGCGTCCGGCCCGGGTCCCAGGTCACCGCGTCGCTGGCCAACGGCACCGTGCTGGTCGACGGGGAGGCGTTGCAGCCCGGGGTGGCCCAGCACGTGTTCGTGAGCGCGGTGGAAGAGGAGCTCACGCCGGTCGAGGCCGCCGAGGCGACCGCCGGCGTCAGCTGACCCGACCCGCTCGACCGAGAGCCGCGCCCCACTGGGGGCGCGGCTCTCCGCGTACCCGGGGCCCGGACGCCGCACTCGTTCGCACGGCTCACGACCTTCGTCACTAGGCTCGCCGGGACACCGACGCGACGCGTAGAGAGAAGGCACCGGTGAGCGACTCCCCAGCTCCCTCCGAGCAGCCCGACGCCACCCCGCCCACCCCGTTCCACCGGCTCGCGGACTTCGTCGCGCTGCCCCGGCTGGGCGGGCTCGCCCTCTCCCCCGACGGCACGCGGCTGGTCACCTCGGTGGCGACGCTGGACCCGGCGGGCACCCGGTGGCAGTCGGCGCTGTGGGAGGTCGACCCGGCCGGCCGGCGCCCGGCCCGCCGGCTGACCCGGGGCGCGGCCGGTGAGTCCGCCCCGCAGTTCTCCCCCACCGGCGACCTGCTGTTCACCTCTGCCCGCCCCGACCCGGACGCGGGCAAGGACGCCGGTGAGCCCAAGCCGGCCCTGTGGGCGCTGCCCGCGGACGGCGGCGAGGCCCGCGTCGTCCTGCAGCGCCCGAGCGGCATCTCCGGGGTGACCGTCGCCGCCGACACCGGTGACGTCGCGGTCGTCGCGTCGACCATGCCCGGTGCCGGCGACGCCGAGGCCGACCAGGCGCGTCGCACCGCCCGCAAGGACGCCGGGGTCACCGCCTTGCTGCACGAGAGCTACCCGGTGCGCTACTGGGACCACGACCTCGGACCGGCCGTGCCGCACGTGTTCTGGATCGGGCAGCTGCCCACCGAGCCGGTGCCCGGCACGGCTCCGGCCGCTTCCGAGTGGCGGGACCTCACCCCCGACGCGGGTCCGCCGCTGGGGGCCGGTGAGGACGTGGCCCTCTCCCCCGACGGCCGGCTGCTGGTGCGCAGCGAGGACGTCGCCGACGGCCCGGCCGGGCGGCGCTCCCGCCTGGTGCTCACCGAGGTGGCCTCCGGGCGGACCCGGGTGCTGGTCGACGACCCGCTGGCGGACGTGTCCGGGGCGCGCTTCTCCCCCGACTCCCGCCAGGTGGTCTGCGCCCGCCAGTCGGCGACGACCTACGACGACCCGCCGGAGTACACGCTGCTGCTGGTCGACCTGGACGACGACCAGCCGGCCGGCGTCCGTGAGCTGACCCCCGACTTCGACCGGTGGCCCAGCGCCCCGCAGTTCGCCGCGGACGGCACGGCCGTCTACTTCCTGGCCGACGACGACGGCCGGCACGCGGTGTTCCGGGTCGCCGTGGACGGGAGCGCACCGGTCCGGCTGACCGACCAGGGCGCCTACAGCGACCTGCAGGTGGCCCGGGACGGCAGCGCCCTCTACGCCCTGCGGTCGGGGTACGACACCCCGCCGGTGCCGGTGCGGCTGGACCCGGCGGCCACCGGTCAGGACCCGGTGCCGCTGCCCAACCCCGGCACGATCAGCTCCTTCCCCGGGACGCTGCGCGAACTGGACGCCACCGCCGCCGACGGCACCCGGGTGCAGTCCTGGCTGGTGCTGCCCGAAGGGGCCGGCGCGGACACCCCGGCCCCGCTGGTGCTGTGGATCCACGGCGGGCCGCTGATGAGCTGGAACTCCTGGTCGTGGCGGTGGACGCCGTGGGTGCTCGCCGCCCGCGGGTATGCGGTACTGCTGCCCAACCCGGCGCTGTCGCAGGGGTTCGGGCAGGACTTCGTCCGGCGTGGCTGGGGAGAGTGGGGCGACGCGCCCTACACCGACCTGATGGCCGCGGTGGACGCCGCCGAGGCGCTGCCGGAGATCGACCAGACCCGCACCGCGGCGATGGGCGGCTCCTTCGGTGGCTACATGGCCAACTGGGTGGCCACCCAGACCGACCGGTTCAAGGCGATCGTCACCCACGCCAGCCTGTGGCACCTGGACGGCTTCGTCGGCGCCACCGACGCCTCCTACTACTGGGAGAAGGAGTTCGGCGACCCGCTGACGGAGCCCAAGCGGTACGAGCAGAACTCGCCGCACCGCTTCGCCGACGCGATCCGCACGCCGATGCTGGTCATCCACGGCGACAAGGACTACCGGGTGCCGATCGGTGAGGGCCTGCGGCTCTGGTACGACCTGCAGAAGCGGGGCGTGCCGTCGAAGTTCCTCTACTTCCCCGACGAGAACCACTGGGTGCTCACGCCGGGCAACGCCGCGGTCTGGTACGAGACGGTGATCGCCTTCCTGGCCGAGCACGTGCTGGGCGAGGAGTGGCAGCGCCCCGAGCTGCTCTGAGGTGCACCGGGGCGCCGGCACCGCCGCTGGTGCCCCGGTCACCGCCGCGCAGCACCCGGGCGCGCCGGCGTCCCGGTCACCGGCGCACCCGGCCCGGGTCGCCGGCGTCCTGCATCAGCCGGCGCACCGCCTTCGGTGGCATGCCGGCGTGCAGCGCGGTCCGCAGCAGTCCGGCGAGGGTGTAGCTCGGCTCGCTGTCCAGCGCGCGCTGCAGGGCCACGTTGGCCAGGGCGCCGTTCCCGCCCACCCAGGCGGTGACGGCCAGCAGGGTCGCCGGCGCCGCGTCCAGCGGGGCGGGTGCCCGCCGGACCAGCTCGGTCCAGACCACCTCCGCGGCCGCTGCCTGCCGCCCCACCGTGAGCGCCAGCGCCCGGTCGCGGAGGTCGTGGTCACGCAGCCCCCAGGCCAGCCGGGCGACCTCCCGGTCCGACAGTCGCTCCACCGAGCCGGGCCGGGAGGCCGCGACCGCCGCCAGCAGGGCGTCCCAGCCCTCCTCCACGACGGCGTCCCAGCCCAGCTGCGCCGTCCGGTGGGCGAGCTCGTCGCCGACCTGCTCGCAGGCCCGGGCCATCCCCGCCGCGGCCAGGAAGCCGACCGGGGCGATCCGCCGGGCGAACGCCGCGCGGTCGTCCTCGACGACCTGCCCGGACAGCGCGCCGGCCACCGCCAGCTGGCTGGTGCCGCTGGGCAGTGGGGTGCCCGTCCCCGGGTCGCAGCAGGCCTGCGCGCAGTCGTAGTCCCACCACCGGCCGTGCCGGACCAGCAGCACGTCGCGCACCGGCAGCTCCTGCTCGTGCAGGGCGAGCAGGGCCTCGCGCACCAGCTCGCGGTGCGGCAGCACCGGGACCGCCGGGCCGGGCGGGAGCGGCGCCGCCCAGTCGTCGGCGTCCTCGGACACCACGGCCAGCAGGGCCGCCACCGGCTGGTCGGTGCACAGCGCCCGCACCACGTCCCGGACCACCGCGGCCCGGTGCTCCTCCGGCGGCAGGTCGACCCGGACGGTCAGCCCGAGGGTGACCGGGGTGGTGCCGCGGACGCCGACCAGCACGAGCGACTCCCGGGGACGGAAGCCGATGAGGTGCGGCAGCGCGGCGGCCACCTCCCCGGGACCGGTCAGGCGGACGGTGTGCTCGGGCCGTGAGTCGGACATGCCCCGACCCTGCGGCCGGCGCCGGCAGGCTGGCCGCTGCAGGAGCGGGTTGTGGACAGCACCTCCGGCTGTGGACGCCGAGCCGCTCGCGCTCACCGGACGGGTGCAGCCTCCCGGTCGTGCGAGAGCAACGTGCGGAGTCCTCCGACCTGGTACCGCCCTCAGACCTCGTACTGGACGGCGGAGCGGCTGGCCAGGTGCGGCTTGACGTGCTCGGCGATCACCGCGAGGTGCCGCGGGTCGCCGGCGTAGGCCCGGAAGGACTCGACGTCGGCGAAGTCGGCGACCAGCGCGGTGTCGGCGTTCCCGTCGACGAGACCGGCGTCGGGGCCGACCGCGAACGACGTCATCCCGCCCACCTCCTCGGGCAGCCGGCGCAGCGCGGCCAGCGTGGCCTCGCGGGTCTGGGGGGAGGTGTCCTCGGTCCAGGTGAACAGCACGACGTGGCGCAGCATGAGCGCACCCTGCCAGGCCGGTCCGGGCACCGGCCAACCGGAGCGCGCTGGTTACAGTCCGGGCATGGGACGGTCGTTGCGGGTCGCACTGCTGTCCTACCGGAGCAAGCCGCACGGCGGCGGACAGGGCGTCTACGTCCGGGCGCTGTCCCGGGAGCTGCGCGAGCTCGGCCACCGCGTCGAGGTGCTCAGCGGTCAGCCCTACCCGGAGCTGGACGACGGCACGCCGCTGACCCGGGTGCCCAGCCTCGACCTCTACCGGGAGCCGGACCCGTTCCGCACACCGCGGCTGCGCGAGTTCTCCAGCCTGGTCGACGTCGCCGAGTTCGCCACGATGTGCACCGCCGGCTTCCCGGAGCCGCTGACGTTCAGCCTGCGCGCCGCCCGGCTGCTGGGCCGGCGGGCCGCCGAGTTCGACGTGGTGCACGACAACCAGTCGCTGGGCTACGGCTTGTTGCAGCTGCGCCGCCGGGGCCTGCCCACGATCGCCACGGTGCACCACCCGGTGGCCATCGACCGGGATCTCGAGCTCGCCGCAGCCCCGACCCTGCGACGCCGGGTGACGCTGCGCCGCTGGTACGCGTTCACCGGCATGCAGGCCCGGGTCGCCCAGCGGCTGGACGGGATCACCACCGTCTCGGAGAGCTCCCGTCGCGACATCGAGCGGCACATGGGCGTGCCCGCCCAGGGAGTCCAGGTCATCCCGGTCGGGATCGACCCGGACGTGTTCCGGCCGGGCGACCCCGCGGCCCGGGAGAGCGCCCGGATCGTGGTGACCACCAGCGCGGACGTGCCGCTCAAGGGGCTGGTGCACCTGCTGGAGGCGGTGGCCAAGCTGCGCACCGAGCGGGACGTGCAGCTGACCGTGATCGGCACCGCGCGCCCCGGCGGGCCGGCAGCGACGGCGATGGACCGGCTGGGGCTGGGCGATGCGGTGCGGTTCACCGGGCCGGTCACGCAGGAGGAGCTGGTGCGGCTGCTGCAGACGGCCACCGTCGCGGCGATCCCGTCGCTCTACGAGGGGTTCTCCCTCCCGGCGGTGGAGGCGATGGCCTGCGCCACCCCGCTGGTGACCACCGACGCCGGCGCGCTCCCCGAGGTGGTCGGCTCGCACGCCGGCGTGCAGGTGCCCGCCGGCGACGTCGGCCGGCTGGGCGAGGCGCTGCGGCTGGTGCTGGACCACCCGTCGCTGCAGGAGCAGCTGGGGCGGGCCGGCCGCACCCGGGTGCTGGGCAGCTACACCTGGCGCCGCACCGCCGAACGGACGGCCGACTGGTACGCCGACGTCCTGGACCGGCGGCCGGCCGGGGCGACCGGAGGGCCGCGCGGGTGCTGACCGTCGACTACGACCTGCTCGACGTGCGCCCCGGCATGCGGGTGCTCGACCTGGGCTGCGGTGAGGGCCGGCACGCCTTCGAGGCCTACCGCCGCGGCGCCTCGGTGCTGGCGGTCGACTGGGGCCAGCACGAGGTGGACACCACCGCCGAGTGGCTGGGCGCGATCGCCGCCGCCGGAGAGGCCCCGGCCGGCGCCTCCGCGGCGGTGGCGCGAGGCGACCTGCGCGCCCTGCCCGTGCCCGACGCCAGCGTCGACCGGGTGATCGCCTCGGAGGTGCTGGAGCACATCGTCGACGACCGCACCGCGCTCGCCGAGATCGCCCGGGTGCTGCGGCCGGGCGGCCGGGTCGCGGTCACCGTCCCCCGCTACGGCCCGGAGCGGGTGTGCTGGGGGCTGTCGGACGCCTATCACGCCAACGAGGGCGGCCACATCCGGATCTACCGCGGTGACCAGCTGTGGGAGCGGCTGGCCGCGGCCGGGCTGCAGCCCACCGACACCCACCACGCGCACGCCCTGCACGCCCCCTACTGGTGGCTCAAGTGCGCGGTCGGGGTCGACCGGGAGACCGCGCTGACCCGCGCCTACCACCGGCTGCTGGTCTGGGACCTGATGCATCGCCCGTGGCTGACCCGCACGGCCGAGCGGGTGCTCGACCCGCTCATCGGCAAGAGCTTCGTCATCTACGCCGACAAGCCCGCCGCCGCGGCACCGGCCGACCGGCCCGCCGCCGCGGACGACGCACCCACGGCCGACGCACCCACGGCCGACGCCCCCACGGACACCGCCCCCACGGACACCGCTCCCACCGGCCTCGCCCGTGCCTGACCGGCGCCGGGCGGCCGACCTGCCCGCCGTCCCCGGTGTGCTCAGCGCCGACCAGCTGCGGCAGACCGTCGCCGCGATCGCCGCCGAGCAGGCACCCGACGGCGCGCTGCCCTGGTTCCGCGGTGGGCAGCTCGACGCCTGGGACTCCGTCGAGGCGGCGATGGCCCTGGACGTCGGCGGGGAGCACGACCGCGCCCGGGCGGCCTACGAGTGGCTGGCCCGACACCAGCGGCCCGACGGCTCCTGGGCCGCCGAGTACCGGGACGGCGTCGCCGTGGCGCCGGCGGTGGAGAGCAACCACGCCGGCTACCTGGCCGTCGGCGCCTGGCACTCCTGGCTGTGCACCGGCGACGCGGCACTGGTCGACCGGCTCTGGCCCACCGTCCGCCGGGCGCTGGACCTGGTCACCAGGATGCAGCTGACCAGCGGGGCGATCAGCTGGGCGCTGCGCCCGGACGGCACCCCGGACGACACCGCGCTGCTCACCGGCAACGCCAGCCTCTCCCAGGCGCTGCGGGCCGGCGTCGCGCTCGCCGGGCTGGTCGGTGAGGCCCAGCCGGACTGGGAGGTCGCCGCCGCTGACCTGGGCCGGGCGCTGCGCGAGCGACCCGGCGCCTTCGCCGACCGCTCCCGGTACTCGATGGACTGGTACTACCCGGTGCTCGCCGGAGCGGTCACCGGCGCGGCCGCCACCGACCGGCTGGCCGCCGGCTGGGACACCTTCGTCGTCCCCGGGCTCGGGGTGCGCTGCGTCGCCGACCGGCCGTGGGTCACCGGCGCGGAGACCTGCGAGCTGGCCCTCGCCCTGGCCGCCGCCGGGCGGCCGGACGACGCCACCGAGCAACTGGCCGCGATGCAGCACCTGCGGGCCGAGGACGGCTCCTACTGGACCGGGCTGGTCTACGCCGACGACGCCCGGTGGCCGGTCGAGCGCACCACCTGGACGGCGGCCGCGGTGGTGCTCGCCGCCGACGCGATCGCCGGCACCGGGCCGGCCGCCACGCTGTTCGCCGACCCGGCCGCCCTGGACCGCCCGGCGGTGGACGAGCCGGCCGCGCCCGGCATCCACCCGGCGGTGCCCGAGCCCCGATGACCGAGCGAGCGTCGCCCGGCGACTGTGATCAAGGCACTGGGTTGGCCCCGCCGACCGCCGGGCACGATCTGCCGGTGATCACGAACCCGAGCGCCGGAGCCGCGGTGACCTGCGTGGTGGCCAGCCGCAACCGGCGCGCCGACCTGCTGGCCAGCATCCCCCGGCACGAGGCGCCGGTCGTGCTCGTCGACAACGCCAGCACCGACGACACGGTGGCGGCGGTGCGCGCGGCCCACCCCGAGGTCACCGTCGTCCCGCTGGACCGCAACGCCGGGGCGGTGGCCCGCACGATCGGCACCGCCCGCGCCGGCACCCCGTTCGTCGCGTTCACCGACGACGACTCCTGGTGGGCACCCGGTGACCTCGCCCGCGCGGTCGAGGTGATGCGCGCCCACCCGCGCCTGGGCCTGCTGGCTGCCCGCATCCTGGTCGGCCCCGAGGAGACCCTCGACCCGGTCTGCACCGAGATGGCCGACAGCCCGCTGGCCACCGAACCCGACCTGCCCGGCCCGTCCCTGCTGGGCTTCGTCGCCTGCGCCGCGCTGGTGCGCACCGAGGCGTTCACCGCCGCCGGCGGGTTCGACGAGGTGGTCCGCTTCCCGGGTGAGGAGGAGCGGCTCGCGCTCGACCTGGCCGCCGCCGGCTGGGGCCTGGCCTACGTCGACTCCGTCACCGTGCACCACCACCCGTCCACCCACCGCGAGCCGTCGGCCACCCGGCAGTCCGGGCTGTGGCGCAGCCGGGTGCTGACCGCGCTGATGCGCTACCCGCTCCGGGACGTCGCCGGCCAGCTGCTCCGCACCGTGCGCGCCGGCCGGGTCGGCTGGCGCGGCCTGGCCGGCGCGCTGCCCCGGGTGCCGGCGGCGCTGCGCAACCGCCGGGTGCTGCCGCGGCGCGTGATGGACGGCGTCCGGGAGCTGGCGTCGTGACTGCCCAGGACGTCGACGGAGAGGACACCGTGACCAGCGCACCGACCGAGGCCGTCCGGAGCGGCGCCGACCCGCGGGTGGCCGTCGTGGTGATCACCCACGACCGCCGGGACGAGCTGCTGCTGGCGCTGTCGCGGCTGCGCGAGCTGCCCGAGCAGCCGCACGTCGTGGTGGTCGACAACGGCTCCTCGGACGGCACCGCCGACGCCGTCCGTGAGCAGCACCCGTGGGTGGAGCTGATCGCCAGCCCGGAGAACCTGGGCGCGGTGGGCCGCAACCTCGGCGTCGCCCGGCTCGACACCCCCTACGTGGCCTTCTGCGACGACGACACCTGGTGGGACCCGGGCTCGCTGCGCGCCGCCGCCGACGCCTTCGACGCCCATCCCCGGCTCGCCGTGGTCACCGCGCGGATCCTGGTCGAGCCGGGCGGCACCGAGGACCCGATCGTCGCCGAGCTGCGCGACTCCCCCGTCGTCGGCGCCGACTGGCTGCCCGGCCCGGCGCTGGGCAGCTTCCTGGCCGGGGCGAGCGTGCTGCGCCGGGAGGCCTTCGACGAGGTCGGCGGCTTCAACGAGCGGCTCTGGCTGGGCGGTGAGGAGGAGCTGATGGCCGGCGACCTCGCCGCCGCCGGCTGGGAGCTCTGCTACCTGGAGCAGCTGACCATCCACCACCAGGCCAGCACCGCCCGCGACCCGCACAAGCGCCGGGCCGACGGCATCCGCAATACCCTCTGGACGACGTGGCTCCGCCGCCCGCTCAAGCCGGCGCTGCGGCGGACTCTCCACCTGCTGCGCACCGTGCCCCGGGACCGGGTGACCGCCCGCGGGTTGCTGGCGGCGGTGCGCGGCCTGCCCTGGCTGGTGCGCGAGCGCCGGGTGCTCCCCGCCCACGCCGAGGCCCGCTTCGCCGCGCTCGAGGGCGCCCAGCGGACGTCCACCGCCCGCCGCTACGTGAGCTGAGGTACGTCCCGGCGCGGTGACCCGGACCCGGGACACCGCAACCTGCCGCATCTCGGTGACCGCGCCGCCGGGGACTCAGTCCCGGACGGCGCGGTCCAGGTGGTCGATCACCGTCGCGCGCACGTCGCCGCCGGAGTGCCCCGAGTCGCCGAGCACGACCAGCTCGCTGTCCGGCCACGCGCGGTGCAGCTGCCAGGCGGTGTCCAGCGGGCCGCTGACGTCGAGCCGGCCGTGCACCAGCAGCCCGGGGACGCCGGCCAGCCGGTGCGCGTCGCGCAGCAGCTGCCCGTCGTCGAGGAAGCAGCCGTGGGACCAGTAGTGGGTCACCACCCGGGCGAAGGCCAGCTGGAACGCGGGGTCCGCCACCGACAGCGACGGCTCGGAGTCCGGGGCGAGGGAGACGTGGGTGTCCTCCCAGTCGCACCAGTCCTGCGCGGCCTTCGCCCGCACCGCCGGGTCCGGGTCGTGCAGCAGCCGGCTGTAGGCCGCGGCCAGGTCGCCGTCCCGCTCGGCTGCGGGGACGCCGTCCCGGAACCGCTCCCACTCGCGCGGGAAGACCCGGCCCATGTCGCGGGTGATCCAGCGCAGCAGCCACCGGTCCGGGCTGGTGATCGCGGCCAGCACCAGCTCCGTCACCCGCTCGGGATGCGCCTGGGCGTAGGCGAGCCCGAGCGTGACGCCCCACGAGCCGCCGACGACCAGCCACCGGTCGATGCCCAGGTGCTCGCGCAGCCGCTCGATGTCGCTGATCAGGTGCGGCGTGGTGTTCGCCGACAGGTCGACCGTCGGCTCGCCCGCCCACGGCATGCTGCGGCCGGCGTTGCGCTGGTCGAACAGGACGACGCGGTACCGGGCCGGGTCGAACCAGCGGCGCAGGCCCGGGGAGCAGCCCGAGCCCGGACCGCCGTGCAGCACCACCGCCGGCATGCCGTCGGGGTCGCCGCAGACCTCCCAGTACAGCGAGTGGCCCTCCCCGACGTCGAGATGGCCCGTCTCGTAAGGCTCGACCGGTGGGTGCGGCGTGCCGCTCACCGGCGTGCGGGCCGGGAGGCGCAGGTGATGCAGGTGCGGGCCTGCGGACGCGCGGCGAGCCGTTCGGAGGCGATCGGCCGGCCGCAGGAGTCGCACGTGCCGTAGTCGCCGGCCTCGGCGCGGGCCAGCGCGGCGTCGACGTCGGCCAGCCGGCGGTGCGCCTGGTCCAGCAGCGCAGCCACCTGCTGCCGCTCGAAGGCGATCGTCGCGCCCTCGGGATCGTGCTCGTCGTCGGCGTTGGACGACCGCGAGGCGGCCACGACCTCGTCGAACTCGCGGGTGAGCGCGTCGATCTGGGCCAGGGTCTCGGTACGGGTCCGGGCCAGGTCCTCGGCTGCGCTCACCACCCCATCGTCCTCCCCCACCGCGCCGGATCAGGCCGAGCGGCGCAGCAGCCGGAGCGAGCCGGTGCCGGGCAGCTCGGTGAACTGCCCCGAAGCCAGCACCCGGGAGTACACGCCGAACGGGGCCTGGCCACCGTCGGCCGGGTCGGGGAAGACGTCGTGGATCGCCAGGGTGCCGCCCGGTGCCAGCTTGGCCACCCAGGCGTCCTGGTCGCGGCGCGCGGACTCCTCGGTGTGGCTGCCGTCCAGGAACAGCAGCGCCAGCGGCGTCGACCAGAGCGGGGCGAGCACCTCCGAGCGGGTGACGACGGCGATGACGACGTCCTCGGCGCCGGCGGCGGCGATGGTGGTGCGGAAGGCGGGCAGGGTGTCGATCCGGCCCACGAGCGGGTCGACCAGGGAGGGGTCGTGGTACTCCCAGCCGGGCTGGTGCTCCTCCGAGCCGCGGTGGTGGTCGACGGTGACCACCTGGCGACCGGTCTCCCGGGCGGCCGCAGCGAGGTAGAGCGCCGACTTGCCCATCCAGCTGCCGACCTCGAGCAACGGCCCGGGCACCGCGACCGCGCGGGCCGCCTCGTAGAGCGCCAGCCCCTCGTCCGGCGGCATGAACCCGGGCGCGGCCGCCGCGGCGGCCAGCAGGCCGGCGGTCACCGCGGGTCCCGCGGGCGCGGTGCCCCACCGGCCGGGCCGTCGTCGCGCCGCCGGGGCGCCGGGTCGTCGGTCCACCGGCGGCCGGTGGGGCCGTCTGCCGTCCGCGGGCCGGCCGGGTCGTCGGCCGGACGGCGGCCGGCCGGGCGGTCGCCCACCCGGGCCGGAGCGGGGGTCCGCTCCTCGGCCGGGGGCTGCTCGGGGGTCGCGCTGGACGCGGCCGCGGCCACCAGGGCGCCGATCAGGGTGGTCACCGGCACGGCCAGCACCAGCGCGATCCCGGCCACCAGCGTGCCGATCACCTGCTCGCCGACCTCCGAGCCGGTCAGCGTCGTCCAGAACGGCCGCTGGTACAGCTCGAACAGCAGCAGCAGGGGCAGCGACGCCCCGGCGTAGGCGAACACGATCGTGTAGACGGTCGAGGCGATGTGGTCGCGGCCGATCGCCATGCCGCGGCGGAACAGCTCCAGCCAGCCGGCCTGCGGCGAGGCCTCGTGCAGCTGCCAGACCGCCGAGGCCTGGGTGATCGTCACGTCGTTGAGGATGCCCAGCCCGGCGACGACCATGGCGGCCAGCACCAGGCCGGAGAAGTCCAGCGTCGGGTCGAACTGCAGCAGCGTCACCGACTCCTCGCTGGAGAAGCCGGTCAGCCGGGCGACCGCGACCGACACCGCGCCCAGCACCGCGCTCAGCGCCAGCCCGAACAGCGTGCCCAGCAGCGCCGTCGTCGTCCGGGCGGAGAAGCCGTGCGCCAGGTACAGGACGACGAACATGATCGCCGAGGAGCCGACCAGGCTGACCCAGATCGGCGACCCGCCGTCCAGCAGCGCGGGCAGCATGAACTGCAGCAGCACGGCGAAGGCGAAGCCCAGGCCGAGCAGCGCCAGCAGGCCGCGGAGCCGGGCGACCGCCGCCACCACCAGGGTGAACGCCAGCGCCAGCACCACGATCGGGGTGCCGCGCGGAAAGTCGCGGAACGTGTAGCCCGGCTCGCCGGTGTCCGTGCCGGGGTCGCGGTTGAGCACCAGCTCGTCGCCCTCCGCGACGCCCTCGGCCACCACCTCCGGCGGCAGCTCGACCTGCACGTAGTCACCGGAGCTGGGGCCCTCGGCGATCACCATCACCGCCCGCGCGCAGATCTGCGCCGGCGCCTCGCCGGTCGCCGCGGCGCACTCGTAGGGCTCCAGCGAGGCGATGGTCGCCTCGGGGTAGGTGGTGCCCGGCGGCAGGAAGGACTCCGCCGCCTGCTGGGCCGCGGTCTGCCCACCGCTGGGCCAGAGCAGGAACAGCCCGGCCAGGGTGGCCAGGCCGACCGGCACCAGCACGACGAGCATCATCCGCACGGCCCTGCGCCGCCGGGCGACGGCGGCCGGGTCGGGCGGGATCGGCTCGCCGTCGGGTCCGGTCTCGGGTCCGTGGCTGTGGAGATGGGCCGGCACCCGGTCAGGCTAGGCCGCGACGGCGCCGATCTCCGGGCCGACCGGCGGACGGCCCGCGATCAGGCCAGCCCGATCAGCTCAGCCCGTCAGGTCAGCCGGTAGGCCCGTTCGGCGTTGCCGGCGCCGATCATCCCCGCCACCCGCGCCGCGTCGTGCGCCGTCCAGGCGTCCTCGGCGACCCCCTCGGCCAGGTAGCGGCCCAGCCCGCGGCGGAACAGCAGAGTGCCCAGCAGGTACAGCTCGGCCAGGCCGAAGGCGTCGGAGGAGAAGAAGACCTTGCCGAACGGGGCCAGCTCGAGCAGCTCGCGCAGCACCGCCCCGGACCGGTGCCCCACGTTGTGGGTGGCCAGCCCGACGTCGACGAAGACGTGGCCGAACACCTGGGCGAGGAAGCCGGCGTGGCGGTGGAACGGATAGTTGTGCAGCAGCATCACCGGCACCCCGGCCGGCTCGGTGGCCCGCAGCAGGTCGGTGAGCAGCAGCGGGTCGCAGCGGTGCAGATCGACGTCGGCGTCGCCGTAGCCGACGTGGAACTGCACCGGCAGCCCCAGGTCGATGCCGGACCACACCAGGAAGCGGTGCAGCACCGGGTCGGCGACCCGGAGCGGGCCACCGCCGCGCAGCAGCCGGTCGGCGGCCCGGGTCACCTCGGCGTCGTCCGGCCGGGCGCCGTCCAGGGCCAGCCCGACCCGGTAGGCGGCGATCGACTTCACCCCGGCGGCACCGGCGGTGCGGCCGGCCAGCCGGGTGCGGAACCGCTCGGCGAACCCGGCGGCACCGACGTCCTCGGCGAGCACCTCCTCGGCCAGCGCCTCCAGGCGCACCACCTCCCGGGCCCGTCCGCCGGCGAGGGCGGCCAGCTCGTCCGGGGAGGTGATCGGCTCGGGCAGGTAGCCGGTGTCGACCAGGAACGTGCCGGTGCCGGTCGCGGTGAGCAGCCTGCGGTTCACCTCGTCGGCGCCGAGCTCGGCCCGCCGGGTCAGGTACTCCTCGGCCGGGGCGTGCGCCGGCAGGTCGAGCAGCGGCGGGCACCACCGGCGGAGGGCGAGACCGACCTGCGAGTCGAACAGCGAGCCACCGAGCGCGCTGGGCCCGGCCGACTCGGTGAGCATCGACTCGAACTCGCCGCGGGTGAGGTCCCGGCGCACCAGGCCGTGGCAGTGGTGGTCGACCAGCGGCAGGTCGGCGAGGTCGGGGTCCAGGGCGCTCACCGGGCCAGTCTGGCCGTCCGGGCGGCCGGCCGCCGCCTGTTCCACCGGCCCATCCGCCGCCCATGCTCAACCCCGGCGTTGCCCCAGCCCCGGCGTTGCCCCAGCCCCGGCGTTGCCCCAGCCCCGGCGTTGCCCCAGCCCCGGCGTTGCCGCAGCCCCGGCGTTGCCGCGCCCCTGCGCGTGCCGCTGCCTACAGTCGGGGGATGGCCTCCTGGAGCACCGCCGACATCCCCGCGCAGACCGACCGCACCGCCGTCGTCACCGGCGCGAACAGCGGCCTGGGTCTGGAGACCGCGCGTGCGTTGGCCGCCGCCGGCGCCCGGGTGGTGCTCGCCGTCCGCGACCTGGACCGGGGTGCCCGGGCCGCGGCGGACCTGCCGGGTGAGGTGGAGGTCCGCCGGCTCGACCTGGCCGATCTTGCCTCGGTGCGCGAGTTCGCCGCGGCGTGGTCCGGCGACCTCGACGTGCTGGTCAACAACGCCGGGATCATGCACGTGCCGGCCGGGCGCACCGCCGACGGCTTCGAGTTGCAGTTCGGCACCAACCACCTGGGCCACTTCGCGCTGACGGCCCTGCTGCTGCCGCACGTCACCGACCGGGTGGTCACCGTGTCCTCGATGCTGCACCGCGCCGGGCGGATCGAGCTGGACGACCTGAACTGGGAGCGCCGCACGTACTCGGCGACCAGCGCCTACGGGCAGTCGAAGCTGGCCAACCTGCTGTTCACCCTGGAGCTGCAGCGCCGGCTCACCGCGGCCGGTTCGACGGTGCGGGCGCTGGCCGCCCACCCGGGCTGGGCCGCCACGAATCTGCAGGGCAACACGGGCAGCCGGGTGAAGGACGCCGCCATGGCGGTGGCCAACCGGGTGATGGCGACGAGCGCCGCGCAGGGCGCGCTGCCCACGCTGTTCGCCGCCACCGCCGACCTGCCCGGCGCCGGCTTCACCGGGCCGGACGGCAGCACCATGCGCGGCGCCCCGACGCTGGTCGGCCGCAGCCCGGCGGCGTCGAACGCCGTCCTGGCCGGCCGGCTGTGGGCGGCCTCGGCCGAGCTCACCGGCACCGACCTCCCGGCTCAGCTGCCGGCCTGAGCCGGGCTGGTCCGCCGGCTGCCCGGCGCGGCACCGGACCGGGACGTCGCCCGCTCCGCCGCCGGCACCGCGGCCAGCACCAGGCCGGCGGCGACGACGAACGCCACCGGGGTGCTGGTCGCGCCGGCGACGACCCCGAGGAGGACGGCGCCGGCGGCCTGACCGACGGTCAGCGCGATGAACAGCACCGCGGCCGCCTGTGCCGCGGCGTCCGGGAGCCGGGCGGCACCCCAGGCGATCAGGATGCCGCTCAGCGCGACGAAGCCGGCGCCGAAACCGGCCAGCCCGGCGGCCACGGCGAGCACCGAGGAGGGCAGGGCGGCGAGCAGCAGGCTCGCCGCCGCGGTGACGACGGCGGCCCCCGCCCAGGCGTTCCGCAGGCCGGCCCGCTGCACCAGGTCACCGCTGAGCCCGCCGAGCAGCCCGGCCACGCCCAGCACGCACCAGAGCAGCCCGGTCGTGCTGTCGGGCAGTCCGCCGTCGACCGTCATCAGGTCCCGCCCGAACGTCCAGACCCCGGCACACCCGGCCCCGGCCAGCACCGCGGCCACGAGTGGCCGGACCAGGCCGTGCAGCGGCGCGTGCGGGCGGACCTCGGCGGCGGCGGGCCAGCGGCTGACGCGGTCGGCCCAGGCGGTGGCCAGCACGGCGACCACCGCGAACCCGGCCCAGGCCGGCCGCCACGCGCCCGGGACGGCGAGCACGAGGAGTCCGCCGACCACCACCCCGGCGCCCGTGCCGCTGTTGACCAGGGCCTGTGCACGTGGCTGCGCGTCCGGCCGCACGGTCGCCGTCACGGCGGCGACCAGCGCCGGGGTGGCGGCCCCGGCACCGCTGCCGGCCACCAGGACCCCGAGGGCGAGGCTGGGCACCGACCAGGCCAGCGCGACGACCAGCGAGCCCAGCGCCGCCGTGCCGCCGGCGAGCCACAGCGCGGCTCGCCCGTGGGCGCGCCCGGCCAGCCGCTGCCCGGTGGCCGCGGCGAGGCAGTAGGCCAGGTAGCCGGCCGCGGCCAGGACGCCGGCCGTTCCCGGACCGATGCCGAAGGCGCTGCGGAACTGGGGGAGGTAGAGGCCGTAGCCGTAGCGGGCCAGCCCGTAGGTCACCGCGATGACGGTCAGGCCGGGCAGCACGAGCCCGGTCGGTCGACGTCCAGGCGTCTGTAACGATCGTTTCACCATAACGAGCGTTACAGTAGGCGCATGACGCCGACCGCCGCATCCCGGACCGCACGGGAGCGACTGCTCACCGCGGCCGGCGAGCTGTTCTACGAGTCGGGCATCGCGGCGACCGGGGTGGATGCCGTGCTGCAACGGGCCGGCGTCTCCCCCGCGACGATGTACGCCCACTTCGCCGGCAAGGACGGGCTGGTGGCCGCCTACCTGGAGGACCGCTACTCCGCCTGGCACGCGACCTGGGACGACGTGCTCGCCGAGCTCGACGACCCGGTCGACCGGCTGCTGTCGGTGTTCGACGCTGTGGACCGGTACCGGCAGCGGGAGGGCAACCGGCGTGGCTGCGCATTCCTGGCCGCGGCCACCGAGCTGCCGCCCGGACACCCCGGGCAGCCCTGGCTGGCGGCGGACTCGCTGCTGCTGACCGGCCGGCTGCGCGAGCTCGCCGTCGCCGCCGGTGTCGACGACCCGGACGAGGCGGCGGCCACGCTGCTGCTCTGCTACGACGGCGCCCTGGCCCGGTCGGCCCGGGAGTGGACCACCCCGGACCTGGGCGCCGGCGACCCGGTCCGCCGCGCCCGCGACGTGGCCGCTGCCTGGCTGACCTCCCGCGGCACGGGCGCCCCGGCCTGAGCTCCCCGGGGACGACCGCCGGCCGGGCGGGACGACATGTCGACATGTCGACGTCGCGACCCGTCGCAGGACGACCCACCGGGGCGGCGGGCCGATCGATGAGTTCCCGGTCCGGCCCCGGTCACAGCTTCCAGGACCGCGCACCCGATGCGTCCGCGGCCGGAGAGGACACCATGGCCAGGCTCGTCTACGGGATGATCACCTCGCTCGACGGCTACGCCTCCGCCGCCGAGGGCGACCTCGGCTCCGGTGCCGAGGACGAGGAGGTGCACACCTACATCGGCGACACCTTCCGCCACGTCGGCACGTACCTCTACGGCCGGCGGATGTACGAGACGATGGTGTTCTGGGAGACGGCGCACGACCTGCCCGACGCCCCGCCGCACGTCGTCCAGTACGCCCGCGACTGGCAGGCCGCGGAGAAGGTCGTGTACTCCACGACGCTGGAGTCGGTGTCCAGCGAACGGACCAGGATCGAGCGGACCTTCGACCCGGCTGCGGTCCGCCGCCTCAAGGCCGAGGCCACGGCCGATCTCACCGTCGACGGCCCGACCCTCGCCGCCCAGGCCATCGCGGCCGGCCTGGTCGACGAGTACCACCTGTTCCTCACCACGAGCGTGGTCGGCGGCGGCACCCGGTTCTTCCCCGACGGCGTGCGCCTGGACCTCGAGCTGGTCGGGCAGCGCGCCTTCGACAGCGGACTGCTGCACCTGCACTACCGGACCCGCTGAGCAGCCCCCACCGGTCCGGCCCGGGCGGGGCGCTCTCGCGTGGTGCCCGGCCCGGGGTCGTGGTGCACTGCGCCCGTGTCCGTCGCCGAGAAGCTCGACCGGCTGCAGCGCCGGCGTCGCGCGGCCGGGTTCCCGATCGCCGTCGTCTACAAGTACGTCGACGACTCCGGCCCCTACCTGGCCGCGCTGATCACCTACTACGCCTTCGTCTCGCTGTTCCCGCTGCTGCTGCTGTTCTCCACGATCCTCAGCCAGGTCCTGGTCGGGAACCCGGAACTGCAGCAGCGGTTGCTCGACTCGGCGCTGAGCCAGTTCCCCGTGGTCGGCGAGCAGCTCGGTGAACCGCGCGGGCTCAGCGGCGGCGTCCTGGGCGTGGTCATCGGCGTCCTCGGCTCGCTGTACGGCGCGCTCGGCGTGGCCCAGGCCGTGCAGTACGCGATGAACACCGCCTGGTCCGTGCCGCGCAACAGCCGGCCCAACCCCTTCCTGGCCCGCGGCCGCAGCCTGGTGCTGCTGGCCACCGCCGGCCTGGCGGTGATCGGGACGACGGCGTTGTCCACCTTCACCTCGGGACACCTCGGCTCGCTGGGGGCGGCGACCCGGGTGCTGACCCTGGTCGGGTCGGTGGCGATCAACGCCGCGGTGTTCGTGTTCGCCTTCCGGCTGGCCACCACCCGGCACCTGACCGCCCGTCAGGTGCTGCCGGGCGCGCTGGCCGCCGCCGTGCTCTGGCAGCTGCTGCAGACCTTCGGGGTGACGTACGTGAGCCGGGTGATGGGCAGCGCCAGCGCCACCAACGGCGTCTTCGCCCTGGTGCTGGGCCTGCTCGCGTTCCTGTACCTGGCCGCGGTGGTCGGCGTGCTCTGCGTGGAGGTCAACGTGGTGCGGGTCGACCGGCTCTGGCCGCGGGCGCTGCTCACCCCCTTCACCGACGACGTCGACCTGACCCCCGGCGACCGGCGCAGCTACACCGGGATGGCCAAGGCCCAGCGGACCAAGGGCTTCGAGACGGTGCACGTCACCTTCGACCCACCCGACCGCAGCGCGGACTGAACGCACCCGGAGGTCACATGGAGCTGCACGAGCGGGACGAGCGACGGGCCGCGGCCGAGGCGGTGCTCGACGACCTGGCGGCCGCCGGCGTGGTCGGCGTCGTCCTCCCCTGGGTCGACACCAGCGGGATCACCCGGATGAAGTCCGTGCCACTGGCCCAGCTGCCCAGCGCCGCGCAGTGGGGCGTGGGGATGAGCCCGGTGTTCGACGGCTTCCTGGTCGACGACTCGATCGTCGCCGGCACCCACGCCGGCAGCGCGGTCGGTGACCTGCGACTGCACCCGGACCTCTCCCGGCTCACCGTGCTCGCCGCACAGGAGGGCTGGGCCTGGGCGCCGGTCGACCGGTACACCCAGGACGGTGTCCCGCACGTGCAGTGCTCCCGGTCGCTGCTGCGCCGGCTCGTCGACGAGCTCGCCGCCGACGGCCTGAGCGTGCGGGCCGCGTTCGAGGTCGAGTGGGCACTCGGCGAGCCCGGGGAGGACTTCGTGCCGGCGCTCTCCGGCCCGGCGTACGGCCTGACCCGGCAGATCGAGGTCTCCGACTACGCCCGCGACCTGCTGGCGGCGCTGGCCGCGCAGGGGGTGGCCGTCCACCAGTTCCACCCCGAGTACGCAGCCGGCCAGCTCGAGGTCTCGGTCGCCGCCGAGGACCCGGTCGGCGCCGCGGACACCGCGCTGCTGGTGCGGGCCACGATCACCGCGGTGAGCATCGCGCACGGGCTGCGGGCGTCCTTCTCCCCGAAGGTGACCGCCGACGGGGTGGGCAACGGCGGGCACGTCCACCTGTCGCTGTGGCGGAGCTCTCCGGACGGGCGGCCGGAGAACCTGATGGGCGGCGGCTCGGGCACCTTCGGCCTGACCCCGGACGGCGGGGCGTTCGTCGCCGGATTGCTGCAGCACCTGCCCGGACTGCTGGCGGTCGGCTGCCCGAGCGTCGCCTCCTACCTGCGACTGGTGCCCTCGCACTGGGCGGGCACCTACGCGGTGTGGGGGCTGGAGAACCGCGAGGCCGCCGTCCGGTTCGTCACCGGGCCGAGCGGCCACCGGCAGGAGGCGGCCAACGTCGAGGTCAAGTGCGTGGACGCCGCCGCCAACCCCTACCTGCTGCTGGCCGGCCTGCTCGCTGCCGGCTCCGCGGGGGTGCAGGCCGGCACCGCCCTGCCTGATCCGGTGGGGATCGACCCGGCGACATTGAGCGAGGCCGGACGGCGGGACGCCGGGATCACCGAGCTGCCCTCGTCGCTGGGCGAGGCGGTGGCCGCGTTCGAGCGGGACGAGGTGCTGACCGCCGCGTTCGGGCCGGAGCTGTCGACCACGATCGCCGAGGTCCGCCGGGGCGAGGTCGCGCTGTTCGACGGGGCCTCCCCGGAGGACGTCACCGCCGCCGTCCGCTGGCGCTACTGAGCACGCCCCGCCACCAGTTGACCATCGGCGAGTGACTGCCGCCCACGGCGAGCCGGCCAGCCACTCGCCGATGATCGACATGGTCGTCAGCCGCGGGCCGAGCCGGCGACCAGCGGTGCGGCATCGGCAGGCAACTCGTCGTCGGGGTCGTCGAGCAACTCCCGCAGCCGCGGGTGGCGGGCGAGCCGGCCGCGGGCACGGTGCAGGCGCACCCGCGCCGTCCCCGCGGTGATCCCGACGATGCGCGCGGCCTCCGCCGGGCTCAGCCCGTCCCAGGTCGTCAGCGTGACCAGCTCGCGGTCCAGGTCGCTGAGCGTCTCCAGGACCAGCCGCACCACCTCGCCCCGCCGGTCGTCGGTCGTCGGGCTGGCCGGGGGCTGCTCGACGACGTCCGTTCCTGATGCCACCGGCCGCCGCGGGACGGCGCGGTGATGGGCGACGACCAGCCGCCGGGCCACCCCGTACAACCACAGGCGACGCTCTTCCCCCGAAGGCAGGTCGGCACGCCGCCGCCAGGCGATCAGGTAGACCTCGGCGAGCAGGTCAGCAGCGTCCTCGGACGACGCACGCCGGGTCAGGTAGGCCAGCAACGGTGCGCGGGTGTCGAGGAAGAGCGCCTCGAACTGCGCTTGCTCGTCGCTCATCGCACACCGTGGTAGCGGTAGCCGGGGTCCGCATCGATGACCGGCAGGACGTCGTGGGAGCAGGCGTGAGAATCCGCCACCGTGTCCAGCACGCCCTGGCGATCCCCCGACGCAGCGGCTTCGGCGAGTGGGCGGAGCCACCAGCGGTAGGAGGCGTCCTGGTTCGGCGCCGACTCCGTCGGATGCGGCTCTCCGTGGTCCTCCGCGAAGGTGAGGAAGGGCTCCCAGGACACCGAGTCGGCGAGTGCCTGCGTCGCGACGGCGCGCGCCGGGACGTCTCCGGCGTCATCGGCGGCCACCCACGCGTCGGCCCACGTGCAGACCGCGGCGCCGGCGATAGACGAGCGCAGATGGCTCTCCGTGATGAGCGAGCCAGGTTCCGGACGACCGTCGGAGTCCAACGCCCACTCACGCTGGGCCTCGTAGCCGGGTGCGAAGGAGATGTCGGCCGTGACCTCCTCGACCACCTGCCGCAGGTCCGTGCCACCCAGATCGAGCATCTCGCCCGATCCCCCGGCCCCCACCTCCCAGCCGGTCAGCTCATCGCCGGTCCTGGTGGACAGGAACTCGGCCGCTGCCGCCGTACCGCCGCCGGCCACCGCGACGACCAGCGCCGCGGTGGCCAACCGGGTCGCCCGACGACGGCGGCGCGCGGCCACCTGCCGGTCACCGATCAGCGCCAGTCGCCGCTGCTGCAGCTCGTCACCGGTCGTCGGCTCGGCACTCATCGACCTCTGCACCCGCGACCAGACCTCGGCGAAGACCCGCTCGTCGTCCACGGTGGCAGGCCGCTCCGCCACGCCCGAGCGCAGCAGTGCATCGAGCCGCTCGTCGTCCTGGTCGTTCATCCTGTCGTCCTCCGGATCGGGGTCCGCGGTGCGCGACCCTCTCACCGCACTCATGTCGAGGCGTTACACCCGGCTACGGCACCCGTTGGCCGTTCGTGCCGGCCGGAAGCTGGCGGCACCGAGACCGCAGTCTCCGACCGAACCTGCATCAACCGGTGGAGACTTTCTCGACGATGTGCGTTTACATCGGTGCTCGGTGGAGGTAATTTTCAGTTGCCGCTGGCGTTTCGCCAGAGGCAGCGACAACCGCACTCCCGCACGACACCGGAGGTACGCAGCCATGATGCTGACTTCCTACGACCCCTTCGCGTCCACGTCCTCGGTCTTCCGGGCGCTGGACCAGCTGACCGGTCGCACCGGCACCACCACCGCCCGACCGCTGGCCGGCATGCCGATGGACGCCTACCGGGTGGGTGACAACTTCGTCGCCCACTTCGACCTGCCCGGCGTCGACCCCGGCTCGATCGACCTCTCGGTCGAGGGCACCACGCTGACGATCAGCGCCGAGCGCTCGGTGCCGCAGATCGAGGGCGCGCAGTGGCAGGTCGCCGAGCGGCCGTTCGGCAGCTACACCCGGCAGCTGGTGCTGGGCCGCAGCCTGGACACCGACCGGCTGGAGGCCAGCTACCACGACGGTGTGCTCACGGTGAGCATCCCGGTCGCCGAGAAGGCCAAGGCCCGCAAGATCACCGTGACCCGGGCGGACACCCCGGCCGCGGTGGAGGCGCACACCATCGACGGTGAGCAGCCCGCCGTCGAGAGCTGACCGCCGCTGCGCCCACGTCGACAGCCGATCGACACCCACGTCGACGGCTGGTCGACGACAACCCGGGAGGGGCGGGACCGCAGGGTCCCGCCCCTCCCGTCGTCTCCGGAGGAGCCATGAGCACCGACCCGCTGCAGCGCCTGGACGACCCCGACCACCCGGTGCTCACCATGAGCCAGGCGGCCGACCTGCTCGGCGTCCAGGCCGCCTTCCTGCGCAGCCTGGACACCTCCGGCGTGCTGCACCCGCACCGCTCCCCCGGCGGCCACCGCCGGTACTCCCGGCACCAGCTGCAGCTGGCCGCCCGGGTGCGCGTGCTGCTGGACGACGGCCACCTGCTCAGCTCCGCCCAGGTGATCGTGCAGCTGCAGGACGACCTGGCCGACGCCCGCGCCGAGCGCGACACCGCCCGCGAGGAGCTGCGCGACCACCGCCGCTGAACGCGGGGGTCAGGGCTCCAGCACGAGCTTGCGGTGGGCGGAGGCGACCTGCCGCGCCCAGACGTGGGCCACCTCGGCCAGCGGTGCCCGCTCGACGTCCACGGTGATCCGCCCGGCGGCGGCGTGCCCGGTGAGCTCGGCCCAGCCGCGGGCCACCACGTCGCCGGGCACGTGCCGGGTGGTGTAGCCCAGCAGGTCGACCATCGCCTCCCGGAAGCCACCGGCCACCAGCTCGGCCGCCGGTGCCGCCGAGTGGCCGATCTGCACGTGCCGCATCCCCCGCCGGGCCGCCCCCATCGCCGCCAGCGCCGGGGTGCCCCAGACCGGGTCGATGGTCACGTCCACCCCGCCGCCGGCCGCGTCGCGGATCCGCCCGGCGAGGTCGGCGACCGGCTCGTCGTCCGACAGCTGCACGGTCGCGTCGGCACCGAGGTCGGTCAGCCGCCGCAGCGCGTCGCCGTCCCGGGCCGCGGCCACCACCCGGCCGGCACCGAGCACCTTCGCCGCCTGGACGGCGATCGTGCCGAGCACCCCGCTGGCACCGAGCACGAGCACCGTCTCCCCCGGCTGCAGCCGGGCCCGCCACTGCAGCGGCAGCCAGGCCGCCAGCCCGGCGATCCCGCACGCCACCGCCAGTCCGTCGTCCAGCCCCTCGGGCACGTCGAACAGCGAGCCGGCCGGCACCAGCGTCCGCTGCGCCATCGAGCCGAACGGGGCGACGCAACCGTTGAAGTACACCCGCCGACCGTCCACGGTGCCGACGCCCTCACGCCCGGCGACCGAGGGGAACGGCGGCTTGGTCACGAACACCCCCGCGGCGATGGCGACGTCCACCGGGTTGACCCCGGCCACCCGCACGTCGACCAGCACCTGCCCGTCCGCCGGGACCGGGTCGTCGAAGGAGGCGAAGGTGGGGGTGCCGGGCTCGGTGAGCACTGCTGCGTCCATGGCCCGACGCTAGAGGTCGCCGGCGGCCACGGCTCCCCGACGGCCCCTAGACCAGGGCGGGGAGCAGGAGGAGCACGGTCGGCACGAGCAGGAGTGCGACCGCGCAGACCAGCGCCATCCACCGCGCTCGGGCCGGCAGCGGGTCGGCCGGGGCGAGCAGCCGGCGCACCCGGACGGCGACCGGCCCACCGCTGACCGCCAACGCCCCCTCGGGCACCTGCCCGCCGGAGCCGCCCGCGGCCGCGACGATCGCCGCGGCCAGCGTGCGCCGCGGGTCGGGGCCGGTCAGCGATCCCAGCGCCACGTCGTCGGCGCGCATCTCCACCAGGTCCCGGACGGCGTCGTGCGCGCGGTCGGCCGCCGGCAGCACCGGCAGCGCCGCCCGCCAGGCCACGAACGGCAGCAGCAGCAGGTGGTGGTGCTCGCGCAGGTGCGCCCGCTCGTGCGCGACGACGGCGTCCAGCTGGGCCTGGTCGAGCTCGGCCACCATGCCGGAGGAGAGCACCAGCAGCGGCCGGGCGCCGGGGATGCAGAAGGCGACCGGCGCCGGGTGGTCCAGCAGCAGCGTCTCGTCCTCGACCGGCGCCTCCGCGCCGGGCCGGACGACGAGCTCCAGCAGCGCCCGGTGCCGCCGGCGGGTGCGGGCGGTGCGCACCCCGGAGAGCAGCAGCACGCCCAACAGCTCCAGGGCCAGCACCGCAGCCAGGGTCTGGGCCACCCAGTGGTCGCCGCGCACGACCTCCTCCGCCGGTTGCCGGGTGACCCAGTGCCACCACGCCTCGGGCAGCGAGTGCCCCCAGGGCGCCAGCCCGTGCACCAGCAGCGCGCCGATGATGGACAGGCCCCCGGCCAGCCCGATCGCCTGCCAGCAGACCAGGGCCGCCAGCGGGTCGCGGCGCGGCCAGCGGGCACGGGCGATCACCGCCGGCACCGGCCAGGCCAGCATCGCGGCCAGCACCCCCAGGGCGAGCGCGGTCGCGGGGAGCACGGTCAGGCGGCCGGGTCGTTCCCGGCGCCGGCGAGCAGCTCGCGCAGCATCCGCATCTCGTCGTCCCCGACGCTGCCGACGAACCGGGCGAGTGCCGCCTGCCGGTCACCGGCCTGGCCGAGCACCTCGTGCATCAGGTCCGCGACGTGGTCCTCCCGGGTGCCCAGCGCCCGGAACTGCCGCGGCCGGGAGTCGTCGTGGGAGACGAAGCCCTTCTGCTCCAGCCGGGTGAGCACGGTGTGCACGGTGGTCAGCGCCAGCCCACGGTCGGTGAGCTCGTCGCGCAGCCGGGTGGCGGTGACCGGTGCGCCGACGGACCACAGGTGCTCGAGCACGGTGCGCTCCAGCTCTCCCAGCGTGTTCATGGGTCCCCCTGTCGGCCAGCTCACACGGCGTGTCTTCTACATCTCGTAGAAATAGTTGTTCTACCTGGCGTAGAAAGAACTCGTCGATCGTACGTCAGCAACTGGAGGAACCCCGGTGGACGTGTTGGACATCGCCCGGTGGCAGTTCGGGATCACCACCGTCTACCACTTCCTGATGGTCCCGCTGACCATCGGACTCGGGATCCTGGTGGCGGTCATGCACACCATGTGGGTGCGCACCGACAAGCCCGAGTGGCTGCGGATGACCCGCTTCTGGGGCCGGGTCTACCTGATCAACTTCGTGCTGGGCGTGGCCACCGGCCTGGTCCAGGAGTTCCAGTTCGGGCTGGCCTGGAGCGAGTACAGCCGCTTCGTCGGCGACGTCTTCGGCTCGCTGCTCGCCCTGGAGGCGCTGCTCGCCTTCTTCCTCGAGTCGACCTTCCTCGGCCTGTGGATCTTCGGCTGGGGCCGGATCCCGAAGAAGGTGCACCTGGCCACGCTGTGGGCCGCGGTCATCGGCTCGATCGTCAGCGCGTACTTCATCATCGCGGCCAACTCCTGGATGCAGCACCCGGTCGGCGTGGTCACCGACGACGCCACCGGCCGCCCCGTGCAGGTCGACTTCTTCGCGGTGCTGAGCAACAACACCGCGCTCGCCGCCTTCAGCCACACCATCGTCGCCGCGCTCATGGTCGCCGGCGCCGCGCTGGTCGGCATCGGCCTGTGGCACCTGCGCAAGCGGAAGCTGGCCGGCGCCCCGACCACCGACCCCGACCACCACGTGTGGCGGCGCTCGGTGCGGCTGGGCGGGTACGTCTCGGTCGCGGCCTTCCTGCTCACCGCGGTCACCGGCGACTACCAGGCCAAGCTCATGTACGAGCAGCAGCCGCTGAAGATGTCCTCGGCCGAGGCACTGTGCACCACCGAGGCGCCCGCGCCCTTCTCGATCTTCGCCTTCGGCAAGCTGGGCTCCAACGAGTGCGACGAGGTGCACTCCTGGACCGTCCCCTACCTGCTCTCCTACCTCGCCCACGGTGACTTCTCCACCGCCGTCCCGGGGGTGAACGAGCTGCAGGAGGAGTACTCGGCCGCCTACGGGGCCACCTACCCCGACGACCCCTCGTTCGGCGACAAGGCCGGCGAGCCGATCGACTACACCCCGCTGCTGGCGGTCACCTACTGGAACTTCCGGCTGATGATCGGCATGGGCATGGTCTCGGCGGCGGTCGGCGGCTACGCGCTCTGGTCGACCCGCAAGGGCCGGGTGCCGACCAACCCGATCGGCGTCTACGGCTCGGTGCTGGCCATCGGCGCCCCGTTCGTGGCCAACGCCTCGGGCTGGATCTTCACCGAGATGGGTCGCCAGCCCTTCGTCGTCTACCCGAACCCCGACGTCCCGCGCGAGGACCAGGTCTACTTCTTCACCGCCCAGGCCGTCTCCCCCGGCGTGACCGCGACCGAGGTGTGGACGTCGCTGATCGGCCTGACCCTGGTCTACGGGGCGCTGGCGGTGGTGGAGCTGTGGCTGCTCACCCGGTTCGTCCGCCGCGGGGTCACCACCAGCGACGGGGCCCCCACGCCCGGGCACACCCCCGAGGGCTCGCCGGACGACGACGTCAGCGGCGGCGCCGACGTCACCCCTGGCAGCGCCAGCACCCGGCGCGACTCCGACGACGACGTCCTGTCCTTCGCGTACTGATCCCCGACTGATCGAGAAGAGCTGACATGGACCTGCAGACGCTCTGGTTCGCCGCGGTCGCGGTGCTCTGGACCGGTTTCCTGCTGCTGGAGGGCTTCGACTTCGGGGTCGCCGCGCTGATCCCGGTGATCGGCCGCAAGGCCGCCGACCGGCACCTGATGCTGCGCAGCATCGGCCCGCTCTGGGACGGCAACGAGGTCTGGCTGATCACCGCGGCCGGCGCGGTCTTCGCCGCCTTCCCCGGCTGGTACGCCACCTGGCTGCCGGTGCTCTACCTGCCCTTCGTCCTGGTGCTGTTCGGCCTGATCATCCGAGCGGTGGCCTTCGAGTGGCGGCACTCGCACCACACCGCGCAGTGGGACAGCACCTGGACCCACGTGATCACCGCCGGCTCGCTGATCGCCGCGCTCGGCGTGGGCGCCGCCCTCGGTGGCACCACGCTGGGCCTGCCGATCGACGGTGACGGCATCCGGGTGGGCGGTGCGTTCGCCGGCGTCACCTGGTCCGCGCTGCTCGGCGGGGTCGCCCTGCTGGCCTGGTCGACGGTGCACGGCGCGGTGTTCCTGGCGCTGAAGACCGACGGCCCGGTGCGGGTCGCCGCCCGCCGGTTCGCCGTCCGCTGGTCACCGGTCGCCGCCCTGCCGCTGCTGGCCTGGGCGGGGCTGGTGCACCTGCGGTCGGGCACGTTCGTCACCGGCGCGCTGTGGCTGGTCGCCGCGCTGGCCGTGCTGGTCTCCTGGACCCGGATCCGGGTCGACCGCGAGGGCCAGGCGTTCACCGCCTGGGCGGTGGTGATGCTGGCCTCCGCCGCGACGATCTTCGGGGCCGTGTACCCGGTGGTGGTCGTCTCCTCGATCGACCCGGCGTTCTCGGTCACCATCGCCGAGGCCTCGGTCAGCGACTACACGCTGACGATCATGACCTGGGCGGCCGGTGTCGGGCTGCCGGTGGTGCTGGGCTACCAGACCTGGACCTACTGGGTGTTCCGCAAGCGCCTCACCGCCGAGCCGGAGACCCCGCACACCGAGGAGCCGGTGAACGCATGACCTCCCCGCACCCCACCGGCCATGTTGGCCAACATGGCCGCTCGGCCGGGATGGCCGCGTCCCCGGCGCCCGGCCAGGTCGGCGAACCTGGCCGCGCCGGGCGGGGGCCGTTGGGGGCGCTGGCGGGGGTGCCCGGGCTGACCGGGGCGCTGGTGCGGGCCGCGGTGGTCGCGCTGGTGCAGACCGCCGGGGTGGTGCTGCTCGCCGCCGGCCTGGCCCGCGCGGTCGCCGACGTCGCGGCCGGGACGACGCCGGGGACGGCGCTGCTGGTGGCTCTCGCCGGGGTCGCGGTCCGGGCGCTGGGGTCGTGGGCCGGTGGCGTGCTGGCCACCCGGGACGCCCGCCGGGCCGAGGACACCCTGCGCCGCCGGCTGCTGGACCGGCTGCTGGCCGGCGAGGGCGAGGCGGTCACCGCCGCCGGTGGCAGCGGCCCGGCCGCGGTGCTGGCCACCACCCGGCTGCACGACCTCGGCCCGGCGCTGGCCACCTACCTGCCGGCGCTGGCCCAGACGATCGTCGTCCCGCCGGTGGTGCTGGTGGCCATCGGCGTCACCGACTGGCTCTCCGCACTGCTGGTCGCGGTCACCCTCCCGCTGGTCCCGCTGTTCATGGCGCTGGTCGGGCTGCACACCCGGGACGAGACGGCCGAGGCCGCCCGCGCGCTGGACCGGATCGCCGGGCACGTCGCCGAGCTCGTGCGCGGGCTGCCGGTGCTGGTCGGCCTGGGCCGCGCCGCCGACCAGCTGGCCGCGCTCGCCGAGCTGGGCGAGTCGCACCGCCGCCGCACGCTGGCCACGCTGCGGATCGCCTTCCTCTCCTCCCTGGTGCTGGAGGTGCTCGCCACGCTGTCGGTCGCGCTGGTCGCGGTGACCGTCGGGATCCGGCTGGCCGACGGGACGATGAGCCTGGACGTCGGCCTGCTCGCCCTGCTGCTCGCCCCGGAGGCCTTCGCCCCGCTGCGGGCGCTGGGCGCTGCGCACCACGCCTCCGAGGACGCCGCCGAGGCCGCCGCGGCCGCCCGCGCGGTGCTCGCGACCCCTGCGCCCCGGCCGGTCCTGGCCGTCCCGCCGGCCGGTGAGCTGCGCGGGCTGACCATCACCGGCCTGACCGTCGCCTTCCCCGGCCGCGGCGCTCCCGCGGTCGAGCGCCTCTCCTTCGCCGTCGAGCCCGGCGAGCTGGTCGCCCTGCGTGGGCCCAGCGGCTCGGGCAAGTCCACCGTGCTCGCCGTCCTCGCCGGGCAGCTGCTGGACGGCGGCACCGCACGGGTGGACGGCGCCGTGCTGGCCCCGGCAGACGTCGCCGTCGTGCCGCAGTTCCCGCACACCGTCGCCGACACCGTGCTCGACGAGCTGCGCCGGCACGCCGGGGAGGTGCCGGAGGAGCGGGCCACCGACCTCGCCGACACCGCGCTGGGCTGGGTGGACGCCGCGCACCTGCGCGACCGCGCCTGCCGCACCCTCTCCCCCGGCGAGCTGCAGCGGGTCGCGCTGGCCCGGGCTCTGGTGCGGGTGCAGCGCGGCGCCCGGGTGCTGCTGCTGGACGAGCCGACCGCCTCCCTCGACCCCGCCGCCACCGCCCGGGTCACCGAGCTGCTGGTGCGGCTGCGCGGCTCGCTCTGCACCGTGCTGGTCACCCACGAGCCGGCGCTGGCCGCGCTGGCCGACCGGGCCGTCGACCTGCCCGGCCGCACCGCCGTCCCGGCGTTGACCACCGTGCCCGGGCCCGAGCGCGCCCCGGCGGTCGCGCCGGCCGGTGAGTCGCCGGGTGCCCCCACGAGCGGCGCCACGAGTTCGGCCGCCCCGACCACCGGGCTCTCCTGGCCGCGGCGGGCGGTCACCCGCGCCGTCGGCTACGGCGCGGCGTCCAGCGCCTTCGGCGTCGCGCTCACCGCGGTGTCGGGCTGGCTGATCGTCCGGGCCGCCGAGCAGCCGCCGATCCTCACCCTGATGGTGGCCATCGTCGGCGTCCGGGCCTCGGGGCTGGGCCGGGCACTGTTGCGCTGGCTGGAGCGGCTGGCCAGCCACGACGCCGCCTTCCGGCTCGCCTCGGACACCCGGCTGCGGCTGTGGCGGGCGCTGATCGCACAGGGCCCGGCCGCCGACCGCACACCGGGCCGCGCGCTGGCCCGGCTGGTCGGCGACGTCGGGCTGCTGCAGGACCTCTCGGTCCGAGCGGTTACCCCGCCGCTGGTCTCCGGCATCGTGCTCGCCGGGACGACAGCGGTGCTGACCCTGCTCGAACCGAGGGCCGGCGCGCTGGTGGCCGCGGTTCTGCTCGCCGCGGTGCTCGCCGTCCTCGGGGTGCACCGGTGGGCCGACCGCGGAGTGGCCCGCACCGCCGCCGAGCTGCAGACGGTGACCCTGCGGGAGACCGCCGGGACGCTGGAGGCCGCCGGCGACCTCCGGGCGCACGGGCTGGCTCCGGCTGCGGCCGACCGGCTCGACGCGCTGGGCCGCCGCCAGGGCCGCGCTGCCCAGGCCGGTGCCGCGGCGGCCGCGGCCGGCGACGCGATCGCCGTGCTGGCCTCCGGATCGGCCGCCGTGCTCGCACTGTGGGCCGGGGCCGCGGCGGTGCGCGCCGGGGAGCTGAGCGCCCCGGTCGCCGCCGTCCTCGCGCTGGCCCCGCTGGCGCTGCTCGAGCCGCTGACCGCGCTGGGCGCCGCCCGCCGGCACCGGCTGGCCTGGGCCGACGCGCGGGCCCGGGTGGAGGCGGTGCTGGCCGAGCCGGTCGCCGCCGACCCCGCCCCGGCCGACCGGCTCACCCCGCCGCGGCCGGTGCGCGAGCTGGCCACCGAGCACCTCACCGCCGGCTGGCCCGGCCGCCCCGGCGTGCTGCGCGACCTCGACCTGGTCGCCACCGCCGGCCGCGGCTGGCTGGTGGTCACCGGGCCGTCCGGGTCGGGCAAGTCGACGCTGCTGTCGGTGCTGATGGCCGCACTGCGGCCGGCATCGGGCGACCACGTGCTCAGCGACGGCGGCCGGCCGGTGCCGGTGGCCCGGCTGACCCGGGACGACGTGCAGGCCGCGATCGCCTGGTGCCCGCAGGACGCGCACGTCTTCGACGCGCCGCTGCGGGCCAACCTGGCGCTGGCCCGGCCGCGCGGCGAGCTCGCCGGCCCGGCGGGTGAGCAGGCGATGCGGGCGGCCATGACCGACGCCGGGCTGGATGCCCTCCTGGTCTCGCTCCCCGCCGGCCTGGACACCCCCGTCGGCGCCGGCGGCACGTCGCTGTCCGGCGGGGAGCGGCGGCGGCTGGCCGTCGCGCGGGCGCTGCTGGCCGACCGCGAGGTGGTGCTGCTCGACGAGCCGACCGCGCACCTGGACCCGCCGACCGCGGCGGCGCTGGTGGCGGACCTGCGCCGGGCGCTCGCCGGGCGGCTGGTCGTCTGCGTCACCCACGACCGCGACCTCGCCGGGGACGACGACACCCTGGTCGACCTCGGCACGCACGCACAGGTGGCGGCGCGCCGCTGACCGTTCCGAGACCCTGTGGTCCGCGGGCCACCCGGTGATCCTCGGTACGTGAGCCTGGCCCAGCGCTTCACCGCCGCCCTCGCCGCGGAGACCGCCGGGAGCGAGGACGACGACGGGCACCTGCTGCCCGAGCGGCTGGCCCGGGTCGTCACCCGGGTGCTGCCGGTGGACGGCGCCGGCCTGAGCGTGCAGCTGTCCCGGCTGGGCCGCTGCCCGCTCGGCGCGAGCCCCGCCGCGGCAGGACGGGCGGAGCGGCTGCAGTTCACCGTCGGCAACGGGCCGTGCCTGCTCTCCGTCACCACCGGGCACCCGGTGTTCCTGGTCGCCGAGGACCTGCAGCGGCGGTGGCCGGTCCTCGCCGAGCTCCTGCTGGAGCAGACGCCCTACCGGGGCGTGGTGTCCCTCCCGGTACGGCACGCCCTGGCCGGCACCGGGGCGCTCGACCTCTACCTCACCGACCCGGCGGGCGTGGCCTCGCTGGACGTGTTCGACGCCGTCGCCGTCGGCGACCTGGTCGCCGCGGCGCTCACCGACGCCGCCGTCTGGTCGACCTGGTCGGAGGCCGAGGGCCCGCACTGGCTGCACAGCCCGCCGGCCGAGCGCCGGGCCGCGGTCTGGCAGGCGGTCGGGCTGACGTCGGCCGCCCTGGACCTGGACGCCGCCGAGGCCCTGGCCGTGCTGCGGGCGCACGCCTACGGGGCCGGCCGCACCGTCGACTCGGTCGCCGCGGACCTGGTCAGCGGCCGCCTGGTGCCCGCCGACGTCGTCGGGCGGCCCGGCGCGGGCTGAGCGGGCCCGGCGATGAGGCATGGTGGCCGCATGGCGCAGCCCACGGTCGAGGAGTTCCTGGCCACCCTGGACCACCCGCGGGCGGACGACGTCCGCCGGCTCCGCGCGGCGATCATGGCCTCGGACGCCGACCTCACCGAGCACGTGAAGTGGCGGGCCCCCAGCTTCTGCTCCAAGGGCGTGGACCGGGTGACCTTCCGACTGTTCCCCGTCGACCACCTGCAGCTGGTCTTCCACCGCGGCGCGAAGCCGCTGGAGACCGCCGGCTTCGAGTTCGGCGACGACACCGGGCTGCTGCGCTGGGCCGACTCCGACCGCGCCGTCCTCACCCTCGGTGACTCCGCCGACGTCGCGGCGAAGGAGGCCGCGATCGTCGCGCTGGTGGAGCGCTGGGTGCGGGTCTGAGTCAGTCGCAGGCCGGCCCGTCGGGGACGTCGACCTGGATCTCGGTGCCCAGCTGGGCGTCGGCCAGCGGCAGGTCGTCGCCGGACCAGAAGCTGCCCGGGTCGTAGGCGTTCAGCGGCCGGTTCTTCGGCAGCAGGCCCATCGCGGTGTAGGTGGTGGCGACCAGCTCGGCGCAGAAGACCGTGTCGTTGGTCTGGTGCCGGCGCAACTTGCCGTTGACCCAGCCGTGCGCCAGGTGCCGGGTGGTCGGGAACGGCTTCCCGTCCAGCCGGGCGATGGTGCGCAGCACGGTGTCCTCCATCTCCCGGGTCACCCCGCCGTCGTCGGCCGGGCCGACCAGCTGCCGCAGCCAGGCCTGCTGCCCGTACCGCTTCTTCCAGACACAGACGGCGTCGGAGAGGTCGTGCAGCTGGACGCCGCGCTGGTGCCGGCCCGACCACACGTCGGCGAGTGAGTGGCCCAGCTCGGCGTGCCAGAGCAGCGGCGGCAGGTCGTCGAGGACGACGGCCATCCCGACGTGGTTCACCGGGGCGTTGGTGAGCGTCTGGATGGCCCGGTCGGCCAGCGAGGCGCCGCGGAAGACCCAGACGTCGCCGGTCCGGGTCAGCTCGACGGCCTCGTGCAGCGACAACACACGACCGGAGGTGCGGGACACCGCACGAGAGTGAGCCACACCACTACCGTAACGGCTCATGCGCCCCTCGAAGCTGCTCGGAGTCGCCGGGATCGTCGGCGTGGCCGCGACCGGCGCCGTCCTGGTCCGCCACGAACGCCACCGCCGGGCCTACTCCGCCGAAGAGGTGCGGGCCCGGCTGCAGGGCCGGGTGGCCGACGTCGCCATCGCCGACGCCGACCCGGACATGGTCCCGGACTGGCCGGCGGAGGTGCAGCGCCCCAAGCGCCACCCGCTGGAGGCCCTGCTCAGCTCGGTGATGAAGATCGGCCCCCTCCGCCGGTTCTGACGAAGGACCCCCTCTCCCCCCACCCCTCGCAGGCTCGGGGCGGGCCCCTGAGAGGGGGCCATCAGGCAGCGCCGGGCGGGAGCGCCGTCCCCTCGTCCTTGAGGACGACGCCGGAGGCGCCCAGCCGGCGGGAGGCCTGCAGCAGCGCGACCAGGGTGTCGGCGGCCTGGGCGTAGCCGAGCCCGTGCGGGGGCCGGACGTTGGAGATGCAGTTGCGCTCGGAGTCCGCCCGCCCGGGCCGCGGGCCGTGCGTCAGGTACAGCCCCAGGCTGTCGGCGGAGCTCAGCCCCGGCCGCTCCCCCACCAGGACGACGACGATTCCGGCGCCCAGCGCCGCGCCGATCGGGTCACCGAGCGCCACCCGCGCCTGGTGGGCCAGCACGACCGGGGCGACCGACCAGCCGGGCAGCCGGTCGAGGACGGCGGCGACCGTGCCGGCGGCGTGCTCGTGCACGGCACGGGGCGACAGCCCGTCGGCGACCACCAGCGCCAGGTCGTGCGGTCCGCCGGGCAGCTGCGTGTCCGCGGCCGGCTGCCGGCCCAGGTCGGGGCGCTGCAGGTAGGTCGTGCGGTCCGGTGCCCGGCTGTGCACCTCCAGCACGTCGAGCCCGACGCCGGCCGCGGCGAGCGCGGCGCGCACCCGGTCGGCGTCCAGCGCGGTGTGCACCGCGTCCCGGGCGGCCGCGTGCGCCGCCCGGAACTCCAGCTCCCGCGCCGTGGGCAGCCCGTCCCCGGCCCGCCCCAGCGCCACCCGTGCCCGGGTCGCCTCCCGCAGCACCGCCCACGGGTCGTCCGTCCGGCCATGTTCGCCAACATGGCCGTCGTGGGCCGACGGCCGGTCCGCCGTGTTCCGGCCATGGTGGCCAACATGGCCGTTGGGGGTGGTCATCGGGCGGCGGCGAGGAGGGTGCGGGCGGCGGGGGCGTCGGGGGTCAGCTCGCGGACGCGGCCGGCGTCATCGAGCAGGTCCATCCGGGCCAGCCACGCCTCGAACTCCGGCGCCGGGCGCAGGTCGAGCACCGAGCGGGCGGTGAGCACGTCGGTGAACGACAGCGACTGGTAGTGCAGCATCACGTCGTCCGAGCCGGGGACGGCGATGACGAACGCGCAGCCCGCCGCACCGAGCAGCAGGGTGAGGACGTCGGTGTCGTCGCCGTCGACGTCGGTGTGGTTGGTGTAGCAGACGTCCACGCCCATCGGCAGGCCGAGCAGCTTGCCGCAGAAGTGGTCCTCCAGCCCGGCCCGGATCACCTGCTTGCCGTCGTAGAGGTACTCCGGGCCGATGAACCCGACGACGGTGTTGACCAGCAGCGGGTCGAAGTGCCGGGCGACGGCGTAGGCACGGCACTCCAGGGTCTGCTGGTCGACCGGGCCGTCGACGCCGTGGTGCGCGTCGGCCGACAGCGCCGAGCCCTGCCCGGTCTCGAAGTAGGTGACGTTGTCCCCCACCGTCCCCCGGCCCAGCGCCAGCGCGCCGGCGCGGGCCTCGGTGAGCTGGTCCAGCGTGATCCCGAAGCCGCGGTTGCCCGCCTGCGTGCCGGCTACGGAGGCGAACACCAGGTCGACCGGGGCGCCGGCCTCCAGCGCCCGCAGCGTGGTGGTCACGTGCGCCAGCACGCAGGACTGGGTGGGGATCTCGTAACGGCTGATCACCGCGTCGACCAGCTCCAGCAGCGCGATCGTCTGCGCCGGGTTGTCGGTGGCCGGGTTGATCCCGATGACGGCGTCCCCGGCGCCGTGCAGCAGGCCGTCCAGGATCGAGGCGGTCACCCCGACGGCGTCGTCCGTGGGGTGGTTGGGCTGCAGCCGGGAGGCCAGCCGGCCGGGCAGGCCGAGGGTGCCGCGCAGGCCGGTGACCACCCGGGTCCGCCGGGCGACGGCGACCAGGTCGGCGTTGCGCATGAGCTTGGAGACAGCGGCGACCATCTCCGGGGTCAGCCCGCGGGCCAGGGCGGAGATGGCCACCTCGTCGCGCTCGGCGGCCCGGGCCAGCAGCCAGTCGCGGAACTCCCCCACCGTCAGCGAGGCGACCGGGGTGAAGGCGGCGCCGTCGTGGGTGTCCAGGATCAGCCGGGTGACGTCGTCCTCGTCGTAGCCGACGACCTGCTCGGTGAGGAAGGTGGCCAGCGGGACGTCGGCGAGCACGTGCTGGGCGGCGACCCGCTGGGCCTGCGACTCCGCGGCGACCCCGGCCAGCACGTCCCCGGAGCGGGCCGGGGTGGCCTTGGCCAGGACGTCGGTGAGCGAGCGGAACTCGTGGGTGTGCCCGCCCAGCGTCGTCCGGCGGACGGTCATCTGACGTCCTCCTCGGCGGCGGCCAGCAGCGCGAACTCCTCCTCGGGGGCGGAGGCGACCAGGTGGTGCCGGCTGTAGAACGCGAACCAGCCGATGAACACGGCGTAGGCGGCCAGCGTCCAGCCCGCGGCGACCGGGTCGACCAGGAACGTCGCCAGCACCGCGGCCGCGGCGAGCACCAGCGCGACGCCGGTGGTGACCGTGCCGCCGGGCGTGCGGTAGGGCCGGGGCAGGTCGGGCTCGCGGCGGCGCAGCACGATGTGGCTGACCATCATCAGCACGTAGGAGACCGTCGCGCCGAAGACGGCCATGTTGAGCAACATGGCCCCCTGGCCGGTCAGCGAGAGGGCGAAGCCGATCGCGCCGGGCACCAGCAGCGCCAGCACCGGCGCCTTGCGGGCGTTGGTCACCGACAGCGCGCGGGGCAGGTAGCCGGCGCGGGAGAGCGCGAACGTCTGCCGGGAGTAGGCGTAGATGATCGAGAAGAAGCTGGCGACCAGACCGACCAGGCCGGCGTAGTTGATCACCGTGGTCAGCCCGCTGGACGCCCCGGCGACCTCGAGCGCCTCCACCGGCGGGTTGCCGCTGGCCGACATCGCCTCCGAGCCACCCGCCCCCGCGGTGAACACCAGCATCAGCACCGCGAGCACCAGCAGCAGGCCCATCGCCGCGACGATCCCCCGCGGCATGCTCCGCGCCGGGTCCCTGGCCTCCTCGGAGGCCAGCGGCACGCACTCCACCGCCAGGAAGAACCAGATGGCGAACGGGAAGGCCGCCCAGATGCCGATCAGACCGAAGGGCAGGAACTCCGAGGCACCGGCGGCGTCGGTCGGCGCGATGTCGGTCAGGTTGGCCCCGTCGAACGCCGGCACCGCCCCGACCAGGTAGAAGACCAGCCCGGCCACCGCGACGGCGGCGATCACCAGCATCACCTTCAGCGCCTCGCCGACCCCCAGCAGGTGGATGCCGATGAACAGGGCGTAGGCGGCGAGGTAGACCCACCAGCCGTCGGTGATGCCGAACAGCCCGAGCGACTCGACGTAGGCGCCGATGAAGGTGGCGATCGCGGCCGGGGCGATCGCGCACTCGATCAGCACCGCCACCCCGGTCGCGTAGCCACCCCACGGACCCAGCGCCCGGCGGGCGAAGGTGTAACCACCACCGGCGGTCGGCAGCGCCGACCCCAGCTCGGCCAGGCCGAACACCATCGCCGAGTACATGACCGCCATGAGGACGACGGCGATCAGCAGCCCACCGAAGCCGCCCTCGGCCAGACCGAAGTTCCAGCCGGCGTAGTCACCGGAGATGACCGCGGCGACGCCGAGGCCGGCCAGCAGCACCCAGCCGGCGGTGCCCCCGCGGAGCTGCCGCTTCTCCAGGTAGCCGGCGTCCACGGACTCCGCCTCCACCCCCCGGCCCGGTCCGTGCGCGGTGCGGGCGGCTGCGGGCTCGACGGTCATCTGCGGTCCTCCGACTCGGCACCGGCGTGGATCAGGTGCGGGCCAGCGTGTTCCCCCCGCCGCCCCTGGTCAACGGGGTGCGACGTCTCGGAACACGGTGTTCACACCCGGCCCATCAGGTCCCCGGCCAGCTGCGCTGCGTGCGGGTGACCGAACAGCCCGGGCAGGCCGCCGGTGTGCAGGAAGACGGTCCGCCGGCCCAGGCTAAGCGTCCCGTCGGCGACCGCGGCCGCCAGCCCGGCGAGCGCCTTGCCGGTGTAGACCGGGTCGAGCACCAGGCCCTCGGTGCGCGCGGCCGTGGTCATCGCCACGCGCGCCGCCGGGGTGAGCACCCCGTAGCCCTCGCCGACCTGGTCGCCGCGCAGCCGCAGCTCCCCGACGGTCGCCCCGAGCGCCGTGGCCAGCGCGGAGACCCGTGCCGCCGCGTCGGCGACGGCGCCGGTGTCGACGCCCAGCACCCGCTCGGCGCCGAGCCCGGCGACCAGGCCGGCCATCGTGCCGCCCGAGCCGACCGCCACCACCACGCTGTCCAGGTCGGGCAGCTGCTCGGTCAGCTCCGCCGCGCAGGCCAGGTAGCCCCGCGCACCGGTGGCGGTCGACCCGCCCAGCGGCAGCACGGCAGGCACCTCCCCGGCCGCTTGCAGCTCCGCCGCGACGTCGGCGACCCGGGCGTCGACGTCCTCCCCCGGCGGGACCACCACCAGCCGGGCGCCGAAGAGCTCGGCCAGCGCCAGGTTGCCGGGGCGGGCGGCGTCCGGGGCACCGGAGAGCACCAGGACGGCGGACAGCCCGCGCACCGCCGCGGCGGCCGCGGTCATCCGGGCGTGGTTGCTCTGCACTCCCCCGCTGGTCACCAGCACGGTGGCGCCGGCGGTCTCCGCCTCGGCCACCAGGTGCTCCAGCTTGCGCACCTTGTTGCCGCCGGCGAACGAGGTCAGGTCGTCGCGCTTGACCCACAGGTCGTCCGCGCGGAGCCCGAGCGCGGCGGCGAGCCGGGGCGCAGGCTCCAGCGGGGTCGGCCAGCTGGACAGGCGCACGGGAGCCGGGGTGGTCACGGGGAGCCAGCCTGGCCTGCCGCGGGCCGGCTGACCACCCCCGGGTCAGACCTCCAGCAGCTGCAGGTCGCGCACGTAGGTGCCCGCCCCGCTGCGCACCCGGGTGACCGCCGGGCGCACCGCCGCGCCCATCGGGCGCAGCACCACCGCGACCGGCCGCCGGCCGAACAGCACCGGCTGCGCCCAGCCGGCGGGCATCGCCGGGCGGCGGATCTGCTCGCCGTCGATGCCCAGGACCAGCACCGCGGCGAGCACCGCCATCAGCGCGACCGTGCCCAGCGCGGTGGGCAGCCCGGCGTGCTCGGCCAGGAAGCCGATCACCGGCGGGCCGCCGAGCAGGCCGGTGTAGCCCACGGTCGTCGACAGCGCGACCCCCGAGGGCCCGCCGAGCGCACCGGCCCGGGCGATGGCCAGCGGGAACACGTTGGCCAGCCCCAGCCCGACGAGCACGAAACCGCCCAGCGCCACCGGCAGGGACGACGTCGTGACCGCGGCCAGCGCGCCGGCCGCGGCGACCAGCGCCCCGCCGACCAGCAGCCGGCGCTCCCCCAGGGCGAGCACCAGCCGCCCGCCGGCGAGCCGGCCGACGGCCATCGCCGAGGAGAAGCCGGCGTACCCGGCCGCCGCCAGTGCCGGCGCGGCGGCCAGCTGCTCGCGCAGGTGCAGCGCGCCCCAGTCGCTGAGCGCGCCCTCGCCGTAGGCGGTGGCCCCGGCCACCGCACCCAGCAGCACCAGGACGCCGGTCGGGCGCGTGGCACCACCGCCCGGCGTGACCACGACCCGCGGGTCGGTCGCGCCGGCGGTGGCGTCGGCGCCGACCAGCACCGGCGCGGCCCAGGCCATGACGGCCAGCCCGAGGACGGCGACCAGGGCCAGGTGCAGGCCGACCCCGACCCCGGCAGAGGCCAGCCCGCCGACCAGCGCGCCGAGCAGCCCGCCGGCGCTGAAGGCGGCGTGCAGCCCGGAGAGCAGCGGCCGGCCGGCGCGGGCCTCGACCTGGACGCCGGCGCTGTTGGCCGCGACGTTGACCGCACCGGTGGCGGCGCCGAACACCAGCAGCGCGGCGCACAGCCCGGCCACCGAGGTGGTCAGCCCGGGCAGCACGGCGCAGCCGCTGGCCGCGACACCGGCGAGCGCGGCCACCCGGCCGGTGCCGATCCGCCGGCAGAGGACGCCGGTGGCCTGCATGCAGGCCAGCGCGCCGAGGGACAGGCAGAGCAGGGCGACGCCCAGCGCGGTGTGACCGGCACCGGTCGCGGCACTGACGTCGGGCACACGGGCCGCCCAGCTGCCGAAGACGAAGCCGTCCAGCCCGAAGAGGACGGCGACGGCGAGCCGCAGCCGATCCAGCGACGGCGGCGTCCGGACGATCGGGGTGCGGGCACGGGAGGAGACAGAGATGACCATGGGACCTTCACGGGAGGAGACGCGCGGCACCGCAGCGCGGCGGGGCGGGGCGGGGGTCGGAGAGCACACGACCTCGGGCGCTGGACTCCACGGTGCCAGCCGAACGTGTGCCCGTCGTGTCGATCCGGTGTCCGGTGGGCGTGAGTGTGCGCACGTCGGCGCCTCCCCCGGCATCCGCCGTCACGCCCGCCCCGGCGGTTGCCGGGACGGCGCCGTGGGCACGGTCACGTCATGACCGGGACCTTCACCCGCGGGCTGCTCGCCGGCGCTGCCGGCACCACCGCGCTCAACGCCGTCACCCACCTCGATCGGGCCCTGCGCGGCCGGCCGGCCAGCGACGTGCCGGCGCAGACCGTCGACGCGCTCGCCGACGTCACCGGCCAGCAGGTCCCCGGCAAGGGCGCCGTCCGGGAGTCCCGGCTCAGCGGTCTCGGTGCGCTGGCCGGGATCGTCAACGGCGTCGGCCTGGGCGTGCTGTCCAGCGTGGCCCGCTCGGCCGGGGTCCGGATGCCGTTCCCGGTGGGCACGGTGGTCAAGGGCGCCCTGTCGATGGCCGCCACCGACGCACCGGTCGCCGCCCTCGGGGTGAGCGACCCGCGCGGCTGGTCCCGCGAGGACTGGCTCACCGACGCCGTCCCGCACCTGGCCTACGGCGCGACCGTGCAGGCGGTCGTGTCGGGCCTGCCGACGCCGAAGGAGCGGGTGCTGCCCCGCCAGAAGGCGCGCGCCGGCCTGGTCGCCCGTTCCCTGCTGCTCGGGGTCGCCGCCGGCGGCCGCAGCTCCCTGGGCCTGGCCGGCCCGACGCTCACCGCCACCGACACCGGCGTGGCCAAGAAGCTCGCATCGCTGACCTCCCTGGGTGGCGAGCTCTACGCCGACAAGCAGCCCGGGGTCCCCGACCGCACCAGCCCGGCCGCCCTGCCGGCCCGGCTGGCCAGCGGCGCCGGCGGTGCCGTGCTGCTGTCCCGCCGGCAGGGCGCCAACGCCGCGTGGCCCGTCGTGGCCGGCATCGCCGGCTCCGCCGCCGGGTCCTTCGGTGGCCTCGGCTGGCGCCGCTGGGCGGACGGCCGGCTGCCCGACTGGCAGGCCGGCGTCATCGAGGACGGCGTCGCGCTCGCCCTGGCCCTCGCTGCGTGCCTGCCCGGCCGGCGTCGCTCCACCCGGGTGCGCACCGTCCACCTCTTCGACTGACCGATCCGGCCGCCCGGCTCAGGCCACCCGGCCGGGGCCGCGGCCCAGCCGGCTGACCGGGCTCCGCCGGCTGATCGGGCTCCGCCGGCTGATCGGGCTCCGCCGGCTGATCGGGCTCCGCCGGCTGGCCGGAGCTCCGCCGACTGGCCCGGGCTCAGCCGGCTGACCGGGCTCCGCCGCCTGGCCGGGGCTCAGCCGGGTGGTCGGCGCCGGCTCAGGCCGTCCAGCCGGGGTCGCGGCCGGTCAGGCCGAGCGCACGGTCGAAGGCCGTCGAGGTGGCCGGCACCGGCACCTCGGGGCCGTACCAGCCGCCGTCCCTGCCCAGTTGCGCCAGCGGGGTCACCGCGGCGAGGAGCGCATCACCGAGCGGGGCCGGGACGTCGTAGTCGGCGCCGATCGCCCGGGCAAGGTCCCAGCCGTGCAGCACGAACTCGGCCAGCATCAGCGGCCCGACGACCTCCGCCGGCATCGGCGCGGTGCCCATGAGGGTGTCGCCCTTCCACGCGGCCGGGTCGGCCCATGCGTCGGCGGCGGTGTCCAGCTCCTCGGGGACGGCGGCGGCCCACGCCTCCACCGGCCGGCCGTCCAGGAACGGCGCCGGGGTCAGGCTGTTCGCCTCGTGCTCCAGCGGCATGCCGGTCGCCGACCGCTGGGAGAGGACGGCAGCCCAGGCCAGGTGGTCGATCAGCGCGCGGACGTCGAGATCCCGGCACGGCGTGGGGGCGGTCAGCTGCTCGGGGCGGACGGCGGTCAACACGGTGGACGCCAGGCCGGCGGCGGCGCGCACCGCCGCGGGTGGGCGGAGGGTCTCGGTCACCCGCCCAGCCTGCCCTGCCCGGGACCGGGCGCGGAGCAGCGGTTCAGCGCGGCCGGGCGTCGAGGGCCTGCAGCAGCCACCCGGGGCCGGCCACTTCTGCCCCGGCCGGGAGCCGATCCCGCAGCCCCCGGTCGGCGGTGACGACCAGCAGGTCGTCGTCGCCGTCGGCGAGGTCGGCGGCGGTCGCGACGAGGGCGTCGTCCCCGCTGCCGGGAGCCCGGACGACCCGGACGCCGGCGGGGGCGGCGACGTCCCGGGCCTGCCCCTCGACGACGGCGACCAGCGCGGTGACCGGTACCGGTGCACCGCCGGGTCCGGTCAGCTCGCGCCCGGGCAGGGCGGTGAGCTGGTCGAGCAGCCGGCCGGTGGCGCCGGCACGGTCACGCCACCAGCCGTCGGGCCGGGACCCGACGACGTTGGCGACGTCCACCAGGACGGTGGTCACCGGGTCAGCGGCGGCGGGCGATCGCGAGTGCGGCGGTGCCCGCGGCGAAGAGCAGGCCGACCACGGCCAGCCAGAACAGGCCCTCCACGATGAAGCCGATCACGCTGACCGCGATCCAGAGGACGAGGAGAACCAGCAGCAGGAGCAGGAAGGGACGCACGCCCTGACCGTAGGCCCTCCGGCTCCGGTCAGCTGCCCTCGGACGCGCCCAGTCGCCAGTAGCCCATGAAGGCCACCGAGGTGCGTGGGACGCCGAGGTCGCGGACCAGCCGGCGGCGCAGCAGCTTGACCATCCCCGCCTCGCCGGCGAGCCAGGCGTAGCAGCCGTCGGCGCCGGCCGGGGGCACCTCCCAGAGGATGCCGCCGTCCAGGTCGACGTCCTCGGGCTCCTGCCCGGGGGTGCGGGCGGCGATGCCCAGCTCGCAGAGCGCCGCGTGCACGGCCGGGCCGAGCGCCTCGCCGCGGGCGCGGCTGCCACGGACCAGCCAGCGGACCTCGATGCCGGGGGCGACGTCGAGGCTGAGCACGTCGCCGGCCTCGGGGACCTCGAGCACGGCCATCGTCCGGCGGCCGGCCGGGAGCGCCTCGAGGATCGCGCTGATCGCCGGGACGGCGGTCTCGTCGCCGGCGAGGAACAGGGTGCCGTCGGCCGGCGGGGCCCACTCCACGCCCCAGGCGCGGCCGCTGCCCGCGTTCGCCGGCATCGAGCGGTCGGGGCCGAGGAGCACCATCGGGTCGCCGGCGACGGCGGTGGCCGCCCAGCTGGCGGCGGGCCCGGCGTGACCGTCATCGACGCCGTGCAGCACCACGTCGACGTCGATCTCACCGAGCTGCGGGCGGGCGGCCCGCACGGTGTAGGTGCGCAGGTGCGGACGGCGGTCGTCGGGCAGCGCGCAGTACTCCTGGTACCAGCCGGGGCCGTCGGTGAGCAGGTCGGCGACAGGGGCGCCGTCGCGGGAGAGCACCAGCTTGATCCGCTGGTCGGCGCCGCCGACGCCGAAGCCGGTCAGTTCGGGGCCGCTGAGGGTCAGCCGCAGGAAGCTCGGGCTGATCCGCTGCACGCGGGCCACGGTGGTGCGGAAGAACCGGTAGTCGGGAGCGGCGACCGGCTGCTGGACCACCGGTTGCGGCTCGGCGACGTCCTCCAGGACTGCCGTACCGGCCCGTGCGGTCACCGCCGTGGTCATCGCTGCTCCTGCGCTCGTCGAGACCGGCTCGTGCGCAAACCGGACGTTGGTGAGGCTAGCCTCACCAACCCAACGAAGGGAACCCCCGAACCCGAACTCGCGTCGGCCCGCTGTCACCCGGCGGGGACGCGGGTGTGCTCGGTGGCAATCTCGACCAGCCGGCACAGCCCGTTCACCAGCCGGAGCTGCTCGGGGGTCTGCACCGGGGAGGTCAGCAACGCCGGGCTGCCGACCAGGTAGGCGACCGTCTTGGCCCGGGAAAGGGCGACGTTGAGCCGGTGGCGGTCGAGCAGGAAGTCCAGCCGCCGGGGCACGTGCGCACCGCTGGAGGCGGCCAGGCTGAAGACGGCCACCGCCGCCTCCCGGCCCTGGAACTTGTCGACCGTGCCGACCTCCACGTCCGCCAGGCCCACCCCGGCCAGGGCGCTGCGCACCTGGTTGACCTGGGCGTTGTACGGGGTCACCACCAGCACGTCGGCCGGGGTCATCACCCGCTCCCCCGCCCCGGTGCACCAGCTGCGCCCGACCAGGTCGGCCACCAGCGCGGCGACCACCGCCGCCTCCTCCGGGGAGGCCGACCCGTTGCCCTCGTGCGTCACCGGGATCCAGCCGACCCCGGCCGGCGCCGCCCAGCGGGCGGGCACGTCGAGCGCGTTGCCCGCGGTGACCGGAGCCGGCTGCAGCTCCCCGCGGTAGGACAGCTCGGACACCACCCGGCACAGCGCCGGGGCCATCCGCCAGCTGCGGTCCAGGAAGACGCCCCGGTCGGCGGTGAGCACCTCGGCGTCGCCGAGCACGTGCTGCAGCGCCGAGACGTCCGCGCCGTCGGGGTGGATGCCCCGGCCCGGCTGGCGCAGCTGCTGCGGGTCGCCGAGCAGCACCAGGCTGGTCGCGGCCCGGCTCACCGCCAGGGTGTTGGCCAGGGACAGCTGGCCGGCCTCGTCGACCACCAGCACGTCCAGCCGGCCGGCCAGTTCCGGCCGGGCGAACAGCCACGAGGTGCCGGCGACCAGGTCGACGTCCCCGCCGTCGAGCGCGTCGACGACGGGGCCGTTGGCGGTCACGCAGCGCACGTCCGCGTCCCGGCAGCGCTGCAGCTCGTCGGCCTTCTGCAGCGCCCGGATCGGCACCCCCGCCTCCCGCGCGGCCACCATCACCGCATCGAGCAGGTTGCCGATCACCTTGTGACTGGAGGCGGTGACGCCGACGCGCTTGCCGGCGCGCACCAGGTCGACCACCGCGCGCGCCCCGGTGTACGTCTTGCCCGCGCCGGGCGGGCCCTGCACCGCGAGCACTCCCCCGTCGAGCACGCCGGCCAGCCGGCGCGCGGCGGCCGCGGACTCCTCACCGGCCTCCCGCTGCGGCGCCCCGTCGAGCAGCCGCGGCGGCCGGCGCAACAACAGGTCGCGGGCGGCGCGGAACGGCCCCGGCGCGTCGATCCCACTGCCGGCGACCTGCTCGCCGAGATCGGCCAGCGCGGCCCGGAACACCGCGTCGCCGGGCGGCGAGGTGGGCAGCAGACCGGTCGGGTGCTCGAGCGAGGCGGCCGCGCCGCGGGCCAGCACCACCCAGCCGGCGGTGGCGTCGATGTCCACGACCGTGCTGGACGGCCGCTTGCCGTCGCCGCCGGGCAGCAGGTGCTCGTAGCGGCTGCCGGCGGACACCTTGGTCTCCTGCGGCGGGAACGTGTAGCGCCAGTGCACCGACCGCCCCTGCGCCCCGACGAGCTCAGCACCCTCCAGCGGCCCGAGCGCGGCGGTCTCCCGCTCCAGCTCCTCGGCGGAGGAGTCGTGCAGCCGGAAGTACTCCCACCAGGCCGCCCGGGCCTCGCGGGCGTGCCAGCCCAGCTGCTGGGCCAGCAGCCAGGTCGCCTGCTGGTGCGGCGTCCGGTCGACGTCGGGCAGGCCGGCGGTGAGCCGCTGCTCCAGCTCCTCGCGGAGCACCTGGGCCGCGGCGTTCTCCGCGGAGCCCTCGGGGTCGCCGTCCTCCGGCCGCCCCAGCCGCGCGCCGGAGGCGAGCAGCTCGGTGCGCCGGGCCTCCAGCCAGTCGCGCAGCTCCCGGGTGGAGACGCAGTCGTCGCGGTTGTAGGCCTCGATCTGGTCCAGCAGCGCCTGGTCGCGGGTGGCGAGCCAGCGCTCGAAGGCGACGATGCTCTCGCCCGCGTCGGAGACGTCGGCCCCGTGGGCCCGGGTGTGACCGCGGTAGTAGTCCTCGACCTGCTTGATCGAGTAGGACTCCTTGCTCAGCCGCAGCCCCTGCCGCACCACTGCGTAGAGGTCGACGAGCACGTCGCCCCGCAGCAGCCGGTCGACCTCGGCCTCCCGGGTCTGCAGCCGGGCCGACAGCGTCTTCAGCCGGGTCGGCTCGTAGGGCGCGTAGTGGAAGACGTGCATCGCCGGGTCGGCGGCGTGGGCGGTGGTCAGGTGGTCGACCAGCTGCTCGAAGGCAGCGCGCTCGGCGGCCGACTGGTCGGCGGCGGCCGGATCGCAGCCCCAGAAGGCGGTGAACTCCCCGGCGGTGTCCAGGACGCCCCAGAGGTACTCCAGCCCCGCGTCGCCGGCGAACGGGTCACCCTCGATGTCGAAGAACAGGTCACCGGAGCTCGGCGGGGGTAGCAATTCGAAGCCCCGCCCGGCCTCGCGGGGCAGGAACTCGTAGGACGGCTCGCCGGTGGCCCGCTCCGCCACCTGCAGCCGGGCCTGCTGGGTCAGCCGCTCGCGCGAGGAGCGGCCGATCGGCTCGGGCAGGTCGTCGGGCTGCCGGGCGGCCAGCGCGGTGACCGTCGGGATGCCGGCCTCGACGAGGGCGGTGGCGTGGTCGCGGCGCATGAAGGCGACCAGCGAGAGCGAGTCCTCCGCGCGCCAGCGTTCGGTGCAGGTCTCCCGCCACGGGCAGACGCCGCAGTGCGCGTTCGGGTAGGGCGGGGCCAGCTGCCCGTCGGCGAGCCGGTCGAGGAACCGGGTGCGGGCCGCGCGGGTGTAGGCCTCGGCGTCGGCGTACCGGAACACCAGCTCCTGCTGGTCGCCGGTGACCACGGTCAGCAGCTCGGGCGGCACGCCCTGCAGCCCGGCCAGCAGGTCGCCGTAGAGGGCCATCTGCAGCAGTGCCGGCACCTTGATCCGCCGGGCGAGCTTGGTGTCGGCGACGTCGTAGGCCCAGTCGCCGAGGTCGCTGACCCGGTCGGTGCGCTTGAGCAGGAAGTCGGCGTGCCCGCGCCACCGGCCGTCGAAGAAGGTGGCCTGGTAGACCACGTCGGCGCCGGCCCGCATCGCGGCGAGCGTCTCGACCTGGGCGCGGACCAGCCCCGCGGCGTCCTTGCCGGCCGGCCCGGCGATCTCCACCACCGTGAGCCCACGGTCGCGCAGCCGCTGGACGTGCCGCTCCTCGTGCGCCATGCCGTGCGCGGCGACCAGCTCGGTCATCGGGTCGACCGCCGGCGGCCGGCTCCGCTCCCCGCGGGCGACCTCCATCGACAGCCGGGTGAGGTGCTCGCACTCCAGGAAGCCGGTCAGGTCGCTGGCGCTGACCACCAGCGTGCCGTCGGACTGGTACACCGGTTCCTCCGTCCCGTCCTCCGGCGGAGGACCGGGGCCGACCGTACGGTCGGGGTACGACGATCCCGCGGGCAGCACACCCGTTGACGACAGCCCGACGGGGGGCGACCGTTTGGGGCAAGAGACGTACCGGTAGGAATCCAGCGTGTCCGCGACGTTGCACTCGGTGGCTGCCGCCGCCGGGGTGAGCACCAGCACGGCCAGCCGTGCCCTGTCCGGACACCCCGCCGTGCTGCCCTCCACCCGGGCCCGGGTGGAGGCGGCCGCGGCGGCGCTGCAGTACCAGCCCAACCGGATGGCCAGCGCGCTGCGCACCCGCCGCACCGGCCTGCTCGGCCTGGTGGTCAACAACCTGCGGACGGCGACCTTCCACACCATCGCCGAGAGCCTGCAGGGCTGGGCCGCCGAGCAGGACTACCAGGTGCTCGTCTGCACCACCGGCGGTGACCCGGGCCGGGAGGCGGCGTTCCTGCAGACGGTGCGCCAGCACTCCTTCGACGGGGTGGTCGTCGCCGGCTCCGGGGCCAACACCGACCTGATCAACACCCTGGTCCGGGAGGGCCGGGCGGTGGTAACGATGAACCGCGAGGTGCCCGGGTCGCTGGCCCCGTCGGTCATGTCGGCCTACGAGACGGCGGCCCGGCTGGCCACCGAGCACCTGCTGAGGCTCGGCCACACCCGGATCGCCGCGATCGAGGGCCCGCCGGAGATCACCTCCGGGCGGCTGCACCACGCCGGCTTCGCCGCCGCCATGGCCGCTGCCGCGGTGCCGGTCCAGGCGGAGCTGGTGCACCGCGGGCCGTTCACCCCCGACTTCGGCCGCGAGGCCGCCGGCGTGCTGCTCGCCCTGCCCGAGCCGCCGACGGCGCTGCTGGTGAGCAACCACGAGGCGTCCTTCGGCGCCGTCCCGGTGCTCGGGGACAGCGGGCTGGGGGTGCCGGACCAGATGTCGGTGGTCTGCACCGAGGACGAGCCGTTCTACGAGTGGTGGTCCCCTGGTCTGACCACCGTCGACAACCGGGCGGAGCTGCTCGCCCGGCGCGCGGCGGCCCTCCTGCTGGCCCAGCTGACCGGCGAGGCCGCGGCACCGCTGCGCCGGGCCGAGCTGGTCGAGCCGGTGCTGGTGGCCCGCGGGTCGACCGCACCGCCGCGCTGACCACCCCCGGCCCCGGTGCGACCGGGGCCGGGCGTGGATCGACTCAGCCCAGGACCTCGGCGAGCTGCGGGGTGAAGCTGTCCAGCAGGTAGGGCAGGCTCAGCGCGCTGGCGAACTGCAGTGCGGCGTAGTCGTCGTCGACGATGAACAGCGACCGGCCCTCGGTCACGGTGGGCAGGCCGGCGAGCACCGGGTCGCCCTCGATGCCGGCCCGCTCGGCCTCGGAGCCCACCTGGAACACCAGCACGTCGGCGTCCAGCAGCTGGGCCTCCTCCCGGCTCACCGTGCCGTAGAAGTCGCTCTGCGCCGCGGCGTCCAGCGCCGGGTCGACGGTCATGCCCAGGTCCAGGAAGAACCGGGTGCGGGTGTCGTCAGAGGTGTGGAAGGGGTACTCGCCCTCGTACGCCGGGCCGGAGAGGGTGACCGTCCTGCCGGCGAACTCCGGGTGCGCGGCGGCGGCCTCCTCGACCTGGGCCTCGACGTCGGCGATCAGCTCCTCCGCGCGCTCGGACTGCCCCAGCGCCTGGCCGGTGATCCGGGTCTGCTCCTGCCACGGTGTGCCGAAGGCGATGTGCTCCGCCGGCTGCACGACGGTCGGCGCGATCTCCGAGAGGGTGTCGTACTCCTCCTCCGTCAGGCCGGCGGTCACGGCCATGATCAGGTCCGGCTGCAGGGCGGCGATCTGCTCGGGGTCGACCTCCGCGCGCGGCAGGATCTCCGGGTCGGCGTCCCCCGCGGCCTCGTCGGCCCACGGGAAGAAGACGTCGTCCTCGGGTCCGAAGGCGTAGCGGACGCCGACCGGGACCACCCCGAGGGCGAGGATCGCGTCCTGCTCGGTGTAGCCGAGGGAGACCACCCGTTCGGGCTCCTCGGGGATCTCGGTCGTGCCGTAGGTGTGCTCGATGCTCACCGGGAAGGCGCTCTCGCCGGCGGCACCGGACGACGCGTCGTCCTGACCGTCGTCGGAGCCGGACGCACAGCCGGCGAGGGCGGTGGCCGCCAGGGTGCCGAGGGTGAGGCTGCTGATCAACGTGCGTCGCCCGAACGGCGACCGGGTGCGGGACATGCGCACTTTCTACCTCAGGCAAGCCTTACCTAAGTAGTGGGTCCCGTCGCCGGTCCCGGACCAGCCCGGCGAGGGCCGGTCAGACGACCCGCTCGAACACCGCGGCCAGCCCCTGACCACCGCCGATGCACATCGTCTCCAGGCCGTACCGGGCCTCCCGCCGGCGCATCTCGTGGGCCAGGGTGGCCAGGATCCGCGCTCCGGTGGCGCCGACCGGGTGGCCCAGCGAGATGCCCGAGCCGTTGACGTTGACCCGGTCCCGGTCGCCGCCGTCCAGACCCCACTCCTGCAGGCAGGCCAGCACCTGGCTGGCGAAGGCCTCGTTGAGCTCGATGAGGTCCATGTCCGACAGCTTCAGGCCGGTCTTCTCCAGCACCGCGGCGGTGGCCGGCACCGGGCCGATGCCCATCGTCTCCGGGGGCACGCCGGCCACCGCCCAGCCGGTGAGCCGGACGAAGGGCTCCCAGCCGCGGCGGTCGGCCTCGGCGCGGGTGGTCACGATGCACAACGCGGCGCCGTCGTTCTGCCCGGAGGCGTTGCCCGCGGTCACGGTGGCCTCCGGGTCGACCCGGCCCATCACCGGGCGGAGCTTCGCCAGGTCCTCCATCGTCGTGTCCGGGCGGGGGTGCTCGTCCTCGGTGACCAGGCGGGCCGGCGTCTTCCGGGTGGCCGGCACCTCGACCCCGATGATCTCGTCGGCGAACCGGCCGTCCCGGATCGCGGCGCCGGCGGCCTGCTGCGAGCGCAGCGCCCAGGCGTCCTGCTCCAGCCGGTCGATCGAGCACTCGCGGCGCACGTTCTCCGCCGTCTCCAGCATGCCGCCGGGCACCGGGTGGTGGACGCCGCCGGCGGTCTCCCGGGCGCGGGCCAGCCGGTCGTGCAGCATCACGCCGTCGCCCTTCGCGCCGGTGCGCAGCCCCAGGGCGTAGTGCTCCACGTTGCTCATCGACTCCACGCCACCGGCGACCACGACGGTGCCGGAGCCGGCCGCGACCTGCATCGCGGCGTAGATCACGGCCTGCAGGCCCGAGCCGCAGCGCCGGTCGATCTGCAGCCCGGGCACCTGCACACCGAGCCCGGCGTCCAGCGCGGCGATCCGGCCGATCGCCGGGTTCTCCCCGCTCGGGCTGCAGTTGCCCAGGATGACGTCGTCCACCTCGCCCTCGCCGAGCCCGGCGCGCTCGGCCAGGCTGCGCAGCGCGGAGGCGGCCAGCTCGTTGGCGGAGAGCCCGGCGAAGACCCCGCCGAAGCGGCCGACGGGCGTGCGGACCGGGGAGCAGATGACGACGTCGTCCATGCGCCCACTCTGCCAGCCCTCCCCCGGCCAGGCACGGGGCTCGGCACGAACGGCGACGCCCCTCGCCCGGCGGACCGGGGAGGGGCGTCGTCGCAGGCGGGAGGTCAGTCGCGGGGCTTGGCCATCGCCTCGTGCGCGGAGGACTTGAACGCGTCGGGCAGCACCTTGTTCGCCGCGCCCTGCACCTTGGTCATCAGCGAACCGGCGGTGAGCTTCTTCTCCCCGCTCATCATCGCCTCGAAGCCCTGGGCGGCGACCTGCGCCGGGTCGTCCTTGGAGCCCTTGCCGATCGCGGTGTCGTCCAGGTCGGCGCGGGTGAAGAAGTCGGTGTCCGTCGGCCCGGGCATCAGGGCGGTGACGGTGACCGCGGAGTCCTTCAGCTCCTGCTGCACCGCCTCGGTGAGCGACTGCACGAAGGACTTGGACGCGTTGTAGACGGGCTGGTAGGCGCCGGGCATGGTCGAGGCGATCGAGGAGGTCACCAGCACCCGGCCCTCGTTGCGACCGGTCATCTCCACCAGGCAGAGCTTCAGCAGCGCGGCGGTGGACACGACGTTGAGCTGCATGATCTCCAGGTCGTCGGCCCAGTCGGTGTCGACGAAGGCGCCACCGCGGCCCACGCCGGCGTTGAGCGCCGCGGCGTTCAGCGGCCGGCCGAGGCCCTGGACCGTGGTCCACAGCTTCTCGATGCCGTCGGGGGTGCGGAGGTCGGCCTGGACGGGGAGCACCTCGGTGCCCTCGGCCCGCAGCCGCGCCGCGGCGGTGTCGATGGTCGGGTCCTCGGCGTCGATCACCAGGTCGAAGCCGTGCTGGGCGAACTGCTTGGCGAGCTCGAACCCGATCCCGCTGGAGGCGCCGGTGACGAGTGCGAGGGGCTTGGTGTCGGTCATGTCCAGGCCGGTACCCAGCCGCCCGCGCCCCGTCACCCCGATCGCCCGACTTCCGGGCGGGCCTGGGCGCGCACCTGCCGGACGTCGATGATCCGCTCGCCGGCCGCCCGCACCGCGGGCACGAGGGCGAGCGCCGCATCCCGGCGGGCGGCCAGCGCGGCGGGAGTCGACACCCCGAGCAGGTCCGCGGTGACCTCGCGGAACCGCTGAGCCGCGCGGCTCACGACGAGGGACGGCGCGTCGGTCGTCAGGACGGTGAGGCACCGGCCCCACGTCGCCACGACCCAGAACACCGCCTCCCGGTGGTCTCCTGCTGCCACGAGCTCCCGACTGCCCTGGACGGTGACCGGACGGGCGTCGGGAGTCAGGTCGGCGGAGAAGGGGAACGGCGTCCGGGCCACGGAGGCGACCTGGTCCAGCACCGGTTCCAGCTGGTCCAGGTGGTGCTGCACGGCGGAACCATCACGACCACCCGCGTCGACCAGATCGACCAGGCTCCCGTACAGCTCGAGCTGACCGTGCTCGGCGAGCACCTCCCGGGCCGCCACGAACCGACGACGGACCGTCGGCGGGCGGAGTGCTGCGACCAGCGGCACCTGGGTGGGCAACGTCGCGGGGAAGAGCCATGTGAGCACCTGCTCGTGCCACGGCGCCGCAGGATCCAGGGCGGCCGACCTGGTCACCATCCGGATCAGCACGTCCTCGCAACGGGCCTGTACGGCTTCCGGCGCAGCGAAGGACGGTGCGATCTCGGTGCGCAGCCGCGCCAGGTGCCCGGTCGGGTCGGCGAGCACGTGGTCACCGGCGAAGCTCGGTGCCAGATAGTGGGTCCGGGCGACGACGGCAGGATCGGCGACCTCCGACCACGGCAGCTCGGTCACCTCCAGCAGCACGCCGTCACACCGCAGCTTGCCGGGCTTGGCCGGGACGGCCGGACCGTTGCGGAGGACGACCACGACGTCGACGTCCGAGGTCGCCGGCAGTTCGGCATCCGGTGCCAGTGCGGTGACCGAGCCGGTCAGGAACGCACCCGCGACCTCCGGCCGGTCCACGGCGTGCTGCTGGACCCGGCGGTGTGCAGCGGCCCGGGCATCCGCTGCCGAGGTCACCTGCTCACGCCGAGGCGCCGCTGTGGTGGCGCAAGCCCACCCGCCAGGCCAGGCGGGTCACGGCGACTCGAGCCCGATCCCAGACTCAAACCCGATGCCACTGGCGGCCCCGGTGACGAGCGAGGGGTTCGGTGTCTGTCATGGCCGCTGGGCTACCCAGGATGACGGCTGCTGCACTGCACGAGCCCGGGACGGCCGCGAGCGTCGGCGTGCCGGCCGGACCCCCCGTTCCCTGGCCTCCTCGGCGAGCTGGCGGGCCGCGATCAGCAGCGCCGACTCCGCGGTCGTCACTCCCCTTCCCCGAGTGCGTCGGTGATCCTGGTGATCGGCTCCTCCCGGTCGGGCAGCCCCGGACCGGTGACCCGGGCGGTGCTCGCCGACTCGACGTCCCGGACCACTGCGGCCCCGTCTTCCAGGGTCTGCGCCGCTCCCGGCGCCCCGCCGGACCGGAGCAGCTCCACGCGCGCATGGCCGGGCGGGGCGGTGACCACGTAGGACACCAGCTCCGCGGCGTTGCTGGTACCCGGTACCGAGCAGGCCGCCGCCGCGACCACGTCGGCCACCGCGGTGCCGGCCGGATGGGTGCCGACCCCGCAGCCTCCGGCGGTCCCCGATCCGTCGGCAGCCATGTCGGCGAAGGCGGTGCTGGTCGCCACGGCACCCGAGGGCAGGGTGAGGGCCAGGACGACGACGTCGGCGTCCCCACCGTCGGGGCCGGGCACCACCCCGGACCACAACAGCACCGGGTCCAGCGTCTCCTCGCCCAGTCCGGTCGGGCCGGAGACCTGTCGCAGCGCCTGGTCGATGGCCTCCGGAGCCGGGTCGGGATCACCGCCCGGCCGCAGCGGGACGAGGTCCGGCGGGTCGAACACCTCGCCCGCTCCGAAGGCCGGGAACACCCCCCGGGACTCCGAGACCACGCCGTCGTGCACCACCCGGTACCGAGCTCCGTCAGCGCCGGGGACGACGGCGTCCAGGGCGACCACCGCCACCCCGTCGACGGTGTCCACCGGCTGGTAGTCGCGGCCGACCGTGCCGTCGGTGGCGATCTCCGCCCGGGGGGACACCAGCACCTGGTCGCCCGGCTGGGCGATCACGATCAGCGCCCCTCCGCCCCCGTCGACCCCCGAACCGGGCTGCCCGACCGCGAGTGCGGTCGACTCCGCTGGATCGACGGTGAGGTAGGAGCTGTCGGGCACGAGGTCCTGCGGTGCGGCAGCGGCCGGGCCGGTGTACCACTGGCCGAACAGCTGCCCCTCCGCCGGACCGACGACGAGCGCCACCCGGCCGGCGGGGGTCTCCCCGGCGAAGACGACCTGCCGATCCGCGCTGTCGGGCACCGGCCGGTTCGGCCAGTCCAGCTCCCGCACGGCCGCGAGGTAGTCCGGGTCGTCGGCCAGCGAGCCGCGCGGCGGCAGCGGGAAGCTGTGCCCGCCGGCCGCGTCCCCGCCGCCCTCGTCCCCGCTCCGCCCGGCGCCGCCGAGCAGCACCGGGACGACGACCACCACCAGCGCGACGCAGGCGACGACGGCGACCGCGGCGGCGCGGTGCCACCGCTCGGTGCGCCGCCGGTCGATCACCGCATCGGCCGCGGCCAGGTCGTCCCGCCGGGGGCCGGCCGGGGTCGCCGCCGCGGCGTGCAGACGCCGCCGCAGCTCCAGGTCGTCGATCATCGCCGTCCCACCTCTCGGTGCTCGGGCTCCCGGGGCCCGGGGCCGAGCAGTTCGCGGAGCCGGGCCATCGCCCGGGACGTCTGTGTCTTCACCGTGCCGACCGAGCAGCCCAGCAGCTGTGCCGTCTGAGCCTCCGAGCGGTCCTCGTAGAACCGCAGGACGACGACCGCCCGCATCCGCGGTGGGAGGGTGCGCAGCGCGCCGAGCAGCTCCTCGTCGCGCTCGTCGGCCGGGCGGGCCGCCCGGTCCGGCAGCGACTCCACCACCTGCTCGGTGCTGGCCAGCCGCCGGCGCCAGCTGGTGTGCGTGGTCACCAGCACCCGACGCACGTACGCGGTGGGGTCACCTCGGCCGCTGACCCGCCCCCAGTGCCGGTAGGTCTTCAGCAGCGCCTGCTGCACCAGGTCCTCGGCGTGGCCGTCGTCGCCGGTGAGCAGGTGGGCGGTGCGCAGCAGGGCGGCCCGCTGCTCGATCACGAAGTGGCGGAACCGCGCGTCGTCCTCGTCGCTCACTGCACCTCCCTCGCTGCGCTCTCACCCTCTACACGCGGTGAGCACGCCGGGAGGTTGACACGGGCGTCGTCCAGCGGACCCGTGCCGAGGACTGCTGCCCTGGAGCCAGGCCGCACAGGTGGTCAGCCGGCGGCACGCAACCGCGCGGGCCTCCCGCTCCCGGGGTCACCGACTCACGCCGAGGCACCGCTGTAGTGGCGGAGCCCCACCCGCCAGGCGAAGCGCGTCACGGCGAACAGCGCGGCGGTGAACGCGGCCGCGCCCAGCAGCAGCCAGCCCGACGCCCGGCCGGTGAGCGCCTCGGCCGGCACGGTGATGGCGAAGGCCAGCGGCACCAGGAAGGTGAACCCGAAGCGGAGCCAGCCCGGGTAGACCGACACCGGCCAGCGGCCGGCCTGGTACATGCCGTCGAAGAGCTCGACCAGCGCGTCGACCCGGACGATCCAGAACGCCAGCACGGTGAGCAGCAGCCAGAACGAGTAGATGACGACCACCCCGAGCAGCAGGGCGACCAGGAAGCCGGCCACGGCCAGCGGCCCCACCGGGCGGTCCAGCCGGACCACCGCCACGACCACCAGGGCGGCACCGACCAGCACGTCCACGACCTGCCACACCTCGAACCGGCGGGCGCTGACCAGCAGCTGGCCGTCGGCGGGCTTGGTGAGGACGAAGTCGAGTGTGCCCTGCCGGACGTCGTCCATCAGCTGCTGCATGTTGGGCTGGATCACCGAGCGGATCACCCCGCCCATGAGCACGTGCACGCCCATGACCACCAGCAGCTCGTCGCCGGACCAGCCGCCCAGGGAGTCGGTGTGGCTGAAGACCAGCGCCAGCACGGCCAGCGAGGTGCCGACCGCCACTCCCGACTGCAGCAGGCTGAACAGCACGTTCGTCCGGTACTGCAGCTCGTTCTGCACCCCGACCCGCAGGAAGGTGCCGACCAGCCGCAGCGCTTGCAGGTCCCGGTCGGTGCGCGTGCCGGCCATCAGTTGCCCACCGCCCCGTACCGCCGCACGCCGAGCCGGAAGACCCCGGTGGCCAGCAGCGTGCCGACGCCGATCCAGATCAGCTGGACGCCGATCCCGGCCCACAGCTGACCGGTGGACAGGTTCCCGACCAGCGCCTCGATCGGGAAGCCGAACGTCGACGGGAAGGGGCTCCAGGCGGCGACGGTCTGCGCCCAGCCGGGCAGCAGGGCCAGCGGCAGGAGGCGGCCGGAGAGCAGCAGCTCGGCGGTGAACCACAGCTGGTAGAGCGCGCTGACCCGCGTCGTCCAGAAGGTGATCATGCCCAGCGCCTCGAGCAGCAGCGACCGGATCAGGTACGCGCCCCAGATCGCCAGCACGAAGACCAGCAGCTCCAGCGCGGTCACGTCGAACACCGGGGAGAACACCAGCGTCAGCACGGCGGCGATCGGGATCCACAGCAGGATGACGACGAACTTCCACCCGGCGAAGTACGCCAGGTCGTAGTGCAGCGGGTGCACCGGGAGCAGCAGTTGCCCGGACAGCTCGCCCTGGCGGATCCGCTGCTCCCAGCCGTAGGGCGTGAAGACGACGTTCATGTTCCGGACCAGCGTCCAGACGATGTAGTAGGCGGCGAACTCCCCGGCGGTGATGCCCTCGACCGCACCGCCCTGTGCGTCGGCCACTGCGGACCACACCACCAGGTAGACCACCGGCTCGGCGATCATCCCGAGCATGTACAGGTAGTTGGCGGTGCGGTACTGGAACTGGCTCTGCACCGCGGTGCGCATCACGACGGCGTAGAAGCCGGGCAGCCCGCGCAGCCGGCGCCGCTCCCGGGTCTGCGGCGCCGCGGTCACGACGGGACCGGCGCGGACGGCCGGCCGGCGAACACCCGCTCGATGACGTCCTCGATCGGCGGGTCCTCGATGGTCAGCCCGCTCACCCGGTGGTCGGCGAGCAGCCGGGCGGCGACCGCGGACGCCTCGGCCGTGGGCACGCGCAGGCTGGTGCGCCCGTCCGGTGAGCTCTCCACCACCTCGCCGTAGCCGGAGAGGTCGGTGACCCCCTCGGGCAGCTGCACGGTGATCGTCTGGTGCGGGGAGAACCGGGTGGTCAGCGCCCGCAGCCCGCCGTCGTAGAGGACGGCCCCGGCGTCGATGACCACCACCCGGGAGCACAGCGCCTGCACGTCGGCCATGTAGTGGCTGGTCAGCAGGATCGAGGCGCCGGTGCGCCGGTTGTACTCGGCGAGGAACCCCCGGATCCGCTTCTGCGCCGTCACGTCCAGGCCGATCGTCGGCTCGTCGAGGAAGAGCACCTGCGGCCGGTGCAGCAGCGAGGCGGCGATCTCGGCCTTCATCCGCTCGCCCAGGGAGAGGTTGCGCACCGGCTTGCGCACCAGGTCACCGATCTCCAGCAGCTCGACCAGCTCGTCGCGGGTGCGGCGGAACTCCGCGTCGGGAATGCGGTAGACGGCGCGGTTCATCTCGAAGGAGTCCAGCGCCGGGATGTCCCACTGCAGCTGGTTGCGGTTGCCCATGACGAGGGTGATGCGGCGCAGGAACTCCCGCTCCCGCCGGGACGGGGTGTGGCCGAGCACGGAGACCTCGCCCGAGGTCGGGAAGAGCAGCCCGGAGAGCATCTTCAGCATCGTGGTCTTGCCCGCGCCGTTCGCGCCGAGGAAGCCGACCACCTCGCCCGAGGCCACGTCGAAGGACACCCCGGCGACCGCCTCGACGTCCCGGTGCGTGCGGCGCACCAGGCCCCGGATCGACGCGGCCAGGCCGGCGTCCCGCTCGGCGACCCGGAAGGTCTTGCGCAGGTCGCGCACCCGGATGGCCGGCTGGTCGGACCTGCTCGCGGCGTCCACGGCGCGGACCCAAACGGCGGGACGGTGCAGTCCCGAACTGCTTTACCGCGGCGCGCCACGGTGGTGCCGCCCGGCCCGGCCGGACAGCCGGGCGGCGACCGGTGCACCCGGCGACGCCGGAGGTCAGCCCCGCTGGGCATCCCGGCGACCGGGCACCAGGCGGCGCGCCGCCCCGCGGTGCACCCAGCCGGCCACCGCCAGGTAGGCGATCACCGGGCAGGCGGCGAACACCGCGAGCACCGTGCCGCCCACCGCCAGCCCGACCACCAGCAGCAGGCCGCTGACGAGCACGGTCAGCAGCCCGGCCAACCGCCAGCGCCGCAGCTCGTCGTCCGGCACCGACTCGCCGCCGGAGAACAACCGGTGCAGCTCCGGTTCCTCGGTGGTGAGCTGCCGCTCGATGTCGGCCAGCACCTGCTCTTCTGAGTTGGTCATCGGTGAGCCCCGTCCCCCTGCACACAGGCCGGTCGTGCCGGCCCGCGCCGTGCTCTCGACGCGCGACCGGGCTTTCCCCGGCGGGGGCGGTCCTACACCACCCGGCCACCGCGCGATCGGTGATGATCGAACACGTGACGGACGACGCGCTGATCTGCTCGGCGAAGGGCTGCCGGGCGCCGGCCACCTCCCGGCTGGTGTGGAACAACCCGAAAGTGCACACCCCGGACCGGGAGAAGGTCTGGACCGCCTGCGACGCGCACCGCGAGCAGCTCTCCCACCACCTGGCGATCCGGTCGTTCCTGCGCCGCGTAGAACCCGTGGAGCAGGCCCGGTAGGTTCGTCGGCGCACACGGGAGCCCGGGCGCGGGCTGAGAAGGCGGACGACCACCGCCGACCGTCCAACCTGATCCGGTTCATGCCGGCGGAGGGAGCTGCTCGGTGCTCGCCGCACGTTTCCATGCCCCAGGCCAGCCGCTGGCCCTGGACGACGTCCCCGTCCCCACCCCCGCGCCCGACGAGGTGCGGGTGCGGGTGCACGCCGCCGGTGTCTGCGGCACCGAGCTGCACTTCACCGACGGGCTCTACGCGCCGTCCCGCACCCCGATGACGCTGGGGCACGAGGCCGCCGGCGTGGTCGAGGCCGTGGGCTCGGCGGTCACCGGCTGGGCCGAGGGCGATCGGGTCGCCGTCTACTACTACCTGTTCTGCGGCTCCTGCCGCTGGTGCCTGCGCGGCCGGCAGAACCTCTGCCTCACCCCGCGCGGCGTGCTGGCCTTCGCCGCGGACGGCGCCTTCGCCGAGCAGCTCGTCGTCCCGGCCCACTGCCTGGTCCGGCTGCCGGACGAGGTCTCCTTCGACGCCGCGGCGCCGCTGTGCTGTGCCGGCACCACCGCGGTGCACGCGCTGGCCGAGGCGGCGGTGGAGCCCGGCGAGGTCGTCGTGGTGCTGGGCAGCGGCGGTGTCGGGCTGGCTGCCGTGCAGGAGGCCCGGCGGCGCGGTGCCACCGTGATCGCGGTCAGCCGGGACGCCGCCCGGCGGGACGCTGCCCGCCGCTGCGGGGCCACTGCCGCGGTGCCGCCGGGCGAGGCCGCCGACGCGGTCGCCCGGGTGTCGGGCGGGCAGGGCGCGGACGTGGTGGTCGAACTGGCCGGGGTGACCGCCACCCTCGAGCTGTCCACCGGCGTGCTGGGCCGGCGGGGCCGGCTGGTGCTGGTCGGCTACAGCGCCGACCAGCTCACCGTCAGCCCGCTGGCGCTGGTGGTCGCCGAGCAGCGGGTGCTGGCCAGCGTGGGCAACACGCTGGCCGAGCTGGAGCAGGCGGTGGGCCTGGCGGCAGCCGGTCAGCTGACCCCGCCGGTGGCCGCTACCCTGCCGCTGACCCAGGTCAACGAGGCGCTGGACCGGCTGCGGGCCGGCGAGGTGACCGGCCGGCTGGTGTTGCACCCCCAGGCCTGAGCCCGGCCGGGCGCCCGTGTGAGGATCGGCGCTCGTGCGACGACGCGGCAAGGACGCCCCACTCCCCCGCGAGGTCGGCGTCCTCGCCATCGTCGCCTTCGTGGTGGCCCTCGGCTTCGGCGTCGTGGCCCCGGCCATCCCGCTGTTCGTCCGCGACTACGGCGTGGGCACCACCGCCGTCGGCTTCGCGGTCAGCGCCTTCGCCTTCTTCCGGTTCGTCTCCGCGTTCGGCGGCGGCTCGCTGGTGGAACGCATCGGCGAGCGGGCGGTGCTGGCCGCCGGGCTGGCGATCGTCGCGGTGACCACCGGCCTGGCCGGGCTGGCCGGCAACTTCCCGCTGTTCGTCAGCCTGCGCGCGGCCGGCGGCATCGGCAGCGCGATGTTCACCGTCGCCGCGCTGTCGCTGCTGCTGCGCACCGCGCCGTCGCACCAGCGGGGCCGGGCGGCCGCCACCTACCAGGGCGGCTTCATCCTCGGCGGCATCGCCGGGCCCGCCGCCGGTGGCTTCCTGGCCGAGATCTCCCCGCGGGTGCCGTTCTTCGTCTACGCCGGCTTCCTGCTGGTCGCCGGTGCGGTGGCGCTGGTGCTGCTCCGGCCGGCCGCGCTCCCACCGATCCCGGCCGAGACCGCGCCCGGCGTCGACCAGGGCGGCGGGCCGGAGCCCTCCACCGCCGCCGTCCCCCCGCCCGGCACCCACGACGGCGGGCTGCGCCAGGCGCTCCGCTCCCGGGCCTACCTGGCGGCCCTGGTCGCCAACCTCGGTGTCGGCTGGGTGCTGTTCGGGGTGCGCAACTCCCTCGTTCCGCTGTACGTGACCGAGGAGCTGGGCAAGACCGTGGCCTGGGCCGGCGCCGGGCTGCTGGCCGGGTCAGTCGCCCAGGCGCTGGGCCTGCTGCGGGCCGGGCGGCTGTCGGACACCTGGGGACGGCGCCCGTCGCTGGTGCTGGGCACCGGGCTGGCCACCGCGTCGATCGCGGTGCTGGTGCTGCCGCCGTCCACCGTGGTGTTCCTGCTGGCGATGGCCACCTTCGGCCTGGGCGCCTCGCTGCTGGCCAGCGTGCCGGCCGCGGTGGTCGGCGACGTGAGCCCGCGCCGGGGCGGGCGGATGGTCGCGGTGTTCCAGATGGTCGCCGACCTGGGTGCCGTCGTCGGGCCGCTGGTCGCCGGCTGGCTCACCGACGCCTTCTCCTTCCAGGTGGCGTTCGCGGTCAGCGCCGCCGTCCTCGGCCTCGGGCTGCTGGCGGCGCTGGCCATGCCGCGGCAGGTGCGGCCGGCCTGAGGCAACCGGCGGGACTTCCGTTGGACACCTCCACGGAGTTGGATGAGCAGGCCACCGGGGGCCCGCCCACCGGGGCGGTCCACCCTGCGGCGGCGCCGACCGGAGGTGCTGTGCCTGCCCGACCCGTCCTGCTCACCGTCGACGACGACCGCGCCGTCAGCCGCGCCGTCGCCCGCGACCTCCGCCGCCGCTACGGCGAGGCGTTCCGGATCGTCCGGGCGGAGAGCGGCCACGACGCGCTGGCGGTGCTGCGCGAGCTGACCGCGCGCGGCGAGGCGACCGCCCTGCTGCTGGCCGACCACCGGATGCCCGGCATGACCGGGGTGGAGTTCCTGGAGCAGGCGATGGACCTGGCACCCACCGCCAAGCGGGTGCTGCTCACCGCCTACGCCGACACCGACGCCGCCATCCGGGCGATCAACGACGTCGACCTCGACCACTACCTGCTCAAGCCCTGGGACCCGCCGGAGGAGAAGCTCTACCCGGTCCTGGACGACCTGCTCGACCAGTGGAAGCGCACCGCCCGGCAGCCCTTCGACGGGCTCACCCTCCTCGGCCACCAGTGGTCGGCGGAGACCCAGGAGCTCAAGGAGTTCCTGGCCCGCAACCAGGTGCCCTACCGGCACCTGCAGGGCGAGGAGGCCGCCGCGATCCGCACCGCCGCCGAGCTCGGCGACGACGCGCTGCCGGCCTGTGTCTTCCCCGACGGCACGGTGCTCAGCCGGCCCTCGCTGCGTGACGTGGCCGAGAAGTGCGGCCTGTCCACGACGGCCGGCAGCCCGTTCTACGACGTCGTGGTGATCGGCGCCGGCCCCGCCGGTCTGGGCTCGGCCGTGTACGCCGGCAGCGAGGGGCTGCGCACCCTGCTGGTCGAGCGGACCGCCACCGGCGGGCAGGCGGGCACCAGCAGCCGGATCGAGAACTACCTCGGCTTCCCGCGCGGCGTCTCCGGCGCTGACCTGGCCCGGCGGGCCCGCGACCAAGCGGTGAAGTTCGGCGTGGAGATCCTGACCACCGCCGAGGTCACCGAGATCGCGCCGGCCGGCGACGGCCGGGTCGTGCGGTTCGCCGACGGCGCGGAGGTCACCACCCACGCCGTCGTCCTGGCCACCGGCGTCCAGTGGACCCGGCTGCCGGCCCGGGGCGCCGAGGAGTTCGCCGGCCGTGGCGTGTTCTACGGCGCCGACCCGCACGAGGCGCTCAGCTGCACCGACCAGACCGTCTACATCGTCGGCGCAGCCAACTCCGCCGGGCAGGCGGCGCTGCACTTCGCCAAGTACGCCGGCAAGGTCGTGCTGCTGTGCCGCGGCACCGACATCCGCCGGGGCATGAGCGAGTACCTGGTCGCCCGGATCGAGGCGCACCCGGTGATCGAGGTGCGCACCTGCACGACCGTCGAGGCCGTCGAGGGCGATGACCACCTCGAGCGGCTGGTGCTGGCCAACGCGGCCAGCGGCAGCTCGGAGACCGTCGAGGCCAGCCGGCTGTTCGTGTTCATCGGCGCCCGGCCGATCACCGACTGGCTGGGCGAGGCCTACGCCCGCGACGACCACGGCTTCCTGCGCACCGGCCCGGCGCTGCTGGACGCCGAGGGCCGCCCGCCGGCGGACTGGCCGCTGCCCCGGGCGCCCTACCACCTGGAGTGCTCGGTGCCCGGGGTGTTCGTGGCCGGCGACGTCCGGTCGGAGTCGGTCAAGCGCGTGGCCTCCGCCGTCGGTGAGGGCGCGATGGCCGTGAGCCTGGTGCACCGCTACCTGGAGGCGATCTGAGATGGCCGTCGACCTCGACGAGCTGCGCAGCCTGTTCCTGTTCGAGTCGCTCGACGACGAGGCGCTGCACTGGCTGTCCGGCCGCAGCGACGTGCGCGTGTACGACGCCGACACGGTCGTCTTCGCCGAGGGCGAGCCGGCCGAGGCGCTGTACATGCTGCTGGAGGGCGAGCTGCTGCTGACCAAGCACGGCGGCGGCGAGGACGTCGTCATCAACCGTACGGCGCACCGCGGGGCGTACTCCGGCGCCGTCCGGGCCTTCGCCAGCGGACCGCCGGAGGTGTACCAGACGACGCTGCGCAGCACGCTGCCCAGCCGGTTCCTCCGGCTGCCGGCCGGGGACTTCGCCACGCTGGTGGTCCAGCAGTGCCCGATGGCGGTGCACCTGCTCGACGGCATCTACGAGGGCGTGCGGGCCACCGAGTCGGCGATCCGCCAGCGCGAGCACCTGGCCCAGCTCGGCGTCCTGTCGGCGAACCTGGCCCACGAGCTGAACAACCCCGCGGCCGCGGCCGTGCGGGCGACCGAGCAGCTGCGCAGCCGCGTCGCCGGGATGCGGACCAAGCTGCGGCTGCTGGCCGGCAAGGGGCTCTCCCCGGAGCTGGTCGCCCGGCTGATCGAGACCCAGGAGGTCGCGGTCGAGCGGGCGCTGAAGCCACGGCCGGAGCTCACCGCCCTGGAGGAGAGCGACCTGGAGGACTCCATCGCCGACCGGCTGGAGGAGCTCGGCGTCGGCCACACCTACGACCTGGCACCGGTGTTCGCCGCGGCGGGCATGGACGCCCAGTGGGTGGACGACGTGGTGGAGCGGGTCGACTCCGGGCTGGAGTGGGACGCGGCCTTCGGCTGGCTCCGCTACACGCTGGAGACCGAGGCGCTGATGAGCGAGATCGAGGAGGCCAGCACCCGGATCTCCTCGCTGGTCGGCGCGGTGAAGCAGTACTCACACCTGGACCAGGCCCAGCACTCCGACGTCGAGCTCAAGCCCGGCCTGGAGAGCACGCTGGTGATGCTGGCCCGCAAGCTCACCGGCATCGAGGTGCGCCGCGAGTACGCCGCGGACCTGCCGAAGGTGCCCGGCTACCCGGCCGAGCTCAACCAGGTCTGGACGAACCTGATCGACAACGCCGCCGACGCGCTCGGCGCGCACGGCGTGCTGACGTTGCGCACCCGGGCGGACGCCGAGGCGGTGTTCGTGGAGGTCGCCGACGACGGGCCGGGGGTGCCGGAGTCGGTGCGCGAGCACCTGTTCGAGCCCTTCGTCACCACCAAGCCGGCCGGTGAGGGCAGCGGCCTGGGCCTGGAGAACGCCAAGCGGATCGTCGAGCGGCGGCACGGCGGGTCACTGAGCTACACCACCGGCCCGGAGGGGACGACGTTCTGCGTCCGGCTGCCGCGCACCCGCCGGCCCTGACCGTCGATGGGCTGGCAGACCGAACGCGGAGCCACCTGCGGGCACGCCGGCGGTCTGCCGGCTCCGCCCGGCCCGGCGTCGGCGTGCGCGGACTGCGTGCGGGTGGGCGGCCAGTGGGTGCACCTGCGCCGCTGCCTGGCCTGTGACCACGTCGCCTGCTGCGACTCCTCGCCGCACCGGCACGCCACCGCGCACGCCACGGCGACCGGCCACCCGGTGGTCGCCTCCGCCGAACCCCGCGAGCACTGGGCCTGGTGCTACCCCGACCAGGCCCTCCTCCTCCCCGGCCCCTAGCTCTTCGGCCCTGTCGCAGGGGGCCGCCCCGAGCGGAGCGTGGGGTGAGGGGCGACGGGGTCCTTCACGTAGGGGATCGTCTGCGGGCCCTCGGGCAGCACGCAGACGCGGGCGTCCGGGCCGGCCTCCGCCACCGCCTCGGCGACGGTGGCGGCGATGTCGGTGGTCTGGGCCAGGTGCGCCTCGGCCAGCTGGGCGTCGGTGAGGTGGTCGGTGTGCATCACGACCCGGTGTGCGGCCTGGATGCGGGCCTGGATCTGCACCTGCCACTGGTCGGGCACCGTCTGCTCCCGGGCACCGATCAGCTCCAGCAGCGCCTCCGGCGACGCGGCCGAGGTGAGCACCTCCCGGTAGGAGCCGTGGTCGGGGAAGCCGTCCTCGCAGGCCGCCGCGCAGACGATCAGCCCGTCGGGCTTCGTCACCTGCGCGGCGGCGGACATGCCCTTCACCGACTGGTAGAGGTTCTGGTCCAGCGGGAAGCCCGAGCCGGTGGTGACCACGACGTCGAAGGGGGCGTCCACCGGGGCCATCGCCACCTCGCGGGCTCGCTCGATCGCCACCGCGTGCATCTCCAGGGTGTCGCCGCCGAACGCGGCGATCACCTCCTGCGCGGTGTTGAGCACCACGTCGAAGGAGTACGTCACGTCGGTGCCGGCGGTGATCGCCCGGACGTCGTCGTGCACCGGGTTGCCCTGGGTGACGCCCCAGGTCGCCCGCGGGTCGCCGATCCGCTTCGCGTCGTGCAGCACCAGCACCGTGTCCAGCGCGGCCAGGCCCGGGGCGACCATCTTCGGGCCACCGGAGAAGCCGGCGAAGAAGTGCGGTTCGACGAAGCCGGTGGTGATCCGGACGTCGGCGTCCACCCACTGCTCGTTGAGCCACACCGGCACGCCGTCGCCGAAGGTGCCCATCCAGCGGTGGGTGTCACTCGCCCGGGAGTCGTGGTTGACGATCCGCACCGTGTCCACGACCTCGTCGCCGAACATGGCCCGCAGCTCGGCGTCGGTGTTGGCCCGGTGGGTGCCGGTGGCGACCAGCACGACGACGTCCTCGAGCCGCACGATGCCGTCGAGCTCCTCGAGCACCGCCGGGACCATCAGGTGCCGGGGCTGGGCACGGGTGCCGTCGCAGGCCGAGATCGCCACCGTCTGCCCGGGCCGGACGCGCTCCCGCAGCGGCGCACCGCCCACCGGCTCGCGCAGCGCCCGGCGCAGCTCGGCCGGGACGTCCGCGGCAGCCGCGTGCTCGACGGGGGTGATCACCGCCGCGTCATCCGGCAGCTCGACGGTCAGTCCTGCGCGCCCGTAGGCGAGCCTCACCTGCTGCACGTCGGCCTCCTCGCCGTCTGGTCGGCCCATTCGACCACTCCTCCGCCGATCCCACTCGGTCGCCGGCGCAAACACGTGGACCCGCCGAGCGGCCCCGCCTACCGTCCGGCGGATGGAAGCGCGGCCCTACCTCGTCCTGGACCTCAGCCGGCCACTGCCCGAGGTTGACCGCACCGGCGTCCGGGTGGCACGGGAGGCCGACCTGCCGGCGATGGCCGAGGTGATGGCCGAGGCCTACCGCGGCACGGTGGACGACGAGGGCGAGGACCAGCCCGCCGCGCTGGCGGAGCTGCGGTCGACGGCCGCCGGCACCCACGGCCCGCCGCTGCCCGACGCCTGGCTGCTGGCCGAGGAGGCCGGTGAGGTGGCCGCCGCCGTCGTCTGCACCCGGTGGCAGGGGTTGCCGTTCGTCGCGCAGGCCGTCACCCACCCGCGGTGGCAGCGCCGCGGGCACGGCACCCGCCTGTTGCTGGCCGCCGCGACGACGCTCCGGGCCGGTGGGGAGACCCGGTTGTCGCTCATCGTGACCCGCCGGAACCCCGCCCATGCCCTGTACCAGCGACTCGGCTTCACCGAGATCCCCTGGCCCGAGGGCACCTGACCCGGGCGTGCCCGGCTCGCACCCCGGGTAACGGCTGTGGATGAGCGACGCGAGCTTCGTGGACACCCTCGGCGTGCACGGCGGGACGGCGGAGGACGGGACGGCACACCTGCGGCTGGACGCCACCGACCAGCACCTGAACGAGGCGGGCACGGTGCACGGCGGCGTCCTGGCCACCCTGGTCGACACCGCGATGGGGCGGGCGGTGCGCAGCCGTACCGGCGAGTCCGACGTCCCGGCCACCAGTCAGCTGACCGTCACCTACCTGCGTCCCGGCTCGCCCGGGACGCTCGAGGTGACCGGCCGGATCAGCAAGCAGGGCGAGCACCTGACGGTCTGCGAGGCGGAGGTGGCGCAGGAGGGCCGCACCCTGGTGCACGCGGTGGCGACGTTCGCCGTCCTGCACCGCTGACCCCGGGGAAGACGAAGGGCACCTGGACCGGTGGTGGTCCAGGTGCCCCGGTGGTGCTCCGAACGGTGGTCAGGCGGGACGGCGCCCGGCGAGTTGGCGGGCCGCGGTGACGGCCTGCTCGTCGAGGGCGCCGGCGTCGCCAGCGCGGCGGGCCGCCGCCTGGGCGTCCAGCCAGCTGATGTGCCGCTCCCAGGCCGCGCGCGGCGAGATGCTCAGCGCGCGACCGATCTGCGCCCAGTCGGCACCACCCCGGAGGGCGGCGCGGATGCCGAGCTGGCGGTGCTCGTGCGCCTTGCGGGCGACGACCTCGCCGAGGGCGAGCAGCTCGAGCGCCTCCTCGGTGTCCAGCGACGTGCCGACGGCCTTGAAGCTGGCCCAGTCGTCGTCGTCGTCGGAGCTGTCGTTCAGGCCGTCGATGGCGACGTTGTCGCGCCGGCTCAGGAAGTCCAGCCGGATCACGGCGGTCATGAGCGAGAACTCGCTCTCCAGCACCTCAGGGGTGGTGGCGACCTCAGGCACAGTGGTCATGAGGCACAGCATTTCCCGAACCCACCCGGCTGTAACGCGATCGTGACGATCGTCTCGTGTGCGGCCGAGTGGCCTCGCACACGGTGGTCGGCCGGGCGCGGGACGTGCCTGGCCGACCACCGCCGGCCGACGGGCCGGCCCGGCAGGGTCACTCCGGGATGCCGACGGCCTCCTTGGCCAGGGCGGCGAGCCGGGTCTGGGTCGCGCTGACCACGCTGGAGCGGGCCTTGTGCGCCTCCTCGTAGCGGATGACCGCGTTGACCTGCTGCGGGTCGTCCAGCTCCCGGACCGCCTTGGCGATCTGCGCGGTGGACATCGAGTCGTAGCCGGCGATCGGCAGTTCCTCGGCGGTGAGGTCACCCAGCTCGCGGCGGGTGGCGGCCACCGCCTCGGCGGTGCTGCTGTTGCCCTCCCGCTCGGCGATGCGCTCGGCCCGGCGCAACGAGGCGACGCGGCCGACGGTGAGAGTCTCCCGGACGGCGCCGCTGAAGGCGGTGGCCCGCCCCACGACGTCGCCGACGACCCCGTTGACCGCGCCACCGGCCTGGCCGCCGGCGTGCTGGGCGGTGTCCACGGCGCGGTTGACGGTGTTCGCGGCGAACCGCACCGGGAGGCTGGCCAGCTTGCCGGCACCACCGGCGACCCGCTGGAAGGGGGTGGCCCGCAGCGCGGCCGGCCCGCCCAGCGCCTGCTCGGCGAGGACCACGGTCAGCCACTCGACGGTGGCCGAGTGCGCGGTGACCAGCCGCTCGGCGAGCTCGTGCACGGCCGGCTGCTCGGCGGTCTGGGCCAGCACCTTGAGGTAGGTGGCCCGGTCCAGCAGCTGGTGCTCCAGCTGCAGGTCCTGCAGCAGCGCCTCGTCGATCGGCTCGGCCTGCTCGAGCGTGGCCTTGACCAGTGCGCCGAGCCGGCCCAGGGCCGGGGTGACGACGTCGGTCATGCCGCCGAGCCGGCGCAGCTGCTCGGCGATGGCGGTCGTCCGCTCGGCCGCGTGCTCGGCGTTCTGCTGCAGTTCGCGGCGGACGGCGTCGGTGCGGGCCTGCGTCACCCGGATGCGGGCGATCTGCTCCTCGGTCTGGGTGAGCACGAGGAGGGCGCGCAGCTGGGCGATGAGCGTGGTGGTGTCGGTCATGGGGACTCCAGGGTCGGGATGTGACCTGACCTCCGGTCTCTGCCCAGCCGACCGCCGCCGCTAACTGCAGCAAGCACGACGGCTAGCAGTGATCGTCGTCACAGACACCCGGGGCTCGCCTGCCCCACAGGGGGTAGGTGTCATGAGCGGGGACACCACGACCGGACGACGGCGAGGACAGTGACCGTGACGCGAGGGAGTGAACGGTGACCACGACGAGTGATGACGGGCGCGATCCTGACCTGGTGGCCGTGCAGAAGGGTTCCGCGGCGGCCAGTGAGCTGACCCGGCCCAGCGGGCTCGACCGGGAACGGATCCTGCAGGCGGCGATCGACTTCATCGACGAGAGCGGACTGGCCGCGCTCACCATGCGCCGGCTGGGCTCCTCGCTGGGCGTGGAGGCGATGGCGCTCTACCGCTACGTCCCCGGCCGCGAGGACCTCCTCGACGGGGTCGTCGACCGGGTGGTCGAGACGCTCTGGGACGACGAGGACGGCGACGACGTCTACATCGGCGACCACGCCGGCTGGCAGGACTACCTCGTGCGGCTCGCGCACGGGATGCGCCGGATCGCCCTGGCCCACCCGGCGGTCTTCCCGCTGATCGCCAGCCGCCCCCCGGCCGCCCCCTGGGTGCGGCCACCACTGCGCAGCCTGCGCCTGGTCGAGTCCTTCCTGGGCACGCTGTCCGAGGCGGGCTTCTCCGACCAGGCCGCGGTCGCGGCCTACCGGGCGTACTCCAGCTTCCTGCTCGGCCACCTGTTGCTGGAGGTCACCCAGATCGGCGCCCAGGTCAGCCTGCTGGACCAGCCGGAGGGCGACGCACAGGCGCAGCGGGAGACCGACCTGGCCGAGTACCCGAACCTGGCGCGCACCGAGCAGCTGCTGGGTCAGGACAAGTCGGCGGCGGAGTTCGAGGAGTCGCTGGAGAACCTGCTCGACCGGCTGGAGCGGGTGCTGCACCAGGCGAAGAACAACGACGGCGAGGTCGGCGACCTGGCCTGACCCCGTCACGATCGCGCTGCACACGATCACCGGGAGCGACCCGCCGCCCCGCCGGCCGGCGGCGCGGCGGCCTGCACGATGAACCCCGGGCGAATGTCATCTCCCTTCCGTTTACGACGTAAACGGAAGGGCACAGGAGGGTCCGGCGGACGACGGCACCACGGTCGTCCCCAGTCCACCCAGACCCCCCTGGAGGCATCGTGATCACCCAGCAGGACATCACCACCGTCATCGGCAGCAACGCGGTCGACGCCAGCGGCGACAAGCTCGGCAAGGTCGGGCAGGTCTACCTGGACGACCAGACCGGCACCCCGGAGTGGGCCACGGTCAGCACCGGCCTGTTCGGCACCTCGGAGACCTTCGTCCCGATCAGCGACGCTTCGGTCGCCGACGGCACCCTCCGGGTGCCCTTCGAGAAGGCCAAGGTCAAGGACGCCCCCCGGATCGACGCCGACCAGGGCCACCTCTCCCCCGCCGAGGAGGAGGAGCTCTACCGCTACTACGGCGTGGGCACCGGCACCCGTGACACCACGGTCACCACCGGCGGCGGCACCGACACCACGACGGGCCGGGACACCGGCACCGGCACCGGCACCGGCACCGGCATCGACACGAACCGGCACGGCACCGTCGGCCACGACACCTCCGGCCCGACCACCGACGACGCGATGACCCGCTCCGAGGAGCAGCTCCGCGTCGGCACCCAGCAGGTCGAGTCCGGCCGCGCCCGGCTGCGCAAGTTCGTCGTCACCGAGAACGTGACGACCACGGTCCCGGTCTCCCACGAGGAGGTCCGCATCGAGCGTGAGCCGATCACCGACGCCAACCGCGGCGAGGCCCTCGACGGCCCGGCGATCTCCGAGGAGGAGCACGAGGTCGTGCTGCACGCCGAGCGCCCGGTCGTGCAGAAGGAGGCCGTGCCCGTCGAGCGCGTGCGCCTGGACACCGAGACGGTGACCGAGCAGGAGACCGTGGCCGACACGGTCCGCAAGGAGCAGATCGACACCGACGACGTCACGGACACCAACCGCCGCTGAGCTGGCGGGTGCGCCCCGCGCACCCGCCCCGCTGCCTGTTGGCCGGCCGGTCCCCGACCGGCGGCCGGCCGCCCGGCGACCCACACGCGACCGTCCCGGGCCGGCTTCGCCCCCGGTCGCGCCCCTGAACTCGTCGCGGCCGGCGGGCGGCTGCTCGCCCGCCGGCCGCGACGACCTCATCCCTGGAGCACCCCATGACCGGCAGCACCGCACCGAACGACCCCTCCGACCGCGGCACCTCCGTCGGCGACCGGGAGACGAGCTTCCGCAACAACACCGCCGACCCCGGCGCAGGTGCCTTCGCCAGCAAGGGCGCCGCCCGCGACGCCGTCGACCGGCAGCACGACCGCTTCGGCGGGATCAAGTGGGGTGCCGCCTTCTTCGGCTGGCTGTCCGCCAACGGTCTCGCCGTGCTGCTCGTCGCGGTGGTCTCCGCGGCCGGGGTCGCCATCGGGCTGACCCAGGACGTGCCCTCGGTCGACGAGGCCACCTCCAACGCCGGCGGCATCGGCATCGGCGGCGGGATCGCCCTGCTCGTCGTCCTGTTCCTGGCCTACCTGGCCGGTGGGTACGTCGCCGGGCGGATGGCCCGCTTCGACGGCATCCGGCAGGGCGTGGCGGTGTGGGTGGTCGGGCTGCTCGTCGTCCTGGCTCTCGCCATCGCCGGCGCCGTCCTCGGCTCGCAGTACAACGTGCTCTCCCAGCTGGACCTGCCGCGCATCCCGATCGACGAGGGCACCCTCACGACCGCCGGCATCATCGCCCTGGTCGCCGTCCTGGTCGTCACGCTCCTGGGCGCCGTGCTCGGCGGCAAGCTCGGTGAGCGGTTCCACCGCAAGGTCGACCGCGCCGGCTTCACCGCCTGACCGGTCCGAGTCCCCGTACCGTCACCGTTGGCCTGGGGGAAGGCCAGCGGTGGCGGTACGGCCGCGCCCGGGCCCTGGACCGGTGGGACGGGCGGGACCGGTGGGGCGTCGGGGCTGGCGCAGTGAGCGTGTTGCCCGGAAGATGCCGCCCGCGCCTCCCATCGTGAGGCCATGGGGTTCACGTACCGCACGGCTCGCGCCGTGATGATGGTCGGGTCGCTCGACGACCCGGCCGGCCAGACGGCACGGCTGATCGGACCCGCGCACGCCACGCTCGGCCTCTCCGGCTCCCGCGGCCGCACCGCCCTCTGCGGCGCCTACGTCGCCCGCGACGAGGAGGTGCCCTGGCCGCCGCAGCCGGAGGTCTCCGAGGCGCTCTGCCCGGACTGCAGCACCCTCGCCCGGCTCTGACGGTCCGCCGCCGTTCGGGGAGTTCCGTCACAGAACGACAACTGCTGTCACACCCGCACCATCCGTCGGCCGGACCTGAGCGGAACGGTCCGTCCGACCGGGTAGACAGGGGCCATGGGGAACGTGGCCGACGCGCAGTGGAGCTCCGAGGGCCCGGCCCGACCGTCGACGTCGCCGGTCACCGTCGACCTCACGGTCGCCCCCGTGCTCGGTCAGGCGCTGGCGCACAGCGGCGTCCCGGTCGTCTCCCGACTCACCCTGACCGGCACCGGCACCACCGTGCGGGGAGCCACCCTGCGGGTGGGCGTGCAGGACGGCGGGGGTCCGGTCGGCGCGGCCGTGGAGCGGCTGGTCGACCTCGACGCCGGCCGCACGACCGTGCTGGACGTCGACCTCGCCCTCGACCCCGCGGCGATGCAGCAGGTGGCCGAGGACCACGACGGCTGGGTGCAGGTCGAGCTGGAGACCGCCGGCCGGGTCCTGCTCGCGCACCGGGTGCCGGTGCGGCTGCTCGCCGACGCCCGCTGGCAGGCCGCTCCCCTGCCGCTCGCCCTGGAGCTGCTCGCCGCCCACGTGCAGCCGCAGCACCCCGCGGTCACCGCCCTGGTCGCCGAGGCCGCCGCCCTCCTGGAGGAGGGCACCGAGAGCGGCAGCATGGCCGGCTACACCGACGGCGCCGAGCGGGTCGACGAGATCGTCGAGGCGCTCACCTGGGCGGTGCGCCGCCGGGAGATCCGGTACAGCGAGCCGTCCGCCGGCTGGGCCGAGACCGGCCATCGGGTCCGCACCCCCGGCGAGGTCCTCGACGGCCGGGCCGGCACCTCCCTGGACACCGTCCTCACCCTGGCCGCCGCCTGCGAGCACGTCGGGATCCGGCCGCTGGTCTGGGTGGTCCAGGGGCACGCCTTCCTCGGCTACTGGCGGGCCGAGCGCAGCGCCGAGGCCGCGGTCACCACCGACGTGTCCGCGCTCGTCGAGCTGGTCGACCGCGGCGAGCTCCGGCTGGTCGAGACCACCCTGCTCACCGACCGCGGTGACACCAGCGCCGACCTGCACGGCCCGGCCCGCAGCCGGTGGCTGACCGGCGACCTCGACCGGGTCGTCGGGGTCACCGACGTCCACCGGGCGCGCCGGGACGGGGTGCGCCCGCTGCCCACCCCCGGCCAGGACGACGACGCCGCGGTCCCCGCTCCGCGCACGGGCGCGGCGGACTCCCCCGCTCCGTCGGCCGCCGAGGACGCCGCACGGGTCCCCGCCCGGGTACGGGAGTGGCAGGACGCGTTGCTGGGCAGCGGCCTCCGCGACCGGCTGCTCGACCACCCCTGGCACGCGGGCCTCCCGCTGGCGGTGCCGTACGACGCGCTCCCGCTGCTGGAGGACCTGCTCAGCAGCGGCAAGACGCTGACCCTGCTGCCCGGTGACCGGCCGGCCGGCGAGCAGCGCGAGCGCAGCCTGACCGCCGCCCGCGAGCTGCCGACCGCCGAGCTCACCGAGCTGCTCACCGAGCGGCGGTCGGTGCGACTCGACCTGCCGCCCTCGGACCACCTCCCCCGGCTGCGCGCGCTGGCCCACCGGGCCCGCAGCATCGTCGAGCAGACCGGTGCCAACGACCTGCACCTCGCGCTCGGCTCGCTGGTCTGGGAGCTCGACGGCCGGACCGTGCGCTCACCGCTGGTGCTGCTGCCCGTCGTCCTGGTCCCCGACGCCCGGAGCGGCTCCTGGCGGCTGGCCCTGGACGAGTCCGGCAGCAGCACGCCCAACGACTGCCTGCTGGCCGAGCTGCACCGCCGGCACGACCTGACCGTCCCCGGCCTCGCCGCCTCCGGGACGGACGGCGCGGCCATCGACCTGCCGGCGGCACTGCAGGCCGTGCGGGACGCGCTGGCCGCCGCGGAGCTGCCCTACCGGGTCGAGGCGACCGCGGACCTGGCCGTGCTCCCCGTGGCCGGGTACCGGCTGTGGGCCGACCTCGACGAGCACTGGTCGGACCTCGCGGCCAACCCGCTGGTCGCGCACCTCGTCGAGGGCCGGGACGAGCGGTTCACCGACCCGGTCGAGGACATCGCCGGCCCGGTCGACCTCGACGCGCTCGCCGCCCGGTGCCCGCTGCCGGCCGACGCCCACCAGCTGCGCGCCGTCGCCGACGCGCTCGCGGGGCGGACCTTCGTGCTGGAGGGCCCGCCCGGCACCGGCAAGTCACAGACCATCACCAACCTGCTGGCCCGCGCCGTCGCCGAGGGCAAGCGCGTGCTGTTCGTGGCCGGCAACCGGACGGCGCTGGACGTCGTCGCCCGCCGGCTGGACGCGGTGGGGCTCGGGCCGTTCGTGCTCGACCTGCACGACAAGGGCAGCCGGCCGGCCGTGGTCCGCGCCCAGGTCCGCACCGCCCTCGAGCACACCGTCGCGGACGACCCGCAGGGCATGGCGGCCGACGTCGAGCGCCTGCGCTCGGCCACCCGCGACCTGGAGCAGTACGCCGAGCGGCTGCACGCCCCCAACGCCGCCGGGCTGTCCTCCTACTCGGCCCGCACCGCGGTGCTGGCCACCGACGGGGCGGTCCCCGCACTGCCGGTGACCACCGGGTTCGCCGCCCGGGCCACCCCCTCCACCGTGCTGGAGGTGAGCCGGGCGCTGGCCCTGCTGCCCGACATCGCCGGCCTGGCCCGGCCCGCGGCCGGGCACGCCTGGGCGTTCCTGGACACCATCGACATCGACATCACCGCCGTGCAGCAGGCCGCGGTGGCCGTCGACGCCGCCGTCCGGGACCTGCCGGGCGAGGGTGGGCTGGCCGCCGTCGTCCGCGCGGCCCGCACCGCCGAGGACCTCGACGCGATCGTCCACCTGCTCACCGGCCCCGCCATCGGTCTCGACGTGCTGGACCAGGTGCGCACGCCCCGCTGGGCGGCGGCGACCGACGACCTGACCGCGGCCGTCGCCGAACTGGCCGGCACCGAGCAGCCCGGCCTGGACGTCGCCACCCCGGCAGCCCTCGCCCTGCCGCTGGGCGACCTGTTCGTGCAGGCCCAGGAGGCCGCGGCCGCCGGCTGGATGGGCCGCCGCGGCAAGCTGGCCGCCGTCCGCGACCAGCTGGCCCCGGCGCTGCGGCCCGGCGTCTCGGTCAAGACCTCCGACGTGCCCGAGCTGACCGCCGCCCTCTACCGGCTGCAGACCGCCGTGCAGTCCCTCGCCGGGCGCGCCGCCGCCGTCCCGGGCCTGCTGGTCCCCGCCGGCTGGAACCCCTTCACCGACGCCGGCCGCACGGTGTTGGACGCCGAGGTGCGCTGGCTGCGCCGGGCGGCCGCCTCGGTCGACGGGACCACCGGCTTCGCCGGTGCGGTGCGCCGCTTCCTGGCCGGCGGCCCGGTCTCCGACCCGTCGTCCGCCCGCACCGTCGCCCGGCTGCGTGACGCGCTGAACGTGCTGCTGGCCGCCTGCTCCAGCGACACCGCGCTGCTGGCGGCGTGGAGCGGGGACGACGGCCTGGTGCTGCGCTGGACGATGACCCGCCCCGAGCGCGGGGTGGAGTACGTGCACCCGATGTCGCTGCGCCGGTGGGTGAGCCTGCTGGACACCCTGGAGCCGCTGCGGCTGGCCGGGCTCACCGAGGCGCGGGCCGCACTGCGCGACGGGCTGCTGCCCGCCGACGACGCGGTGCGCGCCTTCGACCGCGGGCTGGCCGAGGCCTCGCTCGAGGAGCGCCGGACCGCGACCGGGCTGGACGCCTTCGACGCCGGGCAGCACGAGCGGACGGTCGCCCGCTTCGGCGCCGCGTCCCGCGCCGTCCGCTCCCACCTGGTCGACGCGCTGCCGGCCGGGGCGCTGGCCGGCCGCCGACTCGACGCCGAACAGGTCGGCGCCCTGCGCCGGGAACTGTCCGAGCAGCGTCACGGTGTGGGCGTGCGCGGCCTGCTGTCCACCCACGGCGAGCTGATCACCGCGGTGATGCCGTGCGTGCTCGCCTGCCCCGACTCGGTGGCCCGTCTCCTCCCCACCGCCCCCGGGCTGTTCGACCTGGTGGTGTTCGACGAGGCGTCGCAGCTGCGGGTCGCCGACGCGGTCGGTGCGCTCGGCCGGGCGTGGTCGGCGGTCGTCGTCGGGGACGGCCGGCAGCTGCCGCCGACCCCCGTCGGTGCGCCGTCCGTGGACGAGATCGCCCCGGACGCCGACGAGGAGAGCCTCCTCGCGGCCTGCCTGCAGGCCCGGGTGCCGCGACAGCGGCTGACCTGGCACTACCGCAGCCAGGACGAGACGCTCATCGCGTTCAGCAACGGCCGGTACTACGACGGCCGGCTCTCCTCCTTCCCCGCGCCCGGGCCCGCCGTGCCGGCTGGTCGCGGGATCTCCCTGGTGCAGGTCGAGGGGACGTTCGTCCGCTCGGGCCCGGAGCAGCAGACCAACCCGACGGAGGCCCGGGCGGTCGTGACCGAGGTGCTGCGCCGGTTCGCCGAGGTCGCCCCGGCCGTGCCGTCGCTGGGCGTCGTCACCGTCAGCGCCCCGCAGCGGGCGCTGATCGAGGAGCTGCTCCGTGACGGCGGTGACGAGCGCGTCGCCGAGGCACTGGACCGCACCGACGGCGAGGGCCTGTTCGTCAAGGACGTCGACGCCGTGCAGGGCGAGGAGCGCGACACGGTGCTGCTCTCCCTCGGCGCCGGCCCGGACGCCACCGGGCGGCTGTCGCTGGACCTCGGCCCGCTCGGCCGCGCCGGTGGCGAGCGTCGGCTGAACGTGGCGATCACCCGGGCCCGGCGGCAGGTCATCGTGTTCAGCTCCTTCGACCCGGCGCAGCTGCGGTCCGAGGACACCACCTCGACGGGCCTGCAGCACCTGCGCGCCTACCTCGACCTGGCCACCCTCGGCACCGACGCGCTCCCCCGGCCCGCCGCGGCCGCCCTCGACCGGCACCGCGACGAGGTCGCCGCCGGCCTGTCCGGCCGCGGGCTGGTCGTGCGCACCGACGTCGGGCTGTCGGACTTCCGGCTCGACCTGACCGTCGCCCACCCGCAGGCCCCGGACTCCCCGGTGCTGGCCGTGCTGCTCGACGGCCCGGCCTGGGCCCGGCGCACCACCGTCGGCGACCGCGACGGCCTGCCCGTCGAGGTGCTCGGCGAGCTGATGCACTGGCCGGCCGTGGAGCGGGTGTGGCTGCCCACCTGGCTCGCCGACCGCGAGGCGGTGCTGTCCTCGCTGTCCGCCGCCGTCGAGGCTGCCGCCCCGCCGGTGGTGGAGCCCGAGCCCGAGCCCGACCCGGAGCCGGAGTACGACGGCCCCCTCGCCGAGGTCATCCAGCTGCGCCCGACCCCCGCCGCCCAGCCCGTCGAGCCCGAGATCGAGGCACCCGCGCCCGAGGTCGAGGCACCCGCGCCCGAGGTCGAGGCACCCGCGCCCGAGGTCGAGGCACCCGGGGCCGAGGTCGAGGCATCCGAGACCGGGTCCGTCGAGGTCGAGGCACCCGCCACCGGGACCGAGCCCACCGGCGGTTCCGCGGAACCGTCGCCAGCCGACCTCGCCCCGATTCAATCCGCCACCACGGACCCGGCGACCCAGCCGCCGGCCGTGGTGGACGGTTCCGCGGAATCGTCTCCCGCCGGTCCCGCGGCCGTCGACGTCCCGGCCACGGAGGCGGCGCAGCTGCGCAGGGCCACCCTGCCGGCGACCGCCACCCGGGCCGGGCAGGCCACCACGTCCCAGGCCACCACGTCCCAGGCCACCCCGGCGAAGACCACCATGTCCCAGGCCACCCCGGCGAAGACGACCCCGCCGAAGACGACCCCGCCGAGGAAGACCACCGCGAGCAGGGCGGCTGCCGTCGGTACGTCGGCGCCGCTGGACGAGGAGCAGCCGTTCATCGCCTGGACACCGCGGCCGGCCGGGGACCGGAAGCAGCTCGACCAGCTCGCCGACCCCGCGGTCGCCAAGGTGGTCCGCCGGGTGCTCACCGCCGGGCTCAAGGCCGAGGGGCCCGTCCACCGCGACCGGCTGACCCGGCTGGCCGCCGCCGCGTTCGGGCTCTCCCGGGTGACCGAGGCGCGCCGCGACGCACTCCTGGCGCTGTTGCCGGCCACGGCCACCGTCGACGGCGAGTTCGTCTGGCCGGCGTCGATCGACCCGGCGTCCTGGACCTGGTTCCGACGTCAGGCCACCAGCGCGGAGCGACCGCTGGACCAGGTCGCCCCGGCCGAGGTCGGCAACGCCATGGTGGCGCTGTGCCGGGCCGACGGCGGGCTGACCCGGGACGAGCTGTTCCAGCGCACGCTGGACGTCTTCGGCCACCGCCGGCGCACCCCGGCCCTGCTGCCGCTGCTGGAGTCCGCGCTGGCGCAGGTCGCCCGGGCCGGCCGGCTCACCGAGCAGCCCGGCGGCCGGTTCACCGCCTGACCGCAGGCGACCTCAGCCGTCGAGCGGGTTGGCCCGGACCCGCTCGGCGAACCCGCCGGCGACGAATCGGCCGGCGAGCGACGCGGGCTTGCGCCGGGCCTGCTCGGTGAAGCAGCCGAGGAACTCCTCGGCCAGGCCCTGCCGCGGGTACCGGGCGAGCACCTCGGTGCGGAAGGCGGCCGGCCAGTCGTCGGGGCGGCGACCGGAGACGTCCAGCCCGGTCGCCAGCTCCAGCAGGTGCCCCTCGGGGTCGGTCGCGACGTCCACCTGCTCGGCCATGTGCGCCACGATCACCCCGGCCACCCGGTCGCGGCGCTCGGCGTCCCAGCCGGCCCCGGCAGCGAACACCCAGGCCACCGCGCCGCCGGCCTCCTCGAACGGCACCGTCGCGCTGTCGAACACCGGCACCAGCCCGATGTCGTGCAGCATCGCCGCCACGTACAGCAGCTCGGCGTCGAACGCGATGCCGCGCGCCCGCCCGTACTGCGCCGCCCACAGGTACGAGCGGCAGGAGTGCGCCAGCAGCGCCGGGGAGCAGAACCGGGCGGCCACCTCCCGCGCGAGGGCTGCCGCGGGCGAGTCCGGCACGAGGGCGTCGAGGTCGACACGGAGGTCAGGGGTCACGGACGGCAGTCTGACCACCGCCGGCATCCCCGGTCCCCCGCGCGACCGATCTGGCAGGAAACCGGCGACAGCAGGCCGGTCCGCCGCTCAGCCGGCCGGCGTCCAGCCGGTGTCGACCAGCCAGCCGTCCAGGTCGTGAACGCCGGGCACCAGCGCGCGCGTGCCCGCCAGGTCGCCCTGGTAGGCCGGCCGCTGGGTGAACCAGGTGAACATGGCGGTCATGTCCTCGTCGCCGCCGAGCACGGCCAGCGGCAGCGCCTCGTAGCGCGCGGGCAGCCCGGCCGCGGCGCCGAACACCTGGGCGACCTGGTCGCCGGTCAGCTCGTCACCGGCCAGCTCGATCGCACCGCCAGGCACCCGGCTCGGGTCCAGCAGGGTCGCGGCGGCAGCGGCGCCGATGTCGGCGACGGCCACCATCTGCACCGGCACGTCACCGGGCAGCGGCAGCCGGACGACGAGCGTGCCGTCCTCGACCGACGGTCCCTGCCCGGTCAGGTTCTCCATGAAGAACACCGGCCGCAGGAAGGTCGCCGGCAGTCCCAGGGCCTCGATGTGCTCCTCGACCCGGCGCTTGCTCTCGAAGTGCGGGACGCCGGTGTGCCGCTCGGCGCCGCCGACCGAGCTGTAGACCAGGTGGCCGGCGCCGGCGGCGGCCACCGCGTCGGCCAGGGCACGCCCGTCCTCCACCTCGCCGTCCACGCCGCGCTCGTCGGCGAAGGTCGTCATCGCGAAGACCCGGTCGGCGCCGCGCAACGCCGCGCGCAGCGACTCCGGGTCGCGCAGGTCAGCGCGGGCCAGCTCGACGCCGCGCGCGGCCAGTGCCTGCGCGGCTGCCGCATCGGGGTCGCGCACCAGGGCGCGGACCTGCGCGCCGGCGTCCAGCAGGGCCCGGGCGGTCGCCCCACCCTGCTGGCCGGTGGCGCCGACGACGGCGACCAGAGGGCTGTCGCTGCTGTGCGGGGTGCTGCTCATGCTGTACTCCCTCGGACCGGGGACCGCCTGATGCGATTCCTGTAGCCGACGAACCATTAGCCGACTCACGATATTCCGAGGAGTGCGATCGATGGCCGACCCGGTCGAGAGCGTCGGCCCGATCAGTGCGCTGATCCCCGCCGTGGCCCGGGCGCACCGCACGCTGGCCGGCTCGCTGCTGCGCGAGGTGGGGCTCTACCCCGGGCAGGAACTGCTGCTCATGCTGTTGTGGGCCCAGGAGCCACGCTCCCCCGGCGAACTGGCCCGCGAGCTGCAGGTCGAGCCGCCGACCGCGGTCAAGGCGGTGGCCAGGCTGGAAGACGCCGGATTCGTCCGGCGCGAGCGCTCGACCGAGGACCGCCGGGTGGTGCTGGTGTCGCTGACCCCGCAGGGGCGGGCACTGCGAGACCGGGTGGAGCAGATCTGGGCCGAACTCGAACGGCGCACGGTCGGGGACCTCAGCGCGCACGACCGCGAACGACTCACCGAGCTGCTCGCGGCCGTGCGCCGCAACGTCGGCGAGGTCGGCCCCGACCCGTTCGGGATCTGACCAGCCCGGGGCCCTGACCAGCCCGGCGGCGCAACGCCGCCGGGCGTCGGGTCAGGCCTGGCCGCGCCCGGTGGTGCTGCCGCCACTGCTCTTGCCGCGCATCGAGGAGATCGCGCTCTTGATCTTGCGCTGGTTCTCCGGCTTCTGCGCCGCCGAGATCGCCTTCTTGGCCGCAGCACCCTTGGTGAGCTTGCTCATCAGTCCCATGTCGATCTCCTTCTCTCCGTGCGGACGTGCCGTACGTACCGTCCTCGTGGGTGCCCGCCCGTGGCCGGACTCAACCGGAATCGGGGCATCTCGATCAGGTCTCGGTGTCCGCCGGTTCCTCGTCGCCGAGCCCGCTGTCCCGGGCGAGCAGGTAGGTCGCGCCACCCAGCAGCAGGCCGGCGACCACGGACAGGACGACGACCACCGGGGTGCTGACCGGGCCGACCGCCCAGGTCAGCAGCGACCGGGACCGCGACGTCGGGTCGGCCAGCACCACCCCGACGAAGACGGCGGCCAGCAGCCCGGCCGCGACGGCGAACACGCTGGAGGCCCGGCCGGTCCAGCCGAGCCGGTCCCGCAGCTCCCGGGCCGCCCGCACGATCCGGCCGGCGCGGAGCACCCGCAGCGCCCCCACCGCCCGGACCAGCCGGAGCACCTGCACCGGCCCGACGGCCAGGACGACGGCGACGGCCACCGCGAGGGTGAGCAGCAGCAGCCCGACGTGCCCGCGGATCCAGGCCCGCTTGTGCTCGGCGACCGCGAACAGCACGACCGCCTCGCCGACCAGCACGGCGCCGCTGAGCAGGTCCACCCAGCGCCCGGCGGTGCCCAGCGGGCCGCCGACGAAGGCCAGGAACATCGCCGGCACCGACGCCAGGGCCGCGACGAGCACCGGCAGCGCCAGCCGGCGCTGCCAGCGCTCCTCGCGGCTCACCCCAGCGGGTCGGTGGTCCGGCGCAGTGGTGCTCAGGACGACGGCGTCAGCGACCGCACCCGCTCGATCAGCTCGCTCTTGCAGACCGCCATGAAGCCGTCCGGGTCGGGGCCGGCGTTCTGCAGCACGATGTGGTCGAAGCCGGCGTCCACGTAGGGCTGGGCCTGCTGCACGTGCCGGTCGAGGTCCGGGCCGCAGGAGAACTGGCCCTTGATGTCCTCGGCGGTCACCGTGCTGCTGGCGGCGTCGAAGTTGACCGGGTTGGGCAGCTCGCTCATCACCTTCCAGCCCGACAGCGCCCAGCGGCTGGTCTTCAGCGCCTCCTGCGCGGCGGCGTCCTCGTCGGTCGCCCAGGCCATCGGCACCTCGGCGTACTTCGGCCCGCTCCCGCCGTGCTCGGCGTAGGCCTGCACCAGGTCGGGCTTCGGCTCGGTGGCGAACAGGCCGCTGCCGTACTCGGCGGCGAGCTTGGAGGCCCCGGGCCCACCGCTGGCCACCGCGATCACCGGCAGCTGGTCGGGCAGGTCGAAGACCCGGGCGTCCTCGAGGGTGAGGTACTTCCCCTCGTAGGACTGGTAGCCGCCCTGCCAGAGCAGGTTGATGATCTGCAGCGCCTCGCGGAGCATGTGGTGCCGGATCCGCACGGCCGGCCAGCCGCCGCCGACGACGTGCTCGTTGAGCCGCTCACCGGCGCCGATGCCCAGGGTGAACCGGTTGCCGGAGAGGATCTGCACGGTCGCCGCGGCCTGGGCGATGATCGCCGGGTGGTACCGCACGGTCGGGCAGGTGACGCCGGTGGCCAGGCCGATCCGCTCGGTCTTCGCGGCCATCGTGCCCAGCATCGACCAGGTGAACCCGCTGTGCCCCTGCTCCTCCAGCCACGGGTGGTAGTGGTCGCTGAGCTCGACGAAGTCGAAGCCCGCCTCCTCGGCCGCCACCGTCTGCTCGACGATCTGCATGGGCGTGAAGGCCTCGGTGGCGAGCTTGTAACCGACCTGCATGGGGTGTCCCTCCGTCGTCCTGCGCGATGTCGGAGTGCCCGTGCCCGAGCAGACGGGACAGGAAACCGGGAGCTGGGCGCGGCGGCCCGTGCTGGCTAGGGTCCGGCCATGACGACGAGGTCACTCACCACCCTGTTCACCGGCGGCGCCTTCTTCGAGGGCCCGCGCTGGCACGACGGCACCTGGTGGGTGTCGGACTTCTACCGGCACACGATCAGCCGGATCGGCACCGACGGCGCGGAGCAGGTGGTGGCCGAGGTGGCCGGGCAACCCTCGGGGCTGGGCTGGCTGCCCGACGGCACGCTGGTCGCGGTGTCGATGAAGGACCACCGGCTGCTGCGGGTCGCCGACGGCGAGACCTCCGAGCTGGCCGACCTCACCGAGCGCTGCGGCGGCCACCTCAACGACCTCGTGGTCGACGAGGCCGGCCGGGTCTACACCGGCGACTTCGGCTTCGACCTGATGGGCGGCGGGGCGGCGGGCACCGCGTCGCTCAAGCGGGTCGACCCCGACGGCACGGTCACCGTGGTCGCCGAGGGGCTGCAGTTCCCCAACGGCATGGTGATCACCCCGGACGGCGGGACGCTGCTGGTCGACGAGACGCTGGGCAACCGGGTCACCGCCTTCGACCTGGCTCCGGACGGCTCGCTCACCGGCCGGCGGGTGTTCGCCCAGCTCGGCCCGGAGGTCACCGGGGCCACCACCGAGGAGGTGCTCGGCCAGTTGGTGGTCGCCCCCGACGGCTGCACGCTGGACACCGAGGGCCACCTCTGGATCGCCGATGCCGTCGGCGGCCGGGCGGCGCGGCTGTCCCCCGGCGGCGAGGTGGTCGACGAGGTGCGCGCCCCCGAGGGGCTGGGCGTGTTCGCCTGCGCCCTCGGCGGGGACGACGGCCGCACGCTGCTGCTGTGCAGCGCGCCGGACTTCTACGAGCACAACCGTGCGCCGGCCCGCGAGGCGGTCCTGCTCACCACCACCGTCGACGTCCCGCACGCCGGCCGTCCCTGACTCCTGGGGAGCGCCCCACACCGGATCGGGGCGCTCCTCAGGCGGGGTCGAGCCGGGCCAGCAGCCGGTCCAGGAACGGCACCTGACCCCTGACCAGCTTCAGCCGGGCCGCCTCGACGGTGGCCCAGGCCGCCCGGTCGATCTCCGGGAACTGCTGCACCCGGCCCGACCGCGGCGGCCACTCCAGGTCGAAGGTGTTGCTGATGCACGCGGTGGCGTCCAGATCGCCCTCGGCGGCGAAGACGGTGAGCAGCTTGCCGCTGGTCACCCGCAGCTCGCCGAGGTCGACGAACTCCTCCGCGGGCACCGGCGAGCCCAGCTCCTCGGCGAACTCCCGCCGGGCGACGTCCAGCGGCTCCTCCCCCGGCTCGTGCTCGCCCTTGGGCACCGACCAGGCCCCGGCGTCCCTGCGCGCCCAGAACGGCCCGCCCATGTGCCCGAGCAGCACCTCGACGCCGCCGTCCACGGCCCGGCGGTACAGCAGCACACCGGCACTCCTCCGCACGGGCACGACGCGCAGCGTGCCACGCCGACGACCGGGGTAATCCGGGTGCGGTCACCCCGGCGACCGCGTTGACTGCACCGGCCGCGCGGCACCACCCACCCCACCCCCGTGCGGCCATGTCGGCCAACATGGCCGCCCCAGGGGACGACGAGACGAGAAAGGACCATGGAGACGATCAACGGACGCCTGCTGAGCTGGGCGTCCATCCTGGAGCCCAGCACCCGCGAGCAGGCCGAGCGCACCGCGGCGATGCCCTTCATCCACCCGCACCTGGCGCTGATGCCCGACGCGCACCTCGGCAAGGGCGCGACCGTCGGCTCGGTGATCCCCACCGAGGGCGCGATCATCCCGGCCGCGGTCGGGGTCGACATCGGCTGCGGGATGACGGCGGTGCGCACCCAGTTCGCCGCCACCGACCTCACCGGAACGGACCTGAGCGTGCTGCACGGGCAGATCTCCCGGGCGGTACCGCTGTCGGCCGGCCGGTACAACAAGAAGCTGCGGCCCAGCGCCGAGGCGCGGGTCGCCGAGCTGCGCGGGCTGGCCGGCGTCGAGCAGGCCGACGGCGCCGCGGGCAACTGGCCGCTGCAGCTGGGCTCGCTCGGCTCGGGCAACCACTTCATCGAGGTCTCGCTGGACGAGCAGGACCGGGTGTGGCTGTTCCTGCACTCCGGCTCCCGCGGCGTGGGCAACAAGCTCGCCTCGGTGCACATCCGCCGGGCGCAGGAGTGGTGCCGCGCCCAGGGCATCGAGCTGGCCGACCGGGACCTCGCGTACCTGCAGGAGGGGACGCCGGAGTTCGACGCCTACATCGAGGCGCTGCGCTGGGCGCAGCGGTTCGCCTGGCTGAACCGCGAGGAGATGATGGACCGCGTCGCCGAGCAGGTCGGGACGTTCCTGAGTGGGCATGGCCTGACCGACGACGTCCAGCGGCTGGAGACGGTGCAGTGCCACCACAACTAGACAGAGGCTCCAACAGATCCCCGGTCTGACGCGTGGCGACCGGTGTTCGTGCAGGTCAGCTTGGCCCTGATGTTGATAACGCGACAGCGATCGACAGTCCTAGTGTGAGGACTGAAAGCGCCGTTTCGGGCCGTTGTGCGCGCAGCATGCGCGCAGGCCGCCGATTCCATTGGGAAGGGAACTCATGGCCTACGCCCCTAACGGCGATCTCACGCCACCCAGCAACCCCGACGTCCAGCTCTGGCGCTACCTCGACGTCGCCAAGCTGCTGTCGATGCTGGAGACCGGTTCCCTGCACTTTGCCCGGCTCAACACTTTTCAAGATCCTTGGGAGGGCGCGGTCGGGCCGCCGAACACCGACTTCTTCAAGGAGGCCTTCGGGCCGAACTCTGTGGACGCGTCTCACCTCCCCGCCCTGCTGTGGAAGATGCGAACTCGCCATCTGAGCGTGAGCTGCTGGCACATGTCGGAGCACGAGTCGGCCGCGATGTGGTCGGCGTACGCGGACCGGGGGCTTGCAGTGCGCACCACCTGGCGCAGGCTGACGGCCTCGATCACCGACGAGCGCCACGTGACGGGTGGGGAGGTGCGTTATGTGGACTTCGCCCGCGATGTCATCCCGGAGCGAAACCTGTTCCTGCCGGTCATGCACAAGCGCATGAGCTTCAGCCACGAGCGTGAAGTGCGGCTGCTGCTCCCGGACTTCGGTCCTCACCCTGGGCCGGTTGCGTCAGCGCAGGACGAAGTCACCGACGCCGACAATGACTGGCAGGACTACGAGACGTCGCCCACCAGTGCAGTGGGGGTGGACCTAGTGCAGTTGCTCGCCGGTGTCAACGTGTCCCCCGTGGCCCCGGCCTGGCTGACCGACCTGATCGGGCAGGTGCTCGCCCGCTACGGGCTGCCCGACGTGCCCGTCGTCCGAAGCGACCTGTACGACGCCCCTGAGATCGTTTGAGCCCAGCTGACACAACGACGCGAACGTCCACCCCGTCAGAAGAACGACTGACCGGTCTCCTGAAGCAGGTAGGCGTCAACTGCTGCGTCGGTGCGCTCCACCAGGCGGCCGACGTGGGTCCGGTAGCTCTCCACCGTCTTCTTTCGCACCGGCTTGGCCGCGCCGGAGCCGTGCGCGATGTCCTGGCGCAGCTGGACCCAGCCGTCCAGCTTGTTCCGTGACTTGCTGGCGGTGGTCGGCGGCCACTTCCAGGCATCGGTGATCTTGTCCAGTCCGATGGCCTCCAGCATCAACTCGTCCACGCGCTTGGACGCCGGGGTGTTGAACTCGCGGGCGCGCTTCTCGGCGTAAGTGGCGAGCCGGGCCGCCAGGTACTTCTTCCAACCGTCTCCTGCCAGCTGCCACGCCTGCTCGGGGTTCAGCTCGGCCGACACCTGGGCGCGCAGCCGCTTCGGCAGCCTCTTCGGGTCGGCGCTGTGGTCGATCAGATGACGCAGTGCCTCGGCCGCCACCTCCTCGCAGTAGCCCTCCCAGATGGCCGTGGTGAGGACGATGGCGCTGCGGTTGAGCACCTCCACGCGCGGCCCGGGGTTCCCCCGGGTGCCGGAACCGTGCCCGATCTCGCCGTGAATCTCCATGAGCAGGTCAACGTCAGCGATCCGCTGGGCGAAGGTCTCGGCTGCTGCGCTGGGCACGGCTCCAAAGTATGGAAGGCCATGTCAACGGCCTGCTCCCCCCTACCCTCACCTTCATGGTGAGCACCGATCTCGTCATCCCCACTGGCGTCCGGACCCGGGACTGGCCCCGGGCGGTGCAGTGCTCGGCGACCAAGGACGACGGCCAGCGCTGCCGACGCCGGGCCACCCGGGGAGCGCGGGTGTGCTTCGTCCACGGCGCCCAGCTGCCCAGCGTCCGCGCCGCTGCCGAGGCAGAGGTGACCGAGCTGCGCACCCGGGCGCTGTCCATCGCGGACCGGGCGCTGGACGTCGTGGAGGACGCCCTGGAGGACAAGGACCCCCAGGTGCGGCTGCGGGCCAGCGCCCAGTTGCTGGACCGGGTGCTGCCCCGCCAGCAGGCCGGGACGTCGGTGAGCGTGTCCATCGCGGCCGAGGTGCCGGTGGGGGCGAGCCCCGCCGAGGTGATCCGTGCCCGCCTGCTGGCGCTGCGGGAGGCGCAGCAGCAGCCCGTGCCCAGCACCGAGCCCGAGGCGCTGGAGTGGACCGGCGAGCCCGTGGAGGGCGAGGTCATCGACCCCCGGGAGGCCGGGGACGGCGACTGGAGCTGATCCCGTCGGTGCCGAGCCCTACGGTCGGGGCATGACGCGATGGGAGTACGCAGCAGTGACCTGGTCCGGCCCGATGGGCCTGCACGACCAGACGAACGTGGACGACCCGGCGGTCGCCGAGGCGCTGGCCAAGCTCAACGACCCCGACAGGGTCGGCACGTGGATCCGGCACGGGGCGACCCGAGACCGGGTGAGCAAGAAGGCCAACGTGAGCAGCATCCTGGCCGCGCTGGACATGCTCGGCACCGAGGGCTGGGAGCTGGTCAGCGCCATCCCCGGCAACGGGCTCGACCGTGGGGTGCACTGGCTGCGACGGGCCGTGACCGACTGACACCAACCGAACCCGATGAGGCCCCGTTGATCTTGATCAACGGGGCCTCATTCGTCCGCCGACTTGCCGTACAACTAGACGGCCTGCCCGTTTGTGCTGGTCAGCGAGCCGCCGATGTCCCCGTGCGCGCATCTCTGCGAGCGCGGGGACGTCGAACCGGGTTCATCCTCACTCAGCGGAAGCGCGCCCGGCACGCTCCGTGAGCAGCTGGTCGGCCACCTCGCCGGGGTCCGCAGCGGCCAGCTCCCGTTCGGCCTCCCGAACTCCCGCGCTGGCCCACTCGCGCGCCAGGCTGCCGCGCCCCGTCACCGGGGTCACGCCCCGCTCGGGACCGCAGACCCAGCCCACCAGCCGGACGACGTCTTCCCGGTCCACCACGGCACCCACGGAGGCGGCGTGCTGCACCAGCGCCCTGACCGCCAGCAGCCGCGCGTCCATCCCCACCAGCCCGCCGTCGGGACGGCGGGCTGGTGGGGCCACCCTCGGCACGCCGACCAGCCGCTCCGGGGTTGCACCGGGGCGCAGCGCGGCCAGCTCGGGACGGCGGGCACCGCCGACCGGCGGGCTCCAGCGCAGCGGCGGCGGGACCTCGCCCATGATCGTGCGCATGGCGGGCCACCCGTCCACGGTCCAGCCCTCCGGCGCGTCCGGCTCCGTCGGCGCGACGTCGATCCCCGCCAGCCCGTCCAGGTGCTCCACCAGCGCCACGAGGGTCCCCTGATCCCCGGCCAGCTCCACCAGGCGGCGCAGCGGCGGCACAGCGGCCTGAGCGGGCAGCATCTCGCCCGTCTCCCGGTAGACGGCCTCCCGCAGGCCCCCGACGATCCGGTAGTCCTTCACGAGCAGCCGGGGCCGCTCCGGCAGGGCGGGCAGGCCGCGCTCCAGCACCTCGGCACCCACCCGGGGCTCCCGACGCCACGGGCCGGTCAGGTCAGCGGCCACCGTGGTGAAGGCCCAGCGGGGCACTCCAGGGCTCACCAGCCGGGCCAGCGGTCCGACGGGCAGGACGGCGTCCAGCTGGTCCAGCTCGGCAGGCAGTACGGCGGTCTCGGTCATGGCGGTCTCCTCGGGGTCGGTGCGGGTGGCGGTCGGACGGGTCCAGGGCCATCGGGTCACGACGTCCCGCCGCTGGTGATCAGGGGCATGCGCTCGGAGCAGACGTGCAGCGGTGCGGCCAGGTCCGCCTCCAGCGCCTCGGACAGCTGGACGGCGAGCACATCAGCGGCCAGCTCGGCGTCCGCCTGGTCCTCGTGGACATCGCCGACGACCAGCACGACGTGCCACCCGGACAGGTCATCAGCGGGCACCGCCATGACCTCCAGCCCGACCCCGGACAGCAGCTCGGCAACCGCCCTCACGGCCGCCTCCCGGGCCGACTACGCGCAGGACCGGTCATGGACTGGTCCAATCGACCGCTGACCTGCGCTTTCTCGCTCGCACGGGGACCAGTCCGACCAGTCCACCAGTCCCTATAAGGACCAGACCTCCGGACTGGTCCTCGGACAGACCAGTCCGACCAGTCCATGGACTGGTGGTTGGACTGGTCCGGACTGGTCGGACTGGTTGTCCTCACGGAGCCACCACCGAGAGGTACTTGGCACTGCCGGAGCCCGGCCCACCGACCCCACCCACCTGCACGCCGTAGTGCTCGACGGCGTAGGCCACCACCCCGGGCCGGTGGTCGCGGTGGACCTTCAGGCCCTTGTCCTCGGCGAGGCGCTGGAAGGCCTGGGCCTGGCTGATCGGCTCGGTGGTCAGCACGGCCGCCAGCGCCTCGGCCCGGGACGTCAGCTGGAGATGCGCGGCCAGCTCCTTGGCGGCCAGCGCCTCCGCATGGGCCTCGGCCTTCGCGCTGGTCTTCGTAGTGCCGGTCAGGGTCAGCGTCCGGCTGGCCGGGTCGAACTCCAGCGCGGTGGGGGTCAGGCCCTCGTCGGACCCGTTGAACCGGCCGGTGGCCTCCAGGAACCGGCGGCCGGACTCGTCCCGGGTCAGGCCCAACAGGACGTCGGGGAAGTCCTGGAGGGCGCTGGCGCCGCGCAGGCGGCCCCCGTTCCACCCGGCGTGGTGGGTGACCAGGACGTCGGTGACCCCGGCCTCGGCGGTCAGCTCGCCGATCATCTTGAACCAGGCGGTGGCGGCCGGGTTGTCGTTCTCGTCGGCCGACAACGCGGCCCGGGCGTAGGTGTCGATCAGCAGCACCTCCACCCCAGCGGCGGCCAGCTCTTTGCCCAGCAGCTTGCGGCTGTGCTCGGTGCGCAGCGGGTTCGGCATCCCGCGCAGGTTCCACACGGCCACCCGACTGGTGTCCACGCCGTGGTCCTCGGCCCAGCGGCGCAGCTGGCCGCCGTTCATCTCGTAGGACAGCAGCCCCACCCGCCGGCCTTCGGCGACCGGTTGACACGGGTAAGCGCCGAGGAACTTGGAGCCGGCGGTCAGTGACCGCATGAGGTTCACCAGCATCGTGGTCTTGCCGGTCTTGGCCTGCGCCCACAGCAGGGTCACCGCGTTGGCCACGATCAGCCCCTCGACCCGGTAGCCGGTGACGTCGTCGGGGACGTCGGCCAGCAGCTGCGGGACGACGGCCTGTGTCAACCGCTCGTCGGCGGCGGCCTCCTCCTCGGCCAGGCGCTCCCGGGCCAGGCGGTCGGCCCGCTGACGCCAGTAAGCCTGCGCCTCGACGTCGGCCTGGTGGTCCAGCGCCTTGGCCTCGGCAGCCAGCCGGGCGGCAATGAGGTCGTAGGCCTCGGCCTTGGCCATGAGGTCGTGCACGACAGAAGCAGCGTCGTGCAGGTCGCTCAGGCTGAGGTGGGGGCCGTAGTCGGCACTCAGCGCACTGGTCACCTTGGCCAGGTCCGCGGCGGCCTTCTTCAGGCTGTGCTGCGGCGTGCCTGGCAGCGGTACGGCGGTCACCGGGCACGGTCCGGGATCAGCTGGACAGCCTCGGTGAGGTCTGTTGAGCGGGCTGCGCTGCGGCTAGCCTTCATGGGGGGACGTCCTTCGCGTGGGCACGTGGGGGCGGCTCCGTGCCCCCGGCCGTTGACGCGGTGCGGGGGCGCTCCATGTCCGGAGCCGCTGGGACAGGTCTACGGCGCACAGGTATGACCTTCAAGACAACAAGGTCAACACTGTCAACGCTGGTCAGAGCGCCGATCCGGCGACCGGCAGCACCGAGCCGACCCCCGGCGGGACGAGGCTCATGCAGAGCTGGCACAGCACCGCCGCGCAGCTGATCCGGTCGGTTGACACGGCGAACCGGACCGTCGTGAGCGCCCCGCCCTCGGTGCCGCAGCACATGCAGGCGTCGAAGCACGCCGGGCTGCTGTCCAGCGCGGCGCAGAGCAGGCACTGGACGGCGTCGGGTGCGCACATGAGCCGGAGGCCGGGAGTCCCGGGCTGGGCGGCGAGGTGTGAGCACGACCAGGCGGGCGGCTGGTGGATGGCCTCGCGGAAGGCCGCGACGCAGTCGGCATCGCGGTAGGGCCGGTGGACGTCGGGCGGGGTGGGGGTCACGATGGCCTCTCCGATCTCTCATTCAGGGGTGACTGGGTGTCGGTCCGCGCAGGCCCGGGCGTCCCCGTCCGGGCCTGCTGCCGTTCAGCGACGACGGGGTTGCGTCACGTGATGAAGCTCTGGGACGCTTGCCTTCCGAAACCCCTGGTCAGGTTTGGGCATAGGCGGGCCGCCTTCCTCCGGGAGGGCGGCCCGCTCGCCGTTCAGAGCAGCCCCCGGGCGCGCAGCGCCGCCTGGCCGCGCTCCGTCTTCCGCATCCCGGCCACGAGCGCACTGAGGTTCACCGGCTGACCCGCCAGGTGGCCGACCACCGGCTGCGGACGTTGCTCGATCTCCCGTGGACGGCTGGCGTAGCCCGCATCCCGGAGCCGAGCCCGGCCGCCGGGGGTGTCCTGGAGTGCCCGGAAGGCGTCTGCCCGCTGCTCCGGCATCCCGGCCAGGTGCGCCTCCAGGTACTCCCGCTCGGCCCGCGACAGCGGCCGGGTGAGGTTGTTCTCGGCCCGGTTCACGCGGCGGCTCACGAGGTCGCCGCCACTCGCGCGGCTGCGGTACGCGGGACTGCGCTGCCCAGCACCAGCCAGCCGAAGCCTTCCTGCGCCGCGACGTAGACCATCTCCCCGACGACCGGGGTGTAGCTGGCCAGGTGCGGCACGTACTCGACCACGTCGCCGTTCACGTAGACGATCAGCTGGCCCGTGCCGACCTGGCAGACCAGCCCCTTGAAGATGTGCAGCTTCGGGGCGTCCACCAGTAGTGCCAGCACCGTGGCCAGGTCAGGCACGGACCACCGCTCGGCCCGTCTCAACCGGCAGGGGTGAGGTCCAGCCGTTGTCCCGCGCCCACTTCGGGTGGGAGGTCGCCCGGTCCACGATCCGGTCGGCCTCTGTCACCGGCAGGTGTGCCACGTTGGCCTCCAGTGCACGCCGCTCGGCCCGGGAGAGGTAGTTGCCGCCGGGCATCAGCGGGCCTCCAGCTCGGCGAGACGGCGCGCTGCGAACACCAACCGGCTGTTCAGCTGGCGCCAGTCCGGCGACGTCGCGGGGTACTGGTCGCGCTCGGCGGTCAGCCGCTGAACCTGACGGCGGCGTCCCGCCCGCCAGTTGGCCAGCGGCAGCGGCAGGCTGTCGGCCAGGACGGCCGGGGTCGGGGCGGTCACCGGGCACCCCGCACGCGGCCGTGCTGGACCTGCGCCGCCTCGGCGGACGTGACGCCGTAGGCAGCCCGGTGGATGGCGTCGGCAGCACCGGGGGCCAGCGACGCGGCCCCCGGGGACCGCTCGGCCCAGTCGGCGGGGATGTACGGCAGCCGATCCAGCCGCCTGGCCGCCTCGATCAGCGCCCGACGCCGGGCCGGGTTGGTCGGCTTGCGGTTGACGGCGGCCAGCAGGTCGGCGGCGTCTGTGATCGGGCGCTCGGCGGCCTGCGCACGCCGCTGGCGACGGCTCGGCGGCGTGGGCCGGTACCGCTCGCCGGTGTCCCGGTCCGTGAAGCCGCCAGCGGCGGTGAGGGCCAGCCTCCGGCGGTCCAGGTGCACGACGGTGGACTCCAGCTCGGGCCAGGTCGGCACCAGGTGGGTCAGCCGCAGCGCGCTCGCCCGCTTGATCACGTAGGGCCGGGCCGCCGGATGCCCCTCGGCATGCCGGAGGGCGACGTACAGGCTGCGCTCGTCGGTGACGGCCGGGCAGCTGTAGCCGGAGACGGCCAGGGTCTCGGCCGTCTCCTCCTCGTCGGCCAGGTGGTCGGGCAGCCGGGTCCAGGTCGGCGGCAGCAGCTCGTAGGTCCGGTGCTGGCCACCGAGCCACAGGCCGAGCGCGCCGACGGTGAACCCGTCCAGGTCGACCGACGCGGCCCTCTGCTGGTCCCGGACCGACAGGTGCGGCACCCAGCTCGGAAACTGCTCCACCCGGTCCGTGACCGGCGTGACGGCGGGCTCGGCGGCCAGCAGGTCACGCAGGTAGGTCAGCGCCTCGGACTGCACCAGGAGGACCGGCTGCTGGTCTTCGCCGAGCACGCCGGAGCCGGAGACCCCGACATCGAAGCTGGCCAGGTTCTCAGCGGTCAGCTTCAGCAGCCCGTCCACGTCAGCGACCTCGTCGGGGGTCAGGTTGGTGGCCTCGCCCAGGAACAGCAGGGTCACGTGCGCGTCATCGGCGAGCTGGTGCACGGGGTCGTCGTCAGCGGGGAGCGCGACGATCACCGCGCTGGTCGGGGTGCTCATGCGGCACCACCCTCAGCAGCCCGCTCCAGCCAGGCGTCCACCGTGGTGGAGCGGTAGCGGATCTGGCCACCCGGGAGGCGGCTGAACCGGGGGCCGGTTCCGCTGCGCCGGTACTTCCTCAGCGTCTCGATGTGCACGCCGAGCCGGTCGGCCACGGCCTGCTCGGTCTCCCATGTGCTGCCGCTCTGCACCGTCGGCGGTGCGGGCGGATCCTTCATCACGATCTGCGTCATCGGTGCCAGCTCCCGGGTCGGAGAGGCCGTGTCAACTCTGTCAACACGTCCCCTGAAACGAACCGAACCCGCACCGCGACGCCGGGGACGGCGTCACAGGTACGGGTTCTGGCAGCAACGGTAGGGGCTTGGCATGCACGCGCGCAAGATGGGACAGTGCAGCTCAACGCGGTGATGTGTAGTTGACACTGTTGACACGCGCGATCACACTCGCCGTGTCAACCGCGCGGACGTGCGGGAACAAGACGGCCCCCGCCAGGTGCGCGAACACCGGACGGGGGCCTTGGCGGTCGGAAGGGACCACCCATGAGCAAGAGTGCCAGCCCCTCGGGCGCACGCACGAAGAAGCCGCCGAAGCAGATGCCCGACGGCATCGTGCAGCGCGGAGACAGCTACCAGGTCCGGTGGCGGGAGCCCGGCATTGGTCAGGGACGGCGTCAGCGCGCCCGCAGCTTCCGGGACTACTGGGCCGCTCTGGAGTTCTTGCACCAGACGCAGGGTCAGCTCCGGACCGGGGCCTACGTCGCCGAGCGTCCGGAGCACGTCAGCTTCGGAGAGTTCTTCGACCGGTACATCGCCGACCGGACCGACGGGCTCCGGCCGTGGAAGCCCAACACCCTGGGACTGCACCAGCAGACCCGGGGTGTCCTTCCCCGCGAGCTGCTGGCCAAGCCGCTGACCGCCGTGACGGAGGCGGACCTGTCGTCGTGGGTGGCCTGGCTCTTGCGCCCGGTGGACCAGGGCGGCCGGGGCCTGGCTATGAGCACGACCACCCGCCACCTGGACCGGGTGCGCTCCGTGTTCGCACTGGCCGAGCGCCGCCGGTTGATCACGTGGAACCCGGCCAAGGGTGAGGACGTCCGGCTGGCTCGGCAGGGCGTCCGCAAGGTGGACCGGGAGGAGATCCCGACCGTGGAGCAGGTGACCGCCCTGCTGGCCGCTTTCGCCGAGCAGCACCCCGCGCAGGCCGTTGTGCTGGCCCTGGGGGCGCTGGCCGGGCTGCGCTCGGGCGAAGCCCGGGGCCTGCGGATCGCCGACGTCAGTGAGCTGCACCGCGAGATCCGCGTGACCCAGCAGCTGGTCCGGGTGCCGGGGAAGGTCAGCGAGCAGATCGCCCCGCCGAAGACCGACGACAGCGCTCGGATCATCCCGGTGGACGACGGCCTGATCCGGATGCTGGTCGAGCACATCGCCGAGCACCGTGCCGACGCGGCCCCCGGGGACCTGCTCGTGCTCGGGAGCAACGGGTGGCCGATGGCGACTTCGACGCTCCAGGCGTGGTGGCGCTCGGCCTACGTCGCGGCCGGGCTGCCGATGGTGACCGAGGTGCGCCGGGGCCGGGAGCTGGAGCTGCCGAAGTTCTCGTTCCATGACCTCCGCAAGTTCTTCACCAGCGCGCTGCTGGAGGCGGGGGTGGATGTCCTGACCGTGGCCCGGCGGCTGGGGCACACTTCCCCCGCGCTGATCTGGTCCGTCTACGGGCAGCTGTTCGGCGACCACGCGCAGCGGACCCGGCAGGCGATGGCCGGGCACAGCGCGGCGGTGCTGCCGCTGCGCGCCGGGGGCGCGCGGTAGGCAGTTCCACGCAGCAGATGCGCGCACGGATGCGCGCAGAGCGACGCCCGGTTGACCGAACGCCCTGGTCAACCGGGCGTCTGCGTCTCAACAGCGGACTCCCACCACAACTACACCGAGCGCGAGCACCACGCCGGGCGTGACGTGTGGCTGTCCCGCAAGGGCGCGATCAGCGCGCGGCGGGGGCAGGCCGGCCTGATCCCCGGCTCGATGGGGACGGCGTCCTACGTGGTCGCCGGCCTGGGCAACGAGGCAGCGCTGCTGTCCGCACCGCACGGTGCGGGGCGCAGCCACTCGCGCAACGCGGCCCGGCGGCTGTTCACCCGGTCCGACCTCGAGCAGCGGATGGGCGGGATCGCGTGGGGGCACTCCGACGCGTTCCTCGACGAGCACCCCGACGCGTACAAGCCGATCGACCAGGTGATGGCCGACGCCGCCGACCTGGTGGAGGTACGGCACACGCTGCGCCAGGTGGTCAACGTCAAGGGCGACTAGCCGGCGACCAGGCCCCAGTCCTCGGCGGCGATGGTGTCGGCCTCGCTGCGGGTGAACACGTCCTCGTCGACCAGCCGGTCGAGCACGTGCGCCTGCCGCCGGGCGGCGCGGTCGGGGTGCACCAGCGGGTCGTAGGCGCTCGGAGCCTGGAACAGCCCGGCGAGCACGGTGGCCTGTGCCCAGGTCAGCTCGTCGGGCTGCACCCCGAAGTAGCCCTGCGTGGCGGCGGTCAGCCCGGTGAACCCGTGCCCGTAGTACCCGTCGTCCAGGTACATCCGGAGGATGTCGGTCTTGCTGTGGGCGGCGTCCAGCTTGAGCGCCAGGACGACGGCCTGGGCCTTCTGCAGCGGGCCGTTCTCCCCGTCCAGGTACAGGTTCTTGGCCAGCTGCTGGTCGAGGGTGGAGCCGCCCTGGTCGGTGCCGGTGAACAGCCCCCGGAAGGCCCGCACCGCACCGGTCGGGCTGACGCCGAGGTGGGAGCGGAAGCCGCTGTCCTCGGTGGCCAGCAGCGCCTGCACCAGCTCGGGAGCCGGCTCCACCTGCAGCGCCGGAGCGCCGTTCGCCGCGAGGTGGTCGGCCACCCGGCTCTCCGCGTCGTCGACCGAGGGGGCCAGCTGCCAGGCGACGCCGAGGCCGACCACCGCGGTGAGCAGCAGGGCGAGGAGGACCTTCGCCAGCCGCCGCAGCCGGCGCCGGCGGGGTCGACCAGGTCCGGCCACCGCCCGCTCGCGATCCAGCGTGCCTGCCGCCACCGACCAGTTCTCCCGTCCCGTTCCGACCGCGCCCGGACCGGAACGGCACGACCATGATCAGGAACCGGAGGCAGGAGGGGAAGCCCTGGCGCCCGCTGCGGGCCACCGCAGCCGGTGAACTCCACCCGTCCGGAGGACACCGCGGGCCGGGTCAGACATCCCATGGGCTTGGAGGTCAAGCCGCGGTGGCGGTGAGGTCGGGCCAGGCGGTTGTCTCGTTGT
>NZ_CANKUD010000010.1 GCF_947486615.1 uncultured Modestobacter sp.
ACAGGCTGAGACCAAGAGTTGGCACTCTCGTTCAATCAACCAAAGGAACCCAAACACCACGATCAAAGACCGCAGTGCCCAGGGATTTGTTACTTGGCACTGACTTTCGGCACGCTGTTGAGTTCTCAAGGAGCGGACGCGCGGCGAACCAGACCCTCTCAGGTCGTCGTCTCCGGCTTGTGTTGTCTCGCTTCGGCGCCCGGTCCCGGCCTCGCGGTCGTTCCCGGCGCAGAGAGAAAGTTACGTGGCTGCGCGGGAGGTGTCAAACCCGGGTCGGGTGACGCGCGCCACCTGCCCGGAACGTCGCGGTCACCTGTCGTTCACACGCGGCGGACGACCCCGTCCGGGCCGGTGGGCCGGCCACCGCGACGGCACCCGAAGGGCCCTGGTCAGGCAGCCGGGGCGGCTGCTGCGCAGTGCACCCCGGCGACCGAGCGCTTGCCCTTCCGCAGCACCAGCCATCCCCCCGGCAGCCAGTCCCCCGGGGCCGGCACGGCGTCGCCGTCGGTCACCCGGACGTTGTTGACGTACGCCCCGCCCTCCTTGACCGTGCGGCGGGCGTCGGACAGCGAGGAGGCCAGGCCCGCCTGCTGGAGCAGGGTGGTCACGGGCACCCCGGGGTCGTCGACCTCCACGGACCCGGCCTCGGTCAACGCCGCGGCCAGGGTCTGCGGATCGAGGTCGGTCAGCTCGGCCCGGCCGAAGAGGGCTCGACCGGCGGCCTCGGCCTGCGCCAGCTCCTCAGGCCCGTGCACCAGCCGGGTGAGCTCCTCTGCCAGCGCACGTTGCGGCGCGCGGGAGGCCGGGCGCTCCTCCGACTCGCTGATCAGCGCGGCCACCTCCTCGGCGGGGCGCTCGGAGAACAGCGGCAGCCACGCCCGGGCGTCGACGTCGTCGATGTTCAGCCAGTACTGGAAGAACGCGTACGGGCTCGTGTGCTCCGGGTCCAGCCAGATCGTGGCGCCCTCGGTCTTGCCGATCTTCTTGCCGTCTGCCGTGGTGATCAGCGGGGTCGCCAGCGCGTGCGCCGAGGCGCCCTCGGTGCGCCGCACCAGGTCCGTGCCGGCGGTGATGTTCCCCCACTGGTCCGAGCCGCCGCTCTGCAGCGTGCAGCCGTGCCGGCGGAACAGCTCCCGGAAGTCGTTGGCCTGCAGGATCTGGTAGCTGAACTCGGTGTAGCTGATCCCGGCGTCGGAGTTCAGGCGCGCCGAGACCGCCTCCTTGGCCAGCATCCGGTTGACCCGGAAGTGCTTGCCGAGGTCGCGGAGGAACTCGATGGCCGACAGCGGCGACGTCCACTCGAGGTTGTCGGCGTAGATCGGGGACCGCAGGCCCTGTTCGGCCGCTGGCTGGTCGAGGAACGGCGCTACCCGGCGGCGGATCCGGTCGACCCAGGTGGCCACCTGGATCGGGTCGTTGAGCTGCCGCTCGGACGACGGCCGGGGGTCACCGATCAGCCCGGTCGCCCCGCCGACCAGCACGATCGGCTGGTGCCCGGCCCGCTGCAGGGCGCGCAGCACCATGAACTGGATCAGGTGCCCGACGTGCAGGCTCGCCGCGGTCGGGTCGAACCCGCAGTAGTAGGTGACCGGCCCCTCCGCGAGGTGGGCGCGCAGCGCGTCCTCGTCGGTGCTCTGGGCGATCAGCCCGCGGCGGTGCAGTTCGTCGATCACGGAGGGAGCGTCGGTCCCGGGAGGTGCGGAGGTCACGGTCGCCCATCCTGCCTGGCACTCCCCCGCCGGGGCTTCCCACCCGCCCGGAAGACGCTCACCGAGGGGGCGTCGCTCTCCCAGAACCGCCATGGCAGTTCGGTCGCCACGCTGATCCCCACCCGGGGCCCGGTGGACACCTGCGGTGGCGGCGTCCCGGCGTGCAGCCGTACCGCCGACGCGGGGTCGAGCAGGTGGGAACCACGGTCGTCGGGGCCGATGGCCAGCGCCTGGGTGAGCCGGGCCGGCCCCCGGGCCAGGTCCCGCGCCGCCCGGGCGGCCGGACGCCGGGCACGGGCCAGGGACTCCCCCACCACCACCTCACCGGCGCGCATCAGCACCGCCGAGCCCCGCCCGGCCGGGCCGACGACGACGTTGGCGCACCAATGGACGCCGTAGCTGAAGTAGACGTACAGCCGGCCGGGTGGGCCGAACATGATCTCCGCGCGCGGGGTCGGGCCCCGGTGGGCGTGCGAGGCCGGGTCCTCCCCCTGCCCGGAGTAGGCCTCGACCTCGGTCAGCCGCAGCGCCACCTGCCCCTCGGGCCGGTCGGTGACGACCCAGCAGCCCAGCAGGGCCCGGGCCACCTCGTCGACCGGCCCGAGCAGCGACTCCTCGGCGACGAGAGGCCCGGGCCCGGACGGCGGCACGGCGTCGGTCATGCAGGCGCTCCTCCGGAGCTCAGAGGACGGCCGCCACCGGCGAGTGCGCTGCCCAGTCGGAGTGGTGCTTGGCCAGCTCGGCCAGCGACGTCAGCTGCTCGGCGACGCGCTCGGGCGCCGTCCCGCCGCGGGCACCGCGCGCGGCCAGGGCGCCGTCCACGTGCAGGACGGTGCGCACCTCGGGGGTGAGCCGCTCGTCGATGCCGGCCAGCTGCTCGTCGTCCAGCTCGTCGAGCTCGAGGCCGGCCTCCTCGCAGAAGGCGACCATCGCGCCGCTGATCTCGTGGGCGGACCGGAAGGGGACGCCGCGGGAGACCAGCCACTCGGCGACGTCGGTGGCCAGCGCGAAGCCCTGCGGAGCCGCCGCCTCCATCACCTCGGGTCGGAGCGTCAGGGTGGCGATCATGCCGGTGACCGCGGGCAGCAGCAGGAGCAGCTGCTCGACGGAGTCGAAGACCGGCTCCTTGTCCTCCTGCAGGTCGCGGTCGTAGGCCAGCGGCAGGCCCTTGAGCATGGTGAGCAGGCCGGTCAGGTTGCCGACGAACCGGCCGGCCTTGCCGCGGGCCAGCTCGGCGATGTCGGGGTTCTTCTTCTGCGGCATGATCGAGGACCCGGTCGCCCACGCGTCGTCCAGCTTGGCCCAGCCGAACTCGGTCGACGTCCAGAGCACGACCTCCTCCCCCAGCCGGGAGAGGTGCACGCCGATCAGGGCCGCGGCGAAGCAGAACTCCGCGGCGAAGTCGCGGTCGCTGACCGCGTCGATGCTGTTGTCCGCCGCCCGGTCGAAGCCGAGCTCGGCGGCCACGCCGTCGGGGTCCAGCGGCAGCGAGGAACCGGCCAGCGCGCCGGAGCCCAGCGGGCTGACCGCGGCGCGCTTGTCCCAGTCCAGCAGCCGGTCGACGTCCCGGGACAGCGAGTGTGCGTGGGCGAGCAGCTGGTGGGCGATCAGGATCGGCTGGGCGTGCTGCAGGTGGGTCATGCCGGGCGCGGCGACGTCCCGGTAGCGCAGGGCCAGCCCGATCAGCGCGTACTCCAGGGAGGCGAGCTCCCCGACCAGCCGGCGGACGTTGTGCCGCAGGTACAGCCGCAGGTCGGTGGCCACCTGGTCGTTGCGGCTGCGGCCGGCGCGCAGCTTGCCGCCCAGGGCGCCCAGCTTCTCCAGCAGGCCGCGCTCCAGCGCTTCGTGCACGTCCTCGTCGGCCTCGATCGGCGCGAAGGAGCCATCGGCGACCTCGGCGGACAGCTCGGTGAGCGCGCCGATCATCCTGGCCAGCTCGTCCACGCTGAGCAGGCCGGCGCGCTGCAGAACCCGGGCGTGCGCGCGAGAGCCGGCCAGGTCGAAGGGGGCCAGCCGCCAGTCGACGTCGGTGGACTTGGACAGCGCGGCCATCGCCGGGGAGGGCCCGCCGCCGAACCGGCCGCCCCACAGGCGGGTGTGGCTGGCGCCGTTCGGCTCCGTCACGGTGTGCTCTCTTCTCCGTCGTCGGTCAGGTCGGGGTCGTGGGCAGCCGCCGGCGCGCGCTCGGCGAGCGCACGGAGCCGGTCGGCCAGGGCCGCACCGCCGTCGGGGGCGCGGGAGACGACCAGCAGAGTGTCGTCCCCGGCGATGGTGCCCAGCACGTCGGGGAGGCCCACCTTGTCCAGCGCGGAGGCCAGGAACTGGGCGGCGCCCGGCGGGGTGCGGACGACGGCGAGGTTGGCGCTGCCCTCGGCGCTGGTGAGCAGGTCGGCCAGCAGCCGGGTCAGCCGGGCCGGCGCGGACTGCGCCGGGCGCAGCGGGGCGTTCTCCGGCGGCAGCACGTAGGACGCCGGCGCCCCGTCGGAGCCGCGTAGCTTCACCGCGCCGAGCTCCTCCAGGTCCCGGGACAGCGTGGCCTGGGTGACCTCCACGCCGGACTCGGCCAGCAGCCGGGCCAGCTGGGTCTGCGAGGTGACCGGCCCGGCGGTGATCAGCTCGACGATCCGGGCGTGCCGAGCCTGCCGGGTGAGCGCGGTGGTCACGCGCGCCCCGCGCGGGCGGCTCTCACGCCGACCGCTCCAGCAGCCAGGCCAGCAGCGCCTTCTGGGCGTGCAGCCGGTTCTCCGCCTCGTCCCACACCGCGCTCTGCGGGCCGTCGATCACCTCGGCGGCGATCTCCTTGCCGCGGTAGGCCGGCAGGCAGTGCAGGACGACGGCGTCGTCGGCGGCCCGGGCCAGCGCCGCCTGGTCGACGGAGTACGGCTCGAACGGCGCGATCCGGGTGGCGTACTCGTCCTCCTGGCCCATCGACACCCAGGTGTCGGTGACCAGCACGTCGGCCCCGTCGGCGGCGGCGGCCGGGTCGGCGGTCCACTGCACCGAGCCACCGGTGTCCGAGGCGATCCGGGCGGCCCGCTCGAGCACCGCGGGGTCGGGCTGGAACGTCTCCGGCGAGCCGATCCGCACGTGCATGCCGGCCAGCGCGCCACCCAGCAGGTAGGAGTGGGCCATGTTGTTGGCCCCGTCGCCGAGGTAGCTGAAGGTCAGCCCGGCCAGCCGGCCGTGCCGCTCCTGCACCGTCTGCAGGTCGGCGAGGATCTGGCACGGGTGGTAGTCGTCGGTGAGCGCGTTGACCACCGGCACCCGGCTGGTGGCGGCCATGGTCTCCAGCCGGTCCTGGCCGAAGGTGCGCCAGACGATCGCGGCGACCTGCCGGTCGAGCACCCGGGTGGTGTCCTCGACCGACTCGCCGCGGCCGAGCTGGCTGGCGCCGGCGTCGACGACCAGCGGGAAGCCGCCGAGCTCGGTGATCCCGACGGAGAAGCTCACCCGGGTGCGGGTGGAGGGCTTGTCGAAGAGCACGGCCACCGGCTTCGGGGCGCCGTTGGGCGCGCGCAGCGGGGTGGGCGCCTCCGCGGTGTGCCGGCCGGCCTTGAGCTGCGCGGCCAGCGCGAGCACCTCGGCCTGCTCGGCCGGGGTGAGGTCGTCGTCCTTGGTGAAGTGCCGGATCACTGGTCGCTCTCCTGGAGGGCGGCGTCGAGGGCGGCCGGGAGGGCCGCGACGAAGGCGTCGAGCTGGGCGTCGGTGACGACCAGCGGCGGGGCGAGCCGGACGACGTCGGCGGCCACCCCGTTGGTGAGGAAGCCGGCGGCGCGCAGCTGCGCCTCGACGGCAGCGGCGACGGGTGCCGTGAGCACGACGCCGAGCAGCGCACCCCGCCCCCGGACGCCGCTGATGCCGGGGTGCCCGAGCGCCTCGATGCCGGCGGTGACCCGGTGCTCCATCTCCTTGGCCCGCTCCAGCAGCCCCTCGTCGCGGATGGTGTCCAGTACCGCCAGGGCCGCGGCGGCGGCGATCGGGTTGCCGCCGAAGGTGGAGCCGTGCGAGCCGGCGGTGAGCAGCTCGGCGGCCGGGCCGAAGGCCAGCGTCGCGCCGAGCGGGAGGCCACCGCCGAGGGACTTGGCCAGGGTGATCACGTCGGGCTGCAGCCCGTCGGCCTGGTGGGCGAACCAGTGCCCGGTACGGCCCATCCCGGTCTGCACCTCGTCGAGGGCGAAGAGCGCGCCGGTGTCGCGGGCGGCCGACGCGGCGGCGGCCAGGTAACCGGCCGGGGCGGGCAGCACGCCGCCCTCCCCCAGCATCGGCTCCAGCAGCACCATCGCCGTGGCGTCGGTGAGCTGCAGCGCGTCGGGGTCGCCGTAGGGGACGTGCCGCACGCCTCCGGGCAGCGGGGCGAAGGCCGCGGCCTTGCCGGGCTGGCCGGTGAGGGCGAGGGAGCCCATCGTGCGGCCGTGGAAGGAGCCGATCGCGGTGACCACCTCCGGCCGGCCGGTCAGCCGGCTGATCTTGAAGGCCGCCTCGTTGGCCTCGGCACCGGAGTTGCCGAAGAACACCCGCCCGGACCGGCCGGACAGCTCCAGCAGCCTCTCGGCCAGCAGCACGCCGGGCTCGTGCATCGCCAGGTTGGACACGTGACCCAGCAGCTGGGCCTGGGCGGTGATCGCGTGCACCACGGCCGGGTGGGCGTGGCCCAGGATCGTGGTGGCGATGCCGCCGAGCAGGTCGGTGTACTCGCGGCCGTCGACGTCCCAGACGGTGGCGCCGGCGCCCCGGGCGAGCGCGACCGGAGGGGTCCTGTAGTTGCCCATCATCACCGTCGACCAGCGGGCCGACAGCTCCTCGGTGTGCGTCACGGTGCTGCCACTCCCTCCGGTGTCGGTTCGGCGGGCACGACCATCGTGCCGGTGCCCTCGGTGGTGAACATCTCCAGCAGCAGGGCGTGCGGCAGCCGGCCGTCGACGACGGTGGCCCGCTTCACCCCGCCCTCGACCGCCCGCAGGCAGGCGGCCATCTTCGGGATCATCCCGGCGTCCAGGTCGGGGAGGATCTCGGCGAGCTCGGTGGCGTCGATCTGCTCCACCAGCGAGTCCCGGTCGGGCCAGTTGGCGTAGAGCCCCTCCACGTCGGTGAGCACGACGAGCTTCACCGCACCGAGCGCCACGGCCAGCGCCGCGGCGGCGGTGTCGGCGTTGACGTTGTGCACCTGGCCGTCGGCGTCGGGGGCCACGGTCGCGACGACTGGGATCTTCCCCGCGGCCAGCAGCGCGGTGACCGGGGCGGGGTCGACGGCCACGACGTCGCCGACCAGCCCGACGTCCACCGGCTCGCCGTCGACGATCGCGTGGGTGCGCTCGGCGGTGAACAGGCCGCCGTCCTCGCCGGAGAGGCCGACGGCCAGCGGGCCGTGCGAGTTGATCAGGCCGACCACCTCCGGGCCGACCTGGCCGGTGAGCACCATCCGGACGACCTCGATCGTCTCCTCGGTGGTCACCCGCAGCCCGCCGCGGAACTCGCTGGCGATGCCCAGCCGGTTGAGCATGCCGCTGATCTGCGGCCCGCCGCCGTGCACGACGACGGGCAGGATGCCGCAGGTCCGCAGGAAGACCATGTCCTCGGCGAAGGCCCGGCGGCACTCCTCGTCGACCATCGCGTGGCCGCCGTACTTGACCACCACCACGTTGCCGTGGAACTCGCGCAGCCAGGGCAGCGCACCGGTGAGGACGGCGACCTTGCGGGCGTCGCCCTCGGGGTCGTTGACCCGCATCACCCGGTGGGTGCCGATCGACCGGCGCGGCGGCGTCTCGTCGACCGGGACGTCCGGCGGCGTCGGGTCCTGCTGGCCGGCCGGGGTCACCTCGTCGGGGGCAGGGCCGCCGGGCGCCACCTGGTCGGGGGCGAGGTCGGGCGGGGTGGGGTCCTGGGCCGGGCCCGGGGTGTGGCTGGTCATGTCGAGTAGGCCGAGTTCTCGTGCACGTAGGCGAGGGACAGGTCGTTGGTCCAGATGGTGGCCTGCTCGGCGCCGGCCCGGAGGTCGACGTCGATGGTGACGGCCCGGCCGGTGAGGTCGACGCCCTCGCGCGGGTCGCCGATGGCACCGCCGCGGCAGACGGTCACCCCGTTGATCGTCACGTCCACCTGGTCGGGCTCGAAGGCGGCGTCGGTGGTGCCGATCGCGGCCAGCACCCGGCCCCAGTTGGGGTCGTTGCCGAACAGCGCCGTCTTGAGCAGGTTGTTCCGGGCGCAGGCCCGGCCCGCGGTGACCGCGTCGGTGACGCTGGCCGCGTTCCGGACGGTGATCGCGATGTCCTTGGTGGAGCCCTCGGCGTCGGCGAGCAGCTGCATCGCCAGGTCGGTCATGGCAGTGGTGAGCGCCTCGGTGAGCTGCTCCTCCGACGGGGTCACCCCGCTGGCGCCGTTGGCCATCGCGATCACGGTGTCGTTGGTGGACAGGCAGCCGTCGGAGTCGACCCGCTCCACGCTCACGCCGGTGGCCGCCGCCAGGGCCCGCTGCAGCACCGCCGGATCGACGGCGGCGTCAGTGGTGAGCACCACGAGCATGGTGGCCAGGGACGGGGCGAGCATGCCGGCGCCCTTGGCGATGCCGCCGACGCTCCAGCCCTCACCGCGCTGCACCGTCGTCTTGGGCACCGTGTCGGTGGTCATGATCGCCCGAGCCGCGGCGGTGCCGCCGTCGGCCGAGAGCTCGCCGACCGCGGCGGTCACGCCGGCCAGCAGCGCGTCCATCGGCAGCCGGACGCCGATCAGCCCGGTGGAGGCGACCGCGACGTCGATCGCGCCGATGCCCAGCTGCGCGGCGACGTGCTCGGCGGTGGCGTGGGTGTCCTGGAAGCCACCAGGGCCGGTGCAGGCGTTGGCGCCGCCGGAGTTGAGCACCACCGCCTTCAGCCGGCCGGTGGCCAGCACCTGCCGGCTCCACTGCACCGGCGCGGCGGGGAACCGGTTGGTGGTGAAGACGGCGGCCGCGGCGTCGTCGGGCCCGTCGTTGACCACGAGCGCGACGTCGGCGTCGCCACTGGACTTCAACCCGGCGGCGACGCCGGCGGCGCGGAAGCCGGCGGGGACGGTGACGGTCACGCGTGCTCCTCGGGGATGACGGCCGGCAGGACGGGGCGGGTCGGTGCACTCACGGCGCGACCCCGACGAGCGGCAGGCCGGTGGTCTCGGGGAGGCCCAGGGCCAGGTTGGCGCACTGCAGCGCGGCGCCGGCGGTGCCTTTGGTCAGGTTGTCGACGGCGGCGACCACGACCAGCCGGCCGGCGTCGGGGTCGACCGCCACCTGCAGCGCCACCGTGTTGGCGCCGAGCACGGAGGCCGTGGTGGGCCACTGGCCCTCGGGCAGCAGGTGCACGAACGGCTCGTCGGCGTAGGCCTTCGCGTACGCGGCGCGCGCGGCCTCGGCGTCCACCCCGTCGGACAGCGGGGCGGAGCAGGTGGCGAGGATGCCGCGGCTCATCGGCACGAGGGTCGGGGTGAAGCTCACCCGCACATCCGTACCGGCCGCCAGTGACAGGTTCTGCACCATCTCCGGGGTGTGCCGGTGCACGCCGCCGACGCCGTAGGCGCTCGCCGAGCCCATCACCTCGCTGCCGAGCAGGTGGGTTTTGGCCGCCTTGCCCGCGCCGCTGGTGCCGCTGGCGGCGACCACCACGATGTCGGGGGTGACCAGGCCGGCGGCCAGCGCCGGGGCCATCGCGAGGGTGACCGAGGTGGGGTAGCAGCCCGGGACGGCGATCCGCCGGGCGCCGGTGAGCTGGGCGCGCTGGCCGGGCAGCTCGGGCAGGCCGTAGGGCCAGTGCCCGGCGTGCTCCCCGCCGTACCAGCGGGCCCAGGCGGCCGGGTCGTTCAGCCGGTGGTCGGCGCCGCAGTCGATGACCAGGACGTCGTCCGGGAGCTGGGCGGCGATGGCCGCGGACTCACCGTGCGGCAGCGCCAGCACGACGACGTCGTAGCCGGCCAGGGATGCGGCGTCGCTGGGCTGCACCGTCATCTCCGCGTAGGGCAGCAGGTGCGGCTGCAGCTCGCCCAGGCGTCGGCCGGCGCTCGAGTTGGCGTGCACCCCGGCCAGCCGGAGGTGCGGGTGCCCGGCCAGCAGTCGGCACACCTCACCGCCCGCGTACCCGGTGGCGCCGGTGACCCCGACCGTCCACGTCTGTTGACTCACAGTGCATGACCATACCGGGTCATGCATGACCGTGCATTCGCCGGGGGGCGTGCCTCCGTGGTGAGCTGGGCAGTGAGCAGCGGGCTCTCCACCTCACCACCCGCCCCGCACCCCGAGGAGACGCCGCCCGTGCGCCCGTTCGACCGCATCGTCATCGTGTTCAACCCGCACAGCACCGGCAACGCCGCGGAGTCGGCCGAGGAGCTCCGCGCCGAGCTGGACCGGCGGCTGCCGGACGTGCCGGTGCAGCTCCGCCCGACGCAGCGCGCCGGGCACGCCCGCGAGATCGCCCGGGACGTCGCGGCCACCGGCACCCCGCTGCTCGTGTCGGTCAGCGGGGACGGCGGCTACAACGAGGTCGTCAACGGGGTGCTGGACGCCGGCAACGACCGGGCCGTCTGCGCCGTCCGGGCCGCCGGCAACGCCAACGACCACCGCCGCACCACCCGGGCGCACCACCTCGCCGACGCGATCGTGACCGGGGACGTCCAGCGGATCGACCTGCTGCGGCTGACCCTCGGCAGCGGGGCCACGGCGGAGACCCGCTACGCCCACTCCTACATCGGTGTCGGGCTCACCCCCGTGGTGGCCGTCGACCTGGAGGAGGGCGGCAAGGGGTCCTGGCGGGAGCTGGTCTCGGTGGTCCGCGGCTTCTGGCGGTTCCGCCCGTTCCCCATCCGGCTGGAGGACGGGGAGCAGCGCACCGTGGACAGCCTGCTGTTCGCCAACATCTCCCAGATGGCCAAGGTCGCGACGGTGAGCGAGGGCTCCACCCCCGACGACGGGTGCTTCGAGGTGGTCACCCAGGAGCGGACCGGCAAGCTGCGGGTGCTGGCCACCGCGATCCGTGCGGCCACCCGCGGGCTGGGGCCGCAGCCCAGCGCCACGCACTACGCGTTCACCCCGCTGGTGCCGATGCCGCTGCAGCTGGACGGCGAGCTGGTGGAGCTGGCGGCGGACACCCCGGTCGCGGTGGACATCGCGCCCCGTGCGCTGGCCACCGTCCTCTGACCAGGGCGCGCCCGGACCGCCGATGAGTCCGCTGCCCGAGGGCGGTCTCACCGGCATGACATCGACAACGGACACCACCCTCACCCAGCTGGCCGTGACCATGTTCACCGTCGCCGACCAGGACGCCGCCCGGGACTTCTACGTCCGGGTGCTGGGCTTCGAGGTGCGCGGCGACGAACGGTTCGGGGAGGACGGCACGGCCCGCTGGCTGGAGGTCGCGCCGGCCGGCTCGGCCGCACGGCTGGCGCTGAACCCGCCGATGGGCGGCTCCCCCGGTGGCGGCGTCGTCGGGGTCGAGTCGACCGACGTGCTGGCCGAGCACGCCCGGCTGGCCGCACGCGGGGACGTCGATCTCGACCCGGCCCCGACGCGGGTGCCGGGCGCCCCCCTGCTGTTCAGCCTCCGCGACCCGGACGGCAACACCGTCTGGGTGGTCGAGGAGCGCGCCGCCTGACCACGCACAGCGTCCTGACCGGCGGCTCCCACGGTTCTGTCAGTGGGGTCGGGCAGGGTCCACACCGGTCCGGCTGACGACGCCGGGCAGGGGGAGGAACACCGGCATGACCGACGTCCAGCAGCTGCCCGGCGGGATCGACCTGGTCGAGGAGGGCGGCCTCGCCGTGCTCACCCTGCGCGGTGAGGTCGACAGCTCGGTGGTCGACGCCTGGGACGCCGGCGGGCCCCGCCTCCGAGAGGCAGGCGCCGTCGACCTGTCCGCCGCGACCTTCCTGGACGGGCGCGCGCTGCGGCTGCTGGTGCGGGAGACCGATCAGGCCCGCCGGGCGGGGCGGCTGCCCGAGCTCCGCCGGCCCTCCCGGACGGTCCGGCGGATGCTCGAGGTGGCCGGCGCGGCGCCGCTGTTCGCGGCTATCTGCTGACCGGTCAGCCGATCGGGTCGTCGACCCCGTACGGGCGCAGCCGCAGCTGCCGGGCGGTGCCCTCCGGGGTGGTCCCGCGCAGGAGGTCCAGGTCGTCGGCACCGGCCCGGAAGAACCGGCCGGACCACTGGTCGAGCTCACCGGCGGCGATGGCCAGGGCGAGGGCGACGACGTCCTCGGGCCGGGTCCACTCCGTGCGCCCGGCGTGCATCGGCATGGCCCGGGTCATCGCGGTGTCGATCACCCCCGGCGCCAGGTCGAACGCCCGCACCCCGTGCGCGGCGCCGGCCAGGTCGATCGCCTCGGTGATCCGCATCTGCGCGGTCTTGCCGGCCGAGTAGGCGCTGTAGACGTCGCTCCCCCGGGTGCCCAGACCGCTGCCCAGCCCGATGACCCGGCCGCCGCCGGCGGCGATCATCCCGGGGACGACGGCGCGGGAGACCAGGAACGGGCCGCGCACCTGGCTCTCCACCACCTGCCACCACTGGTCGGGGTCGGCCTCCCACAGCGGCACCTCGGCGGCGTCGATCAGACCCGCGTTGTTGACCAGCAGGGTGACCGGCCCGAGCTCGCCGGTCACCTGGTCGACCGCGGCCTGGACGGCGTCGGGGTCGGTGACGTCGGCGGCCACGGCCAGCGTGCGCACGCCGGTGGCCGCGGACACCTCGTCCATCGCGGTGAGCAGACGCTCGGCCGACCGGGCCATCCCCGCCACCGTCGCGCCCCGCTCGGCCAGCCCCTGCGCCAGGTACCGGCCGATCCCGGCCGAGGCCCCGGTCACCAGGGCGACGGTGCCGGTCAGGTCGGTGTCAGCCACGGACGACCGCCCCCGTCCGGTCGGCGGCCAGGGCCGCGGCCGCGTCACGGGCGGCGTTGGCGTCCTCGCCGGTGAGCGTGCGGTCCGGCGCGCGCAGGGTCAGCGCGTAGGCCAGCGACTTCGACCCGGCGGGCACCGACGAGCCGGTGTAGACGTCGAAGAGCCGCAGCGACTCCAGCAGCTCCCCCGCCCCCTCCCGGACCGCCGCGTCGACGGCCGCCGCCGGCACGTCGGCCGGGACGACCAGCGCCAGGTCGACCAGGACCGGCGGGAAGGTGGACACGTGCGGGCCTGCCTGCACGGGGGCTGCGGGCAGCGCGTCGAGGTCCAGCTCCATCGCGCAGGTGCGGGCCGGCAGCTCCAGCGCCGCGATCACCCGCGGGTGCAGCTCGCCGGCGTGCCCGACGACCCGGTCGCCGACCAGCAGCTCGGCGCAGCGGCCGGGGTGCCAGGGGGCGAGCTCGCCGGCGCGCACGGTCAGCTCGACCCCGGCGGCCTCGGCCACCACGCGCGCGGCCTGCACCGCGTCGGCCCAGTCGGCCGGGCGTCCCGGGCCCCACCAGCCGCGCGGCTCACGCTGCCCGGTCAGCACCACGCCCACGTGCCAGGGCTGTACGGGCACCGCACCCAGCAGCGCGGCGAGCGTCTCGTCGTCCGGACGGCGGTCGACGCCGGGCACCGGTGCGGTGCCGGTCAGCCCACCGGGGAAGACGGCGCCGTGCTCGAACAGCGCCACGTCGCGCTGGCCGCGGGAGAGGTTGCGGGCCAGTGAGGCCAGCAGCCCGGGCAGCAGCGTCGTCCGCAGCGCCGGAGCCTCCTCCGACAGCGGGTTGCGCAGCGTGATCAGCGTGCGCCGCGCGTCGTCGGCCGGGAGCCCGAGGTCGTCGAGCACCGTCGTGCCGATGAAGGGGTAGGCCGGCGCCTCGACGTAGCCGGCGTCGGCCAGGGCGCGGCCGACGCTGCGCCGGCGGCGCTGGCGATCGGTCAACCCACGGCCGGCCGGCGCACTGGGCAGGACCGAGGGGATCTCGTCCAGGCCGACGGACCGCACGACCTCCTCGACCAGGTCGGCCGGGTCGGTCAGGTCACCGCGCCAGGACGGCGGGGTGACCTGCAGCCGCTCGCCGTCGGCGTCGACGGCCGCACCGATCGCCCGCAGCACGTCGACGACCTGGGAGGCCGGGTAGTCGACGCCGGCGACGCGCCCGGGCAGTCCGGCGTCCAGGGCGATGACCGGACGGGGACCACGGACGTCGAGGTCGACCGGCGCGCCGACGACGCGGGCACCACCGTGCTCGGCAAGCAGGGCCGCGGCCCGGGCCAGCGCCACGACGGTGACCTCCGGGTCGGTGCCGCGCTCGAAGCGCTTGGCCGCCTCGCTGGGCAGCTTGTGCCGGCGCACGCCGCGGGAGATGCCGGTGGGCGCCCAGTGCGCGGCCTCCAGCAGCACGCTGGTCGTGGTGTCGCCGATCTCGGTCGACGCCCCGCCCATCACCCCGGCCAGCCCGATCGGGCCCGAACCGTCGGCGATCAGCAGGTCGTCGTCGGTGAGCGCGCGGTCGACGCCGTCCAGGGTGGTCAGCCGCTCGCCGGCGCGGGCCAGCCGCACCTCGATCGGGCCACTGAGCCGGTCGCGGTCGAAGGCGTGCATCGGCTGGCCGAGCTCGAGCATCACGTAGTTGGTGACGTCGACGGCCAGCGAGATGCTGCGCACGCCGCACTGGGTCAGCCGACGGCGCAGCTCCCAGGGGCTCGGCGCGGCCGGGTCCAGGCCCTCCAGCGCCACCATCGAGAACCGGTCGCAGCGCTGCGGGTCGGCGACGGACACCTGCCAGGCCGGCTCGCCCGACCACGCCGGCGGGGTGAGCGCCGCCGGGTCCCGCCAGTCGACGGCCAGCGCCGCGGCGAGGTCGCGGGCGATGCCGCGCAGGCTCATCGCGTAACCGCGGTCCGGGGTGACCTCGAGGTCGAACACGACGTCGTCCAGGCCGAGCTGACCGGCGGCCGGCGTCCCGGGGGTGTACCCGTCCTGACCGAGCACCAGGATGCCGGCGTGGTCCTCGCCGATGCCCAGTTCGCGGACCGAGCAGATCATCCCGTCGGAGACGTGGTCGTACGTCGTCCGGGCGGCGATGGCGAAGTCGCCGGGCAGCACGGCACCCGGGAGCGCGGCGACCACCAGGTCACCGACGGCGAAGTTGCGCGCGCCGCAGACGATGCCGCGCGGGGACTCCTCGCCGACATCGACCTGGCAGTAGCGGATCGGCTTCTTGAAGCCGGTGAGCTCCTCGATCTCCAGCACCCGGCCGACCACCAGCGGACCGGTGGTGACCGGCGGTCGGACGACGTCGTCGACCTCCAGCCCGAGCCGGACGAAGGCGGCTTCCAGCTCCTCGACCGTGATCCCGGCGGGGAGGTCGACCATCTCGGACAGCCAGCTGACAGGCACCTTCACTGCTCGACTCCGAACGCTGTGGTGAACCGGACGTCGCCCTCGACGATGTCGTGCATGTCGCCGACGCCGGAGCGGAACTGCAGGGCGCGCTCGATGCCCATGCCGAAGGCGAACCCGGTGTAGACCTCCGGGTCGATGCCGCAGGCACGGAGCACCCGCGGGTTGACCATCCCGCAGCCGCCCCACTCGACCCACTGCGGGCCGTCACGGTGCTCGGGGAACCAGACGTCGAACTCCGCCGACGGCTCGGTGAACGGGAAGAAATGCGGCCGCCACCGGGTCTGGGCGTCGGCGCCGAACAGCGAGCGGGCCAGGTGGTCCAGCGTGCCGCGCAGGTGGGCCATCGTCAGGCCCTTGTCGACGGCCAGGCCCTCGACCTGGTGGAACACCGGCGTGTGGGTGGCGTCGAGCTCGTCGGTGCGGTAGACCCGGCCGGGCGCGACGACGTAGATCGGCGGGGTGCGCTCGAGCATGGTGCGGGCCTGCACCGGGCTGGTGTGCGTGCGCAGCACCAGGCCGGAGTCCTCGGGGGCGACGAAGAAGGTGTCGGCCAGCGAGCGGGCCGGGTGGTCGGGGCCGGTGTTCAGGGCGTCGAAGTTCAGCCACTCCGCCTCGAGCTCGGGGCCGTCGGCGACCTCGTAGCCCATCCCGACGAACACGTCGGCGATCCGGTCGGTGAGGGTGGTCAGCGGGTGCCGGGCGCCGCGCGGGGCGCGGTCCCAGGGCAGCGTGACGTCGACGCGCTCCTCGGCCAGCACGCGCTCGTCGCGCTCGGCCTCCAGCACCGCCAGCCGCTCCGCGTAGGCCTCGGTGACCGCCACCCGGGCGGCGTTCACCCGCTTGCCGGCGTCCGATCGGGCCGCCGGTGGCAGCGCACCGAGCTCGCGGCGGGCCAGCAACACCGGCGCCCGGTCGCCCAGGTGGGCCGGCCGGACGGCGGCGAGCGCCTCCAGGTCACCCGCCCCGGCGAACGCCTCGGCCGCCGCCTGCACGGCGGCGTCGAGGGCCTCCGCGGACAGCGCGGCGACCTGCTTGGGGTCGTAGGGGTCGTTGGCGCCAGACACGGGACGCCATTCTGCCCGCCGCACCGCCGGCGCCGCGCCCCGGTTCCGCGGGCCGGCCTCACCCCCACGGGTGGGCTGCGTGCCGGACGGGGCGGGCCGGGCAGCTGACGTGCCGATCCTCGCGGGGTGATCTCCACCCAGCCGGCCCTCTCGACGATCGACGAGGTGCTGCACGCCGCCGCCGTGCACAGCGTCTACCAGCCCATCGTCGAGCTGGACACCGGCCGGGTCGTCGCCTACGAGGCCCTCGCCCGGGGGCCGCAGGGCCCGCTGCACACCCCGGACGCGCTGTTCGCCGCGGCCCGGGCCGCCGGCCGCCTCGCCGAGCTCGACCGGCTGTGCCGCTCGGCGGCGCTGCGCGGGGCGGTCGAGGCCGAGCTGCGCCCGCCGCTCACGGTCTTCGTCAACGTGGAGCCCGAGGTGCTGGAGTCGGCACCGATGGACGAGCTGCTGGCCATCGCCACCACGGCACCGGCCGGCCTGCGCGTGGTCGTGGAGATCACCGAGCGGGCCCTGGCGACCCGGCCGGCAGACCTGCTGCGCACCGTCGAGCGGGTGCGCGAGGTCGGCTGGGGCGTGGCGCTGGACGACGTCGGCGCGGAGTCGATGTCGCTGGCCTTCATGCCGCTGCTGCGTCCCGACGTGGTGAAGCTGGACCTGCGGCTGGTGCAGCAGCGCCCCGGCCCGGCGGTCGCCGAGATCATGAACGCGGTCAACGGCTACGCCGAGCGGACCGGCGCGCTGGTGCTGGCCGAGGGCATCGAGGACGAGGAGCACCTGGCCATGGCCTCGGCGCTGGGCGCGAGCCTGGGCCAGGGCTGGCACTTCGGGCGCCCCGGCCCGACCGCGGTGACCGACCGCCCCGTCGGCTCCCTCGACCTGCCCTGCGCAGAGGTGCGCGTGGCCGGTGCCACCGACTCGCCGTTCGGCTGCCTGCCCGAGGGCACCCAGCTGCGCACCGCGCCCAAGGCGCTGCTGATCGAGCTGAGCAAGCACCTGGAGCGCCAGGCGATGCGGCTCGGCGAGACCTGCGTCGTCACCGCCACGTTCCAGGAGGCCCGGCACTTCACCCCGGCCACGTCGCTGCGCTACCGCGACCTGGTGGCCCGCACCGGTTTCGTCGCCGCCCTCGGCGAGGACCTGCCGGTCGAGCCGGTGCCCGGGGTGCGCGGTGCGCACCTGGCGGCCACCGACCCGGTGCGCGGTGAGTGGGACGTCGTGGTGCTCAGCCCGCACTTCAGCGCCGCGCTGCTGGCCCGCGACCTGGGCGACTCCGGCCCGGACCGGCAGCGGCGGTACGAGTACGCGCTGACCTACGACCGCCGCACCGTCGAGCGGGCCGGCGTCGCGCTGGTGGCCCGCGTCGCCGCCCAGCCGGCGCCGGCCACCCCGGCCGACCCCGGCCGCGACCGCCAGCCCACCGCGGCCGCGGTGGCCCGTGACGGCGGGACGGTCGAGGAGGTGCTGCTGCACCGGGCGCTGGCCGCGACGACCAGCGGCGTCGCCATCGCCGACATGACCGCCCCCGACCAGCCGCTGCTGTACGTCAACGCCGCCTTCGAGCAGCTCGCCGGGCTCAGCGCCGCCCAGGTGCTGGGCCGCAACTGCCGGTTCCTGCAGGGCCCGGACACCGACCCGGGGGTGGTCGCCCGGATGCGCGCGGCCATCCGCGAGGGCGCGGAGTTCCGGGCCACGCTGCTCAACCACCGGGGGCCGGACCGGGAGCCGTGGTGGAACGAGATCCACCTGGCGCCGGTGCTGGACGCCAGCGGTGCCGTGGTGCAGTACATCGGGGTGCAGACCGACGTCACCGCCCGGGTCACGGTGGAACGCGAGCTGCTGCAGGAGCGCGACCGCACCCGGCGTCACCTGGCCCAGATCGAGGAGCTGGCCTACACCGACCCGCTCACCGGGCTGCCGAACCGGCGCCGCTTCGAGGAACGGATGGAGGCCGCGCTGTGGCAGGCCCGGCTGGGCGGGGACGCCGTGGCGCTGCTGTTCCTCGACCTGGACGGGTTCAAGGCGGTCAACGACGCCCGCGGCCACGCGGCCGGCGACGAGCTGCTGCAGGTGGTCGCCGACCGGCTGCGCGCCCGGCTGCGCCGCGGCGACCTGCTCGCCCGGCTGGGCGGTGACGAGTTCCTCGTCGGCCTGCCCGGCCTGGACCCGGCCACCGCGCTGACCGAGGCCTGGCAGGTGGTCGGGCAGCTGTGCGCCGCGCTCGCCGAGCCGGTGCTGCTGGGCGGGGAGCCGGTGCGGGTGTCGGCCAGCATCGGGGTCAGCGTGCACCCCGAGGACGGCGCCGAGTTCGGCCCGCTACTGCACCGGGCCGACGCCCGGATGTACGCCGGCAAGCACCCCGCCGACGCAGCCGGGTAGTCCCCCTGCGGTCCGGCCCCGCTGCAGCGTCCTGCGACGAGCTCTCGACCGGGGAGCTCGTCACGGCCCCCTCCAGGGCACCGCCCCGAGCGTGCGAGGGGTGGGGAGGAGGGGGTCCTCCACCTACTGCGCGAGCTGGGTGGCGTAGAGGCAGATCGAGGCGGCGACCGACAGGTTGAGGCTCTCCGCCCGGCCGCGCATGGGTATCCGGACCCGGGCGTCGGCTGCGGCGGCGAGCTGGGAGTCCAGGCCCCGGGCCTCGTTGCCGAACAGCCACAGCACCGGCGCAGCGAGCAGCCCCTGGTCCCCGGCGGCGTCCAGGGAGACCTCTCCCCCGCCGTCGGCGGCCAGCACGGTCACCCCGGCGGCCTGCACCTGCGCGACGAGCTCGGCCAGGTCCGCGCTGCGCACCACGTCGACGTGGAACAGGCTGCCGGCGCTGCTGCGCACGACCTTGCCCTGGTACGGGTCGGTGGAGCCGGCGCCGAACACCACCGCCCCCGCGCCGCACGCGTCGGCGGTGCGCAGCACCGTCCCGGCGTTGCCCGGGTCGTTCAGCTCGGCGAACGCGACCGCCAGCCGCGGCGGGTCGGCGACCAGGGTCTGCGCCGGCACGTCGCGCAGCGCGCAGACGGCGACCAGCCCCTGGGGCGTGACCGTCTCCGACAGCGACGCCGCGGCCCGGTCGGTGACGACGTGCACCGGCACCCGGGTGCCGGCCAGCAGGTCACGGTGGGTGGCCGCGGCGGCCTCGGTGACGAACAGCTCCAGCACCGCGCGGGGGTCGGCGGCCGTCTCGGCCAGCGCCTCGCTGACCGCCTGACGCCCCTCGGCGAGGAAGGCACCGGCGTCGTCCCGGCCGCTGCGCCGGGTGAGCTTGCGGGCGGTGGCGACCCGCGCGGAGCGCTCGGTCAGCAGATCGGGCACGGGTGACCTCTCGGGACGGGGGGCGGACAGACGGCGACGCCGCCGCCGGCAGGTCTCGGACCCACCGGCGACGGCGTCGCCAGGTCGTGCTGCCCGCGTCCTCCTGGGGAGGTCACCGGGCGGGGCGCTCCTGCCCGGGGGCAGGGACGTCCAGGATCAGGCTGCCTGGGCGCCGGTCGCCTCGGGGTGCGCGACGAGCGCGGCCCGGGCGGACTCCACCAGCGAGGCGAAGGTGGCGGGCTCGTTCACGGCGAGCTCGGCGAGGACACGACGGTCCAGCTCGATGCCGGCCAGCTTGAGGCCCTGCATGAAGCGGTTGTAGGTCATGTCGTTCTGCCGGGCCGCGGCGTTGATCCGGGTGATCCACAGCTTGCGGAAGTCACCCTTGCGGACCTTGCGGTCGCGGTAGTTGTAGGTGGCCGAGTGGAGGATCTGCTCCTTGGCCTTGCGGTACAGCCGCGAGCGCTGGCCGCGGTAACCGCTGGCCGCCTCGAGGGTCGTACGACGCTTCTTCTGGGCGTTGACCGCCCGCTTCACGCGTGCCACGTGAGAGCTCCGTTCTGCTCGTCAGGAAAGGGGCGGTCAGAGACCGAGGAGCTTCTTCATCCGGGGGGTGTCGGCCTTCGACAGCACACCGGTGCCGCTGATGCGACGCTTCCGGGACGAGGACTTGGCCTCGAACTTGTGCTGGTTGTTCTGGTGCTCACCCACCAGCTTCCCGGTGCCCGTCACGCGGATGCGCTTGGCAGTGCCCTTGTGCGTCTTGTTCTTCGGCATCTCTGCGTCCTGTTCGTGTCTGCCCGGCGCCGCGCAGCGGTGTGCTGCGCGGCGCCCGGTGGTCTGGGTCGGCCTCCCCGCCGGGGCCCACCACGAGCTGGTGCGTGGTGGGGGGCAGGGAGGTCCTGCGTCAGGCGGGAGGTGCCTGGTCCGCCGGTGCGTCGTTGGCGGCCTGCTTCTCCTGCTTGGCACTGCGCCGCGCCGCGTCCGTCGCCGCCTGGTTCCGGTGCGGGGCGATCACCATGACCATGTTCCGGCCGTCCTGCTTCGGGTTGGACTCGACCACCCCGAGGTCGGCGACGTCGCCGGCCAGCCGCTGCAGCAGCTTGTAGCCCATCTCGGGGCGGGACTGCTCGCGACCGCGGAACATCACGGTGATCTTGACCTTGTCGCCGCCCTTGAGGAAGCGCTCGACGTGGCCCTTCTTGGTCTCGTAGTCGTGCGGGTCGATCTTGAGGCGCAGCCGCATCTCCTTGATGACGGTGAGCGCCTGGTTGCGCCGGGCCTCGCGGGCCTTCTGCGCGGCCTCGTACTTGAACTTGCCGTAGTCCATGAGCTTGACGACGGGCGGGCGCGCCATGGGGGCGACCTCGACCAGGTCGAGCTCGCTGTCCTGGGCCAGGCGCAGCGCCTCGCCGATCGACACGACGCCGACCTGCTCGCCCTCGGGCCCCACGAGGCGGACCTCGGGGACACGGATGCGGTCGTTGATGCGGGGCTCGGTGATGGCCTCTCCTCTGCTGCTGCGGGGAGGAGCTCGTAGCCCACCCGGGCCACCGACGGGAAAGGCCCCGTGAGCAGCTGCTCACGGGGCCCACTCGCCGGACGCTGCACGTCACCCGGGGCAGGGTGCTGCGCAGCGGCGGTGGCCGGACGTGCCGGTCACCGCGAACCGGGGACCTGGGCGCCTGTGACGGCGCCAGGTGGGAGCGGGCTCCTCTTTGGTAGACGGCCAGACCCTGGTGGGCCCGACCATCGTGGTTCACGCGCCTCGATGTAGCGGGGGGAGGCGCGCTCACTGTACAGCGCCCGGGTGGCCGCCGTCATTCCCGGGGTACGGCGCCGGCCCAGGTGCCTCAGTCCGGGTAGAGCAGGTCGGGCTCGGGGACGGCGTGCCGGGCCTGGTGGTCGGCCAGCAGGGCGCGCAGCCCACGGACGGCGACCAGCGCCCGGGCGCCGTCAGCGGCCTGGACGGCGGAGACGGCCAGCTCGTCGCCGTTGGTCAGCAGCAGGGACGCCCACGGCGAGTGCTGGTCGAACCGCACCGCCCGCACCGCCGACCAGGGGAGCTCGTGGTTCATCAGGACGTTGCGCACCCGGACCCCGTCGGCGTCGGCGTCGACCCGGGACCGCCCCAGCAGGAGCACCCCGGCCCCCATGGCCAGGCCGAGGCCGATCATCGCCACCTGGTCGGCGGTGTGGAAGGACACGACGCCGGTGGTCGACTCCTTGAGCAGGACGGCCACCACGGTCATCGCGAGCACGAGGCCACCGGCCATCAGCGCGGTGATCAGCCGCAGCCGGCGCGGGACGGCGGAGACCGGGGCGGGCGCGGGGTCGGCAGGCACGACACCATCCTGCACGCCCGCGCTGGCAGAGTGCAGGCGTGCAGGTCACAGCGGCGGACGCCGACACGTTCGGGGCGCTCGCGGCGTCCGTGCTCGCCGCGCCACCCCGGCTGGGGACCACCCGGCTGGTCTGCGTCGACGGCCCCGCCGGGTCGGGCAAGACCACGTTCGGCGGCCGGCTGGCCGCTGCGCTGGCGGCGCCGCTGGTGCACATGGACGACGTCTACGCGGGCTGGACGATGACCGGGGCGACCGACCGGCTGGCCGAGGGAGTGCTGCTCCCGCTGTCGGCCGGCCGCCCCGGCGCCTACCGCCGCTACGACTGGGCTCGCGCGGCGTTCGTTCCCGAGCCGACGGCGGTCCCGGTCGCGGACGCCCTGGTGGTGGAGGGCTGCGGCAGCGCCCCGCGGGTCTGGGACCGGTTCACCACGCTGCGGGTCTGGGTGGAGGCACCGGCCGCCCTGCGACTGCGCCGCGGGCTGCAGCGGGACGGCGCGGAGCTGCGCGCGGAGTGGCTGCGCTGGCAGGAGGAGGAGGCTGCCGTCTTCGCTGCCGAGGACACCCGGGCGCGGGCCGACCTCCGGGTCGACGGCGCGGCGCCGGTCCCCGACGCCGAGGACGGGTTCACCCGGCTGGACTGATCGGACCCGCGGGACACGGCACCGAGGCCGCCATCCCGGGACCCGCACCCGCGGGCGCCGACCCTAGGCACGGACGCGAGGCACGGACCCGGGGTCCGGACCCGACGCGCAGACCCGAGGTGTCGGCCCGCCGTCACACGGTTGGAACACCGAGGACGCACCATGGACCGGTGACCGACCGCTCGCTCGACCTCCCGGTGGACAGCTCGGTCGACCCCGCCCCGGCGGCTGCCCCGGAGCCACCGGCCGCCGGGTCACCAGCAACCGAGACACCAGCGACCGAGGCGCCAGCAACCGAGGCGCCGGCCACCGAGCTGCTGCCGCTGGCCGGGTACACCGTCGCGGTCACCGCCGCCCGGCGCAGCGAGGAGCTGGGCGCACTGCTGGACCGGCGCGGTGCCCGGGTGGTGCACGCCCCGGCCATCCGGATCGTGCCGCTGTCCGACGACGCGGACCTGGTGTCGGCCACCCGCGAGGTGCTGGCCGAGCCGGTGGACCTGGTGGTCGCCACCACCGGCGTCGGCTTCCGCGGCTGGATCGAGGCGGCCGAGGCCTGGGACCTGCCGCTGCGCGAGCACCTGCAGGGCGCCCGGGTGCTGGCCCGGGGTCCCAAGGCCCGCGGCGCCATCCGCGGGGCGGGCCTGGTGGACGCCTGGTCCCCGGAGTCGGAGAGCTCCGCGGAGGTGCTGGAGCACCTGCTGTCCGGCGCCGAGGGCCCGATCGAGGGACGGCGGGTCGCCGTCCAGCTGCACGGTGACCCACTGCCCGACCTGGTCGCCGGCCTGCGCCGGGCCGGGGCGGACGTGCTGACCGTGCCGGTCTACCGCTGGGTGCTGCCCGAGGACACCGCGCCGCTGCGCCGGCTGGTGACGGTGATCGCCGCCCGCGGGGTGGACGCGGTCACCTTCACCAGCGCGCCGGCCGCGGCGAGCCTGCTGCAGGTGGCCGGCGAGGAGGGCGTGCGCGCGGGGGTGCTGGCCGCCTTCGCCGACGCCGTGCTGCCGGTCGCCGTCGGCCCGGTGACCGCAGGCCCGCTGGAGGCGGTGGGCATCCGCACCGTCCAGCCGGAGCGGGCCCGGCTCGGCGCCCTGGCCCGCGAGGTCGTCTCCGCACTGCCCGCCCGGCACCCGGTGCTGCAGCTGGGGCCGCACACCCTGCAGGTGCGCGGGCACGCCGCCGTCCTGGACGGCCGGCTGGTCGAGCTGCCGCCGGGCCCGATGGCGGTGCTCCGGGCGCTGGCCCGCCGGCCCGGGGTGGTCGTCTCCCGGCCGGACCTGCTCACCGAGCTCTCCGGCGGCAGCGACGCCCACGCGGTGGAGATGGCGGTGACCCGGCTGCGCGCCGCACTGGGTGCGCCGGTCGTGGAGACCGTGGTCAAGCGCGGCTACCGCCTGGCCGTCTGAGGCCGCCGCCCCCGCCGACTCGGGACCAGTGCCGTCGCGCGAGCCGGACGCACGACGGCACCGAGGGGAGCGTGCGGCACATGTTCCGCACCGGTCATCCGGCCGCGCCCGGACGGAAACGGCCGCTACCTAGCGTCGTCCTCGGCCGCACCGGTCGGCGGGCCACCCGCCACCCGGTTCGGCGACCACCGGCGCTGCAACCAGGGGATGACGCGATGACCGACACCCAGCTCGACCGTGACGGCGTCGCCGTCACGCCAGCACCTCCGGCCGGGAGCGGCCCGGTGGCCCGGGTCGGCGGCCGTTGGATCGACCACTACGACCCGGAGGACCCGGCGTTCTGGGCCTCCCCGCAGGGCAGGCCGGTCGCCCGGCGGAACCTGGTCTGGTCGGTGTTCGCGGAGAACATCGGCTTCAGCGTCTGGCAGCTGTTCAGCGTCTCCACCGCGGTGCTGGCCTCGATCGGGTACGGCTTCAGCAGCAACCAGCTGTTCTGGCTGGTCGCCACGGCCGGCCTGGTCGGGGCGATCATGCGGGTGCCCTACACGTTCATGCCAGCGCTGTTCGGCGGGCGCAACTGGACGGTGGTCAGCGCTGCCCTGCTGCTGGTGCCGGTCGCCCTGCTGGTGGTCGCCGCCACCACCGGCCAGCCCTACTGGTTCTGGGTGCTCACCGCCATCACCTGCGGGTTCGGCGGCGGCAACTTCGCCTCCTCGATGGCCAACATCTCCTTCTTCTACCCGGACAAGGAGAAGGGCTTCGCCCTCGGGCTGAACGCCGCCGGCGGCAACATCGGGGTGGCGATCATCCAGCTGGTCGGCCCGCTCGCCGCCGGCGCAGGAGCGCTCGCCCTCGTCGGCGGGGTCACCGGCACCACCGAGGACGGCGCCGAGCGGTACGTGCAGAACGTGGCGCTGATCTGGGTGCCGTTCATCCTGCTGGCGATGGCCGGTGCCTGGTTCGGCATGCACAACCTGTCCGGCGCCCGGGCCAACGTGGGCGCGCAGGCGACGATCGCCCGGCGCAAGCAGACCTGGATCATGTCCTTCCTGTACATCGGCGCCTTCGGCTCGTTCATCGGCTTCTCCGGCGCCTTCCCGCTGGTGCTGGCCAACGAGTTCGCGGCGAACACGTACCAGTACGCCTTCCTCGGGCCGCTGGTCGGCTCGCTGACCCGGCCGCTGGGCGGGTTGCTCGCCGACCGGGTGGGCGGCGCGCGAGTGACCGTGGTGACCTTCATCGGCCAGGCCCTGGCCATCGGCGTCTCCATCGCGTTCGTGAACGCCGGGAGCTTCGCCGGTTTCCTGCTCAGCTTCCTGGTGCTGTTCGGGATCGTGGGCATGACCAACGGCTCGACCTACCGGATGATCCCGATCATCTACCGTGCCGAGGCAGCCGCCGGTGCCCGCGACGAGACCCCGGCGCAGACGATGTACCGGGCCCGGCGGGACACCGCGGCCGCGGTGGGCCTCATCTCCGCCGTCGGCGCCCTCGGCGCGGTGTTCATCCCGCGGATCATCTCGGAGTCCTACAGCGCGACCGGTGGGGTCGGAACGGCGCTGGGTGCCTTCTGCGCCTTCTACGTCGCCTGCGTGGCCGTCACCTGGTTCGTCTACCTGCGCCGCGGCACGCTGATGCAGCAGGCCGGGGTCTGAACCCACCGCGAAGGACGCCGGGACGACGCCACGTCGTCCCGGCGTCCCCGTCCTGCCCCGCTGTGGTGAGGGGCCTGGGTCGCCAGGTGCGTCACCGGCCGCGCCGGGCCATGATCACCGCGTGAGGGACTCCGTGGGCAACGAGCGCGCACCCGGCCGGGACCTGGTCGAGACCGGCGAGCTGGTCGCCGGGTCGATGAGCCGCGCCGTCGCCGGGCTGCTCTTCGCCCCCGAGGACAGCCCGCTGCGGCTGGACGAGCGGATCGCCTCCTGCCTGCGCGATGCCGCCACCTCCGCCGCCGAGCTGCCGCTGACCTGGGAGCGCGCCCGGGCCGGCGCCGTCCTGGCGTTCGTCGCCGAGCTGTCGGTCACCCGCTCCGCCCAGGACCGCGCGGTCCGCAGCGACGGCTTCTTCAGCGTGAGCACCGCCTCCCGGTCCGCGGCCGAGCGGCTGGTCGAGGACGTCGTCCAGGCCGCCCGGCAGACCACCGAGGAGCGCCGGGTGCGGCACCTGGGCTACCTGGTGGCCGAGGTCGTCGTCTCCCCCGACGTCGACGTCGCCCTCGCGTCCCGAGCCCTGCAGCTGGCCGAGTCGTGCAGCTGGCGGCAGCTGGTGTTCCTGGCCGCCGTCGGCCGGCGGGACCGGACCCCGCTGCCGGTGGGCGCGGTGGAGGACGAGCCGCGCAGCTGGCGCGCCTGGGGTGCCCGCGAGGACCTCACCGACCTGCAGCAGGCCGGTCTGCTCGACCCGCCGCCGGTTCCCGCCCGGCCCGGCGCGGTGCGGCCGAAGCTGCGCCCGGCCGACCTGCGGCTGACCCGCCGCGGCGTGCTGGTGCACCGGTTGCTGGCGCTGGACTTCGTCCGCGAGGACGACGTCACCGCCGCGCTCGCCGACCTGGATCTCCCACCCGCCGCCTGAAGGCCCCTCCCGCAGTGAGGGGCCGGATCGTGATCGGTTCGTGACCGCCGCTGTGGGTCCGCCGGCCGTCCCACCGCGTGTATGAGGTGACGGACGGCGAGAGGGGACCCAGGGCGTGGACGGGACGGGCTTCGAGGACTTCGTGTCCCGGGAACAGCCTGCCCTGCTGCGGCTGGCCGTCCTGCTCGCCGGTGACCGCGGACATGCGGAGGACCTGGTGCAGACCGCCCTGCTGAAGAGCTACCGGCACTGGGGCCGGATCACCCGCTCCGGCGAGCCGACGGCCTACGTCCGCCGGGTGCTGGTGACCACGCACACCAGCTGGCGGCGCCGGCTGTCGACCACCGAGCAGGTCGTGGAGACCCTGCCCGACCGGGCCGCGCCGTCGGCCCTGGAGGACGACGAGGAGCTGCGGACCGCGCTGCGCGCCCTGCCCCCGCGCATGCGCACCGCCGTCGTGCTGCGCTACTACGCCGACCTCTCCGAGCAGCAGACCGCCGACGCGATGGGCTGCTCCGCCAGCACCGTGAACACCCAGACCGCCCGCGGGCTCCAGCGGCTGCGCGCCGCGCTCACCCCGGCGGAGCTGGCCGGCGTCGAGGAGGGGGCGTGATGGACGACGCGGACCTGCAGGCCCGGCTGACCCGGCTGGCCGAGCACACCGCTCCCCCGCCGCGGGACGGGCTGGCCGACGTGGTCGTGGCCCGGCACCGCAGCCGGCGCCGGCAGACCCTCGGGACGGTGGCCGTGACGGCGGCGGTGGCCGGGCTCGTCGTCCTGACGACCACGACGCTGGACGGCCCGTCGGTCACGCCGGCCACCGCGGTCGGCGCGGACGCGGCCGGCCCGGAGTCGGCGGTCGCGGCGGCCGACGTGCTCGCCGGCCCGCCCCGCGGGTCGCTGGCCGGGGACACGGCGTTCGTCGAGGCCGTGCGGCAGCTGCCCTGGACCGAGGCCGACGACCCGAACCGGCCCACGGCGATGACCGAGCCGTCCCTGGACAGCCGGCGGGTGGTCTTCGTCGGCGACGTGGCCGGTGGCCGCTGGGCGCTGCTGGTCGCCGAGGACACGATGGGCTCCGAGCCGGCCGACCCCGCCTCCGGTCTGGCCGCCGCCTGGTTCACCGGCCCGGCCGGTGCCGCACCCGACCAGCTGCAGCCGGCCAGCCTGATCGGCGGGGTGGACCTCAGCACCCCGGTGACGCTGTCGGACGCGGCGACCGGCGCGCTGGTGGTCCTCGCCGCACCGGGTGACCAGATCGAGGTGTCGGAGCGGCCGGAGGTGGCCGCCGACGGCACGGTGAGCCGCTCGTTCGCACCGGTCGACGCACCGGCCGGGGTGGCGGTGCTGGCGCTCGGGCCGGCCGCGGGCACCTATGACGAGGCGCTGCGCTACCGGGTGTCCCGGGACGGCGTGGAGCTGGTCACCGCCATGCCCACCGGGTTCCGCTCGGATTCGACCTGGCCCACCCCCGACGTGCCCGTCGAGTGGCTGCGCGGCGAGCCGGGCTCCGCGGGCGCCCGGTCGGTGCTGTCCGGCGCGGTCGACCACGTCCTGCAGATCACCGGGCTGCCGGCCGAGGAGATCGACGTCGCCGTGGTCTGGGCCGGTGACGTCCCCGCGGTGACCGGCCCGCCCGGCCGGCTGCAGCTGCTGGCCGCCACCCTGCCGTCGGGGGCGGTCTACCTGGAGGCGCTGCTCAGCCAGGAGATGGGCGAACAGCGGACGACCGGGAGCACCTGGTGCGGCACCGACCTCCGCCCGGCCGGCACGCCGCTGACCGAGCAGCTGTTCCTCCTCGACTGCCCGGGCTCTTCCGGCGGTGGGTCCGAGCTGGGAGACCACGTGGCGCTGATCGGCCCGACCGCTGCCGCCAGCGCGTGGCTGCTGGACGGGTCCGGCGAGCGTGCCGTCGAGGTCCCGCTGACCGACGGTGCCGCGGTGGTACCGGCACCGGCGGACCCGGCGACCGACGTGGCCGCAGCGGAGTTCCTGGCAGCGGACGGCACGTCGCTGGGACGCACCGAGCCGGTGGGGTACGACGGCCTGGAGTCGATCAGCGCCACGGCCGGCTGGGACTGACGTGACGAGCCCCGAGCCCGCCTCGGTCATCGCCGCGCGGCAACTGGCCGAGGAGGCCCGGGCCCGCGGGGCGGCGCCCCGCCGCCGTCGTCCACCCCCGCTGCGCCCGCTCGACCGGCTCCCCGCGGCGGTCAGCGCGCCGTGAGGGGGCTGGTCGGCTTCGTCCTCGGTCTGGTCGCGATCGTGCTGGTAGCCAGCCGGCTCGGCGGCGAGGCGGCCTGCCCGGCGATCGGCTGGTCCAGCGCCCTGACCGTCGAGGTCGGCCCCGGCTGGCCGGCGGCGCAGGCGGTCCGGGTCGACTGCTCCTCCCCCTGCGGGCTCCTCCTCAGCTCCCCGGCCGACGAACCCGACACGATCACCGTGCCGCTCGCCGGCGGCAGCGCGACCGTCACGTTCGTCACGGGCTCGCCGGACTCGGTGACCGCCACGGTGCTCGCCGCCGACGGCGCGGTGCTCACCGTGGCCGACCTCGACGTGGAGTGGGTGCGGGTGGGTGGCTCCCGCGAGTGCGGCGGCCCCGGCGAGGCGCACGCGACGGTGCCGGCCCCGTGACCCGGCGGTCACCCCGGACCGTCAGACCGCCAGGTGGGCCGCCGACCGCGCCACTGCCGACCGGGCGTAGGCCGCGGGCGTCGTCCCGATCAGCCGGCGGACGTGCCGGGTGAGGTGCGCCTGGTCGTAGAAGCCGACCGTCGTGGCCACCTCCGCCGGCGGCGCGCCGGCCAGCAGCAGCCGGCGGGCCCGGTCGACCCGCCGCCCGGTCAGGTAGCGGTGCGGCGGCAGCCCGTACCGGCGGGTGAACGCCCGCACCAGGTGGGTGGGGTGCACCCCGAAGTCCGCCGCCGTCGCCTCCAGGGACACGCCCTCGGTGAGCCGGGCGTCCAGCAGGTCACGCAGCCGGTCGGCCAGCCGGTCGTCGCGGACGACGGTCACCGGGACGACGGCGCGGTCCAGGTGCTGCCGGAGCCGCTCCAGCACGAACGCCAGCCGGCTCTCCGCCGCCAGCCCCTCGGTGCGCGGTGCGAGCGCGGCGTGCAGCTGGGAGATCCGCGCCCGCAGCACCGGGTCGGCGAACGCCGGGGAGTCGACGGCGTGGCCCACCCGGTCGGTGCCCAGCGTCTCCGGCTCGAGGTAGAGCACCCGCTTGCGGAAGCCCCCAGGGAACTGCGACCGCCCGTCGTGCGGCACCCCGGGCGGGAGCAGGGTCACCGCCGTCGGGGAGGCGCCGTGGGCGTGCCGGTCGAGGTCGTAGCGGACCGCGCCGTCGTCGACGAGCAGCAGCGTCCACGCGTCGTGGGTGTGCGCCGGGTAGACGTGGTCGGTGAAGTGCGCGTGGAACACCTCGGTCAGCCCCGGGACGTCCGGGCGCCACGCCACCACCTCGGTCACGTCAGGAACGTACAAGCCAGGGTCCGGTCCCCGACGCGATGCTGCCGGACGTGGAGATGCTGCCCGTCGTGGAGGAACCGGGCCCGCCGTGGCCCACGAAGATCGCCGTCCTGCTGCGGGAGGGGCTGCTGCCCTGGCAGGAGCTCAACGTGACCGCCTTCCTCTCCAGCGCGATCGCCGCCGCAGTCCCGGAGCTGATCGGCCGGCCCTACGAGGACGCCGACGGGACGGCGTACCTGGCGATGTTCCGCCAGCCCGTGCTGGTGCTCACCGGCTCCGCCGACCTGCTGCCCCGGGCGCGGGCGAAGGCGCTGGAGCGCGGGCTGCCCACCTCGGTGTTCACCGCCGACCTGTTCGCCACCGGCGGGGACGCCGAGAACCGGGCGGCCGTCCGCGCGGTGACCGGCGCGGACCTGGACCTGGTCGGCCTCGCCCTGCACGGGCCGAAGAACGCCGTCGACAAGGTCCTCAAGGGCGCCCGCATGCACCCCTAGACGGTGACCACCAGGGCGCCGTCAGCCTCGTGCACCGGGTAGATGCGGACGGGTGCGTTGCCGCCGCTGGTCGGGGCGCCGTCGCTCCACCGGTAGGCGTACAGGTGCAGCGGGCAGACCAGCACCCGGGGGTCGGTCTGCCCGTCGGCCAGCGGTCCCCCGGCGTGCGGGCAGGCCGCCTGGGTGGCGTGCAGCGACCCGTCCCGCAGCCGGAAGACGGCGACCTGGGTGTTGCCGGCCACGAAGGCCCGCCCCTCCCCCAGTGGCACGTCGTCCACCCGGCCGACGACGTGCGCGGTGCCCGAGGGTGCCTCCACGGTGCCGGGAGCCGTCGTCCCCGCGGCCGGCGTCCCGGTCTCCGTCCCCGGGGTGGTCGGCGCCTGCGGTGCGTCCGAGTGGGTGACGCTCATCGGACCGGCACCTTCGGCAGCGCGACCAGCGGCAGCGCCGGGCGGAACTGGCCCGGGGTGGCCGGTTCGGCGCGGTCCTGCGCCCACGGGTCGGTGTAGGCGTCGATCGAGCGCTGGATGCCCTCGTCGAGCTCAGCCACGATCCCCTCGCCGTCCTCCAGCAGCACGCGCTGGAGGTGCGGCAGCCCCACCCGGGGCACGAAGTCGTAGGTGCGCTCCAGCCAGTTGGCGTTCTCCCGGTAGTACTGCAGGAACCGGCCGGTCAGCTGCATCACCTCGGCCGGTGAGCCGACGGTGGCCAGCAGGTCGCCCTTGCGCACGCTCGCCCCGGCGGCGCCGCCGACGTACACCTCCCACTTGCCGTTGCCGACCGCCACCACACCGACGTCCTTCACGTAGGCCTCGGCGCAGTTCCGCGGGCAGCCGACCACGGCCATCTTGATCTTCGCCGGGCTCTCGATGCCCTGGAACCGGGTCTCCAGGTCGATGCCCAGCTGGGTGGAGTCGCCCAGGCCGAAGCGGCAGAAGTCGCTGCCCACGCAGGTCTTCACCGTGCGCATGCTCTTGCCGTAGGCGTAGCCCGAGGGCATGCCGAGGTCGGCCCACATCGCGGGCAGGTCCTCCTTGCGGACGCCGAGCAGGTCGATCCGCTGCCCGCCGGTGACCTTGATCATCGGGACCTCGTACTTCTCCGCGACGTCGGCGATCTTCCGCAGCTGGGCCGCCGTCGTCACCCCGCCCTTCATCTGCGGGACGACGGAGAAGGTGCCGTCGCGCTGGATGTTCGCGTGCACCCGGTCGTTGATGAACTTGGCGTCGTTCTCCTGTTCGTAGTCGCTGCCCCAGACCATCCGTAGCAGCGAGGTCAGGCCCATCTTCGACTTCGCGTCCTCCTCGCCGCCGGGGGCGAGCGCGGCGAACACCGCGGGGACGCTGCGCAACTGCTGCTCGCGGATCGCGGCGATCAGCGCCGGCTTGGCCAGCGGGATGCCCGGCACGTACCAGCTCGCCGACGGGTCCTCGACGACGTCACCGCCGGCGGCCCACTCCACGATCTGCTGCACCAGGCCCTTGCAGGAGCCGCAGCCCTTGCCGGCGCGGGTGGCGTCCATGACCCCGCCGACGCTGGCGCACCCACCGGCGACGGTGTCGCAGATGGCCTGCTTGGTGACGCCGTTGCAGTTGCACACCTGCGACTCACCGGGCAGCTCGGCCACGCCCACCTCGGCCGCGCCGTCGGAGAGGTCGACCAGCAGCCGGATCCGCTCCTCGGGCAGCGGGGTGCCGCGGTCGAAGGCCTGGGTGAGGAAGGCGACCTTGCGGGTGTCGCCGAGCAGCGTCGCGCCGATGAGCACGTCGTCCCGGATCACCACCGACAGGTGCACCCCGCGGCGCGGTTCGGAGATGACCAGGAACTCGTCGGCGTCCCGCTCGGGCCGGTTCACGCCCATGGTGGCGACGTCGACCCCGGCCACCTTGAGCTTCGTGGCGGTGCGCGAGCCGTGGTACTCGGCGTCCGGGTCGGTGCCGGTGAGCACGTCGGCGAGCACCCGCGCCTGCTCCCACACCGGGGCGACCAGGCCGTAGAGCTCGCCCCGGTGCTGGGCGCACTCCCCGACCGCGTAGACGTCGGGGTCGTCGGTGCGCAGCTGGTCGTCGACGACGATGCCGCGCTCGACCTCGATGCCGCTCATCAGCGCGACCTCGGTGACCGGCCGGATGCCGGCGGCGAGCACCAGCAGGTCGGCGTCGATCGCCCGGCCGTCGGCGAGCACCACCCCGCGCACCCGGTCGGGGCCGATCACCTCGCTGGTGCGGGTGGCCAGGTGCACGGTGATGCCCAGCGCCTCGACGCTCTGCTTGAGGATCGCGCCGCCGTCGGGGTCCAGCTGCTGGTTCATCAGGTGGGTGCCGGCGTGCACCACCTCGACGGCCAGGCCGTGGCCCTGCAACGCCCGGGCGGCCTCGAGCCCGAGCAGCCCGCCGCCGACGACGACCGCCTTCTCGTGCTCGCCCGCCGCGGCGAGCATCGCCCGGGTGTCGTCGATGGTGCGAAAACCGAGGACCCCGGGCAGCAGCGCCTCGTCGGCGGTGCGCAGGCCCGCCATCGGCGGCACGAACGAGCGGCTGCCGGTGGCGATGACCAGCTGGTCGTAGCCGGTGGCCGTCCCGTCGGTGGCGTAGACCAGCTTGGCGTGGGTGTCGATCCGCTCGACCCGGACGCCGGCGCGCAGCGTGATCCCGTTGTCGGCGTACCAGTCGTGGCTGTTGAGCACGATGTCGTCCTCGTGCTCCTCGCCGGCGAGCACGTGGGACAGCATGATCCGGTTGTAGTTGCCGTGCGGCTCCTCGCCGAACACGGTGATCGCGAACTGCTCGCCGCCGCCGCGCTCCAGCACCTCCTCGACCAGCCGGGCGCCGGCCATGCCGTTGCCGACCACCACGAGACGCTGCCGCGGGTCGACCCCGTCGGCGTCGGACAGCGCGAAGTGCAGCGAGGTCATCCCCTCCGGGCGGCCACCCAGGACGGCCCCCATCAGACCTCCACCAGGCCCAGATCGACGACGACGTCGCCGGTCACGCCCTCCGGCGCGGCCACGTGCAGCTCGACCACGGTGCCGCCGTCGAGGTCCTCGACCACCCGCAGCGGCACGTGCACGTCGCCCTTGGCGCCGATCGGGAACCAGCGCATCGGCTGCCCGTCACGCACCAGCAGCAGGTAGACCAGCTCGGCGGTGGAGTTGCCGCCGCGGAAGTACAGCGCCTGGGCGGTTTTGCCCTGCGGCACCTCGTAGCGGAGCGCGGGGTCGAGCGGGCCGGGCTTGGCCAGCCCCTCGCCGCTGATCGGGTAGACGCCTTGCAGGAAGCGCGGGCTGCTCTTCACTCGGGTGGTCCTCCTCCGGGACGGGGCGTGCGGCGTGGGGGACGTCGGGTTCTGGTGGGCCAGCGGCTGCGGCTGGCCGGCCGGGTCGGGTGCGTCGATCAGCTCCTCGGGCCCGCCGACCCGGGAGACGGCCACCGCGCAGACCTTGAAGGCGGGCATCCGGCTGGTGGGGTCCAGCGCCGGGTCGGTGAGGGCGTTGGCCGAGGAGGCGCCACCCCAGTGGAAGGGCGCGAAGACGACGTCGGGGCGGACGGCGTCGGTGACCGTGGCGTGGAACCGGGCCCGCCCGCGCCGGGTGGTCAGCTCCACGACGTCGTCGGGCGCGATGCCGAGCCGGCGGGCCAGGTCGGGGTGCAGCTCGGCCCGCGCGGTGGGGGCGATCAGCTGCAGGCTCCGCGAGCGCCGGGTCTGGGTGCCCGACTGGTACTGCGCCAGCACCCTGCCGGTGGTGAGCACGTAGGGGTACGTGGCGTCGGGCTCCTCGTGGGCCGGCACCTGCTCGACCCGGGTGAACCGGGCCCGCCCGTCGGGGGTCGCGAAGCGCTCGGTGAACAGCCGCGGAGTGCCCGGGTGGTCGGGGTGCGGGACCGGCCAGAACAGGCCCTGCTCGGCGTCGATCCGGTCGTAGGTGAGGCCGGAGTAGTCCGCGGGGCCGCCGGCGCTGGCCCGGCCGAGCTCGGTGAAGACCGTCCCGGCGTCGCCGCTGAAGCCGGCCGCCCCGAGCCGTCCGGCCAGCTCGGCGAGGAGCTGCAGGTCATCGCGCACCTCACCGGGCGGCGGCAGCGCCCGGCGCCGGCGGATCACCCGGCCCTCCAGGTTCGTCATCGTGCCCTCCTCCTCCGCCCACATGGCGCTGGGCAGCACCACGTCGGCGAGCTCGGCGGTCTCGGAGAGGAAGAAGTCGCTGACGACGAGGAAGTCCAGGTCGCGCAGCCGGCTGATCACCCGGCGGGCGTCCGGGGCGGAGACGGCGACGTTGGAAGCCATCACCAGCAGGGTGCGCACCCCGCCCTCGGTGCCGAGGGAGTCGAGCAGCTCGAAGGCGCTGCGGCCGGGCCCGGGGAGGTCGTCGGGCTCGACGCCCCAGACGGCGGCGACGTGCTGACGGGCCGCGGGGTCGGTGATCTTGCGGTAGCCGGGGAGCTGGTCGGCCTTCTGCCCGTGCTCCCGCCCACCCTGGCCGTTGCCCTGCCCGGTGACGGTGCCCCAGCCGCTGCCCGGGCGGCCGGGCAGACCGAGGGCGAGGGCCAGGTTGATCCAGGCGGTCACGGTGTCGGTGCCGTGCCGGTGCTGCTCGGCGCCGCGCGCGGTGAGCACGATCGACCGCCGGCCGCGGGCGAGGGCGAAGACGATCTGCCGCTGCTGCTGCACCGGCACCCCGGTGAGCCGCTCGACGCGGTCGGGCCAGTACCCGGCGGCGCCGGCCCGGACCTCGGCGAACCCGGTGGTGCGGGCGGCCACGTAGGCCTCGTCGACCAGCCCCTCGGCCAGCGCGATGTGCAGCAGGCCGTTGGCCAGCGCCAGGTCGGTGCCGGGCAGCGGCTGGACGTGCAGGTCCGCGTTCTTCGCGGTGTTCGTGCGGCGGGGGTCGACGACGATGTGCTCGGCGCCGGCGGCGCGCCCGGCGTCGAAGTACTGCATCGCCGGGGGCATGGTGTCGGCCGGGTTGCTGCCGACGAGGACGACGACGTCGGCCGCGGCGAGGTCGCTGAGCGGGAACGGCAGGCCGCGGTCCAGGCCGAACGCGCGCACCGCGGCACCGGCCGCCGACGACATGCAGAACCGGCCGTTGTAGTCGATCGCGCTGGTGCGCAGCGCCACCCGGGCGAACTTGCCGAACTGGTAGGCCTGCTCGTTGGTGAGGCCGCCCCCGCCGAAGCAGCCGACGGCGTCCCGGCCGTGCTCGGCCTGCGTGCGGCGGACAGCGGCGACCACCCGGTCCAGCGCGGTGTCCCAGGTCGTCTCCACCAGCGGGCTGGTGCGGTCGGCGGGGTCGGCGCGGACGAGCGGGCGGGTGAGCCGCTCGGGGTGGTCGAGCAGCTCGGCGGCCGACCAGCCCTTGGAGCACAGGCCGCCGCGGTTGACCGGGAAGTCGGCCGGCACCAGCGTCGCGGGCCGGTCGCCGGCGGTCATGGTGATCCCGCACTGCAGCGAGCAGTACGGGCAGTGCGTCTCGGTGGTGCGCGTGCCGACGCCCGGGCTGGGCAACGAGACGGCGGCGGACACATCCCGAGCCTGCGGGCACGCCGTTTCCCGGCGGCTGCGCTCAGGTCAAGGTCGCGTTCCGTCGGCCGCACACCCGGCCGCCGACGGCGGTGCGCTGCTCCCGCAGCCCCACCCCGCGGCTCGAGTCCGCCGAGTGACAGCTGAGCGGGCTCTCCCGGCCCGGGAAGCCCGCTGGGCTGCCACTCGGCGCCCCCGGGTCGGGGGTTCCCGCTGGCCGTGTGACGACGCTGGCGCACGGCCCGGCCGACGGGCAGTCTCACCGCCGTGGACGAGCAGACCGAGCAGCGGCTGATGGCGGCGGCGACCGACGAGATGCGGGTGCCGTTCTGGGTGGTGCTGGCCGGGGTGGGCGTCGGCGCCTTCTGGTCACTGATGGGCGTGCTGGTCGGCACCCGCGTGGCACGCCGGCACTAGCGAGCCCGACGGGCGTGCCGCCATGCGGCCGGGGCCCACGCCAGTGCGGCCACCGCCAGCCCGGTGATCACCGCCTGACCGACCCGCCCGACCGTGATCCCGGCCGAGGTGTCGACGACGTGGTTGGCCCACCCGTTGGCCGCCGCGTCGGTGACCAGCACGGCGACCGCCAGCACCACCCCGCTGCGCCGGGCCCGGGCCAGCAGCACGGCGGCCACCGGGTCGAACACGGTCAGCGAGACGAAGTACAGCCGCAGCCACCCGGGCTGACCCTCGTAGACCGCCGTCCCGGCGGCCATCAGGTGGACGACGTGGACGACCGAGCCGAAGACGAGCAGCACGACCCCGGCGACCGCCCCGGCGCGCACCGCCCACGGTGCCCCGGACCAGACGCGGGGACTCAGTCCCACCGGCCGCGCAGGCGCTTGGTCTCCCCGCGCTGCTTCTTGGCCGTGATCCGCCGCTCCTTGGAGCCACGGGTGGGCTTGGTCTTCCGCCGGGCCGGCGGCGGCGGGGCCAACGCCGCGCGCAGCACCGCGGCCAGGCGCTCGCGGGCGGCCTCCCGGTTGCGCAGCTGCGCCCGGTGGTCGCTGGCCGCGACGGTCAGCACCCCGTCGACCAGCCGCGCCCCGAGCCGGTCGGCCAGCCGCGCCCGGTGCGCGTCGGTCAGCCCCGGCAGCTCCAGGGGCGACACCGACAGCTCCACCCGGGAGTCCGCGGTGTTCACGCCCTGCCCACCGGGCCCCGACGACCGGGAGAACCGCCACGACAGCGCCCCGACCGGGACGACCAGTCGGTCGCTCACCGGCAGGTCACCGAACGCGTCGTCCCCGGGCACCGGCACAGTCTCCCGGATCGCCCCGGCGTCGACGACCGACTTCCGCCCGCCGCCGTGGCACGCTGCCCGCCATGACCGATCGCGAGCCGGGATCGTCCGGTCCCGGCTCCACCGTGCTGGCTGCCGTCGTGGTCCTGCTGACGGTGCTGGCGGTGCTCGTCGCCAGCCGGGAGTGGCCGGCACCGCAGCGGACCACCTCGGGCTGGCAGGTCACCGACGCCCCGCCGTCGCTGCTCAGCCTCCTGGTCGTCGCGGCCCTGGTGTGCCTGGCCGTCGCCGCCGCGCTGGCGCGACCGCACCGGCTCGGCGTCGCGGTCGCCGTCACCTGGTGGGCGCTCGCCGTCGTCTCGGTCCTGGCGCTGGTCTGGAACGACCTGTACCTCGCCGCGCTCGGTGACGAGGGCCCGGTCATCCCGGTGTTCAACTGGGCGTTCACCTTCCTGCCGACACTGCTGGTGGGGCTGGTCGCCCGCCGCCGGGGCCCGGTGGCCCACCGGCAGGCCACGCTGGGCCTGGCGCTGGTCGTGCTCCCGCTGTTCGCGCTGGGCCGGCCGCTGGCCGGCAGCGACCACGACCTGAGCACGGTCACCGACGGGCTGTACACCGCCGCGCTGTTCGGCGCCGTGCCGTTCGCGATCGCCTGGGCGCTCACCCGCGCGACGCGCACCCGGGGCACGGCGCCGTCCCCCGCCTGAGCACCCGGCGTCCCCGCACCGGGTGAACGCCGGGCCCCGCCAGGAGCACCACGTCGCCCGGTGCGGTGAACGGCACCGGTTCACCTCGCCGAACCGGTCACTGCGTGTGACGCTCGGGGAGTGACACAGGACGCCTCCACCCGGCTGCACCTGGTGACCGACAACCACGTCGCGCCGGTCGAGCCGGCCGGCGCCGAGCCGCTGGGTCAGCGCCGGGTCGACGGCGTACCGGCGGACGGGTCGGTGATGGCCGACCTGCTGCGCCGCGCCGAGGAGCTCGACGCCCGGGTCGCCGCGGAGACGACCTCCCGTTCGCTCCGGCCGGCCGGCACGGTCGCCGTCGGCGCCGGGCTCACCGTCCTGCTGGTGCTGCTGGCCCGCCAGCCGTGGCAGCTGCCGGGCCGGGACGCCGGTGGCGTCACCGACGTGCCGCAGTCGCTGGTCACCTTCCTGCTGATGTGCACCCTGCTGTGCGTCTGGGCCGCCGGCCGGCTGACCCGCCCCGCGCAGCTGCTCGGCTCCGCGGGCGCGCAGCTGTGGTGGGCCCTGCTGGCCGGCGCCGCGCTGGTCACCGTGGCCGCCGACCTGTCGCTGGCGTCCTTCGCCGGCACCGGCCAGCGCCCCACGGACACACTGCTCCGCTGCCTGGTGCCGATCGTCCCGGCCGTGCTGGCCGGCGCGCTGGCGTCCCGGGCCGGGCGGTCCGCCCGGGTCCGCCTGGCGCTGGGCACCGGCCTGGTGACCGTGCCGCTGGCCGCGGTCGGCTGGGCGCTGCTCTCCTCCTCCGCTCGCACCACGGCCGGCGTCGCCGACGTGCTGGCCATGACCGGCGTCGCGGCCGCCGCACCGCTGGCCATCGCGGTGGCGTTCGTGGCCGCCGACCGGCGGGGGCGCTCCGCGCGCTGACCCGGAGGACCATCGGGCGATGACCACCCTCGCCGCGGCGCTGGCCGCGGGGCCCGTCGTCCTCGACGGTGGGCTGTCCACCGAACTGGAGTCCCGCGGGCACGACGTCACCTCCGCGCTCTGGTCGGCGCGGCTGCTGCGCGACGACCCGGCTGCGGTCGTCGCCGCGCACACCGCCTTCGCCGCCGCCGGGGCCCAGGTCCTCACCACCGCGAGCTACCAGGCGACGTTCCCCGGCTTCGCCGCCGCGGGCATCGACGCCGCCGAGGCCCGCTCGCTGATGGCCCGGTCGGTGCGGCTGGCCCGCGAGGGGCTGGCCGGGCACGACGGCTGGGTCGCGGGCTCCGTCGGCCCCTACGGCGCGTTCCTGGCCGACGGGTCGGAGTACACCGGCGACTACGTGGAGAGCATGTCCGTGGACGAGCTGCGGGCGTTCCACCGGTCGCGGCTGGCCGTGCTGGCCGAGGCCGGCGCCGACGTGCTGGCCTGCGAGACGCTGCCGGCGGCCGCGGAGGTCGAGGCGCTGCTGACCGAGCTCGACGACCTCGGCGTCCCGGCCTGGCTCTCCCTCACCGCGGTCACCGGAGCGGACGGCGTCGCACGCACCCGGCGCGGAGAGCGGCTGGACGACGTCTGCGCGATGGCCCGCGACGTCGACGCGGTGCTCGCGGTGGGCGTCAACTGCACCGACCCGGCGGGCGTCCCGGCCGCGGTCACCGCGGCCGCGGCGTCCCAGCTGCCCGCGGTGGCCTATCCCAACAGCGGTGAGGTCTGGGACGCAGCCACGCGCTCGTGGACCGGCCGTCCCGGGGTGGGCGACGTCGGCGGCTGGCTGGCGGCCGGCGCCCGGCTGGTGGGCGGCTGCTGCCGGGTGCGGCCCGCGGACGTGGCCGCGATCGCCTCCGCCGTCCGGTAGCGCCCGCTCGGTGCGGTCGTCGCCACGGCGGCCGACGGCTGGGTGCCGGGCGACCCCGTCCCGCTGCTCGGCCCGGGAGCGGGCAGCGGGACGGGCAGCGTCGTCAGAGGATCGGGCGCCCGCCGGTGACCGCGACCCGGGCACCGGAGACGTAGCTGGCCTCGTCGCTGGCCAGCAGCACGTAGACCGGGGCCAGCTCGGCCGGCTGTGCGGGGCGGCCCAGCGGGGTGTTGCCCCCGAAGCTGGCCACCTTCTCCGCCGGCATGGTCGAGGGGATCAGCGGCGTCCAGACCGGCCCGGGCGCGACGCTGTTGACCCGGATGCCCTTCTCCCCCAGCAGCTGGGCCATGCTCGCGCTGAAGTTGGCGATGCCGGCCTTCGTCATGGCGTAGGGCGCCAGGGTGGGGCTGGGGTTGTCGGAGTTCACCGACGAGGAGTTGACGATCGCCGCGCCCGGCTGCATGTGCGGCACGGCGTCCCTGATGAGGGTGAACATGGCGGTCAGGTTCAGCGCGAGGGTGTGGTCCCACTCGTCGTCGCTGATCTCGTCGAGGGACTCGTGGCTCATCTGGAACGCGGCGTTGTTGACCAGGACGTCGATCCCGCCGAGCTCCTCGAGGGCCTTCGGGACGACCGTCTTGGCATGCGACCGGTCGGCGAGGTCGCCGGGCACGAGCACGCACTTCCGGCCGGCGTCCTCGACGTACTTCGCGGTCTCGCGGGCGTCCTCGTGCTCGTCCAGATAGGCGATCAGCACGTCGGCGCCCTCGCGGGCGAAGGCGATCGCGACCGCGCGGCCGATGCCGCTGTCGCCTCCGGTGATCACGGCACGCTTGCCGGTCAGCTTCCCGGAGCCGCGGTAGCTCTCCTCGCCGTGGTCGGGCTTGGGGTCCAGCTCACCGAGCGTCCCGGGCGGGGTCTGCTGCTGCTCGGGCTGGGACTCGGAGCGGGGCGACGACACGGTGGTACCTCCTGCGTGGTCCGGCCGCGGCACACCCAGCGCTCTGCTCACGCAACCGGTGGCGTCCTGCGCACCGGTCCGGTGCCGCGTCGCCTCCGGCTACCCGGGCGTCACGGCGCTGAACCCGAACCGCTCAGGCAGCCCGGGAGGTCACGCCGGCGCGGGCGCCGGGCAGGCTCACCACGGACGCACCGGGGTTCTCCCAGCGCATCTCCATCCGACGACGGCCGGCGCCGTCGACCACCGACACCCAGCGGCACTCAGGGCACTCTGTACGCATGTTCCATCCACCTCTCGTTCACCTTCTGTTCACCTAGTCTCCCCCATCGGGCCACTCGACACCTGGCTGGACACTCCGTGACCGGATCGTGACCTGGACGTCGCTGCGGTTCCGCGCGCGGGCGTCGGCGTGGGAACGTCTCAGACGTCAGGCACGCTGTCGCTCACGATGACGCTCTCTCCTGCCGGTACCGACACCACTCCGGCCGACTCCCCCGCTGCCGCGCTGCCCGCCCCCGGCGTCCGCTCGCTGATCGGCGACCCGGACGACCTCACCGAGCTGCAGTCGCTCGCCGGTGACCCCGACGCACTGTTCGCCCACTTCGCGGAGTGGGCCGGCGAGAGCGGCACCGTGCTCTACCCGGCGCAGGAGGAGGCGCTGATCGAGCTGGTCAGCGGCGCCAACGTCGTCCTGGCCACGCCCACCGGCTCGGGCAAGTCGCTGGTGGCGACCGGCGCGCAGTACGCGGCGCTGGCCAACGACCAGGTGAGCTTCTACACCGCGCCGATCAAGGCGCTGGTCAGCGAGAAGTTCTTCGCCCTGTGCGGGGTGTTCGGCGCGCAGAACGTCGGCATGCTGACCGGTGACGCCTCGGTCAACGCCGACGCCCCGATCATCGCCTGCACCGCCGAGGTGCTGGCCAACATCGCGCTGCGCGAGGGCGGTGCCGCTGACATCGGCCTCGTCGTGATGGACGAGTTCCACTTCTACGGCGACCCCGACCGCGGCTGGGCCTGGCAGGTGCCGCTGATCGAGCTGCCGAAGGCCCAGTTCCTGCTGATGTCGGCGACGCTGGGCGACGTCACCGCGCTGCGGGAGGACCTCACCCGGCGCACCGGCCGGCCCACCGCGCTGGTCGCCAACGCCGAGCGGCCGGTGCCACTGCACCACTACTACGCCACCACGCCGATGCACGAGACGATCCAGGAGCTGCTGGACACCAGGCAGGCACCGGTCTACGTCGTCCACTTCACCCAGGCCTCGGCGCTGGAGCGCGCGCAGGCGCTGATGAGCGTGAACGTCTCCACCAAGGAGGAGAAGGCCGCGATCGCCGACATGATCGGCGGCTTCCGGTTCTCCTCCGCCTTCGGGACGACGCTGTCCCGGCTGGTCCGGCACGGCATCGGCGTGCACCACGCCGGGATGCTGCCCAAGTACCGGCGGCTGGTGGAGCAGCTGGCCCAGGCCGGGCTGCTCAAGGTCATCTGCGGCACCGACACCCTGGGCGTCGGGATCAACGTGCCGATCCGCACCGTGGTGTTCTCCGCGCTGAGCAAGTACGACGGCACCCGGATGCGGCTGCTCAGCGTCCGGGAGTTCCACCAGATCGCCGGCCGGGCGGGGCGCGCGGGCTACGACACCGCCGGCACCGTCGTCGTCCAGGCGCCCGAGCACGAGGTGGAGAACCTCAAGCAGTTCGCCAAGGTCGCCGACGACCCGAAGAAGCGCCGCAAGCTCGTGCGCCGCAAGGTGCCCGAGGGCATGGTGCCGTGGAGCGAGTCCACCCAGCAGCGCCTGATCAGCGCCGACCCCGAGCCGCTGACCAGCCACTTCCGGGTCTCCACCGGCATGGTGCTCAACGTGCTGGCCCGGCCCGGTGACCCGGTGGCGGCGATGCGGCACCTGCTCACCGACAACCACGAGCCCCGCCCCCGGCAGCTGCGGCACATCCGGGAGGTGATCGGGATCGCCCGGTCGCTGATCACCGCCGGCGTCATCGAGCGGCTCGACGTCCCCGAGCCCGACGGACGGCGCTACCGGCTGACCCTGGACCTGCCGCCGGACTTCCAGCTCAACCAGCCGCTGTCGACCTTCGCGCTGGCCGCCATCGGGCTGCTCACCCCCGGCCCGGACGCCGAGGGCAACGACACCTACGCCCTGGACGTCGTCTCGGTCATCGAGGCGACGCTGGACGACCCGCGCCAGATCATCGCCGCGCAGCTGAACAAGGCCAAGGGCGAGGCCGTGGCGCAGATGAAGGCCGAGGGGATCGAGTACGAGGAGCGGATGGAGCTGCTCGAGGAGATCACCTACCCCAAGCCGCTGGAGGAGCTGCTCGACCACGCGTTCGAGGTCTACTCCGCCGGCAACCCGTGGGCCCGCGACGCGCAGCTGTCCCCCAAGTCCGTGGTGCGGGACATGTGGGAGCAGGCGATGACCTTCCGCGAGCTGGTCAACCACTACGGGCTGACCCGCTCCGAGGGCGCGGTGCTGCGCTACCTGTCCGATGCGTTCAAGGCGTTGCGCTCCGGCGTGCCCACCGAGGCCCGCACCGAGGAGGTCACCGACATCGTCGAGTGGCTCGGTGAGCTGGTGCGCCAGGTCGACTCCTCGCTGCTGGACGAGTGGGAGCAGCTGACCAGCCCGGACCAGCCGCTGGACGCGCCGGTGAGCGTGCCGGCCCGCCCCCGCCCGCTCACCGGCAACGAGCGGGCCTTCACCGCGATGATCCGCAACGCGCTGTTCCGCCGGGTCGAGCTCATCGCCCGGCGCCGCTGGTACGACCTCGGCGAGCTGGACTCCGCCGCGGGCTGGGACGCCGACCGCTGGGGCGAGGTGGTGCAGGCCTACTTCGCCGAGCACGCCGAGCTGGGCACCGGCGCCGACGCCCGCGGCCCGGCGCTGCTCATCGTGGACAAGAGCGACCCGCGGCTGTGGCGGGTCCGGCAGATCCTCGACGACCCGGCCGGGGACCACGACTGGGGCTTCGACGCCGAGGTCGACCTCGACGCCTCCGACGAGGAGGGCGCGCTCGTCCTGCGCCTCCTCGACGCCGGCCGCCGCGACTGACGTCCGGCCCGTCCTGCGTCCCTCCGCTGGTCCGCGGTCGGGGTTCCCGGGCGAGGCGGGCCGAAGCAGGTGACCGTGGCCAGGACGGTCGGTGTCCCCCGGAGGCCGCGTCTTCGCAGGGGCGTCGGACGGCCCGGAACTGTCGTACCCCGCCCGTAGGTTCCGGGCATGACGACGACCGCGGTGCCGCCCGGCCCGCACGGTGGCGTCATCGACATCGTCTGGGTCGGCGCACAGCACACCGCCCCGGATCACGCTGCCTGGTCGGATGAGCGGCTGGCCACCGGCCTGCGGAGCGTTCAGCGGCGGCGGGCGAGGCTCGCTGCGGAAGAGGCCGACCTGATCCTCGGTATGGCCGGTCACCGTCCCGCCAACGACGACCCACCGGTCGACTCCCCCGGGACCTCCCGACCGGGCTGGACCAGCGACGCAGGTGACGGGGAGATCAGCGAGTTCTTCGTCGGCGAGCTCTCGGCAGTGCTGAACCTCGGGCGTGGCACCGCCGCGGTGAAGCTGCGCCGGGCGTTGATCTGGGCCCAGAAACTGCCGGCCACCTTCGCGGCCCTGAGGGCCGGTGACCTCGACGAGCGCCGCGCCCAGCAGCTGGCCGACACCCTCGCCCACACCAACCCGACCGTCGCCGGCCAGATCGAGGACCAGCTTCTCGCCGAAGCCCGCGACCTGTCAGTCGCCCGGCTGGACAAGCGCGCCACCGAGCTGATGCTGCAGCTGGACGCCGCCGCGGCCGAAGAACGGCGGTCGGAGGCAGAGAAGACCACCGATGTGCGGGTGTACCCCTCCCCGACCGACGGCCGGTCCACCCTGGCCGCGGACCTGTCCACCGACGAGGCCGTGGAGTGCCACGACCTGGTCGACCAGCTCGCGACGATGCTCAAGGCCGACGGAGACCCCCGCCCCATCGGCGCCCTGCGCGCCCACGTCCTCTCGGCGTTGATCCGCCGCCCCGCCGACTCCGGGCTGCCTGAGGTGGCCGCGAACCTGACGATCACCGCCGACCTGAGCGCACTGGAAGGCACCAGCAGCACCACCGGTGAGGTCAACGGCCTGGCGATCACCGCCGCCCACCTGCGCGACCTCCTGGCCCGCGTGGGCGCCCTCGGCCTCACCACCCCCGACGGCGGCACGCTCAGCTACGCCCTCGCCGGCCCCGACGGGCAGCTCCTGGCCACCGTGACCCCCGCCGAGCTCGCCCGCCTCGCTCGCCGCGGCTGCCCGGACCACCCTGGTGCCGCGTGCGACTGCCCGGTGCTGGGGCCACCACCACCGACCAGCGCCTACACACCCACCGCCCGACAACGGGCCTTCGTCACCACCCGCGACCGGCGCTGCCGGTTCCCCAACTGCGGCCAACGCGTCGGCTTCACCGACCTCGACCACGTCACCGCCCACGCCTGCGGCGGGGTCACCGACTGCACCAACCTCTGCTGCCTCTGCCGCTCCCACCACCGGCTCAAGACCTTCGCCCCCGGCTGGCGCTTCCACCTCGACGGCGACGGCACCCTCCACGTCACCACCCCGTCCGGGGTCACCCGCACCACCCGCCCACCCGGTCTCCGGCGGCCACCTCCGGAGCCCGCGGGACCGCTGATCCCAGAGCCACTGCCTCCGGACGACCAACCGCCGCCGTTCTAGCCATGGTCTCGGTCCCGCCGACCTTCTCGGGACCGGCCTGTCAGGACGGACCTCGTCGGTCCGACTCGTGCACGCCCAGGAAGGCCTCCGGCCGACGGGACGGTCACCTGCTCAGGGCGGTCACCTCCCAGGACCGTGACCCACCCAGGACCCTGACCCGCCCAGGACCGTCGCTCGCCCAGGACCGTGACCTACCCAGGACCGTCGCCCGCCCAGGACCGTCGCCCGAGCCGGTCACGCCGGGAGGCTGGGCCCAGGTCGCGGCACGCGCGTGAGCCGGCGGAAGGTCGGGGCGGGTGGCGGCGGAACGGTGGCTGCCGGGTCGCGCCGGCGACGGAGTTCGAGCGCCAGGCTCTCCTCGCCGCGCGCCATCGCCCACCGGTGGTTCGCCGAGAACGCCGGTCGGAGCAGCCAGCTCGACCGCGCGAGCAGTGGCTTGGCCGCCGCCACCCGCCAGTCGTAGGTGATGACCACCTCCGGTCCGTCCGGGGTGAACATCCACCGGCCGGCGCCGATCAGGTCCCCGGAGGCGGCCAGCGCGAAGCCCGTGTCGGTCATCGTCTCGGTGATCCGCAGCGTCCAGCGCAGCGTGTAGGGCAGCCACCCGGTGGTGAGCAGCTCGACCATGCGGCCGACGCCGTCGGGGTCGCCGTCCGCGACGGGTACCACGTCCAGGTAGACCGCCGGCCACCAGCGAGGGAGCGACTCGCTGTCGCTGAGCACCGCCCGCACCTCCGCGACGGTGCCGGCCACCCGCCAGGTCGAGACGAAGTGGTAGCTCGGGTCCCGGCTCACCTCTCGGACTCTCCTCGCGCTCAGCCCACTCGTCCACGCCCACGCCCACGCCCAGGCACATGCGCCGACCGCCACCGCGCATCGACTCGGGGGTGGCTGCAGCGGGTCACGCGTCCGATCTCGTTGCGGATCGACCCGGAAGGGTGATCAAGCACGGAGCCGGAGCGTCCGAAGACACAGGGACGACACCGGGACCGCCGCAGCGGCGGCCCCACCTCCAGGTCCGAGGACGGGCACCGATGAGCAGACCCGCCGCAGCCGAGCAGCTGCGCCACGCCGCCGCACGGCTGCGACGCGCCGCTGCCCGCGTGCACCGGCCTGCCGACCTCGTCGAGCACACCCGCTGGCTGTTCTGCCTGTGCGCCCTGGGCGCGCTGGCGTTGACCTTCCTCTTCGTCCTGCCCGGCACCGGCGGCTGGTCGCTGCTGCTGCTGACCGTGAGCACCGCAGCGCTGGCCGTCTCGTGGTCCTGGCGGTACCGCGCCCGGCGGGCACGCCCAGCTTTCGACGTCACCGACGTGTTCGCCGTCCTGCTCTTCGCCACCGCCTGCCCACGGCCGGTGATCGGCCTGGGCATCGCCTTCCCGGCGATCTGGTACCGCACCCTCTACGGCCGGACGTGGCACAGTGCCGCCTACGGCCTCGCCACCTCGGTCGCCCTGGCCGTCGCCCTCGACACCTGGCGCCTGCTCCCCGGCCACGACGCACTGCTCGCCTCCGCCGCGGTGCTCGGCCAGCTGCCGGTGCTGCTGCTGACCGTCTTCGTCGTCCGGCACCTGGCCGTCGGGCTCTTCGCCCGCGACGCCGACCAGCGACGCGACGCGGTGCTGGCCGCCCTCGGCGGGCAGCTGCTCGGCCTCACCGACCGGCGGGAGATCATGCGGCGGGCCTGGGCCACCGCGGAGGCCGTCTGCGCCACCACCCCCGGCCTGCGCGCCGCGGTGCTGCACACCGACGGCGACCAGCTGCGGGTCGTCGGTTCGGCCGGCGGGTTCCTGCGGCCGATCGCGACACTGCCCCGGACGCTGGTGCCCACCGCACTCGTCCCGGACGAGGCGCGGCCGGTGGAGCCCTCGGCCGCGCTGGTGCTGAGCTCGGGCATCCGCGGTGAGTGGCTCTGCCTGCCCATGCCCGACTCGCCCGGCAGCTACATGCTGCTGGGGGCCTCGCCGACCGTCCCGCCCGAGGCCGTGCTGGCCGCCCAGTCGATGCTCAACCAGGTCGCGCTCGCCCTGCGCACCAGCAACGCGCACGCGGAGCTGCAGACCCGGGCGCTGACCGACGGCCTCACCGGACTGGCCAACCGGTCGGCGTTCTCCGCAGCACTGAACGACGCGCTGGCCCGGCCCGAGACCGAGTCGTGGGTCCTGTTCCTCGACCTGGACGACTTCAAGGTGGTCAACGACAGCCTCGGGCACCTGGCCGGCGACCGGCTGCTCGCCCACCTGGGCACCCAGCTGACCGCGACCCTGCGCCGCTCGGACGTCTGCGCGCGACTGGGCGGCGACGAGTTCGCCCTGCTGCTGCGCGGCGCCGGCGAGGACGACGCCCGCCAGATCGGCCAGCGCGTGCTCGAGCTGATCTCCACCCCGGTCCAGCTCGCCGAGGGCCTGGCCCGGATCGGCGCCAGCGTCGGCGCCACCCGGGTCCAGCCCGGGGCGACCGAGACCCTCGTCGTCCACCGGGCGGACCTGGCGATGTACGCGGCTAAGGCCGCGGGCAAGAACCGGGTGCAGTTCTTCTCCACCGACCTGCTGCAGGTGGCCGACGCCGAGGCGGCCGAGGCCGAGCTGCGGGCCGCGGTCGACGGCGAGGAGCTGGTCCTGGCCTACCAGCCGGTCGTGTCGGCGACCGACGGCAGCTGCACCGCCGTCGAGGCGCTGGTCCGCTGGGCACACCCGCTGCGCGGACTGCTGGGACCCGACGCCTTCCTGCCGCTGGCCGACGAGACCGGCGCGATCGTGGCGCTGGGCGAGTGGGTGCTGCGCACGGCGTGCGCCGACGCGGCCGGCTGGTCCGTCGACGGCGCGCCGGTCGCGGTGCACGTCAACGCCTCCCCCACCCAGCTGGCCCACCCGCGGTTCGTCGAGCTGGTGCGGACGGCGCTGAGCGATGCCGGCCTCCCGCCGGAGCGACTGGTCATCGAGGTCACCGAGACCACCGTGCTCGACTCCCCCGTCGTCTCCGCCACGCTCGACGAGCTGGTCGCCCTCGGTGTGGGCATCGCGCTGGACGACTTCGGCACCGGCTACTCCGCGCTCACCACGCTGCGCAGCCTGCCGATCAACATCGTCAAGATCGACCGGTCGTTCGTCGCCGGTGTGCTCACCGAGGCCGCGGACCAGGCGGTGGTGCAGGCGATCGTGCAGATGGCCACCCGGCTGGGCCTGGAGACGGTGGCCGAGGGCGTCGAGTCCGTGGAGCAGCAGACCTTCCTGCAGGAGGCCGGCATCGGCGGCCTGCAGGGCTTCCTCCACCTGCCGCCCGCACCGCCGGCGGAGTTCGAGGCATGGCTCGCGGAGAACCGTCGCCGGTCCGACGCCGGCGAGCTCACCCCCGCCTGACCCGCTGGCAGGGCGGGGCGGCCCCCGACCGCCCCGCCGCCGGTCCCGCGGTGTGCGGGCTCACAGCGGGGGCTGTGACACCCTCGCGGCGATGTCCGCATGACCGGGTGGGAGATGGTCGCGGTGGCCGCCGCCGGGCTGGCCGCCGGCTCGATCAACGCCGTCGTCGGCTCGGGCACCCTGGTGACCTTCCCGGTGCTGCTGGCGGTCGGCCTCCCCCCGGTCACCGCCACGATCACCAACTCCCTGGGCCTGGTGCCCGGCAACCTCACCGGCGCGATCGGCTACCGGCGGGAGCTGCGCGGCCAGCGCGGCCTGCTGGTGCGGTTGTTCCCCGCCTCCGTGCTCGGCGCCCTCACCGGCGCCTTCCTGCTGCTGCACCTGCCCGCGGCCGCCTTCGAGGCGATCGTCCCCGGGCTGGTGGCGCTGGCCGTCGTCCTGGTCGCGGTGCAGCCGCTGCTGCAGCGCCGACTGGCCGCCCGGCGCGCCCGCGCCGGCACCTCGGAGGACCCCGGGCCGATCGGCCGCGGCCGGGTCGCCGCGCTGTTCGCCGGCGCCTACGTCACCGGCACCTACGGCGGCTACTTCGCCGCCAGCCAGGGCGTGCTGCAGATCGGCATCTTCGGGCTGCTGCTGCGCGAGCCGCTGCAGCGGCTCAACGCGATCAAGAACGTGCTCACCCTCGGGGTGAACGCGGTCGCCGCGCTGGCCTACGTCGTCGTCGCCACCGACCGGGTCGACTGGCGGGCGGCCGGTCTCGTCGCCGCCGGCTCGCTGGTCGGCGGGTACCTGGGGTCCACGTTCGGCCGGCGGCTGCCCGCCACGGTGCTGCGGGCCGCCATCGTCGCCCTCGGGCTGGTCGCGATCACCGTGCTGCTGCGCCGGTGACCGCCGCCGAGATCGCCCTGCTGGTGGCCGCCGGGTTCGCCGCCGGGCTGATCGGCAGCATCGCCGGGCTCGCCTCGCTGTTCAGCTACCCGGCGCTGCTGGCCACCGGCATCCCGCCGGTCACCGCCAACGTCACCAACACCGTCGCACTGGTGCTCACCGGCGTCGGCTCGGTGAGCGCCTCACGCCCCGAGCTCGCCGGTCAGCGGGACCGGCTGGTCCGGCTCGGCATCGCCGGCGTCCTCGGTGGCGCGACCGGCGCCGTCCTGCTGCTGCTCACCCCGGCGGGGGCGTTCGAGCGGGTGGTGCCCTTCCTCATCGCCGGCGCCTCGGTGCTGCTGCTGGTGCAGCGCCGGCCGGCCGACCTCGCCGCCGAGGGCGCCCAGCTGCGGGCCGGGCAGTCGCACCGCGACCACTGGGTCGTCGTGCCGGTGACGTTCCTCGTCTCGATCTACGGCGGCTACTTCGGCGCCGCCGCCGGCACGATGATGCTCGCGGTGTACCTGCTCACCACCGGGGAGGGCCTGGCCCGCAGCAACGCGCTGCGCAACGCCGTCCTCGGGCTGGCCAACGGGGTGGCCGCCGTCGGCTACGCCGTGTTCGCCGACGTCGCGTGGCTGGCCGCGCTGCCCCTTGCCGTCGGGCTGTTCGCCGGCGGCCGGCTCGGGCCGCGGGTGGTGCGCCGGGTGCCGCAGACGCTGCTGCGCCGGGTGATCGCCGTCGCCGGTCTCGGGCTGGCCCTCCACCTGGGGCTGGACGCCTTCGGCTGAGGGCCCCGCTGGTGTCCGGGCGCCCGGCCCGGCAGGGTGGTCCGGGTGCCGATCCCGGCACCGCACCGACAGGAGGCACCATGACCGGCCCCGGCCCAGCGGCGCAACGGTTCGTCCAGGCGCTCGACCAGCTGCCGCCACCGGAGCTGCGCGGGCCGGAGATGCTCGCCGTCCGGCTCTCCCGGGCGTGCCTGACCGCCCTGCCGGTCGACGGGGCGGGCCTGAGCATCCACGACCACGACGGGCTGCGGACGCCGATCGGCGCCAGCGACCCGACCACCGCCCTGGCCGAGCGGCTGCAGTTCACCCACGGTGCCGGGCCGGCCCTGCGCGCGCACGACGGCGGGGCGGCGATCGCCTTCGACCCCGCCGACATCGCCCGCAACTGGCCCGAGCTGCACAGCGCCCTGGTGGGCGAGACGCCGTTCTCCGCGGTGCTGTCGGTGCCGCTGCTGCCCCCGCTCGGGCCGCTGGTGGTGCTCGACCTCTACGTCCGGGACGCACGCGCCCTGCCGGCCACCGACCGGGAGGACGTCGCCGACGTGACCATCGCACTGACCCGGGCGATGGTCGCCGCCGCACTCGGCGCACCGGTGGAGGACGGCGCCCGCGGCTGGTGGGACGGTCCCGACGCGCTCCGCCGGGCCCGGGTCTGGCAGGCCACCGGGATGGTCAACGTCGCCTTCGGGCTGGACACCGCCGACGCCCTCGCGGTGCTCAAGGCGCACGCCTTCGCCGGCGACCGGGTGGTGGACGACGTCGCCGACGACCTGGTCACCGGGCGGCTGTCGCTCGACGAGCTGCGCCCCGCCGCCGACACCGACCGCTGAGCGCCGCCCGCCGTATCGACCGCTGGAGCGGCTGGTGTCGGAGGCCCCCACCTGGTCGGCGCGGCGGCCCTGGGGCTGGCCGCGCTGATGGTCGGCGCGACCGTGACCAACGTGCTGGTGCTGGACACCAGCCCGGTGCTCACCGTGCTGCTCGGGCTGGCCGCCGGCGGCGTCGCCTGGGACCGGCTCGGTCGGCGGGGGCTCGGTCGGCGGGGGCTCGGTCGGCGGGGGCAGGGCCGACCGAGCGAGCTCAGCTCCCGCCGGTGACGTAGGCCGACAGCAGCAGCACGAAGGCGCTGGCGGTGATCAGCAGCCGGGCCGGGGTCAGCCCGTTGAGCAGGCCGGCGATCACCCCGACGTTCGACGCCCGGGCCTCGGCGGCCTGCGCGCCGCGACGGAGCAGCCGCACCTCGTCGGCCAGCAGGGTGCCACCGGCGCCCAGCAGCGACAGCCCCAGGACGACGAAGACCAGGGAGAGCCGCTGGTCGAAGGTGTCGACGGCCGGGGCCAGGAAGAGCACCACGATCAGGCCGAGCAGCAGACCCAGGCCCGCGCCGGCCACCGGTGCCCACGGGCCCATCCGGATCAGCGGGTCACCGGGGCGGGGCATCCGCGGGCGCGGCCGGGGCTTCCCGACGTTGACCGGGGTGGTCGGGTAGGGGGTGCCGGGCTGGTCGGGGGCGTGTCCCGGGACCGACCCGGTCGGCGGCCCCGGCTCCCGGGCCGGCCCCGGCTCGGGCGCCGACCCGTGCCCGAGTGCCGACCCGTGCTCCCGGGCCGGCCCCGGCTCGGGCGCCGACCCGTGCCCGAGTGCCGACCCGTGCTCCGGTGCCGGCACCTGCTCGTGCGCCGCCTCCTGCTCGGGTGCCGGCACCTGGTCGCCGGACGGCGGCTCCCCCGGCGCGGCCATCGGGTGCGGTGCGCCGTCGGGCGGCCCACCGGCGCTCCGCTGGTCGGGCACCATCCCCGCCGCCGTGGCCCCCGTCGCCGCGGAGCCCGGCGGGACCGTCCCCGGTTGCGTGGGCCCTGCCTGCTGGTCCTCGGGCCGTCGTCGGTCGCGGTCGACCCATCCGGCCGCCAGCACGTCCTGCTCGTCGCTCATCTCTGCGATCACCTCGGCGCGGACGCTAGGTCGCCACTCCGACGAACCGCCGCAGGTGGTCGGGTGTGGCGGGCGGGGCGGGTGGGGCCCCGGCGGGGAGTGACCGACCGTGGTCCTCCGCGGCCGGAGCGTCAGCGCGGCGGCGACCCGGGACCGGCGGACGGCAGGGACGGCGGCGCACGGCCGTCGTCCCTGCCGTCGGCTCACAGCAGCCGGCGGCTGTCCTCGGCGACCACCCGCAGCCAGCGGAACCCGTAGCCCTCCAGCGCGAGCTCGGCCGACCCGTCGTCGGCCAGCGCGGCACCGCCGGCCGTGAGCAGGTCCTCCAGCCGGTGGGTGGCACCGCAGCCGGGCACGGTGAGCGGCACCGAGACCGGCTCGGCGCCCAGGTTGTGCACGGCGACCAGCGCACCGTCGTCCCAGGTGCACAGGTGCGCCAGGACGGCGGCGTGCGGCTGCTCGAGCAGCTGGAAGCCGCCCCAGCCGAGCTCCGGGCTCTCCCGGTAGCGGCGGATCAGCAGCTTCATGAACGACAGCAGCGAGTCCGGGTCGCGGCGCTGGTCGGCGACGTTGACGAACTCGGGGGCGAACCCGCCGTCGACCACCGGCCGGGTCAGCTTCTTCGCCGGGGCGTCGGAGAACCCGCCGTTGGCGCCGCTGGTCCACTGCATCGGGGTGCGCACCGACAGCCGGCTGCCGGCCGAGAGGTCTTCCCCCATGCCGATCTCCTCGCCGTAGAACAGCACCGGGGTGCCGGGCAGCGAGAACAGCAGGCTGTAGACCATCCGCACCCGCCGCGGGTCGCCGGCCAGCATCGGCGGCAGCCGGCGGATCAGGCCCCGGTCGTAGACCTGCATGTCCGGCTCGGGGCCGAACGCGGCGAAGACCTCGGCGCGCTCGTCGTCGTCCAGCTTGTCCAGGGTCAGCTCGTCGTGGTTGCGCACGAACGTGCCCCACTGGCTGTCCGGGGAGATCTCCGGGCGAGCCGCCAGCGAGGCGGCCAGCGGGCCGGCGTCGCCCCGGGCCAGCGACAGGTACATCTGCTGCATCGTGTTGAAGTCGAACTGCATGGTCAGCTCGTCGCCGTCCTGGCCGCCGAAGAACTCCGCCTGCTGCTCGAACGGCAGGTTCACCTCGCCCAGCAGCACCCCCGAGCCGGTCCGCCGGCCGAGGAAGGCGCGCAGCGCGCGCAGGTACTCGTGCGGGTCGGGGAAGTGCGACGCGGAGTCGTCGTCCACCCCGGCGGTCTCCAGCAGGAACGGGACGGCGTCGACCCGGAAGCCGGACAGCCCGAGCTCCAGCCAGAAGCCCATGATCTTGGCGATCTCGTCCCGGACCCGCGGATTGGTGACGTCGAGGTCGGGCTGCTCGGAGTAGAAGCGGTGCAGGTACCAGGTGTCGGTCTCCGGGCTGTGCGTCCAGATGCCGCCCTCGGCGTCGGGGAAGACCACCTGGTCGCTGGTGTCCGGCGGCTCCTCCTCCCGCCAGACGTAGAAGTCCCGGTACGGGGAGTCCTTGCTCGCCTTGGCCGAGGTGAACCACGGGTGCTGGTCGGAGGTGTGGTTGACGACCAGGTCGGCGATGACCCGCATGCCGCGGTCCTTCGCCGTCCGGATCATCTCGACCAGGTCACCGTGGGTGCCCAGCCGCGGGTCGACCCCGTAGTAGTCGGTGATGTCGTAGCCGTCGTCCCGGCCGGCCGTCGGGTAGAAGGGCATCAGCCACAGGCAGGTGACGCCGAGGTCGGCCAGGTGGTCCAGCCGCTGGGCCAGCCCCTCCAGGTCGCCGACGCCGTCGCCGTTCCAGTCCATGAACGTCTCGACGTCCAGGCAGTAGACGACGGCGTTCTTCCACCACAGGTCCGACGTGTCGGTGATGCGCATGTCGCTCCTCTTCTCGGGGCGGGTGGAGCGGGGTCAGGGCAGGACGGCGGGCTGCGGCTGCTGCCGCGGGCGCAGCGGCTCGGCCGGCCCGGGCGGGTCGATGGCGACGGCCGGGGCGGGCACGGTGACGTCGAGCTGCGGCAGCACGTGCTCACCGAACGCGTCCAGGAACGGCAGCTGGTCCTTGGGCACGTGGTGCAGGTAGACCTGGTCGAAACCGAGGTCGACGTACTCGGCGATCCAGGCGGCGTGCTGGCCGAGGTCGCTGGAGATCCGCACCGAGTCGTGCATGTCCTCGGGCCGGACGTGCGTGCTGGCCTGGTCGAAGGCGCGCGTGGTGTCCAGGTCCCAGCACAGCGGCGGCGGGAAGACGTTGCTGCGCCACTGGTCGTGGGCCAGGGCGAGCGCCCGGTCGGGGTCCGGGTCGTAGGAGACGTGCACCTGGATGGTGAGCGTGCCCTTGCCGCCGGCGTCGCGGTAGGCGGCGATCACCTCGCGGAGCACGTCGTGGGGCTGGTTGATGGTGACCAGGCCGTCGGCCCACTCGGCGTGCCGGGCGGCGGTCCTCGCGCTGACGGCGGGGGCGATCAGCGCCGGCTGCTGCTCGGGCAGGGTCCAGATCCGGGCCCGGTCCACGGTGACCAGGCCCTCGTGGCTGACCTCCTCGCCGGCCAGCAGCGCACGGATGACGTCGACGCACTCCCGCAGCCGGGCGTCGCGCAGGTCCTTGTTCGGCCAGACGTGCCCGGTGACGTGCTCGTTCATCGCCTCCCCGGAGCCGAGCGCGACCCAGAACCGGCCGAGGAACATCGAGCCGAGGGTGGCGATAGCCTGGGCGATGATCACCGGGTGGTAGCGCTGCCCGGGGGCGTTGACCGCGCCGAACGGCAGGCCCGTGGTGGCCATCGCCGCCCCGAGCCAGGACCAGGCGAAGCCGGAGTGGCCCTGCCGCTCGTTCCAGGGCTCGAGGTGGTCGGAGCACATCGCGGCGGTGAAGCCGACCTGCTCGGCGTGCTGCACCGCGCGGAGCAGGTCGCTGGGGTGCACCTGCTCGTGGGAGTTGTGGAAGCCGATCACCGTCATGGGGCATGCCTACCGGGCACGGTGATCACCCGCTGGGTGGGTGCAGACCGCAACGTTGCTGTCGGGTCCGTGTCCGCGGTGCGCCCCGGTGCCCGGAGCAGACCGGGTTGGACGTCCCAAGCGCTACGGGAGCAGCGGCGCAGCGATCCCGGTCCCGGCGTACATCGCGGTCAGAGCACTGTTCCAGGAGCTACGCGCCTCAGCGACGACCTGGCCATACCGCTCCAGGGACGACGCACGCTCACCTGCCTCGGCGCTGAGCAGCGTGCGGGCGGCGTCGGTGAGGCGTTCAGCCGAGGCGACCAACTCCTCGTGCGTGCCGGCACGCCGGCTGCCCGCAGGCGGCTCGGTCGACCGCAACTCGTCGACCAGCGTGTCGGTGCTCCCGGCAGCGGCCAGCACGACGTCAACTTGGCCGAGCCCGTACTCCTCGGCCTGCACACCTGCGGCCATGGCACCCACCTCGGCGAAAACCCGATTGCCCAGCCGCACCAGCGGGTCCAGGTCGTTGACGTACCCGGTCAGCAGCTCCGACTGCTCCTGCAGTGCCTCCGCTTCCTCCGCCGCGAGGCGATCGCGTTCGGCTGCCTGCTCGGCGGCGAACTGCTGAGCGACCGGCGATTCGGCGGGCAGCTCGTCGATCGCCCGCTGCTCGTCGAGCTTGCCCACCGAGAAGGCGATCACCTGATCCACCGCAACCGGCTCGCCGGCACCCGGGGTGACCTCCAGGACGACCCAGTTCGCGTCCCGCACGATCACCCGGTCCTCGAAGGCGTCCTGGTCCTCGAACTCCTGGAAGCCCAGCTCCTCCAGAGCGCGGTGGGCCTCATCGAGCGGGAGGCCGACCAGGTCGGGGAGCTGCACCTCCTCCGCCCCGCACCCGGTGAGCAGGGCCAGCGGAGCCAGCGCGGCACAGACGATCAGACGGCCGGAGATGGAGGGCACGCCGGCACGCTAGCCGTGCGAGATCACCGTCGAGCGCAGACAGGGCGAGCGTCGGGTGCGCATGGGGCAGGAGGCACCGCTGGGACACGATCGTCCGCAGGCGTCCGGTGCCCGGCGGGCGGCGAGCGGGGCGGTCGCCTGCTCGGGCTGCCGCCGGACCGGGGTCAGAAGGTGATGCCCAGAGCGAGCCCGCCGAGCAGGTAGACCGCCGCGGTGATCAGCACGATGCCGATCACGTTGAGGACGACGCCGGCACGCAGCATCTGCCCGATCGTCACGTACCCCGAGCCGAAGACGATCGCGTTGGGCGGGGTGGCCACGGGCAACATGAAGGCGCAGGAGGCCGCCAGCGCCGCCGGCACCAGCAGGACCAGCGGCATCAGCTCCAGGCCGAGCGCCACCCCGCCGAGCACCGGCAGGAAGGCCGCGGCGGTCGCGGTGTTGCTGGTGACCTCGGTGAGCAGCAGGACCACCCCAGCGGTGATCAGCACGAGCACGACGGCCGGCAGCGCGCCGACCTCCCCGACCCGGGTGCCCACGTACTCGTCGAAACCGCTGGCCTGCACCGCGGCGGCCAGGCTGAGCCCGCCGCCGAACAGCAGCAGCACCCCCCAGGGCAGCTTCTGGGCCTGCTGCCAGTCCAGCGCCGCGACGCCCTCCCGCGCGTTGACCGGGATGAGGAACAGCGCGACGGCCGCGGCGATGGCGATGGTGGCGTCGCTGAGGTTGGCCACGAACGGCAGCAGGTCGGTCAGCGCCGCCCAGCCGGTCAGCGGCTGGCGGAACACCCACAGCAGTGCGGTGGTGACGAACACCACCAGCACCGTCCACTCGCCCCGGGACATCGGCCCGAGCTGGTCCAGCTCGCGCTGGATGATCTCCTTGCCACCGGGGATCTCGCGCAGCCCGGACCGGAAGGCGAGCTTGGTCAGCACCAGCCAGGCCAGCACCAGGAAGACCGCGGCCAGCGGCAGGCCCAGCAGCATCCACGCGCCGAAGCCCAGCTCGATGTCGTAGTTCTGCCGGACGAACGCGGCCAGGATCAGGTTGGGCGGGGTGCCGATCAGCGTGGCGAGCGAGCCGATGCTGGCCGCGTAGGCGATGCCCAGCATCAGCGCGACGGCGAAGTTGCGGGTGTCCTTGTCCTGGATGAGCTCGGTGACCGCCGGCCCCCCGTCGGAGTCGGCGGCCGTGTCGACGGCCGCCTTGTCACCGCTGCCCGCAGCGACCCGGTCCAGCACGAGCATCAGCACGCTCAGCCCGATGGGCAGCATCAGCACGGTGGTGGCGGTGTTGCTCACCCACATGCTCAGGAACGCGGTGGCCAGCATGAAGCCGGCGATCAGCCGGGGCGGCTTCGTGCCCACCGCGCGCACGGTGAGCAGCGCGATCCGCCGGTGCAGCTCCCACTTCTGCATGGCCAGGGCGATCATGAAGCCGCCCATGAACAGGAAGATGTTGGGATCGGCGTAGGGCGCGGTGGCCTCGGCCACCGGGAGCACCCCGAACAGCGGGAACGCCACGATCGGCACCAGCGCCGTCGCCGGCAGCGGGAGCGCCTCGGTCATCCACCAGACGGCCAGCAGCACGCCGATCGCCGCCGTCGTCCGCCCGGGGGTGGTCAGGGCGTCGTCCTGGCGGAGCAGGAAGTAGACGACCAGCGCGGCGACCGGGCCACCGATCCGGCCCGCCCACTGCCGGGCGACCGGCACGGGCGGATCGGCGACGCCCGCCCGCCCGCCCGAGTCGGTGGCGGTCTCGCCGCCCCCGGTCGCCCCGGGTACCGGTGCCTGCTGGTCTGCCCCCTGCGCCACGATGGGTCCTCTCCTCGGCCACACCGTCGGGAGCCGGAGTGGCCCGGGTCACCGGCGGCGGTGGGTCGCAGCGTAGGGCGGCGCCGCGGGCCGCGGCCAGCAGCAGGGTGCGCCCGGCAGACTGGCCGGCGTGCTGCCACCCCCGGGGACCCCCGGCGCCGACCTGCCCGTCCGGGCGGTGCTGCCGGCGCTCGAGGCGGCGCTGACCGGCAGCGGGGCCGCCGTGCTGGTCGCCCCGCCGGGCACCGGCAAGACCACCCTGGTGCCGCTCGCGCTGGCCGGCCGGGTGCCGGGCACCGTGCTGGTCGCCGAGCCGCGCCGGGTCGCCGTCCGGGCCGCCGCCCGCCGGATGGCGGCGCTGCTGGGCGAGCCGGTGGGCGCCTCGGTCGGCTACAGCGTGCGCGGCGACAGCCGGCGCAGCGCTGGCACCCGGGTGGAGGTGGTCACCACCGGGCTGCTGGTCCGCCGGCTGCAGGCCGACCCCGAGCTCGCCGGGGTGTCGGCCGTCGTGCTGGACGAGTGCCACGAGCGGGCGCTGGACACCGACCTGGCGCTGGCGTTCGCCCTCGACGTGCGGGCCGCGCTGCGCCCGGAGCTGGAGCTGCTGGCGATGTCGGCCACCGCCCAGGCGGCCCGGCTGGCCGAGCTGATGGGCCGCGCCCCGGTGATCGAGGCGAGCGGCTCGCTGCACCCGGTGGAGCCGGTGTGGTGCCCGCCGAGCCCACCGGTCGCCCCGCCGCACGGCAGCTCGGTCGACCCGCGGCTGCTCACCGCGGTCGCCGACACCACCCGCCGGGCGCTGGCCGAGACCACCGGCGACGTCCTGGTGTTCCTGCCCGGCGCGTACGAGATCGGCCGGGTCGCCGGGCTGCTCGCCGGGGTGGACGCCGACGTCCGCCTGCTGCACGGCCGGCTGCCCGCCGACCAGCAGGACGCCGCGCTGACCCCGGGACCCCGGCGGCGGGTGGTGCTCTCCACCGACGTCGCCGAGACCAGCCTGACCGTGCCGGGCGTGCGCACCGTGGTGGACGCCGGGCTGGCCCGGGTGCCGCGCTTCGACGTGGCCCGCGGGCTGGGCGCGCTGGTCACCGTGCGGGTGTCCCGGGCCTCGGCGGTGCAGCGCGCCGGCCGGGCGGGGCGGGAGGCGCCCGGCCGGGTGTACCGGTTGTGGTCGGCGGCCGAGCACGACCGGCTGCCGGCCGCGGCCGAGCCGGAGGTCGCCGTCGCCGACCTGACCGGGCTGGCCCTGGAACTGGCCGTCTGGGGCGCCCCGGACGGCGCCGGCCTGGCGCTGCCCGATGCTCCCCCGGCGGCGGCGTTCACCGTGGCCCGGGAGACGCTGCGCCAGCTGGGCGCGGTGGACGACGACGGCCGGGTCACCCCACGCGGCCGGGCGCTGACCGCGGTCGGCGCGCACCCCCGGCTGGCCCGCGCACTGCTCGACGGGGCACCGCTGGTCGGCCGGCGGCGGGCCGCGGAGGTGGTGGCCCTGCTGTCGGCCGACGTGCCGACCCGCTCGGACGACCTGGTCGCCGACTGGCGGGAGGTCCGGCGGTCCCGCGACGGGCGCTGGCGCGAGGAGGTGGGCCGGCTGACCCGCGCCGCCCCGGACTCCCCCGACACCCGGCTGTCCGACGACGTCGCCGCCGGGCTGGTGGTGGGGCTCGCCCACCCCGAGTGGCTGGCGCGACGCCGTCCGGGCACCGAGCGCACCTACCTGCTGACCGCCGGCACCGGCGCGGAGCTCGCGCCGGGCACGGCGCTGACCGGGGCGCCGTGGCTCGCCGTCGCCGCCGCCGACCGGGCGCCGGGCCGCCGCGACGCCCGGGTGCGTACCGCCGTGGCGATCGACGAGGCGACCGCGCTGGAGGCCGGGGCGGCCGCGCACACCGACGGGCCGGAGGTCAGCTGGCGGGACGGCGACGTGGCGGCCGCCCGGGTGACCCGGCTGGGCGCGATCGTGCTGGCCGAGCGGCCGCTGCCCGACCCCGACCCGGCCACGGTCACCGCCGCCCTCGCCGAGGGCCTGCGCCGGGAGGGGCTGGCGCTGCTCAACTGGACCCCGGCCGCACGGGCGCTGCGCGAGCGGCTGGCCGCCGCGCACGCCGGCCTCGGCGACCCGTGGCCGGCCGTGGACGACGACGCGCTGCTCACCGCACTGGCGCAGGGCCCGGCGCTGTCGGGTGCCCGCAGCCGCCGGGACCTGACCCGCGTCGACCTGGTCGCCGCCCTCCGCGGGCTGCTCCCGTGGCAGCTGGCCGGCCGGCTGGACGAGCTGGTGCCCGAGCGGGTGCAGGTGCCGACCGGCTCGAACGTGCGCGTCGACTACGCCGACCCCGAGGTGCCGACGCTGTCGGTGCGGGTGCAGGAGGTGTTCGGCTGGGCGGCGGCCCCGGTGGTCGCCGGGCGGCCGCTGCGGCTGCAGCTGCTCTCCCCCGCCTCCCGGGTGGTCGCCACCACCGCGGACCTGGCCGGTTTCTGGGTCACCGGGTACCCGGCGGTCCGCAGCGAGCTGCGCGGCCGCTACCCCCGGCACCCGTGGCCGGAGGACCCGGCCACCGCCGTCCCGACCCGACGGGCCAAGCCCCGCAGCTGACCGGGCTCGCGCTGGACCCTCTTGCCAAGCGCGAATGGGGCGTTCACTGTTCGTCCATGCTCATCGCCGCGCAGGAGTACCGCGGGTGGGACGGGGTGGAGATGGCCCGCCTGGTCCGCGCGGGAGAGGTGTCCACCGCCGACCTGGCCGAGACCGCCCGCAGCCTGATCGCCGACCTCCCCGCCCTGAACGCCGTCGCCGACACCGTCGCGGAGGCGCCCACCGAGCCCACCGCGGAGAGACCACTGGCCGGCGTCCCGTTCGCCGTCAAGGAGCTGCTGGCCTGGCCCGGGCTGCCGTGGACGATGGGCTCCCGGCTGATGGCCGCGAACCCGGCGCCCGGCCTCTCCCCCTACGCCGCCCGGCTCCGGGACGCCGGACTCGCCGTCCTCTGCTCGACCACCAGCTCGGAGTTCGGGCTGCTGGGCAGCACCGAGTCCGCGCTACGCGGACCGACGCTGAACCCGTGGGGCGCGGGGCTGTCGGCCGGCGGCTCCTCGGGCGGCTCGGCCGCCCTGGTGGCCGCCGGGATCGTGCCGCTGGCCCACGGCAACGACGCCGGGGGCTCGCTGCGGGTGCCGGCGAGCCTCACCGGCCTGTTCGGCTTCAAGCCCTCGAACCGGCGCACCGTCCCGTCCGGACCGGAGTTGCCCGGGCTGCCGGCCCTGGTGGTCGAGCACTGCATCAGCCGCAGCGTGCGGGACAGCGCCCAGCTCCTGGCCGCGACCGAGCGCACCGGCCCCGACGCGGTCCACCCGCCGGTCGGGCTGGTCACCGGACCGGACGGCGCCCGGCTCCGGATCGCCGTGCTCACGCAGACCCTCACGGGGCGCGAACCGGAGGACGCCGTAGCCCGGGAGGTCACCCGCGCCGCCGAGCTGTGCGCGGCGCTGGGGCACCACGTCGAGGAGGCTCCGGCGCAGGACGTGGACGGCGACGCGCTCAGCCGCGCCTTCTTCTCCGCGGCGGCCCGGACCATGACCGAGGTCGCGGCGATGGTCACGCCCCTGCTCGGCCGCCCGCCGGGGCCTGCGGAGCTGGAGCCGTTCACGCTCGAGCTGATCGACTGGGCCGCGGGGCTGGGTCCCACGGCCCGGGCCGACGGCGCGCGGGCGTTCACCGATGCGACCCGGGCCCGGCTCGCCCTGTTCGAGCACTGCGACGTGGTCCTCAGCCCCACCCTGGCCCGGGTCTGCTGGCCGCTGGGCCACCTGTCGCCGGCCGCCGGCCGGGAGACGCTGATCCGCCGCACCGAGGAGGCCGTCGGCTACACCCCGCTGGACAACATCGCCGGTTGCCCGGCGATGTCGGTGCCGCTGGGTCGCTCGGGCGGGTTGCCGGTGGGCGTCCACTTCGCGGCCCGGCCCGGGGCGGACCGGCGTCTGCTGGCCCTGGCCCATGAGCTCGAGGCGGCCGCACCGTGGGCCGGCACCCTGCCCGACATCGGCTGGCTGGCGGGGCGCAGCTGATGGCGCAGGTCCTCAAGGAGGCGGTGCGCGCCCGCATCCGGGCCGCCGCGCTGCGGTGCTTCGCCGACCAGGGGTACGCGGGGACCTCGATGGCCGGCATCGCCGCCGTCGCCGGCACGGCCCCGGGGAACGTCTACCGGTACTTCCCGTCCAAGGAGGCGCTGTTCGCCGAGGTGGTGCCCCCCGAGCTCGCCGCCCGCCACGACGAGCTGCTGGACGGCCGGATCGCGGCCCTCGCCGAGGGGAGCGCCAACCGCTCGGCCGCGGCCGCGGAGCTACTGGACTTCTGGCTCGCGCACCGGCTGGCCGTCAGCGTGCTGCTGGACCGTGCCGAGGGCACGCCCGTGGCCGGGTACCCCGCCGCCTTCGTGCAGCGCCTGGTCGACCACACCGTGCGCGCGCTGCCGGGCACCCCCCGGCCGGTGCACCGCGACCTGCTCCACCTCGTCTTCGACAACACCCGGCGTGCGGTGGCGCGGATCCTGTCGACCGCCACGGACGCCGAGCACGCTCGCGCGCTCGTCACCGGGTTCTGGAGCTACCAGCTGCCCGGGCTGGACGGTCTGCTGGCCGGGATCGCGGCGGACCTGTCAGCCGACCCGGTCCGCGAGTGACCCGCCGCCCGCAGTCGGATGTGTACGCACGTACACAGTGATGTGTACGCTGGTACACATGACCGACGACCCGCGCTCGATGCGCGACCGGATGCTGGCCGGCGACCTCTACATCGCCGACGACCCGCAGCTGGCGGCCGACAGCACCCGGGCGCAGTCGCTCACCCACCGCTACAACACGATGGACCCCACCGACGGGGCAGCCCGGCGAGCCGTGCTCGAGGAGCTGCTCGGCGCCTTCGGCCCGGGCAGCGAGATCCGCGCACCGTTCCACTGCGACTACGGCCACCAGACCACGGTCGGGTCGCGCACCTTCGCCAACTTCGGGCTGGTCTGCCTCGACGTCGCCCGGATCACCATCGGCGACGACGTGCAGATGGGCCCGAACGTCCAGCTGCTCACCGCGACCCACCCGCTGGAGCCCGGCCCGCGCCGGGACAAGTGGGAGTCCGCCGAGCCGATCGTGATCGGGGACAACGTCTGGCTCGGCGGCGGCGTCATCGTCTGCCCTGGCGTCACGATCGGTGCCAACACGGTGGTCGGCGCCGGCTCGGTGGTCATCCGGGACCTGCCCGCCGACGTCGTCGCGGTCGGCAGCCCGGCCCGCGTCGTGCGACCGCTGCCGTGACCGGCGCCCCCGGCCCGCGCCGGTGAGGGCCGCCCCTGCGTCCGAGGCGGGTGACCGGCCGGTGCGGCGGCACGACCCCGACCGGCGGCAGCGGATCGTCGAGGCGACCGTCGACGTCATCGCCGAGCACGGCGTCGCCGGCACCACCCACCGGCTGATCGCTGCGGCCGCCGACGTCCCGCTGGGCTCGCTCACCTACCACTTCACCGGCCTGGACGATCTGCGCGCGCAGGCGTTCGCCCTGCACGCCGAGCGGATGGCGGTGAAGTACGAGGCGCACTTCGCGGCGGTCACGAGCACAGCGGACGTCGTCGACGCGGTCACCGAGCTGGTCCACGCCGATGCCGACGCCGACGACCGTGACTGGGCGGTGGCCTACGAGCTGTTCCTCGCCGCCCTGCGCGACCCCGCGCTGCGCACCGTCACGGAGTCGTGGATGCGCCGCAGCCGCAGCGTGCTCGAGCAGTTCGTCGACCCGACCACCTCGCGCGGGCTGGACGCCCTGATCGAGGGACTGGTCATGCACAAGGTCCTCTCCACCCGGCCGGTCTCCCGCGCCGAGACCCAGGAGATCATCGCCCGGGCCGTGCGCCCCACCAACTCCCAGGAGCACCGCAGGTGACCAGCACCGACGTCCGCCGGTCGCCCGACCCGGCCCAGGTGACCACGGCGATGCGGGCGGTCTACGTCGCGTTCATCGGCGCGGGGTTCGCCTTCGCCAGCTGGGCCAGCCGGATCCCGCAGGTGCGGGACCGGCTCGACCTCGACCCGGCCGCGCTGGGCCTGGTGCTGCTGGCCATCGCGGCCGGGTCGGTGATCGCCCTGCCGCTGGCCGGCACGTTGATCGGGCGGATCGGCTCGCGCGCGACGGTGATCGTCATGGCGCTGGTGCTGGCCGCGGCGATGGGCGTCATCGCGGTCGGCTCGGTCACCTCGGTGGCGGTGCTGACTGCCGGGTTGTTCGTGATGGGCCTGTCCAACGGCGCCTGGGACGTCGGGATGAACGTCCAGGGTGCGGTCGTCGAGCGGCACCTCGGCCGGGTCGTGATGTCCCGGTTCCACGCCGGCTTCAGCCTGGGCACGGTCGTGGGGGCCCTCCTGGGGACGGCGATGGTCGCCCTCGACGTGCCGGTGCCGGCCCACCTGGCCGGGGTCGCCGTGCTGGTCGCGGTGGTCGTGCCGCTCACCACGCGGGGGTTCGTACCCGACGTCGACAACGACCCCGACGGCGTCCCGGCCGAGCGGTTCAGCGCCCTGGCCGCCTGGCGGGAGCCGCGCACCCTGGTGATCGGGGTCGTCGTGCTGGCGTTCTCCTTCGCCGAGGGCACCGCCAACGACTGGCTGGCGGTGGCGCTGATCGACGGCCACGGGACGTCGGAGACGACGGGCACGCTGGGCTTCGCGCTGTTCCTCACCGCGATGACCCTGGCCCGCTGGTTCGGCGGCGCGCTGCTGGACCGGTACGGCCGGGTGCCGGTGATCCGGCTGCTGGCCGGGCTGGCCGTCGTCGGGCTGCTGCTGTTCGTGTTCGGCTCCCCGACGGTCGCCTTCGCCGGCGCCCTGCTCTGGGGCGCCGGCGCCTCGCTGGGCTTCCCCACCGGGATGAGCGCTGCCGCCGACGACCCGGCGCGGGCGGCCGCCCGGGTCAGCGTGGTCGCCTCGATCGGCTACTGCGCGTTCCTGGCCGGGCCGCCGCTGATCGGGCTGCTCGGGCAGCAGGTCACCGTGCTGCGGGCGCTGACCGTGGTCGCCGTCCTGCTGGGGGTCGCCGTGCTGGTCGCGAGCTCGCTCCGCCAGCCGCCCGGGCCGCTGGACGAGCCGGGCTGACCGGCCGGCGGACCCGCTACGGTCGCGACATGGCCGACCCCACGGTCCAGCGGTGGGAGCTGACCGCGCACGGGCTGAGTCACCGCGTGGAGGTCGTCGGCTCGCTGACCCGGACGATCACCTGGCACGTCGACGACGTCCTCGTCGCCGCGAAGAAATCGACCGACGACACCGTGCGCCTCACGCCCGGCGACCGGCTGGACCGTGCGGGCCGCGACGACGAGGACCGCGACGCCGGGCCGGACCTGGGCGCCGTGGCCGTCACGTTCACCGCGCTGGGCCGCCCCAAGCGGGCCACCTGGTACCGGGCCGGGGGCCGGGCCGGCGCCGGGACGCGGGCCGCGCTCGGCACCGGCGGGATCGACCTCGAGCCCGAGCCCGGCTCCCCCGCGGCACGTCGCGAGGAGCGGATCGAGCAGCACCCCCGTCGGCACACCGCCCTGGCGGTCGTCGGCGGCGTCGCGAAGGTCGTGCTCCCGCTGCTGCTCGGCCTGCTCGCCGTCCGGCTGGTGGTCTCCCTCCCGTGGCCGGACTGGAACCTGCCCTCGATCCCCTGGCCGGACTGGGACCTGCCGTCCGTCCCCTGGCCCGACGTGGACCTGCCCGACGTCGACCTGCCCGACTGGCAGCTGCCCGGCTGGCTGGCCTGGCTGCTGGACAAGGCCGGGTACGTCTGGCCGGTCGCGCTGGCCTGGGTGGTGGCCCACCGGGAGGTGCGCCGCCGGCGCCAGCAGCAGGCCCTGCGGGCGGCGGCGCGGGCTGCGGCGCCCGACGCCGACCGCAGCGACGACCCGGACCGGCCGGCACCCGGCCGGGACGGCGGCCCACCTCCTCCCGGCGGGGGCGGCCCACCCGGCCCCGGCGCCGGCGGCTCGCCGGGGGCCTGACGCCACGGTGCCCCCTCATCCAGCGGCACCCCGCGGCACCGGCGAGGATCGGGGGGTGACCAGCAACGCCGCGCAGCCGAAGCCCACCCCCGACGCCCCGACCACGGACGCCCCGACCGCAGGCACCCCGGTCACGGATGCCCCGGCCACCGACGCCCCGACCACCGACGCCCCGACCACCGACGCCCCGACCACCGACGCCTGGGGTATCGACGCCAGCTGGCTCGACGCCCTCGACGAGGTGCACACCGTCGCCGACGCGACGATCGAGCTGCTGCGGGAGGTCATCGGGACCCCGCCGGACGACCTGGTGCACCGCGCCCCGATCGTCGCCCGCCCCGGCGACGCCCTCGAGGTCGCCGGCGCCGAGGTCGAGTGCGAGGACGGGCAGACCCGGCACGTCGACGGCTCACTGCCGGAGGACTTCCCGCTCGGTTACCACCGGCTGCGCACCCCCGACGGCCGCGAGCGCCGGCTGATCGTCTCCCCCGGTCGCTGCTGGCTGCCCGAGGGCTGGCGGGCCTGGGGCTGGGCGGTGCAGCTCTACGCCACCCGCGGCCGGGACAGCTGGGGTATCGGCGACCTGGGCGACCTGCGCACGGTGCGGGAGTTCGCCCAGGACCAGGGCGCCGGCTTCGTGCTGGTCAACCCGCTGCACGCGGTCGCCCCCACGCCGGGCCAGGAGGACAGCCCGTACCTGCCGGCGACCCGCCGCTTCCGCAACCCGGTCTACCTGCGCATCGCCGAGGTGCCCGGCGTCGACGCGGTGGACACCGAGGACGACGCCGGCCGGGCGCTGAACGACGGCGAGCTGATCGACCGGGACGCCATCTGGGCGCTCAAGCGCCGGGTGCTGCAGCGGGTGTTCGACGCCGGCGTCGACGAGGGCCCGTTCCGCGACTGGTGGTGGCACCAGGGGCAGCCACTGATGGACTGGGCGACCTGGTGCGCGATCGCCGACGAGCACGGCCCCGACTGGCACACCTGGCCCGCGGAGCTGCGCGACCCGCGCGGCGGCGGGGTGGCCGACTTCGCCGCCGGTCACGACCGTGAGATCGCCTTCCACGCCTGGCTGCAGTGGCTGCTCGACGTCCAGCTGCGCACGGCCACCGAGGGCATCACGGTGATCCAGGACCTGCCGATCGGGGTCGCCGGCGGCGGCGCCGACGCGTGGGCCTGGCAGGACGTGCTGGCCCAGGGCGTCAGCGTCGGCGCCCCGCCGGACGCCTTCAACAGCCAGGGCCAGGACTGGGGCTCCCCGCCGCTGGTGCCCTGGCGCCTGCAGGCCGCGGACTACGAGCCGTTCATCCAGTCGATCCGGGCCACCATGGCCGGCGCGGGCGGCCTGCGGGTCGACCACGTGATGGGCCTTTTCCGGCTCTGGTGGGTGCCCTCGGACGGTTCCGCCGCCGACGGCGCCTACGTGCGCTACCCGTACGAGGACATGCTCGACATCGTCGCGCTGGAGAGCCACCGGGCCCAGGCCATCGTGGTCGGTGAGGACCTCGGCACCGTCGAGGACGGCGTCCGGGAGGCCATGGCCGAGCACGGCATCCTCTCCTACCGCCTGCTGTGGTTCGAGGACGACGCACCCACCGAGTGGCCGGCCGAGGCGATGGCCGCGATCACCACCCACGACCTGCCGACGGTGGCCGGGCTGTGGACCGGGTCGGACCTCACCGAGCAGCGCGAGCGTTCCCTCGGCACCGACGCCGACCTCGAGCGCGGGCGCAGCTCGCTGATGGAGCACCTGGCCGGCATCCCCGCGGACGCCACCCCGGCCGAGGCGGTCCTGGAGGCCCACCGGCGGCTGGCGACCGCGCCGTCCACCCTGCTGTCGGCGACCCTGGACGACGCGCTGGCCGAGGAGCGGCGGCCGAACATGCCCGGCGCGAACGACCGGCCCAACTGGTGCCTTCCGCTGCCGGTGCCCACCGAGGAGCTGGCGGCCCACGAGGGCGTGCAGGCCCTGGCCGGGGTGCTGGCGGCCGGGCTGCACCCGGTCACCACCAAGGGCAAGGTCAAGGGCGGCAAGAGCGGCAAGGGCGGGGCGAAGAGCACCCGGACCCGGAAGAAGTGAGCGCCGGCACCACCCGCACCGCACGGGTCACCGCTCCGGGCGAGGACGACTGGGCCGTCGTCCGGGCGGTGCGGCTGGCTGCGCTCGCCGACGCGCCGGACGCCTTCGACTCCTCCCTCGACCGGGAGCAGGCGCTGACCGAGGCGGACTGGCGTGCCCGGCTGGTCGCGGGTGGTCAGCGGCTGGCCTGGCTCGACGGCGACGCGGTCGGGCTGGCGCGTGGTCTGGTGCACGAGACGGCGCACGGCACCGAGCACCACCTGGTCGGGATGTGGGTGGCCCCGGCCGCCCGCGGGTCCGGCGCCGCCGGCGGGCTCGTCGAGGCCGTCACCGGCTGGGCCCGCCAACAGGCCGCGTCTCGGCTGTACCTCTGGGTGGTCGGGGAGAACGCGGCCGCCGCCGCGCTCTACCGGCGGCACGGCTTCGCCCCGACCGGCCGCGTCCAGCCGCTGCCCACCCGGCCCTGGCAGACCGAGCGGCAGTACGCCCGCGACCTGGCCTGAGACCGCCCGCCGGGAGGCGGCCCCAGGCGCGGCGGTCAGCTGCGGATGAACTCCAGCAGGTCGGCGTTGATCGTCGCCGCCTGCGTGGTCGGCATGCCGTGCGGGAAGCCCGCATAGGTCTTCAGTGTGCCGTTGGGCAGCAGCTCGGCCGAGAGCGGGCCGGAGTCGGCGTAGGGCACGACCTGGTCGTCGTCCCCGTGCATGACCAGCACCGGCACGGTGATCTTCTTCAGGTCGTCGGTGAAGTCGGTCTGGGAGAAGGCGACGACGCCGTCGTGGTGCGCCTTGATCCCGCCCATCATCCCCTGGCGCCACCAGTTCTGGATCAGCCCCTCGACCGGCTCCACGCCCGGCCGGTTGAAGCCGTAGAACGCGGTCGCGGGCAGGTCGCGGTAGAACTGCGCCCGGTTGGTGGCCACCTGCTCCTGGATGCCGTCGAACACGCTCTTGGGCAGCCCGCCGGGATTGGCGTCGGTCTGCACCATGATCGGCGGCACCGCGCTGATCAGCGCCGCCTTGGCGACCCGGTCCTCGCCGTGCCGGGCGATGTAGTGGGCCACCTCACCGCCACCGGTCGAGTGGCCCACGTGCACCGCGTCGCGCAGGTCCAGGTGGGCGGTGAGCGCGGCCAGGTCGTCGGCGTAGTGGTCCATGTCGTGGCCGTCGTCGGTCTGGGTGGAGCGGCCGTGGCCCCGGCGGTCGTGGGCGATGACCCGGTAGCCCTGGGCCAGGAAGAACATCAGCTGGGCGTCCCAGTCGTCGGCCGACAGCGGCCAGCCGTGGCTGAACACGATCGGCTGACCGGTGCCCCAGTCCTTGTAGTAGGTCTCGATGCCGTCGTGGCTGAGGACGGGCATGGCGTCTCCTCCGTCGGTGGTGCGGGCGCTGACGTCGAGCACGCTAGGGACGACGGGACGCCCGTTCTGTGCCGTGGCTGCCCGGTACTGGCCCCTGCCTGCCGACCCGGCTGGCCTTCCCCCGCCGTCAACCAGGCGACAGGATGTCGGTGCCCACGGCAGCGCCGCCGACCACCCGCACAGGGAGGCGCGATGGTCACGCTCCTGGACAGCCGGCAGCTCACCGGCACCGACCGCCGTCCGGCCGCCGTCCTCGCGCGGCTGCAGGCCGGGATGAGCTCCCGGGTGCGGCTGCGCGACCCGGCGGCACCGCTGGAGGTCCGCCTGGACACCTGGCAGCTCAGCAGCCTGCCGGTGCTGCGCGCCGACGTCGTCGGCCCGCTGACGGTCAGCCACCGCCGCTCGGTGGCGGACGCCCCGCCGGTGCTGTCGTTCTACGTCCAGGAGCACGGCACCGGCCGGCACGAGCAGGGTGGCCGGCGGCGGGAACTGCCGCCCGGCGCCCTCACGGTCACCGACGTGACCACCCCCTACGACTTCGCCTGGGGTGACGCGGCAGGCGCCGGCCGGGCGCTGCAGGTCCCGGTCGCCCGCCTGGGGCTGTCCGTCGACGACGTGCGCCGGGCGGTCCCGCGCGTGGCTGACAGCCCGCTGTACGAGCTGGTCCGGGCGCACGTCGCCCAGGTGACCCGGGACGCCGAACGGCTGACCGCCGACCCGGGGTGGCCGGCACTGTCGGTGGCGACCGTCGAGCTGGCCCGGGCCCTGGTGGTGTCCGCCGCCGGCGCCGGCAGCGCGGTGCCGGAAGAGAGCCTGCTGGTCCGGGTCCGCAGCTGGGTCGACCAGCACCTCACCGACCCCGACCTGGACGCCGCCCGCATCGCGGCCGAGCACGCGATCAGCGTCCGCCAGCTCTACCGGCTGTGCTCGGCGGCGGGGTTCAGCCTGGAGCAGTGGGTGATCGACCAGCGCCTGGCGGGCGCCCGGGCCGAACTGGCCCGCCCCGGTGGCCGGCCGATCGCCGCAGTGGCCCGGGCGTGGGGGTTCGGTGACCCGTCGCACTTCTCCCGGCGGTTCCGGTCGGCGTTCGGCATGACCCCGCGCGAGTGGCGCACCCAGCGCCAGGCCCCACCGCCGCCGTCCGCACCCCTCCCCCGGCCCCGCACCCGTCTCGGGTAGCCGGCCCGCCGGCGGCAGCCGCCCTCCGCCGCTACCGAGTGACAGCAGAACGGGGCTTCCGGAGGCGGTCGAGCCCGCTCAGCTGTCACTCGACGACAGCCGTCGGCGTCCGGGCGCCGCTCACGGCGGCTGGGCGTCGAGTGACAGGTGACCGGGGTTCCTGGAGTGTGGGGGCCCGCTGGGCTGTCACTCGGCGCCGGCGGTGGCGCTCCGCGGCGGTCGATTGCCGCAGCTCCGTTCGAACGTGCGTTCGATCGGCGTGCGACGATGTGCGGGTGGCCGGGGGAATGCAGCGGGGGCGGCACGCCGGCACGCTGGCCGACCGCGCGGCCCGGTCCGGGTCCACGGCGGCACCGCCTCCGGTGCCCGCGGCCCCGGCCGGTGAGCTGCGCCGGCCGGCCGGCGGCGGGCACGGGCGGCACTGCTGGGTGCTCGACCCGCCCGACGCGCCAGGCACCTGGCCCGGGCTGCTGGTCGAGTGGCGGCAGCGGGAGGACGGCTGGCACGGCCGGGTCGCCTACACCGTCGTCGGCGCGCACGGCCCGGTGCTGGTCGAGGCCTGGCTCCCCGCCGACCAGCTCAAGCAGGGCTGACCGCCGGCGGTTTGCGGAGGCCCCGTCGCGGGATACCGGAGTGAGGACGACGCCCGGAGCCGCCGGGCCACGAGAGCGGAGGACGCGATGACCAGCCCGCACGACGAGCCGACGCTCGACGACGTGATCACCCCCGAGGAGCCCGCTCCCCGGGACCGCACCGAGCACGCGAAAGACCCGCACGTGTCCGACGAGGTGCTCGAGCACCGCACGGAGCTGGAGCGCCAGGCGGTGCAGTCCGACGACGCGGACCCGGCCGGGGCCTACGAGCACGACGCCACCGAGGCCTGAGCCAGCAGGGGGCGGTGTCCCGGGAGACCGGGGCACCGCCCCTGGCACGTCAGGGCTGCAACGAACGGGTGCGGCCCAGCACCGCGGTGAGCAGCAGCGCCGCCAGCGTGCAGCCGCCGGCCAGCAGCGCCACCGCGGGCCAGCCGGCGTCCTGCCAGGCCCGCCCGGCCAGCGTGCCGCCCACCGAGGAGCCGACGTAGTACCAGAACGAGTACAGCGAGGCGGCCTGCCCGACCGGCCGGCCACCCAGCTGGGCGCGCGCCGCCACCCAGCCGTTGGCCACGCCGTGTGCGGCGAAGAAGCCGACGGTCAGCACGCAGAGGCCGGCGATCACGCACCACAGCGGGCTGGGCAGGGTCAGCGCGATCCCGGCGCCCATCACCACCAGGCACAGCGGCACGACCACCCGCCGTCCGGCCCGGTCGGCCAGCCAGCCGGCGGTCGGTGAGCTCGCCGAGCCCAGCAGGTAGGCCAGGAAGACCAGACCGGTGAGCGCCGGGGTCAGCGAGTACGGCTCGGACTCCAGCCGGAAGGTCACCGCGTTGTAGACGGCGACGAAGCCGGCCATCAGCAGCGCCGCCACCCCGTAGAGCGCCAGCAGCGCCCGGTCGGTGAACGCCGCGCCCAGCTGCCGCAGCAACCGGCCCCCGCGCGGCACCCGGGTGAACCGGCGGGACGGCGGCAGCAGCAGCCGGACGGCGACCGCGCAGCCCACCGTCAGCGCCGCGGCACCGCCCAGCGCCGTCCGCCAGCCGCCGAACTCGGTGAGGAAGCCGCTGACCAGCCGGCCGGAGAGCCCGCCGATCGCGGTGCCGCTGACGTACAGCCCGATCGCCCGGGAGCTGACCTGCGGGTGTAGCTCCTCCCGCAGGTAGGCCACCGCGACCGCCGGCAGCCCCGCGAGCGCGAACCCCTGCAGGCCGCGCAGCACCAGCAGCGCCTCCCAGGACGGCGCGGCGGCGATCAGCACCGCGAGCACCGCCGAGGTGGCCAGGTTGGCGTGCAGGATCCCGGTGCGCCCGCGCCGGTCCGACAGCGGGCCGAGCACCAGCAGTCCCACCGCGAGCGCCCCGGTGGTGACCGAGATGGCCAGCGTCGAGGCGGCCGGGGAGACCCCGAACGCGCGGGTCAGCTCGGGCAGCAGCGCCTGCGGGGCGTAGAGGCTGACGAAGACGGCGATCCCGGCCAGGAAGACCCCGGTGGCGGCCCGCCGGAAGCCCGGTTCACCGACCTGGTGCCCCGGCCACTCCCCCGTCGTCACGCCGCGAGCCTGCCCCTGTGCCCGGGGCCACTGCGGGAGGGGTCAGGAGGCCTGTTCGGCCAGCAGCTGGTCCAGGGCCTCGCGGGCCACCTCGGCGTCGTCGAAGTGCACCGCGGCGCCGTCGTCGGTCATCGTCGTCTCGTGGCCGCGGCCGACGACCAGCACCACGTCCCGGCCGCCCGCGGCCTCGACCGCCGCGGTGATCGCCTCCCGGCGGTCCAGGACCGTGTGCACCACGCCGGTGCCGCCGGCCAGCCCGACGCGCAGCTCGGCGACGATCGCCTCGGGCCGCTCGCCGTGGCTGCCCTCGTTGGTCAGCCACACCTCGTCGGCGGCGCGCGCGGAGACCCCGAGGCCCTGCCGCTTGTACCGGTCCCGGCGGCCCCGGGCGCCGAGCACCAGGTGCACCCGGCCACCCGGGCGGGTCAGGTCGCGGGCGGTCTGCAGGGCGGCCGCGAGCGCGTGCGGGGTGTGCGCGTAGTCCACGACGACCAGCGGCCGGCCCGGTGCGCGCAGCAGGGTGTTCCGGCCCGCCGGCGGCTCGGTCGCCGCGATCCCGGCGGCGACCACCTCCGGCGCCAGGCCCAGCGACCGGCCGGTCGCCCAGGCTGCGGCCAGGTTGGCCACGTGCACCCGGCCGACCAGCGGGGAGCTGATCCGGTGCCGGCCGTCGTCGTCCTGCAGCAGCACGCTGGTGCCCGCCGCGCCGGTGCGCCAGCCGAGCACCCGGACGTCGGCGTCGACGTCCGGCGTCGTCGCCACCCGGGTGACCGGCACCCGCACCTGGTCGGCCAGCCGCCGCCCCCACGGGCCGTCGACCACGACGACCGCACTGTCGGCGCGTTCGGGGGTGAACAGCAGCGCCTTGCTCGCCCAGTACTGCTCGATGGTGCCGTGGTGGTCGAGGTGGTCCTCCTCGAAGCCGGTGAAGACGGCGACCTCGACGTGCACGCCGTCGACCCGGCCGACGTCCAGCGCGATCGAGGAGGCCTCCACCACCGCACTGGTGGCGCCGGCGTCGCGCATCCAGCGCAGCAGCTCGTGCAGCTCCGGCGCCTCCGGGGTGGTCAGCCGGGTGGTCCTGCGCTGCTCGCCGACCCGGGCGCCCAGGGTCGTCACGACCCCGGCGCACTCCCCGGCCGCGGTGAGCACCCCGCGGACCAGCGTGCTGGTGGTGGTCTTGCCGTTGGTGCCGGTGACGCCGACCAGCCGCAGCCGGTCGGCCGGGTCGCCGGCCAGGAGTGCGCCGAGGGGCCCGAGCAGGGCCCGGACCGAGGGCACCCGCAGCTGCGGTGCGTCGACGTCCACCGGCCGGTCGGTGAGCAGGGCCGCCGCGCCGGCGGCGAGAGCCGCCTCGGCGAACCGGTGACCGTCGCTGCTGCCGCCGCGCACGCAGGCGAACAGGCAGCCCGGCGTCACCGCCCGGGAGTCGGTGACCAGGCCGTGCAGCCACAGGTCGTCGACCACCCCCGAGCGCACCACCGGCCCGAGCGCGACGGCGCGGGCTCGGCGTTCGACGTCGGACCAGCGGACTCCGGCGGGCAGCACGCCGCTGACGCTAGGGGCAACGCGCGAGGTCGGCAGCGCGAGACCGGGACGTGTGCCACCGACCACCGGCCGGGCGGTCCACGGACGTGGCCTGGTTGGCTGGCGCCGTGCCCCGACCGACCTCGCCGGACGTCGCCTGCTGGGTGCTGAAGAGCACCCGGCTCCCCGGTGCGCTGGCACCGGGCTGGCAGCCGGGCGCCACCACCGACCTGGCCCGTTGTGTGCGCCCCACCTACCGGCTGGAGCTGATGTCGGCGGGGCAGCCGTGCCTGCTCTGGGTCAGCGGCCGGGACCGGCCGGGCGTGCACGCCCTCGGGGTGCTGACCGGTGCCCCGCTGCCGGGCGGGGACGGGCCGACCGTCGCCGTCCGCTGGACCCGGCTGGCCGAGCCGGTCGACCGCGCCGACCTGCTCGCCGACCCCGCGGCGCGCGAAGCGGAGGTGCTCCGGATGCCGGCGGGCAGCAACCCGTCCTGGCTCTCGGCCGGGCAGTACGCCGCCGTGCTGGCGCACGCCGGGGTGCCGGCCCCGCACTGAGTCGGCATCCCGGCCCGGGCGACGTCCCCGCACCTGGCGCCCCGCACCTGGCGGACCAGCGCCGCGGTCAGCCCTGGCAGCACCCGTCGGTGCAGAACTGCTGGCCGGCGTCCTCCCGGGCCGCACCGGGGGCGCAGCAGCCCTCCCCGCGCCAGGCCTCACGGCCCTCCTTGACCGCGACCGCCGCGATGACCAGCGCCGCCAGCGGGTCGGCCCACCACCAGCCCAGCAGGCTGTTGGCCGCCAGCCCCACCAGCAGGACGGCGGACAGGTACGTGCACAGCAGCGTCTGCCGCGAGTCGGCGACCGCCGACGCCGAGCCGATCGCCCGGCCCGCCCGGCGCTGCGCGGCGGAGAGCACCGGCATGACGACCAGGCTCACCGCGGCCAGCACCAGGCCGACGCCGGAGTGCGCCGGCTCAGCGGCGCCGAGCAGGGCGCGGACGGCGTCCACGGCGACCAGCGCGGCGAGGGCGAAGAACGCGGTGGCGATCACCCGCAGCGCCACCCGCTCGCGGGCCTCGGGGTCACGACCGCTGAACTGCCAGGCGACCGCCAGCGCCGAGGAGACCTCGACCAGCGAGTCCAGCCCGAAGCCGATCAGGGCCGAGGAGTCCGCGCGGGTGCCGGCGGACAGCGCCACGACCGCCTCGACCAGGTTGTAGGCGATGGTGACGCCGACGAGCAGCCGGACCCGTCGGGTCAGCCGATGCCGCCGGGTGGGGTCGGCGGTGAGAGCGGCCATGTCAGACCGCCGCGGGGGCCGGCTCGATGTCGGCCCCGAGCACCCGCAGCAGCGCGACGCCGTCGTCGGTCAGCCGGTACATGACCAGCTTGCCGTCCCGGCGGGAGGTCGCGAGCCCCGCCGCCCGCAGGCTGCGCAGGTGGTGGGAGACGAGGTTCTGGGCGAGTTCGGCGACCCAGGCGAGGTCGCAGACGCAGAGCTCTCCACCGATCGCCAACGCGGCAGCGAGGCGCAGCCGGGAGGGGTCGCCGAGGGCCTTGGCCCGCTCGGCCAGCCGGCGCGCCTCATCCGCTCCGGCCAGCCGGGCGCGGACCGCCTCGGCGTGCGGCACGTCCAGGCACAGCAGTTCGCAGTCGTCCGGGGTCACACCGGCCACCTCATCCCAACACCTCAACGCATGTCAAGACGACCATGCGGCCTGGCAGCGATGACCTCGGCGGGCACGTCACCGAGGGGACGTCAGGCGCTGCGCGGGGCGTACATGATCAGCGCGACCCCGACCAGGCAGACCGCCGCGCCGGCGACGTCCCACCGGTCGGGGCGGAAGCCGTCGGCGACCATCGCCCACAGCAGCGAGCCGGCGATGAAGACGCCGCCGTAGGCGGCCAGCACCCGGCCGAAGGCGGCGTCGGGCTGCAGCGTCGCCACCACCCCGTAGAGCGCCAGGGACACCATCCCCAGGCCCACCCAGACCCAGCCGCGGGAGTCCCGGAGCCCCTGCCAGACCAGCCAGGCGCCGCCGATCTCCAGCAGCGCGGCGAGCACGAACAGGGCGATCGAGCGGAGGGTCACGCCGACACTCTGCCGCCCCGCCCACCACGACACAGCAACGGCTGGGACGATGGCTCCTCGTGACGGACAGCCGGTACCGCCTGGGTGGCCTCCTCTGGCTGCTCACCCTGCAGTTCTTCGTCGTCGAGGCGATCGTGGCCGCGCAGTTCGACGGCTACTCCTACACCGGCGACGTGATCAGCGACCTCGGGACGGCGGCCTCGCCCGCCCCCCTGCTGATGAACGCCTCCTTCGTCGTCCAGGGGCTGCTCATCGTCGGCGGGGCGCTCCTGCTGGCTCCGGGGCTTTCGGGCACCGGCGGCCGGCTGACCCGGGTGTTCCTGGGCGTCGCCGGCCTCGGCGTGCTGCTGGTCGGGGTGTTCCCCTCCGACGGCAACGCCACCGCCCACCAGATCGCCGCCGGGGCGTACTTCGTGGGCGGAGCGCTGGGGCTGATCGCGCTGGCCTACGGGGTGCGCCCCCGGTCGGAGGGGCTGGGCACCACGCTGGCCCTGCTCGGGCTGGTCGGGCTGATCGGCACGGTCTTCTTCGGCGCGGCGGTCTTCCTCTTCCTCGGCGAGGGCGGCATGGAGCGGGTGGGCGGCTACGTCGTCCCGCTCGGGCTGCCGATCGCCGGCGTGGCGCTGTGGCGGCAGAAGGACGACTGGCTCGCGCTCACCAAGGCCGATGGCACGCCCAGCCGCCGCCAGCTCCGCGAGGACGCCCGGCTCGAGCGCGCCCAGCGCCTCGCCGAGCGGGACGCCGCCCTGGAGGCCGCCGCTCGGCGCTCCGAGCAGCGCACGGCCGCGGGACAGCCGGCGAACACCGCACAGCCGGACGACGCAGCTGCCGACGAGGCCGACGACTTCGACCCCGACGACCCCTGGGCGCCCCGCCGCCGCTGACCGGCGGGCCCCTCCACGGGCCGAGCCGCGGAGGAGCTACCGGGCCGCGAGCCGCAGCCGGATGGCCCGGTAGGCGATGCCGACGGCGAACACGGCGACGCCGGCGGCGACCGACTGCCACGGCAGCGTGGCGACCAGCACCAGGCAGCCGACCAGGCCGAGCACCTGCAGGGCGCGGGGGAACCGGCGGTGCTCCCGGTCCTGGGTGAACGCCGCGGCGTTGGCGACGGCGTAGTAGAGCAGCACGCCGAAGGAGGAGAAGCCGATCGCGCCGCGCAGGTCCACGGTGAGCACCAGCAGGCAGACGACGATCCCGACGGTGACCTCGGCGCGGTGCGGCACCGAGAAGCGCGGGTGGACCGCCGCCAGGTACCGCGGCAGGTCGCCCTGGCGGCCCATCGCCAGGCTGGTGCGCCCGATGCCGGCGATCAGCGCCAGCAGCGCACCGAGCGCCGCGGCCGCGGCACCCACCCGCACGACCGGGCCGGCCCACTCCCAGCTCCCGGCGGCCACCGCGGCGGCCAGCGGCTCCGTCGTCCCGGCGATGCCGTCGGGGCCCAGCGAGGTCAGCAGCGCCAGCGCGACCACGAGGTACACCACCACGGCCCCGCCGAGGGCCAGCATGATGGCGCGCGGGATGGTCCGGGCCGGGGCGCGCACCTCCTCGCCCATGGTGGCGATCCGGGCATAGCCCGCGAAGGCGAAGAACAACAGACCGGCCGACTGCAGCACGCCGACCAGCCCGCCCTCGACGGCCCAGGCCCCCGGCCCGTCGTCGCCGGCGCCCCGGCCGAGCAGCATCGCCGCCACCGCGACGGCCAGCGCCGTCAGCACGATGGTGACGATCACCCGGGTGAGCCCGGCGGTGCGGGTCACCCCGCGGTAGTTGGTCGCGGTCAGCGCGAGGACGGCGGCCACCGCCACCGGGCGCTGCCAGCCGGCCGGCGCGGCGTAGGCGGCGAAGGTGAGCGCCATCGCCGCGCAGCTGGCCGTCTTGCCGATCACGAAGCCCCAGCCCGCGAGGAAGCCCCACCACTCCCCCAGCCGCTCGCGGCCGTAGACGTAGGTGCCGCCCGAGGCGGGGTACTGCGCGGCCAGCTGGGCCGAGGCGGTGGCGTTGCACCAGGCGACGACCGCGGCGATCGCCAGGCCGATGAGCAGCCCGGCGCCGGCGGCCTGCGCGGCCGGGGCGAAGGCGGCGAACACGCCGGCGCCGATCATCGAGCCGAGGCCGATGACCACGGCGTCCCCGGTGCCGAGCCGGCGGGCCAGGTCCGGCGACCCGCTCATCGCCGTCCCCCGCTGCCGGCCAGCCCTGGCGCCGGGATGTGAACCAGGTCACCATGGCGGTGTCCGCAGGTCGTCGTCCGGATCGGAGCGCGAGGATGCGCCACTGCCTGATCGTCGCCAACCAGACGCTCACCACCGACACCCTCAGCGATGCCGTGCGGCAGCGGATCGCCGCCGAGCCGCACGAGTTCCACCTCGTCGCCCCGGCCACGCCGCTGCAGGACCAGCCCGATGGCCCCAGCGCGTACGCGAACCTGGGGCCCTCGACCGCGGACCGCGCCTACGCCCTCGCCTGTCAACGTCTGGAGCACGCGCTGGAACACCTCCGCGGGCTGGGCGCGACCGTGGACGGTGAGGTCGGCGACCCGGACGCACTCGAGGCGGTCCGCACCGCCCTCGGCCACTTGCCCGCCGACGAGATCATCGTCTCCACCCTGCCAGGCGGCCTCTCCCAGTGGCTCCGCCGGGACCTCCCGGCCCGGTTGCGCAAGGCGACGGGCCTCCCGGTGACCCACCTGGCGGCCGACCGGCACACCGTCCGCGCCTGATCGGCCGGCGACCGCGCGGGCACCTGGCCGGCGCGGACGCCTGCCGGGGAGCTCACGGCGCCGTGGACACCTGGAGCTCGGCGAGCAGCCCGCGGATGCGGGTCTCGATCTCGTCGCGGATGGGGCGCACCGATGCCACGCCCTTGCCGGCCGGGTCCTCCAGCGCCCAGTCCAGGTACCGCTTGCCGGGGAAGACCGGGCAGGCGTCGCCGCAGCCCATGGTGATGACGACGTCGGAGGCCTCGACCGCCTCGGTGGTGAGCACCTTCGGCTGCTGGTCGGCGATGTCGATGCCGACCTCGGCCATTGCCGCCACGGCCGAGGGGTTGACCTGGTCGCCGGGCACCGAGCCGGCCGAGCGCACCTCGACGGCGTCCCCGGCCAGGTGGCGCAGCCAGCCGGCGGCCATCTGGGAACGGCCGGCGTTGTGCACGCAGACGAACAGGACGCTGGGCGTGGTCATGAGTTCCTCCGGGAGGGTTCGGGAGCCGGGACGGTGGGGTCGCCGGGGAACCAACGGCGGGCGGCCCAGAGCGAGACGTACACGAGCCCGACCAGCACCGGGACCTCGATCAGCGGACCCACGACGCCGGCCAGCGCCTGCCCGGAGGTGACGCCGAAGGTGCCGATGGCCACCGCGATGGCGAGCTCGAAGTTGTTGCCGGCGGCGGTGAAGGCCAGCGTCGCGGTCTTGGCGTAGCCCAGCCGCAGCCGCATGCCGAGCAGGAACGACCCACCGAACATCAGGGCGAAGTAGGCCAGCAGCGGCAGCGCGATGCGGGCGACGTCCCAGGGGTTGGAGGTGATCGCGTCGCCCTGCAGCGCGAAGAGCATCACGATGGTGAACAGCAGGCCGTACAGCGCGACCGGGCCGATCTTCGGCAGGAACCGGTCCTCGTACCAGTCGCGGCCCTTCGTGCGCTCACCGATCGTGCGGGTGAGGAAGCCGGCGAGCAGCGGGATGCCGAGGAAGGCCAGCACCGAGACCACGATCGCCCAGAAGCTGAACTCCGCCGACGTGGTCGACAGCCCCAGCCAGCCGGGCAGCACCTGCAGGTAGAACCAGCCCAGCACGGCGAAGGCGAGGATCTGGAACACCGAGTTGATCGCCACCAGCACGGCGCCGGCCTCGCGGTCACCGCAGGACAGGTCGTTCCAGATCAGCACCATGGCGATGCAGCGGGCCAGGCCCACGATGACCAGCCCGGTGCGGTACTCGGGCAGGTCGGGCAGCAGCAGCCAGGCCAGGGCGAACATCAGCGCCGGGCCGACCAGCCAGTTCAGCACCAGCGAGGCGCCGAGCAGCTTGCGGTCGCCGGTCACCCGGTCCAGCTCGGTGTACCGGACCTTGGCCAGCACCGGGTACATCATCAGCAGCAGGCCGATGGCGATCGGCAGGCTCACCTCACCGATGCGGACGGCGTCCAGGGCGTCGTCCAGGCCGGGGATCCCTCGGCCGAGCAGCAGGCCCAGGACCATCGCGGCGACGATCCAGACCGGCAGGAAGCGGTCGAGGGTCGAGAGCCGGGCCAGCACCGGGGTCTCCGTGTCGGTGCCGGAGCGGGGGGTCTCCGCGGCGAGATCGCTCATGTGTGCGGGCTGCTCCTCTGCCCCGGCGGAACGGGGCGTGTATCGACGTCGGTCTATCTCCGCCGTCACCATGCCCGGGGTATCGACACTCGTCAATCCCCGATCGATACTGGCCCGGTGAACAGCAGCCGAACGGCCGACCGGCCCGGCCTGGACCTGGTCGACGTCGGCACGCCCGGCTGCTCCCCGGCCGAGCTCGAGGGCGCGATGGGCGTCGAGCAGGCCGCCGCTCTCGCCCACACCATGAAGGCGCTGGCCGACCCGGCTCGCCTCCGGGTGCTCGCCCTGGTGGCCGGCAACGAGGGCCGGGAGGTCTGCGTCTGCGACCTCACCGATCCGCTGGGCCTGTCCCAGCCGACCGTCTCCCACCACCTCAAGGTCCTGGTCGACGCCGGCTTCCTCACCCGCGAGAAGCGGGGCGTCTGGGCCTACTTCTCCCTGGTGCCCGGCGCGCTGGACGCGGTCGCCGCCGCTCTGCCCGGCGTCGGCACGCCGAGCTGACCGGTCAGACCGTCGCCGTCCCGGCCTCCTGCGGGACCGGCACCGGGCGGCCCGGGCGGCTCCGGCGCCGGGAGACGGCCACGCCGAGCAGGCAGATCCCGCCACCGACCACGGCCAGCGCCGGGGGCACCTCGTCCAGCAGGGCCCAGCCCAGCAGCACCACGATCGGCGGCACCAGGTAGGTGGTCGCGCCCAGCCGGCCGGCGTCCATCCGGCGCAGCGCGTAGGCCCAGGTGCTGAAGGCCAGCGCCGTCGGCACCACGCCCAGGTAGACCGTGCCGGCAATCGAGGAGGCCGGCGCCGACCCGAGGTCGGTGACCAGCGCCCCGGCCCACGGCAGGCAGACCACCGCGCCCATCGCGCAGGCAGTGAAGGTGACCTGCAGCGCCGGCAACCGGCGCAGCAGCGGCTTCTGGGCGACGACCCCGGCGGCGTAGGTGACCGCGGCGACCACGCTGAGCAGCACCCCGAGCAGGTCGGCGCCGGCGTCGCGGGTGGCGAAGCCGATCAGCAGCACGCCGCAGAACGCGACGCCCAGGCCGATGACCAGCCAGCGCGGGAAGCCCTCACCCAGCAGCAGGCCGGCGAAGACCGCGATCATCACCGGGCCGATGTTGACCAGCATCGCCGTCGTCCCGGCGTCCAGGTGCTGCTCGGCGGCGTTGAGCGCGAGGTTGTAGACGCCGAACCAGCCGACCCCGCAGACCGCGAGCAGCCGCCACTCCCCCGCCGTCGGGGGCACCCAGCCGCGGCGGGTCAGCAGCAGACCGAGCACGAGCGTGCCGATCGCCAGCCGGCCCAGCGCCAGGGCGCCGGGTGAGAGGTCCTCCCCCACCGCGCGGATGCCGATGAAGGCCGAGGCCCAGGCCAGCACGGTGACCGTGACGGCCAGCAGGGTGAGCGGAGAACGCGTCGGGGCGGGCACGAGCAGGACCCTAGGGACGACGACCGACGGGATCTGGCGGTTTCCGGCCGCGACACCGGAGCTGGCCGATCCGCTCCGGTGATCGGCTCGATCGTTGCGATCAGCCGGGACCCGCGCCGCCCTGGCCCGGGTGCTCCGCGAGGAACGCCTCCGCCCGCTGCGCGTCCCGGCGGAGCAGGACCAGGGCCACCGCGAACACGACGGAGAGCCCGCCGGTGAGCAGCAGCACGAACGTGGTCGGTCCGCTGATCGCCCGCCCCAGCTGCTGCACGAGGATGCCGGCGACGAACAGGACCTGGTGGCGTTGCAGCACCAGGCGCTCCGCCAGGTCGCGGGCGAGCGGCAGCCGGGCCGGGTCGACCGCCGCCCGCCCGCGCACCTGGGCGAGGAGCCGACGACGCTGCGCCCGGTCGAGCACCGCGGTCGGCTGCGACCACCGGAAGAGCCCCGCCCGCCAGGCGATCACCGCGAAGCCCACGAGCAGCACGATGCCGGCGCCCTGCACGACCAGGCCGGTCACCACCCACCCGGACGACGGGCCGGGCTCGGGGACCAGCGCGTCGGTGAACAGCAGCGCCAGCAGGGTGGCGCCGGCCGCGAGCACCACCACCAGGCCGAGCACCCACGACCAGCTGAGCAGCCGCCGGCGGCGCAGCCGCTCCCGGGCACTGCGGTTCGGGGCCCGGTCCAGCACGGACATCGCTGCCGCCCACCGGGACTCCTCGCCGCTGACCAGCCGCCGGGACTCTGCCGAAGTGGGGTCCATGCCGGCGAGGGTGCCGCAGTCGATCTTGGGTTGCCAGCCGGGCGTGCGGCACGATGCCCGCATGTCCTCCCCGTCGCGTCACCTGTCCGTGCAGATCGATCGCCCCGCTGCCGAGGTCTACTCCTGGGTGCGCGACCCGGCCAACCTCCCGGCCTGGGCGGCCGGGCTGGCGGCCGGCATCCGGCGGGAGCGCGGCGAGTGGGTCGCCGACTCCCCGATGGGCCGGGTGCTGGTGCGCTTCGTGCCGGTCAACGAGTACGGCGTGCTGGACCACGACGTGGTGCTCCCCGACGGCACGACCACCACCAACCCGCTGCGGGTGCTCGCCGACGGGCCGGGCAGCGAGGTGGTGTTCACCCTGCGCCGGGCCGCGGGCACCACCGACGAGCAGCTGGCGGCCGACACCGCTGCGGTCGCCGCCGACCTCGCGACCCTGAAGCGGGTGCTCGAGGCCGGCTGACCGAGGGGCTGCCCGGGCCCGGTCCCGGTGCTCAGCGGGCGAACGGCCCCGACAGCGCCGCCCACTGCAGCAGCATGATCGTCTTGGCGTCGACGACCCCGGTGCCGATCTGGGCGAGCGCCTCGTCGAACCCCAGCTCGACCAGCTCGATGTCCTCGCCCTCCTCGGCCAGCCCGCCCCCGCGGCTCCGGCGCGTCCCCGCGTCATAGGACCCGGCGTAGCAGTGCAGCCGTTCGGTGACCGAACCCGGGCTCATGAACACGTCGAACACGTGGGTCAGCTCGCCGACCCGGTGACCGGTCTCCTCCTCGGCCTCCCGGCGCACCGCGGTGAGGGGGTCGTCGTCGTCCAGCAGGCCGGCCGCGGTCTCCACCAGCAGCCCGTCGGGGTGCCCGTTGACGTAGGCCGGGAAGCGGAACTGCCGGGTCAGCAGCACGGTGCGGCGTGCCGCGTCGTACAGCAGCACCGTCGCGCCGTTGCCCCGGTCGTAGGTCTCCCGGGTCTCCGTCGTCCAGCGCCCGTCCCGGTGTCGCAGGTCGAAGGTGGTCCTGCGCAGCACGTACCAGTCGCTGGACAGCAGCTCGACGTCACGCACCCGGACGTCGTCGTTGCCGGTCAGGTCTCGGCCCACCTGGTCCAGCCCGGTGCGGCCGCGCCGGTCCGGGGTGTCGATCCCCGCGGTCATGGTCGGTCCTCTCGATCGGTCCTATCCGTGGGTCGTGGACGTGCGCCGGCCCGACCCCCTGCGAGGGAGGTCGGGCCGGCGGACGGCGCGGGTCAGGGGGTGCGGTTCACCCGGTCGACGTCGGAGGGGTCGGCGCCGCCCACGTCGACCCGGTGCCCGCCGCTGGCCCCCAGCGCTGGGCCGGTGCCGGCGGCGAACCCGGTCTCCTGGGTGAGCGCGGCCTTCATCTCCGCCGGCGCCAGGGCCCGGGCGACGTGCCAGCCGGCCACCGCGACGATCGTGCCCAGGGAGATGCCGCCCAGGGAGAACTCGTCGGAGAAGACCAGGTTCACGTTGCCGATCCCGATGATGATCCCGGCGGCCAGCGGCACCAGGTTGATCGGGTTGGCGAAGTCGACCCGGTTCTCCTTCCAGATCTTGGCGCCGAGCAGCCCGATCATCCCGTAGAGCACGACGGTGATGCCGCCGAGCACCGCGCCGGGGGTGGCGTTGACGATCGCGCCGAACTTGGGCACCAGGCCGAGCAGGATGGCCACGATCGCGGCCACGTAGTACGCCGCGGTCGAGTAGACGCGGGTGGCGGCCATGACGCCGATGTTCTCCGCGTAGGTGGTGGTCGGCGAACCGCCCACCGAGGTGGCCACGACGGTGGCGACGCCGTCGGCGAACACCGCCCGGCCGAGCACCGGGTCGAGGTCGCGCTTGGTCATCTCCCCGACCGCCTTGACGTGGCCGGCGTTCTCGGCGACCAGTGCGATCACCGCGGGCAGCACCAGCAGCGAGAAGTTCACCGAGAACGACGGCCCGGTGAGCTCCGGCAGGCCGAACCACGTCGCCGTCTCGACCCCGCTCCAGTCGACCCGGTCGTGCTCGGTGGCCTCGGCGGCCCCGGCCAGGACGGAGGTGATCGGGCCGGAGACCGCATCCAGCAGCACCGACAGCAGGTAGCCGAAGACCAGGCCCAGCAGGATCGAGATGCGCGCCCAGAAGCCGCGCAGCGCCAGCGAGACGACGATGACGAAGGCCATGGTGGCCAGCGCGACCCACTGGTCCTGCGGCCAGTACGTGCCGGCGGCGACCGGGGCCAGGTTGAAGCCGATCAGCAGCACGACCGCGCCGGTCACCGCCGGGGGCAGCACCCGGTTGACCACCCGTGGTCCGGCCGCCTGGATGAGCAGGCCGACCAGCGCGAGCACGATGCCCGACACCAGGATCGCGCCGACCACGTCGCTGCTGTCACCGCCCTGCGCCCGGACGGCCGTGACGCCGCCGACGAAGGCGGCGCTGGTGCCCAGGTAGGAGGGCACCTTCCCCTGCACGATCAGCAGGAAGATGATGGTGGCGATCCCGCTCATCATGATCGCCAGGTTGGCGTCCAGGCCCATGATCAGCGGGAACACGAAGGTCGCCCCGAACATGGCGACGACGTGCTGCGCCCCGATGCCGACGGTCAGCGGCCAGGACAGCCGCTCCTCGGGCGCCACCGCCTCACCCAGTGGCGGGGTCTTGCCGTCCCCGTAGAGCTTCCAGCCGAACGCCATCGGTCCTCCTCGCAACCCCGCCGAGCAACTAGCTCAGCGCTGAGGTACCGGACAGTGGCAGATCCGGCGGGCGCACACCAGGGGGTCCTGGACACGTTCCCATCACGGACCACGGGGTGAACACAGCCGTAACACCAGCGACACCCGCCGGCGCCGACAGCGCCCACCCGAGCGTCGTTCGGCCCCGCTGCAGGGGCCCGCCCCGAGCCTGCGAGGGGTGGGGGGCAGCGGGGTCCTTCTTCAGACGAGCGACTCGAGCCCGTCGTCCAGGACGGCGGCGGCGACGCTCTCCACCGGCGGGCGGTGCGGCTGGTCAAGACCCCGGATGCGCGCGGCGTGCAGTGCCAGCAGCAGGTTCAGCCGCAGGGTCGGGTCGGTGGTGAAGGGGCCGAGCAGCCGCTCCAGCTTCCCGATCCGGTACCGCATGGTGTTGTAGTGGAAGTGCAGCCGGCGCGCGGACTCGGCGACGTTGAGGTTGGTCTCCAGCAGCACCCGCAGGGTGTCGCGCAGGTCGACCGCGTCCGCGTCGCTGGAGTCGGCCAGGGTGCCGAGCACCTCGTCGACGTAGGACCGCAGCTCGTTGCTGTCCGGGATCAGCGAGAGCAGCCGGAAGACGCCGAGCTGGTCGAAGTGGGTCACCGCGTGCCCGCCGTGGATCTCCTGGCCGACCACGAGCGCCCGCTGCGCCTGCTGGTAGACCTCGCCCAGACCCGAGAGCGACTCCGCCGGCCGGCCGATGCCGGTGCCCAGCAGCCGGCCGACCCGCCGCAGCCGGGCGTTCACCCGGGCGGTGACCGCGGCCACCAGGCCGGAGAGCTCCTCGGGGGTGCGCCCGTCCAGCGGCAGCACGGTGACGATCTCGGTGGCCAGGCCCGCGACCGCGGCACCGGCCACCTCGGCGTCCACGGCCGAGCGCCAGCCGTCGGCCAGCCGGTCGAGCACGTCCAGGGCCCGGGTGGGGTCGGTCCCGGCGTCGGCCACCGTCTCGGTCGCGGTGACCAGGACGACGACCGGGCCGTCCAGCCGCCAGCCGAAGGAGCGCGCGTAGGCCAGTGCCCGCTCGGTGTGCGCGAACGTCCCGCCGACCAGCCGGCGCACCATGTCGCCCTGGAAGCGCAGCTCGACCGAGTGCACGGCCTGCGAGCGGATCTCCGAGAGCGCGGCGATGACGGCAGCCTGCTCGAGCACCGCGCCGGCGCCCAGCAGCATCGGGCCGTGCCGGTTGACCGCGACCAGCCAGCCGTGCCGCTGGTCACCGGCCATGATCGGTGCGACGGCGTACTCCCCCACGCCGCCGGGGAGCTCGTGGTGGCCGGGGACGAGCAGGATGCCGTCGGCCGGGGACATGTCGGCGTCGGCGAACACGTCGGCGGGGGTGACCACGCTCTGGTCGGCGCGGTTGCCCGAGAGGCGGCGAGAGGGGGTGAGGTCGGCGAACGCGTCGTCGGCCGCGGCGTCCAGCAACCAGAGCCAGTCGCGGATCTCCTCGACCTCCTCCGCCGGACCGGCAGAGGTGGCGACCTCGCGGTCCGGGCCGAGCCCGAGCACCGCGGCGCCGGCCAGGAAGGTGGAGACGCCGGTGGTGACCTCGGCCAGTCCACCGCCGCTGAGCGCGACGTCGATGAACTGGTTGTGCATCCGGTTGGCCAGGCTCAGCGCCTGGGTCTGCTTGTCGATGATCGCGCCGAGCACCTCGGCGACGACCTCGTCGAGCCGGGTGGACGCGGGCAGGGCGAGCACCGGGAAGCCGCGGCGGTCGGCCTCGGCCAGCACCTCGACCGGCACCTCACCGGCGGCGTTGCCGGCCGAGCCCTCGGCGCGGAAGGCCAACGCGCCGCTGCCGCCGCGGTGCAGCCGCTCGATCAGCGCCCGGCTCTGCACCGGGTCGCCGGAGGGCAGCCGGGTGGCCAGCACCACCAGCACGTCCGGGCCGGCGCTGCCGACAGGGTCGGCCGGGTCGTCGACCGTCACGTGCCGGACGATCCGGCGGGTGCCGGTGGCACCACCGACGACGAGGGTGCCGGCCAGGCCGGGCAGCTGCAGGAGCTGGTCGACCGTGAGGCCCATGCTGTCCTGCAGGGCCGTTCGATCGGCCGGCGGCACCTGCGAGAGCACCGGCTCGATGGAGGGCGGGACGGTGCGTTGCGTAGCCACCCGATCGCTGTGCGCCGCGTAAGTCACCGAAACCTCACGTTCAGTCACTGTACGTACCCCCAGAGCACCGTGCACCCGACATCTGCGCGAGATTCTGTCAGACGTCTCTGGACGCCGGGAACGCCGCTTGGCGAGAATCGCCATACAGGCCCCGGGGCGCTCGCCGGGTGGGTGTGCACTCCGGACCTGTGACCCGGCACGGAACGGCAGCTCGCCCACTGCACGTCGTGGGCTCCGCGGTCGCCCGGACCGGGGCCGGAGGAGACCGGGACGGGCACGGCCGACCCACTGGCCGCCGTCCACCGCACGGGTGGAGGTCACATGCGCACGATCGACGAGGGCACCGGCGGACAGGGCGACGCCAGGGCCGACGACACCGGCGAGGGCCGGAGCCGCGCGCCCCGGGCAGGGACGACCACGATCCCGGCGCCGACCCGGCCGGGCCGGGCCGCCCGGGCCGGGATGCCGACCCTGCACCTCCCGCACGCCGGGAGCGCGCCGTCCCCCCGCGCCGGAGCCGGCGCGTCCGTGCCGTCGCAGGCCAGCACCGGCGTGGCCGAGCTGCTGCGCGGGCCGGTCCGCCAGGCGCGGGTGCTGCTGTCCGTCCCCGCTGCGGTGTACCTCTCCGTCCCGACGCCGCAGGGCCCCGACGTGGTCGGGGTGCTGACCTCCGACGCCGCCCGGCTGCCGCTGGGCTGCGTGCTGTTCCGGCCCGCCAACGGCCGCCCGCTGGTGTCGGTCCCCAGCGGGGCGCCGGCCCAGGTCGGCGGCGGCCGGATCGTCGTCGGGGACCTCGTGGTCAGCGCGGCCGCCTGGTGGGACCCCCGCCCCAAGCTGCCCACCACCCGCCCCGCGCTCCTCCCCGAGGGCGTGCGGCAGCTGCGGGTGGCGCTCTACGGCGAGGGCGTCCCGCACAGCGCGTTCGCCCTCCCCGGCCTGCCCGGTGGCCCGAGCGGTCCGCTGGCGGCACTGCGCGGTGCCGTCCGGCGGGCCGACCTCGACGCCGCGCTGCGCACCGCCACCCGGCTGATCGGCCTCGGCCCTGGTCTGACGCCGGCCGGTGACGACGTGCTGGCCGGCACCACCGCCGGGCTGGTGCTGCTGGGCCACCCCGCGGCCGAGCGGTTCGGCGCCGGGGTGACCGGCCTGGCCGCCGGGCGCACCACCGAGCTGTCCCGGGCGCTGCTGCGCCACGCGGCCGCCGGGCGGGTCAGCGGCGAGTTCGCCGCCGTGCTGCGGGGGCTGGTCGGCGACGGCGCGCTCGCCCCGGCGATCAGTGCGCTGCTGGCCACCGGATCGACCAGCGGCCGGGCCCTGGCCCTGGGGTTGTGCACGGCGATCGACCTGGTCGACCGCACCGCCCGGCCGCGCTGACCCCGGTGGCCCGCCGGCTGCTCCCGGCGGGCCACCGCTCAGTCGACGTCGGCGGGCAGCAGCGGGCCGAGCCGGTCCCACTGGGCGATGGCGCACCCGTCGGTGCGGTCCAGCTGCAGGTCCACGGGCTCACCCGCCCAGCGGCCGGTGACCGTGGCCGTCTGCGGCCCGCCGAACTGCTGGGTGCACATCTGGTCGGCCGGCAGCGGCGCGAACGGGTCCTCGAGCCCCTGCAGGTGATCGCAGACCGCCGCCGGGTCGGCGTACGTCCCGCCGGGCTCCGGTTCGCAGGTCAGGGTCCGGGTCTCGGCGGAGCCGCCGTCGCCACGGTCCAGCGAGACCTCCAGGGACGCCTCGGCCGGCCCTTGCTCGGTCAGCTCACCCGGCACCGGGGTCACCGGCCCCTCGGACGCGCCGCACGCCCCGACGAACGGGACGGCGAGCAGCAGGACCGGGAGGAGGAGGCGACGCATGCCCCCAGGATGCCGCCCTCCGTGACTGCCGGTCAGGCGACGCGGCGGACCAGCGGCGGAACACAGGTCAGCGTTGAGCGGCCGCTCTCACCAGCCCGAGGCGACGGGCACCCCCGCGCACCGGCTCGCGACGTGGCGGGCACCAGCGCGAGGCGGTGCGTCAGAGCCGGGAGGCGGCGATGGTGGTGACCAGGATGGCGCGGGCGCCGAGCTCCCAGAGCTCGTCCATCACCCGGTTGGTGTCGTCCTTGAGCACCATCGCCCGCACTGCGGACCAGCCCTCGGTCTGCAGCGGGCTGACGGTCGGGCCCTCCAGGCCGGGCGTGCGCGCGGTGGCCTGGGCCAGCAGCGCGTTGGGGCAGTCGTAGTCGAGCATCACGTAGCGCCGGGCGACCAGGACGCCCTGCAGCCGGCGGCGCAGCTGCGCCACGGCGGGCACCTCGTCGGCACCGGCCCGCCCGACGAGCACGGCCTCGCTGGCCAGCACCGGGTCGCCGATGATCCGCAGGCCCGCGGCCCGCAGCGTCGTCCCGGTCTCGACCACGTCGCACACGGCATCGGCCACGCCCAGCCGGCAGGCGGTCTCGACCGCGCCGTCCAGCTTGACCACCGAGGCCTTCATGCCGGTGTCGTCCAGGAACCGCTGGAGCAGGCCCGGGTAGGCGGTGGCGATTCGTCGGCCCTCGAGCGCGGCCACGTCCCCGATCGCGGAGTCGGCCGGGCTGGCGAACCGGAAGGAGGACCGGCCGAAGCCCAGCGGCATCACCTCGGCCGCGACCGCTCCCCCACCATCGGTCGGGGTGGTCTCCAGCAGCATGTCGCGGCCGGTGATGCCGACGTCCAGCGTGCCGGCGGCGACGTAGATCGCGATGTCGCGGGGCCGCAGGTAGAAGAACTCGGTGTCGTTCTCCGGGTCGTACACGGCCAGCTCGCTGGAGGTGCGCCGCTGCCGGTACCCGCTCTCGACGAGCATCGCCGCCGCGGGCTCGCTCAGGACCCCCTTGTTCGGGACGGCGACGCGCAGCACAGAAGAGCTCCTTCACAGGGGGCAGGGCCTACCGGCCTCGTCCCAGGGGCCCGCGGCGTGCGAAGCGCGTCGTGGGGAGGGACGAGGTCCTTCGTCAGAGGTGAGCGTAGACGTCGTCCAGGCTGAGCCCGCGAGCCAGCATGAGCACCTGCACCCGGTACAGGAGCTGGCTGATCTCCTCCGCCGTGCGTTCGGCGCCCTCGTGCTCGGCGGCCATCCACGACTCGGCCGCCTCCTCGACGACCTTCTTCCCCGCCGCGTGCACCCCGTCGCGGACGGCGGTGACGGTGCCCGAGGCGGGGTCGCCGGCGGCGACCTTGTCGCTCAGCTCGGCGAACAGCTGGTCGAAGGACTTCACGCGCCGGCTCCGGGCCCGGCCTGGAAGCCGGTGGCGCGGGGGGTGGCCCGCAGGTCGCGCAGCACCAGGGCGGTCTGCAGCGCGGCGGCGGTGGCCTCCCAGCCCTTGTCCTCACCGGAGTCGTCCATGCCGGCCCGGTCGCGGGCCTGCCGCTCACCCTCGGTGGTGAGGACGCCGTTGCCCACCGGCGTCCCGGAGTCCAGCGACACCCGGGTCAGCCCGGCGGTGAAGGAGTCGCAGACGTAGTCGAAGTGCGGCGTGCCACCCCGGACGACGACGCCCAGGGCCACGACGGCGTCGTGGTTCTCGGCCAGCGCCTGGGCGACCACCGGCAGCTCGATCGCGCCCGGCACCCGGACGACGGTCGGCGAGGGGATGCCCGAGGCCTCGGCGCAGGCGATCGCCCGGGCCAGCAGGGAGTCGCTGATGTCGGTGTGCCAGGTGGCCGCGACGATGCCCAGGGTCAGCCCCGCGGCGTCGATCGGCTCCTGCCCCGGCGCTCCGGACCCGCTCATGAGTTCTCCTCGATGCTCTGTGCTGCTGGAAGGGACGCTGCAGTGTGCCCGGCGCGGGACCCGCCGACCGTCATACCGGCTGCTCGTCGGCGCGCCGCACCGGCGGGGACGCCGGCCCGTCGCCGTCGGAGGCGCTGGGCTCGATGATCTCCAGCAGGTGGCCCATCCGGTCGCGCTTGGTGCGCAGGTAGCCGACGTTGTCGGCGGTGACGCTGCTGGGCAGCCCGACCCGGCCGGTGATCTTCAGGCCGTAGCCCTCCAGCCCGGCGCGCTTGGCCGGGTTGTTGGTCAGCAGCCGCATGGTGTGGATGCCCAGGTCGACCAGGATCTGCGCGCCGGTGCCGTAGTCGCGGGCGTCGGCGGGCAGCCCGAGGTCGAGGTTGGCGTCGACGGTGTCCACGCCGGTGTCCTGCAGCTGGTAGGCCTGCAGCTTGTGCAGCAGGCCGATCCCCCGGCCCTCGTGCCCGCGGATGTAGAGGACGACACCCCGGCCCTCCTGGGCGACGGCGGCGAGCGCGGCGTCCAGCTGCGGGCCGCAGTCGCAGCGCAGCGAGCCGAACACGTCGCCGGTCAGGCACTCGGAGTGCACGCGCACCAGCACGTCCTCCCCGTCGGCGATGTCGCCGTAGACGAACGCGACGTGCTCCCGCTCGTCGTAGGAGCTGCTGTACCCGACCGCGGTGAACTCCCCGGCGCGCAGCGGCACCCGGGCCTCGGCGACCCGCTCGACCAGCTTGTCGAAGCGCTTGCGGTAGGCGATCAGGTCGGCGATGGAGACCATGACCAGGTCGTGCTCGTCGGCGAAGACCCGCAGCTCGTCACCGCGCGCCATGCCGATCGGGTCCTTCTCGGAGACGACCTCGCACAGCGTCCCGGACGGCCGCAGGCCCGCCAGCACGGCCAGGTCGACGGCGGCCTCGGTGTGCCCGGGGCGGCGCAGCACGCCGCCGTCCTTGGCCCGCAGCGGGACGACGTGGCCCGGGCGGGCGAGGTCGGCGGAGCCGGTGTCGGCGGCAGCCAGGGTGCGGATGGTGTGCGCCCGGTCGGCGGCGGAGATGCCGGTGGTCACGCCCTCCCGGGCATCGACGGTCACGGTGTAGGCGGTGCCGCGGCGGTCCTGGTTGACCCGGAACATCGGCGGCAGGTCGAGCCGGTCGGCGTCCTCCTCGGTCACCGCGACGCAGATGTAGCCCGACGTGTACCGCACCATGAAGGCGACCAGCTCGGGGGTGGCGAGCTCGGAGGCGAAGATCAGGTCGCCCTCGTTCTCCCGGTCCTCGTCGTCGATGACGACGACAGGCCGGCCGCTCTTGACCGCGGCGATCGCGCTCTCCACGGAGTCCAGCCGGAACGCGCTCATCGTCGGGCTCCCAACAGTCGTTCGACGTACTTGGCGATGACGTCCACCTCCAGGTTGACCGGGTCACCGGGGGCACGCTCGCCCAGGGTCGTCTCGCGCAGGGTGGTCGGGATGAGGCTGACCTCGAACCAGGGTTCCGGGGAGTCGGACAGGGCACTGACGGTCAGCGAGACGCCGTCGACGGTGATCGAGCCCTTCTCCACCAGGTAGCGGGCCAGCTCGGCCGGGACGGCGATCCGCACGACCTCCCAGTCGTCGCCCGGCGTGCGGGACACCACGGTGCCGACGCCGTCGACGTGGCCCTGCACGATGTGGCCGCCCAGCCGGGTGGTCGGGGTGACCGCGCGCTCCAGGTTCACCTGCTCGCCTGCGCCGACCCGGCCCAGGCTGCTGCGCCGCAGCGTCTCGGCCATCACGTCGGTGCTCCACACGCCCGCGCCGTCCTCGCCCGGTTCGACGCCGGTGACGGTGAGGCAGACGCCGTTGACCGCGATCGAGTCGCCGAGGGCGACGTCCTGCAGGGCGGTGCGCGCCCGGATCCGCAGCACGGCGCTGTCCGCGCCGTCCGCGCGCTCGACCAGGGTGCCGAGCTCCTCCACGATGCCGGTGAACACGTCAGCTCCCTCCGTCGTCGATCGCCGGTCCACCAGTGTGCCGGGTGGGGCGCAGGCGGATCTGCACGTCCCCGCCCATGCGGGTGACGTCGGTGACCGCCAGGTGCAGCGCGGCGGAGATGGTCGGGATTCCCAGGTCGCCCACCATGTGAGCCCCGGCACCCAGCAGGGTGGGCGCGACGTGCACCACCGCCTCGTCGACCAGCCCGGCGGCGAGGAACGCCGCGGCCAGCGTCGGACCGCCCTCCAGCAGCACCCGTCGGACGCCCCGCTCGTACAGCTCCGCCAGCAGCGCGGCCGGGGTGCCCGCTGAGCTGACCAGCGTGGGCGCGGCGGCGTCGTGCACCCGGGCGGTGGCCGGCACCCGGCCCCGGCGGTCCAGCACCACGCGCAGCGGCTGCCGGTCGAGGGTGCGGCCGTCGGCGTCCCGGACGGTGAGCTGCGGGTCGTCCGCGAGCGCCGTCCCGGAGCCGACCAGCACCGCGTCGCAGGTCGCCCGCAGGACGTGGACGGCGGCACGGGCGTCGGGGCCGGTGATCCAGCGGCTGGTGCCGTCGGCGGCGGCCACCCGGCCGTCGAGGGTGGTGGCGACCTTCCAGACCACCTGCGGCCGGTGCTCGCGGACGCCGGTCAGCCACGGCGCCAGGGCACCGTCAGCTGCCTCGGCCTGCTCGGCGCCCAGCTCGACGTCGATGCCGGCGGCCCGCAGCCGGTCGGCCCCGCCCTCCGCCAGCCGGGTCGGCTCGGGGACGGCGACGACGACCCGGGCCACCCCGGCGGCCATCAGCGCGTCGGCGCACGGGCCGGTGCGGCCGGTGTGGGCGCACGGTTCGAGGGTGACCACGGCGGTGCCGCCGCGGGCCCGGTCACCGGCCTGGGCCAGCGCGTGCACCTCGGCGTGCGGGCCGCCGGGAGGCGAGGTGGCCCCCTCCCCCACCACCTGACCGGCCGCGTCGAGCACCACGGCACCGACCGCCGGGTTGGGGCTGGTCGTGCCCAGCACGGCCAGCCCGAGCTCGCGGGCGCGGGCCATCGCCGCGCGCTCCGCCGGGCTCACCGGGCGGCCAGGGCCCGGAGCGCGGCGATCGCCTGCGCGGGGTCGTCGGCGCCGTAGACCGCCGAGCCGGCCACGAAGACGTCGGCGCCCGCCGCGGCGGCCTGCTCGATGGTGTCGGCGTTGATCCCGCCGTCCACCTCCAGGAACAGCTGCAGGTGCCCGGTCTGGACCAGCCGGCGCGCCTCGGTGACCTTGGGCAGCACCTCGGGCATGAACGACTGCCCGCCGAAGCCCGGCTCCACCGTCATCACCAGCAGGGTGTCGAACTCGGGCAGCACGTCGAGGTAGCCCTCCAGCGGCGTGCCCGGCTTGAGCGCCAGCCCGGCCAGCGCACCGGCGGCCTTGAGGTCGCGGGCGACCTTCCGGGGGTCGGTGCAGGCCTCGGCGTGCACCGTGACGTTGCGGGCGCCGGCCTCGGCGTACCCGGGGGCCCATCGCTCCGGGTCCTCGATCATCAGGTGGCAGTCCAGCGGGACCGGGCTGACCGCCTGGATCGCCTGCACCACCGGCAGGCCGAGGGTCAGGTTGGGCACGAAGTGGGCGTCCATGACGTCGACGTGCACCCAGTCGGCGTCGGCGATCCGCTGCACCTCGTCGGCGAGCCGGGCGAAGTCCGCGGACAGCAGGCTGGGCGCGATCATGGGTTCCCGGGTCACCCCGCGATGGTAGGCAGTGCAGCGCTGTGATCGACCTCCGGTCCGACCGCCTCCTGACCGGCGCGGGAGACCCCGCGGCTGCTGCAGTGGCACGGGAGAACCCGCAGCTCAGCGCGGTCGCCTCTACTCTGCGGCCATGATCGACGATCTCCGCGGCCGCGGCCTGCGGCGCGTTGCCGCACCCCGTACCGGCGTCGGGCTCCCCTCGGCTGCGCTGGTCATCGTCCTGCTGGTCACTGCCTGGGGCGTGGGCACGCTGTTCGCCTCCTGGACGGCCGCCGGCCTGTGTGCCGGCGTCGGACTGGTCCTGTGGTGGCGCTGGCTGCCGCCCGCCGCGGAGATCGCCGACCAGCGCCGGGCGACCGACGTCCTGCGTCACCAGCGGGACCCGGGGCCCGGTCACCGGGACGCCGCCGACCGGGTGGCCCGCGACCTGCTCGCCCGGCCGGCGAGCGACCTGTGGGGCCCCGCCGCCGTGCTCGCCGGGCTGGCCGTGGCCTGCGGCGTGGCCGCACTGCTGCGGGACGACCTGCTCGTGGCCGCGCCGGTGCTGCCGCTGCTGGTGGCCGCCGCGTGGGTGCTCGTCACCGGACACCGCGAGCTGCTGCGGGCCTCCCGGTGGCTCGACGCCGCACCGGCCGTGCGGGAGGAGCGCGCGTGACCGGCGGCGTCGACGCAACGGTGGCCGACCGATCCCCGGCCTGGCAGGCCTGGGGGCTGCCGCCGCTGCTCACCGGCTACGCCGCGGCGCTCCTCGTCGCCCAGGGCGGCACGTGGCCGGCGCTGCTCGGCCCGCTGGGCTGGTGGCTGGTCGGCGGCGTCGCCGTCGTGTCGGTGCTGGTCATCGGGGTGACCCGGCTGCGCGGTCCGGGCGCACGCCAGGTGACGGCCCGGCGGGTCCAGCGCGCGCTGCGGGCCCACGCCGACCCCGGGCCGGAGCTGCGCGGGCGCGTCGACCGCCAGGCCCGGCACCTGGCCGGTCAGCGCTGGGCGGCGCCGTTCTTCCTGGTCGTCCCGCTGCTCTTCGTCGACTCGGCGCCGTGGGACCGGCCGGTCCTCGCCGGTGTCGCGGTCGGCGTGCTGGTGGTCACCTTCTGCGTCCTCGCGGCGACCACCGCCCGATCGGGCCGGGACGCCCGACGCTGGCTGGCCGACCCGCCCGGGCCGCCGCGCCCCCTCCCACCGGCTGCTCCGTGGCAGCGGGTGGCACCGGTGGTCATGACGGTCGGCGGCGCCTGCATCGTCGCCTCGTTCCTCATCGGGCTCATCGCGGACTGACCGGCCGGGCTCCGCGACGGCCGGTCCGGCGGACAGCACGACGAGGACCCGACGTCGGACGGACACGTCACCTGATCGGGCGACAGGGACGCCGTCCACGCGGCCGCTGCGGTGACCGAACGTCACGATCACGGGGCGTCCCGCCGGAGGACGCCCACGAAGAGGAGCACCCCGTGTCCCAGCTCGGTCAGCACCGTGACAGCACCGCAGGCAGCCAGCAGTCCAACGGCCTCGCCACCGCCGGGATGGTCTGCGGCATCATCGCCGCGGCGACGTTCTGGGTGCCGTTCCTCTACCTGCTCTCCAGCCTGGTGCTCGGCATCGTGGCCGTCGTCCTCAGCCACAAGGCCCGCTCCCGGGCCGGCGGCGCCGGCTTCGCGCTGACCGGTCTGGTCTGCGGGTACGCGGCGATCGCGCTGTCGATCGCCAACGGCGTGATCGGCGCCCTCGCCGCGAGTTGACCGGCCCCGACCGGCCCCGCCGCAGGGCACCCTTCGACGGCGCGCCGCTGCTGCTGCCCTCCTTCGCGGCCGTCGCCGTCACCACGCTGTTGGTCGACGCCGCGCTGGGCTGGGCGCTGGTCGAGCTGGTCGGACCGCTGGTGCTGGCCGCGCTGGTCCCGGCCGCCCTCGCCTCGCTCGTCGTCGCCTGGTGGCAGAACGGGCGGACGGTGCGCACCGATGCCGGTCACCGGGCCGCGGTGGCCGCCCTGCGCAGCTCGACCGATCCGGGGCCGGGGCTCCGGGACGCCGCCACCGACCGGGCCCGGGTGCTGCTGGGCAGTCCTCGGTCGGACACCTGGCTGCCGCCGGCCCTGCTCGGCGGGCTGGCCCTCGCCTGCGTCGTTGCCGCGCTGGTGCGCAGCGACGTCCCGACCGCCCTGCCCGCGCTGCCGTTGACCGCCCTGGCGTGCTCGTTCCTCGTCCGCCGCCGGGAGCAGCTGACCCGGGCCCACCGCTGGCTCTCCGATCCCCCGTACCCCGAGGAGGACCACCCGTGACCGGCCTCGAGCCGCCCGTCGACTGGACCGCCGTCGACCGTCGCGGACGCCGTCAGGACGCCGTCGCCGTGGTGTGCCTGACTGCCTTCTTCGCGTCGCTCGTCGCGCTGACCGGGGGCCTGGGGTTCGTCGAAGGGACGGCGGCGTGGTGGGCGCTGGCCGGCTATCTCGGGTTCTTCGCCGTGCTGCTGGTGCTGCAACGGACCGTGCCGCGCATGCGCCGCAACGCCGTCCGCGGCCACCGGTTCATGCATGCTCTCCGGGAGCACATCGACCCCGGCCCCGAACTGCGTGACATGGCCGACGTGTACGCGCGCCGGCAGGCCCGGCTGCGCGGGGTGGTGTGGCTGTTCCCCCTGCCCGTCGTCGGCATGCTGCTGGGCGGCCGGTGGGACCGCCCGTTCCTCGCCGTGCCCGCCGCCGTCCTCCTGGCCCTGCTGGCCGCAGCCGGAGCGGGGCTGGTGCACCGCCAGGTGCGCGCGGCCCGGCGGTGGGTCGCCGACCCGCCAGGACCGATCCGGGACGTCGCGCCGCCGAATGGGCTGGAGCGCTGGACGGGCGGGCGCCGGCTGGTCGGCCTCGTGGTGGTGTGCATGCTGGTCGCCTTCGCCGCCGGGCTGCTCGCCGCGGTGCTCGACTGAAGGGCAGCTGGATGACCATGGACCCGTCCGACGGTGTGGCCGCCCGGCTCGCGGCGGTGTGCGTCGACGCGCGGGGCCGCCTGCGCTCCTTCGACATCTGGGACGCCGCCGCGCGCGGGGCGCTGCTCGTCGACGCTGCCCACTGCGGCCGCCTCGCCGAGACGGCCGACAGCATCTCCCTCGATCCAGCACCCACCCGCTTCCCACCGCTGGACCGCCTGCTCAGCGCCATGGACGCCGACCCCGGGCACCCGCTGACCTGGTGGTTGGACCACGGCGACGCCGGGATGTCGCAGGTGGCCGAAGCGTGCGTGGGAGCCGGCGTCTGGAGCGTCCGCCGCGGCCTGCTGGGCACCCGCTACGGCACCCCGCCCGCACCCGTGGCAGCTGCGTCGGGCGACGTCGTCGCGGCGGCGGTCGCGGTGTTCGTCACCGCCTGCGGCGCCCGCGGCCGGTGGCCCGAACCGGTGCTCGCGCCGGAGCTGACGCCAACCGGGTCACTCGCGTGGATCTGCACCACCGTGACCGACCACCTCGAGCTCGTGCACCGGCGGAACCTGCGGGCAGCCGGCGCGGCGGACGGCGGCAGCAGCCCGTACTACTGAGTCACCCGCCACCGCGATTCCGTGGCGCACGACCGGGTACGGCCCGGTCCCATGACGACGGCCACCTCCGCCCCCACCCGCTACGACGGTTTCGACCGGATGCCGATCGCCGGCACCTGGCGCGCCGGCAATGCCGGCGCGACCGCCACCGACACCGACCCCTACACCGGCGAGACCCTCACCGAGATCCCGCTGGCCAACGCCGAGGACCTGGACGAGGCCTACCGCACCGCGAAGCAGGCGCAGCGGGACTGGGCGGCCCGGCTGCCCAGCGAGCGCGCCGACGTGATGCGCCGCGCGGCCCGGATCATGGAGGCCCGCAAGGACGAGATCGTCGAGTGGCACATCCGGGAGAGCGGCGCCGCCGCCCCGGCCGCGGAGTTCGAGTACGCGATCACCCTGCGCGACTTCCACGAGGCCTCGTCCTACCCGTACCGGATGGAGGGCCGGATCCTGCCCGCCGACATCGAGGGCAAGGAGAGCCGGGTCTACCGCCGGCCGGTCGGGGTGGTCGCGGTGATCAGCCCGTGGAACGTGCCGATGCACCTGTCCAACCGCTCGGTGGCCCCCGCGCTGGCCACCGGCAACGCCGTCGTCCTCAAGCCGGCCGGGGACACCCCGGTCACCGGCGGCCTGCTGCTGGCCAAGGTCTACGAGGAGGCCGGGCTGCCCGAGGGCCTGCTGTCGGTGGTGATCGGCCGCGGCCGCGACATCGGCGACGCGATCGTGGAGCACCCGGTGCCGCGGGTGGTCTCCTTCACCGGCTCGACGCCGGTGGGCAAGGGCATCGCGCAGAAGGCAGGGCTGAAGAAGCTGTCCCTGGAGCTCGGCGGCAACGGTCCCCTGGTGGTGCTGGACGACGCCGACCTCGACCTCGCGGTGGACGCCGCGGTGTTCGGCAAGTTCTTCCACCAGGGCCAGGTCTGCATGATCACCAACCGGATCGTGGTGGACGACTCCGTGCACGACGCGTTCGTGGAGCGCTTCGTCGAGCGGGTCCGCGGCCTCAAGGCCGGCGACCCGAAGGAGGACGACACCGTCATCGGCCCGATCATCAACTCCTCGCAGCTGGAGGGCATCCAGGACAAGGTCGCCCAGGCCCGGCAGGACGGCGCCGAGCAGCTGCTCGGCGGTGACCCGACCGGCCCGATCGGCTCGGTGCTCCCCCCACATGTGCTGCTGGGCACCAACGAGGTGGCCACCGCCCGGCAGGAGGTGTTCGGCCCGGTGGTCACCATCATCCGGGCGCAGGACGAGGCCGATGCCCTGGCGATCGCCAACGACACCGAGTACGGCCTGTCCAGCGCGGTGTTCACCGAGAACGTGCTGCGCGGTGTGGACTTCGCGCTGCAGGTCGAGGCCGGGATGACCCACGTGAACGACTCCCCGCTCAACGACGAGAACAACACCGCGTTCGGCGGGGAGAAGGAGTCGGGGCTGGGCCGCTTCGGCGGTGAGTGGGCGATCGACGAGTTCACCACCGACCACTGGATCAGCGTCCAGCACACCAAGCGCCAGTACCCCTTCTGACCGCGCCTGCGGGCAGCCGTCCCGAGGCGGCCCGGGCCCCGAGGGCACTCTGCACTCGCGGCCGCGGGGACGGTTCCGCGGAACCGTCCCCGCCCGGCCGCCCCCTCGGCGGGCGTTGCCGGGCCGGGTGCATCTCGGCGCACACCCGCCGACGGCGGTGCGCCGGACCGTCAGCGGGTGCGGCGGAGCAGCGCCAGGAACATCGCGTCGGTGCCGTGCCGGTGCGGCCACAGCTGGCCGTAGTCGCCCCGCTGCACGCCCGGCACCTCCGGGAACAGCGGCGCGACCGGCAGCACCTCGACGTCGTCCCGGCCGGCGACCGCGTCGACCACGTCGACGGTCTCGGCGGTGTGCGGCGAGCAGGTCACGTAGGCGACCACGCCCCCGGGCCGCACCGAGGCAAGCGCGCTGTCCAGCAGCTGCCGCTGCAGCTCCGCCAGCGGGGCGACGTCCTCGGCCGTCCGCCGCCAGCGCACCTCCGGCCGGCGGCGCAGCGCGCCGAGCCCGGTGCACGGGGCGTCGAGCAGCACCCGGTCGAACGAGCCGGCCGGCCAGTCCGGGGCGGTGCCGTCGGCGACCCGGACGTCGACGTCGTCGGCACCGGTGAGCGCGCCGCGCACCAGCTCGGCCCGGTGCTCGCTGCGGTCGGCGGCGGTCAGGTGCACCCCGGCCGGGCGGACGGCGGCGAGCAGCCCGGCCTTGCCGCCGGGGCCGGCGCACATGTCCAGCCAGCGCTCGTCGGTGCCCTCCAGCGGGGCGCGGGTGAGCGCCAGGGCGGCCAGCTGGCTGCCCTCGTCCTGCACCGCGGCCGCACCCGAGCGGACGGCGGCGAGCTTGCCGGGGTCACCGCCGGGCAGCCGGACGGCGTACGGCGACCACGGCCCCGGCGTACCTCCGGACTCGGCGGCGAGCTCGTCGCGGTCGACGTGCCGGGCGACCAGGTGCACCTCCGGTGCGGTGTCGTCGGCCAGCAGTGCGGCCTCGACCTCGTCCTCGGCGCCGAGGGCGTCGCGCCAGGCCTCGACGACCCAGCGCGGGTGGTCGGTGGTCAGGGTCAGCCGCTCGTCCTCGTCGGCCGGCGCCAGCGCGGCCACCCAGGCGGCGCGGTCACCGCCCGCGGCGACCTTGCGCAGCACCGCGTTCACCAGGCCGGACGCGCCGGTGCCGACGATCGCCCGGGTGAGCGCGACGGTGGTGTCGACCGCGGCGTGCGCCGGCACCCGCAGGTCCATCAGCTGGTGGGTGCCCAGCCGCAGCAGGTCCAGCACCCGCGGGTCCAGCTCGGCCAGCGGCCGGGACACCAGCGTGCCGAGCACCGCGTCCAGCGTGCCGGTGGCGCGCAATGTGCCGTAGGCGAGCTGGGTCGCGAACGCGGCGTCCCGCGGCTCCAGCCGGCGCTCGCGCAGCAGCTGGGGCAGCAGCAGGTTGGCGTAGGCGGCGCGGCTGGACACGCCGTCCAGCACGTCGTAGGCGGTCAGCCGGGCGCCGTCCAGCACCGGCCGGTGCCGCCGGGACTGCGGGCGCTGGTTGCCGGTGCCCGGGTCGTTGCGCCGCTTGGCGGCCGCCCGCCGCTCGGGGCCGGTCACGCGGCTTCCTCGCCGGCGCGCGTCAGCCGCGGGCCCGCCGGTGCTGCGTTCGTGCCCGCGTTCGCACGCTCGCTCATGCGCCCACCTGCTCGCCGAGTCGCTCGCCGGGCTCGGGCCGGGCCCCGCGGGCCCAGTCGGTCGCCGGGGTCATCTTCTTGCCGGCCGGCTGCACCTGGGTCAGCCGGACCGCGCCGCGCCCGGTGCCCACCAGCACGCCGGTCGGGCCGACCGACACCTCGCCGGGCTCCAGTGCGAGCGAGGAGGTCAGCGGCTCCACCGGGGCCAGCCGCAGCCGGTTGCCCCGCCAGGTGGTCCAGGCCCCCGGCGCCGGGGTGACGCCACGCACCCGCCGGTCCACCACGTGCGCCGGCAGCGCCCAGTCGACCCGGGCGTCCTCGGTCTCGATCCGCGGGGCAAGGCTGATGCCCTCGGCCGGCTGCGGCTCGGGCCGCAGCGAGCCGTCGGCGATGCCGTCCAGGGTGGCGACCAGCAGCCCGGCGCCGCTGACCGCGAGCCGGTCGAGCAGGTCCCCGGCGGTGTCGCGGGGGCCGATCGACTCGGTGACGACGCCGAACACCGGCCCGGTGTCCAGGCCGGCCTCCAGCCGGAAGGTGGCCGCGCCGGTGACCTCGTCACCGGCCATGATCGCGTGTTGCACCGGGGCGGCACCGCGCCAGGCCGGGAGCAGCGAGAAGTGCAGGTTCACCCAGCCGTGCCGCGGCACGTCGAGGGCGGCCGGCGGCACGAGCGCGCCGTAGGCGACCACCGGTGCACAGTCCACGGCCAGGTCGGCGAGCTGGGCGAGGAACTCCGGCTCCCGCGGTGACCGGGGCTGCAGCACCGGGATGCCCGCGGCGTCCGCACGCTCGGCCACCGGGGATCGGCTGGTGCGCCGCCCCCGGCCCGAGGGTGCGTCGGGCCGGGTGAGGACGGCGACGACCTCGTGCGCGGAGCCCAGCAGCGCGTCGAGGGCGACGACGGCCGGCGCCGGGGTGCCGGCGAACAGGAGTCTCAGTGGGGGCTCACCTTCACGACGGGGGCCGGCACCGGCGAACCGTCGGGCAGCCAGGACTGCGCGCCCTGCCACTCCGCGTCCTGCAGCACCGACAGCGCGGCCGCGCGGGCCTCGGCGTCCAGCCGGTCGACGAAGAGGACGCCGTCCAGGTGGTCGGTCTCGTGCTGGATGGCGCGGGCCAGCTTGTGCGAGCCCTCCACCCGGATCGGGTCGCCGTACATGTTCCAGCCGGTGGCCGCCACGGTCAGGTAGCGGTCGCAGTCGAACCGGAAGCCGGGGATGGACAGGCACCCCTCGGCGTCCCGCTCGACGTCCTCGCCCACCGGGACGACGTCGGGGTTGACCAGGTGGCCGACCTCGCCGTCGACGTACCAGGTGAAGACCCGCAGGCCGACGCCGATCTGCGGCGCGGCGATGCCGGCCCCACCGGCGGCGTGCATGGTGTCGGTCAGGTCGGCGACGAGCTGCCGCAGCTCGTTGTCGAAGTCGACGACGGGGGCGGCCGGGGTGCGCAGCACCGGGTCGCCCATGATCCGGATCGGGGTGACGCTCACCCGGTGATGGTAGGTGCCCCGGCGGGCGGCGGCCGCAGGGTGACCTGGCTACGGTGCAGGAATGGCCTCACTCGCCTCGCACCGCGTGCACGCCGTCCTCAGCACCGTCGTCGACGGCCTCACCGTCGGCGCGGCCGAGGCCGCCCTCGACCACCCCGCCCGATCAGCTGCCCGGCTGCGCGTCTACCTGGCCATGATGGCCGCGGTCGCGGCGGACACCGTGGCCCACGACCTGCCCTCGCTGCGGCGCGCCTTCGCCGGCATGCCGGTCGAGCAGGCGGACCCGGCCGACCGGGCGGTGCTGCGCCACCAGGGCCTGGCCACCGTCGGCTGGGGTCTGGGCGCCACCGCCGTCCACGGCCCGCTCGTGCAGGCGCTGCGCCGGCGTGGCCACCGCCGTCCGCACCTCCTGGTCGGGGTGGTGGCCGGGGTGGGCGCGGCCGCCACCACGCTGCCGGTGCGCTGGCGCCGGGCCACCGAGCGGGCCGCCGAGGACCTCGCCGCCGCCCGGCTGGACGACGAGCTCGCCGAGCTGCTGGCCCAGTCCGCCGGCTGACTGAGCAGCTGCCTGCTTCTAATCGTCCGAAAGCAGTCGTCCAACCTCGCTCACTAGCAGGCCAAAGGACGGACAGCGACTCCTTGCCATTTCAATGTCCATCGCGGCCGCGAAACTTGGCTGGTGCAGAGTCGGACGGTAAGACTCGGTCATTTGCGCACTCAGAGCACCCTTTGCATCTCTCTTGCCTTCCGGGTCACCTTCAAAAGACGCATCATGTCTGACGCTACGATGCGAACGCAGACTCACAATGGACCCCAGGAACCAGGCTTCAAATTCACGAACGGCGACAGCGGCTGCGGCTCGCTCCGGGGCCAGCTCGTGCAACAACTGATTGAGACCGCTCCTTGTTTCGTTCGGGTCGTCGTCATCGGCGTCACGGAGGACGATGACGCCGCCGGACTCACCTACGCGCTCCGCGAGCACATGAACGATGGGCGCCAACCCCTCTCCGTGCATGAGATTGACAGGCAAACGCCAGGGTGACGAGACGGTCACATGACACCCGAATACCTCTAACGCGATTCGCCGTAGAAGAACCGGAACCGCCCGCACTTCGCCATGACCCTCCACAATCGGTGCAAGTATCGGGCTCATGTTGTGGGCAGCGGAAGTTCGAATCGCGTCTTGTCAGGTATCAACTGATCCTGTCGCAACATCTCTCCAGCGGTGAATAGGCCGTCCGCAATAGCCAACCGACCAGCTGAATCGGGCCGCCCAATGACTGTCTCTCCAGCCTCGGAGCGCACAGCAAGGAGCTCGTCCTCTCGAATAGTCGGGTCATCCAGCAGGTCAGGACTGTGACTCGTAACCAAGACCTGCCGGTTGCCACTCGCATCGCGCAACGCACCCATCAGTACACCAGCGGCCGCCGGGTGCAATGCAATCTCGGGTTCCTCGATCCCAACGGAGCTAACTACCGGAGACGGGGCGGGGAAGAGTGCCAGTAACACACCGAGCGCGCGCAACGTTCCATCCGACATGGAATTTGCGGCGAACGACCAGGGCTGCTTAGCGCCAGTAACGTGCTGCCGGAATTCAAGACTCTCCCAAGAGCCCAGGCTGATTCGTTCGACACCGTCGACCCCTGGCACGACTTGACCCAGATACTCCTCAATCCTAGCCTTCAGTTCCGGATTCTCTCGGCGCAAACGCTCAATGACGCTGGCGGCATTGCTGCCGTCACGCCGCAACTGCTCCCCAGAGTCAGGATTCTGGAGTTTCCGCATGCTATCGGGGTTGAGGCTGTACATAGCGAGCGCACTCAACCCATCAAACAGCGTCCTGAACGGCTCCACTGCAGAAATTGCAACCAGGCTTAGCCGATCGTCAACTACCGAAGGGAACTCGCGTATCGAAGTCGAAGCAAGCTTTCCGTTCCGGGTTGAATAGTGATGCCTTTCAGTGTGCCCGAACTCGGCCGACTGAATCATGCAATCTTCATGAGATATGCGATAGTCACCGCCAGAAACGGCAGCTACCTGGAAAGAAAAAGAACCAGCAAGCAGTCCTTGAACGAAGTCAAGTTCAATGCGGAAGTGGGTTGGGTGACCAGTCGACCTACGCCGCACCTCCGTGATGCCACCACGATCGCGCAGTGCATGGTCCAGCGTGGTGGTAAGAGCGTCTGATGTTAGTCTAAGTGCGTCAAGGAAGTTCGACTTACCCGACCCATTTGGGCCAACCAGCATAGCCAGCGGACCAAGTCTCACATCGCACGAAGCGATGCTCTTAAAATGCCGCAGACGCACCCTGCGGATTGAGAAGCTGCTTCCGTAGCCACTCACGTTTCCACCCCGATCGTCTGGTAACCGAATCTTGATTGTGCCACTGCCGCCGCATCGACCTAAGCAGCTGTGATCGCCAGTCGTCACCCACCTGTCCGCAGCGAAGTCAAAGAGTGACTGCGGCGACTGAATCAGTGGCCGCCCCGGCGGCCGCCTCAGGCCAGCTCGAGCGGGTCCAGCTGCACCCGGACGTGCTCGGCGACCTTCTTGGCGCTGCGCACCCCCTGCACGTCGTGCAGCGCGCGGGCCAGGGCGACGCCGTCGCTGCGGCGCACCCGCACCAGGTACCGCTCCCGCTCGCCGTCCTGGCCCGGCCGCGGCGGCTCGGGCACCGGCCCCAGGACGTCGGCGCCCCCGGGCAGCCGCAGCGCGTCCAGGAAGTCGGCCAGCGCCGCGGGTGAGGCCGACAGCGAGGCCATCCGGGTGACCGGCGGGAAGCCCAGCTCGCGCCGGTCGGCCAGCTCCCGGGCGGCCAGGCCGGCCGGGTCCCAGCGGACCAGGGCCTGCACCACCGGGTGCCCGGCGTCGGCGCTGACCACCACCTGCCCGCCGGCACGCACGAGCGCAGCCGCGTTCATCCAGCGGCGCAGCGTCTCCTCCCCCGCCCGCAGGTCGGCCCGGCCCAGCAGCGCCCAGGAGTCCAGCAGCAGGGCCGCGCCGTAACCGCCCTCCGCCACCGGCTCGGCCCCCGGGGTGGCGACCACGATCGCCGGGTCACCGGAGACGGTGGCCAGCACCGAGCCCCGGCCGGAGACCCGCACCGCCGCGCCCGGGAAGGCCCGGCCCAGCTCCTCGGCGGTGCGCGAGGCACCGACCACCGCGGCCCGCAGCTTGGTGCCGTGGCAGTGCGGGCAGTCGAAGGTGGCGGCCGGGCGGGCGCACCACCGGCAGGCCGCGATCCGGACGCCGTTCGGCCCGGGCGCCGGGGCGATGCCCAGCGGGCCGGCGCAGTGCGCGCAGCGGGCCGGGGCCCGGCACCGGTCGCACACCAGCGAGGGGACGTAGCCCGACCGCGGCACCTGGATCAGCACCGGTGCGCCGGCCTGCAGCGCCTTGCGGGCAGCCGTGAAGCCGAGCGTGGGCAGCCGGGCCGAACGGGCGGCCGGGTCGCGGGCCAGCTCGAAGTCGCTGCCCAGCGCCTCCACCCGGGGGGCCGCCGCGCGCAGCGTCGCCCGGTCGGCGACCAGCTCGTGCGCCCACCCGGACTCCACCAGCAGCGCCGCCTCCGCGGTGCGCGCGGTGCCGGCCACCACGGCCGCGCAGGAGGCCAGGTGCGCCCGGTGGACCAGCACGTCGCGGGCGTGCGGGTAGGGCGCCCGGGGCTCGGCGTGCAGGTCGTCGCCGTCGTCCCAGATCACCACCAGACCCAGGTCACGGACCGGCGCGAAGACCGCCCCGCGGGTGCCCAGCACCACCTGTGCGGTGCCCCGGGCCGCGCTCAGGAACCGGCCGTACCGGGTGTCGGGGGTGGAGTCGGCACGCAGCACGGCCACCGAGCCGGCCGGCAGCAGCCGTTCCGCGGCCGCGGCGAGCCGGTCCAGGTCCTTGCCGTCGGGGACGACCACCAGCGCCCCGCGACCACCGGACAGGGCGGCCTGGGCCAGCTCGGCCAGCCGGGTGGGCCAGTCCTCGCCGGGCAGCGCCGTCCACACGGCGCGGGCCGGGTGGCCCTCGGCGACGGCGGCCAGCAGCTGCGGCCCGGTCGGGTACCGGGCGAACCCGGCCGGGTCGGGGGCCTGCGGCGGTGGCGGCGGGTCGAGCCGGGGCCGCTTCTCCGGCGCACCCCGCCGCGGGGGCAACGCGAGCCGCAGCACGTCGGTCATCGACCCGGCGTAGCGGTCGGCGACCGACCGGGCGACCTCGGCGACCTCCGGGGTGAGCACCGGCTCGGCGGAGACCACCTTCGCCAGCGGGGCGAGCTTCCCGGTGTGGTCGGTGCTGCCGGCCAGCTCCAGCACGACGCCGTCCACCAGTTTGCCGGCGAACCGCACCCGCACCCGGCAGCCGGCGACCACCTGCTCGGCCAGCTCGTCGGGCACGGCGTAGTCGAAGGGCCGGTCCAGGTGGGCCAGCGGTACATCGACGACCACCCTGGCGACCCGCACCGGACCAGTCTCCCCGGTGGCACCGACAGTCCTCCGCCACGCCCCCGACCCCTGGCACGACAGAGCCCGCCCCTCCACCACGCGTGGTGGAGGGGCGGGCTCGGTGCGGCGCCCGTGGGGTTACGCGCCGACGGCCTCACGCAGCGCGTCGACGCGGTCCAGCCGCTCCCAGGGGAGCTCGACGTCGGTACGGCCGAAGTGCCCGTAGGCCGCGGTCGGCGCGTAGATGGGGCGGAGCAGGTCCAGGTCACGGACGATCGCACCGGGGCGCAGGTCGAACACCGAGGTGATCGCCTTCTCCAGCACTTCCTCCGGCACGGTGTTGGTGCCGAAGGTCTCGACGAAGAGCCCGACCGGGTGCGCGGCGCCGATCGCGTAGGCGACCTGCACCTCACAGCGGCGGGCGAGCCCAGCAGCGACCACGTTCTTGGCCACCCAGCGCATCGCGTAGGCGCCCGACCGGTCGACCTTCGACGGGTCCTTGCCGGAGAAGGCGCCGCCACCGTGCCGGGCCATGCCGCCGTAGGTGTCGACGATGATCTTGCGGCCGGTCAGGCCGGCGTCGCCCATCGGGCCGCCGATCACGAACTTGCCGGTGGGGTTGACCAGCAGCCGGTAGCCGGTGGTGGGCAGGCCCAGGGCGGCGAGCTCGGGCTCGACGACGAGCTCCTGCACATCGGGGGCGAGCAGGGTCTCGATGGAGATGTCCTCGGCGTGCTGGGAGGAGACCACCACGGTGTCCACGGCGACCGGACGGTCGTCCTCGTAGACGACGGTGACCTGGGTCTTGCCGTCGGGACGCAGGTAGGGCACCGACCCGTCCTTGCGGACGGCGGACAGCCGCTTGGACAGCCGGTGCGCCAGGGCGATCGGCAGCGGCATCAGCTCGGGGGTCTCGTCGACGGCGTAGCCGAACATCAGGCCCTGGTCGCCGGCGCCCTGCTTCTCGATCAGGTCCTCGGCGATGGCGGCGCGCACCTCGGCGTTGCGCTCCGGGTCGGCCAGGCCGCCGGTGCGCGCCTCGTAGGCGATGTCGACACCCTGGGCGATGTCCGGGCTCTGCGCGCCGATGGAGACGCTGACGCCGCAGGAGGCGCCGTCGAAGCCCTTGCGGGAGGAGTCGTAGCCGATGCCGAGGATCGTCCGGCGGACGATGTCGGCGATGTCCACGTAGCCGGAGGTGGTGACCTCCCCGGCGATGTGGACCTGACCGGTGGTGATGAGGGTCTCGACGGCGACCCGGCTGCGCGGGTCCTGCGCCAGCATGGCGTCCAGGATCGAGTCGCTGATCTGGTCGGCGATCTTGTCGGGGTGGCCCTCGGTCACCGACTCGGACGTGAAGAGACGGCGTGGCACTCGGTTCTCCCTGAGGTCGGCTGCCGAGCGCGGTGGTCGCGTTCGGTGGGCACGGCGCCGCGCTGATGGGACGTCGGGGTGGTGCTGACGTCGGCATGGCGGTGCGGCCCGTCGACGAAGGCTACCGGCGGTCGCCGCCGGCCGTCGGGTGTGGCGGCTGGATCACCCCTGGGGAGTGAGGCGGGCGCCGATCACGTCCCACACGGCCGAGGCGACGGCGTCCTTGCGCCCTGCCGGCACCGGGGTCGTCGTGCCGTCGGCGCCGAGCACCGTGACCTCGTTCTCGGCGCGGCCGAAGACCCGGCCGGCGGAGACGTCGTTGACCACGAGGAGGTCCGCGCCCTTGCGGGCCAGCTTGGCGCGGGCGTGGGTGAGCACGTCGCCCTCGGCGTCGCCGGTCTCGGCGGCGAAGCCGACCACCAGCTGCCCGGGCGGCCGGGAGCCGACCAGCTCGACCAGGACGTCGGGGTTGCGCACCAGCTCGATCGAGCTGGGCTCGCTGGCCGCGCCCTTCTTCAGCTTGCTGCCGGCGACGGCGGCGGGGCGGAAGTCCGCCACCGCTGCCGCCATCACCACGACGTCGGCCCCCTGTCCGGACTCGGCCTGCACCGCGGTGCGCAGCTCCTCGGCGGACTCGACCGGGACCACCCGCGACCCGAACGGCGCCGGCTGGTCGACGTTGGCCGCGACCAGCACGACCTCGGCGCCGCGGGCGGCGGCGACCCGGGCCAGCGCCCAGCCCTGCATGCCGGAGGACCGGTTGCCCAGGAAGCGCACCGGGTCCAGCGCCTCACGGGTCCCGCCGGCGGTGATCACCACCCGGCGGCCGGTGAGGTCCTGACGCAGGGCGCCGGCGCCGGTGGTGAGCACCAGCTCGGCCAGCGCCGCGACGTCGGCGGGCTCGGGCAGCCGGCCGGGTCCGGAGTCGGGTCCGGTCAGCCGGCCGACCGCCGGGGGCAGCACGATCGAACCCCGCCGGCGGAGCGTCGCGACGTTGTCCTGGGTGGCCGGGTGCAGCCACATCTCGGTGTGCATCGCCGGCACGAAGACGACCGGGCAGTGCGCGGTCAGCAGGGTGGCGGTGAGCAGGTCGTCGGCCCGGCCGGCGGCGGCCCGGGCCAGCAGGTCGGCGGTGGCCGGGTTGACCAGCACCAGGTCGGCGGTCTGGCCGATCCGCACGTGGGCGACCTCGGGGACGTCGTCCCAGACCTCGGTGGACACCGGGTTGCCGCTGAGCGCCTCGAAGGTCGCCGCGCCGACGAAGCGCAGCGCCGAGGCGGTCGGCACGACGCGCACGTCGTGGCCGGCCTCGGTCAGGGCACGCAGCAGCAGCGCCGACTTGTAGGCCGCGACGCCGCCACCCACGCCGAGCACGATCTGGCTCATGGGCTCCATCCTCCACGCACGACGAAACCCCCGGCACCAGCCGGGGGTTTCGTCATCAGTTCTGGGCAGGCATCGGTGCCCTACCGGCCCCGGTCCAGAGGCTCGTCCCCGAGCTCGCGAGGGGATGAGGAGGACCGGGGTCCTTCTAGTTCTCGCCGGCGGTGTGGGTCAGCAGGCCCTCGTTGATCTCGCGGAGCGCGATCGAGAGGGGCTTCTCCTGGGGCGCGGTGTCGACCAGCGGGCCGACGTACTCCAGCAGGCCCTCGGAGAGCTGGCTGTAGTAGGCGTTGATCTGGCGCGCGCGCTTGGCGGCGTAGATGACCAGCCCGTACTTGCTGCTGGTGCGCTCGAGCAGCTCGTCGATCGGCGGGTTGGTGATGCCCTCAGGGGCGGGTGCGACTCCGGACACGGGCGGGCGTGCTCCTCAACTCGGTGTGCGGGCGGGCGGCGGAACCAGTCCGCTCGGTCGCCTCGGGTGCGCCTTCGGCAGCGGTCAACGACCAGCGGGCGGAGGCGCAGTCAGCAAGCCTACCAACTCGTCCGCCGCTCTGGCCACGTCGTCGTTGACGACGACCACGTCGAACTCCCCGGAGGCGTCCAGCTCGGCCTGCGCCAGGGCCAGCCGGCGCTCCTGGACGTCGGGGTGCTCGGTGCCCCGGCCGGCCAGCCGGCTGACCAGCTCCGCCCAGGACGGCGGGGCCAGGAAGACCAGCTGCGCCTCCGGTGCCCGGCTGCGGACCTGCCGGGCACCCTGCAGCTCGATCTCCAGCAGCGCAGGTGCCCCCGAGGCCAGTTGCTCCTCCACCGGGGCGACCGGGGTGCCGTAGCGGTTGCCGGCGTACTCGGCCCACTCGAGCAGCCCGTCGTTGGCGATCAGCCAGTCGAAGTACTCGTCGTCGACGAACCAGTAGTGCTCGCCGTCGACCTCGCCCGGCCGGGCGGCCCGGGTGGTCACCGACACCGACACCCAGACCTCCGGGTGCCGCCGCCGGACCTCCGCGACGACCGTGCCCTTCCCCACCCCGGAGGGTCCGGAGAGCACGGTCAGCCGCGCGCGGCCCAGCTCACCTGCTCGGCGCCCCTCGGCCCGGGGTGGCCGGAGACCACCGCGGGGTCCGCTCAGAGGAGGCCCTCGGTGGGCACCTGGTCCGGCTCGACCTGCTCGCCGGCGAACTCGGACTCCAGCGCCCGGCGCTGGTTGGCACCCAGGCCCCGCACGCGGCGGGTGGGCGAGATCTCCAGGCGCTCCATGATCTTGGCCGCGCGGGCCTTGCCGACGCCGGGGAGGGACTCCAGCACGGCGGAGACGCGCATCTTGCCGATGATCTCGTCGGTCTCGCCCTGCTTGAGGACGTCACCGACCGTGGTGCCCTTGCTCTTCAGTCGCTCGCGCAGCTCGGCGCGGGCCTTGCGGGCCGCGGCGGCCTTCTCCAGGGCGGCGGCGCGCTGTTCGGGGGACAACTCGGGAAGGGGCACGGAGCAACCCAATCGTGTTCATGCCGGCGCAGCGACCGGCGTGGTTCTTCGGTGTGGAGCTTGCCTGCAGGGCGGCCCTCGGTATGAGCCTGGCCGCCAACCTAGTCACCCGGAACGCGCTGGTCACCCTGGACCCCGTGTCATCTGCGCCGGGGCGGTGTGCTGCACGGACACGCGATCGGACCGGACGGTGCCGTAACCGGACCGTCACCGCTGGTCAACCGGCTGGTCGGGCACCCAACGACCAGCCGGCCACCCCGGCCAGCAGCAGCCCGCCCAGAGCCGCCACCCCACCGCCGGTCACCTGCACGCCGCTCAGCGACGTACGCCACGGGCCCCCGCCGCAGGACGGCCCGTCCGGGCAGAGCGGCTCGTAGCTGCCCTCGTACACGACGACCGGGTCGACGGCTCCGGTCACCACGAGGACGACGCCGGCGACGAGCAGCAGGGTCCCGAGGGCTGCGGCGGCCAGCACGGTGCGGGGCGCCCGGCTCACCGGCGGGCCCGCCGCCGGCCCAGCGCCCAGCCGGACAGCCCGGCGAGCAGGAGCAGTCCGGCGACGACCAGGGCCGCACCGGCGACGTGGCCGGCGGTCCAGAGCACCGACCAGCGGTCGTCGAACGACAGCGTCAGGCTGCTCTGGAAGGCAGCGGTGTCGGCCGGCAGGGGTGTGTAGGACGCCCAGCCGCCGTCCGTCGGAGGCCCTGGCCGGTTGGCCCGCCGGAAGAGCGCGACGCCCAGCGCGCACAGCACCGCCCCGAGGGCGAGCACCAGCCGGGGCGCCGCGCGCCTCACGCGGTGAGCTCCGCGGTCCAGCGGTCCGCGGCGCCGCGCAGGGCTGACGCGTCCGGACCTGCCTGCAGCACGTCCCGGGAGACGGTGGGGACGACGGCCCGGCCGCTGCCGAACAGCCGGCGCAGGTCGGCCACCGAGCCGCCCTGTGCCCCCAGTCCCGGGGCGAGCACCGGGCCGCCCAGCCCGTCGAGGTCGACGTCCAGGTCGGGCAGCGTGGCGCCCACGACGACGCCGAAGGAGCCCGTGGTCGCACCCCAGCGGCCCTGCAGGTCCCGCACCGCGGCGACGTCGGGCAGCGGGTCGCCCACCACCCAGCCGGGCGTGTTCCAGCCGCGCACGGTGTCCACCACGACCTGGGCGGCGGTCCGCTCCCCCACCAGCGCGTGCTGCAGCGTCCCGGCGTCCGGGTTGGAGGTGCGCGCCAGCACGAACAGCCCACCTCCGGTCCAGCGCGCGGTGTCCACCGCCGGCTGCAGCGAGCCGGGGCCGAGGAACGGGCTGACCGTCAGGGCGTCGACCGCCAGCGGGTGGTCGGGGCGCAGGTAGTCGGCGTAGGCGTCCATCGTGGAGCCGATGTCGCCGCGCTTGGCGTCCAGCAGGACCAGCGCCCCGGCGGCCCGGGCGCGGGCGACGGCGTCCTCCAGCACGGCGAGCCCGCGGGAGCCGTGCCGCTCGTAGAAGGCCAGCTGCGGCTTGAGCACCGCGACCTGGCCGGCCAGCGCGTCCACCACCGTGTCGGTGAACCGGGCCAGGCCCTCGGGGCTGTCGGGCAGGCCCCAGCGCTCCAGCAGCGGCACGTGCGGGTCGATGCCGACGCAGAGCGGCCCGCGGGCGGCGACGGCGTCGGCCAGCCGCTGCCCGAACGCCGACGCGCTCACGCCGGCACCGCCCGGGGCAGGGTGCCGCCCAGCCCGGCAGCGCAGGCGCCGGCGAGGAAGGGGTCGGAGAACGCCCCGGACGCGGTCTGCACGGCGTCGGCACCCAGGTCGTACAGCGCGGAGAACGAGGCGGCGTCGGTGACCCCGCCCATCGCCAGCACGTCGAACCGGGCGCTGCCGGCGTCGCGGAGGGCGACCAGCCGCCGGGTGAAGTCCAGCGCCGAGTCGCGGACCGCGATCCCGGAGAGCCCGGCGAGGTCGCGGCCGGGGAAGGTCGACTGCCCGTCGCTGCGCCGCACCCGGCTCTGCAGCGTGTTGATCCCGGCGATGCCGTCGACCAGCGGCGCCAGCCGGGGCACCAGCGCCGCCAGGGCCGGCTCGTCCAGCCAGGAGAGCTTGGCCACCAGGCCGGTGCGGTCGTCCAGCGCCCGCCGCACGCCGGCGACCACGGCCAGGGTCGCCTCCGGGTCCAGGCACAGCGGCGGCTTGACCCCGGACGACGTCCGGCTCAACGAGTTCGGGCAGGACAGGTTGAGCTCGATGACCGGGGCGCCGGCCTCCTGCGCCAGCAGCGCGGTGCGCGCGAAGTCGGCGACCAGCGCGTCCAGCTGCGGCGTGGGCGAGTCGTAGTCGTCGCCCATCACGCTGACCAGCATCAGCTGGTCCTCGGCCAGCACGGCGAGGGCGCGGGCGAGGTCGGCCGTCCACTCCTCCGGCGGCAGCGAGGGCACGCCGAAGGAGTTGACCGTGCTCACCGCCGGCGACCCGGGCGGCACCCAGTCCCAGGGGTCGGCGGTCACCTCACCGGCGGCGCCGGGCGGCAGACTCGTCGTCTCCCGGGCCGCGTACACCCAGTTCGGCTGGGCGTTGGGCTCGTGCGCCCGGCTGCGCACCGTCTTGTAGCTGAGCACGTTGAACCCGTTGCCGGCCAGGTAGCGCACCCACTCCTCGCCGCCGGTGAGCACGCAGGCGGGCACCCCCACGGGGAAGCCGATGTCGCGGCCCAGCAACCGCCACCGCCGCCCGGCGACCACCGGACGGGCGGGCAGCCGCGGCCCCGGCGGGGTGGCGATGTTCTCCCGGAACCCACCCCGGACGTCGTAGGCCGGGGAGCGCACGCCGGAGGCCGCGAGCACGTCGTGGTGGCCGGCGAAGTACAGGGCCCGCACCAGCAGCAGCTCGTCGTCCACGCTGACCGTGCCCGCCTCGAGCCGGGCGGCCAGCCCCGCGACCGCATCGGCCAGCGCGGCCCGCTCGCCCTCCGGCGGCGACCCGAACCGGGTGGCCCCGGCCAGGAACGCCGCCGGCAGCCCGGCAGTCAGCCCGCGGCCGAGCAGCTCGCCACGCAGCTGCGCGACCACGCCGTCCGGGGTGCTCACACCTGCGTCCCGTCCCCCACCGCCGCCTGGGCGGCGGCCAGTGCGCGGTGCAGGTCCTGCAGGCTGCGCACCCCGAGGTCGCCCCGGCGCAGCGACTCCACGCCCTGCACCGTGGCCGCCATCCCCTGCACCGTGGTGATGCACGGGATGCCGGCGCTCACCGCCGCCGCCCGGATCTCGTAGCCGTCCAGCCGCGGGCCGCTGTTGCCCGGCGTGCCGAACGGGGTGTTGACCACCAGGTCGATCTCCCCGGCCAGGATCCGCTCGACGACGTTGCCCGGGCCGTCGGAGAACTTGCCGACCACCTCGCAGGCCACCCCGTTGCGGCGCAGCACCTGGGCGGTGCCGACCGTGGCCAGCACCCGGAAGCCCAGGTCGGCCAGCCGCTTGACCGGGAACACCGCCGCCCGCTTGTCCCGGTTGGCCAGCGACACGAATACCGTGCCACCCGTCGGCAGGTCGCCGTAGGCGGCGGCCTGGGACTTGGCGAACGCCGTGCCGAACTCGGCGTCGATGCCCATCACCTCGCCGGTGGACTTCATCTCCGGGCCGAGCACGGTGTCCACGCCGTGGCCCTCGACGGTCCGGAAGCGGTGGAAGGGCAGCACCGCCTCCTTGACCGCGATCGGGCCCTCGACCGGCAGGTCGGTGCCGTCCCCGGTGGCCGGCAGCACACCGGCGGTGCGCAGCTGGGCGATCGTCTGGCCGACCGCGATCCGGGCCGCGGCCTTCGCCAGCTGCACCGCGGTCACCTTCGACACGAACGGCACGGTGCGGCTGGCCCGCGGGTTGGCCTCCAGCACGTACAGGACGTCGTCCTTGAGGGCGTACTGCACGTTCATCAGCCCGCGCACGCCGATCCGGGCGGCGAGCGCCTCGGTGGCCGCGCGGATGGCCCGCAGGTCGGCACCACCGAGGGTGATCGGGGGCAGCGCGCACGCCGAGTCGCCGGAGTGGATGCCGGCCTCCTCGATGTGCTCCATGACCCCGCCCAGGTAGAGGTCGGTGCCGTCGTAGAGCGCGTCGACGTCGATCTCGATGGCGTCCTCGAGGAACCGGTCGACCAGCACCGGGTGGTCGGCGCTCACGTCGGTGGCCCGGCGGATGTAGGCCTCCAGCGTGTCGTCGTCGTAGACGATCTCCATGCCGCGCCCACCGAGCACGTAGGAGGGGCGCACCAGCACCGGGTAGCCGATCGACGCCGCGATCGCCGTGGCCTCGCCCGACGTGGTCGCCATGCCGTGCTTGGGGGCGAGCAGCCCGCAGTCGGTGAGCACCCGGGAGAACTCGCCGCGGTCCTCGGCGGCGTCGATCGCCTCCGGCGACGTGCCGAGCACCGGGACGCCGGCGTCCTTGAGCCGCTGCGCCAGGCCCAGCGGGGTCTGCCCGCCGAGGGTGCAGATGACCCCGGCGACCGGCCCGGCGGCGCGCTCGGCCTCCACGACCTCCAGCACGTCCTCGAAGGTGAGCGGCTCGAAGTACAGCCGGTCGGCGGTGTCGTAGTCGGTGGAGACGGTCTCGGGGTTGCAGTTGACCATCACCGCCTCGTAGCCGGCGTCCTGCAGGGCCATCACCGCGTGCACGCAGGAGTAGTCGAACTCCACGCCCTGCCCGATCCGGTTCGGGCCCGACCCGAGGATCAGCACCGCCGGCTTCTCGCGCGGCTCGACCTCGGTCTCGGAGTCGTAGGAGGAGTAGTGGTACGGGGTCTTCGCCGCGAACTCCGCGGCGCAGGTGTCCACGGTCTTGTAGACCGGCCGGATGCCCAGCCGCCAGCGCAGCACCCGGACGCCGTCCTCACCGGCCAGCTCGGGCCGCAGCGCGGCGACCTGCCGGTCGGACAGGCCGTGCCGCTTGGCCCGGCGCAGCAGCTCCGGGGTGAGCGACGGCGCCTCCCGGACCTGCTCGCCGATCTCGTCGACCAGGGCGATCTGGTCGACGAACCACGAGTCGAAGCCGCTGGCGGCCGAGACCTCCTCGACGGTGGCCCCGGCGGCCAGTGCCCGCTGGGCGGTGTAGAGCCGGCCGTCGACCGGGGTGCGCAGCTGCTCGAGCAGCGTGGCGGCGTCCGCGTCCGGTGCCGCGTCGGTCCAGAACCCGGCCGCCGACGTCTCGGTGGAGCGCATCGCCTTGCCGAGGGCCTCGGTGAAGTTGCGGCCCATCGACATGACCTCGCCGACGCTCTTCATCGTCGTGGTCAGCCGCGGGTCGGCCCCGGGGAACTTCTCGAAGGCGAACCGCGGGATCTTCACCACCACGTAGTCCAGCGACGGCTCGAACGAGGCCGGGGTGACTCCCGTGATGTCGTTGGTGATCTCGTCCAGGGTGTAGCCGATGGCCAGCTTCGCGGCGATCTTGGCGATCGGGAAGCCGGTGGCCTTGGACGCCAGCGCGCTGGACCGGGACACCCGCGGGTTCATCTCGATGACGACCAGCCGGCCGGTCTCGGGGTGGACGGCGAACTGGATGTTGCAGCCGCCGGTGTCCACGCCGACCTCGCGCAGCACGGCGATGCCGACGTCGCGCATCTGCTGGTACTCGCGGTCGGTGAGCGTCATCGCCGGGGCGACGGTCACCGAGTCACCGGTGTGCACGCCCATCGCGTCGATGTTCTCGATCGAGCAGATGACGACCACGTTGTCGCTGCGGTCGCGCATCAGCTCGAGCTCGTACTCCTTCCAGCCCAGCACCGACTCCTCGATGAGCACGGTGTGCACCGGTGAGTCCGCCAGCCCGTGGCCGGCCATCCGGCGCAGCATCGGCTCGTCGGTGGCGATCCCCGAGCCCAGCCCACCCATGGTGAAGCTGGGCCGGATGACCACCGGGTAGCCGACCTCGTCGGCGGTGGCCAGCGCCTCCTCCACCGTCGAGCAGACCGTGGAGCGCGGGGCGTCGGCGCCGATCGAGCGGACGATGTCCTTGAACTTCTGCCGGTCCTCGCCGCGGTTGATCGCGTCGACGTCGGCACCGATCAGCTGGACGCCGTACTTCTCCAGGACGCCGTTCTCGTACAGCCCGATGGCGAGGTTGAGCGCCGTCTGGCCGCCGAGGGTCGCCAGCACCGCGTCGGGGCGCTCGGCGGCGATGACCCGCTCGACGAACTCCGGGGTGAGCGGCTCCACGTAGGTGGCGTCGGCGACCTCGGGGTCGGTCATGATCGTGGCCGGGTTGCTGTTGACCAGGCTGACCCGCAGGCCCTCGCTCTTGAGCACCCGGCAGGCCTGGGTGCCGGAGTAGTCGAACTCGCTGGCCTGGCCGATCACGATCGGCCCGGAGCCGATGACCAGCACGTGCTGGAGGTCTGTCCGCTTGGGCATCAGGCCTTCTCCCCCGTGCTCGACTCGACGACGGGTGCAGGAGTCACCGCGCTGCCCTCCTTGTTGGCTTCCATCAGGTCGACGAAGCGACCGAACAGCGGGTTGGCGTCGTGCGGGCCGGCCGCGGCCTCCGGGTGGAACTGCACGCTGAACGCCGGGGTGTCCAGCAGCCGCAGGCCCTCGACGACCTGGTCGTTCAGGCCCACGTGGCTGACCTCGACCGGGCCGAACGGCGTGTCGGTGGGCCGGTCGAGCGGGGCGTCGACGGCGAAGCCGTGGTTGTGGCTGGTCACCCGCACCGTGCCGCTGACCCGGTCGAGCACCGGCTGGTTCAGGCCGCGGTGGCCGAAGCGCAGCTTGTAGGTGCCCAGGCCCAGCGCCCGGCCCAGGATCTGGTTGCCGAAGCAGATGCCGAACAGCGGGCGCCGGGCCGCCAGCACCCCGCGCACCGCCTCGACCGCGTAGTCGGCGGCCGCCGGGTCACCGGGACCGTTGGAGACGAAGACGCCGTCCACGCCGTGCTCGAGCAGCTGCTCGGCGGTCGCGGTCGCGGGGAGCACGTGGGTCTCGACACCCAGCTCGGCCAGGTAGCGCGGCGTGGCGGTCTTGATGCCCAGGTCGAGCGCGGCGATGGTGAAACGCTTCTCCCCCACCGCCGGGACGACGTAGGGCTCAGCCGCGCTGACGCCGGGCGCGAGGTCGGCACCGGTCATGCTCGGGCTGCCGGTGACCTTCGCGAGCAGCTCGTCGGCGCTCAGCTCGGTGCTGATCCCGGCGCGCATCGCACCGCGGTCGCGCAGGTGCCGGGTCAGCGCGCGGGTGTCGATGCCGCTGATCCCCACCACGCCCTGGGCGACCAGCTCGTCGTCCAGGCTGCCGGTGGCCCGCCAGTTCGCCGGGCGCCGGGCGGGGTCGCGCACGACGAAGCCGGCCACCCACATCCGGCGGCTCTCGTCGTCCTCGTCGTTGACGCCGGTGTTGCCCACGTGCGGGGCCGTCATGGTGATGATCTGGCCTGCGTAGCTGGGGTCGGTCAGCGTCTCCTGGTAGCCGGTCATCCCGGTGGAGAACACCGCCTCGCCGACCGTCGTGCCGGTCGCGCCGTAGGAGTCGCCGGAGAACGTGCGTCCGTCCTCGAGCACGAGGATCGCCTCTGTCACTTCTGTGCCTTTCCGTCGAGCACGGTCGGCACGCCCCGCAGGAACGTGGCGACCACCCGGCCGGGGAGCTCCCGGCCGGCATAGGGGCTGTTGCGGCTGCGGCTGGCCAGCGCGGCCGGGTCGACGGTGGCCCGGTGCGTGGGGTCCAGCAGCAGCAGGTTGGCCGGCTCGCCGACGGCGAGCGGGCGGCCGTGGGAGTCCAGACGGCCGATGCCCGCCGGGCGGACCGACATGCGGTCGGCGACGCCGCGCCAGTCGAGCAGGCCCGGCTCGACCATGGTCTGGACGACGATCGCCAGCGCCTGCTCCAGCCCGAGCATGCCCGGGCGGGCGGCGGCCCACTCGCTCTCCTTGTCCTCCACCGCGTGCGGGGCGTGGTCGGTGGCGACGGCGTCGATCGTGCCGTCGGCCAGCCCGGCCCGCAGCGCCTGGACGTCGGCGTCGGTGCGCAGCGGCGGGTTCACCTTGTAGACCGGGTCGTAGGTCTCGGCGAGGGCGTCGGTGAGCAGCAGGTGGTGCGGGGTGACCTCGGCGGTCACCTGCACACCGCGGGACTTCGCCCAGCGCAGGATCTCCACCGACCCGGCGGTGGAGACGTGGCAGACGTGCAGCCGGGCGCCGACGTGCCCGGCCAGCAGGACGTCGCGGGCGATCACCGCCTCCTCGGCGGCGGCCGGCCAGCCGGTGAGCCCCAGCCGCGCCGAGCGGTCGCCCTCGTTCATCTGCGCGCCGACGGTGAGCCGCGGCTCCTCGGCGTGCTGGGCGACGACGCCGTCCAGTGCCTTGACGTACTCCAGCGCCCGGCGCATCAGCGCGGGGTCGGCGACGCAGTGCCCGTCGTCGGAGAACACCCGGACCCGGGCGGCGGAGTCGGCCATCGCGCCGAGCTCGGCCAGCCGCTCGCCGCGCAGGCCGACGGTGACCGCCCCGACCGGGACGACGTCGACCAGCCCGGCCTGCTGGCCCAGCCGCCAGACCTGCTCGACGACGCCGGCGGTGTCGGCGACCGGGTCGGTGTTGGCCATCGCGTGCACCGCGGTGAACCCGCCGAGTGCGGCGGCCCGGCTGCCGGTCTCGACCGTCTCGGCGTCCTCCCGGCCCGGCTCGCGCAGGTGGGTGTGCAGGTCGACCAGGCCCGGCAGCGCGACCAGCCCGGTGCCGTCGACCACGTCGGCGTCCCCGGCGTCCAGGCCGGTGCCGATCTCGGCGATGACGCCGTCGGCGATGCGGATGTCGACGGCGTCCTCGCCGTAGGGGCGGACGTTCGTGATCAGCAGACTCATTCGGGAGCCCCTCCCAGCAGCAGGTACAGGACGGCCATGCGCACGCTGACGCCGTTGCCGACCTGGTCGACGATCGTGGAGCGGGCGGAGTCGGCCACCTCGGCGGCGATCTCCATGCCGCGGTTCATCGGGCCCGGGTGCATGACGATCGCGTCGTCGGGCAGCACCGCCATCCGGCGGGCGTCCAGGCCGTAGCGGCGGCTGTACTCGCGGGCGCTGGGGAAGAACGAGGCGTTCATCCGCTCGGCCTGCACCCGCAGCATCATCACCACGTCGGCCTTGGGCAGGACGGCGTCCAGGTCGTAGCTGACCTGGACCGGCCAGCTGCCCACCCCGACCGGCAGCAGCGTCGGCGGGGCGACCAGGGTGACCTCGGCGCCCAGCGTCGACAGCAGCCAGACGTTGGAGCGGGCCACCCGGCTGTGCAGCACGTCGCCCACGACCACCACCCGGACGCCGTCGAGACGGCCCAGCCGCTGCCGGATCGTGTAGGCGTCCAGCAGTGCCTGGGTGGGGTGCTCGTGCGTGCCGTCGCCGGCGTTGACCACGCTGCCGCGGACCCAGTGCGCCAGCCGGTGCGGCGCCCCGGAGGCCCCGTGCCGGACGACGATGCCGTCGGCGCCCATCGCCTCCAGGGTGAGCGCGGTGTCCTTGAGGCTCTCGCCCTTGGAGACGCTGCTGCCCTTGGCGGAGAAGTTGATGACGTCCGCGGAGAGCCGCTTGGCGGCCAGCTCGAAGCTGATCCGGGTGCGGGTGGAGTCCTCGTAGAAGAGGTTGACCACGGTGCGCCCGCGCAGGGTGGGCAGCTTCTTGACCTCGCGGCCGGCCAGCGCCTGCTCGATCTGCGCCGCGGTGTCGAGCACGAGGGTGGCGTCGTCCCGGTCGAGGTCGCCGGCCTCCAGCAGGTGCCGCTTCACCGGTCGCCCCCGGCGACGCCGCCGGTCACGAGGACCTCGTCGAGGCCGTCGATCTCGGCCAGGTGGACCTCGACCTTCTGGCTGCGCGCGGTGGGCAGGTTCTTGCCCACGTAGTCGGCGCGGATCGGCAGCTCGCGGTGGCCGCGGTCGACCAGCACCGCCAGCTGCACCGCCCGCGGCCGGCCCAGGTCGCGCAGCGCGTCCAGCGCCGCACGCACCGACCGGCCGGAGAACAGCACGTCGTCCACGAGGACGACGAGCCGGCCGTCGATGCCGGACTCGGGCAGCCGGGTGTCCTCCAGCGCACGCACCCCGCGCAGCCGCAGGTCGTCGCGGTAGAGGGTGATGTCGACGGTGCCGACCTCGACGGGCTGCTGGGAGAACGACTCGACCCGGGCGGCCAGGCGGCGGGCCAGCGGGGCGCCGCGGGTGGGGATGCCGACCAGCACCAGGTCGGCGAGGGAGTCCCCGGCCTTCTCGATCAGCTGGTGGGCGATCCGGTCGACGACGCGCGCGACGTCGTCCGCGGTCAGCAACGGCGCCTGCTGGGACGGCGCAGGTGGTGCGGGCAGCTCTGATGACGGCGCCGGGCGCTCGGTCATCGCAGCCTCCTTCCCCGCCTCACGGGACGGGTCGTTAAAGGAGTTCGCCGTCATCGGCCGGGACGGCCGGCGACGGAGGTGGACCGACGGCGACGGTACTGCACCCCCGGAGGTGACCCGCATCGCGCCCGCCGCCGCGGCCTCCGGCGGGAGATCTGACCCGAAGGGGGCTCCTGACTGTCGCCCGTCTCAGAAGCCAAGTACTCTGCGTGACCAGCACGGTCCCATTACGACGACAGTCAGTGAGCAGAGGTCATGAGCACCGACTACTCCAGGGCGCTGGGCGCCCGCCTGCGGGCCATCCGCAACCAGCAAGGGCTGTCGTTGCAGGGCGTGGAGGACAAGTCCCACGGCCGGTGGAAGGCCGTCGTCGTCGGCTCCTACGAGCGCGGCGACCGCGCGGTCACCGTGCAGCGGCTGTCCGAGCTGGCCGTCTTCTACGGCGTCCCGGTCTCCGAGCTGCTGCCCGACCCGCGGCCCAGCTCCGCGGTCACCAAGAGCACCAAGATCGTGCTCAACCTGGAGTCGCTGGGCTCGCTGCCCGCCGACGAGGCCGGCCCGCTGGCCCGCTACGCCTCGACCATCCAGGCCCAGCGGCACGACTACAACGGCAAGGTGCTCTCGATCCGCGCCGAGGACCTCAAGTCGCTGGCGATCATCTACGACATGAGCCCCGACGAGCTGACCACCCGGCTCATCGAGTGGGGCGTGCTCTCCCCCGGCGCCGACGGCGTCGGCTACGCCACCGAGGACGACGACGAGCCGTCCTGGGGCGGCGACCGCCGCCGCACTCCGCGCTGACCTGACCGACGCACACGAGGCCCCACCCGCTCAGCGGATGGGGCCTCTGCGCGTCGCGGCGCACCCGAGATCTGCGAGCTCGTGCCCTCCCACCGGCCGATGCCTCCGAGACCGCAGGACCGGGCGGGCCGTGGGCGACGACAGGTTGAACGCGAACGGCCCACTCTGCGGGGCAGAGTGGGCCGTCCGCGTTCAGCGCTGGGACGTCAGGTGGGGATCTCGGCGCGGACGATGCCGCCGAGGACGCCGTTGACGTAGGCCGGGGAGTCGTCGGTGGACAGCGCCTTGGCCAGCTCCACCGCCTCGTCGATGACGACCGCGTCGGGCACGTCGTCGACCCACAGCAGCTCGTAGACCGCCATCCGCAGGATCGCGCGGTCCACGTCGGGCAGCCGGTCCAGCGACCAGCCGGAGGCGTGGGCCTCGATCAGCTCGTCGATCCGGGCACGCTCCTCGACCGCCCCCTCGACCAGCCGGACGGCGTGCTCGGGGACCGGCGGGTTGCCGTCGGCGACGCGGTCACGCAGCACCGCGACCGGGTCGTCGCCCCGCAGGTCGGCCTCGTAGAGGACGTCGACCGCGCGCTTGCGTGCCTTGGAACGGGCGGCCACTAGCGGGTGGGCCGGGTGGGCGTGTGCAGCATCAGCTGACCCGGCCGAGGTAGCGGCCGTCGCGGGTGTCGACCTTCAGCTTCTCGCCGGTGGTGATGAACAGCGGGACCTGGATCTCCGCGCCGGTCTCCAGCGTCGCCGGCTTCGTGCCACCGGTGGAGCGGTCGCCCTGCAGTCCCGGGTCGGTGTGCGACACCACGAGCTCCATGGTCACCGGCAGCTCGACGTACAGCGGGGTGCCGTCGTGCACCGCCACGATGACCTCGGTGTTGTCCAGCAGGTAGTCCGCGCCGCCGCCGACGGTCACCTCGGGCACGTAGATCTGCTCGAAGGTGTCGCCGTCCATGAAGACGAAGTCGGTGCCCTCCTTGTACAGGTAGGTCATCGAACGCTTGTCGACCGTCGCCGTCTCGACCTTGGTGCCGGCGTTGAAGGTGCGGTCGACGACCTTGCCCGAGAGCACGTTCTTCAGGGTGGTACGGACGAACGCCCCGCCCTTGCCCGGCTTCACGTGCTGGAAGTCGGTGACGGTCCAGAGCTGACCGTCGAGGTTGAGGACGATGCCGTTCTTGAGGTCGTTGGTGGTAGCCATCTAGAGGACCAGCAGTTCCTTGCTCGTGAGGGTCAACAACTCGGGCTCGTCGTCCGTGACGATCAGGGTGTCCTCGATCCGGACACCGCCGTGGCCGGGCAGGTACACCCCGGGCTCCACGGTGACGGCCATGCCAGCGGCCAGGGTACCTGCGCCCAGGGCCGAGATGGCCGGAGCCTCGTGGATCTCCAGCCCGACCCCGTGCCCGAGGCCGTGGGTGAAGTGCTCGCCGTGGCCCGCGGCGACGATGACGTCGCGGGAGGCGGCATCGACCGCGGTGACGTCCGCGCCGACGGCGAGGGCCGCCCGGCCGGCGGCCTGGGACTCCTGGACCAGCTGGTAGACCTCGCGCTGCCAGTCCGCGGCGTGGCCGAGCACCAGGGTGCGGGTCATGTCGGAGTGGTAGCCGTCGACGGTGGCGCCGAAGTCGAGCTTGAGGAAGTCGCCCTCGCGCAGCTCGGTGCCGTCGGGTCGGTGGTGCGGGATCGCCGAGTTGGCGCCGGCGGCCACGATCGTCTCGAAGCTGGGTGCCTCCGCGCCGAGGGCGAGCATCCGGGCGTCGAGCTCGCGGCCCACCTGCAGCTCGGTGCGCCCCGGTCGCAGCGCCCCCTCGGCGGCGAGCTCGGCCAGCGCCTGGTCGGCGACCGCGCAGGCCCGGCGCAGGGCCTCGACCTCGCCGTCGTCCTTGATCGCGCGCAGCGTCTCGACCGTCCGGCGGACGCTGACCAGCTCGACGGCGGAGCCGCCCTCGCCGATCAGCCGCTCCAGGCCGCGCAGCTCGTCGACGGTCACGACGTGGGACTCGAAGCCCAGCCGGGTCGCCCCACCGGCCAGCGCGGCCCGGGCCAGCGCCGGCATCGTGCCGCGGTCCACCAGCACCTCGACGTCGGGGACCTGGCTCGCCGCCTGCGTGGTGTACCGGCCGTCGGTGCCGAACAGGTCGCGACCGTCGGTGCGCAGCAGCAGCCCGCCGTTGGAGCCGGTGAAGCCGGTCAGGTAGCGCACGTTGAGCAGGTTGGTGACCAGGACGGCGTCCAGGCCGTTCGCGGCCGCGACCTGGCGCAGCCGCTCCCGCCGGGCGGCCTCGCGCGAGGTGTCCCGGGTCATCGGACGCCCTTGCCGGCCAGCCAGCGCAGCGCCAGCTCGTAGCCGGTGACCCCGAGTCCGACGATCGTGCCGTCGGCGACGGCGGAGACGTAGGAGTGGTGCCGGAAGGCCTCGCGGGCGTGCACGTTGCTGATGTGCACCTCGACCACCGGCGCGGTCACCGCGGCGAGCGCGTCGCGCAGCACCACCGAGGTGTGCGACCAGCCGCCGGGGTTGATCACCACGGCGTCCCCGGTGTCGGTCGCGGCGTGCACCCAGCCGAGCAGCTCGGCCTCGGAGTCGGTCTGCCGGACGACCACGTCCAGGCCCAGCTCGCGGGCGGCCGCACCGATCAGCTCGACCAGCTCGGCGTGCGTGGTGGAGCCGTAGACCTCGGGCTCGCGGGTGCCGAGCCGGCCGAGGTTGGCGCCGTTGAGCACCTGGACGGTCATCTGTTCTCCTCGTTCGGTGGGGCGGCGGGGTGGGCCGAGGACACGTGGGCTTGCGACACGGCGGCCCAGGCGGCGTCGAGCCAGGCCTGGTCGGGGTCGGTCAGGATCGTCGGGGCGCGACGCCCCGGGTTGCTCAGCCCGTCGAGGACGACGAAGCGCAGCGAGGCGCCGCGGGCCTTCTTGTCCAGCCGCATCACCGACTGCAGCTGCGGCCAGTCGCCGCGGTAGCTGGTCGGCAGGCCCATCGCGGCGATCAGGTCGCGGTGCCGGTCGGCGTCGGCGCGGGACAGCCGGCCGGCCTGGGCGGCGAGCTCGGCGGCGAACACCAGCCCGACCGCGACGGCCTCGCCGTGCCGCCAGCCGAAGTCCTCGACCCGCTCGATGGCGTGCCCGAGCGTGTGGCCGTAGTTGAGGAACTCCCGGCGGCCGGTGTCGTAGAGGTCCTCCCCCACGGCGTCGGCCTTGACCTGGACGGCGCGGGCGATCAGCTCGGCCGTGTCGCGCCGGCCGGTCGGGTCGGCTGCCAGCAGCTCCAAGATGCGGTCGTCGGCGATGAGCCCGCACTTGACCACCTCGGCCAGGCCGGCGCGGAACTCCGCCTCGGGCAGCCCGGCCAGGGCGTCGGTGTCGGCGAGCACCGCGGCCGGCGGGTGGAAGGCGCCGACCAGGTTCTTGCCCGCGGCGGTGTTGATCCCGGTCTTGCCCCCGACGGCGGCGTCGACCATGGCCAGCAGGCTGGTCGGCACCTGCACGACGCGGATGCCGCGGGTCCAGGTGGCGGCGAGGAAGCCGGCCAGGTCGGTGATCGCTCCCCCGCCAACGCCGACGACGGCGTCGGAGCGGGTGAGCCCCAGCCGGCCGAACTCCTCCCAGGCGCCGGCGGCGACCTCGGCGGTCTTGGCCGCCTCGCCGTCGGGGACGACCACCGCCTCGGCGGCGATCCCGGCCTGCTGCAACGTCTCCACCGCGGCACCCGCGGCGGCGGCCAGCGAGCGGCTGTGCACCACTGCGGCCCGGGCGGTCCCGTCGAGCACCAGCCCCAGCTGGGACTGCACGCCCGGGCCGATGAGCACGTCGTAGGGGCGGTCCCCGGCGACGGTGATCCGGTGGACGTCGGCGTTCACGGGGCCTCCTGCCCGACGGCGGCCAGCACGTCGGCCACTACCTCGTCGACGGACCGCCCCCCGGTGGCGACGGTCAGCGTGGCCACCTCCGCGTAGAGCGGGGCGCGGGCCTCCAGCATGGTGCGCAGCATGGCGCGCGGGTTGACCGCCAGCAGCGGCCGGTCCCGGGAGAGGCCCACCCGCTTGGCGGCCGAGGACACGTCGACGTCCAGCCAGACCACCGCGCTCCCGGTACGGCCGTGGGCGACCAGCAGCGCGCGGGTGGCCGCGCTGGTGACCGCGCCACCGCCGAGGGCCAGCACGCCGTGGTGCTCGGCGAGCGCCCGGGCGACCGCCTGCTCCTCGAGCTCGCGGAAGTGCGGCTCGCCGTGCTGGACGAACAGGTCGGCGATCGACTCCCCCGTCGCCGCTTCGACGTCGACATCGGTGTCGCGGAAGGACAGCCCCAGGGCGGCCGCCACAGCCGTCCCCACCGTCGTCTTGCCCGACGCCGGTGGGCCGACGACGACGACCGACGGGCCGGTCACCGGTAGGTCAGCGCGTCGAGGTAGCCCTGGACGTTCCGGCGGGTCTCGGGCACGGAGTCGCCGCCGAACTTCTCCAGCACCGCGTCGGCCAGGACGAGGGCGACCATCGCCTCCATCACCACGCTGCCGCGGGGCACCGCGCAGGCGTCGCTGCGCTGGTTGATCGCGACCGCGGCCTCGCCGGTCGCGGTGTCGATGGTGGCCAGCGCGCGGGGCACGGTGCTGATCGGCTTCATGGCGGCCCGGACCCGGAGCACCTCGCCGTTGGTCATGCCGCCCTCGATGCCGCCGGCCCGGTCGGTGCGCCGGGAGAGGTTGCGTCGTCCGTCTGCGGAGCCGTCGACGTCGATCTCGTCGTGGGCGACCGAGCCGCGCCGGCGGGCGGTCTCCAGCCCGTCCCCGACCTCGACGGCCTTGACCGACTGCACGCCCATCAGCGCACCGGCCAGCCGGGAGTCCAGCCGCCGGTCCCAGTGCACGTGGCTGCCCAGGCCCGGCGGCAGCCCGTGGACGACGACCTCGATCACCCCGCCGAGGGTGTCGCCGGACTTCCGGGCGTCGTCGATCTCGGCGACCATCCGCTCGCTGGTGGCCGGGTCGGCGCAGCGCACCGGGTCCTCGTCCAGCTGCGGGTTGTCCTCCGGCCCCGGGAGCACGCCGTCGGGCACGGAGACCGGGCCGATGCCGACCACGTGGCTGATCACCTGGACGCCGAGCACCTGGTGCAGGAACTGCCTCGCGACCGTCCCGAGCGCGACCCGCGCCGCGGTCTCCCGGGCGCTGGCCCGCTCCAGCACCGGCCGGACGTCGTCGAAGCCGTACTTCTGCATGCCGGCGAGGTCGGCGTGCCCGGGCCGGGGCCGGGTGAGCGGGGCGTTGCGCGCCTGGCCCTCCAGCACCTCGGGGTCCACCGGGTCGGCGGACATCACGCTCTGCCACTTCGGCCACTCGGTGTTGCCGATCTGGACGGCGATCGGCCCGCCCTGGGTGACCCCGTGCCGGACGCCGCCGGTGAGGGTGACGACGTCCTCCTCGAAGCTCATCCGCGCGCTGCGGCCGTGGCCGAGCCGGCGGCGGGCGAGCTGGCCGTCGATGTCGGTGGTCTGCACCCGCACCCCGGCGGGCAGCCCCTCCAGCAGTGCGGTCAGCTGCGGACCGTGCGACTCGCCTGCGGTCAGCCAACGCAACATGCCGGGGAGTCTAGGAGGTGCCCCCGACATCCCTCGCGTGCTCGGGAGGGGCGGCAGCCGGCTACAGCGGAGCGACGAGGGCCAGCGCCACGCAGGCCCCGAGCAGCAGGGGCGGGCCGAAGGCGATCGCGGTGCGCCACCCCGCCCGCCCGAGGGCGATGAGCAGCAGCGAGCCGAGGGCGCCGATCAGCAGGCCGGCGAAGACCCCGGCCAGCAGCACCCCCCAGCCGACCCAGCCGAGCACCAGCCCGAGCAGCGCGAGCAGCTTCACGTCCCCACCGCCGAGGCCCGACGGCTGTACCAGCCGGACGGCGGTGCCCAGCAGGTACGCCGCAGCCGCCGCAGCGACGGCGCGCAGCAGGGCACCCCAGCTGTCCAGGACGACGGCGTCGGCCAGCAGGGCCAGGACGCAGCCACCCACCGCCGGTCCGGTGACCCGGTCGGGCAGCCGGTGCACGGCCAGGTCCACCCCGGCCAGGACGACGGCCGCCGCGCCGACCCAGGCGAACGCCAGCGCGGCCGGCCGGGCACCGGTCAGTGCCGGGGCAGCGGCCAGCACGGCACCGGCCAGCAGCGCAGTGGTGGCCACCCGGGTGGTCGAGGGCCGGGCGGCCGGGTCACGGCCGGCCAGTCGCACCGTGACCGCGGCCAGCCACGGGCCCAGCAGCAGGCCCGCGGCAGCGCCCACGGCGACGAGCAGGCCGGTCACCGGGAGCGGGGTCAGGCGTCCAGCGCGGCGCGCATGGCGGCGATCGGGGCAGGGTGGCCGGTCATCAGCTCGACCTGGGCGGTGGCCTGCCAGAACAGCACCTCGAGGCCGCTGATCGAGTCACCGCCGGCCTCCTCGACGCGGCGGGCCAGCGGGGTGGGCCAGCCGGCGTAGAGCACGTCGAGCACCAGCTGGCCGGGCCGCCAGGCCAGCTCGGCGACCGCGGGCTGGCCCTCGGCCGGCACGGTGCTCACCACGACCGGCGCGGCGACCGCACCACCGGCCGCCAGGCGCTGCACGTCGACGGCCACGCCCAGGGTGTCCAGCACCCGCACGACGTCACCCGCCCGCGCGGGCTCCCGGACGACGAGGTCCACCTGGCGGGCGCCGAGCGAGGCCAGCGCCACCGCCGCAGCGGCCGCTGTCCCGCCGGCCCCGAGGACGGCCGCGTGCTCGAGCTGGTCGACCCCGCCGGCCTGCAGCGCGGTGCCCACGCCGGCCACGTCGGTGTTCTCCGCCCGCCAGCCGCCGTCGTCCGTGCGGACCAGGGTGTTCGCGGCGCGCAGCAACCCGGGCAGCGGCTCGACGACGTCGGCGACCGCCACGGCGGCCCGCTTGTTGGGCATGGTGACCGAGAACCCGCGCCACTCCGGGCCCAGGCCGGCGAGCAGCACCGGGAGGTCCTCGGCGCCGACGTCCAGCGCGTCGTAGCTCCAGTCGGTCAGGCCCAGGGCGGCGTAGGCCGCCCGGTGCAGCACCGGGGACAGCGAGTGGCTCACCGGCCGGCCGAGGACTGCTGCCCTCCGGCCGGCCGGTGAGCCGGTTGCGTTCGTGATCTCAGTTCCCCGGGTTGTCCCGCAGCCACTGCTGGAACAGCAGCACGTTCTGCTGGTGCTCGGCCCCGGTGGCGGCGAAGCGGGTCTCCCCGGTGTCGGGGTCGACGACCACGAAGAAGCGCCAGTCGCCCGGGGTCGGGGACTGCACCGCACGCAGCGCCTCCTCCCCGGGGTTGTTGATGGCCCCCGGCGGCAGCCCGACGTGGTAGTAGGTGTTGTACGGCGAGGGGTTGGCGCGGTCCTCGGCCGTCGTGGTGATGCCGCCCTTGTCGTTGGCGTAGTTCACCGTGGTGTCCAGCTGCAGCTTCATGCCGTCGGCCAGCCGGTTGTTGAGCACCGTGGCGACCTTGCCCATGTCCTCGATCGACCCGGCCTCGGCCTGGACGAGGCTGGCCTCGGTGAGCACGCTGAGCCGGTTCTCCACCGGGATCTGCAGCTCGGTGAGCACCTCCTCGGTGCGCGCGACCATCCGGCTGAGCACGTCGACCGCGGTCTGACCCGGCTCGACGTCGTAGGTGGCCGGGAAGAGGAACCCTTCCAGCAGGCCGTTGGCGTAGGCGGGGAGGCCCAGGGCGGCGGGGTCGGCCGCCGCGGCCTGCAGCTCCTCCAGCGACAGCCCGCCGTTGTCGGCCAGCAACTGCAGCGTCTGGTCGACCGTCCGGCCCTCCGGGATCGTCACCTTGGTGACCATCCGTGAGGCGGGGTCCAGCAGCAGGTCCAGCGCCGCCTGGCCGGACATCTGCGACCGGAGCCCGTAGACGCCCGGCTGGATGCCGGTGGCGGCGGGGTTGGCCGCCGCTGCGTCGGCGAAGGGCTCCACCGAGGCGATCACGTCGGCCTCCACCAGCGTGTTGCCGATGGCGCGCAGCGAGTCGCCGTCGTTGACCCGGATCTCCACGGCGCCGGTGCCGGTGCCGGAGTAGTCCTCGGCCACCGGGTTGATGGTGCGCCACAGGTAGAGCCCACCGAAGGCCAGCCCGCCGATGATGCCGAGCAGCACCAGCAGGGAGATGGCGACGGTGATCGGGCCGCGGCGCTTGCGGCCGCCACCGGACCGCCGACCGCCGCCACGCCCCCCGCCGCCACGGCCCCCGCCACCACGTCCCCGGCCGCCACCCGAGTCGCCGCCGTGACCGTCGTCGTGGTGGGCGTCGTCGTAGAGGTCGTCGTGGTGCTGGTCCTCCGGGTGACCACCGATGACCTCGAGGCCGCCGGTCTGGTCGAACACCCCGGCACCCGTGGCCGGGCCCGGGTCGTCGTGGTGCGGGTCGTCGTGGTGCGGGTCGTCGTGGTGCCGGTCGTCGTGGTGCCTGTCGTCGTGGTGCCGGTCGTCGGCGTACCGGTCGTCGTGGTGCCGGTCGTCGGCGTACCGATCGTCGGCGTACCGGTCGTCGCCGTACCGGTGATCGCGCTGCTCGGCGTACGGCTGGGCCGCGCCGTGCACCTCGGTGGCCGGCTCGTCGTCCCGGTCGCGCGCGGAGGTGCCCGGGACGTCGGTGAACAGGGCTGCCAGGGAGCTGCCCGCGGCTGCCTGGGGAGCCGCGTCGGCCGCGGCTCGCTGCGGGGCGGACAGCCACCCCGGGTCGGTGTCGGTGTCGGCGAACCGGTCGGCGACGACGCGGTCGGCGATGGTCGGCTCGACGGCCGGGCGCGGCGGCGGCACGAGCCGTCTGTCCCCGGGACTGCGGTCGTCCCCGGTCAGGAGCGGGACGGCCGGCGGTGCGGCGGGCATCTCGGCGGTGGCCGGCGCCGCAGCGGTCGGCGGGGCCCACGCGCGGGCGGCCGGTGCGGCGGGCAGGGCGGGGCCGCGGAGCCGGGCACCGTCGTCACCGACGCGCCCTCGGCCGGTCGAGGCGGCACCGTGGGTCGGGCGGTCGATGCCGAACGCGCTCACGTCGAGGCCGGCGGCGGCCAGCCCGACGTTGGCGATGCCGGTGGCCTCCAGCCCGGTGATGCCGACGTCGGCGACGTCCACCGCGGGACGGGACAGGACCCGGACGCCGGCGGCATCGGTGTCCGGGGCGGAGCGACGTCCACGCCGCGGCCGCAGGGTGGCGTCCGCCGCGGTGTCCGTCGCCACGGCGGAGCTGGACCAGGCGGCCAGCATGTCGGCGGCGGAGCGGCCCGTGCCGTCGGCGTCGGGCTGTGCGTGGCGGCCGCGCGGGCGCGGCTGGGTCGGGTCCGTCACGAGTGGCGCCCCCTCGAGTCAGTGCCAGTGCGCGAACGCCCGTCGAGGTGACTCTGCAGGATGACCACCGCAGCCGCCTGGTCGATCACCGCGCGCTGCCGGCGGGCATCGATGCCGCCTGCGCGCAGATGACTCGTTGCGGTCACGGTGGAGAGCCTCTCGTCGACGAGGTGCACCGGGACGCTCCCGATGCGACTGGCCAGGGCTTGAGCGTATGCACTGGCATCTCTTGCCGAGGCGCCCGACGCTCCGTTCAGGTGCGTTGGCAAACCCACAACCACCTCCACCACCTCTTCTGTCACAACCAGCTCAGCGAGGCGGTTCAGGTCGCTCTGGTCCTTGGCGCGACGCAGCGTCACGAGCGGGCTGGCCAGGGTGCCGGTGGCGTCGGAGAGCGCGACCCCGACGCGCACGGTGCCGACGTCGACGCCGAGCCGTCGGCCGGGGGTCCACCCCTGCGTTGCGGCACCCGCGACGGGATCACTCGTCATCGCTGCGGCTCGCCTCCTCGTCCGGGGGTGGTCCCGGGCGCACCGGTCGGCGCGCTCCTGCACCGGGCACCCGGGGCGGGTAGCCGCCCAGGTCCAGGGCGCCAGTCTCCGGCTGACCCGGCCCGGCCGGCACGTCGGACGGTCCGTCGACCGGGGTCGGCGCGGGGAGGGGGAACGGCACGCGCTCGGTCCGGTGCGCACCGTCAGCGGCCCCGCCGCCCGGGCGCCCGGTCGGCGGCACGGGTGGGCGGGTCACCTGTGCACCGACCGGGCCGGTGCCGGGACCGGGGGCCTCGTCGGTCATGCGCCGGCCGCGCCGACGGCCTGCTCGGCCGCGGCCAGGGCAGCGGGGATGCCGTCGGGGTCGGTGCCCCCGCCCTGGGCGACGTCCGGCTTGCCGCCGCCGCGCCCACCGACCGCGGGCGCAGCCGCCTTGAGCAGGTCGTTGGCCGAGAGCCCGCGCTGCTGCGCCGCCGGGTTGACCGCAGCGATCAGCGCGACCTTGCCGTCGGCGGCCGACGCCAGCACGACCGCTGCCGGGCGCTCCCCGAGCCGGCCACGGACGTCCAGCGCCAGGCTGCGGAGGTCGCCCCCGGAGAGACCGGACGGCGACGCGGTGACCACCGCGACCCCGCCCACCTCGCGGGCGCCGGCCGCCAGGTCACCGGCGGCGGCCACGGCGTGCTGGGCACGGAGGTCGGCCAGTTCACGGTCGGCGTCCCGCAGCCGGGCGATCATGCCGCTGACCCGGTCGGTCAACCCGTCCTGCGGCGTCTTGAGCAGGTCGGCCAGCTGCCGGACCAGGTCGCGCTCGCGGGCCAGGTAGCGGAAGCCCTCCAGACCCACGGCGGCCTCGACCCGGCGCGCGCCGGAACCGACCGAGCTCTCCCCGGTCAGCGCCAGGGTGCCGATCTGGGCACTGCCCCGCACGTGCGTGCCACCGCAGAGCTCACGGGACCACTCGCCGCCGATCTCCACGACCCGGACCTGCTCGCCGTAGGTCTCCCCGAACAGCGCCAGCGCGCCGAACTCCCGCGCCTCGGGCAGCGTCATGTACAGCGCCCGGACCGCGTGGTCGGCGCGGACGGCGGCGTTGGCGACGTCCTCGACGTCGATCCGCTGCTGCGCCGAGAGCGCGCCCTGCCAGGCGAAGTCCAGCCGCAGGTAGCCGGGGCGGTTGTAGGAGCCGGACTGCAGCGCCTGCGGGCCGAGCACCTGGCGCAGCGCGGCGTGCAGCACGTGCGTGCCCGAGTGCGCCTGGCAGGCCGAGAGCCGCCACTCGCGGTCGACCTGTGCGGTGAGCTCGGTGCCCGCGCGCAGCTCGCCCTCGAGCACCCGCACCTGGTGGGCGACCAGGCCCTTGACCGGGCGCTGCACGTCGATGACCTCGGCCCGGCCGCCGTCCCAGGTCAGCTCGCCGGCGTCGGCGACCTGACCACCGGACTCGGCGTAGAACGGCGTGCGGTCCAGGACGACCCGGGTGACCGACCCCGGACCGACGACCGGCTCGCCGTCGGTGTCCTCCTCGTCGACCACGCCGAGGACCCGGGAGTCGGTGTGCAGCGTGTCGTAGGCCCGCCAGTCGGTGGGCCCGTGCTCGGCCAGCAGCCGCCGGTAGGCCAGCACGTCGACCGCGCCGGTGCGCTTGGCGCGCGCGTCGGCCCGGGCGCGGTCCCGCTGCTCCTTCATCAGGGCCCGGAAGCCCTCCTCGTCGACGCTGACGCCCTGCTCGGCGGCCATCTCCAGGGTCACGTCGATCGGGAAGCCGTAGGTGTCGTGCAGCGAGAACGCCTGCTGACCGGAGAGCGCCGGGGTGCCGGCCGCCTTCGCCTGGCCCACCGCGGTGTCGAACAACGCCGTCCCGGCGGTGAGGGTGCGCCGGAACGCCTCCTCCTCGGCGTAGGCGATCCCGGAGATGCGGGCGAAGTCGGTGGCCAGCTCGGGGTAGCTGGGGCTCATCGCATCGCGGGAGACCGGCAGCAGCTGCGGCAGGGTGGCCTCGTCGACGCCGAGCAGCTTCATCGAGCGGACGGCGCGGCGCAGCAGCCGGCGCAGGATGTAGCCGCGCCCCTCGTTGCCCGGGGTCACGCCGTCGCCGATGAGCATCAGGCCGCTGCGCACGTGGTCGGCGACCACCCGCAACCGGACGTCGGCGTCGTGGTCGGCGCCGTAGCGCACCCCGGCGAGCTCCGCCGCCCGGTGCAGCACCGGCGCCACCTGGTCGATCTCGTACATGTTGTCGACGGCCTGGAGCAGGAAGGCCACCCGCTCCAGGCCCATGCCGGTGTCGATGTTCTTCTTCGGCAGGTCGCCGAGGATCGGGAACTCCTTGCCCTCCCCCGGCCCCCGCTCGTACTGCATGAAGACCAGGTTCCAGATCTCCAGATACCGGTCGCCGGTGGGATCGGCCTCGGGACCACCGCCGGGGCCGTAGGCCGGCCCGCGGTCGTAGTGGATCTCCGAGCAGGGCCCCGCCGGGCCGGCCGCGCCGGTGGACCAGTAGTTGTCGTCCTTGCCGCGGCGCTGGATGCGCTCGGCCGGGACGTAGGCGCGCCAGGCGTCGAACGCCTCGTCGTCGTCCAGGTACACCGTCGGCCAGATCCGCTCGGGGTCCAGCCCCAGGCCGCCGTCGGCGACCGCGCCGGTCACCAGGTCCCAGGCGAACTGGATGGCCTCGGCCTTGAAGTAGTCGCCGAAGGAGAAGTTGCCGTTCATCTGGAAGAACGTGCCGTGCCGGGTGGTCTTGCCCACCTCCTCGATGTCGAGGGTGCGGACGCACTTCTGCACGCTGGTGGCCCGCGGGAACGGCGCGGGCTCGCGACCGGTCAGGTACGGGATGAACGGCACCATCCCGGCGACGGTGAACAGCAGTGAGGGGTCCGGCGACACCAGCGAGGCGCTGGGGACGACGGTGTGCCCGCGCTTCTCGAAGTGCTCCAGGAAACGGCGGCGGATCTCGGCGGTCTGCATGCGGGTGCTCTCGGTCCTTCAGCGCGGGGTGGGCTCAGCGGTGCCCGGAGGGGTGGGCTCAGCGAGGCCCGGAGGTGATGGCTCAGCTGTCCGCGGCGTGCGCGCCGCGGCGGGTCGGCAGCGCGACCTGCGAGTTGTCGGGCAGCGGTGCGTCCAGCCCGGTGCCTGCGCGCAGCTCGTCCTCCCGGACCGCGGCGGCGGCCCGGACGTCGGCACCGAAGTCACCGATCGCGTCGGCCAGGTCGCGCAGACCGTCGGCGAGGTTGCCGGCCATGCTCTGCGGGGTCAGCTTCTCCGCGGTCTGGGACAGCTTGCGGACGACGAGCACCCCGATGGTGATGCCCATGGTCAGCCAGAACAGCCGGCGCATCAGGCGGCCCGCCGGGCGGCGCGACGGGCGCGGCGCTCGTCCTTGGCCGACTGCTGCGCGGACGCCAGTGCAGCTCCCTCGCGCTTCTTCTTCGCCGCGCTGCGCACGCCGTAGCTGAACGCGGCGACCTTGATCAGCGGGCTGCCGAGGGTGGCGGCGAACACGCTGGTCAGCGCGGCGACGTTGCTGGAGACGTTCGCGGCGTTGCCGGTGATGTCGTCGACCCGCTCGAGGTTGGCGTTGACGTGGGTGACCGTCGTCGACGCCTGGCTCAGGATCGGCTGGCTCTGCTCCCGGACCTGGCGGATGGTCAGCGTCGTCTCGTCCAGGGTGCGCCCGAGCTTGAGCAGCGGCACCGCCACCAGGACCACCAGCAGCACCAAGGCACCGGCTGCGATCAGCCCGGCCCACTCTCCTGCAGACACTCGAGGGTCCCCTTCGTCGTCTCGTGCACGTCGCCGGTGACGGTCCACCGGTCGGGCAACCCTAACCGCCGGCACCGACACCGGGCGCTGCCGTTCGCCGACGGCGACCGTCGCGACTCAGCCGCGGCGGCGGACGATCGCCCGGAGCTTGGCCAGCCGGGCGCCGATCTGGGCCTCGACCCCGCGCCCGGTCGGCCGGTAGTAGTCCTTGCCCACCAGCGCGTCCGGCGGGTACTGCTGCGGGACGACGCCGTCGGGGTGCGCGTGCGGGTAGACGTAGGTCTTCCCGTGGCCGAGCTTCTTCGCCCCGGCGTAGTGCGCGTCGCGCAGCCCGGCGGGCACCGGCCCGGCCAGCCCGGCGCGGACGTCGGCGACCGACTCCCCCATCGCGGTGGTGATCGCGTTGGACTTGGGCGCGGTGGCCAGGTGGACGACGGCGTGCGCCAGCGGGAAGTGGCCTTCGGGCATGCCGATGAAGGCGACCGCGTCGGCGGCGGCGACCGCGGTGAGCAGTGCGGTCGGGTCGGCCATGCCGATGTCCTCGCTGGCCGAGATCACCAGCCGGCGGGCGATGAAGCGCGGGTCCTCCCCCGCCTCCACCATCCGCGCCAGGTAGTGCAGTGCGGCGTCGACGTCGCTGCCCCGGATGCTCTTGATCAGCGCGCTGGCGATGTCGTAGTGCTGGTCACCGGACCGGTCGTAGCGCACCGCGGCCTGGGCGACGGCGGTCTCCAGGGTGGCCAGGTCCAGCACGTCGGAACCGGCCGCCCGGGCCGCACCGGCGCCGCTCTCCAGGGCGGTCAGCGCCTTGCGGGCGTCACCGCCGGCCACCCGCAGCAGGTGCTCCTCGGCCTCGGCGGTCAGCGTCACCGCGCCGTCCAGACCGCGCTCGCTGGTCAGCGCCCGGCGGAGCACGGTGCGCACGTCCTCGTCGTCCAGTGACTGCAACGCCAGCACCAGGCTGCGGGAGAGCAGCGGGCTGACCACGGAGAAGAACGGGTTCTCGGTGGTGGCGGCGATCAGGCTGACGATCCGGTCCTCGACCGCGGACAGCAGCGAGTCCTGCTGGGTCTTGGAGAACCGGTGCACCTCGTCGATGAACAGCACGGTGCGCCGGCCGGCGTGGGTGAGCTCGCGCTTGGCGTTGGCGATGACCGCGCGCACCTCCTTGACCCCGGAGTCCAGCGCCGACAGCTGCACGAAGGAGCGCTGGGTGGCCAGCGAGATGACGTGCGCCAGCGTCGTCTTCCCGGTGCCTGGTGGGCCGTAGAGCACCAGCGACATCGGCTCGTCGGCCTCCACCAGCCGGCGCAGCGGGGCGCGCGCACCGAGCAGGTGCTGCTGCCCGACCACCTCGTCCAGCGACCGCGGACGCATCCGGACGGCCAGCGGCGCCCCGGGGTCGACCGGCGGCGGCCCCTCCTCGGGAGCGGGGTCGAACAGCGACGTCACGGTTGCGAAGCTACCCGCGGGGCACGACGGATCCGGCAACCCTCGACCTCCAGGAGACCCCCATGCAGCAGCGCACGATCGGCAACGCCGGCGTCGGCACCGTCACGGTGGGGGCGATCGGCCTGGGCGCCATGCCGCTGTCGACCAAGGACCCCCGCCCGGCACCGGCCGAGGCCGAGGCGGTGGTGCACGCGGCGCTGGACGCCGGGGTGACGCTGATCGACACCGCGGACGCCTACGCGCGGGACGAGGCGGAGTTCGGCCACAACGAGGAGCTGGTCGCCCGCGCGCTGCGCTCGGCCGGCTCGCCGGACGGCGTGCTGGTGGCCACCAAGGGCGGGCACACCCGGCGCGGCACCGAGTGGGAGCTGGACGGGTCGCCGTCCTACCTCCGCCGGGCCTGCGAGGCCTCGCTGCGCCGGCTGGGCGTCGAGGCGATCGGGCTCTACCAGTTCCACCGCCCCGACCCGGCCACGCCGTGGGAGGAGTCGATGGGCGCGCTGCGGGAACTGGTGGACGCCGGGCTGGTGCGGATGGCCGGCATCTCCAACGCCGACGTCGGGCAGATCGACGCCGCCCGGGCGATCGTCGGTGACGCGCTGGTCAGCGTGCAGAACCAGTTCTCCCCCGGCTGGCGCTCCTCGGCCGGGGAGCTGGCGCACTGCGCGGCGACCGGCCTGGCGTTCCTACCGTGGAGCCCGTTCGGCGGCGTCTCGGCGGCCAAGGAGCTGGGTTCCACCGCCGCGGAGTTCGCCGCCGTCGCCGACGAGCTGGGCGTCTCGGTCCACCAGGTCACCCTGGCCTGGCACCTGGCCCAGGCCGAGGTCGTCCTCCCCATCCCCGGCGCCTCCCGTCCCGGGTCCGTCACCGACTCGGCCGCCGGTGCCGACCTGGAGCTGAGCCCCGAGCAGCTGGCCCGGCTGGCCGCTTCCTGACCTCGACCCCGCGGCCGGGAGCAGGGTCGAGGTCCGGGTGATCTCCGCCTCCCGGCCGTCCACCGGCACCGCGCGTGCACCAGACTGCGGACCGTGCTGCAGCAGACCCGGTCCAGGAACGCCTGGCAGGCGGCTCCCTACGCCGTCCTGCTGGTGGGCTGGGCGGTGCTGCTGCCCGGCAGCTGGAGCAGCCTCAACCCCGACGGCGTCGTCTACGCGACGCTGACCGAGGCACTCGCCGACGGCCGGTGGTCCGACGCCGTCACCGGCTACTGGAGCATCCTGCTGCCGACGCTGGCCGCGCCCCTCACCGCGCTCGGCGTGCCCGCCCCCTTCGCGCTGCGCGCCGTCCTGCTCCTGGTCTCGGTGGGGTTGGTGGCGGTGATCGGCGACCTGGCCCGGCGGGCCGGCGCGACGACGCCCGCGAGGGAGATCGCGCAGCTCCTGGTCGCGCCCTTCCTGGTCGTCATCGCGCTGTGGGACGTCTTCCCCGACGGCCTGCTGGCGCTCCTCCTGCTGCTGTTCGTCCGGGCCCTGCTCGCGGCGTCGACCGTCCGGGGCGCCGCACTGGCCGGGCTCTGGGGCGGGCTGGCCTACCTCGCCAAGCCGGTCGCGCTCCCCTTCGTCCTCGCCTTCCTGGTGCTGGTCACGGTGGTCCGGCTGTGGGCGTCCCGCCGCCCGACGACGGTGGTGCCGCCGTCGGGCGTGGTGAGCACCGCCGCCCCGCTGCGGACGGCGGCCGTGACCGCGGCCGTGGCGCTGGCGCTGGCAGCGCCGTGGATCACCCTCATCAGCGTGCAGGCCGGGCACCCGACGATCACCACGGCGGCCTCCTTCAACGCGAACTACCTCGAGCCGGGCGTGGAGGGCAACCCGCTGGAGTCCCCCGGCCTCCGCGCGCCCACGGCCGCGGCGCCCGATACGCCCTGGCAGAACCCGTCGGCGCTCGCCCCGGTCCGCACCGACGAGCCGGCGGACGAGGCGGGGGACGAGGCGGCCGACGCCGCCCCTGCCGAATCGGGGGAACGGATCGGCCAGCGGCTGGGGCGGGTGGCCGAGCAGGCGGGGTACGTGGTCGAGACGCTGGTGCGCAAGTGGCCGGTCGAGACCGTGCTCGCCCTGGCCGGCACGGTGCTCGCGGCACGCCGCCCGCGGGAACCGGGCTCGTGGGTCGCACTGGGGTCCACGGCCGCAGCGGGCGTGCTCGCCGGCGGCATGATGCTGCTGATCGTGACCGACCGGTACCTGTGGTTCTCCATGCTCGCCCTGCTGGTGCCCGCCGCGGTGGCGCTGCAGGCCCTGGGCGCGCGGCGACCCCGGGCGCTCCGGGTGCTCGGCGCGGCGCTGTCGGCAGTCGTCGCGCTCGCCACCGCCTTCTGGTTCCTCGCCCTCCACCAGCCACCCGACCGCGACCGGGGCGTGTGGGCGCTCGCGGAGCGTGCGTGCCCGGAGGGTCTGGACGCCCCCCTGGCCGGGGTGGACGAGTGGGGACGCAGCAACCTGCTCGCCTACCTGTGCGGCGTGCCCTACGTGGGGCTGACGGGCTCGGCGGAGGCGGCGCGGGAGGTGGCCGCCGACGTGTCCGAGGTGGGCGCCCGGTACCTGGTGGTCTGGGACGACGCCCCGGCAGGCCTGCCCGACTCCCGGGGGGACGCCGGGGTGCTCTACGAGCTCGAGGACGGCACCTGGCGCCCGGTGTCCGCAGTCTCCGGCGACTGAACCCGGTCACCTCGCCCGGGGCGGACACCCGTCCGTGGGGGTCTCCCGGGACCGCGTCGCGCTCGCTGCAGCGACTGCATCGATCGCCGCGGCCGCCCCGGTCGGGTGCCGCCGAGCCCCCGGCCGGCGATCGACGACCGCCGGCCGGTCACCGGCCCGATGCCGCGGCTCCCTGCACCCAGGGCTGCGGGCAACGGCCGATGACCGACCGGCTGGGCGGCGTCAGCCCTTCGAGGGGTCCGTCGGGCCAGGGGCGCCGGGCTGACCAGGAGCGGGCTCGGCGTCGGGGTCGACGTCGATGCCGGCCTCCGTGCGCTGGGCTGCGGTGATCGGGGTGGGGGCCCCGGTCAGCGGGTCGAAGCCGGCGCCGGTCTTCGGGAAGGCGATGACCTCGCGGATCGAGTCCACCCCGGCCAGCAGGGCGGTGAGCCGGTCCCAGCCGATCGCGGCACCGGCGTGCGGCGGCGGGCCGTAGTCGAAGGCCTCCAGGAACCAGCCGAACTGCGCCCGGGCCTCCTCCTGGGTCATGCCCAGGGTCTGGAACACCCGCTCCTGCAGCTCCGCGTCGGCGATGCGGACCGACCCGCTCATCAACTCGTTGCCGTTGCACACCAGGTCGTAGGCGTCCGACAGTGCGGCGCCCTTGTCCTCGGCGAACCGCTCCCGCCACTCCGGGGTGGGCGAGGTGAAGGGGTGGTGCATGAAGGTCCAGTCGCCGTCCTCGGTCTCCTCGAACATCGGGAAGTCCACGACGAACAGGAACGACCACGAACCGGGCTCGATGAGCTCGAGTCGCTTGGCCACCTCGTTGCGTGCGGCGCCGAGCAGCTCCTGAGCGGACCGGCGCTGGCCGGCCGCGAAGAAGACGCAGTCGCCGGGCTTCGCCCCCACGGCCTCGACCAGCCCGGCCCGCTCGGACTCGGAGATGTTCTTCGACACCGGCCCGCCGAGCGTGCCGTCCTCGGCGATGGTGACGTAGGCCAGCCCCTTGGCCCCGCGGGAGCGGGCCCAGTCCTGCCAGGCGTCGAACGCCCGCCGCGGCTGCGAGCCGCCGCCGGGCATCACGATCGCGCCGACGTAGGGCGCCTGGAAGACCCGGAACGGGGTGTCGGCGAAGTACGACGTCAGCTCGGTGAGCTCCACCCCGAAGCGCAGATCGGGCTTGTCGGAGCCGAACCGGTCCATCGCCTCGCGGTAGGTCATCCGCGGGATCTCCGGCACGTCGTAGGCGGCCAGCTCGCGCCACAGCGCCCGGATGACGTCCTCGGCGACGGCCAGGACGTCGTCCCGCTCGACGAAGCTCATCTCGAAGTCCAGCTGGGTGAACTCCGGCTGCCGGTCGGCGCGGAAGTCCTCGTCCCGGAAGCAGCGGGCGATCTGGTAGTACCGCTCGAGCCCGCCGACCATCAGCAGCTGCTTGAACAGCTGCGGCGACTGCGGCAGCGCGTACCAGTGGCCGGGCTGCAGCCGCACCGGGACGACGAAGTCGCGCGCGCCCTCGGGGGTGGAGCGGGTCAGCGACGGGGTCTCCACCTCGGTGAACCCGTGCCCGGCCATGACGCCGCGGGCGATCCGGTTGACCTCGCTGCGCAGCCGCAGCGCGGCGGCCGGGCCCTGCCGGCGCAGGTCCAGGTACCGGTACCGGTACCGCACGTCGTCACCGGCGGCCTGCGCGGTCTCGATCGGGAACGGCAGCGGCGCGGCGGCGGACAGCACCCGCAGCTCGCTGGCGACGACCTCGATCTCACCGGTGGGCAGCTCGGCGTTCTCGTTCCCGGCCGGCCGGGCCTGCACCTGACCGGTGACGAGCACGCAGTACTCGTTGCGCAGCGCGTGCGCCTCCTCCTCGCGGACGACGACCTGGGCGTAGCCCGAGGCGTCGCGCAGGTCGAGGAAGACGACCCCGCCGTGGTCGCGCCGGCGGGCGACCCAGCCGGCGAGGGTGACCGTGGAACCGGCGTCGGTCGCGCGGAGCGTGCCGGCGTCGTGGGTGCGGAGCACTTCAGGCCTCTTTCGAGAAGGGGGAACGGGTCACCAGCGGTCGTGCACGTGGGCGCGGATGCGCTCGTCGTACACGCGCTCGAGGTCGGCGAGCTGGCTGGGGGTGAGGGACGGGAGCGAGGCGGCGGCGACGTTGCCCAGCGCCTGCTGCACGTTGCGCGCGCCCGGGATGACGGTGGTGACACCGGGCTGGTCGATCACCCAGCGCAGCGCGAACGCGGCGGTGGTGACGTCCGGGCCGGCGATCTCGGCGACCTCGCGGGCGGCGGCGACGCCGACCTCGAAGGGCACCCCGGCGAAGGTCTCGCCGACGTCGAAGGCCTCGCCGTTGCGGTTGAAGTTGCGGTGGTCGTCGGCGGCGAAGGTGGTGTCGGTGGAGTACTTGCCCGACAGCAGGCCGCTGGCCAGCGGGACCCGGGCCAGGATGCCGACCTCGGCGCGGGCGGCGGCGGGCAGCAGCTGCTCCAGCGGCTTGCGCCGGAAGACGTTGAGGATCACCTGGATCGACTGCACGCCCTCGTGCTGCAGCGCGGTCAGGCCCTCGGCGACGGTCTCCACCGAGACCCCGTAGGCAGCGATCGCCTGCTCGGAGACCAGGGCGTCGAGGGTGTCGTAGACCCGCTCGTCGGAGTAGACGGTCGGCGGCGGGCAGTGCAGCTGCACCAGGTCCAGGGTGTCCACGCCCAGGTTGCGCCGCGAGCGGTCGATCCAGGCGCGCAGGTTCTCCGGGGTGTACTGCTCGGCGGTGAACGGGTCGGCGCGCCGGCCGGCCTTGGTGGCGACGAACGGGCGCTCACCGCGGGCGGCCAGCGCCTTGCGGATGCGCTCCTCGGACCGGCCGTCGCCGTAGACGTCGGCGGTGTCGAGCAGGGTGACCCCGGCGTCCAGCGCGGCGTCCAGGACGGCGGCGGCGTCGTCCTCGGTGACGTCGCCCCAGTCGCCGCCCAGCTGCCAGGTGCCCAGGCCGACGACCGAGACGTCGGCTCCGGTGCGGCCGAGCGGGCGGGTCTCCAGCGGAGTCGAAGAGGTCATGCCCCCACCGTCGCACGCACCCGGTCGAACAGCTCACCCAGGGGGACGGCGACCTGCTCGGCGGTGCGCAGGTCACGCAGCTGCGCGACGCCCTCCGCGATGTCCCGGTCGCCGACGACGACGGCGTGGGTGGCCCCCGACCGGTCGGCGGCCTTCATCGCGCCCTTGAGCCCGCGGTCGCCGTAGACGGTGTCGGCGGAGACGCCGGCCTCGCGCAGCTGCCCGACGAGCTTCACCGCGAGCCGCTTGGCCTCCGCGCCCAGCGGGACGACGAACGCCTGCACCCCGCTCGACGCCACCACGTCCAGCCCCTCGGCCTGCACCGCCAGCAGCGTGCGGTCCACGCCCACGGCGTAGCCGATGCCGGACAGGTCCGGGCCGCCGAGGGCGGCGGAGAGCCCGTCGTAGCGCCCGCCGCCGCCGATCGCCGACTGGGCGCCCAGGCCGGAGTGGACGAACTCGAACGTCGTCTTCGTGTAGTAGTCCAGCCCGCGCACCAGCCGCGGCGCCTCGGTCCACTGGACGCCCAGGTCGGTCAGGTGCTCCCGGACGGCGTCGTAGTGCGCCTTCGTGGAGTCGGACAGGTGGTCGACCATCAGCGGGGCGTCGGCCAGCTGGGCCTGCACCTCGGGGCGCTTGTCGTCCAGCACGCGCAACGGGTTGATCTCCGCCCGGCGCCGGGTGTCCTCGTCCAGGTCCAACTTCGCGAGGAAGTCGACCAGCAGCTCGCGGTACTGCGGCCGGCAGGTGGCGTCACCCAGCGAGGTCAGCAGCAGCTCGAAGTCGCGCAGCCCCAGGTCGCGGAACCCCTGCACGGCCAGCGCCACCACCTCGGCGTCCAGCGCCGGGTCGTCGACGCCGAGCGCCTCGCAGTCGACCTGGGTGAAGTGCCGGTACCGCCCGGCCTGCGGGCGCTCGTAGCGGAAGGCGGAGCCGACCGCCCACAGCTTCACCGGCAGCGCGCCGGCGTACAGCCGGTGCTCGATGAAGGAGCGCATCAGCCCGGCGGTGAGCTCCGGGCGCAGGGTCAGCGAGCGGCCGCCCCGGTCGGTGAAGGTGTACATCTCCTTGGCGACGACGTCGGTGGACTCCCCCACCCCACGGGAGAACACGGCGGTGTCCTCGAACGTCGGCGTCTCGATGTAGCCGTACCCGGCCCGACGCAGCGGCGCGGTCAGGGTGTCCCGGACGGCGAGGAACTGCGCCGACTCGGGGGGCAGCGTGTCGAACGTGCCCTTGGGAGCCCGCATCGGCTCGGTCACAGTGCCCTCACTCGCTCAACTCGTCGGTCCGTCCGGTGCCCGTTCACAGGCCCCGGCCCTTGGGCGCGGCGGCCGCCTCGGCCAGGTAGGGGTTGGTGGCGCGTTCGCGCCCGATCGTGGTGGCCGGCCCGTGCCCGGGGAGCACGACGGTCTCGTCGTCCAGCGGCAGGACGACGTCGCGCAGCGAGCCGAGCATGTCCTCCCACGACCCGCCGGGCAGGTCGACCCGGCCCACCGAGCCGGCGAACAGCACGTCCCCGGCGAGCAGGCCGGGCGCCTCCCCCAGGTCCAGGGAGAAGACCACCGAACCGCGGGTGTGCCCCGGCGCGTGCCGCACGGTCAGGTCGACCCCGGCCAGCGAGATCGTCGTCCCGTCGGCCAGCGGCAGGACGTCGGCGGGGTCCGGCAGGCGCACGCCGGTGATCAGCGGGGCGAGCTGTGGGCCGTGCCAGCGTGCCGGGTCCGCGAGCATGCCGCTGTCCTCGGGATGCAGGTAAGCGGGGATGTCGTAGCCCTCGCACACCGGCAGCACCGAGAAGGTGTGGTCCAGGTGGCCGTGGGTGAGCACGACGGCGACCGGCTTCAGCCCGTCGGCGGCCAGCATCGCGGCCAGCGGCTCGACCGCGTCCATCCCCGGGTCGACCACGACGCACTCCTGCCGGGCGCCGGACGCGACGGCGTAGCAGTTGGTGCCGAAGGCGCCGGCGGGGAAGGAGCGGATGAGCACCCGTGCAGGTTACGCGGGCGTCCCGGCGCTCTGGCCGCGCTGCCAGGGAGCGGACAGCTGCCCCACCTACACTGCGCTCTCGACATCCACGGGCGCGGAGCCGGACGGCCGCCCGTGAGACAGCGCAGCAAGCCGAGGAGCCCGAGAAGAGTGCCGACCAACAAGCAGCGCCGCGAGGCGGCCCAGCGACGTCTGCAGCGCCAGCTCGAGCGGCGCGAGGAGCTCGCCCAGAAGCGCAAGCGCAACACGCTGATCGGGGTGACCGTGGTCGCCGTCCTCGCCGTGATCGGCGCGGTCTTCATCATCACCGGGCTCGGTGGCGACGAGGAGAACGCCGGCAACGCCACCGCCGCCGGCGACTCCACGGCGGCCGGCGTGGTCGACGGCAGTGACGGCACCTGCGACTTCGTGCCGGACACCTCCGGCAGCGAGACGCTGACCGACGTCGGCGTCCCGCCGGCCGAGGTGCCGACCACCGGGACGGCGAACGTCACGATGACCACCTCCGCCGGTGACATCGGGCTGACCCTGGACCAGGAGAACGCACCCTGCGCCTCGGCGAGCATGGTCTACCTGGCCCAGCAGGGCTTCTTCGACAGCACCCCCTGCCACCGGCTCACCAGCGGCGGCCTGAGCGTGCTGCAGTGCGGTGACCCCAGCGGCACCGGCACCGGCGGCCCGACCTACGACTTCCCGACCCAGGTCACCGGCGACGAGACCTACCCGCGCGGCACCCTGGCGATGGCCAACGCCGGGCAGGGCACCGACGCCAGCCAGTTCTTCCTGGTCTACGCCGACAGCCAGCTGCAGCCCGACTACACCGTCGTCGGCACCATCGACGAGGCCGGCCTGGCGACGCTGGACGCCATCGCGGCCGCCGGCATCGAGGGCGGGGCCACCGACGGTGCCCCGGCCACGCCGGTGACGATCGAGTCGGTCACCGTCCAGCAGTAGCGCACGACGCACGAGGGCCCGGTCTCCACCTGGGGACCGGGCCCTCCTGCGTCCGCGCCCGCACACTGGGGACATGGCCGCCGACCCGTACGCGGGCTTCCCCCCGGGCTTCTTCGACCGCGCCGACGACGGTCCGGACGCGCGGTTCTACGACCGGCCCGGCTGGTCACCCACATCGACGACGCGGCGATCGCCGCGGTCGGGGCGCTGTACGCCGAGCTGGGCATCGACGGGGCGGCGCCCCGGCCCACCCGCGTGCTGGACCTGATGTCGTCGTGGGTGTCGCACTTCCGCACCCCGCCGGCCGACCTGGTCGTGCTCGGCATGAACGCCGACGAGCTCGCGGCCAACCCCGCGGCCACGCAGCGGCTGGTGCACGACCTGAACGCCGACCCGACCATCCCGCTGCCCGACGACGACGTCGACGCGGCCGTCTGCTGCGTGTCCATCGACTACCTCACCCGGCCGGTCGAGGTCCTGGCCGAGGTGGGCCGGGTGCTGCGCCCGGGCGGGGTGCTGGCGGTGACCTACTCGAACCGGTGCTTCCCGACCAAGGCCGTGCGCGGGTGGCTGGCCACCGACGACGAGCAGCACGGCGCCGTCATCGCCGAGCTGGTGCGCCGCAGCCGCCGGTTCACCGAGCCCACCGTCGAGCTGCGGACCCGGCCGGGGGTCGGCGACCCGCTCTACGCCGTCCTGGCCACCCGCGCCTGAGCCGGGCCGCCCGACCCGGCCGGCTAGGCCGTGACGCGCTCCACGTCGAAGACGCCGTCGACGTTGCGGACCGTCTGCAGCACCGCGCCCAGGTGTGCGGGGTCGGCCAGCTCGAAGGTGAACCGGCTGATCGCCACCCGGTCCCGGCTGGTCTGCACCGACGCGGACAGGATGTTGACCCGCTCGTCGGCGAGGGCCTTGGTGACGTCGGAGAGCAGCCGGTGCCGGTCCAGCGCCTCCACCTGGATGGCGACCAGGAACACCGCACCGGGCTGCGAGGCCCAGTCGACCTCCACCAGTCGCTCGGGCTTGGTCTGCAGGTCGCCGGCGTTGGTGCAGTCGGTGCGGTGCACGCTGACGCCCCCGCCGCGGGTGACGAAGCCGAGGATGTCGTCCCCGGGCACCGGGGTGCAGCACTTGGCGAGCTTGGCCCACACGTCGTGCATGCCGTGCACCACGACGCCCGGGTCGCCGCTGGCGGTGCGGGCGATCGTGCGCTTGGTCGGGATCGCCGTCTCGGCGATGTCCTCGGTCGCGCCCTCGGAGCCGCCCAGGGCGATGAGCAGCTTCTCGACCAGCGAGTGCGCCGAGACCTGGTTCTCCCCCACCGCGGCGTACAGCGCGCTGACGTCGGGGTAGTGCAGGTCAGCGGCGAGCGTGGCCAGCTGCTCGCCGCCGAGCAGACGCTGCAGCGGCAGGCCGGCCTTGCGCATCGCCTTGGTGAGGGCGTCCTTGCCGGCCTCGACGGCGTCCTCGCGGCGCTCCTTGGTGAACCACTGCCGGATCTTGGTGCGCGCCCGGGAGCTGCCGACGAAGGACAGCCAGTCCTTGGACGGCGCCGCGGTGGGCGACCGGGAGGTGAAGACCTCCACCACGTCGCCGTTGGACAGCTTGCTGTCCAGGGAGACCAGGTTGCCGTTGACCCGGGCGCCGATGCACCGGTGCCCGACCTCGGTGTGCACCGCGTAGGCGAAGTCGACCGGGGTCGACTCCCCCGGCAGGCTGATCACGTCGCCCTTGGGCGTGAAGACGAAGACCTCCTGCGGACCGAGGTCGTAGCGCAGCGTCTCCAGGAACTCGCCGGGCTCCTGCGCCTCGCGCTGCCAGTCCAGCAGCTGGCGCAGCCACAGCATGTCGTCGCCGGGCGCGCCCGGAGCCGGCACCAGCTCGGCCTTGCCGCCACCGGCCTTCGCCGCGGCCTTGGCCTTCTCCTTGTACTTCCAGTGCGCCGCGATGCCGTACTCCGCGGTGCGGTGCATCTCGTGGGTACGGATCTGCAACTCGACCGGCTTGCCCTGCGGGCCGATCACCGTGGTGTGCAGCGACTGGTACATGTTGAACTTCGGCATCGCCACGAAGTCCTTGAAGCGGCCCGGTACCGGCTGCCAGTGGGCGTGCATGATGCCCAGCGCCGCGTACACGTCGCGTACCGACTCGACCAGGATCCGGATGCCGACCAGGTCCCAGATGTCGGTGAAGTCGCGGCCGCGGACGATCATCTTCTGGTAGATCGAGTAGTAGTGCTTCGGCCGGCCGGCGACCATCGCCTCGATCTTGGCCGACTTCAGCTGGTCGGTCACCGCCGAGGTGACCTCGGACAGGTAGGTGTCCCGGGACGGCGCCCGCTCGGCGACCAGCCGCACGATCTCGTCGTACCGCTTGGGGTAGAGCGTGGCGAACGCGAGGTCCTCCAGCTCCCACTTGATGGTGTTCATGCCCAGCCGGTGGGCCAGCGGGGCGAGGATCTCCAGCGTCTCGCGCGCCTTCTTCTCCTGCTTCTCCGGCGGGAGGAAGCGCAGCGTGCGCATGTTGTGCAGCCGGTCGGCCAGCTTGATGACCAGCACCCGGGGGTCGCGGGACATCGCGACGATCATCTTGCGGATCGTCTCGGCCTGCGCACCGTCGCCGAACTTGACCTTGTCGATCTTGGTGACGCCGTCGACCAGGTGCGCGACCTCGGGGCCGAAGTCGGTCGTGATCGACTCCAGCGTGGTGCCGGTGTCCTCCACGGTGTCGTGCAGCAGCGCGGCGACCAGCGTGGTGGTGTCCATGCCCAGCCCGGCGAGCACGGTGGCCACCGCCAGCGGGTGGGTGATGTAGGGGTCACCGCTCTTGCGCTTCTGCGCGGAGTGCGCCTCCTCCGCCACGTCGTAGGCCCGCTGCAGCAGCAGCAGGTCGGCCTTCGGGTGGCTCTGCCGGTGCAGTGCCGCCAACGGCTCGAGCACCGGGCGGATGCCGGTGGATCGCTGGCCGGCCACGATTCGGCGGGCCAGCCGGTCGCGCACCCGGCGGCGGGGCGCGGCGTCGTTCTCCCCGCCGGGCTCCGGTGCCACGTCGTCGGGACGACGGACGGCGGGCCGCTGCGGCAGCGTCACCCGCGGCGGCGCCTCCTCGACGGGGGGCGCGCCGGACGTCTGCGGTGCGACGACGTCAGAGGCCACGGGAGCTCCTGCACTGTTGAGGAGTGGATGACCCTCCCCATGCTAGCCGCGGCGCGGGGGAGATCGCCGGGTGCGCTCACCCGGAGGGGGCTGGCGGTCAGGTGCGCCAGAGGGCGTGCACCGGGTGCGGGGCGATCCGCTCCCGGCCCCCCAGTCCCAGCAGCTCCACCACGACCGCGACCGACGTCACGATCCCGCCCAGCTGCTCCACCAGGGCGATCGCCGCCTGCAGCGTGCCGCCGGTGGCCAGCACGTCGTCGACCACCAGCACCCGTTGCCCGGGCTCGATCGAGTCGGTGTGCAGCTCCAGGGTGGCGGCGCCGTACTCCAGGTCGTAGGAGGCCGACACGACCTCCCGCGGCAGCTTGCCGGCCTTGCGCACCGGGACGACGCCGGTGCCGGCGTCGAGGGCCACTGCGGCCCCGAGCAGGAAGCCACGGGCCTCGATGCCGGCGACCACGTCGAAGCCCGGCCCCCCGTTGGTGCCGCTGAGCGCCGCGGCCCGGGGGTCGACGTCGGCGGGCTCGGTGAGAGCGTCGACCACCCGGCGGAACGCGACCGGGTCGGCGAAGACCGGGGTGAGGTCGCGGAAGAGCACCCCCGGTTCGGGGAAGTCCGGGATCGTCACCGCGACCGTGGCGACCAGCTCGTCGATCGGCAGCTGGTCACCGCTCACCGGTGCGGTGGTCACCGCCGCTTCCTGCCGGCCGGGCGCTGCGGGCGCTGGCCGGGCCGCGGAGCCGTCGTGCCACCGCCCACGGTGCGCTGGACCGACGCCGGCGACTCGACCTGGACGTCGGCCGCGGGCCGGTCCGGCAGGACCTCCGGCCGCTCGGCGACCGCGACCGTGGCACCGCGGGCGGCGCCGCGGGCCCGGCGTGCGCTGGCCACCGGGGCGTCGCCCCGGGTCGTGCCCTGTCGTGCCTCGGCGGAGCGCCGGGCCATGACCCGCTTGGCCAGCGCCTGGTTCTCCGGCTTGCGCTCCTCCAGTTCGGCCAGCACGGGCGTGGCCAGGAAGATCGAGCTGTAGGTGCCGGCGGCCAGGCCGACGAAGAGCACCAGCGCCAGGTCCTTGAGCGTGCCGGCACCGAGCAGCCCGGCGCCGACGAACAGCAGGCCGGCCACCGGCAGCAGCGCGATCACCGAGGTGTTGATCGAGCGCATGAGGGTCTGGTTGACCGCCAGGCTCGCCGCCTCGCCGTAGGTGGACCGGGCGCTCTTGCCCAGGTCCTTGGTGTTCTCGTCCACCTTGTCGAACACCACGACGGTGTCGTAGAGGGAGAAGCCCAGGATGGTCAGCAGGCCGATCACGGTCGAGGGCGTCACCTCGAACCCGATCAGCGCGTAGATGCCCGCCGTCACGATGATGTCGTGCAGCAGGGCCACGATCGCGGCGATCGCCATCGTCGGCCGGAACCGCACCGCCAGGAAGAGCACGACGGCCACCAGGAAGACCGCCAGGGCGATCAGCGCCTGGTTGGTGACGTCCCCGCCCCAGTCGGCGCTGACCGACTGCGGGCTGACCTGGTCCGGGTCGATGCCGGCGGCCTCGGCGACCGCGGCCACCACGGCGGTCTCGGCGTCGTTGTCCAGGGCCGCGGTGCGCACGAGCAGGGAATCGCCACCGACGACCTGGACGCTCGACACCTGGGCACCGGCGTCCTCGGCCGCCTGCCGGACGTCGGCCAGCTGCTCGCTGGTCGCCGGCAGCCGCAGGCTGTTGCCACCGGCGAACTCGATGCCGAAGTTGAATCCGCGGAACACCATGGTCAGGGCACAGAGCAGCACCACGACCGCGGTCACCCGGAACCAGAACCGGCGCCGGGCGACCACGTCCAGGCCGACCTCGCCGTTGTAGAGCCGGGAGGCCAGCGACCCGCGCGCCGGTGCCCGGCGGCGGCCGTCGCCCGCCGCGGCCAGGCCGGCGTCGGCCAGGGCGTCGTCCCCGCTGCTGTCCGCGGCAGCCTGGTCGCGCACCCGCTGCTCGTCCACCTGCTCGTCGGCGTCGGTGCCCAGCGGCACCGCCGGCCCGTCGTCGGTGACCTGGTCCGCCCTGACCTGGTCGCCGGTCACCGAGTCGTCCGTGGCATCGCCGGCGGAGGTCCCGTCGGCGGTCACCTCGTCGACGGGGTGCTCGACCGGGTCCTGGTCGGGCCGGTCGGCTGCGCTGCGGTCGCGCGGGGTCATCGGTTGCTCCCGTTCGTGCTGGTGCTGCCCGTGCCGGCGCCGACCAGCTCGCGCTCGGCCCGGGCCGGTGCGGCCGGCCGGCGGCTGTGCTGGACCTGGCCCAGGCCGGAGAAGCGGTTGCTGCCGAAGCTCTTGACCCGGCTCAGCACCGCCATGAGCGGGTGGGTGAACAGGAAGACCACGATCAGGTCCAGCACGGTCGACAGGCCCAGGGTGAAGGCGAAGCCCTTCACGTCACCGATCGCGAGCCAGTAGAGGATCGCCGCGGCCAGGAAGCTGACGGCGTCCGCGGACAGGATCGTGCGCCGGGCCCGGACCCAGGCCCGGGGGGTGGCGCTGCGCAGGCTGCGCCCCTCCCGGACCTCGTCCTTGAGCCGCTCGAAGTAGACGACGAAGGAGTCGGCCGTGATGCCGATCGAGACGATGAACCCGGCGATGCCGGCCAGGCTGAGGGCGAAGCCGATCTCCCGGCCCAGCAGCACCAGGGCGGCGTAGACGACCACCGCCGACAGCGCGAGGCTGGCGATCATCACCAGGCCCAGCAGCCGGTAGTAGAGCAGCGCGTAGAGGAAGACCAGCGCGACGCCGATGGCGCCGGCGATGAGCCCGGCGCGCAGCTGCTCGTCGCCCACCTCCGTGGTGATCGTCTGCGCGGTGGCCTGCTCGAAGGTCAGCGGCAGGGCCCCGTACTTCAGCTGGTTGGCCAGCTCCGTCGCCGACGTCTGGTCGAAGCTGCCGGAGATCTGGGTGGTGCCACCGGCGATCGCCGAGTTGATCCGCGGCGCGGAGACCACCCGGCCGTCCAGCGTGATCGCCACGCTGTTGCCGACGTTGGCGGTGGTGTAGTCGGCCCACGCGGTGGAACCGGCGTTGGTGAAGTCCAGGTCCACGACCCACTCACCGGTGCCCTGCGCGGTGCCGGCGGTGGCGTCGGAGACGTCGGTGCCCTCGATCACGGCCGGGCCGAGCAGGAACTTGGCCGTCCCGTCGTCGGAGCACGCGGCGATGTAGGACTCGGGGCGGTCGACCTCGGTGGAGGTCGTGTCGCAGGTGAGGGTCGCGTACTCCGCGGCCGCCTCCTCCTGGGTGACCGCCGGGGCGTCCGCGTCGGCGACCGCGGGGTCGCTGACCGCACCGCTGCCCGTCGCGGCCGGCGGGGTGGTCTCCGCTGCGCCGTCCGTCGGCGCCGCCGAGGTGGCGGCAGGGTCGGTCACGGCAGGGTCGGTCACGGCAGGGTCGGTCGCGGCAGGGTCGGTCGCGGCAGGGTCGGTCGCCTCGGCGCCGTCCGTGGGTGCGGCGGACTCGGTGGCGGCCGGGGTTGCTGCCTCGGGTCCGACCAGCACCGGCCGGAACCGCAGCTGGGCCGTCGCGCCCAGCTCCCGGGCCCGCTCGCCGTTGTCACCGGGGACCGAGATGACGATGTTGCTGTCGCCCTCGGTGACGACCTCGGCCTCGCTGACCCCGAGCCCGTTCACCCGCTGCTCGATGATCTGCCGGGCGAGCTCGAGGTCCTCGGGGTCGGGGGCCTGACCGTCCGGGGTGCGGGCGGTGAGCGTGACCGTCGTGCCGCCCTGGAGGTCCAGGCCCAGCTGGGGGGTGCGCGTGTCACCGGTGAAGAACACCAGCGCGTACAGCGCCGCGACGATCAGGAGGAAGGCGGCGAAGTAGCGCCGCGCGGGGAGCTGGCGGGCGGCCATGCGGGGTACCCGGCTCAGCGCGCGCGGTCGGTGGGGCCGCCGTCGCCGTCGACGGTGCCCTCGACGGTGCCCGTGGCGCCGGTGCTGCCCTGGGGACCGACGGTGCCGGCGGGCTGGCGGACCTCCATCACGGCCGGGCGGGCCACGGTGACCACCACGCCGGGGGCGACCTCGAGGCCGATGGTGCCCTCACCCAGGGAGGCGACCGTGCCGTGGATGCCACTGGTCAGCATCACCGGGGTGCCGACGGTCAGCGACTCCTGCAGCGCCGCGGCGTTGGCCTGCATCTTCTTCCGCTGCCGGGCCGGCAGCACGATGAGCAGGGCGAACGCCAGGACGAGCAGGATCAACGGGAAGAACTGTTCCACGACTGGTGAGCCTCTCTACCGCGACAGGTCGCGCGGTGGGTGCGACCCGGGGTCGGGCCGCTCGGGTACATCGGCGCCGGCGCACTCCGCGCGCACGGAGTGGCTCCGGGGCGAGGCGCCCCGGCCGCAGCCGGGTTGCGCGCCAGCGCGCAGGAGTCTAGGCGTCGAAGAGCGTCTGTGACGAAGCCCCGTCCAGCGGCGGGTCGGCCGTGCCCCCACTGAGAGGGAGGCCACCGCGCGGCACCGGGTGGCCCAGGTGCCGGAACGCCGCCTCCGTGGCGACCCGGCCACGGGGGGTGCGGGCCAGCAACCCGGCGCGCACCAGGAAGGGCTCGCAGACCTCCTCGACGGTGTGCGGCTCCTCCCCCACGGCCACCGCGAGGGTGGCCACACCGACCGGGCCGCCGCCGAACTTGGTCACCAGCGCGTCGAGCACCGAGCGGTCCAGCCGGTCCAGGCCCAGGTCGTCGACGTCGTAGAGGGCCAGGGCCGCCCGGGCCACCTCGAGGGTGACCCGGCCGTCGGCGCGCACCTCGGCGAAGTCGCGCACCCGGCGGAGCAGCCGGTTGGCGATCCGCGGCGTGCCCCGGGAGCGCCCGGCGATCTCCGCCGACCCCTCCGGTGAGAGCTCCACGCCGAGCAGGTCGGCGCTGCGGGCCAGCACCCGCTGCAGGTCGGCCGTCTCGTAGAACTCCATCTGCCCGACGAAGCCGAACCGGTCGCGCAGCGGCCCGGTCAGCAGGCCGGCGCGGGTGGTGGCACCGACCAGGGTGAACGGGTTGATCTCCAACGGGATGGCGGTCGCGCCGGGGCCCTTGCCGACGACGACGTCGACCCGGAAGTCCTCCATGGCCATGTACAGCAGCTCTTCGGCCGGACGGGCGATGCGGTGGATCTCGTCGATGAACAGGACGTCGCCGTGCGCGAGGTTGGACAGCATCGCGGCCAGGTCGCCCGAGCGCTCGATCGCCGGGCCGCTGGTGATCTTGACCGAGGTGCCCAGCTCCGAGCCGATGATCAGCGCCAGGCTGGTCTTGCCCAGCCCGGGCGGGCCGGACAGCAGCACGTGGTCCGGCGGCCGCCCGCGCCGCTTGGCGCCCTCGAGGACCAGGTCCAGCTGCCGGGCCACCTTCGGCTGACCGATGAAGTCACCCAGCGAGTGCGGCCGGAGCGCGGACTCGACCACCCGCTCCTCGTCCCCGGCCCGCGGGTCCACCGCGTCGTCGGGGAACCGGCCGGGTCCGGCGTCGGCGGCGGACAGGCCCCGGTCGAACGGGCCGCTCACGACCGGCCCAGCATCTGCAGCGCCTGCCGCAGCAGCAGCGCCACCTGGACGCCGCCGTCCGCGGCCTGCTGCTCGGCCACCGGCTCGAGGGCGGCCAGCGCGGACTCTGCCTCCCGACTGCTCCAGCCCAGCCCGACCAGGGCGGAGGTGAGCTGGTCACGCCAGGGCGCCACCGGGGTCACCGCGGGCAGCCCGGGGGTCGCCGGGCCGTCCAGCTGGGTGTCGGTGGCCGTGGTGCCGAGCCGGTCCCGCAGCTCCAGCACCAGCCGCTCGGCGCCCTTCTTGCCGATCCCGGGCACCTGCATCAGCGCCTTGAGGTCGCCCATGGATACGGCGCGGCGCACCTCGCGGGGCGGGTGGATCGCCAGCACCGCCTGGGCCAGCCGGGGGCCGACCCCGTTCGCGGTCTGCAGCAGCTCGAACAGCTGCCGCTCGTCGTCGTCGGCGAAGCCGTAGAGCGTCAGCGAGTCCTCGCGGACCACCAGGCTGGTCGACAGCCGGGCCGGCTCCCCCACCGTCAGCCGGGCGATCGTGCCCGGGGTGCACTGCACGGAGAGCCCGACGCCGCCGACCTCGACGACCGCGCCGTCGGGGGACACCGCCGCCACCCGGCCGTTCACGCTGGCGATCACGGTGCCACTCCTGTCGGTCGGTGCGGGGAGACGGTGGTGCTCATCGGGAGATGCCGGTCCAGCGCGGCAGGGTGGTGCTGCGCACCGGCGCGCCGATCCCGCCGGCCAGGGCCGCGACCCGCAGCCTGGCCTGCGCCGGTGCCCGCCACACGTGGCAGACGGCCAGCGCGAGGGCGTCGGCGGCGTCGGCCGGCTTGGGTGCGGTGGCCAGGCCCAGGACCCGGGTGACCATCAGCGTGACCTGTTCCTTGTCGGCGCGGCCGTTGCCGGAGATCGCGGCCTTCACCTCGCTCGGCGTGTGCCAGGCCACCGGCAGGTCGGCCTGCGCCGCGGCCAGCGCAGCGACCCCGGCTGCCTGGGCGGTGCCGGTCGCCGTCCCCTTGTTGTTCTGGGTGAACACCCGCTCGATGGCCACCGCCGCCGGCCGGTGCTCCCGGAGCAGGGCGGTCACCGCGGTGTGCACCTCCAGCAGCCGCAGTTCCAGGTCGAGTTCGGGCGAGGTGCGGACGACGCCCACGCCGATCGCCGTGGGCCGCGCCCCGGGACGCCCCTCGACCACACCCCACCCGCACCGGGTCAGGCCCGGGTCGATGCCGAGCACCCGCATGAGACCTCCACCGATCGGCGCGAACACCTGTTCGAACCAACGCTAACCGGCGATCGGTGTCCCGCCGAGCCCGACACGCAGGTGACGTGCCGGAGCGGCCCCCTCGCAGGGCCCCGCCACGAGCCTGCGAGTGGTGGGGGGCGAGGGGGTCCTTTCAGGCGTCGATGGTCTCCAGGACCTCGTCGGAGACGTCGTAGTTGGCGTAGACGTTCTGCACGTCGTCCAGGTCCTCGAGGGCGTCGATCAGCTTGAAGACCTTGGCCGCGCCGTCGGCGTCCAGCTCGACCTGCACGCTGGGCACGAAGCCCATGTCGGCGGAGTCGTACTCGATGCCGGCCTCCTGCAGGGCGGTGCGGACGGCGACCATGTCACCGGGCTCGCTGACCACCTCGAAGGTGTCGCCCAGGTCGCGCACCTCCTCGGCACCGGCGTCCAGCACGGCCATCAGCACGTCGTCCTCGGTGTGGCCGGCGGCCGGGACGACGACGACGCCCTTGCGGGAGAACAGGTAGGACACCGAGCCCGGGTCGGCCATGGTGCCGCCGTTGCGGGTCATCGCGGTGCGCACCTCCATCGCCGACCGGTTCTTGTTGTCGGTGAGGCACTCGATGAGCACGGCGACACCGGCCGCGGCGTAGCCCTCGTAGGTGATGCCCTGGTAGTCGACGCCGCCGGCCTCGGCACCGGACCCGCGCTTGACCGCGCGGTCGATGTTGTCGTTGGGCACCGAGCTCTTCTTCGCCTTCTGGACCGCGTCGAACAGCGTCGGGTTGCCCGCCAGGTCACCGCCACCGGTACGAGCCGCGACCTCGATGTTCTTGATCAGCTTGGCGAAGAGCTTGCTGCGCTTGGCGTCGATCCCGGCCTTCTTGTGCTTGGTCGTCGCCCACTTGGAATGGCCGCTCACGAGACTCTCCCCTCACTGTCGGCACCTGCAGTGGCACCGTCGGAAACCTGGTGGCGGGCACGGGCTGCCCGCACCAGCTCCACGAACACCGCGTGCACCCGGGTGTCACCGGTGAGCTCGGGGTGGAAGCTGGTCGCCACCAGGTGACCCTGGCGGACGGCGACGATCTTACCGTCGGCCGGCCCGCCCACGACCCGGCCGAGGACCTCGACCCCTGGACCGGCCTCCTCCACCCACGGCGCGCGGATGAAGACCGCATGCACCGGGCCGCCCGCCACCCCGGCGATCTCGACCTCGGTCTCGAAGGAGTCGACCTGCCGGCCGAAGGCGTTGCGCCGCACGGTGACGTCCAGGCCGCCGATGGTCTGCTGGCCGGCGGGGGCGTCGAGCACCGTGTCGGCGAGCATGATCATCCCGGCGCAGGACCCGTAGGTGGGCAGCCCGCCCCGGACAGCGTCCCGCAGCGGCTGCAGCAGCCCGAACCGCTGCGCGAGGTTGGCCATGGTCGTGGACTCACCGCCCGGGACGACGAGCCCGTCGACCGCGGCCAGCTCCTCGGGACGCCGCACCGTCACCGCCGTCGCACCCAGCCCGCGCAGCACGGCCAGGTGCTCCCGGACGTCGCCCTGCAGCGCGAGGACCCCGATGGTGGGGGCGCTCACCAGCCGCGGGTGGCGTACCGCTCGGACTGCGGCAGCGTGCTGACGTTGATGCCGACGATCGCCTCGCCGAGCCCACGGGAGACCTTGGCGATGACGTCGGCGTCGTCGAAGAAGGTGGTGGCCTGGACGATCGCGGCCGCGCGCTGTGCCGGGTCGCCGGACTTGAAGATGCCCGAGCCGACGAACACGCCCTCGGCGCCCAGCTGCATCATCATCGCCGCGTCGGCGGGGGTGGCGATGCCGCCGGCGGTGAACAGCACGACGGGCAGCTTCCCGGTGCGGGCGACCTCGACGACCAGGTCGTGCGGGGCGCGCAGCTCCTTGGCGGCGACGAACAGCTCGGTGTCGTCGAGGGTGGCCAGCCGCTTGATGCCGCTGCGCAGGGCGCGCATGTGCCGGGTGGCCTCCACGACGTTGCCGGTACCGGCCTCGCCCTTGGAGCGGATCATCGCCGCGCCCTCGGCGATCCGCCGCAGCGCCTCGCCCAGGTCGGTGGCACCGCAGACGAACGGCACGGTGAAGTCGGTCTTGACGATGTGGTGCGCCTCGTCGGCGGGGGTGAGCACCTCGGACTCGTCGATGTAGTCGACGCCGAGGGACTGCAGCACCTGGGCCTCGACGAAGTGGCCGATGCGCGCCTTGGCCATGACCGGGATGGAGACCGCGTCGATGATGCCGGCGACCATGTCCGGGTCGCTCATCCGCGCGATGCCGCCCTGGGCGCGGATGTCGGCGGGCACCCGCTCCAGCGCCATCACCGCGACCGCGCCGGCGTCCTCGGCGATCCTCGCCTGCTCGGGGGTGACGACGTCCATGATCACGCCGCCCTTGAGCTGCTCGGCCATCCCGCGCTTGACGCGCTCGGTGCCGGTGCCGGGGGCGGTGTCGGTGGACTCGCTGGCGTGCTGGGTCACGGTGTGCTGCCTCGCAGGGTCGTCGGGCGCGGACGGCCCAGCGTACGGCGGTTCAGCGAGCCGGCAGCCCGCCCTGCGGGCCCCCGCCGTACAGCGGCCCGGCGAGCACGGCGTCCAGCCCGTCGTCGATGTCGAAGTAGCGCGGCAGCGGACGGCGACCGTGCAGCCGCAGCACCCGGGCCAGCCGCCCGTGCCGCAGCGCCCGGGTGTCCCGGACGGCGTCGTTGTAGAAGCGCCGGGCCAGACCGACCCGGACCCCGGCCTCGGTCAGCTCGGCCGGCCGCGTCGCCTCGGGCACCCGCTGCAGCAGCCGGCCCAGCGCGTTCTCCGCGGCCTCCCGGTCACCGGCCGACGGAGCGCGCGCACCGGCCGAGGCGGTCGCCAGCGCGGCGGCGAGGTCCGGCCCCAGCGCATCGGCGTGCTCGCGGGCCAGCGCGGCCGCCAGCTCCGCCCGGCGCAGCAGCGCGGCGTCCAGCACCTCCCGCGCCCGGCGGACCCGGCCGGCCAGCCGCCGCAGCCGGGTCAGCGTCCACGCCGTCCACAGCAGGAGCAGGACCAGCAGGACGCCGGCCACGAGCAGCAGCCAGGCACCGGTGGTCACGGCTGCTCAGGCTAGCGGCGCACCCGCCGGCGGAAGGGCCACGACGTCCCGGGTTCACCCGCGAGGTCACCCAGCAGGGCGGCGTCGTCGGCGGTGGAGGCGGTGACGCCCACCCCACCGGGCGGGGCGACCGTCTCGTACACGGCGAGGATGCGCCGGGCGATGACCGACCAGTCGTAGCCGGCGGCCACCCGGTGGCCGGCGGTGGTCAGCTCGGCCCGGCGGGTCGGGTCGGCGAGCAGGCCGCCCAGCGCGGTGGCCAGCGCGGCGGCGTCGCCGCGCGGCACGAGCACGCCGGCCGCGCCGTCGTCCAGCACCCGGGCGAAGGCGTCCAGGTCACTGGCGACGACCGGCGCACCGGCGGCCATCGCCTCCAGCAGGATCACCCCGAAGGACTCCCCCAGCAGGTTGGGGGCGCAGTAGACGTCGACCGAGCGCAGGAAGGCGCCCTTGTCCGCCTCGCTCAGCTCGCCCAGGAGCGACACGTGCGGGCGGAGGTCCTCCCCCACCAGCTGGTCCAGCTCGTCCGGGTCGCCCCGGCCGGCCACCAGCAACTGCGCCCCCGGGTGCTCCCGGACGACGGTGCGCATCGCCTCCAGCAGCACCGGCAGGCCCTTGCGCGGTTCGTCGTAGCGCCCGAGGAAGCCGACCGTGGGGCCGCCCGTGCCGCGCCGGGAGCCGGACAGCGAGGGGCCTTCGGCGAAGGCCGGCACGTGCACGCCGTTGGGGATGACCACCGCGTCCCCGCCGAGGTGCTCCACCTGGACCCGCCGGGCGAAGTCGGAGACGGCGATCCGGCCGGCCACCTTCTCCAGCCAGGGCCGGGCCCACGGGCCGAGGGCAGCGAGCACCTTGGAGCGGGTGGTCGCGGCGTGGAACGTCGCCACGATCGGGCCCTCGGCGATGATGCACACCAGCAGCGAGAGCGAGACCGACGCCGGCTCGTGCACGTGCACGACGTCGAAGTGCCCCTCCCGCAGCCAGCGGCGGGCCCGGGCCGCCGAGACCAGGCCGAAGGACACGCTGGCCATCGACCCGTTGTAGGGGACCGGCACCGCGCGGCCGGCCCAGGTCACGTGCTCGGCGGGCAGCGACTCCTCGTGCAGCGCAGGGGTCAGGATCTCGACGTGGTGCCCCAGCCCGCGCAGGGTCTCGGCGAGGTCACGCACGTGGTACTGGACGCCGCCGGGAACGTCCCACTGGTAGGGGCAGACCAGCCCGACCCGCATCAGCCGGTCACCGCTCGCGTCGCGTCGGCGGGGCCGGGCGCGGGGCGCCCCTCGGGGCCGACCTCGGGCCAGATCCGGCCGAGCACGTGCCAGTCCTCGGGCCGCTCGGCGATGGTCGCGGCGAAGGCGTCGGCGACCTGCTGCATCGCGGTGGTCACCCGGTCCCGCAGCCGGCCGGGGCCGTCCACCGGCACCGGTGGGTGGACGACGAACCGCCAGCCCGCGCCGTCGAACTGGCAGACCGCCGGCAGCAGGGTGGCGCCGGTCTGCGCGGCCAGCAGGGCCGGGCCGCCGGGCATCGTCGTCCGCCGGCCGAAGAACTCCACCGCCACGCCGGCCCCGGACAGGTCCCGGTCGACCAGCAGGCAGGTCGTGCCGCCCGCGGTGAGCCACTCCTTGAGCACGGTGGCGCTGGGCCGTTCGCCACCGGTGAGCGGCACGACCCGCATGCCCAGCCCCTCGCGGTAGGCGACGAACCGGCGGAAGAGGGACTCCGGGCGCAGCCGTTCGGCGACGGTGACGAAGGGCCCGCCCAGCCAGCGCACCAGCCACACCCCGGCGGCGTCCCAGTTGCCGCTGTGCGGCAGCGCGATCACGATCCCGCGCCCCCGTGCCCGGGCCGCCTCCAGGTGCTCCCGCCCGACCAGGGTCGAGTGGGCGACCACCCGGCCGGTGTCCAGCACCGGCAGCCGGAAGGCCTCCTGCCAGTAGCGGGCGTAGGACCCCATGGCGCGCCGGGTGAGCGCGTCCAGCTCGGCGTCGGTCGCGCGCCCGCCGGTGACCACGTCCAGGTTGGCCCGCAGCTGCCGTACGCCGCGGCCTCCCCGGCGGGCGGCGGCGGCGGCGCCACCGCCGGCGAAGACGGCGCGCGCCACCGGCTCGGGCAGCAGCCGCACGGCCCGCCAGCCGGCCGCGTAGCCGGCATCGGTCACCCGGTCGAGGAGGACGGCGCGGCGGCTCACGACGCGGGGCGGCCGGAGGTCTCGTCGCTCGCGGCCGCCGACGGCAGCCGCATGCCCTGCGAGCCCCGGTACACCGCGGCCACCCGCTGCCCCACCGTCACCGCGCTGCCGGCCAGCAGCACCCACAGCGCCACGTGCACCGCGTACGGGATGCCCAGCCCGGTGAACCCGGTGCCGACCAGCACCAGGATCAGCCGCTCGGTGCGTTCCACGACGCCGACGTCGGCGGACAGCCCCATCCCCTCGGCGCGGGCCTTGACGTAGGAGGTGAGCACGCCGAGCACCAGGCAGAGCAGCGCCAGCAGCACGAGCAGCCGGTTGTCCCCCGCACCGGAGAACCACCACACCAGCCCGCCGAAGATGGCTGCGTCCGCGGCCCGGTCGCCGGTGGAGTCCAGCACCGCGCCGAACACCGAGCCGCCGCCGCGGGCCCGGGCCAGCGCACCGTCGAGCATGTCCAGCAGCACGAACACGGTGACCGCGAACGCGCCCCAGAACAGCTCGCCGTTGCCGATGAGGAAGACCGCGGAGGCGACCGCGCCGATCGTGCCGGTCAGGGTGACCGCGTCGGCGGTGACCCCCAGCTTGACCAGCGCACGGACGACGGGCGCCCAGAAGCGGCCGACGACGGGGCGCAGGTTGACGCCGAGCACTCAGGCCCCCGTCGCGGTCGGGTGCGCGGACGACCCAGCGGAGGGCGCAGCCGACGGCCAGGCGCCGGCCAGCAGCGCCCGGGTCTCGGCGAGCACCTGCGGCAGCACCCGGGTCAGCCCGATCACCGGCATGAAGTTGGTGTCCCCGCCCCAGCGCGGCACCGCGTGCTGGTGCAGGTGGTCGGCGATGCCGGCACCGGCCACCGAGCCTTGGTTCATCCCCACGTTGAACCCGTGCGCGCCGCTGACCGACCGGACCACCCGCATCGCCGTCTGGGTGAACGCCCCCAGCTCGGCGACCTCGGCGGTGGTCAGGTCGGTGTAGTCGGGCACGTGCCGGTACGGCACGACCATCAGGTGGCCGGCGTTGTACGGGTAGAGGTTCAGGACAGCGAACACCGTCTCCCCGCGGGCCACGATCAGCCCGTCGGAGTCCGACATCGCCGGGATCAGGCAGAACGGGCAGTCGTGGTCGCCGGTCGGCTTGTTCTCGCCCCGGATGTAGGCCATCCGGTACGGCGTCCACAGGTGGTCGAAGCCCGACGTCGGGCCGCCGTCGTCGTTGCGCACCGGCACCCGGTACCCGGCCTCTCCGCCTGCCCGACCCTCGCCCGGGTCGCCGACCTGCTCCCCGCTGGTCATCCGGCCACCAGCGGGGTCTCCGCGTTCGGGTCGGCGTTGTGCCGGCCCTCGACCCAGGCGACGACCTGGGCGACGGCCTCGGCCACCGGCACCCCGTTGCGCTGCGATCCGTCCCGGTAGCGGAAGGAGACCGCGCCGGCCTCGGCGTCGGTCGCGCCGGCGATCAGCACGAAGGGCACCTTCTGCTTGCTGGCGGTGCGGATCTTCTTCTGCATCCGGTCGTCGGAGTCGTCGATCTCCACCCGGATGCCGCGGGCGCACAGCTGCAGCGCGACGTCGGTCAGGTAGGGCACCTGCTCGTCGGTGATCGGGATGCCCACCACCTGGACCGGGGCCAGCCAGGCCGGGAACGCGCCGGCGTAGTGCTCGGTCAGCACGCCGAAGAACCGCTCGATCGAGCCGAACTTCGCCGAGTGGATCATCACCGGCTGCTGCCGGGTGCCGTCGGCGGCGCTGAACTCCAGGCCGAAGCGGGCCGGCTGGTTGAAGTCGTACTGGATGGTCGACATCTGCCAGGTCCGGCCGATCGCGTCCCGGGCCTGCACGCTGATCTTCGGGCCGTAGAACGCCGCGCCGCCCGGGTCGGGGACGAGTTCCAGGCCGGTCTCCCGGGCCGCGTCCTCGAGCACCGAGGTGGCCAGCGCCCACTCCTCGTCGGAGCCGATGAACTTCTCCGAGTCACCGCGGGTGGACAGCTCCAGGTAGTAGTCGTCCAGACCGAAGTCGCGCAGCAGGCCGAGCACGAAGGCCAGCAGGTGCCGGATCTCCCCGGGCGCCTGCTCCGGGGTGACGTAGCTGTGCGAGTCGTCCTGGGTCAGGCCGCGCACCCGGGTCAGGCCGTGCACGACGCCGGACTTCTCGTAGCGGTAGACCGAGCCGAACTCGAAGAACCGCAGCGGCAGCTCGCGGTAGGACCGCCCGCGCGACCGGAAGATCAGGTTGTGCATCGGGCAGTTCATGGCCTTGAGGTAGTACTTCGAGTTCTCCAGGTCCATGGCCGGGAACATGGTGTCCTCGTAGTACGGCAGGTGCCCCGAGGTCTCGAACAGGCCGCCCTTGCTGATGTGCGGGGTGCCGACGTAGGAGAAGCCCTCCTCGATGTGCCGGCGGCGGACGTAGTCCTCCATCTCCCGCTTGACCACCCCGCCCCTGGGGTGGAAGACGACCAGGCCGGAGCCGATCTCGTCGGGGAAGCTGAACAGGTCCAGCTCCACGCCCAGCCGGCGGTGGTCCCGGCGCTCGGCCTCGGCGAGCTGCTCCAGGTACGCCTTGTGCGCGTCCTTGCTCTCCCAGGCGGTGCCGTAGACCCGCTGCAGCTGCGGGTTCTTCTCGCTGCCCCGCCAGTAGGCGGCGGCGCTGCGGGTGAGGCTGAACGCCGGGATGGTCGACGTGCGCGGCAGGTGCGGGCCACGGCACAGGTCGGTCCAGACCCGCTCGCCGGTGCGCGGGTCGAGGTTGTCGTACATGGTCAGCTGCGCGCCGCCCACCTCGACGTCGGCGCCCTCGGCCGCCTCCTCGTCACCGGCGCCGCCCTTGAGGCCGATCAGCTCGAGCTTGTACGGCTCGTGCGCCAGCTCGGCCCGCGCCTCGTCGTCGCCGATCTCCCGGCGGCTGAAGTTCTGCCCCTGCTTGACGATCGCCTGCATGCGCTTCTCCAGCGCCTGCAGGTCCTCGGGGGTGAACGGCCGCTCGGGGTCGAAGTCGTAGTAGAAGCCGTTCTCCACCGGCGGGCCGATGCCCAGCGAGGTGCCCGGGAACAGGTCCTGCACGGCCTGGGCCAGCACGTGCGCGGTCGAGTGCCGGATCACCGCGCGGCCCTCGGCGCTGGCAGCCGGGACCGGCTCGACCTCGGTGTCGACCTCGGGGGTCCAGGCGAGGTCCTTGAGATCACCGGAGGAGACCTCACGGACGACGACCGCGCCGTCCGGGCCCTTGAGCGGCACCCCGGCGTCCTTGAGCGCCTGCAGGGCCGTCGTCCCGGCCGGCACCCGGATCGGGGTGACGACGGTGGGCGAAGGCGGGGTGGACACGTGAGCTCCCGAGGGTCGGCGCGGGCCCGGTCGGTCGGCCGGGCCTGTCGAGACTAGTGCGCCGGGACGACGGTCCGGGTCAGCCGGGGACGATCGCCAGCCCGTCGGCCACGGCGCCGCGGGCGTCGAGGACCGCGCCGATCCGTGCCGCGCTCTCCGGGTCGGCGGGCACCAGCCGGACGGCGTCGGCGCCCACCTCGATCCGCACCGGCACCGCCTCGGCCCGGGACACGGTGAACCGGCCGTCCCCGCCGCGGGTGAAGGTGAACCGGGCGATGACCGAGTCCTCGGTGTCGTAGCCGCGGGTGCTGTGCTCGGCGAGGTGGTTGCCCAGGCCGTAGGCCGCCCACTCGCCGTCCACCTGCTCGAAGGGCTGGACGACGTGGGCGTGGTGGCCCAGCACCAGGTCGACGTCCGGGGAGGCGAGCAGGGTGCGCACGGCCTCCACCTGGTCCGCGGTCGGCTCGTGGTCGTACTCCGCGCAGCAGTGCACGCTGGCCACCACCACCTCCGCCCCGGCGGCCCGTGCGGCGGCGGCGTCGGCCAGCACCCCGCTCACGTCGGGCACCGCGAAGGTGTCCACCGCCCACGGGGCGTCGGCCGGCAGTGGCACGCCGTTGAGGGAGAACGTCGTGGCCACGTGCCCGACCCGGACGCCGTCGACGTCCACCACCGTCGGCGGTTCGTCCGCGGCCCGGTGGGTGCCGGTGTGCGCGATCCCCGCCGCGTCGAGGGTGTCCAGCGTGCGGACCAGCCCGTCGAGGCCGTCGTCCAGCGAGTGGTTGGAGGCGGTGGAGCACAGGTCGTACCCGGCGCCGGCGAGGGCGTCGACGATCTCGGGCTGGGCGGCGAAGGACGGGTAGCCGGAGTACGGCCCGCCGACCGGGGCCACCGGCGTCTCCAGGTGGCAGATCGCCAGGTCGGCCTGCTCGATGACCGGCGCGATCGGGGCGAAGACCGCGGAGAAGTCCCAGCTGCCGTCGGGCCGGCGCGCGCCGGTGGTCAGCGCACGACCCTGGTGCACCAGCACGTCCCCGGTCGCCACCAGCGTGAACGAGTCCGGCTCCGGCGGCGTGGGCAGGGCGGCCGACGACGGCTCGGCGGTCTCGGTGGACGGCGTGGCGGCCGGGGCGGGCCCGTCGGTGCCGCACCCGGCCAGCAGCACGGCCAGCAGGACCAGCGCAGTTCTCCGGGGCACGGCGGGCAGGCTATCGGCTGCGTCCGGCCGGAACCCTCAGTCGAGCAGGTGCACCTGGTCGCCCTCGGCGACCCGGCCCGGCGTGCGGACCTCGGCGTAGACGCCCAGGCAGTGCTTCGGTGTGCGGACCACCTCGAGCTCGGTCGTGCCGACCCGCAGCCGGCGCCCGACCCAGGCCCGCTCGTCCTGCCCACCGCTCAGCTGCAGCAGCAGGTTGGCCCGCGGGTCGTCGGCCGAGCACCCCTCCGGGACGTCGCCCCCGGCGGCCCGGTCGATCGCCGAGCGGGAGACCAGGTGGACGGCGGCGGCGTCGACCTGCGGTGCGGCCGACGCGGCGAGCCGGACCGGCCGGCCCAGCACCTCGGTCAGCGTGATCGTGTCGGCCTCGGTGTCCCCGGTGGGCACCACGCTGCTCAGCTGCGGCGTCGTCTTCACCGTGACCCGCTCGCCGGTGTCGGCGTCGACCACCGACCAGGCGCGGTCGCCCCGCAGCCCGGCGTCGTCCACCTCGGCCGCGGGCACCTCCCGCCCGGCCAGGGACTTCACCGGGTACACCGAGACCTGGGCCACCTGCCCCACCACGTCGCTCACCCCGGCGACGCTACGCGGGACGGCCGCTGCCCACCTCCCCAGCCGGAGCCTCGCCGCGGCGGCGGAGCCGACGTCGCTGGGCGTCCAGGTAGGGCCGGGCCCGGCGCTGCCCACCGCGCTCGGCGATCGCCCGAGACAACGCATCGAGCAGCCGGGCCAGCCGCTGCCCGTCGGGGTGCCAGCCGCGCCGCTCGCACTCCTCCAGCCACTCGACCGGCGCGACATGGCCGCGGGCGGAGTTGCAGCGCCGGCAGGCGGCCACCTCGTTCTCCAGCCAGGACGGGCCGCCCTTCACCCGTGGCACGACGTGCTCGGTGGTCGGGCCCACCTGGGCGCCGAAGGCGCAGCCGCACCAGATGCAGGTGGGGCCGTCCCGCTCCACGGCGGCCCGCAGACGGGCGGCCCGGTCCAGTGCCATCGCCGTCCATGGTGCGCCCGGTCCGGGCCCCCGCGCCCGCGCGCGCACCACCCCGGGGACGACGAAGGGCCAGGGTCCCCCGTCGTCCGGGTTCACCTGGCCCTGCATCCGGTGGGCGATACTGGGATCGAACCAGTGACCTCTTCGGTGTGAACGAAGCGCTCTACCGCTGAGCCAATCGCCCGGTGCGTCGAACAGTCTGCCAGACGCTCAGCGCCAGAGTGGCACCCACCCCGGGACCCAGTCCGGCACGCCCATCACGTGCAGGGTCACCACCAGCACAGCGCAGACGAACGCCGCGGTCAGCAGTGCGAACGCCAGCCGGACGAACACCGACTGCCGCCCCAGCCACGTCGTCCAGCGGGAGACGTGGTGGCGGGTGAACTCCAGCACCCGCTCGGCCCAGGTGAACTCGGTGGCGAGCACGAAGAGCCCGGCGAACACGGTCAGCCAGCCCGGGCCCGGCAGTGGGATGGTCACGATGCCGAAGGCCACCACCAGGCCACCCACCAGGCCGACCCCGGCGCGGTACGGGGCGTCCAGCGACCGGCGCGTGGCGATCCTGCTCCGCCAGCGCGACTCGGCCACCCGCTCCCGCAGGCTGTGCACCTCGTCGGCGTCGTACCGCGCGCGGCGCTCCTGGGACGTCTCCGGCAGGTCCGGGGCCGGGGTCAGGCCGTCCGGGGACGCCGGACGCCGGGGCAGGTGCTCCCCCGGTGCCGCCATCGTGTCCGATCCGCTCAGCTGGTCACCTGCCCGTTCGCGACGATGTCCGTCGGTTCCGACGGAGCCTGCTGACCGGGCTCGATGCTGACGGCGTAGGCCGAGTACTCGTCCAGCCCGGTCGCCGCCGAGCCTACGGTCCGCAGGTCCATCTGGGGAGTGACCACGTCGAACGTCCCGATGGCCACTGGGGAACCAGCACCTATCCCCCAGAGGACGTACGTGCTGTCGGACCGGTCGTTCACCGGCAGCCCGGTGGCCACCACCTGGGCCTGACCGTCGCGGACCACCACGGTCGCGACCGGCTCGCCGTCCTCGGTGAGCGGCGCGATCGTGGCCTGCCCCGGCACCAGCAGCCCCTCGAGCATCTGCGAGCGCTCGGCGGCCGTCGACCGCGCGGTGTCCAGGTCGCTGGACAGGACGACGTTCCAGGCCCCCAGGGCGAGCACGGCGGCCACGGCGGCGGCCGCCAGTGCCGTGGGCAGCAACCGGCGCCAGGCAGGCCGCAGGTCGGTGGGCTCGGCGAACAGCGGGTCCGGCAGGCCTCCGACGTCCCGCGCGGTGTTGCCCCGCACGGCAGACGGCGGGGGCGGCGCGGAGGCGGGCGGGGTGGCGCGGCGCGACTGGGCCGGCCGAGCCGGGGGTAGCTGCTCGGTCTCCTCGACCGCCGCCCGCAGCCGGTCGCGCAGCCCGTCGGAGGGCTCGGCCTGCGGCAGGTCGCGGGCCATCGCCGCCATCACGTCGGCGGTCTCGGCCACGGTGCGCGCGCAGCGCGGGCAGTCGGCCAGGTGTGCGGCGAAGAGGGCCTCGTCCTCCGGCTCCAGCGCGTGCAGGGTCCAGCCGACCGCCAGCTCGTCCCAGGCCCGGTGCTCGTCGCCCCGGTCGTCCACGGCGCTCATCGCGACGTCCCGTCGGCCGGCGTGGCGCCGGGGAGCCCGGTGCCCAGCGTGTCCTTCAGCCGGCGCATGCCGGCCAGCATCCGCGTCTTGACGGTGCCCAGTGGCGTACCGGTCAGCGCCGCCACCTCCCGCTGGGTGTAGCCGCCGTAGTAGGCCAACGTGAGGGCCTCCCGCTGGTGGTCGGGCAGCGAGCGCAGCGCCGACCGGACCCGGCCGGCCTCCACCCGCTCCCACACGTCGTCCTCCACGTCACTGGTCTGGGTCGGGGCGCTCAGCGCCAGGTCGTCCTCCGCCCGGGCCGTGCGCCGGCGGTGGGACTCCTCGCGACGGACCGCGTCGACCGCCTTGTGGTGGACCATCGTGAGCAGCCAGGAGGCCACGCTCCCCCGGGCGCCGTCGAACGCCGACGGGTCGCGCCACACGCTGAGGAACACGTCCTGGAGCACGTCCTCGGCCAGCACGTCGTCGGCCAGCACCCTCCGCGCCAGCGCGAACGCGGGACGGCGGAACCGCTGGTACAGGTCGTCGATCGCGCCGCGGTCCCCCGCTGCCACCCGACGGACCAGTTCCAGGTCGGCCGCGCCGTCCTCGGGACTGCGCGCTGGTCGGCTCACGAGGCCCATGGTCACACGGGGCGTTCGCAGCGCCCAGGGTGTTCGGTTCAGCGCGTGCCCCCTCCTGCCCAGGACCACCCGGAGGTGTGACACCTGGGACTGGTGTGACTCAGGAGGGACCAGAGGCGCGACACGCCGAGACCATGCGTGACCGAGGGGCTTTCTGGGTCGTTACCAGGACATGGCGCGCTACCCGAGGTCCGGCTGCACTGCACGAACCACCCTCCACCTGGTCGGCCCACAGGCCTGGACCCCCGTCCCGGCGGCACTGGTCTACGACTCCGCCGACCCCTTCGCCGTCCGGGTCCGCTTCGGCGACGACGGCCCCGAGGACGCCGGTCACGACGCCACCCACGAGGGGGGCCTCTTCGGCGTCTCCGACCTCGACCTCACCGCACTCGGCGGTCCGGGCCTCGAGGACGCCGATGTCGACGACCTCGGCGACGAGGGCCCGGACGAGGACGGCGGGGTCGAGTGGCTCCTCAGCCGGGACCTGCTGCGCGCGGGGCTGACCGGGCCCGTCGGCGAGGGGGACGTGCGACTGTGGCCGGCCCGCGGCGGCCTGGACGTGCTGTTCCTGCAGCTGCGCGCACCGTCGGGCGAGGCGCTGTTCGAGCTGTCCGCCGCGGCGGTGGGCGACTTCCTGCGCGAGACGGAGCTGCTCGTCCCGGTCGGCCGGGAGAGCGAGCTGCTGCGCGTGGACGACGAGCTGTCGGTGCTGCTGAGCGGTGGCACGGACAACCCCCGCTCCTGGTGAGGTCCACGCGCCGCTGACCTGCCGGAACAGGCTCCCGGACACCCCCTGGACCCCCCGGGTTTGGAGGCCTGGAACGGGTCGGTTAGAGTTCTCCACGTAACGCGGACTTGCTCCGCAACGCGGACGTGGCTCAGTTGGTAGAGCATCACCTTGCCAAGGTGAGGGTCGCGGGTTCGAATCCCGTCGTCCGCTCGGAACCCCGGGCGCTGGTCGCGAGACCGGCGCCCGGCGTGCGGTGGAGTGGCCGAGAGGCGAGGCAACGGCCTGCAAAGCCGTCTACACGGGTTCAAATCCCGTCTCCACCTCGTCTCCTCCACGGAGCACGGGTGTGGGGGCGAGTCGGTCGTGAGACCGGCACGGGCGATTGGCGCAGCGGTAGCGCGCTTCCCTGACACGGAAGAGGTCACTGGTTCGATCCCAGTATCGCCCACCAGCTGCAGAAGGCCCCAGGTCCACGGACCTGGGGCCTTCTGCCGTCTCAGGGGCGTCCGGCTCGCGCCGCCCCCCCGGCTGTGATCATCCGCACGTCAGCCGACCGGCACCCCGTCGGCCGCAGCGCGCAGCGCGGCGACGTCCAGCTTCGTCATCCCGAGCATGGCCTGCACGGCCCGCTGGGCCCGGGCCGGGTCGGGGTCGGCGAACACCTCCGCCATGCCGGCCGGGACCACCTGCCAGGACAGGCCGTACCGGTCCCGGAGCCAGCCGCACTGGCTGTCCTGTCCCCCGTCGCCGATCAGCCGGTCCCAGAAGCGGTCGACCTCGGCCTGGTCGGCACAGTCGATCTGGAAGGACACCGCCTCGGTGAAGGGGAACTGCGGCCCGCCGTTGATGCCCACGAACCGCTGGCCGGCGAGCTCGAACTCCACGGTCATCACCGATCCGGCCGGGCCAGGTCCACCCTCGGGGTACCGGGCGACGTCCAGGACGCGCCCGTCCCCGAACACGTCGATGTAGTACTGCGCCGCCTCCTCCGCCTGGGTGTCGAACCACAGGTTCGGGACCTGGGTGTCGAACCACAGGTTCGGGACGATCTTCTGCTGCGCCATGCCGAGTCCTCTCCGCGCCGGCGCGCCCCGCACCGGGGCCACATCAGCAGGACCGGGCATGCGGCCGGAACTCATCGCCGCGCGCCGGCGGGTCAGCGCAGTGCCGGCTCCACCCGCTCCGCCCAGAACCGGGCCACCTGGGCCGCGAGCGCCTCCTGGTCCCCGTCGTTGCTCAGCACCACGTCCGCGACCGCCCGCCGCTGCTCGTCGGTGGCCTGGCTGGCCATCCGGGCCCGGGCGTCCTCGGCGGACAGGCCACGGCCCACCAGCCGGCCCACCCGGGTCTCCGGATCGGCCTCCACCACGAGGACCAGGTCGTGGGCTCCCGCCTGGCCGGTCTCCACCAGCAGCGGGACGTCCTGGACGACGACGGCGCCCTCGGGGGCCGCGGAGACCAGCTGGGCGGCGCGGGCGCGGACCAGGGGGTGCACGATGTCGTCGAGGCGGGCGCGGGCGGCCGGGTCACCGAACACGACCGCAGCCAGCGCGGCGCGGTCGAGGCTGCCGTCCGCGGTCAGCACCTCGGTGCCGAACGCCTCGACGACGGCCGCCAGCCCGGGAGCACCGGGCTCCACCACCTCCCGGGCGATGCGGTCGGCGTCCACGATCAAGGCGCCGCGCTCGGCGAGCAGGGACGCCACCGTGCTCTTGCCCGATCCGATGCCACCGGTCAGTCCGATCCTCAGCACGGCGACGACCCTAGGCCCTGCCGTGGCACCGGCGGATCCCCCCTGCCGGCCGCTGTCCACGGGCCCCCGCTGGACGTCGCCGCCGTGTCAGGTCTCGGAGAGGTCACGGCGAGCGGGCACCCGGCGCGTCGCACCAGTCCCACCAGTCACAGGAATTACCTTTCGTCCCGGTGGTCTTCCCCCGCCACAGCAGCAGAGAGGCAGGATCGACATGTCCCGTTCCACGCTCGACGGCACGCCGTCCGCCGGCACCCCCCGCCGCGGTCGGCACCGGATCGAGACCCCCTCCGGGGTCCGCTGCTCCGACCTGCCGGGCGTGCGCGAGCGACTGCCGCAGAGCCGACGGGGCTTCGCGTTCCTGCGGGCCCTGATGCCCAGCGTGCCCACGGGCCGGCACACCTGGGACTTCCTGGCCAACGCCGGCGGTCGCCCCCGCACCGCGTTCGCCATCATCCTGAGCCTCTGATCGCCTGACCGGCCGCGACCGGTCACCCACGCGCTGCCCGACCGAGCCACCGCGCACCGCGAGCTCGGCCGGGCGGCGGCAGGCAGGTCGCACCACACCGAGACCATCGCCGGCTCATGGACGAGCTGGCACCAGGGGAACGGCCGGACGGCTCATGGCTGAGCCCGACGACCCGACGACCCCGCCGACCGCACCGGTCGGCGGGGTCGTCGCGTTGAGCGGGTCGGCACGGGGATCGAGTCGGTATGGGAGCGCGCTCCCGCCGGGACACTCACCGAGGCACCGTCGTGACGGCCCCGCCGTGCCCTCCCCCCCCGGCGCCTCAACGGTCGCGCGGGGCCCCGCCGACCGCCGGTCGTGCACCACCCGACGATGGTGTCGACGGCCGCGCGCCTGGGTGGTCTGCACACGACGGTGCGCCGCCCACCGCGAGCGGTGGACGGCGCACTGTCAGGTGCTGCTCAGTGGAGCTGCAGGGTCACTCGCCGCCGGCGAGCTTCGCCCGCAGGGCCGCCAGCGCCTCGTCGGAGGCGAGAGTGCCGCCGCCGCCACCGGTGCTGCTGCTGCCGCCGCCGGTCGAGGCAACCTCGCCCTCGGGCTCCGCGGCACTGGAGTAGCTGCCACCGGCTGCGGCCTCGGCGTCCGCTGCCTTGGCCTCCGCGATCTGCTTGCGGTGCGCCTCGAAGCGGGCCTGGGCCTCGGCGTACTGCTTCTCCCACGTCTCGCGGGCCTCGTCGTAGCCCTCGAGCCACTCACCGGTCTCGGAGTCGAAGCCCTCCGGGTAGATGTAGTTGCCCTGCTCGTCGTAGGACGCGGCCATGCCGTAGGCAGCCGGGTCGAACTGGTCCTCGTCGCCGACGACGCCCTCGTTGGCCTGCTTGAGCGACAGCGAGATGCGACGGCGGTCCAGGTCGATGTCGATGACCTTGACCAGGATCTCGTCGCCGACCTGCACGACCTGCTCCGGGATCTCCACGTGCCGCTCGGCCAGCTCGGAGATGTGCACCAGGCCCTCGATGCCCTCGTCGACGCGCACGAACGCACCGAAGGGGACCAGCTTGGTGACCTTGCCGGGGACGACCTGCCCGATCTGGTGCGTGCGGGCGAACTGACGCCACGGGTCCTCCTGCGTCGCCTTCAGCGACAGGGAGACCCGCTCACGGTCGAGGTCGACGTCGAGGACCTCGACGGTGACCTCCTGGCCGACCTCGACGACCTCGGACGGGTGGTCGATGTGCTTCCAGGACAGCTCGGAGACGTGCACCAGGCCGTCGACGCCGCCCAGGTCCACGAAGGCACCGAAGTTGACGATCGAGGAGACGACGCCCGTGCGGACCTGGCCCTTGGCGAGCTTGTTCAGGAACTCGCTGCGCACCTCGGACTGGGTCTGCTCCAGCCACTGGCGACGCGAGAGGACGACGTTGTTGCGGTTCTTGTCGAGCTCGATGATCTTCGCCTCGAGCTCGCGGCCCACGTAGGGCTGCAGGTCGCGCACGCGGCGCATCTCGACCAGCGAGGCGGGGAGGAACCCGCGCAGGCCGATGTCGAGGATGAGACCGCCCTTGACGACCTCGATGACGGTGCCGGTGACGACCTCGTCGGCTTCCTTCTTGGCCTCGATCGTGCCCCAGGCGCGCTCGTACTGAGCGCGCTTCTTGGACAGGATCAGCCGGCCTTCCTTGTCCTCCTTCTGGAGGACGAGGGCTTCCACCTCGTCGCCGACCTTGACGACCTCGGTGGGGTCGACGTCGTGCTTGATGGACAGCTCTCGCGAGGGGATGACGCCCTCGGTCTTGTAGCCGATGTCCAGCAGCACCTCATCGCGGTCGACCTTGACGATCACGCCTTCGACGATGTCGCCGTCGTTGAAGTACTTGATGGTCTGGTCGATGGCAGCGAGGAAGTCCTCGGCGGTGCCGATGTCGTTGACCGCGATCTGCGGGGTGCTGTCGGGACGGACCTGGGTGGAGGTCATGTGGTCGAGTGCTCCGGACGGGGGATGCGTAGGGACAGGATCACCCGCGGCCCAGGTGCGACCACGGGGAGGTTCACGGGAGACGTACCGCGGCGGAGCCCCCGTTCCGGGGAGCCGACACCACAGACCTCTGGCGTGATTCCCCATGGTACGGACGCCGGGAGCACCGGTCCACCAGGGGTCGTGGACGGTGCCCTGCCGCACCCGACCCGGTGGCGTGCCACCATCGCCGGGTCATGGACGGCTCCCCCGCAGGTCTGCCCCTGGCCGCGGACGGGTACCCGGCGGCCGGCGGGGTGACGCGCCGCCAGGCGGGTGCCGCCGAGTCCGCCCGGGCCAACCGCGGCTGGTGGGACGCCGCCGCGCCGGCCTACCTCGCCGAGCACGGGTCCGACCTGGGCGACACCGACTTCCTGTGGTGCCCCGAGGGCCTGCGTGAGGCCGAGGCGCACCTGCTGGGCGACGTGGCCGGACGCCGGGTGCTGGAGGTGGGCTGCGGCTCGGCGCCGTGCTCCCGCTGGCTGGCCCTGGCCGGGGCCTCCCCCGTCGCGCTCGACCTGTCCGGCGGGATGCTCGACCGGGCGGCCACGCTGAACCGCCGCACCGGGGTCTCCGTGCCGCTCGTCCAGGCCGACGCGGGGGCCCTGCCCCTGGCCGACGCCAGCATCGACCTGGCCTGCTCCGCCTTCGGCGGGCTGCCGTTCGTCGCCGACGCCGGCGCGGTGCTCGCCGAGATCGCCCGGGTGCTGCGGCCCGGTGGGCGCTTCGTCGCCTCGGTGAACCACCCGGTGCGCTGGGCGCTGCCGGACTCCCCCGACCCGGCGGACCTGCTGGTCGTCTCCTCCTACTTCGACCGGACGCCCTACGTGGAGACCGACGAGCACGGCGCCACCGTCTACGTCGAGCACCACCGCACGGTCGGTGACTGGGTGCGGGCGGTGGTCGGCGCCGGCTTCGTGCTCCGGGACCTGCTCGAGCCGGAGTGGACGCCCGGTCGCAGCCAGACCTGGGGGCAGTGGTCCCCCGAACGCGGCGCGCTGGTCCCCGGGACCCTGATCCTGGTGGGTGAACTGCCGGCCTGACCTGCGCGCGGCCGGGCCGGCTGCCAGGCTGGCCGCCGACGCCGGCCGGTGGGCCGGCCGCTCGACCTGAGGAAGGACCCCGGTGGACGAGACAGCCCAGGCCGTCCTGGCCGATGCGACCGAGAGCGCCGTGGTGGTGCTGGTCCCGGACGTCGATCCCGTGGTGGACGCCCATCGCCGGCAGTTCGACGTCTCCGCGTCCTGGGGCGTACCGGCCCACCTGTCGGTGATCTACCCCTTCGTCACGCCCCGCCAGGTGGACGACGCCGTGCTGAGCGGCCTGGCCGACGTGCTGTGCTCGGAGCCCGCCTTCGACTGCACCTTCGCCGGGACCGCGTGGTTCGGCGAGGAGATGCTCTACCTGGTGCCCCACCCGGAGGAGCCGTTCCGCCGGCTGACCGCCCGGGTCCAGGAGGCCTTCCCCGACCACCCGCCCTACCGCGGCGCCCACGGCGTGCCGGTGCCGCACCTGAGCATCGGGCAGCGCCGGCAGGGCGACCTGTCCGGGCTCCGGCACGCTGAGGAGGCGCTGCGGGCCCGGCTGCCGGTGCGGGCGCCGATCGAGACCGCCGCCCTGTACGCCGGCACCAGGGAGCCGGGTTCCTGGCAGCTGGTCCGCACCTTCCCCCTGGGCCGCCCCACCCGCTGAACCTTCGGTAGCACAGAGCATCGTTGAAGTTCTTGGATCTTGACTTGAGGTGATGGCCTCTCGTTCCGAGGAGTCATCGGT
>NZ_CANKUD010000011.1 GCF_947486615.1 uncultured Modestobacter sp.
AAGACCGCAGTGCCCAGGGATTTGTTACTTGGCACTGACTTTCGGCACGCTGTTGAGTTCTCAAGGAGCGGACGCGCACGAAACCCGGACCAATTTCTTGGCCTTCGTTCGAGGCGGCTTGTCCTACAGTACGCCGTGCACGGCTCGCTGTCACACCCTGGGGGTCTGACCTCGCGGCTCCCGGCCCTTCCGGCCCGGTCTCGCTCGGCGCAAAGAGAAAGTTACGTGGCTGGAGCGGCCTCGTCAAACCGCCTCGGGGCCATCTCGGGCTTCAGCCGCCCCCACGGGACCGTTGCCACGGAGAAACCGCAGGTCAGCGCCGTCCGATCTGCGCCCGAATGTGAGGCAGGTCGCTGCTGGTGGGTGCCCGGTGGGGCTGCCACGCACCCACCGGCCGCCTAGAGGCCCAGCAGGGACTCGATGCCCACCGTCAGGCCGGGGCGCTTCCCGATCTCCCGGACGGCGAGCAGCACTCCGGGCATGAAGGACGCACGGTCGTAGGAGTCGTGCCGGAGGGTGAGGGTCTCCCCCGCCGCCCCCATGAGCACCTCCTGGTGCGCGACCAGTCCGGCGAGCCGGACCGCGTGCACGGGGACGCCCTCGACGTCGGCGCCCCGGGCCCCCGGCAGCGAGTCGTCCTCCCGGGTGGCGTCCGGGGCGGCGGGCACGCCGGCAGCCCGGCGGGCGGCGGCGACGAGGCGGGCGGTCCGGGCCGCGGTGCCCGAGGGCGCGTCCACCTTGCCGGGGTGGTGCAGCTCCACGATCTCCACGGAGGGGAAGAAGCGCGCGGCCTCCTGGGCGAAGCGCATCAGGAGCACGGCACCGATCCCGAAGTTCGGCGCGATCAGCACGCCCACCTCCGGCTTGGGCTCCAGCCACTCCGCGATCGTGGCCAGCCGCGCCTCGTCGAAGCCCGTCGTCCCGACGACGCAGTGGATGTTCTGGTCGATGCAGAAGCGGATGTTGTCCATGACCGAGTCCGGTCGGGTGAAGTCCACGACCACCTGGGCGCCGGCGTCGGCGACGTTGAACAGCCAGTCGCGCTCGTCGACCATGGCCACGAGCTCCAGGTCGTCGGCGGCGTCCACCGCGCGGCAGACCTCGGTGCCCATCCGGCCACGGGCGCCGAGCACCCCCACCGAGACGAGGGGTGCGTCGCCGGAGGAGGCGGAGGTGGGCTGGAGGTCACTGGCCGGCGGAGTGCTCATGCGGCGATGCTCACCAACCGGGGGCCCGGACGCAAGACGGCCCCCGGCCGCTGCCGGTCAGCGGCCGCGCAGCTCGCGGCGGCGGGCCAGCAGGTCCCACACCAGCAGACCGAGCACCACGCCGGCCACGTCGGCGAGCCAGTCCGCCACCGACGTGGAGCGGTTGAGCACGTCCAGCGACTGGAGCAGTTCACTGAGGGCGGCGTAGACGACCAGCAGCACCGCCAGCACCCCGCGCCGCACCCCCGCCCACCGGCCGGTGAGCGAGAGCGCGGCGAAGAGCGTCAGGTGCACGACCTTGTCCACCCCCGGTGGCGCCGACGGCACGTCGGACGCGGGGGCGAAGAGCACCGCCAGCGACACGAGCACCATGACGGCGAACGCGCCGCGCGCCAGGGCGCCGTGCTCGGCGAAGGTCGAGGTCGTGCGGTCGGTCATGCGGCGCTCAGGCGGCCAGGAGCCGGTCGAGGTCGCGCTCGCGGTAGGGACCGACCACGGCGAGGCACGTCGGGCGGGTGAGCAGGTCGGCCGCGACGGCGCGCACCTGCTGTTCGTCCACCCCGTCCAGCCGGTCGAGCACGGTGCGCACCGGCAGGTACTCCCCGTAGGACAGCTCGCTCTTGCCGAGCCGGCTCATCCGGGAGCCGGTGTCCTCCAGGCCGAGCACCATGCCGCCCTTGAGCTGGCCCCGCGCGCGGGCCACCTCCTCGGCGGTGAGCCCATCCACGGCGACCTCGGACAAGCCGGCGCGGACCAGGCGGAGCACCTCGGGCACCCGCTTGGGCGAGCACCCGGCGTAGACCGAGAAACTGCCGGTGCCGGCGTAGTGCGTCAACGACGACCCCACGCTGTAGACCAGCCCACGCTTCTCCCGGATCTCCTGGAACAGCCGGGAGCTCATCCCCCCGCCGACCGCCGCGTCCAGCACGGCGGCGGCGTACCGGCGCTCGTCGAGCCGGCCCATGCCGAGGCTGCCCAGCAGCAGGTGGGTCTGCTCGGTGCGCCGGTGGATCAGCCCCGAGGGGCGCGCCGGCTCGATCAGGTCGACGTCCTCCCCGCGCCGTAGCGGGTCGGGCCGGGCCGCGCCGGCGAGCCGGTCGCCGAAGGCCGCCGTGACCAGGTCGAGCACCTGCTGGTGGTCGACCCTGCCCGCGGCCGAGACGACGATCGAGGGGACGGCGTAGCGGTCGCGGTACCAGCCGTCGACGTCGTCCCGGGTCAGGGACTCGATCGACTCCACGGTGCCCAGGACCGAGCGTCCGAGCGGGGTGTCCCCGAACAGCGTCTCGGCGTACAGGTCGTGGACCGCGTCGGCGGGCTCGTCGTCGCGCATGGCGATCTCCTCGAGCACCACCGTGCGCTCGGACTCCAGGTCCGGGGCGGTGTTGAGCGCCTCGGTGACCAGGTCACCGAGCAACGTGACGGCGAGCGGGAGGTCGCTGGCGAGCACGTTCGCGTAGTAGCAGGTGTGCTCCTTGGCGGTGAAGGCGTTCATCTCACCGCCGACGGCGTCCATCGCGGTGGCGATCTGCAGCGCCGTGCGGCTCCGCGTGCCCTTGAACAGCAGGTGCTCGAGGAAGTGCGACGAGCCGCCGAGCTCCGGGCTCTCGTCGCGGGAGCCGACGCCGACCCAGATGCCCAGCGTCGCCGACAGCACCCCGGGCATCGTCTCGGTGAGCACCCGCAGCCCACCGGGCAGTTCGGTGCGCTCGACACGGCCGCCGACCTCGTCGACGTCCAGCACGACCGTCTCACCCACCCGGCCCGACCCCGCACCGGCCGGGGCCGGGACGGACGCCGCAGCGCCCGTCCCGGCCCCGGTCAGGTCGTTCGACGTGGTCACGCCTCCGCGGGGGCGGCGTCGTCGGCCGGAGCCGCGTCGCCGGCGGCAGCGGCGTCGCCCTCGGCGACCGGCACCAGGCTGATCTTGCCGCGGGCGTCGATGTCGGTGATCTCCACCTGGAGCTTGTCACCGACGTTCGCGACGTCCTCGACCTTGGCGATCCGCTTGCCGCCACCGAGCTTGCTGATGTGCACCAGGCCGTCGCGGCCGGGCAGCAGCGAGACGAACGCGCCGAAGGCGGTCGTCTTCACCACGGTGCCGAGGAACCGCTCGCCGACCTTGGGCAGCGTCGGGTTGGCGATGGCGTTGATCCGGTCGACCGCGGCCTGGGCCGAGGGGCCGTCGGAGGCGCCGACGTAGATCGTGCCGTCGTCCTCGATGGTGATGTCGGCGCCGGTCTCGTCCTGGATCGCGTTGATCATCTGGCCCTTCGGGCCGATGACCGCGCCGATCTTGTCGACCGGGATGCGCACCGTGGTCACCCGGGGGGCGTACGGGCTCATCTCGTCCGGGCCGTCGATCGCCTCGAGCATGACGTCGAGGATGTGCAGCCGGGCCGCGCGGGCCTGGGTCAGCGCACCGGCGAGGACGTCGGAGGGGATGCCGTCGAGCTTCGTGTCCAGCTGGAGGGCCGTGACGAAGTCCTTGGTGCCGGCGACCTTGAAGTCCATGTCACCGAAGGCGTCCTCGGCACCGAGGATGTCGGTCAGCGCGACGTACTCGGTCTTGCCGTCGACCTCGTCGGAGACCAGGCCCATGGCGATGCCGGCGACCGGGGCCTTCAGCGGCACACCGGCGTTGAGCAGGGCCAGCGTCGAGGCGCAGACCGAGCCCATCGAGGTGGAGCCGTTGGACCCGAGGGCCTCGGAGACCTGGCGGATCGCGTAGGGGAACTCCTCGCGGTCCGGCAGCACCGGCAGCAGCGCCCGCTCGGCCAGCGCGCCGTGGCCGATCTCGCGGCGCTTGGGCGAGCCCACCCGGCCGGTCTCACCGGTGGAGTACGGCGGGAAGTTGTAGTTGTGCATGTAGCGCTTGCGGGTGATCGGGTTCAGCGTGTCCAGCTGCTGCTCCATGCGGAGCATGTTCAGCGTGGTGACGCCCATGATCTGGGTCTCGCCGCGCTCGAACAGCGCCGAACCGTGCACCCGCGGGAGCACCTCGACCTCGGCCGACAGCGGCCGGATGTCGGTGAGGCCACGGCCGTCGATGCGGATCTTGTCGCGCAGGATGCGCTGGCGGACGACCTTCTTGGTCACCGCGCGGAAGGCCCCGGAGATCTCCTTCTCCCGGCCCTCGAACTGGCCGGCCAGTGCGGCCTTGACCTCGTCCTTGAGCGCGTCGGTGGCCTCCTCGCGCTCCTGCTTGCCGGCGATGGCCTGGGCCACGGCGAGCTTCTCGGCGGCCTGGGCCTCGACGGCGGCGTAGACGTCGTCCTGGTAGTCCAGGAAGCGGGGGAAGTGCGCCTCGGGCTTGGCGGCCTTGGCGGCGAGCTCGGACTGGGCCTGGCACAGCGCCTTGATGAACGGCTTGGCGGCCTCGAGGCCCTGGGCCACGACCTCCTCGGTCGGGGCGGTGGCCCCACCGGCGACCATCGCGACGGTCTTCTCGGTGGCCTCGGCCTCGACCATCATGATCGCGACGTCACCGTCGGGCAGCACGCGGCCGGCCACGACCATGTCGAAGACGGCGTCCTCGAGCTCGGCGTGGGTCGGGAAGCCCACCCACTGGCCGTTGATCAGCGCCACCCGGGTGCCACCGATCGGGCCGGAGAACGGCAGGCCGGAGAGCTGGGTGGAGGCCGACGCACCGTTGATGGCGAGCACGTCGTACAGGTGGTCGGGGTCCAGCGACAGCACGGTGATGACGACCTGGACCTCGTTGCGCAGTCCCTTGGCGAAGGTCGGGCGCAGCGGGCGGTCGATCAGCCGGCAGGTGAGGATCGCGTCCTCGGACGGGCGGCCCTCGCGGCGGAAGAACGAGCCGGGGATCTTGCCGATCGAGTACATGCGCTCTTCGACGTCGACCGTCAGCGGGAAGAAGTCGAACTGCTCCTTGGGCTGGCGGCCGGCCGTGGTGGCCGAGAGCAGCGTGGTGTCGCCCATGGTGGCGACGACGGAGCCGGCGGCCTGCTTGGCGAGGCGGCCGGTCTCGAAGGTGACGGTGCGGGAGCCGAGGGCCCCGTTGTCGATCACCGCGGTGGCGGTGAAGACGCCGTCCTCGAAGTCGTTGTCGGTGGTGGTGCTGGGTGCGGACATCGTGTCCTCTTCCTACGTCGCATACGGCGACGTCCTCTTCGCGGCGTTGCGCGCCGACTGCGTCCGGGGCGACCGGTCTTCGATCGAAGCCCTCGGGGGTGCGGGTTCCTGCGGTCAGGCTCGCTGCGTCCCGGGGGCCACTACCGAGGACCGGTCCACGCGGGGCGTGGCGGTGCGGTCAGCCGGTGGTCCCGTGCGGCGGGTGCCGCACGAGTGAGGGGACCGTCCCGGCGTGCCGGAGCGGTCCCCTCGGTGGTGCTAGCGGCGCAGGCCGAGCCGCTCGATGAGCGAGCGGTACCGGTTGATGTCGGTCTTCGCCAGGTAGTTCAGCAGCCGCCGGCGGCGGCCGACCAGCAGGAGCAGGCCCCGCCGGCTGTGGTGGTCGTGCTTGTGCATCTTGAGGTGCTCGGTCAGGTCGCTGATCCGTCGGGTCAGCATCGCGACCTGCACCTCGGGGGAACCGGTGTCGTTCTCGACCGTCGCGTACTCGGTCATGATCTGCTTCTTCGTCGCGCTCTCCAGCGCCATGGTGCCTCCAGGGCAGGTCACGTGTGGCCCCCGGTCTGTGTCACGGGGGCAGCATGCACACACGTCGGTCGCCCGACGTCAGGTCGAGGTTACACGCCTGTGCTGCCGGGCGATCACCCGAAGCCCGGACCTGCGCCGGTCCTGTCGTGAGGAGTGGGGCCCGGAGGGTCCCGCGACCGAGCGACCCAGCGGCTCCGCGAGACGGGGGGACGGCACCTGGCCGCGCTGCGGCCCGTCAGGGCCGCATGTCACAGCCCGAGGACGGCGCGGGTCCGGGTGACGTCGTCGGCCATGGCGACCAGCAGCTCCGGGATGCCGGGGAAGGAGACCATCGGCCGCAGCCGCTCGACGAACTCGACGCCCACGTGCTCGCCGTACAGGTCGCCGTCGAAGTCCAGCAGGTGCGCCTCCACCGTGCGGCGCGCACCGGCGAAGGTGGGGTTGCTGCCGACCGAGATCGCCGCCGGGTGGCTGGCCCGGCTGGCCCCGCTGGGGTCGCGCAGGACCAGGGCGCCGGCGTACACCCCGTCGGCCGGGACGGCGGTGTGGGCGGGGCTCTCCACGTTCGCGGTCGGGTAGCCCAGCTCACGGCCGCGCCGGTCACCGCGCACGACGATGCCGTCGACCCGGTGCGGCCGGCCCAGGGCGAGCGCGGCCGAGGCCATGTCACCGGCCGCCACGCAGGCGCGGATGTAGGTGGAGGAGATGGTGACCTCGCCGTCGCCGGTGAGGTCGGGGGCGGAGCCGACGCTGGTCAGGTCCACGCCCTCGACGCCGAAGCCGAACCGCCGCCCCTCGGCGGTCAGCGTCTCGACCGTGCCGGCCGCCTTGTGCCCGTAGGTGAAGTTGCGCCCGACCACGACCTGGGCGGCGTGCAGGTGCTCGACCAGGACGGTGTGGGTGAACTCCCCCGGCGCCAGCCGGCTGAACTCCGGGGTGAAGGGCAGCACGCACATCGCGTCGACCCCGAGCGCGGCGACCAGCTCGGCCTTGCGGTCGGGTGAGGTGAGGATCGCCGGGTGCGAGCCGGGCCGGACCACCTCGGAGGGGTGCGGGGCGAAGGTGAGCAGCAGCGCGGGCCGGCCCATGGCCCGGGCCCGCGCCACGGCGGCACCGATCAGGTGCTGGTGCCCGCGGTGCACGCCGTCGTACATGCCGACCGTGACCACGGTGCGTCCCAGGTCCGGTGGCGTCGCCTCCAGGCCGCGCCAGCGCAGCACGCCGCTCCCCTCCCCCGCCGACCGTCGCGAGCTGCGCTCAGGAACCGGACTCGACGCGGTGCAGCCAGCCGTGGCCGTCGGCCACCCGGCCGTGCTGCACGTCGAGCAGGTGCTCGCGCAGCTGCATCGTCAGCGGGCCCGGGGTGCCGTCGCCGACGACGAAGTCGCCGGTGCGGGCCTTGACGGTGCCCACCGGGGTGATGACGGCCGCGGTGCCGCAGGCGAAGGTCTCGGTGATCGAGCCGTCGGCCACGCCGGCGCGCCACTCGTCGACGGTGAACTTGCGCTCGGTGACCCGGTGGCCGAGCTCGCGGGCCACGGTGATCAGCGACTCGCGGGTGATGCCGGGCAGCAGGGTGCCGGTGAGCTCGGAGGTGACCAGCTCGGCGTCGGCGCCGGAGCCGAGGACGAAGAACAGGTTCATCCCGCCCATCTCCTCGACGTACCGCTTCTCGGTCGCGTCGAGCCAGACGACCTGGTCGCAGCCGGCGGCGATCGCCTGCTCCTGGGCCAGCAGGCTGGCGGCGTAGTTGCCGGCGCACTTGACGTCGCCGGTGCCACCGGGAGCGGCGCGGATGTAGTCCTCGGAGAGGTAGACCGAGACCGGCTGGACGCCGCGCGGGAAGTAGGCCCCGGCCGGGCTGGCGATCACGATGAACAGGTACTCGTGCGCCGGCCGGACACCCAGGAACGGCTCGACGGCCAGCATGTACGGCCGGACGTACAGCGTCTGGTCCGGGCCGGTGGGCACCCAGTCGCGGTCGGTGTCGACCAGCGCGTCGACGGCGGTGAGGAAGGCGTCGGCAGGCACCTGCGGCATGGCCAGCCGGGCGGCGCTGCGGGCGAAGCGGGCGGCGTTGGCCTCCGGGCGGAAGGTGGCCACGCTGCCGTCGGGCTGGGCGTAGGCCTTGAGGCCCTCGAAGATCGACTGCGCGTAGTGCAGGGCGGCGGCGCTGGGGTCCAGCTGCAGCGGTGCGTACCGGGTCAGCCGCGCGTCGACCCAGCCGGCGCCGACCTGGTACCGGGCCACGAACATCGAGTCGGTGAAGTACCGCCCGAAGCCGGGGTCGGCCAGCTGCTCGGTGCGCTCGGTGGCCGAGCGACGCGGCACGTCCTCCACGACCAGCGGCACGCCCTCGGTGAAGAACCGGGAGGAGGTACGGCTGGGGCTGAGCGTGTCGGTCATGGCTCCCACCTGCTGGTGCTGTGTGCTGGAGCGTCGCCCGGCGGTTGCCAGGCCCGCCGGGTCACCCTAGCCCGGCTACTGCCGGTCACCGGCACCTGCGGACCGGACGAGCGGGGAGCCCCGCGGTGGTGGGCGCGGACCGACCAGTGCCCGCGCCGTCGTCGCGGGGTGCGGCGACGACGGTGCGGGCCGATGGCTCAGCTCCCCTTCGGAGCTGCGGACTCGACGACCTCGTAGCTCCACACGTGCTGCTGGGAGCGCTCGGCGGCCGGGGCCAGGGTGTCGCCACCGCCGTCGTGCGCGCGGTCGAAGTCCTGGCTGGACTGCCAGGACTCGTAGGCCTCCTCGCTGGTCCACCGGGTGTAGACGAGGTAGGAGTCGGTGCCCGCCACCGGGCGCAGCAGCTCGAACCACTCGAAGCCCGGGGTCGTCTCCACCGCACCGGCCCGGCCCTTGAACCGCTCCTCGAACCGGGCGCGCTTGTCCTCGGGCATGGTCACCACGTTGATCTTCACGACGCTCATGCCCCGCATCCTGCCCCGGGAGAGGCCCGGCGACACGGCAGACTGGACGGCGTGAAGGAGCAGCCGCGCACCGCCGACGTCGGCTTCGCCCGGCTGGACCCCGACCGGGCGGCCCGCACCGGCACGCCGGAGGTGGTGTTCGCCGGCGGCAAGACCCCGGCCCACACGGTCGGCTGCCTGGCCGGCCTGGTGGACGCCGGGGTGCCGCTGGCCTGGGCCACCCACGTCGACGAGCCCACCGCCGCCGCGGTGCGCGAACGCTGGCCGGACGCCCACCTCGACCCGGTCGCGCGGGTGGCCTGGGTGGGCACTCCCCCGCCGCCGGTCGGGCAGGTGCTCGTGCTCACCGCCGGCACCTCCGACGACGCCGTCGCCGCCGAGGTCGCCGCCACCCTGACCGCCAGCGGCGTGGGCTGCCGCCGGATCGACGACGTCGGCGTGGCCGGCGTGCACCGGGTGCTGGCCGTGGCACCGGACCTCGCCGCCGCCGACGCCGTGGTCGTGGTCGCCGGGATGGACGGCGCACTGCCCAGCGTCGTCGCCGGGCTCACCGACCGGCTGGTCGTCGCCGTGCCCACCTCGGTCGGCTACGGCGCCGCCTTCGAGGGCCTGGCCGCCCTGCTCACCATGCTCACCGCCTGCGCCCCCGGCGTGCTGGTGGTCAACATCGACAACGGCTTCGGCGCCGGCGTCGCCGCCGCCCGCATCGTCCGCTCAGCTCGTCCCTGACCGCGCGTCGACATCTCGAGACAGGAACACTGCGACCTCACCGTCGTGCCGCGAGGCGTAACGGGACACGTCGACACCGGTCACCCGGAAGCCCAACCGCCGGTAGGCCCGGATGGCCGGCAGGTTGACGTGCTGGGTCTCCACCCAGATCTCGCGCGCCTGGTTCTGGACGGCCTCCTCGTGCACCTGACCGACCAGTGCACCCCCGAGTCCCGATCCCCGGTGCGCCGGCGCCACGTGCAGCTCGTCGAGTCGCTGCCGGCCGTTCCATCCGAGGTGCGTCGTAGCGGCGACCGCGACGATCGCCCCCTTCCTCCGTGCGACGAACAGCTGGCCCCACGGAGGTTGTGCGCCGACCTGCAAGTCGGCGCTCAGCCGGTATCTCTTCTGATATGGCGGATGCACGGCCTCCTCACGGAGCCGGAAGCCCGCACTGTCCTGGTCGACCTTCAGCACGGTGTCGGTGATGAACGACGCGTCTAGACCGCGCAGCTGGGCGACGTCGGCTTCGGTGAGTCGCTCGACCCGCGAGATCGTCACCGCCCGCCGGCCACGGAGCCACCCAGGTCGTCACGCCGCACCGGCCCGTTGTAGCGCACCGGGTCGGGCAGCAGCTCGTTCATCGAACCGGAGCGGAAGCCCCGCGGGTCGACCTCGACCCGGGTGAAGCCACGCACCGCGGCCAGTAGCTCGGGCCCGACGTGCGGCACCAGTGCGGCGTCCACCTCGACCCGGGCGACGTCGTCCCCCAGGTCCCGGACGCGCAGGTCGCGCACGCCGTGCCCGGCCGCGGTGAGCGCCGCGCGCAGCGCCGCCTCGGCTGCCTCGACCCGGGCCAGGCCCTCCGCCGACACCGGCACGCCGTAGGCGATCCGGCTCGCCAGACACGCCGCAGCCGGCTTGTCCGCCAGCGAGAGCCCCCACTGCCGCGCCGCGGCCCGGACGTCGGCCTTGGTCATCCCGGCACGGGCCAACGGCGCCCACGCACCCCGCTCGGCCGCAGCCCGGATCCCCGGCCGGAAACCCGCCCGCAGGTCATCGGCGTTGGTGCCGGTAACCACGTCGGCGATGCCCAGCTCGGCGGCCAGCGGCGTCAGCACGTCGACCAGCTCGCTCTTGCAGAACGCGCACCGGTCACCGGCATTCGCCACGTAACCGGGACGGGACAGCTCCTCGGTGCGCGGCTGCTCGTGCCGCACCCCCAGACCCACCGCGAACTCGTGCGCCGCCACCCGCTCGGCGGCCGGCAGGCTCGCCGACACCGCCGTCGCCGCCACCACCCGGCCGGCCCCCAGCGCCCGCACCGCCGCGGCCAGCACCACCCCCGAGTCGACCCCACCGGAGAAGGCCACCAGCACCCCCGGCAGCGCGGCCAGCTCGGCGTCCAGCACGGCCAGCCGCTGCTCCAGTGCGCTCACCCCCCGCAGGGTGCCACCGGGTCAGCCGGCCGGGAAGCCGACGACGACCTTGGCCAGCGGACCGGCGTCCTCGACCAGCGCGACCAGCCGGCCGTCCGGGGCGATCGCGGCGTGCAGGCCGGGGGCGCCGGTGGCCGGGACCCGCTGGCCGTACCCGAGCGCCACCGCCTCCTCCGCGGTGAGCTCGCGGGCCGGGAAGACCGCCCGCGCCGCCTCGGTCAGGCCCAGCACGCCGGGCCCGGCACCCGCGGCGGAGAGCGCGCCGGCGGCCTCCTCGACCGGCCGGGCCGCGTCGGTGGCGAACGGGCCGGACGAGGTGCGCCGCAGGGCGACCAGGTGGCCGCCGACGCCGAGGGCCGCGCCGACGTCCCGGGCGATCGCCCGGATGTAGGTCCCGGTGCTGCAGCGGACGGTGACGTCCACGTCGACGAGGTCGGCGGTGGGCCGGGTGACCCGGTGCACGTCGATCGAGTGCACGGTCACCGACCGGGCCGCCAGCTCGAACTCCTCACCGGCCCGCACCCGGTCGTAGGAACGGCGGCCGTCGACCTTGACCGCGCTCACCGACGAGGGCACCTGCTGCAGCGGGCCGACCTGGCCGGCCAGCGTCGCCCGCACGGCCTCGTCGGTCACTGCGGCGGCCGAGGCGGTGGCGGTGACGTCGCCCTCCCGGTCGTCGGTGACCGTGGTCTGGCCCAGCCGGACCGTGGCGTCGTAGGTCTTGTCCGACCCCGACAGGTGGCCGAGCAGCCGGGTGGCGGCACCGACACCGAGCACCAGCAGCCCGGTGGCCATCGGGTCCAGCGTCCCGGCATGGCCGACCTTGCGCACCGACAGCACGCGGCGGGCCCGCGCCACGACGTCGTGGGAGGTCATCCCGCCGGGCTTGTCGACCAGCAGCAGGGACGGCGGGACGTCGGCGTCGGGCTTCTTCGGACTCATCCGACCTCCTCGCCGGCGCTCGTCGGGCGGCTTCGCCGGACTGCTGTGCACATCGTTCCGCTCGCAGGCTCGCTCACGCGGACACGCTCTCACCCAGCCACGCGCTCCCCCGCACCCGCACGCCCACGGCGACCAGGCGCAGCACGATGAACAGGGTGAGACCGGTCCAGACGCCGGCCAGCCCCCAGTCCAGCCAGCCGGACAGCAGGGACAGCGGCACGAACCCCAGCAGCGCCGCTCCGACGGTGACGGTGCGCAGGTAGGCGACGTCGCCGGCACCCATGAGCACCCCGTCCAGGGCGAACACCACCCCGGCCAGCGGCTGCATCAGGGCCAGGAACCACCAGACGACCCCGGCCTGGGCGAGCACCGCGGGGTCGTCGGTGAACAGCGCGGGCAGCACCGGGCGCAGCGCCAGCAGAAGCACCGCGACCAGCACCCCGGTGCCCAGCCCCCACCGGATGACCCGCGCCCCGGTGGCCCGGGCGTCGTCCGGCCGGCCGGCGCCCAGCGCGGTGCCGACCAGGGTCTGCGCGGCGATCGCGTAGGCGTCCAGCACCAGGGCGAGGAACAGCCACAGCTGCAGGGCGATCTGGTGGGCGCCCAGCTGTGCGGTGCCCGACCGCGCCACCACCGCGGCCGCAGCGGCGAAGGCCAGTTGGAGGACGGCGGCACGCAGCAGCAGGTCCCGGCCGAGCACCAGCTGCGCGCGCAGCGCGGCCGGCCGGGGCCGCCAGGGCACGTCCGTGCGCGCCAGCTCGCGGGCCAGGGCCCGGACGAACAACGACGCCGAGACGCCCTGCCCGATGACGTTGGCCACCGCGGAACCGACCAGCCCGAGCCCCGCGACGTGCACCAGCAGCGGGCAGAGGACCAGGCTGACCAGGCTGCCGGCGAGCACGTACGCCATCGGACGGCGCAGCTCCTGGACCCCGCGCAGCCACCCGTTGCCGGCCAGCGCGACCAGCAGCAGCGGCAGCCCGGTGCTGGCCACCCGCAGCCACTGCTCGGCGGCCTCGGCGACCGGCCCGGCGCCACCGGCCAGCAGCCGGGTGAGCGGACCGGCCAACAGCTGGAAGGCGACGGCCAACAGCCCGCCGAGGGCCAGCGCCAGCCAGGTGGCCTGCACCCCCTCGCTGACCGCACCGGCCCGGTCGCCGGCTCCTGCCCGGCGGGCGGCGCGGGCGGTGGTGCCGTAGGCGAGGAAGTTCAGCAGCGCGGCGACGTAGGCCAGCAGCCCGCCACCGACGGCGAGGCCGCCGAGGCTGACGGTGCCCAGGTTGCCGACCACCGCGGTGTCCACCAGCAGGTAGAGCGGCTCGGCGGCCAGCACCACGAGCGCCGGTGCCGCCAGCGCCGGGATCGTCGACCGCGCGGGCACGGCCTCGTCACCGCCCTGCCGGCCGCCGGGCGGCGTCACCGGGTGCGGGCCAGCTCCACGCGGAGCTCGTCCATCGTGCCCGGCAGGTCGTGGGCCGAGGTGTACCCGGCCGCGGCCCGGTGCCCGCCCCCACCCAGGGCCATGGCGACCCGGGCGACGTCGGTCGCCCCGCGCGAGCGCATCGAGACCACCCACGAGCCGTCGTCCTGGCCCTTCAGGACGCAGGCGACGTCGGCCTCGGCGGTGGCGCGGACGACGTCCACCAGCGCCTCGAGCTGGTCGGGGGCGAGTCCGTGCGCGCGGGCCTCCGCACCCGTGGACCAGGTCCAGACGACGCCGGCGCCGACCTCGGGTTCCAGCACCGCCCGCCCGGTCACGGCGGAGAGCAGCCCGAGCCACCCGAACGGCGCGGTGTCGAACAGCCGCCGGCTGATCGCAGCGTGGTCGATCCCGGTGCGCAGCAGCCGGGCGGCCAGCTCGTGGGTGCCGGGTGAGGTGTTGCCGAACCGGAAGGACCCGGTGTCGGCGGCCAGCCCGGCGTAGAGGCAGGTCGCCAGCTGCTGGTCCAGCTCGACGTCCAGCTGCTCGAGCAGGTCGGCGACCAGCACCACCGTCGCCGCCGCCTGCGGGTCGACCAGCCGGACGTCGCCGAACCCGGGGTTGCTGACGTGGTGGTCGACGACGATCGAACGGCCGGCGGAGGCCAGCAGCGGTGCCAGGGCACCCAGCCGACCGGTCGACGCGGCGTCCAGGCTGACGAACAGGTCCACCTGGGCCGGCAGGGAGGCGGGGGCGACCAGCTGACCGGCGCCGGGCAGCCAGCCCAGCGACGAGGGCAGCGTGAACGGCTCGGGGAACGTGGCCAGCACCTGGGCACCGCACCGGCGGAGCCCCTCGGCCAGGGCCAGGGTGCTGCCGAGTGCGTCGGCGTCGGGCTGCACGTGTCCGGACAGCACAACGGTGGACCCGGCACGCGCCGCACCGGCCAGCGCCCGCACCGCGTTGTCGCGGGCAGCCAGCAGCGAGCCGGTGGGCATCCGGGCGGTGGGCATGGAGGCGGTGGGCATGGAGGCGGTGGTCACCTCAGCTCGGGTCCTCGGGCCCGGGGGCCGCGTGCGGGACGGCGTTGCTCTCCTCGCCGACCGAGCCGCCGCCCACCGCGTAGTGCGAGCCGTCGTCGGGCTCGTCGGCGGCGATGCTGTCGGTCGTGCCGATGTCGCCGGTCTTGCCCCCGGCGGTGGGGTCGCCGTCGGCGGGCTCGTCGCGGCCGCCGAAGCCGACGCCCGGCTCGGCCGCGGGGTCGGCGTAGGGGTCGGGGTCGACGGCGCCGGTCACGAGGCGCTCCGCTCCGAGGTCGGCGCGTCGGCGGGATCGGTCAGCTCGGCGGCGTCGTCGTCCTCGTCGAGCTCCTCGGCGCCGTCCTCCAGCTGGTCCTCGTCGACGGCGGGCTTGCGGTACGGGTCGGCGTCCCCGGCGTACTGGGCGCCCTCCCGGTTGCGGGCCAGCTCGGCGTCGGCGTGCCGGACTCGTTCCAGCGCCTCCTCCAGCTCGCGGGCGGTGTCGGGCACGGCGTCGGCGACGAAGGTCAGCGTCGGTACGAACTTGATGCCGGTCTGCTTGCCCACGGTCGAGCGCAGCACGCCGGTGGCGCTGGCCAGGGCCCGTGCGGACTCCTCGACCTGCAGCGGGTCGCCGTAGACGGTGTAGAACACCGTTGCCTCCCGCAGGTCACTGGTGACCCGCGAGTCGGTGATGGTGACCATCCCGAGGCGGGGGTCCTTGATCTGCGTCTCGATCGTGGCGGAGACGATCTGACGGATGCGCACCGCCAGTCGGCGTGCGCGCGCCGGGTCGGCCATCGGACCTCCTGAGGTGAGCGGGTGGAACGGCCTCGTCGCAGGGTCCCGTCCCGCGCGGAGCGTGGGACGGGGCGGCGACGAGGTCCTTCATCAGTCTGTGTCGCTGATCAGCTGCCGGTGTGTCGACAGCAGGGTCACCTCCGGCCGCTCGGCCAGCAACCGCTCGCAGGCGTCGAGCACGTCGGTCACCTGGTCGGCCTGGCCCGCCACCGTGGCGACCCCGACCTGCGCACGACGGTGCAGGTCGGGGTCGCCCACCTCGGCGGCGGCCACGGCGAAGCGGCGCCGCAGCTCGGCCACGATCGGCCGCACCACGGAACGCTTCTCCTTGAGCGAGTGGACGTCACCCAGCAACAGGTCCGCGGTGAGCGTGCCCGTGAAGATGAGGACCCTCCTGCCTCCCGCCACTCGCGGGCTCGCGGCGGGCCCCTGCAGGAGAGCCGAAGGACTCTCCTGCAGGGGCCATGTCACCCGACTATGCGCGCGGCTTCTCGCGCAGCTCGAAGGTCTCGATCACGTCCTCGGCCTTGATGTCGTTGAACGACCCCAGGCCGATACCGCACTCGTAGCCCTCGCGGACCTCGGTCGCGTCGTCCTTGAAGCGACGCAGCGACTCGACGGTCAGGTTGTCCGCCACCACGGCGCCGTCCCGGATGAGACGGGCCTTGGAGTTGCGGACGATCGTGCCGCTGCGCACCAGGGAGCCGGCGACGTTGCCGATGCGGGGGACCCGGAAGACCTCGCGGACCTCCGCGGTGCCCAGCTGCACCTCTTCGTACTCGGGCTTGAGCATGCCCTTGAGCGCGGACTCGATCTCCTCGATGGCCTGGTAGATGACCGTGTAGTACCGGACGTCCACGCCCTCGCGGTTGGCGAGCTCGGTGGCCTGACCCTCGGCCCGGACGTTGAAGCCCAGGACGATGACGTCGTCGGCCAGCGCCAGGTCGATGTCGCTCTTGGTGATGCCACCGACGCCGCGGTGGATGACCCGCAGCGAGATGCCGTCGCTCACCTCGATCTTCATCAGCGCCTCTTCGAGCGCCTCGACGGTGCCCGAGTTGTCGCCCTTGATGATCAGGTTGAGCTGACGGTTCTCCTTGAGCGCCGCGTCCAGGTCCTCCAGGCTGATCCGCTTCCGCATCGACGCGTTCTGCGCGTTGCGGATCCGGGCCTGGCGGCGGTCGGCGATCTGGCGGGCGATCCGGTCCTCCTCGACGACGAGGAAGGTGTCCCCGGCGCGCGGCACCGAGGTCAGGCCGACGACCTGGACCGGACGGGCCGGCAGGGCCTCCTTGAGCTTCGTGCCGTGCTCGTCGAGCAGCGACCGGACGCGACCGTAGGCGTCACCGGCCACGATCGAGTCGCCGACGCGGAGCGTGCCGCGCTGGACCAGCACCGTGGCGACGGGGCCACGACCCTTGTCCAGCTTGCCCTCGATGACGACACCCTGGGGGTCCTGGCCGATGTTGGCGCGCAGGTCCAGCGAGGCGTCAGCGGTGAGCAGGACCGCCGCGAGCAGGTCGTCGAGACCCTGACGGGTGGTCGCGGAGACGTCGACGAACATCGTGTCGCCGCCGTACTCCTCGGCCACCAGCCCGTACTCGGTGAGCTGCTGACGGATCTTGGCGGGGTTGGCCCCCTCCTTGTCGATCTTGTTGACCGCGACCACGATCGGCACCTCGGCGGCCTGGGCGTGGTTGAGCGCCTCGACCGTCTGCGGCATGACGCCGTCGTCGGCGGCCACGACCAGGACGACGATGTCGGTGACCTTCGCGCCTCGGGCACGCATCGCGGTGAACGACTCGTGACCCGGGGTGTCGATGAAGGTGACCGGGCGCTCGTTGCCCTCGAGCTCGGTGACGATCTGGTAGGCGCCGATGTGCTGGGTGATCCCACCGGCCTCCTTGCCCGCCACGTTGGCGTGCCGGAGCGCGTCCAGGAGCTTGGTCTTCCCGTGGTCGACGTGACCCATGACGGTCACCACCGGCGGACGGATGTCCCAGTCCTCCTCGTCCCCGCTCTCCTCGTCACCGAAGGTGAGGTCGAAGGTGGAGAGGAGCTCGCGGTCCTCGTCCTCGGGGCTGACGACCTGGATGACCCAGCCGATCTCGGCACCCAGCAGCTGCAGGGTGTCGTCGTTGACCGACTGCGTCGCGGTGATCATCTCGCCCAGGTGGAACATCGCCGTGACCAGCGCGGCCGGCTCGGCGTTGATCCGCTCGGCGAGGTCGGTCAGCGAGGCGCCACGGGGCAGCCGGACGGTCTGCCCGTTGCCACGGGGCAGCGAGACACCGCCCATGCTCGGCGCCGCCATGGAGTCGAACTCCTGACGCCGCTGCTTCTTGCTCTTGCGCCCACGGACCGGACCGCGACCACCCGGACGCCCGAAGGCACCCGCGGTGCCGGCACCGGAACCGCCGCGACCGCGACCACGACCACCGCCGCCACCACCGGGACGGAAACCGCCGGCCGGCGCACCGCCGCCGCCACCGGGGCCACCGCCACCGGGACGGAAGCCACCGCCACCGCCGGGACCACCCGGACGGCCACGGCCGCCGGCGCCACCGGGACCACCGGCGCGACCGCCACCGGCGGGACGCGGCGGCATCATGCCGGGGCTCGGACGCTGCGGCATCATGCCCGGGTTGGGCCTAGGCCCACCGGGACCTGCGGCGGGACGGGGCCCACCGGGGCCGGAGGCCGGACGCGGGCCACCGGGACCGGCACCCGGACGGGCGCCGCCGGGAGCCGGCCGCGGACCACCGGGGCCGGCCTGGTTGCCCGGACCGGACTGGCCGGGGGCACCGCCGGGACGCGGACCGGGGGCACCGGGCCGCGGGGCGCTGCTGAAGGGGTTGTTGCCCGGACGCGGAGCCGGGCGGGGGCCGGGTCGCGGACCAGGCCCGGCCGGACGCGGGGCACCCGCGCCGCCCTGGGTGGGGGCACCACCGGGACGCGCGCCGGGCGCAGCCGGCTGCGCCGGGGTGGCCGGCGGCTGCTGGGTCGGGGCACCGGCCGCCGGGGCCTGCGGAGCACCGGCCGCCGGGGCCTGCGGAGCACTGGCCGCCGGGGCCTGCGGAGCACTGGCCGCCGGGGCCTGCGGAGCACTGGCCGCCGGGGCCTGCGGTGCGGGCCGCGGCGCGGGCCGGGGCCCGGGACGCGGGCCGGCGGCCGCCGGGCGGTCGGGAGCCGACGCCTGGGCCGGGGCGGGGGTCGTGTCCTGGACCGGAGCCGGGGCAGCCGGCGCCGGGGTCGCGGGAGCGGCCGGTGCTGCCGGAGCCTGGGCTGCCGGAGCGGTCGGACGCGGGGCGGGGGCGGCCGGACGCGGGCCGGGACGGGCGCCGGAGGCACCGTTCCCGCGACCGCTGGGCGCACCTTCGCCGGGGAACGCCTCACGCAACCGTCGGGCCACCGGGGCCTCGACGGTGGACGAGGCGGACTTCACGAACTCGCCCTGCTCCTTGAGCTTGGCGAGCACCGTCTTGCTGTCGACACCGAGCTCTTTTGCGAGCTCGTGTACGCGGGCCTTGCCTGGCACGGGTCTCCTCTGGTGAGGCCGGCGGCTGGTCCGCTCGACCTCGGTGTCAGTGGTGCATGGTCATCGTGGCGACTTCACGGGTTGCTCATCCGAGGTCGTCCTGCTCTCGAGGGTGGACCGGCCGGGTGCCGGTCCGACTGGGTCTCGCTCGTGCTGTGCTCTCCGCCCGCGGGCCCGGCCAGGTCCGGGTCTGCGACCCGGCCGAGGACGTGCGCCTCGAGCGCGCCGGTCTCCAGCTGCGTGCTGCTGCGCAGCGCACGCGGGAGGGCCCGGCGCCGGACTGCTGCCTGCAGGCACTCCGGCGTGGGGTGCAGGGACGCACCCCGGCCGGGGAGCCGGCGCCGCGGGTCGGGGGTGAGACCCCCGTCACGGACGACGACACGCAACAGCTCGGTGACCGGAGCGCGACGCCGGCACCCCACACAGGTGCGGACCGGGATCGACGGATCGGCCATCGGTGAGTCTAGCGCGCCGTGCGGCCGGGGTGTTCCGCGCGTCGCACGGGAGCCCGCTGGCCGCCCTGCGGGGGCCGACCGCCGGGTCGCTGCGGCTGCACGCTGGGGCGCAGTGGGCTCCGCCCGACACCCGGGGAGGCGGGTGCGTCACCGTCGGTGGGCTGGGCGTCGCTGCGGATGTCGATCCGGCAACCGGTGAGCCGGGCGGCCAGCCGCGCGTTCTGCCCCTCCTTGCCGATGGCCAGCGACAACTGGTAGTCGGGCACGACGACCTGGACGGCGCGGGCCGCGACGTCGACCACCCGCGCGCTGGTGACCCGGGCCGGGGAGAGCGCGGAGGCGACGAACGTCGCGTCGTCATCGGACCAGTCGACGATGTCGATCTTCTCGCCGTGCAGCTCGCTCATCACGTTGCGCACCCGCTGGCCCATCGGCCCGATGCAGGAGCCCTTGGCGTTCAGCCCCGGCACGCCGGTGCGGACGGCGATCTTGGACCGGTGCCCGGCCTCGCGGGCCACCGCGACGATCTCCACGCTGCCGTCGGCCACCTCGGGGGCCTCCAGCGCGAACAGCTTGCGCACCAGGTTGGGGTGGGTGCGCGACAGCGTCACCTGGGGGCCCCGGAACGTACGCGCCACCGAGACGACGTAGGCCTTCAGCCGGCTGCCGTGCTTGTAGTCCTCGCCGGGGACCTGCTCGGACTGCGGGAGCTGGGCCTCGACCTTGCCGATGTCGACGAGCACGAAGCCCTGGTTGTTGCGGCGTTCGTGCGCCTGCACGATGCCGCTGACGATGTCGCCCTCCGTGCCGGCGTACTCCCCGAAGGTCTGCTCGTTCTCCGCGTCCCGCAGCCGCTGCACGATCACCTGCTTGGCGGTGCTGGCCGCGATCCGGCCGAAGTCGGAGGGGGTGTCGTCCCACTCGTGCACGACCTCGCCGTCCGGGCCGATCTCCTGCGCGAGCACGGCGACCTCGCCGCTCTTGCGGTCGATCTGCACGCGGACGTGCTTGGCCGCCCCGTCGGCGTGCCGGTAGGCCGTCACCAGGGCGGTCTCGATCGCCAGGAGCACCGTGTCCGCCGGGATGCCCTTCTCCCGCTCGACCGCCTTGAGCGCGGTCACGTCGATGTTCACTTCTTGCCTCCTCGTGGCGACCGGGCGTCCCGCGGCGCGCGACCCGGGGCCGGTCGCCCGGGCCTCCCGCTCGCGTCGGCCGTGCTGGTCCCGGTCGGGTGGTGCTCGTCGTCCTGCTCGCCGGTGTCCGGCACGTCGCCGGTCCCGTCGTCGTCCACGTCGTCGAGGTCGTCGTCGTCCTCGGTGTCGTCGTCATCCTCGGTGTCGTCGTCGCCGGTGTCGCCATCGCCGGCCAGGTCGACCAGCGCGGCGTCCCGGTGCCCGGCCGGGCGGGCGAACTCCACCTGCACGCGGGCCTCGCCCAGCTCGGCCCAGCCCACGGTGCGCTCCCCCGCGCTCCTGGGCAGCTGGCCCTTCTTGGTGCCGCCCTTCTGCACGGCGAGCACGACGCCGTCGTCCTCGACCCGCACCACCCGGCCGGTCAGCTGCTCCCGGGCAGCGGCCGGCCCCACGGCCACCGTGACCAGCCGGCCGACGTTGCGCCGCCAGTGCCGCGGCAGCGTCAGCGGGCGGTCGACCCCGGGGCTGGTGACCTCCAGGACGTAGGGCGACCGGCCCAGCGCCTCGTCCTCGGCGTCCAGCACCTCCGACAGGGCGCGGCTGACCTCGGCGACGTCGTCGAGGCTCACGCCCTCGTCCCGGTCGACGACGACCCGCACCACCGACCGCTGGCCGGCCGGGCGGACCACGAGCTCCTCCAGGTCGTAGCCGGCGGCGGTGACCACCGGCTCGACCCAGCCGGTCAACCGCGCGGTGACCGGGTCGGCTGCGGGGCCATCGGTGTGTGCGCCTCGCGTGGACACCGGCTGCCTCCTGTTGTGTGTTCGCCGCTCGCGCCGGACGACGGTCCGGTGGGCCACCGGGCGGACCTCTCCGGGCCCCGGCGTGCTGCGGGTGAGACCTCAGGCTACCGCCCGCACCTCCAGCACCACCGGTCCCGCAGGCCGGCCCCGCCCATCGGTGCGTTCGACGGCCACGGCGGCCCGCGGCTGCCAGGATGGGCGGCGATGTCCGTACCCCCGTCCTCACCGTTGCACGCGGCCACCTTCAGCCGGCGCAGCCTGCTGGCCGCCGCCCTCGCCGGCACCGCCCTGCTGGCCGCGGGGTGCACCGACAGCCCCGGTGACGCCGCCGACGCGGTCACCCCCGCGCAGGTCGACCAGCTGGCCGCCGCCGTGGCCGTCCAGGAGCAGCTGGTGTCGGCCTACGACCGGGCGCTGGGCGCCGACCCCGCCCTGGCCGGCACCGTCACCGTGCTGGCCGACCAGGCCCGCACCCAGCTCGAGCGGCTCCGCGCGGCGGCGCCGGGAGCGGCCGCCTCGACCACGGCCGGCTCCTCGGCCGCACTCGACCCCGCCGGTGTCCGGGGTTGGCTGCGGACCCAGGTGTCCACCGCCGCGGCTGCGCACGCCGCGGCCGCCCCGGACTTCACCGGCGGACGGGCCGCACTGCTGGGCAGCATCGCCGCCGGGCTCCGCGGGCAGGAGGCCGTGCTGGCATGAGCGCGCAGGACGACGGCACCCCCGAGGGACGGGACGGGACGGCGATGGCTGACGACGGCAGCACCACACCCGGTTCGGCGACGGCGGCCGAGGACGCCGCGCTGCAGGAGGCGCTGGCCGCCGCGCACACCGCGATCTGGGGCTACGGCGTCGTCGGTGCCGCGGTGCCGCTGGAGGCCCGCGGGCCGGTGGTCGCCGCCGAGCAGGCGCACCAGGACCTGCGGGAGCAGCTGACCACCCTGCTGGCCTCCCGCCGGGTCGAGCCGGTGGACGACGAGGGCGGCTACGCCCTGCCGTTCCCGGTGCTGTCCCCGGTGGACGCCGCGGCGCTCGCGGTCACCCTGGAGGAGGGTGCGGCCACCGCATGGACCTGGGTGCTCGACCAGGCCACCGAGCACAGCACCCGGGAGCTGGCGGTGGGTGCGCTGACCGGTGCCGAGCTGCGTGCCGTCGGCTGGCGGGCGCAGGCCGGGGTGACCCCGGTGACCACCGCCTTCCCCGGCCTCCCCACCACCTGAGCCCCCGGGGCCCCGCCGCGGGGCCCGGGGGCGTCAGAGAGCGCCGAGGAAGGCGTCGGTGACCGCCACGGCCGCGCTGCTGGACTGACCGGCCTCGACCAGGACGGCGAAGGCCAGGTCACCCTGGGGGCCACCGAGCTGGTAGCCCATGAACCAGCCGTGCGAGTCCGGCGGGGTGTTGGTGCCGAACTCCGCGGTGCCGGTCTTGCCGTACACCTCGCCCCGGTCGGCCAGCTCCGAGGCGGTGCCGCTGAGCACCACCTGGCGCATCATCGGCCGCAGCTGGTCCAGCACCGCCTGGCCGGGACCGGCCGGGGCGGCGCCCGCAGCGTCGGCCCCCACCACCTCGACCGGTGCGGCCGGTGTGCCACTGGCGATGCCGGCGGCGACCAGTGCCAGCTGCGCGGGGCTCATCAGCACCTGCCCCTGGCCGATGGCGTCGGCGGCCTTGGTGGTCCCGGTGCTCGTGGTGGGCACCTCGCCGCTGAAGACGCCCACCGGCAGCTGCCAGTCGGTGCCCACGCCGTAGGAGGCGGCCGCGGCGGCCAGCGCGTCGTCGGGCAGCTGCATCGCCTGCTGGATGAAGGTGGTGTTGCAGGACTGGGCGAACGCCTCGGTGAAGGGCACCGTACCCAGGTCGAACTGGTCCTCGTTCTCGAACTCCCGGCCCTCCACGACCGTCGTCCCGGGGCAGGGCACCGCGGTGTCCGGGGTGAGCGCGCCGGCGGACAGCAGCGCGGTCGCGGTCATCGTCTTCATGCTGGAGCCGGGCGGGAACTGCCCGGACAGCGCGTTGGCGGGGTTGGCGGCCTCGTTGGAGCTCACCGCCAGCAGCTCGCCGGTGCCGGGCCGCACCACGACCAGGTGGGTGGCCAGCGGCTGGGTGGCCACCGCGGCGTCCGCGGCGTTCTGCACCGCGGGCAGCAGCGGGGTCTGCACCGGCGTGCCGGGCACGGGGTCGACCGTGTCGAGCACGCGGCCGGCGTCCTCGAGGCTCTCGTCGGTGCTGGCCACCGACACGGTGAAGCCCGGGGTGCCGGTCAGCTGCTCCTGGCGGGCGCGCTGCAGGCCGGACAGGCCCAGCCGGTCACCGGCGGCGTAGAGCTGCTCGCCGTCCTCCCCCACGGTCTCCTCCAGCACCTCCGCGGTGGCCTCCCCCACCCGGCCCAGCAGCGCCTGGCCGAAGCGGGCGGTGGGCGCCAGCAGCCGGCTGCCGGTCGGGAAGACCGCGCCGGGCAGGTCGAAGACCTGGGCACGGATCGCCTCGAAGTCCGGCCGGCGCAGGGTGATCACCGGCACGAACTGCCCGGCCGGGGCGGCCTGCACGTCGGCGGTGATCTGCTCGGCGGAGACCCCGGTCGCGGCGGCCAGCCCGGCGGCCAGCGCCGGCAGGTCGGTCACCTGGGCCGGGTCGACACCCACGTTGACCACCTCGGTCTCGGTGAACAGCGGCGCCCCGGTGCCGTCGGTGATCGGCGCGCGGTCGGGCAGCGTCCGGGTCAGCTCCAGGTGCTGCCCCTCCGCCAGCTCCGGGTGCACCACGGTCGGCTCGGCGACGACCTGCCAGCCGTCCTCGCCCTCCTGGAGCTCCAACGCGGCGCCGTAGGCCCAGTCGGGGGCGGTCGCGAGGTCCCAGGTGGCCTGCCAGTCGACGGTGGCGGCGCCGTCCTCGGCCACCTGCACGTCGCCGAGCTCGGCGGTCAAGGAGGCCTCGGGCAGGTCGGTGGCGGTCTGCTCCAGCAGCGCGGTGGTGGCCGCCGGGTCGGTGGTGCGGTCGGCCGCGGCCGCGGTGTCGCCACCGGACCAGTCGTCCAGGAAGGCCTGCGCGGCGGCCCGGACGTCGTCGGTGGGGTCGCTGGAGCAGCCGGCGAGCACCGGGACGAGGAGGACGACGGCCGCACCGCCCACCGCCGTCACCCGACGCGTCGTCCTGCTCCTGCTGACCAGCTCTCGGCTCCGCACGCCTCCACCCTGGCAGACGACCGGCGCCGATCCGGAAACGCACGCCGGTGACGTGCTGGAACTCCTCCGCTGCGGATGTCCGCCGCGAGCTCGCGAGCGATGGGGGTCCTCAGAACAGGACGGAGGCGTACGTGCCGACCGGCCGGAACCCCACCCGCTCGTAGGCCGCGCGGGCAGCGGCGTTGTAGTCGTTGACGTAGAGGCTGACCACCGGGGCGATCGCCGTCCGGGCGTACTCGACGACGGCGGCGGTGCCCCGCTGGCCGATGCCCTGCCCGCGGTACCGCGGGGACACCCACACCCCCTGCAGCTGGCACGCCGCCCGGGACACCGCGCCGACGTCGGCCTTGAACAGCACCTCGCCGTCGGAGATCCAGGCCAGCGCCTGACCGGCCCGCACCAGCTCGGCGACCCGCGCGCGGTAGCCGGCGCCACCGTCGGCCCGCAGCGGGCTGACCCCGACCTCCTCGGTGAACATGGCGACCGCCGCCGGCAGCAGGGTGTCCAGCTCGCTCGCGCGGACCGGGCGCACCAGCGGCTCCGCCGGCACGGCCGGCGGGCCCTCGATCGCCATCAGCGGCTGGCGGGCGCGCACCTCCCGCGCCGGCCCCCAGGACGGGGCCAACAGCTCCCACAGCGGCAGCACCGAGGCCGCCGGGCCGACGATGGTGGAGCAGCGGCGTCCGGCCCGGCGGGCGAGCTCGGCGAAGGCGCCGGCCGCCGTCCGTTCACACCCGGGCCGGGCGAACGGGATCAGGTTGGCACCGGACAGGCAGACCGCCTCCAGCCGGCGGCCGGAGTACAGGCCCCACAGTGGGGCGCCCAGCGAGTTGGTCGCCGTCCCGTGCGTCTCGATCCGGCCGGCCAGCATGCAGGCCGCGACCGGGTCGGTGGCCAACAGCTCGAGGACCGCCTCCTCGTCCCCGGCGTCCAGCACCCGGGCAGGCGACGAACGCAGCACGTGGGCCCCCGTCCCCGGCTCAGCCGGTCAGGAGACGGAGACGACCGGCGGGCCGGACGGCGTGCCGTCGGCGACCTGCGCCTCGGCGATCCGCATGGCCTCCTCGATCAGCGTCTCGACGATCAGCGACTCGGGCACGGTCTTGACCACCTCGCCCTTGACGAAGATCTGTCCCTTGCCGTTGCCGGAGGCCACGCCCAGGTCGGCCTCGCGGGCCTCGCCGGGGCCGTTGACGACGCAGCCCATGACGGCGACGCGCAGCGGCACCTCCATGCCCTCCAGGCCCGCGGTCACCTCGTCGGCGAGCTTGTAGACGTCGACCTGGGCCCGGCCGCAGGAGGGGCAGCTGACGATCTCCAGGCCGCGCTGGCGCAGGTTCAGCGACTCCAGGATCTGGTTGCCGACCTTGACCTCCTCCGCCGGCGGGGCGGAGAGGGAGACCCGGATCGTGTCGCCGATGCCCTGGGACAGCAGCGCCCCGAAGGCGACGGCGGACTTGATCGTGCCCTGGAAGGCCGGGCCGGCCTCGGTGACGCCCAGGTGCAGCGGGTAGTCGCACTGGGCGGCCAGCAGCTCGTAGGCACGCACCATGACCACCGGGTCGTTGTGCTTGACCGAGATCTTGATGTCGCGGAAGTCGTGCTCCTCGAACAGCGAGCACTCCCACAGCGCGGACTCGACCAGCGCCTCCGGGGTGGCCTTGCCGTACTTGGCCAGCAGCCGCTTGTCCAGCGAGCCGGCGTTCACGCCGATCCGGATCGGCGTGCCGGCGTCCTTGGCCGCCCGGGCGATCTCGCCGACCTTGTCGTCGAACTTCTTGATGTTGCCCGGGTTGACCCGGACGGCGGCGCAGCCGGCGTCGATCGCGGCGAAGACGTACCGCGGCTGGAAGTGGATGTCGGCGATCACCGGGATCTGCGACTTCTTCGCGATGATCGGCAGCGCCTCGGCGTCGTCGGTGTCGGGCACCGCGACCCGAACGATCTGGCAGCCCGAGGCGGTGAGCTCGGCGATCTGCTGCAGCGTGGCGTTGATGTCGGCGGTCTTGGTGGTGCACATCGACTGCACGCTCACCGGGGAGTCGCTGCCGACGCCGACGCCGCCGACATCGAGCTGGCGGGTCTTCCGGCGCGGGGCCAGGACGGGCGGCGGAGAGGCGGGCATGCCCAGCGAGACGGTCACGAGAAGTCAGTCTCCCACTTACTGGAGGGTGATCGGGTTGACGACATCGGCGATGACGAGCAGCCCGGACAGCAGGATGAACAGCCCGGCCACCACGTAGGCCACCGGCATGAGCCGCGCGATGTCGAACGGGCCGGGGTCCGGCCGCCCGCGCAACCGCGCGACCGTGGCGCGGGCCTTCTCGTAGAGGGCCCCCGCCACGTGACCGCCGTCCAGCGGGTAGATCGGCAGCAGGTTGAACAGGAACAGCACCAGGTTGACGCTGGCCAGCAGGCCGACGAAGAAGCTGATCTTGAAGGTTGTGGTGTAGCCGTCGAAGGCGAAGGCCTCCCCCGACAGCCGGCCCACACCGACCAGCCCGATCGGCCCCATCGGGTCCCGCTCCTCGCCCAGGAAGGCGGCCCGGAACAGCTGCGGGATCCGCTCGGGGATCTCCACCAGCCGCTGGACCGACTCGACGACCACGTCGCCGAAGTAGCCGGGCAGCGAGCTGAGCGGCTGTCGGACGTAGGTCTGGGCCGACTGCACGCCGAGGTAGCCGACCTCCGTGGTCCCGTCGACCTCGCCGTCCTCGTCGTCGTCGACGTAGACGGTGTTCTCGATCGGGGTGACGGTCAGGTCGAACCGCTCGGTGGTCCCCTCGTCGTCTTCCCGGGCGACGGTCAGGGTGAGCGGCTGGCCCGCGCTGGCCTGCACGCTGTCGACCAGCGCCGCCCAGCCCTCGTCGGGTTCGTCGGGCACCGGTTCGCCGTCGATGGCCAGGATGGTGTCCCCCGCCTGCAACCCCGCCTGCTTCGCCGGACCGGCCGCGGGCAGCGCGCAGTCCGCCGACCCGACGGCGCAGAGCTCGCCGGCCGGGGTGATGGGCACCTCGCAGGGGTCGTCCTCCGCCGCGCTGGCGGCGCCGGCGGGCAGCACGCAGTTCGGCACCGCCTGCAGGGTGGTGCTGCTGACCGGCAGGCCGATGCCGACCAGCAGGACGAGGAAGAACAGCACGGCGAGCACCAGGTTGTGCAGCGGGCCGGCGGCCATCACGACCACCCGCTGCCACCAGGGCTTCTTGTAGAAGACCCGGTCCCCGTCGCTGGGCCGGACGTCGTCGAGCGCAGCACCCCGCACCTCGGCGATGAAGCTGCGCATCCGGGTGGCGCGCTTGCTCTCGTCCGGTTCGGCCGGCGGGATCATGCCGACGATCCGGATGAAGCCGCCCAGGGGCACGCCCTTGATCCCGAACTCGGTCTCCCCGTAGCGCCGGGAGAACACCGTCGGGCCGAAGCCGACGAAGAACTGCGGAACCCGCATGCCGAACTTCCGGGCCCAGAAGAAGTGGCCGAACTCGTGGAAGCCGATGCTGAACAGCAGGCCGACGGCGAAGGCGACGATCCCGAAGACCGTCAGGAGGAACCCGCTCAGCTCAAGCTCCGTCTCAGGTCGTCCGCGTCGATGGCGGCGCGAGCGTGCTCCCGGGCCCACTTCTCGGCGGCCAGCACGTCCTCGACGCAGGTTGGTGCGCCGAGGTCCGGCGCGGCGTCGAGGGTACGCGCGATGACCTGCACGATCCCTGGGAACGACAGGTGTCCGGCGGTGAAGGCCGCGACCGCCTCCTCGTTGGCCGCGTTGTACAGCGCCGGGACCACGCCCCCGGCCTCCCCCGCCTCCCGGGCGAGCCGCACCGCGGGGAAGACCGCGGCGTCCAGCGGCTGGAACTCCCAGGTGCTCGCGGTCGACCAGTCCAGCGCCGGCTGCACGTCGGGCAGCCGGTCGGGCCAGGCCAGGGCCAGGGCGATCGGCAGCCGCATGTCCGGCGGGCTGGCCTGGGCGATGGTGGCCCCGTCGGCGAAGGTGACCATCGAGTGCACGATCGACTGCGGGTGCACCACGACGTCGATGTCGGCGTAGGGGACGTCGAAGAGCAGGTGGGCCTCGATGAGCTCCAGGCCCTTGTTGACCAGGGTCGCGGAGTTGATGGTGACCACCGGCCCCATGTCCCAGGTCGGGTGGGCCAGCGCCTGCTCCCGGGTGACCCCGGCCAGCTCCTCGGCGCTCCGACCGCGGAAGGGCCCACCGCTGGCGGTGAGCACCAGCCGGGCCACCTCGCCGCGGGAACCACCGCGCAGGCACTGGGCGAGCGCGGAGTGCTCGGAGTCGACCGGCACCAGCTGACCCGGCGCCGCCGCCGCGGTCACCAGCTCACCGCCGGCGACCAGGGACTCCTTGTTGGCCAGCGCGACGGTGCGCCCGGCCGCGAGCGCCGACAGCGTCGGGCGCAGCCCGATCGACCCGGAGATCCCGTTGAGGACGACGTCGGCGGGGCGGGTGGCCAGCTCCTCGGCGGCCCGCGGGCCGGCCAGGATCTCCGGCAGCGCGTAGTTCCCCTGTGCCCAGCCGCGCTGCTGGGCGGCGGCGTAGAAGGCGAGCTGCAGGTCCTGGGCGGCGGTCGCCCGGGCCACGGCCACGGTGCGCACGCCCAGGGACAGCGCCTGCTCGGCCAGCAGGCCGATGTCCCCGCCGCCGGCGGCCAGCCCGGTGATCCGCAGCCGGTCCGGGTTCTGCTGCGCCACCGCGATCGCCTGCCGGCCGATCGACCCGGTGGACCCCAGCACGGTGACCTCGCGCGGCTCGCTCATCTGCACTCCTCGCTGCGCTCGTCGCGGCGCACCCGGTGCCGTGCCCGCCGGCGGTCATCCTCGCAAGACCCGCCCGAGCCGCCACCAGGTGTGCCACGGACGGGCCTGTCATCATGAGGGGGTGAGCGACGCGACCGGCCGGGGACAGGGCCACCAGACCAGCGCCCAGGTGATCGAGCAGTCCGAGCGCGAGGAGGGCATCGTCCGCGCGGGCGGGACCCCCGTGACGCACGAGCGGCCCGAGGACTGGGGCTGGCACGCCGAGGCGGGCAAGGTCGGCCGGATCGTCGGCTGGCTGTTCGTCCTGGTGATGCTGAGCTTCCTGGTGGGCAACCACGAGGGCCGCGTCGAGGACCTCTGGGTCCTGGGCTTCGCGCTCGCGCTCGTGGTCATGCTGCTGTGGGACGTCCGCCGGCGGAAGAACTCCTGGCGCTCCCGCTGACCCGTCCACGACGAGACCGAGAGGCCCGCACCCCCACCGGGGAGCGGGCCTCTCGTGGGTCGGGAGGTCACCCGGAGATGCTCGCGCCGATCGCGGTGCCGATCAGGTAGGTCGCGCCGGCGGCCACGGCGCCGAACAGCAGCTGGCGCAGTGCCGACCACCACCACGGCCGCGGGGTGAAGCGCGAGGACAGCGCCCCGGCGGCCGCCAGCCCGACGCCGCCGCACACCAGCGCGACCCACAGGGTGCTGAACCCGAACAGGAAGGGCAGCAGCGGCACGACGGCGCCGGCGGAGAAGGTGACGAACGAGGACACCGCCGCCACCTTCGGCGAGGGCGTGTCCTCCGGGCTCAGCCCCATCTCGGCCACCACGTGCAGCCGCAGCGCCGTCTCCGGGTCCCGGGACAGCTGCACCGACACCTGCTCGGCGAGGTCGTCGTCCACCCCACCGCGGCGCAGCAGCGCGACCAGCTCCCGCCGTTCGCCCTCCGGGTTGCGCTGCAGTTCGCCGCGCTCCTTGGCGACCTCGAGCGCGAGCTGCTCGTTCTGGGTGGTCACCGACGTGTACTCACCCAGCGCCATGGAGATCGCACCCGCGACCAGGCTGGCCATCCCGGACAGGACGACGGTCTGCGCAGCCGCCCCACCGGCCCCGACACCGGCGACGAGCGCGGTGTTGGTGACCAGGCCGTCCATGGCACCGAAGACGGCTGCCCGCAGCCACCCGCCGGAGACGTCGGCGTGGCTGTGCTCGTGCAGCTCGACGTCGGTCACGGCGGTCAGCCCTGGTCCGACTCGGCTCCCAGCGGCACGCCGTCCTCGATGCCCGGTACCGGGACCGCGATGCTGGGCAGGCCGTCGACCTGGTCGGCGGCGGCGAGCTGGCCGCAGGCCCCGTCGATGTCCGACCCGCGGGTGTCCCGGACCGTGGTCGGCACCCCGGCGGCGCGCAACCGGGCGACGAACTCCCGCTGCGCCGGCAGCGGGCTGGCGTCCCACTGGCTGCCCGGGGTCGGGTTCAGCGGGATCAGGTTGACGTGGGCGAGCCGCTTGGCCAGCAGGTTCCCGAGCAGATCGGCCCGGAACGGCTGGTCGTTCACGTCCCGGATGAGCGCGTACTCGATCGAGTACCGGCGGCCGGTGCGGCGCGAGTAGTCGTCGGCGGCACCGAGCACCTCCGCGACGTCCCAGCGGGTGTTGATCGGCACCAACGTGTTGCGCAGCTCGTCGTCGGGAGCGTGCAGGCTCACCGCGAGGGTGACGTTGAGGCCCTCCTCGGTGAGCTTGCGGATCGCCGGGACGACGCCGACCGTCGAGACGGTCACCGACCGCTGGGACAGGCCCAGCCCGTGCGGGGTGGGACTGAGCAGCGCGTCCAGGGTCTTGCGGACCCGGGCGTAGTTGGCCAGCGGCTCGCCCATCCCCATGAAGACGACGTTGGACAGCCGCCCGGGCCCGCCCGGGATGTCACCGGCCGCCATCGCCGCGGCGGCGGCGACCGCCTGGCCGATGATCTCGGCGGCGGACAGGTTGCGGGTCAGGCCGTTCTGGCCGGTGGCACAGAACGGGCAGGCCATGCCGCAGCCGGCCTGGCTGGAGATGCAGACCGTGGCCCGGTCGGGGTAGCGCATGAGCACGCTCTCCACCAGGGCGCCGTCGTGCAGCCGCCACAGCGTCTTGCGGGTGCGGCCACCGTCGGCGGACTGGTGCCGCACCGGGGTGAGCAACCCGGGCAGCAGCGCCGCGGCGAGGTCGTCGCGGGCGGCGGCCGGCACGTCGGTCATCAGCGCCGGGTCGGTCACCCCCGCATAGAAGTGCCGGCTCAGCTGGTCGGCGCGGAACGCCGGGTGACCGAGCTCGGTCACCGCGGCCCGGGCCTCCTCACGGGTGAGATCGGCCAGGTGGCGCGGCGGCTTGGTGCGGCGGGGGGCGTCGAAGACCAGGGGCAGGACAGTCATGGCGTCCTCCATGCTCCCACTCCACGGGCGTCCGGGGTGCGGCAGCGAGGGTGAGATGGCTCCCCAGGGGGAGCCGCGCTCAGTTCCGGCCGGCCTGCACGGTGGACGTCGCCTGGACGTCGACCGGCTCGGCGGCGGTCGACACGGGGGCCGTGCCGGTGGGCGCCGGACTGGTCGGCGGCACCGTCGTCGGTGGCGCCGAGGTCGGTGGCGCGGTCGTCGGCGGAGCGCTCGGGTCGCCGGGCACCGGCGCGGTCGGCGTCGGGTCCGTCGGGACTGGGTCCGTCGGGACTGGGTCGACCGGGACTGGGTCGACCGGGTCGGGGTCCGTCGGCTCCGGGTCGGTGGGCGCGCAGGCCGCGGAGAGGGAGACGGTCCCGGTGGCGCCGTCCTCGTCGGGAACCTGGCCCTCCGGGGTCTCGCCGTCCGGCGTCCGGGCGTCCTCGTCGCCCTCGTCCGGGGTCTCGGGGTCCGGGCACTCGGGCTGCTCCGGGAGGTCACCGCCGTGGTCGCCGTCACCGCCGTCGTCGCCGTCACCGCTGTCCTCGCCAACACCGCTGTCGTCGCCGTCACCGCCGACGGGAGCGGGCACGACCGGCACGCGCCCGTCGACCGGCGGAGCGGCCACTGACGCAGACGTCGAGGGCCGGCGGACCGGCGGCACCGTCTGCGGCGATGCGGACGCAGCCGACCGGGTGGCTGCCCTGCTGCGCGCAGTGGGCCGGGCGGGGGTGTCCGCGGCCTCGACCGCGGGATCGGTCCCGGGCACCGGCGCCGTCGTCTGCTCCGCCGCTGGGATCGGCGCCTGTCCCGCCCGGCCGATCGGCGTCCGGGCGGCCGGCGTCGGGGACGAGGCGGCGTCCCGCTGCACGGCGGCCGCCTCGGGCCGCTCACCACCGGAGAGCCCCGGCAGGGCGAAACCGGCGATCACGGCGGCGAGCAGGACGACGGCCAGCGGCAGCAGCACCCGGGCGCGCCGCCTGGTCGCCGGCGGCGTGGCGCCGGCCGGCGTGCTGTCGGACGGCCCGGGAGAGGACGGGCTGGAGGCGGGCGGGCTGGAGGCGTACGCCGACCGCCGGGAGGACGAGGACTGCGAAGCCAGCGCCTCACCTGCCCGGATCGCCTCCTCCCAGGCAGCGAGCTGCGCGGCCGCCTCCTCCTCAGCGGCCCGCTGAGCGGCCAGTTCTGCCTCCTGCAGGTCGGCCAGCGCGGCCTGGATGCGGGGCGGGAGCGGGCGGTGCACGCCGGACGGCGGCACCTCCTCGACGTCGTCCGGCTGCGCCGTGGGGGTCCCGGCGGGCTCGGGCGCGGACTCCTCGCCCGGGGCGGACACGAGGCCAGGCTCAGCTGCCGTCCCGGGGCCGGGAGCGGCGGTCTCGGCGGTGGTCCGGCCCGGGTCGGCCTGCGGGTGCTCGCGCCGCTCGTCTGGGTGGTCGACCTGGTCGATGGCCGGCTGCTCGTCGGGGTGGTCGACCCGGTCGATGGCCGGCTGCTCGTCGGGGTGGTCGGTGCGGTCCGTGACCACCTGCCCGTCCGGGTGCTCGGCCGGGTTCGCGGCCGACTGCTGCGCCGCGGCGCCGGGCAGCGGCGTGGCCGGCAGGTCGCCCGGCTGCTCGACCGCATCGGGCGGCGTGGCGTCTGCCGCGGCCGGAGGGACGTCCGCGCGCAGCCCCGACCCGGACGAGGCGACCCACTGCGGCAGCCACGCCTCGTCCCAGGGGTCCTCGGCCGTCAGCGGCGGAGTGGCGGCCACCACCTCGGTGTCCGCCGCCTCGGTGTCCGCCGCCGTCGGCGCGTCGGTCGGGGCCTCGCCCGGGGTCCCGGGGTCGTGCGCGTCCTCCGACCTCACGACCCCTCCTCCCCGACCGGTCGCCCGCCCGGCCACCGGTCGTGGCCGGGACCCAGCAGCCGAGTCCGAACGATCATGCTGACCGAGGGACCTCCGGCGCGGCGGTAGGCGCGGCGTGATCGGAGCACCACACTGCGCTCAAGACGCGGGGCTCAGTTCGGCAGGTCTGCACCAGTCAGCCGGGCGTGCTGGCGCACCCAGGCGTGCATCGCGATGCCGGCGGCGACCCCGGCGTTCAGCGAGCGGGTCGAGCCGAACTGGGTGATGGACACGGTGAGCGCGGCGCCGTCGCGTGCGGCCGGGGTCAGGCCCGGCCCCTCCTGACCGAACAGCAGCAGCGACCGGAGGGGCAGGTCGGCGGTCTCCAGCGGGACGGCGCCGGGCCCGTTGTCCACCGCCACCACCGACATCGACTCCGCCGCTGCGTGCGCCAGCAGCGCCTCGACGTCCGCGTGGTGCCGCAGGTGCTGGTACCGGTCGGTGACCATCGCCCCGCGTCGGTTCCACCGGCGCCGCCCGACGACGTGCACCTCCGCGGCCAGGAACGCGTTGGCGGTGCGGACGACGGTGCCGATGTTCAGGTCGTGCTCGAAGTTCTCGATCGCGACGTGGAACGGGTGCCGGCGCCGGTCGAGGCCGGCGACGATCGCCTCGAGCGTCCAGTAGCGGTAGCGGTCCACCACGTTGCGCCGGTCGCCGTCGGCGAGCAGCTCGGGGTCGTACCGCTCGTCGGTGGGCCACGGACCGGGCCAGGGGCCGACACCCACCGACCCGCCCCACTCGGTCGGCCCGGTCTCCAGTCCCTCGGTCATCGCCGGGGATGGTGCCACGCCACACCCCTCCGGCGCGGTCACGGGCCGGAGGGCACACCGCCGGTCAGACCGGGGCGACCGCCGAGAGGATCAGCCAGGCGACGGCCGCCGAGGGCAGCAGCGAGTCCATCCGGTCCATCAGCCCGCCGTGCCCGGGCAGGAGGTCGCCCATGTCCTTGATGCCCAGGTCACGCTTGATCAGCGACTCCCCCAGGTCGCCGAGGGTGGCGGTCAGCGCGATCGCCACGCCGTAGAGCACCCCACCCCACCAGGGACCGTGGAAGGTCAGCGTCACCAGCAACGTCCCGACGAGCACGCAGGCCGCGACCGACCCGGCCAGTCCCTCCCAGGACTTCTTAGGGCTGATCGACCTGGCCAGCGGGTGCTTGCCGAACAGCACCCCGGCGGCGAAGCCACCCACGTCGCTGCACACCACCGTCACGATGAAGGCGAGCACCCGGGCAACCCCGTCGTCCGGGGCCAGCAGCAGCACCGCGAAACCGGCGAGCAGCGGGACGTACAGCGCGACGAACACCGCCGCGGAGGCATCCCGCAGGTACCCGACCGGGCCGTCGCCCAGCCGCCACAGCAGCACCGCGACCACGGTCAACAGGAAGCCGACCACCAACCCCGATGGGCCGCGGGTCCACGCCAGCGTGAGCATGGCCAGCCCGCCCACGACCACCGGCGTGCGGGGTGGTCGGTGCCCGCCCTTCACCAGGGCGCCGCTGAGCTCGACGACGCTGATCAGCACGGCCACGCCCAGCACCGCCAGGAACGCCGGCCGCCAGACCAGCAGGGTCGCGATGATCACCGCACCGAGACCGAGTCCGACCCCGACTGCGGCCGCCATGTCCCGGCCGGCCCGACCGGTCGCCCGGGGGGCGCCGCTGGGGGTGTCCTGCGGCGGCTCACCGGTGGCCTCGGCCCCCGGCGCGTCCGGCACGGCGGTCATCGGGGGCGCGTCGTCCCCGACGGCGGTGAGGGCACCGGTCGGGAGCTCGTCCCGCTCATCGGTCCACGCGTCACCGAGCAGGTCAGCGCCGGCGTCCTCCGGTGCCCGGTCCCAGGTCAGCCCGACCGTGCTCGGGCCGGGGACGTCCTCGGGCGCCACCCGTGGCGCGGGCCGACCGGGCAGTGGCGGCCGCGGCGGCACCGGTGGCTGGCTGATCCGGACCACCGGCGCGTCCTCGTCGTCCCGGCGTGGGACGGCGTCGGCAGGACGCGGGACGCCGGGCGGGCCCGTCCGGCTGCGGGCACGCTCGCGCCCCGGGCCGGGCGGCTCGGGGCGGTGCGGGTCGGGGGTCACCAGCGGGTGTCCGGGTTCGACTCAGACGTCGAGGAGCTCGGTCTCCTTGTTCTTCATCGCCTCGTCGATGCTCGCCACGTGGGCGGCGGTGAGGTCGTCGAGCTCCTTCTCGGCACGACGCACCTCGTCCTCACCGGCCTCGCCGTCCTTGCCGATGCGGTCCAGCTCCTCCTTGGCCCGCCGGCGCACGTTCCGGATGGCGACCTTGGCGTCCTCGCCCTTGGACCGGGCGACCTTCACCAGGTCGCGACGGCGCTCCTCGGTCAGCTGCGGGAAGACCACGCGGATCAGTGACCCGTCGTTGGTCGGGTTCACGCCCAGGTCGGAGTTGCGGATCGACTTCTCGATGGCCTGCAGCTGGCTGGCGTCGTAGGGCTTGATGACCGCCATCCGCGCCTCGGGCACCGTGATCGAGGCCATCTGCGGCACGGGGGTCGGCGCACCGTAGTAGTCGACGACGACCTTGTTGAACATGGACGGCGCGGCGCGGCCGGTGCGCACGGAACCGAGGTCCTCGCGGGCGACCGACAAGGCCTTGTCCATCCGCTCCTCGGCGTCGAGCAGGGTGTCGTCGATCACGGGGTCATCTCCTCCTGCGGCTGCTGCCGCCGTGCTGGCCGGGGTCTGGTGCGGGTGGGACGGCGTCCGGCGTGCGCCGTCCGGCGGTCAGGAGCCAGCGGTCAGGCCGGCTCGCTGATCAGGGTGCCGATCCTCTCACCTGCCACTGCCCGCGCGATGTTGCCGTCACGCAGCAGGTTGAACACCACGATCGGCATCTTGTTGTCCATGCACAGGCTGATCGCCGTGGCGTCGGCGACCTTGAGCTGCTTGGCCAGCACCGTGCCGTAGTCCAGGTCGCGGTACATGGTGGCCGCCGGGTTGGTGCGCGGGTCGTCGTCGTAGACGCCGTCCACCCCGTTCTTGGCCATCAGCAGCACCTGGCACTCGATCTCCAGGGCGCGCTGGGCGGCGACGGTGTCGGTGGAGAAGTACGGCATGCCGGCGCCTGCGCCGAAGATGACCAGGCGGCCCTTCTCCATGTGCCGGATCGCCTTGCGCGGGATGTAGGGCTCGGCGACCTGGCCCATGGTGATCGCGGTCTGCACGCGCGTCTCCAGGCCGGCCTTCTCGCAGAAGTCCTGCAGCGCGAGGCAGTTCATCACCGTGCCGAGCATGCCCATGTAGTCGGCGTGGCTGCGGTCCATGCCGGCCTGGGAGAGCTCGGCGCCGCGGAAGAAGTTGCCTCCGCCGACGACCACGGCGACCTGCGTGCCGGCGCCCACCACCGCGGCCAGCTGCTCGGCCATGCTGCGGATGATGACCGGGTCGACGCCGACCTTGCCGCCACCGAAGGCCTCCCCCGAGAGCTTCAGGAGCACCCGGCGGTAGCCGGAGCCGTCCAGCGGGGCGAAGGCGGTGGGGGCGGACTTGAGCGCCCCCTGGGTGGCGGGCTGGGTGTCGGTCACGAGCGTCCCTCGGTTCGGTGTCGGGTGGATCGATCCTGCCCCATCCCGGCGCGGGTCTCCCGCGCTGCCGGGCCTGGACAGGCCACCGGCCCCGTCCTCCTGACGGAGGGAGCGGGGCCGGTGGATGTCACGGGCGTTCAGACCTGGATCAGGCCTGGCCGACCTCGAAGCGGGCGAACCGGTCGACGGTCAGACCGGCGTCGGCGATGACCTGCTTGACGGTGCGCTTCGGCTCGGTGATCGAGGGCTGCTCGAGGAGCACGAAGTCCTTGAAGTAGGCGTTGACCCGACCCTCGACGATCTTGCTGATCGCCTGCTCGGGCTTGCCCTCCTCCTTCGCGGTCTGCTCGGCGACCCGGCGCTCGGTCTCGACCGCCTCGGCCGGGACCTCCTCGCGGGTCAGGTACCGCGGCCGGGCGGCGGCGATGTGCATCGCCAGCGACCGGGCCGCGTCCTCGTCGCCACCGGAGTACTGCACGGCGACACCGATGGCCGGGGGCAGGTCGGTGGCGCGCTTGTGGAGGTACACGGCGGTGGGGCCCTCGAACAGGGCGACCTTGGACAGCACGAGCTTCTCGCCGATGCGGGCCGACTCGCCCTCGATCAGCTTCTCGACGGTCTGGCCGTCGACCTCGGTGGCCAGCAGGCCCGCTGCGTCGGCCGGCTTGGCCTCCAGCGCGAGGCCCAGCAGCCGGTCGGCCAGGGCGACGAAGTCGGCGTTCTTGGCGACGAAGTCGGTCTCGCAGTCGAGCTCGAGCAGCGCGCCGTCGCGGCTGACGACGATGCCGTTGGTGGTGGAGCGCTCCAGGCGCTTGCCCACGTCCTTCGCGCCCTTGACGCGGAGGAACTCGATGGCCTTGTCGTAGTCGCCATCGGCCTCGGTCAGGGCCTTCTTGGAGTCCATCATGCCGGCGCCGGTGGCGTCACGGAGACGCTTCACGTCGGCTGCGGTGAAAGCAGGCATGTCACTTCCTCTGCTCTGGTGGGGAGGGGCACACGGCCCCGAGATCGAGTTGTCAGCGCAAGCCCGCCCTCCCCGTCCGGTGGACGGGGAGGGCGGACCGGCCCCCTCGCAGGGCCCCACCGCGAGCGTGCGTGCGGTGGGGGGCGAGGGGGTCCTTACTCAGCCGTTCTGCGCGCCCTGGGTACCGGTGCTCTGGTCGCCGGTGGCCGGGACGCCCTCGACCGGGGCGACCTCGTCGGCCGTCACGGCCGGCGGGGCGGCCGGGGTCTCGGGCAGCTCGGTGGCGGTGGCCTCGCCGGCGGGGGCCTCGGTGGCCACGGCCGGGACGGCCTCGGCAGCCGGGGCGGCGGCGTCGGCGGTGCCGCCGGTCAGCAGCTCGCGCTCCCAGTCGGCCAGCGGCTCGGCGGCGGCCGGGGCCTCGGCGCCGTCCTCGCTACGACCGGCGTTGGCCTGCGCGGCCGAGCGGGCCATGAGGCCCTCGGCGACCGCGTCGGCGATCACGCGGGTCAGCAGCGCGGTGCTGCGGATGGCGTCGTCGTTGCCCGGGATCTTGTAGTCGACCTCGTCGGGGTCGCAGTTGGTGTCGAGGATCGCGACGACGGGGATGCCCAGCTTCCGGGCCTCACCGACGGCGATGTGCTCCTTCTTGGTGTCGACGATCCAGACGGCGCTGGGCACCTTCTGCATGTCGCGGATGCCGCCGAGGGAGCGCTCGAGCTTGGCCTTCTCGCGGGAGAGGACCAGCTGCTCCTTCTTGGAGAGGCTGACCAGCGCGCCGGTCTGCTCGAGGTCCTCGAGCTCCTTGAGCCGGGCGAGGCGCTTGTAGACGGTCTGGAAGTTGGTGAGCATGCCGCCCAGCCAGCGCTGGTTCACGTAGGGCATGCCGACGCGGGTCGCCTGCTCGGCGATGACCTCCTGCGCCTGGCGCTTCGTGCCGATGAACATGATCGAACCGCCGTGGGCCACGGTCTGCTTGACGAACTCGTAGGCCTGGTCGATGTAACCCAGCGTCTGCTGGATGTCGATGATGTAGATGCCGTTGCGCTCGGTGAAGATGAACCGCTTCATCTTCGGGTTCCAGCGACGGGTCTGGTGCCCGAAGTGGACCCCGCTGTCGAGCAGGTTCTTCATGCTGACGACTGCCACGTGGCGCCGCCTTCCTTCTCGTGCGCGGGCGGCCAGGGGCCGCCGTCGCGCTGCTCGGTTGTCGCGGGCGCACCGGGAGGTGCGCCGCCCTGGTGTCCGGCCGCGCCACCGAACCCGCCGGAGCGGGACCGAGGTGACGACTGCCCCGCGGCGCTCGCCAGGTGCACGAGCAGCGGGAAGAGGACACGCGAAGTCGATCCGCCGGAGGCGGACCGCAGGACGAGCATACGCCGTGTCGAGAGGCCTCTCGACCAGGCCGTCCCCAGGTGCCCCGGGCGTCCACAGCTCCCCTGCCTGGGCCCCTCACCCCGCAGCCGGGCGGCAGGGTCCAGGTGTGCCTCTCCGCCGGCTGCCCATCGTGCTCCTGGTGGCCTGCACCCTGGTCAGCGCACAGCCCGCCCCGACGGCCCGCGCCGCCCCGCCGTCCGTGGACGCCCCGCCGTCCGCCAACGCACTGTGGGACTGGCCGCTGGCGCCGGCCCACACCGTGACCCGGCCGTTCGAACCCCCGCCGGGGCCCTACGCCGCCGGGCACCGCGGCGTCGACCTGGCCGGCGACACCGGCCAGCAGGTGCTGGCGGCCGGGGCCGGCACCGTCGCCTTCGCCGGCATGGTCGCCGGGCGGCCGGTGGTCAGCGTCGACCACCCGAACGGCCTGCGGACGACGTACGAGCCGGTGCGTCCCGGGCTCGCGGCCGGTCAGCCGGTGTCCCGCGGTCAGCCGCTCGGGGTGCTGGACGGCGGCCACGCGGGCTGTCCGGTCGATGCGTGCCTGCACTGGGGGCTGCGACGGGCCGAGATCTACCTCGACCCGCTGTCCCTGCTCCGCCCACCGAGGGTCCGGCTGCTGCCCTGGCCGTGATCGGTGCCGGGTCGGGTTCGCCTCCGGTGCAGACGCCGGCCCAGCGTGAGTGGCCTCGGCCGGGACTCTGCCGGCCCCGACCCCAGCCAGCCGTGACCCGGTGTCGAAGCGGTCGTCCAGGCCATCCGGCACGGGCACTGCACCGGGTGGTGCGGTGCGGCCCCCGTTGGCCGGGCGGTACCGGCGCTACCGTCCTGCTGTGCGATTCCGACGCAAGCGGGCCCCGAAGCCGGGCGACACCGAGCAGAGCGGCGCTGGCCCGGCCGCGGAGCAGGGCGCCACCGGTCCGGCCGGCTCGGCTCTGCCCAGCGCACCGGACGACGTCACCGTGCCGGGCGACCCCGCTCCGGGGGACGCCGCGGAGCAGGACGCCGACCAGGTCCTGGGAGACCTCCGCCGGGTGATCGACCGGTTCGGCTGGGCCGTGCTGCACGGTGGCGGCACCTCCCCCGCCGACCCCCGCTACTCCTACACGGTCGGGCTGTCGGCCTGGCAGCACCCCGAGGTGATCGTCGTCGGGCTGCCGTTCCCGGCCGGCGAGAAGTACCTGAACCTGGTCGGTGAGGCCGTCCGCGCGGGCGCACGGTTCGGTCCGGGCGTGTCCACCACCGCGCTGACCGACCCCGACTCCCCCGTCGTGTTCCTGACCGTCGAGGACACCACCCGGCTGTCGGTGGCCGAGCAGTTCTCCGGTTCGGTCGACGCGCTGCAGCTGATCTGGCCGGACTCCACCGGGCTGCTGCCCTGGCAGGATGGCCACCGCAACCCGCCGGGCGCCCAGCCGCTGCTCGGCCCGCGCCCCGACGAGCGCCCGGCCGGCGACTGAGACAAGGCCGCAGGGCGGGCCCATGGCCGCAGGGCGGGCCCATGGCCGCAGGGCGCACCCGTGGCCGCCGTCCTGTGACGGCACCCGGCCGTCGTCGTCTCCGCGGAGGGGCACCCGGGGCGGCGCAGGGGCCGACCCGAGGTCAGGCGATGTCGGCGAGCTTGGTGCGCAGGTGCAGCACGGCCTTGGTGTGCAGCTGGCAGATCCGGCTCTCGGTGACGCCCAGGACGCGGCCGATGTCGGCCAGGGTCAGGCCCTCGAAGTAGTAGAGGCTGACGACGACCTTCTCCCGGTCCGGGAGCTGCTCCACCGCCCGGGCCAGCAGCTGCCGGGCCTCGCCGTGCTCGGCCATCGCCTGCGGGTCCAGGGCGGCGGTGTCCTTGAGCGTGTCGCCCAGCCGGGGCGCCGAACCGTCGTCGTCGACCAGCAGCTCGTCGAGGGCGACCACGTTGACCAGGGAGAGCTGGCCGAGGAACTTGCGGACGTCCTCGACGTCCATCTCCATCTCGTCGGCGACCTCTTCGTCGGTCGGGCTGCGCTGCAGCCTGGCCTCCAGCGCGGCGACCGTGCGCTCGTACTGCCGGGCCTTCATCCGCACCGAGCGCGGGATCCAGTCGGTGGAGCGCAGCTCGTCGATGATCGCGCCCCGGATGCGGGCCATGGCGTAGCTCTCGAACTTGATCTCCCGCGAGGGTTCGAAGCGGGTGATCGCGTCGATCAGGCCGAAGGTGCCGTAGGAGACCAGGTCGGCCTGCTCGACGTGCGCGGGCAGACCGCTGCCCACCCGGCCGGCGACGTACTTGACCAGGGGTGCGTAGTGCAGGATCAGCCGGTCGCGCAGGCCGGTGTCCCGGTCGGCCACGTACCGCCCCCAGAGGTCGGTGACGAAGGAGTCCGGGTCCTCGCTCGCACCGACCTGCTGGACCGTTGCCTCAGACACCCGCACTCCCCCGTTCGACCGTTGCCGTTCCGTTCATCGGCGCACCTCTCACGCTCGGGGATGGGCCTGGGCGTGGACCGCCCGCAACCGTTCGACCGTCACGTGTGTGTAGACCTGCGTGGTGGCGAGGCTAGCGTGACCCAGCAGCTCCTGGACGCTGCGGAGGTCAGCTCCGCCCTCCAGCACGTGCGTGGCCGCCGAGTGCCGCAGGCCGTGCGGGCCGACGTCGGGGGTGCCCGGCGCCGCGGCCACTGCCGCGTGCACGACGCGGCGGGCCTCCCGGGCGTCCAGCCGGCCACCGCGCACACCGAGGAAGAGCGCCGGCCCGCTGCCGGCGGTCGCGAGCACCGGGCGGCCCCGGGTGAGCCAGTCCTCCAGCGCGGCGGCGGCCGGGGCACCGAAGGGCACGCTGCGCTCCTTGCGGCCCTTGCCGAGCACCCGTAGCAGCCGCCTGCCCCGGTCGACGTCGTCGACGTCCAGGCCGACCAGCTCACCGACGCGCACGCCGCTGGCGTAGAGCAGCTCCACCACCAGCACGTTGCGCAGCCGCAGCGCCGTGTCGGCCGGTTGCTCGTCCTCGGCGGCGGGGCGGGCGGCCTCCTCGAGCACCGCCCGGGCCTGGTCGGCGCCCAGCACGCCGGGCAGGGTGCGGTGCGCGCGTGGGCTGGACAGCCGCAGGCCGACGTCCTCGGCCACCTGGCCACTGCGGCGCAGGTGGGCGGTGAACGAGCGCGCCGAGGCGGCGCGCCGCGCGGTGGTCGACCGGGCGTCACCACGAGTGCGCCCCAGGGCCAGCCAGCTGCGCAGGGTGGCCAGGTCGAGGTCGGCCACGGTGCGGCCACTGCGACGGACCAGGTGGTCCAGCAGCGAGACGACGTCGCCGACGTACCCGCGGACGGTGTGCTCGGAGAGGTCCCGCTGCAGCCGCAGGTGCTCCTCCCAGGCCTCCAGCGACTCGGCCAGCGCAGGCGGCAGCCCTGCGCGCAGCTCTGCGGTCCCGGTGGGCATGGGCGCAGCGTCCGTCGGCGGACCCGGCCGGTCAACCCGCCGCGCCGGGCGATGGGTTGCCCACGATCTCCTGGCGCCAGGCACTGACGACGACCGCGACCGCCGGCGGGAGCCACCGGCGGCCGCGAACGGCTGCTCAGGCCCTCGACGCCGTGGACGTGACCCGCCAGCCGGTGCCGGTCCACTCGACCAGCTCGGCCAGCTCCAGGGCCGGCAGCACCCGCAGCACGTCCACGACGGTGCAGCCGGCGACGGCGGCCAGCCGCTCCGGCGGCACACCGGCGCGCACCGGGCAGGCGTCGAGCACCCGGCGGGCGACGTCCGACAGTGAGTCCCGGGCCCTCGCCGGTGGCTCTGCCGGCAGCTCCAGCCCCTCCCCCATCCGGCCGACCGCCGCCACGACGTCGGTTGCCGAGGTCACCAGGACCGCCGCCCGCTCGGTGTCGCGCAGCAGCTGGTGGCACCCGACGCTCATCGCCGAGGTGACCGGGCCCGGCACCGCCATCACCTGCTTGCCCAGGTCCCTGGCCCTCTTGGCGGTGGCCTGCGCTCCCGACCGCGCAGCGGCCTCGACCACGACCGTGCCGCGGGTGAGCGCGGCGATCAACCGGTTGCGCACCAGGAACCGGTGACGCAGCGGGGCGCACCCCGGGGGCCACTCGCTGATCAGCAGACCGTCGTCCAGCAGGCGGGCGAACAGGGCCGAGTGCGATGCCGGGTAGGCGCGGTCGACCCCGCAGGCGAGCACCGCGACCGTGGGGGCGCCCGCGGCCAGGGCACCGCGGTGCGCGGCGGCGTCGATGCCGAAGGCGCCACCGGAGACCGTCGTCCAGCCCCGCTCCGCCAGCCCGTGCGCGAGCTCCGCGGCGACGTGCTCGCCGTAGGCGGTCGAGGCCCGGGCGCCGACCAGCGCCACCGACCGGTCGACCACCTCGGCCAGCGGACGCTCCCCGCGCACCCACAGGGCCAGCGGCGGCACCAACGACAGCGTCCGGTCCACGGCGGCGTCCGGCGCCTCGCGGGCGGAGGCGACGGTGAGGCAGTGCAGTGCCTGCACCGGCCACTCGTCGTCCTCGGGCACGACCAGCCGGGCGCCGCAGCGCTCCGCACGGGCCAGGTCGTCGATGCTGGTGTCTTCCCCGACGCGGGCACCGGCCAGCGCCTGGACCGCCGGCGGCGCCGCCCCGGCGCGCAGCGCCGCGGCGGCGGCCACCGGCCCGGCCTCCTCGACGAACCGCCACATCGCCACCGACCCCGGCTCCACCGCCCTCGACAGCCACGCCCGGGCCCGCCGCACCTCGTGGGCGACCATCGGGTGCCCGCTCATGCCACCACCCGCTGCAGCCGCATGCCGAGCGCCTCCGCGACGTCGTCGGCGGTCGGGACGGAATGGCCGGCCAGGTCGGCGACCGTCCAGGCGACCCGCAACACCCGGTCGAAGCCGCGCACCGACAGCGATCCACGCTCCAGCGCCCGCTCGGCCAGCGACAGGGCCCTCCGCGGTACCGGCCATCGCTCCCGGAGCAGCCGGCCGGGCACGTCGCTGTTGAGCCCCAGCCCGCTGCCGGCCATCCGCTCCGCCGCGGTGGCCCGGGCTCGGTGCACCCGCGCGGCCACCGTCGCGGTCGGCTCCGGGCTGCCCAGCCCGTCCAGCCAGGCCGCGCGGGTGACCGGCGGCAGGGTGACCCGCAGGTCGATGCGGTCCAGCAGCGGGCCGGAGAGCCGGGACTGGTACCGCCGCCGCTCCAGCGGGCTGCAGGTGCAGGCCGTGTCACCGGCCGCGCTGGCGCACGGGCAGGGGTTGGCCGCCAGCACCAGCTGCGCCCGGCAAGGGAAGGTCGCCGCGCCGCTGGCCCGGTGGATCGTCACCGAGCCCCGCTCCAGCGGCTGGCGCAGCGTGTCCAGCACGGTGCGGGGGAACTCGGGCGCCTCATCCAGGAACAGGACGCCGCGGTGGGCCCGGCACAGGGCGCCCGGGCGGATCTGACCCGAGCCGCCGCCGACCAGCGCGGCCATCGTGGCCGAGTGGTGCGGCGCCTCGAACGTCGGCCGGGTGACCAGTGGCGCCCCCGGGGGCAGCGTGCCGGCGATGGAGGCGATCGCGGTGACCTCGAGCGCGGCCTGCTCGTCCAGCGGTGGGAGCAGCCCGGGCAGCCGCTCGGCGAGCATCGTCTTCCCGGCGCCGGGTGGCCCGTTGAGGAACAGGTGGTGGCCACCGGCCGCGGCGACCTCCACCGCCCGCCGTCCGGCCGCCTGGCCGACCACGTCGGCGAGGTCCGGCCCCGGCGGAGCCGGGACGGTCGCCGCCCGCACGTGCGGCGGCAGCAGTGCCTTGCCCGCCAGGTGCGCCACCACCTCGCCCAGGCTGCCGGCGGCGAGGACCTCGACGCCCTCGACCAGGCCGGCCTCGTCCGCGTTGTCCTGCGGCACGACGACCCGCCGGTGGCCGGCGCGCACCGCGGCCAGCACGGCCGGCAGCACACCGCGTACCGCGCGCAGCGAACCGTCCAGCCCGAGTTCCCCGAGCAGCACCAGGTCGCGGACGGCGGCCCCGGGCACCACCCGGGTGCAGGCCAGGACGGCGACGGCCAGTGCCAGGTCGAACCCGCTGCCCTGCTTGGGCATCGCCGCCGGGGACAGCCCGATCGTGACCCGGCGCAGCGGGAAGTCGTGGCCGCTGTTGACCACCGCGGCGCGCACCCGGTCGACCGACTGCCGCACCACCGCGTCCGGCAGGCCGACGAGCACCACCGTGGGCACGCCGGGCGCGAGGTCCACCTCCACCTCGACCATCGCGCCCTGCACACCGGCCAGCCCCACCGACCAGGTCCGCGCGAGCGCCATCAGAACGCGTTCCGCAGGTGGGTGACCCGGACCGGGCCGCTGGGTGGCACGTGCACGCCGACGACGTCGAAGCGCAGGTCGGGCGCGTGGTGGTCGTGGGCGGCCAGCCAGGCGCTGGCCAGCACCCGCAGTCGTCGGCGCTTGGCGGGGGTGACCGCCTCGGCCGGTGGCCCGAATCCGGTGCCGCGTCGGGTCTTGACCTCGCAGAACACCAGCGCATCGCCGTCCCGGGCGACGACGTCGAGCTCACCGCCGCGGCAGCGCCAGTTCCGGTCGAGGACGAGCAGCCCGGCGTCGGTCAGCGCCCGGACGGCGACGCGCTCGCCGTAGGCGCCGAGGGCGGCACGGTGGTCGGGAGGCTGGGCACGGGGCGGAGTGGGCACCCGTCGACCGTGACGGCCGGTGCCGGCGCCCCACCAGGGGCCGGGCCCCACTGTGGACGACGGCCCCGGCTGTGGACGGCGACGAGCCGCCCGGACTCACCAGCGGTGAACGTGCCCGGGTGCGCGGCAACCGGGCGAGGGACCGATCAGGGCAGCCGGGGGTTGTCCGGCAGCTCGAGGTCGGGCTTGTCCAGCTCCTCGACGTTGACGTCCTTGAACGTCACCACCCGCACGTTCTTCACGAACCGGGCAGGGCGGTACATGTCCCACACCCAGGCGTCGGAGAGCTTCAGCTCGAAGAACACCTCTCCCCCGGCGTCGCGGACCTGGAGGTCGACGCTGTTGGCCAGGTAGAAGCGCCGCTCGGTCTCCACGACGTAGGAGAACTGGCGGACGATGTCCTTGTACTCGCGATAGAGCTGCAGCTCCATCTCGGTCTCGTACTTCTCGAGGTCCTCGGTGCTCATCGCGCGTGCTCCATCGGTGCCGGGGACGTCAGTGCCGCGACCGGGGCCCCGGGCGGCACCGGACCATCATCGTGCATGCCGGTCGCAGTCGGCAGCGGCGGCGTGCGGACGGCGTGTGCATCGCGGGCCCGGGCGACGTTGACGAACCGCATCCGGTGCTCCGGGCACGGCCCGTGATGGTCGAGCGCGGCGCTGTGCGCGTCGGTGATGTAGCCCTTGTGCTCGGCGAACCCGTACTGCGGGAACCGGCCGTCCAGCTCCAGCATCACCCGGTCCCGGGTCACCTTCGCCAGCACCGAGGCGGCCGCGACGCACGCGGCGACCCGGTCGCCCTTCCACACCGCGAGCGAGGGCTGCACCAGGCCGCTGACCGGGAAGCCGTCGGTCAGCACGTACTCGGGCAGCGGGTCCAGGGCGCGGACCGCGCGGCGCAGCGCCTCGATGTTGGTCACGTGCATCCCCCGGGCGTCGAGGTCCCCCACCGGGATGGCCACCACCGACCAGGCCAGCGCCCGGTCGACCACCTCGGCGTAGACGTCCTCGCGGGTGGCGGCGTTGAGCAGCTTGGAGTCGGCCAGGCCCGGCACCTTCCCGCGCCGTCCGGCCGGGAGCACGCACGCCGCGGCGACCAGCGGCCCGGCGCACGCGCCGCGGCCCGCCTCGTCCGCGCCGGCGATCGTGGCGAAGCCGCGCTGCCGCAGGGAGCGTTCCATCGCCCAGAGGTCGTCCGGGACGTCGTCACGAGGAGCCCGGCGCCCCGACGGACGGGGTGCGGCGGGAGCAGGTCGAGCGGCCATCGCCTGCCGACCCTACGTCGGCGCAGCGACGGTGTGCGTGTCGCGGGGCCAGGTCGCGCGCGCCCGCTGCGCGGTCCATCAGCCGGCGTCGGCGTCCCGGCCGGGCCGGGTCTGCGCGGGACGGCGTACCCGCCGCCACCCCGTCCGGGGCGGTCGCCGCGACGGCCCGGTCAGCCGGGCACCGCGTCGCCGCCGTCGCCAGGCGCTCAGCGGCGCGGCACCGGCCAGGCCGAGCGCGTACGGCGCAGCGAGGGCGGCGGTGTCCTGGACCGGGGTGGGCTGGCTGCCGGTCGGGGCGAGCCCCTCCGCCTGCCCCTGCTGGATGTCGGGGCTGTCGAGCACGCCGAACCGGTCCAGCGGCCAGACGATCAGCGCCGCCTTGCCGATCACGTCGTCCACCGCGATGGTGCCGGCGTACTCGTCGTCCATGTGTGCCTTGGAGTCGGCCGAGGCCGAGCGGTGGTCGCCCATGACCCACAGCCGCCCCTCGGGCACGCGGACCTGGCCGAACTCCCGGCCGGTGGAGGTACCGGTGCCCAGCGGGGAGTCCTGGTAGATGTAGGGCTCGTCGAGCGGCTCACCGTCGACCAGCACGCGGCCCTCCGGGTCGCAGCACTCGACCGTCTGACCGCCGACGGCGATGACCCGCTTGACGTAGTCGTCCTCGCTCGGCGGCGCGACGCCGATGGCCCGCCCCAGCGTCAGCAGCGCACCGGACAACCAGTTGCCGGGCTCCTCGACGGCGATCTCCGGCGACCAGGTGTCCGGCCCGCGGAAGACGACGATGTCGCCCGGCTCGGGCTCGCCGAACCAGTAGGGCACCTTGTTGACCAGCACCCGGTCGCCGGTGCAGCCGGTGCAGCCGTGCAGCGTCTGCTCCATCGACCCCGACGGGATGAAGAAGGCCTGCACCAGGAAGGTCTTCACCAGCAGCGCCAGCACGAAGGCGATCACCAGCAGCACCGGCAGCTCGCGCAGCAGCGAGCCCTTCTTCGCCCGGTCCTTCCCGCCCCGGCGACCGGACCCGGTGGGTGCGCCGTCGGCGGTGTCGCGCGCGGGGGACTCGGGGGTCGGCTCGGTGGAGGCGGACTGCCCGGTGGGGCGGGCGTCTGCAGGCTCAGCGGGCCCGTGCGTGCTCATCGCGGCCCAGCGTACGGTCCGCCCGACCACGCGGCCGCCGACCCGCCCGCCGGGCGCCGTCGCCGTGCACACCCCACGAACGCGAACGGACCGGCTGCAGAGTGCAGCCGGTCCGTTCGGGGAGACGCTGGGGTCAGCGCGAGACGACCTCGCGCTTCTCCTTGATCTTGGCGGCCTTGCCGCGCAGCTCGCGGAGGTAGTACAGCTTGGCCCGGCGGACGTCACCGCGGGTCAGCACCTCGATCTTCTCGACGACCGGGGTGTGCACCGGGAAGGTGCGCTCCACGCCGACACCGAAGCTGACCTTGCGGACGGTGAAGGTCTCGCGGATGCCGCCGCCCTGACGCCGGATGATGACGCCCTGGAAGACCTGGACACGCGAGCGGTTGCCCTCGATGACCCGCACGTGCACCTTCACGGTGTCCCCGGGACGGAAGTCGGGGATGTCGTCGCGCAGCGACGCAGAGTCGAGGGCGTCCAGGGTGTTCATCGCAGCAGTCCTCAGTCCTAGCGGGAAAGTCGTCGTGACTCGGGCAGCGGTCTCCCACTGCAGCCGTGCCGGGTGGCTGCGCTCCACCGCCCGGTGGGGGACGGAGCCACCGTCGGCGTGAGCCGACGGCCTGCAGCAGCTCTCTACTGTGCCACATCTTCAGTCCACCACGCGTGGCGGCCCCGTCCACGGGCCGCGCAGCACCTCCGGGAGCGCCGTCGCGAGGTCCCGGGGGGCGAACCGCTCGGCGCTGTCGATGATCTCCGCCGGCGACCACCAGCGGTGCGGTTCGTCCAGCTGCCGCTCGAGCTCGGTGCGGCCGCTGACGTCGACGTCGTGCACCACGTCGCGCAGCACGAAGAAGGTCTCCCGGGCGTCGAGCACGGTGTCGCCCCACTGCCCCTGCCACCGGCGGAGCCAGACCGGCCCCTCCAGCGCGGCCGGCCCGACGACGAGGCCGGTCTCCTCGGCGAGCTCCCGCACCGCCGCCGTCCGCAGGTCCTCGCCGTCCTCGACGCCACCGCCGGGGGTGAACCAGTACTCGACGTGGCCGGGGTCGGTGCGTGGCTGCAGGCCGCGACCGCCGAACAGCAGCACCCGCTGCTGCGGGTCGAGCACCAGCACCCGGGCCGAGGGGCGTACCCAGACCCGGGGCGTCACGCCGAGGGGTCCGCGTCCAGCGCGGCGCGGTCGGCGGCGGTGAGCGCGCCGTCGGGCAGCGCGGCGAGCAGGTCGGGACGCCGGTCGGCGGTGCGGCGCAGCGACTCGGCCCGCCGCCAGCGGGCGATGGCCGCGTGGTCACCGGACAGCAGCACCGGCGGGACCTCGTGCCCGCGCCAGGCCGCCGGCCGGGTGTAGGAGGGCCCCTCGAGCAGCCCGTCGGCGTGCGAGTCGAACTCGACGGAGTCGGCGTTGCCCACCACACCGGGGATCAGCCGGGTGACCGCCTCGACCATGACCAGCACGGCTGACTCGCCGCCGGCCAGCACGTAGTCACCGATCGAGACCTCCGACACCGGTCCGGTCCCGGCGGCCCAGTCGGCCACCCGCTGGTCGATGCCCTCGTAGCGGCCGCAGGCGAACACCAGCCCGGGCTCGGTGGCCCACTGGGCCGCGACCGCCTGGGTGAACGGCCGGCCGGCCGGGGTGGGGACGACGAGCCGGGTGCCGGGCGGGCGGACCGCTTCCAGGGCCCGCGCCCAGGGCTCGGGGCGCATGACCATGCCGGGCCCTCCGCCGTACGGGGAGTCGTCGACGGTGCGGTGGACGTCGTCGGTCCACTGCCGCAGGTCGTGCACCCCGACCGAGACCAGCCCTCGGGCCGCGGCCTTGCCCAGCAGCGACTGGCCCAGCGGGGCGAGGTACTCGGGGAAGATCGTGAGGACGTCGACGCGGAACGTCACAGGTCGAGCAGCCCCTCGGGCGGGTCGATGACCAGCCGGCCGGCGGCGACGTCGACGGTCGGGACGATCGCGGTCACGAACGGCACCAGCAGCTCACCGCCCTCGGGACGGCGCACGACGAGCAGCTCGGTGCCTTCGTGCCGGACGGCGGTGACCTGGCCGACCGGCGTGCCGTCGGGCAGCTCGGCGGCCAGCCCGACCAGCTGGTGGTCGTAGAAGGAGTCGGGGTCCTCCAGCTCCGGCAGGGCCGCGACGGGCACCAGGAGCATGGTGTTGCGCAGCGCGTCGGCCGCCTCGCGGTCGGCGACCACAGTGCCGTCGGGCAGGAGCAGGGTGAGCAGCAAGGTGCCGCTGTGCCAGCGGGCCGCCTCGATGGTCAGCGGCCCCCGCGTGGCGGGCTCGGTGAGCAGCGTGCCGCCCGGGGCGAACCGCAGGTCGGGGTCGTCGGTGCGCACCTCGACGGTCACCTGACCACGGACACCGTGGGGCCGGCCGATGCGGCCGACCACCACGGTGTCGGTGTTCTGCGGGGTGGCGCCGGAGGCGCCGGGAGTGCTCAGCGCCCGTCGGTGTCGACGACGTCGACCCGCAGGCCGCGCCCACCGACACCGGTCATGACCTGGCGCAGCGCCTTGGCGGTGCGCCCGCCGCGGCCGATGACCTTGCCGAGGTCGTCGGGGTGCACCCGGACCTCGAGGGTCTTGCCGCGACGGCCGTTGACCATGTCGACCACGACGTCGTCGGGGTTGTCGACGATGCCCTTGACCAGGTGCTCGAGCGCTTCTTCGAGCACGTCTTACTCGGCGGGCGTCTCGGCCGGGGCGCCGGAGGCGGCGGACCCGGAACCGGCGGCGCCGGCCGCCTCGGCCACTGCCTCGGCCGGAGCGGAGGCGGCGTCGGCCTTGGGAGCGGCCTTCTTCTTCGGCGTGGTGGCGTCGGTGGCCGGCTCGCCCATGGCGGCGCGGGCGGCCTCCTCGTAGACGGCCTTCTTGTCGGCCTTGGGAGCCGCGACCTTCATCGGGGCCGGAGCCGGCTCGCCCTTGAACTTCTGCCAGTCACCGGTGACCCGGAGGATGGCGGCGACGGCCTCGGTCGGCTGGGCGCCGACACCCAGCCAGTAGGCGGCGCGCTCGGCGTCGACCTCGATGAAGGAGGGGTCCTCCTTCGGGTGGTACTTGCCGATCGTCTCGATCGAGCGACCGTCCCGCTTGGTGCGGGCGTCGGCGACGACGATGCGGTAGTACGGCGCGCGCATCTTGCCCAGGCGCATGAGCTTGATCTTGGTGGCCACGGTGTGTGGTGTGCTCCTCGAACGTGTGTGGTTGCTCGCCGGAGAAGACGCGTGGGGGTACGCCGGGGCGGAGCGATGGACACGGGCGGGAAACGGTGAGAGGGCCGTCTCCGCCGTGTTCGACAGACCATGATGCCAGATGTGGCGACTGCTCCTGAACCCCAGCCCGGCGTCGTGCACCACATCGAGCTGTGGGTGCCCCACCTCGGCCGGGCCACCCGGTCATGGGGCTGGCTGCTGGGGTCGCTCGGCGCGCAGCCGTTCCAGTCCTGGGAGCACGGCCGCTCGTGGCGCTGGGCCGACGGGAGCTACCTCGTCGTCGAGCAGTCACCGGCGCTGGTCGGCGACCGGCACGAGCGCTGCGCTCCCGGCCTGAACCACGTGGCGTTCTGGGCCGGCTCCCCGGCGGAGCTGGACGCGCTGGTCGCCGAGGCGCCGGCGCACGGCTGGTCGCTGCTGTTCGGCGACCGGCACCCCTTCGCCGGGGGCCCGGACCACCGGGCGGCCTACCTCGCCGACGCCGACGGCTACGAGGTGGAGCTGGTCGCCCGCCCGTGAGGGCTCACTCCCCGGCGTCGTCCGGGGGCAACACCGGACCGTCCGGGGGCACCAGGAAGCCGCCCCAGCCGTCGTAGTGACCACCGTGCCGGCCGACGATGCCGACGACCTCGCGGGTGAAGGCGGCCGCGGTGTCGTGGTCGACGGCGGTCATCGCGCTGAACTCCAGCCAGACGGTGAGCAGCCGGCGGTACAGCCCGTCGACCCGGTAGCCGGCCGCGGTGAGCTCCTCCCCGGCCGCCGTCGCCGCCGACCGGCTGCGGAACCCGGCCAGGTGGTCGATCGGCCGGGGCGCGTGCACCTGGTCACCGTGGCCGAGGTTGGCCTCGACCGTCTGCGCGGTCGTCCGCAGCTGCTGCTCCAGGTCCTCGGCCACGACAGCAGTGCACCACGCCGGTCCGCCCCCGCCGGGCAGGCGGGGGCGGACCTCAGCTCCGGACGGCGGCGAGCACGGCCTCGCGGGCGTCGGCGACCGGCACCTCGGACCGCTCCCCCGTCGCCCGGTCGCGCACCTCGATGACGCCCTCGGCCAGGCCGCGGCCCACCGTGACGATCGTCGGCATCCCGAGCAGCTCGGCGTCCTTGAACTTCACGCCCGGGGAGACCTTGGGCCGGTCGTCCAGCAGCACGGTCAGCCCGGCGGCGACCAGCTCGCCGGCGAGGGTCTCGGCGTAGGAGAAGACGGCGGCGTCCTTGCCGGTGGCGACCAGGTGGACGTCGGCCGGGGCGACCTCGCGCGGCCAGACCAGCCCGAGCTCGTCGTGCATCGACTCGGCGATCGCGGCGACGGCGCGGGAGACGCCGATGCCGTAGGAGCCCATGGTGACGGTGACGAGCTTGCCGTTCTCGTCGAGCACCTTGAGGTCGAGCGCCTCGGCGTACTTGCGGCCGAGCTGGAAGATGTGGCCCATCTCCACGCCGCGGGCGAGCTCCAGCGGGCCGGAACCGTCCGGCGCCGGGTCGCCGGCCAGCACCTCGGCCGCCTCGATGACGCCGTCCCAGCTGAAGTCACGCCCGGCGACCAGGTCGAAGACGTGCTTGCCGGCCTCGTTGGCGCCGGTGACCCAGCGGGAGCCGGGGACGACGCGGGGGTCGACCAGGTAGCGGATGCCGGCCTTGCCCTCGCTGCCCAGCACCTGCGGGCCGATGTAGCCCTTGACCAGGTCGGGGTGGGCGGCGAAGTCGGTGAACGGCTCGACCTCGGCCGGGGCGACCTGGGCCTCCAGCCGCTTGGTGTCGACCTCCCGGTCACCGGGCAGGCCGACCACCAGCGGCTCGCGCGTGCCGTCGGGGTGCACCAGGGTGACCACGACGTTCTTCAGCGTCTGCGCCGCGGTGTAGCCGGCGTCGGGGAACAGCTCGTTCGCCACCGCCACCAGCGTCTCGATCGTGGGGGTGTCCGGGGTGTCCTCGACGTGCGCCTCGGGCAGCCCGTCGAACGGGACCGACTCCGGGACGACGGTGGAGACCGCCTCCACGTTGGCGGCGTACCCGCCGGGCGAGCGGACGAAGGTGTCCTCGCCGATCGAGGTGGGGTGCAGGAACTCCTCGCTCCTGGAGCCGCCCATCGCCCCGGACATCGCCGAGACGATCACGTACTCCAGGCCCAGCCGGTCGAAGATCTTGATGTAGGCGGCGCGGTGCGCGGCGTAGGAGCGGTCCAGCCCGGCGTCGTCCACGTCGAAGGAGTAGCTGTCCTTCATGGTGAACTCGCGGCCTCGGAACAGCCCGGCCCGGGGCCGCGCCTCGTCCCGGTACTTGGTCTGGATCTGGTACAGCGAGACCGGCAGGTCCTTGTAGGAGCCGTAGAGGTCCTTCACCAGGAGGGTGAACATCTCCTCGTGGGTGGGGCCGAGGAGGAAGTCGTTGCCCCGGCGGTCCTGGAGCCGGAAGAGGTTGTCGCCGTACTCGGTCCAGCGGCCGGTCGCCTCGTAGGGCTCGCGCGGCAGCAGCGCCGGGAAGTGCACCTCCTGCGCGCCCATCGCGTCCATCTCCTCGCGGACGATGCGCTCGACGTTCCGGAACACCCGCCAGCCCAGCGGCAGCCAGGTGAACCCACCCGGGGCGGCGCGGCGGATGTACCCACCGCGGGCCAGCAGCCGGTGGCTGGGGACCTCGGCGTCGGCGGGGTCGTCGCGCAGCGTGCGCAGGAACAGGGAGGACATCCGAAGGAGCACGCCAGGAGTGTCCCAGGCGTCCACCGGACGCCGTCCATCGGTTTGCTCAGCCGACGACGCGGCCGCGCAGCACGGTTCGGTGCGGCCGCTGTAACGAGTCGAGGTCGGCGCGGGGGTCGGTGTCGTAGACGACCAGGTCGGCCGGGGCGCCCTCCTCGATGCCCGGCAGGCCCAGCCACTCCCGCGCCGCCCAGGAGCCGGCGGCCAGGGCGGCCTCGGCGGGCAGCCCGGCGGCGTGCAGCGCGCGGATCTCGTCGGCGATCACCCCGTGGTCGATGCCGCCGCCGGCGTCGGTGCCGGCGAACACCGGCACGCCCGCCTCGAAGGCTGCCCGCACCACCGCGCCGGAGCTCGCGTACAGCCGCCGCATCGTGGAGGCGTAGGCCGGGAACCGCTTCTCCCCCGCGGCCGCGAAGCCGGGGAAGTTCTCCACGTTCACCAGCGTCGGGACGACGGCGGTGCCCCGCCGCGCCATCTCCCCGACCAGCTCCTCGGTCAGCCCGGTGCCGTGCTCGATGCAGTCGATGCCGGCGGCCAGCAGGGCCGGCAGCGCGTCGGTGCCGAAGGTGTGCGCGGTGACCCGGGCGCCCTCGGCGTGGGCGGCCTCGATCGCCGCGGTGAGCACCTCGGCGGGCCACTCGGGGGCCAGGTCGCCGATGCCGCGGTCGATCCAGTCACCCACCAGCTTGACCCAGCCGTCGCCGCGCCGGGCCTGCACCCGCACTGCGTCGACCAGGTCGGCGGGCTCGAGCTCGAGAGCCAGCCCGGGGATGTAGCGGCGGGGCGCGGCCAGGTGGCGGCCGGCCCGGATGACCCGGGGCAGGTCGAGGTGCTCGTCGAGCACCCGGGTGTCGACCGGGGAGCCGCAGTCACGCAGCGCCAGCACCCCGGCGTCCCGCTCGGTGAGCGCCTGGGCACGCAGGTCGTCGACCCCGGGCAGGTGCTCACCTCCCCGGCCGAGCCCGACGTGGCAGTGCGCGTCGACCAGGCCGGGGAGCAGCCAGCCACCGCGGCTGACCGTCTCCGCACCCGGCACCGGCTGATGAGTGATCCGCCCCCCGGTGACCCACAGGTCGCGGTGCTCGCCCTCGGGCAGGACGACGCCGGACAGATGCAGGTCGGGCAGGGCGGGGGCGGTCACCGGATCAGCGGCCCTGCTGGTCCTTGAACCGGCTGAAGTCCAGCTTGCTCAGGTCGGGCATCGCCTGCCCGGGCGGCAGCCCGGGCAGCCCACCCGGCGTGCCGCCGGGCAGCTGACCGGGGAGCCCGCCGCCCATCGCGCCGGGAGCGCCGATCGGCCGGCGGGCCGGGCCGCCCTTCTTGCCGCCCTTGCCCTTCTTGCCCTTGCCACGCGCCTGCACCTGGTTCTGCCGGCCGCGCTGCTTCTTCGACATCGGGCCCATGCCGGGCATGCCCATGCTGCCGGCCATCTGGCCCATCATCTTCTGGGCCTGGGCGAAGCGCTCCAGCAGCTGGTTGACGTCGGTGACGCTCATCCCCGAGCCGTTGGCGATCCGCACCCGGCGCGAGGCGTTGATGATCTTCGGGGTGGCCCGCTCGGCCGGCGTCATCGACCGGATGATCGCCGCGGTGCGGTCCAGGTCGCGCTCGTCGACCTGCGCGAGCTGCTCCTTCATCTGCCCGGCGCCGGGCAGCATGCCGAGCAGGTTGGCGATCGGGCCCATCTTGCGGATGGCCATCATCTGCTCGAGGAAGTCCTCGAGGGTGAAGCCCTCGCGGCTGGCCAGCTTGCCGGCCATCCGCTCGGCCTGGTCGGCGTCGAAGGCCTGCTCGGCCTGCTCGATCAGGGTGAGCACGTCGCCCATGCCGAGGATGCGCGAGGCCATCCGCTCGGGGTGGAAGACGTCGAAGTCGGCCAGCTTCTCACCGGTCGAGGCGAACATGATCGGCTGCCCGGTGACGTGCCGGACCGAGAGCGCGGCACCACCGCGGGCGTCGCCGTCGAGCTTGGTCAGCACGACGCCGGAGAAGCCGACGCCGTCCTGGAACGCCATCGCCGTGTTCACGGCGTCCTGGCCGATCATCGCGTCGACGACGAAGAGGGTCTCGTCCGGTGAGACGGCGTCCCGGATGCCGGCGGCCTGGGCCATCAGCTCGGCGTCGATGCCCAGCCGGCCGGCGGTGTCGACCACGACCACGTCGTGCTGGGTGCGGCGGGCGTGCTCGATCGAGTCGCGCGCGACGGCGATCGGGTCACCCACCCCGCTGCCGGGCTCCGGGGCGAACACGTCGACGCCGGCCTGGCCGGCCACCACCGACAGCTGCTGGACGGCGTTGGGCCGCTGCAGGTCACAGGCGACCAGGAGCGGGGTGTGCCCCTGGGACTTCAGCCAACGGCCGAGCTTGCCGGCCAGGGTGGTCTTACCGGCACCCTGCAGACCGGCCAGCATGATCACCGTCGGCGACTGCTTGGCGAACCGGATCCGGCGGGTCTCCCCGCCCAGGATGTCGATCAGCTCGTCGTTGACGATCTTGATGATCTGCTGCGCCGGGTTCAGCGCCTGGGAGACCTCCGAGCCGCGGGCCCGCTCCTTGACCGCGGCGATGAACGCACGGACGACGGGGAGGGCGACGTCGGCCTCGAGCAGGGCGATCCGGATCTCGCGCGCGGTGGCGTCGATGTCCTCGTCGGAGAGCCGGCCCTTGCCGCGCAGACCGGTGAAGACCTTGTCCAGGCGGTCGGAGAGGGTCTCGAACACAACACGTCCTCAGGCAGTCGGGCGTGCAGCCGGCGGCCGGCCCACGGTGCTGATCAGCGGGCCGGACGGCGCGGCTCGGGCTCCCGGGGCCACCCCGGGGCCGTCACGCCATCTGGCACCAGCGTAATGGCCCGGCGACCACGTCCACCGCCGAGCGCCGTCGGCCCGTTCAGGGTCCTGCGCGGAGCGGGTCCTCGATCAGGCGGCGGAGCGCCAGGCCACCGCGGCCGGCCGGTGCGCGTCCCCGACGACGACGGCGGTGCCGCACTCGACGCAGGCCCACTCCGGGCAGTCGCCGCCGTCCTCGGTGTGCCCGTCGACGCAGGCGGGCTGCTCGAAGTCGGTGTCGCGCTCGCAGGTGGGGCAGGGCCACTGCTGGAGGTCGGTCACGGGTGCGTCCCCTCTCGTCTCGGCGCCGGTCGTCGGGAGCGGGCTCCCGTCCGGCACGGCGAACGTCTCACGGGGGTCCGACAGAACCGCGGACGTCAGCCCGGCGGCGTGTCGCGCTTGACGCCGGGGGCGTCGACCGTCGTCCCGCCCGGTGCGCCCCCCGCCGCGGAGACCAGGGCGGACTCGATGTCCCGCCGCCGGTCGGCATCCATCACCCCGCCGGCCGGGTCGCTGACGTAGAAGGAATCCAGTGCGTCGGCGCCGAGGGTCTCGATCCGCGCGGAGGTGACGTCCAGCCCCTGGTCGGCCAGGGCCGCGGTCAACCGGTAGAGCAGCCCCGCCCGGTCCCCGGCCCGGACCTCGACGATGCTCGACGCCGCACCCGCCACCTCGTGGTCGTACCAGGAGATCCGCGGCGGGGCCGCCCGGTCGCCGTGCTGCCGGTAGTCGATCTCCCGCTGCCGCAGCCGCTCGGCCAGCGGCAGGGTGCCCTCCAGCGCCGCCCGGACCCCGTCGGCCAGGATCTCCGGCACCGGCGCCCGGCCGAACCGCGGCCGGACGTCGAACACCGAGGTCGCCTGGCCCTCGGAGACCGAGGTGCTGGCCGCGCGCACGTCGAGCTGGTTGAGCGCCAGCACGCCCGCGAACCGGCTGAACAGCCCCGGCCGGTCCGGTGCCACGAAGGTCACCTGCTGGCCGTCGGTGACGTCCTGCACGCCGACGGAGACCCGGCCGGCCCCGCCCGGGGCCCCCGGGACAGCGGCGCTGACCTGGGGAGCGGTCGGGGCGAGCACCGGGCCCGGGGCGGGGGCGGCGACCAGCCGGGCCTGCACCCGGGCCACCAGTGCGGCGACCAGATGGGCCTTCCACGGCGACCATGCCGAACTGCTCGTCGCCGCCCCGTCGGCCTGGGCCAGGGCGTGCAGCAGCTCCAGCAGGGCGACGTCACCGCCGATCGTGTCCGCGACCCGGTCGATGGTGGCCAGGTCGTCGATGTCCCGCCGGGTCGCGGTGGCCGGCAGCAGCAGGTGGTGGCGCACCATCGCGGCCAGGGTGGCGACGTCCGGTGGGGAGAAACCCATCCGGGTGGCGACCTCGGCGGCGATCAGCTCACCGACGACGCTGTGGTCACCGGGCCAGCCCTTGCCGATGTCGTGCAGCAGCGCACCGACCAGCAGCAGGTCGGGCCGGTCGACGTCCCGGGTCAGCTCGGCGGCCGCGGCAGCGGCCTCCACCAGGTGCCGGTCGACGGTGAACCGGTGCCACGGGTGACGCTGGGGCAGCGACCGCACCCGGTCCCACTCCGGCAGCATCCGGGACAGCAGCCCCTCCTGGTCCAGCTGCTCCAGCACCGGCACCGCGCTCCGTCCGCTGGCCAGCAGCCGCAGGAAGGACCAGCGGACCTCCGGCGGCCACGGTTCGGGCAGCGCCGGGGCGTGCGCCGCGAGCACCTTGAGCGTGTACGGGGACAGCAGCAGGTCCGCCCGCGCGGCGGCCGCGGCACCGCGCAGCACCAGGCCGGGGTCGGCCGCGGGCCGGGCGTCCCGGGCCAGCACCACCTCGTCGCCCTGCCGCACCAGCCCCTCGGCCAGCGGCTCGCGGCGCACCCGGCGGTAGCGGGCGCGGGGACGGCGCACCAGCGAGGCCTCGACCCGGCGCCACGTCTCGTCCGCGACGAACGCCAGCCGGCGACCGGCCAGGCTCACCCGGCGCAGCAGGACGTCGTCGTCGGCCAGCCCGAGGGCCAAGGCGACCGGCCGCTGCTCCTGGCGCACCAGCGCGTCGGTGGGCCGGCCGGTGCTGGTGCGCAGCGCGTCGCGGACGTCCAGCAGGAAGGCGTAGGCCTCCCCCGCGTCGGCCGGTGGTTCGTCGGCCAGCTGAGCGGCGGCCAGCGCGCGCAGCACCTGCCCCTCCCGCAGCCCGCCGTAGGCCTCCTTGAGGTCGGGCTCGAGCAGGAAGCCCAGCTCGCCGATCCGGCGGCTCCGGTCGCGGCGCAGGTCGCGCAGCTGGGGCAGCAGCCGGCCGGCGTGCTGCCGCCACGAGCCCAGCGTCGCCGTCCGCAGTGCAGCGGTGACGTCGGGGTCGCCGGCGACGTGCCGGGCGTCGAGCAGGCCGAGCCCGGCCTTGACGTCGTCCCCGGCGACCGAGACCGCCTCGGCGACGGTGCGCACGGAGTGGTCCAGCCGCACCCCGGCGTCCCAGACCGGGTACCAGAGCGCGTCGGCCAGCGCCGCGATCTCGGCCCGGCCGTCGTGCACGAGCACCAGGTCGAGGTCGCCGTGCGGCGGGAGCTCGCGGCGTCCGAGGCTGCCCACCGCCACCAGCGCGACGCCGGTCTGCGCCGGCTCGGCCGGCGAGCTCCCCCGCCGCCGGGACGGGCGCGGGGTGCCGGCGAGCGCGTCGGCCAGCAGGCCGGCCAGCCAGTCGTCGAACTCCTGCACGCGCTCGGCGCGGGGCAGGGCCATCACAGCGGCCAGGTCGAGCACGGGCACCTCTCGGTCGGGTCCTCAGCGGGGGAACGACGTCGGCCGGGGCAGCGGGTCTCCCCACCACCCCGGCCGACGTCCGAACCCGGCCCCGTCCCGAGGCTCACCCGAGCGTGCGAGGGATGAGGAGGACGGGGTCCTTTCTCAGAGTGCGTCGGCTCCGCGCTCGCCGGTGCGGACCCGGACGATCTCGTCGATCGTGGTGACCCACACCTTGCCGTCACCGATCTGCCCGGTGGAGGCGGCCTCGACGATCGCGTCGACCACCCGGGCCGCCTCGATCTCGCCGACGACGACCTCGATCCGGACCTTGGGCACGAAGTCCACCTGGTACTCCGCACCGCGGTAGACCTCGGTGTGGCCGCGCTGGCGGCCGAAGCCCTGGACCTCGCTGACGGTGAGCCCGGCGATGCCGATCAGCTCGAGGGCGTTCTTGACGTCGTCGAGCTTGAACGGCTTGACGATGGCGGTGATGAGCTTCATGCCCGGCTCCCTTCGGTGTTGCGCGCCTCGGCGCGTGCCTGGCCGCCCAGGGGCGCGGTGCTGCCACCGCCGCCCAGGGAGGCGAAGTCGTACCCGGACTCAGCGTGCACCACGGTGTCGATGCCGGTCACCTCGTCCTCCTCGGTGAGCCGGAAGCCGATCGTCTTCTGGATGAGGAAGCCGATGACCAGGGTCAGGAGGAAGGAGTAGGCGAGGACGGCGACCGCCCCGACGACCTGCCGCCAGAGCTGGTCGACGCTGCCGCCGTAGAAGAGGCTCTCGACGCCCGCCGGGGCGTCGGGGTCGGCCAGGAAGCCGATCAGGATGGTGCCGACCAGGCCACCGACCAGGTGGACGCCGACCACGTCGAGCGAGTCGTCGTAGCCGAACCGGAACTTCAGCCCGACGGCCAGGGCGCAGAGCGCACCGGCGACGGCGCCGACGATGATCGCGCCGATCGGCGAGACCGCGGAGCAGGCCGGGGTGATGGCGACCAGCCCGGCCACGACGCCGGAGGCGCCGCCCAGGGAGGTGGAGTGCCCGTCGCGGATCTTCTCCACCAGCAGCCAGGCCAGCGTCGCGGCGCCGGTGGCGACCAGGGTGTTCACCCAGGCGACGGCGGCGGTGTTGTTGGCGGCCAGCGCGGAGCCGGCGTTGAAGCCGAACCAGCCGAACCACAGCAGCCCGGCGCCGATCATCACCAGCGGCAGGTTGTGCGGTCGCATCGCGTCCCGGCCGAAGCCGCGCCGCTTGCCGAGCACCAGGGCCAGGGCCAGCCCGGCCGCACCGGCGTTGATGTGCACCGCGGTGCCGCCGGCGAAGTCGATCGCGGCCAGGTTGTTGGCGATCCAGCCACCGGTGTGGGTGACGGCGCCGTCGTCGTCGGTGAGGGTGAAGTCGAAGACCCAGTGCGCGACCGGGAAGTAGACGACGGTCGCCCAGATGCCGGCGAAGACCATCCAGGAGCCGAACTTGGCCCGGTCGGCGATCGCGCCGGAGATCAGCGCGACGGTGATGATGGCGAAGACGGCCTGGAAGCCGACGAAGGCCATGGTGGGCAGCCCGCCCGCCTCGCTGGTGGTGTCCTCCATCAGACCCGCGAGACCGAAGAACTCGGCCGGGTCACCGAGCAGCCCGGCGCCGACGTCGTCGCCGAAGGCCACCGAGTAGCCGTAGAGCACCCAGAGCACGCTGATCAGTGCCAGCGCGCCGAAGCTCATCATCATCATGTTGAGGACGCTCTTCGCGCGGACCATGCCGCCGTAGAAGAGCGCGAGGCCTGGGGTCATCAGCAGCACGAGCGCGGCGCTGGTGAGGATCCAGGCGGTGTCGCCGGTGTTGACCACGGCAACCTCCTGAGGGTGTCGTCGGCCGTCGGCCGCAAGCGGGGGCCCCGAGGGGCCTCGGGCGAGCCACCGCCGGAGCCGGCGGTGTGCAGGAGACGGTGCCGACACCGTGTTTCCGGGGACGGTCTGGACGTGTTTCGCCACCGTGAACTCACGCACGCGTGTCGCCGTCCCGTGTTCCAACGGTGTTGCGCGGACCCCGCCCGGCACTCCTGGTGACCGGTCGCTGCCAGCACCGGTCGTTCACCGGAGCTTCTTGCGACGCATGTGCAGTTGCCAAGGAGCTGCAATAAGGTCGTCCCGAGCGCCGAGCGGCCCGGGCACCGGGTGCGCCGGCACACCACCGACAGGCCCCGGAGGTCCGCGTGCACGTCCCCGATGGCTACCTGGACGCGGCCACCACCGCCGGCACCGCCGCCGTCGCCGCGGCCGGGGTGGCCCTGGCCCTGCGCGGCGCCCGCCGCGAGCTCGACGAGCGCACCGCCCCGATGGCCGGGCTCACCGCGGCCTTCGTCTTCGCGGTGCAGATGATGAACTTCCCGATCGCCTACGGCACCAGCGGCCACCTGATCGGCGGGGCGCTGACCGCGGTGCTCGTCGGCCCCTGGACGGCGGTGCTGTGCATGACCGTCGTGCTGCTCGTCCAGGCCCTGGTCTTCGCCGACGGCGGGCTGACCGCACTGGGCACCAACGTCACGCTGATGGGCCTGGTCGCGGTCGGCGTGGGCTACGGCGCCTTCCGGCTGCTGCGCGCGGTGCTGCCGGCCGGCCGCACCGGCGTGCTCGCCGCCGCAGGGGTCGGCGCCTTCCTCTCCGTCCCGGTGGCCGCGCTGGTCTTCGTCGGGCTCTTCGGCCTGGGCGGGGTCGCCGACGTCTCGCTGACGTCGGTCGCCGCGGCGATGGGCGGGGTGCACCTGCTGATCGGGCTGGGCGAGGCGGCGATCACCGTCGCCGTGCTGGGTGCGGTGCTGGCCGTGCGGCCGGACCTGGTCCGTGGTGCCCGGCACCTGCAGCGGGCCACCACCCTCGCGCCCCGGCCCGCCACCGCCGGCCGCCCGGCCGCCCCCACCGCGGTGGACGCCCGATGACCCGCACCCGCACCTTCGTGCTCGTCGGCGTCGTCGTCGCCCTGCTGATCGCCGGGGTGGGCAGCTGGTACGCCAGCTCCTCCCCCGACGGCCTGGAGGCCACCGCCGCCGAGCAGGGCTTCGGCGACACCGCGGAGGACAGCGCGGCCGCCGACTCGCCGCTGGCCGACTACAGCCTCGCCGGGGTGGACGACGCCCGGCTGTCCGGTGGGCTGGCCGGGGTGGTCGGCGTCCTGCTGGTGCTCGCCCTCGCCGGCGGCCTGACCCTCGTGCTGCGGCGCCGGTCGTCCGGCTCCCGGGACGGCGCCGACACCGGCGCCCACGACACGGCCACCGCCCTCGGCACCAGCACCCGCGACGAGCTCGACGACCCGGCCGGACGGCGCTGACGTGGGCGCCGGGCACGGCCACGGCGCCGGACTGGCCTCGATGTACGTCCCCGGCGCCAGCCCGGTGCACCGCCTGGAACCGCACACCAAGCTGGTCGCCGTGCTGGCCTTCGCGCTGGTCGTGGTGCTGACCCCGGTGCACGCCGGGTGGGCGCCGTGGGCCTACGCCGGGTTCCTGGCGCTGCTGCTCGGCGTCGCCGCGGTGGCCGGCATCCGGCCGGGCCGGCTGCTGCGCGGGCTGGTGGTCGAGGTGCCGTTCGTGTTCTTCGCGCTGCTGCTGCCCGTCGTCTCCCGCGGCCCGCGCACCGAGGTGCTCGGGCTGTCGCTGTCGGAGAGCGGGCTGGCCGCCGGCGGCAGCATCCTGGCCAAGGCGACCCTGTCGGTGCTGGCCGCCACCCTGCTGGCCGCCACCACCGACCCGCGCGCCCTGCTGCGCGGCCTGGACCGGCTGCGGCTGCCCGCGGTGCTGGTGCAGATCCTCACCTTCATGATCCGCTACGCCGACGTCGTCGGGGGCGAGCTGCGCCGGATGAAGGTCGCCCGGGAGTCCCGCGGTTTCCGGGCCCGCCGGGTGGGTGCGCTGAAGGTGCTGGGCCCCGCCGCCGGGTCGCTGTTCATCCGCTCCTACGAGCGGGGCGAGCGGGTGCACCTGGCGATGCTGTCCCGCGGCTACACCGGCCGGCTGCCCACCGGGCCGGTCGCCGTCGTCGGCTCCCGGTCCTGGGCCGCGGCGCTCAGCCTCCCCCTGGCAGCAGTCGCCGTGCTGGGGGCGGGTTCACTGCTGGGGTGAGCACTCCCCCGCCGTCCCTGCTGGTGGACGACCTCGCCTTTGCCTACCCGGACGGGCACCAGGCGCTGTTCGGCGTCGACCTGCGGCTGGAGCAGGGCGAGCGGGTGGCCCTGCTGGGACCCAACGGGGCGGGCAAGACGACGCTGGTGATGCACCTCAACGGCATCCTGCGCGGCGGTCGCGGCCGGGTCGAGGTGGCCGGGCTGCCGGTGGAGGAGCAGCACCTGCAGGAGGTCCGCCGTCGGGTCGGCATCGTGTTCCAGGACCCCGACGACCAGCTGTTCATGCCGACCGTCGCCGACGACGTGGCCTTCGGGCCGCGGAACCTGGGGCTGCCCGAGGCCGAGGTCGCCCGGCGGGTGACCGACGCGCTCGCCGCGGTGGACATGGCCGACGCCGCCGACCGGCCGCCGCACCACCTCTCCTTCGGCCAGCGCCGCCGGGTCGCGGTGGCCACGGTGTTGTCGATGCAGCCGGAGGTGCTCGTGCTCGACGAGCCGAGCAGCAACCTCGACCCGGCCGGACGGCGGGAGCTGGCCGAGGTGCTGGAGGCGCTGCCGGTCACCCTGCTGATGGTCACCCACGACCTGCCCTACGCCCTCCAGCTGTGCCCGCGATCGGTGGTGCTCGACGCCGGCGTGGTGGTGGCCGACGGGGCCACCCGGGAGCTGCTGGCCGACCGTGAGCTGCTGGCCGCGCACCGGCTGGAGCTGCCGTTCGGGTTCGACCCGCGCTCGGTGGGCTGACCCGGCGGGTGTCGGTCGCCACGTTGCCCGGCCGACCGGCGCGGGGTATCCACGACGGGCGTCTGGAGCGGCGCGGACGTCCGGACGGGAGGCATCAGGTGACGAGGGAGCCGGGACCCGTCCCGATCGAGGACCTGCCGGTGCCGGACTTCGCCCGGGTGTTCGACGTCGCACCGACGCCGTTCCTGCTGCTCACGCCCGACCTGGTGATCGTGCACGCGAACCGGGCCCGGCTGGCCGCCACGGAGACCACGCTCGAGCAGAACGTCGGCCACCACCTGTTCGACCTCTTCCCGATGAACCCCGACGACCCCGGGGCCGACGGGCTGGTGAACCTCGCCAGGGCCCTGGCGGAGACCCGGGACACCCGGCGGCCGGTGGTGATGGCCATCCAGAAGTACGACATCCGGATGCCCGACGGCAGCTACGCGGAGCGGTTCTGGAGCCCGCAGAACGTCCCCGTGCTCGACGACGCCGGTGAGGTGGTGCTGCTGCTGCACCGGTCCGACGACATCACCGACTACATCCGCGACCGGGACGACGCCCGGCAGGCGGCCGAGCGGGGCCAGCGCCGGGTCGCGGAGGTGGAGGGCGACCTGTTCCACCGGGCCCGGGAGCTGGCCCGGCTCAACGCCCAGCTGCGCACCGCGAACGACCGGGTACGGCGCACCGCCCGCTCGCTGGCCGGCCTGGCGGCGACCGTCTCCGCGCTGGCCGCCACCGAGACCACCGAGCGGCTGCTGGAGCAGCTGTTCGAGCAGGGCAGGGCGGCCCTGGGCACCGACACCGCCGCGGTGGCCCTGCTGTCGCCGGAGGGCCGGCGGCTGACGCTCACCGAGAGCCACGACGGCCGGCTGCTCTCCGCTCCCCTGCCGGTCGACTCGCCGTTGCCGATGGCCGTGGCCGCCCGCGGCCAGGCGGTGCTCGTGGGCGACGCCGGGCGCGCCGCTGACCGGCCGGCCGGCGACCGGTACCTGTCCGAGGGGCTGGGCGTGCGGTCGTGGGCGGCGCTGCCGCTGCGCGCCGGCGGCCGGCTGCTGGGCTCCTGGACCGTCGGCTGGGCCGCCCCGCGGTCGTTCGAGGACGACGACGTCCAGGTGCTGGAGGCCTACGCCGCGCAGTGCGCCCAGGCGGTCGACCGGGTGGCCCGGCTCGAGGACGAACGCCGCCGGGCCCGCGCCACCCGCAGCATGGCCGAGGCACTGCAGCGGTCACTGCTGACCGAGCCACCGCAGCCGGACCACCTGCGCATCGCGGTGCGCTACCGCCCGGCCGCCGAGGAGGCGACCATCGGCGGTGACTGGTACGACGCCTTCCTCACCCCGGACGGCGAGACCACGCTGGTCGTCGGTGACGTGACCGGGCACGACCGGGAGGCCGCCGCCGTGATGGGGCAGCTGCGCAACCTGCTCCGCGGCGCGGTCCACGCCCTGGCGGCCCCGCCGGCCCAGGTGCTCGCCACCTTGGACCGGGCGCTGGACGGGCTCGGGGTCGGCACCCTGGCCACCGCGGTGCTGGCCCGCGTGGAGCAGAGCCCGGCGCAGGCGGTGACCGGGCAGCGGACGCTGCGGTGGTCCAACGCCGGGCACCCGCCGCCGCTGCTGGTCCGGGCGGACGGGACGGTCGAGCTGCTCGAGCGGCCGGCGTCCCTGCTGCTGGGCGTCGTGCCCGACGCGCCGCGGACCGACCACACCGTCGCGCTGCACCCCGGCGACACGGTGGTGCTGTACACCGACGGGCTGGTGGAGCGCCGGGACGCCACGCTCGACGACGGCCTGGACCGGCTCGCCGGGGTCGCCCCGCAACTGGCCGCCCTGCCGGTGGAGGAGCTGTGCGACGCCCTGCTCTCCCGGCTGGCTCCCGACTGGGCGGACGACGTCGCCCTCGTCGGGCTCCGGGTGCTGCCCGGCTGACCGGACCGGGCCAGGACCCGCCCGGGGGTCGGGAGCCGCCCCGCCGACGTGCGGACGACGGCTGACCGCAGGGCGGCGGGCCCCGGGGCCGGGCCCCGGAGGGCGGCAGCGACCCCGTGACCGCTGCCGCCCTCCGGCTCGACACCCCGGGCCCCTCGGCCCCGGCGCCGGAGGACCGGCCCGGGGTCAGGGGGCCGGGAGCCACTCCACAGGTACCGGGTCCGGCCGTCCGGATCGCGTGGTCCGCGTCGGCCTGCGCTACCTTGCGCCGCGGTGCACGCGCGACCGGACGAGGGGGCGCGCACAGGACGCGGGGGCACGATGACGAGCACGCCAGGACCGGACGCCACGGCGCAGGACCCGTTCGTCCGGCAGGTGACCTGGTTGGTGGACGAGGCCGGTGGCCGCGCCGAGCTGTCCCGGGCGTCGGGTGGGCGGGTGAGCGCCCGGACGCTGGACTACTGGTGCCGAGGCAGCTACCCGCGCAACGCGGTGACCGGTGCGGTGCGCGAGCTCGACGCCTGGGCGCTGGCGTCGGTGCCGGGTTACCCGGGCGCTGCCGGCGCCCCGCGGTTGGTGGAGACCTGCGGCCCCGCCCGGCCGGCTCCGGTCCCGACACCGCAGGCCGACACGACACCGTCGACCGACACGACACCGTCGACCGACACGGGCCGGCCGGACCCGACCGCGGAGCCCGACCCCACCGACCACCCGGTCGCAGCGGCGTCGGTCCCGGCCCGGAGACGGTCCCGGGACCGTCGCACCCGGCTCCTGACCGCCGCGGCCGCGGCGGTGCTGGCCGGCGCCGTGGTCACGGCCATCGTCGCGTTCAGGACCGACGACGGCGTGGACACCCTCCCGCCGCTGCCGAGCACCGGGGACGGCACGCTGCTGCCGGAGACCACCGGGAGCATCGGCGCCAACACCTTCGCCGACCCGCGGACGCTGGTCGACAACTCGCTGCCGATCCCGCCGGACACCACCGTGCAGGTGCGCTGCCGGTACTACGCGCCGAGCATCCCCAGCGTCGTCCCGGACGGGTTCTGGTACCTCGTCGACTCCGGCGAGTGGGCCGGGCGCTGGTCACCGGCGAACTCGTTCATGAACGGCGACGTCCCGGGCGAGCGAACGCTGCACAACACCGACTTCGCCGTCCCGGTCTGCCGGTAGCCGGGCTCAGCCCACGATCGCCTCGGCGAAGGCCTCGGGCTCGAACGGCGCGAGGTCGTCGGGCCCCTCGCCCAGGCCGATCAGCTTCACCGGGATGCCGAGCTCCCGCTGCACCGAGACGACGATCCCGCCCTTGGCGGTGCCGTCGAGCTTGGTGAGCACCACGCCGGTGACGTGCACGGCCTCGGTGAACACCCGGGCCTGCACCACGCCGTTCTGACCGGTGGTGGCGTCGAGGACGAGCAGCACCTCGTCGACCGGGCCGTGCTTCTCCACCACCCGCTTGACCTTGCCCAGCTCGTCCATCAGGCCGGACTTGGTGTGCAGCCGGCCGGCGGTGTCGACCAGCACGGTGTCCACCTCGGCCTCGATGCCGGTGCGCACCGCCTCGAAGGCCACCGACGCGGGGTCACCGCCCTCCCGGCCGCGCACGGTGAGCACACCGACCCGCTCGCCCCAGGTCTCCAGCTGGTCGGCGGCCGCGGCCCGGAACGTGTCGGCGGCGCCGAGCACCACGCTCTTGCCGTCGCCCACCAGGACGCGGGCGATCTTGCCGACGGTGGTCGTCTTGCCCGCGCCGTTGACCCCGACCACGAGGACGACGGCGGGCCGGCCGTCGTGCCGGTCGGTGTGCAGCGTGCGGTCGAGGTCGGGGCCGAGGACGGCGGTCAGCTCCCGCACGAGCAGGCTCTGCAGGTCGGTGCCCGACGCGGTGGCCAGCACCAGGCTCTGGGTGCGCAGCCGCTGCACGATCTGGGTGGTGGCCGCGACCCCGATGTCGGCGGCGAGCAGGGTCTCCTCGACCTCCTCCCAGTCGTCCTCGGTCAGCTTCTCCCGGGACAGCACGGTGAGCAGGCCGCGGCCCAGCGAGGACTGGGAGCGTGCCAGCCGCGAGCGGAGCCGGACCAGCCGGCCGGCCGAGGGCGGCGGGGTCTCGAAGACCAGCCCGGGCTCCGGCTCGGCGGGCGGCAGCTCGACCGGCGGCTGGGCCAGCGTCTCCGGGTCGACGGCGGTCGACCCGGTGTGCACCGGGGGCGGCGCCTCCGTCGTCGGCCGCGGGCGGGTCAGCGTGGTGCCGGCCGCGGCGTCGGAGTCCAGCCGGGTGGTGCGCCGGCCGCGCCCGACGAGCAGGCCGATCCCGGCGATCAGGGCGACGACGAGGATCGCGATCGCGATCAGCACGAACTCCATGCCCAGAGTCTCCCAGCCCCGGCCGGGTGAAGACCGGGCCGGTTGACAGCATCATGGGGCAGGCTGTCCCTCATGCCCGAGACCGCCGGCACCAGTCCGCTCCTGCTGCTGGGCCCACTGCTCCGCCACGTCGACCCGGTGTCGGCGACGATCTGGGTCGAGACCGACCGGCCCTGCGTGGTCGAGGTGCTGGGCCGCCGCGCCCAGACGTTCTGCGTGAACGGCCACCACTACGCACTGGTCGTCGTCGAGGACCTGGAGCCGGGCAGCGTGACGCCCTACGAGGTGCACCTGGACGGCGAGCAGGTGTGGCCGCCGGCGCAGTCGGTGTACCCGCCGAGCCGGATCCGCACCATCGGCCGCGACCGCCCGTTCCGGCTGGCGTTCGGCTCCTGCCGGTACGCCACCCCGACCACCGTGGACGTCGGCGACGGCATCCCGCCGGACGCGCTGGACGGCTACGCACGCCGGCTGGTCAGCATGCCGCCGGACGAGTGGCCCGACGCGCTGGTGCTGCTGGGCGACCAGGTGTACGCCGACGAGGTCACCCCGGCGACGCAGGCGTGGATGGCTGCCCGGCGCGACCTGTCGCAGCCGCCGGGCGCCCAGGCTGCGGACTTCGAGGAGTACACCCGGCTCTACGCGGAGTCCTGGAGCGACTCGGAGGTGCGCTGGCTGCTCTCGACGGTGCCGTCCTCGATGGTGTTCGACGACCACGAGATGATCGACGACTGGAACACCTCGGCCGCGTGGCGCGCAGAGGTGACGCCGAACGACTGGTGGCACCGGCGGATCTGCGGCGGGCTGGTCAGCTACTGGGTGTACCAGCACCTGGGCAACCTCTCCCCCGCCGAGCTGTCGGACAACAAGACCTGGCGGGCGATCCAGGACCTGCCCCCGGGCAGCGACGACGCCGGCCCGATGCTCGACGAGATGGCCCGGGCCGCCGACGTCGAGGCGGAGACGGTGCGCTGGAGCTACGTCCGTCACTGGGGACCGGCCCGGCTGATCATGGTCGACACCCGCGCCGGCCGGGCGTTGGAGGAACACGATCGCAAGATCGTCGACGACTTCGAGTTCGACTGGGTGGACGCCGCGGTGCGCCGCTCGGTCGAGGACGGTGTCGACCACCTGCTGATCGGCACCTCGCTGCCCTGGCTGCTGCCGCACTCGGTGCACGACATCGAGCAGTGGAACGAGACGATGTCGGTCCGCCACCACGGCAAGCCGCTGGGCCGGCTGATGGAGAAGCTGCGGCAGGCGGCGGACCTGGAGCACTGGGCGGCGTTCGGTCAGTCCTTCGAGCGGCTGGGCCGCACGCTGGTGTCGGTGGCGCGCGGTGAGCTCGGCCGCCCCCCGGCGACGGCGCTGGTGCTCTCCGGCGACGTCCACCACGCCTACGCCGCGGAGCTGGTGCAGCCCGGCGGTCTGGAGACCCGGGTGCACCAGCTCACCGTCTCGCCGCTGCACAACGCCGCGCCGCACGCCATCGAGATCGGCTTCCGGCTCGGCTGGAGCCGGTGGGCCCGGGCGTTGACCGGTGGGCTGCGCGCGCTCGCCCGGGTGGAGCGCAGTCCGCTGCAGTGGCAGAAGCAGGCCGGCCCGTTCTTCGGCAACGAGCTCGGCGAGCTGGTGCTCGACGGGCGGGACGCCCGCTTCCTGCTCTGGGCGACCAGCCGGGACGACGACGGGACCGAGCACTTCACCCAGGTGCTGGACACCCGGCTGTCATGACCGCCGCCGCGGCCGATCCCAGCCGTGCCGTGGTGCCGGTGCGGCTGGTCAGCTTCAACGTGCACCACGGCGTGGGCGACGACGGCCGCCACGACCTGCCGCGGCTGGCGCGACTGCTCGCCGACGCCGACCCCGACGTGATCTGCCTGCAGGAGGTCGACCGGCACTTCGGCGACCGCAGCGAGCACGTCGACCAGGCGGAGCTGTTGGCCCGGGCGCTGGACCGGGAGCTCGTCTGGAGCGCCTCGATCGACGAGCCGGGCCGGGCCGGGCGTAGCGAGCGCCGGCAGTACGGCAACGCGGTGCTGTCCCGGCTGCCGGTGCTGACCAGCCACGTCCATCGGCTGCCCGGCGGTGGCGAGCCGCGCAGCGCGCTGCGCTCCCTGGTGCAGCTGGCGGGCGCCACCCTGTGGGTGACGACCACCCACCTGTCCAGCGCGGCGGCCGCCGACCGCGCCGTCCAGGCCGCGGCGGTCGCCGACCTGCACACCGACCCGGCCGAGCCCGCGGTGGTCGTCGGCGACCTCAACGCCGCCCCGGACGCCCCGGAGCTGGCGGCGCTGCGCGTGCACCTGGCCGACGCCTGGGAGCTGGCGGCGCAGCGCAGCGACCAGTCCGGTCGCTTCTCGCTGCACGCCGGTCAGGGGCTGACCCACCCGGCCCGCCGCCCCCGGGTGCGGATCGACCAGGTGTGGGTCTCCGCCGGGGTGGGCGTCCGCGGCGCCCGGGTGCTCGACGGCTCCGGTGCGTCGGACCACCACCCCCTGCTGGTCGACCTGCAGGTGCCGGCCGGCACCCCCTAGCCCGCTGGGTCCGGAGCGAGCTCGAGCTGCAGCTCCACCACCCACTCGGATCGGTCGTCGCCGCCGGCCTGCAGGAACACGGTGCGCTGGGCAGCCGCCGCCGTGTCAGCCGCGCTCCAGCCCGCGCGCTGCGCCCAGCCGGTGAGCGCCTGGACACCCACCCGGACGGCGTCCATGGGGCCGCGGTGCACCACCGACGCCACCCTCGCCGCCGGCAGCCCGATCGTCGCCAACCCGGGGACCGCACCGTCCGCGACCAGACCGTCCGGGATCAGGCCGTCGGGGACCACGTACCCGGTGGTGACCCGCAGCCCCCCGTCCGGGCTCCCGGGGCTGCCCGGCGGGAGCGGGAGGCAGCGGCTCACCGGCGCCAGCCGGGACCGGCCGGCGGCGTCCAGCACCCGCCCCACGTGGTCGAACTGCCCCTCCACGTGCGCGGCCAGGTCGTCGACGTCGGCCGGGACCAGCCGCTCGAGGCCGACCAGCTCGACCGGCGGCACGTCCGTCACCCGCACGTCGTCGGACACGCCTGCTCCCTGTGCGAGCCGGAGCCGCGCGTCGACGTGGGCCAGCCGGTGGCGGGTGTCGTGCAGCTGCTGGGCCATCTCCGCCCGGCGCCGGTGCAGCAGCGCACGCACCCGCGCCTCGTCGACCGGCTCACGCAGCAGCTCGGCGACCTCAGAGAGGCCGAAGCCGAGGTCCTTGAGCGCGACCAGCCGGTTGAGCTGCGCCAGCTGGGCGAGGTCGTAGCTGCGCCGGCCGGTGCGCCCGTCGGTCCGGGCGGGCACCAGGAGGCCGATGGCGTCATAGTGCCGCAGCATCCGGACCGACACGCCACCGAGCCGGGCGAGCTCCCCGATCGTCACCATGGGTGCGAGCCTGCGCCCTGACACCGTGTGAGGAGCAAGCCGGGCACGCCGGTCAGGCCGGCTGGGCCTCACGGAGCCGCTGGCTGATGACCCCGGTGATGCCGTCGCCGCGCATGCTCACCCCGTAGAGGGCGTCGGCGATCTCCATCGTGCGCTTCTGGTGGGTGATCACGATGAGCTGCGAGGTGTCGCGGAGCTGCTCGACGAGGGTGAGCAGCCGGCCGAGGTTCACGTCGTCCAGCGCGGCCTCGACCTCGTCGAGCACGTAGAACGGCGAGGGCCGGGCCCGGAAGATGGCCACCAGCAGCGCGACCGCGGTGAGCGAGCGTTCGCCGCCGGACAGCAGCGACAGCCGCTTGACCTTCTTGCCCGGTGGCCGCGCCTCGATCTCCACGCCGGTGGTGAGCAGGTCCTCGGGGTCGGTGAGGAAGATGCGACCCTCGCCACCCGGGAACAGGGTGGCGAAGACCGTCTCGAACTCGCGCTGGGTGTCGGCGAAGGCCTCGGCGAACACCTCGTGGATGCGGGCGTCGACCTCGCGGACGACGGTGAGCAGGTCCCGGCGGGTGTTCTTCAGGTCCTCCAGCTGGGTGGCCAGGAAGGTGTGCCGCTCTTCCAGGGCCGCGAACTCCTCCAGCGCCAGCGGGTTCACCTTGCCCAGCGCGCCGAGGTCCCGTTCCGCGCGGGCGGCCCGGCGCTCCTGGGCGGCCCGGTCGTAGGGCACCGGCTCGGGCTCGGGCTCCCCCGCCGCCTCGGCCGCGGCCACCTCGGCCTGGGTCGGTGGCACCGGCGCCGCCGGCCCGTACTCGGCCAGCAGGGTGGGCAGGTCGACGCCGTACTCCTCGGCGGCGCGCGCCTCGAGCGCCTCGATCCGCAGCCGCTGCTCCGCCCGCGCCACCTCGTCCCGGTGCACCTCGTCGGTGAGCCGGTCCAGCTCCGCGGTGTGCTCCCGCACCCGGGCCCTGACGACGAGCAGCTCGGCCTCCCGGGCGGTTCGCGCCTCGGCCAGGGCGTCCCGCTCGGCAGCGGCCCGGGCCAGCGAGGTGGCCAGGTGGGTGAGCGCCTCCTCGGCGCCGCTGCGCACGCCCGCGGCCACCCGGGCGCCGCGCTCGCGGGCCAGCCGGGCCGCCGCCGCGCGCTCGCGGGCCGCGCGTTCCTGGCGTGCCTGCCGGCGCAGCGACTCGGCGCGACCGGCCAGCGACCGGGCGCGCTCCTCGGCGGTGCGCACCGCCAGCCGCGCCTCGGTCTCGGCCTGCCGGGCCGCGGCCGCCTCCGCGCGCAGCCGGTCCCGCGCCTCGGTGGAGGGCTCCTCCTCGACCGGTGCGGCCTCCGCGGCGGCCAGCCGTTCCTCCAGCTCGACCAGCCCGGCGACGGCGGCGTCCCGGGCCTGCTCCGCCCGCACCCGCGCCGCGTCGAGCCGCTCGGCCTCGGCCACCGCCGAACGCGCGGCGGCGCCCAGCTCGGCCAGTTCGGCGGCGGCGGCCGACCGCGCCCGGTCCCCGGCCTGCCGCGCGGTGAGCGCGGTGTCGACGTCGGCGGAGCGGGCGGTGGCGACCTCGCGGGCCCGGGCCAGCTCGTCGGCCAGCCGGGCCGCCGTGCTCGCCGCGCGGTCGAGCTCGGCGCCTGCCTCGTCGACCCGGGCGCGCACCTCCAGACCGGAGGGCGCGTTCGCCTGGCCACCGACCGACCAGTCGGCACCGAGCAGGTCACCGGCCTCGGTGACCGCCCGCACCCGTGGATGGGTGCGCACCAGCTCGACCGCCGCCGGCAGGTCGGCGACGACCGCCACCCGCTCCAGCGCCCGGGCCAGCGCGGGCCCGAGCTCGGCGGGTGCGTCGAGCAGGTCGAGCGCCCACCGGGCACCCGGCGGCAGCTCCGGCCAGCCGTCCCGGGGCACCGGCGGCAGCCCGCCGGTCACCAGCAGCCCGGCCCGGCCGCCCTGCGTCTCGGCCAGGTGGGCCAGCACGCCGGCGGCCTCCGCGACCCCGGCGACGACGAGCGCCTCGGCCATCCCGCCCAGCGCCGCGGCCAGCGCCACCTCGGCGCCGGGGTGCACGGTGACCCGGTCGGTCACCGGGCCGAGCACCCCGGGGAGGGCGGCCGTCAGCACGGCCGCCGCACCGTCGGCCGGGGCGAGCCCGAGGGCGAGCGCGTCCCGGCGGGCCTGCCAGCCGGCCCGGTCCCGCTCGGCCGCGCGCTCGGCGGCGGTCAGCTCGGTGACCGCCCGCACCGCCTCGGCGTGCGCCGCGACCGCCGCGGCGTGCGCCGCAGCCAGGTCGGAGTCGTCGCCGGCGTCCTCGCTCAGCTCGTCGCGGCGGGCGGCCAGTCGCTCCTCGGCGACGGCGGCGCGCTCCCCCGCCTCCGTGGCCGCCGTGGCCAGCCGGTCGATCTCCGCTTCGCCGGCAGCAGCCCGCGAGCGACCCGCCGCCACCTGACCGGAGAGGCGGGCCAGCTGCTCCCGGCGGTCGGCCAGCGCCCGGGCCGCGGCGACCAGTTCCCGCTCCGCCGCGGCGAGCGCCTCCTCCACCTCGGTGCGCACGCCGACCGCGCCGCCCAGCCGGGCCCGCTCGGCCTCCAGCGCCGCGGCGATCTCCCGCTCGGTGGTGTCGACCCGGTCTGCCTCGGCGTCCAGCTGGTCGGGGTCGCGCCCGGCCGGGCCGGCCACCGGAGCCGCGGCCAGGTGCCGGTGCCGCTCGGCGGCCAGCTGCCCGACGCTGCGGAACCGCTCCGCCAGCGTGGACAGCCGGAACCAGCTGTCCTGGGCGGCGGCGAGCACCGGCGCGTCGGCGGCCAGCTGCCGCTCCAGCGCCGACTCCTGGCGGGAGGCCGCACCGAGCGCCTCCTCCACCGTGGCGCGCCGGGCGCGGGCGGCGGTCTCGTCGGCGACGTCCTTGTCGAGCGCGTCGCGCAGCTGCACCAGGTCGTCGGCGAGCAACCGCAGCCGGGCGTCGCGCAGGTCGGCCTGCACGCCGGCGGCCCGGCGGGCCACCTCGGCCTGCTTGCCCAGCGGCTTGAGCTGGCGGCGCAGCTCCGCGGTCAGGTCGGCCAGCCGGTCGAGGTTGGCCTGCATCGCGTCGAGCTTGCGGAGCGCCTTCTCCTTGCGCTTGCGGTGCTTGAGCACCCCGGCGGCCTCCTCCACGAAGGCGCGGCGGTCCTCCGGGCGGCCGGACAGCACGGCGTCGAGCTGGCCCTGCCCGACGATGACGTGCATCTCCCGGCCGATGCCGGAGTCGCTGAGCAGCTCCTGGACGTCGAGCAGGCGCACCTTGTCGCCGTTGATCTCGTACTCGCTCTCACCGGAGCGGTACATCCGGCGGGTGATCGAGACCTCGGTGTAGTCGATCGGCAGGGCGCCGTCGGCGTTGTCGATGGTGAGCGTCACCTCGGCCCGGCCCAGCGCTGCCCGGCCGGCGGTGCCGGCGAAGATGACGTCCTCCATCTTGCCGCCGCGCAGGCTCTTGGCGCCCTGCTCGCCGAGCACCCAGGCGATCGCGTCGACGACGTTGGACTTGCCCGAGCCGTTGGGGCCGACGACGGCGGTGATGCCCGGCTCCAGCCGCAGCGTCGTCGGGGACGCGAAGGACTTGAAGCCCTTGAGCGTCAGGCTGGACAGGTGCACGCAACGACCCTAGCTACGAGCGCTGACAGAACCGGCCTGTCGGCCCCCTCGCAGGGCCCCGCGGCGAGCGGAGCGAGTCGTGGGGGGGGCGAGCAGAAGGACCCCGTCCCCCTCATCCCTCGCAGGCTCGGGACGAGCCTCTGGACGGGGCCGTCAGGCGAGGACGGGCGCCGGCGACTCGTGGGCCATCGTGAGCAGCTCGCGGGCGATCGCCGCGTCCCGCTCCTCGCGGAGGGCGGCGAGCTCCGACTCGAGACGGCGGACCCGGGCTCGCAGGGCGGCGTTCTCCTCGGCCACTCGCAGCTCGTGCGGAGCGACGACGGAACCGAACAGGGCCTTGGCCATGGCTCAGCGGCCTTTCGACAGCAGGTGGAGGTCCCGTCGCACCGCCGGAGGCGGTCTGCGCGGGCTGGTGACCTCAGGGTGACACCGGTGTCCACCGCGGTCAACGGCACCACGGACCCCTCACCGTGTCGGGTGGATGTCGCCTTCGTCACCCCACGGTGAAGCCGCGCACCGCCTGCACCTCGTCCTCGCGGTGCTCCACCGCGCGCACCGCGCCCGGCGCGCTGGGGCCGGAGAGCTCGGCGAGCACCGCGCGGACGTCGTCCGCCGGCCCCTCGAGCACGACCTCGACCCGGCCGTCGGGGAGGTTCGTGGCCGACCCCGTCAGTCCGCGGGCCGTCGCCGCCTGCCGCACGAACCACCGGTAGCCCACGCCCTGCACGGTGCCCTCGACCAGCGCAAGGACCCGCAGCGGGGCGCTCACCGGCTCGACCGCACGCGGGGCCGGGGCTGGCAGTGCGGGCAGCTGTAGCTGGAGCGGTTCATGAACTGCTCGCGCACGATCGCCGTCCCGCACCGGGGGCAGGGCCGGTCCTCCTGGCCGTAGACGGCGAGGTGGCGGGAGAAGTAGCCGCTCTGCCCGTTCACGTCGACGTACAGGGAGTCGAAGGAGGTGCCGCCCTGCTCCAGGCTCTCGGTGAGCACGTCGCGCACGCCCTCCAGGAGGTCGGCCACCTGAGCCCGGGTGAGCTTGTCGGTCGGCCGGGCGCCGTGCAGCCGGGCCCGCCACAGCGACTCGTCGGCGTAGATGTTGCCCACCCCGCCGATCAGGGTCTGGTCCAGCAGCGCCCGCTTCACCTCGGTGCGCCGGCGGCGGAGCGCCGCGCTGAAGGTGTCGACGTCGAAGTCGTGGTCCAGCGGGTCGGTGGCGATGTGTGCCAGGCGGCTGGGCAGGCCGTCGTCGGGGGCGTCCTCGACCGCCAGGCCACCGAACGTGCGCTGGTCGACGAAGCGCAGCTCGCGCCCCCGGTCGGTGAACCGGAACCGGGCCCGCAGGTGCACCTCGTCGGGCTCCTCCGGCTTCTCCACCAGCAGCTGCCCGCTCATCCCCAGGTGGGCGACGAGCGCACGCCCCGACGGGGTGCCGTCCGGCTCGGCCATCGGCAGCCAGAGGTACTTGCCCCGCCGGTGGGCGGCGGTGAGCGTGCGGCCGGTCAGCGCCGCGACGAAGTGGTCGGCGCCCTCCAGGTGACGGCGGACGGCGCGCGGGTGGTGCACCTCCACCGCACGGATGGGCCGGCCGGTGACCCAGCGGTCCAGGCCGCGGCGGACGACCTCGACCTCGGGCAGCTCCGGCACCGGTCAGCTCCCCGCAGGTCCGCCGTCGGCCGCGGAGAGCGAACGCCAGGCCGCCTCGGCCGCCTCCTGCTCGGCGGCCTTCTTGGTCCGGCCCGCCCCCGATCCGCGGACCACGCCGGCCATCAGCACGGCAGCGGTGAACGTCTTGGCGTGGTCGGGGCCGTCGTCCTCGACGACGTAGACGGGTGCGCCCAGCCCCTGGGCGGCGCCCAGCTCCTGGAGGCTGGTCTTCCAGTCCAGGCCCGCGCCGCGGGTGGCCGACTCGGCCAGCAGCGGGTCGAACAGCCGGTGCACGATCGCCGAGGCGGTGTCCAGACCCCGCCCGAGGTGGACGGCGCCGATCAGCGCCTCGAGCGCGTCGGCCAGGATCGAGTCCTTCCCCCGCCCGCCGGTGGACTGCTCGCCCCGGCCGAGCAGCAGGTGCGGGCCGATGCCGCCGTCCCCCAGGGAGCGGGAGACCCGGGCCAGCGAGGTCATGTTGACCACCGAGGCACGCAGCTTGGCCAGCTGCCCCTCGGGCAGGTCGGGGTGACTGCGGTAGAGCTCGTCGGTCACCACCAGGCCGAGCACCGAGTCGCCGAGGAACTCCAGGCGCTCGTTGGTGGGCAGCCCACCGTTCTCGTAGGCGTAGGACCGGTGGGTCAGCGCCAGCCGGAGCAGGTCGGGCGGCAGCTCGACGCCGAGGGCGTCGGACAGCCAGCGGGCGGCCTGCTCGAGGTGACCGTCCCCGGACGAACGACGGCCGGCGCCCTCGGCCGCGGGCTCCCCGTGGAGGGAGCCCGCGACCGAGGGCGCCGGTGCGCTGGTCGACTGCGCCACGTCGCGCTACCGGATCAGACCGGGAGGACCTGACGGCCGTCGTGCTGGCCGCAGTGGCCGCAGGCGATGTGCGGCGGCTTGAGCTCGCGGCAGGCCGGGTTCGGGCACGGCGCGAGGGTCGGCGCGGTGGCCTTCCACTGCGAACGGCGGGAGTGGGTGTTGGCGCGCGAGAGGCGCCGCTTCGGGACCGCCATGATCAGTTCTCCTCTGGGTCGGTGGTGCTGTCGGTGGTCGCGGTGAACCGGGCAGCGAGCCCGGCCCACCGTGGGTCGACCACCTCGTGCGTGTGGTCGGGCGGGAGGTCGTCCAGCCGCTCGCCGCAGTCGACGCACAGGCCGGAGCAGTCCGGCGTGCAGGTCGGCGACAGCGGGAGGGTGAGGACGACGGTGTCACGGACCAGGGGCGCCAGGTCGAGCAGCTCGCCGTCGATTCGCCGCACCTCGTCCTCGCCACTGGTGGCCTCGGTGGTGCTGCCGGCGTAGGCGTACAGCTCCTGGACGTCGAGGGTGAGGGTGTCCTCGACCGGCTCGAGGCAGCGGGCGCACTGGCCGGTGACGGGGGCCTCGACCTGGCCGGAGACCAGCACGCCCTCCATGACCGACTCCAGCCGCAGGTGCAGCCCGACCGGTGCGCCCTCCGGGACGCCGATCATCTCCACGCCCCAGCCGGGCAGGGCAGGCAGCGTCTTGTCCCACTCGGTCATCGAGCCGGCCCGGCGGCCCAGCTCGCGGAGCTCGACCTTCCAGGCCTTCTCCGCCGCCTTCTGTGCGGGCGACTTCTCGGAGGCGGCCGTCGCGTCGGGATCCCGGGCGTCGCGAACGGGACGCCGGTCCTCGGTGGACGCGGCGCCTCGGGAACGCGGAGAGGCAGCAGGCATGTCAGTACTCGTCGTCTCGGTGGTGGGTTCGCCGGCGCGGAGACCCGCGCGCGGAGGGCACACGGAACGGCAGCAGCCGGACAGACGGCCAGCCTACCCGATCCCCCACCGGCTCTGTCCGGCGTCAGGAGGGCGGCTGCCCGGTCACGGCGTCCACGGGCCCGCGGCCGGGTCCTCCCGGTCACGGGCTCCGGTGGGTCAGGGGCGGCAGTGCCCCGTCACGGCGTCCGCAGGTTCGTTCGTGCCTTCTCGACCGAACGCGTCATGTGCGCGAGCGTGTTCCCGAAGTCGGCGAGCCGGCTGTCGACGTAGTCGTCGACCTCCGCCCGCATCCGGGCCACCTCGGCCGCGGTCTGGGCACCGAGCTCGTCGGCCCGGGCGACCGCGGTGCGGTAGACCTCGGTCTCGGTCAGCAGCCGCTCGTGCTCGGCCTGGGCCGCGGCGACGATCTCCTCGCGCTGGGCCTGCCCGTCGGCGATCAGCTGGTCGCGCAACCGCCGGGCCTCGGCCAGCAGCTCCTCGGCCTCGGCCTCCGCCTCGGCGATCAGGTCGTCGGCCTGGGCCTGCGCCTCGGTGACGATCTCGTCGCGCTGCCGGCGGGCGGTGCCGATCAGCTCCTCCCGCTGGCGGCGGGCGGTGGCGACCACCTGCTCGCTCTCGCTGCGGGTCCGCCCGGTCAGCCGCTCGGCCTCGGCCTGGGCCTGCTGCAGGATCTCGGTGCGCTGGACGACGATCGCGCCGGCCTGCTGCACCTCGTCGGGGAGGTTCTCCCGCAGGTCGTCCAGCAGGTCGAGCAGGTGGTCGCGCGGCACCATGCAGGAGCTGGACATCGGGACGCTGCGCGCGTTCTCGATGACCGTGGTCAGCTCGTCGACGGTCTCGTAGAGCCGGTAGACCACCTCGGTCATGGCTGCCTGCCCTTCGACTGGGCGACCAGCCGGTCGTTGACCGCCTTGGGCACCAGGGAGGAGACGTCACCGCCGAAGCGGGCGATCTGCTTGACCAGACTGGAGGAGAGGTGACCGACCTGCGGCGCGGTCGGCACGAAGAGCGTCTCGACCGACGCCAGCTCGCGGTTCATCTGCGCCATCTGCAGCTCGTACTCGAAGTCGCCGACCGCACGCAGGCCCTTGACGATCACCGGGATGTCCTGGCTGCGGCAGTAGTCGACCAGCAGGCCCTCGAAGCGGTCGACGGTGACGTTGGGCAGCTCGACGACCGCCTCCCGGAGCAGGGCCATCCGCTCGTCGACGTCGAACAGGCCGGCCTTGCCGGGGTTGACCAGCACCGCCACGACCAGCTCGTCGTAGAGCGCGGCGGCACGCCGGATCACGTCGACATGGCCGTTGGTGACCGGGTCGAACGAACCGGGACAGACCGCTCGCCTCACGATGAGCGACCGTACCGGAGCACCGCCTCCCCGTAGCGCCGATCGCGCAGCCCGACGAGGGGTGTCGGCCACTCGAAGGGGGCCTCCCGGCTCGACCGCTCCACCACGACGACCGCGTCCGGGACCAGCCACCCGCCCTGGACCAGCGAGGTCAGCACGGTGAGCACCTCGTCGACCGGGACGGCGTAGGGCGGGTCGGCCAGCACCAGGTCGAAGGCCGCCGGCGCCGCCCCGGCGACCACGGCCGGCACGCTGCCCTGCACGACGCGGGCGCCGGGCAGGCCGACGGTCTCGATGTTGCTGCGCAGCACCGGCAGCACGCCGGCGCCCAGCTCGACGAAGACCGCCTCGGCCGCACCGCGGCTCAGCGCCTCCAGCCCGAGCGCGCCGGAGCCGGCGTAGAGGTCGAGCACCCGGGCGCCCTCGAGGTCCAGCAGGGACCCCAGGGAGTTGAACAGCCCCTCGCGGGCCCGGTCCCCGGTGGGCCGCACGCCGGCCCGCGGCACCTTCAGCCGCCGCCCACCGGCCACACCCGCGATCACCCTGGTCATGGGGTCATCCTCGTACCGGACCTCGGGACCGGTCCCCTGCAGGGGCCCACCGTGAGTGGGACCCCGTTCTCCGCACCCCTCGCCGGCTCGGGGCGAGCCTCGGGACAGGGACAGGGACAGGGCCGGGGGTCCGTCAGGCTTTCTCCAGGTAGTCGGCGCGCTCGTCCAGGCTCATCGCGGCCACCGCCGCGGCCAGCTCCGGGTGGTCGGCCAGCCCGCGGCCGTGCTCGACCAGCGCGGTGGCCTCCACCCGGGCCTCGGCGATCAGCTGCTCGTCGTCCAGCAGGGACAGCAGTCGCACCCCGGACCGCCGCCCGGACTGCGCGGCGCCCAGCACGTCGCCCTCCCGGCGGGTCTCCAGGTCCAGCCGGGCCAGCTGGAAGCCGTCGGTGGTGGCCGCCACCGACGCCAGCCGCTGCCCGGTGGCCGAGCTGCTGGACACCTCGCTGACCAGGAGGCACAGGCCCGGGTGCCTGCCGCGGGCCACCCGGCCGCGCAGCTGGTGCAGCTGGCTGACGCCGAACCGGTCGGCGTCCATCACCACCATGACGGTGGCGTTGGGCACGTCGACGCCGACCTCGACGACGGTGGTGGCGACCAGCACGTCGACCTCGGCGGCGGCGAAGGCCCGCATCCGGGCCTCCTTCTCCTCCGGCGGCATCCGGCCGTGCAGCACCTCGACCCGCAGCGCCGACAGCGGACCGGCGCGCAGCGCCTCGGCGACGTCCAGCACGGCCAGCGGTGGGCGCCGGTCGCTGCCGGCGCCCTTCTCCTCCGGGGGCGCGCCGTCCTCGCCGTCCGGGCCCTCGTCGGCCTTGCTGCTGCCGTCCTCGAGGTCGCCGATCCGTGGGCAGACGACGTAGGCCTGCCGGCCGGCCGCGACCTCCTCGCGGACCCGGGCCCAGGCGCGGTCCAGCCAGGCGGGCTTCTCCCCCGCCGGCACGACCGAGCTGGAGACCCCGCCGCGGCCGGCCGGCAGCTGGCGCAGCGTGGAGGTCTCCAGGTCGCCGTAGACGGTCATCGCCACGGTGCGCGGGATGGGGGTGGCGGTCATCACCAGCACGTGCGGGGGGCGGTTGCCCTTGGCGCGCAGCGCGTCCCGCTGCTCGACGCCGAACCGGTGCTGCTCGTCGACGACCACCAGCCCCAGGTCGGCGAACTCCACGCCCTCCTGCAGCAGCGCGTGGGTGCCCACGACGATGCCGGCGCTGCCGTCGGCGACCGCGGCCCGGGCCTCCCGCCGGACGGCGGCCTTCTGCGATCCGGTGAGCAGCACCACCCGGGTGCCCGCCGGGTCGCCGTCCAGCTCACCGGCCCGGCCGAGCGGGCCCAGGATCCCCGCCAGGCTGCGGGCGTGCTGGGCGGCGAGCACCTCGGTCGGCGCGAGCAGTGCGGCCTGCCCGCCGGCGTCGACGACCTGGGCCATCGCCCGCAGCGCGACCACCGTCTTGCCCGAGCCCACCTCGCCCTGCAGCAGCCGGTTCATCGGCTGCTCGCGGGCCAGCTCGGCGGCCAACTCCTCGCCGACCTCGCGCTGGCCGTCGGTCAGGGAGAACGGGAGAGCGGCGTCGACGGCGTCCAGCAGTCCGCCGCTGCTCCGCGGGCGGGCGATCCCGGGCTCCAGCGCCGCGGCCCGCCGGCGGGCGGCCAGCGTGGCCTGCAGCACGAGCGCCTCGTCCCACTTGAGCCGCTCGTCGGCCTCGTCGACCTGCTCCTGGCTCTCCGGCCGGTGCTTGTACCGCAGCGCGGTGGGCAGGTCGACCAGGCCGTGACGCTCACGGACCGGTGCCGGGAGCGGGTCGTCGAGCATCTGCTCCAGCGAGCGCGGGTCGTCCAGCAGCAGCTTGACCGACTTCTGGATCACCCAGCTGGAGACGTCCTTGCTGGCCGGGTAGAGCGGCACCAGGGCGCGGGCCCAGTCGTCGTCGCCCCCGGTGATGATGTGGCAGTCGGGATGGGTGAACTGCTTCTCACCCCGCCACAGCCCCACCGTGCCGGCGAACAGCCCCCACTCGCCGACGTCGAGGTGGGCGTGGCGGTTGTTGAAGAAGACCAGCCGCATGCTGCCCGCGCCGTCGCCCACGGTGACCTCGGTGAGCGTGCCGCGGCGCTGCTGCATGCGCCGGGTGCTCACGTTCTTGACCTGGGCGAGGACGGTGACCCGGTCGCCAACCTCCAGGCCGTCGAGCCGGGTCATCTCCCCCCGCTGGGCGTAGCGCCGTGGGTAGTGCCGCAGCAGGTCGCGCACCGTGTGCAGCGCGAGCTGCTCGGCCATCACCTTCGCCGTCTTCGGGCCCAGCACCCGGGTCAGCGGGGTGTCCATGGAGATCGCCATCACTCCACCCCGATCAGCAGCGGGACCGCCCCGGCGCCACCGGCGTAGCGGACCACCTCGACCGTGGGGTGCACCGCGGCCAGGTGGGCGCAGACGGCGTCCCCGAGGGCCAGGTCCGGCGCAGCACCCCCCACCACCTCCGGCGCAGCATCCCCCACCACCTCCGGCGCATCGTCCCCCACCACCACGGTGGCCATCTCGCCACCGGCGGACAGCAGCCGGTCGAGCAGGTCGCGGGCGACGGCGGCCAGGTCGGCGCCGATGACCACGACGTCGCCCTCCGCGCTGCCCAGCACGTCGCCGGGGCGGCACCGGCCGGCCGAGGTGAGCGCCTCCTGCTCGGCGACGGTGACCTCGGCCCAGCGGGTGGCGGCGGCGGCCTCGGCCATCGCGATGACGTCGTCCCCGAAGCGCCGGGCCGGGTCGGCGACGGCGAGGGCGGCCATGCCCTGCACGGCCGAGCGGGTCGGGACGACGACCACGTCGCGCCCGGCCTCCCGCGCCCGGTCGGCGGCCCGGGTGGCCACCGCGGTGACGTCGGTGTGGTTGGGCAGCAGCACGACCTGCTCGGCGCCGGTCGCCAGCACCGTCTGCAGCACGACGTCCTCGTCGACCTGGTCGGCCGCGACGGTGAGCACGGTGACCCCCTCCTCGGCGAAGAGGTCGGCCAGCCCCGTCGAGCAGGCCAGCGCCACGACCGCCCGCATCCCGGGGACGGCGGCCGGCGACCGCACCGGCGCCAGCGGGGTGACCGAGATCCGGTGCGGCCGGCCCGCCTCGATGCCGGCCTCGATGGCCGCACCGACGTCGTGCACGTGGACGTGGACGTTCCACTCCCGGCCTGCCGGGGTGTCGACCCCGACCACGACCAGGCAGTCACCGAGCTCGGCCAGCCGCGCCCGCAGGCCGGCGACGGCCGCGTCGTCGGAGCCGGCGAGCAGGAACTGCACCTCGCTGCCCGGGCCGGCCGGCGGTGCGGCCGGCGGCGGGAGCGGGGACCGCTGCGGCCGCGACGTCCGGGAGCGCAGCGGTGGGCGGACCGGGACGACGCCGGTGACCGTGCCCACCAGCGCGTCGAGCACCACGCACCAGCCCGCGCCGCCGGCGTCCACCACGCCGGCGTCGCGCAGCGCGTCCAGCTGCCCGGTGGTGGCGTGCAACGCGGTGACCGCCCCGTCGGCGGCGGCCCGGACGACGTCGGCCAGGGCCGCCCGGCCGTCGGAGACCGCAGCGGCGGCCGCCTCGGCACCGGCCCGCGCGACGGTGAGGAACGTCCCCTCCTCCGGGTCGGCGACCGCGGTGTAGGCCGTCCGGGACGCACTGGTCATGGCCGCGGCCAGCACCGGGCCGTCCACCGCCCGCCCGTCCGCCGCCGCGGCGACGCCGTCGGCCAGGCCGCTCAGCAGCTGGGCCAGGATCGCCCCGGAGTTGCCCCGGGCGCCGAGCACCGCGCCCCGGGCGAGCAGGACCCACGCCGGCTCGTCCGGGGCGGCGGCCCCGCGCAGGGCCTCGTCACCGGCCTGCGCGGTCATCAGCAGGTTGATCCCGGTGTCGCCGTCGGGCACCGGGAAGACGTTGAGCTCGTCGAGCCGGCCACGGGCGGTGGTCAGCGCAGCCACGACGGCCCGGCTCCATCGCCCGACCGCGGCGTCGTCCAGCGCCTCCAGCACGTGCGGGACGGTACCGGGGGCTCCCGACAGGACGCCGATCCCACCGGCCGACGAGGCAACCGGGACCCCGAGGACCGGGGCGGTCCGACAGCCGGTCCGGCGACGGGTTACAGTGATGCCCAGCGTGTGCCTGGCTGGGCCATGTCCTGGGGTCTTCGAGTCCCCCGGTCGCCCGCCGAGCCCCGCGCCCTGACTTCAGCTGGACCAATTCTCTGGGAGTGATCGACCGTGGCTGCCGTGTGCGACGTGTGTGGCAAGGGCCCCGGTTTCGGCATGTCGGTGTCCCACTCGCACCGCCGTACGCCGCGCCGTTGGAACCCGAACATCCAGTCCGTGCGAGCGGCCCTGACCGGCGGTGGCCGGCAGCGCATCAACGCCTGCACCTCCTGCATCCGCGCGGGCAAGGTCGCCCGGGGCTGACGCTCCGGCGCCTCCCGCGCTGACGCACCACCCCCGCTCCGGCGGGACCCGAAGACCCCGGCGGTCACCCGACCACCGGGGTCTTTCGTGTGCCCGGGCCCGGCGACCGGGTGCCCCTGACCAGCGTCGGAGCGCTCAGGACCCGCCGATCCCCCGCGCGCGGGCGGCGGTGACCACCAGGTCGACCACCGTGTCGTGCGGCAGCACCGTCGAGTCGACCACCAGGTGGTAGTGCCGGGCCTCGGCCGGGTCGCACCGGTAGAAGTGCCGCACGTAGGCCACCCGGGCCCGGTCGGCGGCGTCCCGCTCCCGGCGCACCTCCTCCACCGGCTCGCCCCGGTGCGCCACGGCCGCGGCCAGTCGCCGGTCGGGGGCGGCGTCCAGCCGCACGTGCAGCACGTCGGGCCGGTCGCGCAGCACCATCGCCGCGGCCCGGCCCAGCACCACTCCCCCGGGTCCGGCGGCGATCTCGTCGAGCACCCGCTCGGTCTGGTCGCGGTAGGCCCGCTCGTCGGGCAGCGTCGAGGTGGGCAGCACCCCGCCCACCGGGTCGGGCATGGTGCCCAGCGAGGTGACCAGCCGCCACAGCCCGCGGGTGACGGTCTCGTCGTTGGCCTCCGCCTCGGCGACCGGCACCCCCAGCCGCCCGGCGACCTGGGCCGGGATGACCCGGTCGTGGAACGGCAGCCCCAGCCGCGCGGCCACCGCCGGGGCGATCTCGGCCCCGCCCGCACCGAAGGACGCCGAGACGGTCACGACGCCCATGCGTCCTCCTGCCCCTCGGACGGTTCCCCGTCCACCAGCTCCTTGCCGAGGAAGACCGCCTCGGGAGAGTCCGCGTAGATCCCGTACCCGGGCACCGGTACGTACCCCGCCCGCTCGTAGAGCGCCAGCGCCTCGGGCTGCCGGTCGCCGGAGTTGAGCAGCAGCTGCCGATGGCCGGCGGCCGCGGCCGTGCGCTCCAGCTCGGTCAGCAGCAGGGCGGCCAGGCCCCGGCGGCGGAAGGCCGGCTCGACGTACATCCGCTTCAGCTCGACCGCACTGCCCTCGGCCCGCCGCTCGTGCACCCGCCAGCCGCCGCAGCCGGCCGGCACCCCGTCGACCTCGGCGACCAGGAACAGCCCCTGCGGCGGGGAGAACTCGGCCGGGTCGACGACCGCGGCGTCCCGGCCGCCGTAGCGCACCACGTACTCCTGCTGCACCGCCTCGATCAGGTGCTGGGCCACCGGGTCGGCGTACCCGACCGGGCGCAGGACGGCCGGCGCCGGCTCAGCCGAAGTGGACATGCCCGGTGCCCTCCCCCAGGTCCGCTGCCACCTGCGCGGCCGGCACCCCGTCCACCCGCACCCCCGGTCCCTCGTCGTCGATCTCGCGCACGACGCCGATCGTCGTCCATCCCGTCGGCAGCTGCGCACCCGGTGGGAAGGTCGCCACCAGGGCGTGGTCCTCGCCCCCGGTGAGCACCCACGCCATCGGGTCACCGCCCAGGGCGGCGGCGACCTGGGTCAGCGGGCCGGTGGTGTCGACGAACCCCCGTCCCAGCGCACCGCGGTCCAGGTCGACCAGGACGCCGCTGTCGGCGGCCAGGTGGCCGACGTCGGCCAGCAGGCCGTCGCTGGTGTCGCACATGGCGGTCGCCCCGGCGTCAGCGGCCTGCGGGCCGGCCGCATAGGGCGGCGTGGGCCGGCGATGCGCGGCGACGGCGGCGGCCGGCGCGGTGAACCCGCGGCGCAGCACGGCCAGCCCGCAGGCCGACCAGCCCAGCCGGCCGGCGACCGCGACGACGTCCCCGGGCCGGGCACCGCCGCGGGTCACCGGTGCCCGCCCACCCAGGTCGCCCAGCGCGGTCACCGACAGCACCACGGCGGCGGAGTCGGGGGCGCTCGCCGAGGTGTCCCCGCCGACCACGGCCGCCCCGAACGGGGCGCACTCCTCGGCCATGCCGGTGGCGACGCCCTCCAGCCAGGTCACCGGGGTGTCCGCCGGGCAGGCCAGCCCGACGAGCAGCGCGGTGGGCACCGCGCCCATCGCGGCGATGTCGGCGAGGTTGGCGGCAGCGGCCTTGTGCCCGACGTCCTCGGCCGAGGACCAGTTCCGGCGGAAGTGCCGCCCCTCGACCAGGACGTCGGTGCAGGCCACCACCCGGCCGTCCGGCGTGCGGACCACCGCGGCGTCGTCGCCGGGGCCCACCTCCGCCAGCGCGGCGGAGCCCGAGCGGGCGACCACCCGGGTGATGACACCGAACTCACCGACCGCCGCGACGCTGTCGTCGGGGCCTGCCGGGGGCAGCGGCGGCCGCGCCCGAGTCACGAGCAGCTCCGTGCCGCTGGGGTACGTTGCCGGTCGGTCCGCCGTACGGCAGGCCGGTCGCACCCCCCGCCGTCGCCGACGCGGCCGTCGGCGTCGAGGCACTGCCCGAGGAAGGTCAACCCGTGGTCCACGCCTACATCCTGATCCAGACCGAAGTCGGCAAGGCAGCCGCGGTCGCCGCGAGCATCAGCGAGATCGCCGGCGTGACCAGGGCCGAGGACGTCACCGGCCCCTACGACGTGATCGTGCGGGCCGAGGCCAACAGCGTCGACGAGCTCGGCCGGCTCGTCGTGGCGCGGGTGCAGTCGGTCGACGGCATCACCCGCACGCTGACCTGCCCCGTCGTCAACATCTGAGCCGCTGAGCACCGCACCCCCCGACCAGCCGACCGGCTCACCACCGGCGGACCCGCTGCGGCGCGCAGCCCTGATCACGACCGCGGTGCTGGTGCCGCTGGTCGTGGTCCTGCTCCTGCTGGCCAACGTGCTGGGCCGGGACGACGACGCCGAGGGCGCAGACCAGGTCGCCGACATCGGCGGCGCACCCTCCGCACCGCGCGGCGACCTGCCGCCGGTCGAGGTGGACACCCCGGAGGTCACCCCGGCCGCGGAGCTGGCCTGCCCGGTGCTGATGGCGCAGCTGCCCCTGGAGGTGGCCGGGGAGACCTCCCGGCTGGTCGACTCCGACAGCCTGTTCGCCTACGCCTGGGGCGACCCGCCGGCGGTGTTGGTCTGCGGGGTCGACCCGCCGGCCGGCTTCGTCGTCGGCGGCCCGCAGGCGATCGAGGTGAACGGCGTTCAGTGGTTCATCGACACCACCGACCCCGACGTCTACGTCTGGACGACGGTCGACCGCAACGTGCCGGTGCAGGTGACCGTGCCGTCGTCCGCCGACAGCGCCGTGCCGACAGTGCTCAGCTCCCTCATCGGCACCTCGATCCCCTACGTGGCGCCCACGCCGGCGCCACCCACCGACTGAGGAAGGACCCCCGCGCCCCCCACCACTCGCGAGCTCCCGGCGGGGCCCTGCACGGAGGCCAGGGGCACGGAGGCCAGGGGCACGGGGCCCTCTCTCAGGTGCTCGGCAGCCGGTCCAGCTGGGCGGCGACGACGGCGGCCACCTCGGCCCGTGCGTCGGCCTCGGTGGCTGCCACTGCGGCGACGGAGACGGTGAACGGGCCGGAGGTGCACCAGGCGAACACCGCCGGGCCGGTCAGTCCACGCTCGACGGACGGCTCCTCGCGGACCATCTCGACGCAACCGGAGGGCAGGCCCTCGGGCACGCGGTCCAGCTCACCGCCGTAGTACTCCGCGTCGTTGCGGGCCAGGTCCTCGGCGTAGGACCCCGCCCCCCCGGCGTCGGCGAACTGGTCCAGGAAGACGCTGGTCAGCGCGTCCCCGGTGCGCCAGAACCGCTCCCAGCCACGGGTGTAGCCGTAGTCGGTGAGCACCTCCTGCTGGCGCTCGGCGTCCGTGCCGTACCGGGCGACGTCATCGACGGTCTTCTCCCCGGCCGGCGGGTCGAGCTCGTCGTCGGGCACCCGCGGCAGCCCGGAGGGAACCTGGTCGACCAGCAGCTCCTCGAGCCCGGCGGCGCTGGTGGGCACGGGATCGGCTGCCGCCGTCGACACCACCGGCTCGGGCTCCGGCGAGCTGCACCCGGTGCAGGCCGGCGCGAGCAGGACCAGCAGCGCCGCCGCTCCCCCCGGCAGCCGGCCGCGGCGGGTCACCCGCCGTCCGGCCCCGCCTGGCCCTGGCCCTGGCCCTGGCCCTGGCCCTGGCCCTGGCCCTGGCCCTGGCCGGCAGCGTGCAGCGCACTGGCGACCAGCCGGTCGACCAGCTCCGGGTAGCTGACCCCGGCCGCCGCCCACATCCGGGGGAACATCGAGATGGGTGTGAAGCCGGGCATGGTGTTGACCTCGTTGACCACCCAGCGGTCGGCGCCGGTCTCCGGGTCGGTGGTGAGGAAGAAGTCGACCCGGGCCAGGCCCTGGCAGTCCAGCGCGAAGTAGGCCCGGCGGGACATCTCCTGCACCGCCGCCGTCTGCTCGGGAGTGAGCTGCGCGGGGACGTCGAACTCGACGGCGTCCTCGAGGTACTTGGCGTCGAAGTCGTACCAGTCGGTGCCCGGCCGCAGCCGGATCTCCGCCGGCAGGCTGGTGTCCGGGCGGCCGTCGTCGGTGCGGGCGAGGACGCCGCACTCGATCTCCCGGCCGGGCACGCAGGCCTCCACGAGCACCTTCGGGTCGACCGCGACGGCGGTGGCGACGGCCTCGGGGAACTGTGCCCAGTCGGTGACCTTGGTGATGCCGATGCTGGACCCGGCGCGCGACGGCTTGACGAACACGGGCAGGCCCAGCCGCTCCCGGGCCGCCTCGTCCAGCAGGTCGGGATCGGCGCAGACCGCGCCACCGGCGTCGCGGAGGACGACGTGGTCGCCCTGCGGGATGCCGGCGGCGGTGAGCAGCTTCTTGGTGAACTCCTTGTCCATCGACGCGGCGCTGGCGAACACCCCGGAGCCGACGTAGGGCAGCCCGGACATCTCCAGCAGGCCCTGGATCGTGCCGTCCTCGCCGTAGGCGCCGTGCAGCACGGGGAAGACGACGTCCACCTCGGTCAGCCGGCCCATCGCCTGCCCGGCGTCGAGCACCGCCAGCCCCCGGCCGGCCGGGTCGCCCACCAGGGAGACCGCGGTGCCGGTGGTGACCTCGGGCAGCCGGCCGCCCTCGATGGCCAGTGCGGCGCCGTCGTGCAGCACCCAGCCCCCGTCGCGGGTGATGCCGACCGGCACCACCTCGTAGCGGTCGGGGTCGAGGGCGGCGAGCACGCTCCCGGCCGAGACGCACGAGATCGCGTGTTCCGCGCTCCGTCCGCCGAAGACGACAGCGACCCTGGTCCTGCGCGGCTTGCCGGTCATCGCCGTGGACCCTAGCCGAGCGTCTCGAGCGCCGAGCCGAGGTCGGCCACCAGGTCGGCGGTGTCCTCGATGCCGCAGGAGAAGCGCACGAACCCGGCGGGGACGGCGTCCCCGCCCCACTGCGCCCGCCGGTCGACGGTGGTGTGCACGCCACCGAAGCTGGTCGCGGCCAGGAAGAACCGGGTGGAGCGGATCAGCTGCAGGACCGCGTCGGCGTCGGCGAGCTCGGCCGAGACCACCCCGTTGGGGCGCAGCATCTGCTTGCTCGCCAGCGCGTACGACGGGTCGCCGGCCCGCCACGGCCAGCGCACGTTGCGCACCGCCGGCGAGCTCGCCAGCAGCTCGGCGACCGCGGCGGCGTTGGCCGCCTGCCGGGCCAGCCGCAGGTCGAGGGTGGACATCGACCGGTGGGCCAGCCACGCCTCGAAGGGGCCGGGTGGGTTGCCGGTGGTCTTGCGCCAGGCGGCGATCCGGGTGTGCAGGTCGCGGCCGGCCTCGGTGCGGGCGGTGCTGACGTGCCCGAGCAGGACGTCGCTGTGCCCGGTGAGCGCCTTGGTGTCGGCGGCGACGACCACGTCGGCGCCCAGGGACAGCGGGCGCTGGCCGATGGGGGTGGCGGTGGTGTTGTCCACGACCAGCACCGCCCCGGCGGCCCGGGTGGCCTCGGCGACCGCGGCGATGTCGCAGACGTCCAACTGCGGGTTGCTCGGCGTCTCCAGCATCACCAGCCGGGCGCCGGCCAGGTCGCCGCGGGCGGCGACGGCCTCGATCTCCAGGGTGGGCACCAGCTCGACCTGGACGCCGAGGCGCTCTAGCTCGTCGCGGCCGAGCACCCGGCTGGCGTAGTAGCCGTCGGCCGGCAGCACCACCCGGTCCCCGGGCCGGACGACGGCCAGGACGGCGGAGCTGATCGCGGCCATGCCGGTGGCGAAGGAGAGGCAGTCGCCGCCGTCCAGGTCGCCGACCGCCCGCTCGAAGACCCGCAGGGTCGGGTTGTCCGGCCGGGCGTAGGCGTCGGCGCCGCCGGCGCCCGGGGGCTGGTCGCCCAGGTGGTACGGCGCGGCGAACACCGGGGAAGGCCGCAGCGGGGTGCCCGGGACGACCGGCTCGTCGCCGGCGTGGGCCAGGCGGGTGCCGTCACCCAGCGGGGCGGTCGGGTCAGCGGTGCTCACGGGGTCCTCCTCGGGCTCGGTACCGGCGGCCCGGGGCACGCGTGCGTCACTCGGGCTTGGCCTCGCGGGACATCATCTCCCGCACCATCTGGCCGGCCGACTCCCCCTCGTGGCAGACCCGGACGACGGCCTCGGTGATCGGCACGTCGACCCCGTGCGCGCGGGCCAGGTCGAGCACCGAGCGGCAGCTCTTGACCCCCTCGGCGGTCTGCCGGGTGATCTGCTCGACCTCGGCCACCGACATGCCCTGGCCGAGGTGCTCACCGAAGGTGCGGTTGCGGGACAGCGGGGACGAGCAGGTGGCCACCAGGTCGCCGAGCCCCGCCAGCCCGGCGAAGGTGGCGGCGTCGGCGCCCAGCGCCATGCCCAACCGGGCGGTCTCGGCCAGGCCGCGGGTGATCAGCGAGGCCCGGGTGTTGTCGCCGTAGCCCAGACCCGCCGCGACCCCGCAGGCCAGCGCGATGACGTTCTTGACCGCGCCGCCGAGCTCGCAGCCGACCAGGTCGGGGTTGGTGTACGGGCGGAAGTACCGGGTGTGGCAGGCCGCCTGCAGGGCCGCGGCCCGGGCGGTGTCGGCGCAGGCGATGACGGTGGCCGAGGGCTGCTCCTCGGCGATCTCCCGGGCCAGGTTCGGACCGGAGAGCGCGGCGACCCGGTCGGGACCGGCGCCGGTCACCTCGCAGATGACCTCGCTCATCCGCTTCGTCGTCCCCAGCTCCACGCCCTTCATCAGCGAGAGCAGCGAGGCGTCGGCGGGCAGCAGCGGAGCCCAGTCGGCCAGGTTGGCGCGCAGCGTCTGGCTGGGCACGGCCAGCACGACGACGTCCGCGCCGTCCAGTGCCTCGGCGGGGTCGCCGGTGGCGCGCACCGCGTCGGGCAGCCGCACGCCGGGCAGGTAGTCGGCGTTCTCCCGGCTCGCGGTGATCGCCGCGACCAGCTCCGGACGGCGGGCGTGCAGGGTGACCGCGCACCCGGCGTCGGCCAGCACCTTGGCGAAGGTCGTGCCCCAGGAACCGGCCCCGAGCACGGCGGCGCGGGTCACGCGGCGTTCCCGGGGAGGTCGCCGGGCAGCGCCCGGCCGGCCGGGCGGGGGTGGAACTGCGCCGGCGGCCGTTCACCGCGCAGCTCGCCGAGCTGGTCGCGCACCCGGGTCATCAACAGGTCGGTCACCTCACGGAGAAGTTCGCCGGACAGCGGCGCGCCGGCCCGCACCCGGGCGCGCTGCTCGGACAGGTCGATCGGCTCGCCGACCAGGTGGTCGACGGGGGCCCGCAGCCGCAGGTGCAGCCGCTTGGTGTGGTAGTCGTGCACCCGCTGCGGGCCCCACTGGGCGACCGGCAGCACCAGCGCGTCGGTGGTCAGGGCCAGCCGGGCGACCCCGGAGCGGGCCTGCATCGGCCACCAGTCCGGGTCGCGGGTCACCGAGCCCTCCGGGTAGATGACCACGACGTCCCCGGCGTCCAGCGCGGCCTTCGCGGCGTGCACCGAGGAGCTGGCCGCGCTCGACCCGCGGGAGACCGGGATCTGGCCCGCCGCGCGCAGGATCGTGCCGGCGAGACCGGCGAAGACGGTGTCCTTGGCCAGGAAGTGCGGCACCCGGCCGCTGTCCCAGACCAGCCGGGCGCAGGCCAGCGGGTCGAGCACCGAGACGTGGTTGGCGACCAGCAGCACGCCGCCGGTGGGCGGGATGCGGTCGGCGTGCCGGTAGCGCAGCCGGAAGACCAGCGAGGCCACCGGGTAGACCACGGCGACGCACAGCCCGAGCGCGGGCGGCACCGGTCGCCGGGTGCGCCACCGGGGCGGGCGCGCCTGCTCGACCTGGGACACCGGACACCCCTTCCCTCTCCTCGGGCCGGCCGGCCTGGCGTGCTGGTGACCCGCCCGTGATCGTGCCCCCTGTGCCGTGCCGGCCGGCACGCACCCCCGGTCGCGGCCGGTGTCGACCTGCTCACCCGACGGGTCGGCGCCCATCGTCGCAGCCGACCGGCCGGTGCCGGTGTGGACCGGTGCGCGCCGTCGCCCGGCCGGGGCCGTCAGGTCAGGGCGGGGCCGCGGTGGGTGAACCGGCCGGCGACGAGGGTGCCGAGCACCTCCGTGGCGCGCAGGCCGGCAGCGCCGTGCCGCGCCAGCACGTCCGCCGGCGGGTCGGCGACCACGACCAGGTCGGCCGGGTCGCCGACCCGCACCGCCCGCCGTCCGCCGCTGGCCGCGGCCAGCGCGACGTCCAGGTCCAGGTGGTGCTCCGGGTGCCAGGCGGCGCGGCCGTCCAGTGACCGGTGCACGGCGCTGGCCACGCCGTCCCAGGGGTCCAGCGGGGCGACCGGCGCGTCGGAGCCGAGCACCACCTCGGCGCCGGCGGCGACCAGCGCACCGTAGGGGAAGGCCCGCCCGGTGGCGCCGGCCCAGTGCTGGTCGGCGGCGTCCCGGTCGTCCAGGGCGTGCCGCGGCTGGATGCTGGCCACCACGCCGAGCTCGGCGAAGCGGGGCAGGTCCTCGTCGCACACCTGCTGGGCGTGCTCGATCCGGCCGGTCACGCCCGCGGCGGCGAAGCCGTCGAGCGCGATCGCCGCGGCCCGGTCGCCGATCGCGTGCACCGCCAGGCCCAGACCGGCCGAGCCGGCCCGGCGCAGCAGCCGCTCCAGCTCTGCCGGCGGTGTGCGCAGCAGCCCGTGCGCGTCGGGCCCGGTGACGCCCGGGTAGGGGGTGTGGCAGAACGCCGTCCGGGTGCCCAGCGAACCGTCGACGAAGAGCTTCAGCGGGCCCATCCGCAGCCGCTCCGCGGCGACCGGGTCGACCACCCCGGGCAGCGGGTCCCCGGTGCGCAGCCCGGCGGCGAGGACCTCCTCCAGCCGGTCGGCCCAGACCGCGGCGTGCACCCGCAGCGCCGGCCCGCCGGGCTGCCGGGCGGCCCGGCGGGCCCAGCTGGTCACCAGGTCGCCGTACTCGAAGTCGACGACCGCGGTGACCCCGCGGGCGGCGGCCGCAGTGGTGGCCGCCAGCACCCAGCCGTCGAGCACCTCCGGCGCGGGTGCGGCGGCCCGGGCCATCAGGTCCATCGCCTCCTGCTCCAGCACCACCCCGGTGGGGTCGGCCAGCCCGAACCGGGTCACGGCGGCGGTACTGCACCAGGCGGTGTGCAGGTCGGCGCTGGACACCACGACGGGCACGCCCGGCAGGACGTCGTCGAGCAGGGCCGCCGCGGGGGGCTGGGACCACAGCGCGTCCCGGAAGCCGTGCCCCACCACGACCGCACCCGGGTCGGCCGGGGTGGCCCGCACGGCGGCGGCGAGCAGCGCGGCCGCCTCGGCCGCCGACCGGGCCCCGGAGACGTCGATCCGGCGGCGGGCGGCGGCCCACTGCTCCAGGTGCACGTGCGCGTCGACCAGCCCGGGCAGCAGCACCGCGCCGTCCAGGTCGACGACGGTGGTGCCGGCCTGCAGTTCCGGCAGGCCGGGGGCACCGGCGGACAGGTCGTCGGCGACCGCCCGCACCCGCCCGCCGTCGAGGAGGACGTCGCGCAGCGCCGCGCCCAGCCGGGCCCGGCGGAGCAGCAGCGGCCCGGTCACCGCAGCACCGGTGACGACGCCATCGCCCCTCACGCCATCGCCCCGGCCAGCCGCAGCTCGCGACGGCGGGCCTGCTCGCGCGGGTCCGGCACCGGCGCCGCGGCGACCAGCCGCCGGGTGTAGGGATCGGCCGGGGCGTCGAGCACCTGCTCGAGCCGCCCCTGCTCCACCAGCCGGCCGCCGGCCAGCACCGCCACTCGGTCGCAGAGCCGGCCGACCACGGCCAGGTCGTGGGTGATGAACAGGCAGGCGAAGCCCAGTCGCTGCTGGATGTCGGCCAGCAGGTCCAGGACCGTCGCCTGCACCGAGACGTCCAGTGCAGAGGTCGGCTCGTCGGCGATGAGCAGCTCGGGGTCCAGCGCGATGGCCCGGGCGATGGCCACCCGCTGCCGCTGCCCGCCGGAGAGCTCGTGCGGGTAGCGCCCGCCCCAGCCGCCGGGCAGCTCCACGCTGTCCAGCAGCGCCCCGGTCCGCGCGTGGAGCGCGCCGCCGCGCAGGCCGCTGTGCACGTACAGCGGCTCCCCCACCGAGTCGGCCACGGTGCGCCGCGGGTTCAGCGACGCCATCGGGTTCTGGAACACCACCCCGACCCGCTTGCGGGACTCCCGCACCGCCCGCGGGGTGTCCCGCCCCAGCTGCACGCCGGCGACCTGTACCCGGCCGGCCGTCAGCGGCGCCAGCCCGAGCGCGCACCGGCCGATCGTCGACTTGCCCGAGCCGGACTCCCCGACCAGGGCGAGGATCTCCCCGCGGTCGACGCGCAGGGTGACCCCGTCGACCGCCCGGACGGCGCCGCGGCGCTGCCGGTACTCCACGACCAGCTCCTCGACCAGCAGCACCGGCCGGTCGGCCGCCCCGGTGCCGCCGGGGGCCGGGGCCGCGGCCCGGCGGGCGTCGGCCGGGCGGCGTCGCGGGACGGCGTCGAGCAGGGCGCGGGTGTAGGCCGCGCGCGGTGCGTCGAACAGCTCCTGCACGGGGGCGCACTCGACCACCTCGCCGTGCCGCATGACCACCACCCGGTCGGCGAGGTCGGCGACCACCCCCATGTCGTGGGTGATCAGCACGATCGAGGCCTCCACCCGCCCGCGCAGCGCGCGCAGCACGTCGAGCACCTCCTGCTGCACGGTGACGTCGAGGGCGGTGGTCGGCTCGTCGGCGATCAGCACCGCCGGATCGCAGGCCAGCGCCATCGCGATCATCACCCGCTGGCACTGGCCGCCGGAGAGCTGGTGCGGGTAGAAGCGCAGCCGCGCCTCCGGGTCGGGCAGGTCGACGAGGGTGAACAGCTCGACGGCGCGCGCCCGGGCCTCCGCCCGGGTCATCCCGGGCCGGTGCGCGCGGAGCACCTCCACCACCTGCTGGCCGACGGTGAACACCGGGTCCAGTGCGGCGCTGGGGTCCTGGAAGACGACGGAGATCTGCGCCCCCCGCAGCGCGCGCAGCTCCCGTGGCGCCAGGGTGAGCAGGTCGCGGCCGCCGTGGCGCACGTGCCCGGTCACCCGCGCGTTGCGCGGCAGCAGGCCGAGCACGGCCATGGCGCTCACGCTCTTGCCCGAGCCGGACTCGCCCACCACGGCCAGCACCTCACCTCGGCGCAGCTCCCAGCTGGCCGAGCGGACCGCGGTGTGGCTGCGGCCCTCCACCACGAACTCCACGTGCAGGTCCTCCACCGCGAGCACCACGTCCGGGTCGGTCGTCCGGGTGTCGAGCGTCATCGGGCACCTCCCTCGTCCAGGCCGTGCTCGCGCTTGTAGGCCTGCCAGTCGTCGCGCATCTTGCGGTGGTAGCCGGCCAGCCACTCGTGGTAGGCGCGTCCGGTGTCCAGCCGCCGTCGTGGGCGGTCGGCGTCGTCCCCGAGCCGGGACAGTCCCCGCTCCAGGACGGCCCGCAACCGGTCGAGGTAGGTGTGCTCTCGGGCCAGCCAGCTGCCCCACACGTCGTCCTCCACCCGGAACCGGTGCACCCGCTCGCCGGGGACCACGTGCCGCTGGATGAAGCCGACCTCCTCCAGATGCCGCGTCGCCATCGAGACCGCCCCGGCGCTGGCGTTGAGCTCGCGGATGAGCTCGGCGGTGGTGGCGTCCGGGCCCGGGGTGATCATCAGGTGGGCGAGCACCCGGCCCTCCATCGGCGTGGTGCCCATGGACGCCCAGAGGGTGCCGAACTCCTCGACGAACGCCCGTCTCGCCGCCGCCGCCTCCTCCGCCCCCGAGCCCCCGGTCGGGTCCTCGGCCGGGACGTCGTCGATCGGGCGGGCGGGGTCCTCGAGGGTCACCCGGGTCATCCTGCGGAGCCCGGCGCGACCTGTCGAGCACGGCCGGCCAGGAACGCCTCGGTCGGCCACATGGTCATCCCGCCGGCCCGGATGGACGTCGCGGTGCCGTCGGGCCCCCACTCGTACTCGACGGTCTCCCCCGCCGAGGCGAACCCGGCCACCGACTCGTACCGGAGGGTGCGGTCGTCCTCCACCGTCAGCTCCAGCCACTCCTCCGCCGGTGCGGGGGCGTTGGGGTGGAGCATCACCAGCCGGCCGCCCAGCAGCGCGACGTCCGCCGGGCCCCACAGGTCGGCCCACCGGCCGGTCCAGCGGGACAGCGACGCGGGGTCCGGGGTGTCCTCGTCCCGCTCCGGGGCGTCGAGGGCGAGGTCCAGCAGGGCGAGCAGGCCGCGGGCGAGGGAGTCGGCCGGCCCGTCGATGCTGTTGGTCAGCACGCTGACCACCACCTGCGCCTCGGGGTCGATCCAGGTCCGGGTGATGTGCCCGGGGTAGCCGCCGCTGTGCCCGACCAGCTTCCGGTCCCCGACGGTGTCCAGGTCCAACCCCAGGCCGTAGCGGCGGGCGGGCCGGCCGTGCGCACTGACCTCGGACTCGGGCCGGCGCATCAGCCGCTTGCTCTCGTCGGTCAGCAGCGTCGGGTCCCCGGTGAAGTGGGCCGCCCCGTAGCTCGTCAGGTCGCGGGCGGTGGAGTAGAAGCCGGTGGCCGCGGCCATCGCCCGGGTGTCGACGTGGTCGACCCGCAGCCGGGTCGTCTCCCCGTCGAACAGCCCGGTGTGCCCGGCGGCGTACTCCGCCTCGCGGGCCGGGTCGAGCTCGGGACCGGTGTCGGCGAGCCCGAGCCGCTCGACGACCTCCTGCTGCACGAAGGTGTTGTACGGGCGCCCGGATGCCGCCTCGATCGCCAGCCCCAGCAGCGAGTAGCCGATGTTGGAGTACTTGAAGTGCTCGTTGCGGCCGAAGGTCAGCCCGCCGGGGGCGGCCACGATGTCCAGCAGCGCCGCCGCGTCCGGAAAGGGGTGCAGCAGCTGCCAGTAGTCGGTGTCCGCGCCGTCCCGGACGACCCCGGCCTGGTGGCCCAGCAGCTCCCGGACGGTCACCGCTGCGGCGGCCGGGGCACGGTCGGCCAGCTCTGGCACCCACCGGCCGATCGGGTCGTCCAGCCGCATCCGGCCGGCCTCGACCAGCTGCAGGACGGCGGTGGCGGTGAAGGTCTTTGAGTGCGAGGCGATCCGGAACAGGTGCCGGCCGGTCAGCGGCTCTCCGGTGGTCGCGTCGGCCTGCCCGAGCGCGGTGTCGAGCACGAGCCGGTCGCCGACCCGGATCGCGGCCTGCACACCGGGCACGCGCTGGCGCCGGCGCTGGTGCTCGAGCCAGGACTCCAGGTACGGCGCGGCGGCGGCGGCGACGTCGGCGACCTGCTCGGGGGTGCGGCTCATCGGTGCGGCTCCTCTGGGGTGTGCGGGCCGGCGGGGTTCACCGCTGGCGGGGGTCCAGCGCGTCCCGCAGGACGTCGCCGAGGGTGATCAGGCAGAAGACGGTCACGGCCAGGAAGACGCTGGGGAACAGCAGCATGTGCGGGGCGTTCTGCAGCTGCGCCTGCGCGTTGGACAGCTGCAGCCCCCAGGAGATCGCCGGCGAGCGCAGGCCGAGGCCCAGGAACGTCAGCGTCGACTCCGCGACGATCACCTGGCCGACGGTGATGGTGGCGATCGCCAGCACCGGGCCGATGGCGTTGGGCAGCACGTGCCGGCTCACCACCCGCCAGGTGCCGAATCCCATGGCCCGGGCGGCCTGCACGAACTCGGCGTCCCGGACCGAGCGCACGGAGCTGCGCACCAGCCGGGCCATCGCCGGCCAGACGAACAGTGCCAGCGCCAGCGAGACCGACAGCACCGACCGCTCACCGAAGCTGTTGAGCACCACGATCGCGCCCAGCAGGAACGGGAAGCCGAGGAAGACGTCGGTCACCCGGGACACCACGCGGTCGGCGAGGCCGCCGCGCAGGCCGGCCAGCGTGCCGAGCAGCACCGCGAGGGCGAAGGCGATCAGCGTGCAGGTGAGGCCGACGGTCAGCGAGGCGCGCGTGCCGTGGACCACGTTGGCGTAGACGTCGCAGCCCTGCCGGTCGAAGCCGAACGGGTGGCCGGCGACGGGCCCGTCGGCGCTGGAGGACAGGTCGCACACCCGCGGGTCGCCGTTGCCGAACCAGCCGGCCACCCAGCCGGGGGCGACGGTCAGCACGGTCAGGACGACGATCCCGGCCACCGGCACCCAGAACAGCGCCCGCCGGCGCAGGCCGGGCCAGACCCCCCGGCGCGGCAGGGCACCGGCGTCGGTGGGGTCGAGGTCCGCGGTCACGGCCACGCCGGTCACGAGCGGGCCTCCTCTCTCCGGATGCGTGGGTCGAGGGCGGAGTTGACGAGGTCGACCACCAGGCTGCTGACCAGGAACAGCAGGATCAGCGCGGTCGAGACGCCGACCACGGTGGGGCCCTCGTGCGACCGGATGGCCCCGAACAGCAGCTGGCCGACGCCGGGGAGGTTGAAGATGCCCTCCACCACGATCGTGCCGCCGAGCAGGAAGCCCAGGTCCATGCCCAGGAAGGTGATGACCGGGATCAGCGAGTTGCGCATGACGTGCACCCCGACCACGCGCGTACGGGTCAGCCCCTTGGCGTCCAGGGTGCGCACGAAGTCGGCCTGCAGGACGTCGACCAGGCTGCCGCGCATCAACCGGGCCAGCGCGGCCAGGCTGTAGACGGCGATCACCGAGGCAGGCAGCAGGTAGGCCAGCGGCCAGCCCTCGGAGTCGCCGGCGATCGGCAGCAGGTCCCACCGGACGCCGAGGAACAGCTGCCCGACGATCGCCAGCACGAACACCGGGATCGACGTCGCGACGATCGTGAGGGTGAGCACCGAGCGGTCGATCCAGGTGCCGCGGCGCAGGCCGGCCAGGATGCCCAGGCCGACGCCGACGACGATCTCGATCAGCCACGCGGTGAGGGCCAGCGTGATGGTGGTCGGCCAGCGGGTGGCCATCCGCTCGGTCACCGACCGCCCGTCGAAGTCGGTGCCCAGGTCGCCCTGGAAGAGCCCGCCGAGGTAGCGCAGGTACTGCTGCCACAGCGGCTCGTCCAGGTGGAACCGGTCGCGCAGCTCGTTGACCACGGCGGGTGAGAGCGGTCGGTCCCCGCCGAGCGCCCGGATCGGGTCGCCGGGGAGCGCGTAGACCATCGCGTAGATCGCGAAGGTGACCCCGAGGAAGACCAGGACCAGCTCCACCAGCCGGCGGGTCAGGAAGCGGGTCACCCCGGCCGCCCCGCGGCGAGCAGGCCGGCGGTGGCCAGCACGGCGCCGTACTGCACGCCGACCAGCGTGGCGATCGGCAGCAGCTGCGTGCCGGTGAGCTCGGCGGCCTGCTGCTGCCACTCCTCGTAGAGCCGCGAGGCCTCCTCGTGCAGCGTGCGCAGCGGGGCCGCAGCCGTGCCGGCGACCACCTCGGCGGCCAGCGCCCGCACCAGCATGCCGCCGTACCGCAGCCGGAAGCAGCGCACGTGGTCCGCGGCGCTGAACACTTCGGCGACGGTGGCCGGGCGGTCGTGCCCGGGCTGCTCGGCCCGGGCCCGCTGTTCCTGGGCGATCTGGCCGAGCATCGGCACGAACGCCCGGGAACCGCGCAGGAACGGGGTCTCCACGTGCAGCAGCGGCTCGGCCCGGGCCAGCAGGTCGCTGAGCACCGCCCCGGTCTCGGCCAGGCCGGCCGCCTTCTCCAGCAGGACGTCGGCGTAGGTCCGCCCGCTCGCGCTGGTGTCGTCGGAGTCCGGGTGGGACCAGTACGGCAGCTCGGCGACGAGGCAGAGGGTGCCGTGCCGGCGGGCGTACTCGCTGGAGGACGAGCCACCGATCAGCCCGGCGGGGTCCAGCCCGAGCGCGGCCAGCTGGTCGTAGACCTCCGTCATCGGCTGCATGCCGAAGACCGCCGTGCCGAGCACCGGGGCGAACGGGTCCTCGGGCTCCCCCTTCTCCAGCGGCAGGCCGAGCCGCTCGGGGAGCGCATGCAGCGCCTCGACCAGGCCGGGCAGCGCCCGGGAGACGTAGTAGTAGACGCCGCCCAGCTCGCCGTTGTGCAGGCTGGTGTACAGCTGCGGGCGCACCTCGTCGATGAGCCGCATCAGCGCGAGCGTCTCGGGCATCACCTGGTCGAAGTAGGCGTCCCGGTACGCGAACGGAAACGACCACTCGACCTGCTCGTCGGGCGCGGGCCGGTAGAAGTGCCGGGCGTAGTGGCCCCGGTCGAACGGCCCGTCGAACCAGCCCTCGTTCAGCCGCATGCCGTCGGGGTCGATGCAGGGGACGACGTGCCAGGTCGCCCCCATCGATTCCCGCAGCGCGTCGTCCCGGCAGAGCTCACCGACCAGGTGCAGGGCGGTGTGGCTGCCGATCGGCTCGTTGGGGTGCACACCGGCGACCACCAGGTGCTGGGCCGGGCCGTCGCCCACCGACCAGCAGTGCAGCGGCTCGCCCAGCCGCGAGGTGCCGATCCGGCGGTGCCGGAGCAGCTCGGGGTGGGCCGCGCCCAGCGCCGCGAAGGAGGCGTTGAGGGCGTCGACCGAGGGGAAGCGGGTCAGCGGGGGCACCCGCCCGGCCCGGTCGAGGACGTCCTCGACCGAGCCGGGCGCGTGCGCTGCGGGGGTGGCGGTCATCGCCGTCCCGCGGTCGTGCCGGCCGGCCCGGTCACTCGTCCTCCGCCAGCACGATCTGGGACAGGATCGGCGACCCGACCGCCGCGGGCAGGTCGGCGATCGCCTCCGAGGTGACGAAGTTGTAAGTCTCGAAGAAGGTCGGCACCGCCGGGAAGTCGGCCATGATCAGCTCCTGGGCGGCGACGTAGCCCTCGATCGCGGCGTCCGGGTCGACGGTGGCGTCGGCGGCCGCGATCTGGTCGATGACCTCCTGGTCGGTGTAGGGGACGCACCCCACGCAGCCGCCGGTCGGGGTGAAGAAGGTGCGCAGCGTGTTCTGCTGGCTGGGGTAGAGCGCGCCCCACCGGGAGAAGAACGGCCCGGTCATCTCACCGTTCGTGCGGGCCTCGGCGAACTCGGCCCAGTCGGTGCTGGGCTTGGTCACGACGTCGGCGATGCCGAGGTTCTGCCGCAGCTGGTTGGCGTAGGCCTCGTAGAGGGCGTCCAGCCCGGCGCCGCCGGGGTAGACGATCTCCATCGTGCCCTCGAAGCCGCCGGCCTCGGTGAGCAGCTCCTTCGCCGCGTCGGGGTCGTACTCGCAGAGCTCACCGCACAGCCCCACCGGGGTGCCCTGCTCGGCGGACGGCGTGAAGGCGGTGGCCGGCTCGTACAGCCCGCCGTAGATCACCTCGTTCACCGCGTCCCGGTCGATGGCCATCGAGATCGCCTGGCGCACCCGGACGTCGGCGTAGCGCTCGTCGTACAGCGGCAGCCCGAGGAAGGAGATGCCGGGGGCGTCGAAGCTGTACACCCGGTCACCGAAGTCCCCGGCGGCCGAGGTCATCTTGTCCGCGGTGAGGAACATCAGGTCCGTGTCGCCGGCCTGCACGTCGGTGTAGGCGGTGTTCATGTCCGCGTAGGGCTTGAACACGATCTCGTCGACGGTCGGCGCCTCGCCGGGGTAGTCCGCCCAGGCGGTGACGGTGATCGGCTCGTCGTCCTCCCAGGTCCCCTCCATCCGGAAGGGGCCGTTGCCGACCGGCGCCCGGTCGAAGGCCTCCAGGTCGTCGTAGGCCACGCTGGGCAGCGGGTAGAAGCCGGTCTGGGCCTGGCTCAGCTGCAGCGGGAACTGCCCGTCGGGGGCCGAGAGGGTGACGGTGAAGGTCCGGTCGTCGACGACGGCCAGACCCGACATCTCCTCGGTGGTGGGCTCCCCCTCAGCGGGGTTGAGGTCGGCGTAGCCGGCGATGTTGGCCAGCTGGCCGTTGTTCTCCCAGGCGTTGGGGGCGTAGGCGACGGTGTTCCAGGCCCGCACGTAGCTCTCGGCGGTGACCGGCTCGCCGTCGTGGAAGGTCCAGCCGTCGGCCAGCGTGATCGTCCAGGTGACCGCGTCGTCGGACTCCACCGACTCGGCGACGACCATCTGCAGCTCACCGTCGGAGTCGATCGAGGTCAGGGGCGAGAACAGCGCCATGGTCTGGTCGAAGGCCACCGTCTGGCGCCCGGGGTTGAGGTGGTCGGGCTCGCCCTCGGCGATCGAGACCGAACGCGTGCCGTCCTCGGCGCTGGCGTCGTCGCTGCCGGAGCAGCCGCTCAGCGTGACCACCAGGGCCAGCACCCCGATGGCTGCTGCCCGTCCGTTGTGAACTCCCATGGCTCCTCCAGTGCTGGGGGCCGGTGGCCGCAACGCGACCTGACCGCTGTGTGGACGACACCGTGGCAGCGGGTGAACGGCAGGGGAAGAGGTCGGTGCACGGAGTTTCAGAAGGACATGAACGTTTAACGACGCCGACACAGCTCCCCGGCTGCCGCCCGGCCGACGTCCCGGGCGGTGTGCTGAGGTGGAGGGGTGCAGCCGTGGTCCCTCGTCGTCCCGGCGAAGCTGCTGTCGACGGCGAAGAGCCGGCTGACGCCGCTGACCTCGACCCTCCCCGGCGACCGGCGGTCGGGGCACGACCTGCTGGTGCTCGACCTGCTCGCCGACACCCTCGCCGCCGCGCTGGCGAGCCCCGCCGTCGGCCGGCTGCTGGTGGTCACCGACGAGCCACGGGCCATCGCGCTGGCCACCGAGTTGGGCGCCGGCACCGTCGCCGACGAGCCGGGCAGCGGCCTCAACGCCGCACTGGCCCACGGTGCCGCGCACGCCCGGGCGGACGGCGCCGGCCCGGTCGCCGCCCTCGCCTCGGACCTGCCGGCGCTGCAGCCGGCCGAGCTGACCGCGGCGCTGACCGCGGCGGGCGGCCACCCGCGCAGCCTCGTCGCCGACGCCGCGGGCACCGGCACGACGCTGCTGGCCGTCCGCGACGGCGACCTGGCCCCACGGTTCGGTCCCGGGTCCGCCGCCGCCCACGCCGCCGGCGGGGCGGTTCCGCTGGACGGCGACTGGCCCGGACTGCGGCAGGACGTGGACACCCCCGCCGACCTGCAGACCGCCCGCCGGATCGGCGTCGGGCCACGCACGGCCGGATTCCTCTCGGCCACCCGGTGGTCATCTGGGTGAGGCAGGATCGACCCGTGCCCGCCGCCTCCACGCCGCTGCCCGCCGACCGCTTCCTGAACCGCGAGCTGTCCTGGCTGGACTTCAACGCCCGGGTGCTGGAACTGGCCGAGGACGACGCCCTGCCGCTGCTCGAGCGGGTCAAGTTCCTGTCGATCTTCGCCAGCAACCTGGACGAGTTCTTCATGGTCCGCATCGCCGGCCTCAAGCGCCGGCAGAGCACCGGGCTCACCGTCCGCTCCCCCGACGGCCTCACCATCCGCGAGCAGCTCGCCCGCGTCACCGAGCGCACCCAGAGCCTCGTGCACCGGCACGCCAGCGTCTTCGACAAGGACGTGATGCCGCGGCTGGAGGAGCAGGGCATCCGGATCGTGCACTGGTCGGACCTGGACGACGCCGATGCGATGCGGCTGCGGGAGTACTTCCGCGACCAGGTGTTCCCGGTGCTGACCCCGCTGGCGGTCGACCCGGCGCACCCGTTCCCCTACATCAGCGGGCTGTCGCTGAACCTCGCCGTCTCGGTGCGCGACCCCGACACCGGCGCCCCGCGGTTCGCCCGGGTGAAGGTGCCCAACAACGTGCCGCGGTTCATCTCCGTGGCCACCGCGACCGCCCAGGGGAAGGAGGCGGAGTCGGTCTTCCTGCCGCTGGAGGACCTGATCGCGGCACACTTGACCTCGCTCTTCCCCGGCCTCGACGTGCTGGACCACCACCTGTTCCGGGTCACCCGCAACGCCGACCTGGAGGTGGAGGAGGACCGCGACGAGGACCTGCTGCAGGCCCTGGAGCGCGAGCTGGCCCGGCGCCGGTTCGGTCCGGCCGTGCGGCTGGAGGTCACCGAGACGATGGACCCGCAGATCCTCGACGTCCTGGTGCACGAGCTGGAGATCAGCCCGGCCGACGTCGTCTCGGTGCCCGGGCTGCTCGACCTCGGCTCGCTGATGGCCCTCTACGACCTGGACCGGCCCGAGCTCAAGGACGACCCGTTCGTGCCGGCCACCCACCCACGGCTCAGCGAGGGCGAGACGCCCAAGAGCGTGTTCGCCACCCTGCGCGAGGGCGACGTGCTGGTGCACCACCCCTACGACTCGTTCGCCACCAGCGTGCAGCGGTTCATCGAGCAGGCCGCCGCGGACCCGGACGTGCTGGCGATCAAGCAGACGCTCTACCGCACCTCGGGTGACTCCCCCATCGTCTCGGCGCTGATCGAGGCGGCCCAGGCGGGCAAGCAGGTCGTCGTCCTGGTGGAGATCAAGGCCCGGTTCGACGAGGAGGCCAACATCAGCTGGGCCCGGTCGCTGGAGCGGGCCGGCTGCCACGTGGTCTACGGGCTGGTGGGGCTGAAGACGCACTGCAAGACGGCGCTGGTGGTGCGGATGGAGAACGGGGTGATCCGCCGCTACTGCCACATCGGCACCGGCAACTACAACCCCAAGACCGCCCGGATCTACGAGGACCTGGGCATCCTCACCGCCGACCCGCGGGTGGGCGCCGACCTCACCGACCTGTTCAACACCCTGACCGGGTACTCGCGGCAGACCACCTACCGGTCGCTGATGGTGGCCCCGCACGGGATCCGCACCGGCCTGGTGGAGAAGATCCGCCGGGAGGCCCGGAACGCCGCCGAGGGCAAGCCGGCCGGCATCCGGATAAAGATCAACTCGCTGGTGGACGAGCAGATCATCGATGCGCTCTACGAGGCGTCGCTGGCGGGTGTGCCGGTGGAGCTGGTGATCCGGGGCATCTGCGCGCTGCGCCCGGGCGTGCCGGGGCTGAGCGAGAACATCCGGGTCCGCTCGATCGTCGGCCGGTTCCTGGAGCACTCGCGGGTGGTCAACTTCGCCAACGCCGGTCAACCGGAGTGGTGGCTGGGCAGCGCAGACCTCATGCACCGCAACCTCGACCGCCGGGTGGAGGTGCTGCTGCGGGTCAACGACCCGGCCGCCGCCCGGCAGCTGGAGCGCATCTTCGACGCCGCACTCGCCCCCGACGTGCGCAGCTGGCAGCTGGCCGGCGACGCCAGCTGGACGCGCACCGGGGACCGGGACTCCCAGGCCGACCTGCTCGCGATGCGGGGTGAGAACGCTGGCTGACGACGCGCGGGTGGTCGCCGCCGCCGGCGGCGTGGTCTGGCGCACCGGGGGCATCGGTGCGCTGGAGACCCTGCTGGTGCACCGGCCCAAGTACGACGACTGGTCGCTGCCCAAGGGCAAGCTGGACGCCGGCGAGCACTCGCTCATGGCCGCGGTGCGCGAGGTCGGCGAGGAGACCGGCCTGCACGTCTCGGTCGGCCGGCGCAGCGTGCAGACCCGCTACGACGTCCGGCACGGCGACAAGCGGGTGGACTACTGGCTGATGAAGGCGGTCGGCGGCCGCTTCACCGCCAACGACGAGGTCGACGAGGTGCGCTGGCTGACCGTGCCGGCCGCCCGGGCGCAGGTCACCCACGACCACGACCGGGCGGTGCTGGACGACCTGGCCCGCACCGACGTCCCCCACGCTCCCCGGGTGCTGCTGGTGCGGCACGCCTCGGCCGGTGAGCGCGAGGACTTCGACGGCCCGGACGACGAGCGCCCGCTGGACCGCACCGGCCGGGACCAGGCGGCCACCCTGGCCGCCGTCCTGCCGGTGTTCACCCCGGCCCGGCTGCTGGCGGCGCCCCCGCTGCGCTGCCGGGAGACGGTCGAGCCGCTGTCGGCCGCGCTCGGCATGCCGGTCGACGCCGTGCCGGAGCTCGGTGAGGAGGGGTTCGACGCCGACCCGCAGGCCGGGGTGGACCTGGTCCGGCGCCTGCTGTCCAGCGAGGACGGCGGCCCCACGGTCATCTGCAGCCAGGGCGGGGCGATCCCGTCGGTGCTGCTGGCCCTGGGTGTGCGCTGGCCGGGCACCGCCGGTGCGCTGTGGCCGCCGTCGGCCAAGGGCAGCGTCTGGGCGCTGGGCGGGCGGCCCGGCGCCCTGTCGGCCGACTACTACCGCGACTTCGCCGCCGATCCGGCCGCCCCGGCCGGCGCGCTGGTGCGCAGCAGCGCCGGCCGGAGCTGACCGGCCGCTCCGCCGCGCCCTCCCGGATCACCCTCGTCGTCGCAGCTCCGGCAGCAACGACAGCGCGCTCACCGCCACGATCAACCCCGCGCCGACCACCACCCCGGTGGAGGCGGCCGTCGCGGCGAGCACGCCCGCTCCCGCGGGGACGAGCACCTGCCCCAGCCGGTGGGCCATCAACCGGATCGACAGGGCGGTCGCCCGGGCACCCAGCGGCGCGCGCGCGGCCACCACGGCCATCGAGAGCGGCTGCCCGATGCCGAGGGCGAAACCCGCCACGGCGATCGCCACCCCAGCCAGCCCGACCGGGTGGCTGAGGGCCAGCCAGCCCAGGGCCAGCGCCGAGACCACCAGGCTGGTGCCCAGCAGTCGCTCCCGGCCCAGCGCATGGACCATGCGTCCCAGGCCCAGCCGGGAGACGATCGCCCCCGCCGCCCGCAGGGACAGCAGGGCACCCACCGCCTGCGGCGACCAGCCGCGCTCCTCCCCCAGCGCCGGCAGGTAGACGGTGAGCAGGTCGGTGGCGGAGAGCACCCCGAGGCTGGTGACCATCGCCGGGCCCACACCCGGGGAGCGCAGGATGCGGCGCACCGGCACCACCGGAGGACGGTCGGCGGCCACCGGTGCGCCGCTGGGGCTGCCGCGCAGCAGGGGCACCGCCAGCACGGTGGCCACGGCCACCACGGCTCCACCGGTGAGCGCGACGCGGGTGCCGGCCGGCCCACCGGTCCCGGCGAGCACCCCGGCCAGCGCCGGACCGCACAGCTGGCCGGCCGAGACGACCATGGTGAACCACCCGTAGGACCGGTCGAGCGAGCTCCCGGTGCCGCCCTGGGCGATCAGCGCCTGCATCCCCACCAGGCCGAGCAGGTGCCCGAGGCCGAGCAGCGCCAGGGCGGCGAGCAGGGCCGGCACGCCCCCGACCAGGGGCAGCCAGCACGCCGCCACGGCGGTGACCACCGTTCCCACCCCGGCCACCCTGGCGCCCCCGCCGACGTCGGCCCGCCGCCCGGCCGGCAGGGCCACCAGCACCGGCAGGACGGCGAAGGCCGCACCGACCACCCCCAGCAGGCCCGGGCTCACCCCCAGCTCCAGGGCCCGGTAGGAGCCCATCGGCCGGGCCAGCCCGACGACCGTGTGCAGGCCCAGCCCGATCAGCAGCAGCACCGCCCACACCCGCCGCCGGGAGGGGCCCGCCGGCGTGCCGCCCACCGCCGGGGTCAGCCGACCCGGTCGCGACTGCGAGTGGCCTTGTTCGACGCCGCGATCCGGGCCAGCGGCGGCAGCACGATCGCCGCGACCGCCACCACCAGCAGCGCGATGCACAGCGGGGTGGACCACAGCACCGAGACATCGCCCTGGGAGATGGCCAGCGAACGGCGCAGCTGTTCCTCGGCCAGCGGACCGAGGATCAGTCCCACCACCGCCGGTGCGACCGGCACGTCGGCCGCCCGCAGCAGGAAGCCCAGCGCACCGACCGCGTACAGCACCATCAGGTCGACGGTGCTGCCGCCGATCGCGTAGGTGCCCAGCGTCGCGAACACCGCGATCCCCGCGTACAGGTAGTACGGCGGGATCTGCAGCAGCCGGACCCAGATGCCCACCAGCGGCAGGTTCAGCACCAGCAGCATCACGTTGCCGATGTAGAGGCTGGCGATGAGGGTCCAGACCAACGCGTTGTTCGAGCTGAACAGCAACGGGCCGGGCTGGATGCCGTAGTTCTGGAACCCGGCCAGGATGACCGCCGCGGTCGCCGAGGTCGGCAGGCCGAGCGCCAGCAGTGGCACCAGCACGCCGGCCGCGGCGGCGTTGTTCGCCGCTTCCGGCCCCGCGACGCCCTCGATGGCGCCGTGGCCGAACTCCTCGGGGTGCTTGCTCAGCCGCTTCTCCGCGCTGTAGCTGAGGAAGGTCGGGATCTCCGCCCCACCGGCCGGCAGTGCGCCGATCGGGAAGCCGAGCGCCGTGCCGCGCAGCCAGGGGCGCCAGCTCCGCCGGAAGTCGCTCCGGGACAGCCACCGGGAGCCGGCCGCGGGCGTGACGGTGCTCCGCCGCTCGCCACTGGCGAGCACCGTGATCGCCTCGCCGACCGCGAAGAGCCCCACCACCACGATCACCACGTCGACGCCGTCGAGCAGCTGCGGCACGCCGAGGGTGAGCCTGGCCTGGCCCGACTGCACGTCGATGCCGATCAGCCCGATCGTGACGCCGATGACCAGGCCGACCAGCCCGCGCAGGACCGAGGAGCCGAGCACCGCCGCGACGGTGGTGAACGCCACGACCATCAGGGCGAAGTACTCCGGTGGCCCGAAGCTCAGCGCCAGGTCGACCATGAACGGCGCGACGAAGGACAGCCCGATCGTGGCGATGGTGCCGGCGACGAACGAGCCGATCGCCGCGGTCGCCAGGGCCGCGGCGCCCCGGCCCGACCGGGCCATCTTGTTGCCCTCCAGCGCGGAGATGATCGACGCGCTCTCCCCCGGGGTGTTCAACAGGATCGACGTGGTCGACCCGCCGTACATGCCGCCGTAGTAGATGCCGGCGAACATGATCAGCGAGCTGGTGGCCTCCAGCTTGAAGGTCAGCGGCAGCAGCAGCGCGACGGTCAGCGCCGGGCCGATGCCCGGCAGCACCCCGACGGCCGTGCCCAGGGTGACCCCGATGAGCGCCCAGAGCAGGTTCTCCGGGCTGACCGCGGCCCCGAACCCGCCGATCAGGTCGGCGAAGCCGTCCATCAACGCCCCCCGAGGTCGGGCAGGGCGAGCCCCAGGCCCACGGTGAACGCGTAGAAGATCACCAGGGTCAGGACCAGGCCGACCAGCACGACCCGGACCAGCCGCGGCGCGCCGAAGGCGAGGGCCACGGCGACGAAGAGCACCAGCGCCGCCACCACGTAGCCCGCCGTGTTGACCAGCAGGGCGTGCGCGATCAGCCCGGCGGCGAAGACGGCCACCCGCACGGCCGGGCGGACCCGCAGCAGCGGCGGCCGCTCCTCACCGACCGGCACCGGCTCGGCGACAGGCTCGTCGTCCGGTGCGTCGGCGGACCGCCGGGCCGCCTCGGGCCAGAGCTCCTGGACGCCGGCGTCCGCCGGGTCGGCGGGCTGGTCCGGTCGGCCGCGCAGGGAGACCGCGCCGAGGACGACACCCAGGACGAGCAGCACCCCGGCGACCGCCCACGGGAAGGCGGCCGGGCCGACGCTGCCACCGCCCCGGGGCGCCTCGATCCCGGAGGCGTCCACCGCGAGGACGACGCCCATGACCAGGAGCAGGACGGCGAGCGCGAGCGAGGGCACGTCGACACGGGAGCCCCCGTGCCGACGTGACCCCACCGCGTCCGGCAGCCCGGACGCGGTGCTCACGAACCGACCAGGCCCAGGTCCTCGAGGACGGCGCGGATGCGCTCCTGCTCCTCGTCGAGGAACTGCTCGAACTCCTCGCCGGCCTGGAACTGGTCCTCCCAGCCGCGGTCGGCCAGCACCTGCTGCCACTCCTCGCTCTCGACCATCTCGGCCAGCGCGTCCTCGGCCGCCTGCTCCTGCTCGGGGTCGATCCCGGCCGGAGCGACCATGCCGCGCCAGTTGGCCAGCTCGATGTCCAGCCCCGCCTCGGTCAGGGTGGGTGCGTCGATCCCCTCGATCGGCTCCGGTGAGGAGACGGCCAGCGCCCGGACCTGGCCGGCCTCGATCTGCTCCCGGATCTCGTTGATCCCGGAGATCCCCGCCTGGACCCGGCCGGACAGGATCGTGGCCAGCGCCTCGCCACCGCCGCTGTGCGGGATGTAGTTGACCGCTGCCGGGTCGGCACCGATCTCCTGGGCCATCAGCCCGGCGAGGATCTGCTCGATCCCGCCGGCGGACCCGCCTGCGATGGCGACCGAGCCGAGGTCGGCCTCCATGGCCGCGACCATGTCGTCGATGGTCTGGAACGGGGAGTTCTCCGGCGCGACGATCACCTCGTACTCACCGATCAGCCGGGCCAGCGGCGTGACCTCGTCGAGGGTGACCGGCGAGTTGTTCGTCTCGATCGCCCCGACCATGATCGAGCCCATCGTCATCAGCTCGTCGGCGTCGCCCTCGTTCTGCACGAACTGGGCGATCCCCACCGTGCCGCCGGCGCCGCCGACGTTGTAGACCTCCACCGAGGCGTCGAGCTGGTTGCCCAGGACGTCCTGGATTGCCCGGGAGGTCTGGTCCCAGCCGCCGCCGGGGTCGGCCGGTGCCATGATCCGCACGTCGCCGCTGGGCCAGCCGGCGGCCTCGCCGCTCGCCGAGTTCTCGTCGTCCCCGCTGGACGGGGCGCACGCGGTGACCGTGAGGCCGGCGGCGAGCAGCGCGGCTGCGGCCGACCTCCGCCGTCCGGTGCTGACTGGGTTGTGTGCCATGGGTGGCCTCCCGCTCGTCGATGAGCTCCGGACTACTGCATCCGAATGTATCCAGTCGGATACGACAGTGAGCAGCCTCACTCCTGCGAGTGGCTCCGTCAACCCCCGCCGCCGGCCGTACGGTCACGATCCGGGCACGGCGGCCTGCGCCGGACATGCCGAAGACCCGCAGCCGGTCGACGACTGCGGGCGGGGGTGCACCTCGCCGGCCCGGTCAGGCTCCGGCGGCGTCCAGGCGGCCGGCGGCGGCGGTGCGGAGCAGGCTGAGCCGGATCTGCCGGGCCCGGGTCATGTGCGCTGCCGCGACCTCCGCGGCCAGCTCGACGTCGCCGTCGGTGATGGCCCGCAGGAGCCGCTCGTGCTCGTCGAGCGCCTCGGCCCAGCGACCGTCCACGGACAGGGTCGAGTGCGGCGTGCGGACCAGGTGGACCGTCAGGCGCTGCAGCAGGTCCTGCAGCACCCGGTTGTGGGTCGCCTCCCACACCGCGGCGTGGAACTCGGTGTTCGTCTGCGCCCGGAGCTGGTCGGGCGGGTCGACGAGCGACCGGTCCCGGGCGAGCAGGCCCTCCAGCAGCACCAGGTCTGCCGCAGTGCGGGCCCGGGCGGCCTCCCGGGCCGCCTGCGCCTCGAGGAGGATCCGCATGTCGTAGACCTGGACGACCTCCTGCGGGTCCACCACCCGCACCTGCAGGCCGCGGACGCCGGGCACCAGCAGCCGGTCGTGCTGCAGCCGGCGCAGCGCCTCCCGCACCGGCGTACGGGACACCCCGAAACGGTCGGCCAGGGCGACCTCGCGGACCGGACTGCCCGCCGGCAGCTCACCGGAGGTGATCTCCGCCCGCATGTCCTCGTAGATCGAGTCGGCGTCCGCCCTGGCCGAGGTCACGCCTGGCTCCCGGCACGCCGGCCGAAGACGGCGCCGGACGTCAGACCGGTGCCGCCGGGGTAGTTGCCACTGAACAGTCCACCGAGCATCTCCCCGCAGACGAACAACCCCGGGATCGGGTTCCCGGAGCGGTCCAGGACCCGCGCCCCGGTGTCGGCCCGCAGCCCACCGAAGGTGAACGTGATGCCGCAGGTCACCGGGAAGGCGTAGAACGGCGCGGTCTCCAACGGCACGGCCCAGTTGCTCTTCGGCGGGTCGACGCGGGACGCCCGCCCGTCCTTGACCGCCGGGTCGAACGGGACCGAACGGTCGATGCCCGCGTTGAAGTCGTCGATCGTCCGCCCCAGTGCAGCCGGGTCCACCCCCATCCCGGCCGCGAGCTCGCCCACCGTGTCCGCGACGACGACCGAGGCGCCGGGCATGTCGTACTCCTCGGCCCGCAGCCGGGACCGGGTGGTCGCGTCGAAGACCTGGAACGCCTGCCCGCCCGGCTGCTCGAGTATGGCGGCGCCGTACTTGGCGTAGGTGTAGTTGCGGTAGTCGGCCCCCTCGTCGAGGAACCGCGCACCGTCGGTGTTGACCACGATCCCCAGCGGGTAGCCGCCACGGGTGAGCTGGTTGGTCAGCTCGCGGTTGCTCTCGTTCTCCGGGAACCGGGCGTCCCAGGCGACGCTGTGACAGGTGCTCCAGTCGCCGTGCGGCACCGCACCGATGGCCAGCGCCGAGCGCAGCATGTCCCCGGTGTTCAGCGGGGTCCCCCGCACCTTCGCCCGGGCCCAGCCGGCCCCGAGGTGCTCGGCCCGCATCTCCGCGTCCGCCTCGAACCCGCCGGCGGCCAGCACGACCGAGTCGGCGTACACCGTCCCGGCCGCCCCGGTGGCGTCCTGCCAGGTGACCCCGCGGACCCGGCCGTCCTCGACCACCAGCTCCCCGGCGCGGACCCCGTAGCGGATCTGCACACCGGCCGACTCGGCGGCGGCGGTGTGCTGGGCGATCAGGCCCTTGCCCCCGTCGGTGCTGCCCACGGCCAGCCCACCCCAGAAGGTGTACCGGCCCGTCGCCTCGTCCAGGTACGCCTGGCGCTCGTACATCAGGCGGAACCGGAGCCCGAGACCGTGCAACCAGCGCAGGGCGTCCTGGCTGTCACCGACCAGTGCCGCGGTGAGCTCCGGGTCGTTGTTGCCCGAGGTCACCTTCGCCATGTCGGCGAGGTAGGCCTCGGCGGGGTACGGCGGCAGCTCGGAGACCGGCAGCCGGTCGTCGTCGTCGTCGAGCAGGTCGGCCACGCTGGGGATCCCGTCGTGGGTGATCCGGAAGGCGCCGGCGGTGTAGAAGCTGTTGCCCCCGGCCTCGCCGGCCTGCCCCTTCTCCAGCAGGAGCACGCTGCGCCCCCGCGCCACTGCCGCGTGCGCCGCGCTGAACCCGGCGTTCCCGCCGCCGACCACGACGACGTCCACCTGCTCGTCCATGTCGCCCACCCTCCGCCTGTCCGTCCACCTCGGGCCTCGTCGGCACGGCGGGCCCACTCCCCCGCGCGCGATGGGCGTCGCAGGATGGATGCAACTGTATACAGACGTCGACAGCGCTGTCGAGGACGGCACGACGACGAGCCCGCCGCGCGCCCCCCACCATCTCGGTGGCGGTGCACACGGCGGGCTCCGACCGGGACGCACCGCCTCAGCGGCGGGACCGGCGACGGGCTCCCGTCAGGCCGGGAGAGCCGGCAACGCCCGCGGCAGCCAGGCCGGGCGCCCGGACTCGTAGGCCTCGATGTCCTCGACGTGCCGCTCGGTCAGGCCGACGTCGTCCAGACCCTCGAGCAGCCGCCAGCGGGTGTACGGGTCGGTCTGGAACGGCACGGTGCTGGTGCCGTAGGTGACCTGCTCGGCCTGCAGGTCGACCGTCACCGGCAGCGCCGGGTCGGCCTCGATCGCCGTCCACAGCGCCTCGACGTCGTCCTGCGGCAGGATCACCGTCAGCAGGCCCGCCTTCGTCGAGTTGTTGCGGAAGATGTCGGCGAACCGCGAGCTGATCACCACCCGGAACCCGCCGTCCAGCAGCGCCCAGTTGGCGTGCTCGCGGGACGATCCGGTGCCGAAGTCGGGGCCGGCCACCAGGATCGAGGCGCTCGCGTACTGCGGCTGGTTGAGCACGAACTCCGGCTCGTTGGTGCGCCAGGCGACGAACAGCCCGTCCTCGAAGCCGGTGCGGGTGATCCGCTTGAGGTACTCGGCCGGGATGATCTGGTCGGTGTCGACGTTCGACCGGCGCAGCGGGGCGGCCGTGCCGGTGTGCGTGGTGAAGGCGTCCATGATGCGGCTCTCCAGCGGGTCAGACGGTCGTGGGAACGGCGTCGGGCAGGTCGGCCGGGGCGGTGAGCCGTCCGGTCAGCGCGGTCGCGGCGGCCACCGCCGGGGACACCAGGTGGGTGCGCCCGCCCTTGCCCTGCCGGCCCTGGAAGTTGCGGTTGCTGGTCGACGCCGAGCGCTCGCCGGGCTTCAGCTGGTCGGGGTTCATGCCCAGGCACATCGAGCAGCCTGCGCCGCGCCACTCGGCCCCGGCGTCGGTGAACACCTGGTCCAGCCCTTCGGCCTCGGCCTGCTGCTTGACGCCCACCGAGCCGGGGACGACGAGCATCCGGGTGCCCGCATCCACCTGCTTGCCCTTCAGCAGGGCGGCGGCGACCCGCAGGTCCTCGATCCGGCCGTTGGTGCACGAGCCGAGGAAGACGGTGTCGACGTCGACCTCGCGCAGCGGCGTGCCTGCGGTCAGGCCCATGTACTCCAGCGCCTGCTCGGCGGCGCGGCGCTCGCTCTCGTCGGCGATCTGCGCCGGGTCGGGCACGGCGGCACCGATCGGCAGACCCTGACCCGGGTTGGTGCCCCAGGTGACGTAGGGGGTGAGCGAGGCGGCGTCGATGCGCACCTCGCGGTCGAACACCGCGTCGTCGTCGGTGCGCAGCGTGCGCCATTGCGCGACGGCGGCGTCCCAGTCGGCGCCCTGCGGAGCGTGCGGGCGGCCGGCCAGGAAATCGAAGGTGGTCTGGTCGGGGGCGATGAGCCCCGCGCGGGCGCCGGCCTCGATCGACATGTTGCAGATCGTCATCCGGGCCTCCATGGACAGCGCCTCGATCGCGCTGCCCCGGTACTCGATGACGTGCCCCTGCCCGCCCCCGGTGCCGATCTCGGCGATCACGGCAAGGATCACGTCCTTGGCCGAGACGCCGGGGGGCAGCTCGCCGTCCACGGTGACCGCCATCTGCTTGGCCGGCACCTGCGGCAGCGTCTGGGTGGCCAGCACGTGCTCGACCTCGCTGGTGCCGATGCCGAACGCCAGCGCACCGAAGGCGCCGTGGGTGGAGGTGTGGCTGTCACCGCACACGATGGTCATCCCCGGCTGGGTGAGCCCCAGCTGCGGGCCGATGACGTGCACGATGCCCTGGTCGCGGTCGCCCATCGGCGCGAGCCGGATGCCGAACTCCGCGGTGTTGCGCCGCAGCGCCTCCACCTGGGCGCGGCTGACCGGGTCGGCGATCGGCGACAGGATGTCCAGGGTCGGGACGTTGTGGTCCTCGGTCGCCATGGTCAGGTCCGGACGGCGAACGGTGCGCCCGGCGGCCCGCAGCCCGTCGAAGGCCTGCGGGCTGGTCACCTCGTGCACGAGGTGGAGGTCGATGTACAGCAGGTCGGGTTCCCCCGCCGTCCGCCGGACGACGTGCTGCTCGTACACCTTCTGCGCCAGGGTCTGACCCACGGGTCCGCCTCCTCGTCGTCCACCTGCTGATTGCCATCTCACTGACTGAGATGGCAGTATTGCTGCGTGGGACAGCCTAACCCCGTTGCCGTGCTGGACAAAGCCGTGGCCATCCTCCGCGCGGTCGCCGACGAACCGGCCAGCCTCGCCGAGCTGGTGGCGCGTACCGAGCTGCCCCGGGCCACCGCCCACCGGCTCGCCACCGCCCTGGAGGCACACCGCCTGCTCCGCCGCACACCGGCCGGCACGTGGGCTCCCGGCCCGGCACTGGCCGAGCTCGGTCGCGGCGGCGCCGACCTGGCCGAGCTGGTGGGCCGGCACCTGGCCGCACTGCGCGACGCGACCGGGGAGAGCGCCCAGTTCTACGTCCGCGACGGCGGCAGCCGGATCTGCATCGCCGCGGCCGAGCGGTCCAGCGGCCTGCGCGACACCGTGCCGGTCGGCGCCCGGCTCCCGCTCACCGCGGGGTCGGCGGCACACGCCCTGCTCGCCTTCGGCCCGGCCGAGGAGGGCAGCGCCCTGCTGCCGGCGGCGAGCTTCACCGCCCGCACCCTGCTCGACGTGCGCCGCCGCGGCTGGGCGCACAGCGTCGCCGAGCGGGAGGCCGGCGTCGCCTCGCTGTCCGCCCCGGTCCGGGACGGCGCCGGCGGCCTGCTGGGGGCGGTCTCCATCTCCGGGCCGGTGGAGCGACTGGGCCGTCGTCCGAGCCCCGAGGTGGTCGCCGCCGTCCTCGACTCCGCCGCCGCGATCGCCCGCGCCGTGCGCTGACCTTCCTGCTCGTTCCTACGTAGTTCCGTACCTTCGTACGGGTGGACGACGCACGACTGGACCGGATCGAGCAACGCCTCACCGCCCTCGAGGAGCGACTGGCCCGCGACCCCGGCGCCCCGCCCGGACTGCCGGATCCGGAGCGGTTCTGGCTGCTGCGCGCGCTGGCCGCCGAGGCGGCCGAGCTGCCCGGTGGCGCGATCGCCTACGGCGGGCAGGTCCGCCTGCCCGGCGGTGAGGAGTACGCCTGGCAGCGGACCCACGGCGCCGAGGAGCTGCGCACCGCCGAGCCGGACGACGACGAGGCCCGCGCCGGCTCGCTGTCCGCGCTCGCCCACCCGGTCCGGCTCCGGCTGCTGCGGGAGGTGCTGGACGGGCACACCACGACCGCGGCGCTCGCTGCGCTGCCGGGGCTGGGCACCACCGGTCAGCTGCACCACCACCTGCGGCAGCTGACCGCGGCGGGCTGGCTGCGCACCACGGGCCGCGGGAGCTACGCGGCGCCTCCCGAGCGGGTGGTGCCGCTGCACGTGGTCCTGGCGGCGGTGTCGTCGTGAGCCGCGACCCGGGGAGCCGTGACGTCGACAGGCCTGCGGCGAGGAGGCATGACATGGACAGCGGCCACATCGCGACCGGTCGGGCGGAGGCACCTGACGTGGACGCCCGTGACGGGGAGGACCGTGGCGCGGACAGCCGGGACGCGGACCGTCGCGACCCGGACAGCCGGAGCCGCACGGGCGACGACGTCCGGACCGGTGACGGCGCGCTGGTCGGGCCCCCCGGCCGTGCCGCCGTCCGGCGGCTGGCCGCCCGGGTGCGGCCCCCGCTGCCCGCACTGGGTGTGCTGCTGATCCTGGCCGACGTGGTCGACCTGCTGCCCCATGGCGGGCTGGCAGGCTTCGTCGTCCTGGTGGCCTTCGGGCTGCTGGACCGGGTGCGCCCGCCCGCGGCGCCGCTGCGAGTCGTCGAGTCGCCGGTGCTCGGCCCGTGGCGGGCGCTGAACTCGCCCACCACCAAGGTGCCGTCGCACGGCGTGCACAGCCTGGGCCAGACGTATGCGATCGACCTGGCGTTCGACCCACCCGACGGTGGGCGCCCGGAGTTCGGCTCGGGCCGGCAGTGGCGCCGGCCGGAGGAGCACCCGGCGTTCGGCCGGCCGCTGCTCAGCCCGGTCGAGGGCACCGTGGTGCGCGTGCACCAGCGCCGGCGCGACCACCGGGCCCGCAGCGGCGGCTGGTCGGTGCTCTACCTGCTGGTGGTCGAGGGCTTCGTCCGGCAGGTGGGCGGCACCCGGTGGCTGGTCGGCAACCACGTCGTCGTCCGGACCGACGACGGGGCGCACGCCGCCCTGGCACACCTGCGGCGCGGCTCGGTACGTGTGCGGCCCGGTGAACGGGTGACCACCGGGCAGCAGCTGGCCGAGTGCGGCAACTCCGGCAACAGCAGCGAGCCGCACCTGCACGTCCAACTGTGCGACTCCCCTCGGCTCGCCGCGGCCGGCGGCCTGCCGATGGCCTTCCGCGGCGCCGCCACCGACGGCAGCGACGGCCTCCCCGCCGACGGGGAACTACTGGACGTCCGGGCGGACGCCGGACACAGCTGACCGCAGGAGGACAGACGAGGGCCCGCAGCGGCGTGCGCTGCGGGCCCTCGTGTGTGCTGCCCCCGACCGATCGCGGACGTGGCAGCGGTGGGTCGCGGGTCAGCGACCGGCGGAGTCGGCTCCGCCCGTGGGGTCCTCGACGGCCTCGCCGTCCGCGAGGACGACCGGACGCAGCTTCGTCCAGGCGGCGAAGACCAGGGCGAAGACCAGCATGCCGATGCCGACCCACAGGTTGGCGTTCCAGTCGCCGGTCTTGGCCGCCTCGGCCTCCCCGTAGTCGACGATGCCCAGGACCACCAGGACGACGCCGTAGAACCCGATCAACCCACCGATGACCGTGCGGACGTCGTAGGCACCGGCGGTGTGCTTGCCGCCGGTCGCCTGCGCCTGGCCCGCGTCCTGCCCGTTGTGTGCGGTGCTCATGGAGTGCTCCTCTCGAGAACGCTGGCGACGGTCAGCGGAAGATCAGGTTCAGGACGATGACGAGCACCAGGGAGATGCCGGCCAGCTTGGTCGGCGACTGGTACCAGGGCAGCTTGTGCGCATCGGGGTCGGTGCGCACCTCCTTCGGCGTCTCGGAGTAGACCAGCCCGGCCAGCTCGGAGACCGGCTTCGGGGCGGTCACCATGCTGACCGCGACGCTGACCACGATGTCGACCACGAACGCGGCACCGGCGGCCACGAAGCTGGCGCCCTGCCCCTCCAGGCCGATCACACCGGTCTCGCTGAGCGACCACACCAGCACCGCGGCGAGCGTGCCGGACACCAGCCCGGTCCAGCCGGCGGTCGCGGTCATCCGCTTCCAGAACATGCCCAGGATGAACGTGGCGAACAGCGGGGCGTTGAAGAAGCCGAACAGCGTCTGCAGGTAGTCCATCAGGTTGTCGAAGTTCGCCGCGATCAGCGCGGTGAAGATCGCGACGACCGTGGCGCCGACCGTGGCCACCCGGCCGACCTTCAGGTAGTAGTCGTCGGGGCGGTCCTTCTTCACGTACTGCTGCCACAGGTCGTAGCTGAAGACGGTGTTGAAGGCGGAGATGTTGGCGGCCATGCCGGCCATGAAGGAGGCCAGCAGGCCGGCGATCGCCACGCCCAGCAGTCCGTTGGGCAGCACGTCGCGGATCAGCAGCAGGATCGAGTCGTTGTAGGTGACGCCCGGGTCGCCGCCGGCCTTCAGGTCGCGGGTCTCGTTGACCAGCACCGCCGCGATCATGCCGGGGACGATCACGATGAAGGGGATGAACATCTTCGGGAACGACCCGATGATCGGGGTGCTCCGCGCCGCCGACATGGACTTGGTGGCCATCGCCCGCTGGACCTCGACGAAGTTCGTCGTCCAGTAGCCGAAGGAGAGCACGAAGCCCAGGCCGAACACGATCCCGATCACCGACAGCACCGGGTTGTCGATGCTGGACAGGTCGCTGCCCGGCCAGGAGCTCAGGTCGTTCTCGTTGCCGCTGTCGCGGATCGAGTCGATCAGGCCGCCGACGCCGCCCACCCGGTGCAGGCCGATCAGCGTCAGCGGCAGCAGCGCGGCCACGATGACGAAGAACTGCAGCACCTCGTTGTAGATCGCCGCCGACAGACCGCCGAGGGTGATGTAGCTGAGCACCACCGCGGCGGCGACGATCAGCGAGATCCACTGCGGCCAGCCCAGCAGGGCGTTCACGATGGTGGCCAGCAGGTACAGGTTGATGCCGGCGATGAGCACCTGCGCCAGCGCGAAGCTCAGCGCGTTGACCAGGTGGGCACCCGTGCCGAACCGGCGGCGCATGAACTCCGGCACCGACCGGACCTTCGAGCCGTAGTAGAAGGGCATCATCACGACGCCCAGGAAGAGCATCGCCGGGACGGCGCCGATCCAGAAGTAGTGGAACGTGGCCATGCCGAACTGGGCGCCGTTGGCCGACATGCCGATGATCTCGACGGCGCCGAGGTTGGCCGAGATGAAGGCCAGCCCGGTCACCCAGGCCGGCAGCGACCGACCGGACAGGAAGAAGTCGAGGCTGTCGGACACCCGCCGCCGGGCGGCGAAGCCGATGAGCAGGACGACCGCGAAGTAGGCGGCGACGAGCGCGTAGTCGATGAAGTTCGCGTCGAGCCGCAGAGTTTCGTCCGCTGCGAGGACCACCGGGGTTCCCTCCAGGTTGGGTGAGAGCAGGCCCCGGCGCGGAACGGCCGGGACCTCTGCCTGCCGTTCAGGGCGGGGCACGGTGGTGCGGCGCGATGATCAGCTTCGAGACGCTAACACCGGGTGGGAAGCCCGGCATTTCCTTGGTCACCGCAACGGGTGACGGGTGTGAGCACCCCCACGGAGTGCGTGGACGACCGTCCTCACCCGGGCCGCGCGGCGGCCGGTGGAGACGACGAGAGCCCCCGACCCGGGTGGGTCGGGGGCTCTGCCAGGTGTAGCCCCGAAGGGATTCGAACCCTCGCTACCGCCGTGAGAGGGCGGCGTCCTGGGCCGCTAGACGACGGGGCCAGGTGCAGACCGATTCTGACACAGCCGCCCACCGGGCCGGACCAGGGCCCCACCCGGCCCGACCGGACCCGGAGACGACGAGAGCCCCCGACCCGGGCGGGTCGGGGGCTCTGCCAGGTGTAGCCCCGAAGGGATTCGAACCCTCGCTACCGCCGTGAGAGGGCGGCGTCCTGGGCCGCTAGACGACGGGGCCAGGTGGTGCTCGGTGGTGCTGTGGTGCGGTCGTGCTGAGGAGTCGTGCTCCTCGCTGGGGTACCAGGACTCGAACCTAGACTAACGGAACCAGAAACCGTCGGGCTGCCAATTACCCCATACCCCAAGGGTCGTGCTGCGCCTTGCGGCACGGGAGAGAACTGTACCCGATGCCGGGGAGGGGTGCACAGGCACCCCCTCCCCCGGCGCGTCAGCTCGCCGGCGGCCGGCTCCAGCCACCGGCCGGCGGTGGCGCCGGCGGCCCCCAGCCGGGCCGCGCGACCGGCGAGGGGGCGTTCGGTCCCCACCCGGGCTGCGCGGCCTGCTGGCCCCAGCCGGGCGGGCTCCAGCCCGGCGCCGGCGCACCCCAGGCGGGCGGTCCCGGCGGACCACCGACGAGCGCGGCCCCCGGGCTCCCGCCGGCGCCGAACTCCAGGGCCGGGCTCACCATCTCCAGGGACATCCCACGCCGGGCCACCACGACCCAGGCCACGAAGGCGGCCATCCCGGCGATCCCCAGCAGCGTCGTCGCCCAGCCCAGGACACCGCCGGGGTCGACGGCGGCGGCCCGGTCCCCCAGCGCACCGGCCAGCAGGAAGATCACCACGTTGTTCACCGCGTGCAGCGCGATCGCGGCCTCGAGCCCGCCGGTGAGCCACACCACCGCCGACAGCGCCAGCCCGATGGCGAAGCGGTAGAGGAAGCTCTCGAAGTCCGGCGGCAGGTGCGCCAGGGAGAACAGCACGGCCGTGCTCACCCCGGCGACCAGCGCGCCCGCCTGCGGACGGCCGATCCACCCGGCGATCGCCTGGGTCAGGTACCCGCGGAAGACGTACTCCTCGGCGGCGGCCTGCAGCGGCGTCGTGGTGAGCACCACCAGCAGCATCCAGCCGAAGGACGCGGTGGGCCCCGTGACGTCGACGCCGGAGGCGGCCACGCTGACCAGCAGGCTGATCGCCACGGCCAGTCCGAGCGTGGCCAGCGCCCGCCAGGTCCAGGGGGCGAACAGCCGCCAGCGCAGCCGCCCCCGGACCGAGGACGACCAGCCGATCCGCAGGCCGTGCGGCACCAGCCAGCACAGCCAGACGATCGGGATCGCCACGATCAGCGAGAGGTTGGTGATCAGCAGGACGGCGACGTCGAAGAGGTCCTGCTGGGCCAGGTCCAGCCCGACGCCGCTGAGGTACACGACGACGCCCAGCACCCCGCCGGCGACCAGGTACAGCACGGTGAACAGCAGCAGCCCGAGCACCGGTCGCCACCACGCCCAGTCGCGGGCCCGCATGAGCAGGACATAGGGCCGGGGCATCGCGTGCGGCGGGGCGCCGGGCGGCGTCACCGGCCGGGCGGGCCGCGACGCGGGGCCCGCCACCGGCGGCCCGCCGTACGGGAGCCCGCCGTACTGCGGCCCGCCGTACTGCGGCCCGCCGTACTGCGGCCCGCCGTACGGCGGCCCCCCGTACTGCGGCCCGCCGTATTGGGGCCCCGGGTACTGCGGCGTCCCGTACTGGGGCCCCGGGTACTGCGACGCCCCGTTCGGGGGCCCTGGGTACTGCGACGCCCCGTTCGGGGGCCCTGGGTACCCGCCGGCCCACGGTGGCGGGCCGAGCGGTACGTGGGGCGGAGCACCGTACGGACCGGTCGGCGGGGGGCCGGCGTAGGACGGCTCGCCCTGCGGCTGCCCCGGCGCCGGCCCGCCCCAGCCCCCGGTGGTCATCCGGTCGCGGTCGCGCGAGCAGCCGCCAGCCGGGCGAGCGTGCGGTCGCGGCCGAGCAGCTCCATCGACTCGTACAGCGGCGGGGATACCGTGCGCCCGCTGACCGCCACGCGCACCGGGCCGAAGGCCTGCCGGGGCTTGCGGCCCAGCCCCTCGACGAGGGCCTCCTTGAGCGCGGTCTCGATCGCCGGCGTCGTCCACTCCGGGAGCTCCTGCAGCGCCGCCACGGCGGCGTCCAGCACCTCGCCGGCACCGGCGCCCAGCTGCTTCTCCGCCGCGGCGGGCTCGATCTCGACGTCCTCGGTGAAGAGGAAGCCGAGCAGGCCGACGGCGTCGGAGAGCACGATCATCCGCTCCTGGGCCAGCGGCGCGATCGCCTCGAGCACCCGGGCCTGCTCCTCCGTGGGCGGCTCGGCGACCAGCCCGGCGGTGGCCAGGTACGGCGTCACCCGGGCGAGGAACTCCTCGACCGGCAGCGCCCGCAGGTGGGTGGCGTTGATCGCCTCGGCCTTCTTCAGGTCGAAGCGGGCCGGGTTGGCGCTGACCCGGGTGACGTCGAAGGCCTCGACCAGCTCGGCGGGTGAGAACACGTCCCGGTCGTCGGCGATCGCCCAGCCCAGCAGCGCCAGGTAGTTGATCAGCCCCTCGGGCAGGAAGCCGCGCTCCCGGTAGACGTCGAAGTTCGACTGCGGGTCGCGCTTGGACAGCTTCTTGTTCCCGTCGCCGAACACCAGCGGCAGGTGCCCGAAACGCGGCGTCCCCTGGGCGACCCCGATGTCGGTGAGCGCCCGGTACAGCGCGATCTGGCGCGGGGTGGAAGGCAGCAGGTCCTCACCGCGCAGCACGTCGGTGATGCCCATCAGCGCGTCGTCGACCGGGTTGGTGAACGGGTAGAGCGGCGCGCCGTTGCCGCGCATCAGCACGAAGTCGGGCACCGATCCCGCGGCGAACCGCACCTCCCCGCGGACCAGGTCGGTCCAGACGACGTCCTCGTCGGGCATCGCCAGCCGGAGCACCGGGGCACGCCCCTCGTCGCGGAACGCCTGCTTCTGCGCGTCGGTGAGGTGCCGGTCGGCGTTGTCGTAGCCGAGCTTGGGGTCCTGCCCGGCCGCGCGGCGCCGGGCGTCGACCTCCTCGTTGGTGGAGAACGACTCGTACGCGTGGCCGGAGGCCAGCAGCTTCCCGGCCACATCGCGGTAGACCTCGGCGCGCTCGGACTGCCGGTAGGGGCCGTTCGGCCCGCCGACCTCGGGGCCCTCGTCCCACTCCATGCCGAGCCAGCGCATGCAGTCGAGCAGGTGCCGGTAGGACTCCTCGGAGTCGCGGGCGGCGTCGGTGTCCTCGATCCGGAAGACGAAGGTGCCTCCGGTGTGCCGGGCGTGCGCCCAGTTGAACAGCGCGGTGCGCATCGCGCCGACGTGCACCAGGCCGGTGGGCGAGGGGCAGAACCGGGTCTTGACCGGCCGCGACGGGGCGGTCATCGGGCGCCGGCCGTGGACGTCGGGTCGGCGCCGGCCACCGTGTTGGCCAGGGTCCCGAGCGCCTCGATCGTGCACTCGACCCGCTGCCCGGGCCGGATCGGCCCCACGCCGGAGGGGGTACCGGTCAGGATCACGTCGCCCGGCAGCAGCGTCATCACCTGCGAGATGTAGGAGATCAGCGTGGGCAGGCCGAACAGCAGCTGGCTGGTGCGGCCGGACTGGCGCAGCTCGCCGTCCACGGTGCAGGTGATCTCCAGGTCGGCCGGGTCCTTGCCCAGGCCGGCCAGGTCGGTCTCGATCCACGGGCCGATCGGGCAGAAGGAGTCGAAGCCCTTGGCGCGGGTCCACTGCCCGTCGCTGCGCTGCATGGCCCGCTCGGTGACGTCGTTGCCGATCGTGTAGCCGAAGACGCTGGCCATCGCCTGCTCCGGGCTCACCTGACGGGCGCCGCGCGCACCGATGACGACGGCGAGCTCCACCTCGTGGTGCACGTCGGTGCTGCCGGCCGGGATGCGGATCGCGTCACCTGGGCCGATCACCGAGGTCGACGGCTTGAGGAAGACCAGCGGCTCCTTCGGCGCGTCACCGGTGGCCATCTCCTGCACGTGGTCGGCGTAGTTCTTGCCGACGCCCACCACCTTGCTGGGCAGGATGGGCGAGAGCAGCCGCACGTCGGCGGCGGCGAACCGCTGCCCGGTGAAGGAGATCTGGCCGAACGGGTGGCCCTCGATCTGGGCGACCTGACCGTCCCCGTCGAGGACTCCGAAGGACATGCCGGCTGGGTGGGCGAAACGGACGATGCGCACGACACGAGGCTAGTCGCCACCGCGGGAGTGCTCCCCACGACGGTTACCGTGCGCCATGGCCAGCCGGATCACCGCGATCGCCGTCAACTCCACCGACCCCGCCGCGCTCGCTGCCTGGTGGGCCGAGGTGCTCGGGTACACCGTCCTGGACACCGACGAGGACGGCGTCGTGACGATCAGCGTCCCGGGCCAGGAACCGAAGGGCCCGCAGCCGACGCTGGACTTCGTCCCGGTGCCCGACCCCACGCCCGGCCGGCGCCGGCTGCACCTGGACCTGAACGCCACCGACCGCACCCAGGCCGACGAGCTCCAGCGCCTGCTCGCCCTCGGCGCCACGCAGGTCGACGTCGGCCAGGGCCCGCTCAGCGACACCATGACCTGGCACGTCCTCGCCGACCCCGAGGGCAACGAGTTCTGCCTCCTGCGCAGCACCGTCCACCCCCTGACCTGACCCGGCCGAGCCGGGACCGCCGCAGGCGGTGGCCCGGTCACGGGGCCCGCAGGGTCCCTGACCGGGACACGGGACCACCGGCCGACATGACCGGACCGCCGCAGGCGGTGGCCCGGTCACGGGGCCCGCAGGGTCCCTGACGGGGACACGACAAACGGCTCAGCGCCCGTCGGGAACGTCTCCTGGCCGCGGTGTCATCGCGAGCGATGACGAACGGCATAGGTCAGCGCGTCGACCAGCGCGTGCCAGGAGGCCTCGACGATGTTGTCGTGCACCCCCACGGTGGTCCACTCCCCTGCGCCGTCGGTGCTGTCGACCAGCACGCGGGTGGTTGCGCTGGTGCCGCCGTTCCAGCCCAGGATGCGCACCTTGTAGTCGGCCAGCGAGACCCCGGCCAGGTGCGGGTGCCGGCTGACCAGGGCCTGGCGCAGTGCGTTGTCCAGGGCGTTGACCGGGCCGTTGCCCTCGCCGGTGCTGATCACCCGCTCCGTCGTCCCGTCGTCGTTGGGCAGGTGCACCTTGACCGTCGCCTCGCTGACCACGACGCCGTTGCCCCAGTGCTCGACGGAGGTGCGGTAGCTCTCCAGCTCGAACAGCGGACCGGGGGCGCCGGGCAGCTGGCCGCGCAGCAGCAGCTCGAAGGAGGCGTCGGCGGCCTCGAACGACCAGCCGTCGGCCTCCAGCACCTTGACCTGGTCGACGACCCGGCCGATCGCGTCGCCCTGGCCGGCCAGGTCCACGCCCAGCTCCCGGCCCTTCAACTCGACCGAGGCCCGGCCGGCCATCTCGGTGACCAGGATGCGCATGTCGTTGCCGACGGTCGCCGGGTCGAGGTGGTTGTACAGCTCCGGGCGGACCTTGATCGCGCTGGCGTGCAGGCCCGCCTTGTGGGCGAAGGCGGAGGCGCCGACGAAGGGCTGGTGGTCGTCGGGAGCGATGTTGGCCAGCTCGGCGATGGCGTGGCTGACCCGCTTGAGCTCGGGCAGGCAGCCGGCCGGCACCACGGGCAGGCTCATCTTGGTCACCAGGTTGGCGATCAGGGCGAAGGTGTCGGCGTTGCCGGCCCGCTCGCCGTAGCCGTTGGCGGTGCCCTGCACGTGGGTGACCCCGGCCTCGACGGCGGCCAGGCTGTTGGCCACGGCGCACCCGGTGTCGTCCTGGCAGTGGATACCCAGCCGGCCGGTGGTGCGGGACCGCACGTCGGCGACCACCCGGCCCACGCCCATCGGCAGCATGCCGCCGTTGGTGTCGCACAACACCCCGACCTCCGCACCGGCGGCGAAGGCGGCCTCGAGCACCTGCACGCCGTAGCAGGGGTCGGCGGCGTACCCGTCGAAGAAGTGCTCGCAGTCGACGAACACCCGCCGTCCGTGGGACACCAGGAAGGCGACGGTGTCGGCGACCATCGCCAGGTTCTCCGCCAGCGTGGTGCGCAGCGCCTCGCGCACGTGCCGGACGTCGGACTTGGCGACCAGGCAGACGACCGGGGTCTCCGCGTCCAGCAGGGCGCGGACCTGCGGGTCCTCCTCGACCCGGACGCCGGCCTTCCGGGTGGCACCGAAGGCGACCAGCTGGGCGTGCCGGAGGTGCAGCTCGGTGCGGGCGCGGGCGAAGAACTCGGTGTCCTTGGGCAGTGCACCCGGCCAGCCGCCCTCGATGAAGTCCACCCCGATCTCGTCGAGCAGCCGGGCGACGGCGAGCTTGTCGGCCACCGACCAGCTCACGCCCTCGCGCTGGGCGCCGTCGCGCAGGGTCGTGTCGAAGACGTGGAAGTCGGTCGGGTCGAGATCGAGCTCGGTGGCGGGGCGCGTGGCCACGGTGTCTCCCGGGTCGGTTCGGTACTGGGCCCAGACACGAAAAAACCTCCCGGGGTACGGGAGGTCGCGCGCAGTCCGGGGAGGTGACTGCGCGCTAGCCGATGATGATCGTGCGGGTGGCGTCCATCACCGTCAGTACAGCACGACGGACGGCGGTCCTGGAACCACCGGTCCACTGACTGGGACGCCGGGGACCGGCGGACGGGCGCGGTGCAGCCGACACGACCACGGGCCGACCCCGCGGCGGACCGTGGTCGTGTGCGCGTGGACACCTGGCACCACCCCGAGGACGGCGAGCTCGCCGGCCACCCGGGCACGGCCGCTGCCGACTCGGCCCGGCAGCGGCCGGGCGAGCAGCCCGGGTGTCAGCCGCCGGAGAGCGCAGCCAGCCGGTCGCCGACCTCCGCGGTGCGGATGGTGGCCTTCGGGTCACGGGTGGACAGGTCGAAGGCGACCGCGGCGTTGACCTTCTTGGCCAGCTCGGGCCGGCCCAGGTGCTCCAGCAGCAGGCCCACCGACAGCACCGTGGCCGTCGGGTCGGCGACGCCCTGGCCGGCGATGTCCGGCGCCGACCCGTGCACCGGCTCGAACATGCTCGGGTTGGTGCCCGAGACGTCGAGGTTGCCACTGGCGGCCAGTCCGATGCCGCCGGTGACCGCGGCCGCGACGTCGGTCACGATGTCGCCGAAGAGGTTGTCGGTGACGATCACGTCGTAGCGGCCCGGGTCGGTGATGAAGAACATCGCCGCGGCGTCGACGTGCTGGTAGGCCACGGTGACCTCGGGGAACTCCGCCGCGAGCTCCTCGACGGTGCGCGACCACAGCGAGCCGGCGTGGGTGAGCACGTTGGTCTTGTGGATCAGCGTGAGGTGCTTGCGGGGGCGGGCCACCGCCCGCTCGAAGGCGTAGCGCACGACCCGCTCGACGCCGAAGGCGGTGTTGAGGCTGACCTCGGTGGCCACCTCGTGCGGGGTGTCGCGCCGGAGCACGCCGCCGTTGCCGACGTAGGGCCCCTCGGTGCCCTCGCGCACGCACAGCATGTCGATCTCGCCGGGGTCGGCCAGCGGGCTGCGGACGCCGTCGAACAGCCGGGCCGGGCGCAGGTTGACGTGGTGGTCGAGCTCGAAGCGGAGCTTGAGCAGCAGCCCGCGCTCCAGGATGCCGCTGGGCACGCCCGGGTCGCCCACCGCACCGAGCAGGATCGCGTCGTGCTGACGCAGCTCCTCCAGCACCGTGTCCGGGAGCAGCTCGCCGGTGCGCTGCCAGCGCGCGGCCCCCAGGTCGTAGTGGGTGCTCTCGAGGTCGGGGGCGACCGCGCCCAGGACCTTGAGGCCCTCGGCCACCACCTCGGGACCGATGCCGTCTCCAGGGACCACTGCCAGCCGCATGAGGCCAGAGGTTAGTGGTCGTGGGGTCACCGACCCGCACCCGCACACGCCGACGCCCCCCACGAGGCGTGCTCGAGGGGGGCGTCAGCCGTGCGTGGAGGACGGTCCGGGACCCGGGTGGTGGGGCCGGCGTCGCCGCCGGCCCCACCCTCGGGTCACGGGAGGGCGGGCGCCCCCGGCTTCACCGAGATCGGCACGGTCAGCGTGCGACCGGTCCCGGTGTCGTTGTGCGACACGACGACCATCGCGCCCTTGAACCCACCGACCGAGGTGTCCTGCGCGTAGGACGCCGACTGCTGGACCGCGATCGTCGTGCCGTTCGTGGCCGGGACGAGCACCGCCGGGGCGCCGTCCACGGTGAACGACAGGCCCGGGCGCAGCGGGTCGAAGCTCATCCGCTCCGCCGCCAGCTCGGCCCCACCGGCCGGGCTGACCACGGTGCCCACGTTGTCGACCGTGCCGTAGGCGCTGGCCGACTGGACGCCGAAGGAGATCCGGCCCTGCACCAGCGGCATCACCGAGGTGGGCACGCCCATGAGCTGGACGTCGGAGTCGAACGCGTTGGTGTCCACCGTGCCGTCGGCCAGGTTCATGAAGCCCACGTACGGGTCGCCGGCCGGGAGCAGCTCGTACTCCCGGTCGGTGACGACGACCAGCGGCACGTCGTAGTCCGCGATCCGGGTGGTGGTCACCTGGTAGTCCCACGCGCCGTCACCGGTCGCGTCGACGTAGACGCCGTAGTTCACGGCCGTCTCCGGCGAGGTGTACTTCCCGTGCGCCGAGACCCCGAAGTACAGCCACGGGTCCTCCGGGGTCGCCGCCACGTCGGAGGCCACCCCGACCGTCGCCAGGTCCACCGAACGCTCCAGCTCGGACTTGTAGCAGTCCGCGGCGGCCGCGTCGGTGCACTTGGGCATCTGCGGGCTGCGGCCCAGGCCCTCGAGGGCCGTGACCAGCGACGTGTAGGACGTCGGGCCGAACGCCGGGCCGTTGCTGACGCCCCGGCCGACCAGCGTGATCGAGGTGCCGGCCTTGCGGTCCTGGGCGATCAGGTTGGACGCCGGCTTGGCGTTGGCGTGCACCGGCACCCGCAGGGTCGGGGCGTCGCCCTTGCTCGGGGTCAGCACCACCCGGCCGCTGGCCTCACCCAGGAACTGCCGCCCGTCGTCGGTGACGACCGTCGGGTCGGCCACCTTGCGCAGCTGGTCCCGGGTGACGGTCAGGACGACGTTGACGACCGTCTTGGTGTTCGGTGCGACGTTGACCACCGACGGCTCGACCCGGTAGCTGACCCCGGGCTGCTCGGCCAGCGCCTCGTACTTCAGGCGGTAACCCACCGTCTTGTCGCTCTTGTTCGACACGGTGATCTGCCGGTTCTGCACCACCTTCGGGTCCTTGGCCTCGATGACCCCGAAGGACGCCGAGACGACGCCGCTGCCGGCGTTGGCGTAGGCCAGGACCTGGTTGTCCAGGGCGGCCTTCGCGTCGATCCGGCCGGCGCCCTGCCGGTTCGGGCCGTAGACGACGCCCTCGGCGGTGTGCACGTCGTGGACGGCGGTGTTCATCAGGTCCGCCTTGACCTCCTCCGTCGTCCAGTCCGGGTGCGCCGCGCGGATGAGCGCAGTGACCCCGGAGGTGGTCGGTGCGGCCATCGAGGTACCGGACAGGCTGACGCCCTCGGTGCCGGTGCCGACCGAGGCGGAGTACACCGTCACACCGGGCGCGGAGACGTCCGGCTTGAGGCCGTTCACCTGCCGGCTGCTGCGCGAGGAGAACGACGCGAGCAGGTCGATCTGCTCCGGGACCTCGACGGACGCCGCGTCCTTCAGGCTGGGCCCGAAGGTGACGGTGACCGGGCCGGCCTGCACGGCGGCAGCGAGCGCCGCCCCGTCGGTGGCGGTGATCAGGATGCCCGGGATCTGCGGGACGCCGGTGATGCCGGTCTCCAGCAGGTCGTCGTCGCCGATGATCATGAAGCCGATCGCGCCGTGGTCGCGGGCGTTGCCGCCCTTGGCCACCGAGCCGCAGGCGAAGCCGGCGGCCTCGATGAGCACGATCTCGCCGCTGTAGTCACCGCTCCAGGGAGCACAGCCGGTCGGGTCGTCCCCGGCCTCGGGGAGCACCACCGGGCCGGTGACGTCGGGCTTGACGTTGCCGGCCTCGTCGATGTCGCTGTAGGCGACCGAGCGCAGCCCCGGGCGGACGCCCTCGGGGCCCCCGCCGGAGACGACCTGCCAGCCGTCGAAGACGCCGTAGCCGTCGTTGGAGGCGGCGACGCCGATGCCGCGCGGGGCGTTGCCCGGCGAGCCGCCGATGTCGTAGCTGTCGCCGGAGTTGCCGGCCGACATCACCACGAGCATGCCGTGGGCCATCGCCTCGTTGGCGACCATCGCGTCGGCGTCGTCGGCCAGGCCGTACTCCGAACCGAGGGACAGGTTGACCAGGTCGAGGTGGTCGTCGATGGCCCCGTCACCGTTGGGGTCCATGGCCCACTCGATGGCCTCGATGGTGACGTTGGTGGAGCCCTCGCAGCCGAAGACCTTCAGCGCGTACAGCTCGGCGTCCGGCGCCATGCCGGGGCCGATCCGCAGGGCCGAGGGGTCGAAGGACTCGTCGTAGGCGCCGGTGTAGGTGGCGCCGTCCGCGGTCACCCCGAAGCCGGCGGCGGTGCCGGCCACGTGCGTGCCGTGGCCGTTGCAGTCCAGCGGGTTCTCGTCGGGCATGGCGACCGGCTGGTAGGCCGGGGACGCCGGGTCGGCGTTGTAGCTGTCGCCGACGAAGTCGTGCCCGCCGACGACCTTGGCGTTGGGGTACACGCCGGCCGGGGCGGGCTGCGCCTCGGCCGCCTGGATCGCGTTGAACTGGGCGACGTCACCGCTGCCGCCGAAGTCGGCGTGGGTGTAGTCGATCCCGGTGTCGATGATGCCGACGGAGACGCCCTCACCGGTGTTGCCCAGCGCCTCCCAGGCCTCCACGGCCCGGACGACCTCGGCCGCACCGGTGTTGCTGGTCTCCTTGGGGGTGATCGGCAGCACGGCGGTGACGCCGGGCAGCGTGGTCAGCGCCTCGTAGTCGGCGGCGTCGGCGGAGACCGCGACACCGGAGACGACCGTCGAGGCGGTGTAGAGCACCTCGGCGTCGGCGACGGCACCGGGCAGCTCGGCGACGACCTCCTCGGCCGCGGCCTCCACCCCGGGCTGGGCGGCCCGGGCCGCCTCGGCGGCCTGGGCGGCGCTGCTGGTGGCCAGCGCCTCGGTGTAGACCTCCGAGGTCGCCGGCGTGTCGATCTGCAGGAAGAACGAGGCCGGGCCGCTCTCGGGCAGTCCGGCCGGTCGACCGGAGTCGGCCCGGGCCGCCAGCTGGGAGCGGACCTGCTCCAGCTGGGCGGCGTCGAGCGTGGCCTGTGCCCGGTCGGTCACCGGCGCGGCGGGGGCGGCCAGCGCGCTGCCGGCCCCGGTGCTGGCGAGGGTGGCCGCAACGGCGACGACCCCCGTGCGGAGGAGGACGCGTCGGCGTCCCGCCCGCTGCGAATACGTACTTCTCGGACCCACGTGCACCCCTGTCAGCGAGTTCTGCGACGGCCGTGTCGTCACCGCGCGTGCGGCGCCGAGACGGAACAGTCACACCGTGGTCGTTGCCCTGACTAACGGCCAATAGGCCGTTCGGAGCAGTGCGGACCGTTGTGTGCAGCATCTGCCGCGGCTGTGACACGGCTGGGTTTCGGGCCTGTGCCGACCGTTTGTCTTCCGGCGCGCCGTACGCCGAACGGGTGAACGTGAACGGGCGGTTGACACGATGCAACAGTCCTCAACCACCTCGACCAACGGCAGATGACTGCCCGCGGGACCGGCCGCCGAACGCAGCGAAGCCGCGTCGTCCGGGTGGGACGACGCGGCCTCGGCAGCCGGAGGTGTGGGTGTCAGCTGGCGGTGAGGTCGGCGACCTGGGCCTGGCGGGCACCGATCCGCTGCCCGATCTCCGACAGCAGCTCCCCGCTGACCGGGCTGTCCACGGTGACCGCCATCAGGGCCTCACCGCCCTGGGTGGTCCGGCTGACCTGGGCGCCGGCGATGTTGACCCCGGCCTCGCCCAGCGCGGCGCCCACGGCACCGACCACGCCGGGCCGGTCACCGTAGACGAAGAACAGCAGGTGGCCGTCGGCGGTGAGGTCGAGGTCGAAGCCGCTCACCTCGGTCAGCTTGGGCACCTGGTTCTTGCCGTAGAGCGTGCCGGAGACGGCGACCTCGGTGCCGTCGGCCATCGCGCCACGGACACTGATCAGGTTGCGGTAGTCCGGGCTGTCGGTGTTGCTGGAGAGGCTGACGTCCAGACCGCGCTGGTCGGCCAGCAGCGGCGCGTTCACGTAGGTGACCGCCTCCTCCACCACGTCGGAGAAGACGCCGCGCAGCACCGCCAGCTGCACCACCGAGACGTCGAACTCGGCGATCTTGCCCTGCACCTGGACGTGCACCGACTGGGCCAGCCCGCCGGCCACGGCGGTGAACACCCGGCCCAGCTTCTCCGCCAGCGGCAGCCCCGGCCGCACGTCCTCGGCGACCACGCCACCGGCCTGCACGTTGACCGCATCGGGGACGAAGTCGCCCTGCAGGGCCAGCCGCACGCTGCGGGCCACCGCGGTGCCGGCCTTGTCCTGCGCCTCGGTGGTCGACGCGCCCAGGTGCGGGGTGACCACCACGTTGGGCAGCCCGAACAGCGGGCTGTCGGTGCACGGCTCCTTCGCGTAGACGTCGATGCCGGCGGCGCCGACCTGACCGGACCGGAGCGCATCGGCCAGCGCGGCCTCGTCGACCAGGCCACCGCGGGCGGCGTTCACGATGATCACGCCGCGCTTGGTGGCGGCCAGCTGCTCGGCCCCGATCAGGCCGAGGGTCTCCGGCGTCTTGGGCAGGTGCACGGTGATGAAGTCCGACTCGCGCAGCAGCTCGTCGAGGGAGACCAGCCGGACGCCGAGCTGGGCCGCGCGGCCCGCCTGGATGTAGGGGTCGTAGGCGATCAGCGTGACCCCGAAGGCGGCCAGCCGCTGCGCCACCAGGACGCCGATCCGCCCCAGCCCGACCACGCCGACGGTCTTCTCGGTGACCTCGACGCCGGTGAACTTCGACCGGGCCCACTTCCCGTCCCGGAGCGAGGCGTCGGCGGCCGGGATGTGCCGGGCCGCGGCCAGCAGCAGGGCGATGGCGTGCTCTGCGGCGCTGACGATGTTGGACGTGGGCGCGTTGACCACCAGCACACCGCGCTCGGTGGCGGCGGCGACGTCCACGTTGTCCAGGCCGATGCCGGCGCGGGCGACCACCTTCAGCTGGGGGGCGGCGGCGAGCGCCTCGGCGTCGATCTGGGTGGCCGACCGGATGAGCACCGCGGACGCCTCCGCCAGCGCGGGGAGCAGCGCCGCGCGGTCGGCGCCGTCGACGTGCCGGATCTCGACGTCCTCTCCCAGCACCTCCAGCACACTGGGGGCGAGCTGCTCGGCGATCAGGACGACGGGCGTGGTCGTGGTCACGGGAGCACAGCGTAGGGAGGTCGGCGCGCCCACGGGGCGCCGGTGCCCGGCGGTCCCACTGGATGGACGGCGGCGGGCCGGGGCCGTGCTTGCCCGGCTCCCCGCGCCCGGCCATCCTGACGGCTCAGCGCCGGTGCCACCGGCCTCGTGCGGAGGAGATCATGGACAACGACCGGGACGACGCCCAGGGCCGTCAGGAGACGACCCCGTTCGGCCGGCCACCGGGTCAGCCGGACGCCGAACGCCCCGGCCAGCCCGACGCCGCGCAGGGCACCGGCTCGACCGCCCACGGCCGGTCCCCCTACGAGCAGTCGCCGCACGAGGTGGCCGAGTCCGGGGCGGGTCCGTCCGGACAGCCTCGGTACGGGCAGCCCCAGTACGGGCAGTCGCCCTACGGGCAGTCGCAGTCCGGGCAGTCGCCGTACGAACAGGGCCAGCACGGCCAGCCCCAGTACGGCCAGCACGGACAGGGCCAGTACGGACAGCACGGACACGGCCAGCACGGACAGGGCCAGCACGGACAGGAGCAGTACGGACAGGAGCAGCAGCCGTACGGCCAGCCGCAGTACGGGCAGCCGCAGTACGGGCAGGGCCAATACGGGCAGGGCCAATACGGGCAGGGCCAGTACGGGCAGGCCGTCCAGTACTCGCAGGGGCAGTACGGGCAGGGCCAGTCCGAGGGCCAGTACGGCCAGTACGGGCAGGCGCAGTACGGGCAGGGCCAGTACGTGCCCTCGCCCTACGAGCAGCAGCCCGGGCAGCTCACCGGACAGGAGCGGCCGGCCCGCCCCGGCACGGTGATCACCGCGGCGGTGCTCGCCCTGGTGCACGCGGGCCTCGGACTGCTGGTGACCGTGGGGCTGTTCGCCGGCGGTGCGCTCATCGACGACCTGGCCGACGTGCTGGAGAGCGATCCCGCCCTGGACACCGGCACGACCGCGGAGGTAGGCGACGTGCGCGCCGTCCTGGTCGTCATCGCCCTGCTGGCACTGGCCTGGACGGTGGTGATGGTGTGGGGTGCGGTGCTGGCGCTGCGCGGCCGGAGCCGGGTGCTGCTGCTGGTCGGCTCCTCGATCGCGGTCGCCTGCACCGGGCTGGTCCTGCTCTTCGGCCTCATCGGCATCGCGCTGGAGCCCTCGCAGTCCGGTGACGTCGGCGGCGTCGTCCTGCTGGTGGCGCTGTTCGCCGCGGCCCTCGCGATGCTGGTACTGCTGTGCCTGCGCTCGTCGGGGCAGTTCTTCGCCGCGCACCGCCGCCGCCGGGCGCTGAGCCGGCAGTGACGACGTCCGCCCAGCAGTGACACAGGGCCCCCGCAGCGATCGCTGCGGGGGCCCTGTGGTGTCCAGCCGGCCCCGGGAGTCGGGGCCGTCGGTCAGCGAGCGGCGGTGCCGGTGTAGTCGTCGCTGGCGCTGACCCAGCTCATCAGGCCACGGAGCTGACGGCCGGTCGCCTCGATCGGGTGTGCCTCGGCGGCGGCCCGCTTGGCGGTGAAGTCCGGCGCGCCGGCGTCCTGGTCGGCGATGAAGCCGGCGGCCCAGGAACCGTCCTGGATCGCGGTGAGGACCTCCTTCATCGACTCCTTGACGCGGGCGTCGATGACCTTCGGGCCGGAGGTGTAGTCGCCGTACTCGGCGGTGTCGGAGACCGACCAGCGCTGCTTGGCGATGCCGCCCTCGTACATCAGGTCGACGATCAGCTTGAGCTCGTGCAGGCACTCGAAGTAGGCGATCTCGGGCTGGTAGCCGGCCTCGGTGAGGGTCTCGAACCCGGCGGCGACCAGGGCGGACATGCCGCCGCAGAGCACGGCCTGCTCGCCGAACAGGTCGGTCTCGGTCTCCTCGGCGAACGTCGTCTTGATGACGCCGGCCCGGGAGCCGCCGATGGCCTTGGCGTAGGACAGCGCGAGCGCCTGGGCCGAGCCGGAGGCGTCCTGCTCGACGGCGATCAGGCAGGGCACGCCCTTGCCGTCGCTGAACTCGCGGCGCACCAGGTGGCCGGGGCCCTTCGGGGCGACCATGGCGACGTCGACGCCGGCCGGGGGCTTGATGTAGCCGAAGCGGATGTTGAAGCCGTGGCCGAAGAACAGTGCGTCGCCGTCCTGCAGGTTGGGCTCGACCGACTCGGTGTACAGCTTCCGCTGCACGTGGTCCGGCGCCAGGATCATGATCAGGTCGGCCTCGGCGGACGCCTCGGCGGGGGTGACCACGCGCAGCCCCTCGGCCTCGGCCTTGGCCCGGCTCTTGGAGCCCTCGGGCAGGCCGACGCGGACGTCGACGCCGGAGTCACGCAGCGACAGCGCGTGGGCGTGGCCCTGGCTGCCGTAGCCCAGGACGGCGACGGTGCGCCCCTGGATGATCGAGAGGTCGGCGTCGTCGTCGTAGAAGATCTCGGCGGCCATGCGGGCGGTTCCCTTCGGTTGGTGAGGTGCTGGAACGGCCCCCTCGTAGGGCCCCGCGGGGTGCGGAGCGCCTCGTGGGGGGCGAGGGGGTCCTTCGTCAGGCGCTGCGCTCGACGGGGCGCAAGGTACCGGCGCCGCTCATCGACCGCGGGCCGCGGCCCAGGGCGACGGTGCCGGACTGGGCCATCTCCTTGATGCCCAGCGGAGCGAGGACGGCGAGCAGTGCCTGCAGCTTGTCCGGCGTCCCGGTCGCCTCGAGGGTGACGGTGTCGACGTTGACGTCGATGACCCGGGCCCGGAACAGCTCGGCAGTCTGCAGCACCTGTGCCCGGTCGGCCAGCGGCGCGCGCACCTTGACCAGCAGCAGCTCGCGCTGCACGGCCGCCGTGTCCAGCTCGACGATCTTGATCACCTCGACCAGCTTGTTCAGCTGCTTGGTGATCTGCTCCAGCGGCTGGGCCTCGGCGTCGGCCACGATCGTCATCCGGGACAGGTCCGGGTTCTCGGTCGGGCCGACCGCCAGGGACTCGATGTTGTAGCCGCGCCGGCTGAACAGCGCCGAGACCCGGGCCAGCACACCGGCCTTGTTCTCGACGAGCACCGACAGCGTGTGTCGTGGCATGAGAGGACCTCATTCCGATCTGCGGTTCGGCCCCCTTTCAGGGGCCCGCCGCGAGCCTGCGAGTGGTGGGGGGAAAGGGGGTCCTCAGACCTGTCCGTCGCCGAAGACCGGGCGGACGTCGCGGGCGGCCAGGATCTCGTCGTTGCTGGACCCGGCGGCGACCATCGGCCACACCTGGGCGTCGGAGCCGACGATGAAGTCGATGACCACGGGGGCGTCGTCGATCGCCATGGCCTTCTCGATCACCGCGTCCACGTCGTCCTTGGACTCGCAGCGCAGACCCACGCAGCCCAGCGCCTCGGCGAGGGTGACGAAGTCGGGGATGCGCACCTGCCGCGCCGTCCCCTCCTTCCCGCCGTGGGTGTTCAGGTGGGTGTTGGAGTAGCGGCCCTCGTAGAACAGGGTCTGCCACTGCCGGACCATGCCGAGGTTGCCGTTGTTGATCACGGCGACCTTGATCGGGATGCCCTCGATGGCGCAGGTGGCCAGCTCCTGGTTGGTCATCTGGAAGCAGCCGTCGCCGTCGATGGCCCACACGGTGGTGCCGGGCATCCCGAACTTGGCGCCCATCGCGGCGGGGACGGCGTAGCCCATCGTGCCCAGGCCGCCGCTGTTGAGCCACGTGCCGGGCTTCTCGTACTTGACGAACTGGGCGGCCCACATCTGGTGCTGGCCGACCCCGGAGGCGTAGATCGCGTCCGGACCGGCGATGGCGCCGAGCCGCTCGATCACGTACTGCGGGGAGAGCATCCCGTCCTCGGGCCAGTCGTAGCCCAGCGGGTAGCGGGCGCGCCAGTCCTCCAGCTGCGCCCACCACCCGGTCAGCTGCGGGGTGCGGCCGGCCTCGTGCTCGGCGCGCAGCGCGGTGACCAGCTCGGCGATCGTGGCCTTCGCGTCCCCCACGATCGGCACGTCGGCCCTGCGGTTCTTGCCGATCTCGGCCGGGTCGATGTCGGCGTGGACGACGGCGGCGTGCGGCGCGAAGCTGGACAGCTCGCCGGTGACCCGGTCGTCGAAGCGGGCGCCCAGGGCGACGAGAAGGTCGGCCTTCTGCAGCGCGGTGACCGCGGTGACGTTGCCGTGCATGCCGGGCATGCCCAGGTTCTGCGGGTGGCTGTCCGGGAAGGCGCCGCGGGCCATCAGCGTGGTGACGACGGGGGCGCCGGTCAGCTCGGCGAGCTCGGCCAGCTCGGCGGTGGCGCCGGCCTTGAGCACCCCTCCCCCGACGTAGAGCACCGGCTGGCCGGCGCCGGCGATCAGCGCGGCGGCCTCGCGCACCTGCTTGCCGTGCGGGCGGGTGGTCGGCTTGTAGCCGGGCAGGTCCAGCCGCGGCGGCCAGCTGAAGTCGGTGGTGGCCTGCAGCGCGTCCTTGGAGATGTCGACCAGGACCGGGCCGGGGCGCCCGGTGCCGGCCAGGTGGAAGGCCTCGGCGATCCGCTGCGGGATCTCGTCGGGGTCGGTGACCAGGAAGTTGTGCTTGGTGATCGGCATGGTGATGCCGCGGATGTCGGCCTCCTGGAAGGCGTCGGTCCCGATCGCGGCGCTGGGCACCTGGCCGGTGATGGCGACGATCGGCACCGAGTCCATGTAGGCGTCGGCCAGCGGGGTGACCAGGTTGGTCGCACCCGGCCCGGAGGTGGCCATGCAGACCCCGACCCGGCCGGTGGCCTGGGCGTACCCGGTGGCGGCGTGCCCGGCGCCCTGCTCGTGCCGGACCAGCACGTGCCGCAGCGCGGAGTCGAACAGCGGGTCGTACGCGGGCAGGATCGCCCCGCCCGGGATGCCGAACACCACCTCGACGCCGACCGCCTCCAGCGACCGCACCAGGCTCTGCGCACCGGTGATCCCCGAGACCGGCTCGCTCGCGACCTCGGCGATCGTGCGGGCCGTGGTCTCCACCCCGAGGGTGGACTGCGCGGCCGCCTCGGTGGGCTGCATGGGGGTGGCCGGCGCGGCGCCGGCGCCGGGAGCCGGGCCGGTGGCGGGGCGGGTGGCCGCTGCGGTGCGGCCGGAGCTGCTGGGGGTGCTCATCTGGTCGATCTCCCTGGGCGCGGGGTGGGGTGCTGCGGCGGGTCGCTCGGCGGTCCGGCCGAGCGGTGCCCGGCCAACAAAAAACCCCTCGTGCCGTGGCACGGAGGGGTGGCGCGTCGGTCGGGAGGGACCGGCGCGCTAGTGGATCGCTACGAGGAGACGGGTGCTGGGCACGGGAGACACTGTGCCCCCACCCCGCGCACCCGTCAACCAGAGCGTCCCATTCAATGGGACGCGATCACTCACTGACTGAGACGGCGGGCGCGTCGGTGGGCAGGGTGCCCGGCCCGGCGTCGAGCAGGGCGGCGTCGAAGCCGTCGATCACCGCGGCCAGCGCCTCCGGCCGGGTCGGCCGGCCGAGCAGGAAGCCCTGCAGGAAGCGGCAGCCCAGCTCGCGCAGCGCCGCCAGCTGCCCCGGGGTCTCCACGCCCTCGGCGACCACGTCGATGTCCAGCCGACGGCCCAGCTCGATGACGCTGTGCACCAGGGCGGCGCTGCGCTGGTCGACCTCGATGTCGGCCAGGAACTCCCGGTCCATCTTCAGCACGTCCACCGGCAGCCGGGTCAGGTAGGCGAAGGTCGAGTAGCCCCGGCCGAAGTCGTCCAGGGAGATGACGCAGCCCATGTCGTGCAGCGTCTGCAGGTCCCCGTCGGCCCGGTCGGGCTCACCGATGAACAGCGACTCGGTGACCTCCAGCATCAGCCGGCTCGGCGGCAGCCCGGCCCGGGCCAGCGCGGCGGCGACGTCGGGCACCAGGCTGCCCGACTGCAGGTGCCGCACGCTGATGTTGACGCCCAGCCGCAGGTCCCGGCCCTGGCGCAGCAGCCCCGCCAGCTCCGCGGTCGACTGCTCCAGCACCCACCGCTGCAGCGGCACGATCAGCCCGTCGTCCTCGGCCAGGCCGACGAACTCGTCGGGTGGGACCTCGCCCAGCACCGGGTGGTCCCAGCGCACCAGCGCCTCCAGGCCCAGCACCCGGCGCTCGACCGTGCCGACCACCGGTTGGTAGACCAGCCGCAGCTCGCCGCGGGAGAGGGCGTCGGGCAGGTCGCGGGCCAGCCGCGTGCGGCGCGCGGTGGCGCTGTCGGCCGTCTCGCCGTGCCGTCGGACCCGGCCCTTGCCGGCGGCCTTCGCCGCGCGCAGCGCCAGGTCGGCATGGCGCACCGTCGTCGGGACGTCGTCGGCGGGGTCGACCTCGGTGACCCCGATGCTGCAGGAGACGTCGAAGACCAGGTCCGGGTCGGCCCCCGGCGTGGGCACCGACCGGTGCACCCCGGCCAGCTCGCCGATGATCCGCTCGGCCAGCCCGGTGGCCTCGTCCAGACCGGCGCGCACCAGGACGGCGAACTCGTCGCCGCCCAGCCGGCCGACCAGGTCCCGGTCGCGCACCGTGGCACGCAGCCGGTCGGCCACCTCCACCAGCAGGAGGTCACCAGCCTCGTGCCCGGCCACGTCGTTGACCGCCTTGAACCCGTCCAGGTCCAGCAGCAGCACGCAGGAGACCTCGCCCTCGGCCGCCCGGCTGCGCGCGCCGGTCAGTGCGGCCATCAACCGGGCCCGGTTGGGCAACCCCGTCAGGTAGTCGGTGTAGGCCAGCCGCTCGAGCTCGAGCTCGTGCTGGCGGCGCTCGTCGACGTCCCGGACGTGCAGGACCACGCCGGCGCCATCGCCCCCGTCGCGCACGTCGACGGGCAGCGCCCGCACCTCCCGGGTGGGGACGGCCCGCACGGCCTCGTACCTGCGCCAGCTCCCGTCCCGGGCACGCAGCCGGAAGGTGCGGCTGCGCCCGCGGTCGGGATCGACGCCGGCTGCCAGGACGGTCAGCAGCTCCGCCCGGTCGTCGTCGTGGACGAAGTCGACCAGCGGCCGGCCCTCCAGGTCACGCGCCGTCCAGCCGTGCGGGTGGCTGCCGGCGGTCGAGTCCCAGGTGATCCGGCCGCGGTGGTCCAGCACGATGGTGACGTCGGCGGAGCCGTGCGCGAGCGTGCGGAACCAGGACTCGGTGCGCAGCACCCGCCGGGTCAGCCGCGCCCCGTCCGCCGCCCACAGCAGCGTGCGGACGAAGGTGAGCACCAGCAGCAGGGACGCCGCGGCCGCCTCGAGGGGGTCGATGGCCCGTCCGGCGATCCGGCCGGCCAGCAGCAGGAAGACCACCCCGAACGCCGCGCAGTAGCTGATCACCACGCCCAGCAGCGGCACCCCGACCGCGGCGTCGTCCGGTTCCGCGGAGCCGCCGGGGTCTGCGGCGACGGCCAGCGTGCCCGCGGCCAGCGTGGCCAGCCACGCCACCCCGGTGACCACGTCGGCGCCCGGCGACGGGCTGACCACCGAGATCGACCCGCTCACGGTGACCACCGTGACGGAGGCGAAGCAGCCCAGCAACCAGCCGGCTGCGCCGCGCCGGGGTTCGCTGACGCCGGCGAAGGTGATCAGCCCGAGGGTGCACAGCACGACCCCGAGGGCCGGGTAGCCCAGCGTGAGCAGGTCGTCCACCGCGCCGGGGGCCGCGCCCAGCGTCGCGGTGACGACCAGCTCCAGCAGTGCGGCGAGCGCCACCAGCGCCACCACGGCGTCCAGCACGACCCGGGAGTCCAGGCGGGTGGCTGCCGAGCGGATCAGCCGCGCGCAGCCGAGCACCGCGAAGGGGGCTGCCGCCACCAGCGGGACGTCCTGCAGGCCGGCCTCCACCGGGTTGAGCCCCGCGCCGCGGACCGCGGCGATCGCCTCCCCGACGAAGAGCAGCCCGGCGACCACGGCGAAGGCCCGCCACGGCGCGGCCGAGTCCCCGTCCAGCCGGCCCGCGTGCCGGAGCACCAGCACCCCGATCGCCAGCGAGGCGGCGCTGATGACGGCGGGGCCGGCGTGCACCGAGACCACCGGCCAGCGGTACTCGATGACCGACAACGCGATGGCGACGGCGCCGAGCAGCGACAGCACCTGGTGCTTCGGCCACCGCGCCGGTGCCACCGCGAACCGGGTCCTCGGGAGCGCCGCACCCGGCACCACGGGGGCGGTCACGGTGCTCCCACCCGGCCGGACAGGCCCGGCACGAGCCGCCCGCCGTCGGCCTCGAGCAGCTGCACCAGGGCCGGCAGGCTCACCGGCCGGGAGATCAGGTGCCCCTGGGCGAAGCCGCAGCCCAGGCCGTGCAGCACCGACAGCTGGCTGGTGGTCTCCACGCCCTCGGCGACCACGTCGATCCGCAGCGCCCGGCCGAGCGCGACCACCGCCTCGCAGACCGCCCGGGCGTAGGCGTCGCGGTCCACCCGGGAGAGCAGGGAGCGGTCGAGCTTGATGATGTCCAGCGGCAGCCGGCCCAGCGCCGGCAACGAGGAGCTCGCCCGGCCGAAGTCGTCGAGGGCGAGGTGCACGCCCATCAACCGCAGGGCGGTGATGTCGTCGGCGACGTCACCGCCGGTCAGGGCGGACTCGCTCACCTCCAGCACCAGCTGGTCCGGCGCCATGCCGCTGGCCTGCAGCGCCGCCGACACGTCGCCCACCAGCGTGCCGCCGGCCAGGTGCTGGGCCGACACGTTGACGCCGAGCTTCAGCGGCGCGCCCCGCTGGGGCAGCGTGACCGCGGCCGCGGTCGCCTCCCGCAGCACCCAGCGCTGCAGGTGCCCCACCAGGCCGCCGCGCTCGGCGACCGGCAGGAACTCCTCGGGCGGCACGTCGCCGAGCACCGGGTGCCGCCAGCGCAGCAGCGCCTCGACGCCGGTGACCCGGTGGTCGTCCAGGGCGATCAGCGGCTGCCAGACCAGCGTCAGCTCGCCGCGCTCGCGGGCGCCCACGAGGTCGGCGCGCAGCAGCTCGCGCCGGTCCCGGGCAGCGGTGAGCTCCTCCCGGTGCCGGCGGACCGACCCCGCGCCGGCGCCGCGGGCGTCGGTGACGGCCAGCTCGGCGCGGTCCACCACCTCGCGCTCGGTGAGCCCGCCGGCCAGCGGGACCAGCCCGACGACCGCGGTCAGGTCGACGATCCCCACGTCGGTCGGGATCGGGGCGTCGATGACCGACAGGCAGCGGGCGGCCAGCCGGTCGGCGTCGGCCACCGTGCCGGCGGCGAGCACGCTGAACAGCTCGGCCCCGATCCGGGCCACCTGGTCCTCGGCGCGCACCACGCCGCGCAGCCGGCGGGCCACCTCGGCCAGGGCGACGTCGACGACGTCCCGGCCGGCGTTCTCGTGTGCCTCGCGGAGCCCCTGCACCTCGATCAGCAGCAGCGCCGCCGACTGCTCGGCGTCCTCGTCGTCCGGCGCGCCGCCCTGGGACGGCGCGCCCTCGGACGGGAGCCGGCCGAGCAGCTGGGTCAGGGCGACCCGCTGGGCGGCGCGGTTGGGCAGGCCGGTGAGCGGGTCGGTGAAGGCAAGCGAGCTGAGCTCGTGCTCCCGGTCGCGCCGGGCGGTCACGTCCCGGCAGTGCAGCACCAGCGCCCGCACGTCGGCGTCCGCGCGCAGGTCGCTGGCGCCGGCCTCCAGGACCCGCCAGCTGCCGGTGTGGTCGGGTAGCCGGAAGCTGCACAGTCCCACCGGGCCCGCGTCACCACCGAGCCAGGCGCGCACCTCGGCGGTGTCGTCGGGGTGCACCACCTCCATCAGCGGCCGGCCCAGCAGACCCGGGCCGGAGTCCGCCCGGGCCGGTGCCAGCGAGGGCGCCGCCCAGGTGATCCGCAGGTCGCTGCCGAGGATGACCACGGCGTCGCTGCTGGACCGGACCAGTGACCGGAAGTAGGCCTCGCTGCTGCGCAGCCGGGCGGCGACCCGGGCCTCGTCCCGGGCGGTGACCGCCCGGTGCAGCAGGGTCAGGACCAGGCAGCAGAACAGCGCGGCCCCGGCGGCGAGCGGCGGCTCGGCACCCAGCAGCGGGGCGACCAGGTAGGCCAGCACCGCGGCGACCATGACCAGGTGCGGCACGAGCTGACCGGCCTGGCCCAGCCGGGAGCTGCGCCGGCTGGGCGGGGCGACCACGGCGGCCCCGGGGTCACGCCGCGCCGCCAGGCAGAGCAGCAGCAGGCTGGCCAGCTGGGCCGCCGGCACGCCGGCGGTGAGCACGGCAGGGTGCAGCTCCGGGCCGGCCAGGGTGAGCCCGTGCGCGGTCGCCCAGGTGGCCACGGCCAGCAGCATGAGCGCACCGGTCACCCGGCGCGGGCCGGCGGAGGCCGCGACGAGCACGAGGCCGGCCGAGAGCACCGACGCGGTCGCCAGGCAGGCCAGTTCGAGCACCAGCCGGGAGGAGCCCACCGGCTGGCCGTGCAGCGCGGGACCGACGACCAGCACCTGCGCCAGGACCATCGACGCGCTGAAGAACAACAGGGTCTCGGTGAGCAGCCGGGCACCGCCCTGGCGCAGCTGCCCGGGGGTCAGCAGCCGGAGCACCGCGACCAGCGCGATCAGCACGGCCGGCAGCCCCACCGCCTGACCGGCCTCCGCGAACAGCCCCGCACCCCACAGCCCGGCCCCGAGGTTGCCGAGCAGCCCGAGCAGCACGGCGACCGCCAGCAGCCGCCAGCCGCCCAGCCGTGCGCCGCGCCGGGAGCCGCTGCGCCACAGCACCGCCACGGTGCCGAGCGAGGCGGCCAGCAGCAGCAGGTCGGCAGCCAACGGCGCAGCTCCGCCCGCCGCCCCGGTCAGCACCGGGACGGCGAGCAGCCACCCCAGGGATGCCCGTCGCCTCTGCTCCACCCGAGGACTGTCGACGGGCCGGCACCGCGAGAACAGGTCACCGGCGGTGGGGTCACCCGTTCGAGCAGTGCCCGGAGGTCAGCTGGTGATGGCTCCCTGCGCGGCCGAGCCGACGAGCTTCGCGTACTTGCCCAGGACGCCCCGGGTGTAGCGGGGAGCCGGCGGCGCCCAGCCCTCCCGGCGGCGGGCCAGCTCCTCGTCGTCCACCAGCAGCTCGAGGGTCCGGGCCGCCAGGTCCAGGCGGATGCGGTCACCGTCGCGGACGAACGCGATCGGACCACCGTCGGCCGCCTCCGGCGCGATGTGGCCGACGCACAGGCCGGTGGTGCCGCCGGAGAACCGGCCGTCGGTGAGCAGCAGCACGTCCTTGCCCAGCCCGGCGCCCTTGATCGCCCCGGTCACGGCGAGCATCTCGCGCATGCCCGGGCCACCCCGCGGGCCCTCGTAGCGGATGACCACGACGTCGTCCTTCTGGAGCGTGCCCTCGGTGACGGCGTCCATCGCGCCCTGCTCGCCGTCGAAGACGCGCGCGGTGCCCTCGAAGACGTCGGCGTCGAAGCCGGCGGACTTCACCACGGCGCCCTCCGGGGCGAGCGAGCCGCGCAGGATCGTCAGCCCGCCGGTCTTGTGGATCGGGTCGCCCATCGCCCGGATGATCGCGCCGTCGGGGTCCGGCGGGGAGATCTCGGCGAGGTTCTCCGCCAGCGTCCGGCCGGTCACGGTGAGCACGTCACCGTGCAGCAGGCCGGCGTCCAGCAGGGCGCGCATGACCACCGGGACGCCGCCGATCCGGTCGACGTCGGTCATCACGAACCGGCCGAAGGGCTTCACGTCGGCCAGGTGCGGCGTCCGGTCACCGATCCGGTTGAAGTCGTCGAGGGTGAGGTCGACGTCGGCCTCGTGCGCGATCGCCATCAGGTGCAGGACGGCGTTGGTGGAGCCACCCAGCGCCATGGCCACGGTGATGGCGTTCTCGAACGCCTCCTTGGTCATGATCTGCCGCGCGGTGATGCCCTTGCGCAGCAGCTCGACCACGGCCTCGCCGGAGGCGATCGCGATGGCGTCCCGGCGGGCGTCCGGTGCCGGCGGCGCGGCACTGCCGGGCAGCGCCATGCCGAGGGCCTCGGCGACGCTGGCCATCGTGTTGGCGGTGTACATGCCACCACAGGAGCCCATCCCGGGGCAGGCCGCCTTCTCGATGGCGGTCAGCTCGTCGCGGGTGATCTTGCCGGCGGCGCAGGCGCCGACGCCCTCGAAGACGTCGATCAGGGTGAGGTCCTTGTCCCCCAGCTTCCCCGGCAGGGTGGAGCCGGAGTAGACGAAGACGCTGGCCAGGTCCAGGCGGGCGGCGGCCATCAGCATGCCGGGCAGCGACTTGTCGCAGCCGGCGAGCAGCACCGTGCCGTCCAGCCGCTCGGCGAAGACGACCGTCTCGACCGAGTCGGCGATCACCTCACGGGAGACCAGCGAGGCGCGCATGCCCTCGTGGCCCATGGAGATGCCGTCGGAGACGGAGATGGTGCCGAACTCCAGCGGGTAGCCGCCGGCGGCGAACACGCCCTCCTTGGCCCGCTTGGCCAGCCGGTCCAGCGACAGGTTGCACGGGGTGATCTCGTTCCAGGACGAGGCCACGCCGACCTGGGGCTTGGCGAAGTCGTCGTCGCCCATGCCGACCGCGCGGAGCATTGCGCGGGCCGGGGCCTTGGCGTCGCCGTCGGTCACCTCGCGGCTGCGCGGCTTGACGTCGACGGTGCGGTCGCTGGCGGGGCGGTCTTCCACGGTCGTCACGACCGGCGATGGTAGGCCGGTCGCCGGTGCACTGGCCGGGTCGGTGGTGGTCATCGGGTGCTCCTGATCAGGGACGGGTGCCGGGGGCGCCGGCGGGGAGGGTGGGCTCGGTGGCCGCGCTGCGGCGGGCCCAGTGGCCGGCCAGCAACGAGCCCGAGACGTTGTGCCAGACGGAGAACAGCGCCGCCGGCAGCGCGGCGGCGGGAGAGAAGTGGGCGGTCGCGAGCGCCGCGGCGAGGCCGGAGTTCTGCATGCCGACCTCGATGCTGACCGCCCGCCGGCCCTGCTCGTCGAACCCGCAGGCGCGGGCCACCGCGTAGCCCAGGCCCAGCCCCAGCACGTTGTGCAGGACCACGGCCAGCACCACCAGGAGGCCGACCGACAGCAGGGTGTCCGCGCTGGCCGCGACCACGATCGCGACGACGACGGTGATCCCGGCGACCGAGACCAGCGGCAGCACGTCCAGCAGGCGTTCGATCAGCCGCGGCACCAGCCGGCGCAGCAGCAGCCCGAGCAGCACCGGGACCAGCACGACCTGCACGATCGAGACGAACAGGCCCCCGCCGTCGACCGGGAGGTACTGGCCGGCCAGCCACAGCACCAGCAGCGGGGTGAGCAGCGGGGCGAGCAGGGTGGACACCGACGTCATCGCCACCGACAGCGCGGTGTCACCACGGGCCAGGTAGACGATCACGTTGGACGCGGTGCCGCCGGGCGCGGAGCCGACCAGCACCATCCCCGCCGACAGCGCCGGGGACAGGTCGAGCACCTCGGCGATCCCGAACGCCAGCAACGGCATGACCACGAACTGCGCGGCGACGCCGGCCACCAGGGCCCACGGCCGGCGCGCCACGATCGCGAAGTCCACCGGCCGCAGGGTCATGCCCATGCCGAGCATGATCAGCGCGAGCAGCCAGGGCACCGCCACCGTGCCGCCGGCGAAGGCGCCGGGCACCAGCAGGGCCAGCGCCCCGGCCAGCACCACGATCACCGCGAACCACCGGCCGGCGAAGCCGCTGACCCGTCTGACCGTCTTCACGCCGTTCCCTCCCCGTGCCTGTCGGTCCAGGGTGCGGTCGATCAGCGGGGTGGACAAGGACAGCGATGATGCTGGTACCAGTACCACCACCGAGGAGACGCCCGTGGAGCGGTCACCCAGGACCGAGCTCGCCGCCTTCCTGCGCTCGCGGCGCCGGCAGGTCGACCCCAGCGGCCTGGGTGTCCCGGTCAGCGGCCAGCGGCGCACCCCCGGGCTGCGCCGGGAGGAGGTCGCACTGCTCTCCGGCGTCAGCCACACCTGGTACACGTGGCTGGAGCAGGGGCGGGACATCCGGCCCTCGCGGCAGGTGGTGGACGCCGTCGCCCGCACGCTGCAGCTGTCCCCGGCCGAGCACCAGTACGTGCTGCGGCTGGCCGGGTACGCCGCCGCGGCACCCGCCGAACCCGGCCGGGCGCAGGTGCCGGCACACGCCCAGCGGCTGCTGGACGCCCTCGGCGACTCCCCCGCCTACGTGATCACCCGCAGCTGGTCGATCGTCGCGTGGAACGCCGCGTACGCCCGCTTCTACCCCGGCGTCGCCACCGCCCCGGCCGCCGACCGCAACCTGCTCTGGGTGGTCTTCACCGACCCCTACGTGCGGGAGCTGCTCGGCGACTGGACCACCGACAGCCGGCGGTTCCTCACCCAGTTCCGCGCCGAGGTGGGCGCCCGGCTGCACGACGCCGACGTCGTCGACCTGCTCGCCCGGCTGCAGCAGGCCAGCGCGCACTTCCGGGCCGGCTGGGCCAGCCACGACGTGGACTCCTTCAGCTCCAGCGAGCGGCGCTTCGAGCACCCGGCGGTCGGCACCCTGCTGCTGGAGCACCACCAGCTGACCCTGGCCGACTCCCCCGACCTGCAGCTGGTCGTCTACACCGCGACCGCCGGCTCCGACAGCGCCGCCCGGCTGGCCCGGCTCAGCGCGGGCTGACCGGCGAGACCGTCTGCGACGATGGGCGCGTGCCTGTCGCTCGCTTGCGGATGAGCCGGACGGCGCTCCTCCCGGTCCTGTTCCTGACCGTCTGCGTCCTCCCGCTGGGCGGCGCCTCGCCGTGGCTGCTGGTGCTGTTCGTCGTCCCGGCCGTGCTCGCCGCCTGGGTGCTCCGGGTCGGTGTCGACGTCGGGGACGACGGGGTGACCGTGCGCTCCCTCGTCGGCGCACGCCACGTGGGATGGGCCGAGCTCGCCGGGATCCGGGTGGGTGAGCGCTCGGACCTGTGGCTGGTCACCACTGCCGGCACCCAGGTGCGACTGCCGGTGCTCCGCGCCCGTGACCTGCCGCGCCTGGCCGCCCTCTCCGGCGGCCGCATCCCCACCCCCTGAGGCCCTTTCCGCTCAGTCAGCTCGCCGGCTGCTCGCCGGTCCACGGGGGCGGCTGCTCCGGGCACCCCTCGGCGCTGCGCAGGTAGGTGATGGCATCCGGCGCCGGCGAGGAGTAGGGGCCGTCGGTGTCCACGCCCTCGCTCACCGCGCCCTGCCGGACGTCGTCCGAGTAGATCTGCACCGCCCCCAGAGGCACGGCCGCGGTGAAGGCCGTGCCCGGAGGAACTGATCCTCTGGCGACCACGGCGGCCCCCTGCCGGAACTCCACGTCAAGGGCATCACCATCACCCGAGGCGCCCTGGCAGTAGGCCACCAACTGGACGCGTGGTGCGTCGTCGGATCCGCAGCCGGCCAGGACCGGGAGACCGACCAGGAGCACAGCCAGAGCGGCCACTCCCAGGGCCCTGCCCGACCTGCCCAGCGCCCGGTCGCGGACACCGCCCATCGTCATGACGATCACCTCACCGCGCAGCGTAGAGCTGCCCTGCTGCCTGTCGCACGAACCGCGCGGAGGTGGCGGACGAGCCGGCACCGGCACGGACGTCGTCCGGCGGTGGAGCGGTACGGGACCTCCTAGTACTCGTCGACCACGTTCTGCAGCGGCTCCCCTGCCAGCACCCGCCGGAGCTGATCGGTGACCGCGGCGGCGGCGCGGGCGTTGGTGTCCGGCACCGCCCCTCCCACGTGCGGGGTGAGCAGCAGCCCGGGCGCCGACCACAGCGGGTGGCCCTCCGGCAGCGGCTCGGGCTCGGTCACGTCCAGCGCGGCCCGCAGCCGGCCCGAGGTCAGCTCGGCCAGCAGCGCGTCGGTGTCGACCACCACGCCCCGGGCCGCGTTCACCAGCAGGGCGTCGTCCTTCATCGCGGCCAGGAACGCCGCGTCGACCAGGCCGGTGGTCTGCGGGGTCACCGGGACGATGAGCACCACCACGTCGGCCTCGGGCAGCAGCTGGGGCAGCTCGTCGATGCTGCGGACGCCGTCCCGGGCGGTGCGGGCGACGTAGGTCAGCTCGACGTCGAAGCCGGCCATCATGGCGCCGATGGTGCGGCCGATGTCGCCGGCGCCCACCATCAGCACCTTGGCGCCGACCAGCGAGTGCTCGGTGCGGAAGTCCCAGCGGCCGGCGTCCTGGGCGCGGGTGAAGTGCGGGATGCCGCGCTGCGCGGCCAGCGTCGCGGCGACCGCCCACTCCGCGGTCGCGGGGGTGTGCGCGCCCCGGGCGTTGCACAGGGTGACCCGCTCGGGCAGCCGGCCGACGAACTTCTCCGCCCCGGCGCTCATCAGCTGGACCAGCCGCAGCTCCGGCAGGGCCTCCAGCACCTCCGCGCCGATGTCGCCACCCCCGCGCGGCACCATCACCTGGGCCCGGGCCTCCTCGCCGGTCGGCACGCCGTCGGCCGGGTCGAACCGGTGGGCGCGGACCCGCGGCGAGACCGCCTCGACGGCCTCGGCGAGTGCCCGGGAGGGGACGAGGACGTGCAGCGTCTCCTCCGGACCCAGCGGCAGGACAGGGGCGGCGGGCGCGGTCGTGTCGGGCACGGTCCCCGACCCTAGGCGGCCCCGGGCCGGCCGGCGCGCGGGCCCGGGTGCACCCGGCCCGGCCGCCGTACTGTTGCGCGGGTGGGACGGCGGACGACGGCGCGCGGCACCCGGCGGTGGGCCACGACCCGGCCGGCCCTGACGGTGGCCCTGGGCTGCCTGCTACTGGCCGGCTGCGGCGGCGGCTACGAACCCGCCGGCCCGTTCCGCGAGCAGGCCGAGAACCCGCCCCCGCAGGTCGGCCCGCCGGTGGAGAGCAGCCCCGCCCCGGTGCCGGGCGAGCCGTCGACGCCGGGCTCCCAGGACGAGCAGGAGGGCGACCCGGCGGTGGTGGCCACCGACCTCGCCGTCCCGACCGGGATCGCGCTGCTGCCCGACGGCACGGCCGTGGTCGGCGAGCGGGACACCGGCCGGCTGCTGCAGGTCTTCCCCGACCGCTCGCCGGCCCAGGAGCTGATGACCCTGCCCGGCGTCGACAGCACCGGGGACGGCGGGCTGCTCGGGCTCGCGGTCTCCCCCACCTTCGCCGAGGACGGGCTGCTCTACGCCTACGTCTCGACCGCCACCGACAACCGCGTCGTCCGCTTCCCGCTGGGCGGCACCCCCAACCCGGTGCTCACCGGCATCCCGCGCGGCGAGGTGCACAACGGCGGCGGGCTGCTGTTCGGGCTGGACGGCACCCTCTTCGTCGGCACCGGCGACGCGGGTGACCCGGCGCTGGCCGCCGACCCGGCGTCGCTGGCCGGCAAGGTGCTCGCCGTCGACGTCTTCGGCCAGCCGGCCGGGGCCGGGCCGGTGTACACCAGCGGCCACTCCGACGTCACCGCGCTCTGCACCGGCGACGGGGAGCAGCTCTACGCCACCGACGAGGCGCCGACCGGGGCCGACGAGCTGAACGCCCTGCAGGCGGGCAGCTCCTACGGCAGCGGGGGCACCGCCCCGGTGCTGACCGTGCCGGCCGACGAGGGCGGGCTGGGCGGCTGCGCAGCCGCCGGCCCGTACGTCTTCCTCGGCGCCCTGGACGGGCAGCGGGTGCTGATCGTCGAGCTGGACGGTGCCGGCGTCCCGGTGGAGGAGCCCGAGCCGTTCCTCGCCGAGGAGTACGGCCGGCTGCGCAGCCTCGCCCTCGACGCGCAGGGCGCCCTCTGGGTCACCACGTCCAACCGGGACGGCGTGGGCACCCCGGTCGAGGACGACGACCGGGTGCTCCGGGTCCAGCCGCCGTCCGCCGGGGGCGGCTCCCCGCTCTGACGAAGGGGACCCCCCGCCCCCACCGCTCGCAAGCCCATGGCGGGACCCCGCACCGGGGCCGGCGACTGAGAAGCGGCCGGGGCCGGGCCGGGGGCCGGAGGCGGCTGTGAAGCTCATCTTCTCGGCTTGACTGCTCTCAGGTGAAGGGCACGGCGACGATCCAGTAGTCGACGCCGGGGGGTATGTCGAGATCCACGGTGACTTGCGACTCGCCTGCCGGCACAGGAATCGCGCCGTAGACGAGGAACTGGGAAGAGCATGGACCTGAGTAGAAGGTGCCCATCGTCACAGTGAACTCGCTGTCAGGAGTGCAGGACACGTAGAACCTGAGTTGCGATACGTTCGCGAGCCCCTCCACAGGAATGACTTGTGGACCGGTCCCTCTCTGGTGCAGGACGGTCGACACCTCTGATGAGACGAAGTCCGCCGAGTCCCGGTTCGTGATCTCGTCCAGGGGGTCTTCGAGAAGTGGTTCATCCACTTCAGTGGGCGACGTCGTCGGAGTCTCGGAAGGTGAGTCCGCTACCCGTCCGCCCGCCGCGCTCTCGTCCGTGCATGCCGACAGGTGAAGCACTGCAAGTGCGAGCAGGACGGCACCCACCGAGCTCCGGACGATTCTCAACACCCGGCCTTCCATCTTCCAGGTCGCGAACTGTGGTCGGGAACCGTATGAGCGCCGTCACAAAGTGTCAAGAATGGCGGGCCGATGAGGCGTGCTGCGGGAAGTCGAACCAGTGGGGATCGGTCATCGCCGTGTTCAGCCACTGCCTTCAGTAGGTCGGCCAGTCGCAGGACGGACTGGACGCCCACCTTCCTCGGATGACCGAGATCCGCCGGCCGCCTTCCCGGTGGCTCCAGCGCTTCCAGGAAGGCCGAGCCCGATGGACGTCCTGACGGTTGTCTGGGATGTCGCGGCGCCCCCGGATGTCCAGCTCTCGACCCGGGAATGCCTCTGCACCCGCCGCGTCTTCTCGCTGCGGGCGCGGTCGAGACGCACCGGCCCCCGGCAAGAGCGCCGGCCCTAGCTGGATCTCGCCCCGCAGGTGACCATCGCCGACACCGTCGCGCTGCCGCGGCTCCCCGTCCGTGCTCTGCACTGTCCAACCTGAGAGGAGCCCACCAGTGAGCTCACCGTTCGAGTGCGTCACCAGTTCGACCGACGATGCGGTGGGTCGAGACGCGGGGACTGCGGTCAGCGGGGGTACGGCCGGGTGAACCGGTGGACGAGGTGTGCCGGCGGGTCGATCGGGTTGTCGGGCACCAGGTCACCGGCGACGTACCAGGTGGCGCCGGCCCGGCGGAGTGCACGCCAGGAGGCGGTGTTGCCCAGCGCCACCGGCACCAGCACGTCCTCGGCGTCCGGGTGGTCGGCGAAGCCGCGGGCGACCGCGGCGGCGATCATCGCCGCACCCAGCCCCCGGCCGCGGGCCGCCGGCTCACCGACCAGGTAGTCGATGCTCAGCGCCCCGGCGGGCACCGGGCAGACCGCCGACAGCTCGGCCACCGACCCGGGCTCGTCGGCGAACGCGTACACCTGCACCAGCCCGAACGGCTGACCCTCGTGCACGCCGAGGTACAACGCGGTGGGGTCGGTGCCGTCGATGCCGGGCCCGTACTGCCGCTCGACCGCCGCCGGGCTCGGGTCGTCGTCCCACCACCGGGCGACCAGTGGATCGGTCAGCCAGCGGCAGAGCAGCGGCAGGTCCGCCCTCGTGAGCGGGCGCAGCTCGACGACGGGCAGCCCCACCCGTCCAGGCTAAGAGCCGAGCACCCGCTCCTCCAGCATCCGCTTGACCGTGGGGGCATCCGCCTTGCCGCGGGTGGTCTTCATGACCGCCCCGACCAGCGCGCCCAGCGCGGCCACCTTGCCGGCCTTGACCTTGGCGATCACGTCGGGGGCCCCGGCGATGGCGGCCTCGACGGCGGCGACGAGCTCGTCGGACTCCCCCATCACCGCCAGGCCCTGCGCCTCGACCACCGCGGCCGGGTCGCCCTCGCCGGCGAGCACGCGGTCGAGCACCTGCCGGGCCAGCCCGTCGTTGATGGTGCCGTCGTTGACCAGCCCGACCAGCTCGGCGACCTGCGCCGGGGTGACCGCCAGCTCGGCCAGCTCGACGCCGGCGTCGTTGGCCCGCCGGGCCAGGTCGCCCAGCCACCACTTGCGGGCGTCACCGGGCGCGGCGCCCGCGGCGACGGTCTCCTCGACCAGGCCGAGTGCGCCGGCGTTGGCCAGCCAGGTCATCTCGGTGGCCGAGATGCCCCACTCCTGCTGGAGCCGGACGCGGCGGGCGGCCGGCAGCTCGGGCAGCGCCACCCGCAGCGACTCGATCCAGTCGGCGTCGGGGGCCAGCGGCACCAGGTCGGGCTCGGGGAAGTACCGGTAGTCGGTCGCCTCCTCCTTGCTGCGCCCGGAGGAGGTGCTGCCGGTGTCCTCGTGGAAGTGCCGGGTCTCCTGCCGCACGCGGCCGCCGTCGTCCAGCACGGCCGCCTGCCGGCGCATCTCGAAGCGGACGGCGCGCTCCACCGACCGCAGCGAGTTCACGTTCTTGGTCTCGGTGCGGGTGCCCCACTCCAGGGCGCCGGCCGGGTTGAGCGAGATGTTGACGTCGCAGCGCAGGCTGCCCTGCTCCATCCGGACGTCGGAGGCGCCGAGCGCCTGGACGATCTCGCGCAGCTCGGTGACGTAGGCGCGGGCGACCTCGGGGGCCTTGGCCCCGGCGCCGGGGACCGGGCGGGTGACGATCTCCACCAGCGGGATGCCGGCCCGGTTGAAGTCGATCAGCGAGTGGTCCGCGCCGTGGATCCGCCCGGTGGCGCCACCGACGTGCAGGTTCTTGCCGGTGTCCTCCTCCAGGTGCACCCGCTCGATCTCCACGCGGTACGTCTGCCCGTCGACCTCGACGTCCAGGTGCCCGGCGGTGCACAGCGGCTCGTCGTACTGGCTGGTCTGGAAGCCCTTGGGGATGTCCGGGTAGAAGTAGTTCTTCCGGGCGAAGCGTGACCAGTTGGCGATCCGGCAGCCCAGCGCGAGGCCGATCCGGATGGTCGCCTCGATCGCTGCGGCGTTGGCCACCGGCAGCGAGCCGGGCATGCCGAGGCAGACCGGGCAGGTCTGGGTGTTCGGCTCGGCACCGAAGGTGGTGGCGCAGCCGCAGAACATCTTCGAGGCGGTGCCCAGCTCGACGTGGGTCTCCAGGCCGATCACCGGCTCGTACCGGGTCAGCAGCTCGTCGTAGTCCACCAGCCGATCGCCCATGGTGCTGGTCACTGCTCGTCCTCCAGGTGCGTGCGCTCGCCGGCTGCCCCGGTCTGCTGGGTGGGTGCGGCCGCGCGCCCGGTGAACCAGGCGCCGACCGCGGTGAGCAGGCCCAGGACGATGAAGACGGCGAAGATCGCCTGCCCGGTCACCGCCCAGAGCACGATGCCGGCGACGATCACGAACGCGGTGAGGCCCCAGGCGGCCTTGAGCGGGCCGGTCACGCCGCGGCCCGGCCCGGCAGCTCGTCCAGCAGCCGGTGGCCACGGGCGGCGTCCTGCGCGGCCTCCAGTGCGGCGGCCACCCGGTAGCAGCGGTCGTCGGCCAGCGCCGGGGCCATGACCTGCAGGCCGACCGGCAGCCCGTCGGACAGGCCGCTGGGCACCGAGATCGCCGGCAGGCCGGCCAGGCTCGCCGGCAGGGTGCACAGGTCGGCGGCGTACATCGCGATCGGGTCCTCGACCCGGGCCCCGATCGGGAAGGCCACGGTCGGGGTGGTGGGGCTGACCAGCACGTCGACGTCGGCGAAGGCCGAGGTGAAGTCGCGGGTGATCAGCGTGCGGACCTTCTGCGCCTGGCCGTAGTAGGCCTCGTAGTAGCCGCTGGACAGCGCGTAGGTGCCCAGGATGATCCGCCGCTTGACCTCCGGGCCGAAACCGGCCTCCCGGGTCAGCGCCATCACCTCGTCGAGGTCGTGACTGCCGTCGTCGCCGACCCGCAGGCCGAACCGGACGCCCTCGTAGCGGGCCAGGTTGCTCGACGCCTCGCTCGGCGCGATCAGGTAGTACGCCGGCAGCGCCAGGTCGAAGGACGGGCAGGAGACCTCGGTGACCTCCGCGCCCAGCCCGGCGAGCACCTCGATCGCCTCGCGGGTGCGGGCCAGTACGCCGGGCTCGTAGCCCTCGGTGTGCCCTTCGCCGCCGAGCTCCCGGACGACGCCGATCCGGACGCCGCGCAGGTCCCCGGCCGCGCCGGACCGCGCGGCGTCGGCCAGACCGGCCAGCGGGGAGTCGATGCTGGTGGAGTCGCGGGGGTCGTGGCCGCCGATGACCTCGTGCATGACCGCGGCGTCCAGCACGGTGCGCGCCATCGGGCCGGCCTGGTCGAGGCTGGAGGAGAAGGCGATGAGGCCGTAGCGGGACACCGAGCCGTAGGTGGGCTTGTGGCCCACGAGGCCGGTGACGGCGGCCGGCTGGCGGATCGAGCCGCCGGTGTCGGTGCCGATCGACCAGGGCGCGAGGTCCCCGGCGACGGCGGCGCTGGAGCCACCGGAGGAGCCACCGGGGATGCGGTCGGTGTCCCAGGGGTTGCGGGTGACCTGGTAGGCGGAGTTCTCCGTGGAGGAGCCCATCGCGAACTCGTCCATGTTGGTCTTGCCCAGCAGCACCGTGCCGGCCTCGGCCAGCCGGGTGGCGATGGTGGCGCTGTAGGGCGGAAGCCAGCCCTCGAGGATCTTCGAGCCGCTGGTCGTCGGCACGCCCTCGGTGACCACCAGGTCCTTGAGCGCGACCGGGACGCCGGCCAGCGGGCCCAGCTCGTCGCCGGCGGCACGGGCCTCGTCGACGGCGGTGGCCGCGGCGATCGCGGCGTCGTCCTCGACGTGCAGGTAGGCGCCGAGCCGGCCGTCCTGGGCGGCGATCCGGTCCAGGTGCGCACGGGTCACCTCGACGGCGCTCACCTCACCGGTGGACAGCAGCCGGGAGAGCTCGGCGACGTCGGCAGAGGTCAGGTCGGTGCGGGTGCTGGTCACTCGGCGTCCCCCAGGATGCGCGGCACGCGGATCCGGTCGTCCTCGGCGGCGGGTGCCCCGGCCAGCACCACGTCGCGCGGGAGGCTGGGGGTCACCACGTCGGCGCGCAGCACGTTGGTCAGCGGCACGGCGTGGGACATCGGCGGGACGTCGGCCACGGCGGCTTCACCGACCCGGGCGACGGCGCCGAGCACCTGGTCCAGCTGTCCGGCGAAGCGGTCGAGCTCGTCGTCGGTCACCGCCAGGCGCGCCAGGCGCGCCAGGTGCGCGACGTCCTCTCGGGAGATGCTGCTCATGCTGCCGGGGAACCCCATTCGTCGACCTGCCCGTTGCCACGACTCGCGTCATACGACGTGTCAACTGTACGTGGGCGGCCGCACCGCCCCGACCGCGAGCCGGGCTGGATACCGGGCGCCTGATGGGGGAGGCTGCCCCTGTCCCCGATCGACGGCGATCGGCCCGCGGCGCGAGGCACCGGAGGGATCCGTGTCCTATCTCTTGCGGCTGGTCGTGCCCGACCGGCCCGGCATCCTGGGCGCCGTGGCGAGCGCGCTCGGCGAGGCCGGGATCGACATCGTCTCCGTCGACGTCCTCGAGCGGGGCAACGGCGTGGCCGTCGACGACATCGTGGTCGAGCTGCCGGCCGACCGGGTCGCGGACAGCCTGATCACCGCGGCGACCGCGGTGCCCGGGGTGCAGGTCGAGTCGCTGCGGCCGTTCGCCGGGCCGATGGACACCCACCGCGAGCTGGCCCTGCTGGAGGCCCTAGCCCCGGCCGGCGAGGGCACCGCGAAGGTGCTCGCGACCGAGCTGCCCCGGGTCTTCCGCAGCGGCTGGGCGGTCGTGCTGGCCGGCTCGGCGGAGGCCCCGACCGTGCTCGCCGCCTCCGACGCGGCGCCGTCCCTGGAGGGCATCCGGCCGCCCTGGCTGCCGCTGACCTCTCCCCTGCTGCTGCCCAGCGACGCGGACTGGGTGCCGGTGCGCTGGCAGGAGATGGCCGTGGAGATGATGGCCGCCCCGCTCGGCGTCGAGGGCACCGCGGTACTGCTCGGCCGGTCCGGCGGCCCGGCGTTCCGGCGCTCGGAGCTGCTGCGGTTGGCGCACCTGACCGGACTGGCCGCGACCGTCGCCCGGCTCCCCCCGGTCTAGCCGGCGGCCCCGTCCGCGGGCTCGGCAGGCGCCGAGCCGTCGCCGATGGTGGCGACCTCCCGGGCGGCGTCCGGGCCCTGCTCCAGCAGCACGGCGAAGCCGTCGTCGTCCAGGATCGGCGCCTTCACCGCCACGGCCTTGTCGTACTTGCTGCCCGGGTCGGCACCGACCACGACGAAGCCGGTCTTCTTGGACACCGAGCCGGTGACCTTGCCGCCGCGCTCCTGGATGGCCGCGATCGCCTGGTCGCGGCTGTGGTCACGCAGTGACCCGGTGACGACCACGGTGACGCCGGTCAGCGGCCCGGGGGCGTCGTCGGACTCGGCGTCGGCCATCCGCACGCCGGCGGCCCGCCACTTCTCCACCACGTCGCGGTGCCAGTCGACGGTGAACCAGTCGCGCACCGCCGTGGCGATCGTGGGGCCGACGCCCTCGGCCGCGGCCAGCTCCTCCTCGGTGGCGGCGATCAGCCGGTCGATCGAGCGGAACTCGCGCGCCAGCGCCTGGGCGGCGGTCGGGCCGACATGCCGGATGGAGAGTGCCACCAGCACCCGCCACAGCGGCACGTCCTTGCGGGTCTGCAGGTTGGTGAGCAGCCGCTTGCCGTTGGCGGAGAGGGTGCCGTCCTTCTTCGTGAAGAAGTCGGTGCGGCACAGTGCCTCCTCGTCGAGGGCGAAGACGTCGCCCTCGTCGGCGAGCAGGTGGCTCTCCAGCAGCGCGGCGGCGGCCTCGTAGCCGAGCACCTCGATGTCGAAGGCGCCGCGACCGGCGACGTGGAAGACGCGCTCCCGCAGCTGGGCGGGGCAGGAGCGGGCGTTCGGGCAGCGGATGTCGGCGTCGCCCTCCTTCTCCGGCCGCAGCTCGGTACCGCACTCGGGGCAGTGCGTGGGCATGACGAACTCGCGCTCGTCGCCGGTACGCGCGGCGACCACCGGGCCGAGCACCTCGGGGATGACGTCACCGGCCTTGCGGATGACGACGGTGTCGCCGATCAGCACGCCCTTGCGCTTGACCTCGCTGGCGTTGTGCAGCGTGGCCAGCTGGACGGTGGACCCGGCGACCTTGACCGGCTCCATGAACGCGAACGGGGTGACCCGGCCGGTGCGCCCGACGTTGACCCGGATGTCGTGCAGGGTCGTGGTCGCCTCCTCGGGCGGGTACTTGAAGGCGATCGCCCAGCGCGGGGCGCGGCTGGTCGACCCCAGCCGCCGCTGCAGCGCGACCTGGTCGATCTTGACCACGACGCCGTCGATCTCGTGTTCGACAGCGTGCCGCTGCTCCCGGTAGCGCTCGATGTAGCCCCACACGCCCTCGAGCCCGTCGACCACCTCGTAGCGCTCACTGGTGGGCAGGCCCCAGGCCCGCAGCTGGTCGTAGGCGCCTGACTGCCGGTCGGGCTCGAAGCCGCGGCGGGCACCGATGCCGTGCACCACCATGCTGAGCGGCCGCTTGGCGGTCTCCCGGGCGTCCTTCTGCCGCAGCGACCCGGCTGCGGCGTTGCGCGGGTTGGCGAACGGCGGCTTGCCCGCCTCGACCAGCCCGGCGTTGACCTCGGCGAACGCGGCCACCGGGAAGTAGACCTCGCCCCGGACCTCCAGGAACTCCGGCACGTCGTCGCCGGTGAGCTCCTGCGGGACGACGGCCAGGGTGCGCACGTTGGCGGTGACGTCCTCACCGGTGACGCCGTCGCCGCGGGTGGCGGCCCGGACCAGCCGGCCGCGCTCGTAGACCAGGTCGACGGCCAGGCCGTCGACCTTCAGCTCGCAGAGGTAGCCGGCGCCCGCGGCGCCGTCGCGCTCGGCGCGGGCGGCCCAGGCGGAGAGCTCGTCGGAGGAAAAGGCGTTGTCCAGGCTCTGCATCCGCTCCGGGTGGGTGACCGGGGCGAAGGTGGCGCCGAAGCCGCCGTTGACCTTCTGGCTGGGCGAGTCGGGGGTGACCAGCGCCGGGTGGGCGGCCTCGATGGCCTTCAGCTCGCCCATGAGCTCGTCGTACTGGCCGTCACTGACCAGCGGGGCGTCCTGCACGTAGTAGGCGAAGGCGTACCGGTCGAGCTCCTCGGCCAGGTCGCGGTGCCGGGTGCGCGCGTCGTCGGGGACCTCGGTGACGTCCTCCCGGTCGACGGCCGCTCCCACGCGCGGCTCGCCGACTCCACCCAGCTCCACGTCTGCCTCACTGCTCACGCCGGAACGGTATCCGGACGGTGCGACAGGCACTCGATGCTCGATCGCGGCTCACCCGCCGGGAGCAGAGACGTGCGCCTGCCGCACCGCAGTCGCCGACTGGCACCCTCATCGCTGTGCCGCTGGATGTCGTGTGCGCGTTCTGTGGCGAGACGGCCCGAGGAAGCGACGTGGACCCCTGCGCCCTCGTCGTGGTCGCACGATGGCAGGAGGAGGCCGCGCAGCAGCGAGAGCAGCAGTTCTTCGTCCATGCGGAGTGCCTCCGCGCACGCCTGCACCCGGACGTCGCTGCGCACGCGAGGGTCCTGGACGCCGACTGGGACGGCGACGAGCTCTGAGGGCTACCGGAGGGGTCCGATGAGGATCTCGGTGCCGTCGGGTCGCCAGGTGCGCCATCGGCCATCCGGTTGTCGTTCGACGTGGAAGCCGTGGTGGACCTTGGTGTGGTGCCGTTCGCAGAGCAGGGCTGAGTTCTCCAGGTTGGTCTCGCCGTCGTGCAGCCAGTGGATCAGGTGGTGCACCTCGCACCACCACGTCGGGGCACCGCACCCGGCGAACACACACGACTTGTCCCGCCGCTCGACTGCTCTGCGCAGGCCGGGGGTGACCACCCGGTGGTCCCGGCCCAGGTCCAGCGGCGTCCCATCGGGGCCCATCACGATCCGGGAGATGCTCCCATCACAGGCCAGGTACCGGGCCCGCGCGGCAGAGATCATGGCCCCGAAACCGGTGTCCGCCGCACCAGCGCCCGTGGCCGGGTCGACCAGGTCATCGAGGTCGATGCCGACGACCACGTGCGGCTTGACCGTCCGCAGCATCGGCAGACCGCCGCA
>NZ_CANKUD010000012.1 GCF_947486615.1 uncultured Modestobacter sp.
GCGCCTGGGCCCGTCGCGCCTGGGCCCGTCGCGCCTGGGCCCGTCGCGCCTGGGCCCGTCGCGCCTGGGCCCGTCGCGCCTGGGCCCGTCGCCACCTCAGCCGACCGGTGGCCCCCGTCTCGTACGGTGCGGGCATGAGCGTCACGCACGAGGTGACCAACCAGGTGCCCCCGCTGGTCGGCCACGACCCGATCACCGGCGACACCGCGCTGGCCGAGGCGTGCCGGCGGCACGCGGACCAGGCGGCGCTGGACTCCCTGGCCGGCCTCGGTGCGCTGGCCGGCAGCGAGCAGGCGCTGGAGTGGGCCCGGCTGGCGAACGAGCACCCGCCCCGGCTGCGCACCCATGACCGGTACGGCCACCGGGTCGACGAGGTGGAGTTCCACCCCGCCTGGCACGAGCTGATGGGCGCCGCGGTCGGGCACGGCCTGGCCGGTGCGCCGTGGGCCGAGCAGGCGGCGGGGGACCGCCATGCGCACGTCCGCCGGGCGGTGGGCTACCTGGGCTGGACCCAGGTGGAGGCCGGTCACGGCTGCCCGGTGACGATGACCTACGCCGCCGTCCCGGCCCTGCGTGCGGCCCCCGACCTGGCTGCCGCGCTGGAGCCCGGGCTGACCAGCCGCAGCTACCAGTTCGGGCTGGCCGACCCGCAGAGCAAGCGCGGACTGGTCGCCGGCATGGGGATGACGGAGAAGCAGGGCGGCTCCGACGTGCGGGCCAACACCACGCGGGCCCTCCCCGCCGGGGACGGCAGCTGGTCGCTGACCGGGCACAAGTGGTTCACCTCGGCGCCGATGAGCGACCTGTTCCTGGTGCTCGCGCAGACCGCAGAGGGGCTGAGCTGCTTCCTGGTGCCGCGGGTGCTGCCGGGCGGGGAGCGCAACGTCTTCCGGCTGCAGCGGCTCAAGGACAAGCTCGGCGACCGGTCGAACGCCTCGAGCGAGGTCGAGTTCGACGGGACGACGGGCTGGCTGGTCGGCGACCCCGGGCGCGGGGTGCCGGCGATCATCGAGATGGTGGCGACCACCCGGCTGGACTGCGTGCTGGGGTCGGCCGCCACCGTGCGCGCGGCGCTGACCCAGGCGGTGCACCACGCCCGGAACCGGTCGGCCTTCGGGGCCCGGCTGGCCGACCAGCCGCTGATGCAGAACGTGCTCGCCGACCTGGCGCTGGAGAGCGAGGCGGCGACCGCGCTGGCGGTCCGGCTGGCCGCCGCCCAGGACGCCGGCGAGCGCGACCTCCTGCGGCTGGCCGGCGCGGTGGCGAAGTTCTGGGTCTGCAAGCGCACCCCGACCGCGGTCGCCGAGGCGCTGGAGGTGCTGGGTGGGAACGGCTACGTCGAGGAGTCCGGGATGCCGCGGCTCTACCGGCAGGCCCCGCTCAACTCGATCTGGGAGGGGTCGGGCAACGTGATCGCCCTGGACGTGCTGCGCGCCCTGGGCACCGGCTCGCCCGCGCTGGCCGCGGTGCGCGCGGAGCTGGAGCTGGCCCGCGGCGCCGACCCGCGGTACGACGCGGCGCTGGCCGGGCTGGCCGCCGAGCTCGCCGACCCCGACCATTTGCCGCTGCGCGCCCGCCGGGTCGCCGGCCGGCTCGCGCTCTGCCTGCAGGCCGGACTGCTGCTGCGGCACGCCCCGGCCGCCGTCGCCGATGCCTTCTGTGCCACCCGGCTGGCCGGCGACTGGGGCGGGGTGCTGGGCACCCTGCCACCCGGTGTGCCGGTGCGGCAGCTGGTCGACCGGGCCGCGGTCGAGCCTGCCGGGGCCCGCTCGTGAGCGAGCGACGGCGGCGCCGCGCCACCGCCCCGCCGGGGCCGCCGCGGCCGGTCCCGGCGGGTGCGCCGCAGCCGCCGGTGGACGCCGTTCGGCACACTGCCCCTGTGACCGATGACCAGGATGGGGCCCGGGACATGGTGGACGCGACGGCGGACGGCTGGGGCGAGGGTGCCCGGCAGCCCCTGGACCTGCTGGTCTGGGACGCACCCAACATCGACATGACCCTGTCGAACGTGATCGGGGCGCGCCCCACGGCGGCGTCCCGGCCGCGGTTCGACGCGATCGCCGCCTGGTTCGTCGACGGGGCGGGCGACCGGGGGGCCGCGCAGCAGCCCGATGTGGAGGCCTGCGTCTTCGCCAACGTGCCGCCGCAGCACGCCACGTCGCTGCAGCGCTGGGTGGAGGCGCTGCGCAGCTTCGGCTACGCGGTGTTCGCCCGCCCGAAGCTGCAGCCCGACGACGACATCGACCAGTCGATGCTGGACCACATCAGCGTGCGGGCGCACAGCCACCAGCTGCGCCGGCTGGTGGTGTTCTCCGGCGACGGCCGCAACTTCGCCGAGCCGCTGGAGGACCTGGCCCGCTCGGGCACCGAGGTCGTCGTCGTCGCCTTCAGCGAGGTCGCCGGGTACGCGATCAGCTCCGAGCTGCTGCAGTTCATCGACATCGAGGACGTCCCCGGCGCCTTCGTCGAGCCGCTGGACCGGGTGCGCCTGGACGCCCTGCCTGCGGACGGCGCCTGGCTCAAGCCGACCAAGAGCCTGCGCGACGCCGCCGGCCTCTTCACCTCGCGCCGCAGCTAGGCCCCGGCCCGCTGACCCGCCCGGCCATGTTGGCCAACATGGCCGGGACGACCGCGCCCGCGCCCCCCGTGCAGGTGGGGGCGCGGGGGTCCTTCCTCAGCGGCGGGCGAGCCGGCGGACGCCAGGGGTGTAGGGCAGCGAGTAGTGGGCGAACACGTCGGGCTCCTGCTCGACGGTGAGCTCGCCGTCGGTGTCGATCGACGGGGCGTTCTTCGCCAGGTCCTTCGGAACGGCGACGCGGACGTGGTCGGGGGCCACGGTGGCGTCGGTGAGCGGCACGAAGGTGAGCTTGTGCCGGCCGATGAAGCCGGTGACGACGGCGGCGAAGAACGGCTGGTCCGTGGTGGTGTCCACGTACACCGACTCCAGGGTGCCGATCTTGCTCCCGTCGGGGTCGATCACGTTCAGGGTGCGCCAGTCACGGATGTTCTCGGCCGGGAACACGGCTCCTCCTCAGGTCGCGGGCAACTGGTCCTCACTGCCCGCCGCAGCGGTGGTCGAACCCCGACCAGGCCGCTGACCTGCGGCTCCGAGGTCGCAGCCGGCCGCGCAGACGCAGGGCGCGGGATGATGCCCCGATGGGCGCGGGCGGTCAGGAGCTGGTGGTGATGGTCGGGCTGCAGGGCTCGGGCAAGTCGACCTTCGTGGCCGAGCACCTGGCCGGCAGCCACGTCGTGGTCAGCAAGGACCACTGGCCGAACGCCCGGCACCGGGAGGCGCGTCAGCAGCGGGTGGTGGCCGCCCTGCTGGCCGAGGGCGCCAGCGTGGTCGTGGACAACACCTCGCCGTCACCGGCCGAGCGGGCACCGCTGCTCGCGCTGGCGGCAGCAGCCGGTGTCCCGGTCCGGGCGGTGTTCCTCGACGTCCCGGTGGAGACCTGCCGGGCGCGCAACGGGGCACGCGGGGGTCGCGCCCGGGTCCCACTGGTCGGGCTCTACAGCGCCGCGGGCCGGCTGGTCCCCCCGACGACGGAGGAGGGCTTCACCGAGGTGACCGTCGTGTGCAGCTGAGCGGCCGGGCGATGGGTCAGGCGGCCGGGCCGGAGGAGGAGCGTGGCCGGGGCACCGAGGCGCTGGTCAGCCCGGAGGGGAGCCGGGCCCAGACGTGCTTGCGGCCGGGCTCGCTGGCCCAGCCGTAGTCGACCGAGAGCTGGGCGACCATCGGCAGGCCCATGCCACCGAACGCCGGGTCGCGGTCGACCGCCGGCCGCGGCGGGGAGTCCGGCGACCCGTCGGTCAGCACGATCAGCCAGCCGCTGGAGACCGCGACGATCATCGCCTGGACTGCACCGCCACCGTGCCGCAATGCGTTGGAGGACAGCTCCTCGAACACCAGCAGCAGGCCCTCGCGGGCGTCCTCGGTCGAGCGGGCGGTCAGGGAGGGGTGGGCCAGGCGGGCGCGCAGGTCCATCCGGACCCGCGACGCGTCATGCACCGTGGGCAGCTCCCAGCGCCACACGTCACCGTCCTCGGAAGGGATCGGTGACGAGGGCCAGACCAGTGCACTCACGCTCAGTCCCCTCGTCGGCCGGTGTCTCCGCCGGGACCATCGTGGCCGACAGCACGCCGTCCTGCAGCACGGGGGTCCGGTGGCGGGTGCACCGCGGGTCAGTGCGGGTCGGCCCCGGGGGCGTCGGACCCGGTCGGCATGCCCTGCACGTCCAGCCGGTCGAGCAGGCCGGTGAGCTCCAGCGGACCGGTCACGATCCGGCTGGTGGCGACCACGCAGACCCGCTTGCCGGCCGCCTCCCGGTGCTGGCTGACCCAGACCAGGGCGGTGACCCCGGCCGAGCCGAAGAACGTGACCCCCGACAGATCGATGGTGAGCAGCCGCTCGGCCCGGCGGAGGGCCCGCAGCAGCGACTGCTGCAGCAGCGGGTTGCCGGCGGCGTCCAGTTCACCGCGGACGTGCGCGACGACCTGCCCCGGCTCGCTGCCATCGGTCAGCTCCACCTCGAACGGCGTCTCGTCGGCTGCTGAGCTGACGGTGTTGATGGGTCCTCCTCTGTGCACAGGGCACGTTCCCGCCGTGCCCCACGTGGATGCTCTCCCGGGAGCATGGGACCACGGGGCCGGCACAGCTGCCTCTTACCCCGATCGGGGCAGGTCAGCCGGGCCGACCCCAGATCGGTACGACTGTCACAGCTTCGTCATGTCCCTGCGGTCGCGGCAGCCGCCCCGCCGTGTGATCGTGAACGACGGCCGCACGGCGGTCCCGAGACCACCGGGCCCGAGATCCCAGCCCGCGGTGCGGCAGAGCGGCGTGTGCCGATGCCCTGGGCCGCCGGCGCTCGACGTCCGGCGCCGTCCCACAGACGCGATCGATCGACGACATGACCGTCCGACCCCTGGGCCGGACACGGAGAGGGGTGGGTGGGCACATGTGGGACTACGTACTGGACCGGCGCGGGCAGATCGCCTTCCAGGCGTTCCAGCACGTCAGCCTGGTCGTGCAGTGCGTGCTGCTGGGCAGCCTGATCGCACTGGCGCTGGCGGTGCTCGTCTACCGGAGCCCGCGGCTGACCGGCCTGGCCAACGGTGTGTCGGCGATCGGCCTGACGATCCCGGCGTTCGCGCTGCTGGGCATCCTGCTCGCGCCCTTCGGCTTCGGCATCACCCCCGCCGTCATCGCGGTGACCTTCTACGCGGCGCTGCCGGTGCTGCGCAACGCCGTGGTGGGGCTGGCCGGTGTCGACCGCTCGCTCATCGAGTCCGCGCGCGGCATGGGGATGAGCCGGCTGTCGACCCTGGCGCGGATCGAGATCCCGCTGGCCTGGCCGGTGATCCTGGCCGGCGTCCGGGTCTCCACCCAGATGGTCATGGGCATCGCGGCCATCGCCGCCTACGTGCTCGGCCCCGGGCTCGGCGGCTTCATCTTCACCGGGCTGTCCCGGCTGGGCGGCGCGAACGCCCTGAACTCCGCACTCACCGGGACGATCGCCATCGTCGTCCTGGCCCTCGTCCTCGACCTGCTGCTCCTGCTGCTGGGTCGCCTCACCACCCCCAGGGGGATCCGTGTCTGACACCCTGAGTTCCGCTGACGCCCACTCCACCGACCCCGCGCCGCAGAGCAGCGAGGGGCGTCGGGTCAGCGGCGTCTCCATCCGCCTCGACGGGGTCACCAAGCGCTACCCCGGCCAGGACCGGCCCGCCGTGGACGCGGTGTCGCTGGAGATCCCGGCGGGCGAGACGGTGATGTTCGTCGGCCCGTCCGGCTGCGGGAAGACGACGCTGCTGAAGATGCTCAACCGGCTCATCGAGCCCAGCAGCGGCACCATCCACCTCGGCGACGAGGACGTCACGAAGCAGGACCCCGACCAGCTGCGCCGCCGGATCGGCTACGTCATCCAGGCCGGTGGGCTGTTCCCGCACATGACGGTCGGCACGAACGTCGGCATGGTGCCGCGCATGCTGGGCTGGGACAAGGAGCGGGTCACCGCGCGGATCGACGAGCTGCTGGACCTGGTGGGGCTGGACCCGGAGGTCTACCGGGACCGCTACCCCAAGGAGCTCTCCGGCGGCCAGCAGCAGCGGGTCGGGGTGGCCCGGGCGCTCGCCGCGGACCCGCCGGTGCTGCTGATGGACGAGCCGTTCGGTGCGGTCGACCCGATCACCCGCCAGCGCCTGCAGGACGAGCTGCTGCGGATCCAGGAGGAGCTGGGCAAGACGATCGTCTTCGTCACCCACGACTTCGACGAGGCGGTCAAGCTCGGCGACCGGATCGTGGTGTTCGACGTCGGCGCGCGGGTCGTGCAGTACGACACCCCCGAGGCGATCCTCGCCGAGCCGGCCGAGGAGTACGTCGCGGACTTCATCGGCGCCGGGGCCACGCTCAAGCAGCTCACCCTCACCCGGGTCAACAGCCTGGAGCTGAAGCCGGTCACCTCCGCCTCGGTCGGCGACGACGCCGCCGAGGCGCTGGCCCGCGCGCGGGCCGCGGGCGACGAGTACATCGTCGTGCTGGACCGGCGCGGCCGGCCGATCAGCTGGCCGACCACCGCCGAGGTCAGCCGGATGCAGCAGATCCCGGCCACCGTCGACGAGAAGCTGCCGGTCGTCGGTCTGGGTTCCACGCTGAACGACGCGCTGGACACCATGCTGGCCGCCAGCCAGGGCGGGGCCGTGGTGATCGGCCGCCGGGACAGCCTGGCCGGTGTCGTCTCGATCGAGACGATCATGGACGCCATCCAGCGGACGCGGAGCGAGGTGGCCGGATGACCGCCGCCACCGGGAGGCCGGACACCGGCGAGCGCCCGGACCCGCTGCGCCGCCCCGAGGCCGAGCAGAGCGCGTCCCGCGACCGGCGGGACGCCGCGTCGCCGGTGCGCGCCCGCGGCGGCTGGCGGGCGCTGGTCCTCCAGCCGGTGCTGGTGGCGCTGGGCCTGCTCGCCTACGTGGTGTGGCGGTCGACCACCACGCTCAGCGACACCGAGGCGCGCCAGCTGGGCGCGGCCACCTTGTGGGACAGCGTGCTCCGGCACCTGCAGCTGACCGTCGTCGCGGCGGTGATCGTGCTGCTCATCGCCATACCGCTCGGCATCGCCCTGACCCGGCCCGCGCTGCGGCGGTTCACCCCGCTGGTGATCGGCCTGGCCAACGTGGGTCAGGCCGCACCTGCGATCGGTCTGTTCGTGCTGCTGGCCGACTGGCTGGGCTTCGGCTTCGGGACGACGATCGTGGCGCTGGTCGTCTACTCGGCGCTGCCGGTGCTGCGCAACACCATGGTCGGGCTGCAGGGCGTGGACGCCCGGCTGGTCGAGGCCGGCCGCGGGATGGGCATGAGCGGCGCCGCGGTGCTGTTCCGCGTCGAGCTGCCGCTGGCCGTCCCGGTGATGCTCTCCGGGGTGCGGACCGCCCTGGTGCTGCTCGTCGGCACCGCCACCCTGGCCACCTTCATCGCCGGCGGCGGGCTGGGCGTGCTGATCAACACCGGCATCACCCTGTCGCTGAACTCGCTGCTGGTCAGCGGTGCGGTGCTGGTCGCCCTGCTCGCCCTGGCCATCGACTGGCTCGGCCGGGTCGTCGAGCACGTCGCCCGCCCGAAGGGACTCTGATGCACTCCCCGAAGAAGCTGGCCGCCGCGCTGGCCGCCACCACCCTGCTCACCGGCTGCGGCCTGGAGAGCGCCAACGGTCTCGTCCCCGACGCTGCGCCCGGCAGCATCCGACCGATCGAGGCGGCCGAGGGCGAGCCGATCACGGTGGGCGCCAAGGCCTTCACCGAGCAGCTGATCCTGGGCAAGATCGCCGCGATCGCGCTGGAGGCCGCCGGCTTCGACGTGACCGACCGCAGCGGCATCCCGGGGGCCGCCCCGGCCCGGGCCGCGATGCTCAGCGCCGAGACCGACGTGCAGTTCGAGTACACCGGCACCGGGTGGATCAACTACCTGGGCATGGCCGAGGGCATCCCGGACCAGCAGGAGCAGTACGAGGCGGTCCGGGACGCCGACGCGGAGAACGGGATCACCTGGCTCCCGCCGGCCGAGGCCAACAACACCTACGCCTTCGCGGTGCGCGACGAGGCCGTCGAGGAGCTCGGCGGGATCGCGACCCTCTCGGACATCGCCGAGCTGCCGGTCGAGGAGCGCACCTTCTGCGTGGAGTCGGAGTTCGCCACCCGCGTCGACGGCTTCGAGCCGATGCTGGAGGCCTACGACATCCCCCTCGGCGACCCGGACGGGGTGCCGCGGGACAACGTCAGCATCCTGGACACCGGCGCCGTCTACACCGCCACCGACAGCGGCGACCGGTGCAACTTCGGCGAGGTGTTCACCACCGACGGCCGGATCGCCTCCCTGGGCCTGACCGTGCTCGAGGACGACCGCGGCTACTTCCCGGCCTACAACGTCGCCCCCGAGGTGGTGACCGCCACCCTGGAGGAGTTCCCGGAGATCGCCGACGTCTTCGCGGAGATCACCCCGCTGCTCACCGACGAGGTGCTCATCGAGCTCAACGGCCGGGTCGACGTCGGCGGTGAGGAGCCGGCGGACGTGGCGATGGACTGGCTCGTCGACGAGGGGCTCGTCGAGCGGGTCTGACCGGCCGCAGCACGCCGGAGGCTCGCGGCTGCAGGGGTCACCCCTGGGCCGCGAGCCGTTCCAGCCTGTTGACCAGGAACTCGACGGCCGCGTCGCTGTCGACGCCCTCGGCCACCGCCACCGCGGTGGGCGAGGACGACGGCGTCCGGCGGTCCACCAGCGTCTGCCCGCGCCCGGCACCGGGCCCGGTGTCGACCACCACGTCCCGCGGCACGGTGCGCAGCGTCCCGGGCACGATCGCCTCGGTCAGCGCCAGCGCGTCGTGCACCACCACCCCGTCGGTGCCGTAGGACGTGCGGGCGTGGTCCAGGTACTGCTGCAGCATCGCCGCGGCCTGGGCGCCGACCGGCCCCGCCGCGGCGAAGCGGGCGATCCCCGCCTCGGTGAGCACGGTCGGCAGGGTGACGTCCAGCCCGACCAGCACCGTGGGCAGGCCCGCGGCGAACACCACGGCGGCGGCCTCCGGGTCGGCCCAGACGTTGAACTCCGCGGCCGCCGTGACGTTGCCCCCGCGGGTCGCCGACCCGCCCATCACCACCAGCCGCCCGATCCGCGCCGCGGCGTCGGGGTACACCGCCAGCAGCAGCGCGATGTTCGTCAGCGGCCCGATCGCCGCCACGGTGACCGGTCGCTCGCTGCTCAGCAGCAGCTCGGCCAGCGCGACCACCGCCGGGCGCGGGTCCACCGCCGCGGGTGAGGGCGGGAGGACGACGCCGCCCAGCCCCGCCGCCCCGTGCACGTGCCCGGCCCGCCGGGCCTGGGGCACCGCCAGCGACGAGCGGGCACCCACCGCCACCGGCACGTCGGACCGGCCGGCCAGGTGCAGCACCCGGAGGGCGTTCTCCGTGGTCTGCGCCAGGTCGACGTTGCCGTGCACCGTCGTCACCAGCCGCAGGTCGACCTCCGGGCTGGCCAGCGCGAGCAGCAGCGCAAGGGCGTCGTCGATGCCCGGGTCGGTGTCGACGACGAGCGGGACCGGGCCGGGTGCGGGCTGGGTGTCGGGCACCCGGTCATCCCACCAGACACACCCGACACGCCGGTGCGTCGGCCCGGTCGCCGAGGTCATCGACCACCGATGGGCCGCCTGATCTGGGGTTTCGCCCGGTGGAGTCGACAAGTGACCGGGCCGGGAGGGGGGTCATCGACCGTTGCGAGGGGTCTGGGCAACGGTTCGGTCACGCGGCCCGGCCGGGGGGTCCGCAGAGCCGGTCCGCGACCGCCGTCGTCCGTAACTTCTTCCTTGCCCGCGGCCCCTTCCCCGGCCGCGGCAACTACTTCCCCGGGAGGGCAGCGATGGCGATCGACACGGCAGCAGTCCGGCGGACCGACGTGCCGGCTCCCCGGGGCGTCGTGCCCCGCACCGCCCCGATCGGCCTCTTCGGCCAGGGGCCGGCCCTCCCGCCGGAGGCGCACCTGACCAGCGCCGGCACCGGTGACCTCGCCGCCGGGCTGGCGGTCGGGCTGGCCGTCGGCGTGCTGGGCATGTCGCCGCGAGCGCTGCCCGAACCGGGCGCCCCGCGCGCCACGCGGCGGTCCCGGCGGCGCGAGTTCGGCCAGTGGGCGCGCACCTGGGGCGCCGGACCCGACGGCGCGCACCTGGCCTGGCGGGCCACCCCGCTGCGGGTGCACCGGCTGACCGACGGGGCGGGCCGGCCCCGCCCCGCCCTCGCCCAGCCGGCCGCGGCGACCGCCGCCCCCACCGCGCCGGTCCGGTCGCTTCCCGCGGTCGTGGACCACGACCTGGAGGCGGCGATCGCCTTCGCCACCGACCTCTCGGTGGACCTGCTGCGCACGCCCGTCCGGCTGGCCGCCCCGCAGCCGCGGCTGACCGCCCCGGTGCGGCACCTGCTCGGCCGGCTGCGATCGGCGACCCGGCGCGCGGCCGGCTGGGGCAGCGGCACCCACGGCGTGCACCTGGCCTGGGACCGTCCGGTCCCGCCGACGGTGCACCGGCTGACCCTGCCCGAGCCGGCCCTGCCGGTCGCCGGCTCGCGCAGCGCCCCCCTGGACCTGCGGCACCGGGCGCCCGAGCGGGACGAGCCCGTGCCGATGCGGGAGCTGCCGAGCACGCCGCCCCGGCCGGCGGTTCCGGGCCTGCGGCACCGGGCGCCGGAGCAGGACGAGCCGACGCCGGTGCGGCAGTCCCCGGGCACCCCGCCGTCCCGGCCGCAGCCGCGGGACCGGGCGACCGGATCGACACCGGCGGCGCCGCGACGCAGCGCGAACCGGCCGGAGTTCTTTAGGGTGGCTACGTGTTCACCACGCGCCCGGAACTCGCCGGCACCTTCGGGATGGTCGCTTCGACGCACTGGCTCGCCAGTGCCGCGGGCATGGCGACCCTCGAGGCCGGTGGCAACGCGTTCGATGCCGCGGTCGCTGCGGGTCTCACCCTGCAGGTCGTCGAGCCGCACCTCAACGGCCCGGGGGGCGAGGTCCCGGTCCTCTTCGCCCGGAGCCCGCGGGCAGCCACCGGTGCGGGGGTCCCCGTCGTCCTCTCCGGTCAGGGCACCGCCCCCGCCGGCGCCACGATCGAGGCCTACAGCCAGCTGGGTCTCGACCTGGTCCCCGGCACCGGCCTCCTCGCCGCCACCGTGCCCGGCGCCATCGGCGCCTGGCTGACCCTCCTGCGCGACCACGGCACCCTGCCGCTGGACGCCGTCCTCCGCTTCGCCATCGAGTACGCCGAGCACGGCCACCCGCTCCTCCCGCGGGTCGCCGCGACCGTCGCCTCGGTCTCCGAGCACTTCCGCACGCACTGGCCTACCTCGGCCGCCACCTGGCTCGCCCCCGACGGAGCACCCCCCACCGCCGGTCGCCTGTTCCGCAACCCGGTCCTCGCCTCGACCTACCGCCGACTGCTCGACGCAGCGCGCGGACCCTCCCGAGAGGCGCAGATCGAGGCGGCACTCGCGGCCTGGTACACGGGGTTCGTCGCGCAGGCGATCGACGAGTTCTCCCGGTCCCCGGTGATGGACGACTCCGGTCGTGCCCACCGCGGCTTCCTGACGGGTGAGGACCTCGCCGGCTGGCAGCCGACGTACGAGCCGCCGGTCACCTTGGACTGGCGCGGGTGGACGCTCGCGAAGGCCGGGCCGTGGTCCCAGGGCCCGGCGCTGCTCCAGGCGCTCGCGATGCTGGACGGCCACCCGGCGGCAGGAGCCGGGGCCGGGTACGGCTCGGGCACCGCCGATGCCGACCTGGTCCACGCCAGCGTGGAGGCGGTCAAGCTGGCGATGGCCGACCGTGAGGCCTGGTACGGCGACACGGCACAGGCGCCGGTGGACGACCTGCTCTCCACCGGCTACACCGAGCAGCGGCGGGCGCTCATCAGCGACCGGGCCAGCACCGAGCTGCGGCCCGGCTCGCCAGGGGGGCGCCCGCCACGGCTGCCCGCGTTCGTCACCGACGCCTCCGCCGGCGTCCGTCCCTCCCCGGGCACCATCGCCGGCGTCGGCGAGCCCACCGTCGACACCCGCGGCACCACCCGCGGCGACACCTGCCACGTCGACGTCGTCGACCGCTGGGGCAACATCGTCTCGGCCACCCCGTCCGGTGGCTGGCTGCAGAGCTCGCCGGTCATCCCCTCGCTGGGCTTCGCGCTCGGCACCCGGGCGCAGATGTTCTGGCTCGAGCCCGACCTGCCCAACTCGCTGCTGCCCGGCAAGCGCCCACGCACCACGCTGACCCCGTCGCTCGCGCTGCGTGGCGGCGTCCCGACGCTGGCCTTCGGCACCCCGGGCGGTGACCAGCAGGAGCAGTGGCAACTGTGCTTCTGGCTGGCCCACGCGCTGGGCGGCCTGGACCTGCAGGCCGCGATCGACGCGCCCGCCTGGCACACCACCAGCTTCCCGTCGTCCTTCTACCCCCGGGACATGACCCCGGGCGAGGTCGTCGTGGAGTCCCGGCTCGGGGACGACGTGATCGCCGAGCTGCGCCGTCGCGGGCACACGGTCACCGTCTCCGACCCCTGGTCGCTGGGCCGGATGTCGGCGGTCTCGATCGACCCGGAGACCGGGGTGCTGCGGGCCGGGGCCAACCCCCGCGGGATGCAGGGCTACGCCGTCGGCCGCTGACGCGGGGCCGTCGGCGACTGATGCGGGGCCGGGTCAGTCCGGCGCCTCCTCCCGGGCCAGCTCCTCGGGCACGACGGCCGCCAGGCACCGCTGGACGGCGACCACCACGCTGCTCGCGGCGAACAGGTCGTGGTCGGTGGTGGCGCGCACCCGGCGCAGCTCGCCGATCAGGCCGTCCAGCGCGTCGTAGGCGGCCCGGGTCGCCTCCGGGCCGGCCGTCGCACCCTCGACCGACCGCAGCGCGTCGGCCAACCCCCTGAGGGCGGCCGCCGCGGTGGGCCGCAGGGTCGGGCCGAGCGCCACCTCGGACAGCTCGGACCGCTCGGTCTCCGCGATCAGCTGGGTCAGGTCCTCGACCAGCAGGGTCAGCCGCTCCAGCGCCCGGGCCTGGGCGTACTGCCGCTCGGCGTCCTGCTGGTGCCGGCGGGCCCGCCGGTTGCCGCGCCGGGCCTCGTCGGTCTGCTGCACCGCGGTGCGCATCTGGGCGAGCACCGGGTCGATCGAGCGCATCCGGGTGCGCCACTCGTCCTGGCTGGGTGGGTGCTCCTGACGGAGTCCCTCGGCGAGGTCGCCGAGCTGGTCGGCCAGCAGGTCACGCAGCCGGCCGAGCTCGGTCTGGGACGGCGCCAGCGGCAGCGGCGGGAAGGCGGCGAGGACGGCCATCCCGATCAGCGCACCGAAGAACGTCAGCCCGGCGTAGCCGGCCACGTAGTCGATCGGGTCGCCCCCGCCGATGATCAGCACGAACAGCGCCGAGGTGGGCACCCAGCTGCCGGCACTGCCCAGCCGGTCCCACCCGGCCAGCACCACCCCGGCGATGACGACGATCCCGATGGTGGCGACCGTCGGGGTGGGCAGCGCGTCGCCGGCCAGCGCCACCGCGGCGCCGATGGCGATGGCCGCGATCGACTGGGCGGAGGACCGTGCCGAGCCGGCCAGGGTGGTCGAGGTGGCGATCACCGCCCCGAAGGGCGCGTAGTACGGGTACTCCTGGGCCGGGCCGGGGAGCAGACGGGCCAGTGCCCAGGCGATCGTCGCGGCGATGGCGGCACGGAGGGCGAGACCGAGCTGCGGGTGCCGGGCCCAGGTGCGCCGCGCGGACCCCGCCCAGGAGCGGGGGTTCCGGGACCGGGGCGTCCCGGGACCGGCACGCACGGGTGTCTGCACCCACCCATGCTCCCCCGGTGCGGGTCGTCCGGCACGGGGCTGCCCGGCACCCTCGGAGGCGCGCCCCGGCCACCGGGCATGATCGACCGCGGCACGAGCACCGCGGACGGGGGCGGTGCGGGAGTTCTCGGGGACAGGGAGGGGCCGGCCATGACGCTGCACGACCCCTCGCGGATCGCAGCGGGCGCCCGTGTCTCCGCCGTCGCCGCCCGCCCCGGTCTGCAACGGCTGACCGACCTGGCCGCGGAGCTGCTCGGTGCCCCGTCGGCCGGCGTCGCCCTGGCCGGTGACCTCCAGGTCGTCGCCGGTGTCTCGGGGCGCCCCGTGTGGCGGGTCGGCACCGAACGCCGCCTCGACGACACCCTGGGCGGCACGGTCGTGGCCGCCCGCGCACCCCGGGCCTACACCGACGTCCGGTCCGATCCGCGGGTCGCGCACCTGCCGGCGGTGCAGGCCGGCCGGGTCGCCGCCTACCTCGGGGTACCGCTGTTCGAATCCGCCGGTGAGCACGTCGTCGGCGTCCTGGCGGTGTTCGGGCCGGAGCCCCGGGTGTGGAGCGAGGACGACGTGGCGCTGCTGAGCCGGCTGGCCGGGCCGGTCACCTCCGAGCTCGAGCTCGCCGCGGTCGTCGCCGAGTTCGAGGGCGACCGGCTGCGCTGGGGGCTGGCCATCGACGCCGCGGGGATCGGCGGTTTCGACTGGGACCTGGTCACCGACGAGCTGGTCTGGGACGACCGGATGGTCGAGCTGTTCGAGTACGACCGGTCCAGGTTCCCCGGCACGATCGAGGCGTTCACCGACCGCCTGCACCGCGAGGACTCCGCTCGCGTCCGGGACGCCCTGCAGGTGGCGGTCGACGCCCGCAGCGGGTTCGAGGTGGAGTACCGGGTGGTGCTGCCCTCCGGCGAGGTCCGGTGGCTGCTGAGCCGTGGCCGGGTGCTGCCCGACGAGCGCGGTGCCGCCGTGCGCATGGTGGGCGCCGCCCAGGACACCACCCGCCAGCGGGACGGCGACGCCCGGGTGGCGCGGGTGCTGGAGTCGATGCCCGCCGCCTTCTTCTCGCTCAGCCGGGACTGGCGCTTCACTTATGTCAACGTCCAGGCCGAGCTGTTGCTGGGGCGCTCCCGCGACGAGCTGGTCGGCGGGGACATCTGGGAGCTGTTCCCCGCGGCGGTGGGCGGCGCCTTCGAGGAGAACTACCGGTCGGCGATGGCCCGACGGGAGCCGGCCGTCTTCGAGGCGTACTACCCGCCGCCGCTGGACAGCTGGTACGAGGTCCGGGCCTGGCCGGACGCCGACGGCCTGTCGGTCTACTTCCTCGACGTGACCGAGCGGCGCCGGGCCGAGGACGCGGCCCGGCGGGAGGCCGAGCGGCTGGCGTTGATCGCCCAGGTGTCCGACACCCTGTCCACCGCGCTGATCGACCGGCGTGGTGCGCGTGGGGCGCTGGAGGAGCTGGTGCGCGCGGTGGTCCCCGCGCTGGGCGACTGGGCCATCGCCAGCCTGGTCGAGGAGGACGGGCGCCTGCAGGACGTCGCCAGCTGGCACCGCGACCCCGCGCTGCGGCCCACGGCGGCCACCTACGCCCGGCTGCGACTGGCTGCGCTGACCAACACCGCGCCGATCGTCGACGCCCTGGCCACCGGGGAGCTGGCCGTCATCCCCGACGTCGCGGCCGCGGTCGGCAACGGGCTGCCGGCCGGCGAGGTCCGGGACGCCTACTGGCAGCTGAACCCGGGAAACGCGCTGGCGCTGGCACTGGTCGCCCGCGGCCGGGTGCTGGGCGCCCTGTCGCTGTACCGCGACCGGGGACGGGCGCAGGCCGACGAGCAGGAGCAAGCCACCTTCCGGGACGTCGCGGACCGGGTGGCGCTGGCGCTGGACAGCGCGGCGCTGCACGAGCAGCAGCGCCGGATGGCCGAGGAGCTGCAGCGCAGTCTGCTGACCGCGCCGCCGGAGCCCGACCACTCGGAGATCGTCGTCCGCTACATCCCGGCGGTGCAGGCCGCCCAGGTGGGCGGTGACTGGTACGACGCGTTCCTGCAGCCCGGCGGCGCGACGATGGTGGCGATCGGGGACGTCGTCGGGCACGACACGGTGGCCGCCGCGGCGATGGGCCAGCTGCGCAGCCTGCTGCGGGGCATCGCCTACAGCAGCGGTGGCGGGCCGGCGGCGGTGCTGGCCGACCTCGACCGCGCCATGGAGGGGCTGCAGGTGCACACCCTGGCCACCGCGGCGGTGGCCCGGTTCGAGCAGGAGCCGGTCGACCGGGAGCGCGGGGAGACCCGGTTGCGCTGGTCGAGCGCGGGGCATCCGCCGCTGCTGGTGCTGCACGTGGACGGCCGGGTGGAGGTGCTGGCGACCGAGCGCGCCGACCTGATGCTCGGCGTCCTCCCGGAGGCCCGGCGGCGTGAGCAGGTCGCCGTGGTCGACCGGGGTGCCACGGTGCTGCTCTACACCGACGGGTTGGTCGAGGGCCCGGACCTGCCGCTGGACGACGGTGTCGCCCGGCTGGCCGAGCTGCTCGGCGAGCTCGGCCACCTCCCGCTCGAGGAGCTGTGCGACCAGCTGGTGGCCGGGCTGAGGCCGCAGGGGTCGGAGGACGACGTCGCCCTGGTCGCCGTCCGGCTGCACCCGGAAGACCGGCCGCGGCCGGTCAGCGCCGGACCGGAGCGGGTGCCCAGGACCCCCTGAACGCCGGCCGGCGAGGCCGGGGGGCGTCGTTCAGCGGCGGGGGAGCAGCGCCCAGACGCTCTTCTGGCCCTCGGTCAGGTGCCAGCCGTGCGCGTCGGCCATCTCGGCGATCAGGTAGAGCCCGAGGCCGCCCTGGCTCGGGTCGCGGCCCACGGCGGGCGCCGGCGGGCGGGTGGCCGCGGAGTCCCGCACCTCGATCAGCCAGGCGTCCGGGGTGCGCTGCACCCGGGCGCGGACCCCTCCGCCACCGTGCCGCAGGGCGTTGGAGGCCATCTCGTCGAAGGCCAGGACGACGGCCTCGTCCAGGTCGGCGGCCTCCTGGTCACCGCGGGACTCGGCTGCCAGGCCCCGGCGGAGCTGGGCGCGGACCCGGGGCAGCTCAGCAACCGTGGTGAGGTCCCACGACCAGCCGGCCTCGGCGGGCGGAGGTGGCGACGACGGCCATGCCAGGCCGGCCGACTCGCCCGTCACTCGATCTCCTCGCGTCCTGGCCGTCAGCTGCTCGACGGCGAACCCCTGTCTTGGCCCTGAGCGACCCTGCTGAAACCCGACACGTCGTGTGAGTCACCTCACTCGATCCGACCGGGCTGCGCGTCGGTCCGACGGCCGCTGTTCCCCCGGCACCGTAGGACATCGGCAGGGTCGCCGGGCGGCGGGAACCGCCGATGTCACGGCGACGTCATGTGGCGGCGGGGCAGGTTCAGTGCGCGCTGCCGCCCAACTGGAGCAGCACCACCCCGCCGACCACCAGGGCCAGCCCACCCACCTGCCAGCCGGTGAGCGACTGGCCGAGGAAGACCGCACCGATCGCGGCCACCGCGGCGGTGCCGGTGGCCGACCAGATGGCGTAGGCCACCCCGACCGGGACCGTCTTGACCACCTGCGCGAGCAGCACGAAGGAGAGCGCGTAGCCGGCCAGCACGGCCAGGCTGGGCAGCAGCACGGTGAACCCGGCGGTGCGGGGGAGCAGCGAGGTCGCGACGACCTCGCTGACGATCGCGCAGGCGAGCAGGAGGTAGGCCACGGCCCCGATCGTGCCCGCCTCAGCCCAGGGCCGTGAGCAGGTCGCGCACCGACGCCGGGTCGCGCATCACCGAGCCCATCACCGCGACCCCGGAGGCACCGGCGGCCAGGCAGCCGGCCACCTCCTCGGGGCCGATCCCGCCGAGGGCGTAGACCGGCGGGCCCAGCGGCACGAGCGCGGCCAGCCCGGCCGGGCCCAGGGGTGGGCCGTACCCGGGCTTGGACGGCGTCGGGAACACCGGGGAGAGGAAGGCCCAGTCGCAGCCCTCGGCGCGGGCCCGGGTCAGCTCGGCCGCGGCGTGGCAGGACCGGCCGACCAGCCGGGGGCGCGGCGCCGGGAGCGGGTCGTGCGCGGCCAGATGGACGGCGTCGGCGGCCCCGGCGCCCGCGCGGACCAGCAACCCGCCGACCGGGTCGAGCAGCGCCCGCAGCCGGCCGGCCAGGGCGTCGCGCTCGGGCCCGGGCAGGTCCTTCTCCCGCAGCACCACCGCACGGGCGCCGGCGTCGACCGCGGCGGCCACGGTGTTGACCAGGCTGCCCCGGCACTGGGTGCGGTCGGTGAGCACCAGCAGCCGCGGCAGGGTCATCCCAGCTCCGGGCGCCCCTGCATCGCGGTGGAGGCCTGGGCGTGCCAGCGCCGGGGGATCCGCCCGGCGCCGTGGGCCAGCCGGCCGCCCTCCACCGCCTGCCGCATGGCCAGCGCCATCCGCTCGGGGTCGCGGGCGCGGGTCACCGCCGAGGCCAGGAGGACCGCGTCGCAGCCCAGCTCCATCGCCAGCGCGGCGTCGGAGGCGGTGCCGATGCCGGCGTCGAGCACCACCGGGACGTCGACCGCCTCCCGCAGCAGCGCGATCGAGTGCGGGTTGCGGATGCCCAGCCCGCTGCCGATCGGCGAGCCCAGCGGCATGATCGCGGCGCACCCGACGTCGGCCAGCCGCCGCCCGAGCACCGGGTCGTCGGTGGTGTACGGCAGCACGGTGAACCCCTCGGCGACCAGCTGCTCGGCGGCGTCCACCAGCTCGACGGCGTCCGGCAGCAGCGTCACCTCGTCGCCGATGACCTCGAGCTTCACCCAGTCGGTGCCGAACGCCTCCCGGCCGAGACGGGCGGCGAGCACCGCCTCCCGGGCGGTCATGCACCCGGCGGTGTTGGGCAGCAGCCGGACGCCGCAGCGCTCCAGCACCTCGAGCATCGAGCCGCCCGGCACCGCCTCCACCCGGCGCAGGGCGACGGTGACCAGCTGGGTGCCCGAGGCCCGGACCACCCGCTCCAGCACCTCGAGGCTGGGCAGGCCGCCGGTGCCGAGCACCAGCCGGGAGGTGAAGGTCTGCCCGGCGATGGTGAACGGGTCCGTGGCCTCCTCGTGGGCGAGGGCGGGGGCGAGCTCGTCGGGCGGGGTGGGGGTCGTGCTGGACATTCAGCCTCCTGCGGTGGGGGCGAGCACCTCGAGGCGGTCGCCGGGGGAGAGCTCGGTGGTGGCCCAGCTGCTGCGCGGGACGACGTCGCCGTTGCGGGCGACCGCGACCCGGTCGTGGCCGCCGCTGCGCTCGGCGACCAGGACGGCGACGGTGGCGCCGGCCGGCAGCTCGGCGGGGGCGCCGTTGACGGTGATCGGGACGGTCATCGGTGGGTGAACCTCTCGGCGGTGAACGGGGCGGCGAGCTCGGGCAGCGCACCGTCGGCCAGCAGGCCGGCGACGACGTCACCGGTGACCGGGGTGAGCAGCACGCCGTTGCGGTGGTGGCCGGTGGCCAGCACCAGCCCGGGCAGCCCGCAGGGACCGAGCAGCGGGGCGTTGTCGGGGGTGCCGGGGCGCCAGCGGGCCAGCGTCTCGACCAGCTCCAGCTCGCTCACCCCGGGCACGACCTCCATCGCGTCGTGCAGCAGGTCGTGCACCCCGCCGGCGGTGACGGTGGCGTCGAAGCCGCGGTCCTCGGTGGTCGCCCCGACCACCAGCCGGCCCTCGCCGTAGGGCACCAGGTAGACGTGCCGGCCGCGCACCAGCGCTCGCACCGTGCCACTGAGCAGCCCAGCTGCCCCGGCCAGCCGCAGGATCTGCCCCTTCACCGGCCGCACCGGCAGCGGCGGCACACCCGGCAACCCGCCGCTGCGCGCACCCAGGGCCAGGACGACGGCGGACGCGGCGAGCACCGAGCCGTCGGCGAGCCGCAACCCCGCGGCCCGGCCGTCCGCGACCAGCAGCTCGGCGACCCGCTGGGGCACCACCCGCACACCGGCGGCCTGCGCGGCAGTCAGCAGCGCGCGGTGCAGCGCCCGGCCGTCGACCGAGTGGTCGCCGTCCACGGCCAGCCCGCCGCGCAGCCGCGGGGTGAGCGCGGGCTCCCGACGGCGGGTGGCCGAGGGGGTCAGCCGCTCGGCGACCAGCCCGAGTTCGCACTGGTAGGCGTGCAGCGCGTCCAGGGCGGCGACGTCGTCGGCGTCGAAGCCGACCACCAGCGTGCCGGCGGTGCGCAGCCCGACCGGCGTCCCGCTCGCCGCCTCCAGCTCGGCGGCGAAGGCCGGCCAGCGCTGCACCGACGCCAGGCACAGCCGCAGCAGCGCCTCCTCGCCGTAGGCGGCCTCGGTGACCGGGGCGAGCATCCCGGCGGCGGCCTCGGAGGCGCCGGTGCCGGGGGCGTCGTCGACCACGGTGACCGACAGCCCCCGCTGCGCCGCCCGCCACGCGACCGCCAGCCCGATCAGCCCGCCACCGGCGACAGCCACGTCGGTCGTGCCGGCGTCCGTCGTCCTGGCTCCCGTCGTCCTGGCTCCCGTCGTCCCGGTGTCCGTCGTCCCGGTGTCGGTCGTCCCGGTGTCGGTCATCCCAGTGCCCGCAGCAGGTCGCGGGTGGCGGCCGTCGGGTCGGCCGCGGCGGCGACCGCGCCGACCACCGCGACGCCAGCGGCCCCGGCGGCCAGCAGCTCGCCGACCCGGGCGGCGGTGACCCCGCCGATGGCGATCACCGGTACCGGCACCGCCGTGGCCACCGCGGCGACCCCGGCCGGCCCGATCGGGTCGGGAAGCCCGGTCTTGGTGGTGGTCGCGAAGGCCGGGCCGACGCCGAGGTAGTCCGCGCCCTCGGCGACGAGCAGCCGGGCGCGCTCCGGGTCGCGGGCGGTGCCGCCGAGCAGGTGTCCGGGCCCGGCGACCCGCCGGGCGGCGGCCAGCGGCAGGTCGTGCTCGCCGAGGTGCGTGCCGTCAGCGCCCACCGCCAGGGCGACGTCCACCCGGTCGTTGACCAGACAGGTGGTGCCCGCCGGCCGGCACAGCTCCACCACCGCGCGGGCGAAGTCGTGCAGCACCCGGTCTGTGCAGCCCTTGGCCCGCACCTGCACCACCGGCGCACCCGCGGCCACCGCCGCGGCGACGGCGGCCAACGCCCGCGGCCCACCGGCGGCGTCGGTGAGCACGTGCAGCCCGCCGAGGGGCCTCATGCCGCCGTCCGGCGGGCCCGCAGCCGGGCCGGCAGCACCAGCAGCGTGGTCAGCACCGCCGCGACGGCCAGGCTGACCAGCGAGGCCGACCAGCCGTTGGCCGGGTCGATGCCCAGGTCGAGCTGGCGGTCGGTCCACCAGGTGGTCCAGCCGGCGCCCGGGCCGCCGAAGTACGTCGGCAGGGTCAGCTGGTAGGCGACGAACCCGGCCAGCCAGGGCAGCAGCAGCGACAGCCGGGCCGGGGCGGTGTCCGAGGTGTCCCAGGCCCGGGTGCGCAGCGCGTAGGCGATCAGGAAGACCCCGATCAGCGGCACGAAGACCGCGCCGATCAGGAAGAGGAACGGCTCGTAGGCGGCGATGTCGAAGCTGAGCGCCAGCAGCGTGGCGACGGTACCGACGACGACCGCGGCGACCCGCCGGTCGATCCGGGCGACGACGTTCTGCGCCGAGACGGCGGTGGAGTAGAGGTTGGCGAACGCCTCGTCCAGCTCGACGACCACCAGCACCAGCACGGCCAGCGCACCCAGCGGCACGGCCAGCAGCGCGTCGACGACGTCCAGGCCGGCGCTGCCGTAGGCGGCCAGCGCCAGCACGCCGAGGGTGAACATCGCCACCGTGGCCAGCCCGTAGCCCAGCGCCGCGCCGGTGGCGGCGGACCGGCCGCTGCGCACGTGCCGGGTGTAGTCGGCGGCCAGCGGGAACCAGGAGATCGGCAGGGCGATGACGATGTCGGTCGCCGTCCAGAACGAGGTGGCGTTGCCGGTGGCGAGGTCGGGCAGCGGCTCGCGGAGCACCTCGACGTACAGGTAGACGATCGCGGCCAGCGCCGCCCACACCGCGTACCGGGACAGCACCCGGACGACGCCGAGCGGGCGCAGTGCCATCGCGGTGGCCAGCACCCCGGCCAGCAGCACGAACGGCCAGCGCGGCGCGTCGAGCACCCGGGAGGCGGCCTCGGCGATGATCACGATCTCGAAGGTCGCCCAGCCGATGCACTGCACCAGGTTCAGCGCGGTGGGCAGCCAGGAGGCGTGCCGGCCGAGCAGGCCGCGCAGCAGCACCATCGCCGGGACGCCCTCCCGGGCCCCGATCCCGGCCGCGGCGCCGAGCAGCAGCGCGCCGATCACGGCGCCGACGACGACGGCGCCGAGGGTCACCGCCAGCGGCCGGTCGGGCAGGACGACGAAGACCGCGGCCACCGGCAGCAGCAGGCTGATGCCCAGGTTGCCCCACAGGCCCAGGGCGTCCCGGAAGCCCAGGGTGCGGGCGGGTGGCTCGCCCAGGGTGAGGGGTGCCTCCGCGGTGGAGGACGGGTGGATGACGTCGGACGTGCTCATCGACAGCTCCCTACGCCGGCATTACCCGGTCAGGTTCCAGCGGTCGGCGGCAGGTCAGCCGCCCTCTCAGCCCGGTTCTCCGAGCTCCCGCACGTGGCATCGGCCACGACGGAGATCACCCTAGCCACCTCGTAGAGTCCGCGCCGTGCCGGTCGCCGAACTGCTCCGACGTCATCCCGATGCCTGGCGCGGGGCCACCGCGCACCCCTTCCTGCAGGCGGTGGCCGACGGGTCGCTGCCGCCGGCCGCGTTCGACACCTGGCTGGTGCAGGACGCCCGCTTCGTCGCCGACCTGCTGCGCTTCCAAGCCCGGTTGCTGGCCCGGGCGCCGCGCCCGGCCCAGGCCGTGCTGGCCGGCGGCGCCGTGGCGCTGGTCGAGGAGCTGGCCTGGTTCGAGCAGCAGGCCGCCGCGCGCGGGCTGGACCTCACCGCCCCGGCACGGCCGGCCACCGCCGCCTACGCCGAGCTGCTCGACCGGCTGGACCGCGCCGACGTGCCCACCGCGCTGACCGCGCTGTGGACGATCGAGCGCACCTACCTCGACGCCTGGTCGGCCGCGGCCCCCGGGGCGCCGGCCTACCGAGCGTTCGTCGAGCACTGGACCGTGCCGGCCTTCGCCGGGTACGTCGCCGGCCTGGAGGAGGCGGCCGACGCGGCCGGCGGGTCCGACGACGCGCTCTTCCTCGAGGTCGTCGCGGCGGAGACGGCGTTCTGGCAGATGGCGGTGGACGCGTGAGCCTCGCCGCCGAGCTCTGGGCGGAGAACGCCGAGCTGGCCGCCGCTGCCCTGGCGCACCCGTTCGTGCAGGGGATCGCCGACGGCTCGCTGCCCACCGAGCGGTTCGCCGGCTACGTCGCCCAGGACGCGTTCTTCCTGGAGTCCTTCGCCCGCGGCTACGCGCTCGGGGTGGCGCACAGCCCGGACCGGGCGGCGCTGGACACCTTCGCCGACCTGCTCGCCGGAGTGCGCGAGGAGCTGCGGATGCACAACTCCTACGCGGCCCGCTGGGGCATCGACCTGACCGCCGTCCGGCCGCTGCCGGCGACGTCGGCCTACACCGACTTCCTGCTGGCCACCGCGTCGCTGGGTGGCGTGGGCCTGACCTGCGCGGCGATGACGCCGTGCATGCGGCTCTACGCCCACCTCGGCCAGTCGCTGGCCGGCACGGCGGCCACGCCGTACACCGAGTGGATCACCACCTACGCCGACCCCGGCTTCGAGGACCTCGCGGTCACCCTGGAGCGGCTGCTGGACGCCACCGCCCCCGACACCCGCGCCGTCCGGCACGCCTACCGCCGCGCGATGCAGCTGGAGGTGGCGTTCTTCGACGCCGCCGGGCAGGCGGGATGACGGCGGCTGCCCTGCTGGCGGCGACCGAGCTCGAGGTCGGGTACGGCGGCGCCCCGGTCTGCGGCCCGGTCACCGTCTCCGTCGGCGCCGGCGAGGCGGTGGCCCTGGTCGGGCCCAACGGCGCGGGCAAGTCGACCGTGCTGCAGACGATGGTCGGCCTGCTGTCCCCGCTGGCCGGCACCGTCCGGTTCGGCGGCGAGCGGGTCGACGAACGAGACGCGGCGTTCCGCCGGGCGGTCGCCGGGGTGCTGGACGAGGACGCCTTCTTCCCCTCGCTCACCGGTGCCGAGCACCTGCTGCTCACCGCCCGCGCCCATGGGGTGGCCGACGCCGAGGCGGTGGTGGCCGCCGAGCTGGCCGCCTTCGGGCTCACCGGCCGCCAGGACGCGCTGCCCACCGCGCTCTCCTCCGGCCAGCGCCGGCGGCTGGCCCTGGCCGGTGCCCTGGTGCGCCCGGCGCAGCTGGTGGTGCTCGACGAGCCCGAGCGCCGGCTGGACACCGCGATGCGCCGGTCCCTGGCCGACCGGCTGGTGGCGCTGGTCGACGCCGGCGCGGCCGTGCTGTTCGCCAGCCACGATCCGGCGTTCATCGGCACGCTCGCCGACCGGGCGGTGCTCATCGGGGACGACGAGTGCCCGGTGGTCGACCCCGCGGACGCCGTCGCCGCCCTGCAGGAGGGCTGAGCCACGGGCAGCACCCGGCCGGTGGCCCGGGGCGCGGCGGAGTGGAGCGGGGCGGCGGTCCGCCGGTTCACCCGCCGGGCGACCGCCGCCCGCGCGGACACCAGCTGGCTCACCCGGGCCGGGGACGCGCTGTCCGCGCTGACCTCGGCCGGGGTCTTCGTCGCCGTCTGCGGCGGCACGGTGTCCAGCCTGCGCGAGGAGATCGCCGCCCGGCCCGCGGCGGGTGCGGCCGTGCTGCCCGGTGGGCTCACCGCCGCAGCAGTGGCGCTGGCCCTCGGTGCCGGGCTGGTCGCGCTCTTCGCCCGGCTGGGCCCGGTCAGCGCGACCCCGGCCGCGGCCGCCTGGTGGCTGCCCCTGCCGGCCTGCCGGCGGAGCCTGCTGCGCGGCGAGCTGGGCCGCGCGGTCGGGCTCGCGGTGGCCGTGGCGCTGACCGTCGGGGTGCCGGCGGTGCTGGCCTGGACGCGGACGTTGCCCGGCGTGCTCGCCGGGCTGGCCGCCGCCGGGCTCCTGGCCGCCCTCGGGGTGGGGCTGCTCGTCGTCCGGCAGGCCGGGGACGGCGCACGCTGGGTGCCGGCGGCCGCCGGCACCGTCACCGCGCTGGCGGTGGCCGGGCCGGCGGCGACCGGCTGCCTGATCGCTGCTGTCGGCGGCCGGCTGCCCCGGGTGCCCGGCTGGTCCTCGCCGGCGGTGACGGTCGGCGTCCTGGTCGGGCTGCTGGCCGCGACGGTCGTGGGGCTGCTGGTCGCCGACCGCCGGCTGGACCGGCTGCCGGCCGCCTCGTTGCGCGCATCGGGGGAGACGGCGCAGTACGCCACCGCGTCGGTGTTCTCCCTCGACACCCGGGAGCTGGGTCGGGCGCTCCGGACGACGGTGCGCCGGCCCCGGCAGTCGCTGACCTGGCGCTGGGTGCGGGCGCCCTGGCAGGCCGTCGTCGCCGGGGACCTGGCGGTGCTGGCCCGCTCGCCGTGGCGCTGGGGGCAGCTGCTGGCCGGTGCGGCGTTGCCGGTGCTGGCCGCCCGCACCGAGGGGCTGGCCGAGGTGCCGGTGGTGGTGGCGGTCGCCGTCGTGCTGGGCTGGGGCGCCGCAGCCACGGCGCTGGGGGAGCCGGGCCGGCGGGCGGCCGCGTCCCCGGCGGCCGACCGTGCGCTGCCGCTGAGGGCCGCCCAGGTGGTGTGGGCCCGGGCGATCGTGCCGGTCGCCGTCCTGGTGGTCGTCTGCGGGCTCTCGGCGCTGCTGGTCGGCCAGGGCACCGGGGCGCCGGTCGCCTGGCTGGCGCTGGGTGCGGCGGCCGCGCCGGCCTGGGCCGGTGCCGCGCTGCGGGCCGCCTACCGCCCCGACCTCGACTGGTCCGGGCCGGTGCTCTCCTCGCCGATGGGCGCGGTGCCCACCGGGGTGGGCACGACCCTGGTCCGCGGCCCGGACGCCGGGGTCCTCGGCACCGCGCCGGTCGCGCTCGCGCTGCTGCTGGGGGCCGCGCCCTGGTGGCTGGTCGGCGCGCAGCTGGCCTGGTCGCTGGCGCTCGGGGCGCTCGCCGTCGGCACTGCCCAGCCACACGACTGAGCGCCCCCGCCGTGGCCGGTCATCGGCTCGCCTCCTCCCGTCGTCGCCGGGGACGAGGTGATGATGGAGCGGCTCTCAGGACAGAGCGGGGGACCAGGCGCCGGTGAGCACGCTCGCGGTGACCGCGACCGCGCAGACGGCGACGGCGGCGGCCACCACCCAGGCATCCAGGGGGCGCAGCCGGGAACCGCGGGCGTTGGTGCGGGTGATCCCGGAGTCGAAGCCGCGGGCGTCCATCGCGGTGGCCAGCCGGCTGCCCCGCCGGATCGCCCCGACCAGCAGGCCGAACGCGGTGCTGGCCAGCAGCCGCACGTGCGCCACCGGGTTCCGGCCGCCGTCCACCCCGCGGGCCCGGCGGGCCAGCCGGATGGTCTCCCACTCCGCGGCCAGCAGCGGCACCAGCCGCAGCGCGGCCAGCGCCCCGTAGGCGAACCGGGTGGAGACCCGCCAGTGCAGGGTCAACGCGTCGGCCAGCCGCACCGGGTCGGTCGAGGCGACCAGCAGGATGCCGGGCAGCGCCAGGGCCACCACCCGCAGCGCCCAGGTCGCCCCGCTGACCCACGCCTCCGCGCCGTCCAGCGAGCCGAAGGCGACGTTCACCCACGCCACCCCGGCCGCGCTGAGCAGCAGCGGCCAGGTGCGGCGCAGCACGTCACCGGGCCGGGTCAGCCCGGCGGCCGGCAGCAGCGCCAGCTCCGCGACCAACAGCACGCTCGGCGTCACCAGGTCGCCGCTGACCAGCAGGACGACGGTGACGACGACGATCGCGGTCAGCTGGGCCACCGGGTTCACCGCCGACAGCGGCACCGGGCGGGCCGGACCCAGGGCGAGCGGGACGCTCACGCCGGCACCGGGGCGCCGAGGGTGAGCACGTCGTCGGCGAGCGCGGTGACCACGGCGGCGTCGTGGGTGACCAGGCACAGCGCGCGGTTGCCGTCCTGCTGCTCGGCCAGCAGCGCCACCAGCTCGGCCCAGGTCTCCCGGTCCTGCCCGAACGTCGGCTCGTCGAGCACCAGCACCCGGGGCGCGGTGGCCAGCGCGGTGGCCACCGACAGCCGGCGCTGCTGACCGCCGGAGAGGGTGAAGGGGTTGGCGTCGGCGAGCGCGGCCAGCCCGAGCCGCTCCAGCAGCTCCTCGGCGGTGGCCCGGGCCTGCGCGGCCCCCGCTCCCGACCGCAGCGGCCCCAGCGACAGCTCGTCGCGCACCCGGCCGGTGAGGAACTGGTGCTCGGGCTGCTGGAAGACCGTGCCGATCCGGTTCGCCAGCTCCACCGCCGGCCAGCGGTGCGGCGGCAGGCCCGGACGGCGCAGCCCGGCGGTCAGGGCGGGGGAGGCGACGACCCGGCCGGTGCTGGGCGCCCGCAGCCCGGCCAGCAGCAGCGCCAGGGTCGACTTCCCGGTGCCGTTCGGCCCGGTGACCGCCAGCGTGCGGCCGGCCGGCAGGGCGACGTCGGTGGCCGCTAGTGCCGGTCGGGCAGCGCCCCGGTAGGCGAAGCCCGCTGCCTGCGCGGTCAGCAGCGCCTCACCGGGGGAGTGCACCCGGCGCGCGGGCATCCGCAGCGGCGCCGGCCGCCAGCCGGATGGGTGCTCCACCGTGCCGCCACCGGGTAGCAGCTCCACCACCCGGTCGACCAGCGGCAGCCACGCCTCGACGTCGTGGTCGACCACCACCAGCGTCGCCGACCGGTCGGCCACCGCCCGATTGACGGCCGCCCGCACCAGCGCCGCGCCGTCCGGGTCGAGCTGGGCGGTCGGCTCGTCGAGCAGCAGCAGCCCCGGCCGCGGCGCCAGCGCGCCGGCCAGCACCAGCCGCTGCTTCTGCCCACCGGACAGCGCGGCGGTGGCGTGCTCGCGGCCGAGGTCGAAGCCGACGGCGTCCAGGGCGGTGTCCACGGCGGGCCAGATCAGCGCCGGCGGCGTCCCGGTGTTCTCCAGGCCGAAGGCCACGTCGTCCCCGGCCCGGGTCATCACCAGCTGGGAGTCCGGGTCCTGGAACACCATGCCCACCGGACGGCGCCGCCGGTCGGGCACGGCGCCGTCCACGGTCAGCTCACCGGCGACGTCGCCGGACTCCGGCTCCAGCAGCCCGCCGAGTGCGCGCAGCAGCGTCGACTTGCCCGCCCCGGAGGCGCCGGCCAGCAGCACCCGCTGCCCGGGCTCGATCCGCAGGTCGACGTCCCGGACCGCCCAGGCGCGCCGGCTGGCGTGCCGGAAGCCGAACCCGGTGAGCCGGACGGCGGCCGGACCGACCCCGTCGTGCTGGACCGGCCCCGTCCCTGGGACGGGGCCCGCCATCAGACGCGTGTCCGGCCGGAGGCGAAGGACGAGAGTGCGCCGCTGGCGGCCAGCGCCCGGGTCAGCGCCATCCCGCCGAGCCCGGCGATCACCACGGTGCTCACCACGATGAGCGCGGTGTAGGTGGTCATCCAGCCCGGCGTCCAGTCCGGGTAGTAGTTGTAGAGGTCCAGGCCCGCGGCGGTGGCACCGGCGAGCGCGGCGGCCAGCAGCGCCTGCGGCCAGCTGTACCGGCGCCAGCCGAACGCGGCGAAGCCCAGCTCCCCGGCCAGGCCCTGCAGCAGGCCGTAGACGATCACCAGCGAGCCCCAGGCCGAACCGAGCAGCGCGGAGACGATGCCGGCGATCAGCTCGGCGAACAGCGCCGCGCCGGGCTTGCGGACCACCAGCGGCGCGAGCACGGCTGGCAGCAGCCAGACGCCGTACATGAACGCCTGGCCGGGCGGGAAGGCGCCGAAGGCCGGGCCGGTGGCGGCCCACAGCAGGCCCCAGGCCCAGAAGACGACGCCGAAGGCGACGCCCAGCACGGCGGTGACGACGATGTCGACGGTGCGCCAGCCGCCGCGCGGCGCGCCCTGGGCAGCATCGGACGGACGGACGGCCGGTTCGGCCATGGTGCTCCTCCAGACTCCCTGCGCCGGCATGACCCGGATCAGGTTCGAGGGTCTGCGGTTGCCCGCACTCTCAGCGCCGAGGCGCTCCCCTGTCGTGTGTGAACGGCCAGCGTAGTTGAAGGACCCCCGGCCCCCCACCACTCGCAGGCTCGCGGTGGGCCCCTGCCGGGGGCCGTGGTCGGCAGTCGGGTGCGCGGCCACGGTGGGCTGGTGATAGGCAGGACGGCAGCACGGCGGGCCGGCGGCCCGCTGACGACTCGACGAGGAGACGCAGTGGCACAGCAGCGGACGGCGATCATCACAGGAGCGGCGCGCGGGATCGGCGCGGCCATCGCACGGCGGTTCGCCCAGGACGGGATGGCCGTCGCCGTCCTGGACCTGGACGAGGGAGCCTGCGCGGGCACGGTCGAGGAGATCCAGAAGGCCGGGGGCGAGGCGCTCGCCGTCGGTGCCAACGTCGCCGACGAGGCGTCGGTGAACGCCGCGGTCGAGCGGATCGCCGCCGAGCTCGGTGCCCCGACGGTGCTGGTGAACAACGCCGGCATCACCCGGGACAACCTGCTGTTCAAGATGAGCGTCGAGGACTGGGACGCCGTCATGGGCGTGCACCTGCGCGGCGCCTTCCTGATGAGCAAGGCCGCGCAGAAGCACATGGTGGAGGCCGAGTTCGGCCGGATCGTGAACCTGTCCAGCGTCTCGGCGCTGGGCAACCGCGGCCAGGTCAACTACTCCGCGGCCAAGGCCGGCATGCAGGGCTTCACCAAGACCCTGGCCATCGAGCTGGGCCGGTACAACGTGACCGCCAACGCGATCGCCCCCGGCTTCATCGAGACCGAGATGACCGCGCAGACCGCCGAGCGGGTGGGTGTGCCGTTCGAGCAGTTCAAGGAGATGGCCGCCAAGCAGATCCCGGTCGCCCGGGTCGGCCAGCCCGAGGACATCGCGCACACCGCGTCGTTCCTGTGCAGCGAGGGTGCCGGCTTCGTCTCCGGCCAGGTCATCTACGTCGCCGGCGGCCCCCGCGACTGACGAAGGACCCCGGGCCGCCGTGCCCGCCAGTCGGTGCGGCGGTCCGGACCGGGTTGAGCCGCTCCGCTCAGGGTTGAGCCGCGTGCCCGCGCGGCTCAACCCTGTCCGAGGCGGCTCAACCCGCCCGGCGGCTCGGGCCCCCGTGCACGCCGCGGCGGGCGAGCTCGGCGGTGAGCCGGGTCCACACCCGGACCGGCAGCAGCCGGGCCAGCTTCATCGCCACCATCATCGGCACCGGGAAGACGACCTCGGCCTTGTCCCTGGCGATGCCGTCGGCGATGGTGCGGGCCGCCGCATCGGCCTCGACCTTGAACGGCATCGGGAACCGGTTGCGGTCGGTCATCCGGGTGGTCACGAACCCCGGGTTCACGGTCTGGACGACGACGCCCCGCGGGCCGAGTGACCCGCGCAGGCTCTCCAGCAGGCTGATCAGCGCCGCCTTGCCCGCGTTGTAGGCCTCCGAGCCGGGCAGCCCCCGATACCCGGCGACCGAGGCGACGCCCACGATCCGGCCGCGGCCCTCCGCCAGCATCTGCGGGACGACGGCCTCCATGGTGTGCACCGCGCCCATCACGTTGACCTGCAGGTGGTCGGCGAAGAGCTGCGAGTCCCACGGTTCCACGTGGAACGACGACCAGGTGCCGGCGTTCAGCACCGCGACGTCCAGCCCGCCCAGCGCCTCCCGGACCCGCTCGCCGGCCGCCACCGTGGCCGCCCGGTCGGTGACGTCCAGCGGGACGACGACCATCCGGCTGCCGGCGACCTCGGCGAGCTGCTCGGCGTTCCGGGCGCTGATCGCCACCCGGGCCCCGCGGTCGGCCAGCTCCCTGGCCAGCGCGGCGCCGATGCCGGTCGAGGCGCCGGTGACCCAGATCCGTGCTCCGGAGATCTCCACGGGCCCAGCCTGGCCGACCGTGTCGTGGGCGGTGCGGGGAGCCCGCCGAGACATCGGGTGCCGTCGACAAGACGACCTCCGCTGCCGGTCTCGTGACGACTTGCGGCGAGGCCCGGCGACACGCCTGCCACGTTTCCCGGCGCCCGCCGGTCCGTCGTCAACATCTGCGTCTGCACGTCTCCGCCGAGACGTGCGGCGCCTGGATCAGGAAGGCCGGTCGGCCCGCGAGGACGCGGGAGCGCCGGCGCGCCGACGGGTGGACCACACACAGGAGATCGGGTCATCACCGTGAGCCACCGCAGCACCATCCGCAGCTGGTACGCAGACCGTCCGGTACGGCAGAAGATCCTCGCCACGGTGGGGGTGGCCGCACTGACCGCGGTCACCGTCGGCGCGCTCGGGGTCGAGCAGCTCGGTGACCTGAGGGACGCCCGAGCCGCTGAGCTGAGCACCTCACTGCCCTACATCAACGCCCTCGACGACATCGCGGTCACGGCCAAGGCCACCGCGAACGACGAGCGTGGCTACCTGCTCACCGGTGAGGAGTCCTTCCGGGCGGAGGTGGCGGAGCGGCTGGAGAAGATCGACGGCCTCGTCGCGACTGCCGGGGAGACCGCCGACAGCGCCGGCGAACGGTCCTTCGTCGCCGAGCTGGAGTCGGGGCTGGGTGCATGGGCCGCCAGCATCGACTCGGAGTTCGCCCTGCTGGCCACGGACCGGGATGCTGCGATCGCCCTCGCCATGGGCCCCACTCGGGAGCTGCGCAAGGCCTACGAGGAGGTGCTGGACGCCGGTCGCGAGGAGGCGGAGGCCGAGCTGACCACCGGGGCCGGCTACGAGGAGGTGGTCTCCGCGGCGACCCGCACGACGATCGTCGTCTGCGCTCTCGGCGTCCTGCTCGCCGTGGTCGTCGGACTCCTGGTCTCGGGCTCGGTCATGCGCGGGCTCGGTGCCCTCCGACGCAGCGCAGAGCGGCTGGCAGCAGGCGACGTGACCGTCGGCACCGGGTTGGCGCAGCGGGATGAGCTGGGCCGGACGGCGGCGGCACTGGACGAGGCACTCGAGAGCATGCGTGGCCTGATCTCGAGCGTGGCGGTCTCCGCTGATGCGGTGGCGGCGGCGTCGGAGGAGCTGTCGGCGTCGTCGGTGCAGATCTCGACCTCTGCGGAGGAGACGTCGGCGCAGTCCGGGATGGTGTCGGCGGCGGCGGCGGAGGTGTCACGGAAGGTGGCGGCGGGTGCGGAGGAGATGGGTGCCTCGATCCGGGAGATCTCCCAGAACGCGAACGAGGCGGCGCGGGTGGCGGCGGCGGCGGTGACCGAAGCGCAGGCGACGACGGCCACGATCACCGCGCTCGGGACGTCGAGCCAGGAGATCGGTGCGGTGGTCAAGACCATCACCAGCATCGCGGAGCAGACGAACCTGCTGGCGTTGAACGCCACGATCGAGGCCGCACGCGCTGGTGAGGCAGGGAAGGGCTTCGCAGTGGTGGCGAACGAGGTGAAGGAGCTGGCGCAGGAGACGGCGCGGGCGACCGAGGACATCGCGCGGCGGGTGGAGGCGATCCAGGGCGACACGGCGAAGGCGATCGAGGCCATCGGGGGGATCTCGACGGTGATCGGCAGCATCAACGACTTCCAGCTGACCATCGCCAGTGCGGTGGAGGAGCAGACGGCGACGACGAATGAGATGTCCCGGTCGGTGCAGGAGGCCGCAGGGGGGTCGACCGAGATCGCCACGAACATCACCGGCGTCTCGGCGGCGGCGTCGTCGACGACGCAGGCGCTGGGGCAGACCCGGCAGGCGGTGGACGAGCTGTCCCGGATGGCCAGCGACCTACGGGGCAGCGTCGGCCGGTTCACCTGGTGACGGCGTCCCCCGGAGGGGCGAGTTGGATGATGGCGGGCATGGCATCGCGCAAGAAGTCGTCCGCCGGGCCGGCGCCGCGGCTGGGGCACGGTGAGTTCGTGGCCTACCCGGGTGGCCCGACCGCGATCTACGACCTGCTCGAGCGGCTGAGTGCGGCGGCCGGGGACTCGCCGGACTTCGGCACCCCCGGGATCAGCCTCGACCGGAAGCGCCTCACCGTGCGCTGGCACGGTCAGCTCCCGGCTCCAGTGCAGGCCGTGCTGGTCGACCCCGGCTGCGAGGTCACGGTCCAGCAGACCGCCTTCCGCCCCGGTGACCTGCGGGCGGAGGCGGAGCGACTGCTCCGGGAGCACCCGGGCGTGATCGCCACCGCGAACGCCCGGCCGGAGGGCGACGGCGTCGAGGTCCTGGTGCCGCCCGCGGTCGCCGATCCGGCCGGCGGCGCCGAGCAGGCGGTGGCGGGCCTGAGCGACGTCCCGGTGTTCGCGGAGATCGGCGAGGCCACGGCACCCTGAGTCGAAGGGGCCGAAGTCGCGACTCTGGCCCCGTGAGGTGGGGGTCAGGCGGGGGCTGGGCCGTAGGTGAGGTGGGCGACCCCGTTGGACAGGCTCTCGACGCCGAGCAGGGCCAGTGGCTGGGACGTGCCCTCCGGGAAGAGCCGGATGCCGGTGCCCACGGCCAGCGGGTAGACGTAGAGGTGCAGCTCGTCGACGAGTCCGTCGGCGAGCATCGCCCGCACCAGCGTGGCGCTGCCGCTGACGTACAGGTCGCCGTCCACCTCCTCCTCGAGCGCCCGGATGCGGTCGGGGGAGTAGCCGCCGAGCACGGTGGAGTTCCGCCAGACCGACTCGGCGTCGGTCATCGTCGAGCTGACCACGTACTTGCGGGTGTCGTTGAAGAACGGGGCGCCCTCGTCGTCCTCCACCGTCCGGGTCGACCAGGCCGGGGCGAACATCTCGAAGGTCGTCCGGCCGAGCAGGATGCCGGTCGACGAGCCGGTCAGCGCGCCGATGGAGGCGGCCAGGTCAGTGGGGAAGCCGTACTCCATCGTCCACATCGGCGCGTCGACCACGCCGTCGACGGTGGTGAACTCGTGGACCTTGATCGCGCCCATGTGCAGTGCTCCTCTGTCGGGTGCCGGCGGTGTCGTAGCTGGGACGGCGTCTCGCGCCGTTCCTCATCGGTGGGCCGGTGCTCAGCCGTAGCTGGGGTCCAGCGGCGTCGATGGGTCCACGGCCACGGCGTCGAGGTCCGGGTCGGCCAGGACGGCGTCGATCGCCGCGCGGTCGCCACCGACGTAGGTGAGGTAGCCGTCGATCTCGGTGGCGACCAGCCAGGCCCGGTCCGCCGGCCACCACAGACTCGCGCACCGCCACGGCACCTCGGCCGGCAGCACCGGTGCGGCGGCGACCGGACCGGTGAGCAGGTGGAAGGCCCGGTGCGGGATCTCCACGCGCATCGGCCGGTCGAACCAGGCGTTGGTCTCCGCGAGGCCAAAGCCCTCCCAGAGGCAGAAGTACGCCTCGGACGGCGTCCCGGTGAACTCGCTCAGCACGCGGGCGAGGGCCGCGGTCTCCCGGGCGTCGAGCCCGCCGTCGGAGGGCCGGCCCCAGCGGTCGGAGCCGGCCACCAGGTCGTCGAACCGGACCCCGGCGGTCAGCGGCACCCCGGTGACCGCGGCGATCTCCGACCATCGGTGGCGGGGTTCGCCCTCCTGGTCCCCGTAGCTGGGCGGCAGCACCCGGGCGTAGGCCTCGAAGACCGGCGGCACGAGCCCGGCGACCGTCCAGGACGCGGGCGCCGGGGTCAGCGCGGCCTCGACCCACGCCGCCGGGCTGGTGTCGGCCAGCACCCACATGCCCGGCGCCCAGTCGACAGGCTCCCGCGAGTCCACCCCGGCATCCTGCCGGGCAGAGGTCAGCCGAGGAAGGTGCTCACCAGCAGGTAGCCGTTCAGCGCGATGATCAGTGCGGCGACGACCGACCCGGTGAGCGTGGTAACCCGCCGGTTCACCCAGCCGCCCATCAGGTCCTTGCGGGAGGTCAGCCACAGCAGCGGCACCAGCGCGAACGGGATGCCGAAGCACAGCACCACCTGCGACCAGACCAGCGCCGTCGTCGGGTCGCCGCCCAGGCCCAGCACCAGCAGCGCGGGCGCGAGCGTGATCAGCCGGCGGGTCAGCACCGGGATGTGCTTGCGCAGGAACCCGGCCATCACCACCTGGCCGGCGTGGGTGCCGACCGAGGAGCTGGCGAAGCCGGCGGCGAGCAGCGCGACGGCGAAGGCCAGCGCGGCCCCGCTGCCGAGCTGGTCGCCCAGGCCGGCGTGCACGCTCTCCAGCGACTCGATGCCGTCGCCGGCGGTGAACAGCTGCGCGGCGATGACCAGCATCGCGGCGTTGACCAGCCCAGCGAGGCCCATCGCGATGAAGACGTCGATCCGCTGGGCGCGCAGCAGGCCGCGGCGTCCGGTGTGGGTCTTGCCGGCGGTGATCGTGTCGCCGTAGCGGCCCGGGGTCAGCGCCGAGTGCACGTAGATGACGTGCGGCATGACCGTGGCGCCCAGGATGCCGGTGGCCAGCAGCAGGCTGTCGGTGCCGGCGAAGCTCGGCACCATGCCCGAGGCGACGCCGCCTGGATCGACGCCGGCGCCGATCAGCGTGTAGACGAACCCACCGCCGATGACCAGCAGCAGCCCGGTGATCACCCGCTCGAACGGCCGGAACCCCCGCGACTGGGCGGCCAGCAGGATGAACGCGACGACCGCGGTGATGATCCCGCCGATCCACAGCGGCACCCCGAACAGCAGGTTCAGCGCGACCGCCCCGCCGACGATCTCGGCCAGGTCGGTGGCGATGGCGACCGCCTCGGCCTGCGCCCACAGCCCCCAGGTGACCGGCCGGGGGAACCGCTCGCGGCAGCAGGTGGCCAGGTCCCGCCCGGTCGCCAGCCCCAGCTTGGCGGTGAGCGTCTGGATGAGCATCGCCATCAGGTTCGCCGCGACGATCACCCACAGCAGGGTGTAGCCGAACGAGGCGCCGCCGGAGAAGTTGGTCGCGAAGTTGCCGGGGTCCACGTAGGCGACCGCGGCGACGAACGCCGGCCCGAGCAGCGGCCACAGCCGCCGCTTCGCCTTCGGGGGCGTCGGGCGGGGGAGGGTGCGCGGCAGCGTGCTGGTGAGGACGGCGGCCTCGGTCTTCGACAGGTACACGGGGACCTCGCGGGGGGCTGGGGCGGGGCGGTCGCTCCTGTCCTGCCCGACCCGCGGGGGCCAACGGGGCCGACCTGTGGCCCCCGGGGGTCAGGTCAGCCTTGCCTGGCCCGGGTCAGCTGCGCTTCGGCTGGCGGACCAGGGTCCAGATGGGCAGCTCGTGGTCGACCGCCGTCCGGGTGGAGTGCGTGACGGCGAAGCCGGACCGCTGCAGCCAGCGGACGACGGTGGAGGTGTAGACCGTCGCCGCGGCCGGCACCCCGTCGGCGTCGCACCGCTCGATCACCGGCTGCAGCACCGCCGCACCCAGCCCCTGGTGCCGGGCGGACGGGCGGGTGCCGACGGCGTGCAGCCACCAGTGCGGCTCCTCCGGCCGGCCCAGCGCGCCCAGCCGCTCGCTGGCCAGCACCACCGGCTGGCGGGCGCCGAACACCCGGGGCAGGTCACGGTCGATGACCGCCTGCAGGTCGGCGGCGTGCTCCCCGGCGTCCGGGGCGACCCAGGCGGCGGCCGCGTTCACGTCGTCGGTCACCCACGCCGTCCCGGCCAGCACCGGCACCAGCCCGCCCCACAGCTCCGCCCACCGGGACAGCCGCTGCGTGCGGCCGTCCTCGGGCAGCGCCCAGGAGGTCCAGCGGTAGTCGGGGTAGGCGGCGGCCAGCGTGGCGGCCAGCCGGGGGACGTCGGCGCGGGTGGCCTGCCGGACGACGGGGAGATCGGTCACCCGAGGATCAGACCACGGGGCACCGCCGACGGCCGGGGGAGCTGTCAACCACCATTCGCCGACGGCACAACAATTGCGCGGACTGCGCAATCAGCCATTCCGTGTCGCCATTCCCGGCCGCTGCGCACTTGAGTGGGCGCTGTCCAGCCCGACGGCGACAGGAGAGCACCGATGACCAGCCCGAACCTCCGCGCGGCCACGCCCACGACCCTCGGCGACGCGGTCTACGACCGGCTGCTGAGCGAGCGGATCGTCTTCCTCGGCCGGGAGGTGGACGACGCGATCGCCAACCAGCTCGCCGCGCAGATGCTGCTGCTGTCCGCCGAGGACCCGACCCGGGACATCCACCTCTACATCAACTCACCGGGCGGCGCGGTGGGCGGCGGGATGGCCGTCTACGACACCATGCAGTTCGTCGACTGCGACGTGGCGACCTACGGGATGGGCATGGCGGCGTCGATGGGCCAGTTCCTGCTCACCGCCGGTGCGCCCGGCAAGCGGTACGCCCTCCCGCATGCGCGGGTGATGATGCACCAGCCCTCGGCCGGCGTGGGCGGCACCGCGGCCGACATCGGCATCCAGGCCGAGATGCTCCGCCGGCTCAAGCGTCAGCTCAACGAGCTGCAGGCGCACCACTCCGGGCAGACCGTCGAGCAGGTCGAGCTGGACTCCGACCGGGACCGCTGGTTCACCGCGACCGAGGCGCAGGAGTACGGCCTCATCGACCACGTGCTCCGCGACGCGTCGGCCCTGCCGGGGTGACCGCGGCCCCGGCGACGAGCTCGTCGATCCGGGCGGCGTGGGCGCCGCGCCAGTAGACCCGCCCACATCGGGTGCACCGGGAGAACTCCTCGACGGTGCGGCGGGTGCCCGGCTCCAGCTGGTCGGCGATCTCCGCCTTCGGCACAGGTGCCAGCTCGCCGTTGCAGGCGGTGCACCGGGTCAGCGGGGCGGGTGCCGTAACGAACCGGTCCAGCACGTCGGCCAGCTGGGCGTCGGTGCCGCTGCCGCGGACCAGGGCACCCCGGGGCAGTGCCCGGCGCATCAGCAGTCCGCGGTCCTGGGTGAGCAGCACCCGGTCCTCGGCCACCGCCTGTGCGACGAGCTCGGGGTCGTCGGCGTCGTTGCGCCAGGCGGCGTCCAGGCCGAGCAGCCGCAGCCGGCGGGCCAGTGACCCCAGCCCGACGTCCAGCAGGAACCCGCCGGCGGGCACCGGCTGCGGTCGGCCGGCCGGCACCACCTCCAGGACGGCGCCGGGGGCCGTGCGGGCGGTCAGGTCGACGGCGACCCCGTCGACCAGCACCCGGCCCGCCTCGGTCAGCGGCACCCCCGCCGCCTGCACCAGGTGCCCGACCGTGGCGTCCGGGTCGAACGGCAGGGCGCGCTCGCCGCCGGTGCGGTACCGCGGGGGCAGCAGCCACCGCAGGTCCGGGTCGAGCCGGACGACGACGGCGCGTTCCGTCGGGGTCGGCCCGCCGTCCGTGGCTCGGTGTGCGGGGCGCATGCGGGGTCGTTACCCCGGCCGGGTGGAGCAGATGCTTGAACATTCATGCATCGGCGCGCAGACTGGAGGCCCACCGAGCTCCAGGAGCCCCGCCGTGCCCGTCCAGCGCCTCAACCACGCCGTCCTCTTCGTCCGCGACGTCGACCGCAGCGCCGCCTTCTACCGCGACGTCCTCGGCTTCCGGGTGAAGGTCGAGATGCCCGGCCGGGCGGTGTTCCTGCAGGCCGAGGGGTCGACCAACGACCACGACCTGGGCCTGTTCGCGGTCGGCCAGCAGGCCGGCCCGTCGGGTGCCGGCCGCAGCACCGTGGGGCTCTACCACCTGGCCTGGGAGGTCGACACGCTCGCCGAGCTCGCCCGGATCCGCGGCGCGCTGGCCGAGGTCGGCGCCCTGGCCGGCGCCTCCGACCACGCCACCACGAAGGCGCTGTACGCCCAGGACCCCGACGGCATCGAGTTCGAGGTCTCCTGGCTGCTGCCGGCCGACCTGATCACCCCCGACGTCCAAGCGCTGGGCGCCACCACCCGCCCGCTAAACCTGGACGCCGAGATCGCCCGCTACGGCGCGCAGACGAAGGGCGGCCTGGGCGTCAGCGTCCCCGCCTGACCGCCCCTCGTTCGCCGAGTGCGCAGTTCCGGTCGCCGGCACGGGGCGACACGCCCCTCCGGGCGACCGCAACTGCGCAGTCGCCGCCAGGACGGGCACGCCGAGTGGGGGGTCGCACACCAAGACCAGCTACGACGCCTCCGGGCGGATCACGCGCATCCTGACCGCGCAGTACGACAACGACGCCAAGCGCACCTGGGCCCGTTCAAGGGCGGCCACCCCGAGCTTGGCTACGGGGAACGCCTCAAGCCGCTCCCGCTGACCGAGCCCTGAGAAGGGTTGTTCACCGTCTGACCCCGTGCAGCGTCGGCCTGGTGGCCGGCGTCGCACGGGGTCAGCGGAACGAAGCCAGCTCAGCTGACCGAGCAGACCCCGTCACCGGTGACGCTGCCGTTGGCGTTGCCCCTCACCCGGGAACAGGGGGTCGGGCTCTGCACGTCCCAGCCCCCGATACCCAGGTAGAACTGGAACTGCGTGTAGACGCGCCCCTGTCCGCCGTAGACGCCCTGGCCACCGGTCTTGACGCCGGCGTAGCGCCACCCGGGCGTGCTCGTCTCACCGCCGCGCTCGACGAGGCGGACGCTGGTGACGCTGCTCCCGTTGGAGCACCAGCCCCCGGTCGTGAAGTACGTGTAGAGGACGTTGCCGGCTGCTGCCTTGTTCTGGCGGTTGTGCTTCGAGGTCCAACAACCCGCAGCGGCCGCGGCATTGATCGTCGGCGTCCCCTTCGCCCTGAACGTGGCGCGGGCCGTCGAGTCAACCGGCGTGACCTCGGTCGTGACGGTCGTCTCGGCCACCAGCTGGGTGTCGATCAGCTGCAGGGCCTGCTCCTCGCTCATGGTGCTGAAGACCTGGGCGAGGGCACCCTCGTCCACGGGCAGCGCAGAGGTCTCCACCGCCTGCTCGACCAACTGCTCGACGGGTGATCCGTCGTCGGCCAGCGCGGCCGGGGTAGCGCTCAGGACCGCAGCCGTGAGCAGGGTGGCGAGACCGGCCGTCGAACACAGGCGTCGCATCATGGATGACCTCTTCACTTTACGTAGTGGGGTGAATCCGGAGCGCTCGGCCGAGCGAGACGAACTTGGCACATAACCCTTATGTGTCACAAGACTCTTGCGTCGCAAGGTATGGTGGAGCACGTGTCACCTCCTGACCGGGCGCTGCTGCTCGCGAACCTCCGCCGAGGGGCTCTCGAGTACTGCGTGCTGGCCTACCTCCGACACGGGCCCTCCTATGGGCTGGAGATCGCCCGAGGGCTGGGAGGTGGCGCAGTGCTCATCGAAAGCGAAGGCACCCTGTACCCGCTGCTGTCGCGGCTGCGTAAGAGCGGCTTGGTCAACACCGAGCTCCGGGGGGCCTCCGGTGGTGCCGCGCGCCGGTACTACGAACTCACAGACCTGGGCCGGGCCCAGCTGCAGACCTTCACCGACACCTGGCAGGAGTTCACCGCGAGCGTGAACTCAATCCTGATGGGAGAGACGTTGTGAGCCGAACGGCAGCGGCAACACGGGCGGTCGAGTCCTACCTCACGGACCTTCGCGGGCTCCTGACCGGTGCAGATACGGCCGAGCGAGAAGACATCGTGGGTTCCGTGCGCGAACACATCGAGACTTCCTTGGACCAGCTGGATCACCCACCAACCGAAGAAGACGTCGCGCTGGTGCTACGACAACTGGGGCCGGCTGAAGCAGTCGCTGCGTCATGGGCGGACGGTGAGCCGGGCGCTTGGACCCCTGCTTCTGGTGAGCAGCGCTCCTTCCGCAACAGCGCGCTGGCAATCATCTGCGTCGTCCTGGCGCTGTTCTCGGTGGGCGCTCTTGCCGTTCCCGTCGCGGGCGTCGTCTTTCAGGTCGTGGCGCTCGTTGTCACATGGCTGTTGGCTCGACGCGCCACAACGCTGCGGCTTGTGCACCTCGCCGCAGCTGTCGTCACTGGTGGCGCTCTCGTTGGCTCGATCGTGCTGATGCTGTTCTTCTACTCCGCCAGCAGTGGGCCCACCGATGGCAGCGAGCCCACCTCCGTCCCGGTCAGCTCTCTCGACTAGACAATCCGAGAGCGAACTCCTCCACGCGGTCCTCTGCCACCGCAATGGACGTCAGCGGCCTGTACCCGACTGTCGGACCTGGACACCCGCCCCACGGTCCTTTGCGCCTTCGGGGCCCGCTGGCGGGGGGGGGGGGGGGGGGAGTCACTGCCTCCCGCCCAGGCCGGCCGGCGGACACGTCGGCCGGCAGGTGGGCCTCGACCGCCTCATGGTCCTCCACCCCGGCCAGGACTGTGACCAGGTCGGCCCAGCGCCCGGTGACATCGCGCTCTGCCCCGGCTCGCCTCAGCCGACCGCCGCGCCGGGCTGGGGGCGGATGATCAGGATGCTGCTGACCGCCGTCGCCAGCAGGCGGCCGGCTGCGTCGCGCAGCCTGGCCTCGGCCAGGGCCGTCCGGCCGCCCAGGTGGGTCACCGATCCCTCGCAGGTCACCCGGCCGGTGTCCAGGGTGATCGCCCGGAGGAACTTCACCGTCAGGTCCAGGCTGGTGTAGCCGACGCCGGCGGGCAGCATCGAGTGCACCGCGCAGCCGGCGGCCGAGTCCAGCAGGGTGGCGTAGACGCCGCCGTGCACCGAGCCGATCGGGTTGTAATGGTACTCGGCCGGTTCGAACGCGAACACCACCCGGCCCTCGTCCACCTCGACGAGGTCGAAGCCCATCGTCGCGGCGATCGGCGGGCCGGGCAGCTCGCCGGTCACCACCGCCCGCAGCACGTCCACCCCGGCGGCGCTGCGGGCGGCCGTCGCGGTCTGCATCGGGTCGCCCCAGGAGAAGGTCCTCGTCCGCTCGGTCACGGCCGGACGGTAGCGCTCAGCCCTCCGCGGGCCAGGTGAACAGCGGATCGCCGGCCACCACGGCCCGTCCCGCGGTGACCGGCGGCACGGTCTCGGCGGCGGCGTCCATCACCACGACCGGGCTGACCGGCGAGAGGCCGGCCGCCCGCACCGCGGCGACGTCCACGGTGACCACCCGGTCGCCGACGGTCACCTCGTCGCCCTCGGCGGCGTGCAGCGTGAACGGTGCACCGGCCAGCTTCACCGTGTCCAGCCCGACGTGCACCAGCACGCCCTGGCCCGCCGGGGTCAGCACGATGAACGCGTGCGGGTGCACCTTGAGCAGCCGCCCGGTCACCGGGGCGAGCACCTCCACCGACCCGGCGTCCGGCGCCGGCTCGACCGCGACGCCCGCGCCGACCAGCGACGCGGCGAACACCGGGTCGGGGACGTCGGCCATCGGGACGACGGTGCCGGGCAGCGGCGCCGCGACCTGCAGGGCCGCCTGGGTCACAGCAGGTCGTTGACGTCGTCGGCCAGCGAGTCCGCCTCCGGGCCGACGACGACCTGGACGATCTTCCCGGCGACCAGGACGCCGTGGGCGCCGGCCTGCTTGAGGGCGGTCTGGTCGACCAGGGAGGGGTCCTTGACCTCGGTGCGCAGCCGGGTGATGCAGCCCTCGACGTCACCGATGTTGGCTGCCCCGCCCAGTCCGGCGACGATCTGCTCGGCCTTGCCCATGAGGGTCTCCTCTCGGCGACCCGGGGGTCGCATTCGGCGCCTGCGAGCGCTCCAGGAAAGCGGCTCGCCGGGCTCGCGTCCAGGGTGTTGACAGGGCCGTGTCGCGCCCGCCATCCTCCCCGGTCAACTGGTCATGACCGGACGGTACCGGTTGGACGACGCCCGAGGGAATGACCGGCGAACAGCTCTGCAGCAGGTCGCGCCGTCGCGACGACCCCATCCCGCGCACGTCCCCTGGAGACCGCACATGAGCTTCCTCAACGCCCCACCGACCGGACTCCGAGGTCTCGGCGGCCTGCAGCGGCTGGGCCGCAGCCTGATGCTGCCGATCGCCGCCCTGCCCGCCGCCGGCCTGCTGCTGCGCCTGGGGCAGGACGACCTGCTCGGCCGGTTCTCGGCGCTGGAGGACGTCGCCGCGGTGCTCGCCGCGGCGGGCAACGCCCTGTTCGCCAACCTGCCGCTGATCTTCGCCGTGGGCATCGCGATCGGCTGGGCGAAGAAGGCCGACGGCTCGACCGCGCTGGCCGCCGTCGTCGGCTACCTGGTGCTCTCCAATGTCTTCGAGGCGATGAGCCCGATCGTGCTGGGCGCCGCCGCCGAGGGCGAGGAACAGGAGATGATCAACTTCGGGGTGCTCGGCGGCATCCTGGTCGGCATCTTCACCGCGATGCTGTGGCAGCGCTTCTACCGGGTGAAGCTGCCCACCTACCTGGCCTTCTTCGGTGGCCGGCGGTTCGTCCCGATCATCACCGCGGTTTCCATGATGGTGCTCGCGGTGCTCATGTCGTTCGTCTACTCGGCGTTCGACGCGGTGCTGACCACCCTCGGCGAGGCGGTGGACGGCAACACCGTCGTCGGTGGCGGTGTCTTCGGCACGGTCAACCGGCTGCTGATCCCGCTGGGCCTGCACCACATCATCAACACCATCGTCTGGTTCCAGCTCGGCGACTTCCAGAACTCCGCGGGCGACATCGTCAACGGCGACATCTCCCGGTTCTTCGCCGGTGACCCGGACGCCGGCACCTTCATGACCGGCTTCTTCCCGATCATGATGTTCGCCCTGCCGGCCGCGGCGATCGCGATCTGGCACGAGGCGCGCCCGGAGCAGAAGAAGATCGTCGGCGGCATCATGCTGTCGACCGCGCTGACCGCGTTCCTCACCGGCATCACCGAGCCGCTGGAGTTCTCCTTCCTCTTCGTCGCGTGGCCGCTGTACCTGGTGCACGCCGTCCTCACCGGCACCTCGCTGGCGGTGACCAACGCCCTGGGCATCCACGACGGGTTCACCTTCTCCGCGGGCGCCATCGACTACGTGCTGAACTTCGGGCAGGCCGATCGGCCGCTGTGGTTGCTCCCGATCGGCGCGGCCTACGCCGTCATCTACTACGTGCTGTTCCGGTTCGTGATCCGGAAGTGGAACCTCAAGACCCCGGGTCGCGAGGAGGACGCCGAGGCCGTGGTCGGCAGCACGGACGACGCCGTCGCGCCGGCGGCCACCCCGGAGACGGTGGCCCCGACCAGCACCACCGACGAGAGGTCGCAGTCCTGACCGACGAACAGGGCCCCGTGCTGCGGGGCCGGCTGGTCACCGGCGGCTCGGTCGTCGACGACGGTGTGCTCGCCGTCGTCGGCGACCGGGTCGCGTTCGCCGGTCCGGCGTCCGCCTGGACCGGCGAGCTGCCGCCCCCCGCGCCGGGGGCACTGCTGCTCCCCGGGCTGGTCGACCTGCACTGCCACGGCGCCGCCGGGCACGGTTTCCCCGACGCGGACGCCGCCGGGGTGCGCGCCGCGGTCGCCCACCACCGCCAGCACGGGACGACGACGTTGGTGGCCAGCCTGGTGTCCGCCCCGGCGGCGGTGCTGCGCGAGCGGCTCGCCGTGCTCGCCCCGCTGGTCGAGGCAGGGGAACTGGCCGGGGTGCACCTGGAGGGGCCGTTCCTCTCCGCCGCCCGCTGCGGCGCCCAGGACCCGGCCGCGCTGGTGCCCGGCGACCCGGCGCTGCTGGCCGAGCTGCTCGTCCTCGGCCGGGGGACGGTCGCGTCGATGACCCTGGCCCCGGAGACGGCGCACCGCGCCGAGCTGGTCGACCTGCTCCGGGCGCACGGGGCGCTGCCCAGCTTCGGGCACACCGACGCCACCGCCGCCGAGATCACCGCCGCGGTCCGGTCGGCGGCCCGCGGGGGCCGGCTGTCGGCCACCCACCTGTTCAACGGCATGCCGCCGCTGCTGTCCCGGGCCCCCGGGCCGGTCGCCGCCTGCCTGGCCGCCGCGGCGCGCGGCGAGCTGGTGGTCGAGCTGATCGGCGACGGGGTGCACCTGGCACCGGACACGGTCGCGACGGTGTTCGACCTGGTCGGCCCGGGCGCGATCGCGCTGGTCACCGACGCGATGGCCGCCGCCGGGATGGCCGACGGCGACTACCACCTGGGGTCGCTGCCGGTCGCGGTGCGCGACGGCGTCGCCCGGCTGGCCGGGGGCTCGGGGGCCATCGCCGGGGGCACCGCCCGGCTGGTGGACGTCGTCCGGGCGACCGTCACCGCCGGCGTCCCGCTCGCCGACGCCGTCCTGGCCGCCACCGGCACCCCCGCCCGGCTGCTCGGCCGCACCGACGTCGGCCACCTGACCCGCGGTGCCCGCGCCGACGTGCTCGTCACCGACCCCGACCTGAACCCCACCGCCGTCCTGCGGGCCGGCGCGTGGGTGCACCGAGAGGAGAGCTGACCGTGGAGGTCGTCCTGCTGCCCACCGCCGAGGACTGCGGGCGGGTCGTCGCCGACGCCGTCGCCGGGTCGGTGTTGACCGCGCTCGGCCGGGGCGGGCCGGTGGTGCTGGGGCTGGCCACCGGGTCCTCGCCGCTGCTGGCCTACCGGGAGCTGCTGCGCCGGCACCGGGAGGAGGGGCTGTCCTTCGAGGGCGTCCAGGCGTTCCTGCTCGACGAGTACGTCGGCCTGCCCGCCGGGCACCCGGAGAGCTACCGGGAGGTGATCCGCCGCGAGCTGACCGACGAGCTCGGCCTGGACCCGGCCGTGGTGCACGGCCCGGACGGCGCGGCCGCCGACCCGCTGCAGGCCGCCCGCGACTACGAGGCCCGGCTGCTGGCCGCCGGGCCGGTGGCGGTGCAGGTGCTGGGCATCGGCGCCAACGGGCACCTGGGCTTCAACGAGCCCGGCTCGTCGCTGGCCAGCCGCACCCGGGTCAAGACGCTCACCGAGCAGACCCGCATCGACAACGCGCGGTTCTTCGGCGACGACGTCGACGCGGTGCCCCGGCACGTGATCACCCAGGGGCTGGGCACGATCCTGGGCGCGGAGCACCTGGTGCTGGTGGCCACGGGGGAGGCCAAGGCGGGCGCGATCGCCGCTGCCGTGGAGGGGCCGCTGACGGCGTCCTGCCCGGCGTCGGTGCTCCAGCTGCACCCGCACGTCACCCTGGTCGTCGACGAGGCCGCCGGCGGGCAGCTGACCCGGGCCGACTACTACCGGTACGTCCTCAGCCACAAGCTGACCGCCCAGGGGTGGTGACCCGCTGAACCCGGCCGGGGAGGGCACCGCCTTGATCGTGGACGGCGTGGTGCCCAAGCACGAGCAGCTGCGCGGCCGGCTGGCCGAGCTGGCCGCCCGGCTGCCGGCGGGGGCTCCACTGCCCGGGGAGCGGCAGCTGTGCATCGAGCACGGGGTCAGCCGGATCACCGTGCGCGAGGCCATCGGGCAGCTGGTCAGCGAGGGCGTGCTGGTGCGGGTGCGCGGCAAGGGCACCTTCGTCGCCGAGCGGGCCGCCCGGTCCCGGCTGCACCTGGCCTCCTTCCACTCCGACATGCGCCGGCTGGGGTTGCGGCCGGGCACCGTCGTCCTGTCGGTCGACCGGGCGGTGCCGCCGCCGGCGACCCGGGCCGCGCTGGAGCTGGCGGTGGGGGAGCGGGCCTGGCACGTGCGCCGGCTGCGGCTGGCCGACGACCAGCCGATGTCGGTGGACGACGGCTGGTACCCGGTCGCGGTGGTGCCGGACCTGGCCGACGCCGACCTGACCGGCTCGCTCTACACGTTGCTCGCCGAGCGGTACGGCTGCACGATCGACCGGGCCGAGCAGACCGTGCGGGCGGCCGAGGCCGATCGGGGCTCCGCGGTCCTGCTCGGGCTGTCGGCGTCCCGGCCGGTACTGGTGTTCGACCGGGTGTCCTACAGCGGTGGACGGCCCGTCGAGCACGCCCGGTCGACCTACCGCGGCGACCGGTACGAGGTGGCGATGACCGTCGAGCTGGGGCAGGGATGAGCAGCCCGGAGCCCTGCACCCTCGTGGTGGACGAGCTGGTGCTGCGGCCGTGGCGGGACGAGGACCAGGCGGCGGTCTGGGCGCTCGCCGCCGACCCGGCGCTGCGGCAGTGGAACGCGCGCGGCTTCGGCTCGCCGGAGGAGGTGCGCGAGATGGTCGCCCGGCTGGCCGACTGGAGCGGCGGCAACCGGGCGTCCTGGGCGGTGACCGACGCCGCCGGGACGCTGCTCGGGTCGGTGTCCCTGCACTCGGTCGACCGGGCGCAGGGCGACGCGCAACTGGGCTACTGGGTCGCACCGGCCGCCCGGGGGCGCCGCGTGGCCGCACGCGCGGCGGATGCGGTCTGCCGCTGGGCGTTCGCCGAGGGCATCGACCGGGTGGAGCTCTACCACGCGGTGGAGAACGAGGCCTCGGGCCGCGTGGCGGCGAGGGCCGGGTTCACCCGCGAGGGCAGGCTGCGCCGGTCCTACCGCTACGGGGACGGCGTCAAGCACGACGAGTTCGTCTGGTCCCGGCTCTCCGACGACCCGCCGCCCGCGCTCAGCAGCCGCAGCCAACCCCCGACGGGGCGGTGAGCGGGTCGACCGCCGGGCGGGTCACGCCGGTCACCGTCTCCACCGGCAGGCCCTCGCGCGCCCAGTACTCGAAGCCGCCGATCATCTCCCGCACCGGGTGGCCGAGCCGGGCCAGTGCCAGGGCTGCGCGGGTGGCGCCGTTGCAGCCCGGGCCCCAGCAGTAGGTCACCACCGGGATGCCGGGAGCGAGGGTGGCGCTCGCGCGCTCGGCGATCTCCCGGCCGGGCAGGTGTACCGCTCCCGGCACGTGGCCCTGCGCCCACGCCTCGGCGCTGCGGCTGTCCAGCAGCACGAAACCCGGGTGGCCGGACTCCAGCGCGGCGTGGACGTCGGCGACGTCGGTCTCCACGGCGAGCCGGCGGGCGAAGTGGGCAGCGGCGGCCGCGGGCGGGGTCGTCCAGTCCATGATCACGATGTTGGCGGGGGTGGGCCTCGACCGACAGGCGCCAGACTGCCGGGCACCGCAGCGATCCGGCCCTTGACGCGGACGGCAACTGACATGTCAGATGTCAGTCATGGAGCTGCGGCCGGTGACGAGGGTGCTGCTGCGCGACCAGGCGGCCGACCGGATCCGCACCGCGATCGTGGTCGGCGACCTCGCGCCCGGTGCGGTGATCAAGGACGTCGAGCTCGCCGGGCGGCTGGGGCTGTCGGTCGCCCCGGTCCGGGCAGCGCTGTCCCGGCTGGCCGACGAGGGCCTGGTCGAGGCCAAGCCGCAGAGCCACACCCGGGTCACCCCGCTGGTGCTCAGCCAGGTCCGGGACGCCGCCGTCGTCGTCCGGGCGATGCACGAGCTGGCGGTGCGCGAGGCGGTGCCGCTGGTGACCGCCGACGACGTCACGGTCATGCGGGCGGCCAACCGGCGGTTCGCCGACGCCGTCGACCGCGGGGACGCCGGCGGGGCGCTGGGTGCCGACGACGAGCTGCACGACGTCCTGCTCGACCGCTGCGGCAACGGCGCCGTGCGGGCCACGATCGACCGCTTCACCCCGGCGATCCGCCGGCTGGAGCGGCAACGGTTCGCCGCCGCACACGGCCGCGAGTCCGTCGTCCTGCACGACCGGCTGATCGCCGCCTGCGCGGCCGGGGACGTCGACGCCGCGTCCGCCACCACCACCGAGATCTGGACGGCGCTGCTGTCCGAACTGGAGGAGACCCCCGATGCCGAGCCTGTCTGACTTCCCCCGCCACTCCCTGCTCTTCGGCCCCTCACCCGTGCACCGGCTCGACCGGCTGACCGAGCACCTGGGCGGCGCCGCGGTCTGGGCGAAGCGGGAGGACGTGAACTCCGGCATCGCCTACGGCGGCAACAAGACCCGCAAGCTCGAGTACCTGGTCGCCGACGCGCTGGCCCAGGGCTGCGACACCCTGGTCTCGATCGGTGGCGTGCAGAGCAACCACACCCGGCAGGTCGCCGCGGTCGCCGCGCACCTCGGGCTGAAGTGCGTGCTGGTGCAGGAGAGCTGGGTCGACTGGCCCGACGCCGTCTACGACAAGGTCGGCAACATCCTCATCTCCCGGCTGGCCGGGGCCGACGTCCGGCTGGTCAAGGCCGGGTTCGGCATCGGGTTCAAGGAGAGCTGGGAGACCGCGCTGGCCGAGATCGAGGCGCGCGGCGGCAAGCCCTACCCCATCCCGGCCGGCGCCTCGGACCACCCGCTCGGGGGCCACGGCTTCGCCAACTGGGCGCACGAGGTCGCCCAGCAGGAGGCGGAGCTTGGCGTCTTCTTCGACACCGTCGTCGTCTGCTCGGTGACCGGCTCGACGCAGGCGGGCATGGTCGCCGGCTTCGCCCAGCTGGAGGAGCAGGGTGCCCGGCCGCGCCGGGTGCTCGGCGTCGACGCCTCGGCCAAGCCCGCCGAGACCCGCGACCAGGTCCTCCGCATCGCGCAGCGGACAGCGGCCGCGATCGGCGTGCAGCGCGAGCTGACCCTGGACGACGTGGAGCTCGACGAGCGGTACCACGCCGGCATCTACGGCATCCCGGACCAGACCACGATCGCCGCGATGGAGCTGGCCGCCCGCACCGAGGGCATGATCACCGACCCCGTCTACGAGGGGAAGTCGATGGCCGCCACGATCGACCTGGTCGGCCGCGGCGAGATCGACCGGTCGTCCACCGTGCTGTACGCCCACCTCGGCGGCCAGCCGGCCTCAACGGCTACAGCGCGCTCTTCTCCTGAGCCGGCTCCGGCCGCCCCCGAGGGCGCGGGCGGCCGACGTGGCAACATCCCGCGAGCCGGTGCGGAACCGTGTGCCGGGGTGAGCAGGACGACGGAAGGGCAGCACGTGTCGCAGAGCAAGCGGGTCATGGTCACCGGGGGTGCCGGCTTCATCGGCTCGCACCTGTGCGACCGGCTGGTCGACCTCGGTCACGACGTGCTGTGCGTGGACAACTTCTACTCCTCGACGAAGGCGAATGTCGCCCACCTGCTCGGGCACCCGCGCTTCGAGCTGATGCGGCACGACGTCACCTTCCCGCTGTACGTGGAGGTCGACGAGATCTACCACCTGGCCTGCCCGGCCTCGCCGATCCACTACCAGCGCGACCCGGTGCAGACCACCAAGACGGCGGTGCACGGTTCGATCAACGCCCTCGGCCTGGCCAAGCGGACGGGGGCGCGGATCCTGCTCACCTCCACCTCGGAGGTCTACGGCGACCCCGAGGTGCACCCGCAGACCGAGGACTACTGGGGCCGGGTCAACCCGATCGGCCCGCGCGCCTGCTACGACGAGGGCAAGCGGGCGGCCGAGACGCTGTTCTTCGACTACTGGCGGCAGCACGAGCTGGACATCAAGGTCGTCCGGCTGTTCAACACCTACGGCCCGCGGATGCACCCGCAGGACGGCCGGGTGGTCTCCAACTTCGTGGTCTCCGCACTGGCCGGCGAGCCGCTGACGGTCTACGGCGACGGGGCGCAGACCCGGTCGTTCTGCTACATCGACGACATCGTCGACGGGCTGCTGGCGATGATGGGCAGCTCCCGGGACGTCACCGGCCCGATCAACCTCGGCAACCCTGGTGAGTTCACCATCCGGGAGCTGGCCGACCTGGTCGTGGAGCTGACCGGTTCCCGCTCCACGCTGGACCGCCGCCCGCTGCCGGTGGACGACCCGACCCGGCGCCAGCCGGACATCACCCGGGCCCGGGAGCAGCTGGGCTGGGCGCCGACGGTGGAGCTCCGCGCCGGCCTGGAGCGCACGATCGAGAGCTTCCGCACCCTCGCCGGCTGAACCGGGGCGGCGCCCCTGGGTCAGCTCGGGGCGCCCAGCAGCCGCCCGTTCCGCTGCACCAGCTCGGGGAACGGGGCCATGTCGATCAGCCGCCCGTCCTCGACCAGCGCGACCCGGTCGCAGTCCTGCACGGTGCTCAGCCGGTGCGCCACCGCGATGATCGTCCGGTCGTTCCGCAGCGCGGACAGCGCCGCCATCAGCTGGGCCTCGGTGTTGCTGTCCAGCGCCGAGGTGCCCTCGTCGAAGACGATCACGCTGGGCCGCCGGTACAGGGCGCGGGCGATGGCCAACCGCTGACGCTGCCCGCCGGAGACCTTGGTACCCCGTTCGCCGATCACCGTGTCCAACCCCTCGGGGAGCGAGGCGACGAACTCATCGAGCTGGGCCAACGTGACGGCCTCGGCGACCCGTGTCTCGTCGATCTCCTGCGGGGGCACGCCCAGGGCGATGTTCTCGCGGAGGCTCGTGTCGGACAGGTGCACCACCTGGTGCACCACGCCCAGGCTGGCGTGCCAGCCGGCCGTGGCGGAGGCGATGTCCCGCCCGTCGACCGTCACGCGCCCGGCTGCCGGCTCCATCAGTCCGAGCACGACGTCGACCAGGGTGCTCTTCCCGCCGCCGGTCGGACCGACGATGCCGATGAACTCACCGGCCCGGATGGTGAGCTGGACGTCGGTGAGCGCGTTCCGGTGGGCGCCGGGGTAGCGGGCCGTGACCCCCTCCACCCGCAGCTCGTCCTGCAGCGGGACCGGCTCGGCCGGCCGGCTGCCGGGGCTGCTGCGCGGCGGGAAGAGGGCGAGGTCGGCGTGCAGGAGGTCGATGCCGGCGCTGACGAACTTGAGGGCGTTCAACGCAGCCAGGACCTCGTTCAGCGAGGGCTGCAGGCGCACCGCTGCGTAGCCGAACAGGCCGAGGGTCGGGAGCGCGGCGAGCGCACCTCCCTCGGTCAGCAGGCTGACCCCGAGGATGCCGAGGATGCCGAGGACCAGGCAGGTCTCCACGGCCACCCGGGGCAGCTCCTTGGCGGTCGAGCGCAGGTACCGGGTGCGGGCCAGGCTCCTGCGGTCCTCGGCGAAGCGCTGCACGAAGAACGGCTGCGCGCCCAGCACGGTGATGTCCCGCCACCCGGCGAGGCTCTCGTTCAACGTCTGCAGGAGGGACCGGGACATCGACTGGGACGTCTGGCCGAGCCGCTTGACCCGCGGCTGGACCAGGCGCAGCAGTGCCCACACCAGCGGGCCGAGGACGACGAGCACGAGCAGGGTGGCCAGCGGGCTGGTGGCCAGCAGCACCGCGACGAGGCCCGCGATGATCAAGGAGTGCGACAGCAGCCGGACCGCCGGCACCAGCGCCTCACGGACGAACTGCTGGACGGTGTCGTAGGTGTTGCGGACCAGTTCGGCGGAGTTCCGTTGCAGATGGAAGCTGTTCGGCATCGCCAGGTAGCCCTCGAGCAGCTGGGTGGCCAGCCGGGCGCCGGCGTTCTCCGCCACCCGGAACTGCACGTACGACTGACCCACGATGACCACCGCGCGCAGCAGGAAGACCGCGGTGATCGCCGACCCCACGAGGATGGCCAGCCCGGTCTCGTCCCAGGTCGGCAGCACGTCGCGCAGGTCGCCGACCAGCGGCACGTCGAAGGCGCTGGCATCGGTGGTGATGCTGGCCAGCAGCCAGACCACCAGGAGCGCGCCCAGCACCTCCAGGCCGGCGGCGAGGAGGGCGAGCAGGACGACGGCGATCCACCGGAGGCGGTGGCCCGGGCCGATCAGAGCTGAGCACTTGCGGGCGAGATCGAGCATGGGTGGCGGTCCCCGGGGTGGGCCAACGGTGGTCACGTCCAGCGGGTGAGGCTACCCAGGCGGGCCTGCGACCAGGGCGATCGGCGTACGCACCCGGGCCTGGCCGATGGTTGTGCTGTGCCATCCTGGGCGGGCAGGCCTCGAGGACGCGGGGGTGCCGACGAGAACGAGGAGCTCATGGACCGGCAACCAGCGACCGAGCACGAACGCGCGCCATCGGACCGGCACGTGGTGGTCCTGGGGGCCGGCCCCGCCGGGCTCACGGCCGCGTGGCGGCTGACCCGCGACGACGTCGCCGTCCACGTCCTGGAGGCCGACGCCGAGAAGGTCGGCGGGATCTCCCGGACCGAGGAGCACGCGGGCTTCCGGTTCGACATCGGCGGTCACCGGTTCTTCAGCAAGTCCGACGAGGTCGAGAAGCTGTGGCGGGACATCCTGCCGGCCGAGGAGTGGCTCTCCGTGCGGCGGATGTCGCGCATCTACTACCGCCGGCAGTTCTTCGACTACCCGATCAAGGCGGTGGACACGCTGAGCAAGCTCGGCGTGGGGACCTCCGTCATGTGCGTGCTGTCCTACCTGCGGGCCCGGGCGTTCCCCCGCCGCGAGGTGCGCAACTTCGAGGACTGGATCGTCAACCACTTCGGGCTGCGGCTCTACCGCATCTTCTTCAAGACCTACACGGAGAAGGTGTGGGGCCGACCCTGCACCGAGATCTCCGCGGACTGGGCCGCCCAGCGCATCAAGGGGCTGTCCCTGCTGTCCGCGATCCGGCACGCCCTCCCCCGGCGCAAGCGGGCCGGCGACGAGGTGATCAAGACCCTGATCGAGGTGTTCGCCTACCCCCGGCAGGGGCCGGGGCAGATGTGGGAGCACGCGGCCGCGCAGATCTCCGCGACCAGCGGCTCGGTGGAGATGGACTCGCGGGTGGTCGAGGTCCACCACGCCGAGGGCCGGGTGACCCACGTCGTGGCCGAGACGGCCGGGACCCGCCGGGACGTGACCGGCACCGACTTCATCGCCACGCTCCCGCTGCGGGAGCTGGTCGGCGCGATGCACCCGCCCGCCCCGCCGGAGGTGCAGGCGGCCGCGGACGCCCTGGACTACCGCGACTACCTCACCGTGGTGCTCGTGGTCGACCGGGCGGACGTGTTCCCGGACAACTGGATCTACATCCACGAGCCCGAGGTGCTGCTGGGGCGCATCCAGAACTACAAGAACTGGTCGCCGGACATGGTGCCGGACCTGAGCCAGACCGCGCTGGGGCTGGAGTACTTCACCACCGAGGGCGACGAGCACCTGTGGGAGCTCGACGACGAGGCCCTCATCCGGCTCGGCGTCCGGGAGTCCGCGCAGATCGGGCTGGTGCGCCCCGAGGAGGTCCGCGACGCCACCGTCGTCCGGATGCCCAAGGCCTACCCGGTGTACGACGACAGCTACGCGGCGAACGTCGGGATCATCCGCGGCTGGCTGGACGCGGTCGCCGGCAACCTGCAGACCGTCGGGCGCAACGGCATGCACAAGTACAACAACCAGGACCACTCGATGCTCTCGGCGCTGCTGGCCGCCCGGAACCTCCTCGGCGAGGACTGGGACCCGTGGAAGGTGAACACCGACGCGGAGTACCACGAGGAGGTCGCCCCCGGCGCGGACCAGGCCGGCCGCAAGATCCCCGGCCACGCCGCGCCCCTGCCCCGCCGGTCGTGACGGCCTGCACCGTCGTCGTCCCCACCCGGGACCGGCCCGGGCTGCTCCGCGAGGCCGTGGACAGCGCGCTGGCGCAGACCGCCGCGGACACCCGGGTGCTGGTGGTGGACGACGGCTCGGACACCCCGGTCGCACTGCCGGCGCACCCCCGGCTCACGGTGGTCCGCCACCTGCGCCCGCGGGGCGTCTCCGCGGCCCGCAATCTGGGCACGTCGCTGGCCGCCACCGAGCTGGTCACCTTCCTCGACGACGACGACCGGCTCCGGCCGGGGATGGTGCAGCGGTCGCTGGAGGTGCTCGAGACAGCTGCCGCCCCGGGCCCGGTCGCGGTGCTGTCCGGGGTGGCCGTCCTCGACCGGGACGGCGCCGAGGTCGACGCCCGGCTGCCGCCCGACCTGTGCCCGCGCGGCGCGCACTTCTCCCTCGAACCGGTCCAGGAGGGGCGCTCCTACTTCGGCAAGCAGACGCTGGTCGTCCCGCGGGAGGTGCTGCTGGACATCCGCGGGTTCGACGAGTGCTTCCGCTCCCGGGTGGTCACCGAGCTGTTCTGGCGGCTCAACCCGGTCTGCGCGATCGTGGGGGTCCCGGAGGTCACCTACGAGCTGCGCGCGCACGAGGGGCCCCGCATCTCCACCGACCGGCGGCTGCGCCAGCGCAGCTTCCGGCAGCTCGTCGCCACCCACGGGGAGCTGCTCCGGGCCCATCCGCAGGGGTACGCCGAGCTCCTCGCCCAGCACGCCCGCACCTCGGTCGGCGCCGGCCAGCCCGTGGCCGCGCTGCTCGCGACGGCACGGCACGCGCGGCTGGACCCGCGGCGCACCACCGGCGGCCTGCGGGACGCCCTGCGCCGGGGCTGATCACCCCACCGCCGCACCCCGGCGCAGCTCAGCGCCGCGCCGGCCCGACCCGGGCCCGCACCGCGCCGGCGGAGTGCAGTCCGGCGCGCAGCGGGTGCAGCCGCAGGGCCCGGAGCCAGGTGTGCACCGCCGTGCCGCGGTGGCCGGCGTCCCAGAGCTTGACGGCCTGGTGGCTGACCAGCTCGGCGTGCCGGCCCCGGCCGGCGGCGGCGAACAGGTCGCGGTGCTTGGCCTCCAGCATCTGCATGCTGCGCGCCCGGACCGCCGGGTCACCGGAGACCTGGGGGCCGTCGTGCCGCCGCCGGCGGTAGGTGGCGGTGGGCAGACCCAGCAGGGAGCACGCCGGGTTGAGCCGCAGGAAGAGCTCGGTCTGCACCCGGGAGCGGAACGACTCGTCCCACCCGCCGATCTCCTGCAGCACGGCCCGCTCCACCACCAGGGTGGACTTCAGGGCGAAGGACCGGCCGGGCGGCGGGTCCTCCAGGTGGAACCGGGCACCCCGGGGCAGCGTCGGGGGCAGCCGGGTCTCCACCACCCGGCCCTCGCGGTCCACGATCTCCACCCCGGACAGCGAGGCCACCGGTGCCGGGAGGTCGGTGGTGGCCAGGGCGGCGAGCGCCACCTCCAGGTGGTCCGGCAGGAGCAGGTCGTCGTCGTCCAGGTAGGTGATCCACCGGCCCCGCGCCTCGGCCAGCCCGACGTTGCGGGCCGCCGAGACGCCGCCGTTGGTCTCCAGCCGGACCACCCGCAGCCGGGGGTGCGGCTCCAGTCGCACCGGGGTGGTGGAGGCGTCGTCGACCACGAGCACCTCGTGGTCGACCCCGGTCTGGGCCAGTGCGCTGGCCACGGCGTCGGCCAGCAGCCCGGGACGGTTGAACGTCGAGATGACGACGGTGGCGGCGACCATGCCCGGACCCTACGGCGAGGCTCTCCGGTCGAATCCTCGGCGCACGGCCCGGGGCCGAACCCTCGGCGCACGGCCCCGGCCGCCCGGTCGCTACTGTCGGGGCGCCCTGGGGCCGACGTCGGAGGGCCAAGTCGTCGAACCGGGAGCGTCACCGTGATCGCAGAGCTGGCCGACGTGCGCGAGGATGTCCCGCACGCGGACGTCGCCGTCGTGGGGGCGGGCTTCGCCGGGATCGACCTGGCCGTGCAGCTGGGCCGCCGCGGCCTGCGGGTGCTGCTGATCGAGGCCGGCCGGGACTCCTTCGACCCGGCCGCCCAGGACCTCGCCCGCTTCTCCAACGTCGGCAAGCCGCTGCGCGAGCCGGACCCGGAGGGCCCGCACAACCCCTACCTGGACCGGGCTTTCCGCGGCGAGACCCGGATCCGGCAGTTCGGTGGCACGTCCACGATCTGGACCGGCAAGTGGCGGCTGCTCAACCCGCTGACCTTCCAGCAGCGGGAGTGGGTGCCGGGCAGCGGCTGGCCGATCACCCGCGAGGAGCTCCTCCCCTTCCACGCCGAGGTGGCGCGGGACCACGGGATCGGTGACGTCGACGCGCTGCCGGACGGCGGCCGCCACCACCCGCTGGCGCAGGAGTGCACCGCCGCCGGGATCGACAGCTCGCTGCTGCACTGGCAGGCCAGCCCGCTGCGGATGGCCGAGCGCTACCGCGACGAGCTCCGCGCCATGCCGAACGTCCAGGTCCTGCTCGGGGCGACCGCGACCGAGCTGGTGCTCGACGACGCGCACCGGCGGGTGCGGACCGTCGTCGTCCGGTCGCTGGGCGGGCACCGGGCCGAGCTCTCCGCCGACCAGGTCGTGCTCGCCACCGGCGGGCTGGAGCCGGCCCGGCTGCTGCTGGCCTCGGACCGCCAGCTGCCCGAGGGCATCGGCAACGCCCACGGCCTGGTGGGGCGCTACTTCCAGGACCACCCCAAGACCAAGCGGGCCGTGCTGCGGCCGAGTCCGGCGCTGCGCCGGATGGCCGACTGGCTCGCCACCGACCCGCTGCCCCGGGACCAGCTGCTGTTCGGTCTCTCCCTGGAGGAGCAGCGCCGGCACCGGCTGCTGGACCACGCGGTGTCGGTGCGCCCGGTCTTCGACTACGAGCTGGACTACCCCGCCGCCGACGTGGTGGCTGTTCGGGAGGCGCTGCGCAACCGCAGCCTGCGCGGGCTCACCCGGGCGACGCTGGCCCGGGCCGCCGCGCCGCGCACCCTGCGCCAGTACGTCGGCCAGCGGGTGCACCGCCGGCGCCGCGGCCGGGTGGCGCACTACGCGACGGCGATCTACCTGGAGCAGGCACCCAACCCGGAGAGCCGGCTGCGGCTGGGCGCGCGCCGGGATGCGCTGGGCATGCGGGAGCTGGAGATCGACTGGCAGCTCAGCCCACTGGACCACGAGTCGTTCGGCCGGCTGCAGGGCCTGCTGACCGACGCCTTCGCCCGCGCCGGCCTCGGTGAGCTCGACTTCGGGCCCGACGAGCTCACCCTCGCCGACGCCGGGGACGCCAACCACCACATCGGCGCGACCCGGATGGCCGCGCGACCGGAGGAGGGCGTGGTCGACCGCGACTGCCGGGTGTTCGGCACCGACAACCTCTACATCGCGACCGCGTCGGTCTTCCCGACCGGCGAGTGCGCCACCCCGACCTTCACCATCGCCGCGCTGGCGCGCCGGCTCAGCGCCCACCTGCTGGCGCTGCGGGACGACGAGCGGGCCCCGGCGCTCCGCGCGCCCGGCGACCAGTAGCCCGCGGAGCAGCTCAGTCGGCCGATGTTCGGCCCGTCGTCAGGCGGTGGCGGAGCAGCACGTAGCCGAAGACCGCGCCGCTGTAGGCGTAGGAGAGCCACAGCCACGGAACGGTGGCGGCGGCGAAGGGCAGGCCGCGGTGCCGGGCGTAGAAGCGCAGCAGCGGGACGTCCAGGGCCAGCAGCGTGCCCGCCGACGCCGCGGCGAGGCGACGGCCCGGACGCCGGCGGGCGGCGACCATGCCCAGCAGCAGCGCGCCGGTCGCGGCGACCTTGGCCCGCCCGGCGCGGTCGATGTTCAGGTCGTCGTCGAAGCCGGTCCGGCTGACGATCAGCTCGCTCCAGGGCAGCGCCCGGGAGAGCACGTCGGCGCGCACCAGCGAGGTCGCCGTCCACCGCTTGAGGTGCTTGACCTGGATCTCCGGCACCACGTGGATCCGGCCGCCGGCTGCGCGCAGCCGCTGGCCGAGCTCGATGTCCTCGATGCTGGGCTCGGTGTAGGCCTCGTCGAAGCCGCCCAGCGCGGTGAACGCCGTCCGGCGGATGGCGCCGCACGCCCCCCAGAAGGTGAACCCCTCCCGGCGGGAGCGGTGGTGCACGAAGTGGTTGAGCAGGTTCTTGTACTGGGACAGGAAGTTCGGCGCGCCCGGGGAGTCGTCGTAGGAGCCGATCAGCGCGTCCACCTCGGGGTGCTCACCGAGGTGGGCGGCGACCCGGGCGACCAGGTCGGGGCGCACCTCGACGTCGGCGTCGATGAACAGCAGCACCTCGCCCCGCACGGAGCGTGCGCCGATGTTCCGGGCGCGACCCGGGCCGCCCCGGGTGGTCAGCGGGATCACCTCGGTGGCGTGCGGCCGCACCCGCTCCACGACCTGCGGATCGGCGCCGTCCACCACCACGACCACGTCGACCGGCGCGGGGTCGAGGGCGTCGACCGCGGCGAGGCAGCGGCGCAGCTCCGGGCCGTCGCGGTGGACGGGCAGCACGAGGGACAGTGACGGTGGGCCGCTCATCGGAAGGCTCCCTGGCGGCGCGTGCAGCACCTCTCGTGGACGACGCCCAGGGGCGTCGATCAGGACCGGGGCGGACGCTAGCACGCGCCGGCCGGTGCCCCGGAGACCGTCGGGACGGGGTGGGTCCGGCCGATAGCCTGTGCCGAACGCCGCCGTCCTCCGGCGGTGCCGCCGAGCCAGGGGAGTGGACGTGAGCGCACCGATCGGCGTGGGCCTGGTGGGTTGTGGCCGGATCGCCCGGATGTTCCACCTGCCGATCCTGCGCGACCTGCCCTCGGCCCGGCTCGTCGCCGTCGCCGAGCAGAACCCGGGCACCCGGGCGGCCGCGCTGGAGATGGCACCCGGCACGGTCGGGGTGGCCGACGTCGAGGCGCTGCTGGCCATCCCCGCGGTGGAGGCGGTGGTGATCTGCCTGCCGACCCACCTGCACGCCGAGACCGCGATCGCCTCCTTCGAGGCCGGCCGGCACACCTACGTGGAGAAGCCGCTGGCGCTGGACGGCGCGGAGGCCCGCCGGGTGCAGGAGGCGTGGGCGGCCAGCGGCCGGCGGGGCGCGGTGGGCTTCAACTTCCGGTTCCACCCGCTCTACCGGCAGGTCCGCCGGGCGCTGACCGACCAGCAGCTGGGCGAGGTGGTGGCGCTGCGCTCGGTGTTCAGCTCGGCGCCCCGCGAGGTGCCGGAGTGGAAGCGCGCCCGGGAGACCGGCGGCGGCGCCCTGCTCGACCTCGCCTCCCACCACGTGGACCTGGTCCGCTACCTGCTCGGCGCGGAGATCGAGGCGGTCGCCGCCTCGATCTCCTCCCGGCACAGCGTCCAGGACACCGCGGCGGTCACGCTGCAGCTGTCCACCGGCGCCGTCGCGCAGCTGCTGGCCACGGTCTCGGCTGCCGCGAGCGACCGGATCGAGGTGCTGGGCACCGGCGCCACCCTGGAGGCCGACCGGATGGGCCGGCGCCGGCTCACGGTGGTGCCGGCCGGTGGTGCCGGCGGCCCGGCCGCCGCGGCCCGGGCGTTGCTCTCCGGCGCGTCGGCCACCCTGGACCGGCTCCGCCCGCCGCCCGAGCCGTCCTTCGCGGCCTCGCTGGCGGCGTTCGTCGACGACGTCCGGACCGGGGCCACGAGCGGCGCGACGATCGAGGACGGCGTGCGCAGCCTGGCCGTCGTGGAGGCGGCGGAGCGGTCGGCGGCCACCGGCGCGCTGGAACGCGTCGCGGGGCCGACCGGGTGAGGGTGCTGCTGCTCAACGACGGGGGCACCCCGGTCGGGGGCGCCGAGCTGCAGGCCCTGCGCACCCGCGACCTGCTGCGGGAGGCGGGCCACGAGGTGCGGCTGCTGACGTCCTCCGCCTCGGAGCTCGGCGTCCCCTCGCAGGCGGACGCGGTGTGCTTCGGCACGACCCACCCGAAGCTGCGGGTGGTCAACCAGACCGCGAACCCCTCGGCCGCGCTCGCGCTGCGCCGGGAGCTGGCGCGCTTCCGGCCCGACGTCGTCCACCTGCGGATGTACCTGACCCAGCTCTCCCCGCTGGTCCTCCCGCTGCTGCGCGGCGTCCCGACGGTGTGGCAGGCCGTCTACTACAAGGCCATCTGCCCGCGCGGGACCAAGGTGCTCCCGGACGGCTCGCGCTGCACGTTCCCGGCCGGGCGGGCCTGCCTGCGCAACCGGTGCGTGACGCCGCAGTCCTGGGCGCTGGACATGACCCAGCAGCGGCTGCGCCAGCACTGGGCCGGGTCGCTGGACGCGGTGATCACCCTGAGCGGGACGATGCGCCGGCGGCTGGAGGAGAACGGCATCCCGGTCGCCGACGTCATCCCCAACGGCGTCCGGCACCGGCCGGCGCGCCCACCGCTGACCGGTCCGCCCCTGGTGGCGTTCGCCGGCCGGCTGGTGCCGGAGAAGGGCGTCCAGGTGCTGGTCGACGCCTTCGCCCAGGTCGCGGCTGCGGTGCCGGACGCCCGGCTGCTCATCGCCGGCGACGGCCCCGGCCGCGCCGCGCTGGACGAGCAGGTCGCCCGGCTGGGCCTCACCGGGCGGGTCGAGGTCGCCGGGCACCTGGACCGGGCGACCCTGGAGCGGCGGTTCGACGACGCCTGGGTGCAGGCCGTCCCCGGGTTGTGGGAGGAGCCGCTGGGCAACGTCACCCTGGAGGCGATGATGCGCGGCACCGCCGTCGTCGCCACCGACCTCGGCGGGCCCGGCGAGGTGGTCCGCGACGGCAGCACCGGGCTGCTGGTCCGGCCCGGGTCCGTCGAGTCACTGGCCGCCGCGTTGGGCGCCCTGCTGGCCGACCGCCCGCGCTGCGAGGAGCTGGGCCGCCGGGGCCGGGAGACCGCGCAGACCAGCTACGCCGAGGACGTCACCGTCGCGCGCCTCGAGCAGCTCTACCGCTCACTGCTGCCCCCCGACGCCGATGACGTGAGGTCCTCCGCATGACCGCCAGCCCGGCCCTGTCCATCGTGGTGGTGACCCCGCACGACTTCGCGCACGTGCGGCGCACCGTCCGCCACCTGCGCGAACAGGACGTCGCCGGCCAGCTGGAGCTGGTGCTGGTGGCGACCACCGAGTCCGCGGTCGCCGACGCCCGGCCCAGCGAGCTGGCTGGTTTCTCGGCGGTGCGCACGCTGGCTGTCGGGCCGATCCCCAACGTCGACCGGGCCGCTGCGCGCGGGGTGCTCGCCGTGGGCGCGGACCTGGTCGCCGTCATCGAGGACCACGCCTACGTGCGCCCCGGGTGGGCCCGGGCGCTCCTGGCGGCCTACGCCGACGCCCCGTGGGTGTCGGTCGGGTCGGTGATGGAGAACGCCAACCCGGACAGCGGCCTCAGCTGGGCGAACCTGCTGCTCGGCTACGGCTGGTGGATCGACCCGGCCGCCGCGGGGGAGATGCGCGACGTGCCCAGCCACAACGGGTCCTACCGGCGGGCGGCGCTGGCCGCCTTCGGCGACGAGCTGCCCGACCTGATGGTCCGCGGTGGCGGGCTGCACGACCGGCTGCGGGCCGAGGGCGGGCGGATGTTCCTCGCCGCGGACGCCCGGATCGCCCACGTCAACCCCTCGACCGTCCCGGCGACGGCGGACCTGCGGGTCAACGCCGGCCGGCTCTACGGCGACGACCGGCGCCGCCAGGAGCGGTGGTCGGCGGTCAAGCGGGTGCTGTACGCCGCCGCCGCGCCGCTGATCCCGGTGGTGCGGTTCCGCCGCATCCACGCCGAGCACCTGGCTCCGGGGCGTGCGCACGCGCAGCTGTCCCGGCGGGTGCTGCCCGGGATGGTCGCCGCGCTGCTGTTCGACGCCGCCGGGCAGGCGGCCGGGTACCTGCGCGGGGCCGGCCGGGCGCCCGACGTCCTGGCCGTCTTCGAGATGGACCGGATGCAGCACCTGCGCCGCAGTGACCGGGAGCGGCTCGCCGAGGCGGTGCCGGCCCGATGACCGCGCCCGACGTGTCGGTCGTCATCCCCGCCTACCGGCGTCCGGAGCGGCTGCGCAGCTGCCTCACGGCGCTGGCCGCCCAGGACCACCCCCGCGACGCCTTCGAGGTCGTCGTGGTGGACGACGGCAGCCCCGAGCCGCTCGCCGCGCTGCTCCCGGAGTTCACCGACCGGCTGCGGCTGACCGTGCACCGGCAGGCCAATGCCGGGCCGGCGGTGGCGCGCAACGTCGGCGCCGAGCAGGCGTCGGGGGAGCTGCTGGCCTTCACCGACGACGACTGCGAGCCCGCACCGGGCTGGGTGGGGGCGCTCGCCGCCGCGCACCGGGCCGACCCCGGGGCGATGATCGGCGGCTCGATCGTCAACGCGCTGCCCGACCAGCGGTGCGCCGAGGCCAGCCAGCTGCTGGTCAGCTTCCTGTACGAGTGGTTCGACGACGATGCGGCGAGCCGCTTCTTCGCCAGCAACAACCTCGCCGTCCCCCGGGCCGGCTTCCTGGCCCTCGGCGGCTTCGACACCACCTTCCCCCGGCCGGGTGGCGAGGACCGGGAGCTGTGCGAGCGCTGGCAGCGCACCGGCCACCTGATGGTGGAGGCGCCCGACGCGGTCGTCCGCCACTCGCACACGATGGCGCTGCGCGGGTTCTGCCGGCAGCACTGGAACTACGGGCGCGGCGCCTACGACGTGCACCGCCGGCGGGTGGCCGCCGGGGAGGGCAAGGTGCGGATCGAACCGGCGCGCTTCTACTGGGAGCTGCTGACCTACCCGTTCGGCCGGGCCCCGCTCGCCCGGGCGGTGCCGCTGGCCGGGCTGATGGCCGTGTCGCAGGTCGCCAACGCGGCCGGGTTCGCCTTCGAGCTGCGGCAGCAACGCGGCGGGCGCAGCGGCGCCGAGGCGGCGGTGTGAGCACGGCGACGACGCACGCGGAGCCCCGTCCGGCCGGGTGGCGCACGGTGACCCGGGAGCCCTGGCGGACGGTGGCCGTGGTCGCCCCGCTCGCGGTCGTCGGGCTGCTGCTCGCGCCGCTCTTCCGGGACGACATCGGCCTTGACGGCCTGGCCTACGTCTCCATCGCCCGCCAGTACGCCGAGGGCGGCTTGCCGGTGAACGGCTACTGGGGGCCACTCTGGTCGTGGTTCCTGGTGCCGCTGCTCGTGGTCGGGGTGGAGCCGCTGCTCGCCGCGGGCGTGCTGCAGGTGGCGTCGTCAGTGCTGGCGCTGGTGGCGTTCCGCCGGCTGGCAGACGTGGCCGGCGCTCGGCCGGCCGTGCGCGACGCACTCGCCCTGGCGATCAGCCCGTTCCTGCTCGCCATGGCGCACTACGGCGTGTTCGTCGACGTGCTGATGGCGGGCTTCCTGCTGCTGTGGTGCAGCGAGGTGCTCCGGCCGGACTTCCCGACCAGCCGGGCGGTGGCGCTGCGGGCCGGGCTGTGGGCCGGGCTGGCGGTGCTGACCAAGATCTACGCGCTGCCCTTCGTCGTCGTCCACCTGGCCGTGGTGCTGGCGCTGCACTGGTACCGGTCGCGGGGGGTGCCCGCGGCGTGGCGCCGGGTGGGCGCCTCCGGCCTGCTGGCGCTCGTGGTGGTCGGCGTGCTGTTCGCGCCGTGGGTGGCGGCGCTGTCGGCGACCTACGACCGGTTCACCGTGACCAAGTCGGCCCGCTACAACGTGACGATCGCCGGGCCGGGGTCGGAGGGCAACCCGATCCGCTACGCCGGGCTGCTGACGCCGCCGAGCGAGGAGGCGGTGAGCATCTGGGAGGACCCGTCCCGGATGCCGGTCAACGCCGACGGCTGGGGCGCCGGCGGGGAGTCGGCCGACCGGCTGCTGGACAACGTCACCGACACCGTCGCCCTGGGCGCCGACCTGCTGACCGACGACATGATCGTGGTGTCCGCGCTGGGCATCGCCGGCACCGTGGGGGTGCTCTTCCTGCGGCGCCGCGAGCGAGCGGGGTCGCCGGCGTCCCGGTTGGTCGTGGCCGGGATCGTGGCCGCGGGCGCGATCTACGCCGGCGGCTACGCGGTGCTGTTCGTGGAACGCCGTTACACCTGGTTCCTGTTGCTGCTGCTGGCCGTGCCGGCGGCGCTCTTCCTGCAGCGGGTCCTGGTCGCGCTGCCTGGGCGGCATCGCTGGGTGCTGCCCGCCGTCGCGACCGTGCTGGCCGTGACGGTCGCGGCGCAGGCGGTGCCGCGGATGTTCGAGCGGGTGGACGAGGGCGCGCGGGCCCAGGAGGTGACGGCCGCGCTGCGGAGCGACGGCGGGCTGACCGGCCCGGTCGCGTCCAACGGCTTCTGGGAGCGGACCGCGGTGATCTGCTTCGAGCTGGAGTGCCAGTACTACGGCCAGCCCCGCGACCACGAACTGGGCGAGGGGCTGGACGCGCTGCTGGCAGAGCGGGGGATCGCCACCTTCGTCGCGTGGGGCGAGCCGCTCGCCGACCCCCCGGGCCGGGAGGTCACCCCGGACGGGCTGGAGAACGTGCACGTCTACGAGGTGTCCTCCGCGGGCTGAGAGCCGACCCACGCACGCCCGGCCCGGTCAGAGCGGGACGGCGAGGCCCTCGGGGCTGGGCTGGGTGAGGGCGTGGGCGATCGCTTCAGGCATCGGCTCGAGGCCGGTGCCGGCCAGGACGACGTCCCGGGCGAAGGCGTGCCAGCGGTGCGACCGCCGGACCATGCCGTGCCCGCCGACGATGGTGAACCGGGCCACCCGGGCCTTGGCCCGCCGCGCCCGGACGGCGAACTCCGCGGACAGCCGGGCGGGCACCCACCGGTCGCCGCGGCCGTGCAGGATCACCACGGTCTGCCCGCCCAGGTGCATGACCGGCTCGCCGGGCGGGGTCCAGGGGGCGAGCGCGCAGACCGCGGTCACCGAGGGCTCGCCGCCGGCCCGGAGCACGGCCCGCCCGCCCATCGAGTGCCCGACCAGCACGATCGGGACGTCGGTGCCGTACTGCTCCCGCAGCTGCGCGATCGCCCAGCGGACGTCGGCGTACGCGTCGGCCGCCTCGCCGTTCCACCCCGCGACCCGGTAGCGGAGCAGCGCGGTGGCGATCCCGCGGTCAGCGGTGCTGCGGTGCACGAACGACTGGAACGCCCGCATCCGCACCAGCGAGAGCGCGCGCTCCTTGGGCGGGTCGACGCTGGCGACGGTGCCGCCGTGGCAGAACAGCGCGATCCCGCGGGTCTCGCCGACCGCGGGCAGCTGCTCCAGGGCGGGAGTGCGCGGGTCGGGGCGGTCGGCGTCCGGGGTGTCGGGGGTGCTCACGTCGTCGTCCTCGGGTCAGCGGCGGCGCTTGCCGCCCAGCTTCCGCTGCGCCCGCTCGCCGAGGTCGCCGGCCTTGAGCAGGCCGTTGCTGACCGCGGAGGGTCCGTTGCGCTGCTCCAGCGTCCGGCCGAGGCGGCGCAGCACCTTCACGGCCAGTGGCGCGAGGACGGTCAGGATGACCCACATGCGGAAACGGCGGGTGAGGAAGAGCCACATGGGCCGGAGTCTGCCCTGATCCGCCGATCGCCAACCGGGCCCCGGCCCGCGCCCCACATGATCACCCCGGGCTGAGGGTGGTCTCGACGGCCCGGTGGCAGCCCTCAGCCCGGGGTGATCACCTCGGGTTCAGCGGGGTGTCGGCGCCCGGGAGGCCCCGGTGCGTCCGGGGTGATCACCCGATCAGCGCGGGTCGGGGGCCAGCCGGACGACCATCTTCCCGGTGTTGCCGCCGCGCAGCAGCGAGCGGAAGGCGTCCACCGCGGAGTCCAGGCCGTCGACCACCGTCTCGCGGGCGACGACCGAACCGTCCCGCAGCCACCCCGACACCGCGGTCACGAACTCCGGGCGCAGGTCGGCGTGGTCGCCGACGATGAACCCGCGCAGGGTCAGCCGCTTGCCGACGATCTGCCCGAGGTTGCGCGGCCCGGGCGGGGCGGTGGTCGCGTTGTACCCGGAGATCGACCCGCACAGCGCGGCCCGGCCGTACGTCCGGAACGCCCCGATCGCCGCCTCCAGGTGCTCCCCGCCGACGTTGTCGAAGAAGACGTCGATGCCCTCAGGTGCGGCCGCGCCGAGCAGGTCGGCGACCGGCCCGTCGTGGTAGTCGAACGCCGCGTCGAAGCCGAGCTCGTCGCGCAGCCAGCGCACCTTCTCCGGCGTCCCGGCGCTGCCCACGACCCGGGACGCCCCGCGCAGCCGGGCGAACTGGCCGACCAGGCTGCCGACCGCCCCGGCGGCGCCGGAGACGAAGACGGCGTCCCCCTCCCGGAAGGACGCCAGCCGGAACAGCCCGGCCCACGCGGTCAGCCCCGGCATGCCGAGCACGCCCAGGTACAGCGACAGCGGCAGGCCGGGCAGCGGGTCCACCACCGACACGTGCCCGGCCGGGACGACGGCGACGTCCCGCCACCCGAGCCCGTGCAGCACCAGTGCACCCTCGGGGACGTCGTCCGACCGGGAGGCGACCACCTGCCCGACGGTGCCGCCCTGCATCGTCTCGCCGAGCTCCCAGCTGGGGGCGTAGGACTTCGTCGCGCTCATCCGGCCGCGCATGTACGGGTCGACCGACATCGCGATCGTCCGCACGACGACCTCACCGGGCGCGGGGTCCGGCCGCTCCATCGTCACGAGACGGAAGTCCTCCGGCACCGGCTCGCCCTGCGGACGTCGGATCAGCTGCCACTCGCGGGTCTGGATCGGCATCCCCCGAGGGTGCCCCTGCCCGCGCGGTCGCACGAGCCGGGGGCCGCCGGCTGCCGGACGGACATACAGTCAGCGCATGTTCTTCTCCCGCGCCAAGACCCGGCCGGTCACCGCGGAGGACGCGCTGACCGGCCGTGTCGAACCGCTCCCCGGCATCCCCGAGGTGCACGCGGTCAACGGCCACCGGATCTCCCCGCCGTTCCCCGAGGGGATGCAGACCGCCGTCTTCGGCGCCGGCTGCTTCTGGGGTGTGGAGAAGGTGTTCTGGGAGACCCCGGGCGTGTGGTCGACCGCCGCGGGCTACGCCGGCGGGTACACCCCGAACCCCACGTACGAGGAGGTCTGCTCGGCGCGCACCGGGCACACCGAGGCCGTGCTGGTCGTCTTCGACCCGGCCGTGCTCTCCTACGACCGGCTGCTGAAGGAGTTCTGGGAGGAGCACGACCCGACCCAGGGCATGCGCCAGGGCAACGACATCGGCACCCAGTACCGCTCGGCCATCTACACCCAGGGCCCGGAGCAGGAGGCCGCTGCCACGGTGAGCCGCGACCTGTTCCAGGAACGGCTGACCGCGGCCGGCTACGGCGAGATCACCACCGAGATCGCCCCGCTCGGCGACTTCTTCTACGCCGAGGCCTACCACCAGCAGTACCTGTACAAGGTTCCCGGTGGCTACTGCCCGGTGAACTCCACCGGCGTCGCCTGCCCGATCGGCCTCCCCGGCGTGTGACGCCCGGGCCTCCTCGATAGCGTCGGGCGACGCCCACCAGTCGAGGAGGCCTGCGATGGACGCACTGCGCACACCCGAGAGCCGGTTCACCGACCTGCCCGAGTTCCCCTACGAGCCCCGTTACGTCGAGGTGGACGACGGGGACGGCGGTCGGCTGCGGGTCGCCGTCCTGGTCGAGGGCCCGGACGACGGCGAGACGGTGCTCCTGCTGCACGGCGAGCCGTCGTGGTCGTTCCTGTACCGCCGGATGATCCCGGCGCTCACCGCGGCCGGTCTGCGCGTCGTCGTCCCGGACCTGGTCGGCTTCGGCCGCTCCGACAAGCCCACCGAGCTGACCGACTACACCTACGCCCGGCACGTGGGCTGGATGCGCCAGGCCCTGTTCGACGAGCTGGGGCTCACGGACCTGACCCTGGTCTGCCAGGACTGGGGCGGGCTGATCGGGCTGCGCCTGGTCGCCGAGCACCCCGACCGGTTCGCCCGGGTGGTGGCGGCGAATACCGGCCTGCCCACCGGTGACCGCCCGATGAGCGAGGCCTTCCTCGCCTGGCAGCGGGCCGCCGCGGGGATGACCAGCATGCAGGTGGGCCGGATCGTCTCCAACGGCACCGCCACCGACCTGGCGCCCGAGGTGGTGGCGGCCTACGACGCCCCGTTCCCCGAGGACCGGTACAAGGCCGGCGCCCGGGTGTTCCCGTCGCTGGTGCCCACCCGCCCCGACGACCCGGCCGCCGAGGCCAACCGCGCCGCCTGGGCGGTGCTGCGCACCTGGGACAAGCCGTTCCTGACCGCGTTCTCCGACTCCGACCCCATCACCGGCGGCGGCGACGCGGTCTTCCAGAAGCTGGTTCCCGGCGCGCAGGGGATGCTGCACACCACGCTGGCCGGCGGCGGGCACTTCCTCCAGGAGGACGTCGGCCCCGAGCTGGCCCAGGTGGTCGTCGACCTGATCGCCGCCACACCCCGGTAGCGACGTCGGCACGTTGCCGTGCCTGCCTCGTCGCGCGTACCGGTCGTCGGTGGAACGCCATGAGCCAGCCGGTTCCTCGAACGGGGTGGCGCCGCGGCGATCTGTGCAGAAATCTGCTCAGTCGAACCGTACCGTGGGCGTCATGACGGTCTTGGATCCGCACGCGCACGTCGTCTCCGTGACCGACGCGGCGAAGTCCGGGCTGCCCAAACTGCTCCGGGATGCGGAGAACGGTGCCGACGTCATCGTCGAGCGCCACGGCAGAGCCGTGGCCGCCGTGGTCAGCATGCGCCACCTCGAGGAGATCCAGCGCCTGGAGACCGACCTCCGCGAGACCGCGCTGCTGCTGTCACGGGCGGCCACCGACACCGGGCACCGCACCGGCCTGGACGAGGTGCTGAGCGCGCTCGGGCTCGACCGCGCTGAGCTCGAAGCCGAACTGGACGACGACCTCGCGGCCGGATGCGGGTGACCAGCCGGCCCCGACAGCCGGCCGGAAAGACCACGCGGAAGAGCCCCGCCGCCGCAGGGCGCACGTCCGGTCGGCATCCCGACGCCGAGCGCACCGTCGTCCGGTTCACCGACGCAGCACTGTCCGACCTGCAGTCGATGGTGCGCAAGGGCGACCCGCAGGTCGTGCGGTGGGCGCTGAAGAAGTGTCTGCTGCTGGAGCGTGACCCCGAAGCTGGTGAGGCGCTGCGCGGGGCGCTGATCGGCTACCGCAAGCTCGTCGTCGGGAACCGGAACTGGCGGATCGTCTGGCGGATCACCCACGACGATGCGGGCCGCCCGGTGGTCGACGTCGCGGAGGTGTGGGCGCTGGGCGCACGGAGTGACAGCGAGGTCTACGCCGAGATGACCGCCCGGGTGGCGACCCTGTCCGCCACGTCGGCGACCGTCCCGCTGGCGGAGGCCATCGAACGGCTGGGCAGGGCCGCTGCCGGCATCCAGCCGGCCAGCGCTGAACCCGCCACGGGCCCTGCGGACGACGGCACCGGAGCCGACGTGGCGCCAGGGCTGCCCAGCTGGCTGGTCCAGTCGCTGATCAAGGTCGTGGGCCTGCCGCCGGCAGAGGTGGCGCAGCTGACCGATGCCGGGGCCCACCGTCGGTGGGACGAGTTCATCACCACCTCGCACTGACGCAGCAGCGCCGCCCAGGGGGCCTTCGAGGGATCAACGCGCCGACAGCGCGGGACTCAGTCCCCGTCATTCCGGCGGGCGTCCCGAGCTCACCGCTCACCCATCAGGCGGTGATGTACCACCATCCTGATGCACCCAGATCCCAGCGACGCCGATACAACATAACCTCCTTTATGTTGTATCGACTTCGGGCGAACTTCTTGGGTGGTCAGTCGGTAGCGCGGTCATACCCGAGCCCCGCGACCAGCAAGGCCACCGCGCCCGCCGCGGCAGCAAGGGCGGCCGACCGGTCAGCTGCGACCGGGAGCTGTAAAGAAGCGCAACGTCGTCGAGGGCTCCTTCGCCCTGCTCAAGCAGGGGCGCGGACTGGCCACCCGCTAGGACAAGCACGCACTCATCTACCGCGGAGCCGTCGTCCTCGCCTGGACCCGCACTTGAAAGACACGCCCTAGGTGTGCCGGACAGTGGCAGTCGTCTGGGCGAAATGCAAGACCTCCTGGCCGCGCGTCCTTGTGGAAACGATTGCAGACTGCCACATGGGCCTGAAAATGTTGATGCGAAGACCGACTTCCTTCATCCGTCGATACATCAGCCAGGTCCTTGCTCCCGCTCACTAAAGGTTCTCGTGACTCGTGGGACGACACCGTTGACATGGTCAAGTGGTGTCCCTACTGTGCTGCCAAACAAGCCGCAACTCGAGAGGGAAGGTGGGTGTTGAGAATCGTCCGCAGTTCGGCGGGAGCCGCTTTGCTCGCGCTTGGAATGCTCCTTTTGTCGGCGTGCTCGGACGATGAAAAGGATGGCGAGCAGGTAGCGGAGTCGCCGTCGGCCTCGTCAACGACTGCTTCTGCGTCGGCGACTGCTCCGGTGCTCCAAGACCCGCTGGACGAGATCACGAACCCCGACTCAAGCGACTTCGTCGCAGAAGGGGTGACGACCTTGTTGCACGAGAAGGGCACGGGTCCGCAGGTGTTCTCGATAGATAGACCTGAAGGTGTCGAGCGCATCCGCTTTTATGTGTCCTGCACGCCAGACAGTGAGTACACATTGACAATGGGCCTTTTCTTCGCGGGTCCGTGTGCGCCGCGATTCCTGAATAACGGCGGCATTCCCGTGCCGTCGGAGGGATCGCAGTTCGAGGTGGATCTCGACATCCCGGCCGGCATCGATTACTGGATCGTTGCCATACCCACTACCCTATGAGAGAAGCGACTGTGAAGAAGAGCATTATCACCTCGGCGATGGCCCTCGCCCTCGTTGCCAGCGGCGGCTCGGTCGCCATGGCCGGCGAGCAGGGGGTGCAGGGCCTCTGCGAGGGTGGCTACGTGAACGTGGCCTCGAACACCGGCGTGGGCTTCCAGCAGGCGACCGGGCTCAACAGCTCGATCACCGGCAACAGGGGCGTGACGCTGGCGATCAGCACGTCGACCACCTTCACGGTGACCGGCACCGTCAGCGCCAACACCGACATCAGCGTAGGGGCGGCCCTCGCCGCGGTGAAGGTCAACACCGGAGTGTCGGTCGCCGCCAGCAAGGCCGGAACTACGTCGGCGAGTGGTGCCTGGGTCGTGCCCGACACCATGAACGTCGGCCGCCTGCAGATCGGGGCCATGAAGTACCGGGGTTCGGTGACCAGGTACCGGGAGAGCGCGAGCTGCGCCCGCACCAAGGTCGGCACGTCGGTCAGCTACAACGTGCCGAAGAACGAGTGGCACTTCATGACCAGCAAGGTCTCCTGAGGCACGACAGTTCGGCGGGTGTGTCGGTTCCGGCCGACACACCCGCCGTTCTTTGTTCTAGGTGTACTGACCCGCAGCGTTGTTGACGCGGTCGGTGGGTGAGCGTCCGCCGATACCCAGGTGGGGCCGGTTCAGGTTGTAGTGGGCCAGCGAGGTGGGCAAGAGGGCGGCGCGGGTGTCGTCGCTGGCGAAGGGCCGGGAGTGGGCCCACTCGGCGCCGAGGGTGCGGTTGAAGCGTTCGACCTTGCCGTTGGTCCAGGGGCAGTGCGGGCGGATGAACTTCTGCCGGGCGACGATCGCGGCTGCGGCGGCGGCGAAGTTCCGGGAGACGCGGTAGTTCTTGGCGTTGTCAGTGATGACCCGTTCGATGGTGATGCCGTGGCTGGCGTAGAAGGCGGCGGCGCGGGTGAGGAACCCGGCGCAGGTGGGGCCCTTTTCATCTCCCAGGATCTCGGCGTAGGCCAGCCGGGAGTGGTCATCGATGGCGGCGTGGACGTAGTCATAGCCCAGTCCGCGAGCCGAGGTGGGGCGCGTGCCGCGGCCGTGGGCGCGCCAGCCGCCACCGTCGGGGATGCGTCCGAGCTTCTTCACATCGACGTGGACCAGGGAGCCGGGGTGGTCGTGTTCGTAGCGGTTGGCGCTGCGCCGAGTCGCCCGGATGACCTGCCCGGTGACCGGGTCGCAGGCGGCCAGCGGCGGCGTCTGGTGCCGGCGTAGGACGCGGCCAACGGTGGAGGCCGGCACGTTCAGGTGCGCTGCGATGGCGACCGGCCCGGAGCGGGACAGGTGCCGGGAGATCCGGACCCGGGTCTGGGTGCAGGCCGGAGTGCGCTTGGGGTGGCTGGGGGCGTGGCTGGGCCGGTCGACCAGGCCGACCTTGCCCTCGGTCCGCCACCTGCTCCACCACTTGTAGGCACATGCCCGGGAGACGCCCATCTCCGCGGCCACGTGTGCTGGTGGGCGACCGGTGGCGATCCGCTCAACCAAGATCAGGCGCCCGGCCGGAGTCAGCCGGGCATTAGCGTGGGACACGAGCGACCTCCGCGGTCGGAATGGATGCCGTCAGACAGCTCCACCCGACCCGGAGGTCGCTCCTACGTCAACAACGGTCCTGGTCAGTACACCTAGGGCAGTGTGGGTGTGGGGCGCTGCTGGGGTACCAGGACGGGCACGAGGCGGACGTAGATGACCATGCCGATGAGCTCGACGAGGGTCTGGGTGACGGCGATCGCTGGTGCCAGTGCCAGCGATGCGGGCAGCGCGAGGGCCAGGGGCAGGATCACCAGGCCGTTGCGGGTGGCGCCGCTGAAGACCAGGGCTCGCCGCGAGGGGACGTCGAGGCCGAAGGTGCGGCCGGTGAGTGCACCGACGACGGCCATGACGACCAGGAACCCGGCGAAGATCGGCACCACGCGCAGGAGCTGGTCGGCGGCCTCGCTGGCCAGCTGCGCCTGGGAGGCCACGACGACGGCCAGGGTGGTCATCATCAGCGGGACCATGAGGGCCTGCACCAGTGCCTGCAGACGGGCGCCGACCCGGTGGCGGCGGGCCAGCGCCTGGGTGGCGGCGGCCGCGGTCAGCGGCAGCACGATCAGCACGAGGAACGCCTCGGCGAAGGGGCCAGCCTCCACGACGTCGAGGCCTTCGGGGCCGATGAAGACCAGCAGGTACACCGGCAGCAGCAGCAGCTGGGCGAGCATCAGCAGCGGGGAGGCGGCCAGCAGCCGTTCGGAGGCGGCTCCGGCGAGGCCGCTGAACACGATGACGTAGTCGATGCAGGGGGTGAGCAACACGAGCAGCATCCCGAAGACCAGGGCGGGGGAGTCGGCGACGAGGCGCGACAGGCCGTAGGCGATCACCGGCACCAGGACGAAGTTCAGCACGACCACGGCGACCATGAACCGCCCGTCCCGCGCGGCCCGGGTGATCGCGGCGAAGGGGATGCCGAGGAAGGTCGCGTAGAGCAGCAGCGCCAGCACTGGGTTGATCGCCACCTCGAGCCCTGGGGCGCCAGGAACCAGCAGCCCGATGCCTGCTCCGGCGATGATCGCCAGCAGGTACAGGCCGATCTGGTGGCGCTCCAGCCGGGCCATGAGGTGTCCGGTCATGCCGGGCGCCGCAGGTGAGACGCGGGGCCGGGCAGCGGGGCAGGCGGCAGCGAGGGGACAGGCACGGGCGCCGACGGTAGAGCTTCGAGCCGCTGGAAGGTCAAGCCGAACGGCGGGCCCTAGCCTGGGCGGTGTGCGGATCTCTGAGGTCAGCCGACGCAGCGGGGTCCCGGCGACGGCGCTGCGCTACTACGAGACGGTCGGCCTGATCACCGCACGGCGCGCCGCCAACGGCTACCGCGACTACGACGAAGACGTCCTCGCCCGGCTCGACCTCATCGAGGCGAGCAAGGAGCTGGGTCTTCCGCTGGAGGAGATCGCCCGGCACCTCGAGGGACTGCAGACCCGTTCCTGCACCGAAGTCCGCGACAGCCTGCGACCGCTGCTGGCCGAGCAGCTGCGTCAGATCGAGGCCAAGCGCGCCCGGCTGGAACGGCTCAGTCAGCGCCTGCGGGCGGCCGACGCCGGCCTGGCCGCCTGCCCTGATCGGGACGACCTGTGCTCCTCGGAGTGCGCATTGAACCGCCCACTGGAGCCATCCGCCTGAGCTGCGCGCCGGGGATCCTGCTCGGCGGACCGCCAGACTTCGATCGAACGGCCCGGCTGGGATCGCCGTGAGCGCGGTGTGAGGCCACGCCGATGACGAGCCGTCATGTGGGGCCGGCCGCTGATTCTGTTTGGGCGGCCTGGCCGCGGCACGATCGGTGCTGGCTGCGAGCGCCGTCGCTGGCCCGGCGGTGACGACGCTGCTCGAGCGCAGACCGGCTCGGAGTCCACGTGCCTCACCAGGTGAAGCGGCCCACCGCCCCGCGCAGGCCGGTGGCCATCCGGGAGAGCTCGGCCACCGCCGTCGTCGTCTGGGTCAGCGCCTGGGTGGTCGAGTCAGCGGCCTGGGAGACGCCGGTGATGTTCGCGGCGATCTCGTTCGAGCCGCTGGCCGCCTCGGTGACCGACCGGGCCATCTCCGCGGTGGTCGCGGTCTGCTCCTCGACCGCGCTGGCGATGGTGGTCTGGTGGTCGTTGATCTGCCCGATCACGCCGGTGATGCCGTCGATGGCGGTGACGGCACCCGTCGAGTCGGCCTGGATCGCCTCGACCCGGCGGGTGATCTCCTCGGTGGCGCGGGCGGTCTGCTCGGCCAGCTCCTTGACCTCCCCGGCGACGACGGCGAAGCCCTTGCCGGCCTCCCCGGCGCGCGCGGCCTCGATCGTGGCGTTGAGGGCCAGCAGGTTGGTCTGCTCGGCGATCGAGGTGATCAGCTTGACCACGGCGGTCACCTCCCGGCTGGACTCACCGAGGGCGGTGACGGTCGCGGTCGCCTCCCGGACCTGGGCCACCGCCTGGGCGGCCACCCCGGACGCGGCGTTGGCGCTCTGCGAGATCTCCCGGATGGAGGCGCCCATCTGCTCGGCGCCCGCGGCCACCGTGCCGACGCTGCGGGAGACCTCCTCGGCGGCGGAGCTCACCACCTGCGACTGGGCGCTGGTCTCCTCGGCGGAGGAGGCGATCTGGGCGGAGGAGGCGGAGAGCTCCTCGGCGGCGGCGGCGACCGCATCGGCGGACGAGCCGACCTCGGCCATCACGCCGCGCATCGCGCCGGTCGCCTCGTCCAGCGCGGCGCTCATCCGGCCGAGCTCGTCCTTGCTGGTCAGCCCGGTGCTGCGGGTCAGGTCGCCCTGTGCAAGCCCCTCGGCCACGTACTGCACCGACCGGATGCCCCGGGTGATGACCGCGGCCACCAGCAGGCCGATCCCCGCCGCGACCGCCAGCCCCACGCCCAGCACGACCAGGGCGATGGTGCGGTGGTGCTCGTAGGACGCCCGGGCGTTGGCCGCCGCGGCGGCCGCCTCGCGGGTGTCGATCGCGCGCAGCTCGTCGAGGTCCTCGATCACCTCGGTGAGCAGCGGCTCCACCTGCTCGGCACCGGCCGGCACCGCGGTGGTCACCCCGGCCGAGGCGGCGGGGAGCAGCACGGTGCTGGTCAGCGTGTCGATCTGGGCCAGGTCGTCGGTGGCCTCGGCGACCAGGTCGTGCTCGTGCCCGGAGGGGTGGTTGGCCGCGTAGGCGCTCACCTGGTGCTGGTAGTCCGCGACCAGGGTGTGGACGTCGGACAGCGGCGGGGCGTGCGTGTCGACGGCGGTCGCCGCACCGATCGCCAGCCGGATCTGCTCGACGTCGTCGATCATCAGGCCGATCTCCTCGATGCTGAGGACGTTGTCGGCGTAGATGGCCTCGCTGGTGGCGGCCGAGTCGGCGAGCGCGGTCAGGCCGAGGCCACCGATCACGGCGGCGACGGTGCCGGCGGCGGCCGTGGAGGCGAGCACCTTGATCCGCACGGGGCGGTCGGCGAACCACTGGGCGCCGGGCAGGCGCGCGGTGCGGGGCATGGGGGTCTCCCGGGGGGCGGTGCTCCGCCGTCCGTGGGGCCACGACCGGCACCAGGCACATCGGCACCCGGGGTGCCTTTCCGGAACTAGATCACCCGATCAGGCGAACAGGGCGGTGTCGGGGTCACCCGGACCGCCCGGCACAGTGGACGGCGTGTCCCCCGACGAACTGTTCGCCCAGCTGCGCCGCGACCCGGACGTCGACGCCCCGGAGCTCGTCGCGGTGGACGCCACCGACCGGCTGCTGCTCGACGAGGCCGCCGAGCTGATCGCGCAGCACCCGGACGACGTGGTGCTGCTGGACGACTCGCACGGCGCGCTCACCCTGGGCGCGGTCGCCCTGCACGGCGCGGTCCGGCCCCGGGTGCACCAGGACCTGCGGGTCGGCGAGCTCGCGCTGGCCGCCAACGCCGAGCGCACCGGCCACGCCGGCAGCTACCGGTCGCTGCCGCTGGGCCCGGAGCTGGTGCGCGGCGCCCGCGTGGTGCTGGCCCAGGCGCCCAAGGGCCTGGACGCGCTGCGGGAGCTCGCCGAGGTGGTCGCCGCGGACGCCGACCCCGACGTCACGGTCCTCGTGGGCGGCCGGGTCAAGCACATGACCCACGCGATGAACGACGTGCTGGGCGACTCGTTCGCCGAGGTGCACGCCACCCGCGGCCGGCAGAAGTCCCGGCTGCTGGTCGCCCGCGGTCCCCGGCCGGGGGCGTCGTCCTTCCCGGTGTGCCGGGAGCACGCCGACCTGGGGCTCACCGTCTGCGCCCACGGCGCCGCCTTCGCCGGCACCAAGGTCGACCGCGGCACCCGGGCGCTGCTGCAGGTGCTGCCCGGCGCCGTCCCGGACGCCCGGACGGCGCTGGACCTGGGCTGCGGCACCGGGGTGCTCGCGGTGGGGCTGGCCGCCGCCCGCCCGCAGCTCGCGGTGACCGCCTCGGACTCCTCGGCCGCCGCGTGCGCATCGGCCGAGGCGACCGTCGCCGCCAACGGGCTCACCGGCCGCGTCACCGTCACCCGGGACGACGCCGCGAGCAGCGTCCCCGACGGGAGCGTCGACCTGGTGGTCTGCAACCCCCCGTTCCACCTGGGCGCCGCGGTGCACGCCGCGGCGGCGGAGCGACTGTTCGCCGCGGCCGCCCGGGTGCTGCGGCCGGGCGGGGAGCTGTGGTGTGTCTACAACAGCCACCTGCCGCATCGGGACGCGCTGCGCCGGCTCGTCGGCCCCACCCGTCAGGTGACCCGCGACCCCACGTTCACCATCACCGCCACCACCCGCCACTGACGGCCCTGCCGGCCCCCTCTCAGGGGCCCGACACGAGCGTGTGAGTGGTGGGGGCGAGGGGGTCCTTCCTCAGTGGCCGCTGCCGCCGCGGGAGACCACCGGTGGGAGGCTCGACCAGGGGAAGTCGATCCAGGCGTCGGTCTGCTTCCAGGCGTAGTCGCACCGGACCAGCGAGCGCGGCTTCTCGTAGACCACGGCGGTGCGCACCTCGGTGACGTGCCCGGCGCAGAAGTCCTTCACCAGTTCCAGCGTCTTGCCGGTGTCGGCGACGTCGTCGGCGATCAGCACCCGGGCGCCGGTCAGGTCGACGACGTCCAGCGTCGGCGGGAGCACCACCGGCAGCTCCAGCCGTTCGTCGACGCCGGTGTAGAACTCCACGTTCATCACGAAGAGGTTCTTCACGTCCAGCGCGTAGCCCAGGGCGCCGCCGAGGAACAGGCCGCCGCGGGCGATGGACAGCACGATGTCCGGCTCGAACCCGCTGTCGGCCACCTGCTGGGCCAGTTCCCGCGCCGCCCGGCCGAAGTCCTGGTAGGTCAGCGTCTCGCGCTGGGGCTCGGCTGGCGCACTCACCCGCGGATCGTCGCAGGTCCGGGCGGGTCCGGGCGACGTGGCGTGCGCCTCATCGCGGCGAGCCGGCCGACCCGGACAGGTCGGCCAGGCTAAGCCGCCGCGCCAGGACGTCGGCGGCGACGTCGTCCAGGTCGCGGTCCGCGCCGAAGGCCTGCCCGCGCAGCAGGGCCAGCGCGTCGGTGCTGTCCACCTCCAGGCCCACGCTGACGAAGCCGATCGCCTGCCAGACCCGCGCCCGGCGGTCGGCAGCCGGGGCGTCCAGCCAGGCCGGCCCGGACTCGCTGCGTGGCTCGGCGTCCATCGCGGTGGCGAACGTGTCGCTGAGCGCGGTGGTGACCGCCAGGGCGTCGGCCAGGCCCAGGTCGCGCACCGAGCCGGGTGGCCGCACGTACAGGTCCAGGGCGCCCACGTCCTGCAGTCCGCCGTGCAGCGGGAGGGAGACCACCCCGCGGTACGGGGTGTGCGAGACCAGCGCGTCGTGGAAGACCGGCCAGCGGGCGCGGATCTCGTCCTCGGCGGCGAGCACCGGCTTCCCGCTGCTGTGGGCGGTGAGGCACGGGCCCTCGCCGACGGTGAACTGCAGCCGCTCTGCCACTCCCGCCACCGAGTCGCTGCCACCCAGCGGCAGCCGGCGGTCGGCGGCGAAGTAGACGCTCAGTCCCGCCCCGGCGACCGGGAGCAGGTCGGCGCACGCGCGCGCCAGGCGCAGCGGCAGCAGCTCGGGGCCGGGCAGCTCCGGCTCGGCGGCGGTGACACGGGCGGTGAACTCCTGCGTGAGGTCCATGCCTCCCTCTCGGTCGACACCTCGGGCCCGGCCGTGGCTGGACCGGAGGTGCCGTCTGGCGCCCTTACCCCGCGACGCACCCGTTGCACACCTGTCGCGCGTGGGGTCCGGGCCGGGGGAGAGCGGCCTGGCTGATCGGGGTCGACGGTGGGTGCACCGGGCCGGTCGGCGGCACACGACCCCGGCGAGTTCCCGACCTGCTGCGATCGTTCGCGTGCCCAGCGTCCGGGTGCGGCGCGGTTCACCCGATCGTGGGGGTCATGATCGGTAGCCCGGTTGCCGAGAGTGGGGGTGGGTAGCTGAGAATGCCACCAGTTCTGCGAGTCCCACCGTCCCCCGCGAGGTCCCGTGTCCCTGCTCGGAGCTCAGCCCACACGCTCGTCGCAGCGTGCCCGGGCTGACGGCGGCGGGCCGGCTCTCCGGACGGGCGCGAGCGACGGCCACGGCCACACCGCCGTCGTGGTGCGGTCGACCGACGAGCTGCTCGCCGTCGCCGTCCCCTACCTGGAGGACGGGCTGCGGGCCGGGGACCTGGCCGTGGTGTCCTGCGATCCGCAGACCACCGACCTGCTGCGCGCCGAGCTCCGCGGCGCCGGGGACGCGCTGGTCAGCGACCCCCGCGTCTCGATGCGGGGCGTCCGTGCCCCGGACGCCTTCGGTGCCACCCGCACCCTCCTCGAGCAGGCCGGCCGGACACGGACCGGCCGGATGCGGCTGTTCGGTCAGCCGCTCGTCGGCGGTGCACCCCGCGAGTGGCGGGAGGCCGCCCGGTACGAGGCCGCGGCGAACGTGGTGATCGCCGGCATGCCCCTCGATGCGCTGTGCTGCTACGACGCCTCCACGATCCCGGACGACGTGATCGAGACCGTGCGCAGGACCCATCCGCAGCTGCTCCGGGGCGGGGTGGTCACGCCGAACCTGGAGTACCAGCGCCCGGCGCACTTCCTGCGGCAGCTGCCCCTGCCCCGGGAGGCGATGGAGGCCGGCCCGCCGGTCTACGCCCTCGACGCCGCCACCACCCTGGCCGACCTGCGACACCAGCTGGCCGCGGTGCTCGCCGCCCAGGTTCCCGACCGTGACCAGCGGGAGGACCTGCACCTGGCGGTCGCCGAGATCGCCGCCAACGCCTTCCGGCACGGCACACCCCCGGTGTCGGCACGGGTCTGGGCCTCGGCCGACCGGGTGGTCTGCACGATCACCGACCGCGGTCGGGGGCTCATCGACCCGCTGGCCGGTTTCCGGCCGGCGCACGGCGACGACCTCTCCCGCGGCGGGATGGGCCTGTGGCTGGCCCGCAAGCTGTGGGACCACGTCGACCTGCTGCACGACGTGCAGGGCTTCACCGTCCGGCTGAGCTCGCCCCTGCACTGAGCGCCCCGCTCACCCGGAAAGGGCACGGCGCCGACCCGGAACGGTCTCTCAGACCTAAGGTGTCGGTGTGATCGTGGTGACGGCGGCCGGAGGGCAGACGGGAGCGGCCGTCGTCCGGGCGCTGCGGGCGCGCGGCGAGCAGGTCCGGGCCGTGGTCTCCCGGCGGGGCCCCCGCCCGGAGCTGACCGAGCTCGGCGCCGAGGTGGTCGTGGCCGAGCTGACCCAGCCGATGGCCTGGTCGAAGGTCTTCGCCGGGGCCGACGCGATGTACCTGATCTGGCCCAACTTCGACCCCGACGAGGCCGAGGGCGCACCCGCCCTGTTTGCCGAGGCCCGCCGGGCCGGGCTGCCGCGGCTGGTCTACCACTCCGTGCTGCGCCCGCAGCTGCGGGTGATGCCGCACCACGCCGCGAAGGACCAGGCCGAGGAGGCGCTGGACGCCAGCGGTCTGCGGTCCTGGCGGGTGCTGCAGCCCTGCTCCTACGCCGAGAACGTGGACACCCAGCTGGAGGCCGTGCACGCCAGCGGCGTGCTGCGCAGCTTCTGGGGCCTGCGGACGGCGCAGTCGCTGGTCGACCTGCGCGACGTCGCCGAGGCCGCCGCGGTGCTGCTGACCGAGGACGGGCTGGACGGCGGCACCTTCGAGGCCGCCGGGCCCGAGGCGCTCACCGCCCCGGAGATAGCCGAGCGCATCGCCGCCCGGCTGGGCGAGCCGGTGGAGGCCGACGACGTCATCCCCGGTGGGGAGGTGCCGACGTCCTTCGCCGGCCGGTGCCGGCGCACCATGTTCGACCACTACCGCGCGCACGGGTTCACCGGCAGCCCGCGGGTGCTGACCGACCTGCTCGGCCGGCCGCCCCGCACGTTCGCCGAGCACCTGGCCGACCTCGACCTCGGCCACCTCGGTCTGGCCGGCCCCGGGACGCCGGCGTGAGCGAGCAGCTGGTGTCCACCGGCGACGCGATGGACGTGATCCTCGCCCAGTGGGCCCAGGAGCGGCCGGACCTGGACTGCTCGCCGATGGGCGTGATCGGGCGGGTCAGCCAACTGCAGCGTGAGGTCTTCCTCGCCCAGCGGGCCACCTTCGCTCGGCACGGGCTCGACGCGCCGTCCTTCGACGTCCTCGCCGCGCTGCGCCGGGCCGGCGCCCCCTACCAGCTGACGCCCACCGCGCTGATGCGCACCGCGCTGGTCACCTCCGGGGCGATCACCCAGCGGCTGGACCGGCTGGAGGAGAAGGGCCTGATCACCCGCGGGCGCAGCGACGCCGACGGGCGGGCCGTCGTGGTCACCCTCACCGACGCCGGCCGGACGGCGCTGGACGCCGCGCTGCCCGATCACCTGGAGACCGAGCACGGCATGCTGGCCGGGCTGTCGGCGGAGGAGCAGGAGCAGCTGGCCGGGCTGCTGCGCCGCTGGCTGATCTCGCTGGGCCGGGTGCCCGGCGGCACCCCCGACCCCAGCTGAGCCGCGCGGCGCCGGGGCGTCACGGCACCGGGCGGCGGGCCTCCCTGACCCAGCGGGCGCCCGGCCCCTCGCTCCGTGCCCCGTCGCCGGGGTTGTAGAGGGCACACCGGCGCAGGGACAGGCAGCCGCAGCCGATGCAGCCGTTGAGGTCGTCGCGGAGTCGCTCCAGTTCGGCGATCCGGGCCTCGACCCGGGGCCGCCAGTCGCGGGAGAGCCGGGTCCAGTCCGCCCGGGTGGGGGTGCGGCCTTCGGGCAGCCCGGCCAGCGATGCGGCGATCTCCTCCAGCGACAACCCGACCCGCTGCGCGGCGGCGACGAAGGCCAGCCGGCGCAGCACCGAGCGCGGGTAGCGACGTCGGTTCCCACCGTCGCGGACGCTGCTGAGCAGTCCCCGCTCCTCGTAGTAGCGCACCGTCGGGACGGAGACGCCGGCCCGCACGGCGACGTCCCCGATGCCCATGAGCTCGTCCACGCCGGGAGTGTCGCAGCTCAAGAGGGCTTGAGCTCAAGGTGACTTGAGCTGGTGAGCTGTCCGCATGAGCGCAGAACTGGACGAGGTGTACGAGCGGATGCGCACCACGGGCCCGGAGTTCGACGGCTGGCTGTCCAACCACGGCCCGATGGCGGCCGACGCCCTGCTGCGGCTGGGTGCGGGTGGTCGGGTGCACGCCTGGCTGGACGGCTACGCTGACCGGCTCGAGGAGGCCCCGCGGCCGCGCTGGCCGATCCCACCCGACCAGTGGCGGGAGGTGCTGGGTGACCCGAGCCGGCTCGGCGACTGGCTGTCCCTGTTCGACCGGGAGCTCGCCGAGCGGCCCTGGGTGGACGTGCTGGTCACCTGGTGGCCCCGGCTGCTGCCCGGCTCGCTCGCCTCGGCCACCCACGGGTTGATCCGCACCGGTCATGCGGTGCGCGCGCTGCGGGAGGAGGGGACCGCCCCGCGGCGGGCCGAGCTGGCGCAGGCGCTCGGCTACTGGGCGGCCCGCTGGCTGCCCGCCCCCGGCCGCACCCGGCCGGACGGCGACCGCCCCGCGGCGGGGGCGCTGGACGGGGTGCCGGTCCTGGCCGGGCCGGGTGGCTTCCGGACCCGGCTGGCGAGGGTGGGGGAGGAGCCGGGGTGGGCACCCGCCGTCCGGGCCGCGGCCGCGCCGGACGACGTCCCGGCCGGGCTGGACGCGCTGGTGGACGCGGCCGTGCAGCGGTACGGCCGCTGGACCCCCGGCAGCCCGGTGATGCTGGTGCACGCGGCGACCGCACCCCGGGCCGCGGCACTGGTGCTGCCCTCGCTGCCCCGGGAGCTGTGGGCGGGCACCTACCGGGCCGCCTGGGTCACCGCCGCCGCGATCACCGCTGCCTACCGCAGTCCGCAGCCGCTGCCGGACCCGCCGGCCGGGCTGTCGGTGGACGAGCTGGTCGACCGGGCGGCCGGCCATGGTGACGAGCACGTGCTGAAGTTCGCCGAGGTGGCCGTGGAGGCCGCCGGTCGGGGTGTGCCGACCGCCGTCGGGTCGGGGCTGCGGGCCGTCGCGCTGGTCTGAGCGGGGCTCAGCGGTGCTCGACGCCGGGGTGCATGCCCTCGTGCACGTCCTCCGGGTGGCCCTCGCGGCGGTCGACGATGGTGAACCGGCGCCACAGGCCCGACAGCTGCAGCGGTCTGGCCACCGCGTCGCTCTGCACCGTCAGGGTCAGCTCGATGCCGCGGGGCTCGGCCATCTTCTGCAGCTGCACCAGGGCCGACATGCCGGCGGAGTTCATGAAGGTGACGCCGCAGGCGTCCAGGCCGACCCGGTGCAGCTGCGGGGTGCCGAGCATCAGGTCGGTCATCACGCGCACCAGCGGGCGGCGGGCGTCCTCGGTCAGTTCGCCGACCAGCGTGATCTCCGCGGACGTGTCGTCCTGGGCGGTGACCGTGACCTCGGCGCTGTGATCGGGTTCGGCGGTGTGCTCTGACTCGGCCATGCCGGTGACCTTCCCGGATGTGGGCCGCTTCACTCCTGGGTGCACCGCCGGGGAGATGGTTGCCTCGGCATACTGTTGACCTCTCAACCAGTGCGTCCGAGGAGCTCCCGTGTCCCAGCCCCTGCTGCAGGTCGTCGTCGGCAGCACCCGCCCCGGTCGCAAGGGCCTCGCCGTCGCCCGGTGGGTGGCCCAGCTGGCCGACGTCCACGGCGGCTTCGACGTGGAGCTGGTCGACCTGGCCGAGGTCGGGCTGCCGGTGTTCGACGAGCCGGACCACCCGCGGCTGCAGCGTTACGCCCACCAGCACACCCGTGACTGGAGCGCGATCGTCGGCCGCGCCGACGCGTTCGTGTTCGTCACCCCGGAGTACAACCACTCGTTCCCGGCGTCGCTGAAGAACGCCCTGGACTTCCTCAGCGTCGAGTGGGCCGACAAGGCCGCCGGCCTGGTCTCCTACGGCGGCGTCTCGGCGGGCCTGCGGGCGGCGACCGCGCTCAAGCCGGTGCTCACGGCCCTGCGGATGGTCCCGGTGGTCGAGGCGGCGACCATCCCGTTCTTCCAGCAGTTCCTCACCGCGGACGGCGACTTCGTGCCCAACGACCAGCTGGCCGCCGGCGGCAACGCGATGCTCGACGAGCTGCTGCGGATCACCACCGCGCTGCGGCCGCTGCGCGAGACGGTCGAGGAGCCGGCCGCGTAGCCCGCGGCCTCAGCTCCGGTCGAGCAGCAGCAGGCTGAGCGCGGCGAGCGACGGGCCGTCGGTGAACCGGCCGTCGGCCACCATCGCCCGCAGCTCGGCCTCGGTCACGAACGCGCTGACCATGTCCGCCTCGGAGGCCTCCCGGGCGGTGGGGCCGACGGTCAGGTCGGTGGCCAGCCACACGTCGAACTCCTGGGTGGCCAGCCCCGGGGCGAGGTCCAGGTGCCCGAGGTGGCGCAGCGAGCCGGCCCGCAGCCCGGTCTCCTCGGCGAGCTCGGCGCGGGCCAGCTCCTCCGCCGACCCGCCGGCGCCGGTCGGCCAGGTGCCCTGCGGGAACTCCCACGAGCGGCGGCCCAGTGGGTGGCGGTACTGCTCGACCAGCCAGAACCCGTTCCGCTCGGCCGGGATGACGAGGCCGAAGTCCGGGCGTTCCACCACCGAGTAGATGCCCGGTGACCCGTCGTCCAGCTCGATCGCGTCCTCGCGCAGCCGGATCCAGGGGTTCCGGTAGACCTCACGGGTGCTCGTCGTCCGCATGGGGCAGAGACTGGCAGACGGCGCGTGCGGAGGAGGACGCCGATGACCGAACGCAAGCCCGAGGGGATGACCTTCGAGAGCTGGGTCGAGCACCAGATCGTCCAGGCCCGGGAACGCGGCGACCTGGAAGGGCTGGCCGGCGCGGGCAAGCCGCTGCCCCGGCGCGACCGGGAGAAGAGCAGCTACGAGTGGGCACTGGAGTGGGCCAAGCGGGAAGAGGCCGACGTCGCGGCGATGCTGCCCACCGGCCTGGCGCTGCGCAAGGAGCGCGAGGAGCTGCCCGCCCGGGTCGCCCGCCAGCCCACCGAGGAGCTGGCCCGCGCGGTGGTCGAGGCGCACGTGGCCCGGGTCGACCAGTACTACCGCCGCCCGGTCGACGGGCCGTGGGTGCCGGTGGGCATGCCCGACGTCGAGGAGATGGTCACCGAGTGGCGGCGCACCCGCCCGGTCGTCGTCCCCGAGGCCGCGGCGCCCGCCCCGGCACCGACCCGCCGGCGGTGGCTCCGGCGGCGGGCGGCCTGACCGTCAGTCCTGCTCGTCCGGCTCCTCGTCGTCTGCGTGCCGGGCCTGCAGCTCGCGGGTGGCCATGCCGCCGGTCCCGCCCTCGTCGTACTGGCCGGGGTGCAGGTTGGGGCTCTCGGTCTCGTGCTCGGGCTCGGTCATCACCGACGAGCCTGCGCCGACGGGCCGGCCCCGGCCACCTGACCGGGCGGGACGCGCGGTGCGATCACTCGGTCTCGGTCGGCACCGACGTGCTGACGTCCTCCGCGGCGATGTACACGCCCCCCTGGAAGTCCAGGAACGCGTCGTCGGTCAGCTCGATGCCGAGGTCGCCCTCGGCCGTGGCCTCGTTGAACGGCTCCTCCACGGTGCCGGTCACCTGCACCACCTGGCCGGACTCCAGGCCGTTCGCCGAGTCGGCACCGACGATCAGCAGGGGCTCGACCGAGGTGTCGTCGGTGCCGGCGATGGAGAAGGCGTTCGGGCCGATCAGCTCGTTGACCGTCGCGGAGACGGTCACCTGCTGGCCCACGTACTGGTTGGACTCCTCGGAGAACGCCGTGTCGTAGAGGCCGTCGTAGCCGATCACCGGGTCGCTCTCCGTGCCGACGTCCAGGCCCGGGTCGGTCGTGGCGTCCTCCTCCTGGATGTCGCCCGCGCTCACGCCCTCCTCCGGCCCGGCTGTGTCGTCACCGCAGGCGGTCAGGGTCAGCGGGGAGAGCGCGAGGGTCCCCGCGATGGTGAGCTTGGCGAAACGGCTGCTGTGGGTGCGCACTGTGTGTCGTCCTCTCGTGAACGCGACTCCGGTGGGCCGCGTGCTGGTTGGTCACGAGAGGAATTGCCTGATCAGGATCGGGGATGCGGGATCACGGCCAGGGTTGACCGAGACGTGACGTACCGGTACGTCCGGTCTCGGTGGGAGGTTCCGGCCGGCCGCGGGTGTCACCGGCCCGTCATCCGCGACCTGCGCGGATGACGGCCGCGCGCGAGGAGGTCAGAGCAGGTCGAACTCGTTGAACGCGGCCCCGCCGGAGAGCAGTGCGTAGCCCGGGCCGCGGTCGAAGAACGGCTCGACGTCCGGCCGCCCGGCCCGCATCGACGCCCGCAGCTCCTCGGTCGCGGCGTGGTCGGGCGTCCCGTCGTCCTGGATCACGACGCCGTAGTCGTCCCGGGCGCCGGCCACGCTGACCTTGTGCCAGGCGATGTCGCGCAGCACCTCCTCGATCGGCCGCTCCAGCGGGTCACCCCAGCCGCCGCCGCCCGTCGTCCGTACCCGCACGACGGTGCCGGCCTTGAGCGGCTCGGCGTCGGCCAGCGCGTCGACCTCGTGCTCGTCCGGGCCGCCCGGGTCGACGGTGATCGAGAACGGGCGCCCCGCCTTGCCGCCCTTCACGCCCCAGCAGGACAGGATCGAGCGGTCGGCGATGGACATGAAGTGCGCGTCGCGCAGCACCCGGATGTCCTTCTCGTAGCCGCAGCCGCCGCGGTACCGGCCCGGCCCGCCGGAGTCCTTCGCCAGCGCCAGCCGCTCGATCCGCAGCGGGAACCGGGACTCGGTGAACTCCGTGGGCAGGTTCCGGGAGTCCGGGACGACGTGGATGGTGTCCTCGCCGTCGGCGTAGTACCGGCCACCGGAGCCGCCGCCGAGCACCTCGCGCATCAGGTACGGCTCGCCGTTGACGTCGGTGCCGTAGACGCCGGTGTAGCGGATCGTCTCCTGGTCGGCGGGCATCCGGCCGCCGGTGGCCTTGGCCAGCACCCCGGCCAGCACGCCGAGCAGCCGCAGGATCACGAACGTCCGGGCGTTGGTGGGCGCCGGGAAGATCGGGGTGAGCAGCGTGCCCTTCTCCGGGAACCGCATCTCGATCAGCGGTACGACGCCCTCGTTGACGTCCAGCTGCGCCGTCCGCTCCGGCGACTCGGCCAGGTTGCGCAGGATCGGCGCCAGCCACTTCTTCAGGAAGTTGCCGTCGGCGTAGTCGCCGCAGTGGTTGATCGGGCCCTTGGCCTGCGGGCCGGTGCCGGTGAAGTCGATGACCAGCGGGACGTCCTTCGTGGAGTCCATGGTCAGCGTGATCCGCTGCCGGTGCAGCTGCGGGGCGTCGACGCCGTCGTGCTCGGCGTAGTCCTCCCAGACGTAGGAGCCGTCCGGGATCTGGGACAGGATCTCCCGGCGGTACACCTCGGTCGAGTTGCTGAGGATCGACTCGAAGCACGCCTCGACCGCGGCCACCCCGTACCGGTCGAACAGCTCACCGAGCCGTCGTGCCCCGGCCAGGCAGGCCGAGCACTCGGCGTCCAGGTCGGCGGCGAGAGAGTCGGGCATCCGCGAGTTGCGGGTCATGATCGTCAGCGCCGCGTCGTTGCGGACACCGCGGTCCCACAGCTTGATCGGGGGGACCATCAGGCCCTCCTCGAACACGCTGGTGGCCGCCGACGGCATGGAGCCGGGCACCGCGCCGCCGATGTCGTCGTGGTGGCCGAAGGCCTGCACGAAGGCGACCACGGTCGGCGCCCCGTCCACGTCGGCGAAGACCGGCACCGTCACGCACAGGTCGGGCAGGTGGCCGATCCCGCCCTCGGAGAGGTAGACGTCGTTGTGGAAGAAGACGTCGCCGGGGTTCATCGTGTCGATCGGGTGGTCGCGGACCACCGGCTGCACCAGCGCGGAGTACGAGCGGCCGGTGAGCTTGCGCAGCCGGCGGTCGTGGATGCCGGCCCGGAAGTCGTGCGCGTCGCGGATCATCGGGGAGCGGGAGGTCCGCCCGATCGACGTCTCCACCTCCCGCTCGATCGCCGCCAGCGTCCCCGCGACGATCTCCACCAGCACCGGGTCGGCGCCGTCCACCCGGCCTTGTTGGCCAACATGGCTGGTCATCGGGTGGTCTCCTTCGTGAGCAGCAGGTTGCCGAAGCGGTCGACGGTGGCGGCGAAGCCGGGGTGCACCGGGACGGTGGAGCCGAACTCCTCGACGATCGCCGGGCCGGCGACGACGTCACCGGGGGAGAGGTCGGGCCGCCAGTACAGCGGCGCCTCGACCCACTCGTCGAAGAACACCGGGCGGGTCCCGCGGCGGGCGTCCCGGCCGGACGGCGTGAGTTCGACGATCTCCGGACGGCGGATCGGCCCGATCCCGCTGACCCGCAGGTTCACCCACTCCACCGCCTGCCGTGGATCGGTGGCGAAGTCGTAGCCGTAGAGCTGGTGGTGCGCCGCGTGGAAGGCGGTGGCCACCGCGTCGATGGCCGCCTCGTCCAGCTCCCCGTCCCCGACCGCGACCCGCACCTCGAACGCCTGGCCGACGTAGCGCAGGTCGGCGGTGCGCTGCATCCGCTGCTCGCCGCGCGGGAAGCCCTCGCCGTCCAGGGCGACCTCGGCCTGGCCCTCGAGGTCGGCGAAGGCGGCGGCCAGCGTGGCGGGGGAGACGTCGGCGTGCCGGGCGACCATCGTCTGCACGTAGTCGTTGCGGACGTCGACGGTGAGCAGCCCGAAGGCGCTGACGTTGCCCGGGTTCGGCGGCACCAGGGTGCGTGGCAGGCCGAGCACGTCCATCAGCCGGCAGGCCAGCAGCGAGCCGGAGCCGCCGAAGGTGGTGAGGGTGAAATCGCGGACGTCGAGGCCGCGGGCGACGGTGACCTGGCGCAGCGCGTTGGCCTGGTTCCACGCGGAGATCTCCAGGATGCCGCCGGCCAGCGCCTCCACCGTCAGGCCCAGCTTGCCGGCCAGCTGCTCCAGCCCGGCCCGGGCGGCGTCGACCGACAGCGGGATCTCCCCGCCCAGCAGGTGCGGGGGGATCCGGCCGAGGACGACGTGCGCGTCGGTGACCGTGGGCTGCTCGCCGCCTCCTGCGTAGCAGATTGGCCCCGGGTCGGCGCCGGCCGACTTCGGCCCCACCTTGAGGGTGCCCTCGGGTGACAGCCAGGCGATCGAGCCGCCGCCGGCGCCGACGGTGACCACGTCGATCATCGGGATCTTGGACGGGTAGTCGCCGACCGAGCCCTCGGTGGTCAGCGTCGGCTCCCCGTCGATCACCACGGTGACGTCGGTGGAGGTGCCGCCGCCGTCGCAGGTGAGCACCCGGTCGAACCCGGCGGTGCCGGCGATCAGCGCGGCGCCCAGGGCGCCCGCGGCGGGGCCGGAGAGCATCGTGGTGATCGGCTGGTGCACCACCTCGGCCGCGCTGAGCACGCCGCCGTTGCTCTTCATCACGTAGAAGGGGACGGCGGGGGCGATCTCGTCGAGGCGGCGGCGGATGTTGGTGACGTACGCGCCGACCTTGGGCTTGACCGCGGCATCGACGAGGGTGGTCACCGAGCGCTCGTACTCGCGGTACTCGCGCAGCACCTGGGAGCTGATCGAGACCACGGCGCCGGGATGTTCCACGTGGAGCACGTCGAGCATCGCCCGCTCGTGGGCGTCGTTCGCGTAGGAGTGCAGGAAGCAGACGCCGATGGTGGTGATCCCGGCGTCCTTGAAGAACCGGGCGGCCTCGACGGCGTCGTCCCGGTCGAAGGGGCGCACCTCGGCCCCGCTCACGTCGAGCCGCCCGCGCACCGTGCGGACCAGGTCGGCCGGGACGATCCGCGGCGGCTTGACCCAGAAGTAGCTGTTGCCGTAACCGTCGGGCACCGACTGTCGGGCGATCTCCAGCACCGACCCGTAGCCCTCGGTGGTGATGAAGCCGATCCGGTCCAGCTTGCCCTCGAGCAGCTGGTTGGTGGCCACCGTCGTCCCGTGGCTGACCGCGGTGACCGCCGAGCCGTCCAGGCCCAGCTGGTCGAGCACCTTGCGCACGCCGGCGAGGAACCCGTCGGCCGGGTCGGCCGGCGTCGAGGGCGTCTTCGTGGTGGCGACCTCGCCGGTCTCCTCGTCGACGGCGACGACGTCGGTGAACGTGCCCCCGGTGTCGATGCCGATGCGGACCCGCCGAGCGCTCATGCCGAGAAACCTTAGTGCTGAGGTACCCGCCTCGGGAAGGTCGCCGATGAACTCGGTGCCGCCGTCGGCCGGCTGCGCGCTGCGCTCGCCGAGCGGGGGCTGTCGTTCCGTCGGTGGTCCTGGCTAGCGTCCCGCGCATGGCAGACCGCCCGCGGATGACGCTGACCGCCACCGTGCTCGACACTCCCGACCCGCGCGGGCTGGCCCGGTTCTACGCCGCGCTGCTCGACTGGCCGATCGGCACCGACGACCCGGAGTGGGTCACGCTGCGCCCCGGCGGGCCGGCGCTGTCGTTCCAGCTGGAGCCCGACCACGTGCCACCGGTCTGGCCGGCGGGCAAGGGCGACCCGCGGATGCAGCTGCACCTGGACGTCGCCGTCGACGACCTGGCCGCCGCGGTCGAGTTCGCCGTCTCCCTGGGCGCGACGGTCGCCGGGTTCCAGCCGCAGGACGACGTCCGGGTGATGCGCGACCCGGCCGGCCACCCGTTCTGCCTCTACATCGAGGGGTGACCGGCCGGGTCGCGCCGGTCAGCCGGCCGAGGCGGCTGCCCGGTCCGCCGGCTGGGTGGCCAGGCGTTCCCGCAGGAACGCCACGACCTGCTCGCGGGCCTCGTGCGTCGGGTGCCCGGGCGTCTCGACGTCCTTGCTGGTCAGCACCATGTGCTCCTTGCTGCCGATGCCCGCCTCGTTCCCCGGGCGGGAGTTCAGCGCGATCGGCAGCCAGCCGTCGCCGAAGGCGGCGCGCAGCGAGCGGAAGCGGTCCCGGGGCGCGGCGGCGTCCTCGCTGAACCGCAGCCCGAGCAGGCACAGCCCCTCCTTCTCCACCCGGGTCACGATCGCGTCCCGCTCCCGGTCGGACATGCCCAGGTCGCGCCGGTGCCCGGCGGAGAGCGGGAACGGGATGGAGGGCTGGCTGGCCACCGGCGCCAGGACGGCGGGCTCGGCGGCCGAGGCGAGGGCGAACCCGCCGCTGAAGCACATGCCGATCACCCCGACCCCGGGGCCGCCGACCTGGTCGTGCACCCGGCGCGCCACGGCCCGGACGTACTCGGCCACCGGCCGGTCGGCGCGCTTGGCGAAGGCCCGGAACTCCCGGCTGATGCAGGCCGCGGCCAGGCTGCGCGCCGCGTAGCCGGGGGTCATCGGCTTACCGGGTTCACCGAACAGGGAGACCACGGTGACGGTGAAGCCGGCGTCGACCAGGTGGTCGGCCAGCCCCAGCACCTGCGGGGTCATGCCGGGGATCTCCGGCAGCAGGACGACGCCCGGGCCGGAGCCGCGGGTGTGGAGGGTGTGGGTGATGCCGGCGTTGGTGAACGGCTCGGACGCCCAGCCTGCGAGTGATGACGACTCTGTCATCGGTTGATCGTGGAGCACGACGGCCGATCGGTCGAGCCCTGCGCCTCCGGATGGTGCGTGACGATCTGGCGTCGGTTGGCCACGTGGGCCCACCCGACCCGGCGCGCCGGGTGAACCTGGGGTCATGGCGACGGCAGCACCGACCGGGGACGAGCGGATCGACACCGGCGGTGCGGGCTCCGTACCGGCCGGCCGCGCGGCGGCGTCCGGGCTGCTCGCGGCGGCCGCTGGGATCGGCGTGGCCGAGCTGGTCGGCGGCCTGGTGGACCGGGTGCCCTCGCTGGTGCTGTCGGTCGGGGACGCCGTCATCGACAGCGTGCCCGGCTGGCTCGAGCGGGCCGCGATCGCCGCGCTGGGCAGCAACGACAAGCCGGTGCTGCTGGCCTCGATCGCCCTGGTCGCCGCTGGGCTGGGCGCCGCGACCGGGCTGCTCGCGCGGTACCGGTTCCTCATCGGCGCGGTCGCCTTCGTGCTGGTCACCGCCGTGGGCGTCGCCGCCGGCCTGGCCACGGAGGACGTCTCCCCGCTCGGCACGGTGCTGGCCGGGCTGCTGGGCGCCGCGGTCGGGGTCGCCGTCCTGCACCGCCTGCTCGCCGCGGCCGCCCGGGAGGCCCGGCCGGACGCCTCGCCGGGCACGGGCCGGCGTGGCTTCCTGCTGCTGGCCGCGGGCGCGGCGGCGGTGGCGGTGGCCGGCGGGGTCGGCGGCTGGCTGCTGACCGGCCGCGAGCGGCTGGACGCCGTCCGGGCCGCGATCCGGCTGCCCCGGCCCGCCCGTCCGGCACCGGCGCCACTCGCCGGGGCGGACCTGGACATCCCCGGCCTCACCCCGCTGTACGTGGCGAACGAGGACTTCTACCGGATCGACACCGCGCTGCGGGTGCCCACCGTCGACCCGGCCGACTGGCGGCTGGAGATCACCGGCCTGGTCGACCAGCCCTTCTCCCTGACCTACGACGAGCTGATGGCGATGCCGCAGATCGAGGCCGACGTGACCCTGGCCTGCGTCTCCAACGAGGTGGGCGGTGACCTGGTGGGCAACGCCCGCTGGCAGGGGGTGCCGCTGCGGGCGCTGCTGGAGCGCGCCGGTGTGCAGCGGGGTGCCACCCAGCTGCTCAGCCGCTCGGTCGACGGGTTCACCGCCGGGTTCCCCACGGTCACCGCCCTGGACCTGGAGGAGGCCATGGTGGCGGTCGGGATGAACGGGGAGCCGTTGCCGGCCGAGCACGGCTTCCCGGCCCGGCTCGTCGTCCCGGGGCTCTACGGGTACGTGTCGGCGACCAAGTGGCTGTCCTCGATCGAGCTCACCGACTGGGACGTCGACGGCTACTGGGTCCCGCGCGGCTGGGCGAAGGAGGGGCCGATCAAGACCCAGTCCCGGATCGACGTCCCCCGCCCGGGCGGCTCGGTGAGCGCCGGCCGGCAGCCGATCGCCGGGGTGGCCTGGGCGCCGACCCGGGGCATCGAGGGCGTCGAGGTTCGGATCGACGACGGGCCGTGGCAGCCGGCGGTGCTGGCCGAGCAGCTGGACGTGGACTGCTGGCGGCAGTGGTACCTGCCCTGGGACGCCACCCCCGGCCGGCACGTGATCACCGCCCGGGCCACCGACGGCGCCGGCGAGCGGCAGACCGACGAGCGCACCCCGGTCGCCCCGGACGGCGCCTCCGGCCACCCGGCCATCGAGGTCGACGTCGATGGCTGAGGCCGAGGCGTCACCGGTTCGCCGGCGGAACGTGACACGACTGCAAGGCGCCCGGGGCGGCTGTCCGGCCGGGTGTGGGTAGGCCGGGAGGATGAGCAGTCCTCCCGGTACCTCGACCTGGTCGCCGCCCGCCGACGAGCGCCCGCGGGCACCCGGCCGGTTCGGCGTCCGCGCGGTCCTCGGGCTGGTCGCCCTGCTGGTCGGTGCGGTGCCCTTCCTGGCGCTGTGGCTGCTGGTCCAGCAGAACTGGTCGCCGCTGGCCTCCCTGGACGGCGACGTCGCCGCGGAGCTGAACGAGGTGGTCAGCCGGTCCCCGCTGCTGGTGAGCGTGCTGCGCGGCGTCACCGACCTCGGCGGTGCCGGCGCGTCGGTGCTGGTGACGACCCTGGCCACGCTCTTCCTGCTCATCCGGCAGCACCGGCGGCTGGCCGCGTTCGTCGCGGTCTCCGGGATCGGGCTCGCCGTGCTGGTGCCGCTCACCAAGTTCATCGCCGACCGGGCCCGGCCCGTGGTGGAGAACCCGGTGGTGGACACCCCGAGCAACGCCAGCTTCCCCAGCGGCCACGCCATGACGGCCGTGGTCACCTGGGGCGTGCTGGCGCTGGTGGTGCTGCCACTGGTGCGCCGCCGACTGCGGCCGTGGCTGGTCGCGGGGCTGGCCCTGCTGGTGTTCGTGATCGGCTTCACCCGGCTGGCGCTGGGCGTGCACTTCGTCTCCGACGTCCTGGCCGGCTGGGCGCTCGGCGTGGCCTGGCTGGCCATCACCACGGTGGCCTTCCGCGGGTGGCAGCACGACCGGCACCAGCACAGCGACGAGCCGATGGACCCGCTGGACGTCGACCCGGCGGAGGTGCCGCGGCCGGCCCCGACCCACCAGGCGGCGCTGCCCGCGGGGTGGACGACGGTGCTCCGGCTGGCCGGGGTGGCGGTGGCGCTGTTCGCCACGCTCGCCGGGCTGGGTCTGCTGGTCACCGGCGTGCTGGGCGACACCGCGCTGAGCCGATGGGAGCGCAGCGTCGCCGGGTGGTTCGTCGACCAGCGCGCCGACACGCTCACCACGGTGGCCGAGGCGGTCGGCACCCTGTCGGGCACCCGGGCGGTCATCGCCGTGGGGCTCGGCCTCGCCGTCCTGTCGCTGGCCGTCGTCGGCAGCTGGCGCCCGGTCGTGTTCGTCCTGACCGTGGTCCTCGGCGAGCTGCTGCTGTACTTCGTCGTCGGCCAGGTGGTCGGTCGGCTGCGGCCCGAGGTCGCCGACCTGACCGACGGGCTGCCCACCGGCGCCAGCTGGCCCTCCGGTCACGCGGGCATGGCCGTCGCCCTCTACGGCGGACTCGCGGCGCTGGTCATCGCCTATGCCGAGCACCGCACACGGTGGGCGGTGCTGGCCGTGCCGGTGCTGCTCGCGGCGGCGATCGCCCTCTCCCGGCTCTACGTCGCCGCCCACTACCCGACCGACGTCGTCGCCGGGCTGCTGCTGGGCACGGTCTGGGTGCTCGGCTGCGCGTGGGCCTTCCAGCTGGGCCGGCAGCAGCCGGCCGAGGAGCCGGTGCCAGCGCGCAGCGCGACGGCGAGCATCTGATGGGGCGCTGGCTCGTCCGTGCCGGGTTGGCGCTGCTCGCGGTGCTCGTGCTGCTCATCGGCTACGGCGCGCTGATCGAGCCGCGACTGGTGCTGGACGAGGAACGGGAGACCGTCGAGCTGCCCGGCCTGGCCGCGGGGGCGGACCCGATCGAGGTCGCCCTGCTGGCCGACGTGCAGATCGGCATGTGGTGGGCCAACACGGGCATGGTCGAGCGCGCGGCGCAGCGGGCGGTGGACGCCGACCCCGACGTCGTCCTGCTCGGCGGGGACTTCGTGTACGACGCCGGCCCGGACGTCGACCCGGAGGTGGCGACGGTGCTGGACCTGCTGGACCCGCTGCTGGAGTCCGGCATCCCCACCTACGCCGTGCTGGGCAACCACGACCACGCCAGCGGCGCGGTGACGGAGCTGACCACGGCGCTGGAGGGCGCGGGCGTCCCGGTGCTGGTCAACGAGTCGGTCCCGGTGCCGGGCACCGGGACCGATCCGCTGCACGTCGTCGGGATCGGTGCCTCCCGCCCCGGCGTGGCCGACCCCGGCCAGGCGCTGAGCGGACTGCCGGCGGACGCGCCTCGGGTCGTGCTGATGCACAACCCGAGCGCCTTCCCCGACCTGCCGGCGGACAGCGCACCGCTGGCGGTGGCCGGGCACACGCACTGCGGCCAGATCGCGCTCCCGGGGACGCCGGAGTGGAGCTACCTGGGGCTCACCGACGAGGAGGAGGTCGTGGTCGACGGGTGGGCGCCGGAGGACCACGGCGCCGACGGCAACGCGCTGTTCGTCACCTGCGGCCTCGGGTTCAGCGTCGTCCCGGTGCGGATCAACGCCCCGCCGCAGGTCGTCTTCTTCGAGCTGCGCCCGCCGGCCTGAGGTCAGTCGGTGAGCTGACGCAGGATCCGTTCCAGCGTCGCGCGGTCCTCGGCCGACAGCCGGGCGAACAGCTCGGTGGAGTCGGCCGCCCGGGCCTCCTCGACCTCGCGCTGGACGGTGCGGCCGGCGTCGGTGGGCACCAGCACCACCGCGCGCCGGTCTCGCGGGTCGGCGGTGCGCTCGACCAGGCCGCGCTCAGCCAGGCCGTCGGCGACCTCGGTCGCCGAGCGCGGCGCGATGCGCAGCGCCTCGGCGAGCTCGGAGAGGCGGACGCCGTCGCGGGCGCAGACGACGCGCAGCGCCCGGGCCTGGTGCGGGGAGAGGTCCCAGGGCGCGAGCGTGGCGGTGAACCGGCGGCGCAGCGTGCGCGCGACCCGCATGAGCAGGTCGCCCAGGGTCGCCGTTCCGCCGTCGCGCATGCCGGGAACAGTAGCGGGGACTGCGCGGTTGCCACACCGTGAGGTAACCTCAGCAAACTTCCGAGAGAGGGGTGGTCGCCATCGACGACACCTTCCAGGCCGGCCGGGGAGGCGGGCGCCCCGGTGGGCGGCCCGACCCGGCCGACCGCGCCCAGCTCGACCGCTCGCCCGTGCGCTGGAGCCGGGTCGCCGGGCTGTTCCGCCCGTACCGCGGGCAGCTCGCCCTGGTGGTCGCGCTCATCGTGGCGAGCTCCGCCATCGCGCTCGCCACGCCGTTCCTCGTCCGGCTGGTCATCGACGAGGCCCTGCCCGAGCAGGACGTGCAGCTGCTGGCCTGGGCGGTCGCCGGGATGGTCGCGGTCACCGCGGTGACCGCCGTCCTCGGCGTGCTGCAGACCTGGCTGTCCACCACCGTCGGCCAGCACGTCATGCACGGCCTGCGGACGTCGGTCTTCACCCACCTGCAGCGCCAGTCGCTCGGCTTCTTCACCCGCACCAAGGGCGGGGAGGTGCAGTCGCGGCTGACCAACGACATCGGCGGCATGCAGTCGGTGGTCACCTCGACCGCCACCTCGTTCGCGGCCAACGCCACCACCGTGATCGGCACCGTGATCGCCATGGCCGCGCTGAGCTGGCGGCTGTCGCTGCTGTCGTTGGTCGTGCTGCCGCCGGCGATCTGGCTGACCCGCCGCGTCGCCCGGATGCGCCGGCAGATCACCGCCCAGCGCCAGCGCCACCTGGCCGACCTGCACTCCCAGGTCGAGGAGGGGCTCAGCGTCAGCGGGGTGCTGCTGGGCAAGACCCTCGGCGCCGGCCCCGCGCAGTCGCAGCGGTTCGCCACCACCTCCGACGACCTGGTCGGGCTGGAGGTCCGCTCCCAGCTGGCCGGCCGCTGGCGGATGGCCACGATGAGCATCGTGTTCGCCGGCATCCCGGCGCTGATCTACCTGGCCGCGGGGCTGCCCGCGACGTCCGGCGGGATGACCATCGGCACGCTGGTCGCCTTCACCACGCTGCAGGGCGCGCTGTTCCGCCCGCTGATGGGCCTGCTGGACATCGGCGTCTCGCTGACCGCCTCCATGGCGCTGTTCAGCCGGGTGTTCGAGTACCTCGACCTGCCGGTGGACATCGACGACCCGGCGAACCCCGTGCCGCTGCGCGACGTGCGCGGTGAGGTGCGGTTCGACCACGTGGGCTTCCGCTACCCCGACGGCCACCGCGACGCGCTGACCGACGTCGACCTGGTCGTGCCCGCCGGCGCGACCCTTGCCCTGGTCGGGGAGACCGGCTCGGGCAAGAGCACGCTGGCCTCCCTGGTCGCCCGGCTCAACGACCCGGCCACCGGCCGGGTGACCATCGACGGCGTCGACGTCCGGGACGTGACGCTGGCCGACCTGGCCCGCACCGTCGGCGTCGTCGCCCAGGAGACCTACCTGCTGCACGGCACGATCGCCGAGAACCTGCGGCACGCCAGGCCCGACGCCACCGACGCCGAGCTGGTCGAGGCCGCCCGCCGGGCCCAGGTGCACGACGTGATCGCCGCGCTGCCGGCCGGCTACGACACGGTGGTCGGCGCCCGCGGGCACCGGTTCTCCGGCGGGGAGAAGCAGCGGCTGGCGATCGCCCGCACCCTGCTGCGCGACCCGCGGGTGCTGGTGCTCGACGAGGCCACCAGCGCGCTGGACAACACCACCGAGCGCGCCGTGCAGGTCGCGCTGGAGGAGGCCAGCCGGGGCCGGACGACGATCACCATCGCCCACCGCCTGTCCACCGTGCGGGACGCCGATCTGATCGCCGTCCTGGCCGCCGGCCGGGTGGTCGAGCAGGGCACGCACGAGGAGCTGCTGGCCCGCGGCGGCCGCTACGCCGAGCTGGCCGGGGCGGCCGAGCGGGAGGCCGTGCTGGCGTGACCCTGGGTGCGGCGTGCCGGTGCGAGCCCGGGAGCTGCCGTCCGGCTGCTCAGCGGCCCGGCTCGCGGGGTGCCTCGGTCAGGGCCAGCACGCTGCCGGCCACGCCGATCACCAGCAGGGCCAGGCCGACGCTGACCCAGCCGAAGGTGTCCCAGTAGACGTCCTCGAGCTGGATCAGCAGCGCTGCCTCGTCGACCACCAGGGCCAGTCCGACGCCGAAGAACAGGCCCAGGGCGGCCCGCACCTTCGGTGGCCGGTTGCCCAGCGCCGCGCCGCCGGTCACGGCGATCAGCAGGATGCCCCACAGGTAGTGGTGCAGGTGGGTTCCGCCGACCGCGACGTCCCCGAGGAACGTGAGGTCCTCCCGGATCAGCCAGGTGACCAGCCGCAGCAGCGCGAACGTCGCGGTGAACCCCCACCAGGCCAGCACGTACCCGCGGCGGGTGGCGGCCACCTCGCGCAGCCGGTGCGGACGGCGGCCGGAGCTCTCACGGGAAGCCATGACCAGCCCCTGCCCATGATCACCGGTGGACGAACCCCGGCGAGTCGTCTCGGACGTCTTGACACCGATTCCGAGCCGGAACTAGCGTGACTCACGTCACTGGGAAAGCGTTTTCCCGTTCCGCCCGCTGAACACATCGGAGTGTCATGCGCGTACTGCGACGCACCCTCGTCCTCGGCGCCGCCGGGGCCCTCATGGTCACCCTGGCACCCGCCGGCACGGCCGCCGCCCATGGCAAGGACCTCGGCCGCGAGGTGCTCGGCGCCCAGGACGGCTGGGCCGCCGCCGAGGGCGGCACCACCGGCGGGGCCGCCGCCGACCCGGCGAACGCCGTCCACGTCTCCACCTGGGAGGAGTTCCGCGCCGCGCTCGGCGGGAACGGCGCACGCGGGGACACCACCCCGCGGATCGTCTACGTCCACGGCGTCCTGGACGCCCAGCGGCGGGCCGCCGACGGCACCGTCGACTGTGCCTCCTACGAGGTCGAGGGCTTCGACATGGCCGACTACATCGCGGCCTACGACCCGGCGGTGTGGGGCACCGAGACCGAGCCCAGCGGCCCGCTGGAGGACGCCCGGGCCGCCTCCGCCGCGGTGCAGAACGCCCAGGTGCGCCAGTACGTGGGCTCCAACGTGACGATCGTCGGGGTCGGCCGGGACGCCGGCATCGTCGGCGCCGCGCTGACCGTGCGCGGCTCGGACAACGTGGTCATCCGGAACCTGCGGCTGTCGGACACCTACGACTGCTTCACCGCCTGGGACCCGACCGACGGCGACGCCGGTGCCTGGAACGCCGCCTACGACAACCTGTGGCTGGCCGAGTCCACCCACGTCTGGGTCGACCACAACACCTTCGACGACGGGCAGAACCCGCCGGAGGCGCTGCCCACCGTCTACGGGCAGAAGTTCGAGGTGCACGACGGGCTGCTGGACATCACCAACTCCGCCGACCTGGTCACCGTCTCCTGGAACGAGTTCCGGAACCACGACAAGACCAACCTCATCGGTTCCTCCAACAGCCGGGTCGCCGACCGCGGCCGGCTGCGGATCACCTTCCACCACAACCTGTGGGAGGACATCGGCCAGCGGGCGCCCCGGGTGCGCTACGGCGACGTGCACGTCTACAACAACTGGTACGTCGTCTCCGACCCGGAGTCCTACTACTACAGCTGGGGCGTCGGCGTGGAGGCCGAGATCGTCGCCGACAACAACTTCGTGCAGCTCGCCGCCGGGGTCGACCCGGCGGCCTTCGTCGAGGACTGGCGCGGTGCCGCGCTCGACGGCACCGGCGTGGACGAGTCGGGGACGCTGGTCACCAGCGGCCGCTCCTGGCCGCGCCGGACCAGCCTGGTCGAGGCGCACAACGCCGCCGCCGACCCGGACATCCCGACCACGGTGAGCTGGACGCCCAGCTACGTGGAGCGGATCGACCCCACGGTCGCCGTCCCCGTGCTGGTGAAGGTCAAGGCCGGCTCCGGCCGGCTCCGCTGAACGAGGACGCCCTCCCCGCCGCACCCGGCGGGGAGGGCGTCGTTCACCCGCGGACCAGGACGTCGGGGCGCAGCAGGCCCAGCTCGTCGCGGCTGGCCGGCCACACGCCGTCGGTGGTGAGCACCTCCGGCCCGGCCTCGCCCAGCAGCACGGTGTCCTCGGTCTTCACCCCCGGGGCGGAGGGGTTCCAGGCGACGGCCTGCCCGGCCACCAGCGGCACCGAGCTGTCCGGGCCGGCGACCGGGTCGCGCCCCCAGTAGCCGGTCGGGCCGCCCTGGTGGTGCCGGGTCCACTCGTCGGCGGGGAAGCCGGCGTCGGCGTACGCGCTGGCACCGGCGGCGAACACCTCGCCCAGCGTGCGCCCGGGGGTGGAGGCGGCCAGGAACGCGGTCTCCACCGCGCGGATCCGTGCATCGGCGTCCGCCTCCGCCGCGGTCGGCGGTGCCAGGGCGACCCACCGCGTCGCGTTGGCGATCAACCCGTGCCGGCGCGCGCAGACGACCAGCATCACCCGCCGGCCCAGCGCGCCGGCGGTGGGCAGCGCGTGCCGGAAGGGCAGCCGCTCCTCCCCGGCGACCAGGACGACGACCGGGTCGGCCCCGCGGGCGATCAGCCCACCGCCCAGCCGGGCGGCCGCCTCGCGCTCGGTCATCCCGGGGTGCAGCTGCAACGCCGTCGCGGTGAGCGTCTCGGCGGCGTCCCGGCACAGCCGGCGGTACCGCTGCGTCTCGGTCGGCAGCAGGCTCGCGCGGGCGGCGCGCAGGCCCTCGGCGGCGACCGCGTCGTCCTCGACCAGCACGCCCGGGCCGCCGGCGGCCAGCTCCGGCCCGAGCAGCGGCGCCCACCAGTCGGTGACCTGCACCGCCACGTCGGCCGGCAGCTCCTCGGCGGCGAACCGCTCGGCCTCGTTGTTCGGCACCACCACGGTGTCGCCGTCGGCGTCCACCACCACCGCGACGACGCCGCGCTCGGCGGACAGCCGGACCGCGGGGCGGGCGCCGTCCAGGTACCAGGCCAGCGAGCCGACGCTGGTCAGCACCAGCCGATCCCGGCTGGCCCGGCGCAGCAGGTCGAGCACCCGGGCGCGCTTGACCGCGCGGTCGGTGGCCGAGGGTCGGTCCAGGTCCTGCACGGCGTCCTCCGGGGAGTGGTCAGGCCGGCCGGCGGGTGCTGCCGCGCAGCACCACCTCGGCGTCGACCTTGACGGTCTGGCTGGGGGTCTGCGGCTCGGTGTCCAGCGCCAGCTGGGCCGCTCGGGCGCCCATCTCCGCCAGCGGCAGGCGCACCGAGGTCAGCGAGGGGACGACGTCGCGCAGCGGGGCGATGTCGTCGAAGCCGGCCAGTGAGACGTCATCCGGCACCCGGACGCCGGCGGCCCGGAAGGCGGCCAGCGCGCCGAGCGCCATCACGTCGTTGACCGCGAACACGCAGGTCGCCGGCGAACCGTCGGCCACCAGCCGGGTGGCCAGCTGCTCCCCGCCCTCTCGGGTGAAGTCGCCGTGCAGCACCAGCAGGTCGGCGGCGTCGACGCCCTCGGCGGTGAGCCCCTCGCGGAACCCGGTCAGCCGGTCCCGGGAGGCCAGTAGCCCGCGGGGGCCGGCCAGCACCGCGAAGCGGCGGTGGCCCAGCCGGACCAGCTCGCGGGCCAGCTCCCGGGCCCCGGTGCGGTTCTGCGGGACGACGGCGTGGGTGCCCAGCCGGTCCTGGCTGATCACCGCGGCCTGGCCGCCGGCCGCCGCGTAGCCCTCCAGCTCGTGCACCAGCCGCTCGGTGTGCGCCCGGTCGGTGGTGCGGCTGCCGCAGATGATCAGCGCGCGCACCCGGTGCGAGCGCATCGTCTGGACGAACTCCAGCTCGCGGTCGACGTCGCTGTGCGTGCTGGCCAGGAAGACGACCAGCTCGCGCTCCTCCACCTCCCGCATCACGCCACCGGCGATGCTGGAGAAGTACGGGTCCAGGACGTCGTGGATGATCAGCCCGACCACGTTGCTGGCACCCCGCGCCACCGCCTGGGCCTGCGCGTTCGGGGTGTAGCGCAGCTCCTGGGCGGCGGCCAGCACCCGGCCACGGTGCGGCTCGCCGACGGAGCGGCTGCCGCTGAGCACGCGGGAGGCGGTGGCCAGCGAGACGCCGGCGTGGGCCGCCACCTCCGACAGCAGCACCGGGCCGGTCCGCCGGACGACGGTGGGGCCGTCCTGCTCGCTGCGCCGGCCGGTCGAGCTCTCCCGGGCAGTCGTCATCGCCGCTCACCCTGGCCCGGCGCGGCCGCGAGCGCATCCCCGATCGCGGCGGTGTCCGGCGTGCCGTCGGCGACCAGGGCCCGGAAGGCGCGGGTGGTGGCCGCCCCGGGGGCCAGCCGCACCGGGTGCTCGGCGGCCAGCTGCGACCCCAGCCCGGGGTAGTCGCCGACGCGGACGAACCACGGGTCGTCCCGGGTGGCCGCGTCGGCGGCGGCCAGGACGACGGTGAACGGCGCCGGCCCGCGGGCCGCGAAGGCCACCCAGGCGGCGCGGGAGCCGTGCACGGCGTCCTCGCCCTCGGCGTCCGGGCTCCACACCCGCACGTCGGTGACCGGCGGGAAGCGCCAGAACAGCCCGCCGTAGCCGGCGCCGCTGCGGCCGTTGGTGGCCGGGCTGCCCAGCTCCAGCGGGGCGTCGGTGGCGTTGCGCAGGGTGGTGGACAGCTGGAGGGTCCAGGCGCCGGTGAGCGGAGCCGGGGTCGCCTGCACGACGCGCTCCTCGATGAGCAGCGTCCGCCCGTCGGGGCCCTGCCAGTCCAGGTTCTCCCGGAACCCGCCGGGGGCGCGGGCCGCCCAGCCGGTGTGCCGCTGCCGCCCGTGGTCGGGCCGCCAGGTGTAGCCCTGCTCGCGCAGGTAGGTGCGGCCGCCCCAGACGTTCGCCCCGCCGACGTCCTGCAGGGTGACCGAGACGCCGAGGTGCCACCGGTGGTCCTCCGGCTGGGCGTCGGTGACCGGCGTGCCGGCCAGGGTGGTCACCGGGTGCAGGAACGGCCGGGGGGCGAGGACGTCGGGCAGCCCGGCGCCGTCCCAGCAGGTGGCCACGACGGTGCCGCCGACGGTGAGCGTGGTCAGCACCCCGCCGGCGGGGGAGGGGGCCTCGGGCACGTGCCCCTGGTGCAGGGCCTTGAGCGCCACGGTCAGCGGTCCGCGGGGGTGGTCAGCTGCCGCACCGACGGCTCCTGTGCCCAGGGCACCCCCAGCTCGGAGAACAGCCGCAGCTCGTCGGCCGCCCGGTCGACCAGGGCGTCGATGCCCGGCACGACCTGGTGGGCGGTGGGCCCCGCGCCCTCGGCCCGCCGGTCGGGGATCTCCACCGGGTCGGGGGCGCAGCGGACCGCCTCGACGACCTCCATGAAGGAGCGGGTCGCCGACGGCGGGACGAGCAGCGGGCGGGACCGGTCGCGCAGGTGGGCCAGCAGGTCCTCGAGCAGGTCGGCGCTGGGGTGCGTGCTCGTCTCGTCGACGTCCCCGGCCTGCAGCCGCACCTCGCCGGTCTTGTAGGACAGCGTGATCCGCCCGGTGCTGCCGTGCACCACCAGCACGGGGTCGCGAGGGCGCTCGGCGGCCAGCGTCGCGGCGATCGTGACGACCGTCCCGTCGGCGGTGCGGATCCGCAGGCAGGAGGTGTCGTCGGCCTCGATCGGGTTGGCGCGGTACAGCTCCACCTCGACCGACTCCAGCGAGCCGGCGCCGGTGGCCCCGGTGAGGGCCAGTGCGGTGGCCACCGCGTGGGCGAAGGGGTTGGTGAGGGCGCCGTCGACGACCGGCACCCCGTCGACGCTGCGCCGCCCGGCCCAGCTCGCCCGGCCGTAGTAGGTGGCGTCCCGGACCCAGGCGCAGGCGCCGCCGATGCCGCGCACCGCGCCGATCGCCCCGCCGTCGACCAGCTCGCGTACCCGGCCGATGGCCGCCGAGCCCAGGCTCTGGAAGCCGATCTGGCAGGGCACCCCGGTGGCCTCGATCCCCTCGACGAGCCGGTCGAACTCGGCCATCGTCGGGGTCGGCGGCTTCTCCAGCAGGACGGCGCTGCCGGCGCGGGCCGCGGTGAGCGCCAGGTCGGTGTGGGTGTGGATCGGCGTGCAGATGACCGTCACGTCGGGGCTGGTGGCGGCGAGCAGCTCGTCCAGCGAGGCGGAGACGGGGACGTCGCCGGCCAGGGCGCGCAGCTCGTCGTCCAGCGGGCGCGGGTCGCAGACGCCGACCAGCCGTACGTCGCTCACCTCGGCCAGCCGGCGCAGGTTCTGCAGGTGCCAGCGGCCGTGACCGTGGGCCCCGACGAGCACCACCCGGCCGGCGAGCTCGGACTGTCCTGGCACGTGATCCCCCTTGATCAAGCCAGCCGCCGGCACGGTCGCCGACGCCGGAACGAGCCTAACCAGACACCCGGTCCCCGGAAAGGGCTTTCCGAGAACGGGGTGTCGGACACGCCGGGCTGCGGATCGATCGTGGCGACGAACGTGCTGTTCAGTCCGTTGTTCCGGGTCGTCGGTCGGTGCCGGTGGGCGACTGTCGCGAGTCGACTCGTTGACATGCCGAAGGCCGACCGAGTAGAAAGCGCTTACCCGGATGTGAGGCAGCGCACAAGCCTGCGAGGGGGTCCGGGTGCCCACGATCGACCGTTGACAAGCCCCCGTCGCGGAGACTAGAAAGCGCTTTCCGGGTGTGTGAGCCGTTGCACACCCGAGCCGACCGGACGAAGAGGTCCGACGAGCTTCACAGAGAGGTGAGAGCCCGTGTCGTCAACGCTCGACGTCTCGTCGCGCGAACGCCCGCACGACGAGGCTCCCCCGGGGAGGGGCCACGACGCGCCCCGCGCGACGAGGAAGAAGTCCGGTCGGCTCGCGCCGTACCTGTTCCTGGCGCCGTGGTTCGCCGGACTGCTGTTCATCACCGCCGGGCCGATCGCGGCCTCCGCGTACCTGTCCTTCACCGACTACAGCCTCATCGGTTCGCCGGAGTGGATCGGGCTGGACAACTTCGAGCGGATGTTCAACGACCCGCGCTTCTACCAGTCGTTGAAGGTCACGTTCATCTACGTCGTCGTGTCGGTCCCGCTGCAGCTCGCCTTTGCGCTCTTCCTGGCGATGGTCCTGGACCGCGGGCTCAAGGGCCTGGCGCTGTACCGGTCGGTCTACTACCTGCCGTCGCTGATCGGCGGCAGCGTCGCGATCGCCATCCTGTGGCGGCAGATCTTCGGGTCCGACGGGCTGCTCAACCAGGTCCTCCGGTTCATCGGGTTCGAGAACCCCCCGGGCTGGGTGTCCAACCCCGACTACGCGCTCGGCACGCTGATCGTCCTGAACGTGTGGACCTTCGGTGCACCGATGGTCATCTTCCTGGCCGGCCTGCGGCAGATCCCCACGATGTACTACGAGGCGGCGTCCCTGGACGGCGCAGGGAAGGCCCGGCAGTTCTTCCAGGTCACCCTGCCGCTGCTCTCGCCGATCATCTTCTTCAACCTCGTGCTGCAGACGATCAACGCCTTCCAGACCTTCACGCAAGCGTTCATCGTCAGTGGCGGGACGGGTGGGCCGGCGGACTCGACGCTGTTCTACACGCTCTACCTCTACCAGCGCGGCTTCGGGAACTTCGACATGGGCTACGCGTCGGCGCTGGCCTGGTTCCTGCTGCTCATCGTCGGTGGGCTGACCGCGATCAACTTCCTCGCATCGAAGTACTGGGTGTTCTATGGCGACTGACCTGACCGTGGCGCCCCCGGTGGCCGCCACGGAGAAGCTGCCCGACCGCAAGATCAAGCAGCGTCCGCGCTGGCTGGCGCACACCGTGCTCATCCTGGGCGCGCTGCTCATGCTCTACCCGCTGCTGTGGATGCTCTCGAGCTCGTTCAAGTTCACCGAGGACATCTTCAGCCAGACCGGGCTGGTGCCCGAACGCGTCACCGGGTCCAACTACCCCGACGGCTGGACGGCACTGCCCCGCGACTTCGACCACTACATCTGGAACTCGCTGGTCATCGTCGTCGGTTCGATCATCGGGAACCTGCTCGCCTGTTCACTGGCCGCGTACGCGTTCGCGCGGCTGGAGTTCAAGTTCAAGAAGTTCTGGTTCGCGGTGATGCTCGGCACGATGATGCTGCCGATCCACGTGGTGATCGTCCCGCAGTACGTCCTGTTCTCCGAACTGGACTGGATCAACACCTACTGGCCGCTGATCGTGCCGAAGCTGCTGGCCACCGACGGCTTCTTCATCTTCCTGATGGTGCAGTTCATCCGGGGCATCCCGACCGAACTGGACGAGGCCGCACGGATCGACGGCTGCGGGCACTTCGCCATCTTCTGGCGGATCGTCATCCCGCTGTCGGTGCCGGCCCTGGCCACCACGGCGATCTTCACCTTCATCTGGACCTGGAACGACTTCTTCAGCCAGCTGATCTTCCTGACCGACCCGGAGATGTACACCGTGCCGGTCGCCCTGCGGACCTTCGTCGACGCGACGAGCCAGACGCCGTGGGGTCCGGTCTTCGCCATGTCGATCGTCGCCCTGGCGCCGGTCTTCGGCTTCTTCCTCGCGGGCCAGCGATACCTCGTCCGAGGGATCGCCACCACGGGGCTCAAGTGACGACACCCCTCAGCTCACGCATCACTTACAAGGAGGTAAGGAACGTGCACACGATCCGGACACAGAGGGCCCGCGCGCCCTGGCCCACCCGCCTGGGGGTGGCCGGCGGCGTCCTCGGACTGCTGCTGACCACCGCTGCCTGTGGCGGCGACGACGGCGGGGGAGCGGCCGCGGACGGCGGTACCACCCGCGAGGACGGGCCGGTCAGCATGCGCTTCTCCTGGTGGGGCAGCGACACCCGGCACGCGGCCACCCAGGAGCTGATCGACCTCTACGAGTCGCAGAACGAGGGCGTCACGATCGAGGGCGACTTCACCGGGTTCGCCGACTACTGGGACCGGCTGGCGACCAGCACCGCCGGCGGCCAGGCGCCCTGCCTCATGCAGCAGGACACCCGGTACGTCCGCGAGTACGCCGACCGGAACGCGCTGCTGGACCTCACGCCCTACATCGAGGACGGCACGATCGACACCAGCGACCTGGACGAGAACGTCGCCGAGACCGGTGCGGTGGAGGACGCGACCTACGCCATCCCCACCGGTGTCAACGCCTTCTCCGTGGTCATCGACCCGCAGGCCTACGAGGCTGCCGGGGTGCCGGTGCCCGACGGCTCCAGCTGGACCTGGGACGAGATGGTCGAGACGGCTGCGCAGGTCACCCAGGCCAGCGGCGGTCAGGTGTACGGCATGCAGGCCATGGGCCTCAACGGTGGTGACACCAACTTCGAGGTCTACGCCCGCGAGCAGGGTGAGGCGCTGTTCGACGAGAACGGCGAGATCGGGTTCACCCAGGACACCCTGGTCGACTGGTGGAACATCGAGAAGGAGGCGTCGGAGACCGGCGCCGAGCCGCCGCCCTCCACCACCGTCGAGGTGTTCAACGGCGGTGTCGACCAGGCGCTGGTCGCCACCGGCCGGGGTGCCTCGGGCTTCTGGTGGACCAACGAGCTGCCGGCGCTCACCGCCGGCGCCGGCCGGGACCTCCAGTTCCTCCAGTTCCCCTCCGCCGAAGGGAACGGGGAGACCGGCATGTACCTGAAGCCGGCCATGTTCTGGGCGATCAGCAGCGACTGCGAGAGCCCGCAGGAGGCGGCCATGTTCCTCGACTGGCTGATCAACTCCGAGGAGGCCGTGGAGATCATCAAGGCCGACCGTGGCCTGCCGGTCAACACCGAGCTGCGCGACCAGATCGCCCCGACGCTGGACGACGCCGGCCAGGCCGCGGTCGCCTTCGTCGAGGAGATCACCCCCGACCTGCAGGAGCCGCCGGCGCTGCCCCCGCAGGGCGCCGGTGAGGTGCAGGCGATCCTGCAGCGCTACACCGAGCAGATCCTGTTCGACCAGATCTCGGTGGAGGACGCCGCCGAGCAGTTCATGACCGAGGTCGAGTCGGCCATCGCGTGACCGTCGGCCAGGGGGCGACCGGCCATCGGCCGCCCCCTGGCCGCCCTTCCCCACCCCCGTGCTGCACCGCCGAGAGGGAGACGTGACCACCATCGACCCGACCCCGGCGCCGCGTCGCTACGCGATCGTCGGCACCGGCCACCGCGCCGAGATGTACGTCGCCGCGCTGCTGGGCTCGCACGCCGACGTCGGCGAGCTGGTCGCCCTCTGCGACCCGAACACCACCCGGATGGCGTACTACCAGCGCCAGTTCGCTGCCGCCCACCCCGGCGCCGCCCCGCTGCCGGCCTATGCGCCGCAGGACCTGGACCTGATGCTCGAGCGCGAGCGGCCGGACACCGTCATCGTCGCCAGCGTCGACCACACGCACGCCGAGCACATCTCCCGGGCGCTGCGCGCCGGGTACGACGTGATCACCGAGAAGCCGCTCACCACCGACGCCGCCGGCTGCCGCACCATCGCCGACGCCGTCGCCGACAGCGGCCGGGACCTCGTGGTCACCTTCAACTACCGTTACTCGCCGCGGAACACCGCCGTCCGCCGGCTCATCGCCGAGGGCGCCATCGGCACCGTCACCTCCGTGCACTTCGAGTGGGTGCTGGACTCCGTGCACGGCGCCGACTACTTCCGCCGCTGGCACCGGGACAAGTCGCTGTCCGGTGGGCTGTTCGTGCACAAGGCCACCCACCACTTCGACCTGGTCAACTGGTGGGTCGGCGGCGTCCCGGAGACCGTCTTCGCCCTGGGCGACCTGCGGTTCTACGGCGACGCCAACGCGAAGGAGCGCGGCCTGGGCGAGCGCCCGGCCCGCAGCCACGGCGCCCCGGACGCCGGCGGCGACCCGTTCGCCCTCGACCTGGCCGGCAACGACCGGCTGCGCCAGCTGTACCTGGACGCGGAGGCCGAGGACGGCTACATCCGCGACCAGGACGTGTTCTCCCCGGGCATCACCATCGAGGACAACATGGCGCTGCTCATGCAGTACGCCGGCGGCCCGATGCTCAGCTACTCGCTCAACGCCCACGGCCCGTGGGAGGGCTACCGGGTGAGCATCAACGGCACCGAGGGCCGGATCGAGCTCTCGGTCGTCGAGCGGGCCGCGGTGCTCGCCGCGGACGGCGTGATCGGCGGGTTCGGCGTGGCCGTCGACCCCAGCGCCACCCCCGAGGAGGTCCAGGCGGCGTCCGGCGTCCGCGCCGAGGGCTCCGAACTGGTGCTGCAGCGACGCTGGGAGACCGCCCAGCGCATCGACGTCCCGGAGGGGCCCGGGGCGCACGGCGGCGGCGACGCGCTGCTGCTGGACGACCTGTTCCGCCCCGGTACCCGCCCCGACCCGCTCGGCCAGGCGGCCGGCTGGCTCGACGGCGTCCGCAGCGTGCTGGTCGGCGCGGCGGCCAACCAGTCCCTCACCACCGGCCAGGTCGTGCACCTGACCGACTTCGGCATCCCGCTGCGTCCTGCGTCGGCAGCGGCTTCCGCCGGGAGCACCCGATGACCACCACACCCGCCTCGGAGGCAAGCACCGTGTCCAGCTCGATCGGCATCATCATGAACGGCGTCACCGGCCGGATGGGCTACCGCCAGCACCTGGTCCGCTCCATCCTCGCCATCCGGGACGCCGGCGGGCTGGAGCTCGCCGACGGCCGCCGGGTGGTGCCCGAGCCGATCCTGGTGGGGCGCAACGAGCGCAAGCTGGCCGAGCTGGCCGCCCTGCACGGCGTGGAGCGGTGGACCACCGACCTGGACGAGGCGCTGCGGGACGACTCCGCACCGATCTACTTCGACGCCCAGGTGACCCAGGCGCGGGAGAAGTCGATCAAGGCTGCCATTGCCGCGGGCAAGCACATCTACACCGAGAAGCCGACCTCGGAGTCGCTCGAGGGCGCCCTGGAGCTGGCCCGGCTGGCCGCCGAGGCCGGGGTCAAGAACGGCGTCGTGCACGACAAGCTGTACCTGCCGGGCCTGGTGAAGCTGAAGCGCCTGATCGACGGCGGCTTCTTCGGCCAGATCCTGTCGGTGCGCGGCGAGTTCGGCTACTGGGTGTTCGAGGGCGACTGGCAGGAGGCCCAGCGGCCCAGCTGGAACTACCGCAAGGAGGACGGCGGCGGGATCGTCGTGGACATGTTCTGCCACTGGTCCTACGTGCTGGAGAACCTCTTCGGCCGGCCGGCGGCGGTCACCGCCAAGGCGGTCACGCACATCCCGACCCGGATCGACGAGCACGGGCAGTCCTACGCGGCCACCGCCGACGACGCCGCCTACGGCATCTTCGAGCTGCCCGGCGGCGTGATCGCGCAGATCAACTCCTCCTGGGCGGTGCGGGTCTACCGCGACGAGCTGGTGGAGTTCCAGGTGGACGGCACCGAGGGCAGCGCCGTGGCCGGGCTGCGCGAGTGCAAGGTCCAGCACCGGGCGACCACCCCGAAGCCGGTCTGGAACCCCGACCTGCCGGTGACCGAGCGGTTCCGCGACCAGTGGCAGGTCGTGCCGGACAACGCCGACCTGGACAACGGCTTCCGCGCCCAGTGGGAGCAGTTCCTCCGCCACGTGCTCGAGGACGCCCCGCACCCCTACGACTTCCTCGCCGGCGCCCGCGGCGTGCAGGTCGCCGAGCTGGGGCTGCAGTCCTCCGCAGAGGGCCGCCGGATCGAGATCCCGGAGGTGTCGGTGTGACCGGGCCGACCGTTCGGCTGCCCCGGTCCGACGGCACGGTCGGCGAGCACCGGCTCGGCCGGCCCGGCGACTTCACCCGCCCCGACGGCCCGCTGACCAGCCGCACCGCGTACGCCGCGGCGCACGTGGTCGCCGACCCGCTCGGCGACAACACCCCCGGCGCACCGGTGGACGTCGACTGGGAGGCGACCCTCGCCTTCCGCCGGCACCTGTGGTCCTACGGCCTCGGCGTCGCCGACGCCATGGACACCGCCCAGCGCGGCATGGGCATGCCCTGGAGCACCACCGCCGAGCTGATCCGCCGCTCGGCCGCCGAGGCCCGGGCCTGCGGTGGGCTGCTCGCCTGCGGCGCCGGCACCGACCAGGCGCCGGCCGACCTGGCCAGCACCGACGAGGTGCTGGCCGCCTACCTCGAGCAGATCGAGGTGGTCGAGGACGCCGGCGCGACCGTGATCCTGATGGCCAGCCGGCAGCTCGCCCGGGTCGCCCGCAGCCCGGAGGACTACGCCAAGGTCTACGCCCGGCTGCTGGAGCAGGTGTCCCGGCCGGTGGTCCTGCACTGGCTCGGGCCCATGTTCGACCCCGCGCTGGCCGGCTACTGGGGCTCGGCACAGCTCACCGAGGCCACCGACACGGTGCTGCAGGTGATCGCCGACCACAGCGCCAAGGTCGACGGCATCAAGGTCTCCATGCTCGACGAGGCGCACGAGGTCGACATGCGCCGCCGGCTGCCCGCCGGCGTCCGGCTCTACACCGGCGACGACTTCAACTACCCGTCCCTGGTGCGCGGGGACGGCGAGTCGTACTCGCACGCCCTGTTGGGCATCTTCGACGCGATCGCCCCGGCCGCGTCCACCGCCCTGCAGGCGCTGGACCGTGGTGACGTCGCCGCCTACGACCGGCTGCTCGAGCCGACGGTGGCGCTGTCCCGGCACCTGTTCGGCACGCCGACGTACTACTACAAGACCGGCATCGTCTTCCTGGCCTGGCTGGCCGGCCACCAGCCCGGCTTCCGGATGGTCGGCGGGCTGGAGAGCTCGCGCAGCCCCCAGCACCTGGCCGAGGTGTTCCGGCTGGCCGACGCGGCCGGGCTGCTGCCCGACCCGGAGCTGGCCGCCGGCCGGATGCGCACCTACCTGCAGACCGTGGGGATCGAACAGTGAGCGGCGATCCGCGGCTCGCGCGGCTGTCGATCAACCACAAGACGGTCGAGGGCTGGTCGATGCCCGACTTCGTCGACGGGGTGGCCGCCGCCGGGCTGTCCGCGCTGGGCACCTGGCGCGAGCCGGTCGCCGAGTTCGGCCTGGAGCGCTCGGCGAAGCTCATCCGGGACGCCGGTCTGCGGGTGACCTCGCACTGCCGTGGTGGGTTCCTGACCGCGACCGACCCGGCCGCCCGGGCCGCGGCGCTCGAGGACAACCGCCGCGCGATCGACGAGACCGCCACGCTGGGCGCCGAGTCGCTGGTGATGGTGGTCGGCGGGCTCCCTGCGGGCTCCCGTGACCTGGCCGGTGCCCGCGAGCGGGTGGCCGAGGCGCTGGCCGAGCTCGCGCCCTACGCCGGCGAGCGCGGGGTGCGGCTCTCCCTGGAGGCGCTGCACCCGATGTACTGCGCCGACCGGGCCGTGCTCTCCACCCTCGCCCAGGCCCTCGACCTGGCCGCGCCCTTCCCGTCGGCGCAGGTCGGCGTGGTCGTCGACACCTTCCACCTGTGGTGGGACCCGGAGGTCTGGGCCTCGATCGCCCGCGCGGGCGACCGGATTGCCTCCTTCCAGGTCTGCGACTTCCTGATGCCGATCCCGGCCGACGCGCTGATGGCCCGCGGGTACATGGGCGACGGCGTGATCGACTTCCCGCCGTTCGTCGCCGCGGTCGAGGCCGCGGGCTGGACCGGGGACGTCGAGGTGGAGATCTTCAACGCCGACGTCTGGGCCCAGCCGAAGGCGGAGGTCGTGGAGACGGTGAAGCAGCGCTACCTCGACGTGGTGGTGCCCGCATGAGGGTGCTGGTCACCGGGGGTGCCGGTCGCCTGGGCCGCAGCGTCGTCGACGGGCTGGCCGACGCCGGCCACGAGGTGATCTCGGTCGACGTGACCGCGGCGCCGCTGGAGAAGGCCGCCGCGACGTTCCCGGCCGACCTGACCGACCTCGGACAGGCCTACGGGGTGATGGCCCGGTACCGGCCGGACGCCGTCGTCCACCTGGCCGCGATCGCCGTCCCGTTCAGCCGGCCCGAGTCGGTCATCCACGCCACCAACAGCGCGCTGGCCTACAACGTGCTGCAGGCGTCGATCGACCTCGGCGTCGGCACGGTGGTGACCGCCAGCAGCCCCACCGTCATGGGCTACGGCAGCCCCGCCGGGTGGACGCCGCGGTACCTCCCGCTGGACGAGGACCACCCGCCGCGGCCGTGGAACGCCTACGGGCTGTCCAAGCTCGCCGCCGAGCAGACCATGCAGATGTTCGCCGCCCAGTACGGCGACCGGGTGCGGCTGGCGGCGTTCCGGCCGTGCTTCGTGATCGCGCCGGAGGAGTGGGCAGGCGCCCCGACCCAGCAGGGGCACACCGTGCGCGAGCGGATCGCCGACCCCCGGTACGGCGGGGTCACGCTGTTCAACTACGTGGACGCCCGGGACTGCGCGGACTTCCTGGACACGCTGCTGCGCAAGGCGGGCGAGGTGCCCAACGGCGAGGTGTACTTCGTCGGCGCCCAGGACGCGCTGGCCGATGCGCCGCTGGCCGAGCTGCTGCCCGAGTTCTCCGGGGTCGCGCCCGAGCTGGCCGCCGGGCTGACCGGCACCAGCCCGGCGTTCAGCAGCGCCAAGGCGGAGCGCCTGCTGGGCTGGACGGCGTCCCGCAGCTGGCGGACCGAGCTGCGATGACCACCGTCACCCGGCTGTCGAGCCGGCTGTTCCGGCTCCCGCTGTCCCGCCCCTGGGGCGCCGATGTGCCGGCGCTGCACCTGCTGGTCACCGAGCTGGAGACCAGCGACGGGCGCACCGGCACCGGCTTCAGTTGGACGCCGTCGATCGGGGCCCGGGCGCTGCAGGCGCTGGTCGACCACGACGTCGTCCCGGTGGTCGTCGGCGGGCCGGTCGAGCCCGGCGTCGTCTGGGACCGGCTGTGGTGGCACCTGCACGAGGCCGGCGGCGGCGGGCTGACCACGATGGCCATCGCCGCCGTCGACACCGCGCTGTGGGACCTCTCGGCCAAGGCGGCCGGGCAGAGCCTGGTGGACCACCTGGGCCGCCGGCGCGACTCGGTCGCCGTCTACGGCAGCGGGGTCAACTTCCACTACTCCCTCGACGAGCTGGTCGCCCAGACCGAGCGCTGGGTCGCCGACGGTTGTACCGCGGTGAAGATCAAGGTCGGCCGCCCCGACCTGGCCGAGGACGTCGAGCGGGTGGCCGCCGTCCGGGCGGTGCTCGGGCCGCACCGGCGGCTGATGGTCGACGCCAACCAGCGCTGGGACCTGCCGACGGCGCTGCGCGCGGTCCGGGCGATGGCCCCCTTCGACCTGTACTGGGTCGAGGAGCCGCTGGTCGCCGACGACCTGCCGGCGCTGGGCCGGCTGCACGACGCCGGGCTGGGCGTGCCGATCGCGGTGGGGGAGAACGTCTACACGGCGTTCCAGTACCGGGCACTGCTGGCCTCCGGCGCCGCCGACGTCGTCCAGCCCAACGTGGTGCGGGTCGGCGGGATCACCCCGTTCCTGCGGATCGCCCAGCTCGCGGCCGCGGCGAGCGTGCCGGTGGCGCCGCACCTGCTGCCGGACGTCTCCGGGCAGCTGGCGATGTGCCTGCCGCTGACCACGATGGTCGAGGACGTCGAGGACGCCTCGTTCGCCGCACTCGGCGCGCTGGCCGAGCCCAGCGGGGTGACCATCGCCGGCGGCGTCCTCCGGGCGGAGACCGCACCGGGGCACGGGCTGGTGTTCGCGACCGACCGGCTCGAGGAGCTGACCGGCTGAGCGCCGGGCATTGATCGGAGAAAGCGCTTGCCGTACGGTGACGGCAGTCACAGGCCGGACGAGTACGACAGCAGAGAGCAAGGGAGCTCCCCATGGCATCGGTCACCTACGACAAGGCGACCCGGCTCTACCCCGGCAGCGACAAGCCGGCCGTCGACGCGCTCGAGCTCCAGATCGAGGACGGCGAGTTCCTGGTGCTCGTCGGCCCGTCCGGGTGCGGCAAGTCCACCTCGCTGCGCATGCTCGCCGGCCTGGAGGACATCGACGGCGGCGCCATCCGGATCGGCGAGAAGGATGTCACCGACGTCGAGCCCAAGGACCGGGACATCGCGATGGTGTTCCAGAACTACGCGCTGTACCCGCACATGAGCGTCGCGGACAACATGGGCTTCGCGCTGAAGATCGCCGGGATGGGCAAGGAGGAGCGTCGGGAGCGGGTCGTCGAGGCGGCCAAGCTGCTGGACCTGGAGCCCTACCTGGACCGCAAGCCCAAGGCGCTCTCCGGTGGTCAGCGCCAGCGCGTCGCGATGGGCCGGGCGATCGTCCGCAAGCCGCAGGTGTTCCTGATGGACGAGCCGCTGTCCAACCTCGACGCCAAGCTGCGCGTGCAGACTCGCACCCAGATCGCCTCGCTGCAGCGCCGGCTGGGCATCACCACTGTCTACGTCACCCACGACCAGGTCGAGGCCATGACCATGGGCGACCGGGTCGCGGTGCTCAAGGACGGTCTGCTCCAGCAGGTCGCCAGCCCGCGGGAGATGTACGACCGCCCGGCCAACGTCTTCGTCGCCGGCTTCATCGGGTCGCCGGCGATGAACCTGGCCGAGGTGCCGCTGGTCGAGGGCGGCGCCCGGCTCGGTGACATCGTCGTCCCGCTGCCCCGCGAGACGGTGGCCGCGGCAGGGTCGGACCAGTCCGTCACGCTCGGGTTCCGGCCTGAGGCACTGGAGATCGCCCAGCCCGGGCAGGGCTTCAAGGTGCGGGTCGACCTGGTCGAGGAGCTGGGGTCCGACGCGTTCGTCTACGCCACGATCGCCGACGAGCAGCTGGCCGAGCACCTGCACGGCGGGGACACGTCGCAGATCGTGGCCCGGGTCGACGCCCGGAAGCCCCCGGCCAAGGGTGGCGACGTCTGGTTGACCATCCGCCCCGGTGAGGAGCACGTCTTCTCCACCAGCACCGGCCGCCGCCTGACCGACTGAGGAACGACCCCGCCCTCAGGGCGGGGCCGGGGCCGGTCGGGATCCGCGGGAGAGCATCGGACGACGGAGCGCTGATCGGCCCCCTGCCCCGCGGGCGGGGAGGCGCGGGGCGCGGATGCGCTGAGGGTCGGTCCCGGGACGGGGTCGCCGACGGGGACGGGGAGTCGAGGAGTGTCGACGTCCGGCCCCGCCGCGTCCACGCCCGGGCGCGCGCCCCGCTGGCTGTTCCAGCTGCTGGGTGTGATGGCGCTGATCCAGGCGGCGATCGCCGTGGCCCGGCCGGTGTCGGCCTACCGGGCGATCGACCTGGGGGCCGGGGCCACCGAGATCGGGCTGCTCACCGCCGCGTTCGCGCTGCTGCCGATGGTGGTGGCGCTGCCGCTGGGCCGGGCGGCCGACCGGTGGCGGCCCGAGCCGATCCTGGTCAGCGGCGTCGTCCTGCTGGTGGCCGGCTGCCTGCTGCTGGCCACCAGCGGGTCGCTGCTCGCGCTCGGCATCGGCAACGTGGTGCTCGGCCTGGGCAACCTGGGCTGCATCGTCGGCGGGGAGAACGTCGTCGCCCGGCTGCCCGGCGACCGGCTGGACTCCGGGTTCGGGCTGTTCACCGCCGTCGTCTCGGCCGGTCAGCTGGTCGGGCCGGCGCTGGCCGGGGCGGTGCTCGCCACCGCGCCGGGGGAGCTCTCGACCGGCACTGCGCGTGCGCTGCTGCTGAGCGCCGGGCTGTGCGCGCTGGCGGTCCCGGCGGCCTGGTGGCTGGCGGTCGGCCGGCGCTTCCCGGCGGCCGCCGCCCGGCCGAACGGCCGGACCTCGGCGTTCCGGCTGCTGTCCCGCCCGGCGGTGAGCACCGGCATCTTCGCCAGCCTCGTGCTGGCCGCGGCGGTCGACCTGCTCACCGCCTACCTGCCGCTGCTGGGGGAGAGCCGCGGCATATCACCGGCGGTCGTCGGGGTGCTGCTGAGCGTCCGGGCCGGGGCGACCGTCGCCTCCCGGGTGCTGGTGCAGAAGATGCTGGTCCGGCTGGGGCGGGCCCGGCTGGTGGTGCTGAGCACCGTCGGGTCGGGGATCGCCGTGGCCTTCCTGCCGGCCACCGGCAACGTGTGGCTGCTCGGCGCGCTGCTGGCGTTGATCGGCTTCCTGCTCGGCGTGGGCCAGCCGCTGCTGATGACGTTGATCATCCGGGCGGTGCCCGACGACGCCCGCGGCACGGCGCTGGCGCTGCGCCTGGTGGGCAACCGGGTCGGGCTGGTCGGCACCCCCGCCGCGGCCGGTCTGCTCGCCGGTGCGGCGGGGGTGTCCGCGGCGTTCTGGCTGCTCGGCGGCCTGCTCGCCGTCGCCGTCGTCGGAGCCCGGCACAGCGACTGACACCCGCGGGGCCGGTGCCCGCGCGTGGGCGTCGGGTTCATCGAGTGGCAGCTGAGCGGGCTCCCGTGCCGGGGGACACCCCGCTCAGCTGTCACTCGGCGCGGATCACCCCGCGGGGGGCCGGGGACGCGGCGCTCCCGCCGTTGGGGGCAGCCGCGGGGGCGTCGGTTTCATCGAGTGACAGCTGAGTGGGCTCTCCAGTCCACGAGAGCCCGCTGAGCTGTCACTCGGCGCCGGTCAGCCGGTAGGGGTCACGTCCGCGGGGTCAGCCGTGGGCCTTCTTGGACAGGGCGTCCCAGGCGTTCCACTCGGCCAGCCGGGACTCGTAGTCGCGGGTGGCGATGCCCAGCGGTGCCTCGCCGAAGAAGACCCGCAGCGGCGGGTTCTCGGCGTCGACCAGGGTGAGCACGGCCTCGCGGGTGGCGACCGGGTCGCCCGGGGTGCCGCCCAGCCGCTGCTTGCGCTGCTCGGCGGCCTTGACCCGGAAGTCGTCGTAGGCCGGGTTCTCCGTGGCGTGCGCGGCGGAGGCACCGCCCCAGTCGGTGGAGTAGCCGCCGGGCTCGATGAGCGTGACCTTGATGCCGAAGTCGGCGACCTCCGCGGCCAGCGACTGGCTGAAGCCCTCCAGCGCCCACTTCGAGGCGTTGTAGATGCCGATGTTCGGGAACGCGGAGACGCCGCCGATGCTCGACACCTGCAGCACGTGGCCCGAGCCCTGCTCGCGCAGGAACGGCAGCGCGGCCTGGGTGACCCACAGCGCGCCGAACACGTTGGTGTCGAACTGGGCGCGCGCCTCGGCCTCGGAGATCTCCTCGATCATGCCGAACTGGCCGTAGCCGGCGTTGTTCACCACGACGTCCAGGGCGCCGAAGTGGTCGTGCGCCCGGGCGACGGCGGCGAAGACGGCGTCCCGGTCGTCCACGTCGAGCCGGATCGGCAGCACGGCGTCGCCGAACCGCTGCACCAGGTCGTCCAGGGACGACGTGTCGCGGGCGGTGGCCGCGACCCGGTCACCGCGCTCGAGCGCCGCGATCGACCACTCCTTGCCGAACCCGCGCGATGCGCCGGTGATGAACCAGGTCCTGGCCATGTCTGCTCCTCGCTGAAGGGGACGTCTGGCAGGCGTCAGCGCAGCGGCAGGTGGTTGTGTTCCACCAACGGTCGGGCAGGACGTGACGATCGCCGCAATCGGCCGGAAGCCGGAATCGTTCGTCAGAGCAACGACCTTGCACCGGTCATGGACCTGTTCTCCCCCGTGACGCTCGGCGACCTCGAGCTCGCCAACCGCGTCGTCATGGCCCCGCTGACCCGCATGCGCGCCGGCTCATCCGGCGTCCCGAACGACCTGATCGTCGAGCACTACGCGCAGCGCGCGGGCCTCGGCCTGATCATCACTGAGGGCACCTACCCGCGGTTCGAGTCGCAGGGCTTCGTCGGCCAGCCCGGCATCGTCACCGACGAGCAGGTGGCCGGCTGGCGCCGCGTCGCCGAGGCGGTGCACGCCCGCGGCGGCCGGATCGTGATGCAGGTGATGCACGCCGGCCGGGTCACCCACCCCGACGTCAACGGCGGCCGCCGGGTCGAGGCACCCAGCGCCATCGCCATCGAGGGCGCCGGCCACACCGAGCAGGGCAAGCAGGCCTACCCGGTGCCGCACGCGCTCACCGTCGAGGAGGCCCGCGAGGTCCGCGACGACTTCGTGGCCGCCGCCCGCCGGGCGGTCGAGGCCGGCCTGGACGGCGTCGAGGTGCACGGCGCCAACGGCTACTTGCTGCACGAGTTCCTCTCCCCGGCATCGAACCAGCGGGACGACGCCTACGGCGGGTCGCCGGAGAACCGGGCCCGCTTCGTCGCCGAGGTCGTCACCGCGGTCGCCCAGGCGATCGGCGCCGGCAAGGTGGGGCTGCGGATCTCGCCCGAGCACAACATCCAGGGCGCGCTGGAGACCGACCGGGACGACGTCCGGGCCACCTACGGCGCACTGCTCGACGCGCTGCGCCCACTGGGCCTGGCCTACCTGTCGGTGCTGCACGCCGAGCCGGCGGGTGAGTTCGTGCAGGAGCTGCGCCGCCGCTTCGCCGGCCCGCTGATCGCCAACAGCGGCTTCGGCGCGGTGACCACCCGTGCGGAGGCGATCGAGCTGATCGACGCCGCGCACGCGGAGGCCGTCGCCGTCGGCCGGATGGCCATCGCCAACCCCGACCTGGTCGAGCGCTGGGTCGGCGCGCACCCGGAGAACATCCCGAACCCGGCGACCTTCTACGCCGCCGGTGCCGAGGGGTACACCGACTACCCGACCCTGCAGCTCAGCCAGAGCTGACCCGCTGTGCGCGGACCACTGGCCCCTTCAGGGGCCAGTGGTCAGCGCGGCCGCTCGGTCACGGAACCGTTGCGGACCGTTCAGGCCCTTGACATGTGGTCGCCGTCACCCCGACGATCCCCCGCATGACTACGTTGTCATCGGGTGCACCCGACCAGCCGATGACTACGTTGTCATCGGCGGACGACGCCGGTCAGACCGCTGCTCGCGGGGCCGGCCGGCTGCCCACGATGGTCGACGTGGCCCAGGCCGCCGGCACCTCCCAGAAGACGGTCAGCCGCGTCGTCAACGGCGAGCCCGGGGTGCGCCCGGAGACCGTGGAGCGGGTGCAGCGGGCCATCGCCGAGCTGGGCTTCCGCCGGCACGACGGGGCGAGCCACCTGCGCCGGGGCACCAGCACCGCCAGCATCGGCCTGGTCCTGGAGGACCTCGCCGGCTCCTTCTACTCCGCCGTCACCGCTGCGGTCGAGCGCAGCGCCCGCGAGCGCGGCTACCTGCTGCTCACCGGCTCCGCCGACGGCGACCCCGAGCGGGCCGGCCGGCTGGTGCAGGCCTTCGCCGCCCGCCGGGTCGACGGCCTGCTCATCGCCCCGAACCTGGTCGGCGACGAGGTGCTCACCGCCAACCTGCCGCCCGACGTCCCGGCCGTGCTGCTCGACCGGCCCAGCGCCGACCACGGCATCGACGAGGTGCTCTCGGACAACGCCGGCGGCATCGCCGCGGCCGTGCGCCACCTGGCCGGGCAGGGTCACCGCCGGATCGCCTACCTCGGCGACGACGAGCGGTTCTGGACCTCCCGCCAGCGTCGCGACGGCTTCCTCGCCACCTGTGCCGAACTGGACCTGCCCACCGACGGCCTGCCCCTCGACAGCCTGGTCTCCCTGGGTGCGCTCGACCCCGCCGCCCTCGCCGCGGCCGTGACCGGCTGGACCGCCGACGGCGTGACCGCCGTGGTCACCGGCAACAACCGGGCCAGCGTCGCGCTGCTGCACCACCTGCACGAGCACCCCGGCCCGCGCCCCGCGCACGTCGGGTTCGACGAGCTCGACCTCGCCGACGTCCTCGACCCGCCGCTGACCACCGTCGCCCAGGATGCCGGTGGCATCGGCCAGGCCGCGGTCGACCTGCTCTTCGAGCGGATCGCCGCACCGGGCCTGCCGCCGCGGTCGGTCGTCGTCCCCACCCGTCTGGTCGTGCGGCGGTCGAGTCCACCGCCGGGCGACCCGTCGCCACCTGTCCGGAACGCCCGATGACCGTTCGTCCCGACCCCCAGGAGAAGCCCGTGTCCCGAACCCGCCTGCCCCTCCGCGCCGCCGTCCCGGTTGCGCTCACCACCGCCCTGCTGCTCACCGGTTGCGGCGGGAGCGACGACGACGCCGCCGCCGACTCCGGCAGCGGCGGCAGCAGCGCCGACTCCTCGGTGCCCGACACCAGCGACGTCGTCGGTGGCGTCGAGGAGGACCCGGCGCTGGCCGAGGGGCTGCCCGCGGACCTGACCGCGCTGTCGATCGGCTCGAACGTGCAGTCGCCGCCGAACAACTTCTACGCCGAGGACGGTTCGACCCCGGTCGGCTTCGAGGTCGACATCATCACCGCGATCGGCAACAAGCTGGGCCTGGACGTCGAGTACTCCGACATGGCCTTCGACTCGCTGATCACCGGCCTGCAGACCGGCCGGGTCGACGCCACCATCGCCGGGATGAACGACACCGCCGAGCGGCAGGGGTCGATCGACTTCGTCGACTACTTCGAGTCCGGCATCACGATCATGGTGCAGAAGGGCAACCCGGCCGGGATCGAGGCCAGCGCCGACCTGTGCGGCCAGGCGATCGCCGTCGTCCAGGGGACGACGCAGGAGGACTTCGCCGCCGAGCAGTCCGCCGAGTGCGAGGCGAACGGCGAGGAGCCGCTGGAGGTCACGGCGACCCCGAGCGACTCGCAGAACCAGACCCAGCTGCGCACCGGCCGGGTCGACGCGATCCTCAACGACCTGCCCACCGCCGTCTACATCTCCCAGACCGCCGGCGACGGCGAGTACTTCGAGACCGTCGACCAGGACCCGATCAACGGTGGCCCGTACGGGATCGGCCTGAACAAGGAGGACACCGCGCTGCGCGACGCCATCCAGCAGGCGCTGCAGCAGCTGATCGACGACGGCACCTACGGCGAGATCCTCGAGGCGTGGGACGTCACCTCCGGCGCGGTCGACCAGGCGACCGTCAACGGTGGCTGATCGCGCCGGCGCGGCGCTGACCAGGCCGGTCGACGCACCGGGGGACAGCGAGCTGCTGCCCCAGGTGCGGATCCGGCACTGGGGGCGCTGGGTCGCCGGGCTCGCCGTCCTGGCCGTGCTGGGGCTGCTGTTCCAGGCCATCTCCCGGGGCGACATCGACTACGCCAGCATCCCGGACCTGCTCACCCAGGACGTGATCCTGGAGGGTCTGGTCGACACCATCGTGCTGGCGGTGATCGCCCAGGCCGGCGCGATCGTCATCGGCACGGTCGTGGCCCTGATGCGCACCTCGGCCAACCCGGTGCTGCGCTGGGTGTCGTGGGCCTACATCTGGGTCTTCCGCGGTCTGCCGGTGCTGCTGCAGATCCTGCTCTGGTACAACATCGCGCTCGTCTTCCCGACGTTCACGATCCCGGTCCCGTTCACCGACGCCTACCTGCTCGACCAGCCGGCGAACGTGATCATGACCGGGTTCCTGGCGGCGCTGCTGGGGCTGGGGCTCAACGAGAGCGCCTACATGGCCGAGATCGTCCGCGCCGGGCTGACCAGCGTCGACCGCGGGCAGACCGAGGCGGCCAAGTCGATCGGCATGGGGCCGGCGAAGGTGTTGAGCCGCGTCGTGCTACCGCAGGCGATGCGGGTGATCATCCCGCCGACCGGCAACGACTTCATCAACATGCTCAAGGGGACGTCGATCGCCTCGGTCATCGGTTTCACCGAGCTCATCCACGCAGCCAACGCGCTGTCCAGCCGCAGCCTCGCGGTCATGGAGACGCTGCTGGCCGTGGCCGTCTGGTACATGGTGGTGGTGAGCGTGGCCAACGTCGGGCAGTACTACCTGGAGCGGCACTACAACGCCTCGATCCGGCCGGTCGGCACCCGCGGGTCGGTGTGGGCCAAGGTCGGCGGCTCGCTGCGCACCCCGCCGTTCATGCGGGGCTCCCGATGAGCGCGGGAGGCGACGTGCTCGTGCGGGCCCGCGGGCTGCGCAAGCACTACGGGTCGCTGGAGGTGCTGCGCGGGGTCGACCTGACCGTGCGCCGCGGTGAGGTCGTCGTCCTGCTCGGTGCCTCCGGGGCCGGCAAGAGCACGCTGCTGCGCTGCGTCAACCACCTCGAGGCCGCCGACAGCGGCGAGATCTGGGTGGACGACGTGCCGATCGGCTTCCGGCACGAGGGCGGCCGGCTGCACGAGCTGCGCGAGGCCGACGTCGCCCGGCAGCGGGCCGACATCGGCATGGTGTTCCAGCGGTTCAACCTCTTCCCGCACCGCACCGTGCTGGCGAACGTGACCGAGGGGCCGGTGCAGGTGCGCGGCGTGCCCAGGCGTGAGGCGGAGGCCTACGCCCGGGAGCTGCTGGCCCGGGTGGGCCTGGCCGACAAGGTCGACACCTACCCCGACCGGCTCTCCGGCGGGCAGCAGCAGCGGGTGGCGATCGCCCGGGCGCTGGCGATGCGGCCCAAGCTGCTGCTCTTCGACGAGCCGACCAGCGCACTGGACCCCGAGCTCGTGGGGGAGGTGCTGGCGGTGATGACCGAGCTGGCGCAGGAGGGCATGACGATGCTGGTGGTGACCCACGAGATCGCCTTCGCCCGCGAGGTCGCCGACCGCGTCGTGTTCATGGACGGCGGGGTGGTGGTCGAGGAGGGGCCGCCGGAGCAGGTGATCGGGGCGCCGCAGCACGAGCGCACCCGGTCGTTCCTGGCCCGGGTGACCGCGTGAGCGCTGGCTACCTGGCCTGCTTCGCCGAGGACGAGGGCTATCTCGACTTCGCCCGGGTCGGCCCGCCGTCCCGGCCGGTGGTGGAGGCCGGGGCCGGTGCGCTGGCTGCCGTCTCCACCGCCGGCCTGGGCACGGTCGACGAGCTGATGGGCGCCGAGGCCCGGGCGCTGGCCGCGGCGTCGCGGCTGCTCGGCTTCGCGCCCGGCAACCTCGTCTACTCGCCCAGCACCTCGGCCGGGCTGTTCCAGGCGGCGTTCGCGGTGCGCGGGCCGGTGCTGGTCAGCCCGGCGGAGTTCCCGGCCAACCTCTACCCCTGGTGGCGGGCGGAGGCCGCCGGCCGGCTGGACGTCGTCGACCTGCCGGCCGGGCCGGTGACGCCGGACGCCGTCCGGGCCGCGCTGGCCGACGGGGACGCCGCCGCGCTGGTGGTGAGCGCGGTCGACTTCGCCACCGGGTACCGCGCCGACCTGGCCGGGCTGCGCGACGTCCTCGGCGACCGGCTGCTGGTGGTCGACGGCATCCAGGGCGTCGGCGCGGTCGAGCAGGACTGGACGGCGGCCGACGTGCTGGTCGCCGGCGGTCAGAAGTGGCTGCGCAGCGGTTGGAGCACCGGCGTGGTCGCGGTGTCCGACCGCGCGCTGGACCGGCTGGACCCGCTGCTGGCCGGCTGGACCGGGGTGCAGGGCGCCACCGACTACGACGGGCTGGAGCACCCCCTCGCCGACGGCGCCGCCCGGTTCACCACGACGAACACCAGCCCGATCGCGCAGGCCTGCCTCGCCGCGGGGCTGGAGCTGCTCGAGCAGGCCGGCCCGGCGTGGGTGGCCGGCCGGATCGCGGCGCGGGTCGACGAGCTGCTGGCGGTGCTGGACCGGCGTGGGGTGGACGTGACGTCGTCCCGGGCGCCGGACGAGCGGGCCGGCATCGTGGCGTTCCGGGTGCCCGGGGTCGACGGGTCGCAGCTGCACGCGGCGCTGGGCCGGGCCGGGGTCACCTGCACCCGGCACGGTGAGCGGGTGCGGCTGAGCGTGCACGCGACGACGAGCGCGGCCGCCCTGGACCGGGTCGACGCCGCGCTCGCCCAGCTGGCGCCGGCCGCCGCCCGGGCCTGACCCCGCCGCTGGTCACTGATGGTCGTCTCCCGGCCCGGGAGGCGACGATCGGTGACCGGCGGCGAGCAGGTCAGGCGACGCTCTGCGCGGGGAGCTGGTCGGTCAGGGCCTCGGCGAGGTGCCGGCCCCGGGGCGGGGGCACGACCCACAGCGGCTCGGCGATCCGGACGACGTCCTCGGCCTCGAGGTCCGGGGCCTCCTCGACCAGTTCCGCCTCGATGGGCTCGTCGTCGACGGGCTCGTCCTCGGTCAGCTCGACGGGCTCGGCCTCGGTCAGCTCGGCCTCGACCGGAGCCGGCGCCTCGGCGACCGGGGGCAGCTCCAGCCGCACCGGCGTCTCCGCGATGGTGGTGAGGGCGGTGAGGCCGTCGGTGTGGAGGCGGTCGATCGTCTCCAGGACGGCGGTCGCCATCTCCGCGATGACCTGCACGTCCGTGGTCGCCTGGAGGTCATCGACGAGGGCGTGGTTGCTCATGTGCTGAGTTCTCGGCAGTCACGGCGCCGACCGTGACCGGTTCGTCACGGGTACCTCGTGGGCAATTCACTGGACGACGCACCGGCCCCGTCGGCACAGTCCCGGCCATGATCGACATCCGCGAGTACCGGTCGGCCGACTGGGACGCCATCGCGCGGGTGCACGACGCCGCCCGGCTCCAGGAGCTCGGGTGGTCGGTGGGGGTCGAGGCCTTCCTGACCCTGCAGCAGACGGCCGAGGACGAGGGCCTGTTCGACGACCAGCTGTGGGTCGCTGAGCTCGACGGTGCCGTCGTCGGCTTCCTGGCCTTCGCCGACGGCGAGCTGACCTGGATGTACGTGCACCCCAGCCACCAAGGGCGGGGCGTGGGGACGGCGCTGATCGGGCAGCTGTTCGCCCACGCCGAGGCGGCGGGGGTCGACCGGGTGGAGCTCACCGTGCTCGACGGCAACCCGGCCCGGCGGCTCTACGAGCGCTCCGGGTTCACCCTGGTGGAGACGAAGACCGGCGGGCTGGTCGGCAACGAGTCCTTCCAGGCCACCGGGCACGTGATGGAACGCCGCCTCGGCCGGTAGCTTGCGACCGTCCGACGTCGCCGGGAGGAGCCCCCGTGAGCCCACGCACCGACCGCCTGATCACCGGGATCGGTCTCGTGGTCGCGGGCGTGGCGTGCCTCGCCCTGCTGCTGGCCGCCGGTGACGCGACCGCACCGCGGGTGGCCGGCGCTGCGTTGCTGGTCCTGGCAGGCGCATCACTCGTCGTCTCGGGTCGGCGCATGGCCCGTACGCCGGCGGGGAAGCGCTCACGGTCGCGCGACCGGACGGTGCTCGGCCTCTTGTTCGTGCTGGGCGCCGTCGAGGTGGTCCTGTGGGACATCGGGCGGTCGGACGACCCCGGTCAGTGGGGCGTCGCAACCGGTTTCCTCGTCGTGGGCGCCGTCCTGGTCATCGCGGGCACCCGGCGCCGTCGGCGCAGCTGACGCCGCTGGTCAGCCCGGCCGGGCCGGGTGCCAGTTCACGTTCGCCACGGTCTCCGCGTCGACCAGCTGCCACCCGGTCGCGGTGGGCTCGGAGGTGAACGTCCAGTCCTGACCGGCGCCGACCACGAGGTCGCCGAACGTCACGTTCATGGCGAAGCTCGCCACCAGCACGAGCCGGGGCTGGTCGCCGGTGCGGTCCACCCGGAGCGGCGGCTCGAACAGCCCGGTCTAGTAGCGCAGCGGCGCGCTGTCGTCGCAGCCGTCGACCACCGCGGCGGCCTCGTCGTTGCCGTTGCCGTCGTCCTCGGGCAGGTCCGACAGCAGGCTCGGCGGCGGGCCGTCGTCCGGCCGGTCGAGTTCCTGCTGGACCCGATCCAGCAGCTCCGGGCTGACCAGTGCGGTCAGCTCGGGGTGCAGCTCGCCGGTGGTCCAGCGCAGGCAGTCGGCCAGCGCGATCCGGGCGATCCTGGCGTCGTCCAGCAGGAGGGCCCGCACCCGCTCCTCGCCGAAGGTCGCGACCGCGTCGGCGTAGCCGGCGTCCTGCTGGACCGGGATCGGTCGTTCGTCGGGGGATGGCGTCGGCTCACTGGGCGCCGGGACCGGCGTGGGTGCCGCCGGGGGAGCGGAGCTGCTCACGGCCACGCGCTCGGCCGCACCGGCCGTGCAACCGGTCAGCCCCGCGCCGGCCAGCACCAGGAGCGAGACGAGCGTGCGGACCTGCACTCGGGCCTCCCACCGGCTGCCGTCCCAGTGCGGAACGGATCGGCCCGGATCTTGCCGGTCGCGCTCGTGCGGGACGTCACGCCGCGCCGTCCAGCAGGTGGCCGGATTGCGGCCAAGAACTGGCACTGCTCGTTCCTGGCGTCGTCCGTACCGGGGAGACGAGCTCCCCATCCGACCGGCGAGGAGCCGACCATGAGCGTGCAGACGACGACCCACCTGAACTTCCGCGGCGACGCCCGCGCGGCGCTGGAGCACTACCGGTCGGTGTTCGGCGGCGACCTCGCCGTCGTCACCTACGCCGACGCCGGTGCCGTGCAGGACCCGGCCGAGGTCGACCAGGTGATGTGGGGCCAGGTCGCCGCCGAGAACGGATTCCGGGTGATGGCCTACGACGTGCCGGGGAGCCTGCCGTACGCACCGGGGGAGCGGCCGTTCTTCGTGTCGGTGCAGGGCGAGGACGCCGCCGAGATCACCCGGTACTGGCAGGCGCTGTCGCAGGGCGCGACCGTCGTGCAGCCGCTGGCGCCGGCCGGTTGGGCCCCGCTCTACGGGATGCTCACCGACCGGTTCGGCGTCACCTGGGTGCTCGACGTCGCCGTGGCCTACGCGGCCTCCTGACGTTCGGCCGGGCCGGGCCGGCCCCGCGCCGGCCCGGCCGCGGCCGGCGCGCCGGCCCGGTGCCCCGCTCAGCGCGGGCGGCCGGCCACGGGGACCGGCCCGGCAGGGGCTCGTGCCGGGGTCGGGCGTGCCGCGGCCGGTCGGCGGCGGAGAGCCCACTCGACCACCGCGAGGTTGACCACCCAGCCGGCCAGCATGGCGAGGACTCGCCCGAGGCCGCCGGGCTCGGCGCCCGCCAGCACGAAGGGCAGGTGGGTCAGCACCTGCGTGCCGGCCCCGAGGCCGATCGCGTAGCCGCGGGCCATCCAGGCGCGGTGGGCCGGGACGTCCCGCCGCACGATGGCCAGCACGCCGAGCACCAGGCAGGCGGCCATCGCGGCGCCGAAGAACAGCCGCATCGGGGTGAGCAGCACGTCGTCCGCCGGCGGCCGTGCGTAGGCGAGCGTCATCCACAGGCCGGACAGCGCGGCCAGCAGACCGGCGGGCACCAGGACCCGCCCGGCGAGCCGGTGCCAGCGCGGCCGGTGCCGGCGGATGCGTGGGACGAACTGGAACGCGCCGAGCAGGGAGTAGAGCGTCGCGCTGACGATGTGCACCACGACCGGGACCGGTGAGGCGACGAAGCGGGCGTTGGCGACCGCCACCTCCGGGTCGCCGGCCAGCTCGGTCAGGCGGACCGCGCCGGCCAGGACCGGCACGAGACTGAGCAGGACGACCCCGGCCGGGACCCACCACTGCCGGCTGCTGGCGCGCACGGCGCCTCCCCTCGACGAGAGGTGTACGGCGTACACCTCGATAGCGAGGAAGCTAGGTGTACGGCGTACACCTGTCAACGGGGTAGGTTGCCCGGGTGGCTCCTCCGGGGCGGCGGACGCCGCTGAGCACCGATCGGGTGCTTCGTGCCGCCGTCGGCCTCGCCGACGCCGAGGGGGTCGACGCGGTGAGCATGCGGCGGCTGGCCCAGGAGCTGGGCGTCGTCCCGATGGCGCTGTACAAGCACGTGGCGAACAAGGACCAGCTGCTCGACGGGATGGTCGACGTCGTCGTCGGGGAGTTCGAGCCCGCCGACCCGGCGCTGGACTGGCAGCCGGCGGTGCGGGCGCGGGTGCTCTCGGCGCGGCGGGCGGTGCTGCGGCACCCGTGGGCCCGGCAGGCCATCGAGTCCCGCACCCGCCGGACCCCGGCCGTGCTCGGGTACATGGACTCCCTCGCCGGCACGTTCCGCCGCGGCGGGTTCTCCGCCGACCTGACCCACCACGTGATGCACGCGCTGGGCAACCGGATCTGGGGGTTCAGCCCGGAGTTGTTCGACGAGCCGCCGGCCGCCGGTGCCGTGCCGCCGTCGGCCGAGGAACAGCAGGCGCTGGCCGCGGAGTTCGCGGCGCGGTACCCGCACATCCTGGAGATCGCCGTGGCGGCGACCGGTGGTGACCCGTCCGGCGTGGGCGCCGGCTGTGACGAGCAGTTCGAGTTCGAGTTCGCCCTCGACCTGCTGCTCGACGGCTTCGACCGGCTGCGGGCCCAGGGCTGGAGCTCGGCCCGCCGCTGACGTCAGGCGGGGTGGGGCCGTTCGTCGTCGGCGGCCGGGTGGTGCCAGCCCCGCTCGACCGAGGCGCGGCACCGGTCGGGGTCGTCGCCGCTGGCGGTGAACAGTGCACCCAGCAGGACCGGGCCGTGGCCCAGGGTCTCGGGCGGCAAGGGGCCGGTGGCCACCAGTGAGGCCAGCCCGTGGCCGACGGTCCAGCTCTGGATCGCCAGGTCCAGCGGGACGACGTCGGCGCGGAACCGCCCGGCGTCCTGGCACCGGCGGGCGGCCTGGACCAGGTGCTCCAACGTCGCGTCGGCGGCCGGCAGGTCCTCCAGGTCGACGCTGGCGTCGAACATCACCCGGTACAGGTCGGGGTGGGTGAGGGCGTGGTCGAGGTAGGCCGCGCAGAGGGTGGTCAGGTCGCGCACCGGGTCGGCGGACTCCGGGACGGTCGTGAACCGGGCGCCGAGCCGGGTGAAGCCCTCCTGGCGCAGCGCCTGCCAGAGCCCGTCCATGCCGTCGAAGTGCGTGTAGACGGCCATCGTCGAGACGCCGGTTCCGGCGACCAGGGAGCGCAGCGTGATCGGCTCGCGCGCCCGCAGCATCGCGGCTGCCCGTTCGATGAGCAGGGTGCGGACCGCCGGGTCCTTCGGGCGGGCCACGAGCTGGACACTACATGCCATAACGCTGCTATGTTTAGCGCCAGCCCGGATCCGCCGGGCCGCTCGGATGAGGAGTCAGCATGGCGATCACCCTGGTCAACCCGGCCGGTCTGCCGGCGCCGGACGTCTACCACCAGCTCTCGGTGGCGACCGGGTCGCGGCAGGTGTTCGTCGCCGGGCAGGTCGCCGTCGACGCGTCGGGGGAGAAGGTCGGCGTTGGTGACTTCGCCGCTCAGGTCGCCCAGGCCTACCGCAACGCCGGCACCGCCCTGGCCGCGGCCGGTGCCACCTTCGCCGACGTCGCCACCATGACGGTGTTCGTCGTCGACTGGACCCTGGACAAGATGCCCGCCTTCCTCGAGGGCGTGGCCCGGGCGTCCGCCGAGCTGGGCGTCACCCCGGCCGCGCCGGCCTCGCTGATCGGCGTCTCGGTGCTCTTCGACCCGGACTTCCTGGTCGAGGTGCAGGTCACTGCCGTCCTGGACTGACGGCGGGGCGTCGACGACGCGGCCGTGGTCGAGCGCCAGCACGGCGTCTGCGTGCACGACCGCGGCGTCCGACAGTCTGGCCGTCACGCCGTCCAGGGCGACGGTCCTGCTGCGGCGGACGGGCAGGTCCCGGACGGGCAGGAGGTCGGTGGGTCGTCGACGGCATCGCCCACGTCACCGAGCCGGCCGCCGACGCCGTGCACGCGACACTCCGCCGGCCGGTCCGTCCTGCTCGAGCGGGGCGGGCCGTCAGCTCGCGGCCTGGTCGACCAGCCAGGCCATCCCCGGGTTGAACACCATGGCGTGCCCGGCGTCGAAGAGCACCACCGTCACGTCGTCCGCGGACCGGGCGAAGACCACGTCGGGGTCCTCGGAGCCGAAGAAGATGTCCACCTCGGGGTCGACGCCCAGCTCGGACGGCAGTTCGTTGCCGGCGACGGACTCGACGGCCTCCGGAGCGACCGCGGCGTCCGGGGCGAGCTGGTTGAACGCCTCGAGCGTGTGGTCCGGCGGCACGTTCTGGTCGTCGATGCCGGCGGCGAGGTAGAAGGCGGTGTCGGAGTCCCGGGCGGCGTCCAGGTACGTGACGGGGCTGCGGTCCAAGCACTCTGCACGGGCCGGGCCCGGCTGGCTCGGGTCACCGCCGCAGGAGGCGACGATCTCCCCGACGTAGTCACCGTCGGGCTGCTGGAGGCGGTGGGCGTACCACTCGGTGAGGTCGTGGATCGGCACCCAGGAGACCACTCCGGCGAAGCGGTCGGGGTGCCGGCCGGCCATCAGCAGGCCCAGGTGGCCGCCGCCGGAGAAGCCGACCAGGTAGACCTGCTCCGGGTCGACGTCGGCGCGGCGGTCCGCCTCGTCGACGGCGTCGAGCACGTCCTGGACGACCAGGTCCGAGCCGGTCGACTCGGGCCGCTGGTTGATCCCGCGAAAATCGGGGGCGATCATCGCCCACCCCTCCTGCTGGGCGAACTGGGCGTAGGGGATGCCGTTCTCCTGCCGCCAGTCCGAGCTCCAGGAGTGCAGCACGACCAGCAGGGGAGCAGGTCCGGCGTCCTCCGGGGGCGCGACGAAGAAGGCCGGCTGTTCCGTCCCGTCGGCGGTGGACGGGATGCTCAGCTCCTGGAGGTCGGGCACTTGCTCGCGCCACTGCGCGATGCGGCTGGAGGCCGGGTAGTCCTCGGTGGTGGTGACCGGCAGCCGCTCGAACCCGGCCGCTGCTTCCGTGGACGGGCCACCGGCCTCCGTGGACGGTGGTGCCGAGGTCCCGACACCGCTCTCCCCACTGCCGCAGCCGGTCAGCAGCGTGAGCGCCAGCGCAGTGAGCAGCGGTGTCCGTCGTCGCATCGCCAGCAGGTACCCGGGGATGGGGAACGAATGCGGCCGCTCGTGCCGTTCTCCTCCTCGATGCCACTTGCTCCCCGTGTCCCGGTTCCTGGTCGCCCCGCCCGCGCGCGCCGCGGCGGCAGCGTCGTCGCCGCAGCCGCGACCGCGTTGCTCCTCGCCGGCTGCGCAGCGACGTCCTCGGCAGCCGAGCCGACGGCGGCCGGCGGGGCGGCGGGGCAGTCGTCGCAGGTGCAGCCGGCGCCGGCGACCGTCGCCCCGGCGCCGGTGGAGCCGGTGCTGCCGGCGGTCCCGCCCCGGTTCGTGGCCGCGGGCAACGAGGTCGAGGCAGAGCTCAAGACGGCGGCCGCGCACTTCGTGGAGGACCTCGGCACCTACGACCCGGCGGCTCCCTCCGTTCGGGCCGCCGCGCTCCCGGGGCCCGAGCAGGAGATCGCGGCCTCGCTCGGCCGGGCCGACGCCTCCTCGCGGGTGCGGGTGCTCTTCGTCCAGCTCGGCGGGCTCCGCCCGATCGCCGCACCCACGTACGCCAGTGCCATGGTGGTCGCCGAGCAGGTGCGCACCGGAGTCGACGGCGCAGTGCGCACCGAGGTGCGCACCCTCGACGTCCGGCTGGCCCGGGGTGACCACGGCTGGGCGGTGGTCGAGCTGGCCTCCGCCGGTGGCGCGCCGGTCGACCCGCCGGCCGAGCTGTCCGGCTCCGCGGCGGCGGCGCTGGCCGAGCCGGGTCTGCTGCTCCCGGACAGCGCCCGGTGGGACATCGCCGCGGGCCTGGCGCAGGACCAGATGCTGGACGCCGCCATCGCCGTGGCCCGGCAGGTGCCCATCCAGATCAGCGTGCTGCAGACCGGGCACCCCTACACCGTCATCGACGACCGTCCCGCGCCCCCGGTCAGCGCGCACTCCTCCGGCCGCGCGTTCGACATCTGGGCGTTCGACGGCGTCCCGGTGCACGATCTGACGCCGGAGCAGGTGCGCGAGCTCGGTGAGCTGGTGCTGGCCGTCCCCGGGGTCACCCAGGTCGGCATGCCGACCGGGCTGGACCTGGACGGCCCCGGGCCCCGCTCGTTCGCCAACGCGGTGCACGACGACCACCTGCACGTGGCGGTGCGCTGATCCACCGCGACCCGGCGTCGGGTGCCCCCTCGGTCGTCCGCGCTGTGCGTCGCGCACTGACCGGCCGGGCCGGTGCGCAGCCGGCCCGGCCGGTCGTCGGCTCAGCGGCGCCGGGCCGCCGGGGTGAGTGCGGGCGTCGTCCACATGTTGTCGCCGACGTTCACCGTGTGCCCCGGCGGGACGATGGCGTCGATCCGGTCCAGCACGTCGTCGGGGAGCTCGACCCCGTCGGCGGCCAGGTAGGAATCCAGGTGGTCCATCGTGCGCGGGCCGACGATCGCCGACGTGACTGCCGGGTGCCGGACGACGAACGCGATCGCCAGCTGCACCAGGCTCAGTCCGGCCTCGTCGGCGAGTGAGCCCAGGGCGTCGGCGGCGTCGAGCTTGGCGGCGTTGGCCGGGTTCGCGGCGTCGTAGACGCCGGGGAACCGCTGCGCGCGGCCGACCGAGCCCGGCCCGCTGACCTCCTGGCCCTTCCGGTACTTGCCCGACAGCCAGCCCCCGGCCAGCGGGCTGTAGCTGAGCACGCCCATCCCGTGCCGCTGGGCGGTGGGCAGGACGTCGGTCTCGATCGCCCGGGTCAGGATCGAGTACGGCGGCTGCTCGGTACGGAACCGCTCGCGGCCGCGGCGCTCGGCGGTCCACTGCGCCTCGACGATCTCCGAGGCCGGCACCGTGGAGGCGCCGAACGCGCGGATCTTGCCGGCGTGCACCAGGTCCGACAGTGCGCCCAGCGCCTCGTCCACGTCGGTGTCCGGGTCGAGCCGGTGCAGCTGGTAGAGGTCGATCCAGTCGGTGCCCAGCCGGCGCAGCGAGCCCTCGACGGCCTCGGTGATCCAGCGCCGGGACGTGCCGCGCTGGTTCGGGTCCTGCCCGAACGGCAGTCCGACCTTGGTGGCCAGGACGACGCCGTCGCGCCGTCCGCCGGCCAGGGCCTTGCCGACGACCTGTTCGGACTCGCCGCCGGAGTAGACGTCGGCGGTGTCGATGAGCGTGACGCCCGCATCGAGGGCGCGGTGCACGATCCGCACGCCCTCGTCGTGGTCGGGGTTGCCGACGGCGCCGAACATCATCGCGCCGAGGCAGAGCTGGCTGACGGACATGCCGGTCCGGCCCAGGGGTCGCTGTTCCACGGTGTGCTCCTCGCGGTGGGTACGATCTGCCCGAAGTGGACAGCCTGTCCATCTACCGTACCGGACAACCTGTCCACTTAGGGAGTCATGCCTGTCAGACGTGCCGACGCCGAGCGCAACCGCGAGCGGATCCTCGCCGCCGCGCGCACCGGTTTCGCCGAACCGGGCCCCCCGCTGTCGATGGCCGAGGTCGCCCGCCGCGCCGGCGTCGGGATGGCCACGCTGTACCGCAACTTTCCCGGACGGCGGGACCTGCTGGAGGCGCTCTACACCGACCAGGTGGACGCCGTCTGTGCGGCCGCTGCCTCGGTCGACGGGTCGCCCAGCGAACGGTTCCTCGCCTGGGTCCACCACTTCGCGGGCTTCTTCACCACCAAGCACGAGATTGCCGGCGAGCTGCTCGCCCAGGCGGAGGGCCCCGGCCCGGTGCTGGACCGCAGCCGGGAGCGGGTGCTGGCCGCCGGCCGGCCGCTGCTAGCCGCCGCGCAGGAGGCCGGGGAGATCCGCGGCGACCTGTCGCTGGAGCAGGTGCTCGACATGGTGATCGCGGTCAGCGCGATCCACGGCGACCCCGACTACTCGCGGCCGATCCTGACTACCGCGCTCGACGGCCTGCGCGTCAGCAGCTCGCGGCGCTGACGGGTTGGGCCGAGCGTCAGCCTCGGGACTCGGGGCCGGATGCTCCGGCGCGGGTGCGCTCGTGGTGCCGGCGGGCCTTCATCCGGTTGCCGCAGGTGGCCATCGAGCACCAGCGGGCCCGGTTGGGCTTGCTGCGGTCGAGGAGGAACAGGGCGCACTCGTCGTTGGCACACGGCCGGAGTCGCCCGGGATGGGTGCGCCGTACCGCGTCCCAGGCCAGGACGGCGCGGACTGCGAGACCCCGGGCCGGCGGGACGTCGGTGGGGATCCAGCTGATGCCGTCGTCCCCGATCGCGGGCGCCAGGCGGACGTCGGACAGCAGTGGCGCCAGCGACCGGGCCGGCTCGTCACCGCGAGCGACGGCCTGGAGTGCGTTCCGGGCGGTGCGGGTCGCCTGCTGCTCGGCCGCCGAGCCGTCGCCGCCGTGGTCCCGCAGCCACGCCCGGCCGGGATCGCCGTCCAGCAGGTCCCGCTGGACGCCGTCCACGACCGGCGTCGTGTTCAGCAGGTCGAGCAGGAAGGCCTCGTCGGCGGGTGAGTGGTCCACCGGGTACATCTAACCCCCTTGGTCTGGTTGACAGGTTACGCGGACGTCTGCCACGTTCCTAACCATCAACCTGACTCAGAGGGGTTAGACATCATGGCTCGCGTTCACCACCGGACCGCCGTCATCGACGGGCGGCAGCTCTTCTACCGGGAGGCAGGCCCGGTCGACGCGCCGGTCGTGGTCCTGCTGCACGGGTACCCGACCAGCTCGTTCATGTTCCGCGAGCTGATCCCGCAGCTGGCCGACCGCCACCGGGTGATCGCGCCGGACATGCTGGGCTTCGGGCTGTCCGACGCACCGCCGGTCACGGAGTTCGAGTACACCTTCGACGCGCTGGCCGACCTGACCGCCGGCCTGCTGCGCGAGCTGGGCGTGACCCGGTACGCGATCTACGTCCAGGACTACGGCGCCCCGGTCGGCTGGCGACTCGCGCTGCGCGACCCGGCGGTGGTCACCGCGATCGTCACGCAGAACGGCAACGGCTACGAGGCCGGCTTCGTCGAGAGCTTCTGGGCCCCGGTCTGGGATTACGCGCGGGACCCGAACGCGGAGACCGAGGCGGCGATCCGGCCGGCGCTGAGCCTCGATGCGATCCGTTGGCAGTACCTGCACGGGGTCGCCGACGAGACCGTGGTCAGCCCGGACACCTGGCACCACGACCACGCCCTGGTGTCGCGCCCCGGCAACGACCTCGTCCAGCTGGCGCTGTTCCGCGACTACCGCACCAACCCGCCGATGTACCCGGCGCTGCACCAGTACCTGCGCGACAGCCGGGTCCCCGTGCTCGCCGTCTGGGGGAAGGGCGACGAGATCTTCGGCCCCGAGGGCGGGCGCAGCTTCGCCCGCGACGCCGTCGACGCGGAGGTCCACCTGCTGGACGGCGGGCACTTCCTCCTGGAGAGCGCCGGTGACCAGGTCGCCGAGCTGATCCGCGACTTCCTCGGCCGGCGACTCCCTGGCGCTGCACCGGCGCGGTGAGGTCCGCCGCGGCGCGGTCGGGGGGCTGCGACTGCTGGCGACGGGGCGGTCAACGTGCGCGGGCGCTGAGGCCCAGGGCCAGGCCGGCACCGACCACGGCGATGCCCAGCCAGACGAGCAGCCCGGGCGCGGGCGCCCCCATCGCCACGCCGACCCCGGCGGCGGCGACGGGGGCGACGCCGGTCAGCAGGCCGGCGCGGGCGGTGCCCAGCCGGCCGACCGCGGAGTACCAGAGCACGAAGGCGAGCGCGGTCGTCCCGACGGCCAGGTAGCCGGCCGCGGCGAGCTCACCGCCGGTCAGCTCCGCGACCGCCGCGGGACCCTCGGTGGCCAGCCCGAGGACGCCGAACACCACGGCCGCGAGCCAGGTGGTGTGCACCGAGACGCCCCACGCGCCCTGCCGGGCGAGCAGCGGGACGGCGAGCAGCGTGAACGCTGCTTCGCAGGCCAGGACGACGACCGCCCAGGCCAGTCCGACGGCATCACTCCGGCCCAGCCCCTGCACCAGCCCGGCGCCGACGGTGACCACCGCGGCCGCCAGCAGCACCCGCGCCTCGGGGCGCCGTCCGGTCATCAGCGGCCCCACCACCGCGAGCGCAATCGGCACGCTGGCCACGGCCACCCCGAGCACGGCCGGCTCGGCGTGCTCGGACCCGCGCACCAGCGCCACGTTGAACAGCACCATCCCCGTGCCGACGATGCCGAGCAGCCAGGCCCACTCCGCTCCGCGGGGTCTGGCCACCGACCGTCCAGCCAGCCGGGCGAAGCCGAGGAGGACCAGGCAGGCCGCGGCGTACCGGAGCGACTGGACGGTGAACAGCGGCGCATCGGAGAGGACGGCGGAGATCGCCACGCTGCTGCCGACGAAGCCCATCGCGGTCGCCCCGGTGAGGACGGCGGCGGCCGCCGACTGCTGCTGGGCCGCTTCCGCCGTGACCGTCATGGCTGCCATGCTGCTTGCCGCCTGGTCCACCGTGGAGGGCCAATCACCGTCATCGGGAGTGGACCAATGCGCGGCGCCGACTTCCTCCAGCTCGACCCGGCGGCCGCGCCGGCGCGCGGGCTGACCGACTGGCTGACCGCGGAGGTGCGGGCGGCGGTGCTGGACGGTCGGCTGGCGGCGGGCGACCGGCTGCCGGCCACCCGCGCCCTGGCCGGTGACCTGGGCATCGCCCGCGGGGTGGTGGTCGAGGCCTACCAACGGCTGGTGGACGAGGCGCTGGTCGCGGCCCGGACCGGGTCGGGCACCGTCGTCCTGCCCCGGTCGGTCGCGGCGCCTGCCCGCCCCGCCGTCGACACCCCCGCCGGCCCCGTGCGCCTGCCCCTGCCGACGAACCGACCGGCGGCGGAGGGCGAGATCGACCTGTCGCCGGGGGTGCCCGACCTGGCGGCGTTCCCGCGAGCGGCCTGGCTACGGGCGGAGCGGGCGGTGCTGCGGGACGCGTCGGCGGCGGACCTGGGCTACGGCGACCCGCGGGGGAGCGCTCGGCTGCGGGGCGAGCTGGCCGGGTGGCTCGGCCGGAGCCGGGGGCTGCGGGTCGCACCGGAGCAGCTCCTGGTGGTGTCCGGGGTGGCCCAGGCGCTGGCGCTGCTGGCCCAGACCCTGCGCACGCGTGGCGCCGACAGGATCGGCGTGGAGGACCCGGGGTCGCGGGGAGCGCGGGAGGAGTTCGCCCACTGGGGGCTCCGGCCGGTCGGTGTCCCGGTCGACGCCGACGGCCTGGTCGTCGCTGCGATGCCGGCCGTGCCGGCGGTGATGGTGACTCCGGCGCACCAGTTCCCGACCGGGGTGGTGCTGTCGCCCGGGCGGCGGCGGGAGCTGCTGGGCTGGGCCCGGGACGGCGGCGGGCTGGTGATCGAGGACGACTACGACGCCGAGCACCGGTACGACCGGGCGCCGGTGCCGGCGCTGCAGCCGTCGGCGCCGGAGCACGTCGCACACACCGGCAGCACCTCGAAGACGCTGGCACCCGGGATGCGGCTGGGCTGGCTGGTCGCGCCGTCGTCCCTGGACGCCGACCTGGTGGCGGCGAAGCACGCGAGCGACCTGGGCAGCCCGGCGCTACCGCAGCTGGTACTGGCGGAGCTGCTGCGGTCAGGTGAGTACGACCGGCACCTGCGGCTGGTGCGCGGGCGGCAGCGGGCCCGGCGGGACGCGCTGGTGACCGCGCTGGCCCAGCACCTGCCCCACGCCCGGTTCGCCGGCGTGGCGGCCGGGCTGCACGTGCTCATCACGTTCCCCGGCTCGGACGCCGACGACGTCGAGCTGGCCAGTTCCATCCGCGACGCGGGGGTGGTCGCGCACCCGCTGTCCTGGCACCGCCTGACCCCCGGCGACCCCGGCCTCGTCCTCGGCTACGCCGCCAACGCCCCTGACCGCCTCCGCGCCGCCGTCGAGCGCATGGCCTACGCCCTCGACCCCTGACCAGCGGTCGGTCCCGATCGCCAGGGCCCCGCCCGGCTACCGCGCGCGCCCGTGCCCTCGACCGCGTGGTCGCCAGGCGTTGGCCGTCGAGCGCCCGCCCGCCCGACCCCGCCCCCCTGACCGGGTCGCTGCGCGGCGGTCCGGTTGCCGCGCCGCTACCGTCCGCGCCGTGGCGGTGGAGATGTGGCGCTCAGCGCTGGCCTCAGCGTTGGTCGCTGTTGGGTGCCCGGCGACCACTGCAGCGGACCTGGCAAGCCGAGCGCGCATCGAACCGCCGGACGATGCGCCGGACGCTGACGGTCAGGCGCACATGGTCCGGCTCCTCGGGCACGGGTCGAGCTTCGACGACGATCCGGATGCCCGGGAGAGCTGGGACTGGGCGGTCGAGCACGTGGCGCAGAACGTCGCCGCGGACAACGCGGAGGCCAACGACCGGATCGTGCGGGGGGAGGCCGGTTGGGAGTTCTACTGGCCGTTGCCCGGCCGAGCGCCGAGGCGGACGTGACGCCCGATCCGCCTTGGCGGGAGTACCGCAAGGCCCGTCTGCCTCGTGGTTGGGCCTACCCGTTGGGCAGGGACCGGATCGAGAAGGCGCTGCGGCGGGCGGGCGCGGTCATCGACTCGCTCAGCCTGGGCCCACCAGACCTCCCGCCTCGGCCAGGGGTGTCGGCGGTCTTCGACGTGCTGTGGCTCGGCGATGCCCGCGCCGGGTACTCCACCGGTCGCGTTTCACCTGCTGCTGCGGGGCTGCTCATGCGCTGGACGGCTATACCAGCGGAGCAGTGCACCTCCATCGCGCAGCAGCTCGCCGAAGGCGTGCTGGACCAGGCGTGCCGGTGGGCCGCCGATGCCCCGACCATGGGCAACGCCTGGACGTCGACCGAGCACCGGTTCCTCGTCAGCCACCGGGATGGGCTGCTGCACGTCTCGCGAGCCTGATCGAGGTTCGCCCCTCTGGTGCCGCCGGTGGATCTGGCAGCGTTCAGCCAGTGCCCGATGTGGTTGCTTGCCGGGGTGGTGGATCGATCAGCCCGCCGCGCTCGGTGCGGTGACGTGCGGCGTCGATCGCCTCAGGTGCGGCGACCGAGGAGGTAGCCGATCCAGACGCCCAGCAGGGTGAGCAGGCCGCCGCCGGCGGCACCGACCAGCAGGGGCCTCGCCTCGGCCGACACCCAGGCATCCGGCGCGGCCGGGGCCTTCGCGAAGGTCGTCGGCGCGCCGAGCGCCGCAGCGGACGGTTCCGCGGAACCGTCCTGGGCGACCGGGAGGGCCACCACCTCGGCCACGACGTTGGGCTCGGACAGCTCCTTGTCCACCGCGGAGAAGAACTGCCCGGCCATCTTCTTCGCGACGCCGGTGATCATCCGTTGCCCGACCCCGGCGACCGCACCACCGACCACGGCGTCCGCCGAGTAGGTCAGCTCCGTTCCGTCATCCGACGGCGCGAGGTTGATCTGCACCGTCGCCCGCACGGACCCCGGCCCGCCCGAGCCGGACGCGTGCATCACGTACGACTTCGGGAACGAGAGGTCCGAAAGCCGCACCTCGCCCGCGTACTTCCCGCGGATCGCGCCGACCCCGGCGGAGACGACCATCGTGTAGCTGTCCTCGCCGACCTGCTGCAGCGACTCGCAGCCCGGGATCGTCCGCGCCAGCACGGCCGGGTCGGTGATGACCGCCCACACCTGCTCCGGGGCCGCCGAGAGCACCGCACTGCCGTCCAGGTTCACGCCATCGCTCCACTCGGGTTGTTGATCACACGCTCGGCGTCCGAGCGCACCAGGTCGTACAGCTCGGTGGGGGAGATCGGCATCGCCGCGATCCGCCGTCCCACCGCGTCCTCGATGGCCGAGGCGATCGCCGCGGACCCGGGGATGACGCCGGCCTCGCCGGCGCCCTTGATGCCCAGCTCGTTCAGCGGGGACGGCGTCGACTGGTGGTCGATGTCGATGTCGGGCACCTCGGAGGCGTACGGCATCAGGAAGTCCATGAACGAGGCGTTGGTCAGCTGCCCGTCGCGGTCGTAGGCCATCCGCTCGTACAGCGCCCCGCCCACGCCCTGCGCCACCCCGCCGTGCACCTGGCCCTCGACGATCATCGGGTTGATGATCGTGCCGCAGTCGTGCACCACCGCGTACTGCTCGATCGCGATCTCCCAGGTCGCCGGGTCGATCTCCACGACCACGGCGTGCGCGCCGGAGGCGAAGGTCGAGCGCAGCGGGGAGTAGTAGTCGGTGTGCTCCAGCCCCGGCGCGTCCCCGACCGCCACCGGCGGCTTCGAGTCGTCGCCCGGCCCGGAGAACTGAGTGGCCTGCCGCGCCGCCTCGTCGAAGGCGTACCGCAGCGGGTTCGACAGCACGGCGACGGTGCGCAGCGGGATCGAGGCCCCCGGCGTCCCCTTGACCTGGACCAGGCCCTCGTCGATCTCCAGGTCGGCCGGGTCGGCCTCCAGCACCTCGGCGGCGATCCGCAGCGCCTTCTCGCGCACCCCGCGAGCCGCCAGGGCCACGGCGTTCCCGCTGACCACCGCGGCGCGCGAGGCGAACGTGCCGACCGCGTAGCCGAACCGCCGGGTGTCGCCGGTGGTCACCTCGACGTCCTCCAGCGGGACGCCGAGCTCCGCGGCCGCCAGCTGGGCGAACACCGTCTCGTGCCCCTGGCCCTGTGACGTCAGCCCCGTGGAGACCAGCACCTTGCCGCTGCCCAGCACCTGCACGTGCGCGCCCTCGTACGGCCCCGGCCCGGTGCCCTCGACGTAGGGCGCCATGCCGATGCCCAGCAGCTTCCCGCGCGCCTCGGCCGCGGCCCGCCGCTCGGCGAAGGTGTCCCAGGAGACCAGCGCCTTCAGCTTGGCGATCATCGCCGGGTAGTCGCCGGAGTCGTAGACCAGCGGCCGGCCGTCCTGGAACGTCAGGCCCCAGTCGTAGGGGAACTGGTCGGGCTGGATCAGGTTCCGCTCGCGCACCAGCGCCCGGTCGATGCCGCGTTCCTGGGCGATCCGGTCCATCGTGCGTTCCATCGCGAAGCAGCCCTGCGGCCGCCCGGCCCCGCGGTACGGCGTGACGACGACAGTGTTCGTGTAGACGCTGTTCACGACCGCCCGGTAGACCGGGATGTCGTAGGGGCCGAGCAGCTGGGTGGCCGTGTTGATCGGCACGATGATCCCGTAGGGCGTGTACGCGCCGTTGTCGTGCCAGACCAGGACGTCGAGGGCGGTGATCCGTCCGTCGTCGTCGAACCCGACGGTGATCTCCTGCCGCTGCTGACGCTCGTGTGCGCTGGAGATGAAGTGCTCGCGCCGGTCCTCGGTCCACTTCACCTCGTGGCCGAGCAGCCGGGCGGCCATCGGCACGAGCAGCTCCTCCGGCCACGGGTGCACGATCTTCACGCCGAAGCCGCCGCCGACGTCGGGGGCGATGACCTCGACCTTCTCCAGCGACAGCCCGAGCTTGGCCGCGATCGCCGCGCGCACCGAGGTCGAGGCCTGAGTGGAGGAGTAGACCCGCAGCGAGGAGTCGGCGTCGTCCCAGCGGGCGTGCACGCCCTTGCCCTCCATCGGCATGGACGCGCTGCGCTCGAAGTACTGGGTGAAGGCCAACGTGTGCGCCGACGCGGCCAGCGCCGCCTCGACGTCCCCGGTCTCCTGGTGGTGCCGGGCGGCGATGTTGTCCGGGACGTCGTCGTGCACGGTGTGCTCGGCGGCCTCGGCCGCGTCGACGCCGACCACCACCGGCAGCTCCTCGTAGCTGACCTCGATCAGCCCGGCGGCGTCCTCGGCGACGTACCGGTCGGTGGCCACCACCATCACGATCGGCTCACCCACGTGCTGGGCGACGTCGCGCACCAGCGGGTACCCGGTGCGCGGGGCGGTGAGCTGCGGGTGCGGGATGAGCACCGGCAGCGGCTCGGCCATCGGGCCGGTGAGGTCCTCGTAGGTGTAGATCGCCAGCAGGCCCTCGACGTCCATCGCCGCGCTGACGTCGATGTCCAGGATGCGGGCGTGCGCGTACGGGCTGCGGACGAACGCCGCCGCGTAGGCGTCCGAACCGATGTCGTCGAGATAGCGCCCCTGGCCGATGATCAGCCGCGCGTCCTCCCGCCGGCGCACCGGCTCACCGAAGAACTTCGTGGTCACCGGGCGGCCTCCACGTCGGTTGCGGCAGCGTCGCGCATCCTCGCCGCCGCGTGCCGGCAGGCCTTCTTGATGTTGGCGTAGCCGGTGCAGCGGCACAGGTTGCCGCCGACCAGCTCGTCGACCTCCTCGTCGGTGATCTCCACCGACGGGTCACGGGCGTCGAGCCCCGCGGCGATCGTGGTCAGGAAGCCCGGCGTGCAGAACCCGCACTGCAGCGCGTGGCACTCCCGGAACGCCTCCTGGATCGGGTGCAGCACCTGCCCGCCCCGGTTGTCCGACCGCGACAGCCCCTCGACCGTGGTGATCTCGTGCCCGTCCATCTGCACGGCGAGCACCAGGCAGGAGCGGGTCGGCTGGCCGTCGACCAGCACGGTGCACGAGCCGCAGACGCCGTGCTCGCAGCCCACGTGCGTGCCGGTCAGCCCCAACCCGTGCCGCAGCGCGTCCGACAGCAGCCAGCGCACCGGCACGGTCGCTTCACGTGGAACACCGTTGACGACGACGGAGATCGCCCGTTCCGTGTCGGTCATGCCGCCTCCATCCGGGCGAGCGCCTCGGCGCCGGCGTCGGCCAGCGTGCGGGCGGTGAGGGTGGCGACCAGCAGCCGCCGGTAGTCCGCGCTGGCGTGCAGGTCGCCGTCCGGGTCGACCAGGCCGCGGGCCAGCTCGCCGGCCCCCGCCCAGTCGGCGGTGTCGACCGGCTGGCCGCCCACCGCGTCGGTCAGGTCGTGCACCTCGGGCACCAGCCCGACCGAGAGGTAGGCCGCCCGTGCCGACTCCACCCGCCGGTCGGCGTCGAGGGTGACGACGACGCCCGCGCCGCAGACCGCGTAGTCGCCCTTGCGCCGGGCGATCTCGGCGAACGCGGTGCCCGACCGCTCCGGCAGTGCCGGGAAGAAGGCGTCCAGCACGACGGCCGGCCCGTGCACCGAGGTCTCCAGCGGCCCGAGGAAGAAGTCGCCCCAGCCGACCGTCTCGCGCCCGCCGGGCGTCGCGACCGTGACCGAGCCGCCGGTCAGCGCCAGCACCGCGGTCATCTCGCCCGACGGGTCGGCGTGCGCGATCGAGCCGACCGTCGTCCCGCGGTTGCGGATCGCCGGGTGTGCGACGTTCGCCGTCGCCCGGCGCAGCAGTGGCTGGACGCCGGCCGCCTCGGCCGAGGCCAGCAGCCGCGCGTGCCGCACCAGCGCGCCGACCCGGACGCCGTCAGGGCCGGCGGTGATCCCGTCCAGACCGGGCACCCGGTTGATGTCGACCAGCGTGGTCGGCGCGGCCAGCCGCATCGACAGCAGCGGGATCAGCGACTGCCCGCCGGCGAGCACCTTCGCGCCCTCGCCCTCGGCGGTCAGGACGTCGAGCGCCTCCTCGACCGAGCCGGGATCGGCGTAGCTGAACGGAGCGGGCTTCACCGGGTGCGGGTCACCTCCGAGCATCGGCCGCCGGCGGCGGGAAGGCTCGACTCTGTCACCGCTCCCGGCGCTCGGGAAGTACCTCAGTGCTAAATCTTCGTGACGCGGTTCGAGGCGTCGAAGTCCCTCACCGCTGAGAGACTTCCTCCGGTAGCGTCCGCGAGGGTGAGCGACTCCCCGGGCGTCCGGCACGTCTCCCTGCGCAGTGGCGTCTACGCCGACTCGGTCCGGTTGATGCAGGTCAGCCGCGAGATCGGCGACCGGCCCGGCGTGCATGCCGTCGTCGTCGCGATGGCCACGCCGCTCAACCTCGAGCTCGCCGCCGGCATGGGCCTGGCCCCGGACGGCGACGCCACGCCCGACCAGCTGCTCATCGCGCTCACCGCCACGGACGACGCCGAGCTGGCCGCCGCGGTCGCCGCCGTCGACGCCGCGCTGGCCGCCCGTGCCGAGCGTGGCGAGGCGCAGACCATCCCGGCCCGCACCATCGGCGCCGGCCTGGACGGCGCCGCCGACCCGGCGCTGGCGATCGTCAGCGTCCCCGGGCAGTACGCCGTCGCCGAGGCCGCCGACGCCATCGCCGCCGGCCGCTCGGTGCTGGTCTTCAGCGACGGGGTGCCGGTCGAGCACGAGGTGGCGCTCAAGCGCGCCGCGAACGACGCCGGCGTCCTGGTCATGGGCCCCGACTGCGGGACGGCGATCGTCTCCGGCCTCGCCCTGGGCTTCGCCAACGTCGTCCGCCGCGGGCCGGTCGGCCTCGTCGCGGCGAGCGGCACCGGCGCCCAGCAGGTCAGCTGCCTGCTCGACGCGGCCGGCGTGGGCGTCTCGCACGTACTCGGCGTCGGCGGCCGCGACCTGTCCGAGGCCGTCGGCGGGCTGGCCACCCTCGACGCGCTGGCCGCCCTGAACGCCGACCCGGCCACCGAGCACGTGCTGCTGGTGTCCAAGCCCCCGGCCCCCTCGGTCGCGGCGCGGGTCGCCGAGGTCGCGCAGGCCCTGGACGTCCCGGTCCGCTCCGCCGCGCTCAGTGCCGAGCAGCCCGATCTCACCGCTGCAGTCGAGGCACTGCTGGCCGACCTGGGCGTCGCCGTCCCGCAGTGGCCGTCCCGCCCGGGGACGGCGGACGCGGTGCCGGCCGGTGCGGTGCTCAAGGGCTTCTACTCCGGCGGCACCCTCGCCGACGAGGCGATGCTGATCGCCGCCCCGGTGCTGGGCGACGTCCGGTCCAACACCCCGCTGCGCCCCGAGCTCGACCTCGGCACCGACCTGGGTGCGCGTGGGCACGTGGTCATCGACTTCGGTGACGACGCGCTCACCGTCGGCCGCGCCCACCCGATGATCGACCCGACCCTGCGCCTGGAGGCGATCGCCGGGCTGGCGGAGAGCGGTGAGCCCGCCGTCCTGCTGCTCGACGTCGTCCTCGGGCACGGCGCCGACCCCGACCCGGCGGCGAGCCTGGTGCCCGCGCTGCAGGCCGCCGGGCTGCCCGCCGTCGTCGCGCTGGTCGGCACCGAGGCCGACCCGCAGGGCTGGTCGCGGCAGGCCGACGCGCTCGCCGAGGCCGGCGCCGCGGTCTTCGCCTCCAACGCCGCCGCCGTCCGACACGCCCTCGCGCTGATGGGAGACCAGGCATGACCGAGCCGCTCGGTGGACTGCTGTCCGCCCCGCCGACCATCGTCGCCGCCGGCGTGGAGGTGTTCTCCGCCGCGCTCCGCCAGCAGGGCGCGGGCGTCACCGACGTCGACTGGCGCCCGCCGGGCTTCGGCAGCGCCGACGACCTCACCCAGCTGGCGCTCGACCCGCGCCGGGCCGCGGCCAACCGGGTCGCCGTCGAGCGGGTGCTCGCCGCGGGCTCGGTGCTGGTCGACGTCCGCCCGGCCCGGGAGGTGCTCGACCTGCCCGACCGGATGCTGCTGCACTCCGGCCCGCCGCTCACCTGGGAGACCGCCAGCGGCCCGATGCGCGGGGCTCTGATCGGCGCCTGCCTGTTCGAGGGCTGGGCGTCGTCCGTCGAGGATGCCGAGCGGGTGCTCGCCGCCGGGGAGATAGCCCTCGACCCCTGCCACCACCACCGCACCGTCGGGCCGATGGCCGGGGTGACCAGCCCGTCGATGTGGATGTGGTGCCTGGCGGACCCGGCGGGCGGCGGCCAGGCCTGGTGCAACCTCAATGAGGGCCTGGGCAAGGTGCTGCGGATGGGCGCCTTCAGCGACGAGGTGCTCACCCGGCTGCGGTGGATGCGCGACGTGCTCGGCCCGGTGCTGCAGCAGGCGGTCCGCAGCCGCCCGGAGCCGCTGGACGTCAAGGCGATCCTGGCCCAGATGCTGCAGATGGGCGACGAGGGGCACAACCGCAACCGCGCCGGCTCGCTGATGGCGCTGCGCGAGCTCTCGCCGTCGATCGTCGCGGTCGACGCGCCGGCGCGGGACGTCGCCGAGGTGCTGCGCTTCATCGGCGGCAACGAGCACTTCTACCTCAACCTCGGCATGCCCACCGCCAAGCTCGCGATGGACGCCGCCCGCGACGTCGCCGGCTCGACGATGGTCACCGTCATGTCCCGCAACGGCACCGAGTTCGGCGTGCAGACCGCCGGCACCGGCGACCGCTGGTTCACCGCCCCGGCCAACACCCCGGTCGGGCTCTTCCTCGGCGACTACGGCCCGGACGACGCCAACCCCGACATCGGCGACTCCGCGATCATGGAGACCTACGGCGTCGGCGGGTTCTCCATGGCCGCGGCCCCCGCAATCGTCCGGTTCGTCGGCGGCACCGTGCCCGACGCGCTGGCCACCACCGAGCGGATGTACCAGCTCACCCTGGCCGAGAACCCGGCGATGCAGATCCCGATCATGGGCTTCCGCGGCTCCCCGACCGGGATCGACGTCCTGCAGGTCGCCCGCACCGGCTGGCTGCCGCAGATCAACACCGGCATGGCCGGGCGGGTCGCCGGCACCGGCCAGGTCGGTGCCGGGCTGGTCCAGCCCCCGCAGGCCTGCTTCGAGCAGGCCCTCGCCGCGCTGGCCGAGGAGTCTCGCGCCGCCTGATCCTTGGGAAGGCCAACCGGTGGGCTAGCGTGCCCGGGTGGGGAACACCAGGTGGACGGCAGGTGTCCGGACGGCGACCGACCGCCGGGCGGGGGTGGTCTTCCTGGCTCTGGCAGCGGTCGGCGCCCTGCTCGCTTCGGTCAGCCTGGTGCTGCTGCGGATCACCCCGTGGGACGTGCTCCGCGACCCGTCGTCCCCGCTGGTGCAGCTGCTCGACGTGCGCGCCGAGGGCAGCCTGCACACCTGGTTCAACGTCTCCGTGCTGAGTGCCGGCGCCGTCCTGCACGCCGGTGCCGGTGCTCTGGCGCACCGGGGAGGGCGGCCGGCCTGGCCCTGGGCGCTCACCGCGACGGCCTTGGCCCTGCTCTCCATGGACGACCTGCTCGCCGTGCACGAGCAGCTCGAGCCGCTCGGCCGGTCGCTGGGCGCCGGGGAGGGCGGGCTGCACTTCGCCTGGGTGCTGCCCGGGCTGGTGCTCGCCGCCGGGCTGGCGGCCGTCGCCGTCGTGGCGGCCCGCCGGCTGCCGCCCCGGTCCAGCCGCTGGCTGCTGCTGGGGGTGGCCTCCCTGCTGGCCGCCGCCGTCGGCCTGGAGTCGGTGGGCGGTCTGGTGCTCGACCAGGTCGGCGACGGGGCGCTGTACGTCCTGGTCTCGCACGCCGAGGAGCTGATCGAGACCTGGGCGGCCGCCGCCCTGCTCTGTGCCGCGGTCGCCGCCGTCCGGCTGGGCGCCCGGCCGGACGCCGGGATCGAGGTCGGCTACGTCCAGGCAGCACGGCCCGTACCCGCCGGGGGCTGACCGCTGGCCCGACCGGCCGGACGTCGTGACGTGCGACCATCTCCCGTGGTGAGCGCGGGTGTCTCCTCCGCGTCCAGGGTGGAGGTGCCGCACTGAACGACCAGTTGGCCGAGCTGCTGCCGGGTGCGGCGCGCACCGAGCTGCAGCAGATGGTGCTCGACCACGACTGGTCGGTGACGTCGCTCGGCCCGGTCGAGGACTGGTCACCGACACTGCGCAGCACGGTCAGCACCGTGCTGAACTCGCCCTTCGGGATGCTCCTCATGTGGGGCCCGGAGCTGGTCATGGTCTACAACGACCGCTACTCCGCCCTGCTGGGCCCGCGGCACCCGGATGCGCTGGGCCGGCGCGTGCCCGGGGTGTGGCCCGACGTCTGGGAGCAGATCCGCGAGCCGATCGACGTCGTCTTCGCCGGCGGGTCCACGTACTTCGAGGATCTCCTGCTCGTGATGACCCGGTACGGCTTTCCGGAGGAGTGCTACTTCACCTTCTCCTACTCACCGGTCTGCGAGGCCGACGGCCGTGTCGCCGGTCTGCTGAACACCGTGGTGGAGACGACCTCCCGCGTGCTCGCCGCCCGGCGGATGACGGTCCTGCAGCGGCTGGGCAGCCTGCCCCGTTCGGTGCACGGCAGCTCCGTGGCGGCCTGCGCCGCGGCGCTGGAGGTGCTGGCGGCCGCCCGCCAGGACGCCCCGGTCGCCATCGCCTACCTCGTGGGTGAGGGTGACGGGCTGGTGCGCGTCGCCAGCTCGGGTGTCGCCGAGGACGATGCCGTGGCCGGGAGCCCGCTGCACGCTGCGGTGCGCGCCGTCGTGAGGGACGGCACCGCGCGTGAGGTCTCCGGGTTGGCCGGGTCACTGCCCGGGCTCGCCCGGGCCGGCGCCAGCCCGGTGGGGGAGGCCCAGGTGGACACCGCCGTGGTGCTCCCGCTGTCGCTTGCCGGGGCGGCCGAGCCGGTCGGGGCCGTGGTCATCGGAGTCAGCCCGCACCTGCGGCTGGACGCCGAGTACCGCACCTTCCTCGACCTCGCCGCCGGTCAGGTCGCCGCCGCGGTGGCCGACGCCCGCGCGGTGGAGCTGGAACGCCGGCGCACGGCGGAGTTGGCCGAGCTGGCCCGGGCCCGCGCGCAGTTCTTCACCGAGGTGGCGGTCACCCTGCAGCGCGCCGTGCTCGGCCCCACCGCCCTGCCCGAGGGGTTCGCCGTCCACTACCAGCCGGCCGCCGGCACGCTGGAGGTCGGCGGGGACTGGTACGACGTCGTCGACCTGCCCGGCGGGCGCTACGGCGTCGTCGTCGGCGACGTGGTGGGCCGCGGCCTGGACGCGGCGGCGGTGATGGGCCAGCTGCGCAGCGCCGGCCGGGCACTGCTGCTGGAGAGCCGCTCGCCGGCGCACGTGCTGTCCGCGCTCGACCGGTTCGCCGCGCTGGTGCCCGGGGCGACCTGCAGCACGGTGTTCTGTGCCGTCATCGACCCGGCGGCCCTCACGCTGCGCTACAGCAGCGCCGGCCACCCGCCGGCGGTGCTGGTGGACGAGCTCGGCCGGTCGGACCTGCTGGAGGGTGCGGGCGGGCTGCCGCTGGCCGTCCTGGAGGGCGACCGCCCGGAGGCGCAGGTGAGCCTGCCGCCCGGCTCGACGCTGCTGCTGTACACCGACGGCCTGGTCGAGCGCCGGGACGAGGCGATCGACGAGGGCACGACCCGCGCGGTCGAGGCCCTGGTCAGCGGCCGCCACCTGGCGACCCCGGCCCTCGCCGGGCTGCTCACCGACCAGCTGCTGGCCGACGCCCCCGACGACGACGTGGCCTTCCTGCTCTACCGCGCCTCGGCGTGAGCGGCGACTGTTACCCGGCGGCGTCGTCGGGTAGCCCGCCTCGCACGTGACCAGCGCCGGTCACCCGACGAGCGAGAGGAACCCCATGGCCAGCTGCGAGGTCTGCGGGAACGACTACCGGCTCAGCTTCGAGGTGCACGCCGCCGGGGCGGTGCACACCTTCGACAGCTTCGAGTGCGCCATCCACTCACTGGCCCCGGTCTGCGAGCACTGCGGGGTGAAGGTGGTCGGGCACGGCGTCGAGGCCGACGGGGTCTTCTTCTGCTGCGCGTCCTGCGCCCGGATGCACGGCACGCCGGAGAGCGCCGGTGAGCTGGTCGACCACGCCGGCAGGGCGCCGGACGAGCGCTGACCGTGGACGCCTACCCGGTCGTCCGCGCGCTGGCCCGGCCGCTGGTGCTGGGGCTCTTCCGGCCCCGGGTCGAGGGGATCGAGCACCTGCCGGCCGACGGCCCGGTCATCCTCGCCGGCAACCACCCCTCCACGCTCGACCAGTTCTTCCCGCCGCTGCTCACCCGCCGGCGGGTGACCTACCTGGCCAAGAGCGAGTACTTCACCCGCCCCGGGCCGCTGGGGCACGTCATGCGCCTGCTGCTGGAGGGCATCGGCATGGTGCCGCTGGACCGCGGCGGTGCCACGGCCGCGGAGGCGGCGCTGCGGCGCGGCCGGGAGGTGCTCGCCGACGGCGGGCTGCTCGGCATCTACCCGGAGGGCACCCGATCCCCGGACGGCCGGCTGCACCGCGGCAAGACGGGCGTGGCGCGGCTCGCGCTGGCCACCGGCGTAACCGTCGTGCCGGTCGCCGTGATCGGCAGCCACGCGCTCTACCCGGCCGGCGCCCGGCTGCCCAAGCCCGGGCGGGTGGTGGTGCGGTTCGGCCCGCCCATGGACTTCGCCGACCAGTCGGCATCGGCCGAGGACCGCGCCGTCCTGCGTAGCGTCACCGACCGCGTGATGGCCGAGCTGCAGCGGCTCTCCGGTGCCGAGTACGTCGACCGGTACGCCGCCGACGTCAAGGCGGAGCTGGGTGGCCGGGCGGCCTGACCAGGACGCCGTCCGGCCGGGCCGGCGGGCGTGACGCAGGTCGGCGCGTGGTCGGCGCGAGCGGGGGTAGTCGACGAGTCGCACCCGATCATCTGGAGGACCACTCATGCCCAGCGTCTACACCGCCGTCGCCACCGCCACCGGGGACGGCCGCAACGGCCACACCCGCTCCTCCGACGGGCTGGTCGACCTCGACCTGGCCACGCCGAAGGAGATGGGCGGCGAGGGTGGGGCGACCAACCCCGAGCAGCTCTTCGCCGCCGGGTACGCCGCCTGCTTCCTGTCCGCGCTGAAGATGATCGCCCGCAAGCAGCAGGCCCCGATCAGCGACGCCGGGGTGACCGCCGAGGTCGGCATCGGCCCGAACGACGCCGGCGGCTTCGGCCTCGAGGTCGCGCTGCACGTCGAGCTCGGTGGCGTCGACCAGGCCACCGCGGACCAGCTGGTCGAGGCCGCGCACCAGGTCTGCCCCTACTCCAACGCCACCCGCGGCAACGTCCCGGTCACCCTGGAGACGACGGTCGCGTAACGGGGAACACCCCACCCCGGCGCCGCCTTGGCAGTGGTCGTGCGCATCGACCTCACCGGCAAGAAGGCCCTCGTCACCGGCTCGTCGCAGGGCATCGGCCTGGCGATCGCGTCCGGGCTGGCGGCGGCCGGGGCCTCCGTCGTCCTTACCGGGCGCGACGCCGCGAAGCTGACGGCGGCCGCCGCCGGCATCACCGGTGAGGTCACCACCGTCGCCGGTGACGTGACCACCGAGGACGGGACGGCGGCGCTGCTCGAGGCGGTGCCGGACGTCGACGTGCTGGTCAACAACCTCGGGGTCTTCGGCGCCCGGCCCGCGCTGGAGATCACCGACGACGAGTGGCGCCGCTACTTCGAGGTCAACGTGCTCACCGGTGTCCGGCTGACCCGCGCGTACCTGCCCGGCATGCGCGACCGCGGGTGGGGGCGCATCCAGTACATCGCCAGCGACTCGGCCGTCACCATCCCGGCCGAGATGATCCACTACGGGATGTCGAAGACGGCGCTGCTCGCGGTCTCGCGTGGCTTCGCCAAGGAGGCCGCAGGCTCCGGCGTCACGGTCAACTCGGTGATCGCCGGCCCGACGCACACCGGTGGCGTCGAGGAGTTCGTGCGGTCGCTGGTCGGCGACGACCTGCCCTGGGACGACGCCCAGCGCGAGTTCATGCGCGCGCACCGGCCCCAGTCGCTGCTGCAGCGGCTGATCGAGCCCGAGGAGATCGCGAACATGTGCGTCTACCTCGCCTCGCCGCTGGCGTCGGCCACCACGGGCGGTGCGCTGCGGGTCGACGGCGGCTACGTGGACACGATCCTGCCCTGACCAGGGGTGGCGCGCCCCGGCCGATCGCACAGCCGGGTGTGCGACGCTCCGTGGGGATGACGATCAGGTCACGCGAGGCGTCGGAGGCGAGCCATGTCACGGGATGAGCCCGCACCGAGCCTGCCCCCACGGCTGGACCCGCGGGCCGGGCGCCCCCGTGGTCCGCACGCCGCGTCCGCCGGCGCCCCCCGGCGCCTCGCCGTGGTGGTGCGAGTCGTGGCCGCCGTCCTCTCCGTGCTCGTGCTGGCCGGCAGCGGGTGGGGGTGGTACCTCGGGCGGGTGGCCGAGGCGGCAGTCGGCCGCACGGACGCGATCCCCGTCGACGGCAACTCCGACGCCCAGGGTGGCGACCACGCCGGCGAGGCGATGAACCTGCTGCTGGTCGGGCGCGACTCACGCGCCGGGCTGACCCCCGAGCAGGTCCAGGAGTACAGCACCGGCGACCCCGACGGGCTGCTGAACACCGACACGATGATCCTGGCGCACGTGCCGGCCGACGGCTCGGCCGCCGCATTCGTCTCCATCCCGCGCGACCTGTACGTCTCCATCCCCGGGTACGGCGAGTCCAAGCTGAACTCCGCCTTCGGGCGCGGGTACGCCGCCGCCGAGGGCAGCGAAGCGGAGAAGGAGGCGGCCGGCGCGCGGCTGCTCATCCAGACCATCAGCGGCGCGACCGGCGTCCAGATCGACCACTACGCCGAGATCAACCTGCTCGGGTTCATCAACATCAGCAGCATCGTCGGCGGCGTCGAGGTGAACCTGTGCGAGGCCACCACCGACCCCGCGTCCGGGGCGGACTTCGCGGCCGGCGTGCAGACCATCAGCGGTGCCGACGCGCTCGCCTTCGTCCGCCAGCGGTACGGCCTGAACAGCGAGCTCGACCGGCAGGTGCGCCAGCAGGTCTTCCTCGCCGGGCTGATCCGCAACGTGCTCTCCGAGGACCTGCTGCTCAACCCGGCCAAGCAGCGCCAGGTGATCGAGCAGGTCGGCACCAGCGTCACCGTCGACGAGGGGCTGAGCCTGTTCGACCTGGCGGCGCAGATGCAGTCGGTGCAGCCCGCCGACATCACCTTCCAGACCATCCCCGGGCTGCAGGACGGCACCGAGGACGCCGGAAAGGTGCTGAAGCCGGTCGACCCGGCGGCCATGAAGGCGTTCTTCGCCTCGCTGAGCGCCGATCCGGAGCCGGCGCCGTCCGCGGCGCCGGTGGAGACGGCCGACCCCGCCGACGTCACGGTCAGCGTGCTCAACGGCTCCGGGGTCACCGGCGCGGCGGCGACCGCGGCCGACGCCCTGGCCGGTGAGGGCTTCCTGGCCAGCAGCGGCGGCAACGCCGACGCCACCGACGTCACCACGATCAGCCACGCGACCGGGGACGAGGCGCTGGCCGCGGCGGTCGCCGCCCAGGTGCCCGGTGCGGCGGTCGCCGTCGACGACACCCTCGCCGCCGGCACGGTGCAGCTGGTGCTGGGTTCGGACTTCGACGGCGTCGGCGCCGCGGTCAGCGCGCCGGTCGCGGAGACGCCGGGCAACACCTATGCCGCCAGCGACCGCACCGCCGAGGACACCAGCTGCATCGCCTGACGTCGCCCTGACACGACAGCGGCGCCGGCCGGGGTGTCCCCGACCGGCGCCGTCCGCGGTACCTCAGGCCGTGACGATCGCGGCGACGGGGCCGCCGCCGGACGGGCCCTGGTGCACCGCGGCCACCGACACGAAGACGGCCGGGTCGCCGGTCACCGACGCGGCGACACCGCCGACGGTCGCCTTGATCTGCCGGTGCCAGAAGACGTCGGAGTCGTCGAGCATCGCGTTGCGCCGGCCGCGCACGTAGCCGGTCGGGTCGGCCTCGCACTTGAGGAAGACGTTGACCAGCCGGTCGCCCAGGTCGGAGGTGTGCGGCCGCTCCGGCAGGTCGAGGCCGGCGTCCCTGATGGCGTCCCAGATGCCGTCGGAGTCGAGCGCGTCGTTCATCACCGAGTGGCCGATCCGGTAGTTGCCGCCGTGCCCGCGGGCGTTGCCGACGACCACGATCTGCGCCCGGTCCAGCTCCACGCCCGAGGAGCAGGAGGCGACCGCGCTGAACAGGTCGAAGTCGCGCATGACCTGCTTCTGCTCCGGCATCTCGATCTCGCCGAGGGCCAGCGCGATGCCCAGCGCCGTCGTGCCGTTGGAGAGGTCCATCGAGCCGTGCGGCTCGTCGTAGTAGGTCTCCTGCCCGCGCGACTTCGCCTCGCGGATCGTCTCGATCGTCAGCAGCGGCGTCTTGGTCTGCACGTAGTGGACGTCGGCCGGGTCGGTGATGCCCGCCTCGGCCATCGCCCGGCGCACGCCCGCGGCGACCTTCTCGACCATGGTGAGCCGACCGATGTCCTCGGGCAGCAGCACCTCGCTCATCGCGAAGCCCACGGTCAGCCGCGGCTCGTCGGTCTTCTCCACGGCGTCCTCGGGCAGCGTGGCGAAGATCGTGGCGTGCGGGCTGATCACGCCGTCCGTGCCGCCGGACCACACGATCGGGACCTCGCCGACCTCCTCCTTGGTGCGGGTGCCCTTCTCCAGCAGCACCTCGCGGAAGGCGCGGTCGGCGATGATCCGGGTGTAGTCGTTGACCCCGCCGTTGCCCTCGGTCTTGCCGATGACGGCGACGACCCGGTCGGCCTCCATGACGCCGTCGTCGATGAGCTTGGCCAGCTCGGAGGCGTCGCTGACGTTGTGCAGGGGGACCTTGCGGACCTCGATCGGTGCGGGCACGGCTTCTCCTATGCGGTGAGGACGGTTCCGACGTCGTCACCGGCGACGGCGTCGGCGATGTGTTCCAGCGAGGTGATGACGGCGCGGTCGCCGCCCTGCTGGACGAACCGGAGCGCGGCGTCGACCTTGGGGCCCATGCTGCCGCGGGCGAACTGGCCGGCCGTCGCGTGCGCGTGCAGCTCCGCGGCGGTGACCCGGCCCAGCGGCCGGGCCCGTGGGCTGCCGAAGTCGACCATCACGTGCGGGACGTCGGTGGCGATCACCAGCGTGCCGGCGTCCAGCTCGCGGGCAAGCAGCGCCGCGGTGAGGTCCTTGTCGATGACGGCCTCCACGCCGCGCAGCGCAGCGCCGTCCCGCCCGTCGTCGACCACGGGGACGCCGCCGCCACCGGCGCAGACGACGACGAAGCCGGCCGCGCTCAGCGCGGAGATCGCCGGGACGTCGACCACCGACAGCGGTTCGGGGGAGGCGACCACCCGGCGCCAGCCGCGCTCGCCGCGGTCCTCCCAGACCTGGCCGAGGTCGATGAAGTGCTGGGCCCGTTCCCGCGGCAGGTGCCGGCCGACCGGCTTGGTCGGCGTGCGGAACCCCGGGTCGGCCGGGTCGACGAGCGTGCGGGTGACCAGGGCCGCGGTGCGCTTCGCCGAGCCGAGGGCGGCCAGGGCGGCGTCCAGCTCGTCGGCGAGGGTGAAGCCGATGGTCGCCTGGGTCTGGGCGACGTTCCAGTCCAGCGGGACCGGCGGCACCTCGTGCGCGGCCAGCTCGTTCTTGACCAGCAGGTTGCCCACCTGCGGGCCGTTGCCGTGGGTGAGCACGACCTCCGCGCCGGTGTCGACGACGGCGGCCACGTGCCGGGCGGCACCGGCGATGGCGTCCCGCTGGGCGCCGGGCGTGGCGGACCCGTCGGGACCGGTCATGGCGTTCCCGCCCAGCGCGATGACGACGCGACGCGGGAGGGCCATTGCGCGACCCTAGCCGCAAGTTGCCTTAGCGGTGAAGTACCTGGTGCGACTTCGCCGGATCAGGGCACCCGGGGTTCAGGCGGCTGCGGATCCCACCGGTCGGACCTGCACGGCCGGCCGGTCGTTCATCCGCAGCACCTGCGCCTCGGCGGCGGGCTGGTCCCAGCTCTCGGCCAGCGCCGCGATGGCCGCCAGGGCCTCGTCGTACAGCTGGGCGATGGTGGCATGGCCGGCGCGGGCCATCTCCTGGACGAAGGTGAGCGGGCCGAAGGGGACGGCGTCGGTGACGTCCTGAGGAGCTGCCGGAGCGGTCATGCCCCTGTCATCAGCAGCGTCCGACGCGATCGACACCAACCGGTCTCGATCAGTCCGGAACGGGCTCACCGACGCCAGAAGTCGAAGCGGTCGCGGCCCGGGCGGAAGCCGGCCTGCTCGACGACGTCGACCGCCAGGTCGAACCGCTGCCCGACCAGGTGCGGCTGGTGCCCGTCGCTGCCGAAGCTCACCGCGTCGCCGCCCTCCTCGCGGTACCAGCGGAGCAGCTCCACCGACCACAGCGGGCTGGTCGTGTTGACCTCGAGTGCCCGCCCACTGGCGGCCAGCGCCCGGAACACCGCGCGGTACTCCTCCTGGAACAGCGCCTCCGGGTACTGCTCGCGCCCGCCGGGCCAGTAGCGCCGCGGGTAGTCGCAGTGCGCCAGCACCTGGAAGACGTCACTGGTCTCGATCATCGCGACCATCTCGGTCAGGTAGCGGCGCATCGTCTCGATCACGTCCACGCCCGGCGCGTGCAGCAGCCGGTTGACCCCCATCAGCCGCCCGTCCACCGGCAGGGAGTGCAGCGAGCCCAGGACCCGGTCGACCGGTGCGGCGCTCAGGTGGGCGTCCACGCTGGCCCCGAACAGGTGCGGCTCGCCGGCCTCGACGCCGGACCAGACCCGCAACGACGGGAAGCGCTGACGCGCCTCCCAGATCGTCTCGGCGTACAGGTCGACGTCGATCGGCAGCTGGTTGGCCGGGTGGCGGTCGGTGAGCCCGCGGGCGGTCGCGCGGTCGGCGGCGTCCCAGACGGTGAAGTCCAGGTGCTCGGTGAACGCGATGGCCGGCAGCCCGATCTCCACCGCCCGCTCGCAGGCGCGCAGCAGCGAGGCCCGGGGCCCCGTGTCCCACGAGAACTCCGAGTGCACGTGGTTGTCGGGCGGCAGCATCGGGGTCCATCCAACCGGTCGTCCACAGGCACCGCACGCCCAGGTCCGGAGATGTCGGTGCCGCCGCCTACGGTCGGGGCATGAACACCGCAGGCGACGGCAGGGCGCACACGGCTGGGCGGGCCGGCGGCCACGCAACGGTGGGGGTCGGGGCATGAGCACCGCCGTCGAGACCGACCTGGCCGACGAGGCCCTCGGCGTCCTGCGCGAGCTCACCGGCCGCGCCGACGCCGTCTTCCGCGAGGGCCAGGACGCCGCGGTCACCGCGCTGGTCGAACGGCACCAGCGGGCGCTGGTCGTGCAGCGCACCGGCTGGGGCAAGTCGGCCGTCTACTTCGTCTCCACCGCACTGCTGCGCCGCCGCGGTGCCGGGCCGACCCTGCTGGTGAGCCCGCTGCTCGCGCTCATGCGCGACCAGGTGGCCGCGGCCGCGCGGGCCGGCATCAAGGCCGTGGAGATCTCCAGCAGCAACGTCACCGAGTGGGACGACGTCAACGCCCGGCTGGCCGCCGACGACGTGGACGTCCTGCTGGTCTCCCCGGAGCGGCTGACCAACCCCCGCTTCCGCGACGAGCAGCTGCCCGGCCTGGTCGAGCGGTGCGGTCTGCTGGTGGTCGACGAGGCGCACTGCGTCTCCGACTGGGGTCACGACTTCCGCCCCGACTACCGGCGCATCCGTGACCTGCTCGGCCAGCTGCCGCCCGGCACCCCGGTCCTGGCCACCACTGCCACGGCCAACGAGCGGGTGGTCGCCGACGTCGCCGAGCAGCTGGGCGCCGGCGGGGTCGACGTCACCACGGTGCGCGGGCCCCTGGCGCGCGACTCGCTGCGGCTGGGCGTCCTGCGGCTGGACACCGACCGCGCGCGGCTGGCCTGGCTGGCCGCGCACCTGGACGACCTGCCGGGCAGCGGCATCGTCTACACGCTCACCGTCGCCGCGGCCGAGGAGACGGCGGCGCTGCTGCGCGACGCCGGCCACGAGGTGCGCGCTTACACCGGCCGCCTGGACGACGCCGATCGCAAGGACGCCGAGGAGGCGCTCCGGGAGAACCGGGTGAAGGCGCTGGTCGCCACCTCCGCGCTGGGCATGGGCTTCGACAAGCCCGACCTCGGGTTCGTGGTGCACCTGGGGGCGCCGTCGTCCCCGGTCAGCTACTACCAGCAGGTCGGCCGCGCCGGCCGCGCCGTCGAGCACGCCGACGTGCTCCTCCTCCCCGGCCCGGAGGACATCGCGATCTGGCAGTGGTTCGCCACCTCGTCCATGCCGCGGGAGGACCACGCGGCCGCAGTGCTCACCGCCATGGCCGACGGCAGGGCCTGGTCGGTGGCCCGGCTGGAGACCGTCGCCGACGTCCGACGGTCGCGGCTGGAGCTGCTGCTGAAGGTGCTCGCCGTCGACGGGGCGGTGGAACGAGTGCAGGGCGGATGGCGGTCCACCGGCGTGCCCTGGGTGTACGACGCCGAGCGGTACGCCCGGGTCACCGCCACCCGGGAGGCCGAGCAGCGCTCGATGCTCGACTACGCCAAGCCGGTCGGCACCGCCGAGTGCAGGATGGCCTTCCTGCAGGAGGCCCTGGACGACCCGACCGCTGCACCCTGCGGCCGCTGCGACGTCTGCGCCGGCCCCTGGTACGCCACCGACGTCCCGGCTGCCGCCTCCGAGGCGGCCTCCGCGCGGCTCGACCGGCCTGGCGTGGAGCTCCCGCCCCGGGCCCAGTGGCCCACCGGCGCGGACCGGCTCGGTGTCGAGGTGAAGGGCAAGATCGCGCCGGGGGAGCAGATCGCCACGGGCCGGGCCGTGGCCCGGCTCACCGACCTCGGCTGGGGTCAGCGGCTCCGCACCCTGCTGGGGGACGACGGCGTCGGCGGGGTCGCCACCCTGGCCGATGATCTCGAGGCCCCGCCGCTGGAGGAGGACCCGGACGCCGCGCTGGAGGTCAGCCATCGGGTGATCCGCCCTGGCCTGCCGGACGACGCCCCGCCGGACGAGGAGCTGCTGAAGGCCTGCGCCCGGGTGCTCGGCGCCTGGGACTGGGCCCAGCGCCCAGGGGCTGTGGTCGCCATGCCGTCCCGCCGCCGGCCGGCGCTGGTCACCGGCGTGGCCCAGGGGCTGGCCCGGGTCGGGCGGTTGCCGTACCTGGGCACCCTCGAGCTGGCGCACGGTGGCCCGACCGGCGGGCCGGGGGGCAACAGCGCCTTCCGCCTCGCCGGGGTGTGGCAGCGGATCGTCGTCGGCTCGGAGCTGCGCGACCGGCTCGCCGAGCTCGGGGACGCACCGGTGCTGCTGGTCGACGACCTCGCCGACTCCCGCTGGACCATGACCGTCGCCGGGCGGGAGCTCCGCCTCGCCGGGGCGGGTTCGGTGCTGCCGTTCGCCCTCGCGCTCAGCGCCTGAGGTCGGCAGCGCCTGAGGTCTCGAGGGGGCGGCCGGCCCGTCTCCTCTCCAGCGCGCGGCCCGTGCCCACACTCGAGGTCGGCCAGGCTGCAGTTGTCCACAGGGTTTCGAACACCTGTGCGAAACCGGGAGTAGTCTCGGTGCATGTCGCTCGCGCACCAGCCGTCGATGTGGGACGTCGCCGAGGAAGCCGCACTCACCCCCCTGCCGGGGCGCGTCGTCCGCCACCAGTTGTCCCGAGGGGCCTGGGTCGACCACCTGCCCGGCTGGGTCGAGGGCTCCGACGCCGTGCTCGACGTGTTGCTCGGTGACATCGGCTGGCGCGCTGACCGGCGACAGATGTACGACCGTGAGGTGGCGGTCCCACGGCTCCTCCGCTGGTACGGCGGCGACGAGGTCCTGCCGCACACCGCGCTGACCGATGCCCGCAGCGCGCTCAACGGCCACTACGGGCCCGAGCTCGGCGAGCCCTTCGTCACCGCCGGCATGTGTCTGTACCGCGACGGTCGGGACAGTGTGGCCTGGCACGGCGACCGGGTGGGCCGGAGCCGCACCGAGGACACGATGGTGGCCATCGTGTCCCTCGGCTCGCCGCGCCCGTTGATGCTGCGACCCGTCGGTGGCGGGGAGAGCCTCCGGTTCACCCTCGGGCACGGCGACCTCGTCGTCATGGGCGGCTCGTGCCAGCGGACGTGGGAGCACTGCATCCCCAAGACGACGAAGCCCGTCGGTCCGCGGGTGAGCGTGCAGTACCGGCCCCGCGGGGTGGCCTGACCGGCCTTCTCGCTGGTCAACAGGGCCGGGGGGACGTTCGCAGACCCCCCGGGGACCCCCCCTGCAGGACCCCTCTGAGGGCGTGTATCGTTCTCCATGCACCAAGCGAGAACGGACCGGGTCGCAAGACCTGGGAAACCGCCGGATGAACCCCCGAGGTTCGACTGCTGCGGAACTTGGTGTAAAGTGGAAATCACCGCCACGAGACAACGGCCAAGAAATTGGTCGGGGTTCGTGCGCGTCCGCTCCTTGAGAACTCAACAGCGTGCCGAAAGTCAGTGCCAAGTAACAAATCCCTGGACACTGCGGTCTTTGATCGTGGTGTTTGGGTTCCTTTGGTTGATTGAACGAGAGTGCCAACTCTTGGTCTCAGCCTGTGATCAAATCATCTACGGAGAGTTTGATCCTGGCTCAGGACGAACGCTGGCGGCGTGCTTAACACATGCAAGTCGAGCGAGGCCCACCTTTCGGGGTGGTGCCCTAGCGGCGAACGGGTGAGTAACACGTGGGCAACCTGCCCTCAGCTCTGGGATAACTCCAAGA
>NZ_CANKUD010000013.1 GCF_947486615.1 uncultured Modestobacter sp.
ATGGGCCCCGATGGGACGCCGCTGGACCTGGGCCGGGACCACCGGGTGGTCACCCCCGGCCTGCGCAGAGCAGTCGAACGGCGGGACAAGTCGTGTGTGTTCACCGGCTGCGGTGCCCCGACGTGGTGGTGCGAGGTGCACCACCTCATCCACTGGCTGCACGACGGCGAGACCAGCCTGGAGAACTCAGCGTTGTTGTGCGAACGCCACCACACCAAGGTCCACCACGGCTTCCGCGTCGAACGACAACCGGATGGCCGATGGCGCACCTGGCGACCCGACGGCACCGAGATCCTCATCGGACCACTTCTTCATTGATTCGTCCGACCCCGACCCCGACCCCGAACGCCGACCACGCTCACGCCGTGGTCGGCTACGGGCGCGCGTGGGCTGAGGTCGCGGCGCGGCGCGGCCCGGCGCCGGTCGGGTCGTCGACGGCGACGGGTGTCCTCAGGAACTGGCGGCTGGCTTCGTTCGGCCGGTGACCAGATCCGCTGACCACCCCGACTCGGGCGGCCACCCGTTCGGTGACGAGGACGAGTTCGGCGGAGCACTCAGCGCCGGCTCGGACCAGTGCGGCCCGCTGGAGACCGATGTGGCGAATCCACGCGGCTGTGCACGAGTGACCAGGGATGGACGTGGCGCTGCCCCAGAACAGCAGTCGATGCTGCGTAGCGTCTGGACGAACCGATCGAGGTGGAGGGCGATGAGCACGAACCGCTCGAGGTGGGGAGCGATGCGGTGTCGCCAGTCGGCGGTGGCCATGGCTGCGGGGCGCTTCGCGCGCTCCGTCGCAGCGGTCGCCGCCGTTGCCGTCCTGGCGGCCTGTTCTGCCGCTGAGGAACGCGGACCGCAGCCGATCCTCGGCTGGTCGGTCGCCGACGACGTGGTCCACCTGTGGATCGGCACCTGCAACGGCGACCCCGAGACCGAGGTGGTCGAGGCGGACGACACCGTCACCATCACCGTCGTCTCCACGAGACGTGACCCCGGTGATGCGTGCCAGGACTCGGTGTCGGTGTCGCTGCAGGCCCCGCTGGACGGCCGCGCGGTCATCGACGGTGCAACAGGGCGCGAGGCCGAGCCGATGGAGGGATGACCGACCGCCGCGGGCCGGTCGCGCCACCCGGGCCGCCGCTCCGGCGAACGGGGCCGGCAGGGCGCCGGGTTGCGGCATGCTGCCGGGATGCCTGACCCCGCCGAGCTGCGTCGTCGCGTCCTGGCTGCCTGGACCGACTCCCCGGCCCGCTTCCGGGAGGACGCCAACGCCGAGGAGGACCTGGTCCGCGGCGGCTACCGGGACCGGCTGCTGGTCGAGCTGGCGCAGAACGCCGCCGACGCCGCCGCCCGGGCCGGGGTGCCCGGCCACCTGCGGATCGAGCTGGCCGGCGGCACCCTCCGGGCCGCGAACACCGGGGCACCGCTGGACCGGGACGGGGTGCAGGCGCTGGCCACCCTCCGGGCCAGCGCGAAGCGGGACACCGCGGACAGCGTCGGCCGCTTCGGCGTCGGGTTCGCCGCCGTCCTCGCGGTCACCGACGAGCCCGCCGTCGTCTCCACCGACCGGTCGGTGCGGTTCAGTGCGGCTGGGACGCGGTCCGCGGTCGCCGGGGTCCCCGCGTTGGCGGACGAGCTGGCCCGCCGGGGCGGCGACGTCCCGGTGCTGCGGCTGCCCTTCGACACCGACGGCCACCCGCCGGCCGGGTTCGCCACCGAGGTCGTGCTCCCGCTGCGCGACGCAGCCCGCGACCAGGTGCGCGCGGCGCTCACCGGCCTGGACGCCGGTCTGCTGCTGGCGCTGCCGACGTTGAGCCGGGTCGACGTCCTCCTGGACGGCGGGGGGCGCACGCTCACCGCCGCCCGGCGCGGCGACGGTGTGCGGCTGACCGACGGCGACCGCACGACGACCTGGCACGTCGTCACCCGCAGCGGCGAGCTGCCCGCCGCGTTGTTCGCCGACCGGCCGGTGGAGGAACGCGACCGTCGCGGCTACACCGTCACCTGGGCGGTGCCGACCGAGGACGGCGTCCCGGTCCCGCTCACCGGCCGGCAGGTGCTGCACGCACCCACCCCGAGCGACGAGCCCCTGTCGCTGCCGGCCCGGCTGATCGCGCCGTTCCCGCTCGGCCCCGACCGGCGGCACGTCGCCCAGGGGCCGGTCACCGATGCGCTGGTCGAGGTGTCCGCCGACGCCTACCGCCGGCTGCTCACCGAGCTGCCCGCGGACCCGGTGCTGCTCCAGTTGGTCCCCGGGGTCGGCCTCGCCGCCGCCGAGCTGGACGCCGCGCTGTGCCGGGCGGTGCTCGACCGGCTGCGGCACCACGCCTGGCTGCCGGCCGCCGACCCGGAGGAACCGCCGCTGCGGCCGGACCGGGCGGTGGCCCTGGACGACCCGACCGGGCAGCGGGTCACCGCCCTCGTCGGCGTGCTGCCCGGCCTGCTGCCGGCCGCGTGGTCCCGGCGGGCCGATGCTCGGGTGCGCAATGCGCTCGGCATCCGGCGGGCCGCGCTGGCCGACGTGGTCGAGGCGGTGCGTGGGGTCCAGCGGCCGGGGGAGTGGTGGGCCGACCTCTACGCCGCCCTCGACGGTGCCGATCGGGACGAGCTGGCGGCGCTCCCGGTGCCGCTGGCCGACGGCCGGGTCGCGCAGACCCCCGCCGGGGTGCTGCTGGCCGGGCCCGAGCTGCCCGCCGCCCGGCTCGCCTCGCTGGGCCTGCGGATCGCCGATCCGGCCGCGGTGGCCGAGCCGGCGCACCGCGTGCTGGAACGGCTCGGTGCCCGGCCGGCGACGGCGGCCGCGGTGCTGGGCGACCCCGACGTCCGGGCCGCGGTGGAGAGCTCGCTGGACCGCGCCGACGACGGCGAGGACGTGGAACCGCTGGCCGACGCCGTCCTGGCGCTCGTCGCGGCGGCCGGCCCGGCGCCCGGGGAGTTGCCGTGGCTGGCCGAGCTCGCGCTGCCCGACGACGACGGCGGCTGGGCGCCGGCCGGCGAGCTGGTGCGTCCGGGTTCGCCGCTGGCCGACGTCCTCCGGCCCGGGGCGCTCGGCGTCCTGGACCCGGAGTTCGCGCGGGTGTACGACGACGCGGCGCTGCGCGCGGTCGGCGTGCTGGACACCTTCGCCACGCTCACCGCCGACGACCCGGACGAGCTGGACGTCGACCGGGTCGAGGAGTGGGTGGACGCCGTCCTGGACCGGTTGCCGGCCGACGCGCCGCCGCCGTCCTGGCCGGCGCTGACCGCGGTGCGTGACTTGGAGCTGGTACGCGACTGGCCGCGGGCCCTGCCGCTGCTGGCCGCGCTGCCCGCCGCTGCCCGCGCCGACGTGGAACTCGGTGGCGTCGCCGTCCCGGGGTACCTGCGCTGGTGGCTGCGGACGTCGCCGGTGCTGGACGGCGCCCGCCCGGACCGGCTGAGGGCGCTCGACGCAGTCGAGTTACAGGGACTGTACGAACCGGTCGGCGAGCTGTCGCCCGAGGTGCTCGACCTGCTGCGCCCGCCGGTGACCGTGGCCGACGTGGTGGCCGACGTCGAGGACGCCCTCGACCTGCTCGACCGGCTCGGCGACCCGGCGCGCACCGTCTCGACGGGGGTCCTCGCGACGGTGTACGCCCAGCTCGCGACGGCCTTAGAGGGCGTCGACGTCGACCCGCCGGACCGGGTGCGGGTGGGCCCGGCGGAGGTCACCGATGAGGCCGTGGTGCTCGACGCACCGTGGTTACAGCCACTGGTGCGAACGCCGGTGGTGCCCGCCGGTGGCGCGCCGGCTGCGGTCGCCGACCTGCTCGACCTCCCGCTGGCCAGCGAGCAGGTGCGGGCCCGGCTGACCAGCCGGCCGGCCCGCACCGTCGCCTGGCGGGACGTGCCGGGAGCCGGGCTCGCGGCCACCAGGCTCGGGCTGGCCGAGCTGCCCGGGTCGGTCGCCGTCCACCCGGAGCTGACCGTGACCGGCGGCCGGTCGGTCGCGTGGTGGCCGGGGGCCGACGTCGACGCCGTCGACGGCACCCCGGCCGCGCTCGGGCGGGCGCTGGCCTGGCGCTGCGGTGTGTGGCCGCAGCGCCAGGCGCTGGCCGAGGCGTTCGCCCATCCCCAGCGAGCGGCCGAGCTCGCTGCCGAGGACGCCGTCGGCCGGGGGCCGGCTCAGCACCAGCGCGGGATGGCTCAGTAGTAGCGGGGGATCGCCTGGGCGCCGGCGGCGTGGCCGTGCCGGCTGTCGGCCCGGGGACCGTGCCCGCTCTCCCGGCTCCCGGCCCGCGGCGCCTGCTGGTTGGCCAGCCACGCCTCGTGCAGGGACAGCCAGTGCGCAGCCGTCAGGTCACCGGCCCGGGAGGTCGGCGACAGTCCCTCGGCGTGCAGCCAGCGGACCCCGGCGGTGCCGGGCAGCTGGCTGCGCAGCGCGGCGCCCAGTGCGGGCCGCCGGCTGGCACCGGGTGTGGCGAGGACGGCGTGCACCAGCCGGTCGAAGCCGCTGTGTGCCTCCTCGGGCAGCTGGGCACGGGCATCGGCGGCCTGGCCGGAGAGGGCAGGGGTGGGTCGTGACATGGGGACCTCCAGGAGGGCAGGGGGCAGCCCGCGACGTCGGCGCGGGCGCGCCGGGAACGGGGGAGGAGCGGTCGGCCGGTCACGGACCGGCGGACGGCGGGGCCGGCACAGCGGCGCCCGGGATCAGCTCAGGAGATGCGCAGCCGCAGCCGCAGCGAGGTGTCGCCCATGCCGGGGGACGGTAGGGGCGGCGTCCGGCGCCGTCCAGCCCTTTACCGGCTCAGGAGCCCGCCCGGTCCTGGGACTCCCGCGCCTTGGCGGCCTGACGGGCCTGGTGCGCGGCGTACCGCGCGGCGTCCTTCTCCCGCTTGGGGGTGTTCTTCTCCCACTTGACCTTGCGGCGCGCCGCCCGTTCCTGCTCGCGGGCCTCGAAGTCGGGGTGCTCGGACCAGGTGCTGGACAGCTGGACGACGACCACGGTGGCCGCGCCGAAGATGAGCACCACCGCGCCGAGCACCGGGTCGGTCGCGAAGGCGAGGACGGTGAGCGCCACCCAGACGAGCCCGGCGACCACGGTGCGCTGCGACAGGGCCGGCTTCGACATGGACACCAGTATCCGCCCGCCGCCGGGGTGGGCGGCGGGACCGGGTGGGCGGCCCGGTGACCGCGGCCGGCGCGGCGGCGGTCACCACCTCGAGCGGGTGCCGTCCACGGGGCCTCCGGGGGCGGCGGGACCGGACACGCCCACCCCGTCGCGTCCAGGTCATCGGCGTGGCGCGCGTCGCCACGCCGAGAGCCCCTTGTGCGCACGGGCGGTGATCCCTAACGTCCGCCGTGCGGTTCAACCACCAGCCGCGACCGGGCGAGAACTGCCCGGCGCACGAGGTCGGCAGCGCTGCCGCCGGCCACGATGGGTCCGCCGGAGGTCCACATGACCGCACTCCCGATCGACATCGACCCCACCCGCATCGACGTGCGGGCCGCCACCTCCTCGGCCGGCTGCACGATCACGATCAGCGGCGAGGTCGACTCCGCCACCGCCCCCGGGCTGCGCAACTGCCTGCTGGAGGTGGTCGGCCGCCCCGGCACCGCCGGCGTCGAGGTCGACCTCAGCAGGGTCACCTTCCTGGACTCCGCCGGCCTCTCCGCGCTGGCCACCGCGCACCGCGCCGCCGACGCCGCCGGCCGGCAGCTGCTGATGCGCTGCGGCACCGCCCGGGCGGTCATCCGCCCGCTGCAGATCACCGGCCTCTGGGACGTCTTCACCGTCGTCGACGCCTGAGCCGGGGCTGCCTCGCACCGCCGGCCCGGCGGTGCCGCCAGGATGGGCCGATGGACGCCGCTGACGCCGTTCCCCGGCAGTTGCACCCCGAGCTCGCCGCTCTGCTGCCGCGACTGGGCACCCTGCTGAGCCCACCGGCCCGCGAGGCCGGGCTGGCGGCGGCACGCACCAGGTTCGCCGCCCTGCTTGACGCCGGGCTGGCCGCCGGCCCCGACGTCCCGGCAGAGGACGTGTCCCTGGCCGAGGGGCTGCCCGGACGGGTGTACCGCCCGGCCGACCCGGCCGGGGCGACCGTCGTCTTCCTGCACGGCGGCGGCTGGACGCTGGGCAGCGTGCCCGACTACGACGGGCTGGCCCGCAGGCTGGCCGCCGGGCTGGCCGCGGTGGTGCTGTCGGTCGAGTACCGCCGGGCACCCGAACACCCGTTCCCGGCGGCGGTCGAGGACGCGGTCACCGCCACCCGCTGGGCGCTGGACCACGCGGCCGAGCTGGGCGGGGACCCGGGACGGGTCGCGGTGGCCGGCGACAGCGGCGGCGGCAACCTCGCGGCGGTGGTCTGCCAGCAGTTGCGCGACGCGGGCGGGCCGCAGCCGGCCGCGCAGCTGCTGCTCTACCCGAACGTGGCGCGCGGCGCGGACCAGCCGTCGGTGCGCGAGTTCGGGCACCTGCCCTTCCTCAGCCTGGCGGACATGGGCTGGTACACCCGCAGCTACGTGCCGCGCGGCACCGACCTGGGTGACCCGCGGATCAGCCCGGCCGAGGGCGACCTCGCCGGCCTGCCGCCGGCACTGGTGGTGACCGCCGGCGTCGACCCGCTGCGCGACTCGGGCCGGGCGTACGTCGAGGCCCTGCGCGCCGCCGGCAGCCCGGCCGAGCTGCTCGAGCTGCCGGACATGCCGCACGGCTTCGCCCACCTGGTGGCGCTGTCCCCGGCCGCCGACGCCGCCCTGTCCCTCGTGCTCGACCGCGCGGCCCGGCGGCTGCCGCCCGGGTGACCTCACCACCAGGGAACTCGGGTGCGCACGCGGACGGTGACACCTACGGTGCCCGGGTGGTCGAGTACTCGTGGCGCGGGCCGTTCGCCAACGCCGACGTCAACGCGCTGCACGCCGAGGGGTTCGGGCACCGGCTGCTGGACGACGACTGGGTCGCCCAGGTCGAGCGGTACAGCCTGGGCTGGGTGACCGCGGTCGAGGCCGGCGAACTGGTCGGGTTCGTCAACGTGGCCTGGGACGGCGGCGTGCACGCGTTCCTGCTGGACACCGTCGTCCGGGCGGACCAGCGGCGCACGGGCATCGGCCGGGCACTGGTCACGACGGCGGTGGCCGGGGCACGGCAGAGTGCCTGCGAGTGGCTGCACGTCGACTTCGACGACGAGCTCCGCGACTTCTACCTCGACGGGTGCGGCTTCACCCCGACCGGCGCCGGCCTGGTCCAGCTCCGCTGACCCCCGGGACGGCCGTGGTCAGGTGGCGGGGTCGCGGTCGGGGAAGCGGGCCCGGACCAACGCATAGCCGCCGAACGCGAGGAACCCGGCGGCGACCGCGGTGAGCAGCCACTGCCCGGTCGGCACAGCGCCGATCGCGTTCATCGCGCCGTCCAGGCCGGTCGCCGTCGACACGTCGCGGGTGGCGGCCGCGTAGACCAGCAGCCCGCCGGAGACGGTGAAGGCGATGCCCTTGGCGACGTAGCCGACCGTGCCGACCCGCTGGATCAGCGGCTCCCAGCGGTCCGGGGTGGCGTCCAGGTCGACGTCCCGCATGAACTTCCCGGTGACCCCGCGCACCAGCACGTAGACCCCGACCGCGACCACCCCGACGCCGACCGCACCGACCAGGGTCGAGCCGCCGGGGATCTCCAGTGCGTCGTCGGTCAGCTGCTGGAACCGCTCGTCGGCCTGGTACCTGACCCCGGCGGCGAAGAACAGCGCCGTCCCGCCGAGGACCGCGTAGACCACCGCCTTGGCCGCGCACTTCGTGCAGACGACGGCGGTCCGCAGCCGGTGCCCGGGGCGCAGCAGGCCGGTCCACCAGCGCAGCACCTCACCGGCCTGCCACAGCGCCAGTGCCAGCATGCCGAGCCCGATCAGCCACAGCAGGACCTGTCCGCCGGGGGTATCGGCGACGGTCTGCAGCGCGCCGGTCTGGTCGGCGTCCTCGGTGCCCGGCTGCAGGAACCAGGCGATCCGGAACGTCAGCCAGCCGATCAGCACGTGCAGGACGCCGTAGGCCACCAGCCCGACCCGGGCGAGGTGCTCGAGCACCGGGTGGTCGGTGACCTCGCGAGCGCGGCTGACGGCGTCGTGCACGCGCTGCGGGACGGCGTTCACGCCGGTGATCGTGCCCGAGCCGGTGCCCCGCCGCCCGCCGGTGCGCAGCTGCCCGTTGCTCAGCTGTCCGTTGCTCAGGTGCCCGGTGCTCAGGTGCGCTGGGGGAACCGGGCCCGGGCGAAGTAGAACAGCCCGAACGCCGCGATGCCCAGCGCGACCAGGGTGAGCAGCGCCTGCCCGAACGGGGCGTCGAGCAGGGTGTGCATGGCGCCGTCCAGCCCGCTGGCCTTCTCCGGGTCGAAGGTGATCGCCGCCCAGCCGATCAGGCCGCCGACCACGCCCAGGGCGATGCCCTTCGCCGGGTAGCCGAGCTGGCCGAGCCGCTCGATGACCCGGCGCTGCCCGGCCGAGGCGTCGGCGGTGTCGATCTCCTTGAGGAAGCCCCTGGTCAGGCCCTTGTGCACGTGGTAGACCCCCACGCCGATCAGCACGAGCGCGGCCGCCCCGACCAGGTAGCGCCCGCCGGGCCAGCCGAACACCCCGGCCACGGTCTGCTCCTCCTGCCCGGAGCTGGACTGTCCGCCGCCGGTGGCGAAGCGGATCGCGGTGACGGCGAAGAAGACGTAGACCACCGTCTTGGCCGCCGCCTTGCCGACCTTGACCGCCGCGTTCTTGCGGGCGTCACCGGAGCCGCTGAGCGCGCCGCGGTAGCGCAGCACGACGGCGAGCTGCCAGACCGCCAGCGCCAGCAGGCCGATCGCGAGCACCCACAGCAGGGGCGTGCCGAACGGCTGCGCGGCGAGGGTGGCCATCGCGCCGGACTGGTCGGCCGACCCGCCGCCACCGCCCCAGGCCAGCTGCAGCGCCAGCCAGGCGATGAGCAGGTGGACGACGCCGTAGGCGATGAGCCCCACCCGGGCGAGGTGCTCCAGGGCGTCGCTGTTGCCCGCCCGTCCTGCTGCCGAGACCGTGCCCGAGGTGCCCATGACCACTTCCTCCTGTCGCCGTCTGCTCGGCGATCGCCGGGATGGCGGCGCTCAGCGTGGCACAGCAGGACGTGCTCCGCCGGGGCAGCCGTGCCCGGTGGCCGCGGTGGGGGAGACTGGTCGCCGTGACGAACGCCGTGACCGCCGGCCGGCTGGCCGCGACCGCCCCGACCACCCCGGCGCAGGCCCGGTCGACCTGGCCGCGCATGGCGCTGCTGGGCGCCGCCCTGCTCGTCCTCGCCGTCGTGGCGGTCGCCTGGGACGGTGTCGGGCCGCGGCTGCTGCTCGGCGGGATCGGCGTGCTGGCAGCCCTCCGCGGCGCGACGATGCTGCGCGGCGCCCGCAACGGCCGGTTCGACCGGTCGGGGGCCGTCGTCGGCGCGGCCGCGATCTGGCTGGGCGCCGTGCTGATCGGGCTGGCCCTGCTGTCGGGCACCGCCACCGGCTGGGCGTTCGTCGTCGCCGGAGTGCTGGCGCTGCCCGCCCTGGCGGCGGTCGCTGCCGTGCGCCGGGCCGTCGCCGTGGCCGGTGCAGTCGTGATCGCCGCGGCGGCGGTGCTGGTGGCCGTGTTCGGCGGCGTGGACACGCTGCTGGACGCCGGCCGGTTGCTGGTCGCGCTGGTGGCCGGCGTGCTCGGGGTGGCGAACCTGGCCGGGGCGGTCGGGCTGGCCCGGATCGCCCGCCGGCCCGCGCCGGCTCCCGCGGCCGGGTGCGGCGGGTGCGCCTGCGGTGCCGGCGGCTGCGGCTCGCGCGGCTGAGCCCCGCTCCCGGGCGCTCGCCCGGCGCTGAGCCCGCCCGTTACCGGGCCCGCTCGACCCCGAACCGGCTCGGTCGTCGGCTCACTCGCCGGTGAGCCCGACCGGTGACCTGGCGCGTCACATTGTCTGTGCCACCCCGGGACGTGCCGTCCCGGGACGTGCCCCCCGGGACGTGCACCCCCGGGTGTGGCACCCGATGCCATCCAGTGGTTCCACCACGGACACCTCCCCGTCACGAGGGCGACCTAGCGTCGGTCGCGTGGCGGCAGGTGAGCCCTGCCTGCCGCCTGGACGACGCCGGGGAACCCGGCGGGGCGAGAGGAACCGGACATGCGCACCATCGAACGGACCGTGTGGACCTGCGAGAACTGCAAGCGCACCAACTCCAGCGCCCGCAAGCGCTGCGCCGACTGCGGCACCACCCGCGACTGACCGGCACCGCTCCACCCGCGGCCGTGCCCGACGGCGCGCCGGCCGCGGCAGCACCGCATCGCCGACCGATGGGTGACCGGCCCGCCCGGTGGTAACCCGCAGGGCATGGCCGGCCCGCTCCCCGCACTCCTGATCGACGCCGCGGGCCGGGTGGTGGCCCGCCCGCTCGCCGTCCTGGCCCGGGCGCGCGGCGGCAAGCCGATGCACCCCACCGGCGTCGCCTTCCCCGGCCGGCTCGAGCGGTCCGGGCTGCGCCGGACCACGGGCATCGCCTGGCTGGACGGCAGCGGCACCGACGACGTCGTCGTCCGGATGTCCCGGGGGGCCGGGCTGCCCCGCCGCTTCCCGGACCTGCTGGGGTTCGCGGTCCGGGTGGCCGGCGACCCGCCGGTCGACCTGCTGCTGTCCTCGGCGGGCAGCGGACGGTGGTCCCGCCGGGTGCCGGTGCTCCGCCGCGACGCCGCCTGCCCCTACGGCTCGATCATGGCCTACCGGAGCCCCGCCGGACCCGTCTGGCTGACCGCGTCCCCGGAGGGCGCCGGTGTCCCGTCCGACCGGGCCGGCCTGGTCGCCGCCGCCCCGGGCCTGCAGGTCACCCTCTGCGCCGCGATCGGCGACGGGCCCTGGGAGCCCTTCGCCCGGATCACCCTGGGCACGCCGACGGACCCGCCCGACCCGCCGGTGCACTTCGACGCGGTGCTCCACCCACCACCGGGGCTGCGCGCCGACGGCCCGCTGGCCCGGTTCCGCCGGCCGGCCTACGCCGCGGCCCGGCGGGCCCTGGGGGAGCCGATGGCCGACGAGCCGGGGGGCCGCGACGACGGCGGATGAACTGGGCGGGCGGAGGACAGGCGGTTGTGCCGGTGCCGGGCTGGGCAGGGAGCAGCGCATGGTCCGCCGTCCCCGCCTCGACGACTCGATCCCGATGCTGGCCAAGGGCTACGCCTGGCTGCCCGACCGGCGCCGCGCCGCGGGACGGGACACCGTCCGCACCCGGCTGATGATGCGTCGGACCCTCGGCGTCGAGGGGCCGGCCGGGGCCCGGTTCCTCTACGACGAGGACCACGTCCGGCGCAGCGGCGCTCTGCCCGAGCCGGTGGTGAGCACGCTGTTCGGCCACGGCGCGGTGCACACCCTGGACGGCGAGGCCCACCGGGTGCGCAAGTCGATGTTCGTCGACCTGCTCATGCAGCCCGAGCGGGTGTGGGAGGCCGTCGGGTGCATCACGGCGGCCTGGGACGAGGCCGTGCCCGGCTGGGCCGGGCAGGACACCGTCGTGCTCTTCGACGAGGCCGCCCGGGTGCTGACCCGGGGGATCTGCACCTGGTCCGGCGTGCCGGTGGCCGACGAGGAGGTGCCGGCGCTGGCCCGGGACCTGACCACGATGGTCGACGGCTTCGCCACCGGGGCACCGCGGCACTGGCGCGCCCGCCGGGCCCGGCAGCGGCGGGAGGCGTGGCTGGCCGGGATCGTGTCGGAGGTCCGCGCCGGTGCGCGCACCGCTCCGGCCGGTTCGGTGCTGGCGGTCGTCTCCGGGCACCGGGACTCCCAGGGGCAGGTGCTCGAGCCCCGGGTGGCCGCGGTCGAGGTGCTCAACGTGATCCGCCCGACCGTGGCGATCTGCTGGTTCGTCGCCTACGCGGCGCACGCGCTGCACCGCTGGCCGGAGCACCGGGAGCGGCTGCGCGCCGGCGACCGGCCCTTCGCCGTCGCCTTCGCCCACGAGGTGCGCCGGTTCTACCCGTTCGCGCCGTTCATCGGCGGCCGGTCCCCGCGGGAGGTCGAGTGGGAGGGCGAGACGGTGCCGGCCGGCTCGATGGTGCTGCTGGACCTGTGGGGTCAGGACCACGACCCGGAGCTGTTCCCCGAGCCGTTCGCCTTCCGCCCGGAGCGCTTCCTGGCCGGGGACGAGGTGCGCGAGATCGGCGCCTGGGAACTGGTCCCGCAGGGGGCGGGTGACCCGCGCACCGGCCACCGCTGCCCGGGGGAGGACATCACCGTGGCGGTGCTGTCGGCGCTGGTCATCCGGCTGGCCCGGCTGGAGTACACGCTGCCCGAGCAGGACCTGGGCATCTCGCTGCGACGGATCCCGGCCCGGCCCGCCAGCGGCGTGGTGCTGGCGCAGGTGCGACCCGGCTGAACCACGGCCGGTGGGTGGTGGGCGGACCGCCCGGACGCGTACTTTCCTCCGCATGAGCGTCCGCATCCGGAACCACGTCCGGGTGACCGGTCGACCCGAGGGCCGGCCGATGGTGTTCGCCCACGGGTACGGCTGTGACCAGAACATGTGGCGGTTCGTCGCCCCCGACTTCGAGGTCGACCACCAGGTGGTCACCTTCGACCACGTGGGCTTCGGTCGGTCGGACCTCACCGCCTACGACCCGGCCCGGTACGCCTCGTTGCGCGGTTACGCCGACGACGTCGTCGAGCTGCTGCGCGAGCTGGAGCTGACCGACGCGGTGTTCGTCGGCCACTCGGTCAGCGCGATGATCGGTGTGCTGGCCCATGCGCGGGCCCCGGAGCACATCGGGGCCATGGTGATGATCGGGCCGAGCGCCCGGTACGTCGACGACGGCGACTACGTCGGCGGCTTCTCCCGTGAGCAGATCAAGGAGCTGCTGGACAGCCTGGACGCCAACCACCTGGGCTGGTCGGCCGCGGTGGCTCCCACGATCATGGGCAACCCCGACCGCCCCGAGCTCGCCGCGGAGCTGACCAACAGCTTCTGCCGCACCGACCCCGACGTGGCGCGCCAGTTCGCCCGGGTCTCCTTCCTCTCCGACAACCGGGCCGATCTGGCCGGGGTCGACGTGCCCACCCTCGTGCTGCAGTGCGCCGAGGACGTGATCGCCCCCGAGTCGGCCGGTCGGTACGTCCACGATCAGGTCAGCGGCTCGGTGTTCACCCAGCTCGCCGCGACCGGGCACTGCCCCCACCTGAGTGCGCCCGAGGAGACCACCGCCGCCATCCGGGAGTGGCTGTGACGACCAGCCGGTCGGCGTCGGCCGATCGGCGCGAGCGGGACGACGAGCGGGGCCGGCTGGCGGAGCTGCTCGAGGACGACCCGGCGGACCTCTACGAGAACGCGCCCTGCGGGTACGTCTCGACGCTGCCCGACGGCACGATCGTGAAGGTGAACAGCACCCTGTGCAGCTGGCTGGGGCGGCCACGCGAGGAGGTGCTGCGGACCCGGCTGCGCGACCTGCTCAGCGTCGGCGGGCAGGTGTTCCACGACACCCACCTGGCACCACTGCTGCGCATGCAGGGCGCGGTCCGCGAGGTCGCCCTGGACGCGGTGCGGGCGGACGGCTCGCTGCTGCCCTGCCTGGTCAACGCGGTCGAGGTGCGGGACGCCGACGGCGACCCGCTGATGATCCGCGCGACGCTGTTCGAGGCCACCGCGCGGCGGCGGTACGAGCGGCGGATCCTGACCGCCCAGCGGGCCGCGGAGCTCGCCGAGGCGAGGTCCCGCACGCTGCAGCAGGTCGTCGTCGAGCTGGCCGGGGCCACCACGGTGGACGACGTCGCCGCGGTCGTCGTCCAGCAGGCCCGGGGTGCGCTGCGGGCCCGGGGTGCCGCGCTGGTGCTGGTGTCCCAGGACACGGCGGTCCGGGCCGGGGACGGCGGCGCGGAGGGCCCACGGGCCGACCCCGAACTGGGCGTCGTCCGGAGTGACGGGCTGCCGGATGAGCTGCTGGCGGAGCTCTCCGCGGCGGCGAGCGGGCAGATCGCCCTGGAGCTGGCCGAGGGGCTGCGGGTCGTCGTCCCCGACGAGCGGCTGGCGGCCCGGCGGCCCGGGCTGGCCGCCGCCCTGACCGGCTCCGGCCTGCGCGCGCTGGTGGTCGTCCCGGTGGCCGCTGACACCCGGCGGCTGGGCGTGCTGGTCCTCGGCCTGGCCGGCTCGGGCCCCGGCGACCTGATCGACCTCGACGAGCCGGTGGCCGGCGAGCTGTCCGACGGGGACGTCGACCTGCTCTGGACGCTGGGCCGGCAGGCCGGGCAGGCCCTCGAGCGGGCCCGGCTGCTGGAGCACACCACCCGGCAGGGGCAGCGCTCGGCGTTCCTGCTGGAGGCCGCCCGGCTGCTGGCCCGGGCGACCGGCGTCACCGAGTCGGTGGAGCGGCTGGCCGCGATGGTCGTGCCGCGGCTGGCCGACATCTGCCTGCTGGACCTGGTCGGCGAGCACGGCATGGCCCGGGTGGTCGCCCGGCACGGCGACCCCGAGCGCCAGCGGTACGTCGACGAGCTGCGCGCCTGGGCGCCGCCGCTGCGCGAGCTGCCCGCCCCCGCCCGGGCGGCGATGGAGGAGGGGCGCACCCGCTGGTTCCCGGCGGTGACCGACGAGTGGCTCGCCCAGGTGGTGCGCGACCCCGCCGAGCTGGCGGCGGTGCAGGCACTGGAGCTGGCCAGCGTGATCAGCGTGCCGCTGGTCGCCGAGGGCCGGGCGCTGGGGGTGATGACGCTGTCGGCCGACCGCCGGCGCCAGCCGTTCACCGCCGCCGACGTCGAGCTGGCCGAGCAGCTGGCGCTGCAGGTCTCGCTGATGATGGCCAAGGCCCAGCGGTTCGAGCTGGAGGCCCGCACCTCGCACACCCTGCAGGCGACCCTGCTGCCCCCGCCGCCGCCCCCGGTGCCGGGGACGACCGTGGCGGTGCGCTACCTGGCGGCCACCTCCGGCGTGGAGATCGGCGGGGACTTCTACGACGTCGCGCCGCTGCCCGGTGGCCACGTGGCCATCGCCGTCGGCGACGTCGTCGGGCACGACCTCACCGCCGCGGCCACCATGGGGCAGCTGCGCAGCGTCTACCGGGCGCTGCTGGTGGAGGCCCCGGCCCCGGCCGCCGTCATCGACCGGCTGCAGGCCAGCTGGCCGCTGCTCGGGCTGCAGCGGATGGCGACCGCGCTGTTCGCCACCCTGGACCTGCCCGGCGGTCTGCTGCACGTCGCCTCGGCCGGCCACCCGCCGCCGCTGCTCATCGTCGACGGACGGGCGGAGTACCTGCCGGTGCGGCCCAGCCGGATGCTCGGCGCCCCACCGGCGCCGGCGGTCGAGTGGGCCGGCGTCGTCCCGCCCGGGGCCACGCTGGTGCTCTTCACCGACGGCCTGGTGGAGAGCCGCGACAGCGACATCGACGCCGGCCTGGACCGGCTGCGGGCGGCCGCCGAGCGCTGGGCGGCGGCCGGTCCGGACGAGCTGTGCGACCGGCTGCTCGCCGACCTGGCCGGCACCCACCGCGCCGACGACATCGCCCTGCTCGCCCTCACCCGCGACGCCTGACCCGAGCCCGGCTGCGCGCCGCGGGCCCCGGTGCGCACCGGGCCGGGGCGGCTGGGCAAGCTGGCGGGGACAGCACCGGACCGCGAGGAGGCAGCATGCTGGACGAGGCCCAGTGGACGCAGGTGGTGGCAGCCGCCGTGCGCGCACCGTCGATCCACAACACCCAGCCCTGGACGTTCACCGCCACCGGCGACCGGCTGCAGGTGCACCTCGACCCGACCCGGGCACTGCCGGCGATCGACCCGACGGGCCGCCAGCAGGTGCTCAGCTGCGGCGTCGCGGTGCACTTCGCCGTCGTGGCGCTGGCCGCGGCCGGCTTCCCGGCGACCGTCGAGCTGGCCCCGGACCCGGCCGCCCCGGACCACCTGGCCACCATCACGGTGGTCGGCACCCGGGAGCCGACCGCCGAGCAGCGCGAGCTGGCCGCGGCGATCGAGCGCCGGCACACCGATCGGTCGCCCTTCCTGCCCCGCCCGGTGCCGGCCGAGCTGATCGACGCCTTCCAGGAGGAGATCGGCTGGGACGGCGTCTGGCTGCAGCCGGTGACCCGGGAGGAGGCGGAGGTCGCCACGGTGGCACTGCTGGACCGGGTCGAGCAGCTGGAGCAGGGCGACCCCGCCTACCTGGCCGAGCTGGCCGCCTGGACCCGCACCGACCCGCACGCCCCGGACGGCGTCCCGGTCGACGCGCTCCCCGCCGGGGACCGCGCCCAGCGCCCGTCCAACTGGCTGGTGCGCGAGTTCGTCGTCCCCGAGCCCGGTGCCGCCAGTGCGACGCCGGACGACGACGCGGCCCCGCCCGCGGTGGAGCGACCCGCGGTGCTGCTGCTGGGCACGATGGTGGACGACCGGCTGGGCTGGCTGTGGGCCGGCCAGGCGCTGGGCCGGCTGCTGCTGCGCGCGACCGTGGCCGGGCTGGTCACCTCACCGCTCACCCAGGCGCTGGACCAGTCCTGGGCCCGGGCCCGGCTGTCCTCGGAGCTGTCCCTGGTCGGGCACCCGCAGATGCTGCTGCGGGTCGGCTGGCCGGCCGGGGAGGCGACCGCCAGCGGACGCCGCCCGGTGGCCGAGGTGCTGCGGGTCGTCTGAGCCGGCGGGCGCGCGGTCGCCGACCCGCGGCGGCACGACCGGAACCGATCAGTCGGCCGCCGGCGGGTCGGTCAGCCGGTCCAGCACGGCGGGGAGCTCGCCGGGGTGCAGCACGACCAGCCGCTGGGTGGCGCGGGTGAGTGCGACGTAGAGGTCACTGTGCCCGCGCACCCCCTCGGCGAGCACGGCAGCGGGGTCGACCAGCAGCACCGAGTCGAACTCCAGGCCCTTGGCCTCGGCCGGCACCAGCACCACCGGGGCCCGGTCGGGGTCGGGCTGGGGCGGCAGCGCGTCGGTGACGGCCCGGACGGCGGCCGCGGCCCGGCTGGGCGGCACGATCACCGCGACCGTGCCGCCCAGCTCCGCCAGCTCGGCGGTGCGGGCCGCCACCCGGGGCAGCAGCTCGTCCTCGGGCACCTGCTCGGCGACCGGGGGGTTGCCGCTGCTGCGCACCGACTGCGGGGCCGCGGTGACCGCGTCGCTCGCGGCGAGCACGTCCGCGGCCACCGCCATGATCTCGGTGGGCGTGCGGTAGTTGACGGTCAGCTCGGCCAGCCGCCAGTGGTCGCCGACCGAGGGCCGCAGCGCCTCGTCCCACGCCGACGCCCCGGCCAGGCTGCCGGTCTGGGCCAGGTCACCGACGACGGTCATCGACCGGGTCGGGCAGCGGCGCACCAGCAGCCGCCAGGCCATCGCCGACAGCTCCTGCGCCTCGTCGACGACCACGTGCCCGAAGGTCCAGGTGCGGTCGGCGGCGGCCCGCTCGGCGGTGGTGCGGTAGTCGACCTCGGAGCTGCGCTCGGCCAGCGCCTCGGCGTCCAGCAGGTCGCCGGCGGTGAGCTCCTCACCCTCCTCGTCGTCGTCGAGGTCGGTGGAGCGGGAGCCGTGCAGCAGGTCCAGGGTGTCCTGCGCCTCGGCGCGGGCCTGCCGGCGGCGCCGGGCCTCGCGGGCCCGCTCGGCGCTGTCGTCGTGGCCGAGCAGCTCGTCGGCCTCCTCCAGCAGCGGCACATCCGCCGGGGTCCAGGGGCTGCCGGCCGCGCGGGCGAGCAGGGCGCGGTCGGCGTCGCTCCAGCCGCGGGTGGCGGCCTTGATCCGGGCGGGGGAGTCGTAGAGGTCGGTGAGCAGTTGCTCGGGGGTGAGCACCGGCCACAGCTCGTCGACCAGCGCCCGGACGGCCGGCTCGGTGGCGACCTCGTCGCGCAGCGACTCCACGTCCCGCCGGTCGAGCAGCTCGCCGCCGTCCCGGACGTCGCCGCTGATCCGGCCGACGTAGCGGTCGGTGATCAGCTGGGCCAGCGCCCGGGCGAACGCCGGACGGCCGAGGTTGTGCAGCCGGGAGGCGCGCCGGCCGGCGGTGCGGACGCCGTTGAGGTCGGCCGGGCGCAGGGTGATCCGCACCCCGTCGATGACCAGTTCGCGGCCGGTGCGGGGCACGGTCTGCCGGGCGCGCACCGCCGAGGTCAGCACCGACACCATGGCCAGCCGGCCCTTGACCTCGGCGACCTCCGGCGCCTCGGTGCCCTGGGCGTCCAGTCCGGGCCGGAGCTGGCCGAGCCCGGCCAGTAGCACGCCGGTCTCGCCCAGGGAGGGCAGCACGTCGGCGATGTAGCGCAGGAACGTCGGGGTGGGGCCGACGACCAGCAGCCCGCTGCGGGCCAGCCGGTCGCGGTGGGTGTAGAGCAGGTAGGCCGCCCGGTGCAGCGCGACCGCGGTCTTGCCGGTGCCCGGCCCGCCCTGCACGACGAGCACGCCGCGGGCGTCGCTGCGGATGATCGCGTCCTGCTCGGCCTGGATGGTCGCGACGATGTCGGTCATCCGGCCGGTGCGCTCGGCGGTCAGCGCCGCCATCAGCGCCGCCTCACCGGTGAGCGCCGGGCCGTCGGTCGCCGTCGGGTCGACCGACAGCACCTCGTCGTGCACCGCGGTGACCGTGCGGCCGCGCAGCCGCACGTGCCGGCGGCGCACCACGCCCTCGGGGCGGAACGGGGTGGCGGTGTAGAACGGCCGGGACGCCGGCGCGCGCCAGTCGACCAGCGCCGGGTCGCCGGCCGGGTCGTCGGCGGGCAGCCCGACCCGGCCGATGTAGAGCGGCTGCGGCTGCTCCTCCCGGTCCAGCCGGCCGATGACCAGGGCGTGGTCGGCGGCGTCCAGCGCGGTGATCCGGGCGGACTGGAAGCGGGCGGCGGCCTCCCGCTCACCGAGGGACTGCGGGTTGATCACCGGCATCGCCAGGGCCTGCTTGAAGCGGTGCACCGCGTGGTCCCGGTTGGCGTCCAGCCGCCGGTAGAGGTCGGTGACGGCGACCTGCTCGGCCGCCAGCTCCGGGTCTGCGCCGGCCGCCGGGTCGGTCGTGGCGCGGGGGGAGGTGCTCGACACCGGGCGCGGTCTCCTCGGGACGGGGGCAGCAGGGGGCCGCACCGGCAGGCCGGTCCCGGCCTGCCCGTCGCGCGACGTCGTCCACCTTGTCACGTCGTGGCGCTCCGTCCGGCGGGACGTGGCCCGGCCGATGGGCCGCCGCTCACCCGGCCACCGCGCCGGGCGCTCGGGCAGGATCCCGGCATGACGACGGGGCGGGCCGGGCCAGCGCTGGTGCCGATGGCGCTGCGGATCGAGACCGACCGCCTGCTGCTCACCCCGGAGGGACCGGCCGACGCCGACTGGTTCACCGCGCTGCTGGACGCCCGCGGGACCGGGGCGCACACCCGGGACGACGCGCTGGCCCGGATCGCCGCCATGACCTCGACGATCGCGACCACCGGCATCGGCGTGCTGGTGCTGCGCCGCCGGTCCGACGGCGCGGCGCTGGGCTACTGCGGCCTCGTCGTCGGCCGCGCGTCGCTGGAGGAGCCGGAGCTGGCCTACGAGCTGCTGCCCGCCGCGCACGGCCACGGGTACGCCACGGAGGCGGCCCGGGCGGTGCTCGCCGCGGCCTTCGCCACCGGTCGCACCCGGATCTGGGCCACCGTCCGGGCCTGGAACGAGCCCTCGCTGCGGGTGCTGGCGAAGCTGGGCTTCCGCCGCGACCGCAGCTCCACCGACGCCGCCGGCGAGCTGGTCTGGCTGGTGCGCGACGCCGGTCCGGCGGTCAGCGGGGGCCGGGCACCGTCAGCCGCGCGGTGACGGTGTCGCCCAGGTCGAGCTGCTCGGCCCGGCGGACGGCGTCCTTGATCGGCAGCAGGTAGCGCCCGTCCTTGGGCCAGAGCGAGGTCTGCCAGCCGGTGGCGCCGATCCGGGCGTGCACCGGCACCATGCCCCAGCCGTAGGTGACGGCCCGGGCCACCTCGTGCAGCCGGTCGCACCCGTCGTCCGGCACGGTGAGGAAGTGGAACGGCGCGGGCCCGCGCCAGTGCCAGATCTCCCCGCTGAACTCCAGTTCCAGCACAGTGCCCGCTCCCTGTCGTCCGTCCCGCGGGCAGGCTACGGTCCGATCCGGACGAGAGGCGTCCGGATCAGCGGAGTCGCGAGGGGCAGGGGCGTGCGACCGGACGGGAACCCCACGGCACGGGCACTGATCGCGCTCGAGGTGCTGCAGGGCCGGCCGGGGATCACCGCCGCCGGCCTCGCCGCCGAGCTCGGCGTCTCCGACCGGGCCGCCCGCCGGTACGTGGCCACGCTGCGCGAGGCGGGCATCCCGATCGAGTCCGAGCGCGGCCCGCACGGCGGGTACCGGGTCGGCCGGGGGCTGCGGCTGCCGCCGCTGGTGTTCACCGCCACCGAGGCGCTCGGGCTGGTCATGGCGGTGCTCGACGGACACCACGACGCCGGGGACCGCACGGATCCGGTCGGCAGCGCGCTCGGCACGATCCTGCGGGCGCTGCCGGAGTCGGTGGCCGCCCAGGCCGAGGCGGTGCGCCGCAGCACCGCGCCGGCGGTCGACCGGTCCGCCGCCCGCCCCGACCCGGCGACCACCAGCGCGCTGGTGCAGGCCTGCGCAGACCGGCGGCGGGTGCGGCTGGGCTACCGCTCCGAGGCCGGCACCGAGTGGACGGCGGAGGTCGACCCGTGGGCGGTGGTCGTCCGGCACGGTCGCTGGTACCTGCTGTGCCACGCGCACTCCTCGGACGCCCGGCGCGCCTACCGGGTCGACCGGGTGCGCGGGGTCGAGCGGCTGGCGCAGACGTTCACCGTCCCCGCCGGCCTCGATCCGGTCGTCGAGCTGGAGGAGCACCTCGCCGTCGGCTGGGAGTTCGGCTGCGAGGTGCTGGTCGACGCGCCGCTGGACCGGCTGGCCCGGTGCGTGCCGCGGTCGCTGGGCCGGCTGACGGCGGTCGACGAGGTCTCGAGCCGGCTGGTCGGCAGCACGAGCAACCCGTGGTGGTACGCCGAGCAGCTCGCCGCGCTGCCCGCGCCGTTCCGGGTGGTCGGCGGCCCCGAGCTGCGGCACACCACCCGGGAGCTGGGCGCGCGGCTGCTCGCCGCCACCGAGCCGCCGGTCAGCTGACCGGCAGCCGGCCCACCCGCGGTCGCCAGCCGGCCGGCGGGTCCTCACCGGTCAGCCCGTCCACCGCCTCCCGGAGCAGGTCGGCGTGACCGGTGTGCCGGCCGTACTCCTCGACCAGGTCGCACACCAGCCGGCGCAGGCTCACCGGTCCGTCGTCCGGGCCGGTCAGGTGCACGTGCTGGTCGAGCCCACCCTCGGCCAGCGCGGCGGCCAGCCGCTGGTGCGACCGGTCGACCGCGTCGTCCCAGTACGCGTAGAGCTGCTCGGGGGTGTCGTCGGCGGCGGAGGTGAACGGCCAGTCGCCGTCACCGGCCCACGCCGACTCCCAGGGCTCACCGATCCGGGCGCCGCTCAGCCGCTGGGCGGAGACGTCGTCCTCGACGACGGCCAGGTGCTTGAGCAGGCCGCCGATGGTGAGGGCGGAAGCGCCGATCCGGGTCTGCAGGCCGGCGGCGTCCAGGTCGGCGGCCTTCCAGCGGAAGGTGGTGCGCAGCCGGTCCAGGGCGCCGAGCAGGTGCGCGGCCTCGGTGCCGTCCATCGGTGGTTCCCAGGGGGTGTCGTCGCTCATGGCGGCACCGTAGGGGTGGTTGCGGACGAACTGCGTCCGCTGGCTCAGAGCCGGGACGTCGTCTCCGGGTCACGGGCGCCGGCGCAGTACTGCTCGAGCACCTGGCCGAAGACCGGGTCGTCGGAGACGGCGGCGAACAGCGTCATCGACGAGCGCAGCTTGCGGGCGTCGATCTCGCCCAGGACGGCGACCGGGTCGTCGGCGTCGAGCCCGGTGAGCACCTGGGCGCACTCGCGCAGCCGCGGGCCCAGCACCGGGTGCGCCAGGTACGCGCGGGCCTCGTCGGCGCCGCTGATCGCGTACCGCCGGGCCATCTCGCTGCTGCCCAGGCCGGCCAGCTGGGGGAGGACGAACCACATCCAGTGGCTGGTCTTCCGCCCGGCGCGCAGCTCGGCCAGCGCCCGGTCGTAGGTGCCGCCGCCCTCCTGGGCGTCGACGAACCGCTGCAGGTCGAAGAGGTCGCTCATCGGTGGCTCCCGGGGTCGGTGGCTGGACGGCGTCCAGTCCAGCACGCCCGGTCGTGCCGGTCAGGGGCCGGCCGTCGCCTCGTGGTCGCCGAGGACGGCGCGCAGCCGCTGGTTCAGCGCGTCCAGGGCCTCGCGGAGCGCCACGTCGTCGCCCGGCTCGGGCAGCAGCCCGAGCCGGCGGAACCGCTCGGCCAGCCGGCCGGACAGGTGGTCGGGCACGTCGCCGGCGAGCAGGTGCGCCTCCAGCACGGCGAGCAGTCCGATCAGCACCGCCACGTCCTCCGGGGCGACGGCACGGGGGGTCGCGTTCATCTCCGGAGCGTGCGACCGCTGCCTCGCGGGCGCAAGGCCCGCCGGACCCTCCCGACGAGTGCTGCCGGGCCGCGCCCTGTAGAACCGACACCGGACCGGCACCGACCGGGCACCACACCGACGTGGGGAGCACTGCATGGGCAGCAACTCGTTGACGCTGGCGCCCGCGCCGCGTTCGGCCGCCGCGGAGGAGGTGCGCGCCGAGGTGCGCGAGTTCCTCGCCGCCGAGCTGGCCGCCGGCACCTTCACCACGCACGTGGACACCTGGCTGTCCGGGGTCGACCCGGCGTTCTCCTGCAAGCTCGGCGAGCGCGGCTGGCTGGGCATGACCTGGCCGAAGCGGTACGGCGGGCACGAGCGGACGGCGATGGAGCGCTACGCCGTCACCGAGGAGCTGCTCGCCGCCGGCGCCCCGGTCGCGGCGCACTGGATCGCCGACCGGCAGTCCGGGCCGAACCTGCTGCGCTACGGCACGGAGGCCCAGCGCACCGAGATCCTGCCGCGGATCGCGGCGGGGGAGTGCTACTTCGTCATCGGGATGAGCGAACCGGACAGCGGCTCGGACCTCGCCTCGATCCGCACCCGGGCCACCCGCAACGGCGACGGCGACTGGGTGGTCAACGGCGCCAAGGTCTGGACGTCGAACGCGCACACCTCGCACTACGCGATCACCCTGGTGCGCACCTCGCCGGCCGACCCGGCCAACCGGCACGCCGGGCTGTCGCAGCTGCTGGTCGACCTGTCGCTGCCCGGCATCACCGTCAACCCGATCCGCATCCTGGACGGCGGCCACCACTTCAACGAGGTGGTCTTCGACGACGTCGTCGTCCCCGGCGAGATGCTGCTGGGGGAGGAGGGTGCGGGCTGGCACCAGGTGACCGCGGAGCTGGCCTTCGAGCGGTCGGGGCCGGAGCGGTTCCTGTCGACCTACCCGCTGATCGCCGAGTTCGCCCGGCGCGCCGCCGACCCGGCCCAGCTCGCCGCCCTCGGCCGGATCTCCGCCCGGCTGCTCGCGCTGCGCCAGCTGTCGCTGCGGATCGCCGGCGCGCTGGACCGGGGCGAGCTGCCCGACATCCCGGCCGCGCTGGTCAAGGACGTGGGGACGACGTTCGAGGCCGACGTGATCGACGAGGTGCGCCGGGCGGTCGACGTCCCGGCGTCGCTGGACTCGCCCGACCCGCTGGGCCGGGCACTGGCCGAGGCGCAGCTGCACGCGCCGGGCTACACGCTGCGCGGCGGCACCAACGAGATCCTGCGCGGGATCGTGGCACGAGGGCTGGGACTCCGATGAGCGACGTGGACCTGGTCGTCGAGACCGTCCGGGACATCCTGACGAAGCACGAGCCGTTCGTGCTCAGCACCGAGCGGCCCTGGGACGCCGGGCTCTGGTCGGCGCTGGCCGAGGCCGGGTTGACCGGCGTGGGGCTGCCCGAGGAGGCCGGTGGCTCCGGCGGTGAGCTGGCCGACGCGGTGGCGATCGTCGGGGCGCTGGCCGCCGGCGCGGCCGCGGTGCCGGTGGCCGAGCAGCTGCTGGTCGCCGCCCCCGCCGTCCTCGCGGCGGACCTGGACCTGCCGGCGCCGGAGGAGCCGCTGTCGTTCGCGGTGGCCGGCGCGGTCACCGCCGAGCCGCGGGACGACGGCGACGGCCCGGGCAGCTGGATGCTGACCGGCACCGCCACCGACGTCGCCTGGGCCGGGGTGGCCCAGCACCTCGCCGTGCTCGCGACCAGCCCGGTCGGCCCGGTGCTGGCGCTGGTGCACGTCGCCGGCCGGCAGGCCACCCATGCGGCGAACCTGGCCGGTGAGCCGCGCGGTTCGCTGGTGCTGCAGGGGGTGACCGCGCCGGGTGCGCTGCTCACCGAGGCCCAGGCCGAGCAGCTGCGGGCCCGGTACGCGCTGGCCCGGGCGGTGCAGCTGTCCGCGGCGCTGCAGCAGGTGCTGGCCTGGACGGTGCACCACGCCGGCGAGCGGGAGCAGTTCGGCCGGCCGCTGGGGAAGTTCCAGGCGATCCAGATGGAGCTGGCCGAGATGGCCGGCGAGGTCACCGCGGTGGCGGCGCTGGTCGACGCGGCGGTGCAGGCGGTGGAGCGGGGGGAGTCGCTGGTGCTGGCCTGCGCGGCGGCGAAGGTGCGCGCCGGGGCGGCGGTCGAGGTGGTGGCCCGGCTGGCCCACCAGGTGCACGGCGCGATCGGATTCACCCAGGAGCACCGGCTGCACCACCTCACCCGGCGCTGCTGGTCGTGGCGGGACGAGGCCGGCACCGAGACGGCGTGGGCCGCGGTGCTCGGCGCCGGGCTCCTCGCCGACGGGCCCGACGCCCTCTGGCCGGCGCTCACCCGGGTGGTGTGAGGAAGGACCCCCGTGCCGCCCGCGTCAGCCGTCGTCCGCCCCTACCGCCCCGCGGACCGGGCGGCGGTCTACGACGTCTGCGTGCGCACCGCGGACGCCGGGGGTGACGCCCGGGGCCGGTGGTCGACCGACGACCTGATGCCCGACCTGTTCGCCGGGCCCTACGTCGACCTGGAGCCCGAGCGGGCGTTCGTGCTGGACGACGGCGAACGGGTCGTCGGCTACGTGCTGGGCACCGCGGACACCGCCGGCTTCGTGACCGCGTGGCGGACCCGGTGGCTGCCCCGGCTGGCCGGCCGGTACCCGGAGCCGCCCGACCCGCCGCGCACCTCGGAGGAGGCGATGGTGGCGCTATTGCACCGGCCGGAGCGGATGCTCGTGCCCGAGCTCGCCGCCCACCCGGCGCACCTGCACGTCGACCTGCTGCCGCCGGCCCAGGGCGCCGGCTGGGGTCGGGCACTGATCGACACGTTCCGTGCCGCGGTCGCCGCGGCCGGTGCGCCGGGCGTGCACCTGGGCATCGACCCGGCCAACACCCGGGCCCTGGGGTTCTACGCCCGGCTCGGCTTCACCGAGATCGCCGTCCCCGGCGCGACGGGCGTGGTGTACCTCGGCCGCCCCACCGCCTGACCGGCGCGCTCCGGGCAGGCGCGGGGGCGTCCTCGCCGGAGGCCGCCGCCCGCCGGCGACGGGGGTGGGCTGACCAGGGCCTCGCTCAGACGGTCTCGGGGACGCGGAGGTGGGCCACGACCAGGTCCAGGTCGGTGACCTCGGTGATCCGGCCGCCCATCGCCCGGGCGTACTGCTCCCGCACCGCGTCGGCGCGCTGACCGGCGACCAGCATCGCCTCCCGGTCGGCGTAGGCGACGGCCAGCACGGTGTTGCCGGAGACCCGGTCGACCAGCAGGCTCGCGCTGCAGAACCCGGTGAGCTCCTCGATCCGGGGCAGCAGCGCCATCCGGAACGTGGCGATGTCGTCGTCCAGGGCGGACGGGTCGGGCCGGGCGCTCCAGACCAGCCGGCAGACCGCGTCCGGGCCGGTCGGCTGCGCCCGGTGCAGCACCGCGATCTTCCACTGCGCCACCACCGGCACCGCACCGAGCAGCGTGCCCAGCCGGGCCCGGTCGGGGCGCATGCTCTCCGCGCTGGCCAGCATCGCCTGCTCGTCGGCCCAGCCGCTGGTGACGATGCACCGGCCGGTGCGGCGGCCGACGAGCATGGACAGCCCGGTGCAGCCGTCCAGGTCGGTCGCGGCCGGCAGCCACTCGTCGCGGACGTAGGCGATCGCCTGGTCGACCCGCCTGGGGTCGCCTCGCAGCGTGGCGGTCCGTGCGTACACCTGCGGCTCCTCTCCGGGGAGTGGGACACCGGCAGGGCCCTCGGCAGCGCTGCCGTGGGGCGAACTGTGCTCGCTCGGTCCCGGGAACGGCGGGTCGACGACTGATGCCGCATGCGGTGACCGGGCGGGTCACGACTCTCCGTGTGTCGGCGGCTGCGGAGGGCCGCCCGCCCCCGAGAGTGGCGGCCCACCGCAGCCCGGCTCAGTCCAACACGACCGCCGGCCATCGGCCCGTCCTCGCCGGGTCCCGCGGTCGAGCTCGAGCAGCGTGCGCGCCCGTCGGGCGGCGCACCAGCGCGTGCCGGCGGTGAGTTCCCGGGCCCGGGCCGGTCTGACCTGCATGACGACGACGGACCTCGACCTGGGCCCGGCAGCTGCCGAGCTCACCCGCGTGGTGGCTGCGGTGCGCGACGACCAGCTCACCCATCCCACGCCGTGCGCGGACACCTCCGTGGCCGCGCTGCTGGCCCACGTCCACGGGCTCGCCGTGGGGCTGCGGATGGTGGCGGCGAAGCAGCCGGACGTCGGCCCGCCTGCCGGCGGGGCGGAGGCGCTGCCGGCCGACTGGCGCACCCGCATCCCGCACGAGCTCGGTGCGCTCGTGGCCGCCTGGCGGGAGCCGGCCGCCTGGGAGGGGGTCGCCGAGGGCGCCGGGGTGGTGCTGCCGGCACCGGTCTGGGCGCGGGTGGTGCTCGACGAGCTGGTGGTGCACGGCTGGGACGTGGCGGTGGCGGTCGGCGCCGGCTACGCCCCCGACCCGGCCGGCGTGGAGGTGTGCCTGGAGTTCGTCGGCGACCGGTCCGACGCCTCCGCCGACGAGGCGCCCGGCCTCTTCGGACCAGCCGTGCCGGTGGCCGCGGACGCCCCGCCGCTGGACAGGCTGCTGGGTGCGACCGGGCGCGAGCTGCGCTGGGCGCCCCCGGTCAGCCGCTGACGCCGGGGCGGCGGCGCCACTCGTCGGTCGCCTCGCCGAGGGCCACCGCGGTGGTCAGCCGCAGGGTGCCGGCCAGCCAGACCAGCAGGTCGTGCAACCGCAGCCGGGTGAGCCCCCGGCCGAACAGCTCGGCGACGGCGGCCTCCAGCGCGGTGAAGGCGGCCGGGTTCGCCCGCAGCTCGCGGTGCACCACCGCGGCGACGCTGCTGTCGCCCTCCCGGAGGTGCGCCACCGTCTGCAGCCAGGTGGCCCGGTCCAGCAGCGGCACGAGCGACGGGTGCCGGTGGTGCAGGGCGGCGATGACGTACCGGGCCTGCTGGCCGGGCAGGTCGCCGAGCCCACGCAGCGCCGCTCCGACCGTGCCGGGCTCACCGAGCACGGAGAGCTCGTCGTCCGGCAGCTCCCAGAGCGCCCGGCCGGCAGCCCGCGCGACGAGCGCCTCGGCGGCCGGCTGCACGTCGTCCAGGCACTGGCGCACCGCCGTCCAGCCGTCGGGGTCGAGCCGGCCGTGCAGCCCCTCGGCGACCAGCACGTCGTCGTCCCCGAGCGGGCCGGTGGGCACCGGGCGGGCGTCGAACCGGTCGTGCCTGAACGCCGGCACCTGCACCCAGCGGCCCTCGCGCTCGTTGGGGGAGCGGTACCGCAGCGGCCGCCGCCCGCGGGCGTAGCCGAGGACGGCGGCCAGCGCCGTCGTCCCGGGCAGCGCGTCGGGGCCTGCGCTGGGCAGGTGCAGGACCAGCTCGTCGAGGGGCACGAGGGCCGGGACGGACGGTGTGGTCACCACTGCGCCGCCTCTCCTGACGCCACCGGGCGCTGTTGTCCGGACGCCTGGTCAGCCAACCAGGTGCGCGGGCGACCCGCGCGTTCCACCGTCGCGCGGGGTGGCCGCCTCGGGGACCGGCGACCGGCCGGCGCATGACCTGGCCCGGCGGTGGGCAGGCCGGTGGGAGGGCCGAACGTCGGTCCGATCGGAGGAACGACCATGCGCACGACGACGAAGACGCTGGCCGGCCTGCTCATGGCCGGCGGCCTGGCGCTCACCGGCTGCAGCGACGCCGCGGACACCGAGGTCGAGGTCCCGACGGTCGACGTCCCCGAGACCATCGGTCCGGACACGCTCGACGGCGAGGGCGGCGAGGGCGGCGAAGGTGAGGGCGGCGGCGAAGGCACGGGCGGCGAGGGCGAGGGCGGCGAGGGCGAGGACGGCTGACGCGCGCCGCTGGGCGTCGCTCCGACCGGGAGCCGGTCGGAGCGACGTGCTCAGCGGTGGCCGATGCCGCCCGGGCCGTGCTCGGGCGGGACGACCTCGCCGTCGACGGGGGGTCCGGGCGGGGTGCCGTCGCCGAACGGGCGGCCGCCCAGCTGCTCGCGGTGGTGCGGGGTCAGCCAGACCGACGTGTCCGGGCCCAGCGGGATGATCTGGGTCGGGTTGATGTCGGCGTGCACCACGTAGTAGTGCTCCTTGATCTGCGGGAAGTCGGTGGTGTCACCGAAGCCCGGGGTCTGGAACAGGTCGCGGGCGTAGCCCCACAGCGCCGGCAGCTCGGTCAGCTTCTGCCGGTTGGCCTTGAAGTGGCCGTGGTAGACCGCGTCGAACCGGGCCAGCGTGGTGAACAGCCGGACGTCGGCCTCGGTGATCGTGTCGCCCATCAGGAACCGCCGGGTGGTCAACCGCTCCTCCAGCCAGTCCATCGCCGTCCAGAGCCGGTCGTAGGCCTTGTCGTAGGCGTGCTGGGAGCCGGCGAAGCCGCAGCGGTAGACGCCGTTGTTGACCTCGGTGAAGACCCGCTCGATCACCTCGTCCATCTCCGCCCGCAGGTGCTCGGGGTAGAGGTCGGGGGCGCCGTCCCGGTGGAACGCGGTCCACTCGCTGGAGAAGTCCAGGGTCATCTGCTTGAAGTCGTTGGTGACCACGGCCCCGGTCGGGACGTCGACCATCGCCGGGACGGTGATGCCGCGCGGGTACTCAGGGTCACGGGCGAAGAACGCCTGCTGCAGCCGCTCGTAGCCCAGCACCGGGTCGCGCCCGTCCGGGTCGAGGTCGAAGGTCCAGCTGCGCTCGTCGTGCGTGGGCCCGCAGATGCCCATCGAGATCGCCTGCTCCAGGCCGAGCAGCCGCCGGACGATCGCCGCGCGGTTGGCCCACGGGCAGGCCCGGGCGATCACCAGCCGGTACCGGCCGGCCTCGACCGGCCAGCCGCTGGAGCCGTCGGCGGTGATCCGGTCGGTGATGTAGTTCTGGTCGCGCTGGTACTCCTGGCCCTTTTCGACGTATCCACTGCCGCTTCGCTCGGTGCTCACCACCCCACCCTCTCCGACCGGAGGCCGGGGCGCAGCGCGGCTCGCGGTGCTGCGTTCCCCGCCCGGCTAGCCTCGGGGGCATGTCCGCTGCTCCCACCCGCCCCGAGTGGTTCGGTCACGTCGGCGTCCAGGTGGCAGCCGCCGCTGCCGCCGCCTGGAACGTCGTGCAGCTGGTGCAGCACCTGTTCGACGGCGAGGCGGGTGAGGCGTTCTTCAGCTTCGCCCTGGTCGTGGTGTTCGGCTACGTGGTGCTGGAGTCGCGGCGGTTCCGGCGTGAGCAGGAGCAGCTGGCCGCCACCGAGCAGGACGGGGCGACCGAGGTCGTCGACCCCCGCGACGGCCCCGCCGCCTGATCAGGCGCGCTCGGCGTCCGGCGTGCGGGTGTTCTCGGAGGTCTCCGCCTCGTCCGGGGCGTCCTTGAGGAACAGGTACCAGTAGGACGTCGCGACGAAGATCACCGCGCCGACCAGATTGCCCGCCCCGGCCAGCAGCCAGTTGAGGCCCACGTCGCCCCAGCCGATGTCCGGCACCCCGGCGAAGATCGCCGCCGGCAGGAAGAACATGTTGGCCACGACGTGGTCGAAGCCCATCGCCACGAAGGCCATGATCGGGAAGAAGATCGCCAGGATCTTGCCCGAGACCTCCTTGGCGGCCAGCGACATCCAGACCGCCAGGCAGACCAGCCAGTTGCAGCCCACGGCGCGCAGGAACGTCTGCCAGGCCGACTCGCCCAGCGCCTTGCCCTCGGAGATCGAGGCCAGCCGCTCGTAGGTGAGCCCCCCGGTGCCGGTGGCATCGGCATCGCCGATCACCCCGGTCTGCACGGCCAGGAAGTAGGCGACGAACAGCGCGCCGATCACGTTGCCGACCAGCACCAGCGAGAGGTTCTTCGCCACGTCGCCGACGCTGATCTTGCCGCGCATCGCACCGAGCGGGACCAGTGCCATGTTGCCGGTGGCCAGGTCGGAGCCGGCGATCAGCACGAGCACCAGCCCGAGGGTGAAGGTCGCGCCGGTGAACAGGGTGGGCAGCGTGCCCCAGGTCTCCGGGTCCAGCCCGGAGGAGACGACGATGGCGACCAGCCCGCCGAAGGCGATGTACGCACCGGCCAGGAAGGCGCTGACGAGCACCTTGTCCCAGCTGCGGCGGGTCTTCTTCGCGCCGGTCTGGGCAGCGGTCTGGGCGATCTCCTGTGGTTCGCGATCGGGCACGGCGGATCTCCGGAGGGTCGAGGGGAGCAGGCCCGTGGTCTCAGGCGCCAACTCGCCCCAGCCTCACGGAGTACCGGCCACCTCGCACGGTGAGCCGGCGACCTCGGCCACCTCTCGGCGCGACCCGCTCGGTAGGGGGCGCCGGCCGCCTCAGTCGTCGTCCCGCTGGCCGCTGGACCGTGGGCGGGCGCGGACGTGCATCCGCTCGCCCTGCGGTCCGAACAGCGCCAGCAGCTCGACCGGTGCCGGACCCGGGTTGGTCAGCGCGTGCGGCACGTGGGTGTCGAACTCCACCACCTCGCCCGGGGTGAGCTCCAGCCGCTGGTCGCCGAGGAAGAGGACGAACCGGCCGTTGAGCACGTACAGCCACTCGTAGCCCTCGTGCGTCTTGAGCTCCGTGCCCTCGACCGGGTGACCCGGCGGCATGATCATCTTGTAGGCCTGCAGCCCGCCGGGTCGGCGGGTGAGCGGCAGCATGGTCATGCCGTGCCGCTGGACCGGGCGCAGCTGGACCCGGGGGTCCGGGGACGGCGGTTCGTCGAGCAGCTCGTCCAGCGGCACCTGCAGCGCCCGGGTGAGGGGCAGCAGCAGCTCCAGGGTGGCCCGGCGCTGGCCGGACTCCAGCCGGGACAGGGTGCTGATCGAGATGCCGGTGGTCTCCGACAGCTGGGTCAGCGTGGTGTCCCTGCGCTGGCGCAGCGCGCGCAGCCGGGGTCCGACGGCCTGCAGCACCGCGTCGACGTCGCACATGCCGGTCAGTTTGCCGCTGTGGCAAGGCGCTTTGTCAACCTAGCGTCACCCTGGCTCCCCTGGTGAGGGGGCTCAGCCGCCCTGGCGTCCGCGGCGGTCCTCCCAGCCCTCCCAGTTCTCCTCAAGCCAGCGCTCCCAGTCCTCGCCGTCCCAGCGCTCGCCGTCGTCCTCGGTGGGCTCGGCGTCGTCCTCCACCGGGGCCGGGTCGGGCGCCGGCGCGGGGGCGGGCGCCGGCTCCGGTGTCGGCGTGGGGGCGGGCGCCGGTGGTGGTGGTGGTGGGGCGACGGCGTGGGTGAGGGTGACGACGGTGCCGGGCATGACCTGGCCGACCGGGTTGAGCGCGATGACCTGGCCGTCGGGGACGTCGTCGGTCTCCAGCGGCTGCCGGGCCACCTGCAGTCCGCGCTCGACCAGGCTCGCCTCGACATCGGTGACCGGCTGGCCGACGTGGTCGGCGGTGGAGAGGCTGATCAGCGTCACCACCGGCGCGGTCGACGTCGCCGGGGAGCTCGTCATCGGGGGAGCTGCCTGCTCGGCCCGCCGGTCGCCGGCCAACTGCAGGAAGGTGACGGTGCCCCCGGCGACCACCAGCAGGGTGAGCACCGCGGCCAGCACCATCGGCCAGCGGCGCCGGCGCTCCAGGTCGTCGAGCTCCTCGTCGTCGAGGTCGGGCAGATCGGCGACCTGCTGGTCGGCCGGCTCCTCCGCGGCGTGGTGCCGGCCGGTGGCGCCCGGGCCGGGAACGGCGAAGGACCGGGTCGGCGGGAAGGGCGGCACCGGCGTGACCGACCGGCGCACGGCCGGCTCCTCGGCGCGCAGCGCCGGCATGACCGCGGTGCGGGGCTCCCCGGCCGCGCCGCCGACCGGCCGCCCGGCGAGGACGTCGTCGACCGCGGCGTGCAGCGCGGCACCGTCGGCGAAGCGCGCGGCCGGGTCCTTGGCCATCGCCTGCTCGACCAGCCGGCGCACCGGGGCCGGGACGTCGTCCGGCAGCGGGGGCGGGGTCTCGTTCACCTGGCGCAGCGCCACCGCCAGCGCGTCGTCGCCGTCGAACGCGCGGTGCCCGGCCAGGCACTCGTAGGCGACCAGGCCCAGGGCGTAGACGTCGCTGGCCGGGGTGGCCCGCAGACCCTGCGCCTGCTCGGGGGAGAGGTAGTTGGCGGTGCCGAGCACCTCGCCGGTGCGGGTGAGCGGCATGCTCGCCGCGGAGACCGCGACGCCGAAGTCGGTGAGCTTCACCGCGCCGTCGGCGGACAGCAGCACGTTGCCCGGCTTCACGTCGCGGTGCACCACCCCGGCGGCGTGCGCGGCGGCGAGACCGGCGGCGGCCTGCCGCATGACCTCCAGCGTGCGGTCGGCCGGCAGCCGGCCCTCCCGGCGCAGCAGCCCGGACAGCGACTCGCCGCGCACCAGCTCCATCACCAGGTAGGCCAGGTGCTCGGTGCCGTAGGTCAGGTGCTCGGTGCCGTAGGTCAGGTGCTCGGTGCCGTAGGTCAGGTGCTCGGTGCCGGTCGCGCCGGGCAGCACCTCGCCGTAGTCGAACAGCGTGGCGATGTTGGGGTGCAGCAGACCGGCGGAGTGCTGGGCCTCGGCGCGGAACCGGGCCAGCGACGTCGGGTTGGCGGTGAACTCCCGGCGCAGCACCTTGACGGCGACGTCCCGGTTCAGCCGGGTGTCCCGGGCCCGCCACACCTCGCCCATGCCGCCGACCGCGATCGACCCGAGCAGCTCGTAGCGCTCGCCGAGGAGCTGCCCGTCCGGTTGCACGCGCTCATCCTCCCCTGCGCCGGGCGTCGGCGGGAGGGGCAACAGCGGGTGCGGTCGGGTCAGCCGTTCCCGTTGCCCTGGCCGTTCCCCCCGCCGTTGCCGCCACCGTTCCCGTTGCCGCCGCCCTCGCTGCCGCCGCCCTCGCTGCCGTTCCCCTCGCTGCCGTTCCCCTCGCTGCCGTTCCCCTCGGTGCCGTTGCCGCCGCCCTCGTTCTCGTCGGGCTCGTCCTCGTCGGGTTCGACCTCGTTCCCGGAGTCGCCGGAGTCGGGCGTGATGCTGGGGACCGGCACCGGCTGCCGCGACGGTGTCGGGGTCGCCGCCGGGGCGACGGCGTAGCTGACGGTCACGGTGGTGCCGGCCGAGAGCCGGCCGTCCGGGCTGACCGAGAGGACGTCGCCGTCCTCGGCGTCCCCGGTCGTCACCGGGAGCAGCTCCACCTGCAGGTCCAGCGCGGTCAGGTCGGCCTGGACGCCGGGGTAGGGCCGCCCCTCGTAGTCGGCGGAGTCGATGGTGACCTGCTCGGCGGTCGCCGACGGGGTGGCGCTCGGGCCGGTCGAGCCGGGGGACGTGCTGGTGCCGGCGGCGGGGTCGTCGCCGTCGCGGCCGGCCAGCTGCAGTCCGCCGAACACCAGCCCGGCGAGCACCAGGACGGCGATCAGCGGGACGAGCACCCGCCGCCACCGGCGCGCCGGGCGGTCGGCCGGTGCACCCGCCGCCCGCGCCCCCGTCTCGGACTCGGGGGGCAGGCGCAGCGGGGGCATGGGCCGGGCGGTGGCGGCAGCCCCCGCGGCCGCGCCGACCGCCGGCAGCACCGAGGTCTGGGCGGCCGCCGGGGGGAGCACCGTCGTCCGGTCGTCGTCGGCGGGCAGCACCGTCGTCCGGTCGTCGCCGGCCGGGAGGGGCAGCGGGCGCCCGGCGCGCACCGCGTCGATCGCGGCGATGACGGCGGCGCCGTCGGGGAAGCGGGCGGCGGGGTCCTTGACCAGCGTGGCGTCGATGAACGCCCGCACCGGCGGGGGGACGTCGCCGGGCAGCGGCGGCGGGGTGTCCCGGATCTGCATCAACGCGACCTGCACCGAGCTGTCCGCGTCGAAGGGGCGGTGGCCGGCGAGGCACTCGTAGCCGATCAGGCCCAGGGCGTAGACGTCGCTGGCCGGGGTGGCCCGGGCGCCCTGCGCCTGCTCGGGGGAGAGGTAGTGCGGGGTACCGATCACCTGGCCGGTCTGGGTGAGCGGCACGCTGGACCCGGAGACGGCGACCCCGAAGTCGGTGATCTTCACCGTGCCGTCGGCGCCGAGCAGCACGTTGCCCGGCTTGACGTCGCGGTGCACCACCCCGGCGGCGTGCGCGGCGCCGAGTCCGGCAGCACTCTGCCGCAGCACCTCCAGGGTGCGGTCGGCCGGCAGCCGGCCCTCGCGGCGCAGCAGCCCGGACAGCGACTCACCGCGCACCAGCTCCATGACCAGGTAGGCCAGGTGCTCCTCGCCCGGGGCGGCCGGCGGGACCTCGCCGTAGTCGAAGAGGGTGGCGATGTTCGGGTGCACCAGGCCGGCGGCCAGCTGCGCCTCGGCCCGGAAGCGGGCCAGGAACGTCGGGTCGCCGGTGTACTCGCTGCGCAGCAGCTTGACCGCGACGTCCCGGCTCAGCACCCGGTCACGGGCCTGCCAGACCTGGCCCATGCCGCCGGTGGCGATCAGCGAGGTGAGCTCGTACCGCCCGCCGAGCACCCGCGGCTGCACGTCGTCCCCTGTCGTCGGCGTCGCTGGCCCGTGGTGGTGCTCCGGACCAGGCGCCCGATCGGGCACCGACCCTGCACCCTGCCACCATCCGCCGGTCGGGGCAGGAGGAGCGACCGGTCAGGCCAGCTCGGGGACGCGCAGGTGCGCCAGGGCGAGGTCGAACTCGGCCACCTCGGTCGTCCGCATGCCCATCGCCACGGCGACGTCGGCCTGGATGGCCGAGCCGATGTCCCGGGACTGCTGGAACGTCGCTCGGTCCGCGTAGGTGGTCGTCGTGGCGGCGCGGCCGGTGGCCCGGTCGACGAGGAGGCTCAGGCTGCAGAAGCCGGGCAGGTCGGCCGTGCGCGGCAGCAGGCTCATGCCGACCGCGTCGACCACCCGGTCGAGCTGGGCCGGGTCGCTCTCGGTCCAGACGACCCGGGCGCAGGCACCCTCACCGGTCGGGTGCAGCCGGTGCAGGACGGCGATGTCCCACTCGGCCACGTGCATGGCGTCGGCGCGCATGACCTCGGCCGCGCGGTCCCGCAGCTCACCGACCGGGACGGCGCTGGCGCGCATCGCCTCCTCGGTGGCCCAGGCCGCGGTCACGATGCAGCGGCCGGCGTCCCGGTCGGCCAGCATCGAGACCCCGACGCAGCCGCTCATGCCGCGCAGCATCGGCCAGACGGCCTCGTGGACGTAGGCGATCCCGTCGTCCACCGCGGCCGGGTCGCCGCGCACGGTGGTGGTCCTGGCGTGCATCGGGCGGCCCCCTCCCTGGCGGTGCCCGGACGGCACTGCCGTCACCCCGAGGGTCCTCGCCGACCCGCACCGTCGCCGCCCGGCAACACGCTGCCGGACGGCGCGGACGGTGCGTGCGCACCGTCCGCGCCCGGCCGGGCACGCACCGCTCAGTCGGCGCCGAGCGCGTCGGTCACGGTGAGCACAGCGGCGCCGTCCGCGCCCCAGTGCAGGGCGGGGCGGCGCCGGGTCTGGTGCTCAGGCGTCACGGGGTCGGCATCCCACCGTTGACGTTGAGGGTCTCGCCGGAGACGTAGCTGGACTCGGGCGAGGCGAGGAAGACGTAGACCGGGCCGAGCTCGGCCGGCTGCCCGGCGCGCCCGATCGGGGTCTCCTGGCCGAACTCCGGCAGCGCCTCGGTGGGCTGGCCGCCGGAGGCCTGCAGCGGCGTCCAGAACGGGCCGGGCGCCACCACGTTGACCCGGATGCCCTGGGGCGCGAGCTGCTGGGCCAGCGCCTTGCTCATCGTGTTGATCGCGGCCTTGGTGGTGGCGTAGTCGACCAGGCCGGGGGAGGGCTGGTAGGCCTGGATGGAGCTGGTGTTGATGATCGTCGCGCCGGCCGGTAGGTGCGGCAGCGCCTCCTGCACGATCCAGAACAGCGCGTAGACGTTGGTCTTGAAGGTCCGGTCGAACTGCTCGCTGGTCAGGTCGGCCAGGTCGTCGACGTAGGTCTGCTTGCCGGCGATGTTGGCGACGATGTCCAGCCCGCCGAGCTGGTCGACGGCGGTGTGCACCAGGGCCCGGGCGGCGGACTCCTCGGCGATGTCGGACGGGGCCAGCACGGCCTTGCGCCCCGCCTCCTCGATCAGCTCCGCCACCTGCTCGGCGTCGGACTGCTCGCTGGGCAGGTAGTTCAGGACGACGTCGGCGCCCTCCCGCGCGAAGGCGATCGCGGCGGCGCGGCCGATGCCGGAGTCGGCGCCGGTGACCAGGGCCTTGCGGCCGGTGAGGCGGCCGGTGCCTCGGTAGCTCTGCTCGCCGTGGTCAGCGCCGGGCTGCAGGTCCTGCACGAGGCCGGGGGCGTCCTGGGTCTGCTCGGGGAAGCCGTCGGTGCGGTACATCGTGGTCGGGTCGGTGAACGTGAACTGGTCGGCCATGGCGCCGCCGTGCCCCATCCGGCGGGGCGCGACACATCGTCGGGCGGCACGTCGCTGGGTGACGGTGGGCCCATCGGCGTGCTGCCCGGGACCCGGTGTCGTCGCCGCGTCGGTCCGCGGAGGCCCGGCCGTCACCGGAGGACGGTTAGCGTGGCCGGGTGCGCAGCGGAGCCGAGGGCGGGGGCCTGGTCCAGTCGGTGGACCGTGCCCTGGAGATCCTGGCGATCCTCGCCCGGGAGGGCGCGACCGGCGTCACCGACGTGGCCGGGCAGCTCGGTGTGCACAAGTCGACGGCGTCCCGGTTGCTCAGCACGCTGGAGGCGCGCGGCATGGTCGAGCAGGAGCGCGAGCGCGGCACCTACCGGCTCGGCTTCGGGCTGGTGCGGCTGGCCGGGGCCGGGGCCGCCCAGCTCGACCTGACCCGGGTCGCCCGGGAGGCCTGCGAGCGGCTCTCGGCCGAGCTCGGGGAGACGGTGAACCTCGCCGTCCTGGACGGCGACGCGGCGGTCAACGTCAGCCAGGTGCACGGTGCCGCATCGGTGGGGGTGCTGGACTGGGTCGGCCGGCGGACGCCGCTGCACGCCACGTCCAGCGGCAAGGCGCTGCTGGCCCACGCCCCGGCGGAGGTGGTGGCGGCCGTGCTGGCCCGGCCGCTGGCTCGGTACACCGACGCGACCGTCACCGACGCCACCGCGCTGCGCGCCGTGCTGGCCCGCATCAGGGAACAGGGCTGGGCGGCCACCGAGGGGGAGCTCGAGGTCGGTCTGCACGCGGTGTCAGCGCCGGTCTGTGCCGTCGACGGCCGGCTCGTCGCGGCGATCAGCGTGTCCGCGCCCTCCTACCGGCTGCCCTCCGAGCGCATCGCCGAGGTGGCCGTACGGGTGTGCTCGGCGGCGGAGGCGATCCGCTCGCGGCTCGGCTGACCCCGGTCGGTGTTCCGGCGGTGTGAACTCTGCGGCCGACCCGCCGGGGACACGCCGGAGAGGACCGGACACGGGGTTGACGGCCGCCGGCAGCCGGGCTGACGCTGTTGCGCAGCACGCCCCTCGTTGCTGAGGGCGCAACGCTGCGGAAGGGAGTGCCCGTGAGCACCGTTCCTCGGGTGGTCGTCATCGGTGCCGGCATCGTCGGCTGCTCGCTGGCCGACGAGCTCACCGCACGCGGCTGGACCGACGTCACCGTGCTGGACCAGGGGCCGCTGTTCGCCGCCGGCGGGTCGAGCTCGCACGCGCCCGGGCTGGTCTTCCAGACCAACCCGTCCAAGACGTTGGCCGAGTTCGCGAGCTACACCGTCGGCAAGCTCCGGGACCTGACCGTCGACGGCCGGCCGTGCTTCCGCCCGGTCGGTGGTCTGGAGGTCGCCACCACGCCCGAACGCCTCGCCGAGCTCGCCCGCCGGCACGGGCTGGCCACCTCCTGGGGCATCGAGGCCCGGCTCGTCGACCCGGCCGAGTGCGCCCGGCTGCACCCGCTGCTGGACCCCGGCGCCGTCCTGGGCGGTCTGCACGTGCCCACCGACGGCCTGGTGCACGCGGTGCCGGCGGGTGAGGCGCAGGCCCGGCGGGCGATCGAGCGGGGCGCCCGGTTCCTCGCCCGGCACCGGGTCACCGGGGTGGCCTCGGCCGCCGGGCGTGTCTCCGGCGTGCACACCGACCAGGGGTTCGTGCCGGCCGACGTCGTCGTCTGCGCGGCCGGGTTCTGGGGCCCGGACGTCGGCGCGCTGGCCGGCCTCACCGTGCCGCTGCAGCCGCTGGCCCACCAGTACGCCACCACCGGCCCGGTGCCGGCGCTGGCCGGCGCGGTCGCGGAGATCAGCGCGCCGATCCTGCGTCACCAGGACGCCGACCTCTACTACCGCGAGCACGGTGACCGGATCGGGATCGGCTCCTACGGCCACCGCCCGATGCCGGTCACCGCCGCGGAGACCGAGCAGCACGAGAACAGCTGCCTGCCCTTCACCCCCGACGACTTCAGCGACGCCTGGAAGCAGAGCCTGGCGCTGCTTCCCGGGCTGGCCGGGACCGAGGTCGCCTCGGGCATCAACGGCGTCTTCTCGTTCACCCCCGACGGCATGCCGCTGCTGGGCGAACACCGTGACCTGCCCGGCTTCTGGGTCGCCGAGGCGGTCTGGGTGACCCACTCGGCGGGGGTGGCGAAGGCGCTGGCGGAGTGGCTGGTCGAGGGGCAGCCGCGCACCGACGTCCACGAGTGCGACCTGCACCGGTTCACCCCCGTGCAGCTCTCCCCGGAGTACGTCGCCGAGCGGGGGGCCCAGCAGTTCGTCGAGGTCTACGACGTCGTCCACCCGCTGGCCCCGGCGGAGGTGCTGCGCCCGCTGCAGGTCAGCCCGTTCCACGCCCGGCAGCAGGAGCTCGGCGCGGTGTTCGGTGAGGCCGGTGGCTGGGAGCGGCCGCTGTGGTTCGAGGCCAACGCGCCGCTCGCCGAGGGGCTCGACCTGCCGCCGCGGGACGCCTGGGCGGCGAGCTGGTGGTCACCGGTCACGGCGGCGGAAGCGGTCGCCACCCGGGAGCGGGTGGCGATGTACGACATGACCCCACTGACCCGGATCGAGGTCGCCGGGCCGGGTGCGTGTGCGTTCCTGCAGCGGCTGACCAGCAACGACGTCGACCGGCCGGTGGGTCGGGTGGTCTACACGCTGCTGCTCGGCGCCGACGGTGGGATCCGCAGCGACCTCACCGTCGCCCGGCTGGGGGAGCAGCGCTTCCAGGTGGGCGCCAACGGGCCGCTGGACCTGGACTGGTTCCGCCGGCAGGCACCGGACGACGGATCGGTGCAGCTGCGCGACACCACGACCGGCACCTGCGGCATCGGGCTGTGGGGCCCGCGGGCCCGCGACGTGCTCACGTCCCTCACCCGCACCGACGTCTCGAACGACGCCTTCCGGTACTTCACCGCGCGGGAGCTCTTCGTCGGCGGGGTACCGGTCACCGCCCTGCGGGTCTCCTACGTCGGGGAGCTGGGCTGGGAGCTCTACACCGAGGCCGCCACCGGGTTGCGGCTGTGGGACGTGCTCTGGGCTGCCGGGCAGGAGCACGGTGTCCTCGCCGCCGGGCGCAGTGCCTTCGCCAGCCTGCGGTTGGAGAAGGGCTACCGCGCCTGGGGCGTGGACATGACCACCGAGCACGACCCGGTGGAGGCCGGGCTGGGGTTCGCCGTCCGGCCCGGTGACTTCATCGGCCGGGGCGCGCTCGACCGCCGTCCGCACCCCCGGCGGCTGGCCTGTCTCACCCTGGACGACCCGGCCACGACGGTGCTCGGCAAGGAGCCGGTCCGGGTCGACGGGGTGCCGGTCGGGTACGTCACCAGCGCCGCGTTCGGCTACACGATCGGCCGGTCGATCGCCTACGCCTGGCTGCCCGCGGAGCACGCCGAGCCGGGCACCGCGGTGACCATCGACTGGTTCGGGCAGCCGCTGGCGGCGACGGTCAGCGTCGAACCGTTGGTGGACCCTGCCGGCGCCCGGGTGCGGTGCTGAGATGACCCACGACGTGATCGTCCTCGGTCTGGGCGGCATGGGCAGCGCCGCCGCCGCGCACCTGGCCGCCCGTGGGCAGCGGGTGCTCGGCCTGGAGCGGTTCGGCCCGGCGCACGACCAGGGCTCCAGTCACGGTGGGTCGCGGATCACCCGGCAGGCCTACTTCGAGGATCCCGCCTACGTGCCGCTGCTGCTGCGCGCCTACGAGCTGTGGGACGCGCTCTGCGCCGACTCCGGCTCCGACGTGCTGGTGCGCACCGGTGGGGTGTTCCTCGGCCGCCCGGACAGCCGCACCGTGGCGGGGAGCCTGCGCGCGGCGCAGGAGTGGGGGCTGGCGCACGAGCTGCTGGACGCCGCCGAGGTACGCCGGCGCTTCCCGATGCTGAGCCCGGCCGAGGACGAGGTGGGGCTGTTCGAGGCCGCCGCCGGCTTCGCCCGCCCCGAGGCCACCGTCGCCGCACACCTGGCGCTGGCCGCGCGGCGCGGCGCCGAGCTGCGCTTCGACGAGCCGGCGGTGGAGTGGGCGGCCACCGCCGACGGCGGCGTCCGGGTCCGGACGGCGACGGGGGAGCACACCGCCGGGGCGCTGGTCATCTGCCCCGGCGCCTGGGCGCCGCAGCTGCTCGCCGAGCTGGAGATCCCGTTCCGGGTCGAGCGGCAGGTCATGTACTGGTTCCAGCCGGCGGGCGGGGTGGGCGCCTGGACGCCGGACCGGCACCCCATCTACATCCACGAGGCCGCCGACGGCACCCAGGTCTACGGCTTCCCGGCGATCGACGGGCCGGACGGCGGGGCGAAGGTGGCGTTCTTCCGGCGCGGCATGATCTGCACGCCGGAGACGATCGACCGCGAGGTGCACCCGACCGAGGTGGCCACCATCGCCGAGCACCTGGCCGGGCCGTTGCCGACGCTGCCCGGCCGGCTGCTCACCGCGGCGACGTGCATGTACACCACGACGCCCGACGAGCACTTCGTGATCGCACCCCATCCGCAGCACCCGCAGGTGACCGTCGCCTGCGGCTTCTCCGGGCACGGCTTCAAGTTCGTGCCGGTGGTCGGCGAGGTCCTCGCCGACCTCGCCACCACGGGTGCGACGGCGCACCCGATCGCCCTGTTCGACCCCCGCCGGCCGGCCCTGGAGGCCACCCGATGACGACCCTCGAGCAGTCCACCGGCAGCAGCCTCATCCCGACGCTGGGCGGGCGCTGGTACACCGACCCGGCGGTGTTCATCCGGGAGCAGGAGCGGGTCTTCGAGGCGATGTGGACCTGCGCCGTCCGCAGTGACGAGGTGACCACCCCCGGCAGCTTCCGCCGGGTGCAGGTGGGCCGGGAGAGCGTGCTGGTGGTGCGCGGCCGGGACGGCGCGCTGCGGGCGTTCCTCAACGTCTGCCGGCACCGGGGCGCGCAGCTGTGCACCGAGGACAGCGGACAGGTGCGGACGACGCTGCGCTGCCCGTACCACGCCTGGTCCTTCGGGCTGGACGGTGCGCTGGTCGCCGCCCCGAACCTGGCGCGGATGCCCGACGTCGACCGGATGGCCAACGGGCTGGTGCCGGTGCACCTGCAGGAGTGGCTGGGCTACGCCTGGGTCTGCCTGGCCGACGAGCCGCCGTCCTTCGCCGAGGACGTGCGCGGCGCGGTCACCGAACGGCTCGGCGACCCGGCCGCGATCGAGGGCTACGACGTCGGCGGGCTGCGGCTGGGCCGGCGGATCCGCTACGACGTCGCGGCCAACTGGAAGCTGATCGTGGAGAACTTCATGGAGTGCTACCACTGCGCGACGATCCACCCCGAGCTCACCGACGTGCTGCCGGAGTTCGCCCGCGGCTACGCCGCGCAGAGCTTCGTCGGGCACGGGGCGGAGTTCGCCGCCGGTGCCGAGGGCTTCACGGTCGACGGCAGCGCCGGGTTCGCCGCGCTGCCGGGCATCGACGCCGAGCAGGACCGCCGCTACTACGCGGCCACGATCAAGCCCACGGTCTTCCTGAACCTGGTGCCCGATCACGTGATCCTGCTCCGCATGACGCCACTGGCCGTCGACTGCACCGTGGTGGAGTGCGACTGGCTCTACGCCCCGGAGGTGATCGAGTCGGGGCAGGACGTCTCCCGGTCGGCGGAGCTGTTCCACCGGGTCAACCTGCAGGACTTCGACGCCTGCGAGCGCACCCAGCCCGGGATGGCCTCGCGCGCCTACGCCGCCGGTGGGGTGCTCGTGCCCGCGGAGCACCACCTGGGCGCCTTCCACGACTGGGTGCGCGAGCGCCTGGCCTGATCGCCCGGGACGAGGGTCAGCGAGCGGTGCTGAGGGTGGCGAACACGATGACGTTGTCGAGGTAGTCGCCGCTGTCCTCGTCGAACGACCCGCCGCAGGTGATCAACCGCAGGCCGGCGTGGTCGATGTCGCCGTAGACCTCGTCGGTGGGGAACTCGTCCTTGCCGTGCTCCTCGACCCGGTCGACCAGGAAGGTGGTGACCGTGCCGTCGGCGCGGTCGACCACGACCTCGTCGCCGGGCAGCAGCTCCCGGAGCCCGTAGAAGGCGCCCGGCTCGCCGTCCCAGTCGACGTGACCGGCGAGCACTGCCGGTCCGAGCTGGCCCGGGGTGGGGCTGCCGTCGTACCAGCCCACGGGGTAGGCGCCCGGCGGCACCTCCATGGCGCCGTCGGCCTCCAGTCCCAGCTCCATCACCGACGACGTGACGCCCAGTGCCGGGATCCGGACCCGCACCGGGTCGCTCGCGCCCAGCTGCAGGAGCGGGGACGTCGCGGGCTGGGGCGCAGCCGGGGCGGGAGGGGTGGTGCTCCCGGACGCCGGTGCCGCGGCCACCGCCATCGGGACGTCCAGCCGGGCGGACCCGCTCTGTCCCTCCGGCAGGAGGAAGACGGCGCCCAGGCCGAGGGCGACCAGAGCCGCGGAGACCGTCGCCCAGCCGTGCGCCGCGCGGGGAGCGCGGTGCCGCGACCGGTCGTAGCGGGTGACCCGGGGACGGTCGGCTGTCGGGAGCAGGCCCTCGGGGTTCGGTGGCGGCGGGGGATAGGCCCCCGAGATGCGCACCGGGCCGGCGGTCCGGGTCTCGTGGAGACCCGGACCGCCGGCCCGAGGTGCGCGGTGCTGCACGCCTGGGAGGTCAGACGGTGGTGCGGGAGCGGCGGGCGGCCATGGCGGCGCCACCGGCCCCGGCGAACGCAAGGCCACCGAGGAGGTAGGGCAGCACGGTGCCGTCCTCCGCGGCGCTGCCGTCACCGGCGGCGACCGCACCCCGCGGGCGGGTGGAGACCTGAGCGCCACCGAGGACCGTGTTGTCCTCACTGGTTCCCTGGGCGCCACCGGCGAGGCTCTCGCAGGCGATCTTGTCGTCGTCCTGGTCCAGGTTGTTCGGGTCGCTGGGGTCCGCGTCGAGGACGGCCTGAGCCTCCGCCTGCGTGGCGAAGTCGCTGCAGTTGAGGTCGGCGGCAGAGGCCGTGCCGGTGAAGCCGAGGGACAGGGTCGCGCCGATGAGGACGGTCGCTGCGGCGGTGCTGCGAAGACGCATGGTCGCTCCTGGGGATGGCCGGTTGAGTGACGCAAGCCTCAGTCGGCACGGCGGTGTGGCGGCTCAGGCGGCCGCGCGAGTTCCGATACATGTCCGGTGGTGTATTGGCACGTTCTGCCCTTGTCGCGACCTCGGTCGGGCGCCCGTCGTTCGGATTCGGCCGGCGTCGGCTAGACAGGGCACATGACCGACGTGAACTTCACCGATGCCGGCTGGCTCTCCCGGGAGGACATGGACGCCGCCCGCGAGCGGCTGCCGATCCTCTACGTCGACGCCGTCCCGGTGCGGGTCGACGACCACGGCGTGGTGACCGCGGTCGGGCTGCTGCTGCGGATCGGCGAGGACGGCCAGGTCAAGCGGGCGCTGATCTCCGGCCGGGTGCTGTACCACGAGCGGGTGCGCTCGGCGCTGCTGCGCCACCTGGAGAAGGACCTCGGTCCGCTCGCCCTGCCCCGGGTGCCGGCCGCGCCGCAGCCGTTCACCATCGCCGAGTACTTCCCGACCCCGGGTGTCACGCCGTTCCACGACCCGCGGCAGCACGCGGTGTCGCTGGCCTACGTCGTCCCGGTCGAGGGCGACTGCGCCCCGCAGCAGGACGCGCTGGAGCTGACCTGGGTGAGCCCGGAGGAGGCCCGCCGTCCGGAGGTGCTGGCCGAGCTGGCCAACGGCCAGAGCACCCTGCTCCTCCAGGCCCTGGCCCACCTCGGCGTCTGACCCGGACGACGTCACAGGCGGGCGCCGGTACCGGCGGGGGGTCGGGCGGCCGATGACGGGTGGGTACATCTCGGCGAGAGGACACCACCCCGTGCGCACCCGCACCCGCACCCGTTCCGGCGACCGACTGGCCGTGCTGGCCGGCGCCCGCCTCGACCTGCTGCGGGTGGCCCCCGGTGCCCGAGCCCGGTTCATCGCCCTCGGTGGCGTGCTGATCAGCACCGGCGCGCTGGCCGCGCTGTCCATGGCGTTCGCGCTGCACATGGCGCTCGGTGCGCCGTGGGCGGTCGCCGTCCTGGTCGGGCTGGGCTGGGGGCTGGTGATCCTCAACCTGGACCGGATGCTGCTGGTCGGCATGTCCCACGAGCCGTCCTGGAAGCGGAACCTGGCCATGGCGCTGCCCCGGGTGGCGCTCGCCGTCGTGCTGGGCACGGTGATCTCCACGCCGCTGACGCTGCAGGTGTTCGCCAAGGAGATCGACACGACCATCGTGACGATGCAGGCCGAGGCCGCCGAGGAGTTCACCGACGGGCTGGACGCCGACGCCCGGTACGCCCCGATCCCCACGCTGGAGACGCGGGTCGCCGAGCAGCAGGCGGTGATCGCCAGCGGCGGCACCGCCGACCCGAACGCCGACCCGCGGGTGGTCGCGGCGCAGGCCGAGCGGGACGCCAAGCAGACCGCCTTCCAGACCGCGGTCGACCGGTTCGCCGAGCTGCAGGCCCGGGCCCAGTGCGAGCTGGACGGCAGCTGCGGCTCCGGCGACGTCGGCCAGGGCGCGGCCTACTTCGCCGCCGCGACCGCGGCCACCCAGCAGGCCGGCGTGCGCGACGCGGCGAAGGCCGACCTGGACGCCGCCGAGGCCGAGCTCGCCCAGGTGCGCGCCGACGCCGGCAGGGCCGCGGCCAGCGCCGACGCCCGCAGCGTCGCCCTCGCCCAGGCCGACCTGGTCACCGACAAGGCGGAGCTGGCCCGGCTGACCGAGGCGCGGCAGGCCGAGCAGGCCGCCTTCGACGCGGAGAACGCGCGGAGCGACGGCATCCTGGCCCGGCTCGAGGCGATGGACCGGCTGTCGGCGGAGCGGCCGATGGTCGGCACCGCCCACCTGATGCTGTTCCTGCTCTTCCTCAGCGTGGAGATCCTCCCCGTGCTGATGAAGGCGCTGCTGAACATGCAGCTGCCCTCCGCCTACGACCGGCTGCTCAAGGTCCGGGACGACGAGGAGGTCGAGGCCGAGGAGATCCGCCGCGACGGCCGGCAGCGGGCGCAGCAGGCCCGCGCCGACCTGATCGTCGCCGCCGAGACCGACCGGATGGCCCGGGAGATCCTGGACCGGGAGAACGCCGCCCGTGAGGAGGCCGAGCGCGCCGCCGAGCGCAAGGCCCGCCGCAAGGAGGCGCGCTCGCTGCGCCGCCTGGTCCGGCTGGTCACCGGCCGCCCCCCGGCCGCCCAGCCCGCTCCGGAGCCCGCGCTCATCGAGCCGACCCTGGACACGATCGAGCCCACCCTGGACACCGGTGAGCTGGAGGCCATGATGGCCGCGCCGTCCGGCGTCAGCCTGTACGGGACGACGACCGTCCCGGCGCCCCGCCCGGCCGCGGAGCTGCTGCAGCCGATGCCCGAGGCGCGCTGACCACCGCGCCTGACCGACGAGACCCCCGCAGGAGTTCCTGCGGGGGTCTTGTCACATACCGGCGTCCGGCGGTGCTGTAGAGACATGGAACTGATCAGGCACGGGGGAGCGCGGGCCGCGGCCGTCCTCGCCGCCCCCGGGGCGGTCGGCGGGATCTCGGCCGGACGGGCCGTGGGGAGGGAGCGCGGGGCGGTGTCTCGGTCGTCTCCCGGTGCCGTGCGCGCCGACCTCGAGGACGTCTTCCGCCGCGACTACCCGCTCGTCGTCGGCGTGGCCGCCCGGGTGCTCGGCTCCCGCGACCAGGCCGAGGACGTCGCCCAGGACGTCTTCCTCTCCTTCGGGCGCACCACCGTCCCGGCGGGGGAGGCGCGCGGCTGGCTGTCGGTGGCCGCCGCGCACACCGCGCTGAACCTGCTCCGCTCCGGGCGCCGCCGCGCGTCCCGGGAGGAGTTCTCCGCCGTCGCGCAGGACGCCGTCGTCTCCGACGTCGCCGACGCGGTGGTGACCCGGGAAGAGCGCCGCCGGGTGCGGACGGCGCTCGCCCGGCTGCCCCGCACCCAGGCCGTGGCCCTGGTGCTGCGGCACAGCGGCCTGAGCTACACCGAGGTCGCGGCCGCCCTCGACCTCTCCCCAGGCAGCGTCGGCACCACCGTGCGGCGCGCCGAGTCCGCTCTTCGCAAGGAGTTGAACCGTCATGCGTCATCCCTCTGACGGCGTGCTGCGCCGGCTGCTCGACGAGCCCGCCGGTGTCTCCGACGCCGACCGCGCGCACCTGGCCGACTGCACCCGCTGCGTCGGCACGCTGGCCGCCATGCGCACCGACGCCACCGCCCTCGACTCGGCGCTGGCGCCGCAGGGCAGCCCGGACGTCGACGCCGCCTGGCGCCGGCTGTCCGCGGCCACCCCGGGGCCGGAGCGGGCCGCGACCCCCCGCCGGTCCCGGCCGGCGATGCGCCGTCCGGTGGTCGCGGCCGTCGCCGCCGCTGTCGTGCTCACCGGTGCCGGCACCGCCGCCGCGAACGACTGGCTGCAGATCTTCCGCACCGAGCAGGTGGCGCCGGTGGCCCTCAGCACCGCCGACCTCATCGCGCTGCCCGACCTCAGCGCCTACGGCGACGTGGTGGTGACCGGCGACGGCGACCTGCACAGCGTCGAGGACGCGGCGGCCGCCGAGGCCGAGTCCGGCCTGGACCTGCCGGAGGTGGCCGACCTGCCGCGCGGCATCAGCGGCGAGCCGACCTACCAGGTGGGCAGCGAGATCAGCGCGACGTTCACCTTCTCCGCCGACCGCGCCGCCCAGGCCGCGGCCGCGGCGGGGAAGACCCTGCCGCCGTCGCCCGCCGGGCTGGACGGCGCCACGGTGCGGATGGTCGCGGGCCCCGGCGTCGCCCAGGCCTGGGAGTCCTCGGCCGGGGTGCCCGCCCTGGTCGTGGGCCGCGCGGTCGCCCCGACCGCGTACTCCTCCGGCGTGCCGTTCGAGACGGTGCGCGACCACCTGCTGTCGCTGCCGGGTCTGCCGGACGACGTCGCCGCGCAGCTGCGCACCTTCACCGCGGACGGCGGCACGCTGCCGCTGCCGGTGCCCAGCGACCGGGTCAGCACCTCCACCGCCGAGGTGGACGGCGTCCCGGCCACCGTGCTGGAGCTGGCGGACGGCTCGATGTCGGCGGTGGTCTGGGTCGACGAGGGCGTGGTGACCGCGGTCGCCGGGTCGCTGGACACCGACGAGGTGCTGTCGGTCGCCCAGGGCCTGCGCTGAGCATGGCGGCCGACCCCACGGCGAACGCCCCGGCCGGAGCCGCTTCGGTCGGGGCGTCGGCGGCCGGGGACGCCGGACGGCAGGCGGCGGCGCAGCTGGTCGCCGACCTGCCGCCGGCGCCCGCGGTCTGGTGCTCCGGGCTGCGCAAGCGGTACGGCAAGCGCCAGGCGGTCGAGGAGGTGTCCCTGCAGGTCGGCCGCGGTGAGGTGGTCGGCCTGCTCGGCCCGAACGGCGCCGGCAAGACCACGGTGATCAAGATGCTGCTCGGTCTGGTCACCCCGGACGCCGGCGAGGCGATGCTGTTCGGCTCGCCCTCGGCCGACCCGGCGTCCCGCACGAAGGTCGGCTACCTGCCCGAGCTGTTCCGCTACCAGCCGTGGCTGTCCGCCGCCGAGGTGCTGGCACTGCACGTGCGGCTGTCGGGGGTGTCGGTGCCGGCGGCCGAGCAGCGGGAGGTGCTCGCCCTGGTCGGGCTGGCCGAACGGGCCGGTGACCGGGTGGGCGGCTTCTCCAAGGGGATGCAGCAGCGCCTGGGCCTGGCCGTCGCGTTGGTGGCCCGGCCGGAGTTCGTGGTGCTCGACGAGCCGACCAGTGCGCTGGACCCGCTGGGCCGCGCCGACGTCCGGGACATCGTGCTGTCGCTGCGCGAGCGCGGGGTCGCGGTGCTGCTCAACTCGCACCTGATCGGTGAGGTCGAGCGGGTCTGCGACCGGGTGGTCATCCTCGACCGCGGCCGGGTCGCCACCTCCGGCACGCTCGCCGAGCTGCTCGGCCAGCGCGAGCTGCGGCTGGAGCTGACCGGGGTCACCCCGGCGGCGCAGGCCCGGCTGGCCGCCACCGGGCTGGTCGAGCGGGAGGGCGACTGGTTCACCGTCGCGCTGCCCGCGGACGACGCCGAGGACGCCGTCCCCGACCTGGTCGGTGACCTGGTCGCCGCCGGCGTCCGGGTGCACGCGGTGGAGCCGGTGCGGATCAGCCTGGAGGAGCGGCTGCTGGGCATCCTGCGCGACGCAGCGGACGCCCGGGAGGGGGAGCGGGCATGAGCACCGCGCGCACCGTGCTGACCATCGCCGGGCTCACCCTCCGCGAGGCGTCCCGCCGCAAGGTGCTGCGGGCGCTGGCGGGGCTGACGGTGGTGCTGCTGGTGCTCAGCGCCTGGGGGTTCTCCCGGCTGTCGGCGGAGTCGGAGTTCGGCACGCTGACCAGCGGTGAGGCCCGGCTGGTCGCCTCCCAGCTGCTGAACCTGGTGATGTTCGGGCTCAGCCTGATCGCCGCGCTGGGCACCGCGTTCCTGGCCGGCCCGACGCTGTCGGGGGAGATCGAGTCGGGCATCTCGCTGTCGCTGCTGGCCCGCCCGGTGCGGCGCTGGGCGGTGCTCGCCGGCAAGTGGCTGGGGCTGGCGGCGTTCGGCAGCGGGTTCGTCGTCCTGGCCGGGCTGGCGCAGTGCCTCGTCGTCCAGCTGACGGTCGGCTACTGGCCGCCGCAGCCGGTGGTGGCGCTGGCGCTGCTGGCCGCGCAGACGGTCGTGCTGCTGACGCTGGGGCTGCTGCTGTCCACGGTCATCTCGCCGATGGCCTCCGGGGTGGTCGCGGTCGGCCTGTTCGGCGCGACCTGGATCGCCGGGGTGGTCGGCGGCATCGGGGAGGCGCTGGGCAACGACGGGGTGGCCCGGGTCGGTGCGATCTCCCGGGTGCTGCTGCCCACCGACGGGCTGTGGCGCGGGGCGATGCACGCCTTCCAGGACCCGGCGGCGCTGCTGCAGTTCGGCCAGGAGATGGCCGGCTTCCCGTTCCTCAGCGAGGCGCCGCTGACCGCCGCCTACCTCGGGTGGGCCGCGTTCTGGGTGCTGATGATCTGGGGGCTGGCGGCGGTGTCGTTTCGCCGTAAGGACCTGTGAGGTCGTCCCCCGACCCGGGCTCGGCCGGAGGCGGGGGAGGAGGGCACCGGAGACCTCACCCGCGGGGGTGAGAACTGGAGGCGTGACGTGCCCGACCAGTGCAGTCCGCGCGCCGGCCGTTCGATCAGACGTCATGCGGATCAGTCGGATGGCACCAGAGGTGGCCACGCCTCGAGTCGTCGCCCGGACCGCCGGACTGCTCACCGCGCTGGGCGGTCTGGCAGCGGTGGCGCTGGTCCTCGGCACGCCGGGCGGCCTGGTCGAGGTGCACCCCGCGGTGGCTGCGTTGGGACCGCTCACCACGGTGGTGGGTGTGGCGGTCATGCGCTGGGGCAACCGGGTTCCCCTGGTCTTCTACCGGCTGCTGCTCGCCGTGGGCTCGGTGGGCATCGGCGTCTTCGCCTGTGCGTCGCCCACGGCCACCGGCGCGGTGGCCGTCCTGGGCCTGATGAGCTTCGCCTCCATGGACGCGTTCCTCTTCTTCCCGCTGGTGTGGGCCGTCGGCTTCCTCGGGGAGCTGCTGGTCATCGGCACCGTCGTCGTCGTGCTGCGCGGCGACATCGCGCCGGGCCCGGCCGCCGTCCTCGGGCTGTTGGTCATCGGCTCGGCGGGCGCCATCGGCGTCCTGGCGCGGCGCGCCGCCAGCGCGCACGAGGACGCGCTGACCGGCCTGGTCAACCGGCGCGGCTTCGACGAGGCGCTCGAGACAGCGGTGCGCGTGGCAGTCCGCACGGGCGAGTCCCTGTCGGTCGCGTTGTTCGACCTCGACCACTTCAAGGCCGTCAACGACTCCCGCGGCCACGCGGCGGGCGACGAGATGCTCAGGAGCGTGGCCGCCACCTGGCGGACGTTGCTGCCGGCCGGGGCCGTGCTCGCCCGGCACGGCGGTGACGAGTTCTCCCTGCTGGTGCCCGGGCTCGGCGGCGACGCTGCCCGGGAAGCAGCCGAGGAGCTGCGCGCCGCGCTCCCCGGGATCGGTACGTCTGTGGGAGTCGCCCAGCTCGTGCCGGGGGACTCGCCCGCGGCGCTGATGCGGCGAGCGGACTCGGCGCTGTACCGGGTCAAGTCGCTGGGGCGGGGCCGCACCGAACTGGACGCCGGAGGGCCGAGCCCGCTGGCGCGCGACCTGGTGGCCGCGCTGGCCGACGCGGACGCCGGCGGGCTGAGCGTGCACCTCCAGCCGATCGTCAGGTTGGCGGACGGCGGGGTGGCCGGCGTCGAGGCGCTGGTGCGCTGGCACCACACCGAGCGCGGTCCGGTGCCGCCGGTGGAGTTCGTCCCGGTCGCCGAGCAGGAGGGACTGATCGGGCAGCTGGGTGCCTTCGTCTGGGCGGCGGCCTGCCGGGACGCCCGGACGTTGTGCGAGGCCACCGGGCGTGACCTGTTCCTGACCGTCAACGTCTCCGGCCTGGAGCTGGACGACGTCGCGTTCCCCCAGCGGGTCCTGACCGTCCTCGCGCAGACCGGCTGGCCCGCTGAGCGCACGGTGGTGGAGGTGACCGAGAGCCTGGTCGAGGCGGAGTCGGCCCGGTCGGTGCTCGCCCTGCACGTGCTGCGCGAGCACGGCCTGCAGGTGGCCATCGACGACTTCGGTACCGGCTACTCGGCGCTGTCACGGCTGGACACGCTGCCCGCCGACCACCTCAAGCTGGACAACTCGTTCGTCTCCTCGATCACCACCTCCAGTCGGCGGGCCCGGTTGCTGCGCAGCGTGGTCGCGCTGGCCGATGCGCTGGAGCTGACGCTGATCGCCGAGGGAGTGGAGACCGCCGAGCAGGCGCGGACGCTGACCGAGCTGGGCTGCCCGCTGGCCCAGGGCTGGCTCTTCGGCCGGCCGCAGCCGGTGGCCCAGCTGGTGGCCACCCTGGCGCCGGTGGCCGCCTGATCTGATGTCCGCATGCCGTCGCCCGGGGTGCCACTGGAGAAGCTGGGTTTCCTGACCATCGGTCTGTTCGACGAGGCCGATCCGCGCGCCGGGCACGAGACCACGCTGCGGATCATCGAGCTGGGTGAGCAGCTGGGCTTCGACAGTGCGTGGCTGCGGCACCGGCACCTGCAGTACGGCATCTCCTCGCCGGTGGCGGTGCTGGCGGCGGCCACCCAGCGGACGGCGCGGATCGAGCTCGGCACGGCGGTGACCCCGCTGGCCTGGGAGAACCCGCTGCGGCTGGCCGAGGACCTGGCCACCGTCGACGTGCTCAGCGGCGGCCGGCTGAACCCCGGGGTGTCGGTCGGCCCGCCGATGCACTGGGACGACGTGAAGGCCGCGCTCTACCCGGACACCGCCGAGGTGGAGGACTTCTCCTACGAGCGGGTGGCCCGGTTCCTGCGCCTCGTCGCCGGCGAACCCGCGTCGTCGTTCGCCGGCCGGGAGGGCGTGGTCGAGGAGTGGTCGTCGCGGGTGCAGCCGCACTCGCCCGGGCTGCGGTCGCGGCTCTGGTACGGCGGTGGGTCGCTGCGCTCGGCGCAGTGGGCGGGGGAGAACGGGATGCACTTCCTGACCTCGTCGGTGGTCAAGGCCGAGGCATCGGAGGACTTCGCCGCCGAGCAGGCGCGGCAGGTACAGGCGTTCACGGCGGCCAACCCGGCCGGGCGGGTGTCGCAGGGGCTGGTGGTCATCCCGACCGACTCGGCCACCCCGGCGCAGCGGGCTCGCTATGCGGCCTACGTGGATGCGCGGACGCCGCGGACCCGGTCACCGCAGGGCCCGGCGCGGATGATGTTCGCCGCCGACCTGATCGGGACGGCGGAGCAGATCGCCGAGCAGCTGTACGCCCACGCCGGCTTCCGCGAGGTGACCGAGGTGGCGTTCGCGCTGCCGTTCAGCTTCGAGCACGAGGACTACGTGCAGATCCTGACCGACACCGCGGAGAAGCTCGGCCCGGCGCTCGGCTGGGCGCCAGCCGCATGACCGCCGCTTGTTCTCACGTGATGGACCACGTGAGAACAAGGCGCTGCGCTGTGCTCAGATCCGCGCGCTCAGCCGAGCGGTTCGGCGACCCAGTTCGCGGTGTGGTCGTCGGCTGCGCGGTGACAGGTCGGGCAGGCGTCGGCGGTGCCGGTGCCCTCGGCGGTCAACCGGCGGCGCAGCCGGCGCATCGAGGTCTCGCCGCCGGTGAGGTCGGCCAGCCAGCTGTCCAGCGCGTCGTCGGTGCGGGTGGTGCTCATGCCCCCTGTCATCGGCACCCGGCCGGGCCGGTGGCACCCCGTGCCGTCAGGCGGCCACCGGCGCCGTGTGCACCAGCTCGGCGATCTGCCGCTTGACCTCGTTGAACGCCGGTGCGGTGACGTCGCGGTCGGGGAGGTCGACCGGGACGATCGCCTGCACGTGCCCGGGCACCCCGTGCGAGGCGCCGCCGGTCATCACCACGACGCGGTCGGCGAGGTAGACCGCCTCCTCGATCGAGTGGGTCACGAACACCACCGTCGTCCGGGTCTCGACGTGGATGCTCTTGAGCTCGGCCTGCAGATCGGTACGGGTGAGCGCGTCGAGGGCGCCGAAGGGCTCGTCCATCAGCAGCAGCGACGGGTCGTTGGCCAGCACCCGGGCGATCGCCACCCGCTGCTGCATGCCACCGGAGAGCTGGGACGGGTACTTCGCGGCGAAGCGGGTGAGGCCGACGGCGGCGATGAACCGGTCGGTGACCGCGGCGACCTCGGCCTTGGGCAGCTTCTTGCGCGAGGGGCCGTAGGCGACGTTCTCCCGCACCGAGAGCCACGGGAACAAGCCGTAGTCCTGGAAGACGACGCCGCGGTCGGGGCCGGGCCCGGTGACCGGCGTCCCGCCGACCTCGACGCTGCCTGCGGTGGGCCGTTCGAAGCCGGCCAGGATGCGCAGCAGCGTGCTCTTGCCGCAGCCGCTGGCGCCGACCACGGCGACGAACTCGCCGGAGGCGATGGTCAGGTCGACGTCGGCCATCGCGGCGACCCCGCCGGCGTAGACCTTGCTGAGGCCGGCGATCCGGACGTCGGCCGTGCGGCCGGCACTGAGGTGTTCCATGGTCGGCTCCTACTTGATCAGCGGGCGGTCGCGGAACAGGACGCGGACGACCAGCATCAGCAGCCGGTCGGAGAGGAAGCCGGCGACGGCGATGCAGATCATCCCGACCACGATCTGGTCGGTCTGGACGACGTCGCGGGCCAGGAAGATCGTCGACCCCAGGCCCGTCGGCACGCCGGTGGTCTCGCTGAGCACGAGGATCACCCAGGCCAGGCCCAGGCCCACCCGCATGCCGTTGACGATCGCCGGTGCGGCGGCGGGCAGGACGACGCGCAGGAGCGTGCCGACGCCCGTCGTCCCGAGCATGCGGGCGGCCTCCAGCAGCCGCTCGGGCACCTGGCGGGCACCGCTGACCGTGCCGAGCACGATCGGGAAGAACGCCGACAGGGTGATCAGGAAGATCGAGGCCTGGTCGCCGTAGCCGATGAGCAGGGCGACCAGCGGCACCCAGGCGGTCGCCGGGATGGGCCGGAACAGGTTGATCATCGGGTCGAACAGCGAGTTGACCGTGTTGAAGCGGCCCATCAGCACGCCCAGCGGGACGGCGATCAGCGTGGCCAGCGCGAACCCGGAGAACACCCGCAGCGCGCTGGCCGGCAGGTCCTCCCACAGCAGGTTGCTGAAGGCGTCGTCCCGGATGCCGGCGACGTAGTTGGCCAGCCCGGCGGCGACGTCGGCGGGGTAGGGCAGGAAGCCCATCCGGATGCCGAAGGGCAGCTCCCACTCGTTCTCCCGGCCCAGGTGCCAGACGACCAGGAACAGCAGCGGGACAGGCAGGCCGAGCAGCACGGTGCGCAGCCGGCCGCGGCCGCGGCCGCGCCGGGCGGGTTCGGGCTCGGCCGGGGCCGTCGGGACGGCGGCGGCCACGGGAACGGTGGCGACGTCGGTGCTCATGGGGGTGACCTCCGGGGTGGGGGCGGGGCGCCGGCGCCGAGCGGGCCGGCGCCCCGGTGGGTCAGGCCTCGGGGGCGAACTGGGCGTCGACGAGGTCCTCGGCGGTCGGCGCGCTCTCGATCAGCCCCAGCTCGACCATCGCGCCGGCCAGCGCCTGGACCTGGCCCTGGTACTCCTCGTTCAGGTCGGCGCGCAGCCAGAAGTTCTCCAGGGCCGACTCCAGCACCTCCTGGTCACCGCCGAACTCCTGCACCATCTCGGGCAGCCACTCGTCGATGTTGTCGGTCATGTACTCGGTGGTGGCGGCGTGCGTGTCGACGACCGCCTGCACCAGCTCCGGGTCGTCGGCGACCAGCGATCCGGTGGTGACCAGGCCGATGTTCACCTTGCCGATGGGGGTGTCGTAGGGGTCGGTGATCTCGTGGCCGCCGGCGGCGGTGGCCAGCGAGACGGCGATCTCGGTGCCGAAGAAGGCGTCGACGGCGCCGCTGTTGAACGCCGAGGCCATCTCCGGCGGCGGGACGGCGACCAGCTCGAGGCTGCTCGGATCGACGTCGTTGTCCGCCAGGATCAGCCGCATCGCCACCTCCGGGGCGCTGCCCTGGATGTAGCCGACCTTCTTGCCCACCAGGTCGGCGACGGTGTCGATGTCGTCCCCGCCGATGAAGCCGGAACCGCCGTCGGCGGCCGAGGCGACGATGGTCAGGTCCCGGTCCTGGGAGATGCCGGAGATGGTCGCGGTGACGCCGGTGATGGCGAAGTCGACGGTGCCGGAGGAGACCGCGTCGGTCAGCGCCGGGGTGCTGTCCAGGGTGACGACCTCGAACTCCACGCCGTCCACCGCGTGCTCCTCGTAGAGGAACGGTGCGTAGAAGTGCGGCTGGCCGCGCAGCGTGCCGACGGTGACCGTCTGGGTCTCACCGCTGCCGGTGGTCTCCGCCTCGGCGGAGTCCGAGCCGCAGGCGGCGAGGGAGGCGACGGTGGCGGCGACAGCGGTGCCGGCGATCGCGCGGCGGACGACGGAGGGGCTCAACGGTTCTCCTCGGGTGCGGCGGACGGCGCGTGGTGCGCCATCGGCCTGCACTCAACGGGCCGTCTGGTCGTGGTCCGTGTCGGCCGCGTAACGAGTCCGTGAAGTGACCTCCGCGTGACCTCAGCGCTCGCGGACCAGCAGCGGCTGGGCGACCTCGCCGATCGCACCGCGGGTGTCGGACAGCGTGCCGGAGCAGAGCCCGAGGCCGTCGTCGGTGAGCCGGCTGCGGCAGGAGAGGTGCACCCACTCGCCGTCCGGTTCGCGGGTCAGATGGGTGGTCATACCCGGCGGGATGGACAGCCAGCTGCTGATCGGCAGCTCGGCGGAGAGCCCGTTGGCGGCGTCGGCGGCGATGAGCGCGCGGTCGGTGCCGGTGAGCTCCTCGCCGGCGATGAGCGGGAGGCGCACCCGGGTCCAGACGTCGGCCGGGCCCTGCCGGTCGGGGGAGCCGGCGGTCCAGCGCCAGTCCAGCGCCTGCCCGTAACCCCAGTCGGACAGGTGCGGCAGGAAGTGGTCGTTCTCGGCCGGGACGGCGGGCGGCGGGGTGAGCGCGGTGACCGCCGGCGGCGTGGGGCCGGTGGCGATCGACCAGACCCGGGCGACGGCGACGATGCGCCCGTCGACGGTCATCGTGGCCTCGGTGAGGTCGATCCGCCGGCCCGGGCGGAGCGGGGAGACCTCGACGGTGAGCTCGCGGCGGGGGATGGCGCCGAAGAAGTCGACGCTGATCCGGGCTGCGCGCAGCTGCTCACCGGTGGCGCTGGTGGCCAGGTGCGCCAGCAGCGCGGACGGCGGCCCGCCGTGCTGGGCGGTGGTCTCCCAGGGGCTCTCGGTGGCCCGGGTGGGGGAGAAGCGGTTGTCACCCAGCGGCAGGTAGAAGGCCTCGACGTCCACACCCGGCAGTCTCGCCCACACCCCCAGCGAGTCGTCCGCCGCCCACCCGAGCCACCGAAATGGCCATCTTGGTGGGTCGGACGTCGATCAGGCGTCGACGAGCTCGGGCTCCGGCTGGTGGACGACGCGGGACGCCGAGGCGATGTGCGCGAGGGCGGCGGCGACCACGAGGGCGGCGGCGACCGCGGGGAGGGCGAGGGCGGTGCTCGCGCCGAGCCGGTCGACGACGACGCCGGTGACCGCGGAGGAGACCGCCTGGCCGACGACGACGGCGGAGCCGAGCATCGTCATGGTGGTCGCCGAGCGGCCGATCGGGCTGAGCTGGGCGGCGAGGCTGTACTGGCTGACCAGGGTCGGGCCGATGCCGCAGCCGAGCACCGCCAGGGCGACGACCAGGGTGAGCTCCGAGCGCGCGGTGGCGTAGACGATCGCGGCGGCGAGCATCAGCGACCCGAAGACCAGCCACCGGGCGCGCAGGCTGAACCGCTGCGGGAATGCCGCCGATCCCAGCGCGAGGGCGGCCGAGCCGATGCCCATGACGCCGTAGAGCAGCCCGGCCCGGTCGCCGTCCCCGCCGTCGGCGAGGAAGCCGGTGAGCGAGGTGAGGGTGGCGCCGAAGAAGAACCCGATGCCGAGCGTGCCGGCGACCACGGTGAGCAGCGAGAAGCGGGCGAGGTCGCGGGCCGGCGCCTGCTGCTCGGTGGTGTGCGGGGTGCTCGGGTCGAGCCGTCCGGTGGGGTGCAGTGCGAACCAGGTGACGAAGACGAAGGTCAGCGCGGAGGCGCCGGCGATGGCCACCCACGGGGCGATGGCCGTGGCGAGCAGCCCGACCAGGAAGGGGCCGACGATGAAGACGGTCTCGTCGGCGGCGGACTCGTAGGCCATCGTCCCGTTCAGCACCTTCTCGCGCTGGACCGGCCGGATCGAGCGCTTGATGATCGCCACCAGCCGGGTGCGCGACATGGGGGCGATCTGTGGGGCCGAGGCGCCGATCAGCACCGACAGCGCGAGCAGCGCGAGGGCCGAGGCGGGGCCGGCGACGACGAAGGGGAAGGCGCCGAGCAGGGTGGCGTTGACCAGGCCCACCGGGACGAGCACCCGGCGCTGGCCGAACCGGTCGGCGGCCGCGCCGAGCAGCGGCCCGGCGAGTGCGGTGCCGATGCCGGCCGCGGCGGAGTTGAGCCCGCCGAGGGTGACCGAGCCGCGCTCGGCGACGACGAGGGTCAGGACGCCGACGGTCATCATCGCGAACGGGAGCCGGGCGATGAAGGCGAGCGGGAAGTAGGAGAACCCGGCGTGCCGGATCAACTCGGAGCTGGACGAGCGCGTGTGGAACATGACCTCTGCCAGGCGGTGTCGGGCGTGCCGCCTTGCGCCACCGGGTCCACCGGCCGCAGGTTGTTACACACGAGTTACAGGAACCGCACCGACGATAACTGACCGAGCCCGTTCACGCGGGTCGGGCGTCCGGGCTCACCCCCAACCGGGTGGGTCTGGCGCCCTCTGCGAGGACGGGACGCGCGCTTCGGGAACCTGCGCACCCGTCCGCCGCGTGACGAAGTCGCCTGGTCACCGGGGTCGCGGCAGGTCGTCGAGGTCGAAGGCGGCATGCAGAGCTGCGGTGAGTTCGACCTCCTGCTCCGGCAGCAGTCGACCGATCTGGCGGCCGAGGGCCGTGGCGAGCACGGTGACGACGTTGTCGCAACTGACGACGCTCGCGTGGTCGACTCCGTTCTCCGGACCGACGGGGACCTCGGTGGACAGGCCGCGGACGGTGCTGGTGATCGGTGCGACGGTCACCCGGGTCAGGTGCGGCCGGACCAACTCGCGGGTCAGCACCAGCACCGGTCGGGTCTTGTCCAGCTGTGCCAGATGGATCGGTCGCATCAGGTCAGGTCGTCGAGCGGCGTCCGGGCGGCGTGCTGGGCCAGGGAGTCGAAGTCGTCGTCCCCGTCACCGGCCAGGATCGCCACGTCGCGCGCGGCGACCTGCCGCCGGCGTTCGCGCTGCAGCGCCCGGCTGACCACGGCCGCGCGGGATTCGGCCTTGCCTTCGAGGACGAGCTGATCGATGAACTGCACGAGCTCCTCGGGGAGCCGGACGGCGATCTGGGTGCTCATGACTCCACGGTACCGCTGTGGGATACAGATTGGGATGCACAGGGATTCCCTCAACGGCAGGTGATCAGCGCGAGCTCCTCGTCTGACGGCGTCATGCGGTGGCCTCGTCGTGCCACCTGCGGACAGCGGCCGAGAAGGCAGGCGCCCACCGGTCGACCGCCAGCAGTGACGCATCGGTGAGTGCCGGGCGCATGCCGCGCTCCTCGTGGCCGTAGCGAATGAGGTCGCGCAGCAGCTCGGGGGTTCGTTCCGCGTCGAGTTCGTCGGGGTCCAGATCGAGCAGCTCAGGATCGAGCAACCGGCCGACGTGTCGCGGTGCCCACAGGAGCGGGTCGCCCAGACCGTTGCTCAGTCCGCTCACGAGGACCCGCTCGACCAGCAGCGGGAGCGGGCCCCGCGTCCACGGACGCCCCCACGGTGAGGTCAGGAACCGGGTGGTGAGCTCGTCGGTGTCGACGTCGTCGAGCCGTCCGGGCACGGTGGCGTCACCTCCGTCGGGGAAGCGGGACAGCATCCATCGCACGATGCAGCGCTGGCCTCTCCACTGCGCGCTGGTCCTCAGGATCTCGTCGAGCTCCACCCCGGTGAACGCAGCGGTGAGGCGGGCGCGGGCGTCGGCCGCACCGACGTCGCGGATGCGCAGATCCGGGTCATCATCTGTGCTCAGCTGGCGCAGGACCTCCTCGATCGTCCGCTCGAACACTGCGCCGTCGATGGCCTGGGCTCTCAGTTCGTTGTCGACGCGGACGACGGCGGTGAGCGCGTGGCCGCTCGGGATGATGACGCCGAGGACGACGTCGTCGACCTCGCGGAAGGGGTCGATCAGCTCGACTGTCGGATCGGCCGGAGTGGCGAGATGCAGGTCGGCGAGCCAGCGCGGCACGGTGTGCCGGCGGCCGGCGAGGTCCCGGCAGACCCATCGGCGCAGGTCCGCGTCGTCGGCCAGCGTGGCGATCGCGAGTGCTAGTTCGACCGACCGACAGAAATGACTGGTCAGGGGCGGCTGTGCTGCTGCCGCGTCGGTCCGCTGGCCACGACAGTGACCGGGCAGAGAGCTCCAAGCGCTCACCCCATTCCGATGTCGGCGGTGACCAGGGCGCAGCCCAGTGCCTCGGCCGGGACGAGGTGCCTGGCGCCATGCACCGAGACGTTCTGCCGGAGCGCCCAGACGCGCGCAGGTACAGGTCCGGCATGAGGCGATCCGGCACGGATGCGTCGGGCTGCGCATCCGTCTCATGCGCCGGGCCACGCGCGGCGGGGGAGGAGCGGAACGGTGGTCTTCCCGTCGTGGAGGTGCAGGCTGCAGTCGAGACCATCACGCCCGCGCACGATCGACTCGAGGGCGGTGCACCAGGCGGCGTCGTCCGGGGTGGGCTGCGTGGGCCCGGGCCGCTCCAGGCACATGGCCAGGTGCAGGTCCAGCGGGTCGACGTCCTCGGTGTCGACCACCACGGAGTGCAGATCGGCGAGCGCGCCGATCACCGCCCGGTCGGGTTCGGCCGGGAGCTCCTCGACCGGGATGAGCAGGTGGACCATCGTGCCGTCGTTCCGCAGCCAGGCCAGGAACAGCCGGCGCTGGGACGGCGGCCCGTCGAGTGCCAGCAGGCCCTGCCACCGAGCGGTGAGCTCGGCGTCGCTGGTCACCGGGACGTCAGGGTGCAGTCGGGTCTCCATGGCCGAGGACTCTGCCGCGCAGCGGCCCGTTCCCGCTGGCGTCGTCCACAGGCTGATCGCGTCGTGCCGTTGACTGGGGAGCATGGACGACGTGACCGCCGCGCTCCGCTCGGAGCCGGTTTCCCTGGAGCAGGTCAAGGTCGAGCTCCCGGCTGCGCCCGGGCTCTACGCCTGGTGGGGGCGGTTCGGCGCGCTGCCCGGCATCTCCGGGCCGCGGCACCCGGAAGTCGCGCTGCAGTTGCTGTACGTGGGCATCGCGCCGAACGGGGCGGCGTCGCAGGCCACGTTGCGCAGCCGGGTGGTGGGTGACCACGTCCGCGGGACGACGGGTTCCTCGACGCTGCGCCGCTCGCTCGCGGCGCTGCTGAGCGAGCAGCAGGGCTGGCGCAGCCGGTGGACGACGCGGCCGGTGCTGGTGAACGCCGACGAGCTCCGGCTGTCGGAGTGGATGGGGGAGAAGCTGCGGCTGACCTGGGCCGAGCACCCGGAGCCGTGGACGCTGGAGGCCGCGGTCATCGCCGAGCTGGAGCCGCCGCTCAACCAGGCCGACAACGCCACCCACCCGCTGTTCTCGTACCTGCGGGACGCTCGGAAGCAGTGGCGCGAGCAGGCACGTGGCGATGCGTAGGGGAGCGATTGCGCCGCCGGTCAGTCTCGGGGCACAGCGGGAACGGGCCGGTTGGGTTCGGAGATCCGGGTGTCCCACCGGGTGCTCGCCAGCTGCCGCTCGGCGTGTGTAACGAGGGAGAAGACATCGGTGGCGGTGTAGCCGGTCGTCCCGCGTTCCACCGATCGGCGCGAGAGGATCCCGGCGTCCGCGAGTTCCTCCAGGGCCGCCCGGGCGGGTGGGAACGAGACGCCCAACCGCCGCTGCGCCGTGCGTGCGGTGAGGACGGGGACCTCGGGCAGCGTACGGAGCAGCCTGTACGTCGCCGAGTCGGTTCGTGGCGTCTCCCGGAGGCCGTGCGCAGTCCGGTGGTCGGCCAGCTTCTTCTCCCACTCCGTCTGCAGTTCAGCGACCTGCCCGACGAAGGCCCGTGCCTGCTCGGCGGCGACCGTCGTCGCGTCGAGGAAGACGTCCAGCCAGGCGGTGACGGCCGCGGCCGCCTCCGGGCTGTCGGGCGACATCGAGTACCGGTAGGCGGTCAGGCCGTCGACGTAGCCGCGGCGCAGCGTGGCCAGCACCAGGCTGACGGGGAGGACGGCGCTGGGAGTCAGGCCGCGGCGGGTGAGCACGGTGTGGATGAGAGCTCGGCCGACGCGGCCGTTGCCGTCGGTGAACGGATGGATCGTCTCGAACTGCGCGTGCACGATGCCGGCCTGGACGAGCGGTGCGTGCACCGATCCGTTCATGTAGTCGACGAGGTCGGCCATCAGGTCGGGAACGAGCTCGGGTGGCGGAGGGACGTAGTCGGCGGACAGCGGGTGCCAGTTCGACCCACCCACCCAGTTCTGCACGTCGCGGAGGCCGTGATGCTTCTCCTCGGGCAGCAGTGCCCGGTGCAGCGCTTCGATGTCGGCGACCGTGACTTGCGCCGCGGACGCGAGGTCGTCACCGGCCCGGCGGAGGATGGTGATGTTGTTCGCCACCAGCCGGGCCTGGTCACTGAAGCCACGAACGTCCTCGTCCTGGGCGAGCTCGGCCAGGGCCACCTGCTGTGGGGAGGGGGTGATCCCTTCGATCAGCGAGCTGGCGATGGCCTCGGAGCGGAGGAGGAAGCGCGACAACCCCTCGAGTCCCTGGGCTCCGGGTCCGGTGCCCAGTTCACGGACGGCTCGCTCTGCGACGGTGGCTCGCTGAGCGGTGTCGCGAGACATGCCCAGCGGGCGGGTGGTGACCAGGTCGGGCGCGTACTGCCGGTAGGAGTCGAACTGTCGGTCGGCTCGAGGGACCATGCTGAGGTCCGCGTGCTCCCACTCCGCATCCAGCCAGATCGCCATGAGGACAACCTTTCATGACGGCGCCGACTGTTAAAGCATCACACGCGATCCTTTGACGGTCGTCGAGGTTGTGAAGGTCTATCTGCGTGGTGGACTGGAGCCGCCGCTCAACCAGGCCGACAACGCCACCCACCCGCTGCACCCGTTCGTGCGCGATGCCCGCAAACGCTGGCGGAACGCAGCGCGCGGCGACGCGTGATGTCCCGCTCCCGACCGCATCAGGAGCCTGAGCTGCGATGAGCGAGAGGTCAGGCCCCCGCGACGAGCAGCGCCGCGGCCAGGTCGTCGGCGAAGCTCTCCACCACCGGCGGCAACCGCCGGCCGGCCTGGGCCTGCACCTGCAGGGTGCGCCGGGACAGTTCGGCGCCCTCCAGCGGCACCGCCACCAGCCCCTCCGCGTCGGTCGGCAGCGAGACCGCGCCGAGGATCGCGACGGCGTCGGCGTCTCGGACGAAGCGGAGGGCGGCCTCGGAGGCGTCGCAGACGAAGACCGGGTCGAGCAGGCAGCCGGCGGCGGCGCAGGCGAGGTCGACCAGGGCCCGGCTGGTGGTGGACGTGGACGGCAGCACCAGCGGCAGCCCGGCGAGCTCCGCCAGCGGGACCGAGGCGCGACCGGCGAGCGGCGAGCCGGTGCCCACGACGGCGGTCAGCGGGGCGGGCTGGGCGTGCAGCACGCGCACGTCGGCGTCCGCGACGATCGTGAAGGTCACCCCGAGGTCGCAGGCGCCGTCCCGGACCCGCTGGGTGGCCACTCCGGGAGCGGTGACGGCGAGGGCGAACTGGACGTCGGGACGGCGACGGCGGAACCCGGCGACCACCCGGGGGATGAGGTCGTGCCCCGGGCCGTCGCTGGCCGCGATCCGGATGACCGGTCCGGGGGTGCGGCGCTGGCGGACCTCGTCGGCCACGGCCGTGGCGTCGGCCACCGCGCGCCGCGCGTACCCGGCGAAGGCGTGCCCGGCCGGGGTGGGCACCATCCCGGTGGCCTGCCGCTCGAACAGCGGCGTGCCCAGCTCGCGTTCGAGCCGGGTGAGCTGGCGGCTGACCGCCGACGCCGCCACGTACAGCCGCCGGGCCGCCTCGTTGACCGAGGAGGTGCCGTAGACGGCGAGGAAGTAGGTCAGCGCAGGATCGACCAGGGGCACGCGACCACGCTAGCGAGCTGCACCGTTGCCGCTGCGGCAACGCGGGTGCTCGATCATCGGCAGGGGCCAGCTGTTGTCCCTGTCGTCCTGCCCCTGACAGCGTTCCGGGGCATGACGCGACGTGCAGCCCTGGACGGCGCCACCGCCGTCTTCGACTCCGGGGACTTCCTCGCCCAGCTGCGCCGCCGGGTGGCCCACCCCTCCGAGAGCGCCTTCCCCGAGCGGGAGGGCGCGCTGCGCGCCTACCTCGACGAGGAGATCGTGCCGGCGGTCGAGGCGATGGGCTTCACGGCCCGGATCCTGGAGAACCCGGTGTCCCCCCGGCACCGGTTCCTGGTCGCCACCCGCGTCGAGGACGACGAGCTGCCCACCGTGCTCACCTACGGCCACGGCGACGTGCAGCCCGCGCACGCCGACCAGTGGCGCGACGACCTGGACCCCTGGCAGGTCACCGTGGACGGCGAGCGCTGGTACGGCCGCGGGGTGGCCGACAACAAGGGCCAGCACACCGTGAACCTGGTCGCGCTGGAGCAGGTGCTCGCCGCCCGCGGTGGCCGGCTGGGCTACAACGTCACGCTGCTGCTGGACATGGGGGAGGAGTTCGGCTCGCCTGGCCTGACCGAGCTGTGCGCGCGGGAGTCGGAGCTGCTGGCCGCCGACCTGCTGATCGGCTCGGACGGGCCGCGGGTGGCCGCCGACCGGCCGACGGTGTTCCTCGGCACCCGGGGGTCGGTGAACCTGACGCTGCGGGTGCACTCCCGGGAGGAGGCGCACCACTCGGGCAACTGGGGCGGGGTGCTGGTGAACCCGGCGATCCGGCTGGCGCACGCGCTGGGCGCCCTGGTCGACGCGCACGGCCGGCTGCTGGTCGAGGCGCTGCGCCCGGAGGGCGTCCCGGAGCCGGTGCGGCGCGCGCTGGCCGACATCCCGGTGGACCAGGGGCCGGACAGCCCTCGGCTGGACCCGGAGTGGGGCGAGCCGGGGCTGACCCCGAGCGAGCGGCTGTTCGGCTGGAACACCCTGGAGGTGCTGGCGATGAAGGCCGGCGACCCGGACGGGCCGGTCAACGCGATCCCGCCGTCGGCCCGGGCCCACTGCCAGCTGCGCTGCGTCGTCGGCACCGACGTCGCGGGGGTGGGGGACGCCGTCCGGGCGCACCTGGTGGAGCGGGGCTTCGCCGACGTCGAGGTCGAGGTCGAGCACGTGATGGCGCCGACCCGGCTGGACCCGCAGGACCCCTGGGTGGCCTGGACGCTGGCCAGCCTAGAGCGCAGCACCGGCCGGCCGCCGGCGCTGCTGCCCAACCTGGGCGGCTCGCTGCCGAACAACCCCTTCGTGGAGGTGCTGGGCCTGCCCACCGTGTGGGTGCCGCACTCCTACCCGGGGTGCGCGCAGCACGCGCCCGACGAGCACCTGCCCGCGCCACTGGTGCGTGAGGCGCTGCAGGTGATGGCCGGGCTGTGGTGGGACCTCGGTGAGCTCACCAGCTGGCCGCCGGCAGCTTCCGACGACGAGGGGAACGCACCATGACCGCGACCAGCTCTGCCCCGAGCAGCCCGGCGGCGAAGCCGGCACCGAGCGCGGCGCGGGTGATCACCGCGGCGTGCGTCGGCAACGCCCTCGAGTGGTACGACATCGCCGTCTACAGCTACTTCGCGGTGTACATCTCGCGGGCGTTCTTCGACAACAGCGATCCGGCGGTCGGGCTGCTGCTGACGCTGGGCACGTTCGCGGTGTCGTTCCTGATCCGGCCGATCGGGGCGATGGTGCTCGGCGGCTACGCCGACCGGGCCGGGCGGACGCCGGCGCTGTCGCTCTCGCTGGGCCTGATGGTGCTGGGCACGTTGCTGATCTGCATCATGCCGACGTACGCCTCGATCGGCGTGCTCGCCTCGATCGGCATCCTGGTGGCGCGGTTGATCCAGGGCTTCGCCGCCGGGGGTGAGTTCGGCAGCGCGACGGCGATGATGGTCGAGCACCTGCCGGGCCGGCGCGGGTTCGCCGCGAGCTGGCAGTTCACCAGCCAGGCGGCGAGCGCGCTGATCGCCGCGGTGCTGGGCACCGTGCTGACCACGACGATGAGCGAGGAGACGCTCGACTCGTGGGGCTTCCGCATCCCGTTCATCGTCGGGCTGCTGGTGGGCCCGGTGGGCATCTACATCCGCCGGCACGTGCCCGAGCCCGAGCCGACGGCCGAGGCGCTGGCCGACACCAGGGTGAAGACGCCGGTGCGGGACGTGCTGCGCGAGCACAAGGTGGCGGTGCTGCTGACCATCGGCGCGCTGGCGGCGACCACCTGCCTGAACTACATGATCACCTACATCCCGACCTACGCGATCGACACCCTGGAGCTGCCGTCGTCCTCGGGCTTCATCGCGACGGTGGTGGGCGCGGTGGTGCTGCTGCTGGTGACGCCGCTGTCCGGGCACCTGTCCGACCGGTTCGGGCCGGTGCCGCTGATGCTGCCGGCGGCCGCGGCGGTGCTGGTGCTCATCTACGGGTTGTTCTCGTTCATGGTGGCCGCGCCCGGGGTGGGCGTGCTGGTGCTGGTGGTCGGGGTCATGGCGCTGCTCAAGGGCACCTACTTCGGGCCGCTGGGCGGGCTGATGGCCGGGCTGTTCCCGACCCGGGTGCGGGCCACCGGGATGGCGGTGGGCTACAACATCGGCGTCGCGATCTTCGGCGGGTTCACCCCGCTGGTGGCGCAGTGGCTGCTCGGCTCCACCGGCAACGACGCCGCCCCGGCCTTCTGGGTGATGGTCGCCGCGGTGGCCAGCATCTCGGCCCTGGTCGTCTGCCGGAAGCGCGTCCCGCGCCGCGACTGAGGGTGGGCTCGGCGCCGGGCACCCAAGCTGTCGGAGCAGCTAGGTCGGTCGATCGGCGCTCGATGCTGCAACCGACAGGGTCAGCTCCTCGGTGCCGGCAGAGTCGGCCGCGGTGGCGGCTTGCATCTGGGCTGTGAAAGGCGGCGACCGGAAGCTGTGGCAGGTCGCGAAAGGCGGTCGGTCACTATGCCCAATCGCCGGGGAGCAGCTCCGAAGGGCCCTCGACGCCGAGCTCGCGGGCGCCCAGACAGGCCAGTGCGGGTTGGACAGCACCGGCCCATCACCGAAGAGCCGTCCTGGCCAGGCTCGCAGTCAGCCGAGCTGCTCGATTGCCTGAGTGAGCGCCTGGATGCCGCCCGTGGCCCACTGCTCGGTCGAGGCAGTGACGGCATCCGCGGCGCCGGCCGCGCCAGCACCGACGAGCGAGCGAAGTGCCGCGCGCACTGCGGCAGCCCCCCGGCGAATCACTGGCACCCGCGGTTCGTCCCGGACCATCTCCTCCAGCGCCTCCCGGGCGCCCTCCTCGGCCAGCTCGCGGTCCTCCTCTGAGAGGGGCTGGTCCGGGAGGCCAGCGAGCACGGCGCCGAGCATCTCAGCGAGCTCGGCGAACTCGTCGGGCACCGCGCGGGCGTTGGACTGCACCTGCTGGACGTTCTCGGCGTTCACGGCCACCTGGACGCCATCGCCGTTGTTGATGACGACCGGGCCGTTGTACACCGTCTGGGCGGTGGCCGCGAGCTCCTGCCCACGCACGATGTAGCGCGGCACCCCAGAGGACTCGGCCACGATCGGGACACGGATGGGGCGACGCGCCATCTCCTTGGTGAGCTCCCTCTGGAGGGCGTCGAGGCCCTGCTTGTTCGGCTTGAAGGCCTTGCCCGCCACGCTGGTCTCCTCACTGTCACTCGGCATGTCCCGCCCCGGCAAGGGTACTGGCGGAGGCGCCATCGCCGAGCGAGCCAGCCCCGATGAGTACTGGCGGTGGCTATATCAACGTTCCGGTCAGACGCAGGACAGCGACCACTGTGTCGGCGCAGTCGTCGAGCATCGACGGGTATCGAGGTCTCGCGGACAAGTTGCCGCGCGGCGTCGTCTGTGCAAGCAAGACCTCGCCGGTCTCTTCGAGGACGGCGTGAACCTTCTGTTCGAGGTACTTGATGTCGTCGCTGCTGAACTGCTGCTGCCCGCCGCTGCGTACCAGTAGTGCTCGCCGCCACTCGGGCTTGGACTGGCGATGACTGCTGAGGCGCCCCAGGAAGTCCTCGCTGAGTCCGACGTAGGCCCACGGACGAACGATCAGAGTGGTCGTCAGAGTCCGCTCGTTGCCCGTCCGGGCTGACGACTGCTGCAAGTCGGTGCCGGTGAGGACGTAGATGCCAGGGACGCCGGCCCAGTCGCTCCCCGGGTCGACGTGTCGTGGTGTCTGCTCCATGGCCAGGGCCGGGTGCGGACAGGTGATTCGTGCGCGGCCTTGGCCGTCGAGCTCGATGTCGAGCTGGGCGACCGCTCGTGGCCGGGGGGCCGGCGCGATGCGCACGTCAGAGGCCTCGTGTCCGCGCAGGGTCGCCGGTGTCGACGCGGGGCGCTGGGAAGCGCCATTCGAAGCCAACGGTTCAAGTGCCGTCAGGAAGCCACGGAACTCGGCCTCCACAGCGGTCGGGCGGAAGACCGTCGACAACGAACCCATCGTGTTGCCAGCTGCTTCGCTGATGTCATCTCGCTGAAAGCGCCCCAGCCACTCCACCGCCCGCCGATGGGGACCGGAGAGCGGGGCATCGGGCACGTGTTGGTAGGGCCCAGTGATGCGAGCGACGAGGTAGTCCCGGTTCGCGTTGGTCAGTCGAGGAACGATCACGATGTCCCCGACCGAGATCCGGTACGCGAACGAGATCAGCTGATTCGCGTGGCTACGGTCTGCCGGGGACGTCACCCGTGCCTTGATCGTCTCCTCCTCGGTACGCGCCAGATCATCTGGCGCGAAGTCGACGAAGCTGATCGCCACGTAGGAGTTTTCGATGAACTCCTGAGCGAAGCGGGCCTTCAAGCCTGCTCGGACCACCCACATCTCATTGCTCATGACGCTGCCCTCAGCCGGGTGTTCGTCACGCCGCGTTGTCCGCGTGCTTGCGGCGGGCTGCCCGGTAGGTCTCCGGCATCACGACCTGCCACGCCGCCTGGGCCAGTTGCGGGTCTTCCAGCAGCCGCTTGAGCAGCTGCATCGATGCTTCTTGCCGGTCGTAGAGCGCCCCGACCATCTGGTCGTGCTTGAGCGTCAACCCGAACTGCTCTTCGGTGTTGTCCGCGGCGCGCTGCTGTACCGCAGGGTCGTCCGAGAGCGCGCTGGGCAGCCCGATGTAGATCTCCAGCGCGTCCTGCTCGGAGATGTCGATGTCGAACAGGCTGTTGAACTGCTGGATGAGCTCCGACAGGCGGACCTTCAGTGCCTCCTCCACCGAGCTGCCGCGCCCGCCGCCGGTGAAGCCGGCGATCTCGCCGTCGTCCTCTCCCGCGACGTTGCTCCCAGAGCTCAGCGTTCCGCTCTGGTGACCCAGGAACTCCAGCGCCGTGTCACCTAGGTCGATCTCGCCACCGGTCGGCCCTGGCGCCTTGATCTTCGCCAGCAGCAGCTTGGCGTACAGGTACAGCGACTCAAGCTCCGGATCGGTGAACGGCACGACCTGGCCGAGGAAGGCGTACGCCCGCACGAATGCCTTGAGCGCGTCCCGGAGCTCGGTCAGCTCGTGCTCGGGCAGGTCGTGCGCGCGGACGACGGCCGGGTCGACGTTCGCCGACACCACGGCGTGCGTCGCGGAGCTGCCCGCGAGCAGGGCCGCCACGGCAGTCTGCTGCTCGTCGGGGTGGATGACCGCATGCGACTCGATCCGGGTGAGCAGGTTGTAAAGCAGGTTCGGGTCGGTCTCCTCGGTCCAGGTGGTCTCGAAGAACGGCGCGAACTCCTCCTTCATCTGCTCCGCGGTGTTCACGAAGTCCAGGACGAAGGTGTCCTCCTTGCCCGGGGCGGTCCGGTTGAGCCGGGACAACGTCTGCACCGCCTTCACCCCGGCCAGCCGCTTGTCCACGTACATCGTGTGCAGCAGCGGCTCGTCGAACCCGGTCTGGTACTTCTCCGCGACGATCAACAGCTGCCCGTCGTCGTGGAAGCGCTGCTTGGTCTGCGACTCCGGGAATCCGTTGAGTGCAGACTCGGTGACCGGGGTGCCTGCGCCGGCGTCCGGGTCGGTGAGAGACCCGGAGAACGCGACGAACGCGTGGACGTCGGAGATCGCGTGCTTGTCCAGGTAGGCACGGATGGCCTGCACGTAACGGACGGCGTGCAGCCGGCTGCGGGTGACCACCATGGCCTTGCCGCGGCCGCCGATCTTGCCGGCGGTGACGGCCTGGAAGTGCTTGACGATGATTTCGGCGCGCTGCTCCAGGTTGGACGGGTGCAGGTCGACGAACCGCGCGAGAGCGACCGACGCCTTGCTCTTCTCTACCTCGGGGTCGTCGCTGGTGAGCCCGTTGGCCAGCCGGTAGTAGCGCTTGTACGTCAGATAGTGCACGAGGACGTCCAGGATGAAGCCCTCATCGATCGCCTGTCGCATCGAGTACAGGTGGAAGGCCTGGTACTGCGTCGGGTCGTCCCTCCGGCGCTCCCCGAACAGCTGCAGCGTCTTGGTCTTTGGCGTTGCCGTGAAGGCGAAGAACGACAGGTTGCCCTGCTTGCCGCGGGCCCGGGCGGATGTCAGGACGGCGTCAACCTCGGCGGCGAGCGCGTCCTGCCCGTCGACCTCCTCGTCGTCGGGGTCGGACGCCGCGCCGAGCACCTTCTTCACACTCTGCGCGGCGTCGCCGGACTGGGAGGAGTGCGCCTCGTCGACGATGACAGCGACCCGCTTGTCCTCCAGCTGGGTCGAGGCGATCACCGGGAACTTCTGCAGCGTGGTGATGACGATCTTCGTCTGGGTGTCGGTGAGCGCGTCGCGCAGCTGTTCGGAGCTGCCGTCGATCCGCTTCAGCAGGCCCGGGACGTGCTCGACTCCGGAGATGGTGGCCTGCAACTGCTGGTCGAGCACCTTGCGGTCGGTGATGACGACGACCTTGTCGAACACCAGCGTGTCGACGCCGATGGTCGCGCCTTCGGCCAGCTCGGCTGCGTCGCCGGGCGTGTGCAGGTCGGCGAGGCGGTGGGCCAACCAGGCGATCGAGTTGGACTTCCCCGACCCGGCGGAGTGCTGCAGGAGGTAGGAGTGCCCGGCCCCGTGGGTGGCCGCGTGCTGGGTGAGCTTCTGGACGACCTGCCACTGGTGGTAACGCGGGAACAGGACACTGCGGGTCTTGCTGCTCGCGTTTTCCTGCACAAAGCGGTGCAGCAGGTCCAGCCAGGTGTCCCGCGCCCAGACCTGCTCCCACAAGTACGCGGTGCGGTGGCCGTGTGGGTTGACCGGATTGCCGGTGCCGCCGTTGCGGCCGGCGCCGTTCGACCCCTGGTTGAACGGCAGGAAGATCGTCCTTGGGCCGTCCAGCCGGGTGGTGAGAAAGACCAGGTCGGGGTCGACGGCGAAGTGCGCCAGCGCTCGACGGGCGAAGATGCGGTCCTTGGGGTTGCGCTGGGCCGGGTCGCGGTACTGGGCCTTCGCGTACTCGACAGTCTGCCCGGTGAACTGGTTCTTGAGCTCCGCGGTGGCGACCGGGATGCCGTTGAGGGCGAGCATTAGGTCGAGGCTCTGGTGCGGTGACGACTCGCTGTGGTGCAGCTGCCGGTAGACCAGCGCGCGATTGGCGGCGTACTTCGCGGCCAGGTCGGGAGTCAGCGCGGTGGTCGGCCGGAAGAACGCCAGCCGCAAGTGGACGCCGTTCATCCGGACCCCACGACGCAGCACGTGGACGACGCCCATCGCGTCGCACTCGCTGGCGATCCGCTGCAGCACCTTAGCCTCGGTGGTCGCGCCGAGCTGGGTGGTGAGCCTGGCGAGCTCCTTGGGCTGGGTCTCGTCCAGGAAGCCGAACAACTGCACCGGGTCGAGCCCGAGCGCGACGTCGTAGTTGGTGGGAGAGCCGGGCCGCCAGCTGTGGGCGAGTAGGTGCGCCTCGATGGCGGCCTCGAAGGCGGCCTCGTTAGTGCCGGCCATCAGGCCAGGCTCCGAGCCGTGCTGACATCGAACTGCCCGGTGACTGCGGCGGAAATCAACGCCCGCTTCCGCTCCACGATGAGCCGGTCGAACTCTGTTACGAGCTGCTGGGCTCGCAGGTTGTCGCGCTCGGCTTCGATCAACTGACTTTCGATGCGCAGCTGTTCGTCCAGGGTCGGGCAAGGCATCGGCAGTCGACGGAGGTCTGCAATGTTGATACCTTTCACGGCGGCCCCACCTGCGCGGAGTCTGAGCCAGTCTTGTGCACGTCTCGTACTCACGGCCTGGCGGAGGAACTCTGATCGAACTCGTCCGGGCAAGGGAACAATGCGCGCGGCATCTCTGGTCACGTTGACTGTCTCGCCCAGGGGAGGGATGGTCTGGACGGCTCCGATACTTCCGCGGATAGCCATGACACAGTCCCCACTCTCCAAGCGAGATCGACGGAACTCGAGCTCAATCTCAGGGGCCGTCCGTCGCAGGGAGTCCACCTGTATGGCGCCACGCATCACGTCACCAGCCTCAACCAATGGAATTCCGCCTTCAGCTTCGGGTCCTGGCATGAGCACCCCGTAATTGATGGACCGCGTGCGAGAAGTCAACTCTTTCAGGGGTATAGTTGGTAGGCCCGTTTCTACAAGCGTCTCGCGGAGGTCCGCAAGGCGGGCCTGGAGAAGCTGCGACTGATTTGACCTCAGTGCGCGAAGATAGTCTAGGCGGGCGACCTGGTCGTCGAGATAGTCGGCGATCCGCCGCTGCTCGTCAAGATTCGGGACGGCGACAGTCATGTCGCGGTATTTCCCTGCAGAGAAGTTGTCGATAGTTGATCGAACAGCACCCACAGCGACTTGATCGAGAAATGCCTGAGATTGGCTCCAGTAACTCACAAATCGTGGATTTGCAACTTCAACCTTGGGTCGAAACCGAACTAGGTAGCCCGCAAAGCATGCCGATTCATCGCTGACATGCAGGTAAGTCTTACCAAGGGACCCTGCAGCACACAGCAGTAAGTCCCAACGTTGTAACGCTGCACCTTGTGCAATGGCCGGGGGTAGCGTGACGCGCTTGCTGGGGTCCAGGCTAGTGGGAGAACTGATGTCGGTCGTTCGTACGTAGCGAGGCCAAGAGGGGTCGCCATCTTGGGCCGCTTCCCCAAGTCCATTCACGATGGGAGTCGCCGCCAGGTGCTTAAGTTTGGTCCTTCGCCAGGTCATCGCTGCAATCCCGCAAGTGCTTCCTGAATCTCTGCTTCTACCGCGTCCAGCTCAGCGTCGATCTCCGCGAGTGGCCTTGGCGGAGTGTATTTATAGAAGAAGCGGGTGAAAGGGATCTCGTAGCCGATCTTCGTCTTCGTGTGATCAACCCAGGCGTCGGGTACGTGGGGCAACACCTCACGCCCGACGTAGGCATCGACGTCCTCGGTCAGCGGTACGTTCTCGCTGTCCCGCAGGTCCGGGTCGGGCAGCGGCGAGCTGGCCTTATCGAGAACGAGTGGCGCCTCGGGGGTTGTCTCGGCTGCCGCAGTCAGCACCGCCTTCTTAAGCGCCGGCGTCAGCCCGATCTGCCCGCGTGCGGTACAGGCGTTGAGCAGCCGTTTAGTGAAAGCCTTCTCATTGTCCTCGATCGCGCCGTCTAGGTCGCGCAACGCGCCGAGTACGGCTTCGTGGGTCTTGTGCGCGTCGTCGTCCCCACTGAGTAGGGCCACAACCGGCTTGGTGCGCTCGACCTGCTCGACCGCCTCCGCGGTCACATGGAAGCGGCGGCGCAGCGGCCGCTCGATGGTGATCCGGCGGAAGCCGAAGGTGTCGTTGTTGAAGACCTTGACCCGCTCGTCGGTGGAGCCTTGGGCGCTGGCGGCGTAGAGCCGGGCGACTTCGGCGATGTGGTCGTCGTCGAGGTACTTGCGCTTGTCGCCCAGCGACTTGCGCATCTTCGACCACTCGCCACGCGCGTCGATCAGAGCCACCTTGCCCTGGCGTTCGGGGAGCTTGCGGTTGGTCACGATCCACACGTAGGTGTTGATGCCGGTGTTGTAGAACAGCTGATCCGGCAGCGCGACGATGCCTTCCAGCCAGTCGTTCTCGATGATCCAGCGACGGATGTTGCTCTCGCCGGACTCGGCCGCTCCAGCGAACAGCGGGCTGCCGGAGAACACGATGGCGACTCGGGAGCCGCCGTCCTCCGGTGCCTTCATCCGGGCGATCATCTGCTGCAGGAACAGCAGGCTGCCGTCGGAGACCCGGGGCAGGCCAGCGGAGAACCGGCCGCCGGGCTGCGAGGCCTCGGCACGGATCGCGGCGGCCGACTTGTTCCAGTCGACGCCGAACGGCGGGTTGGCCAGCAGGTAGTCGAAGCGCTTGTCGGCGTGGCCGTCGGCAGTGAGCGTGTTGCCCAGCACGATGCGATCGGGGTCCTGACCCTGGATGAGCAGGTCGGACCGGGCGATGGCCCAGGTCTCGGGGTTGAGCTCCTGGCCGAACATCTCCAGCCGCGCGGCGGGGTTGCGGCGGGTGAGCCACTGGTCGGCGATGTTGAGCATGCCGCCGGTGCCGCACGCCGGGTCGTAGATGGAGCGGACCGGTGCCTTGCCGGTGAGGACGTCGCCGTCTTCCGCCAGTAGCAGGTCCACGATCAGCCGGATGACCTCACGCGGGGTGAAGTGCTCGCCCGCGGTCTCGTTGGAGAGCTCGGAGAAACGCCGCAGCAGCTCCTCGAAGACGTAACCCATGGCGTGGTTGGGAACGACCGAGGGGTGCAGGTCGAGGTCGGCGAACTTGCCGAGCACCTGATAGAGCAGGCCGGCCTCGTCGAGCCGGCTGATCTGCTCGTCGAAGCGGTACTTCTCCAGCACGGTGGCGGCGCCGGGGGAGAAGGCGCCGATGTAGGCGCGCAGCGAGTCGGCCAGGGTGTTGGGGGAGTCGAGCAGTGTGGCGAAGCTCAGCTTGCTGGTGTTGTAGAAGGGCAGGCCGCCGGTGGCCTGCTTGAGCAGCAGGTCTGGGGTGTCGGTGACCCCCGCCAGCTGGTCGGCCCGCTTGAGCACGGCGTCCTTGGTGTCGGCCAGGACGGCGTCCATCCGACGCAGCACCAGCAGCGGCAGGATCACGCCGCGGTACTCGGCTGGCTTGTAGTCGCCGCGCAGCAGGTCGGCGACCTGCCATACGAACTGGACCTTGCCCTCGAAACCCTGCAAGAGCTCTACTCCCCGCTTCTCGACCGCCGTCAGCCACGAGCCGACCGCGTCCGGAAGTCTCACCCACGGAGACGGGGTTGTCACCGACCGATGGTGCTGGTGTGACCTGCGCCTACCTAGCCTGAGGACATGGGCGACGCCATCGATGTCGTGTGGCCGCGGGCGGACTGGTCCTCCTGGGAGTCGTTGGCGCAGGCCGCACTCATGGCGCCACCGCGTCCCGGCGTCTATCTCGGGCGGAGGGGCGCTACCGGCGAGCTGCTGTACGTCGGACACGCCGGGGAACGAGTACACAGTCAGCCCGGGCTCCGCGGGCGGCTCGGGGTCTACGCCCGGGGCAGGGGGGCCGTCAGCGGCCTTGGGGAGGCGGCACTGGACCGCGCGTTGGCCGACCCGGCGTTTGTCCGGCAGCGGCTGCACTGGCTGGAGACAGGGCGGGCGGAACGCACCAAAGACTGGGCCCGGGCCGCGCTGTCCTGGGCCAACGTGCATGTCTGTTGGGTGGAACGAGCGACTAAAGCCGAGGCAGCCGCCTTCGAGGACGAGCTGTTGGGTCTGCTGGAGGCGCACGTGCTGTGGAACAGGAAGCGACCAACTCCGGGGGGAGCACCGGGAAGCGCCTGACCAGCTCAGCTCGCGGCGCGGAACTCCTCGTAGCGCTGCTCCAGGCGGGCCCCGTCCGGCTGGGCGGTCCGCTGGCGGGGCACCGTGATGCGCACGCCGGCCATCTCCTGGATGCCGTGCTTGAGCATCGGCCCGTCGACCTCGGCCAGGATGTCCCGCCGCACGTCAATGACCAGGTCGGGGCGTACGCCGATGATGTTCCGGTCGTAGGCGGCATGGTGGATCTTGCACAACGCGAGCCCGTTCGGGACGACCGGCAGACCACCCTCGTCGGCGTCCCGGACGATGTGGGCCGCGTCCAGCAGGTCGGCGTGCTTGAGCCGGCAGATGGCGCACTGCGTCTCGTATGCCTGCAGCACCCGGGCTCGGAACACCGGCTGGTGGAGTCTCACGCGGGTCAGCCGCTCCAGGTACGACCGACGATCTGGGGTCAGCTTCTCCACCAGCTCGGGGTCGACCAGGCGCTGAGCCTGGTCGACCGCGACCAGGAACGCGTGCTGTTCCGGTCGCTCGCCGACGATGAACACCGGGAAGTGGGCCTGGTAGACGCTCTTCGCCACCCCGATGAAGTAGGCGAGCGGCCGCTGCTGTTGCATCGCCGTGCGGAGGGCGCGATTGTCCGAGTGGTTCGAGTCGGTGCCGCGGTAGGCGTACTTGATCAGGCCGCCCGCCGCGATGTCGTCCTGGTACGGCGGCATCTGGTTCGGAGCGGTGAAGGTCGTGCGGATGGTTAGCGCGGCGTCCAGCTCTGCTGGCTTCCAGATGCCGGGCTGGACGACCAGCTTCATCGCGCGACCGCCGACAGCGAAGGTGTTCAGGTCCGCCGAGCGCACACCTTCGGGATGCAGTTCGGTGAGGCGCCGAAGATGATCGAACATCGCGCTGCGCACTTGTGTGTCGTCCAGCACTGTCTGAGACCCCCGTCGCCCTGCAGCTCCACCACCGCTGCTCGCAGCACCGTCTCACCGACGTGCCATCCCGGCGAGACGGACACGCGGCCCCACGTAGCGGCGCGAGCATCCGGCGTCAGACATTTCGATGGCCGGGTCGTCAGTGGACCTGCCACAAGCTGGCTGGCGGTGACGGCTTGATCAGTTCTCAGGACGCGAGGACGAGAAGGCGGGCGCCGATGCGTTGACGGTCATTGGCTCTGTCGGCGATGGCTGCGGTGCCTCCAGCTCCGCCTCGACGAACGCCGAGCTGGAGGCGGTTCAGCCGGCGATCGGGCGCTGCCACTCCTGAGGGCTGACGCCGAACGCCTGGCGGAACCGGCGCGCGAAGTGGCTGGCGTCGGTGAACCCGCACGCCCGCGCCGTGGCGGCGATCGACCGTCGCCGGCCGGCGGGGGAGACCAGCTGTGCCCGGGCCAGCTCCAGTCGCTGCCCGATCACCTCCTGTTCCAGACTCAGCCCCGCGTCGCTGAACAGCCGGTACAGCTGCCGCAGTGACACGTTGTGCGCCGCCGCGATGGTCGCCGGCGTCAGCGCCGGGTTGGTGAGGTGCTGACCCACGTACGTCCGCACCCGGGTCAGCAGCGTCTCCTCCCGCACCGCCTCGCGGTCCCGCACCCCGCCGGCGGCCGACACGATCAGCGCGCGCACCAGCTCCGCCGTCGCCGTCCCCAGGGACGCCGCACCCGGGTCGCCGGCCAGCTGCTCGGCTCGGCCGCACACCTCCTCCAGGTGCTGGCGCACCAGGTCGTGCAGCGGGCTGGCCCGCAGCCGCGGCACGGCCCGCCGGACGACGTCCACCGGCAGCGCGAGCTGCTCGTGCGGCACCATCAGCGACCGCGACCCACCGCCCACCGCGCAGCCGAACGCGTACGGCGCCGTCAGGTCGACCAGCATCAGGTCGCGGCCCTGCACCAGCTGCTCGTGGCCCAGCTGCGCGTACTCACCGCAGCCGGCCGCCTGGTAGGCGATCGCGATGACGGCCGGGCCGTCCTGCTGCACGTGCCGCGGCGTGCGCACCAGCCCGAACGCCGACGCGTCGGTGGTGAACACCGCCGCCCGGCCCAGCGGCACGAGGTGCATCCGGGCGTGCATGCGCTCGGGTGGCGTGCGCTGCTCGACGCGGCAGGGCAGAGAGGCCTCCTGCATCGCGGCGCGGAAGGCCTCGGCCCGGTCGGCGCGGGGCACGGTGCGTGTGTCCAGCAACAGCATCGGCGACTCCCGTGATGACTCCGCCGAGCGTGGCAGAACCGCAAACGTCGGGGAAGCGCTTCCGGCACGCACAGACCACAGGCCTGCACGCACAGCCGATCCGGGGGTGGTGCGCGCTGCCAGGGTCCCTCGCATCCGTCGTCCACCAGCGAGGAGACCGCCATGACCGCGTCGTCCGCCCCCGACACCATCGTCCTGATCCACGGCTTCTGGGTGACTCCGCGCAGCTGGGAGCAGTGGAAGAGCCACTACGAGGCGAAGGGCTTCCGCGTGCTCACGCCTGCCTACCCGGGCTTCGAGGTGGAGGTCGAGGCGCTCAACGCCGACCCGACGCCGGTCGCCGAGGTGACGCTGCCGCAGATCGTCGACCACCTCGCCGGCGTCATCGGCGAGCTCGATCACCCGCCGATCCTCATCGGCCACTCGGCCGGCGGCACCATCACCCAGCTGCTGCTCGACCGCGGGTTCGGCGCCGTCGGCGTCGCGCTCAACTCCGCGCCCACCGAGGGCGTGCGCGTGCTGCCGCTGTCGCAGCTGCGGTCGACGTGGACGGCGTTCAAGAACCCGGCCAACCGGCACCGCGCCGTCCCGCTCAGCGAGGAGCAGTGGCACTACGCCTTCACCAACACCTTCGACGGCGAGGAGTCGCGGCGGCTGCACGAGCGGTACGCCATCCCGGCACCCGGGTCGATCCTGTGGAGCTCGGTGCTGGCCAACTTCATGCCCGGCCCGCAGGACGCCCACGTCGACTACAGGAACCCGAACCGCCCGCCGCTGCTGTTCGTCTCCGGCGGTGAGGACCACATCATGCCGCCGTCGGTGCAGCGCTCGAACGCCGCGCACTACAAGGGCGACACCGTCACCGAGGTCCGCGACGAGCCCGGCTACCCGCACCTGCTCCCGGCCGCGCCGGGCTGGGAGCGGATCGCCGACGAGGTGCTCGACTGGGCGCTCGCCCACGCGATGGGGGTGCGGCCGGTCACCGGTGCGCAGTGAGGCTCACCCACGTCGGCGGGCCCACCCTGCTCGTCGAGGTCGCCGGCTGGCGCATCCTCACCGACCCGACCTTCGACCCACCGGGACGGCGTTACCGCTTCGGCTGGGGCACCGGGTCGCGCAAGGTCGCCGGCCCCGCGCTGCAGCCCGCCGACCTGCTGCCGGTCGACGCCGTCCTGCTCACCCACGACCACCACGCCGACAACCTGGACGACGCCGGACGCGCGTTCCTGCCCTCGGTGCCGGTGATCGTGACGACGGCGTCCGGCGGGCGGCGGCTGGGTGCCCGCGGGCTGCGGCCGGGGGAGTCGACGGTGCTCATCGCCCCTGGACGCCCGGACGTCGAGGTGACCGCGACGCCCGCGCGGCACGGCCCGCCGCTGAGCCGCCCGGTCACCGGGGACGTCGTCGGCTTCGCGCTGCGCTGGGACGGCGGCTCGCTGTGGATCTCCGGCGACACCGTGCTGTTCCGTGGGCTGCGGGAGGTCGCCGAGCGGCTGCGGGTTGACGTCGCTGTCCTGCACCTGGGCGGCGTGCGGTTTCCGGTCACCGGGCCGCTGCGGTACTCGATGACCGGCCGGCAGGCGGCCCGGCTGGCCGCGCAGCTGGACGCGCGGGTCGTCGTCCCGGTGCACTACGAGGGCTGGAGCCACTTCGTGCAGGGCCGCGCCGCGGTCGAGCGGCAGCTGGCGCAGGCGCCGGACGACGTCCGGCGGCGGTTCCGTTGGCTGCCGATGGGGGAGCCGGTCGAGGTGGGGACGGCGTAGCGGTCGGCTGGTGTGTCAGCCGCGAACCCGCCGGCTCGTCCGGCACCCTGGATCGGCTCGCTGCAACCGGCGAGGCCGAGGGAGGGATGCACGCGTGGACGCTGCGCCACCGTCACTGTTCGACGACGAGGTCGAGGCCACGCCGGACCGCGTCCGGCGGATCGCCGACACGCCGGTGCCGCCGCGGATCGAGCGGTGGACCAGCCTGTCCGCCTGCGTCCTCGATGCCGTCTGGAGCGTGGGCGCCGATCACGACCGGGTCGTCGTGCCGCTGGTGCGCCGGGTTCTCGAACCTGTCGCGACGGGCCCGCTGTTCGCGGACTCCCCGTCGGGTGCCGACAGCCACCCGCTGCCTCGCCTGCTCACCCGCTTCCCGGACGAGCACGCGCTGGAGGCCGCCGCGCAGAACAGGCAGCGGACGTCGACGCGAGGCGGCGTGACCAAGGCGGACGCCGCGCTGCGCTACGCCCGGACCCTCGTCGCGCACGGGATCCTCGGCATCGAGGACCTGCCGCGACTGCTGGCGGACCCGGCACTGTGGTCCCGCCTCGACCGCGCGCTGAGCCGGATCCCGGGGGAGGGGCAGCACGGGGCTCGGCGCAGCCGCTTCTGGGCGCTCTGCGGCGTCGGCGACCGGAGTCGCCTCGCTCGATCCTGAACAACGGCCTGACGGCGCCGTGAGCTGCCCGGGTCACGGGTGAGCTCATAATGCTGCCCTCGCTGCTACTCTGCATGCGTGTCGGTGTCCATGACCATCCGCGACGTTCCAGACGAGACGCGGGACGAGCTCGCCGCCCGTGCCGCCCGGGCCGGCCAGTCGCTGCAGGAGTACGTCCGCGGGCAGCTGACCGCGCTGGCGAACCGGCCGAGCCCGGAGGACCTGTGGGCGCGGGTCCAGCAGCGGGTGGCGACGACGGGCACGCGGCTCCCGGCCGAGGCCATCCTCACCGACCGGGACGCCGACCGGCCGTGACAATCGTGGTCGACTCCTCGGCCATGGTCGCCGCCCTGGTGGACGCGGGGCCGGACGGCGCGTGGGCGCGCGCCGGCCTGGCCGCGAACGACCTCGTGGCACCGGCCCACCTGTACGTCGAGGTGTCGAACGTGCTGCGCAGATCCGTGGTGGCCGGCCGGCTCGCGCGCGAGGTGGCCGCGCTGGCCCACCAAGACCTGGTGCACGCACCGGTGACGACGTTCCCCTTCGAGCTGGTCGCCGATCGCGTCTGGGAACTGCACCCGTCGGTCACCTCCTACGACGCCGCCTTCGTGGCCCTCGCCGAGGAGCTCGACGCGCCGCTGTGGACGCTGGACCGCAAGCTCGCCGCATCGTCGGGCCCGCGGTGCTCGTTCCGCCTCCCCGAGCGCTGACCCGACGCCGGACCGTCAGCGCGGACCGACGTCGAACGGGCCGCCGACAGCCACTCCACGGTCAGGTCATGCGGCAGATCGACGGATTCCGGTGCACACCGTGCTGCTGCGCGGGCGGACGCCGCAGCGCGCCGTCCGCTACCTGCACGGCGGTTCCCACGTCAGCGCCATCGCTCCGCAGCACTGGGCTGCTGACGGTCGGGTCAGCGGGCGCCGGGCGTCAGCAGTCCGGACGGCGAGGTCATCAGCAGGCCGGCGGACGTCGCCGCCGACAGTGCGGCCTCCAGGACGGCGACCTGGGCCGACGTACGGCGGCGGTAGCCGAACACCTCCAACGTCTGGGCGAAGAGCTCGTCCTTCGTCATCCCGGCACTCGCCCGGCACAGTGCGACCATCGCGTTGCCGATCTCCTCCGGCGCCACCTGCTCCATCGGTCGGGTCGCTGCCGGGTCACGGCGGAAGCCGGTCCAGGACGACCGGTCCAGCTCAGCGGGCCACACGAAGTCACCGTCCCGAACAGACGCAGGGACCAGCGCCGTCAGGGCGTCCTTGCGCGCCTGCGCCACCCGGCCCAGACCGAACGCGCTGGCCGCGAGCCGGGCCAGCCGGTCGAGGTGGATCGGCCCCTCGGCGTCAGCGCCGGCCTGCAGCACCCGTCCCACCCGCTCGGCCACCCGCCGGTTGCCCAGTTGGTCGAGGAGGCTGCGCTCACCCGCCGCCTTCGGCGTCCACGGCGTGAACGGCTCCTCGCCGTCCAGCATCACCGCCGGCGACTCGACCGCTACCGGCTCCGGCGCAGCCGCTGAAGGGGGCGCCGGCTCGGGCGCCACGGCCTGGATGGGGAGCGGCTCCACCGCGGGAGGAGTCGGAGGGGTCTGGGCGGCCGCGATCAGCCGCTCCACCACCGCCTCCCGGTCGGCCAGCCAGGCCGGCAGCCACACCCGCTCCACCGCCGGCCAGCGCAGCATCTCGCCGAGCACCTCCACCGGCAGCCCGTCGCGGTCACCGACCGTCCGCCGCCGTGCCCACGCCGGGCCGTCGAGCAGCACCGCCAGCACCGGTACATCCGGCGCCGAGGCCAGCGACACGGCCAGGTCCACCTTGAACTCCGACAGCCCGACGTCGGTCCGCACCACCAGTCCGCGAGCACGCAGTGCGTCGGCCACCTCGTCCCGGTGCCGGTCGGGGACCGAGGCGAACCGCGCGTCCCGCGGCAGCGCGTCGGTGCCGTGCGCTGCCAGGTCCAGGTACGCGCGCAGGTGCTTGATCCCCACCGACGACGTCTGCTCCGCCCGCAGCTCAGCCGGGTCGAAGGAGGAGAACACCACCACCTGTCGCCGGGCGCGGGTGATCGCCACGTTCAGCCGGCGCTCCCCGCCCACCTTGTTCAGCGGCCCGAAGTTCAGCGGCAGCTGGCCCCGGTCGTTGGCGCTGAACGCGGTGGAGAAGAGCACGACGTCCCGCTCGTCGCCCTGGACGTTCTCCAGGTTCTTGACGAACAGGCCCTCGCCGTCGGTGCGGTCCAGCGCCTCGACCAGCTGCTCGTCGCCGGCGTCCCGCAGCAGTGCATCGATCAGCGCCCGCTGCTGGGCGTTGAAGGTGACCACGCCGATCGAGGGCGGCTCATTGGGGGAGAGGGCGAAGCGCCGGCGGATCTCCGCCACGATCGCCTCCGCTTCGACCGGGTTGGTGCGGAGCAGCTTGCCCGCACCCGAGCGGTGGAACGTGCCGTCGACCCGGACCAGGGAGACACCGCGACCGTCCGGGGCCGAGGAGGCCGGCCCGTGCACCGGCGCCGGGAAGGAGGACAGCCGGTTCTCGTAGTACTGGCCGTTGCTGAACGCGATCAGCGACTCGTCCTGGCTGCGGTAGTGCCAGGACAGCCACTGCCGCGGCACCCGCGCCTGCACGCACTCCGAGAGGATCGACTCCTCGTCCTCCACCGCGGTGGCCAGGTCCTCGGGCAGCGCGTCGTCGTCCGTCGTCGACTCGGCGAAGGACGTCGGCGGCATCTGCTTGCTGTCCCCGACGACGACCGCGGCGTCCGCCCGGCCCAGCGCGCCGACCGCGTCAGCGACCCGGATCTGCGACGCCTCGTCGAACACCACCAGGTCGAACAGGCCGGCCCGGGCCGGGAAGAAGCGGGCCACCGAGTCGGGGCTGACCAGCACGCACGGCATGACGGCGGTGATCAGCTCGCCGTACTCGGCGATCAGTCCGCGCACACCCAGCCCGCCGCGCTGCCGGTTCAGCTCCCGCTGCAACGCACCCACCCGGCCCCCGCGCGCGGTGACGTCGAACGTCCGCGCCGCCACCACGGAGGCGGGCAGTGCCGCGGTCAGGTGCCGGCGCACCGCCCGGGACGCCGCCGCGAACCGGGAGATCGCCCGCTCGTGCACCGGCGAGTCGAAGACGGCCAGCCCGGTGGCCTCCTCCCGCTCGGTCATCGACGCCCCGGCCAGCCCCAGCTCGAAGGAGCGGACGGCGTCGTCGGCCGGTACCGCGCCGGTCAGCAGCGCCGAGCGGGCCTCGCCCAGCCCTGCCGCGCGCAGCGGCTCCACGGCCGCGAGCAGGTCAAGCCAGCGGCGCAGCGACGGCACCCCGGGCGCGGTGACCGCGCGCTCGGCGCGGGTCGCCTGCCACCGGGTGATCAACCCGTCCGCGCCGGCCCACGCCACCAGCTGCTCCGGGGTCGACCGGCAGACGGCCAGCAGCTGCTGCAGCGCGCCCTCCGCGCGGCCGACCGCCGCCGCGGCAGCCGGGTTGGTCGCCGGACCCTGGCTCAACAGTCCACGCAGCGCCCCGGGGAAGCCGTCGCTGCCCGCGACCACCGCACCGGCCAGCCGCAGCCACTCGACCTCCCGGTCGACCAGGCCCGGATCGGTCAGCGGGTTCCAGTCAACGGGCACCTGCAGGCCGGGGATCGCCGCGGCCCGGGCGGCCAGCGCCCGCGCCGCCGTCTGCGCGGCGAGCAGGGACGATGCCAGCGCCGGCACCGCCTTCGGCGCCACCTCACCGGTCAGCACCGGAGCCAGCCGGTCGCGGACGGCGATGAGCCGCTTCTTGCGACCGAAGAAGCCCGACTGCGCGGCGGCCTCCCCGGCGGCGGCGATGTCCGCCAGCGGCAGGTCCAACGCGGCCGGCGTGGCGCCGTGCAGGCCCGGTGCTGCGCAGAACGCAGCGACGTCGGCCGACAGCGCGGCCGTCTCCATGCGCCAGCGAGCCGACCGGGTCTCGTCCAGCACCGTCACGTCGACCGGTGGGCCGTCCAGCACCCGGGCCAGGCCGGCGAGATCAGCAGGCGTGCCCACCGCGGCCAGCACCGGCGCCAGCCGCGCCGACCCCAGCAGCTCGGTGAACGCGGAGTCGACCGCAGCAGCGGCGGTCGCGGCGGCCGAGGCGTCGACGATGACGTCCACGAACCCCCACGGGTGAGCCGGTCGGGGCCGGGCCAGGTCGGCAACGTCTGGCAGCGCGGCCAGTGCGCGCCGCACCGTTGCCACGTCGTCTCCGGTCAGCCCACCGACCGCAGCGGGCGAGACGGGCAGCGGTGCCACCGAGTCGCCCACGCTGAGCGCGCCGGTGTGCGCGCTGTACAACGACAGGCCCGCGGCGTTCGGCTCGTGCAGCCGGGTGGCATACCGGGCCAGTGAGCGCCGGGCCGAGCGGAGGTCCTCGCCGTCGGCGGCCAGCCCCTGCTCGTCGACCTGCACCGCGTGCTCCAGCGCCGCCCGGATCTGGGCCCGCACCACGGCCGGGCGGCTGCCCTTGTCGTGCAGGTCGAGGGCGAACGGGCCCATCCCGACCGCGTCCAGCCGCCGGGCGACGACGTCCAGCGCGGCGCGCTTCTCCGCGACGAACAGCACCCGCTTGCCGTCGGCGACCGCCCGGGCCAGCAGGTTGGTGATGGTCTGCGACTTGCCCGTCCCGGGCGGGCCCTCGAGCACGAACGTCCGGCCGGCGGCGGCCTCGGCGACCGCGGTCAGCTGCGAGGCGTCCGCCGGCACCGGCACGGCGGCCGCGAGCTCGTCGAGGTCGACCGAGCCGTCCTCGGCGACCGGGTCGTCGAACGGGTCGGTGGGGGAGTGCACCAGGTGGGCGACCAGCGGGTTCTCGCTCAGCGTCGCCCAGTGCTCGTCCAGGTCCTTCCACAGCCGGAACTTCGCGAACGCCAGGATCGCGAGGTCGGCGGTCGGCTCGACCCGGTACGGCAGCCCCTGCTCGGCCAGCGCGACGCGCATCGCCTGGAGTGCGGCGTCCAGGTCGATGCCGGCGCCGTCCTCGGTCGGTTCGGCCAGGCCGGGCACGCTCAGGCCGTGCAGCTGGCGCAGCTTCTCCAGCAGGCAGTAGTTGGGCGTGCTGGTGCCGGACTCGTCCACGGTCAGCCGGTAGGCCCCGGACCGGGAGTGGGCCTTCAGCACGACGGGCACCAGGATCAGCGGGGAGCGCAGCGGCCGGCCGTCGAGCTCCCAGGCGAGGCTGCCCAGCGCCAGGTACAGGTTGTTGGCGCCGGTCTCCTCCAGCACCGTCTTCGCCTTGTAGGCCAGCGCGCGCATCCGGGTCAGGTAGGAGGCCTCCGGGACGTCGACGTAGAGCCCGCGGCGGTCCAGCAGCAGCTCGGCCAGCTGCTCCTGCGGCAGCTCCCGGGCCGAGCGCAGCCCCCGCTCGCGCTGGACGGCGGCCAGCTGGTCGCTGGGCAGCAGGGTCAGCGCCGTCCCGCCGTTGACCAGGTCCTCCAGCGCGCCCAGCTGCGCGTCGGGCACGGTCAGCGCGATCCCGGCGCGCGGCGTGTAGTTGATCAGCCGGTTGCGCAGGCTCAGGTCCAGCAGCGCGTTCTTCCACTGCGCGATCCGGGGCGGGGCTGCCTCACGAGCATCCAGCGGCGCCGCCGTCCCGCTGTCGGCCGGGCGTGCCGGGCTGCTGTGCACGGCCGGCCGGTACTCGACCACCTGCACGGTGCCGTCGGCGCTCCGGGTACGGGCCGGCAGCGGGAGGACGCCGTCGCGCCGGGCGCGGTAGACGTCGACGACGCCGATCACCCGGTCGAGCTCGCCGGTGAGCCAGGCCGCGTACGGCGGGCGGTGCAGCTCGTCGAAGCCGACCGGCTCGCTGCGGGTGGTCAGCATCGTGGTCTCCACCAGCCGGATCAGCCCCAGGTCGACCAGGTTCACCAGGCTGGCGACGTCGGTGATCGCCGAGCTCTGCGCCGACAGCTCCTCGCGCCAGTAGCCGAGGAAGGCGTGCCCCTCGACCAGCCACAGCAGCGGCCGGATGCCGGCCTGCTCCAGCGCGGCGGCCAGGACGACGACCAGGTCCAAGCAGGTGCCGACCCGCTCGTCGAGCACCTCGCCGGGCGTGCGCACCTTCTGCCCGGCGTCGGCCCAGCTGGCCGGCGGCTCGCTGTAGCGGACGCTGCGGGCCTGCACCGCGGCGCAGATGGCGGCCACGATCGCGTCGACCCGCTCGGGGCCGGACTGGTAGCCCTGGATCGACGGGCTGCCGGTCTCCGTGCGCAGCACCTCGGCCGCCTCGGCGACCAGCGCGGGGATCGACGGGTGGTTGGGCAGCACGTGGGCGGCGAGCATCTCCATCGCCAGCTCCAGGGGGGTGGCCAGCCACTGCGCGGCGGCCAGGAGCTGCACCGGCACGCGCGCCCGCCCCAGCACCTCGCCGTCCTTCTCGACCAGGACCGACAGCCAGCCGGGACGGCGCTCCTCGACCTGCAGCATCGCCGCCGGGTCCAGCCGCAGCCCGACGTCGGTGAGCACCGTGGTGTGGCCGGGGTCGATGTCGGCGAACAGCTCGACGGCCTCGCCGATCGGGCCCTCGGCGTCCCGGACGCCCACGTGGACGCTGGCGTGCCGCACTGGTGTGTCGCGCCCGGTCAGCACCAGCTGGGAGACGACGGCGATGCCGTTGTGCGCGAGCGCATAGCTGAGCACGGGCACCGCGGTGACCTCGACGGTGACCTGCGCCCCCGGCGCCGCTCCGGTGGTCGCCTCCACGTCCGTCGTTGCCAGCTGGAGGTCCACCGGGTCAGCCATGCACCCTGTCTACCGGCAGCCAGCGACGAGCCGGTGCAGGCTCGTGACTGGTGTGGCAGCTGGGGCAGCAGCGGGCGAGGCGGGTAGGAACTCGTGGGTACGAGCGGTCGACGCGGGTCTCAGGTCCAGGGCTCGGTGCTCGATGACAGCCGGGCGGCGATGGGCTCGGCCTCGTCGATGTCGCCCGCTGCGACAGCCATGATCAGGCCGTATGCCTCGTCGTTCGACAGGGTCAGCCGGACGCCGTTGATCCCGTAGAACGCGATCGTCCCGGCCAGCGACAGCCGCTTGTTGCCGTCGACGAGTGCGCGGTTGCGGGCCAGCGAGTGCAGCAGGGCCGCCGCCTTGGCATGGATCGAGAGGTAGGCCTCCTCGCCGAACGCCGTCGACCGCGGCCGGGCCAGCGCAGACTCCAGCAGCCCGACATCGCGCAGCTGCACGTCACCCAAGGTGCGTGCCGCCACGTGCAGCAGGTCGTCGAGATCGAGGTAGACCACTGACCGAGGCGCTCGAGGGCCTCGGCGTAGCGAGGGAGTTCGGTGTCGAGCACCCGGTCGAGGAGCTCTCGTTCGCTGGTGCGCTCGATGTAGTCGCGCACTGCCTGGCGGGCCACCTCTTGCATCGACCGGCCCTCGAGCTCGGCCCGGCGGCGCAGCGCCCGCCGCGCGCGGAGGCCGCGCACGTGGACGGGCATCGGGGGAGCGCTGCTGGTGGTCGGCGTCGTGGCGGCCGCCGCCGTCGCCGTCGAGCTGCTGCCCGGCCTCGAGGCGACGGGCGCGGATCGCACCGCGCCGACGGCCGGCATCGAAGCGGCCGACGACCCGCTGGGCACCCCTCTCGCCCCGCCTGCGGGTGGCGGGGCCCACCAGTTCGCCCAGCTGCAGGACGACGGGGTCGCGCCGGTCGCCTACGACCCGTGCCGGCCGGTGCACTACGTCGTCCGTCCGGACAACGCCCCGTACGGTGCCGACCTGCTCGTCTCCGACGCCGTCGCCCGGATCTCCGCGGTCACCGGCCTCCAGTTCATCGACGACGGCGCCACCGACGAGGCCCCGAGTGACACGCGCGATCCCTTCCAGCCCGACCGCTACGGCGACCGCTGGGCGCCTGTGCTCATCACTTGGGACACGGTCGCCGAGCAGCCCGACTTCGCCGCCGACGTCGCGGGCCAGGCCGGCAGTCTCGCGGTCTCGGTCGGCGACGGCTCGGCTGTCTACGTCACCGGCGCCGTCGAGCTGGACGCCGCCCAGTTCACCGAGATCGTCGGCCGACCGGGTGGTCAGGCGGTCGCCCGCGCGATCGTGCTGCACGAGTTCGCGCATCTGGTGGGCCTGGACCACGTCGACGACCCGGCCCAGCTGATGTACCCGACGACGTCGGCCGTCCTGGACTTCGCCGCCGGCGACCTCACCGGCCTGAGTCGGCTGGGCGCGGGAGCCTGCGTCCCCGCTCTCTGACGGTCGACAGCCCGACGCCCCGGGGACGAGACGGCGTTCCAGCGGATGGCCGAGGAGAGCGGGACGGGGGGGCCCGAGCGAGCCACACGACCGGCTGGGCCTCACCCCGAGGGGTAGCGGAACCGGGTAGTTCCGCCGGCACCGTCAACCTCGTGCGCGACCGGACCGACCAACACCAGGTGACCTGGTCGACGGCGCCCGCGGTGGCGACACCGCGGATGATGGCGCGCATCCTCGCGACGTTCTACGTCGCCGCCGGGATCGCCGGGCTGTTCGCCGTCTTCGGGCCGGACGCCGGCGCGCAGGGCCGCTGGGTCATCTTCACCGTCGCGCTGGTCGCGCTCGCCTGCGGCGCGGTCGCCTTCCGCTGGGCCGGTCACTGGCCCCGGCACGTCTTCCACTGGCCCGTCGCCTCGGCCGCCGCGCTCGTCGCCTTCGCGGTCACCGTCAGCCCCGACGCCGCCACCGCGATGGCCGCCGCCTCGATCATGGCGTTCATCGCAGTCGACGCCTTCTTCTTCTTCAGCCTGCGGCTGGCGTGGCTGCACATGGCCTTCGGGCTCACCGCGGTCACCGCGGCGCTGCTCACCCAGGACGACGTCCCGGCGTCCATCGCGCTGGCCCTCGACGCGGTGATCGTCGCGCTGGGCACCGTCGTCCGCGGGCTGGTGATCCGCGCCTCCAGCGCGAGCCGTGACCCGCTGACCGGGCTGGCCAACCGCCGCGGCTTCGACGACGCGCTGCACGAGCTGCGCACCGCCGCGGCCCGCACCGGCGAACCGCTGTCGGCCGCGCTGCTCGACCTCGACCACTTCAAGCAGATCAACGACACCGCCGGACACGAGGCCGGTGACCGGGTGCTCTGCCGGATCGCCGACGTGTGGCGCCGGGAGCTGCCGGGCTCCGCCGTCCTCGCCCGGCACGGCGGTGACGAGTTCGCCCTGCTGCTGCCCGGGCTCGCCGGCGCCGACGCGCTCGCCCTGGTGCGCCGCATCTCGGCCCAGCACCCGGAGATCGGCGTCTCCTGCGGCGTCGCCGAGCTCCGCCCCGGGCAGGGCGCCGCCGAGCTGATGCGCCGCGCCGACCGGGCGCTCTACGACGCGAAGGCCGCCGGCCGCGGCCGGTGCGAGCTGGAGGGCGGCGCCGGCTCCGCGCTGGCCCGCGACCTGGCCGGCGCGCTCGCCGCCGGCGACGTGCAGGTGCACTACCAGCCGATCGTCGACCTGCAGGACGGCGCCGTCGTCGGCGTCGAGGCACTCGCCCGCTGGACGCACCCCGAGCACGGTCCGTTGCCGCCGGAGGAGTTCGTCGCGGTGGCCGAGCAGAGCGGCCTGGTGCACGCCCTCGGCGCGCACGTGCTGCGCACCGCCTGCACCGAGCTGGTCGACGTGCGCACCCCGGCCGGGCAGCCGGTCACCCTCGGCGTCAACGTCTCCGGGCGCGAGCTGAACGACCCCGGCTGCGCGCTGCGGGTGCAGCACGTGCTCGCCGACACCGGTTTCCCCGTCGAACACCTCGTGCTCGAGGTGACCGAGGGCCTGCTGGAGGGGGAGTCGCCGACCGCCGTCGCCACCCTGCACGCGCTGCGCACCGCCGGCATCAAGGTCTCCATCGACGACTTCGGCACCGGCTACTCCTCGCTCAGCCGGCTGGACACCCTGCCGGCCGACGTCCTCAAGCTCGACCGCTCGTTCATCGCGACCGTGCACTCCTCGCCGCGTCGCGCGCAGATGCTGCAGACCCTGGTGGAGATGTGCCTGGGCCTCGGCCTGGACGTGGTCGCCGAGGGCGTGGAGACCGCCGAGCAGGAGGCCGCCGTGCGCGCGATGGGCTGCACGTTCGCGCAGGGCTGGCGCTACGGGCGGCCGGTGCCGCTGGCCGAGCTGCTCACCGGGCTGCGGGCCGGCGCCGAGGCAGCCGACCGCGAACCCGCCTACCGTGGCTGAGGCAGCTCCCCGCTCCGGAGCAGGCGTCGACGGAGGAGGGGACCCCGTGCGGCAGGTCCGGTCGGGCGCCCCCGAGGTCGCCACACCACTAATGACCGCGCGCATCCTCGCCGTCTTCTACGCCTTCGGCGGGAGTGCCGGGCTGCTCGCCCTGCTCGGCGCGAGCCCGCACTCCGACCGGAGCTGGGTCGCCGCCGGCATCGGGACCAGTGCCCTGATCGGTGCGGTCGTGCTCGCACTCTGGGGCCCGCGCTGGCCGCGGGCGGTGTTCCACGTCCCGGTCGGTGCGTCCACCCTGCTGCTCGGGTCGGCCGTCGCGCTGGTGCCGGACCCGCTGAGCGCCGTCGCGGTCGCGTCGATCGTCTCCTTCGTCGCGGTCGACGCGTTCTTCTTCTTCCGGCCCGGCCCGGCGGTGGCCCACCTGGGTGCCGCGCTGGTCGGGGTGAGCACTGTGCTGGTGCTGCGCGGTTACGTGCCGGTGCCCACCGCCCTGTCGCTGGTCGCGGTCGTGCTGGGCCTGGGCGTGGTCACCCGCGACCTGGCCTGGCGGGCGACCAGCGCCAGCCGCGACCCGCTCACCGGGCTGGCCAACCGGCGCGGTTTCGACGACGCGCTGCAGGAGCTGCTCGCCGCAGCCGACCGCCGCCGGGAGCCGCTGTCCGCGGCGCTGCTGGACCTGGACCACTTCAAGCAGATCAACGACACCGACGGGCACGAGGCCGGCGACCGGGTGCTGGTCCGGGCCGCGGAGAGCTGGGGCGCCCGGCTGCCCACCGGCGCGGTGCTCGCCCGGCACGGCGGCGACGAGTTCGCGCTGCTGGTCCCCGGCCTGACCGGCGACGCCGCGCTCGCCCTGGTGGAGCGGCTCACCGGGCCGGACCTGGGCACCGGCGTCTCCTGCGGGGTCGCCCAGCACGTCCCGGGGGAGACCGGGGCGCAGCTGATGCGCCGGGCCGATGCCGCCCTCTACACCGCCAAGGCCGCCGGCCGCGGCCGTAGCGCCCTGGACGGCGACCGCGACAGCCGGCTGGCCACCGAGCTCGCCGCCGCGATCGCCACCGGGGAGCTCACGGTGGCGTTCCAGCCGGTCATGGCGCTCGGCGCGGCCGACCAGGTGATCGGCGTCGAGGCGCTCGCCCGCTGGCAGCACCCCGAGCGGGGCGCCGTCCCGCCGGACGAGTTCATCGCCCTCGCCGAGCAGCGCGGCCTGATCACCGCGCTCGGCGAGCAGGTGCTGCGCACCGCGCTCACCCAGCTCACCGCGCTCCGCGCCACGACCGGGCGGCAGCTGCGCCTGGGCGTCAACGTGTCGGTGCACGAGCTGGCCGACCCGGGGTACGTGCCGCGGGTCGCCGCGCTGTTCGCCGAGTTCGGCTGGCCCGCCGACCACGTGATCATCGAGGTCACCGAGACCCAGCTGGAGTGCGACGTCGCCGTCGTCCGGCAGAACCTCGAGGCACTCACGGCGCTGGGGCCGATCGTCGCCGCCGACGACTTCGGCACCGGGTACTCCTCGCTCAGCCGGATCGACGTGCTGCCCGTGCAGCACCTCAAGCTCGACACGTCGTTCACCGCGTCGATCACCACCTCGCCGCGCCGCGAGCAGCTGCTGGCCAGCATCGTGGCGCTCGCCGACAACCTCGACCTCGGGCTGGTCGCCGAGGGCGTGGAGACCGTCGAGCAGGACGCCCTCCTGCGCCGGCTCGGCTGCCGGTTCGCGCAGGGCTGGCTGTACGGCCGGCCGATGCCGGTCGCCGAGCTGGCGCTCTGGCTGGACGCCCGCTCCGCGGACGGCGCCTTCTCCACCGTGCGCTGAGCACCGAGCGCCCTGCCCCGAAGGGGCGACGAGGGGTCCACCGAGAGCCGTCCGTCCACTACGAAGGGCATCGGAACAAGACCGGCCGATGAGGGGGAGCAGTGCGCCAAGGGCAGGACCGGCGGTCGCACGCTCCCCACGGCCTCCGTACGTCCCCGACCGGCCGCGTGCCGCAGTGGGTGCTCGACGAGTCGGTCGGGCGGAGAGAGCCGTCGGAGGCCTGGCGCGCCTGGACTCCCGCACAGCCCCCCGCTCTCCCCGCGCGGAAGCAGCGCCCGTGGCGGGGTCTCGGAGCAGCAGTGCTGGTGGTCGCCGTGCTGACGGGGGCCTGGCTCCTCGGCCTGCTGCCCGGGGTCGACACCACGGGCACCCGGCGGACCGTGCCCAGCCCGGGCGTGGAGGCATCCGACGGTCCGCTCGGCACGCCGCTGACCCCGACGGCGGGTGGGACCTTCGCCTTCGCCCAGCTGCAGGACGACGGGGTCGCCCCCGTCGCCTACGACCCGTGCCGGCCGGTGCACTACGCCGTCCGGCCGGACAACGCCCCGTACGGCGGTGACCAGCTCATCGCCGACGCCGTCGCGCAGATCTCGGCGGTCACCGGGCTGCGGTTCGTCGCCGACGGCCCCACCGACGAGGCAGCGGACGAGCAGCGCGCACCGTTCCAACCCGACCGGTACGGCGACCGCTGGGCGCCCGTGCTCGTCACCTGGAGCACGGTGGCCGAGCAGCCCGACTTCGTTGCCGACGTGGCGGGCCAGGCCGGCAGTCTCGCCGTCTCGCTCGGTGACGGCCCGGACGTCTACGTCACCGGCGCCGTCGAGCTGGACGCCGCCCAGTTCGCCGACATCCTCAGCCGGCCGGGCGGTCAGGCCGTCGCCCGCGCGATCGTGCTGCACGAGTTCGCACACCTGGTCGGCCTGGACCACGTGGACGACCCGACGCAGCTCATGTACCCGACGACGTCCGACGTGCTCGGCTTTGCGGCGGGCGACCTCACCGGGCTGAGCCGGCTGGGGTCCGGCGCCTGCGTCCCAGCACTCTGAGGGTGTGCCGACCGGGCCGGGCGCGAAGGAGCGGTGCTCGTCGAATCCGTCGGCGAACCGACCTGATCGCCTGCTTGCCAACGCGATGCGCCGTTTCGTATCGTTTGTACATCTCTGATGTACACCTGGAGGTGTGGTGACCGAATCGGCTGATCAGGATGTGCGTGCCGTGAGCGTCGCGGAGGCTCGCGCTCGCTTCAGCGAGCTGCTCGACGCCGCGGAGGCGGGGGAGACCGTGGTGATCACCCGGCGTGGCGAGCCGGTGGCCGAGCTGCGGGGGCGTCCCAGGTCTCCCCGGACCGGTGCGCGTGACCTCGGCTGGCTGGCTGAGGAGGTCGGGAAGATCTCGTGCAGCCCCACCGACTCCGGCGATCTGGTCCGCGGGATGCGGGACGAGCGCTGGTGATGCTCTACCTCGACACCAGCGTGCTCATCGCGCTGGTCACGGCCGAACCTCGCAGCGCCGCGCTGCGCAGCTGGGCAGCAGCCGTCGACGACGTCCTCGTGACGTCGGACTGGTCGCTGACCGAGGCGGCTTCGGGTCTGTCCATCAAGCAACGCACCGCCGTGCTGACCGAGGTCGAGCGGCTGGTCGTCGATCGCGCGCTGTCCCGGTTCCTGGCCGAGAACGTCGAGGTCGTCGGCGTACACCGCGCCGACTACCGCACCGCAGCCCGGCTGTCGGCTCGGCCCACTCCTCCGCTGCGCGCCGCGGACGCCCTGCACCTGGCCGTGGCTGCCCGGCACGATGCCGTGCTGCACACGTTGGACGACCAGCAGGCAGCCGGTGCCCGGGCGCACGACATCGGCGCGGTGGTCCCGGTGCCGCGGGCCTGACCGTCATCGGTTCCGGCGTGCCGATCACGCTGGGCGGGACACCTGCGACGGGCGGGGTGCCCGGTGGTGAGACGTGTCTCGGACGGCCGCGTACGACACGAGCACGCAACCCGACCGTGGCACTGTGGAACTCGTGTCTGCCGCTGAACCCGGCGCCCCGCTCCAGCACGTGGACCCGGCGCCCGCTCCCCAGGACACCCCGACCCCGCGCAGCGCCGAGCACGCCCGGCTCGCGGAATCCGCCGACATGTCCGCACCCTGGCGGATGTGGGGCCCGTACCTGGCCGGCCGGCAGTGGGGGACCGTCCGCGAGGACTACTCCGCCAGCAGCGACGCCTGGGCGTCCTTCCCGTTCGACCACGCCAACGCCCGCGCCTACCGCTGGGGCGAGGACGGCCTGGGCGGCATCTGCGACCGCTACGGCTTCCTCAACTTCTCCGTCGCTCTGTGGAACGGCCGCGACCCGATCCTCAAGGAGCGGCTGTTCGGGCTGACCAACGCCGAGGGCAACCACGGCGAGGACGCCAAGGAGTACTGGTGGGCCGTCGACGGCACGCCCACCCACTCCTGGATGCAGTGGCTCTACCGCTACCCGCAGGCCGAGTTCCCCTACGCCGAGCTGCGCGCGGAGAACGCCCGGCGCAGCCGCGACGAGCGGGAGTATGAGCTCGCCGACACCGGCGTACTGGACGGCGACCGGTTCTTCGACGTCGGAGTCACCTACGCCAAGAACGCCCCGGACGACGTCTGCATCATGGTGACCGCGACCAACCACGGGCCCGAGGCCGCGCCGCTGCACCTGCTGCCGCAGGTCTGGTTCCGCAACACCTGGTCGTGGGGCGGCGACAAGCGCCAGGGCGTGCTCACCCAGCTGCTCGCCCCGACCCTGGCGGTCAACGGCCTGGAGGCGGTGGAGGCCGAGCACGGCTACCTCGGCCGGTACGTGCTCGCCGCGGAGGGCGCCCCCGAGGTGCTGTGCTGCGACAACGAGACCAACGCCGTCGCCCTCTTCGGCGCACAGCGCAACGCCAGCCGCTACCCCAAGGACGGCATCAACCGCCGCGTCGTCCACGGTGACCGGGATGCGGTCAACCCCGCCGACACCGGCACCAAGGCCGCCTTCTGGTACCGCTGGGACGCCGTGCAGCCGGGGGAGACGGTCACCGTCAAGCTGCGGCTGAGCCCGAACTCCCCGGACGACGAGACGTTCGGCGCGGGGTTCGACGCTGTCCTGGCCGCCCGCGAGGCCGACGCCGACGAGTTCTACGCCGACGTCATCCACCCCAGCCTGCCCGCCGACGACCGGCACGTCGCCCGCCGCGCCTACGCCGGTCTGCTCTGGACCAAGCAGCTCTACCGCTACGACGTCGCCCAGTGGCTCGACGGCAGCCCCGACGAGCCGGCCCCTGAGGAGCGCACGAAGCGCGGCGGGCGCAACACCGGCTGGCGGCACCTGGCGCTGGCCGACGTCATCTCCATGCCCGACGAGTGGGAGTACCCGTGGTTCGCCGCGTGGGACACCGCCTTCCACTGCCTGCCGCTGGCGCACGTCGACCCGGCGTTCGCCAAGGAGCAGCTGCTGCTCATGTGCCGCGAGTGGGCGATGCACCCCAACGGCCAGCTGCCGGCCTACGAGTGGGCGTTCGGCGACGTCAACCCGCCGGTGCACGCCTGGGCCGCCTGGCACGTCTACCGCCTCGACGGCGGCCGCGACCGCGAGTTCCTCATCCGGGTGTTCACCAAGCTGCTGCTGAACTTCAGCTGGTGGGTCAACCGCAAGGACGCCGACGGCTCGAACGTCTTCGAGGGCGGCTTCCTCGGGATGGACAACATCGCGCTGTTCGACCGCTCCGCGCCGCTGCCGCCCGGCTACCGGCTGGAGCAGTCCGACGCGACCAGCTGGATGGCGTTCTACTGCCAGCAGATGCTGAAGATCGCCCTCGAGCTCTCCCGGCACGACCAGGCCTGGGACGGCGTGGCGACCAAGTTCTTCGAGCACTTCCTGGCGATCTCGCAGGCGATGAACGCCTTCGGTTCGCAGGAGGTCAAGCTCTGGCACGAGGACGACGGCTTCTTCTACGACGTCCTGGTCGCCCCGGACGGGACGTCGGAGCCGCTGCGGGTGCGCTCGATGGTCGGGCTGCTGCCGATCCTGGCGGCCACCGAGATCCCGCAGTGGGTGAGCCAGTTGCCCGACGTCGCCGCGCGGGTGCGGTGGCTGCAGAGGCGTCGTCCGGAGCTGATGGGCCCGCTGCGCAGCCGGTCGACGCCCGAGGGCCGCAAGATGATCCTGTCGCTGGTCAGCAAGGAGCGGCTGCAGCGCATCCTGCAGCGGATGTTCGACAGCGAGGAGTTCCTGTCGCCGTTCGGCATCCGCTCGCTGTCCAAGTCGACCGGGCAGGTGTTCGCCAACGTCGGCGGGCGCGACGTCTCGATCGAGTACGAGCCGGGGGAGTCGCGCACCAAGCTCTTCGGCGGCAACTCGAACTGGCGCGGTCCGGTGTGGTTCCCGGTGAACGTGCTGCTGGCGGACAAGCTGCGCACGCTGGGCCGGCACTACGGCGACTCGTTCACCATCGAGATCCCGACCGGCTCGGGCAACCACCGCACGCTGGTGGAGGCCGCCGACCTGATCGACAGCTCGTTGACCGGGCTGTTCCGCCCGGTCGACGGCAAGCGCCCGGCCGACGGCAAGCGCATCGAGGCCAGCGACTCACCGCTGTGGCGGGACCACCCGAGCTTCAGCGAGTTCTTCGACGGCGACACCGGCGAGGGCCTGGGGGCGACGCACCAGACCGGCTGGACGGCGCTGGTCGCCCACCTGCTCAACCCCCGCCTGCCCGCCGACCCCCGCTGGTCATGAACACGGGGGGCCGAAGTCGCCGTGCTCATGACTCACCATCCCGATTGGTCAGCCCGCTGACCGTGCTCGAGAGCAGAGCATGACGAGTCAGCCGACGACGCACGGCCGATCTGGCTTGAATCCTGACTGGACTGCCCCTCATGACGACCGTGCCCTTGAGCGAGGCCAAGGACAAGCTGTCTGCGCTGGTCGAGGCCGCGGAGTCAACGCACGACATCGTCACGATCACCCGGCACGGCCGTGAGGCGGCAGTGCTGATGGCCAAGTCCGACCTGGACTCGTTGCACGAGACGATCTTCTGGCTCTTGCAGGCCGGAGTCCGGGAGGACGTCGAGTCCGCGCGCCGGGAGCTGGCCGAGGAGTCGACCACGAGCGCGCACGAACTCCGGACGGAGTTCGGGCTCCCGGAGTGAGCTCGGCCTTCGACGTCCGGATCTCCTCAGCAGCGCACCGACAACTGAGTCAGCTCCCGCCCCCGGGTGGCACCAGCCGTCGTCGAGTTCATCACTGCGGTGCTCCCGGAGAACCCGCTGCGCTTGAGCAAATCGCTGACAGGGGAGTTCCAGGGGCTGCGCAGCGCCCGCCATGGTGACTTCCGGGTGCTCATCGTGATCGACGAGCCCACCCGAACCGTCCTCGTCGTCCGCGTCGCCCACCGCGCGGCCGCGCACGGCCCACCGCCGCCGACCACCTGAAGCACCCGCGGGCGACTGGCGATCAGGCTGGAGCGCGCGACCGTGTGCCCTGGTAGGCGCATGTACTGGACCTCCCAGCGCCTTGGGGTGACCCGGATCCGGCTCACCCCGATGGGCCAGGGATCGCCCGTTCGGCATCAGACCTGACCTGCCGCAGCCGATGAGCGACTGAACTCGATACGGGCGCTGCACGGCAGCGGCGCCTCATCAGCCGCTCAGGAGGAGCAGACATGCGTGCCGTAATGGCAGGGATCAAGGCCAACAGCAGACTCCTGCTGATCGTCGCGAGCGTCGCGGTGGTCGGTGTCGCTCTCGGCGCTTACCTGGTCGTCGGCGCCAGGGCCGATCAGCCGACGCGCGTCACCACCGTCAACGACGACAGCGCCAGCGTCTCTGATACCGACCGCGCGGACACCGAGGACGACGAGCCCACCCCAGCCCCCGAGCCGGTGGCGGAGCCTGTCGAGGTGCCTGTCGAGGTGCCTGTCGAGGTGCCTGTCGAGGTGCCCGCCGAGGTGCCTGCCGAGGCTCCTGCCCCGGCCGCGGAGCAGGCCGAAACGGGCGGTGCGCCTGCCGCGACCCGGCAGAGCCAGGCTGCTCCGCGTCCGGCCCCTGCCCCGGCTCCTGCCCCTGCCCCTGCCCCTGCCCCAGCCCCAGCCCCAGCCCCAGCGCCGCCGCCGGTCATCGTGATCCCCAACGGCACCACGTACACGAACGTGACCCCGGAAGAGGTCGAGCAGAACTACGTGCCGCCGACGCCTCCCGGCTACGTCGGCGGCATCACCGGCTGATCCCGACCGCCCGACGGGCCGGGTTCGGCACGACCTCTGCGGTCCTGCGATGGCCGGGGCGCCGCTCAGCAGACCGGCTCGACATCCCTCTACCTGCAGGAGGGCGTCGACGTCGTCCACCTGCCGGACCGTGTCGGCCCCGCACGCCCATGCTCGGACGCAGGTCACCTGCAGACAGACCTGAGAACTCCGCGTCGACCGGAGAGGGCCGCGGGGCGGGTGAGGTAGCCGCGTCCGGCTCGGCCTGTCGAGTGCCTGGACAGCGGGTCCGCGGATCCACGATGAGCAGGAGTTCCCCCGTCACGGGGAGCAGTTCATGTCAGCAGGATCCGAGTCCGCCCTCGAGCAGTTGCTGCAGCGATGGGAGGCGAAGAGCCTCGACGCGCCATCTGCGACTGGTCCTGACCCGCACCTCTGGCGGCCATGTTGGCGAACACGGCGGCCATGCCGCTCAGCGAGGCCAAGGACGCACCGGCAACAGCGCCGACGGACGCGGGTCCGGGACCGGTCGATCGTCGCGGGTCGGCGTGCGTCGGGTCAGCCCTTGACGCTGCCGGCCAGCAGCCCGCGGACGAAGTACCGCTGCAGGGCCAGGAAGACGACCAGCGGCAGGATCATCGCGATGAAGGCGCCGGGTGCCAGCAGGTACCAGTCCGATCCACGGGTGCCGGCCAGCTCGGCCACCCGCACGGTCAGCGGGACGACGTCGGGCGCGCCGCCGGCGAACGTCAGCGCCACCAGCAGGTCGTTCCACACCCACAGGAACTGGAACACCCCGAAGGCGGCGATGGCCGGCGTCAGCAACGGCAGCAGCACCGAGAAGAAGATCTTCACGTGGCCGGCGCCGTCCATCCGAGCCGCCTCCACCAGGGAGGCGGGGATGTCCTTCATGAAGTTGTGCAGCAGGAAGATCGCCAGTGGCAGGGCGAAGATCGAGTGCGACAGCCAGATCGTCCAGAAGGAACCCGCCAGCCCGGCGTCCACGTAGAGGGTCAGCAGCGGGATGAGGGTGACCTGGATCGGGACGACCTGCAGGGAGAAGACGGCGACGAACAAGATGTTCCGGCCGGGGAAGTCGATCCACGCGAAGGCGTAGGCGGCCAGCAGGGCCAGGCTGATCGGGATGACGACCGCCGGCAGGGTGATCACCAGCGAGTTGACGAACAGCGAGGCGAAGTTGGTCGACCCGCCGTAGAGCACCTCGTTGTAGTTGAAGAGCGTGACCTGCGGGTCGGTGAAGAAGGTCCACCACCCGGACTGGCGGATGTCCAGCTCCGGGCGGAACGACGTGATCAGCAGCCCCAGCGTGGGCACCGTCCACAGCACGGCGATGACGATCGCGATGATCGACGCTGCCGGCGAGCTCAGCTTCGTCTTGGCCGACGCCGCCCGGCGCCCGGCCCGGCCGGTCGCGCGGTCCTGCATGGGGACCGGGGCCATGACGGGGGTCGTGGTGGTCATCGGACGTCCTCGGACAGGCGCAGCTGGCGCACGTTGTAGGCGATGATCGGGATGACCAGCACGAAGAGCAGCACGGCCAGTGCGGCGCCCAGGCCGAAGTTGAACTGGCGGAAGGCCTGCGTGTAGAACTCGTTGGCCACGACGCTGGTGCCGAAGTTGCCGCCGGTCATCGTGCGCACCACGTCGAACACCTTCAGGGTCACGATCGCGACCGTGGTGATCACCACGACCAGCGCCGGCCGGATGCTGGGCACGGTGACGTAGCGGAACATCTGGACCCCGCCCACGCCGTCGAGCCGGGCGGCCTCGACGATGTCGTCCGGGATGGCCTTGATCGCCGCCGAGAGCACGGTCATCGCGAAGCCCGCCTGGATCCAGATCATCACCACGATCAGGTACAGGGTGTTCGACGGCGCATCGAGCAGGAACTGCTGCGGGTCGATGCCCACGAGGACCAGCAGCTGGTTGAGCAGGCCGATCTGGTTCACGCCGGGCTGGTCGGGGCGGAACTCGTAGACGAACTTCCAGATGACCCCGGCGCCGACCATGGAGATCGCCATCGGCAGGAACACCAGCGCCTTGGCCAGGGACTCGAAGCGGGTGCGGTCGACCAGGTAGGCGTAGACCAGCCCGAAGACGGTCGTCACCAGCGGGACCAGCACGACCCACAGCACCGTGTTGAGCAGGACGGTCTGAAAGTTGTCCTCGGTGAAGACCGTGACGTAGTTGTCCAGCCCGACGAACTCCGACCCGTTCCTGTCGTAGAACGAGCCGCGGATCGTGGAGAGCGCGGGGTACACCAGGCCGACCAGCAGCAGGAGGAACGTCGGCCCGAGGAAGCCGCCGACGATGACCCACAGGGGGACCCGGCGCAGTCGGTCGACGCCGAACAGGATGGCGCCCATCACGCCGGCGAACAGCAGGATCGCGAACACCATCAGTGCCAGCTTGTGCTCGACGGTGTCCGCCCTGAGGAACCACTCCACCGCTTGCGACCTCTCCTCTCGACGACACGACGCCGAGGGACCACGGCTGAAGGCCTGTGTGGTCCCCCGGGAACTGCCTGGCCCGGTCGCCGCCGGCGTGGAGCCGACGGCGACCGGGCCAGGGTGGATCAGGACGTCGGCCAGGCGTTCTCGACGTCGGTGAGGACGGCCTGCGACGGCTTGTCGTTGGCGATCCACTCGGTCAGCTGCGTCCAGAGCTCCCCGGTGCCGATCTCACCGGGCATGAGGTCCGAACCGTCGAAGCGGAACACCGCCTCCGGGTCCTGGAACAGCTCCGCGGCCAGCTGGTCGATCGGGGACACCAGGTTCTCCGGGTCCAGACCGGTGTTGGCGCTGACCCAGCCCGGGCCGGAGACCTGGGCCTTGATGTTGGCCCACTCCGGCGAGGAGAGGTACGTCTGGAACGCCTGGGTCGCCGGGTCGTCGTTGAACGCGGTGGTGAACTCACCGCCGCCGAGGACCGGCGGGGCGCCGGCGTCGCCGATGGGCGGCAGCGGGAAGGCGAAGACGTCGCCGTCCGGGCCGACCTCGGTGCCCTCGGGCCAGTTGGCCTGGTAGAAGGACGCCTGGCGGTGCATCCAGCAGCTGCCGTCGAGGATCGGCAGACCGGCGTCACCGAACTCGGTGGAGGCGATGGACTGCACCTCGCCGAGCCCGCCGTTGACGTACTCGGGGTTGCGGAGGATGTCCCCGACGGTGTTGAGCGCCTCGACGATCTGCGGGTCGTTGAACGGGATCTCGTGGTTGACCCACTGGTCGTAGACGTCCGGCCCCGCGGTGCGCAGGACGACGTCCTCCAGCCAGTCGGTGGCCGGCCAGCCGGTGGCCTCACCGGAGCCGATCCCGGCACACCACGGCTTGGCGCCGGTGGCGGCGATCTCGTCCGACAGCGCGATCATGTCGTCCCAGGTCTCCGGCACCTCGTACCCGGCGTCCTCGAAGGCCGACGGCGAGTACCAGACGAAGGACTTCGCATTGGCCCCCAGCGGTGCGGCGTAGAAGGTGCCGTCGACGCTGCCGTAGCCCTTCCAGCTCTCGTCCCAGTACTCGTCGACGTTGGCCTCGACCTGCTCCGGGGCGGGGGAGACCGCGCCGGTGCCGACCAGCGTCTGCAGCAGCCCGGGCTGCGGGATGAAGGCGATGTCGGGGGCGTTCCCGCTCTGGATGCGCACGACCAGCTGCGCCTCGAACTCCCGGGAGCCCTCGTACTGGACGTCGACCCCCGTGCACTCCTCGAAGGGCACGTAGGAGTCGATCTGCGGCTGGTCCTCGGGGTCGACGATCGAGGTGTAGACGCTGACGGTCTCGCCCTCCAGGTCGCCGAACTCCTCGTAGGGCGCGCAGTCGATCGACAGGTCCGCGGCGTCCGCGGTGTCGCCCCCGCTGCCCCCGGTGCTGCCGCCGCTGTCGTTGGCGCCGCAGCCGGCCAGCACCATTGCGGCGACGAGGCCGCCGCCCAGCGTCGCCGAGCGGAACCCTCTGGCGCGCACGTTCATGTGTTCTCCCTCCAGACTCCGGCGGCATCATCGCCGCCCACCGTGGCCCGGCCAGCACTCGGCGTTGAGTGATGGGGACCACAACCGGGGCGACGCTAGCTGTGCCAGCGGGAACGTGGATGGAACAGTGCCGAAACCGTTATGAAGAACCGAGCCGACAGCACGGAGCCGCTCGCGCACCCCGGGCCCCCGGCGGCCATGTTGGCGAACATGGCCGCCCGCGGGCGTCAGGGGGTGGGGGCTCCTAGGAGGGCGGTGGGGGTCCAGGTCGCCAGGGAGTCGGCGTGGCCGGCGGCGCGGAGGGCGAGGGCGGCGGCGCCGATCCAGCCGGCTTCGCTGCCGAGCTCGGCGACCTTGACCGGTGGGGCGGGGCGCCAGGCCAGGCCGGCGGCCAGGGCGGTGCGCACCGGCTCCAGGAGGGCGTCGCCGGCGGCGGTGAAGCCGCCGCCGAGGACGATCGTGGTCGGGTCGAGCAGCAGGGTGGCGGTCACCAGACCCTGGGCGAGCACGGCCATCGCCTCGGCCCACACCCGGTCGGCGTCCGCGTCCCGTCCCAGTCGGGCGACGACGTCCTCGGCCGGCAGGGCGACGCCGGTGCGGGCCAGGTAGCGGCGGGCCAGGCCTGCACCGGAGGCGTACACCTCCAGGCAGCCGAACTGGCCGCAGGTGCAGGCCTCGCCACCCGGGACGAGAGGGATGTGGCCGAGCTCGCCGGCCGCTCCGCCGTCGCCGGTCACCGGCCGGCCGTCGGTCACCAGCGCCGCGGCGACGCCGGTGCCGATGGTGACCAGCACGAAGTCCGAGACGCCGCGCGCGGCCCCGAGCAGCTGCTCGGCCAGCCCCGCCGTCCGGACGTCGTGGCCGGTGACGACCGGCAGGCCGGTCGCGGCGGCCAGCTCGGCGCGCAGCGGCACGTCGCGCCAGTCGAGGTTCGAGGCGTAGACGACCGTGCCGGTCGCCTCGTCGATCATCCCGGGGGTCACCACGCCGGCGCCGACGACGTCGAGGTCGTGGTCGCGGGCGACCGCGGCCAGCGTGCGGAGGTGGCCGGCGATCGCGGCGACGGTGTCCGTCGCGGGATCGGTGGGCCAGCGCTCGACCAGCACCGGCCGCCCGTCGCGGGTGACGACCGCGCCCTTCATCGAGGTGCCGCCGACATCGATCGCCAGCACCGCTGCACCCGAGCTCACGACGCGAGCGCCTCGACCACGGCGCGGATCGGACCGGCGGAGGTCGCCAGCCGCGGGACGTCGTAGCTGACCGCGGTCGCCGAACCCGACGACGCGGCGACCGGCTCGGCCGCCCGCAGGTGCACCTCGGGCACCCCGGTCGCCGCGACCAGCGCAGCGACGTTCGACCCGCGCACCGAGCCGCCGGCCAGCACCTCGATCCGCCCGGCCGCGAGCTCGACCAGCCGGCGCAGCACCTCCGCACCCTGGGCAGCAGTGACCGCGCCACCGGAGGTGAGCACCCGGGACACCCCGGCCTCGATCAGCACCGGCAGCGCCCAGGGCAGGTCGGGCAGCGTGTCGAACGCGCGGTGGAACGTCACCGGGCACGGCCCGGCCGCGGCGACCAGCCGGTCCAGCACGTCGACGTCGATCCCGCCGTCGGCGGTCATCGCGCCCACCACGAAGCCCACCGGCACGGCGGCGTCGAGGGCCCGGACGGCGGCGATGTCGGCGAGCATCACGTCGACCTCGGCGGGGGAGTAGACGAAGTCCCCGGCGCGCGGCCGGATCAGCACCTGAACGCCGATCCGGGACACCCGATCCAGCACCGATCGCACCAGCCCGAGGGACGGCGTCGTGCCGCCCTCGGACAGCGCCGCGCACACCTCGACCCGGTCGGCGCCGCACGCCTCGGCGATCGGGGCGCCGTCGACGTCGTCGATGCAGATCTCGACGGCGGTCACCGGCTCGCCAGCCAGGCCCGGACGTCGGCACCCGGCTCGATCGCGCCGACCGGCACGCCGCCGCCGAGCACCGGCACCGACGTCCACGCACTGGCAGCCGACACGTCGACGCCGAGCGCGCCCAGCACGGTCAGTGCCAGCAGGGTGGTGGCCCGCGGGTTGCCGTCGACGATCTTCATCGCCACCGCCTGACCCTCCGGCCCGGCCACGCCGATCACGCCCTCCGCTCCGCCCTTGGCGACCGTGCCGGGCACGAGCTCCATCACCGCGGAGTTCTGGTGCCCGGTGCCGCCGACGTAGAACGGGTGCGTCCGCATGGCGGAGGCCACCTCGGCGGCCGGGTCACCCACAGCGACAGCCAATGAACGGAAGGCACCAGCCAGCCCGCGCACGGTGGTGCCGAACAGCGGGGCGCCGCAGCCGTCGATCGCGTCGTGCCGCACCGGCGCGCCGGTGAGCTCCGCGGTCACCGCGCGCACGCGCTGCTGCAGCGGGTGCACCGGGTCCAGGTAGGTGTCGGTGTCCCAGCCGTTCACCGCGGAGGCCAGCAGCATCGCGGCGTGCTTGCCCGAGCAGTTCATCCGCACCCGGCTCCGGTCGAAGCCGGCCTTGATCAGCCGGTGACGGGTGCCCTCGTCCTCGGGCCAGTCGGCCGGGCACTGCAGCGCCGCCTCGTCCAGCGACGCCCGCTCCAGCAGCCGGTCGACCACCTCGACGTGCGCGTCCTCGCCGGTGTGGCTGCCGGCGGCGATCGCCAGCTCCGGCCCGGTCAGCGGCGCGCCGGCGGTCAGGCAGGCCAGCGCCTGCAGCGGCTTGGTGGTCGACCGCGGCAGCACCGTGGCGTCGACGTCACCGAGGGACAGCGCGACCGAGCCGTCGGCGTCCAGGGCGAGCAGCGAGCCGAGGTGCCGGCTCTCCACCAGCCCCGAGCGGCGGACGACGGCGAGTTCAGCGAACAACGGGGGTCTCCAGTTCACGGTCGGCGGCCTGCTCGGTGGGCCCGGACGGCGGCGCCACCTGGCGCCGGACCCGGGTGCGCAGCCGTGCGGCCAGATAGGACAGCGCGCCGTTGAACACCAGGTAGACCAGCGCCACGACCAGGAAGGTCTGGATCAGCAGCCGGTTGTAGGCGCTCAGCACCTGCGCGCGGTAGAGCAGCTCGGTGAAGGCCACCACGTAGCCCAGCGAGGTGTCCTTGATCAAGCTCACCAGCTGGGTGATCAGCGACGGCGTCACGTGCCGCAGCGCCTGCGGCAGGACGACGAAGCGCATCGCCTGCCCGCGTCGGATGCCCAGGCTCAGCGCCGCCTCGGTCTGCCCGCGCGGCAGGGCGAGCACCCCGGCGCGGACGATCTCGGCGACCACCGCGGCGTTGGCGATGGTCAGCGGCACGGCCAGCTTCCACAGCAGCGGCAGGTTGATCCCGTAGGCGGGCAGCCCGAACAGCATCAGGTAGATCAGCAGCAGCACCGGGATGGTGCGGGCCACCTCGATGTAGCCGGTGGACAGCCAGCGCACCGGCCGGTGCTGGGACAGCCGGCCGACGGCCAGCAGCAGGCCGAACGCCCCGGACAGCACAGCGACCACGGCCGCGGCCAGCGCCGTCCCACGCAGTCCGACCAGCAGGTACGACCAGATCGGCCAGTCCAGGAAGGGGGTCCACCGGTCGGCGTCCAGCTGGCCGCGCGAGGCGAACTGCACCAGTGCGAGCGCCAGCAGCCCGGCCAGCACCAGGGCGCTGACCACCGAGCCGAGCAGGATCCGCCGCCGGGCACGTGGCCCGGGGGCGTCGTAGAGGAAGGCGCCGCTGTGGCTCATCGGTGGATCGCCACCTTCTTCTCGATCCGCCCGGCGGCCAGCCCGATGGCCAGCGCGAGCGCCATGTAGGTGAGGCCGGCGGCGGTGAAGATCGGGATCGGCTGGGCCGCGACCAGGTTCACCTTGTTCACCGCCGAGGTCAGCTCGACCACGCCGACCGTGGCGGCCAGCGCGGTGTTCATCAACAGCGCGATCATCACGTTGCCCAGTGGCTGGACGACCGCACGCACCGCCTGCGGCACGACCACGAACCGCAGCGTCTGCGACAGTCGCAGCCCCAGCGCCCGGGCCGCCTCCACCTGGCCGGCCGCGACGGTGTTGATCCCGCTGCGCACCGCCTCGGCGACGTAGGCCGCCTCGTACACGACCAGCACCACGATCACCGTGGTGGTCAGCGGCATGAGCAGCCCGGCGTCGGGCAGCGCGAAGACGAACAGCAGCAGCAGCGCCAGCAGCGGGATGTTGACGAACACCTGCACGTAGGCGAACGCGGCCCCGCGCAGCACCGGGATGGGGCTCACCCGGGCCACGGTGACCAGCACCCCGAGCACGAGGGAGCCGACCGCGGAGACCACCAGGATCAGCACGGTGGTCCCGAGCGCCCTCAGCAAGGGGTCCAGGTTCTCGATCAGTGCACTCACGTCGTCGTCCTCTGCTGGCTCTGCTGCTGCCTCAGGGCTGCTGTGTCACGGCCGGGTCAGGAGCCCGGCACCGAGCCGATCTCCGGCGGGGTCGGGGCGTCGCCCTCGACGACCGTGCCGAGGGTCGCCTCCCAGATCTCGGCCCACGAGCCGTCGTCCTCGATCTCGGTCAGCCAGGTGTTCACGAAGTCCTTGAAGTCCGGGTCCTGCGGAGGCAGGCCGATGCCGTAGGGCTCCTCGGTGAACGGCTGGACGGCGACCTTGATGTCGTCGTTCTGCGCCGCCGCGGCCAGCAGCAGGGTGTAGTCCTGCACGTAGGCGTCACCGCGGCCCTGCACCAGCGCCTGCACCGCCTGCGGGTCGGTGGCGAAGCTGGTCACCTCGGCGCCCGGGGCCACCTCGGGGACGGCGGTGACGGCGGGGGTGTTGGCGCCGACGATGACGTTCCTGCCGTCGAGGTCCTCGACGCTGGTGATGTCGTCGTTGTCGGCGGCGACGGCCACCGCGAGACCGGAGGTGAAGTACGGGCCGGCGAAGCTGATCTGCTCGTCCCGCTCCTCGGTGATCGTGTAGGTGTTGAAGACGACGTCGACGGTGCCGTTCTGCAGCAGCGCCTCCCGGGTCTCCGACGCAGGCGGCACGATCTCGATGTTCGGCTCGCCCAGGATGTAGATGGCCAGCATCTTCGCCAGGTCGATGTCGAAGCCCTCGACGTCGTCGGGGCTGCTCGGGTCCTGCTGGGAGAGCAGTGGCGCGTCGAGGGCGGCGGCGACGCGCAGCACGCCCCGCTCCTTGATCTCGGCCATCGTCGACTCGGGGAGGATCAGCTCGTCGTCGGCGACCGGCGCGTCCTCGTAGACGGCGTCCAGGCCGGCGGCGGCCTCGTTGTCACCACCACCGCCCGGGACGGCGTCGGAGGAGTCGGACGAGCCGCACCCGGCGATCGCCACCGAGGCGGTGGCCAGCACGGCGGTGATCAGCGGGAGGCGACGCCGGGGAAGGCGGATGTCTCGCATGCCTTGCCTTTCTGGTGAGCCCTGCGCAGGGAGCGGCGCCGGGTGGAGGGAGGGCGGATCTGCCCGGGGGTGCGCTCGGCCGTCAGTGGGCGAGCACGTTGGAGAGGAACGAGCGGGCGCGCTCGCTCCGGGTGGCGTCGAAGAACTCCGCCGGTGGGGCCTCTTCGACGATGGAGCCGGCGTCCATGAAGACGACGCGGTCGGCGGCGCGGCGGGCGAAGCCCATCTCGTGGGTGACCACGACCATGGTCATGCCGTCGGCGGCGAGCGAGGCCATCACCTCGAGCACCTCGTTGACCATCTCCGGGTCCAGCGCCGAGGTCGGCTCGTCGAAGAGCATCAGCTTGGGGTGCATGGCCAGCGAGCGGGCGATCGCGGCGCGCTGCTGCTGGCCGCCGGAGAGCTGGGCGGGGACGCGGTCGGCCTTGTCGGCGATGCCCACCCGCTCCAGCAGTGCCATCGCCTCGTCGCGGGCGGTCGCCCTGGCCACCTTGCGCACCTTCAGCGGGGCCAGCATCACGTTGTCCAGCACGCTCAGGTGGCCGAACAGGTTGAACGACTGGAAGACCATGCCGACGTCGGCGCGCAGCTGCGCCAGCTGCGGGCCCTCCACGGGCAACAGCTCGCCGTCCACCCGGATCTCGCCGGCGTCGATCGGCTCCAGCCGGTTGATCGTGCGGCACAGCGTCGATTTGCCCGAGCCGGACGGGCCGATGACCACGACCACCTCGCGCGGGGCGACGTCCAGGTCGATCGAGCGCAGCACGTGCAGGTCGCCGAAGTGCTTCTCGACGCCGCGCATGCTCACCATCGGCGTGCTCATCGCCCTGCTCCTCACGATCGACCCTGAACGTTGAGGGAAGGCTAAGTGGCGTTCGTTACAACGAGAAGTCCATCAAGTATTTCCACTTCCGGAGTAAGTGCCCGTTGCTTCGGACGACGGCCGTTGCTTCACTGACCGCCATGTCCACCCCCGCCGCTGACCGGTCGGCCACCTCCCCGAGCGAGGTGCTGTCGCTGGTCCGGCTCGGCCGGGCCACCTCGCGGGCCGACGTCGCCCGGGAGACGGGGCTGTCGGCGACCACCGCTGCCGCCCGGGTGGAGATGCTCATCCGGCGCGGCTGGCTCGTGGAGACCGGCAGCGGGCCGTCGGCCGGCGGGCGGCCGCCACGCCGGCTGGAGATGCGCGGCGCGGCCGGCCTGGTCGCCGCGGTCAGCCTGGGGGAGCGGCACGCGGCCATCGCCGTCCTGGACGCCGCCGGCAGGCAGGTGGCCGAGCAGCACCTGCCGATCGTGATCGCCGACGGTCCGGAGGCGGTGCTGCGCACCGTGGCCACGTCCATCACCGAGGCAGTCGCCGGACTGGACGCCGCCCCGCCGTTGCTCGCGATGTGCGTCGGCGTGCCCGGACCGGTCAGCGTGCGCACCGGCCTGGTGGTCTCCCCGGCCCGGATGCCCGGCTGGAACGGCGCGGACGTCGCGGCGATCGCCGGGCAGTGGCTGGACGTGCCGGTGATCGTGCAGAACGACGCCAACCTGATGGCGCTCGGCGAGCACGCCGCCGGTGGGTCGGCGCCGGAGGACATGGTGTTCGTCAAGGTCGGCTCGGGCATCGGCTGCGGCGTCGTCGTCGGTGGCGCGCTGCACCGGGGCAGTGGCGGGTTCGCCGGCGACATCAGCCACACCACCGTGCCGGGCGCCCCGGCGGTGCCCTGCTCGTGCGGTCGGGTCGGCTGCCTGGACGCGGTGGCCAGCGGCGCCGCGCTGGTCGAGCAGCTCGCCGAACGCGGGGTCGCCTCGTCGGGCACCGAGGGGATGCTCGACCTCGCCCGCGACGCGCACCCGCTGACCACCCAGCTGCTGCGCGAGGCGGGCGGCAGCACCGGCACCGTGCTGTCGACGATCCTCAACTTCTTCAACCCGCAGCGGCTGGTCATCGGCGGGCACCTGAGCAGCGCCGAGGCCTTCGTCGCCGGCGTCCGCTCGGCGATCTACGCGCAGTGCCCGCCGATGATCACCGACGGTCTGGAGATCGCGGTGAGCCGGGTCGGCCAGCAGGCCGCCCTCCTCGGAGCCGGTCGGGAGGCGCTGGACCTGGCGTTCTCCCCGGAGCAGCTGGCGGCGCGGGCGGCGGTTCGCTGAGCCGGGTGTGACTGCTGCGCCGGGTGGTGTGACGACTCGGAAACGAGCACGCGCCGTGCGCGTTTCACCACCGCGCGTGCTCCACGCTGCACCCGAGTGATCACCGGGGAACGTGGTCATCGGGGAACGAGGAGTGCGACATGCGCGGGATCGTCGTGATCGACCAGCCGGTCGAGGACCGGGTCGTGGGCTGGCACGTCAGCGTCGGTGACGGCCTCGAGTCGACGATGGCCGGCGCCTGGGTGCTCCCCGCCGACGACCCGCGGATCGCCACGCTGCTGACCGGCCGGGTGCTGGTCACCACGGACAAGGCCGCCGCGCGGTTCGGTCGCGGCTCCGACGTCGGCGCCCTCGCCATGGCCATCGTCGCCGAGACCAGCGCGCTGGACGCCGCCTTCGCCGCACACCTGGCCGCGCTGCCGTCGTCCCGGCGCAGCCTGGTCGCCCCGCGCTGGCCGCGGATGGCCCTGCGCCCGACCCGGGTCACCGCCGGCGACCCGCTGGCCAGTGGCGCGCTCACCCTGGCCCGCTGGGTCTCCGAGCTGCTGGCCGCCTGGGACCAGATCGAGAAGGAGCGGCTGGCCCGCCCCTTCCTCGCCGCCCGCGGTGGCGACCGGGCCCGCGCGTTCCCGCCCGGCTGGGGCGTGGCCGCACCCGTCGCGCTGGCCGCCTGAGCGTCGTCCCACCTGTCACTCGTGCACCCGTCCGACGCAGGCGTCGCGCGACACCGCCGGCCTGACCCGCCGCCGGTCCACTGGTCGCCAGTCTCTCCCCAGCAGCGCCACCGGGCGCTCGAGCAGAGGAGCGACGTGGCCCAGGAGCGCACCGGCACCGCACCGCAGGACCGCACCCTGGTCTGCGCGGGCACGCTGCTGTCGCTGCTGGTCGTCCTGGTCGCGGTCGCCGGCGGGCTGCCCACCGCCGTGGGTGTGCTCGGCGCCGTCGTGGGCGCCGTCGGGGCGGTCGCGCTGGTGCGCGGTCAGGCTCCCCGGCTGCACGTCGTCGGCCGGCCGGCCGGTGCGGTCGTGCTCGGCGTCGGCGCGGTGACCATGGGCGCCGCCGTCGTCCTCTCGGTCGGCGCCCCGGGCGCCGTGGCCGACACCGCGCTCGAGGCGGCGCCCGCCACCCCGCAGGCGCAGCAGGCCGCCCCGGTGGCGGCGGCGCCGACGCTGGCGGTCACCTGCCCGGCCGGGTTCGGCGCCTCACCGCTGTTCGGCCACGACGTCACGGCCACGGCGCCGTACTCGGTGGCCATCGACTACGGCGACGGCGACGAGTACACCCACGACGACCAGCACCTGTCCGCCGTCTTCTCGCACACGTACCTGGCCGCGGGCGACTACGAGGTGACCGCCGTCGTCACCGACGCCACCGGCCAGACCGCCACCGCCAGCTGCACCTACCGCTGGTGAGCACCGCGGGTGCCCCCGGCCGGGGGCACCCGCGGCGGACCTCAGACCAGCCGGCGGGCGGAGTGGTAGCCCCACATCTGGTCGACGTTCGCGATCTTGACGACGTCGCCGCTGGTCGGCGCGTGCACCATCTGGCCGTTGCCGATGTAGATGCCCACGTGACCCACCGGGTCGTAGAAGAACACCAGGTCACCGGGCTGCAGGTCGGCGCGGGCGACAGGAGTGCCCATCGTCGACTGCATCCGCGACGAGTGCGGCAGCGAGACGCCGGCCGCCGCGAAGGCGTACTGGGTCAGGCCCGAGCAGTCGTAGGAGTTCGGGCCGGCGCCGGCCCAGACGTAGGGCTTGCCCTGCTGGGCGAGCGCGGTGTCGACGGCCACCTGGGCCGCGACGTTCGGGGCGACGACGGGGGCCACCGGTGCGGCCACCGGCGGCGCGCTGCCGCCCGCCGAGGCCTGGGCGGCCACCGGGGTGAGGACGACGCCCGCGCTGGCGAAGAGGGCGATCAGCGCCCGCCGTCCGGCTCGGGGGGAGCGGCGGGGTGAGGTGTGCATGGTCGTCATGGACGACGTGTCTCCTTGTTCTCCTCGACCGCCTACCGAGTTAGCTGACGGGTTCGGGCGGGGAACTCGCCCGGCGCGACCGTGCTGGCTCGCGCTTCACCCCAGAACTGCGATGGGTCCCCGGTCCGGGCTCGCGGCCGCCGTGTCGCGGCGGCCGCCCGGTTCGGCGGTGCCCGGCGGGTCGTCACCACGGGCGGTGACGTCTCGAACCCGGCGGGCGGCACGACCGTAAGCAGCCTCGCCGGGGTTCGCTGACGACCGGATCGAGGCTTCTGGAGCCCGAAACGAGACCGCCCGGTGCCGGGCGTGACACGACTCGCCGGAGCCGACCTGCGATGCCGCCGATGCGTCTGCCGAGTCGGTCGGCGTGTCGGATCGAGGGATCGGCGGCCCGGTCATCTGCGGTCAGTTGCGCGCGCCCGAACGGTGCGTCACCGGGTGACCACGAGCAGGCCGCCACCCGGAACGACGACCGCCCCGCGCCGGCGGGCCGGGGCGGGGCGGTCGTCGTGGAACGTGCGGAGGTCAGCCGACGGAGTCAGCGATCCCGAACTGCACCTTGCCGGACGGGTCCGGGACGGCGTCGAGGGTCTTGTCGTTCAGCAGCGTCGCCGCCTTCGGGTCCAGGAACACCCGGACGCCGTCCTGGTCGACGACCTGGTCGTCCTCGGCCGGCACCGCGGCCAGGCCCAGCGCCAGGGACTGCCCGGACGGGTCGTCGGCGATCCGCAACCCGCCCTGGTCGGGCAGCTCCGTCTGGTCGAGGATGCCGCGGATCGCGGTGGTCGCCTGCGGGGTCAACGTGAGCATGGTGGAGGTTCCTCTCGGTGTCGGGGTGCCCCGACCAGCCGCGCGCAGCGCATCGTCGAGCCGCGCGGCGGCCGGTCAGGGGTGGTACCTCGCCCCTCCAACCTCCCGAGACGCCGCGTGTGGGTCAAGCGTGGGCGCAGATCGTCATGAGGTCGCAGCACTCGTGCTGCGGGGGTGATGTCGTTGGGCCGACCTGTCGGCCTGGTTGCCCGGTCTGGTTGCCCGGTCTGGTTGTCGGGTCCGGTTGTCGGGTCTGGTTGCGCGGTCGGGTTGTCCGGTCTGGTTGCGCGGTCTGGCTGCCGGGTCGGGTTGTCCGGCTCGGTGTCGAGTCTGGGTTGTCTGGCTCGGTGTCGGGTCTGGGTTGTCTGGCTCGGTTGTCTGGCTCGGTTGTCTGGCTCGGTTGTCTGGCTCGGTTGTCTGGCTCGGTTGTCTGGCTCGGCTGTCTGGCTCGGTCGTCTGGCTTGGCTTGGCTGGCTTGCCTTGGCTTGGCTGCCTTGGCTTGGCTGCTCTGGCCGGTTGCTCGGCGCCCAGTCGGGCCTGCATCCGGGCGATCACCGTCCGGGTTCGGCGCTTGGCCAGCGCATGTCGGTGACCCGGGAGCAAGCCCTCTCGGGGTGCCTAGCTCCGCTCGTAGAACCGCGTCGGCCGCCGATGTCAAGACCCGCGGGTGATCTGTGGACAGGCTCTTGACCTGCGGTTTCGGGTTGTCCGGTGGTCGCGCGACCGGTATTCTTCGTACACACGTTCGAACCGGTCGGGAGGTGTCATGAGCGAATTGATGTCGGCTCTGGACGCCCTGGCCACCGACGATCTGCACGGCTTGTCCGATGGTGCGGTGCTGGACCGGACGGCGTTGCTGGTGGCGGTGCAGAACCGGGTGGCGGCGGAGTTGACCCGCACGGTGCGGCACGGGGAGCTGACCCAGGCGCCCGAGCACGACGGGTTGAAGTCGATGCGGTCGTGGCTGATCGGGCACATGCGGTTGTCGGCGGCCGAGGCGTCGCGGATCGTGCGGTCGGGTCGGGTGGTGGAGCACTTCCCGGTGCTGGCGGCGGGGTTCGCCGAGGGCGCGGTGACCGCGGCGCAGATGGACGTGGTCGCGGTTGCGGTGGGGGAGCCGGAGCGGGCGCGGGCGGCCGAGCAGGACGTGGACCTGGGTGCCTTCGATCAGGTGTGGGC
>NZ_CANKUD010000014.1 GCF_947486615.1 uncultured Modestobacter sp.
ACCGATGACTCCTCGGAACGAGAGGCCATCACCTCAAGTCAAGATCCAAGAACTTCAACGATGCTCTGTGCTACCGAGGGCTCAGCCCTCCTCGAGGACCTCGCGCAGCACGAGTGCGGCCAGCTCGTCCCCGCCGGCGGCGGCGATGGAGAAGTGCTCGATCGCGGTGTCCACGTCACCGGCGCCGAGCAGCAGCACGCCGAGGTTGTGGTGCGAGTGCAGATCACCGCCCTCGATGCCGGCCCGGTAGGCGGCCTCGGCGGCGACCACGTCGTCCAGCTCGTCGCGGTACAGGTTGCCCAGTGGCAGCCAGGCGGCCACCTCGCCGCGGGCAGCGCCGCGCTCGAGCACGGTGCGGGCCTCCTCGACCCGGCGGGTGCTGCGCAGCAGGTCGGCCAGCGCCGCGCGGGCGACCTCGGAGTGCTCGGCGCCGGCCCGCAGCTGCGGCTCCAGCGCCGGGTCGCGGCTCTCCTCCCAGCGCCAGCAGGCCAGGGTCGTGGCGGCGGGCCGGGAGCCGGCGTCGGCGGCGAGCTGCGCCCAGTGCCATGCCTCCAGCTGCCGGCCCGCCTCGCGCAGCAGGAACGCGAGCTCCAGCGCCGCCTGCTGGTCACCGCGGCCGGCGGCGGCGCGGAACGCCCGCTCGGTCAGCGCATGCCCGTGGGCCGGGTCGACGGGGGCGTCGTCGTCCGGGGTGTTCTGGGGGTCCTGGGGCACGCCGGTGAGTCTGTCGTGATCACCACCGTCGGCGCATGCCCCGAAGGGGCTGGCCCACCCGTTCAGGGGGTGGTCCAGTCCGGCGGGTCGGCCGGCTGCAGCGCCGGGTCGTCGGCGGCCAGGGTGCGCACCGGACCGGGCGCGGTCCGCGGGCCCTCGAACCGCACGGTCACCCGGTTCAGCCCGCTGCCCCACACCCAGCCCGCACCGAGGTCGGGGTGGACGACGTCCTGGCCGGGGTACCAGGCCACCACCGCCGGCCCGGGCGCCGGATCGGCCGGCACCGGCACCGGCTCCGGGTCCTCGTCGACGGCGGCGTCCTCGACTGCGGCGTCCTCGACTGCGGCGTCCTCGGCCGGGGCCAGCGCCTCGGCGAGCAGGTCGCCCTGGGCGTAGGGCGAGAGCCCGGAGACGCCGACCCCGAGCAGCCGCAGGCCGCCGCTGCGGTCGACCGCGGCGAGCAGCCGGTGGGCGATCTCGGCGATCTGTCGCGGGTCGTCGACGGCGTGCGGCAGGGTCTGCGACCGGGTGAGGGTGCTGAAGTCGTACCGGCGGACCTTGAGCGTCACCGTCCGGCCCGACGTGCCCGAACGCTGCAGCCGGGTGCCCACCCGGTGGGCGAGCGCGTCGATCTCCGCGGCCAGCCGCGCCGGGTCGGTGAGGTCGCGGGCGAAGGTCTCCTCCGCGCTCACCGACTTGGCCTCCCGGTCGGTGATCACCGGCCGGTCGTCGTCGGCGCGGGCCAGCCGGTACAGGCCCGCACCGTGCGCCTGGCCGACCAGACTGGTCAGGTCGACCAGCGAGAGCCGGTGCAGGTCGCCGATGGTCTTCACCGAGACCTGCGCCAGCCGCTCGGCGGTGGCCGGGCCGACGCCGCCGAGGCTGCGCACCGGCAGCGGGTGCAGCACGTCCAGCTCCTGGCCCGGTGCGACGACGGTCAGCCCGTCCGGTTTGCGCAGCTCCGAGCCGATCTTCGCGAGCGACTTGGAGGTGCCGATGCCGACCGAGCCGGTGACGCCGCCGGTGGCCACCGCGAGCCGGGCCTTGAGGTCGGTGGCCAGTGCGGTCACCCCGGCCACGGACAGGTCGTGGTCGCCGGCGGCCAGGTCGACGTAGGCCTCGTCGATGGAGACCGGCTCGACCAGTGGCGAGAGCTCACGCAGCAGGGCCATGACCACCTCCGACGTCCGCCGGTAGGCCGCGAACCGGCCGCCCAGGAAGGCGGTGCCCGGCGGGCAGAGCCGGCGCGCCTCAGCGGTGGGCATGGCGCTGCGGGCACCGAACGCCCGGGCCTCGTAAGAGGCGGTGGCGACCACGCCCCGCCCGCCGGTGCCGCCGACGACGACCGGCCGGCCGCGCAGCGAGGGCTTGTCCCGCTGCTCCACGGCGGCGAAGAAGGCGTCGAGGTCCAGGTGCAGGATGCTCGGCTCACGCCGCACGCGCCGTCCCCCCTCCCGGCCCGCTCCGAGCCCGACCGTCGATGATGCCCCCATGGTCGAGCCGAGCGCATGGACGCAGATCACCCAGTCCGACCCCGACCACTCGCCCCGCTACGTCGAGCGGTTCCGCGCACTGGCCGCGCAGGGCGCCGACCTGGCGGGGGAGGCGCGGCTCGTCGACGCGATGCTGCCGCGCGGCTCCCGGGTGCTCGACGCCGGCTGCGGCCCGGGCCGGGTCGGCGCGGTGCTGGCCGAGGCCGGGCACACCGTGGTGGGCGTGGACGCCGACCCGGTGCTGATCGCCGCCGCCGAGGCCGACCACCCGGGCCCGCGCTGGCTCGTCGGTGACCTGGCCGAACTGGACCTGCCCGACCGGTTCGACGGGATCGTCTGCGCCGGCAACGTGATGGCCTTCCTGGCGCCCAGCACCCGCCGCGAGGTGCTCCGCCGGCTGGGTGCCCACCTCGCGGACGGGGGCCGGGCGGCGATCGGCTTCGGCGCCGGCCGCGGTTACCCGTTCGAGGAGTTCCTGGACGACGCCCGCGCCACCGGCTGGGCGGCCGACGTCCTGCTGTCGACCTGGGACCTGCGGCCCTTCGGCCCGGACGCCGACTTCCTGGTGGCCGTGCTCTCCCGGGTGTAGGCACGGGGCATGACGTACCTGCCCGACCCGGCCACGTTCTCCCGCCAGGAGGACCAGGCCTCCGCCGGCCGCACACGGTTCGTCGCCACCGGCAGCCAGACCCGCGGCGACTTCGGCCTGTTCGAGGTGACCATGGCGCCGGGCGGCAGCGGTCCGGGGCCGCACCTGCACCGCACGTTCAGCGAGTCCTTCCACGTGCTGGAGGGGGCGCTGTCGGTGCTGGCCGACGGCGAGTGGACGACGGCCCACGCCGGGGACCTGGTGTACGTGCCCCGCTCGGGCGTGCACGGCTTCCGGTCGGTGGGCCCGGACGTCGGAGCGCGGTTCCTCATCCTGTTCACCCCGGGCATCCCGCGGGAGGAGTACTTCACCGGCCTCGTCGAGCTGCACGCCGGCGGCCGGACACCGTCTCCCGAGGAGATGGATGAGTTCGCCCTGCGGCACGACCAGCTGAACCTGCGCGACTGACCGGCCGCACTACTCGCAGGCGGTGCCGTCCCCGTCGCCGTCCATGCTGTCGGACCAGCCCGGGTCACCACGGTGCAAGGGCGCGGCGCCGGCGGCGCGAGCCGCCGCGCAGTTCGCGAAGGGCTCGGACCCGGGCTCGGTGGCCGACGGTTCCGCGGAACCGTCCGGGGCGGGTGCGGGCGACGACGGGACCGGTTCGCCGGGGCAGGTCTCCAGCACGCGGGCGATGGCGTCGTGCTCGGCCTGGGTGACCCAGAGGCCGTAGGTGGCCTTCACCGCGACCTGGCGGGCGACGTAGGTGCAGCGGAACCCGCGGGCGGACGGCAGCCAGGTGGCGGCGTCGCCGTCGCCCTTCTGCCGGTTGGCCGCGTAGTCGACGGCGAGCAGGTTGAGCGGGTCGTTGGCGAAGGCGGTGCGGCGGGCCTCGTCCCAGGCGAAGGCGCCGGTCTGCCAGCCGTTGCTCAGCGCGACGACGTGGTCGATGTCCACGCTGCTGCCGTCGCCCTTCTCGAACGCGATCGTGGTGCCGGTGTAGGGGTCGGCGAGCGTGCCGGTCTCCACCACACAGTCCTGGGTGCCGGCCCGGAACACCTCGTCGACCAGGTCGCGGGCCAGGACGTCGTTGCGGGTGTCGCAGCCGTTGCGGTCGACGTCGGCCCAGGTGGCCCCGAACTCGTCGCGGTCATAGCCAGTCCTTGCCGCGCGGCCCTTCACCGGCAGCGTGGACAGCACGTCGACCGCCGCCTGCCCGGCGATCTGAGTGCTCGCCGAGCCCTGCCCGGCCGCCTCGGAGACCGTGTCGGGGGTGGGCTCGGTGCTGAGCTGGCAGCCCGCCGTCCCGAGGACGACGAGGGCCGCGAGCGCGAGCGAGCGGTGTTTCACGTGGAGCGGCCGGGAGGTCATCGCCTGTCGACGCTAGGCGCGGTCCAGCCGCTATCTGGGGACCCACGCCGACCGATGAGACGCGCGGCAGTCGGCTCATCGGCTGGCTGGGACGGACCGCGGGAAGACGCTGTCCGGGCGCCTGCCGAGCACGGTGTCCACCGGGAAGGCCTGAGCGAACCGGATCACCTCGTGGGCCTGGTCGTTCACCAGGACGGCGAACTCCTCCACACCGATCACCTCCGGGCCCGCACCGCCGGCGCGGTAGTAGCCGGACACCGCGAGCTCCACGTCGTCGTAGGTGAGGTCGAGCTCCCGAACCACGGCGGTCGTCGTCGCCCGGTGCGAGCTCATGCCAGCGAACGCCCGGCCGCAACCGCAGCCCCCGTCGGGATCCCGTCGGTCCGTGGCACAGACCTCTTCCAGCAGGACGAGCTCGCCCTCGACGGCGTAGGTGAAGTCACCCTCGCGGTTGCCCTGGTCCTGTGTCGTCGCAGTCAGCAGCCTCATGGCCAGACGATGGCAGGGCCCACTGACAAGTCCGGCGTCCTCAGCCGGGGAGGTCGACCCAGTAGCGGCGCGTGCGGCCGAGCTCGGTGTCCCGGACGTCCTCCAGGACGCCGCCGGCCCGCTCGATGACCCGGGCCGAGGCGGCGTTTCCATCGGCGCAGGTGATCAGCACCCGGTCCAGCCCGAGCGTCCGGGCTCGGGAGAGCACCGCGGCCAGTGCCCAGCTCGCCAGGCCGCGGCGGCGGGCCGACGGGCGGATGCCGTAGCCAATGTGCCCGCCGGCCCGGAGCAGGAAGTCGTTGAGCTCGTGGCGCAGGGCGATGGCGCCCAGCACGTCATCGCCTTCGACGACCCACCAGTAGCTGCACCGCACCCGCCCCTCGGCGGGAGGTACTGCGGGATCGGACTCAGCGCGCAGCCGGTGCACCCAGGCCGCGAAGCCCGCGGACGTCTCCACCTCGTCCTCGGGCCGCAGACCCGCGCCGTCCTCGTGGACGCCCTCGCCCCACTCGCGGTGCGCGGCGAGCCAGGCGGCGTGCAGCCGGGTGGTCGGTTCGACGAGTGCGGGCACGTTGGACCAGCCGATCAGTTCGCCATGTCGACGAAGCGTGAGTAGTGGCCCTGGAAGGCGACCGTGACGTTCGCGGTGGGGCCGTTGCGGTGCTTGACCAGCATGATGTCGGCCTCGCCGGCCCGCGGGGACTCCTTCTCGTACATGTCCTCGCGGTGGATCATCATCACCATGTCGGCGTCCTGCTCGATCGAGCCGGACTCACGGAGGTCGGACAGCATCGGCTTCTTGTCCTGACGCTGCTCCGACCCACGGTTCAGCTGCGACATGGCGATGACCGGCAGTTCGAGCTCCTTGGCCAGCAGCTTCAGCGCGCGGGAGAACTCCGAGACCTCCTGCTGGCGGCTCTCCACCTTCTTGCCCGAGGTCATCAGCTGGAGGTAGTCGATGACGATCAGCTTGAGGTCGTTGCGCTGCTTCAGGCGCCGCGCCTTGGCCCGGATCTCCATCATCGTCATGTTCGGGGAGTCGTCGATGTAGAGCGGTGCGTCGGCGATCTCGCCCATCCGGCGGGCCAGCTTCGACCAGTCCTCATCGGACAGCGTGCCGGCGCGCATGTGGTGCAGCGGCACCTTCGCCTCGGCCGACAGCAGACGCATGGTGATCTCGTGCTTGCTCATCTCGAGCGAGAAGATCGCCGCCGGCAGGTGGTGCTTGACCGTGGCCGAGCGGGCGATGTCCAGGCCCAGGGTGCTCTTGCCGACACCGGGGCGGGCGGCGATGACCACCATCTGACCGGCCTGCAGGCCGTTGGTCAGCTCGTCGAGGTCACGGATGCCGGTGGGCACACCGCGGGCGGTGCCACCCCGCGACGCGATGGCGTCCAGCTCGTCCATGGTGGGCTGCAGGACGTCCTCCAGGCGGGAGTAGTCCTCGCTCATCCGCTTCTCGGTGACGTCGTAGATCTCCTGCTGGGCGCGGTCGACGATGTCGTCGACGTCGCCCTTCCCGCCGGCCGCGCCGTAGCCCAGCTGGACGACGCGGGTGCCGGCCTCCACCAGCCGCCGTAGGACGGCCTGCTCGGCGACGATCGCGGCGTAGTAGCCGGCGTTGGCGGCCGTCGGGGTGGAGGCGATCAGCGTGTGCAGGTAGACCGCGCCGCCCATCTTGGACAGCTGGTCGGTGCGGTTCAGCTCGGCGGCGACGGTGATCGCGTCGGCGGGCTCACCGCGGCCGTAGAGGTCGAGGATGACATCGAAGACGATCTGGTGCGCCGGACGGTAGAAGTCGGGGCCGGCGAGCACCTCGACGACGTCGGCGATCGCGTCCTTGCTCATCAGCATGCCGCCGAGCACCGACTGCTCCGCGGCGACGTCCTGCGGGGGCTGCCGGTCGTACTCCGGGGCCGTGACCCTCGGCCTGCTGATGTCGTCGACGACCGCCACGCTGGTATCCCCCTCGTCCCGTCACGCCATGAGGCCGGAGGGCCCCGCGCGACGCGTCCCACTCGTTCGCACAGCTCGAACAGCTGTTCGCACAACAGCTACCACCGGGCGCCGACAGTTCGCGCCCGGCGGTGGCTGGGGGAGACGTTAGGAACCCGGCGGGGCCCGCGTCCAACACCGCTGTGCACGCCCTTCTGCACAACTTGTGGACAAGTCGGTGGATGGAGGCGGTCACCGTGTGGAGACCGCGGGGGACCAGCGGTCGTCGTGTCGCCGCCACCCGCCCGTCACCTGCACAGCGGCAGTGCCCAGGGTGTGGACGGAAGAAATCCGGCAACTCGCCCGCTCCCGCGGCCCCCGGGCGTGTCGCCGGATCCTCGCTGGTCACACGCGTAACCGGGGCCACCCGACGGTGCCGTGGACCACAGCGGCGGCGGTCCGACCGCCACGGGCACGCCGCTCACGACGGGCGCGGGGTTCACCTGCCGTCCACGGGCGGGCCGGCCGCCGTGTCGACACCGGCGCCCGATCAGCGAGGTCCACCAGGCCCCTGGGACGCCCACTGGGGAGCCCCCGCGGCGTCCCGCCACTCCGGGTGGGGGCGGCGCTGTGGAGAACGGTGGGCGACCGCTCCGCCGTCGTCCGGCCGGAGAACGCCACGAGGGGCGCCGGACCGGAGTCCGACGCCCCTCGTGGGCGGTGCACGCCCCGACAGGGGGCGCCTCGATCAGCCTGCGACGACGTCCAGGGTCACCGGCACGGTGACCTCCGGGTGGACCCGCACCGTGACGGTGTGGGTGCCGAGGCTCTTGATGCTGCTGGGCAGCTCGATGCGACGACGGTCCAGCTCCGGGCCACCGGAGGCGGAGACCGCGGCGGCGACGTCGGCGGTGGTGATCCGGCCGAAGAGCCGGCCACCGTCGCCCGAGCGGGCCGGCAGGGTGACGGTCAGCCCGGAGAGCCGACCGGCGACCGCCTGGGCCTCCTCGAGCGTGCGCACGTCGCGGGCCGCACGGGCCCGGCGCAGGCTCTGCACCTGCTTCTCGGCACCACGGGTGGCCAGCATGGCCAGCCCGCGGGGCAGGAGGTAGTTGCGGGCGTACCCGCCCTTGACCTCGACGGTGTCGCCGGAGGACCCGAGACCGGTGACCTCCTGCGTGAGGATCAGCTTCATGGTGCTCATGATCAGCGCGCCGTGGAGGTGTAGGGCAGCAGGGCCATCTCGCGGCTGTTCTTCACGGCCACGGCGACGTCACGCTGGTGCTGGCTGCAGTTGCCGCTGACGCGGCGGGCACGGATCTTGCCGCGATCGGAGATGAACTTCCGCAGCAGGGTCGTGTCCTTGTAGTCCACGTAGGTCGCCTTGTCCTTGCAGAACTGGCAGACCTTCTTCTTGATCTTGCGGGGGGGAGGCTTGGGCACTTGGGGTTCTCCTGGGAGAGATCAGTACGGGGAGATCAGAAAGGGGGTTCGTCGGACGATGCCGGCGGGGTGGACCAGGGGTCGCTCGCTCCGCCACCGGAGAAGCCACCGCCACCGCCACCGCTGTTGCCGCCGCCGCCGAACCCACCGCCGCCGCCCTCGCTGCGCGCAGCGCGGGTGACCTTGGCGGTGGCGTACCGCAGGGAGGGGCCGATCTCGTCGACCTCCAGCTCGATGACGGTGCGCTTCTCGCCTTCCTTCGTGTCGAAGGAACGCTGCTTCAGCCGGCCCGAGACGATGACCCGCGAACCGCGGGTGAGCGACTCGGCGACGTTCTCCGCCGCCTGACGCCAGACGTTGCAGCGGAGGAACAGCGCCTCGCCGTCCTTCCACTCCTGCGACTGGCGGTCGAAGGTGCGGGGGGTGGAGGCGACGGTGAAGTTGGCGACGGCGGCGCCGGACGGCGTGAACCGCAGCTCCGGGTCGGCCGTCAGGTTCCCGATGACGGTGATGACGGTCTCGCCGGCCATGGTCAGTGGGCCTCGGGGCGCATCAGCTTGGTGCGCAGGATGGACTCGTTCAGGTTCAGCTGACGGTCCAGCTCGGCGACGGCGGCCGGCTCGGCCTGGATCTCGACGATGGCGTAGATGCCCTCGGCGTTCTTGTTGATCTCGTAGGCCAGCCGACGACGGCCCCAGATCTCGGTCTTGACGGTGCCACCGGAGTTGGTGACGACGGTCAGGAAACGATCCAGGCTGGGAGCGATGGTCCGCTCCTCGAGCTCAGGGTCGAGGATGATCATCAGTTCGTAGTTACGCACGGAGAACCCCACCTCCTCTGGTCTCAGCGGCCGCAGGGTGTCTGCAGCAGGAGGGTCGTACATGCGTCACGCGCCCGGACCTGCACCGAGCAGGGGAGGACGCGCACCGGACAGGCTACCAGCGCCCTTGACGCCACGTGTGCGTCGGACCGGCGCTCTACGCTCCCCGGGTGACCGGACAGCTGATCGGCGTGCACGTCGGACCGGGCCTGACCGAGGCCGGCGAGCTGGACGACGGCGGTCCGCTGGCCCGCGCCGCGGAGCTGGACGCCGACGCCGTCCAAGTGTTCCTGGCCGACCCGCAGGGCTGGAAGGCGCCGGCGCCGCGGCCGGATGCCGAAGCGCTGCTCGGCTCCGACGTGGCCGTCTTCGTGCACGCCCCCTACGTGCTCAACGTCGCCTCGACCAACAACCGGATCCGCATCCCCAGCCGCAAGCTGCTGGGCCAGCACGCGCTGGCCTCGGCCGCGATCGGCGCCCGCGGCATGGTGGTGCACGGCGGCCACGTGCTCGCGAAGGACGATCCGGCGGCCGGGGTCGACAACTGGCGCAAGACCTTCGCCCGGCAGGCCGACGACGGCGGCTTCGGCGTCCCGGTGCTGATCGAGAACACCGCCGGTGGCGACAACGCGATGGCCCGCGAGCTCGACGCCGTCGCCCGGCTGTGGGAGGCCGTGGGTGAGTTCGGCGCCGGCTTCGTGCTGGACACCTGCCACGCCTGGGCGGCCGGCTGGGACCTGGCCCGCGTCGTGGACGACGTCCGGGCGGTCACCGGGCGGATCGACCTGGTGCACCTGAACAACAGCCGCGACCCCGCCGGGTCCGGCCGGGACCGGCACGCCCCGCTGGGGGCCGGTGAGATCCCGACCGAGCTGCTGGTGGAGGTGGCCCGCACCGCCGGCGCCCCCGTCGTGCTGGAGACCCCCGGCGACCCGGCCGCTCACGCCGAGGAGATCGCGCTCCTGCGCTCGGCGCTCACCGGCTGAGCCCGCCCCCACGGCCGGGGCAGCACCCAGCGGTCGGGCGCACCGTCGAGCATCCCGCCGGCCGGGTCGTCGGTGCCGGGCCAGCTGCGCCGCACCAGGTCGGCGTCGGGCCGCCAGACCTCCCGGGCCACCAGGGCCATCAGGACGAGGACGGCGACGTCCCGGACGACCACCGACAGGTAGAACCACTCCACGCCGATGCCGCGGTTGTCCGCGCCCAGGTAGTAGAGCAGCGTCGTCGCCCAGACCAGCGCCTCGGTGGCCTGCCACAGCAGCAGCGAGCGCCACCTCGGCCGGGCCAGCACCGCCAGCGGCAGCAGCCACAGCGAGTACTGCGGGCTCCACACCTTGTTCAGCAGCAGGAAGGCCGCGACCAGCAGGAACGCCAGCTGCGGGAGGCGGGGGCGGAGCGGGGCCGCCAGGGCCAGCCAGGCCACCCCGGCCGCGCAGAGCAGCAGCAGCACCGCCACCACCGCGTTCAGCACCGAGGGTGTCTCCCCCTCGGTGAGCGGGCCGTCCAGGAACTGCGGGGCGTAGTGCAGGGCGATCGCCCAGATGCTCTCCGGGTTGGCCGGGCGGACGTCGCTGAAGGTGAAGAACCGCGCCCAGTTCTCCGGTGCCGCCAGGGCCACCGGCAGGTTGACCGCCAGCCAGGCCAGCCCCGCGGCGACGGTCGTCGACAGCCAGGGCCGCAGCCGGCCGGCCCGCAGGCACAGCACGAACAGCACGCCCAGCACGATCACCGGGTAGAGCTTGGCGGCCACCCCCAGCCCGATCAGCGCCCCGGCGAGCACCGGGCGCCGCCGCGCCCACGCCCACATGCCGAACGTGGTCAGCGCGACGGCCAGCAGGTCCCAGTTGGTGAAGGCGTGCACCAGCAGCAGCGGGGACAGCGCGACCATCGCCGCGTCCCAGGGGCGCCGGCCGGCCAGCGCCAGCACCCCCCGGGTGACCAGCAGCGCGAGAGCGGAGAGCAGCAGGCAGGTCACCACGTAGAAGCTCAGCACCGGGGTGGGCTCGGGCAGCGGGCCGAGGCCGGCGGCCAGGTCGTCCCACCCGCGGGCGATCACCGCGGACAGCTGCATCAGCCCGCCGGTGAGCACCGGGTACTCCACGGCGGAGTCCAGGTAGGGGACGGCGCCCTCGTCCAGCCCGTGCACCCCGAACAGCGGGACGGCGTCGTTGTAGCAGAGGTGGGTGTACTGCTTGCTGCCCGTCCAGTTGCCGTCGGCGCAGGGCGCCTGCTTGGCCCAGGCCAGGCCGAGGACCGCGACGGTGAGGAGCAGGCAGACCCGCAGCGGCGTCCAGAACAGCGCCCGCCCGGTCACCGCGTGCCGGCCCCACGGGCCACCGACGGCCTCGCTGGCCTGCGCGGCGACCGGGTCGGTCCAGCTCGGGACGACGCGGTCCGGCCACGGCGGCGCGGCCACCTGCGGCACCGGCGGGACCGGCCGCGGAGACACCGCGGGCCCGCCCTCCGGGAGATCGGAGGACGGGCCCGTCGGTGGTGCGGTCACGCGGTCAGTCTGCCCGCGGCATCAGTTCGTCGGCTGGCTGGGGACCGGCACTCCCGTCGGTGCCGGCGCACACGAGGCCGGCGCGGGCGACTGGGTGCAGGGGTCCACCGGCGGCTGGTTCGCCGCGGACGACCTGCTCGCCTCGGCCTCGGCCTCCGCCGACCTGCGGGCCTCCTCGGCCAGCTGCGCGGCCCGTTCGGCTTCCTGCCGGGCGCGCTCACGCGCCCGCGCCTCGGCGCCACCGTCGTCCACCGTCGTCGGGGTCGGCTGCGCCTGGGTGGTCGGCGCGGGGGCCTCCGTCGTCGGCTCCGGGATGCTCTTGTCCGGGTCGCCCTCGATCAGCGCCTCGGAGGGCAGCGGCTCCTCCGGGGTGCCCTCGAGCACGGTGTCCATGAACTGCTGCCAGATGTCACCGGGCAGGCCCGAGCCGTAGATGATGTTCCCCGAGGTGGTCGTGATGGCCTCGTTGCCCTTGGTCCCGATCCACACCGCGGTGGAGATCGACGGGGTGTAGCCCACCATCCAGGCGTCGGAGTTGTCGGTCCGGTTGGCCCCCTGGGTGCCGGTCTTGGCCGCCACCGGACGGTCACCGTCCAGCGGCAGGTCCGAGGACTCGGCGACGTCCTCCAGCGCGAAGGTGACGTCGCTGGCCACCTCCGCGGAGATGGGCTGGTCGGAGGCGGTCGACCCGGTGCCCAGCAGCGGGCCGTCACTGCCGGTGACCGTGCCGATGAAGTGGGTGTTGTGCCGGACCCCGCCGGCGGCGAAGGTGGCGAAGCCGGCGGCCTGCTGGATCGGCCGGACCTCGTACTCGCCGATGCCGATCGAGCCACCGGTCACCCCGGTCGCCGGACTGGACAGCGTCGGCTTGCCGGTCAGCTGGTCGGACACGGTGGGGTCCTTCTGCTCCGCGTCCCACACCGCGGGGAGGCCGATGACCTCCCGGGCCAGCTGGGCCACCACGTCCGGGCCCACCTCGTAGGCCAGGCCGTAGAAGGTGGTGTTCAGCGACCTGGTCATCGCCTGCTTGATCGTGCAGTTGGCGCACTGCGCGTTGCCGGAGTTGACCACCGGCAGCCCGATCCGGTCGTCGAACTCCTGCGGGGAGGTGCCGTCCCGGCGGGTGTCCACGCTGAAGCCGTTCTGCAGCGCGGCGGCCAGTGTGTAGGGCTTGAACGACGAGCCCGGCGGCTTGGGCGCCTGGGCGTAGTCGGTGGTGTCGACGTTCGGGTCGTCGCTGCGGGCCTGGGCGTTGCCGTAGTAGGCCAGCACCCCGCCGGTCTTGGGGTCGATCGCGACCAGCGCCTGCTCCAGCTTCTCCGGCTCACCGGCCATCACGTCGTTCACCGCGGCGACCGCGGCGTCCTGCTTGGCCTTGTCCACGGTCGTGGTGATCCGCAGGCCGCCGGTGTAGATGTCGTCGTCGTCGTAGCTGAACGGCGGGTCCTTCAGCTCGGCGATGACCTGCCGGACGATGTGCCCCTCCGGGCCGGCCGGGATGCCGGCGGTGTTGCCGGTCTTCGGCAGCACCGCCGGGTAGGCCGCCGCGGCGCGGGCGGCGGGGTCCAGCCAGCCCTGCTCGACCATCGCGTCGAGCACCAGGCCCCATCGCTGCTGCGCGCCCTCCGGGTTGGTCTCCGGGTCGTTGTTCGTCGGGTTGCGGATCAGCACGGCGAGCACGGCGCCCTGCTCGGCGGTCAGCTGCGCGGCCGGCACGCCGAAGTAGGTGGTCGCCGCGGCCTCGATGCCGTAGGCGCTGCGGCCGAAGTAGATGGTGTTCAGGTAGTTCTGGAGGATCTCCTCCTTCGAGTACTCGTTGTCCAGCTTGACCGCGAGGAAGAGCTCCTTGAACTTGCGGCTGAAGGTCTGGTCGGAGTTGAGGAAGGCGTTCTTCACGTACTGCTGGGTGATGGTCGAGCCACCCTGGGTCGAGCCACCGGTGAGGTTGTTCCACGCGGCGCGCGCGATGCCGGTGAAGGAGATGCCGGGGTCGGAGTAGAACGCCCGGTTCTCCGCCGCCAGCACCGCGTTGACGGCCGGCTCGGACATCTGCTCCAGCGTGACCTCGGTGCGGTTCTTGCCGTCGTTGAGCCGGGCCATCTCGGTGACGCCGTCGGCGTAGTAGACGACCGTCGTCTGCTCGTTGGCGATGGAGTCGGGCGAGGGCACCTCGGTGGTGGCGTAGACGACCCCGACGAAGACCCCGAGCAGCACCAGCATGGCCACGAAGCTCCCGGCGAGGACCTTGAGCACCCGCCGCCGCTTCTGCTTCGCCGTCCGCTTCCGCTTGCCGCCGCCGGGCGGCCGGCCGCTGCCGCTGCCACCGGGACGACGTCCGCCCGTGGGCGGCTTGACCGGCGGACGCCCGCCACCGCCGCCGGAGCGGGCGGCCGGACGGGCACCGCCCGAGGACGAGGCCGTCGTGCGGGCGCGCCCGCTGACCGCCGGACGGCGAGCGCCGGCGGAGCTGCCACCCGCTGCCCGGGCCCGGGCGGGGGGTGGACGGCGGACCGAGCCGCCACCGGGGGTGACGCGGGCGGTCTCGTCGTGGGGAGGCACGCGGTGGCCCCTTCCTCGAGGTCGTGGGGAGTCGGCCGGCGACGGGGTCGCCGTGCCGGCCGCACCCAGGGTGACGTCTTCAGCTGTGTGCCGGCTGCACGCGGCCCGGTGGCGTCGGGCCGGTGGCGACTACTCGGTCGCCGCCCGGCGGGTCGTGCGTGGTGCCCGCCCGGAGGCCGGCTCGGCACCCAGGGCGTCGGACATCAGGTGGTGGCCACGGCAGACGTCGGCGAGACGCGCGCGTCGCTGCAGCGCGTGGTCCACCACCGACCGTCGTCCGGGCACGGCCGCCAATGTACGCACGTCCGGGGCCCCCGTGACCTGCTCGCGATGTCGACATGGGGCTGGTGGGGCGCCGGTGAACTGGTCGTCCGACTTGCGCCCCGTACCGCGCCCGGATGTATCGTGCCGATACATCGATCCCGTGAACGCCGGCAGACCAGGAGGTGGCACCGTGCTCGAGTTCGCCATCCTGGGCCTGCTGCAGCAGTCACCGATGCACGGCTACGAGCTCCGCAAGGAGCTGGCCGCGGTGCTCGGCGGACTGCGCTCGATCTCCTACGGGTCGCTGTACCCGGCGCTCAAGCGGCTGCAGGCCGCCGGGCTGATCGCCAGCGAGGACCCGGTCCCGCGGGCGCTGCTGCCCGCCGACGCCCCGGCCCTCACCGGGCGGCGCGGGAAGGTCGTCTACGCGATCACCGCCGAGGGCAAGGAGCGCTTCGCCGACCTGGTCAGCCAGACCGGGCCCGAGGCCTACGACGACGAGAGCCGGTTCGGCGTCCACCTGGCGTTCTTCCGGCACACCGCCGCCGACGTGCGGCTGCGCATCCTCGAGGGCCGGCGGCGCACCGTCGAGCGGCAGCGCGACCGGCTCATGGACTCGCTGCGCCGCACCCAGGAGAAGCTCGACCGCTACACCCTCGAGCTGCAGCGGCACGGTCTGGACTCGGTCGACCGCGAGGTCCGCTGGCTCACCGAGCTCATCGACAGCGAGCGCGACGACAACGCGCGCGCCGAGGCCGCCCGGGCGGAGCAGACGCCCACCCCGACAGCACCACCGAACGCCGTCACCACCTGAACCACCGCACCGCCCGCAGCACGTCCACCGCACATCGTCCGGGCCCGGTCGGGTCCGTCGGAGGGAGTCAGTCCATGGCATCGGTCAAGGTCGCCATCGTCGGCGTCGGCAACTGCGCCGCGTCGCTCGTCCAGGGCGTCGAGTACTACCGGGACGCCGACGAGACCGCATCGGTCCCCGGCCTCATGCACGTCCGGTTCGGCGACTACCACGTCTCCGACGTCGAGTTCGTCGCGGCGTTCGACGTCGACGCCAAGAAGGTCGGCCGCGACCTCTCCGAGGCGATCGTCGCCAGCGAGAACAACACCATCAAGATCGCCGACGTGCCGCCGCTGGGCGTGACCGTGCAGCGCGGCACCACCCTCGACGGGCTCGGCAAGTACTACCGCGAGATCGTCGAGGAGTCCGACGAGCAGCCCGTCGACATGGTCACCGCGCTGCGGGAGTCCGGCGCCGACGTGCTGGTCTGCTACCTCCCGGTCGGCTCGCAGCAGGCCGCGGAGCACTACGCCCAGGCCGCGATCGACGCCGGCGTCGCGTTCGTCAACGCGCTGCCGGTCTTCATCGCCGGCACCAAGGAGTGGGCGGACAAGTTCACCGCCGCCGGGGTGCCGATCGTCGGTGACGACATCAAGAGCCAGGTGGGCGCCACCATCACCCACCGGGTGCTGGCCAAGCTGTTCGAGGACCGCGGCGTGCAGCTGGACCGCACCATGCAGCTCAATGTCGGCGGCAACATGGACTTCAAGAACATGCTCGAGCGCGAGCGCCTGGAGTCCAAGAAGATCTCCAAGACCCAGTCGGTCACCAGCCAGGTCGACCGGGACATGGGCAAGGGCAACGTGCACATCGGCCCCTCGGACCACGTGCCGTGGCTCTCGGACCGCAAGTGGGCCTACGTCCGCCTGGAGGGCCGTGCGTTCGGCGACGTCCCGCTGAACCTGGAGTACAAGCTCGAGGTCTGGGACTCCCCGAACTCGGCCGGCATCATCATCGACGCCGTCCGCGCCGCGAAGATCGCCAAGGACCGCGGCATCGGCGGCCCGATCCTGTCCGCGTCGTCCTACTTCATGAAGAGCCCGCCGGAGCAGTACAGCGACAGCGAGGCCCGGGACGCCGTCGAGGCCTTCATCCGCGGCGACTAGAAGGACCCCGTCCCTCTCACCCCTCGCAAGCTCGGGGCGAGCCTCCGGACGGGGCCGAAGGAACCTGAGGGGCCCGAGCCGACGGCTCGGGCCCCTCAGGCGTTCCTCTTACCCTGACCCCCATGCGCTCCCGTCCTGGCACCCACCCGTTCCCGACCCCGCTGCGGGTCGCGGCCGCCGGAGTGCTGCTCGCCCTGCTCGCCCTGCTCAGCGGGTGCGGCAGCGAGGACGCCGAGCAGCGGGAGCCCGGGGCCGAGGTCAGCTCGGAGGAGGCCGAGGTGCTCAGCCAGGTGCTGTACGCCAACCGTCAGCAGGGCGGGGCCGACTTCGAGGTGACCGCGCCGTTCGCCGAGGGCGCCGTGCTCACCCTGACCGGCGAGGTCGACTTCGCCCGCGGGATCGGACGGGCCCAGGCGGTCACCAGCTACGGCGACGGCCGCCCCGACGACACCCGCACCCTCTTCTTCACCGAGGACGACCTCTGGCAGGGCGGCGTCCCCGGGCTCGACGAGGCGCTGACCGCCGCCGGCCTGCCCGCGGCCACCTACGTGCGCCGGCCGATCGCGGCGACCGACGCGTCCGGGACGGCGTCACTGCTGGACGTGCTGGTGCAGATGGTGCCCCGGCTCTCCGCCCGCTCCGCCGACGACCCGCGGTCCTTCGCCGACTACACCTGGGTCGGCAGCCGATCGGTCAACGGGCAGCTCAGCTCGGTGTTCCAGAGCGGGACCGGCGCGCGGATAGCGGTCGCCGCGGACAGCAAGCTGCTGGTCCAGTACCTCACCCGGCTGCAGGACTTCGACGTGACCATCACCCTGGCCGACCATGGCGAGCGGGAGATCACCCTGCCGTCCGACGAGGACACCGTCTCGCTGACCGAGCACCCGGAGATCGCCGCGGCGCTGGGCCTCTAGCCGGCAGCGGCGGGAGCCGGACAGCACAGGAGGGGGCGGCCTCTTCCCCAGGTCGCCCCCTCCTGTGAGCTCTTCCTACCAGTCCGGAGCGCTCACCGGGAGTCGACACGCCCGACCGGTGACGGCCTCAGTTGGCCGAGGGGTCCGCCGGGGCCGTCGACAGCACGCCCAGCCGCCCGGACTGGCGGCGCAGCACCGACCGCCACAGGTCCGGCCCGGCGGCGTCGGTCAGCAGGTCGGCGGGGACGCCGGCCACGCACGCCCACGCCCCTTCGGCCAGCTCGGTGGCCAGCTGCCCGGCCGACCACCCGGCGTACCCGGCGAACACCCGCAGGCCGCCGATCTCGCCGTCCAGTTCGTCCGGGTCGCTGTCCAGGTCGACCAGGTGCACCGCACCGGCCACCTCCCGCAGGCCGCTCCCGGCCGGCAGCGGCGCAGTGCCCCTCCGGGTGGCCAGGCACAGCGCCGTGTCGGTCTCGCACGGGCCGCCGACGTGGAACACCCCGGGCTCGACCGCCAGCTCCGACCAGCCGGGCAGCACGTCGCCGATCCGCACCTCGCTGGGCCGGCCGAGCACCACGCCGATCGTGCCGGTGTCGGAGTGGTCGAGCACGTAGACCACGGCCCCGGCGAAGGTCGGGTCGGTCAGCGCCGGCATCGCCACCAGCAGGGAGCCGGGCCGGACGTCGTCCAGGCAGCCCACCGAGATGGCGGGTACGGCGCTGCGCCGGCGGCGTCCGGCGGCCTGTCCGGCTGCGGGACGACGCTCGGGCTCGGGTGACGAGGGCACCGGGTTCATCGCGCTCCAGTGTGCATCAGGTGTGCGGCCGGGGGGTGGCTCGGCGACCCCGCCTCGCGGCCCGCGGCGCGGCCGGTCCCGCGCCTGCTCGGGGCCCCGGCCCGTGGCCGGCTGCGTGACCTGGCGGCGCGCGCACGGCGACGTAGTGTGGCTGGGGTGCACCAGTCGCCCACCACCGTGCGGCACCTGCTGCAGCGGGGCGACTTCCGCCGGCTGCTGCTGACCCGGCTCTCCTCCCAGTTCGGCGACGGCGTCTTCCAGGCGGCGCTGGCCGGCACGGTGCTCTTCAACCCCCAGCAGGCCACCGACCCGATCGACGTCGCCGCCGGGTTCGCGATCCTGCTGCTCCCCTACTCGCTGGTCGGGCCGTTCGCCGGCGTGTGGCTGGACCGCTGGAGCCGGCGGCAGGTGCTGCTGGTGGCCAACGTGGTGCGGGCCGTGCTGGTGGTCGGGGTCGCCGCGCTCACCCTCGCCGGCATCCAGGGCGTGCTGTTCTACGTCGCCGGCCTGCTGGTCTTCTCGGTCAACCGGTTCGTGCTGTCCGCGCTGTCCGCCGCCCTGCCGCACACCACCGACCGGCCCTCGCTGGTCTCGGCCAACGCGCTGTCCACCACGGCCGGGGCGGTGGCCGCGGTGCTCGGCGGTGGCGTGGCGATCGTGTCCTCCGCGGTCCTGGGGTCCGGCAGCGGGGCCTACGCCGCGCTCGCCCTCGCCTCCGCGGTGCCGTACCTGGTCGCCTCCGCCGTCGTCGCCGGGTTCAGCCGGCCGTACCTGGGTCCTGACCACCTGACCGTCGCGGCGACGGTCAGCGCCCGGGACGTGCTGCACGGCATGCTCGCCGGCACCCGGCACGTGCTGGCCCACCCGCCGGCCGGCGCCGTCCTGTCGGTGATGGCCGTGCACCGGGTGTGCTACGGCCTGCTCACGCTGATGACGCTGCTGCTGTACCGCAACACCTTCACCGACTCCTCCGGGCTCTTCCGGGGCGGCCTGGCCGGGCTGGGCGAGGTGCTCGCCGCCGGTGCGGCCGGCACGCTGCTGGCCGCCGCGGTGACGCCGTGGGCGGTCCGCCGGTGGGGCAAGGCCGCCTGGGTGGTAGCCATGCTGCTGCTCGGCGGGGTCGGCCAACTGGTGCTCGGCGGGCTGTTCGAGCCCCCGGCGATCGTGGCCGCCGTCCTGACCCTCGGGTTCGTCGCCCAGAGCATCAAGATCTGCGTGGACACCACGCTGCAGGAGGCGGTGGACGACGACTTCCGCGGCCGGGTGTTCTCCGCCTACGACACGTTGTTCAACGTGACCTTCGTCCTCGCCCTGCTGGTCGGGGCGTTCGCGTTGCCGGCCTCCGGGGTCAGCTGGCCGCTGCTCGTGGTCATCGGGGTCGGTTACCTGCTCACCGCCCTGCTCTTCGCCCGCTGGGCCCGGGGCCAGGCCCGCCGGGAGCAGGACACCCCGCTGGCGCTGCGCGCACTGCCCGGCCTCCGGCACGAGACCGGCCAGCACGCCTGACCGGTCGCACCGCTCAGCTGCGGGAGCGCCACCAGGCGAGCAGCTCGGCCTCGGCCTCGTCGGGCTCGAGCGGGCCGCGTTCCAGCCGCAGGTCCTTGAGGAACCGCCAGGCCTCGCCGACCTCGCGGCCCGGGGCGATCCCCAGCAGCTCCATGATCCGGTTGCCGTCCAGGTCGGGGCGGATCCGGGAGAGGTCCTCCTGCTCCGCCAACGCCTGGATGCGCTCCTCGAGGGAGTCGTAGGTCGCCGACAGCGCCGCGGCCCGCTTCCGGTTCCGCGTCGTGCAGTCCGAGCGGACCAGCTTGTGCAGCCGGGGGAGCAGGTCACCGGCGTCGGTCACGTACCGGCGGACGGCGGAGTCGGTCCACTCCCCGCGGCCGTAGCCGTGGAAGCGCAGGTGCAGGAAGGTCAGCCGGGAGACCGCCTCGACGACGTCCTTCGGGTACTTCAGCGCGGTCAGCCGCTTGCGCACCAGCTTCGCTCCGACCACCTCGTGGTGGTGGAAGGAGACCCGGCCACGGTCCTCGTGCCGGCGGGTGGCCGGCTTGCCGATGTCGTGCAGCAGCGCGGCCAGCCGGAGCACCAGGTCCGGGGACGGCGACTGCGGATCGGCCTGCTCCAGTGCGATCGCCTGCTCCAGCACGGTCAGCGAGTGGACGTAGACGTCCTTGTGCTGGTGGTGCTCGTCGATCTCCATCCGCAGTGCGGCGAGCTCGGGCAGCACCACGTCGGCCAGACCGGTGGAGACGAAGAGGTCCAGCGCCTCGCTGGGGTAGTCGTTGAGCAGGGTGCGGGAGAACTCGTGCTGGACCCGCTCGGCGGTGATCCGCGCCAGCTCGGGGGCGAGCTCGGTCATCGCCTGGACGACCTCGGGGTCCGGGACGAGCTGGAGCTGGGCGACGAAGCGCACGGCACGCAGCATCCGCAGCGGGTCGTCGGCGAAGGAGTCCACGGCCCGGCCCGGCGTCCGCAGCCGGCGGGCGAGCAGGTCACCCAGGCCGCCGAACGGGTCGGTCACGGTGCGGTCGGGCCCGAGGGAGACGGCCATCGCGTTGACGGTGAAGTCGCGGCGGGCCAGGTCGTCGACGAGGGACCCACCCCAGGCCACCTCGGGGTTGCGCGACTCGCGGTCGTAGCGGTCGGCACGGAACGTGGTGATCTCCACCCGCTCGCCGCGCACCTCGGCGCCCACCGTGCCGAAGGCGATGCCGGTGTTCCACGTGGAACTGGCCCAGCCGCGCAGCACCTCGAGGGTCTGCTCGGGGCGGGCGTCGGTGGTCAGGTCGAGGTCGCCGGTCGGCAGCGGCCGCCCCGTCCCCGCGGCGAGCAGCGCGTCCCGCACCGAGCCACCCACCAGGTGCACCTCGTGCCCCGCGGCGGTGAAGCGCTCACCCAGCGCCACCAGCACGGGGGAGACGTCGACGAGCTCGCGCACCGTCTGCTGCACCGCCGGGGGGACGGGCGCGGGTGGTGGGGTCGGGCCGGAGGGGGCGCGACGCGACGGCTCTGTTGACACGACGATCGAGGGTAGTGCCGTCCCGCGCGCTACCCTCCTGGCATGGCTGGGACGGGCGGGCGGCAGCGCCCCGGCCGCCGCCTGCGCCGCGTCGACGAGACCTCGGCCGGCGGCCTGGTGGTGGCCGACGACGACGGCACCGGCCCCCGCGCGGCCCTGATCGGCCGCACCGACCGCCGTGGCCGGCTGCTCTGGTCGCTGCCCAAGGGGCACATCGAGCAGGGTGAGACCCCGGAGGACACCGCCGTCCGCGAGGTCGCCGAGGAGACCGGCATCATCGGCGAGGTCGTCGCCCCGCTCGGCATCATCGACTTCTGGTTCGTCGCCGACGGGCGCCGGGTGCACAAGACGGTGCACCACTTCCTGCTGCGGGCCGTCGGCGGCGCGCTCTCCGACGCCGACATCGAGGTCACCGAGGTCGCCTGGGTGCCGCTGACCGAACTCGGCGGGCGGCTGGCCTACGCCGACGAGCGCGCGTTGGTGGAGCGCGCGCCGGGCCTGCTGGCCGACAGCGCGTGAGACGGCGGGCCGCCGGCCGCGCCGACGGTCGCCCCCGGACCCTCCTCGCCGCCTCTGGGTCGCCGCTGGGCGCCTGCTCCGGCCGGGTGGCGGCGCTGGCCGCGGTGCTGACGCTGGGCACCGGGCTGACGCTGGGCGCCGGACTGGTGGCGCCGGCCGCCGGTGCGGCGCCCTCGGACACCGACGCCAGCGCCACCGACAGCGTCAGCGCACACCCGCTGCGGGTGACGGTGAGCCGGCTGGAGCCGAAGACGGTCACCCCCGGCGCGCAGATCGAGGTCACCGGCGCCCTGGTGAACGACAGCAGCGACACCTGGACCGACCTGGAGGTGCGCCTGCAGCGGGGGGACCGGATCGCCACCCGCGCCGGCCTGGCCGACGACGTCGACGACCCCGGCGACGCCACCGCCGCCACCGCCCCGTTCCGGCCGGTGGACGGCGAGCTGGCGCCCGGCGGCTCGCTGCCCTTCAGCTACACCACCACGGCCGAGGAGCTGCGGATCGGTCCGGACGGCGTCTACCCGGTGCTGGTCAACGTCAACGGCGTCCGGTCCGGCAGCGGCACCGAGCGCGCCGGCGAGCTGTGGACCCACCTGGTCGCCCAGTCGCCCACCCCGGCGACCCGGACGTCGGTGGCCTGGCTCTGGCCGCTGACCGACGAGCCCCACCGGGACGCCGCCGGTGCGTTCACCGACGACGACCTGGCCACCGAGGTCGCCGACGGCGGCCGGCTGGACCGGGCGGTCGAGGTGCTCGAACGGATCCCGGAGGCCCCGGGCGGTGACGGGCCGGCCGTGCCGGTGACGCTCGCGGTGGACCCGGCCCTGCTCGAGGAGCTGGCGGTGATGGCCGACGGCCCCTACACCGCCGGTGGCGAGCAGGGCACCGGCACCGAGGACGCCGCCGACCTGCTCGACCGGCTGCGGGCCGTCGCCGGCGAGCAGGACGTGGCGGTGCTGCCCTACGCCGACGTCGACGGGGACGCCCTCGTCGCGGCCGGGCTGCCGGGCGTGCTGGCCCGCACGCTGCCGGGCACCGCGGAGGGCGTCGCCCGCCAGCCGCTGGACGACGACGGCACGGCGGCGACCTCGCCGACCACCGAGCCGGGCGACGCCGCGGGTGAGCCCGCGCCGGCCGCCGAGGAGACCGCCTCGACCAGTGCGGGCGCCGAGGTGGTCCGCGAGGTGCTGGGCGTTGCGCCGCGCACCGACCTGGCCTGGCCGGTCGGTGGCACCGTCCGCGCGGACACCCTCGACGTGCTGCAGGCCGGCGGGGCCGGCACGGTCGTGCTGGCCGAGCAGGGGCTGACCGAGGGCGGCCGTGCCGTCGGCGAGGACGGCGACCCGGCGACGGCCCGCGGCACCCTGACCACCGCCGGCGGTGAGGTGACCGCGCTGGTGGCCGACGGCCGGCTGGCCGACGCCGTCGCCGGGGCCACCCCCGACTCCGGCGTCGGTCGGCTGGCCGAGCAGCGCTACCTGGCCGAGCTGGGTGCGCTCACCACGCAGCTGGCCGAGCGTGCGCCCGGCACGCCGCAGACCGTGCTCGTCGTCCCGCCCCGCCTGGTCGACCCCGACGTGGACAGCGTCGCGGCGATGATCACCGACAGCATCACCCAGCCCTGGCTCGCCCCGGTCCCGGTGCCGGCGCTGGAGGCGGGGCCGGCCGCCGCGACCGGGGACCTGGTGCCCGGTGCCGAGCTCTTCCTCCCCACCGAGGGCATGGCCGCGATCGCCGAGAGCGTCCGGGTACGGGACGACTTCGCGGCCGCGGTCGACGACCCCGGCACCGAGCTGGCCGGCTACGACGCCGCGCTGGCCCGGGCGGCGTCCGGGCAGTGGCGCGACGACACCGACGGGTTCGCCGACGCGGTCGCCCAGCTGCGCGAGACCATGACCGACCTGCGCCAGCAGGTCACGTTGCTCGCCCCCGTGGAGGGCACCTACAGCCTGGCCTCGAGCAGCGCGCCGCTGATCCTCACCGTGCAGAACGACCTGCCCTTCGCCGTCCAGGTCCGGCTGGAGCTGAGCACCCGCGGCGCGGTCGGGCTGACCACCGAGGACATCGGTGTGCAGACCCTGCCGCCGCTGTCCCGCACCCCGCTGGAGGTGCCCACCCAGGTGCGGCAGTCCGGTGGCTTCGCGGTCACCGCGCTGCTGACCACCCCCGGTGGCGTCCCGCTGGGCGAGCCGGTGGAGATGCAGGTCAAGAGCACCGTCTACGGGCCGATCACCCTCGGGCTCACCATCGGGGCGGCCGGCCTGCTGGGGCTGCTGTTCCTGCGCCGCGGCGTCCTGTTCCTGCTCAAGCGCCGTCGCGGGGAGACCACGGACGACGCCGCCGCGCACGGCGTCGGTTCCCAGCCGCCGACCCGGAGCCCGGTGTGACCGGCAGCCGCCGTCCCGGCCCACCGGACCAGCAGCGCGCCGACGACGGCCGGGAGGCGCCCCGCCCGGAGCGCCCACGGCCGGCCGTCCCGCTGCCCCCACCGCCGTACCGCGGTGCCCCGTCCACCGGAGCCGGCCCCGCCGCACCGCAGCCGCGTCCGGCCGCCCCCGCCGGGGAGGCGGCCCCGGCTGCCCGGCGGCCGACGCCTCGCCCGCTGCCCCCACCGCCGGGCTACCCGGGCGCCCGGCCCGCTGCCGGGCAGCCCGCCGTGCCACCGCTGTCCGCGGGTCCGCCGTCGCCCGCCGTCCCGGCACCTCCCGCGCCGGCACCTCCGCTGCCGGCCGACGCCGCCCGGCGGCGTGCGCCGCTGCCCCCGGTGCCCCCACCGGCGCGGCCGCGCCGCTTCGTGCCCGGTCCGGACGACACCCAGCTGATCCCGGTCGTCCCCGCGCTGCCCCGGTACCTGGAGGAGGAACCGGACGAACCCGAGGACGGCGGCGCCGACGGCGGCAGCTCCCGGGGGAGCCGGAGCGTCCTGCGGGCGGCCGGCACCATGGCCGTGGCCAGCCTGGTGTCGCGGCTCACCGGCTTCCTCCGCACCGTGGTGCTCACCGCCGCGCTCGGCTTCGCGGCGGTCGGCAACGCCTACACGGTGGCCAACACGCTGCCCAACATCGTCTACGAGCTGCTGCTCGGTGGGGTGCTCACCTCGGTCGTCGTCCCCTTGCTGGTCAGCGCCCAGGAGCGGGACGCCGACGGCGGCGTGAAGTACACCCAGCGGCTGCTCACCCTGGCCACCGTGGGGCTGGCCGCGCTCACCGTGCTGGCCGTGCTGGCCGCACCGGCCCTGACCTGGCTGATGGGCATCCGGGACAACCCGGACCAACCCGGCCAGGTCGAGCTGGCCAACTGGCTGGCCCGGATCCTGCTGGTGGAGATCGTGTTCTACGGGATCGGGGCGCTCGCCACGGCGGTGCTCAACTCCCGGCAGGTGTTCGGACCGCCGGCCTGGGCGCCGGTGCTGAACAACGTGGTGGTCATCGCCACCGGCGCGGTCTTCCTGCTCGCCTCCGGTCCCGGGGAGCTCACCGCGCTCACCATCACCCCCTTCCAGGTCTGGCTGCTCGGCATCGGCACCACCCTGGGCATCGCCGTGCAGGCCTTCGTGCTGCTGCCGCTGCTGCCCCGGAACGGCGTCCCGCTGCGGCCCCGCTGGGGGCTGCGCGGCACCGGGCTGGGCGAGGCCGGCACGCTCGGGCTCTGGGTGATCGGCTACGTGCTGGTCAGCCAGATCGGCGTCGTCGTGGCCAGCATCGTGGCCAACGCCGCCGCCGACGCCGGTGGTCTCGGCCCGTTCGCCTTCAGCAACGCCAGCCTGCTGTTCCAGATGCCCTACGGGATCATCGGCGTCGCGCTGCTCACCGCGCTGCTGCCCCGGATGAGCCGGGCCGCCGCCCGGCACGACACCGACGGCGTGGTCGCCGACCTCTCGCTGGGCACCCGGCTGTCGGCCACCGGCCTGCTGCCGGTCACCGCGCTGCTGATGGTGCTCGGCCCGGCCGTCGGCGTCCTCGCCTTCGCCCGCGGCGAGGCCGACCTGAGCGACGCCCGCGGGGTGGGCGTCGCCCTCGCGTTCGGGGCGTTCGGGCTGCTCCCGATGGCGGTGACCCTGCTCCAGCTGCGGGTCTTCTACGCCATGAAGGACGCCCGCACCCCGACGCTCATCCAGGTCGCGATGGTCGCCGTCCGGGTGCCGTTGCTGCTGCTGGTGCCGGTGCTGGTGAGCCCCGAGCACGTCGTCGCCGGGCTGATGGTGGCCACCAGCGCCACCTACGTCGCCGGCTGGGTGGTCGGCAGCATCGCGCTGCAGCGGAAGCTGGGCGTCCGGGTGAGCGCCGAGGCCTCGACCACCGCGCTGCAGATGGCCGGTGTCTCCGCCGTCGCCGGGGCGCTGGGCTGGGTCGTCGTCTCGCTGGCCGGTCGTTACCTGGGTGAGTCCTCGGCGGGCTCGCTCGCGACCGTCGTCCTCGGTACCGTGGTGGTGGGCAGCGCGGTCGTCGCGGGTGCCGTGGTGGTCGGCGTACCGGAGCTCCGGGACGCAGTGGCCGGCGTCCGGTCTCGACTGGGACGGTCACGGTGATCCGACGGTCCGATGCCCGACCCGGGGGCGCCGTCCCCGGCCGTGAGCGAGCAGGGGGTCGGCAGCGTCCGTGACGTCGACGACCACTGGCCTGCCCGACCGGTACCGCCCGCTCGACCAGGTGGCCCCCGACGAGCAGACCCCGACCGGGGTCATCCGCTCCTGGCGCGCCCGCGACCGGGTGCTGAACCGCGACGTGCTGCTGCGGGTGCACACCCCCGGCGGCCCGGCCGCCCGGGAGTGGATCAACCGCGCGCTGACCGCGGGCGGACTGGCCACCCCGGCGCTGGCGATGGTCTACGACGCCGCGGAGGGCACCGGGGGCACCGAGTCCGGCAGCGCCGCGTACGTGGTCAACGAGTGGATCGACGGCACCCGGCTGTCGGACTGGCTGGCCACCGAGGGCCCGCTGCCGGAGCGGGAGACGCGGGCCGTCGTCCGCCGGCTGGCCGAGGGCGTCGCCGAGGCCCACCGGGTCGGTCTCGCCGTCGGCGGCCTGACCCCCGACCACGTCGTGCTCCGCCCGGGCGGCCTGGTCGGGCTGCTGTCCGTGCCGGCCGCCAGCGGCACCGAGAAGGGCGACATCACCGCCCTCGGGGCGCTGCTGGAGCTCTGCCTCACCGGCCGGCGCTCCGACCTCCCCGGCGCCGGTCCGGTGCACATCAGCTCACCGGACCTGGCCGCGCTGGTCCGGCGTGCCCGCTCCGACGACCCGGCGACCGGGCTGTCCAGCGTCAGCACGATGGTCTCCCTGCTCGCCGACCGCCCCCGCGCCACCACCGGCCCGCAGGAGGCCACCGGCCCGGACGCCGGCATCGACAGCGGCTGGATGCGCCGGCTCCGCGACCGCCGTGACCTGGCCGACGCCGAGGAGGCCCGGTCGGCCGACGACGGCGAGCGGCCCGTCCGGCTCGACCGGTCGACCCTGCCCCCCGTCCCCGGGGCCGCGCTGGCCCGTCCGCTGGCCGCCCGGCACGCCCGTCCGGCCGACGACGAGGACGACCTGGACCTCGGTGAGACCTTCACCGCGCTGGACGACCGGGAGCGCCCGCCGGCGGGCGCCGAGCCCACCGCCCGGCGCCGGCTGGCCGTCGTCGGCCTGCCCCTCCTGGCCCTGGTGCTGGTCATCGCCATCGGCTGGTGGTTCGGCACGAACGTGCTCTCCGTGGCGGGCAACGTCGGCGAGGACCCGACCGGCTCGGTGCCCTCGGTCAGCGCCCCGGCCGACGGCGGCGCGGCGGAGGCCCCGGTCGCCGGGAGCCCCGTGCCGATCGCGGCGGCCACCGTGTTCGACCCCTTCGGTGACGGCGAGCCGGAGAACGACGACGCCGTCCCGCTCAGCTTCGACGGCGACCCGACCACCAGCTGGTCGACGCTGACCTACCGGGGCTCGGCCGACTTCGGCAACCTCAAGCCCGGCGTCGGCGTGCTGTACGACCTGGGCAGCGAGCAGTCGCTGGGCGGGGTCACGGTGCAGACGACGCTGCCCGGCGCGACGGTCGAGGTGCGCACCGGCGGCGCACCCGACGGCGACCTCGAGGCGTTCACCGTCGCCGCCGGCGGCGAGCTGGGTGGCAGCGACGACCTCGCCTTCGACACGCCGGTGACCAGCCGGTACGTGCTGGTCTGGGTGACCGGCCTGGTGGCCGTGGACGACGGCTTCACCGCCGACCTCGCCGAGGTCACCGTCACCACCGCCGGCTGAGACGGGACCGTTCCCCCGCCGGGGTGGGGTCGGGGCGGCGCGGGGAATGGCGCACCTACCCTGTCCGTTGTGCGCCCCGTGACGACGAACCAGCCGACGCCCGGTCCCGCGGTCTCGACCGACGGGCCGCCCGCCATCCCCCCGGCGGAGCACGACGGGGTCCGTGACCTGATCATCATCGGGTCGGGCCCTGCCGGGTACACCGCTGCCACGTACGCCGCCCGCGCGAACCTGCACCCCCTGGTCTTCGAGGGCTCGCAGTTCGGTGGCGCGCTGATGACCACCACCGAGGTGGAGAACTTCCCCGGCTTCCCCGAGGGCGTCCAGGGCCCCCAGCTGATGGACGACATGCGCACCCAGGCCGAGCGCTTCGGCGCCGAGCTGGTCGCCCGTGACGTGACCGAGGTCGACCTCACCGTCGACCCGAAGATCGTCAAGGTCGGCGACGAGGTGCACCGCGCGCACGCGGTGATCGTCGCCACCGGCTCCAAGTACCGCTACCTCGGCCTGGACAACGAGCAGCGCCTGCTCGGCCGCGGCGTCTCCGCATGCGCGACCTGCGACGGTTTCTTCTTCCGCGACCAGGACATCGTGGTCGTCGGCGGTGGCGACTCCGCGATGGAGGAGGCCACCTTCCTCACCCGCTTCGCCAGGTCGGTCACCGTGGTGCACCGCCGTCCGGAGCTGCGGGCGTCGAAGATCATGCAGAAGCGCGCCCAGGACAACGAGAAGATCCGCTGGGCACTGGGCAAGCAGGTCACCGACGTCCACGGCGAGACCACCGTCGACTCGGTCGAGCTCACCGACGTCGCCACCGGCGCCACCGAGCAGCTGCCGGTCAGCGGCCTGTTCGTCGCCATCGGCCACGACCCCCGCACCGAGCTGTTCGTCGGGCAGTTGAAGCTGGACGACGAGGGGTACGTGGTGGTCGACCACCCGACCACCCGCACCAACATCGAGGGCGTGTTCGCCTGCGGCGACGTCGTCGACCGCATCTACCGGCAGGCGATCACCTCCTCCGGCACCGGCGCGGCCGCCGCGATCGACGCCGAGCGCTGGCTCGCCGAGACCTTCGACGAGCGCTGACTCCCGGGCCGGGCACACGACGACCCGGCTGCCCGGGCCGGGCACAGAACGACCCGGGCGCCCCGGCCGGGCATAGAACGACCCCAGCGCCTGTTCGACCCCACGTACCTCCGAGCAACCTCAGGGAGAACCCCATGGCAGGCAACACCGTGACGGTCACCGACGCCAGCTTCGCCAGCGACGTCCTGGGCAGCGACAAGCCCGTGCTGGTCGACTTCTGGGCCGAGTGGTGCGGGCCGTGCAAGATGGTCGCGCCGGTGCTCGAGGAGATCGCGGCGGAGCACGCCGACAAGCTCACGATCGCCAAGCTCAACATCGACGAGAACCCGCAGATCGCCCGCGACTACCAGGTCATGTCGATCCCGACGATGACGGTGTTCCAGGGCGGCAAGCCGGTCAAGAGCATCATCGGCGCCAAGCCCAAGGGCGCCATCCTGTCGGACCTCTCCGACTACATCTGATCTGCGCCGGCTCCGGCCGGCCCCGCGGACACCCGTCCGCGCTGCACCACTGACGAGGCCCGCCGGTCCACGGACCGGCGGGCCTCGCCGTGCTCCGGGCGTGCTGTCACGGCCCCGGTGCGCGCAGTGCGCGAGCACACCAGCGACAATCGACCTGACCCATCGCCGGTCCAGCACCGGCCCCCGACCCGAACAGGAGCGACGACCTGCACATGGACGTCCTGCGACTCGGCAGCACCGGCCCCGCCGTGGCCGAGGTGCAGTCAGTGCTCCGTTCCCTCGACCTGCTCGCCGGGGACGCCGCTGCGCCGGCGGGTGCGGCGGCCGACTACGACACCGGCACCGAGCTCGCCGTCCGGCACTTCCAGCAGGTCCGCGGGCTGACCGTCGACGGCCGGGTCGGCGACGAGACCTACCGGGCGTTGAACGAGGCCCGCTGGTCACTCGGCGACCGGCTGCTCCGGTTCGACCCCGAGCACCCCGCCCGGGGTGACGACGTGCGCCGGCTGCAGGAACTGCTGCTGGAGCTGGGCTACGACGCCGGCCCGGCCGACGGCATCCTCGGTGCCGACACCGAGACCGGGCTGCGTGGGTTCCAGCGCGACTACGGCCTGACCCCCGATGGCACCTGTGGCCCGGCGACCCTGCGGGCGCTCAAGCAGCTGGGCCGGCGGGTGACCGGTGGGCGTCCCCAGCTGCTGCGGCAGAGCGCCTCGATGGTGGAGTCCGGCTCGCACCTGATCGGCCGGGTCATCGTCATCGACCCCGGCCACGGCGGCGAGGACACCGGCTACACCGCCGGGGAGACCACCGAGTCCGACCTGGTCTTCGACCTGGCGTCCCGGATCGAGGGCCGGCTGGCCGCGGCGGGGGCCACCGTCTACCTGACCCGGGGTCGCACCGGCGACCCGAGCGCCGAGGACCGCACCGCCTTCGCCAACGAGGCCCGCGCCGACCTCTTCCTCTCCCTGCACATGGAGGCGCACGGTTCCGCGCACGCCCGCGGGGTGGCCAGCTACTACTACGGCACCGGTTCCGGGGCGAGCTCCACGGTGGGCGAGCAGTTCGCGAACCTGGTGCGCCGCGAGGTCATCGCCCGCACCGGCATGCTCGACTGCAGCTCGCACCCGAAGACCTGGGACATCCTGCGGATGACCCGCATGCCCGCTGTCCGGGTCGACTGCGGCTACCTCTCCCACCCGGTCGACCGGCTGCTCCTGCTGGACGCCCGGCTGCGCAGCACCATCGCCCAGGCCGTCGTCGCCGCCGTCCAACGGCTGTTCCTCCCCGCCGACGCCGACCCGCCCACCGGCACCTTCCTGCTGCCCGCCCGCTCCTGACGGCGACGGCCCCGTCGGGGGCGGTGCTCCTGCGGTCCGGCCCCGGGGGCGGCGGCTTACACTGCGACAGGTGACCCCTCCTGTGCCCGACCCCTCGGTCGGAACCGGTCAGGCCGGGGCGTACTCCAGCGGTGCGTCCCCGCACGTCTCCCCGCGGCACCCGCGGCTGGACCCCCTGGCAGACCGGTACGCAGCACGCACCCACGGGATGAAGAGCTCGGAGATCCGGGCGCTGTTCTCCGTGGTGAGCCGCCCCGAGGTGGTCTCCCTGGCCGGCGGCATGCCCGCGGTCACCGCCCTGCCGCTCGACGCGGTCGGCTCGATGATCGGTGAGCTCGTCTCCGGGATGGGCGCCCAGACCCTGCAGTACGGGTCCGGCCAGGGCGACCCCCGGCTGCGCGAGCGCATCTGCGACGTCATGGCCCTGGAGGGCATCACCGACGCCTCGCCCACCGAGGTCGTCGTCACGGTCGGCTCGCAGCAGGCGCTGGACCTGGTCACCCGGGTGTTCGTCGACCCCGGCGACGTCATCCTGGCCGAGGCGCCGTCCTACGTCGGTGCCCTCGGTGTCTTCCAGGCGGCCCAGGCACAGGTGCGGCACGTCGCGATGGACGACGACGGGCTGATCCCGGAGGCGCTGGAGCAGGCGCTGCTGGAGTGCCGGGCCCGCGGCGAGCGGGTCAAGTTCCTCTACACGGTGCCCAACTTCCACAACCCCGCCGGCGTGACCCTCAGCGAGCCCCGGCGGCAGGCCGTCGTCGCCCTCGCCGAGCAGTACGACCTGCTCGTCATCGAGGACAACCCCTACGGCCTGCTCGGGTTCGACCAGGAGCCGATGCGCGCGTTGCGGGCCCGCAACGCCGACCGGGTCATCTACCTGGGGTCGTTCTCCAAGACGTTCTCCCCGGGCCTGCGGGTGGGCTGGGTGCTGGCGCCGCTCGCCGTCCGGGAGAAGCTGGTGCTGGCCACCGAGGCGCAGGTGCTGTGCCCGCCCTCGCTCACCCAGTACGCCGTCGCCCGGTACCTGGACACCCAGCCGTGGCGCGAGCAGATCAAGGTCTTCACCGAGCTCTACCGCGAGCGGCGCGACGCCACGCTGGAGTCGCTGTCGGCGCTGATGCCCCCGGGCACCACCTGGACCCGCCCGGACGGCGGCTTCTACGTGTGGCTCAAGCTGCCCGACGGGCTGGACGCCAAGCTGATGCAGCCCCGTGCGGTCGCGGCCCACGTGGCCTACGTGCCCGGCATCGGCTTCTACGCCGACGGCTCCGGCCGCGAGTACATGCGGCTGTCCTACTGCTACCCCGAGCCCGACCGCATCCGAGAGGGTGTGCGCCGGCTGGCCCGGGTCATCGAGGCCGAGCTGGACCTGCACTCCACCTTCGACGCGGTCGACACCGGCACGTTCCGGGCGGTGAACCCGGCCACCGCCCGGCCGGCCGCCGACCGGGCCACCCCACCGCCGGTCATCGGCCCGGCGAACACCGACCAGGACGGGGACCGGCCATGACCGACCAGGCATCCGCACCGGTGGAGGCTCCCGAGGCACAGCGAGCCCCCTTGCGGGCCCTGGTGCTCGCCGGGGGTCTGACCTTCGAGCGGGAGGTCAGCATCAACTCCGGCGGTCAGGTCGTCGAGGCCCTGACCAGGGCCGGTGTCGACGCCGAGCTGCACGACGCCGACGCCGAGCTGCTCCCCGGGCTGGCCGCGTCGCCGGCCGACGCGGTCTTCATCGCCCTGCACGGGGCCACCGGCGAGGACGGCGCACTGCGCGCAGTGCTGGACCTGGCCGGCGTCCCCTACGTCGGCTCACCGGCGGCGGCCTGCCGGCTGGCCTGGGACAAGCCGGCCGCCAAGTCGGTCGTCCGCGCTGCCGGGCTGGCCACCCCCGACTGGGTGGCGCTGCCGCACAGCACGTTCCGCGAGCTGGGCGCCGGTGCGGTGCTCGACCTGATCGTCGCCCGGCTCGGCCTGCCGCTGATGGTCAAGCCCGCCTCGGGTGGGTCCTCGCTGGGCGTGCAGAAGGTCAGCCGGGTCGAGGACCTGCCCGCCGCGATGGTCAGCTGCTTCGCCTACGGCGACACCGTCATGGTCGAGCGCTACGTCGACGGCGTGGAGCTGGCCCTGTCCGTGATCGACCTGGGGGAGGGACCGGAGGCGCTGCCGGCGGTGGAGATCGCCCCGGAGTCCGGCGTCTTCGACTACACCTCCCGGTACACGCCCGGGCTCACCGAGTACCACGCGCCGGCGAGGGTCGGTGACGACGTCGCCGCCCGGGCTGCCGAGGTGGCGCTGCGCGTGCACCGCGCGCTCGGGCTGGCGGGTCTGTCCCGCACCGATGCGATCGTCACCCCGGACGGCGAGGTGCACTTCCTGGAGGTGAACGTCTCCCCGGGCCTCACCGAGACGTCGATGTTCCCGATGGCCGTGGAGGCCGCCGGGCTGCGGCTCGGCGACGTGTTGAGCAGGTTGCTCGCCCGGGCAGCGACCGAGGGCCCGATCACTCCCTGACGGCCCGCTGATCTGGGCCTGGTTGCGTCAGTGACGCAACCAGGCCCAGGTCTACGACTGAGGGCTACGACCGGTGATGTCGGGCGCCATCATGCCGACGATGCGCTGCAGGTCGTCGACCGAGCCGAACTCGACGACGATACGGCCCTTCGCCCGGCCGATCTGCACCTTGACCTTGGTCTCGAACACGTCGGAGAGCCGGCCGGCGAGGTCCTCGACCCCGGGCGCGGTGATCTTGCGCGCCGACCGGCGGGCGGCCGCCGGGGTGTCGGCGACCGCCATCGCGACCGCCTCCTCGGTGGCGCGCACCGACATGCCCTCGGCGACGATCCGGGTGGCGAGTGCGTCCTGTGCCTCGGCCTCGGGGAGACCGAGCAGTGCCCGGGCGTGACCGGCGGAGATCACGCCGGCGGCAACGCGGGTCTGCACCTTCACCGGCAGCTTCATCAACCGGATGGTGTTGGTGACCTGCGAGCGGCTGCGGCCGATCTTGCTGGCCAGCTCCTCGTGGGTGGCGCCGAACTCCTCCAGCAGCTGCTGGTAGGCAGCCGCCTCCTCCAGCGGGTTCAGCTGCACCCGGTGGATGTTCTCCAGCAGGGCATCGCGCAGCATCGCGTCGTCGGTGGTGTCCCGGACGATCGCCGGCACCGTCTCCAGCCCAGCCGCCCGCGAGGCCCGCAGCCGGCGCTCACCCATGATCAGCTCGTACCGACCGTCGGCCGCCTCGCGGACGACGATCGGCTGGAGCAGTCCGAACTCCCGGACGGAGTGGGTGAGCTCCTCCAGCGCCTCGTCGTCGAAGACCTGCCGCGGCTGCTTCGGGTTGGGGACCACGTCCCCGACCGGCACCTCGCGCAGCTGGGCGCCCGGCACGCCGGCCACCTCCTCGAGCGCGCGGGCCGGCAGCTCGTGCACCGACGCCGTCCGCTCCGGCGCCGCGGCCGGGGTGCCGCCGGCCTGCTCGACCGCCGATGCCGCCTCAGCTGCCTCAGCCGCCTCAGCAGCCCGGGCGGCAGGCGTCGCCGTCGGCGCCGGGGCGCTGGTGGGGATGAGGGCCGCCAGGCCCCGGCCGAGACCGCCGCGCTTGCTCACGAGTCCTCCTCGCTGGTGCCCGTGGTCCGCGGTCGCGGCCCGGGGATGTCGGTGGTGCGCCGAGCGGTCACGTCGCGTGCCGCCCGCGCGGAGCAGGGGTGGTCATCGGCTCGCCGAGCACGAGGGCGGCGACCGACGGCATGGTCGGCGGGCCGGCCACCGGTGGCGGGGGAGGAGCCGGGGCCTGCACGACCGGGGCGCTGGGTGCCGCCGGCAGGTCGGCACCGCGGTGGGCGAGCTCCCGCGCGGCCTCCACGTAGCTGGTGGATCCCCGGGAGCCCGGGTCGTAGGTGAGCACCGACTGTCCGTACCCCGGCGCTTCGCTCACCCGGACGTTGCGAGGGATGACCGCCTTGAGCACCAGGTCGCCGAAGTGGTTGCGCACCTCGTCGGCGACCTGGTCGGCGAGCTTCGTCCGGCCGTCGTACATGGTGAGCAGGATGGTGCTCACCGAGATCCCGGGGTTGAGGTGGGCCCGCACCAGGTCGATGTTGGAGAGCAGCTGACCCAGCCCCTCCAGGGCGTAGTACTCGCACTGGATGGGGATGAGCACCTCGTCCCCGGCCACCAGCGCGTTCAGCGTGAGCAGGCCGAGGGACGGCGGGCAGTCGATGAGCACGTAGTGCGGTCGCTGCTCCGCCGGGAGCTCGTGCAGGTACGTCTCGATCGAGCGGCGCAGCCGGTGTTCCCGGGCGACGACGGAGACCAGCTCGATCTCGGCGCCGGCCAGGTCGATCGTCGCCGGGACGCAGGACAGGTGCGGGCTGGCGGTGGTCGGGTGGGTGACCTCGGCCAGCGTGTTGTCCCCGACGAGGGCGTCGTAGATCGAGGGGGTGCCCACCGTGTGCTCGACACCGAGGGCGGTGCTCGCGTTGCCCTGCGGGTCGAGGTCGATGACCAGGGTGCGCAGCCCGTACATGGCCAGCGCCACGCCGAGGTTCACCGTCGAGGTGGTCTTCCCGACGCCGCCCTTCTGGTTGGCGATCGTGATGACCCGGATCCGCCCCGGTGCGGGGAAGGGGTCCTGGTCGGCCGCGTGCAGTACGCGGGTGGCCCGCATCGCCTCCATGGCGATCGGGCTGTCGAACTCGGCACCGACTGTCTGATCGGCAGCGAGATTGGAACGCAGCCGCTCGCCCGGGTCCGTCATCGGTGCGTCCTCCTCACCACCGTGTTCCACGTGGAACGCCGATGTCTCGCGGTGGCCAGTTCCACGTGAAACGGGGTCATCCAGACGTCGGGACGGAACGGGCCGAACCGCCCCGCGTCATGACCACCACGGTAGTGGCTGCGGCACCCAACTCCACACCGACCGCCCGGGTGTGCACGTCCCGCATCCCGGCGGCCTCCAGCTCCGGCACCAGGTCGGGCACCTCGGCCGCCGCCTTGGCGCCGACCAGTGCGATCAGCTGGGCACCGGGGGCCAGCAGCCCGCGACACCAACCGACCAGCCGGGGGAGCGGGGCGACCGCCCGGGCGGTGACGACGTCGACCTGACCGACCGCGCGCACCACTGAACGCTCCTCGGCCCGGCCACGGATGACCCGCCAGGGCGCACCGAGCTCGGCGACGACCTCCTGCAGGAACTCGACACGGCGGGCCATCGGCTCGACCAGGGTCAGCGTGACGTCGGGTCGGGCCAGCCCCAGGGGGATCCCGGGAAGACCGGCACCACTGCCGACGTCGACGACCCGGGCCCCCGCCGGCACGGCCTCGGCCAGCGCCACGCTGTTGAGCACGTGCCGCTCCCAGAGCCGGGGCACCTCCCGGGGTCCGATCAGACCACGGACGACGCCCTCGCCGGCGAGCAGGGCCACGTAGCGGGCCGCGTCGTCGATGGCCGCTCCGAACAGCCGGGCAGCCGAAGCGGGGGCTTCCGGAACCGGCTGGTCTCGCTGGTCGGTCGGGGTGTCCGCCCCGGCCGGGTCACCGGCGTCGCTCACCGCTCGGGCAGGACCACGACGCGGCGGTTCGGCTCCTCGCCCTCCGACTCGCTGTGCACGCCCTCGGCGGCGGCGATGACGTCGTGCACCACCTTGCGCTCGAAGGGGTTCATCGGCGCCAGCCGCTCGGCCGTGCCGCTCTGTGCCACCCGGTCAGCCGCAGCGGAGGCCAGGTCGGTGAGGTCGGCCCGCCGCTTGGCCCGGAAACCGCCGATGTCCAGCATCAGCCGGCTGCGGACGCCGGTGGACTGTGCCACCGCCAGCCGGGTCAGCTCCTGCAGCGCCTCCAGGGTGGCGCCGTCGGGACCGATGAGCGTCTTCAGCTCCCCACCGACCACGGCCACCGACGCCCGGTCGCCCTCGACGTCCAGGTCGATGTCGCCGTCGACGTCCAGGATGTCCAGCAGCCGCTCGAGGTAGTCGCCGGCGACGTCGCCCTCGCGGACGAGCAGGCCTTCGGCGCCGTCCTCGTCGTCGTCCGCCCCCTCGTCGTCCTGGCCCTCCTCCTCGACGTCCACCGGCTCGACGACGGCGTCCGCGGAGGCGGGGTCGGCGTCGGGCAGGGCGGGCTCACCGGAGCCGCCGGCCCGGGTGAGCACCGCGTCCGAGGTGGCCTCGGCCGTGGTGGCCGTATCGCTCGCGGGGTCGCTCACGGTGTCGTTGTCGGGTGCACTCACGGGGTCCTCCAAGGTCGTGCAGGCGGCCGGGCGAGCCCGGTGGTCGGGGGCCGGGCACTCGACGGGCGCGGGGCCCGGGTGCGCCGGTGCGTCAGCGGCGCTTGCGCTTGCCGCGGTTGGCCGGGCCGGCGGCCGACCGGCTCCCGGTCGAGCCCGATCGTGGTCGGTTCGACCCGGGAGGCCGGCCGTTGGCCTGGCCCGACGCCGGCCCGCCCTCGGTCGCACCGTCACCGATGGCGGGCGTCTCGCCGTCGACAGGGGCGTCCACCGGCTGGCCGTCCGCATCGACCGTGGACGCCGGCGCACCGGTGGCCGCACGGGTGCCCGGCTTCGGCCGGACCGGCTTCGCGCCGGGCTTGGGCGCCAGCGACTTCGGGTCGATCTGCGGCTTGTCGGCGGCGGCCTTGGCCAGGGCACCCGGCGACCCGGGCGGCGGCAGCTTCTTGAGGATGTAGAACTGCTGGCCCAGGGTCCACAGGTTGTTGGTGAACCAGTACAGCAGGACGCCGATCGGGAAGAAGAAGCCGGAGACGAAGAGGCTCAGCGGCATGCCGTAGAGCAGCAGCTTCTGCACCATCGCGGCCTGACCCTCGACCGGGCCGGACCGCTTCATGATCTGCTTCTGGGTGAAGAAGGTGGTCAGGCACATGATCACGATCAGCGCGAACGCGACGATCCGGATGTTGGTGTAGCCGACACCCGGCAGGGCCAGGATCAGCTGCTCCTTCTCCCCGGCCATGTTGAACGAGGAGGAGATCGGCGCACCGAACAGCTGAGCCGAGGCTGCCTGGTCGGTGAGGGTGTCGTCCCAGCTGTAGAGGCCGTCCTTGCCCGGCGCGATCCGCCGTAGCACGTGGAAGAGCGACAGGAAGATCGGGATCTGCGGGAGGATCGGCAGACAGCCGGCCAGCGGGTTGACCCCGCGCTCCTTCTGCAGCGCCATCATCGCCTGGCTGAAGCCCTGCTTGTCGCTGCCGTACTGCTTACGGAGCTTCTGGATCTCCGGCTGGATCTCCTGCATCGCGCGCTGGGACTTCACCTGCTTGACGAACAGGCGGAACAGCAGCACGCGGATGGTGACGACCAGGAAGACGATCGACAGCGCCCAGGTGATGCCGCTCGCGGGGTCGAGGAACGTGGAGAACAGTGAGTGCCACTGCTTCATCACCCACGCGATCGCGGTGTACAGCCAGTCAAGCAACGCCAGCCTCCTGCTGCGCAGACCGGCAGGGAGCCGGCGGGGTGGCACGGTCGGGACGACGTGTGCCGTCAGCCGTCGGGGCGGGACCGGCCTCGGGAGCCGGTTCCTGTGCCGTGGTGCACGACGAGTGGGTGGCCTCGGCGGTTCCGCCCGCGCGGGGCGGAACCAGGTCGACGCCACCGGGGTGCCAGGGAGCGCACTTGGCCAGCCGGCGCACCGCCAGCCAGCTGCCGCGCCCGGCGCCGTGCACCTCGATGGCCTCGGCGGCGTAGGCGCTGCAGGTGGGGACGAACCGGCAGCGCGGCGGGAACGCCGGGCTGATCGCCCGCTGGTAGAAGCGGACGGCCGCCAGCAGCCCCCGACCGGGCGAGAGCCTCACGACCGTCGGGCCGGACGGTCGCCGAGCAGCCGCGCCAGGCCGGCGTCCAGGTCGCGGCCCAGCACGATGGAGTCGGCACCGGCCGCCTCCGGGCGGGCCCGCACGACCAGGTCGGCGGAGGCCGGGAGGCGGTGCAGCTGGGCAGCGACGAGGTGCCGCAGCTGGCGCGTCACCCGGTGACGGCACACGGAGTTGCCGACCGTCTTGCCGACCACGAAACCGGCCCGTGGCCCGGTCGAGGGGTCCAGCGGACCCCCGGTCCGGGCGACGGGCCGTTCGGGGAGGTAGTGCAGCACCAGGGTCGGACGCCCGGCACGCCGGCCGGACTTCACCACCGTGGTGAACTCCGGCCGCCGGCGCAGGCGTGCCTGCGCGGGCAGCACCTCAGGCGGAGAGCTTGTCGCGACCCTTGCGCCGGCGGCCGGCGAGGATGGCGCGACCGGCCCGGGTGCGCATGCGCAGCCGGAAGCCGTGGGTCTTGGACCGGCGGCGGTTGTTCGGCTGGAAGGTGCGCTTGCTCACGAGGGACTCCCACTGCTGACGACGTCGGTGCGGCGCGTACCCGGGTCGGGCAGCGCACGCGCGGGGGACGAGCTGGTCACCGAGCCGGGGCCCTGCGACCGACGCCCGGCACCCCGTGGCTGGTCTGCTGTGCACCGGCCCCGGCCACCCCGCAGGTGGGGGAGCACACCGGACCCTGTGCACAGACTCCGACCAGCATAGCCCAGACCCCGATGGTCCCGGTGCGCTGGCCGGACCGGTCATGGTGCACCGCGTCACCGTCCCCGGCTGCCGGACACGCCGTCGCTGGCACGGCGACCGGCTGGCTCGTCATTGCCTGCCTGTGGACGGGGCTGTTAGCGTCGCCGTCGCTCCGCGTTGGACGAACGGTGGCCGGTCCGTACGCCGATCCCGCCGTCCCGCCGGCCCGCACTCCATCCTCCCGACGTCCCGGCAGGGCACCGACCAGCGACGACGTCGGATCCCACCGCCGAGGACACCGGTACCGGGACCACGTGTCGCCGGGCGTGCACAGACTGTGGACACTCGTGTGGACAGCCGACCCCTGCACGTCCACAGCTGGGGAACGGACGGGGGATCCAGCGGGTCGTCTGCACCCGTCCCCACCTGTGGACGGCGGTGCGGAGCGCAGGACCGAAGGCACGAGAAGGGACACAGTCGATGGCCGACTCTCCGGTCGACCTGGCGACCGTCTGGGACCAGATCCGCGAGCGGCTCTCGACCAGTCTGTCCCCACAGCAGAAGGCGATGCTGGAACTCACCCGCCCCCTGGGGCTGGTCGAGGACACCGCCGTGCTCGCGGCCCCCAACGAGTTCACCCAGACCGTGCTCGAGTCCCGGATGCGGATGGTGCTGGCCGAGGCGCTGTCCGCGGAGTTCGGCCGGGCCATCCGGGTGGCCGTGCAGCTGGAGGACATGCCGGCGGCCCCGCCGCCGGAGCCGGCTCCGCTGCCCCGCCGGGTCGAGCCGGACAGCCGGCGCTGGGCGCCGGCCGAGCGCCCCGCCGAGGACGGCGCGCCGGACTGGTCGGCCGACGACCGGCTGACCCAGGAGCGGCTCACCCAGGACCGGATCGCCCACGACCGCGCGTCCGAGGAGCTGGCCGCCCGGGAGCGGGCGGCGCACGACCGGGCCGCCGAGGACCGGGCCGACCGCGACCGGGTGGACGACGGACGCAGCGCCTTCGGGGTGCGCACCGACGCCCCGCGGCCGGAGGCCTGGCTGCCCGAGTCCGGTGACGGCCGCGACTGGTCCCGTGGCTCCGCGGCCGCCGAGGCCGACGGCGGCCCGCGACGGCTGGCGCCCTGGGACCGCGAGCCCGGTGACGACGACGGCAACGGCGCCGCCGGCCCCACGGGGCAGACCGGCGAGGGCGAGCGCCGGCCGGCGGACCGGTCCGGTCGCGGAGCCGGTGCGGTCCCGCTGTTCGCCGACCGGCGGCCCGGCGGGCTGGACCCCGGGCTGAACGCCAAGTACGTCTTCGACAGCTTCGTCATCGGCAACAGCAACCGGTTCGCGCACGCCGCGGCCGTGGCCGTGGCGGAGGCGCCGGCCCGGGCCTACAACCCGCTGTTCATCTACGGCGACTCCGGGCTGGGCAAGACGCACCTGCTGCACGCGATCGGCCACTACGCGGCACGGATGTTCCCCAACGTGCGGGTGCGGTACGTCAGCACGGAGGAGTTCACCAACGAGTTCATCAACCTGGTGCACTCCGGCCGGGCCGAGGACTTCCGGCGCCGCTACCGGGACATCGACTTCCTGCTGATCGACGACATCCAGTTCCTGGAGCGCGCCGAGCGCACCCAGGAGGAGTTCTTCCACACCTTCAACACGCTGCACAACGCCAGCAAGCAGATCGTCATCACCTCCGACCGCGCGCCGAAGAAGCTGACGACGCTGGAGGACCGGCTGCGGACGCGGTTCGAGTGGGGCCTCATCACCGACGTCCAGGCGCCGGACCTGGAGACCCGCATCGCGATCCTGCGGAAGAAGGCCTACGGCGAGCGGCTGCAGGCGCCGGACGCGGTGCTGGAGTTCATCGCCAGCAAGGTGCAGACCAACATCCGCGAGCTCGAGGGCGCGCTGATCCGGGTCACCGCCTTCGCCAGCCTGAACAAGCAGCCGGTCGACCTGTCGCTGGCAGAGCTGGTGCTCAAGGACCTGATCAGCGACGAGCAGGGCCCGCAGATCACCGCGGCGATCATCATGGCCGCCACCGCGGAGTACTTCTCCGTGACGATGGAGGAGCTGCAGGGGGCCAACCGCAGCCGCACGCTGGTCAACGCCCGGCAGATCGCCATGTACCTGTGCCGTGAGCTCACCGAGCTGTCGCTGCCGCGGATCGGCGCCTCCTTCGGCGGCAAGGACCACACCACGGTCATGCACGCGGTCAAGAAGATCACCGGCCTGATGAGCGAGCGCCGGGCCACCTACACCCAGGTCACCGAGCTCACCGCCCGGATCAAGAGCCGCGCCCGCCAGTGACGCCCGCGCCGGCGGTCCGCGGGTCGGACCGCCGGCGACCTGGCCCAGCCCGGCCCCGTGTACCGCCGCCGGCCCTCTCGGCACGTGAGCCGGCGGGCTCCGCAGTCGTCCCCTGACCACGGGCCTCGATCGGGTGTCAGCACCCCGTAGCCAGTGACCCTGCGCGCAGGAGTCGTCACCCGTCAGCGGTACATGTCGCCTTGTCCCCAGATCTGTGCACAGCCTGGGGAGAGCGGTCACCCACCGTCCGCAGCCTGGTCAGCTCCGCCGCCCGCCCGCTGCCTGCGCCGTCCGTGCAGGTCAGTGGCGTGCGCCCGCGACGGCGCCGTCCCCTGCGTGTCCACAAGTCGCCCACCGGGGGCGGTGGACAGCAGGTCGTCGTCCCCGGGGATGGGGACGAGCCTGCGGGGAAGGAGGGGACGCGGGGTGGAGAGCGGCCGGTGACGGTGCACGGCGGTCGAGTTGTCCACGTGTCGACACAGGTCGGGGGTCACCGGCCCACAGCGGGCCAACAGGCCCGAACCGGGCCTGACCTGGGCAGAGGACCTCGTTCCCCAACATCCACACCCGTGATGACGAGGATGAGTGACTTCTCCCAAGGTGTTCTCGAACCACACTCTGGGTGGGGACGGTCCGGTGCGGGGCCTCGCGGCACCCGACCGGCAGAGCACCAGCAGCAGCTGCTCGGAGCAGCCGACAGAGGTCTCTCACCAGGGGACTGGTCAGGGAGGGGGCTGTTCGGGAGAGGATGGCGCCGCACACCGCGCAGGACCGGCCGGCGCAGGCAGCAGTGCAACACCAGCAAGGGGTGGGTTACGAGATGAAGTTCCGGGTGGCACGTGAGGTGCTCGCCGAGGCAGTCGCGTGGACGGCGCGCAGCCTGCCGCCGCGGCCGTCGGTGCCGGTGCTCGCCGGGATCATGCTGGAGGTCCAGGGCAGCCAGCTGTCGGTCTCCGGCTTCGACTACGAGGTGTCCGCCCGCTCGGAGATCGACGTCCAGTCCACCGAGGACGGCCGCACGCTGGTGCCCGGCCGGCTGCTCGCCGAGATCACCCGCGCGCTGCCCCCGCACCCGGTGGACGTCGTCGCCGAGGGCGCCCGGCTGGCGATCAGCTGCGGCAACGCCAAGTTCAGCCTGCCCACCCTGCCGGTGGAGGACTACCCCTCACTGCCCTCGATGCCCTCCACCGCCGGGGTCGTCGACAGCGACGCCTTCGCCGAGGCGGTCGGGCAGGTCGCCGTCGCCGCCGGCCGGGACGACACCCTGCCGATGCTCACCGGCGTCCGGCTGGAGATCGAGGACGACCTGGTCACCCTCGCCGCCACCGACCGGTACCGGCTCGCCGTCCGTGAGTTCGCCTGGCGCCCGGAGACCCCCGGTCTGTCGGCCGCCGTGCTCGTGCCGGCCCGCACGCTCGCCGACGCCGCGAAGACCCTGACCAGTGGCCCGGAGGTGGTGCTCTCGCTGTCCTCCGGCGGGTCCGGCGAGGGCATCCTGGGCATGTCGGGCAAGGACCGGCAGACCACCACCCGGCTGCTGGACGCCGAGTTCGTCAAGTACCGGGCGATCATGCCCAGCGAGTCGGCCTCCTTCGCCACGCTCCCGGTCGGGCTGTTCACCGACGCGGCCAAGCGCGTCGCCCTGGTGGCCGAGCGCGGCACCCCGCTGCGCTGCGAGTTCACCCCCGGCCAGGTCACCCTGCGGGCCGGCGGCACCGACGACGAGGGGCAGGCCGAGGAGCGCTGCGACGTCGAGTTCGACGGCGACCCGCTGACCATCGGCTTCAACCCGACGTTCCTGCTCGACGGCCTGGCGGCGGTGCACACCGAGCGCGCCCGGATGGACTTCACCACCGCGCTCAAGCCCGCGGTGCTGTCCGGGGTCGACGAGCCCTCGGCCGACGACACGGACGCCGGCCGGCCGGCCGAGCGGCCGGGCAGCTACCGCTACCTGATCATGCCGGTGCGCCTGCCCGGCTGACGAAGGACCACCTCGCCCCCCACCCGCTCGCACGCTGACGGGCGGGCCCCTGCGAGGCGGCCGTCCCAGCGGGGCACGGGGGTCGGGCGCGCGGGTGCTGGACGGGGCGAGCACGATGGGCGGCAGCGCGTGATGCGGGCCCGGCCCGCGTCCACCGGGCGCCGCAGCGGCGCGGCTGCCCACCGAGACCTGCCGCGGGAGCACCGCGGACCACGAGCGACAGACGAGACTGAGGAGCGGGACGTGCAGCTGGGGATGGTCGGGCTGGGCAAGATGGGCGGCAACATGGCCGAGCGGCTGCGCCGCGCCGGTCACGAGGTGGTCGGGTACGACGCGTTCTCCGACAAGCGGGACGTCGACAGCCTGGAGGCCCTGGTCGGTGCGCTCGAGGCGCCGCGCGTGGTCTGGGTGATGGTGCCCAGCGGCGAGCCGACCCGGACGACGGTGCGCGAGCTCGGCGAGCTGCTCAGCCCCGGCGACGTCGTCATCGACGGCGGCAACTCGAAGTTCACCGACGACCAGGTGCACGCCGAGGAGCTGGGCGCCAAGGGCCTGGGCTACATCGACGCCGGCGTCTCCGGCGGTGTGTGGGGCCTGGAGAACGGCTACGCCCTGATGGTCGGTGGGTCGAAGGAGGACGTCGCCAAGGCGCAGCCGGTCTTCGACGCCCTCCGGCCGCCGGCCCCCGCCGACGAGTCCGGCGAGGCGCTCCCCGGCGCGGGCTTCGTGCACGCCGGCCCGTGCGGTGCCGGCCACTTCGCCAAGATGGTCCACAACGGCATCGAGTACGCGATGATGCAGGCCTACGGCGAGGGCTACGAGCTGCTGGCCGCGGTCGACCTGATCGAGGACGTCCCCGGCGTCGTCGCCTCCTGGACCCAGGGCACGGTCATCCGCTCCTGGCTGCTGGACCTGCTGGTCCGCGCGCTGCAGGAGGACCCGGCGCTGGAGAAGATCTCCGGCTACGCCGAGGACTCCGGCGAGGGCCGCTGGACCGTCGAGCAGGCCATCGAGCACGCCGTCCCGATGCCGGCGATCTCGGCCTCGCTGTTCGCCCGGTTCGCCTCCCGCCAGGACGACTCGCCGACGATGAAGGCCGTCGCCGCGCTGCGGAACCAGTTCGGTGGGCACGCCGTCCGCGCCCAGGTGGCCGAAGACCCCGAGTGATGAAGGACCCCCTTGCCCCCCACCACTCGCAGGCTCGTGGCGGGACCCTGCAAGGGGGCCGTTCCAGGCCCGGCCGGAGGTACTGACCCGTGTACCTCCGCCATCTGCAGGTCGGCCAGTTCCGTAGCTGGGAGCTGGCCGACCTGGCGCTGACGCCGGGGCCGACCGTGCTGGTCGGCCGCAACGGCCAGGGGAAGACGAACCTGGTCGAGGCGGTGGGCTACCTGGCGACCATGGGCAGCCACCGGGTCTCCTCCGACGCGCCGCTGGTGCGGCACGGGGCGAGCCAGGCGGTGGTGCGGGCGGCGCTGCGCCGGGACGAGCGCGAGCTGCTGGTCGAGGTGGAGATCAACCCCGGCCGGGCGAACCGGGTGCGGGTCAACCGCGCACCGCTGCCCCGCCCCCGGGAGCTGCTCGGCCTGGTGAGGACGGTGCTGTTCGCCCCCGAGGACCTCGCCCTGGTGCGCGGCGACCCGGCCGAGCGGCGCCGGTTCCTCGACGACCTGCTGGTCAGCCGCACGCCGCGGCTGGCCGGGGTGCGCGCCGACTACGACCGGGTGCTCAAGCAGCGCAACGCCCTGCTGAAGACGGCGAAGCTGGCCCGCGGCGACGCGCTGGCCACCCTCGAGGTCTGGGACGGGCACCTCACCGAGCTGGGCGGTCAGCTGCTGGCGGCCCGGCTGCGGCTGGTGGCCGACCTGGCGCCGCACGTCGCCGAGGCCTACGCCGGCGTGGCCGGACCGGGCGCCGACCGGGCCGCGCTGGGCTACAGCAGCTCCGTGCCGCTGGCCGGCGACGGCGCCCCGGTCGACCCGGACCGGCCGGTCCCCCCGGCCGAGGAGCTGGCCGCCGCACTGCGTGCCCGGGTCGCCGAGCGCCGCAAGGAGGAGGTCGACCGGGGGGTGACCCTGGTCGGGCCGCACCGCGACGACCTGGTGCTGCACCTCGGGCCGGCACCGGCCAAGGGCTACGCCAGCCACGGGGAGTCCTGGTCCTTCGCCCTGGCCGTCAAGCTGGCCTGCTTCGCGCTGCTGCGGGCCGAGGGCGACGACCCGATCCTGGTGCTGGACGACGTCTTCGCCGAGCTCGACGCCGGCCGGCGTTCGGCGCTGGCCGAGGTGGCCGCCGGTGCCGAGCAGACGCTGGTCACCGCGGCCGTCGCCGAGGACGTGCCGCTGGCGCTGCGCGGCACCCGGGTCCAGGTGGCGGACGGTCGCGCGCTGGTCCTCCCGGACGGCGACGTGGCAGCGCCGTCGGCGGCCGACGTGGCGGAGGATCGGGCCGACCCCGCCCCCGGCACCCAGGAGGCCGACCGTGGCTGACGAGCGACCGGCACGTCCCTCCGACATCGCCCGCGCCGCGCTGGAGGCCGCGCGGGCCGCCTCGGCCGCCCGCCCCCAGCCGACCCGTCGCCGGGTGGCCGGGCCGCGCCGCCGGTGGACCGGCCCGGGCCCGGGCGCCGACGACCCGCAGCCGCTGGGCAAGCTGGTCGACTCGCTGGTCAGCCAGCAGGACTGGACGGCGCGCACGAAGGTCGGCGCGGTGTTCGGCCGGTGGGACACCCTCGTCGGGGCGGACATCGCCGCGCACTGCCGGCCCGAGTCGCTCAACGAGGGCGAGCTGCTGGTCGTCGCCGAGTCCACCGCCTGGGCCACGCAGCTGCGCCTGCTGGCGCCCTCGATCCTCGGCAGGCTGCGCGCCGGCGTCGGCGGGGACGTCGTGACCACGCTGCGCGTTGTCGGTCCGACGGCGCCAAGCTGGAAGAAGGGCCCGCGCACCGTCCGTGGCCGTGGGCCGCGCGACACGTACGGCTGAGGCGCCCCCGCGGGCACCCGGCGAGACAGGCACAGGACGACGAGGAGCACCCCGCGATGAGCAGCCCGCGCGACCGGAACGGCGACGGCTTCGACGACGACCCCGCCGGCTGGCAGGAGCCCGCGCACCTGGGCGGTGCCGACCCGACGCCCGCGCCGGGCGCACCCGACGACACCGCACGGCCCGGTGGCGACCCGCCGGCCGGTGGAGACACCGCCTCCGGTGGTTGGCAGCCGCCGGGCTGGGACCTGCCCGCCGTGGAGCCCGAGCGTCGGGCGGGTGACCCCGGCCCGCGGCCCACGGCCGACGAGGTCGCCTGGCCGCCGCCGGCCGTCGAGCAGCGGCCGGCCGGCCCCCCGCCGGAGCAGGCACGGCCGGAGCAGGCGCCGTGGCAGCAGTCCCCGGCGGAACAGTCCCCGGCAGAGCAGGCCCCGCCGCGGCGGGGCCTGGGCGGGCTGTTCGGTTCGCGCCGCGCGGCCGGCGCCGGGACGGGTCCGGACGGTCCGCCGGCCGGCGCGCCGCCGGAGCAGTCCGGCAGCTGGAGCCCGATCCGCCGGCGGAACGAGGCGATCCCGGTCCCGCCGTCGGACCCGGCCGCGATGCTGACCTGGGCGCAGCACCTGGGCTGGGTGCCCTCCGACGGGACGACGGAGGAGGACGCCGCCCTGCTGCCGCTGCTGCAGAGCGCGCCGGTCCGCCCGGGAAAGGAGGACCGGCCCAGCCGGGTGCTGCGTGGCCGGGGGAACGGGCTGGACCTGGTCGCCTTCGACATCGCCTCCCCGGCCGGCCGGTCCTGGCTCAGCACCCACGCGGTCACCGCGGCGCCGGTGCTCGCCTCGGTCCCGGGCTTCCGGCTGTCACCGGCCCGGATGTGGCGGCACGGCACCGGTGGGCTGCTGCAGATCCCCAGCCCCGACCCCGAGTTCGACCGGCGGTGGGTGCTCCTCGCCGCCGAGGACGGCCCCCAGGTGCGGCGGCTGGCCGAGGACCCGATGGTCCGCCAGTCGCTGCTGGGCAGCGACGACGGCGACGAGCTCTGGTCGGCCGCCGGCTTCGTCGCAGCCGTGCGGCCCGACGCCAACCGGCCGCAGCTGATCGAGCACCACGCCCGGCTGCTCGCCGCCGTGGTGGGCGCGCTCACCGTCACCTGGTGAGCGCGACCACCGCGCCCGGCAGATGAGCACGACCGCCGCCGAGGCCCCGGAGGCCTCCGCGCAGGCGGGTCTGCGGGAGCTGCTGCCGCTGCTCCGCCCGCACCGCCGGGCGCTGGCCGGCGCGGCGGTGCTCTCGCTGGCCTCCGCGGCCGCGGCCCTCGCCCAGCCGGCGCTGGTCGGGCAGGTGATCGGTGCGGTCGGCTCCGGCGGTGCGCTGCTGCCCGGGGTGGTGGCCCTGGTCGTCGTCCTGGTGCTCGCCTCGGTGCTGGGCGCCGGCCAGCAGTACCTGCTGCAGCGCACCGCCGAGGGCGTCGTGCTGAGCACCCGGCGGCTGCTGGTCGACCGGCTGCTCCGGCTGCCGATCGCCGAGTACGACCGGCGGCGGACCGGTGACCTGATGTCGCGGGTCGGCGCGGACACCACCCTGTTGCGGGCCACGGTGACCAGCGGGGTCGTCGAGCTGGTCGGCTCGGTGGTGGTCGGTGTGGGCGCGCTGGTGGCGATGGCGCTGGTCGACGTCTGGCTGCTGCTGGTCACCGTGCTCGCGGTCAGCGTCGGGGTGACCACGGCGGTGCTCGCCTCCCGGCGGGTGCGCGTGCTGTCCCGGCAGGCGCAGGAGCAGGTCGGGGCGATGAGCGCCGCGGTGGAGCGGGCGCTGTCCGCCGTGCGCACCATCCGGGCCAGCGGCGCCACCTCCCGGGAGGTGGCGACGGTCGGCGTCAGCGCCGAGCGGGCCTTCCGGGCCGGTGTCTCGGTGGCCCGGCTGGAGGCGCTGGTCTCCCCGGCCGGCTCGATCGCCGTCCAGGGGGCGTTCCTGTCGGTGCTGGGCCTGGGCGGTTACCGGGTGGCCACCGGCTCGATCGCCGTCGCCGACCTGGTCGCCTTCATCCTGTACCTGTTCCTGCTGGTCATGCCGCTGGGCCAGCTGATCGGCTCCTACACCCAGCTGCAGGCCGGGCTGGGCGCGCTGGCCCGGGTGCAGGAGGTGCTCGCCCTCGACCCCGAGGACGACGATCGTCCGGCCCGCGTTCCCGCCGTTGCGCCGGCCGCGCTGCGGGTGCCGGCGGCGGGCGACCCGGTGCCGCTGCTGGAGCTGGACGGCGTCGGCTTCGGCTACCCGGACGGCACCGCGGTGCTGCACGACGTCTCGTTCACCGTCCCGGCCGGCACCCGCACCGCGCTGGTCGGCCCGTCCGGCGCCGGGAAGTCGACCGTGCTCGCGCTGCTGGAGGGCTTCTACCCGCTGTCGGCCGGCACGGTCCGCTGGGCCGGCACCGACGTGCGCGACCTGCCGCGGTCGGCGCTGCGCGCCCGGATGGGCTACGTGGAGCAGGAGGCGCCGGTGCTGGCCGGCACCGTGCGGGAGAACCTGCTGCTGGCCGCGCCCGACGTGCCCGACGAGCAGCTGTGGCGCGCGCTGGCCGAGGTGGGCCTCACCGGTGTGGTGCGCCGGTCACCGCTCGGGCTCGACGTGCCGGTCGGGGACGACGGGGTGCTGCTCTCCGGCGGGGAGCGCCAGCGGCTGGCCATCGCCCGTTCGCTGCTCTCCCGCCCGGCGCTGCTGCTGCTGGACGAGCCGACGGCGAGCCTCGACGCCCGCAACGAGCAGCTGCTCCGGGACACCCTCGCCGCGGCCGCCGTCGACCGGGCACTGCTGGTCGTCGCGCACCGGCTGTCCACCGTCGTCGACAGCGACCAGATCGTCGTCCTGGACGGCGGCCGGGTGGTGGCCGTCGGCACGCACGACGAGCTGGTCGACACCAGCCCGCTCTACCGGGAGCTCGCCACCGCCCAGCTGCTGGTTTAAGGACCCCGCTGCCCCCCACCACTCGCAGGCTCGTGGCGGGCCCCTGCAGCGGGGCCAGGGGCTGGCATCGCCGTCGGGGCGGGGTGCTGCGGTGGTTCCACGTGGAACGGGTGGGTGGTTGCGCTCGACAAGCGGGCCGGGGCGCAGGACGATCCCTGCCTACCGCCGGGAGGCAGGCCCATGGCCGAGAGCGTGCGCACCGAGGACGAGACCGGCGCCAACGGCCAGCCTGCGCTGAAACGGGTGCTCGGCCCGGGCCTGCTGCTGCTGTTCATCGTCGGCGACATCCTGGGCACCGGGATCTACGCGCTGACCGGGCAGGTCGCCGCCCAGGTCGGTGGCGTGGTGTGGCTGCCGTTCCTGGTCGCCTTCCTCGTCGCGCTGGTCACCGCGTTCAGCTACCTGGAGCTGGTCACCAAGTACCCGCAGGCCGCCGGCGCGGCGCTGTACACGCACAAGGCGTTCGGGGTCCACTTCATCACCTTCCTGGTCGCCTTCGCGGTGATGAGCTCGGGGATCACCTCAGCGTCCACCGCGGCCCGGGCGTTCAGCGCCAACGCCGCCGACGTGTTCGGGCTGGGCTTCTCCGACGGCATCGGGATCACCCTGATCGGCCTGGGCTTCATGTCGCTGGTCGCGCTGGTCAACCACCGCGGGGTCGGCGAGAGCGTGAAGGCCAACGTGCTGCTCACCTGCGTGGAGCTCACCGGCCTGCTCATCGTGATCGGCGTCGGGGCGTGGGCGCTGGGCGCCGGCGAGGGCGACTTCGGCCGGGTGACCGAGTTCGACACCGGGGAGCGCTCGGTGCTCGGCGGGGTCATCGCCGCCACCGGGCTGGCCTTCTTCGCCATGGTCGGCTTCGAGGACTCGGTCAACATGGCCGAGGAGTGCAAGGAGCCGCGGCGGATCTTCCCGAAGGTGCTGCTCGCCGGGCTGCTGGCCACCGGCCTCATCTACGTGCTGGTGTCGATCTCGGCGATCGCGCTCGTACCGGCCGACGACCTCAGCCGGGGCGACACCCCGCTGCTGCAGGTGGTCGAGGCCGGGGCGCCGGGCTTCCCCATCGGGCTGTTCGGCGTCATCACCATGTTCGCCGTGGCGAACTCGGCGCTGATCAACATGCTGATGGCCAGCCGGCTGGTCTACGGGATGAGCAGCCAGCACGTGCTGCCGCCGCTGCTGGGCAGGGTGCACCCCACCCGCCGCACCCCCACGACCGCAATCCTGTTCACCACCGCGCTGGCGTTCGGGCTGATCACCTTCGTCGGCGCCGTCCCCGCGCTGGGCGGCACGACGGCGCTGCTGCTGCTGATCGTGTTCACCGTGGTCAACGTCGCCGTCCTGGTGCTGCGGCGCGACCCGGTGGACGACGACCACTTCCGCACCCCCACCGTGCTCCCGGTCGTCGGGGCGCTGGCCTGCGCCTTCCTGGCCACACCGTGGGCCGGGCGGCCCACCGAGCAGTACCGGATCGCCGGCGTCCTGCTCGGCGTCGGCGTCCTGCTGTGGGGGGTGACCGTGCTGGTGAACCGGCGCACCGGTGCCGCCGTCCCGCCGCTGGACCCCGACCGCTTCACCTCCGGCGGCCCGGTCAACTGAGGAAGGACCCCGTCCTCCCCACCCTTCGCGAGCTCGGGGTGAGCCTCGGGGCGGGGCCTGACCCTCGCCCCCTGACACCTCGGGGCCGGCCCGTGCGGGGGGCCGCCCAGGGCCCGGTGGGCGGCGTGTCGAGGAGAGGGGCAACACCGGTGGTGGCTCGAGTGTCGCGAGGGGCTCTCGCGCCGCGTCAGGGCGTCGGCGGCACACCTGGAGTGTGCCGACCCGGTACGATGGAGGGGACACACCGCCAGCAGCCCCCTGAGAGCCGTCCTGCGCCGGTCGACGCCTGCCGTCGACGTGGTCGCGCCGGCTGAACGGCTGCGCAAGAGAAGGGCCCCACGTGGTCGCTGCGCCCCAGAACGAGACCGCCTACTCCGGCAGCTCCATCACCGTCCTCGAGGGCCTGGAGGCGGTCCGCAAGCGCCCCGGCATGTACATCGGCTCGACCGGCGAGCGCGGCCTGCACCACATGGTGTGGGAGGTCGTGGACAACGCCGTCGACGAGCACCTGGCCGGCTACTGCGACACCGTGCGGGTCACCCTGCTGGCCGACGGCGGGGTCCGGGTCGAGGACAACGGCCGTGGCATCCCGGTCGACATGCACCCGGTGGAGAAGCGCCCCACCGTCGAGGTCGTCCTGACCATCCTGCACGCCGGCGGCAAGTTCGACGGCAAGAGCTACGGCGTCTCCGGCGGGCTGCACGGCGTCGGCGTCACCGTCGTCAACGCCCTGTCCACCACGCTGGACGTGACCGTCTGGACCAAGGGCCGCGAGTGGCAGCAGCACTACGCCGAGGCCAAGCCCGGCCCGCTGCAGGAGGTCGGCCCGACCGACAAGCGCGGCACCTCGATCACCTTCTGGGCCGACGGCTCGATCTTCGAGACGACGACCTACTCCTACGACACGATCAACCGGCGCCTGCAGGAGATGGCCTTCCTCAACAAGGGCCTGACGATCATCCTGCGCGACGAGCGGCCCGGGCACAGCAAGGCCGAGAGCGGGGTCGGCGAGGAGTCCCTGGCCGAGTCGGCCGCGCCGGTCGAGGCCGAGGACACGGCCTTCGAGCCGACCGAGGTGACCTACCGCTACGACGGCGGCCTGGTCGACTACGTCGCCTACATCAACCGCCGCAAGACCGCGATCCACCGCTCGGTCATCGGCTTCTCCGCCGACGGCGTGGGCAAGAACGACACCGCGATGTCGGTCGAGGTCGCCATGCAGTGGTCCGACGCCTACTCCGAGTCGGTGCACACCTTCGCGAACATCATCAACACCCACGAGGGCGGCACCCACGAGGAGGGCTTCCGCGCGGCGCTGACCTCCATCGTGAACAAGTACGCGGTGGACAAGAAGCTCCTCAAGGAGAAGGACGACAAGCTCACCGGCGACGACATCCGCGAGGGTCTCGCCGCGATCGTCTCGGTGAAGCTCGGCGACCCGCAGTTCGAGGGTCAGACGAAGACCAAGCTGGGCAACACCGAGGTCAAGGGCTTCGTGCAGCGGGTCTGCAACGAGCAGATCGGCCACTGGTTCGAGTCGAACCCGGCCGAGGCGAAGACGATCATCACCAAGGCCGCCTCGGCCGCCCGCGCCCGCCGCGCGGCGCAGGACGCCCGCAAGCTCGCCCGCAAGAACCTGCTCAGCGTCAGCGGCCTGCCGGGCAAGCTCGCCGACTGCCGCTCGACCGACCCGAGCCTCTCCGAGGTCTACATCGTCGAGGGCGACTCGGCCGGTGGCTCCGCGAAGTCCGGCCGGGACTCGATGTTCCAGGCGATCCTGCCCATCCGCGGCAAGATCATCAACGTCGAGAAGGCGCGCATCGACCGGGTGCTGAAGAACACCGAGGTCCAGTCGATGATCACCGCCTTCGGCACCGGCATCCACGACGAGTTCGACGTCACCAAGCTGCGCTATCACAAGATCGTGCTGATGGCCGACGCCGACGTCGACGGCCAGCACATCCGCACCCTGCTGCTGACCCTGCTGTTCCGCTTCATGCGCCCGCTGGTCGAGGCCGGCTACGTCTACCTGGCCCAGCCGCCGCTGTACAAGGTCAAGTGGGGCAACAAGCACGCGGACGACTACGTCTACACGGACAAGGAGCTGCAGGCGCTGCTCAAGGCCCGTGCCGACGAGGGCCGCAAGCTCCCCAAGGACGACGCCATCCAGCGGTTCAAGGGCTTGGGCGAGATGGACGCCAAGGAGCTGTGGGAGACCACGATGAACCCCGAGACCCGCATCCTGCTGCAGGTGACCCTGGAGGACGCCGCCGCCGCGGACGAGCTGTTCAGCGTGCTCATGGGCGAGGACGTCGTCGCCCGCCGCAGCTTCATCACCCGCAACGCCAAGGACGTCCGCTTCCTCGACGTCTGAGGAAGGACCCCCTCGCCCCCCACCGCTCGCAGGCTCGCGGTGGGCCCCTGCGAGGGGGCCGGAAACGGCGCCTGCGAGGGGGCCGGCCCGCGGGTGGGCGCGCGTGAGCTGCGCACTCATCCACCACTGTGTATCGACTTGTGGAGAACCAGACCGTGACGGAAACACCCAGCCGCGACCGCGTCGAGCCGGTCGACCTCCAGCAGGAGATGCAGCGCAGCTACATCGACTACGCGATGTCGGTCATCGTCGGCCGAGCGCTGCCCGACGTGCGGGACGGCCTCAAGCCGGTGCACCGCCGCGTCCTCTACGCGATGTTCGACCAGGGCTTCCGCCCCGACCGGGCCACCGTCAAGTGCGCCCGCGTCGTCGGCGAGGTCATGGGCAACTACCACCCGCACGGTGACTCGTCGATCTACGACGCCCTCGTGCGGCTGGCCCAGCCCTGGTCGATGCGCTACCCGCTGATCGACGGGCAGGGCAACTTCGGCTCGCCGGGCAACGACCCGGCCGCGGCCATGCGGTACACCGAGGCCCGGCTCACGCCGCTGGCCATGGAGATGCTGCGGGACATCGACGAGGAGACCGTCGACTTCCAGCCGAACTACGACGGCAAGAACCAGGAGCCCCTGGTCCTGCCCTCGCGGATCCCGAACCTGCTGATCAACGGCTCGGCCGGCATCGCCGTCGGCATGGCGACCAACATGCCGCCGCACAACCTGCGCGAGGTCGCCGCCGCCGTCTTCTGGATGCTCGAGCACCCCGAGGCCGAGCCGGAAGAGGCGCTGACCGCGTGCATGGAGCGGGTCAAGGGCCCGGACTTCCCGACCCACGGCCTGATCGTCGGCCGCGAGGGGATCGAGGACGCCTACCGCACCGGCCGCGGCTCGGTGCGGATGCGGGCCGTCGTCACCGTCGAGGAGGACAGCCGGGGCCGGGTGCAGCTGGTCGTCACCGAGCTGCCCTACCAGGTCAACCCGGACAACCTGGCCGAGTCGATCGCCGAGTCGGTCCGGGACGGCCGCCTGCAGGGCATCAGCGAGATCGCCGACGAGTCCTCCGACCGGGTCGGTCGCCGGCTGGTCATCACCCTGCGCCGCGACGCCGTCGCCAAGGTGGTGCTGAACAACCTCTACAAGCACACCCAGCTGCAGACCACCTTCGGCTGCAACATGCTCTCCATCGTCGACGGCGTGCCCCGCACGCTCCGGCTCGACGAGCTCATCCGGCTGTGGGTGACCCACCAGATCGAGGTCATCGTCCGGCGCACCCGCTACCGGCTGCGCAAGGCCGAGGAGCGCGCGCACATCCTGCGCGGCTACGCGAAGGCCCTGGACCACCTCGACGAGGTCATCGCGCTCATCCGGCGCAGCGAGTCGGCCGAGGCCGCCCGCACCGGGCTGATGGAGCTGCTGGACGTCGACGAGATCCAGGCCGTCGCCATCCTGGACCTGCAGCTGCGCCGGCTCGCGGCCCTGGAGCGGCAGCGGATCCTCGACGAGCTGGCCGAGATCGAGGCCCGGATCGCCGAGCTTCAGGCCATCCTCGACTCCCCCGAGCGGCAGCGGCAGATCGTGCACGACGAGCTCGCCGAGATCGTGGAGAAGCACGGCGACGAGCGGCGCACCCAGTTCGTGGCCAACGACGGTGACGTCTCCATGGAGGACCTCATCGCCGAGGAGCAGGTGGTCGTCACGATCACCCGCACCGGCTACGCCAAGCGCACCAAGGCCGACCTGTACCGCTCCCAGCGGCGCGGCGGCAAGGGCGTGATGGGCGCGCAGCTCAAGCAGGACGACCTGGTCCAGCAGTTCTTCGTGGGCTCCACCCACGACTGGATCCTCTTCTTCACCAACAAGGGGCGGGTCTACCGGGCCAAGGCCTACGAGCTGCCCGAGGCGGCCCGCACCGCCCGCGGCGCGCACGTGGCCAACATCCTGGCCTTCCAGCCGGACGAGAAGATCGCCCAGGTCATCCAGATCAAGGACTACTCGGTCGCCCCGTACCTGGTGCTGGCCACCACCCGCGGCCAGGTGAAGAAGACCCGGCTCACCGACTTCGACTCCCCGCGCACCGGCGGCGTCATCGCCATCAACCTGCGTGAGGGCGACGAGCTGGTCGGGGCGGCGCTGATCAGCCCCGACCAGAACCTGCTGCTGGTCACCCGCAAGGCGATGTCGATCTGCTTCAAGGCCACCGACGACCAGCTGCGGCCGATGGGCCGGGCCACCGAGGGCGTCCGCGGCATCTCGCTGTCCGCCGACGACCAGCTGCTGTCGATGATCGTCGTCCAGGAGGGTGTCGACGTCCTGGTCGCCACCGAGGGCGGCTACGCCAAGCGCACCGGGATCGAGCACTACCCGGAGCAGGGCCGCGGCGGCAAGGGCGTGCTCACCGCCGACCCCAAGGCCCGCAAGGGCGCGCTCGTCGGGGCCCTGGCCGTGGTGCTCGGGGACGAGCTGTACGCGATCACCTCCGGCGGCGGCGTGATCCGCACCCCGGTCAACGGGGTACGGCACACCCGGGACCGGGCCACCATGGGCGTCAAGCTCATGAACTTGCCCGAGGACGTGTCGATCGTGGCTATCGCGCGTACGACGGACAACGACGAGCCCGACGCCTAGGGTGGGGCGGATGACAGGCCGGGGTTCGGGACGACGACGTCCCGCTCCGCGCCTGCACGCCGACCACGGCAGTGACCGGACCGGCGTCCCCGTCAGGGCAGCGGGTCCGGTGGGTGCAGCGATGCGGCGAAGGCCGCTGGGTGACGGGAGACTGGGATGAGCGACCGGGCGCGAGGTTCGGTGCGTACCGAGTCCCGAGAGGGGTCCGGCACGGCCGACGAGGCGCCGGCAGGCGCCGCCCCGGTGGGCGACCGGACGGAGTCGGCGGGCGGGTCAATGGACTCGACCGGTGCTCCGGCAGGTGGCGCCGAGCCGGCCGGGACGTCGTCGGCGAGCACCCCGCCGGACGCCGGCGGGAAGCCGGCGCGGTCCGGTGCCTCGGCCGGGGGTGCTGCCGAGCAGTCGGGCAAGGCCCCGGCGGCAGCAGCACAGTCGGCCAAGACGTCGGCACCGGCGGGCAAGGCCTCGGCGGCCGCCCAGCGGCCGAGCACGTCGACCTCACCTGGCTGGAGCCCGGGCGCGGCCGGCAAGGCCCCTGCGGCCGGCCAGGCGCCTGCGGCGGGTGCTGGGGCAGCCTCCGGGAAGGCCCCCGCGCCGGCGCAGCCCGCGCCCGCCGCGGAGCCGGGGCCGCGCCCGGTGACCACCCCGGCACCTCCGGTGCCGCCGTCCACCGGCACCAACCGCGCGGTGGGCGGGGGTCGCGCGGCCGCCCCGCGCAGCGGGTTGCCCGCCGCCGGCTCCGTCCCGGTCGACTCGACCCAGGCCGTCACCCTGCCCCCAGCGGGGGCGCGCCCGGTCGAGCCGTCCCGCCCGGCGGCCGCCCGGCCGTCCACCGAGGGCGCCAAGCGTGAGGCCACCGGGCGTGAGGCCACCGGGCGTGAGGCCACCGGGCGTGAGGGCACGGGACGGGTCCGGGGCGCCGGTCGTGGTCCGCGCCGCGCGCGTCTGCAGCTGCGGCACATCGACACCTGGTCGGCGCTGAAGATCTCCCTGGTGCTGTCGATCGCGCTGTTCTTCGTCTGGATGGTCGCGGTCGGCATCCTCTACGGGGTGCTCAGCCAGCTCGGCGTGTTCGAGAGCCTCAACGACCTCATCGGCCAGGTGAGCAGCTCCACCGGTACCGACGTCACCGCCGACGGGGACGTGATCAACGCCGGCATCGTCTTCGGTGGTGCGGCGGTGATCGGCGCGGTCAACATCGTGCTCCTGACGGCGCTGTGCACCGTGGGCACGTTCGTCTACAACCTCTGCTCCGACCTCGTCGGTGGCCTGGAGGTCACCCTCGCCGAGCGCGACTGAGCACGGCGCCCCTCCGGGTCGGTCGCGACCGGCCCGGAGGAGCGGTCGGCTCGACTCGGCCGTGCAGGCACCCCCCTGGCGGGGGCGGCGCGAGGCGCAGGTAAGATGTTCACCGGTCCACGGGCCTGTAGCTCAGGCGGTTAGAGCGCATCCCTGATAAGGATGAGGCCGGAGGTTCAAGTCCTCCCAGGCCCACCCGTGCACCGATGGTGGGAGATCCCGGTCCAGCTGGCTCCGGGTCTCCCACCCCGCGGTCGCCCGTCAGCGGTCACCGTGGCCGCGGTGACCACCATCGTCCCAGGAGGTCCCGCGTGCTGAAGAAGCTGGCGGTGGCAGCGCTCGCTGCCAGTGCCGTGGTCGCCGTCCGCAAGCGCAGCGCCGGCAAGGGCGAGGCCGACCTGTGGGCCGAGGCCACCCGCGGTCCCGGAGCGGTGAGCTCCCCCCGCGGCTGACCCACCGGCGCGCGCGCCGCGCCGCCCGGGGACGTAGCTCAATTGGCAGAGCACCGCCTTTGCAAGGCGGGGGTTAGGGGTTCGATTCCCCTCGTCTCCACTCCGGCCCCGCTCCGACGGGGCCTGCACAGCAGTCCCTGACCGGGCACCCGGCAGCCTCCCGGGGAGCAGTGGGAGAGTGGTGGTCGTGACCGAACAGACCCCCGCCGCACGGCGCGCCGTCCTGCACACCAACCACGGCGACATCACCGTCGACCTGTTCCCCGACCATGCGCCCAAGACGGTCGCCAACTTCGCCGAGCTCGCCGAGGGCAGCCGCGAGTGGATCGACCCGCGCACCCGCGAGAAGACGACCGACAAGCTCTACGACGGCACGGTGTTCCACCGGGTCATCAACGGCTTCATGATCCAGGGTGGCGACCCCCTCGGTCAGGGCACCGGTGGCCCCGGCTACCGCTTCGGCGACGAGTTCCACCCCGAGCTCTCGTTCAACCGCCCCTACCTGCTGGCGATGGCCAACGCCGGGCCGGGCACCAACGGCTCGCAGTTCTTCATCACCGTCACCAACACCACGCACCTGAACAACAAGCACACGATCTTCGGCGAGGTGGCCGACGAGGCCAGCCGCGCCGTGGTCGACCGGATCGCCACCACCCCCACCGCCCGCGGTGACCGCCCGGTCGATGACGTCGTCATCGAGTCCGTCGAGGTGCAGCGCAGCTGACCACGCCCGAGGGCACCGGGGGCGCCGGCGCGGGTGATCCGCAGCCGGCGCCCCCCGCCACCTGCTACCGGCACCCCGACCGGCCCACCGGGGTGCGCTGCACCCGCTGCGGCCGGCCGATCTGCCCGGAGTGCATGAACCCGGCCGCGGTGGGCTTCCAGTGCCCGGACGACGTCCGGGCCGGCAACGCCACCGTGCGGCAGCCGCGCCGTACCACCGGCGTCCGGCTGGCCGGCCGGCGCTGGGGCGTCGTCACGCTGACCCTGATCGCGCTCAACGTGGTGATCGGGCTGGCCACGGCCGTGTCGGCGGTGACCGTCGACGTCGACCCGCTGCGCAGCTTCGACTCCCCGCTGCAGGACGAGTTCGTCCTCGCCCCCTTCCTGGTCGACCTGGGCGAGTGGTGGCGGGTGCCCACGAGCGCCTTCACCCACGTGAGCCCGGTCCACCTGCTGCTCAACATGTTCGCCCTGCTGCTCTTCGGCTCCGAGCTCGAGCGGCAGCTGGGGAAGGCCCGGTACCTGACCATCTACCTGGTGTCCGCGCTCGGCGGGGCGGCCGCGCTGCAGCTGTTCGGCAGCTACTTCGGCGGGGTCGTCGGCGCCTCCGCGGCGATCTACGGGCTGATGGGCGCCTTCGGCGTCGTCCTGGTCAAGCAGAAGCAGGACCTCCGCGGGCTGCTGACCCTGCTGGCCATCAACCTGGTGATCAGCTTCCTGCCCGGGGTGTCGCTGCTCGGGCACCTGGGCGGCCTGGTCGCCGGTGCCCTCACCGCCACGGTGCTCGTGTTCGCCGGCCGTCGTCGGCCGCTCGCCGTCGCCGGGGTCGCCGTGCTGGTCCTGGTCCTGCTGGTGCTGGTCTTCGGCCGGCTGCGTGGGGTCGCCTGACCGGTCAGGACGCCGCGCCGGCGGCCTGGAGGGCCTCGGCGACGTCGGCCGGGTCGACGCCGAGGTCGCGGCGGGCGAGCACCAGCAGGACGGCGTCGTCGGTGCGGTCCTCCAGCTCCAGGGTCCGGTTCTGCACGCCCCACCGCCGCTGGGTGCGCACCCGGGCCCGGACGGCCGGCCAGCCGATGGTCACCGTGCCGGTGAGCCGGCGGACGGTGACGCCCTCGGCGTCGGTGCGGAGCCGTGGGCGCAGCAGTGCGTCCCGGGCCGCCAGCGCGAGCAGCAGGACGGCGGCAGCACCGACCAGCACCCGGCCCACCGGGTCGACCACCAGGGCGGCCAGGGCGAGCCCCAGCCCCGCCAGGGCGACCGCCACGGTCTCGCCCGGCTGAGGAGACCACTGCACCGGGTCAGCTTGTCAGCAGCGCCTGGTAGAGCTCCGCCCGAGGCATAGCATCGCGAGCAGGACGTCCCAGACGTCCGAGGGCCTGGTCCGTGCGGCCGGCCCGCTCGCTGCTCGACGAGGAGGAGTGCCATGCGGGACGCCGTCATCTGTGCCGCGGTCCGGACGCCGGTGGGCCGGCGCGGGGGTGGGCTGTCGGGCGTGCACGCCGCCGACCTGTCCGCGACGGTGCTGACCGCCCTCGCCGACCGGACCGGGCTCGACCCGGCGGTCGTCGACGACGTGATCTGGGGCTGCGTCAGCCAGGTCGGTGAGCAGACCAGCAACATCGGCCGGGTGGCCGTGCTCGCGGCCGGGTGGCCGGAGTCGGTGCCCGGCACCACGGTCGACCGGCAGTGCGGCTCGTCGCAGCAGGCGGTCGCCTTCGCCGCGGCCGCGGTGGTCAGCGGTCAGGCCGACGTCGTGGTGGCCGGGGGCGTCGAGTCGATGAGCCGGGTGCCGATGGGCTCCTCGGCCGGGGACGGCTCGGCCGGGCGGCCGCTGGGGCCGGCGTTCCTGGCCCGGTACGGCGGCGTCGTCCCGAACCAGGGGGTGGGCGCGGAGCTGATCGCCGACCGGTGGGGGCTCTCCCGCGCCGAGCTCGACGAGTTCGCGCTGCGCTCGCACGAGCGCGCCGGCAAGGCGCAGGCCGACGGTGCCTTCGACGACCAGATCGTGCCGGTGACCACGGCTGAGGGGGTGCAGGTCAGCCGGGACGAGGGCATCCGCAGCGGCGGCACGCTGGCCTCCCTCGGCGCGCTGAAGACGCCGTTCCGGCCCGACGGGGTGATCAGCGCCGGCAACGCCAGCCAGATCTCCGACGGGTCGGCGGCGCTGCTGGTCACCACCTCCGAGCGGGCCCGGGAGCTCGGCCTGACCCCGATCGTCCGGGTGCACACGACCGTGGTGGCCGGCGACGACCCGGTGGTCATGCTGACCGCCCCGATCCCGGCCACCCGCAAGCTGCTCGCCCGCGCGGGGGTACCGCTGGCCGACATCGGGGTGTTCGAGGTGAACGAGGCGTTCGCGCCCGTGCCGCTGGCCTGGCAGCGCGAGATCGGCGCTGACCCGGCGGTGGTCAACCCGCTGGGTGGGGCGATCGCCCTCGGCCACCCGCTCGGTGCCTCGGGGGCCCGGATCATGACCACCCTCGTGCACCACATGCAGGCGACCGGCACCCGCTTCGGGCTGCAGACGATGTGCGAAGGCGGCGGTCTGGCGAACGCCACCCTGCTGGAGCTCCTCGCCGACTGAGTCCCGGGTCCTCCCCTCCCTCGTCCACAGCCACCGTCGCGACGAGGGGGCGGTGGCGTTCCCCGGCGAGCGGATGCGGTGGACGACGCGCTCCGGTGTCGACAACTCACCCGGACACGCCCGGGACCGGCCCGTCACGCTGTCGGTTTGCGCATCGGAGAACCGGGTAGTAAGGGCCAGCGATGCGGCTTCGGAGCCCTGGTTTTCCCACAGGTGTGTACACAGCTGGGGACGGACTTCCACCGGTGTAGTTACCCATCTGCCGTTTCCGTCCCAGTGGTCACATCTCCGACATCTGCCCAGGTCAGCGCGGTGAGTGAGGAACGGGGAAGTCCACACATCGTGGACAACCCGGTGGACGACGGATCCGGCCACCTGTGGACGGCGCGGGGCGCTGTGCACAGACGATCTTCCCGTCAGCCGTGGACAGGCCGCTGACCTGCGGGTTGACGGTTTGTCGACTCTGCGAGCCGTTCACTGCCCGGGGTGTGCAGGTCACCGAGCGTCTCCAACGCCCGCTGGGTGCCCTGGCCTGTCCACCGGGGTGGCCGCGCGGTCGCGGGCAGGGCGGCGGCCGCTGTCCACAGCAGCCGCCGCCGTACCGCCGACCGTGCCGCCCATCGGTCGTCGCGCTGGACCCGACGTCCAGGGCCACGCACAGGCATCCTGGTCGAGGTGGGTGACGAGCCGCCCGGGGCATCGTCCTGCGGGCAGGACCGGCCCCCCGGGGCACGACGGATCGGCCGCCGCCGCCACGCGGGCGCTCCGGGGGAGCACGGCGCTCAGCAGTGCGTGCCCTGGGTGCCCGGCCCCGGCACGGCACCCGACGGCGACCGGGCGGGAGGGGCCTCCAGGTGCAGCGCGTGCCGAGCGAGCCCCGGGCGCGGCCGTCGGAGGGCAGCCCCGGGAACGACGAAGGCCCCCGTCCCGGAGGACGAGGGCCTGTCGTGAGCGCGGTGGGTCAGCGCCAGCGCATCGACATGACCAGACCGGCGACCATGGCACCGAACCCGATCGCGAAGTTCCAGGCGCCGAGCGAGGTCATCAGCGGGATGCGGTCCCCGGCGACGTAGTAGACGACGATCCACAGCAGCCCGACGAGCATGAGGGCCACCATCACCGGGGCGTACCACCGGGGGCTGGGCTCGGCGGCGCGGGCGCGCGCCGCACTCGAGGGCAGCACGCCCTCGGGCGGGGTGTACACCGACTTCTTGCGCACCTTCGACTTCGGCACCGTGGAACTCCCTCCCGGGCCGGTGGACTGTCGCCCCCGGCGTGAACTGACACCAGCCTAAGCTGCGAGGGGAGCCGGTCCGCCCCGTGTGCGGGCCGCGCCGCCCCCCGACCCCGCCGTCCACCCGCTGGGGACCACCGCGTCCCGGCCAGGAGGTGCCCGTGCGCCGCTCCCTGACGCTCCGCCGCCCCACCCTCTGGACGGCGCTCGTCCCCGTCGTCGCGCTGGTGGCCGGGATGATCTTCGCGACCTCCAGCCAGACGGCGCAGGGCACCGATCTGCGGGCCGGGGAGAGCTCCCAGCTGTCCGGCCTGGTGGAGCAGCGCGACGCCGCGGTGGCCCGGCAGCAGGCCGAGCTGGCCGCGCTGCAGCAGCGGGTGCAGGAGCTCACGGACCTCGCGGCCTCGCGCAACGGCGACGTCGCGGCGGTGCAGGCCGAGGGTGCGACCGGCCTGGCGTCGGCCGGACTGACCGAGCTGACCGGTCCCGGGCTGTCGGTGGTGCTGGACGACGTGAAGCGCCAGGCCGGCGCGAACCAGCCCGGCGGGGTCGACCCGGACAACCTGGTGATCCACCAGTCCGACGTCCAGGGCGTGGTGAACGCGCTCTGGGCCGCCGGGGCGGAGGGCGTCGCCATCATGGGCAAGCGGATGGTCGCCACCAGCGCGGTCATCTGCGTCGGACCCACGCTGTTGCTGCAGGGGCGCACGTACTCCCCGCCCTACGTGGTGACCGCCGTCGGCGAGGCCGACGAGATGCGGGCAGCGCTGGCCTCCTCGCCCCAGGTGCAGTTGCTCAAGGAGCAGGCCGACGCCTACGGACTCACCTACCGCCTGGAGGACCAGGAGCAGCTGACCCTGCCGCCCTACGACGGGTCGCTGGACATGCAGCACGCGGTCGCCGTCGGCTGAGCCGCTGCTGGAGGGGCCTGCGGACCGGGCCGGCCGTGACGCGGGACCTCCCCGGCGTGTACACCTGGCGTGTGCAGAACGAGAGTGAGCCGGCCGTCCGGCCGGTGCTGGTCGTCGACAACTTCGACAGCTTCGTCTACAACCTGGTCCAGTACCTGGGCCAGCTGGGCGTCCCCAGCGTGGTGCGGCGCAACGACGCCGTCACCATCGCCGAGCTCGCCGACCTGGACGTCGCCGGCGTCCTGCTCTCGCCCGGACCGGGGACCCCCGTCGACGCCGGTGTCACGGTGCCGATGGTGCGCGCGGCTGCGGAAGCCGGCCTGCCGGTGCTGGGCGTGTGCCTGGGCCACCAGGCGATCGCCGAGGCCTTCGGCGGCGTGGTGGGGCGTGCTCCTGAGCTGCTGCACGGCAAGACCAGCCAGGTCGTGCACGACGGCGTGGGTGTGCTGGCCGGGCTGGCCTCGCCGTTCACCGCCACCCGCTACCACTCGCTGGCCGTGGAGTCCGACAGCGTGCCGGCCGAGCTCGAGGTCACCGGCCGCACGCCCTCGGGCATCGTGATGGCCCTCCGGCACCGGGAGCTGCCGATCGAGGGCGTCCAGTTCCACCCCGAGTCGGTGCTCACCGAGGGCGGCCACCAGCTGCTGGCCAACTGGCTGACCTCCTGCGGCCTCGCGCCGGACGCCCAGCGGGTCGAGGCGGCCGCGGCCACGGCCCGCCGGCTCACCATGGCCGTCAGCTGAACCATGGCCGTCAGCTGAACCCGGGACGTCCGCCGGGCCGCTGAGCGCCCCGTGGACGCGACGAGGGCCCCTCCCCGGAGTTCTCCGGGGAGGGGCCTTCGTCGTGAGTGGCCCCGGTCAGGTCGTGGGCGATGCCGTGGGGGAGGGCGTCGGGCTGGTGGACGGCGGGGTGACCGGCTCGGAGGTCGGCGGCGTCTCCACCGGGACGGCGACCGCGACCAGGAGCGTGATCTCGTCCCCGGCTGCCACCGAGGAGCGTGCACCGGGCTGGGTGCCGGCGACCAGGCCCGGGGCGACCTCGTCGGTCTCGGAGTTGATCTCCTCGATGTCGCTGTCGTCGATGCCGAGGGCGACGAGGGCGGCCCGGGCATCGGCGGGGGTGCGGCCGACCAGGTCGGCCGGGATGGAGACGGTGCCGGTGGAGACCTGCAGCGTGAAGGAGGCATCCGGCGCGGCGTCGGCACCCTCGCCCGGGTCGATGGCGATGACCTGACCCTCGGGCAGCAGCGAGTCGGCCTGGCGGCTGTTGAAGGGCCCGGTGAAGCCGGCGCTGAGCAGGTTGCTGGTGGCGCGGTCCTCGGTGAGCCCGACGACCTGCGGGACGGTCAGGGTGTCCGGCCCGGCGCTGACGACCAGCGCGATCTGCGATCCCTCGTCCACCTCGGTGCCCGCTGTGGGGTCGGTGCTGATCACCAGGCCCTCGGCGATCTCCGGGTCGGCCTGCGTGGTGACCCCGCTGACCTCCAGGCCCTCTGCCGTCAACCGGGTACGTGCGTCGGCCTCGGTCGCGGTGGTGACGTCCGGGACGGTCACCTGGGCGATGACCGGGACCTCCTCGCCGTCGTCGGTGACCGCGATGCCGATGCCGACGGCCGCGGCGATCAGGACCAGCGCGGCGGCGACGATCGCGATCACCCGGTTGCGCTTGCGCGTGCGGTCCGCGCCCTCGTCGGTCCACTCGTCACCGGGGTAACCACCCGGGGTGGCCCCGATGATGGTGGTCTTCTCGGCGTCGCTCATCACCGGCGTGGCCTCGACCCGCTGGCCGGCGACCGCGCGGAGCAGGTCGGCCCGCATGTCCGCCGCCGACTGGTAGCGGTTGGCCGGGTTCTTGCTCATCGCCTTGAGCAGGATCGCGTCCAGCTCCGGCGGGATGGCCGGGTTGATCGAGGACGGCGTCTTCGGGTCCTCGCGCACGTGCTGGTAGGCCACGGCCACCGGGGAGTCACCGGTGAACGGCGGGGTGCCGGTGACCAGCTCGTAGAGCAGGCAGCCGGCCGAGTAGACGTCGGACCGGGCGTCGACGCCCTCACCGCGGGCCTGCTCGGGGGAGAGGTACTGGGCGGTGCCGATCACCGCCGCGGTGGAGGTCATCGTGGCGGCCGAGTCGGAGACGGCCCGGGCGATGCCGAAGTCCATCACCTTGACGGTGCCCTGCGGGGTGATCATCACGTTCCCGGGCTTCACGTCCCGGTGCACGATCCCGTTGCGGTGGCTGAAGTCCAGGGCCGCGCAGATGTCGGCGGTCAGCGACATGGCCCGCTCGGGGGAGAGCCGGCCCTCGCTGCGCAGCACGTCGCGCAGCGTCTCGCCCTCGACGTACTCCATGACGATGTAGGGCGTTGCGCCCGCGGGGGTGCGGTCCTCGCCGGTGTCGTAGACGGCGACGATCGCCGGGTGGTTCAGCGACGCCGCGGCCTGCGCCTCACGGCGGAACCGGACCTGGGAGGAGGGATCACGGGCGAGGTCCTGACGCAGCACCTTGACGGCGACCTCGCGCCCCAGCCGGAGGTCCCGGCCGCGGTGCACCTCCGCCATGCCGCCGCGGCCGAGCACCCCGCCGATCTCGTAGCGCTCGCCGAGCACTGAGGGGGTGGTCATCGGGGGTCCTCTCGGGGAACGCGGTGCGACGGTCGCAGCTCCGGTGCGGCGGGACCGGGGAGCGGCACGCCGTCGGCGAGCCTAATCGCCGGAACGCCGCCGAACGGCGCGACGCGGGGGGCACGGGACACGTGTGTCACGGGAGTTCGACGACCTCGTCACTGAGTGCGTCCCCGACAGCTGCACTGGTGGGTGCCTCGGACGTCGGCTCCTCCGAGGGTGGACTGGAGGAGCTCGAGGACGAGCTGCTGGACGAGCTGGACGAGCTCGACGAACTCGACGAGGAGCTGCTGGACGACGAGCTGGACGAGGAGCTGCTGGACGACGAGGTGCTCCCCCGGGTGGGCTGCGCCGCGCTGGTCTGCTGGCCGCCGCTGGTCGGGGCCGCACTGGTGCCGGGTGCCTCGTCCTCGACGGCGCCGTCCTGTGGTGTGTAGGGGGCGCCGGTGACGTAGAGGACGACGTCGTCGCCCGGGGCGAGCGTGCCCTGCGCCGGGTCGGCGGTGACCACGACGGACTCGTCGAGCTGCCGGCCGGCGGCGGCGAGCTGCGCGGTGCTGGCCGCCTCCTGCTCGACGTCCAGCTCGAGGCCCTCCAGCGTCTGCTGCACGGTGTCCGCGTCGTCGCCGACGTAGGCGGCGACGTCCCAGTCGATCCCGCCGGTGGCGTTGGTGCTCGCCGCCGGCCCGGACGACGGCGCGGTGCCGGTGGTGGACGGCGAGGCGGTGTTCGTGCTGTCGCGGTCGCCGCCGGAGTTGATGACGACCCAGCCCACGACGAGCAGCGCCAGCAGGGCGACCCCGGCACCGGCCCACAGCAGCCGGGTGCGGCGCTGCCGGGCCGGATCGGGCCGGTCGTCGTCCCAGCTGCCGGCGTCGTCGTCGCCGATCGGGCTGCCGTGCAGCGGCGGCATGGTGCGCGGCGCGGTCCTGGGACCGGCGACCGTGCCGGGGCCGGTAGCCGGGATCATCGTGGTGGCGGTGCCGTCGTCGGCGAACACCTGGGTCATCGCCGTGGGCGGGGGCACCACGCCACCGGCGGCGACCTGCCGCACCGCGTCGGCGAAGGCGCCACCGTCGGGGAAGCGGGCGGCCGGGTCCTTGGCCAGCGCCCGCTCGATGAGGGCCCGCACCTCACGGGGGACGTCGGCCGGCATCGGTGGGGGCGGCCGGTTGATCTGGGCCAGCGCGATCGCCACCTGCGACTCGCCGTCGAAGGGCCGCACGCCGGCGACGCACTCGTAGCCGAGCACGCCGAGGGAGTACACGTCCGAGGCGGCGCTGACCACGTGGCCCTGCGCCTGCTCGGGGGAGAGGTACTGGGCGGTGCCGACGACCATGCCGGTGCGGGTCAGCGGGGCGGCGTCCCGGGCGTAGGCGATGCCGAAGTCGGTCAGCTTGACCACGCCGTCCGGGCGGACGAGCAGGTTCCCGGGCTTGATGTCCCGGTGCACCATGCCGGCGGCGTGCGCCGCGGACAGCCCGTCGCCGGCCTGGCCGAGCACGTCCAGCGCCTGCTCGGAGGTGAGCCGGCCGCGTTCGGCGAGGATCGTGACCAGCGGCTTGCCCTCGACGAACTCCATGATCAGGTAGGCCAGCCGCTGGCCCTCCTGCGTCGTCTCGCCGTAGTCGTAGACCGAGGCGATGTTGGGGTGGGAGAGCGCCGCGGTGTGCCGGGCCTCGTTCCGGAAGCGGATGAGGAAGCTGGTGTCGCTGGTGTACTCGCTCTTGAGCACCTTGACCGCCACCGTGCGGCCCAGCGTCCGGTCCCGGGCCTGCCACACCTCGCCCATGCCACCGGTGGCGATGGGCGCGGTGATCTCGTAACGGCCGGCCAGCAGGCTGCCCACGCGGACGGCCATCAGCCCTCGCCCCCCAGGTACGCCTCGATGACGGACCGGGCGATCGGGGCGGAGGTGTCGCCGCCGGTGCCGCCACCGTTCTTGACGAACACCGCGACGGCGATCTGCGGGTCCTCGGCGGGGGCGAAGCCGATGAACCAGTTGTGGTCGGCGCCGGCGTTCTCCGCCGTCCCGGTCTTCCCGGCGACCTGCACGCCGCTGATCTGGGCGCGGCGGCCGCTGCCGTTCTCGACCACGCTGGTCATCATCTCGGTGAGCTGCTGGGCGACGTCCTCGGAGACGGGCTCGGTCATCACCTCGGGATCGGTCTGGTCGATCACCGTGAGGTCGGGGGCCTGGATGGAGTCCACCAGGAACGGCGTCATCAGCGTGCCGTCGTTGGCGACTGCGGCCGCGATCATCGCGGCCTGCATCGGGGTGACGGCGACGTTGTACTGCCCGATGGAGGTCTGCCCGAGCTGGGCGTCGCCGTCGACGTCGCCGATGGTGCTGCCGGCGACCTGCAGCGGCATCGTGAAGCCCTCGTCGTCCATGCCGAACGCCTCGGCCATCGACCGGACGGCGTCCTCGCCCAGGTCGATGCCCAGCTGGGCGAACGCGGTGTTGCAGGAGATGGTCAGCGCGTCGATCAGCGGCTGCTCCCCGGTGGGGCTGCACGCGGACCCACCGAAGTTCTCCAGCGGCTCGTCGGTGCCGGGGAGCGTGTAGTCCGTCGGCGCCGGGATGACCGTCTCCGGGGTGTAGTCGCCGCTGGCCAGCGCGGCGGCGGAGACGATCACCTTGAAGATCGAGCCGGCCGGGTACCGCTCGGTGATCGCCTGGTTGACCGTCGGCTCGATGCCCTGCGCGTCGAGCTGCTCGGAGTAGGCGCGCATCGCGTCCGGGTCGTGGCTGGACAGCTGGTTCGGGTCGAAGGTCGGCGTGCTGGCCAGCGCCAGGACGGCACCGGTGGACGGGTCGAGCGCGACGACCGCCCCGGTGACGCCGGCCAACCCCTCCATCGCCGCCTGCTGGGCCGCCGGGTCCAAGGTCAGCTCGACGTTGCCGCCGGAGAGGTCGCGGCCGGTGAAGATGTCGGCCAGCCGCCGGCCGAAGAGCCGGTCGTCGGTGCCGCGCAGCACGTCGTTCTCGGCCCGCTCGATCCCGGTGTTGCCGAACAGCACCGAGTAGTACCCGGTGACCGGGGCGTAGAGCGGGCCGTCGGCGTAGCGGCGCAGGTAGGTGAGGGAGTTGTCGGTCTCCTCGGAGTAGGCGATCTCGTTGCCGTCGACCACGATCGCGCCGCGCTGCTGGTCGTACTCCTCGGTGAGCACCCGGGTGTTGCGCGGGTTGTCCCGCAGCCCGTCGGCGCGGACGAACTGGATGACGTTCACGTTCACGATCAGCAGGGTGAACAGCACCAGCACGCTGATGGCGACCTTGCGCAGGGGCGCGTTCACGGCCGCACCACCTCGGTCGGGGCGTCGGTCAGCTTCGCCGGTGTCGGGGCGGCGGCCGCGGCCGGGCGCCGGGCGGCGTCGCTGATCCGCACCAGCAGGGCGACCAGGCCGAAGTTGGCGACCAGCGAGGAGCCTCCGTAGGCGACGAACGGGGTGGTGAGGCCGGTCAGCGGCAGCAGGCCGGTGACGCCGCCGAGGACGACGAAGACCTGCCAGGCCACGGCGAAGGCCAGCCCCGCGGCCAGCAGCTTGCCGAACCCGTCCCGGACCACCAGGGAGGTGCGCAGCCCGCGCTCCACCAGCACCAGGTAGATGACGATCATGGCGACCAGACCGAAGAGGCCCAGTTCCTCACCGATCGCGGCGGCGATGAAGTCGCTCTTGGCCACCGGCACCTGGTCCGGCCGGCCGCCGCCGAGCCCGGCGCCGAACAGGCCACCGGTGCCGAGGCTGAACAGCGACTGGACGATCTGGTAGCCGCCCTCGTCGGCGTAGGCGAAGGGGTCCAGCCAGGTGTCCACCCGGACCCGCACGTGGCCGAAGGCCTGGTAGGCGAGGAACGCCCCGCCGGCGAACAGCAACAGGCCGATGACCAGCCAGCTCGCGCGCTCGGTGGCGATGTAGATCATCACCACGAAGATGCCGAAGAGCAGCAGTGAGCTGCCCAGGTCCCGCTCGAACACCAGCACCAGGATCGAGGCGACCCAGGCCAGCAGCACCGGCCCGAGGTCGCGGCCACGCGGGAGCTCCAGCCCGGCCACCTTGCGGCTGGCCAGGGCCAGCACGTCGCGCTTGTCCACCAGGTAGGCGGCGAAGAAGACGATCAGGCAGATCTTGGCGAACTCACCGGGCTGGATGGAGAAGCCGGCGACCCGGATCCACAGCTTGGCGCCGTAGACCTCCGAGATCGAGGCGGGCAGCACCGCGGGGATGGCCAGCAGCACCAGGCCGATCAGGGCCAGGGTGTAGGCGAACCGGGCCAGCACCCGGTGGTCCCGGACGACGAGCAGCACTGCGACGAACAGCACCAGCCCGACCGTGGCCCACAGCAGCTGGACGGGTGCGTCCTCACCGGTGGCGCTGGCCCCGATCGTGTTCCCGGAGAGGTCCAGCCGGTGGATCATCACCAGGCCCAGGCCGGACAGCACGGCGATGCAGGGCAGCAGCAGCGGGTCGGCGTAGGGCGCCAGCTTGCGGACGACGAGGTGCGCGACCAGCCACAGGGCGGCGAACCAGGTGCCGAAGGTGGCCAGCTCCGTGGTCAGCGACCCGGTCACGGTGAGGTCGACGATGGACTGCGCGACCAGGGTGACGACCACCGCGAACCCGAGCAGCAGCAGCTCGGTGCCCCGCCGGGTGGGCGGGGGTGCGTTGCCGGCGGTCGCGGCGCGCGGGTCGGTCCCGGGGCCGGTCACCGGCTCCGTCCAGCCACTAGTCGGCCGCCCGGCAGTCCACCCCCGGCTCACCGGAGCGGGACCCAGCGGTGCCCGTCGCGGCGGCGGTGGTGGTCGCGGTCTCGGTGGGCGCCGCCGTGGTCACGGCGGCGCCGGGGTCGGCGGCCGACGTGGCGGCGGGGACGCCGGCGGGCGAGCTGGTCGCCGTGGTGCTCGGGCTGGCGGTCGAGCTCGTGGCGGTGCGGCACAGCGGCAGCCGCTGGTCGCGCAGGTTGTCCAGGATCCGGTCCGCGTCGTCCCGGTCGCTGGCGGCGATGCCGTCGGTGACCCGGCTGCGGGCTGCCTGGGTCAGGTCGGTGGTGGCCATCCCGGTCGACTCCTCGAGCCGGTAGAGCTCCAGGCCGACCAGCGAGGCGTTCAGGCCGCGGAACACCCCGACCTCGTCGCCGGCGTCGGTCTCGGACACCCCGACGAACCAGTGGTCCATCACGAACAGGTAGCCGCCGACGGTGGCCGCGCCCAGCACCACGACCGCGGCCAGTGCCACCAGTGCCGTGCGCAGCGGGCGCCGGCGCCGGGACGGGGGTGAGCTGGTGGTCTGTGCGGACGCCGCGGAGGAGCCCTGCGGATCGGCGAGCGCAGCCCGTCCGGCAGCGGAGCGGCGGTCGACCTCGCGCTGCCCGATGTGGTCGCCGGCGGCTCCGTCGACCACCGGGTCGAGCAGGACGCCGCGGCCGTCGTCCTCGACGACGTCGGCGACGATGCAGGTGATGTTGTCCGGCCCGCCGCTGCGCAGCGCCAGCTCGATCAGCCGGTCGGCGGTGGCCTGCGGGTCGGGGTCGCGCATCGCCTGGGACAGCGTCTCGTGGCTGACCACCCCGGACAGCCCGTCGGAGCAGAGCATGTAGCGGTCGCCGGCGCGGGCCTCGCGCATCGACAGGTCCGGCTCGACGTCCTGGCCGTTGAGGGCGCGCAGCAGCAGCGAGCGCTGCGGGTGGCTGTTCGCCTCCTCCTCGGTGATCCGGCCGTCGTCGATCAGCGTCTGCACGAACGTGTCGTCGTGGGTTATCTGGTGCAGCTCTCCGTCGCGCAGCAGGTAGGCCCGGGAGTCACCGACGTGGCACAGCCCCAGCCGCCCACCGGCGAACAGGACGGCGGTGAGCGTGGTGCCCATCCCCTCCAGCTGGGGGGACTCCCGGATCACCTCGCGCAGGTGCTCGCTGCCGTCGAAGACCGCCTGGCGCATCGACTGCAGCAGGTCGCCGGAGGGGGCGTCGTCGTCCAGGTGCTCCAGCGCGGCGATGACCACCTTGCTGGCGACGTCGCCGGCTGCGTGCCCGCCCATGCCGTCGGCCACGGCCAGCAGCCGGGGCCCGGCGTACACCGAGTCCTGGTTGGTGCCGCGGATGAGCCCGCGGTCGGAGCGGGCCGCGTAGCGGAGGACCAGGCTCATGAACGGAGCTCCAGGACGGTCTGTCCGATGCGGATCGGCTGGCCGGTGCCGACCAGCAGCGGCCCCTGCACCCGCTGCTGGTCGAGGTAGGTGCCGTTGGTGGAGCCGAGGTCCTCGACGTACCACTGGCCGCCACGGTTGGTGAGCCGCGCGTGCCGGGAGGAGGCGAAGTCGTCGGTGAGCACCAGGGTCGAGTCGTCGGCGCGGCCGACCAGGATCGCCTGCTCACCGAGGGTGATCCGGGTGCCCGACAGCGGCCCGGCGGTGACCACCAGGTGCCGGGGGCCGCGGGTGCCGCGTTTGCGCCCGACCGCGGCGCGCGGGGGCACGGAGGCGACCCGCCCCGGCCGGCCACCGAAGAGGTCGGCCCGGACGACCCGGAACGCGGCGAAGATGAACAGCCAGAGCAGGGCCAGGAAGCCGAAGCGGAACGCCTGCAGCACGATCTCCGAGGTCACGGCGTCACCTCCGCGGTCGTCAAGCGCGAGCTCGACGGCACGCTCACGCGCCGTCCTGGCGGTAGACCAGCACCGAGTGGCCGATCCGCAGCACGTCGCCGTCGGCGAGCTCCTGGCGCCCGACCCGGCGGCCGTTGACCAGCGTGCCGTTGGTGGAGCCGAGGTCCTCGACGGTGACCGTGCTGCCGGAGAGCTGGACGTCGGCGTGCTTGCGGCTCACGCCGGTGTCCGGGAGTCGGACGTCGGCCTCGGTGCCCCGGCCGAGCACGTTGCTGCCCTGCTCGAGCACGTGCTTCGTGCCCGGCCCGTCGACGACCAGCACGTGGCTGACCCGCTGGCCGGCCCGGCCGACCGCGAGCGGCTCCTGCGCGCCGGTGTCGGTGGCGCCCATCCGCAGCGGGGGCAGCGGGGGGAGGCCCGGCGGCGGCACCGGTGGTGCGCCGAGGTCCGGTCGGTGCGGCGTGCCGCTGTCGCCGACGTGCGAGGAGACCTCGAACACGCCGGTGCGCAGCTCGTCGTCGCGCTCCAGCCGGACCTCGATGTCACCGAAGGTCTGGTAGCCCTCGCCCTCGACGTGCTCGGCGACCATGTCGGCCAGTTCGCCGGCCAGCTGCTCGGACCACTCGGCGAGGTTGTCGTAGTCGGTGGGGCCCAGGGTCACCACGTAGACGTTCGGTGCGAGGACCCGTCCGCCGCCGAGGACGGAGCGCTGCTCGTCGGCCTCGCGCTGCAGGGCGTGAGCGATCTCGGCGGGGTGCACCTTGCCCTTGAAGACGCGGGCGAACGCCAGCCCGACCATGCCCTCGAGGCGACGCTCGAAGCGCTGCAGCACACCCACAGTCGCTCCCTCGCCTTCGGCTGACCTCCCACTGCACCTGAGCGCTGATCGTAACCGGGGGAGGGTCGTCGGACCGGTCGGCGAGCGCAGGACGCCCCGGACGATCTCGTCCGTGCCGCGTCGCCGCACCTGTCTACCAGCGTGGGCGGGAGAACGCCGGGAGGGTGCGTGCGGCGCGCGCCCGGGGGTGGTCCTGGGGTGGTCCCGGGTGGCTGCTACTGTTCTCCCTCGCCAGGGCAAGTGGCGGAATGGCAGACGCGCACGGTTCAGGTCCGTGTGTCCGAGAGGACGTGGGGGTTCAACTCCCCCCTTGCCCACGCGCACGTCGGCCCCCTCCCGATCGGGAGGGGGCCATCGTCGTGCTCAGGGGCGGTGCGTCACCTGCTCGGCGAACTCGAGCACCTGATCCTGGGTGAACGCGTCGGGCACCTGCAGGACGAACGTGGTCCCGTCGGTGAACTGGGCCTGCAGGTACCAGCCGCGCTGGTCGAGGTACCCGGTGTCGACCAGCACCAGCTGGGCCGGCCGGCCGTGCACGGTCACGTCCAGCTGCGGACCGATCGGGCCCATGATGCTGCTGCGCACCTGATCGGCCGGGATCACGTCCTCCGGCAGCGGGATGTGCACGGTGACCTCCTGCTGCTCGTAGGCGTCGTTGACCAGCGTCAGCACCCGGCCCGCCTTGAAGGCCCGCACCGACCAGCCGGCCGGGGCCAGCCCGACGTCGAGCGTGGCCGGCTGTGGCCGGTCGACCAGCGACCCGGCGATCTGCAGCAGCCGGTCGCGGCCGGCGTAGCGGCCGTACGCGTCGATCGTCACCCACTGGTCGTCGGACCGCTGCCAGGTCAGCCAGGTGTACGAGCGCCGGCTGCAGTCCTCGCCCGGGGCGTCACCGACGCACCAGTCCCGGGAGTACCGCACCAGCTCGGCGTCCGTGCCGTCGACGGTGACCTCCTCGGTGGCGGACACGTCGTTCTCCGCAGCGTCGTCCGGTCGCTGGTCCGGCTCGTCGTCGCCGACGTACACCGTGAAGCCGTCCTGGCCGGCGGGGTCGTCGTACGCGGCGATCGTGGCGCCGTCGCTGCCCCCGCCGAACGCCGGTCGCAGTCCGTCGGGCACCGGGTCGAAGGACAAGGGGAAGGTCGGCATGGTGAAGTCGACGAGCGTGACGCTGCTGGCCGGTGTGCCCGGGCCGTCGGGCGCGGCGATGACGACAGCCGCCGTCCAGGCCGCCGCGACGGCGAGGCCCGCGGCACCCAGCCGCAGCGTCGTCCGACGGCTGGGGCGCCGGCGGCGGGCCGGTGCCGGGCCGGCGACCTCCGCCAGCAGGGCGGCACGGGCGGCCGAACGTGCGGCGGGGGAGAGGGCCGGGGCCTCGGGCCCGGCCTCGCGGAGTGCGGTGAGCTCGTTCATCGGGTCTCCTCCGAGACGTCGAGCGGGGAGGCGTCCCCGAGGGCGGTGCGGGTCTGGCGGCGGGCCCGGTGCAACCGGGAGCGGACCGTGCCGACCGGGACGTCGAGCACGGTGGCGATCTCCTCGTAGGAGAGGTCGCCCCAGGCGAGCAGCAGCAGTGCGTCCCGGTCCCTGGGCTTCAGCGCGGCCAGCGCGACGGCCAGCGGACCACGCAACGCCTGGGCGTCGAGCCGGTCGGCTGCGTCGGCGGGGTCCGCGCCGTGCTCCTCGGGCTGCCCGGCCGCCTTGGCCAGCACCCGGTAGCGGCGCCGCTCGGCACGCTGGTGCCCGTGCACGACGTGGGTGGCGATGCCCAGCAACCAGGGCCGGACCTCCACGTGCTCAGGGCGGTAGGCCGCGCGCCGGCGGAAGGCGATCAGGAACGTCTCGCTGAGCAGGTCGTCGGCGAGGTCGCCCACCCGGCGGCCGAGGTAGCGGTGGACGGTGCTGGCGTGCCGGTCGAACAGGGCGGTGAACTGACCCGGGTCGGTGACCGAGCGGGTGATCAGCTCGGTGTCGGTCGGCAGGGCCGAGGGCAACGCCTGCAGGCGCACCGGGTCCGGGGTGGGGTCCGGCGGCCGGCGCGCGGCGGAGTGCACGCGGAGGCCGGACACAGGTGGTGATGTTCCGGCAGCGGAGGGTGGGCTCGTCACACCCCTCCATGGCCGGGTGTGGCGATCCGGTTCACGGCGGTCCCGACCTGCCGGGCGGGACCGCCGCGGACCGGCACGTCAGGTCAGGCGGTACCGCTGTGGCCCTGCAGGAAGGCAGCCGAGTCGTAGTACGTGCGGACGCCGGACAGCTGCTCCTCGTCGCCCTCGATGACGGTCACCCCCCGGTAGGTGAACGGCTTCCCGTCGCGCAACGTGCCGGTCGACGTCCACTCCAGCGCCGCGCTGGACTCGCCGACCACGGTGTGGGTGAAGGTGGTCTCGATCTCGCCGAAGACGGCGCGGTAGTCCGACCAGAACGTCTGCGCGCCCTCCCGGCCCTGTGTCTCGTGGTGCTCGTCGAGCTTGACCAGCTGGGTGTCGTCCCCGGCGAGCTCGACGAGCGGGCCGGTGTCGCGGTCGGCGTCCAGGCGGTGCAACGCGTCGGTGAAACGGTCGGTCATGGTGTGCACGTGGGTCCTCCGGGGTCCTCGGCTCGGACCTCTCCGCTACCCCGCCGGGGCCGGCTGACCCGCACGCGCCCGGTTCAGTCCCGGTGGCCGGGGAGGGAGCGGTGCCGGCCGTCGTCCGTGGACCCCAGCCCGCCGTTGACCGTCTGGAACGCCAGCACGACCCCCCACGGGCCGATCACCCACATCGGCCAGAAGTGGAGGAGCTCCCCGGACCCCCAGGAGCTCAGTGCCCAGATGGAGAGCACGATCAGCGCGGTGGCCACCCAGCTGCCCCAGGCGGCACGCACGGTGGAGCCGCCGGCCCAGGCCTGCGCTCCGCCGAACGGCCCCCAGTGCCCGACCCACGGGAACGTCCCGCCGGTGGGCGCGGACGCCGGGCCGTCGGTGCCGGCCCGCCCCGTGGTCGGGGCGACCAGGTCGGAACTCGTGGCCTCGGGGAGGTCCGCGGTGAGCGGGGTCAGGTCGCCGTAGGTCTTGGCGGTCCACGCGAGGGCGAGCCGCTCGTCGTACTCCTCGACGGTCAGCCGCCCGGCGGACATGTGTCGGCCCAGGATCTCGGCGACCGCGGCCCGGTCGGCGTCGGCGGCGCGCAGGTGGGGCTCGGGCATCGGGGTCTCCTCGGGGATCTGGCGGCCCGTCCAGTCTGCCGAGACAGGGGTGTCCGGGGCCACTGACGTCTGTCACCAGTCCCGGGTGACCGCGGTCAGCCGGGTTCCACGTGGAACAGCCGGTCGGGTCCTGTGGTGAGCTGTCGGGGACCGCCGATCCAGGAGGACCGCATGGCACTCGACCACCCGCCCGCTGACCAGCTCTGGCCCCGGACGGAGCCGCTGGACGCCGAGCTCACCGCCGGCGACGCCCGCCTGGCCGTGGACCTGCGCGGGGGCGCCCTGCGCGAGCTCGTCGTCGGTGACTGGCACGTGCTGGACGGCTACCCCGCGGGCACGGTCCCGGCCGGACGGAAGGGCGGTGTGCTGCTGCCCTGGCCCAACCGGCTGCGGGATGGCCGTTGGTCGTGGCGCGGGCGGGACCTGCAGCTGGACGTGGTGAGCGCCGGGTCGCCCAACGCCGTCCACGGGCTGGTCACCGCCCAGCCCTGGCACGTGCTGGCGCAGCAGGCCGACGCCGTGACGGTCGGGACGACGATCGAGCCGCGCACCGGCTGGCCGTTCCGGCTGGCCGCGGCGATCGACTACACCCTGGCGGCCGACCGGCTCACCGTGACGGTGCGGGTGCGCAACGCAGGCGGGGAGGACGCCCCGTTCGGCGCGGGCATGCACCCGTACTTCTCCGTGGGCGCCGACGCCCCCGGCGACGTGTCCGTCGCCGAGCTGACCGTCCCCGCCCGCACGTCGCTGGTGCTGGAGGGCGGCCTGCCCACCGGGGAGCGCGTGCCGTTCGACGGCGCGATCGGCCGGGTCGGGGATCAGGCGATCGACACCGCGCTGACCGACCTGGTCCGGGACGACGACGGCTGGGCGCGGACCCGGCTCAGCGGCCCGGCCGGGGCGGTCGAGATCGCCGTGGACGGCGCCTGGTCGTGGCTGCAGGTCTACACCGGCGACACGCTGCCGGCCGACCAGCGCCGGCGCAGCGTGGCCGTCGAGCCGATGACCTGCCCGGCCAACGCCCTGGCCGACGGGGTGGACCTGCTGGTGCTCGCGCCGGGGGAGACGTGGTCGGGCACCTGGACCCTGGGGTGGACGCCGGGCCGGGTGTGATGTCCCCGCTGCGGGTGCTGGAGCTCTGGCGCTTCCCGGTGAAGTCGCTGCTCGGCGAACGGCTGGACCGGGCCGAGCTGGGCGTTGAGGGCGTCACCGGTGACCGCGGCTGGGCGCTGTTCGACGTCGCCACCGGGTTCGGGCTGACCGCGCGCCGGGTGCCGGAGCTGCTGTTCGCCACCGGCCGCTCGCGGGCCGACGGGACGGTCGAGGTCGTGCTGCCCGACGGCACGGCCACCAGCGACGACGCCGTCCTCTCCGACTGGGCCGGGCGGCGGGTGACCCTGCGCCCGGCCGCGGCGGTCCAGGGTGACCGGCGGTACGAGAGCCCCGTCGATGAGGCGGGGGACCGCTGGGACCCGTTCTCCGGTGCCGACGGCGCCTTCCACGACAACGCCGACGCCCGGGTGACCCTGCTGTCCACCGGCACGCTGGGCGGCTGGGACCGGCGCCGCTTCCGGGCCAACGTCGTCCTGGCCGGCGCGGGGGAGGACGACCTGGTCGGCACCCGGGTGGCGGCGGGCACCGGGGAGCTCGACGTCGTCGGCCGGGTGCCCCGGTGCGTGATGACAACCCGGCCGCAGGCCGGCGGGATCGGCCGGGACACCGGGGTCTTCAAGACCATCCACCGGGAGCGCGGCGGCGCGCTGGCGGTCGGCGCCCTGGTGGCCCGGCCGGGGGTGCTCGCGGTGGGCGACGTGCTGCGCCCGGCATGAGGCGGGGAGGATCGTCGGCGTGCGCACCATCGAGCTCCGCTCCGGCGAGGAGACCATCCGGCTCGGCCAGCTGCTGAAGCTGATCGACGCCGTGCCCACCGGCGCCCAGGTGAAGGACGTGCTCACCGCGGGGGAGGTGCAGGTCAACGGCGAGCTCGAGGAGCGCCGCGGCCGGCAGCTGCGCCGCGGTGACGTGGTGTCGGTCGACGGCCAGGACGACGTCCGGATCGGCTGAGGCCGGTCAGCAGACGCGTGCGGTGGGTGAGCCCGCGCCGGGTGAGGTCTTGTTCACCCAGATGTCACACGACCGAGGTGCAGACGACCGTCCTGCGGGCACCCTGTCACTGCCCGGGCGGCGGTGCCGCGGAACCCGCCGCCCGGGACACACCCTCCCCGAGGGTCGCCGGCAGGCGCAGGTCGGCGACCAGGGCGCGGTGGTCGCTGCCGGGCACGTGGACGACGCTCAGGCCGCACACCTCGACCCGCGGGTCGACCAGCACGTGGTCCAGCGTCAGCCGCGGCCACGACACCCGCATCGGTGACCAGGTCGAGCGCAGCCCCTGACCGGTGGCGAGCCCGGCGTCGACCCAGCCGCGGCCGAGCAGCCGGCGGAAGGCCGCGTGGTCCGGCGTGGCGTTGAGGTCGCCGGCGACCACGCGCAGGACGTCGTCCGTGGGCTCGGGCAGCAGCCGGAGGTCCTCCTCCCAGCGGGCCACCTGCCGCCACGACCGGGCCGGGGGGTGGGTGTGCACGGCGGTCAGCTCGACGTCGGGGGCGCCGGGCACGGCGAGCCGGACGGCCGGCTGCCCGAACCGACCGGGCACGACCGACCGGTGCAGCACCTCCAGCCGGGTCCACACCGCACCACCGGCCCCGGCCGGCTGACCCTCCCCGGCCGGGACGACGTGCCCGGTGGGCAGCCGGTCGGCGACGCCGGCGTCCAGCAGGCCGTGCACCGCCTCCGGGGTCACCTCCATCAGCGCGAGCACGTCGGCGTCGTGCCGGTCGGCCAGCGCCACCGCCGCGGCCGGGTCGGCCCGGCCGCGCAGCATGTTCAGCGAGACCACCCGCAGCCGCGGGCCGTCCGCGAGCGCGGTGGCGGACGCCGGCCGGGTGTGCCGCAGGACGGCGGCACCGAGCACGGCGGCGGACCCGGCGGCGACCACCGTCGCGGCGCGTGACCGGGACAGCAGCGCGGCGCCGAGGGGCAGGGCGCTGCTCGCCGCCGCGTAGGGCGTGAAGGCCAGCGCCGGGACCAGCGGGAAGCCGCGCTCGGTGCCGGTCGCCCGGAGCGCCGCCCACGCCGCCCAGGGCGCGGACAGGGCGAGGGCGGACCAGCGGGCGCGGGGTGCGGGTGCGTCGTCCATCACCTCCAGCCTCCCCGCCGGGCGGCGGCGGGTCACCGCCGGGTGCGCCGTTCACCTGCGTGCGGTAGGACGGACGGTCACAGCGGACCGGCCGAGAGGCGCCGGCCTGCGCGGACGAGGAGTTGCTGCTGGTGGCTGTCGAGCATCTGGAGATCGAGCGCAAGTACGACGTCGAGGAGGCGTTCGCACTGCCCGAGCTCTCGGAGCTGCCCGGGGTGGCGGAGGTCCGCGGAGCCGTGGAGCACCTCCTCGAGGCCGCCTACTACGACACCGCCGACCTGCGGCTGGCCCGGGCGCGGGTCACCCTGCGCCGTCGGACCGGTGGCACCGACGCCGGCTGGCACGTGAAGCTGCCGGCGGTGGCCGGCGCCCGCCGGGAACTGCACTCGCCTGTCGGCCGGGCCGCGAAGACCCCGCCCAAGGCCGTGCTGGAGCCGGTGCTGGGCATCGTGCGCCGCGCCCCCGCGACCCAGGTGGCCTCGCTGCGCACCCGTCGGCTGGTCACCGAGCTGGTGGACGCCGAGGGCCGGGTGCTGGCCGAGGTCGCCGACGACCACGTGACCGGGACGGCGCTGCCCGCCGAGCCCGGCGACGCCGCGGTGGTGACCACCTGGCGGGAGGTCGAGGTCGAGCTGGTCGGCGGGGACGAGGAGCTGCTCGCCGCCGTGGCCGAGCGGCTGCTGGACGCCGGCGCCCGGCCGGCGACGTCCGCGTCGAAGCTCGGTCGGGTGCTGGCCGACCGGCTGACGGCCCTGACGGGCCCGTCCACCGCGCTGCCGACCGCCGCGCCGGCCGGCGGCAAGAAGGGCAAGAAGGCGAAGAAGGGCAAGAAGGCGAAGGGCGAGCGGGGGCGCACCTCCACCGCACCGGCCGGTGAGGTCGTCCGGGCCGCGCTGGACCTGCAGGTGCAGGCGCTGCAGGACGCCGACCTGATGGTGCGCACCGGTCAGCCCGACGGCGTGCACCAGGTGCGGGTCGCCTGCCGGCGGCTGCGCAGCACGCTGGCCGCCTTCCGTCCGGTGCTCGACCGCACGCAGACCGACCCGCTGCGCCAGGAGCTGGCCCAGGTCGGCTCGGCGCTCTCCCCGGCCCGGGACGCCGAGGTGGCCCTGGCCCACCTGCGTGCGCTGGTCGACGAGCAGCCGCCGGAGCTGGTGATCGGCCCGGTGGCCGCCCGGCTGCAGCAGGCGGCGGTCAAGGACGAGCAGGCCGGTGACGCGGGGGCGCGCAAGGTGCTGAGCAGCCCGGCCTACCTCCAGCTGCGGGACGACCTCGCGGCGCTGGTCGCCGAGCCGCCGCTGACCGAGGACGCCGCCCGGCCCGCCGACGAGGTGCTGCGGGAGGTGCTGGCCCGCACCGCCCGCCGGCTGCGGCGCAGCGTGGAGGCGGCCCAGGACTCCGACGACCCGGAGGCGCTGCACGACGTCCGCAAGGCCGCCAAGCGGCTGCGGTACACCGCCGACGCGGCCGTGCCGGTGCTGGGCCGCCCGGTGGCGGAGCTGGTGAGCGCGCTCAAGGGCGTGCAGACCGTGCTCGGTGACCGGCAGGACACCTTCGTGACCCGCCCGCTGTGCCGCGAGATGGGCCTGCAGGCCGCCGCCGCCGGGGAGAACGCCTGGACCTGGGGGCGGCTGCACGGCCTGGAGGAGGCCCGCTCGGACCGGGCCGAGCAGGAGTTCTGGCTGCGCTGGCCGGAGCTGCGCCCGGTGCTGAAGGCGGCGACGGCATAGCGTCTGACCTCCGCGCCCCGCTGCTGAGGAGCACCCCCTGTCCCTGATCCGCCTGCTCGGGTTCGGTGCCGTCGTCCTGCTGGCCATGCTGCTGCTGCACGGCTACGTGTGGTGGCGGCTGGTCCGCGGCACCACCCGGCCCGGCCGGGTGCGCCGCCGGCTGACCGTGCTGACCGTCGTCCTGGCGCTGCTGCCGACGGCGGCGGTGGTGCTGAGCGACCAGCTGCCGCCCGCGGTGGCCACGCCGCTGGACTGGGCCGGCTACACCTGGCTGGGCGTCGTCTTCTACCTGTTCCTCGCGGTGCTGGCGACCGAGCCGATACGGCTGGTGGCCGCGCTGGTGCGCCGCCGCCGGCGCCCGGCCGCGGTCACCACCGGGGCGGGCCCCGCAGCTCCCGAGGGCCGGGACGACCGCCCCCACGCGGAGACCGGACACGAGACCGGACAGGACGAGACCGGGCGGGACGAGGCCGAGCGGGAGGACGCCGAGCGGGAGGACGCCGAGCGGGAGGACGCCGTCTCACGGCGGCTGTTCCTGGCCCGGACGCTCGCCGTCGGGGCGGGCGCGGTGGCGGTGGGCACGGCGGGCACCGGCGTCGTGCTGGCCAACTCCGCCCCCGTCGTCCGCCGGGTGCCGATCCGCCTGCCCGGACTGGACCCGGCGCTGGCCGGGCTGCGGATCGTCACCTTCGCCGACGGCCACCTGTCCTCCACCTACGGCGGGCGGCGGTTCGAGCGGGTCGTGGAGCTGGTCAACGCCCAGCGCCCGGACGTCGTGGCGATCGTCGGCGACCTGGTCGACGGCGACGTGGCCCAGCTGCGCGAGGACGTCGCCCCGCTGGCCGACCTGGTCAGCGAGCAGGGCGTCTTCTTCGTCACCGGCAACCACGAGTACTTCGTGGACACCCAGGAGTGGATGCGGCACCTGCCCACCCTCGGGGTGGACGTGCTGCGCAACGAGCGGGTGTCCATCGGCCGCGGCGGGGCCACGTTCGACCTGGCCGGCATCGACGACCGGGTGGCAGCCGACTCCGGCGTCCCGGGACACGGGGCCGACCTGGACGCCGCGCTCGACGGCCGGGACGACGCCACCCCGCTGGTGCTGATGGCGCACCAGCCGGTGATGGTGGAGCAGGCGCGGGCGGCCGGGGTGGGGCTGCAGCTGTCCGGGCACACCCACGGCGGTCAGCTGTGGCCCTTCGACTACGCGGTGCTGCTGGACCAGCCGGCCGTCGAGGGCTGGTCGATGCAGGGGGACACCCAGCTGTACGTGACCTCGGGGGCCGGCTACTGGGGCCCGCCGATGCGGGTCGGCGCCCGCCCGGAGGTCACCGTGATCGAGCTGCAGCCCGGCGACCCGGCGCCGCCGCCGTCCTGAGCCCGCCGTCGTGAGCCCGTCGTCGTGAGCCCGTCGTCGTGAGCCCGTCGTCCTGAGCGGAGACCGGGCACCGCGGGGGCACGGCGGTGCTCGGCCCGCTCTGGTGCGTGGCGACAGGCCGGGTGCCGCGACCGCGAGGTCCCCCGCGCCTCGCGACCGCGGCGAGAGGTTGGTACCTGCCTGATGTGGCCACGACGTGGCCGTGTGGGGGGCGGGGGCCATGGCACGGGAGGTCGGCGACCGGACGGTCGGTGTGCGGTGGGCCGGCGAACGGCTGGCCGAGCTGCTGGGTGAGCCGCGCTACCGCCGCCGCTGGCAGCGGTTCAGCAGTGTGCGACGCGGGGCGCTGCCCCGGGCCGCGGTGGCCGCGGTGCTGGCCGCGCACCTCGTCGAGACCGGTGAGGTGGGCTGGGAGCACCGGCCGCGCAGCCTGGAGAACCGGGTCGGCCGGGCGCTGAACGGCGACCGGCTCTCCGACCGCACCCTGGAGCTGTTCGTCGCCGCCTTCGAGATGACCGACGAGCACGCCGAGGAGCTGCGGACACTGCGCCGCGGCCGCCCGGTGGGCGGACGGCTGGTGGTGGCCGGCGCCCTCGACGGCGAGCGGCCGATGCCGCGGCGCACCGTGCGCACCCTCCAGGTCGCCGAGCACCACGAGGTGGGCGCCGACCGCTCACCCCGGCTGCACGTCACCCGGCAGCTGCTGGAGGCGGTGGAGGCGACCGACCGGCACCACTACGTCTTCGACACCGACCACGCCGCGGTCGCGGTGCTGACCGGTGGCACGCCGGTCGGCGCGTTCCGGGTGGCCGGGACCCCGTTGTGCGCGGTGGAGATCCTGCTGGACGAGCCGCTGCTGCCCGGGCAGACGACCCACCTGGAGTACCGGACCGCCTTCGCCTACCCCGAACCACCGGCCCCGGAGTTCCGGCGGGGGGTGTCCGCCGGCGTGCGGCACCTGGCGCTCACCGTCCGGTTCGACCCCGCGGCCCTCCCCGGTGCGGTGCTGCGGGCCCGGTGGCACGGGGTGGACGCCACCGAGCCGGCCGAGGAGCAGCCGGTGCAGCTGGTCGGCGGCCAGACGTCGCTGGCCGCCGTCCCGGACGGCGCCTGCGTGCTCGGCTGGCGATGGCGCTGGTGAGGGCCCTGGAGACGGCCCTGGTGAGCGCCGCCGTCAGCCGGTGAAGGCCTTCGTCTCCGCCAGCCGGGACGGCGGCACGGTCTTCAGCTCGGCGACCGCCTCGGCCAGCGGCACCAGCCCGATCTCGGTGCCGTGCAGCGCGACCATGTTGCCCACCTTCCCCTCGTGGGCGGCGATCGTGGCGTGCAGGCCGAAGCGGGTGGCCAGCACCCGGTCGAAGGACGTCGGCGTGCCGCCGCGCTGCACGTGGCCCAGCACCGTCGTCCGGACCTCCTTGCCGGTGCGCCGCTCCAGCTCCTCGCCCAGCTGCTGGGCGACGCCGGTGAACCGGCGGTGGCCGAACTCGTCGAGGCCGCCGTCGCGCAGCGGCATGGTGCCGGGCTTGGGGGTGGCGCCCTCGCTGATCACGCCGATCACGTGCCGGTGGCCGCGGTCGAACCGGGCGGTCACCAGCTCGCAGACCTCGTCGATGTCGAAGGGCTGCTCGGGGGTGATCGTCAGGTGCGCCCCCGACGCCAGGCCGGCGTTCAGCGCGATCCAGCCGGCGTGCCGCCCCATCACCTCGACCAGCAGCACGCGCTGGTGCGACTCGGCGGTGGTGTGCAGCCGGTCGATCAGGTCGGTGGCGATGCTGACCGCGGTGTCGAACCCGAAGGTCAGGTCGGTGCCGTGGATGTCGTTGTCGATGGTCTTGGGCACGCCGACGACGGGGACCCCCTCGGAGGCCAGCCAGGCGGCGGCGGTGAGCGTGCCCTCGCCGCCGATCGGCACGAGCACGTCGACGCCGTGCGCGTCGAGCACCTCGCGCATCCGGCCCAGCCCGTCGCGGATCTTCTGCGGCGCCACCCGGGCCGAGCCCAGGATGGTGCCGCCGCGGGTGAGGAGGTTGTGGACGAGCGGCCGGTCCAGGACCATGGCGTCGTCCTCGAGCAGTCCGCGCCAGCCGTTGCGGAACCCGACGACGGTGCTGCCGTACTCCTTCTCGGCGGTGCGGACGACGGACCTCAGGACGGCGTTCAGGCCGGGGCAGTCGCCACCGCCGGTCAGCACTCCGATGTGCACTGGCTCTCCTCCGGACGAGGGGGTCGGGCAGCTGAACCGTACGTCATGACGTCTAGACGTCTCTTGGTGCAGTACCTTTCTGGGCGTGGCGAGTTCGGAGGCGGGGCCCAAGTACCTCGCCGTGCGCGAGGCGCTCCGCCGCCGGGCGTCCGCGCTGCCCGAGCACACCCTCCTCCCTCCCGAGCCGGTGTTGTGCGCCGAGTACGGCGTCAGCCGGATCACGCTGCGCCGCGCGGTGGACGGGCTGGTCGCCGACGGGCACCTCGTCCGTGAGCAGGGCCGCGGCACGTTCGTGAGCCGGCCGGGCATCCGGCACGAGTACCGGGAGAGCTTCGTCCACCGGATCGCCGGATTCCACTCGGTGATGACCGAGCAGGGCGCGCAGGTCGGCACCACCGTGCTGGGCCAGCGGGTCGTGCCGGCGGCCCCGGCGATCGCCACCGAGCTGTCGATCGGCACCGCCGAGGACGTGGTGGAGCTGGTCCGGCTGCGCAGCGTCGACGGGCTGCCCAACCACGTGGTGCGCAGCTTCCTGGCCGCCGGCCGTTACCCCAAGGCCGCGACCGAGGACTTCGGCCACGGGTCGCTGTACGAGTTCCTGCGCCGGGAGTACCAGGCCGACCTGGCGCACGCCCGGCTCGTGGTCGACGTCGGCACCGCGGCCAGCGACGAGGCCGACGTCCTCGACGTGATCGTGGGCTCGCCGCTGCTCGTCGTCCGCACCACCGTCCGGGACACCTCCGGCCACCCGCTGGTGCACTCCTTCTCCCGGCTGCGCCCCGACGTCAGCCAGGTCGAGTTCGAGGTCTCCGTCGGCGGTCGCTGACCGTCCGGCGCGGGTGCCTGCCGCGCCAGAGGGTAGGGAGGCACCCATGACCGTCAGCTTCTTCGCGCTCTACCGCACCCCCGACGACCCGGCCGCCTTCGAGGAGAGCTACTTCGGCACCCACGTGCCCCTGGTGGAGAAGACCCCCGGGCTGGTGGAGAACCGGGTGCACCGGGTGCACCGGCAGGTCGTCGGCGAGCCCGCCTACCACCTGCTGGCCGAGCTGGTCTTCGAGTCGCACGAGGCGATGCGGGCCGCCTTCGACTCACCGGAGTGGGCCGCCAGCGGCAAGGACCTGCAGGAGTGGGGCGGCATGGACCTGGTGACCATGTTCACCGCCGAGCCGCACGACCCGGGGCCCGCGACCCCGGCCTGACCCGGTCAGGCGGAGTTGCGCAGCTGCGTCAGCCGCAGCCGCTGCTGGCGCAGCAGCACCCGGTCCAGCGCGTGCCCGACGTGCCGGCCCAGGTCACCGGCGACGGCCAGCAGGGCCGGGTCGAGCTCCCGGCGCTGGGCCCAGGCCACCAGCAGACCCGCCTCCGACGTGTGCTGCCCGAGCAGCAGCGGCACCGCCAGCGCCGTCTCGGTGCGCGCCGGCAGCCCCGCTCCGGGAGAGGCCCCCTCCTCGGGCGTGCCGACCGGCACGAGCCGCCGCTCGCGCATCGCGACGGTGAGCGGGTGCGGGTCGGTGAGCCGGTGGACGGCGACCTGCTCCGGTGACGGCAGGCCGCCCGGGGTGACCGCCCAGACCCGCACGTCCGCGCGGTTGCCCTCGGCGATCCCCAGCAGCGCCGCGGTGGCACCCAGCGGGGAGCGGAGGTCGCGGTCGACGCAGCGCAGCAGCTCGGCCAGGGTGTCCACGGTCAGCAGCGCCTCACCGAGGCGGGCCACCAGCCGGGTGCGGTCGGCCTCCGCCTCCGCCTCGACGAAGGCGTGGCGGGCGGCTGCGGCGGCCACCCGCGCGGCGGCGGCGTCCCGGACGGCGGTGGCCCGGGCCTCGCTCTCGGCCAGCTCGACCGCCCGCACCTGCAGCTGCCGGGACCCCTCCTCGGCCAGCCCGCGCAGCACCGCCAGGTCCGGCCCGGTCCAGTCACGAGGAGCGGTGTCCACGGCGCACAGCACCCCGGTCGGCCGCCCGAGCACGTCCCACATCGGCATCCCGGCGTAGGCGACGACCCCCAGCTCCCGGACCGCCGCGCCGTCGCCGAGCTCGGGGTCCACCCGGGCGTCCCGGAGCACCAGCGGGCTCCCGGTCGCCGCGACCCGCTGGCTCATCGAGTTGCTCAACGGCATCGACCGCCGGCTGGCCCACGGTTCGGGCACCCCGTGCGCGCCCGGGAACACCTGGCCGCCCTTGGAGACGAGCACGACCAGCGCGCGGGGCACCCGCAGCCGCTCGGCGACCGTGCGGGCCAGCCGGTCGAAGCCCTCGTCGGCGCGCGCCGGCAGGGCGGCCCAGGTGGGCAGCTCGTAGGTGGTGGTCACCGTCGCCCCCTGTCCCGCGGTCGGTGTGGCCGGCGGGCCGCCGGTCAGCTCACCCGTTGGGAGCAGGTCGATGCTGTCAGACTCGAGGGGGCGCTGTCCGGCTCCGATGGGGGACGACGTGGAGCAGTTCCAGCCAGCACCGCCGGCCGACGTCCGTGCGGTGATCGCCGACCGTGCCGTCGCCAGCCTGTTCCAGCCGATCGTCGAGCTGGACAGCGGCCGGGTGGTCGCCTACGAGGCGCTGGCCCGCGGCCCGGAGGGGCCGCTGCGTGCGCCCGACGCGCTGTTCGCCGCCGCGCGCGCCGAGGGCTGCCTGACCGAGCTGGACCAGGCCTGCCGGGCCGCCGCGCTGCGCGGCGCCGTCCGTGCGGGGCTGCTGGCCCCGCTCACCGTCTTCGTCAACGTCGAGCCCGACGCCCTCGACGAGGCGCCGCTGGAGGCGCTGTTCGACCGGGCCGGCCGCGTCCCCGGCGACCTGCGGGTGGTCCTGGAGATCACCGAGCGCGCGCTGGCGGCCCGGCCGGCCGAGCTGCTGCGCACCGTGGCCCGGGTGCGGGAGCTCGGCTGGGCGATCGCCCTGGACGACGTGGGCGCGGAGTCGCTGTCGCTGGCCTTCATGCCGCTGCTGCGCCCCGACGTGGTGAAGCTGGACCTGCGGCTGGTGCAGCAGCGCCCCGGCCCGGCGGTCGCCGAGATCATGAACGCGGTCAACGCCTACGCCGAGTCGACCGGCGCGCTCCTGCTCGCCGAGGGCATCGAGGACGGCCACCACCTGACGATGGCCCGCGCCCTGGGCGCTACCCTCGGTCAGGGCTGGCTGTTCGGCCGGCCCGCCCCGGGCGCCGTCCCCGGGCACCCGGTCGCGGCGCTGCGGCTGCCGGCCGCGCCGCCCGCCGGCCCGCCGGGGGAGCTGGTCTCGCCGTTCGCCTGCCTGCCGGCCGAGGTGCCGGTGCGCGAGGCGCCCAAGGCGCTGCTGATCGAGCTCAGCAAGCAGCTGGAGCGGCAGGCGATGCGGCTGGGGGAGACCTGCGTGGTGGCCGCCGCCTTCCAGGAGGCCCGGCACGTCACCCCGGCCACCCGGCTGCGCTACCGCGACCTGGTGGAACGGGTCGGCTTCGTCGCCGCGATCGGTGAGGACCTCACCGCCGAGCCGCTGCCCGGGCTACGCGGCGCCACGCTCTCCGCCGGCGACCCGGTGCGCGGCGAGTGGGACATCGTCGTGCTCAGCCCGCACTTCAGCGCCGCGCTGCTCGCCCGCGACCTGGGGGACGACGGCCCGGACATGGACCGCCGGTTCGCCTACGCGCTGACCTACCGGCGGGACACCGTCGTCCGGGCCGCCCAGGCGCTGCTGTCCCGGGTGGCCCCTCGCACCGAGGACCCGGCCCCGGCCGCGCCGGCCGCCGGGTCCACGGCGACCGGCGCCGCCGCGCGGCTGCTCTCCGGCGGTGCGACCGGGGACCCGGGTGAGGCGCTGCTGCAGCGGGCGCTGGCCGCGGTCGGCACCGGGGTGACCGTGGTGGACCTGCGGCTGCCCGACCAGCCGCTGGTCTACGTCAACCCGGCCTTCGAGCAGCTGGCCGGGTACCCGGCCGCCGAGGTGCTGGGTCGCAACTGCCGCTTCCTGCAGTCGCCCGACACCGATCCCGCCGCGGTCGCCCGGATCCGGGCGGCGATCGCCGACGGCGCGGAGGTCCGTGAGGTGCTGCTCAACGTCCGAGCCGACGGCAGCACCTGGTGGAACGAGTGCCACCTGACCCCGGTGGCCGACGCGACCGGCACCGTCGTCCAGTACATCGGGATCCAGGCCGACGTGACCGACCGGGTCACCGTCGAGCGGGCGCTGGTGACCGAGCAGGACCGCTGTCGCAGCTACGCGGCCCGGCTGGCCGAGCTCGACACCGGCCCGGGGGCTCAGACCTCGACGGACTCGCCCGGGGCCAGGCGCGCGTAGGTGGTCGGCTGACCCGGGCCGCGCTCCCCGAGCAGGCCGGCGAGCAGGCCCAGCCCGGTGTCGTTGAGCAGCCCGTCGTGCACGGCGAGGGCCCGCTCGGCCCGGACCTCGCGCAGGTAGTCGATCAGCTCGGCGGTCTTGGACCAGGGCGCGTGCGCCGGCAGGAGCAGGGTCGGGACGTCGACCTCGGGCACGGTCAGCGCGTCACCGGGGTGGAACACCCGACCCTCGACGAGGAAGCCGACGTTGCGCACCCGCGGGATCTCCTGGTGGATCACCGCGTGCCACTCGCCGTGCACGGTGACGTCGAAGCCGGCCGCGGTGAAGGCGTCACCCGGGCCGACCACGTGCACCCGGCTGCCCAGGCCGGCCAGCTGGGCGGCGACCGAGGAGTTGGTCCACAGCTGGAGCGCCGGGTCGGCGTCCAGCGCGGCGCGCACCCGGTCGGCGACGAAGTGGTCGGCGTGCTCGTGGGTGACCAGCAGGGCCGAGGCGCCGGCCCAGGCGTCGTCCGCGGTGAACGCGCCGGGGTCGACGACCAGCCGGCGGTCGCCGTCGGACAGGACGACGCAGGCGTGTCCGTGCTTGGTGAGCTGCACCAGGGGTCTCCTCGGAGGTGGTGGGACGTCCACGCTGCCACGCAGCGGACGAAACGCGCCCGCTGGGGTCGGTCACCCGATGGGGTGAGCTGGGCTGTGCCGACCGGGCGGCGCTGCCGACGACTCCAGGGTGACCACGCAGACGCTCACGTTCGCCGCCGCCCGCAGCCGTGCGCACGGGCCGACCGCCGCGCTCTGGCACGCCGTCGAGGTGCACCGGGCGCCGGCGGACCTGGACGGGGCCTGCGAGCTCACCGTCTGCGGCACCCTCGCCCGGGTCACCACCGACCAGCACTGGCCGGTGCGCGCGCTGGACGCCTGCCCGGTCTGCGCCGTCCAGGCGCGCTGACGGCTCCCCGCCCAGGCAGGAACCGCGTGGCGTTCCACGTGGAACGGTGGCTCAGCGGCCGGTGAACACCGGCGCCCGCTTGGCCAGGAAGGCCTCGACCGCCTCCCGGTGGTCGGCGGTCGCCCCGAGGCCGGTCTGCAGGCTGGCCTCCAGGGCCAGCGTCTCCTCCAGCGAGTCGGTGGCCGCCGTCGCCAGCACCCGCTTGATCGCCCGGAACGCGGCGGTCGGCCCGGCGGCGAGCCGGACGGCGAGGGCCGTCGCCTCGGCGAGCACCTCCTCCGCCGGCACGACGCGGTGCACCAGACCCCACTGCTCGGCGGTCTCGGCCGGGAACGGATCGGGCAGCAGCAGCAGCGCAGCGGCCCGGGACCCGCCGACGCAGTGCACCAGCCGGGACGCCAGGGCCGAGTCACTGGACAGCCCGACCCCAGCGAAGGCGGTGGTGAACTTCGCCCCCGCGGCCGCGACCCGCAGGTCGGCGGCGAGCGCGATCCCCATGCCGGCCCCGGCGCAGGCGCCGTTGACGCCGACGACCAGCGGCACCGGCAGTGCGGCCAGGGCCAGCAGCAGCGGGTTGTACTCGGCCTCCACCACCGAGAGTGCCCCCTCGGCCCGGCCGCCCGGTGCACGCAGCTCCTCGACGTGCTCGGCCAGGTCCTGGCCCACGCAGAAGGCCCGGCCGGTGCCGGTGAGCAGCACGGCGCGCACCGACTCGTCGGCGGAGACCTCGCGGACCAGCGCCAGCAGCTCGGTGCGCAGCCGGTGGGACAGCGCCGGGCGCTGCAGGGTCAGGGTGGCCACGCCGTCGGCGTCGGTCCGGGTGACGGTCGGCTGCTGGTCGGGGTCGGGCTGGGGCACCTGGTCGGGCTGGGACATCGTCGTCCTCTCAGTCTGCGTCGTAGGCGTGGAAGCCGCGGCCGGTCTTGCGGCCCAGCTCACCGGCGGCCACCTTGTCACGCAGCAGCTGTGGCGGCGTGAACCGCTCGCCCAGCGTGCTCGCCAGGTACTCGGCGATCGCCAGCCGCACGTCCAGCCCGACCAGGTCGGTCGAGCGCAGCGGCCCCATCGGGTGCCGGTAGCCCAGCTCCATCGCCGCGTCGATCGCCTCGGCGTCCGCGACGCCCTCCTCGAGCATCCGGATCGCCTCCAGACCCAGCAGCACGCCCAGCCGGGAGGAGGCGAACCCCGGGGAGTCCCGCACCACGACGTCGGTCTTGCCCAGCGCCCGCACCCAGCCGCGGGTCGCCTCGACGACGTCCTCGCCGGTCTCCGCGGCGACGACCACCTCGACCAGCTTGGAGGCCGGCACCGGGTTGAAGAAGTGCATGCCCAGGAAGCGGGCCGGTCGCTGCAGTGCGGCGGCCAGCTCGGTCACCGACAGCGAGGAGGTGTTCGTGGCCAGCACCGCGTCCGGTCCCAGTACCGCCTCCGCGGCGGTGAGCACGGCGACCTTGAGGTCGGCCCGCTCCGGCACCGCCTCCACCACCAGGCCGGTGCCGGCGGACAGCTGCGCCGGGGCGTCCACCAGCGAGAGCCGGGCCAGCACGTCAGCCACGTCGCCGGTCAACTTGCCGCGGCGGGCCGCCTCCTCGAGGCCGGCGGACACCCGGCCGTGGGCCGCCTCGGCGGCCTCGTCGCCGGCCTCCACCACCTCGACCCGGGCACCGGCGGTGAGGAATGCCTGGGCGATGCCGGCGCCCATCCGGCCGCCACCGATCACGCCCACCCGGTCAGGGACGTCGCTCATCGGACTCGTCTCCTCGCCTCGGCCCGCGCGTCGCCGAGCTCCGTTGCCGGCGAGGAGGACGCGGACCCGCCCGCCCATCATGCCGACGCCCGCGCCGGCGGCCACCCGGGAGTGCTGGTCAGGAGTGCTGGGCCAGCTCCGCGCGCAGCCGGGCCAGCAGGTCCGAGCGGGTGCTCGCCCCGAGCCGCTGCCGCATCCGGGAGACGTGGTGCTCCACGGTCTTCGGCGAGATGTAGAGCTGCCCGCCGATCTCCCGGTAGGTCTGCCCGGCGACCACCAGCTCGGCGACGTCGCGTTCCCGCTGGCTGAGCGTGGGGTGACCGGGCGGCACGGCCGGCGTCGCCGTCCCGGGGGGCCCGGGCTCGGCCGCCCGGGCCGTCGCCGCGGGTGGTGACTCGTCCCCGGCGGCGAGGTCGCGGGCGCAGTGCAGCAGGTCCAGCCGGTCGCGGGAGTCCACCGCCCGGGCGGCGGCCTGCCCGGCCAGCCGGGAGCCGTCCCAGGCCAACCCCACGCCGGCCAGCCCGGTCGCCGCGGTGACCACCGCGGCCGCGTCGACCTGGCCGCCGAGCAGCCGCAGCCAGCACCGCCCCGCGGTGGCGACGGTCGCCGCGTAGTGGTTGGTGCGGGCCGCGGCGACCAGTGCGGTGGCGTGCGGCTCCAGGCCGGCCGGGTCGTCGACCAGGATCGCGGCCTGGACCCCGCTCCAGTGCAGCGGCGCCGACCACACGGGGGGCTGGTCCAGCCGGGTGAGCAGCGCCTCGGCCTGGGACAGGTGCGGAGCCAGCCGGTCGGCCTCGGCCAGCCGGGCGCCGGCCACCAGCAGCTCGCCCAGCGGGAGCAGGGTGAACAGGTCCATCGGGTGCCGCAGCGCCACCTGGCGGGCCCGCTCCCACGCGGTGGTCAGCGCCGGGGCGTCGCTGGCGCGGCGGGCCAGCCCCACCTCGAGGGCGCGCAGGAACAGCTCGTCCCGCGGTTCCAGGCCGCGGGGCGCCTCCTCGACGGCCCGGGCCACCAGTGCGCGGGCGCTGGTGCTGCCGCTGCGGAGCATCGCCGTCCAGGCCCGCAGCAGCAGGTGCCGGGGGCGGCACGGTGGCCCACCGACGTCGGACTCCAGCGCCCGGTCCAGCACCGACTCGGCCACGGTCAGCTCACCGCTGTGCAGGGCGAGCAGCGCGGCCAGCGCCGCCGGGCTGTCCAGCAGCAGCACGCCCCGCCCGACCGGCTCCAGCAGGGTCGCCGCACGGGTGAGGGTGGAGAGCGCCTCGGCGACGTCGGCCGCGGTGGCGCCCGGCCGGACCGACTGCAGCACCCCCTGGGCCATCAGCCGCTGGGCGCCGGCCACCATCGTGGCCGCCCGGTGGTCGCCCGCGTCGTCCGCGGCGGCCAGGCAGTCCGTGGCGTCGCCGACCGCGCCGAGCGCGACCAGGGCCAGGGCGGTGGACCCGGCGTGCGCCGGCCCGGCCAGGCGGCACAGCTCGGCGCTGCGCCCGAGCATCCCGCGGCGGGCCAGCACCGCGGCGGCGACGCTGGCGGCCCGGCCGCGGTCGGGGGCGGTCTCGTCCTCCAGCGCCCGGTCGGCCCACTGCAGCGCCCCGTCGAGGTCGCCGACCAGGGCGGCGGCGGTGGCCCGGCGGGCCGCGAGCCGGGCGGGCGGGGCCCCGGCGTCGGCGGCCTCGGCCAGCAGCGTGCCGGCCAGCTCCGGGTCCGCGGCCAGCACCGCCCGGCCCTGCTCCTCCAACACCTGGGCGGCGCGCGGGTCCCGCACCCGGTCGGCGGCCAGCGACCGGGCGACGGCCAGCGACTCCTCCCCGCGGTCGAGCAGCACGCGCAGCAGCCGGCGGCGGGTCTGCCGGGTGATGTCGGCAGGGGTCACGTCCAGCAGCACCTGGTGCACCAGGGGGACGACTGCGCCCTCGGCCAGCAGCAGACCGCCGCCCCGCGCCCGGGCCACCAGGTCACCGGACCGCCGGACCGGCAGCTCCAGCACGTCGGCGAGCACCTCGGCGTCCAGCGGCGTGCCGGCGGCCAGCGCGTGCAGCAGCACCCGGTCGGCCTGGTCGAGCGCGTGCAGGTCGGCCCGGACCCGGTCGACGACGTCCGCCGGGACCGCCCGGACGGCGGGCCGGCCCCCGCGGCAGGTGCCGGCCAGCGACCGCAGCAGGTGGTCGACCAGGGCGGGCAGCCCGCCGGTCTGGTGGACGACGAACTCCACGACGTCCGGGGTGGCCGCGGGGCCGAGCTCGGCGGCCGCCCACCGCTCCACCTCGTCGTGCTCCAGGTGACCGAGCACCACCAGGTGCCGGTCGTCGCCCATCGCCTCGATCAGCGAGGTCAGCTCGGGCAGGTGCGGCCACGGGCGGTAGGCCAGCGTCACCCGGGCCCGCCGGGACACGACGAGCTCCTCCAGCCGCCGGCAGGTCTGCGCCGTCAGCCGCTGGCCGTCGTCGACCACCACGGCCACCTCGCTGGCCACGTTCTCCCCGTCGCCGAGGGCGGCGGTGGGGGCCGCCTCGGCGTCGACCACCGGCACCCCCGCCGCCCGGTAGGCGGCGGCGAGCTCGGCCAGCAGCAACGTCTTGCCGGTGCCGCCGGGCCCCTGCACCGCGACCGAGGGGACGGCACGGCCGGCGCCGTCGTCACCGTTGACCAGCCGGCCGGCGACGACCCGCAGCGAGCGGGCCCAGTGCGTCGCGGTCTGCTCGGGGGAGCTCAGCGCGATGGTCATGCCTGCTCCGGCACCTCGCTGCCGGTGGCCTCCGGCGCCCCGGACGCTGCCGGGTCCTCGGTGGCCGGCGGCTCCTGGCTGGCCGGTGGCTCCTCGCTGGGCGGCGGCGAGGTCTCGGTCTCGACCGGAGCCGTCGGCGTGGGGTCCGGGGTGTCGACCGGGGTCGTCGGGGCCGGCGTCGGGGTCGGGGTGGGCGCCGGGGTCGGGGTGCTGGTCCCGGGCGGCGGGGTCGTCGGCGTGCCCACCGGGGGCTGGCTCGACTGCCCGGTCGTATCGCCGGTCGGCGAGGGGGTGCCCGTCCCGGTCCCGGTCTGGCTCCCGCCGGAGCTGCCGCCGGGGGTGGTGGACGGACGGGCCGCCGGGTCCCCGTCGTCCGCGGCGGAGGTCGTCGCCGCGCTGCTGCTGGCCGTGCTGCTCCTGGCCGTGCTGCTGCTGGCCGTGCTGCGCGAGGAGCTGGTGGCCGCCCGGTCCCGGGCGGTGGAGCGGGATCCCGCCGTGCTGCCGGCCGGGTCGTCGTCCTGCTCGCGGGCGGCTGCGCCCCGGGTCTCCGCGCGGCCGGCGGCGGCCGGGGAGAGGCCGCTGGGCGGGTTGTCCCCGTCGTCGCCGGCGTCCGTGGCGGTGTCGCCGGCCTCGGCGGACGTGGGTGCGGCGACGGCGTCCTCCCCGGAGCCGCCGGTCCAGCCCGCGGAGACGGCCGCCGCGACGCCCACCACGATCGCCACGAACGCGGACAGCACCACGCCCACCCGGGCCGCGTGCCGCTTGCCCTGGGGGTCCGGCGCGGGGACCGGGGGACGATCGCCCGACCGTGCGGGCGGTCGGCCGCCCGTGGGTGTCGTGCCGGGGCGGGCTCCGGCCCGCGGACCGGCGGCCGCCATGGGGCGCGCGGTGCGCCGCCGGCCCCGCCGGGCGACCGGCCCGGCGGCCAGGGCGGCCGGCTCGTCGCCGACCTCGTCGGTCGCGTCCTCCGCCGGGGCGGTGGTCGCCACCGGCGCGGCGAGCACCTGGTCCCGGGCCAGCTCCGCGGCGCCCAGGGCGGCGGTGCAGCCGGGCTCGGGGGCGACCACGACCGGCCGGTCCAGTGCAGCCGACAGCGTCTCGGCGATCAGGGGCACCGCCGCGGTGCCGCCGGCCAGCACGACGGCGGCCACGTCGGCCACCTCCAGCCCGGCGTCGGAGACCGCACCCCGGACCGCGGCGACCAGCGCCTGCAGCGGCTCGGCGACCAGCTCCTCGAGGTCCTCGCGGACCAGCCGCAGCGAGACGGGGCCGTCGGCGCCCGCGAGTTCGACGCAGGCGACGCTGTCGGTCGACAGGGCCTCCTTGGCGGCCACGCACGCCGCCCGGAGGTCGGCCGGCGCGACGGCCACGCCGTCCTCGGTGGCCAGGCAGTCGTCGACCAGCTCGACGACCGCGTCGTCCAGGTCCCGGCCGCCCCAGGCGAGCGGGAGCGGGGGCACCGCCAGGGTCTCGACGTCGCCGTCGGCCGTGGTGCGCACCACGGCGGTGTCCACGGTGCTCGCGCCGATGTCGACGACGACGACCGGCGCGCCCTCGGGGACGGCGTCGCGGTGGTGGCGGGCGATGGCGACCGCGCTCGACGCCAGGGAGAGGTGCTGCAGGCCGGCGGCCCGGACCGCCGAGTCGAGCAGGTCGCGGCGGTGGCCGGCCCAGCTGGGCGGCACGGTGAGCACGGTCCGTGCCGCGGTCGACCCGTCCGCCGGGGTGGCCTGCGCCACGACCTGGGCGGCGAGCGAGGCCACCACGTCGGCGGGGTCGACCGGCCGGCCGTCGACGACCATCGGCGCGGGGCTGCCCACCCGCCGCACCGGGTGCCCGACCGGTACCGGGGGCACGACCTGCCCGGCCGGCCACAGGGACCGCGCCGCGCCGTCCTGGTCGCAGACGGCCGCCCTGACCGTCCGGTCCCCGATGTCGATGCCCAGCGTGTAGTCGCCCTGGACCATGAGCCCCCCACCCGTCGTGACCGGGGCCACACTGCCCGAGTCCGCCCGAACGTAACCCTCCGCGACGGTGATGCGGAACCGGTGGGGCCACTGTTGCGCGAGAAGACGCCGAACATCGGCGACACCCCGGTGCCCCTAACGGTGCGTCATCGGGCATCCCCCATCCGGGGGTCGGCCGATGGGGGGCCAACACCCGATGGGCAGGTGGGCCCCGAGGTCCTTGACTGCTCCCAGCAGCCGGACGACGACGTCCGGAGCAGACCTCTGGAGGACGCCATGACCACTCTCGCGAGCTCGCTGCTCGACTTCATCCTCGACCTGCTGCGCGACCCGGCTGCGGCCGAGGAGTTCCAGGCCGACCCCGAGCAGGCCCTCGCCTCGGCCGGGCTGGACGACGTCTGCGCCGCCGACGTGCACGCCGTGATGCCGATGCTGGCCGACTTCGCCCCCGTGGGCGTCGGCGCCGCCGGGATCGCCCACGCCGCCCCGGCCGGCCACACCGCCCCGGCCCCGACGCACACCGCGCCGGCCGAGAAGCCCGACCACGACAAGCCCGACCACTGCGAGGACGACCACGCCAAGCCCCCGGCCGAGGGCGCCCCGGCGATCGAGCACCTCAAGTACATCCAGACCAACTACACCTACACCTCGACCACCACCATCGACGCCTCGCACAGCGTCTGGGCCGGCGAGGACGTCTACCAGGTGTTCGGCGAGGACATCGTGGTCGCCACCGGTGGCAGCGTGGCCGCCGGCGACGACGTCGAGAAGGCGCTGGTGGACAACAGCACCAACACCGACAACAGCGTCGACATCGACGGCTCCTTCAACGTCGACGACTCGTACAACAACGAGGACTCCAACAACGTCGACCTCGACGTCAGCAACTCCGGCAACACCGTGGAGGGCGACGGCAACGCCGTCGGCGAGGGCAACTCGGTCGACAACTCGGACAACTCCGACCACTCGGACAACTCCGACAACTCCGACAACTCCACCAACGTGTCGGTCGACATCAAGGACGCGCTGAACGGCAACACCCTGGCCGGTGGCGACGTGCACAACGGCGACAACGTGCACACCGACGTCGACGTGGACGACGTCATCGTCGGCAGCGGCAACATCGTCGGCGACGCCAACGTGGTCGGGAACGCGACGGACAACTCCGACAACTCGGTGAACGACTCGTACAACGACAACTCCGACAACTCGGTCGACGTCGAGGACTCGTTCAACGACAACTCCGACAACTCCGACAACTCGGACAACAGCGACAACTCGGACAACTCCACGAACGTGGACATCGAGGACTCGTTCCAGGACAACTCCGACAACTCGGACAACTCCGACAACTCGGTGAACACCGACGTCGACGTGGACGTCGAGGACTCGTTCAACGACAACTCCGACAACTCGGACAACTCGACGAACACCGACGTCGACGTCGAGGACTCGTTCCAGGACAACTCCGACAACTCGGACAACTCCGACAACTCGACGAACACCGACGTCAACGTCGAGGACTCGTTCCAGGACAACTCGGACAACTCGACGAACACCGACGTCGACGTGGACGTGGACGACTCCTTCAACGAGGAGACCGTCGAGGTCGAGGACTCGTTCAACAACGAGCCGGTCGTCGTGGAGGTCGAGGACTCCTTCAACGACAACTCCCAGGAGTACACCGACTACTCCGAGAACGTGGTCGTCGAGCTCCCGGTCGAGGAGGACGCGCACGTCTGACCCGAGGACCCGGTCCCGGCGGCGGCGTCCCCGCCGCCGGGACCGACGTCGGTCGTGCCCGGCCCCACCGCTCCTGAGCACAGGGAGCGGCGAGGCCGGGCACGTCGGCGTCCGAGGTGGCACGGTGCACGTGCGGCGACGGGGCCGGGGAACGAGGGGTGGCATGACGACACCGACCAAGCAGGCGACTCCACCGATCAAGCTGCTGGACGGCCTGCTCGCGGCGGCGGGAGCCTGCGAGCGGCCGGACCTGCAGCGCCGGCTGGAGGCCGCCAAGCGGCGCACCCAGAGCCCGACGGTGCGGGTGCTGGTGGTGGGGGAGCCGAGCCAGGGCAAGAGCACGCTGGTCAACGCGCTCGTGGGCGCGCCGGTGTGCGCCGTGGGGCCGGGCACGCCGACCCGCGTGCCCACCGTCGTCCGGGAGGGGACGACGGCGGCGGCCGCGCTGGTCTACGCCGACCGCTCGGCCGGTGGTGACCTCGCGGACGCACCCCTGGAGCGGGTGCCGGTCCCGGTGACCGAGCTGCCCGCCCGGGCCGCCGCGGCCGCCGCGGCACCGACGGTGGACGGCGGTCGGGCGCTGCTGCGCGCCGAGGTCGAGCTGCCCCGGCGGCTGCTCACCGGCGGTCTGGAGCTGGTCGACACGGCCGGGGTCGGTGGCGTGGGCACCGGCGCGGAGCTGGCCACCCTCGAGCTGCTGCCCAGCGCCGACGCCGTCCTGCTGGTCAGCGACGCCTCGCAGGAGTTCACCGCGCCGGAGATGACGTTCCTGCGGCAGGCCGCGGCGCTGTGCCCGACGGTGGCCTGCGTCCTCACCAAGACCGACGCCTGCCCGGACTGGCGGCGGATCTCCGACCTCGACCGCGGGCACCTGGCTGCCGCAGAGGTGGTCGCACCGGTGTTCACCGTCTCCTCGGTGCTGGAGGTGCTCGCCGTCCAGCGCAAGGACCGGGAGCTGCACGAGGAGTCCGGGTTCGGGGCGCTGGCCACCCACCTGCGGCGCGAGGTGGTCGACCGGGCCGAGACCCTGGCCCGCCGGTCGCTGGTGCACGACCTGCGCTCGGTGGCCGACCAGCTGACCCTGGCGCTGCGCAGCGAGCTCGCCGGCCTGCAGGACCCGGCCCGGGGGGAGCAGCTGGTCCAGGAGCTGGAGCAGGCCCGGGAGGCGGTCGAGGACCTGCGGCGGCGGTCCTCCCGCTGGCAGCAGGTGCTCGGCGACGGGGTGACCGACCTGATGGCCGACATCGAGTACGACCTGCGCGACCGCAGCCGGGTGGTGACCCGGGAGGCCGACGCGGCGATCGACGCGCACGACCCCGGCCCGCTCTGGGACGACTTCGCCGACTGGCTCGACCGGCGGGTCGCCGGCGCGGTCGCCGAGAGCTTCGTGTGGGCGACGCAGCGGTCGGAGTGGCTGGCTGCGCAGGTGGTGGAGCAGTTCACCCGGGACGGCGGGGGTGCCCTGCCCGAGCTCCAGGTCGGGGACGGTGGCGACGCGCTGGGCGCCCTGGTCGACCTGACCGACATCGACCGGGGCCAGCTGAAGGTCTCCCAGCGGGTGCTGATCGGGATGCGCGGCTCCTACAGCGGGGTGCTGATGACCGGGCTGGTGACCAGCCTGGTCGGGATGTCGCTGATCAACCCGATCTCCCTCGGCGCGGGGCTGGTCATCGGCAGCAAGGCCTACCGGGACGACAAGGTCGTGCGCCGGCAGCGCCGTCAGGCCGAGGCGAAGGCGGCGGTGCGCCGGCACCTGGACGAGGTGGTGTTCCACGTGGGCAAGCAGCTCAAGGACCGGCTCCGGGTCGTCCAGCGCACGCTGCGCGACCTGATCACCGACACGGTGGAGGAGATGTCCCGGACGCTCGCCGAGGCGCACCGCACGGCCCAGCGGGCGGCGAAGACGGCCACCGCCGACCGGGCCACCCGGATCCGTGAGCTGCGGGCCCGGCTGGAGGAGGTCGAGCGGCTGTCGGCGGAGGTGTCCCGGCTGGCCGGGGTCGGGGTGGCGGCGTGAGCGCCGGGGTCGGGCAGGCTCCGGGCCGGACGCTCCCCGACGACGTCCGGCACCTGCTGGACGACGCGCTGGAGGTCTACCGGGACGTGCCGGCGGCGGTGGGCCGGCTGCGCGCCTCCCGGGAGCGGATGGACGAGCCGCTGCGGGTGGCGCTGGCGGGCCGGGTGAAGGCCGGGAAGTCGACGCTGCTCAACGCGCTGGTGGGGGAGCGGATCGCCCCCACCGACGCGGGGGAGTGCACCCGGGTGGTCACCTGGTACCGGCGCGGCCCGGTGCCGCGGGTGGTGCTGCACGGCGTCGACGGCGCCCACCGTCCGCTGCCGGTCCGCCGGGTGCGGGGTGAGCTGCGTCTGGAGCTGGCGGACGCCGCGGTCGACCAGGTGGAGCGGCTGGTGGTCGACTGGCCGGCCGCCGGGCTGGGGACGGCGACGCTGATCGACACCCCGGGCATCTCCTCCCTGTCGGTGGAGAACAGTGCCCGCACCGAGGCGTTCATCGACGCCGGTGACCAGGTCTCCGGCGCGGACGCGGTGGTCTTCCTGACCCGGCAGTTCCAGCCGGCCGACCTGAGCTTCCTGGCCGCCGTGCAGCAGGCCTGCGGCGGCCTGGCGACGACCACGCTGTCGGTGCTCTCCCGGGCCGACGACGCCGGCGGCGGTCAGGTGGACGCACTGATCGCGGCCGGGCAGCTGGCCCGGCGCACCGCGGAGCAGCCCGCGGTGCGCGCGCTGAGCGCGAACGTGCTGCCGGTGGCGGGCCTGATGGCGCTGGGCGGGCGCACCCTGCGGCACGGGGACTTCGTCGCCTTCCGGGCGCTGGCCCGCGCCGACCGCTCCGACGTGGAGACGATTCTGCTCACCGCGGACCGGTTCCGCCGGCCCGAGGTGCCGGTGGACCTCTCCGCGGAGGTGCGGGTCGGCCTGCTGGAGCGGTTCGGCCTGTTCGGCATCCGGATGGCGGTGGCGCTGCTGCGCACGGGGGTCACGGACGCCCCCACGCTCGCCGACCAGCTGGTGGCCCGCAGTGGGCTGGGTGAGCTGCAGCGCCTGCTGGCCGTGCAGTTCACCGAGCGCGGCGACCAGCTCAAGGCGGCCACCGCGATGCGCCTGCTGGAGCGGCTGCTGCGGGAACGGCCGGTCAGCGGCGACGGCGAGCTGTGGGCCGGCCTGGAGCGGGCCCGGACGGCGTCGCTGGACCTGGTGGAGCTGGACCTGCTTGCCCGGACGCGGTCGTCGGACGGGCCGTTCCCCCCGGACGTGCGCGAGGACGCCGAGCGGCTGCTCGGGGCGCACGGCTCCGGGGTGGCGGCCCGGCTGGGGCTCGGACCGCAGGCCACCCCGGCCGAGCTGCGCGCCGCCGCCGCTGCGTCGCTGGCCCGCTGGCAGGCGCACGCGGCCGACCCGCTGGCCAGGAGGGCGACGGTGGATGCGGCGGAACTGCTGGTGGAGGAGGCCGAGACGCTGCTGCTGGGGCTGGTCACCGACGAGGACGGCGAGGAGGTCGGATCAGCCGCGGGGTTCGTGTGACCAGGCACGCGAGGCCGGCAGGAGGAGCAGCACCACGGCCACCGCGATCAGGCCGCCCTGGGCGATGGCCGCGATCCGGTCGATCTCCGGGCCACCGGCGAGCAGGTCCTGGGCGAGCACGTCGACCACGGAGGTGAGCACGCCCAGCACCAGGAGACCGCGGCCCCACCCCGAACGGCGTCGCAGGTAGAGCACCAGGCAGAGGGCGCCGAGCACGGTCAGGGCGGCCAGCGGCCCCAGCACGGCCAGCACCGTGGTGTCCGCTCCCTCGCGGAGCAGGTCCTCCTCGGCGGTGGGGTCGGCGGCACCGGCGGAGTCGACCAGTCGCTGCCGCAGGTCGGCCAGGTCCAGCGCCGCGGTGCCGAGGGCGACGAGCCCGGCCAGCGTGGCGGCGCACCACGTCCACGCCGCCGCCCGGACCGTCCGGGGTGCCGGCGGCACCACGTACGGCGTCGGCGGGGCGAGGTCACTGCTCGTCGGCGGCCGGGGCGGTGGTGGAGGCAGGCGCCGGGGTCCACCGGTCGCCCGGCCGGGAGCCCGCATCCCGGCGGCGTCCGCCTCGGTCATCCGTCCTCCGTCCCTCCGGCCGGTCCCGGCCCACATCTGTGTCGGACCCTGACACCCGGACCGGGACCGGTGGGGGGTCGGTCGGCGCACGGGGGCGGCGAGACCAGGTGTCGGCGCCTTTGTGTCACGGGACGATTTCTTTCAGTGATCGATCTGCGCGGCTGGGTCGGGATCCGGCAGCCGGCCGCGACCAGCGGGTCGGTGATCGGGAGACACGCTGCGCTCTCGCTGACGGCCGGGGTCCTAGGGTCGCCCCATGCGCTCCGACCGACGACGGCCGCTGCGGGTGGTCATCGCCCCCGACTCGTTCAAGGGCACGCTGGACGCCACGGCGGCTGCCGATGCGCTGGCCGCGGGCTGGCGGCGCGAACGGCCCGACGACGAGCTGGTCACCGTGCCGCTCGCCGACGGCGGCGAGGGGACGCTGGATGCGCTCGGGCACGACCTGCCGGCCGAGTGCTGGCGCTCCGCCGCGGTCACCGGCCCCGACGGCGGCCCGGTCGACGCCGCCTGGCTGCTGCTCCCCGACGGCACCGCGGTGGTGGAGATGGCCCGGGCCGCCGGCCTTCCCCTGCTGCGCCGGGCCGACCCCCTGGGCGCCACGACCCGCGGGCTCGGCCAGCTGCTCGCCGCGGTCGTCGCCGATCCCGCCGTGCACCGGGTGATGCTGACCCTCGGCGGGTCGGCCACCACCGACGGCGGCACCGGGGCGCTCGCCGCGCTGGGCGCCCGGTTCCTGGACGCCGAGGGTGCCGACCTCCCGCCGGGTGGCGGCGCGCTGACCCGGCTGGCCCGGGTCGACCTCGCCGGGCTCGTCCCCCCGCCGGACGGCGGGGTGCAGTGCCTGGTCGACGTCACCGCGCCGCTGCTCGGGCCGTTGGGCGCGGCCGGCCAGTTCGGCCCGCAGAAGGGTGCCACGCCCGACCAGGTGGCCGTGCTCGACGACGCCCTGGCCCGGCTGGCGGACCTGCTCGGTGGCGACCGGGAGGCGCCCGGCGCCGGGGCGGCCGGGGGGACGGCGTACGGCTTCGCGGCCTGCTGGGGGGCGGAGTTCGTCAGCGGTGCCCGGGCGGTGGCGGCCGCGGCCGGCCTGGACGACGCGCTGCGGGACGCGACGCTGGTGGTGACCGGGGAGGGGCAGTTCGACGCGCAGTCGCTGCGCGGCAAGGTCGTCGGTGACCTGGTGGACCGGGCGGGGACCGCAGGCGTGCCGGTCGCCGTCGTCGCCGGCCGGGTGGACGCCGCCGGGGACCTGCCGGTCGCCCGGGCGCTCTCCCTCACCGACCTGGCCGGATCGGTCGCCGGGGCGATGTCCGACCCGGCTCGCTGGCTGGCCGCGGCGGGGACGCAGCTGGCTCGGGAACAGTCCGTCACACTCTGACGTTGCCGGGGTCGGTCGTGGTCTGCCGAACGCATGTGTACGAGCGCCCTGAGGGGGCATCCTCTCCCTCGGTGTGCCCGCCACGGTGTCGGCTGCCTGGGCACCGACCGGACGAGGACGCAGGACGAGGGGACGACGCACAGTGGTGGAGCCCACGAGGAGGAGCCTCGGGAACCGCTACGAGCTGCTGACCCTGCTGGCCGCCGGCGGCATGGGGCAGGTCTGGCGCGCGGAGGACCACCTGCTCGGCCGGCCCGTGGCGGTCAAGGTGCTGCGCAGTGAGTACACCGGCGACGAGCTCTTCCTGGCCCGCTTCCGTGCGGAGGCCCAGCACGCAGCCGCGCTGAGCCACCCGAACATCGCCGCCGTGTACGACTACGGCGAGGAGCCGGCGATCGACGGCTCGGGCGAGCACCTGGCCTACCTGGTCATGGAGCTGGTCGAGGGCGAGTCGCTGTCGGCCGTCCTGGCCAGGGGCAGCGCGCTCACCGCGGACCAGACGCTCGACGTCCTCCGGCAGACCGCATCGGCCCTGGCGGCCGCCCACGACGCCGGCGTGGTGCACCGGGACGTCAAGCCCGGCAACGTGCTGGTGCGCGAGGACGGCACCGTCAAGATCACCGACTTCGGCATCGCCTGGTCCGCGGGCAGCGTGCCGCTGACCCAGACCGGGCAGGTCGTCGGTACGGCGTCCTACCTCTCCCCGGAGCAGGCCGCCGGCGCCCACGCCACCCCGGCCAGCGACGTCTACGCCCTGGGCATGGTCGGCTACGAGTGCCTCACCGGGCACCGCGCCTTCGACGGCGACAACTCGGTGGCCATCGCCCTGCGGCACCTGCGCGACCAGCCCGAGCCGCTCCCCGAGAGCATGCCGGTGGCGGTGCGCACCCTGATCGAGCGGGCCCTGGTCAAGGACCCGGCCCAGCGGTACCCCGACGGCAGAGCCGTGGTCGACGCGATCGACGAGGTGCTCGCCGGCCGCCAGCTGCCCCCCGTCCAGCGCACCGACACGCAGAGCTTCTGGTTGCTCCCCGCCCCGGCCGCCTACACCGAGGGTGGTCCGGCGACCGACCCGGGCACGCCCGCCGCCGGCCGCCGTCGGCCGGTCGGCCGCGTGCTGGTCCCCCTGGTCGCGTTGCTGGCCGGCGCCGGGATCGCCGCCGGGGTGATCCAGGCCCTCGCCCCGACCGGGACGACGCCGACCGCCGCCGCGGTCGAGGTGCCGGGCACGGTGACCGCCACGCCGGACTCCCTGGTGCTCGACGCCGACGACTACCTGGGCCGCCCGGTCGGCGCGGTCCGCACCCAGCTCGAGGCGATGGGGCTGCTCGTCGAGGTGCAGGCGGTGACCACGGACGAGTTCGCCCCTGACTCGGTGGTCGACGTGGCCCCGCTGTCGGCGCGGCTGGAGGCCGGGGAGACCGTGCTGCTCAGCTACGCGGTGGCACCCAGCGACAGCCCGGCCCCCAGCTCCGAGGAGGCGGACGTCCCGGCGGTGGCGGTCGTCCAGTCGCCGCCGGACACCTCCGCACCCGCGACCAGCTCCAGCGCCGCACCCAGCAGCACCCCCACCCCGGAGCCGGCCGACTCCCCCAGCGAGGAGCCGACCACCCCCGTCGACCCGACGGACGGGACCGGCGACGAGGTCACCCCGCCACCGGCCGGAGACGGCTCGGGTGACGAGGACGAGGACGGCGACGACGGCGGGACCGACGACGGGGACGCCGGCGACGGGGAGACCGACGACGGCTCCGGGGCCGGCGACGGGACGGGTGGCGGCAACGGCAACGGCGCGGGTGGCGGCAACGGCAACGGCGCGGGCAACGGTGCTGGGAACGGTGCGGGCAACGGCAACGGCAACGGCAACGGCAACGGCAACGGCAACGGCGACGGCGGCAGCGACGACGGCTGACCGGAACCGCCCGGTGACGCCTGCCCCCCGGTAGGGTCCGGCCGATCAGTCCGGCTGCACCGTCGCAGCGGGACCGTGGACGGCGCGAGGTGTCGTGGACGCAGTGGGGGAGAGCGCACCCGGCGGGACGCCGCCGTCCGTTCCTGTCGAGCTCGAACGGCCCGACCACGCGGCGGTCTTCGCCGCGATGCCGACCCCGTACCTGGTGCTCACCCCCGAGCTGGTCATCGCCGACGCCAACCCCGCCTACCTGTCCGTCACCGGGCGGACGCTGGCCGAGCTGGTCGGCCGCCCGCTCTTCGACGCCTTCCCGGGCAACCCCAACAGCGTGGACGCCGACGGCGGGGCCGGGAAGATCCGGGCCTCCCTGCAGCGGGCCCGGGACACCGGCCGGCCACAGACGATGCCGGTGCAGGAGTACGACGTCCCCGACGGCGCCGGTGGCTTCCGCAAGCGGTTCTGGAGCCTGATCAGCGTCCCGGTGCTGGACGGTGACGGGCGCTGCTGCCACCTCCTGCAGCGGGCCGAGGACATCACCGACTACGTGCGGGAGCAGGCGATCGATGCCCACCCCAGCGCGCAGGGCAAGAAGTGGCAGCGCCGGGTGCTGCAGGTGGAGAGCGACCTGTTCGCCCGCGGCGCGGAGCTGCGTGCGGCCCGCGAAGCGGAGGCCGACACCGCGAACCGGCTCGCCGCGCTCTCCGACGTGGCGCTCGCCCTGGGGCAGGCCGACACGCTCGACGAGCTCGCCCGGGTGGTCACCGACCGCGGCCTGGTCGCCCTGGGGGCCTACGGCGGGGCGGTGGCGGTCTGCGAGGGGGACAACGGGCTGCGGATCGTGCTCACCCGGGACCTGGGGCCCGCCGACGCCGGCGTCGACACGCTGCTGCGGCTGGACGCCGGGTACCCCGGCTGCGTGGCCGCCCGCACCGGGGAACGCGTGCTGCTGCCCGACCCGGCGGCCAGCGTCGCCTTCTCCCCCGAGCTCGCCGCGCTGATGACCGACACGTTGGCGCAGGCCTGGGCGGCCGTGCCACTGGAGAGCGGTGGACGGCGGATCGGCTCGTTGAGCGTGGCCTGGGACCTCCCCCGCACGCTGGACGAGGGGGAGGTCCAGCTGCTCCTCGCCCTGGCCGCCCAGTGCGCCCAGGCCCTCGAGCGGATCCGGGCCCGGGACGCCGAACGGGCCCAGCACGCGGTGGTCCAGGGCATGGCCGAGGCGCTGCAGCGCAGCCTGCTGACCGAGCCGGCCCAGCCCGACCACCTGGAGGTCGCCGTCCGCTACCTGCCGGCCGCCTCGCTCGCCCAGGTCGGCGGCGACTGGTACGACGCCTTCCTGCTCGGCGACGGCCGCACCACGCTGGTCATCGGGGACGTCACCGGGCACGACCGGCACGCCGCCGCGGCGATGGCCCAGGTGCGCAACGTGCTGCGCGGCGTGGCGCACAGCATGCTCGGCTCACCGGCGGCCGTGCTCAGCGCGCTGGACCGGGCGATGCAGGACCTGGCGGTCGACGCGCTGGCCACCGCCGTCCTGGCCACCGTCGAGCAGGGACCGGCCGAGGCCGCGGCCGGCCGGCGGCTGCTGCGCTGGAGCAACGCCGGCCACCCACCCCCGTTGCTGATCGGCCCCGACGGCGGCGTCGTCGTCCTGGAGCGGGACCCGGACCTGCTGCTCGGGCTGGACCCGGCGGTGGAGCGCACCGACCACACCCTGCTGCTGGAGCCGGGCACCACGGTGCTGCTCTACACCGACGGGCTGGTCGAGCGCCGGGGGTCGACGCTGGACGAGGGCACCGCCTGGCTGGTGGAGGTGGTCGGCGCGTGCGGCGGGCGGCCGCTGGACGAGCTGTGCGACCGGCTGCTGGCCGAGCTGGCCGGGTCGGTCGAGGACGACGTGGCCCTGCTGGCGGTCCGGGCCCACCCCGTGGACCGTCCCCGACCGCCCGAGGCCGGGCCGGAGCGGCTGCCGCCGGCGCACACCGCCCGGGGCGGGCGCCGCTGAGCGGCCGACGTCAGGCGACCGGCCGGCGGGGCAGGACCTGCCGCCCGGCCGCCCTGCCGGCCAGCACCAGGCAGGCGGCCGCGGCGGCCAGGGCGAGCCGGCCGGGGGAGGCGTCCAGACCGCCGAGCAGCACCCCGATCCCGGCGGCGACCACCGCGGCGGTGAGCAGCTGGTCCCGGCCCTGCTGCCAGCCGGCCACGGTGAGCAGCACCGCGGCGACGACGAGGACCCGGGCCGGGTGTGCGGCCCCGGCCAGTTGACCGGACCAGGACAGCCCGAGGGCGCCCGCCGCGCAGACCGCCCCGGCGAGGAGCCAGCCCCCGCCGCGGGTCACTCGCCGCGGCCCGGGGACAACCACAGCGCGGCCGCCCCGGCGCCCAGGGCGGCGGTCAGCCAGAAGCCGCGGTCGCTGGCGACCAGGGGCAGGGCGACCAGCACCCAGGAGGCGGCGAGGGCGGTCAGGCCGCCGGCGGCGACCCGCCACGCCGTCCGCACCGAGAGCGCCTGGCCGGCCAGCGGGGCGAGGAAGGGCACCAGCAGCAGGACGACGCCGACGGTGGCGAACGTCGACCAGGTGGGCACGACCTCCCACAGCGACTGGTTGCCGAAGTCCAGCACCAGGCCCAGCTGCAGCAACACCAACGACAGCCCGACCAGCCCGGCGCCGACCAGCAGGGTGCGGTCCCGGACGGCGGTCAGCGCCGACCGGCGGCCGCCGCCGGCCGGGGCGGCGGGCGGCAACCCGGTCGCGGTCGCCGGCCCGGGGGCCGCCGGCGGCGGCTCGGCGACGGAGGGGTCGCCGGCGACACCGGGGCCCAGGTCGACCGGTGCGGTCACCTGGCTGGTGTCGTAGGAGGGCTGGTAGGGCTCGTAGGGCTGGGCCGCAGCCGTCTCCGGGGCCGCCGTGGGCTGCCCGGACACCGACGGCTGCTCGCTGTGGGCCGGGGAGCTGTGGGTCGGGGTGGTCTGCGTCGGCGCGCTCTGGGCGGCGATCGGGCCGGTGGCCGGGTGTCCGGCGGTCACCGGCCGGTCGGCTCCCGTCGTCCCGGCCGGCCCCGGCACGGGCGCCGTCGCGCTCTGCTGCCACTCCCCGGGCTGCCAGTCGCCGCCCTGCCCCTCGCTGCCCTGCCACTCACTGCCCGGCCATGGACCCGGCTCGGCGTCGCCTTCCGGCTGCTGGTCGGTCGCCTGCTGCGCCGGCTGTGCCTCGGGGCGCTGGCTGGGTGGCAGCAGGATCGACTGGGTGCGCGGGTCCTCCGACGGGGACGCCGCCGTGCTGCCGGTGCCGGTCGCTGCGGTGTCGTCGCCGTCCGTGCTCGGGTCGTGGTGCGGCTGCGGTTCGGGGATCGGCGGGTGCGGCTGGCTCACGGGTCCTCCTGGTGCAGGGGCTGACGGGGCGGTGCAGTGACCGACGGTGCGGTGCCGACGGGCGGTGCGGTGGCCGACGGCGTCCGCGGAAGTGGTCGCCCCGGGCTGCGGACGCACCGGCAGGGTCCTGGTCACGGTAGCGGCGGTGCCCCGGCCGGGTCGTCGTCCCGCGCCGTCGGGGCGGCCGCCGCCTAGGGTCGGGCCGTGACAGTGCGCGCGGGGATCGTGGTCACCGGCACCGAGGTGCTCACCGGGCGGGTGGCCGACCGGAACGGCCCGTGGCTGGCCGAGGCGCTGCGGTCGATGGGCGTCGACGTCGGCTCGGTGGTGGTGGTCGGGGACCGCCCCGACGACCTGCGGGCCGCGCTCGCCTTCCTCGCCGGCAGTGGCGTCGACCTGCTCATCACCACCGGTGGGCTGGGCCCGACCGCCGACGACCTGACCGCCGAGGTGGTGGGCGGCTTCCAGGGCCGGCCCTCGCAGCTGGACCCGGCGCTGGAGCGGCGGATCGCCGACGTCGTCGAGCGGCTCACGGCGATGCGCGGGTGGGACACCCCACCGGAGGCGGCCGCGGCCGGGATCGCCAAGCAGGCGATGGTGCCCGCCGGCGCGACGGTGCTCGAACCGGTCGGGACGGCGCCGGGGCTGGTCGTCCCGGTGGCCGAGAGCCGGTCCGGCCCGCCCGTGCTCGTGCTGCCCGGCCCGCCGGTGGAGCTGCAGGGCATGTGGCCGGCGGCGGTGGCGGCCGGACCGGTGCGCCGGGCACTGGCCGGGGCGACCGAGCTCCGCCAGTCGACGCTGCGGCTGTGGGGCACGCCGGAGTCCGAGCTCGCCGCCACGCTGCGCCGGGTCGAGGACCAGCTCACCGGCCTGGAGGTCACCACCTGCCTGCGCGACGGCGAGCTGGAGATCGTCACCCGGTACGCCCCGGAGGCCGAGGCCGCCCACGGCCGGCTGACCGCCGCGGTCGAGGACGACTACCCGGACACGCTGTTCAGCCACGGCCCGACGGTCGACGAGCTGGTGGCCACCCTGCTGGACGAGCGCGGCTGGACGGTCGCGGTGGGTGAGGCGGACACCGGCGGGCTGGTCACCGCCCGGCTCACCCGCGCGCCGGGGGCGTCGCGGCGGGTGCTCGGCGGGGTGGTCGCCTACGCGAACGAGGCGAAGGAGCAGCTGCTGGGCGTGCCGGCCACGGTGCTCGCCGAGCACGGCGCGGTCAGCGCGGCCGGGGCGACGGCGCTCGCCGAGGGCGCCCGGCGGCGGTTCGGCGCCGACCTGGGCATCGGGGTCAGCGGGATCGCCGGGCCGGGCGGGGGCACCGCGGCCAAGCCGGTGGGCACCCTGCACCTGGCCCTCGCCACCCCGGCCGGCACCACCACGGCCGCGCACCGGCTCCGCGGGGGCCGGGACGCCGTCCGGGAGCGGGCGACGACCCTGGTGCTGCACGAGCTGAGGCAGCTGCTGTCGGCGGCCGGCTGAGCGCAGTTCAGTCCTCCCAGCCGACCACCCGGCTGCGGCGCTCGACCAGCAGGACGTCGTGCCAGGTGGCCCGGCCGTCGACGATGCGGCGGCCGACCCGTTCCCGCCGGCCCAGCACCCGGAAGCCCAGCCGCTCGTGCAGCGCCAGGCTGCCGGTGTTGGCCGGGAAGACCGCCGAGCGGATGGTCCAGATGCCGTCGGCCTCGGTCGAGTCGACCAGCCCCTGCAGCAGCAGTCGGCCCGCGCCGCGCCCCTGCGCCCCTGGCGCGACGTAGACCGAGTGCTCGACCACGCCGGCGTAGGCCTCCCGCGGTGACTCGCGGCTGCAGGCGACCCAGCCGAGCACCGCGCCGGAGCCGTCGGTGGCCACGTGCCGGTGGCCGGGCAGCCGGGTGGCGTCGAACGCCGTCCAGGACGGCGGCTCGGTCTCGAAGGTGGCCAGGCCGGTGGCGATCCCGGCGGCGTACACCTCCCGGACGGCGGGCCAGTCGGCGGCGGTCATCGGCCGCAGGGTGAGCGGAGACGAGGTGCGGAGGACGGGTGGCTGCACGGTGTCCATGATCGGCGTCCCGCCCGGGCAGCCGGGCGGGGGTTCCACGTGGAACCAGCCGGGCACTGACCCTCGGTGACCTCGTTGACGCTGCACGCCACCGGCCCGGTCGACCCCGCCGAGGTCTGGGACCGCTACCTGCGCCCGGCCCGCTGGCCGGAGTGGTCCCCGCAGATCAGCCGGGTGGAGGCAAGCGCCGCCGAGCTCGTCCCGGGGATGTCCGGCCGGGTGTACGACCCGCTGCGCACCTCGGTGCCCTTCGTCGTGGACGAGGTGTCCGCCGCCGAGCGGCGGTGGGCCTGGCAGGTCGTCGTCGGCCCGACCCGGCTCGGCCTGCTGCACTGGGTGAGCCCCGGCCCGGACGGCGGGACGACGGCGGGCCTGCGGATCAGCGGGTTCGCCCCGCTGGTGGTCGGCTACGCCCCGCTGGCGCTGCTCGCCCTCAAGCGGCTGGTCACCGTCGCCACCTGAGCCCGTCGCCCTGGGCCCGTCGCCCTGGGCCCGTCGCCCTGGGCCTGTCGCGCCTGGGCCCGTCGCGCCTGGGCCCGTCGCGCCTGGGCCCGTCGCGCCTGGGCCCGTCGCGCCTGGGCCCGT
>NZ_CANKUD010000015.1 GCF_947486615.1 uncultured Modestobacter sp.
ACCCAGCTATTTGTTGCTTGATGTCTCGCGTCCACTGTGTGGTTCTGAACGTACGGAACCCGCCCTGCTCCACATCGTCCCTTTGCGGGTTGGTGTGGTGTGGGGTGGGGGACAAGTTCACAGCGTTACGGCGGTCATGGCGAAAGGGAAACGCCCGGTCTCATTCCGAACCCGGAAGCTAAGCCTTTCAGCGCCGATGGTACTGCCCGGGGGACCGGGTGGGAGAGTAGGACGCCGCCGGACACAACTCCCAGGAACGGGGTCACAGCATCTGCTGTGGCCCCGTTCCTGCATTTCTGGGGCCGGTCACGCCCCGCCCGACGGTGCACGGGCTGCCTGCCCGGATGACCTCCAAGGGACCACACGGAGCAGCGGGCGCCAGGCGGGATCGGCGTCTGCTGCGGCTGCCCCTGGTGCCGCCGACGTCACGTGACGTTTGGGCTCATCGCCGGCGGTCGGGCGGAGCCGTGGAGGCGCCGACGTTGTCCGCCAGCCACTGGTTCAGCGCACCGAACCGGCGCCAGCTGTCCCGGACCCGGTCGAGGGCGGTCCGGCGGTGCAGCCAGTCCTCCGGCGTCCACTGCTGCGATGCGTGCAACGACCGGTGCCGGAGCAGTTCGATCCGCGGGTGGTCGGCGGGGTAGCCGCGCGGGGACCGGACGAGCCGGTCGCCGTCGATCGAGAACCCCTCCTGCTCCAGCGAGGCGACCACGTGGGCGAGCCGGGGGCCCTGGACGTCGTCGTCCACGGCGCGGCGGTAGCGGTCGACCTGGTCCGGCTGCAGGCGCCAGCACCCACCCGAGACGAGCAGTCCGTCGGCGGACACCTGGACGTACACCGACCCGGTTCCCCGTCCGTCCTGGTGCAGCACCGCGCCCTGGTGCGTCTTGTACGGGGTCTTGTCGTGGCTGAACCGGACGTCCCGGTAGGGGCGGAACAGCTTCGCCGTGCCGAACTCCGGGGCCAGCTCATCGGCCAGGGCCTGCATCGGCGCCCGGACGTGCTGCTCCCAGAGCTGGCGGTTCTGGGCCCAGTAGGTCTTGCTGTTGTCTGCCTCGAGGCCCTCGTAGAACACCAGTGCCTCGTCGGGGAAGCCGGAGAAGGTCACTGCTCTCCTCGTTCGTCGTCCAGGATCGTGTGCCAGCGGACCTGGCGGAGCGGGGTGCCGCCGGTGTCCAGCGTCCGCACCCAGCCATCGGGCGCCCAGCCGGCGGCGGACAGGAAGCGGGTGGTCACCTCGTCGGCCTCCGGCACCCACATCTGCAGCCGTGCCGTCCCGGCGGCCGAGGTCAGGTCGACGACCGCGGCCAGCAGCCGGCTGCCGTGGCCCCGGCGGCCCCATCGCGGCTCCACCAGCAGGGTCATCAGCTCAGCTGTGGGTCCGCCGGGGAACGGGTCCTCGTCGGCGGTGAGCTCGGCGGGGCCGTGGGCGGAGAACCCGGCGACGGTCTCCCCGTCGAGAGCGACGAGCACCCCGTGGCCGGGGGTGGGGGGCGCGACCACCGCTGTGCGCCAGGCGGAGACCGCGGCCTCGGTGTCCCAGTCGTCGAGGACCTCGGCCGGCAGGAGGGACCGGTAGGCGGTGCGCCAGGTGACCAGCTGGACGCGGGCCAGCTCCGCGGCGTCCGCGGGGGCTGCCGGTCGCACCGACACCTCGGCGCGCCCCGAGAGACCCGGTGCCTGGGGGAAGTCCGGTGTCCCGGGGAGGTCCGGCCGTCCGGGGAGGTCCACCCGGGCAGCCTAGGCGGCGTGGTCCGGCGCGGCGGGTGTCGTACCCCCACGGCAGGATCGGTGACCGTGACGACGCCCGCGGAGAGGCTGCCCACCGCCCTGGCTCGACGGATCGCGCTGGCCGCCCAGGGCTTCGCCGGCCCGCGGCCGGCCGGCGGCGTCGGCACCCGGCAGCTCCGGGGCACCGCCGAGCGGCTGGCCGTGGTGCAGATCGACTCGGTGAACGTGCTGTCCCGGTCGCACTACCTCCCGTACTTCAGCCGGCTCGGGGTCTACGACCGGACGGCGTTGGACGCACTCTCCGCGCGGCGGCACGACCTGTTCGAGTACTGGGCGCACGAGGCGTCCTTCCTGCCCGTCCGGTTGCAACCGCACCTGCGCTGGCGGATGGCGGCGGCCGAGCAGCACGCCTGGGGCAACATGGTCGCGATCCAGCAGGACCGTCCGGGCTACGTCGCCGAGGTGCTCGACCGGGTGCGCGACGGTGGTCCGCTGAAGGCCAGTGAGCTGCTGGAGCCGCGGCCCGACCGCCCCGGCTCGATGTGGAACTGGCACGCCGGCAAGGTCGCGCTCGAGTGGCTGTTCTACACCGGGGTGCTCACCGCCCGGCGGCGGACCGCCGGTTTCGAGCGGGTCTACGACCTGACCGAACGGGTGCTGCCGGCTGCGGTCGTGCACACACCCACCCCCGACCGGGACGAGGCGTTTCGCGAGCTCGTCCGCACGGCCGCCCGGGCGCTGGGCGTGGCCACCGAGACCGACCTGCGCGACTACTTCCGGCTGCCACCGGCCGACACCCGGACGGCGATCGCCGAGCTGGCCGACGTCGGGGAGCTCCAGCCGGTCGAGGTCGCCGGCTGGGGCAGGCCGGCCTGGGTGCACCCGCAGGCGCGGCGGCCGCGCTGGATCCGGGCCCGGGCGCTGCTCAGCCCGTTCGACTCCCTGGTGTGGGAGCGGCCGCGGGTGGAGCGCATCTTCGACTTCCGCTACCGGCTGGAGATCTACACCCCGGCGGAGAAGCGGGTGCACGGCTACTACGTGCTCCCGTTCCTGCTGGGCGACCGACTGGTGGCCCGGGTCGACCTCAAGGCCGACCGCAAGGCCGGCGTGCTGCGCGTCCAAGCGGCGCACGCCGAGCGCGGGGTCGAGACCGCCGAGGTGGCGGCCGAACTGGCCGCCGAGCTGCGGTCGATGGCCGACTGGATGGCGCTGGAGCACGTCGAGGTGGCCGGCCGGGGCGACCTGGCCCCCGACCTGGCCGCCGTGGTGCGCTGAGCCGTGTTCGCCACTGGGGCAGGTGGTGCCGCTGTCGCCGCGGGCGCAGGCGATGGCCTGGGCGACCCGTACCCTCGATGCGTGCCCGCCATCGCCCCGCTGAAGGTGCACGTCGTCGCGCAGACGCAGTTCACCCCGCCGGCGGACGTGCCGTGGGAGACCGACGCCGACGGTGGGCAGGCGCTCGCGGAGTTCGCCGGGCGCGCCTGCTACCAGTCCTGGGACAAGCCGAACCCGGCGACGGCGACCAACCGCGGCTACCTCCGGCACATCCTGGAGGTCGGGCACCTCTCGGTGCTGGAGCACGGCACCATCTCGATGTACCTGACCGGTGTCTCGAGGTCGCTCACCCACGAGCTGATCCGACACCGGCACTTCTCCTACAGCCAGCTCTCCCAGCGGTACGTGCCCGAGGACGACGCCGCGGTCGTCGAGCCGGCGGTCATCGCCGAGGACCCGGAGCTGCACGCGGCGTTCCTGGCCGCCACCGATGCCGCCGTGGCCGCCTACGCCGACCTGCTGGACGGGCTGGAGCGGCGGTTCGCCGACGTGCCGAACGCCGCGCTGCGCCGCAAGCAGGCCCGGCAGGCCGCCCGGTCGGTGCTGCCCAACGCCACCGAGACCCGCGTCGTCGTCACCGGCAACTACCGGGCCTGGCGGCACTTCGTCGCCATGCGGGCCAGCGAGCACGCCGACGTCGAGATCCGCGAGCTCGCCGTCGCCTGCCTGCGCGAGCTGCAGCGGGTGGCCCCGCACGTCTTCGAGGACTTCCGGGTCAGCCGGCTGGCCGACGGGACGGCGGTCGCCGCCAGCCCGCTCGTCGCCGAAGGCTGACCCGACCGCCCGGCCGAGGGCCGACCACAGCACCCACCCGGGTCCGGAGCTCCCGGCCCACAGACCGCTACGAGGAGTCGACATGGCCGAGGTGGCCGTCCAGCAGCAGGTCGACACGCAGTACGAGGACCTGCTCCGCCGGGTCCTGGAGACCGGGACGCCGAAGGACGACCGCACCGGCACCGGCACGCTCAGCCTGTTCGGCGAGCGGCTGCGCTACGACCTGTCCAGCTCCTTCCCGCTGGTGACCACCAAGTCGGTGCACTTCAAGTCGATCGCCTACGAGCTGCTGTGGTTCCTGCGGGGTGAGGGCAACGTCGGCTGGCTCAAGGAGCACGGCGTCTCGATCTGGGACGAGTGGGCCGCCGAGGACGGCAGCCTGGGACCGGTCTACGGCGTCCAGTGGCGGTCCTGGCCCACCCCGGACGGCGGGTCGATCGACCAGCTGTCCGCCGTCCTGGAGACGCTGCGCACCGACCCGGACTCCCGGCGGATGGTGGTCTCGGCGTGGAACGTCGCCGCCCTGCCGGAGATGGCGCTGGCGCCCTGCCACGCGCTCTTCCAGTTCCACGTCGCCGACGGCAAGCTCTCCTGCCAGCTCTACCAGCGCAGCGCCGACCTGTTCCTCGGCGTCCCGTTCAACATCGCCAGCTACGCGCTGCTCACCCGGATGGTCGCCCAGCAGGTCGGCCTGGAGGCCGGCGACCTCATCTGGGTCGGCGGGGACTGCCACATCTACCGCAACCACCTGCCGCAGGTGCGCGAGCAGCTGAGCCGGGAGGTGCTGCCCTTCCCGCGGCTGGAGATCGACCCGGCGCCCTCGCTGTTCGACCACGCCTACGAGGACTTCCACGTGATCGACTACCGGCACCACCCGGCGATCCGCGGCGCGGTGGCGGTCTGACCGAGGGCGCGGAGGCGCGGGTCGTGGCGAGCACCGTCCGGATGGTCTGGGCGCAGGCGGCCGGCGGCGTCATCGGCGCCGACGGCGGGCTGCCCTGGCACCTGCCGGAGGACCTGCGGCTGTTCAAGGCGCTCACCCACGGGTCGACCGTGGTGATGGGCCGCCGCACCTGGGAGTCGCTGCCGCCCCGGGTCCGGCCGCTGCCGGGACGCCGCAACGTGGTGCTCAGCTCGACGATGGAGGACACCGATCCCGGGGCGGAGGTCGCCCGGTCGGTGGACGACGTGCTGGCGCTGGGCGAGGACCTGTGGGTGATCGGCGGTGGTGGCGTGTACGCGGCGTTCCTGCCGCACGCCGACGAGGTCGTCCTCACCGAGGTCGACGCGCAGCTGCCGGGGGACACCTGGGCGCCGGCGCTCGGCCCGGACTGGGCGCTGGGCGCGCGGCTGCCGGCCGCCGGCTGGGCCGGATCGGCCGGCGGGCTCTCCTTCCGGGTCTCCCAGTGGCGCCGCTCGGGCACCGGCGCGGACCCGGTGGCTGCGGTGCTGGCCGAGCAGGCGTCCGGGTGGACCGACGGTGGGCGGTCCGGCGGCGGGCGGTCCGACGGCGTCGGTGGCGGCCGGTAGATTCCTGGCATGCCCACCGACCCCGCACGGCCGTTCGGGCGCGTGCTGACGGCCATGGTCACGCCTCTCGCCGAGGACGGCACGATCGACCTGGCCGGCGCGCAGCAGCTGGCCTCGCACCTGGTCGACCGGCAGGCCAACGACGGGCTCGTCGTCTTCGGGACGACGGGGGAGTCGCCGACCATCAGCGACAGCGAGCAGCACGCCGTCCTGGAGGCGGTGCTCGACGCCGTCGGTGACCGGGCCATGGTGGTCGCCGGTGTCGGCACCAACGACACCGCGCACTCCATCGAGAAGGCGCAGTCCGCGGCCCGGCTGGGCGTGCACGGACTGCTCGTCGTGACCCCGTACTACAACAAGCCCCCGCAGGCCGGCCTGCTGCGGCACTTCACCGCGGTCGCCGACTCCACCGACCTGCCGGTGATGCTCTACGACATCCCGCCCCGCTCGGTCGTGCCGATCGAGGTCGAGACGCTGGTCCGCGCCGCCGAGCACCCGAACATCGTCGCGGTGAAGGACGCCAAGGCCGACCTGGGCGCGGTGATGTGGACGCTGGCCCGCACCGACCTCGCCTACTACTCGGGCGAGGACATGCTGAACCTCCCGTTGCTGGCCGCCGGCGCGGTCGGGGTGGTCAGCGTGGTCAGCCACCTGGTCGGCACCCGGCTGGCCGAGCTGATCGCCGCGGTCGAGGCCGGTGACCTGGTCACGGCGCGTGCGGTGAACGAGAGCCTGCTGCCGGTCTACACCGGGGTGTTCCGCACGCAGGGCACGATCATGGTCAAGGCGGCGCTGCGCGAGCTGGGGCTGCCGTCCGGCCCGGTCCGCCCGCCGCTGGTCGACGCGACGCCTGAGGAGTTGGCGCAGCTGCGCACCGACCTCGCCGCGGGGGGAGTCCAGCTGTGACGGCGACCGCCGCGCCCGGCCTGCAGCCGCACCTCGACCTCAAGGCGCCCCCGCCGCTGCCCGCGGGTGGCCTGCGGGTGATGGCGCTGGGCGGGCTCGGCGAGATCGGCCGCAACATGGCCGTGCTCGAGTTCGACGGGAAGCTGCTCGTCATCGACTGCGGCGTGCTCTTCCCCGAGGCCGAGCAGCCCGGCGTCGACCTGATCCTCCCCGACTTCGGGGTGATCGAGCACCGGCTGGACGAGATCACCGCCGTCGTCCTCACCCACGGGCACGAGGACCACATCGGCGCCATCCCCTACCTGCTGCGGCTGCGCGCCGACATCCCGCTGGTCGGCTCCCGGTTCACCCTGGCGCTGGTCAAGGCCAAGCTGCGCGAGCACCGGATCGACCCGGTGCTGGTCGAGGTGGCCGCCGGTGACGACCACCTGGCCGGGCCCTTCCACTGCGAGTTCATCAGCGTCAACCACTCGATCCCCGATGCGCTCGCCGTCGCCGTGCACACCCCGGCCGGCACGCTGGTGCACACCGGGGACTTCAAGATGGACCAGCTCCCGCTGGACGGCGTGCTCACCGACCTCGGGGCCTTCGCCCGGCTCGGCGTCGCCGGCATCGACCTGCTGCTGGCCGACTCGACCAACGCCGAGGTGCCCGGCTTCGTCACCTCCGAGCGGAACATCGGCCCGGTCCTGGACTCGGTGTTCGAGCGGGCCACCCAGCGGCTGATCGTCTCCAGCTTCGCCAGCCACGTGCACCGCATCCAGCAGGTGCTCGACTGCGCGGTCAAGCACGGCCGCAAGGTCGCCCTGGTCGGCCGGTCGATGGTGCGGAACATGGGCGTCGCCCAGGACCTCGGCCTGCTGCGGGTCGCCCCCGGACTGATGGTGAAGCTGGACGAGGCGACCTCGATGCCCCCGGAGCAGGTGGTGCTGATCAGCACCGGTTCCCAGGGCGAGCCGCTGTCGGCGCTGGGCCGGATGGCTCGCGGCGACCACCACCAGGTCACCATCGAGGCCGGCGACACGATCATCCTGGCGTCGTCCCTGGTGCCGGGGAACGAGACCGCGGTCTACAAGGTGATCAACGGGCTGGCCCGGCTGGGCGCCACCGTGGTGCACAAGGAGACGGCGATGGTGCACGTCTCCGGGCATGCCCCCGCCGGTGAGCTGCGCACCCTGATCAACGTCGCCAAGCCCCGGTACCTGATGCCGGTGCACGGCGAGTGGCGGCACCTGCGCGCGCACGCCGCGCTCGCCGAGCAGACCGGCATGACCCGCGACCGCATCCTGCTCGCCGAGGACGGCGTCGTCGTCGACCTGGTCGATGGCAAGGCCTCGATCGTGGGCAGCGTGCCGATCGGCAACGTCTACGTCGACGGGCTCAACGTCGGCGACGTCGGCGAGGAGTCGCTGCAGGCCCGGCGCATCCTCGGTGACGAGGGCTTCGTCGCGGTCACCGTGGTCGTCGAGCCCTCGACCCGGACGATCGTGCGGCCCGTGCACCTGTCGACCCGCGGTTTCTCCGACGACCCGACCGCCTTCAACGAGGTGCTCGCCCGGGTGGACGAGGAGCTGCGGCGGGCGCTGGAGGACGAGCAGGTCGATGCCCACCGGCTGTCCCAGGTGATCCGCCGGACGGTCGGCAAGTGGGTGTCGGACACCTACCGCCGCCGGCCGATGATCATCCCCACCGTCCTCGAGGTCTAGCGGCGGCAGGTCCCTCGGGCCGTCCCGGAGGCGTCTCCCCGAACGTCCGGGTGGGCTCCCGGGGACGCCCGGTAGCGGCGCGCCGGTCGTGCCGATCGTCAGGCTGCTCCGGCCCGCATCCCCGCACTCCGGTCGAACGCCGGTCGGCCGGGCGCCGTACCCCTCTGTGTCGGTGCTCGTACGCCGGCGCCCGCGATCCACGAGGGAGACGACAGATGCGCACCAGATCACTGGCCGGCGCCGCAGCGTCGGCGTTCGCGCTGAGCCTGCTGGCCACCACCCCGGCCGCGGCGGACGAGCCACGACGCACCGGCGACGGCAACCTGGTCCTCTCGGTGACCACCGCCCAGGACAGCACCGACGCCCGACCCGGTGACGGGAGCTGCGCCGACGCGGCGGGCGACTGCTCGCTGCGGGCCGCAGTGCAGGAGGTGAACGCCTCCGGCGGCGGCACCGTCGTCCTCGGGCGGGGGACCCACCGGCTCACCCTGCGCGGCACCGGTGAGGACGCCGCGGCCACCGGCGACCTCGACGTCACCACCCGGATCGTGCTCGACGGCCGCGGGGCGCGGATCGACGGGCAGCGCCTGGACCGTGTCCTCGACGTGCTGCCCGGTGGCTCGCTGACGCTCACCGACGTCACCGTGACCGGCGGTGCGGCGCAGGGGACCGGTCTCCCGGCGTCCGGTGGCGGGGTGCGGAACGCGGGCACGCTCGTCGTCGACCGCAGCACGATCACCGGCAACTCCGCGGTCCGGGCCGGCGGCGGGATCGAGGCGTCACCGGGTTCCACCACGACCGTCGACCGCTCGACGCTGTCGCGGAACAGCACCGGTGCCGGGCCGGGCAACGGCGGCGGCCTGCACCTGACCGGCGCCGGCACCGTGCACGTCTCGCGCAGCACCGTCTCGGGCAACACCGCGGCCGCCGAGGGCGGGGGCCTGTGGAACTCCGGGGCCGGCAGCATGACCGTGGACCGGACCACCGTCTCCGGCAACACCGCCAGCGGTGACGAGGCCACGATGGGCGGTGGCGGCCTGTTCCAGGAGGCCGGGCCGACCGGGACGCTGACCGTCACGCGGTCGGAGGTCACCGGCAACGTGGCCGACGGCGCGGCCGGTTCCGGCGGCGGGATCCTCAACGACCAGGCCACGCTCGTCGTCGAGCGGACCCGGATCGAGGGGAACTCGGCGCGCCGCGCCGGCGGCGGCATCGAGGCGAACGTCGGCCGGACGACGCTGGAGCGCACCGACCTCGTCGGCAACGTGACCGGGGCGGCCCCGGGCAACGGCGGCGGACTGCACGTCACCGGCGCCGGGACCGTGCGCATCGACCGCGGTCAGGTGACCGGCAACCGGGCGGCCAACGACGGCGGCGGGCTGTGGAACTCCCCGACCGGCACGATGACCGTGCAGCGGACGGCGATCCGGGGCAACACCGCGGCCGGCGAGGGGAACGACGTCTACCAGGAGGTCGGCCCCGACGGCACCGCCAGCGGCACCTTCACCGTCGACGGTCGACGGGTCCCCGCCGGCGGCTGACCGCTGCCTGACTGCACACCGGCCGCGCCGGTCGGCTCCCGCCGACCGGCGCGGCCGTCGCGTGCCCCGGAGGACGGTCGGGCCCCGTGGCCCGGCCGGCCTCCAGCTGCCGATCACCCGCACGCACCTGTGCGGACGACGGCGCGGTACGCCCCGGCGACGGAGGCAAGGCGTCCCGCCTACGGGACAGGTGGTCGCCGAGGTGTACGGCCCGGGCGGCCGCCGCGTTCAGCTCAGAACGTGGAGGTCAGGACCACCGCGCCCGAGGCGTCCAGCACCGCGAAGCCGGCGGCGTCCTCCCGCAGCACCGAGGAGTTGAGGTTGCAGTCGAGCTGCTGGCTCCCCACACCGATGAACTGCCCGGCCGGGACCTCGCGGCCGGCCTCGTCGACCACCGTGACCCGGTACACCTGCCCCGCGGCGAACCCGGCACCGGACAGCTTCACCTCCACCCCCCAGGTGTGCGGGACGACGTCGGCGGTCGCGCGCACCCCCTCCGCGACCACCGCCACCGCGACCGGCTCCAGCGGCGGCGCCGGCGGCAGCGGGCGGCTCAGCCAGCCCACGCCGAACGCCGCCGCGGCGATCACCGCGACGGCCCCGGCCGCGGCCCACCGGGTGCGGCGGGCACGCCGGGCGGCCAGGTCGACCGGGCCCGGGCCGGCCGCGGCGATCCGGGCCAGGACGGCGTCGGCCAGCTCCGGCGGCGGGGCGGGCTGGTCGTCGAGCCGGTCGGGGTCGACGCCGGCCAGCCGCCCGGCGAGCGGGGTCAGCTCGGCCAGCTCCGCCCGGCAGGCGGCGCAGCCGTCGAGGTGCGCCCGGACGGCGGCGCGCTCCTCGGGGGTGCCGTGCCCCAGGGCGTACACCCCGAGCTGCTCGCGCAGTCGCCGGTGGGCGTCGCGCGACGGACCGGTCACGGTTCCACTCCCATCTCCTCCATCGCCAGACGCAGGGCCTTCAACCCGTAGAACACCCGGCTGCGCACCGTGCCCACCGGGACGCCGAGCTCGGCGGCCACCTCCGCGTGCGGCCGGCCGCGCAGGTGGGTCTGCACGATCGCCGTCCGGTGCTCGGGGCCGATCCGCCGCAGCGCCTCCTCCACCACCCACGCGTCGACGAGCCGCTCGTCCAGGCCGGGCCCGCTGGCCGCGGGTGGCTCGACGTCGTCGGTGAGGTCCCGCTGCCACGGCCGGACGGCGAAGCGGCGGGCCTCGTCGACGACCACGTTGCGGGCGATGGTGAACAGCCACGTGCGCAGGCTGGCCAGCTGCGGGTCGTAGGACCCGGCGGCGCGCCAGGCCCGCAGGAACACCTCCTGGACGACGTCCTGGGCGGCCCCGCCGTCACCCAGCTGGCGCAGCGCAAAGCGGTAGAGCTCCGGGCCGTGCGCGGCGTAGGCCGCCCGCACGTCCAGGACCTCGGTCTGGGCCGTTCCTCGGTGGCGCGCCATCGCGCTCCCTCGCCGGACCGTCGGAGCCCCCGGTGGGCTCCGTCGCAGTGCTTACGCACCCGACCGCCGATCGGTTCACCCGGGGCGGCCGGCCCCAGCTCACCGGACGACGGTGATCGGGGTGATGCCCTCCTCGGTGGGGAGCGGGAAGCCGAGCACCTGGGCGTAGAAGGACAGCTCGCCGTCCAGCGCGGTGCGGATGTTCTCGCCCTTGCGGAAGCCGTGCTGCTCACCGGCGAACAGCACGTAGGCGTGCGGTACGCCCTTGGCCCGCAGGGCCGCCACCATCATCTCCGCCTGCGCCGGGGGCACGACCTCGTCCTCGTCGCCCTGGAACACCGCCAGCGGGGTGTCGAGGGCGTCGGTGGCGTGGATCGGGGAGCGCTCGGCGTAGACCGCGGCGCCCTCGGGCCACGGCGCGATCAGGCCGTCGAGGTACCGGGACTCGAACGAGTGGGTGTCCGCGGCCAGCGCGGCCAGGTCGGCGACGCCGTAGTGGCTGGCCCCGGCGGCGAAGACCCCCGGGCGGAAGGTCAGCGCGGCCAGGGTGGTGTACCCGCCGGCGGAGCCGCCGCGGATCGCCATCCGGGCCGGGTCGACCCGCAGGCCGGCCGGGCCGTCCCCGGAGGAGAGGTACCGGGCGCAGGCGACGACGTCGTCCAGGTCGGCGATGCCCCACTGGCCCGTCAGCGCCTGGCGGTACCGGCGGCCGTAGCCGGTCGAGCCGCGGTAGTCGACGTCGGCGACGGCGAACCCGCGCGAGGTCCAGTACTGCACGCCCAGGTCCAGCACCGACCGGGCGGCGGCGGTCGGGCCGCCGTGCACCAGCACCAGCAGCGGCGGGAGCTCGCCGTCGGGGGCGGCGACCTCCGGGTTGGTCGGCGGGTAGACCAACGCGTGCGCCTCGGCCACGCCGCTGGGGCCGGGCTCGGTCGGGAAGGTGACGTGCACCGGGCGGGAGAACCAGGCCGGGTCGACCCCCAGGTCGCGGGCCGGGCGCAGCACCTCGGCGCGGCCGTCGGCCAGGGCGACCCGCAGCACGACCGGCTCGGAGGCCGGGCCGCCGGCCACGCAGACGACCGCGTCCCCGGCCGCCCGGACCTGCCCGAACGACGCGTGCTCCGAGGGCAGCTCGCGGACCGCGCCGTCGCCGTCCAGCACGGCCAGCCGGTCGGCACCGTCCCGGCCGTAGGCGAGCACCACCCGGCCGTCGTCGGTCAGGTCGAACCGGCTCTGCCCGAACACCCACTGCGGGCCGGCGATGTCGCTGCCCACGTCCAGCACCAGCTCGGCCTCGCCGTGCGGCCGGCGTCGGTACAGCGACCAGACGTCGGTGCGGTCACCCAGCCACCACAGCGTCGCGTCCGCGCCCCAGACCGGCTGGACGACCGACTCGCCCTGCCCGCCGGCGATCACGTGCTCACCGCCGGCGCCGTCCCGGACCACCAGCTGGGCGGCGTCCCACGGCATGTCCGGGTGATCCCAGCGCAGGAAGGCCAGTGCGGGGCCGCCGGGTTCCCGCCGCGGGTCGGAGACGAAGTCCGGGCCGCTCACCAGCACCTCGGTGGTGCCGTCGGCAGCGATCCGAACCACCTCGTGCACCACGTCGGCCGCCGCGCCGCCGGGGGAGTGGGTCTCCCGGACCGCAAGCACCCCGTCCCCGTCGGCGGACAGGTCGGCGAACCGGACACCGGCCGGGAACGCCGGCTCCGGGGTCACCGCGACCGGCTCCGTGCTGCCGGGGTCGACCCGGTACAGCCGCTGGTCGGCGTAGGAGGTGAACCACACGGTGCCGGCGGCCACGGTCCACGCGCCGCCGCCGTACTCGTGCACCCGGGTGCGGGCGTTCCACGGGGCCGGGAGCAGGTCGGTCGTCGTGCCGTCGGGGGAGCGGCGGACCAGCACCGTGCGGCCGCCCTCGCTGGGCCGGCCCTCGGCCCACCAGACGTCGTCCCCGTCGACCACCACCTCACCGAGCCGGGCGGCCGCCCGCACCACCACCTCGGAGGTGATCGGGGTCGGCCAGCTGCCGTGGGGGAGGGTCTGGTGTGCGGTCACCCCGCCACGCTAGCCAGCCGGGCGGGCGGACACGCGGCTCAGGATCGTCCAACTGGACGCTCCGGGGCCGTACCGTCGACGCATGCCTGCTCGCGCGACGACGTCGAACCGGGCGCCGGCTCGCGGGAGCGGCTCCTCGCGGCCCCGCGCCGCCGGCTCCACCGCCAAGAAGCGCCCCCCGGCCAAGCGGGGCGGCTCCACCGCCGCGCGCCGTCCGGCGCCGAAGAAGCAGGGCACCCTCGCCGGGAGCCTGTGGCGCGGCGCGTCCGGTGCCTGGGGCCTGCTGGCCAAGGGCGCCGGTGGGCTGGCCCGCTCGGTGGCCCGGCCCGCGGAGACCGAGCCGCTGGGCCCGGAGCACCGCCGCGACGGGGTGGGCCTGGCCGTCCTCGGCCTGGCGATCGTGCTGGGCGCGGCCACCTGGACCTCGGGCATCGGCCCGGTGGGGGAGGCGCTGGCCAACGGCGTCCGGTTCACCATCGGCGCGCTGACCGCCGTCCTGCCCGTCGTCCTGCTGCTGGTCGCCCTGCGGCTGCTGCGCCACCCCCCGCGCCCGGAGGCCCGCGGCCGGCTGATGATCGGCTGGCTGTGCGTCGTCGCCGCGGTCGTGGGCATCGCCCACGTCACCGGGCCCGACGTCGACGACGCCGACCGCTCCGGCGCCGGCGGCCTGCTCGGCTGGGCGGTGGGCATGCCGCTGACCGCCGGGGTGGGGCCGGTGGTCACCGTCCTGCTGCTGGTGCTGCTGGCCTTCTTCGGGTTGCTGGTCGTCACCGCCACCCCGGTGCACCAGGTGCCCGAGCGGCTGCGTGAGTGGGTCGACCGCCAGCTGGGCCGCGACGACGAGTACGACGACTACGACGAGTACGAGGACGAGGAGCCGGAGGAGGAGCCGGCGCCCCGCGGTCGCAAGGGCCGCAAGGCCGCCGCGGCCGCCTCCGTGCAGGACACCCTGGACACCGGGGTGATCGACGTCGGTGCGCTGGACGAGGCACCGGAGGCCGTCGTCCACGAGCCGCCTCCGCCGCCGGAGCCGGTGCGCCGGCCGGCCGTGGTGGACCGGACCGCCCCGCCGGAGGACCTGCCGCCGATCGAGGAGCCCGAGCAGCTCCGGATCTCACCGGTCGAGGGCACGTACACGCTGCCCTCGGTCAGCGTGCTGCGGCCGGGCACCCCGCCGCGGGCCAAGTCCAAGGCCAACGACGTCGCCATCGAGGCGATCACCGGCGTGCTCGAGCAGTTCAACATCGATGCCGCGGTCACCAGCTACACCCGTGGCCCGACGGTGACCCGGTACGAGATCGAGCTGGGCAACGCGGTCAAGGTCGAGAAGATCACCGCGCTGACCAAGAACCTCGCCTACGCCGTCGCCAACGACAACATCCGGATCCTGGCCCCGATCCCCGGCAAGTCCGCGGTCGGCGTCGAGGTGCCCAACACCGACCGCGAGACGGTCAGCCTCGGCGACGTCATGCGCTCCCAGGTGGCCAAGGCCGACCAGCACCCGATGCTGGTCGGGCTGGGCAAGGACATCGAGGGCGGCTTCGTCTGCGCCAACCTGGCGAAGATGCCGCACCTGCTGGTGGCCGGTGCCACCGGTGCCGGTAAGTCCAGCTGCATCAACTCGCTGCTGACCTCGCTGCTGCTGCGGGCCACCCCGGACCAGCTGCGGATGATCCTGGTCGACCCGAAGATGGTCGAGCTGACGCCCTACGACGGCATCCCGCACCTGATCACGCCGATCATCACCGACCCCAAGAAGGCCGCCACCGCGCTGGCCTGGCTGGTGGAGGAGATGGAGCAGCGCTACCAGGACATGCGGGCCACCGGTGTGCGGCACATCGACGACTTCAACAAGAAGGTGGAGCGCGGGGAGATCACCGCCCCGCCGGGCAGCGAGCGGGTCTACCAGCCCTACCCCTACATCCTCACCATCGTCGACGAGCTCGCCGACCTCATGATGGTCGCCCCGCGCGACGTCGAGGAGTCGATCGTCCGGATCACCCAGAAGGCCCGCGCCGCCGGCATCCACCTGGTGCTGGCCACCCAGCGCCCCTCGGTCGACGTCGTCACCGGCCTGATCAAGGCCAACGTGCCCTCGCGGCTGGCCTTCTCCACCTCCAGCCTCACCGACAGCCGGGTCATCCTCGACCAGCCGGGCGCGGAGAAGCTGATCGGCATGGGCGACGCGCTCTTCCTGCCGATCGGCGCCGGCAAGCCGATCCGCGTCCAGGGCGCCTACGTGTCCGACGCCGAGATCGAGGCGGTCGTCGAGTTCACCAAGCGGCAGGCCGAGCCGGAGTACCGCGAGGAGGTCTTCACCGCCGCGGCGGGGGAGAAGAAGGAGATCGACGAGGACGTCGGCGGCGACATGGAGCTGCTGGTCCAGGCGATCGAGCTGGTGGTCACCAGCCAGTTCGGCTCCACCTCGATGCTGCAGCGCAAGCTGCGGGTCGGTTTCGCCAAGGCCGGCCGGCTGATGGACCTGATGGAGAGCCGCGGCATCGTCGGGCCGTCGGAGGGCTCCAAGGCCCGCGACGTGCTGGTCAAGCCCGACGAGCTGGAGTCGACCCTGTTCATCCTGCGCGGCGGCGGCGAGTAGTTGAAGGACCTGCCTGCCCCCCACACCTCGCTGCGCTCGGCGCGGGCCCCTGCAGGCAGGCCGGTACGGCGTGCGACCGCGGCGCCTGCTGCGGGCTGCACCGCCGGTCGCGCCCCGGACGGCGCGTAGGCTGGGCAAGTGCCAGCTCTGCCCCGCCCCATGACCTCACCGGAAGGGCAGCAGCTCGCCGCTGGCTCCTCCGGATCGCCGCGGCGGGTCGCCGTCGTCACCCTGGGTTGCGCCCGCAACGAGGTGGACTCCGAGGAGCTGGCCGGCCGGCTCGCCGGCGACGGCTACGAACTGGTGGCCGACGCCGAGGACGCCGACGCCGTGCTGGTGAACACCTGCGGCTTCATCGAGAGCGCCAAGAAGGACTCGGTCGACGCGATCCTCGCCGCCACCGACACCGGCGCCGAGGTGATCGCCGTGGGCTGCATGGCCGAGCGGTACGGCTCCGAGCTGGCCGGGGCGCTGCCGGAGGCCACGGTGCTCGGCTTCGACGACTACGGCGCGATCGGCGACCGGCTCGACGACGTCCTCACCGGCCGCCCGCTGGTGCCGCACACCCCGACCGACCGGCGCACCCTGCTGCCGATCAGCCCGGTGGACCGCACCGCGGCGGTGCAGGCCCCCGACGCCCCTGCTATCCCCGGCCACGACTGGCTGCGCCGCAAGCGGCTGGCCAGCGGGCCCTCCGCCGCGCTGAAGATCGCCTCGGGCTGCGACCGGCGGTGCGCCTTCTGCGCCATCCCGGCCTTCCGCGGCTCGTTCGTCTCCCGCCCCGCCGCCGAGGTGCTGGGCGAGGCCCAGTGGCTGGCCTCCCAGGGCGTCACCGAGATCGTGCTGGTGAGCGAGAACTCCACCTCCTACGGCAAGGACGTCGGCGACCTCCGCTCGCTGGAGAAGCTGCTCCCTGCGCTGGCCGCCGTCGAGGGCATCGTCCGGGTGCGGGTGGCCTACCTGCAGCCGGCCGAGCTGCGGCCCGGCCTGCTCGAGGTCATCGCCGCCACCCCGGGCGTCGCGCCCTACTTCGACCTCTCCTTCCAGCACTCCTCGCCCACGCTGCTGCGCCGGATGCGCCGCTTCGGTGGCACCGAGGACTTCCTGGGCATCATCGAGCGCGCCCGCTCCCTGGCGCCCGGCGCCGGCTTCCGCACCAACGTCATCCTCGGGTTCCCCGGCGAGACCGAGGACGACGTCGCCGAGCTGGAGCGGTTCCTGACCGAGGGCCGGCTCGACGCGGTCGGCGTCTTCGGCTACTCCGACGAGGACGGCACCGAGGCGCTCGGCCTGCCCGGCAAGCTGGACCAGGAGGAGATCGACGCCCGCGTCCGGCGGATCACCGACCTGGTCGAGGAGCTCACCGCGCAGCGGGCGGAGGAGCGCATCGGCACCACCGTGGAGGTGCTGCTCACCGACGACCTGTCCGCGGTGACCGAGCCGGGCACCTGGGGCGGGCACGCTGCCCACCAGGACCCCGACGCCGACGGCACCACCACGGTCAGCGGCGTGCCGGCCGGCGCCGTCGCCGGTCAGGTGGTCGTGGCCGAGGTCGTCGACACCGAGGGCGTCGACCTGGTCGCCCGCGCGCTGCCGTCGCCGTCCGGACTGTCCACCCCGATGGCCGTGTCGGCCGGGGTCTGAGTCGATGAGCGCGGTGGTACCGGGAGGGTCGGCCGACCCGGCGGCCACGCCACCGCAGACCGCCCGCCTGGTGAACCTGCCCAACGCCCTGACGCTGCTGCGGCTGGCCGTCGTGCCGTTGTTCGCCCTGCTGCTGCTCACCGACGGCGGGATGGACGACGGCCGCCGTTACTGGGCCACGCTGTTCTTCGCCCTGGCGATCATCACCGACCGGTACGACGGCATGATCGCCCGCCGGCGCAACCAGGTCACCGAGTTCGGCAAGCTCGCCGACCCGATCGCGGACAAGGCGCTGACCGGCACCGCGCTGATCGGGCTGTCGGTGCTCGCGCTGCTGCCCTGGTGGGTGACGCTGACGATCCTGGTCCGCGAGGTGGGGGTGACCCTGCTGCGGTTCTGGGTGATCCGGCACGGGGTGATCGCCGCCAGCCGCGGCGGCAAGGCCAAGACGGTGCTGCAGGCCCTGGCGATCGGCATGTACATCCTGCCGATGAGCGGGGTGTTCGCCTCCGCCCGCTGGTGGGTGATGGCCGCCGCGCTGGTGCTCACCGTGGTGACCGGGCTGGACTACGTCTACCGGGCGCTGACCCTGCGCCGCACCAGTGCCCGGGCGATGCAGGCCGCAGCCGCCCGGCGGGCCACGGCCGGTGACGAACCGGCCGCCGGGCAGGAGCGCCGGGACGACGCAGCGTGAGCGCCGCGGGGGAGCCGGGCACGGCGGCGGCCCCGCCGGCCGCCCAGCAGCTGCACGAGGCGCTGCTGGCCCGCGGTGAGACGGTGGCTGCCGCCGAGTCGCTGACCGCGGGGCTGTTCTGCGCGACGCTCGCCGAGGTGCCCGGCGCCAGCGCCACGCTGCGCGGCGGTGCCGTCGTCTACGCCACCGACCTGAAGTCGACGCTGGCCGGGGTGGCACCGGAGCTGCTGGCCGCCCACGGGCCGGTGAGCGAACCGGCCGCGGCCGCACTCGCCGAGGGCATCCGCAGTCGCTGCTCGGCCACCTGGGGCATCGGGCTGACCGGGGTGGCCGGACCCGATCCGGTCGACGGGCACACGCCCGGGCGGGTGTACCTGGGGCTGAGCGACGGCGTGCTCACCGTCGTGCACGAGCTGGACCTGCCCGGCGACCGCACGGCGGTGCGGGCGGGGGCGGTGCGGGAAGCGGTGCAGCGGCTGCTGGCCCGGCTGGTCGAGCACCCGGTGCCGCCGCCGTCCGGGGCGGGGAAGCCGGGAGGCGGCGGGGGTGTTACGCCATCAGCGGACGTGTCCCCACCGGGCCGGTGACCAGGGTCATGGCCGCGTACGGTGAGCACACGGTGTCCCCGGCCGGTCCGGGGGTCACCGCTGCCTCGTTCGACCTGCTCGGAAGAGTGGACAGGAGACGGCCATGACGCTGCTGCGCACCCAGCTCGGTACCACGCTGCGGGGGCACCGGCTGCGGCAGCGGCGCACCCTCCGGGACGTCTCGGGTGCGGCCCGGGTCAGCCTGGGGTACCTCTCCGAGGTCGAGCGCGGGCAGAAGGAGGCCTCCTCCGAGCTGCTGGCGTCCATCTGCGACGCCCTGGACGTCGAGCTGGCCGACCTGCTGGCCGAGGTGAGCCTGGAGATGCGGCTGTCCGAGCCGAGCCGCCCGGTGCGGCAGGTCGCCCTGGCCCGCCCGGCCGGCCGCGAGGACGACGAGACCGACGCGCCGCAGGTCGAGGAGGCCGCCGGGCACGGCGCGGTCGAGACGCCGGTCGCCGAGCCGGCGCTGGCGCTGGTCGGCGGAGGGCAGCCGGCCCGGGCGACCGTGCGCGGCCGCGGCGCGGTCTCCCTCGCCGCCTGAGCAAGTCGAAGGACCCCGTCCTCCTCACCCCTCGCGAGCTCGGGGCGAGCCTCGGGACGGGGCCGGATCCACCACTCGCAGGCTCGTGGCGGGCCCCTGCGAGGGGGCCGGCCGGTCTGCGAGCTGAGGTGACTGTCCCGGTCACGGGCGGGGGCAACCGTCCAGGGGGCGGCGGAACGCGCGACACGATCTTCGCTCGGTGTCCACCTCCTTGACCCAGTGCGACCGGGAGGGCACAAAGTGTCCATGTCTTCCCCGGGATCCCGCTCGCAGTTGCCGCCGCACCCCTCCCTGCCGGTGCCGAGCGCCGGCCGCGGTGGGGTCACCGTGCTGGCGGCCGACGCCGCCGAGGCGGCCGCCGCCGAGGCCGCCGCGGTCCACGGTCAGCACCTCACCACCCCGGTGCCCTCCGGCGCGGCCCTGATGCAGCCGCCGGCCCCCGGCCACCAGTTCACCGCGCCCGTGCCGTCGCTGGCCGTCGCCGTGCCCGCGCCGCGGACCACCCCGGCCCCGCCCCGCACCGAGGCCCGTCGGTCGGCCCCTCGCCCGGGTGTCGCGATGAGCCGCACCCGCCGCGGCCTGCTGTCGGGCGCCCGCACCGCCTTCGCCGAGCGAGGGCTCAAGAAGACCACCATGCAGCACGTCGCGGCCGCGGCCGGTGTCGCCAAGGCCACGCTGTACAACCACTTCCGCACCAAGGACGACGTGGCGCACGCCCTCATCGCCTTCGAGCTGGACCGGCTGGCCGCCCTCGCCGCCGAGCTGCCGCTGACCGTCGCGGTGCCGGCGCTGGCCGAGGAGGTCGGCGGCCACCCCGTGCTGCGCCGGCTGGCCGAGACCGAGCCGGAGACCCTGGTGCAGATGATGGCGCTGGACGCCGTCCGGTGGGGTGACGTGGTGAGCACGCTGGGTGCCTCGCTGCGGATCTCCCGCCCGGAGGCCGAGCTGGTCTGCCGCTGGCTGCTCGGCCTGGTGCTCCAGCCGGGCACCGTGCAGGAGCGGGCCGCGCAGGCCGCCGTCGTCACCGGGCAGCTCGTCGGCTGACCCCGGCGGCGCCCCGCCGTGGAGCGCGGCGGGGCGCTCGTCCTCCGGGGCGACGGCAGCGGGTGCGGCGAGCGCCGTCGTCCGCCGCTGCCCGGCCGGGGGCGGACGACGGGGCGCGCCACCAGGCCCGGCCGGCGTGGCAGGGTGACCGCCGAACGCCACTGGAGGCGCCGACGCCCGTGCCAGGACCGGGGAGGGACATCCCCGGGCGATCGACATCCGGAGCGCACGATGCGGTACCTGTTCCGACCCCCGGCCGCCGAGGCCGCCGGGCTGCTCGCGCTGCCGTGGCACCAGCCGCTGGAGGAGTGGGACGAGGACCTGCTGCTGGAGGTGCCGCAGCGGGGCATCTCCCGGCACGTCGTGCGGTTCACCGTCAGCGAGGGGCGGGTCTACGCGCTGAAGGAGATCTCCGAGCCGCTGGCCCGGCACGAGTACGCGCTGCTCACCGAGTTCGAGGGCGAGGGGCTGCCGTCGGTGTCGGTGCTGGGCATCTGCTTCGACCGGCCCGACGACCAGCAGGCGATCCTGGTCACCCGGTACCTCGAGTACTCGATGTCCTACCGCTACCTGTTCTCCGGGCCGCGGGCCGGGCAGGCGCCCGACCAGCTGCTGGACACCCTGGTCCAGCTGCTGGTGCGGCTGCACCTGGCCGGCGTCTACTGGGGCGACTGCTCGCTGTCGAACACGCTGTTCCGGCCCGACGCCGGCACCTACACCGCCTACCTGGTCGACGCCGAGACCGCCGAGCGGCACGGGTCGCTGTCGCCCCGCAAGCGGGCCTACGACGTCGAGCTGGCCCGGGAGCGGGTCGGCGCCGAGCTGATGGACCTGGCCGCCGGTGAGCTGCTGCCGGCGGAGATCGACCCGATCGAGGTGGCCAACGCCCTCCCGGGCCGGTACGAGGCGCTGTGGGACGAGGTGACCCGCGAGGAGGTCTTCCGCGCCGACGAGCAGGCCTACCGGGTCGCCGAGCGGGTGCAGCGGATCAACGAGCTGGGCTTCGACGTGGGGGAGATCGAGCTGGTCACCTCCGCCGAGGGTGCCCGGCTGCGGGTGGAGACCCGGGTGGCCGAGCCGGGGCAGCACCGGCGCGAGCTGGGCCGGCTGACCGGGCTGCAGGTGCAGGAGAACCAGGCGCTGCGGCTGCTCAACGACCTGCGCTCCTTCCGGGCCTACCTCGAGCAGCGCCGCGGGGAGCCGGTGCCCGAGACGGTCGCCGCGCACCGCTGGCTGACCGAGGTGTACTTGCCGGTGGTGACCGCCGTGCCGCCGGAGCTCGCCGGCCGGCTGGAGCCGGCGGAGTTCTTCCACGAGGTGCTGGAGCACCGCTGGTTCCTCTCCGAACGGGCCGGCTTCGACGTCGGCACCTGGGCGGCGGTGCGGTCCTACGTTCAGTACGTGCTGCCGCGCACCCCCCGCGAGGTGACCACCCCGTCGGTGATCGCCGCGCGTTCCTGAGCCCGTCGGCCGCCGGTCACCGGGCGGTCTCGCTCCGGTTGACAGCCCCTGTGGGCTGGGCCACTCTCCGAGATCCACAGCGGCGACGAGGCCGCTGCGGGCGAACGGAGGCGGTGGCCGGTGCCGGACGTCAGCTGGGTCGGAGACGACGGAGGACGGGCAGGGCGGACCGGACCACGCCGGTCACGCCGGGGGCGCCGAGCGCTCGCCGGTGCGGCCGCTGCCGGGGTGTTGGCCTCGACGCTGGCCGCCTGCGGCAGTGACGGGGGCGGCGTGCCGACGCTCACCTGGTACACCAACCCGGACTCCGGTGGGCAGGCGGAGATCGCCGCCCGGTGCACCGAGGACGCCGGCGGCCGGTACGTGATCGAGACGGCGGTGCTGCCGCGGGAGGCGTCCCAGCAGCGGGAGCAGCTGATCCGTCGGCTGGCGGCGAACGACGCCTCGATCGACATCATGAGCCTGGACCCGCCGTTCATCCCGGAGTTCGCCGAGGCGGGCTTCCTCGCCCCGGTGCCCGAGGACGTCGCCGAGCGGGTCACCGAGGACGTGGTGGACAGCGCCGTCGAGGGCTCCACCTGGGACGACGAGCTGGTCGCCGTCCCGTTCTGGGCGAACACCCAGCTGCTCTGGTACCGCAACTCGGTCGCCGAGGCCGCCGGGCTGGACATGACCCAGCCGGTCACCTGGGACCAGATCGTCCAGGCCGCCCAGGAGCAGCAGGTCCAGGTCGGCGTGCAGGGCATCCGCGCGGAGGCCCTCACCGTCTGGTTCAACGCCCTCATCGAGTCCGCCGGTGGGTCGATCATCGCGGAGAACTCGACCGACCCCTCGGCGATCGAGCTGGGCCTGACGTCGGAGGCAGGGGTCCGCGCCGCCGAGGTGATGCAGACGATCGCCACCAGCGGCACGGCCGGTCCGGCGCTGTCCACGGCGAACGAGGACTCCACCGCGACGGCGTTCGAGAGCCCCGAGGGCGGGTTCAACGTGAACTACCCGTTCGTCTACCCCCGGGCCCTCGCCGCGGTGGAGGCCGGGACGATGGAGGCCTCGGTGCCGGAGGACTACGGCTGGGCGATCTACCCGCGGGTGGACGCCGACACCCCGGCCGCGCCGCCGTACGGCGGGATCAACCTGGGCGTCGGGGCCTTCAGCCAGTACCCCGACCTCGCGTACGAGGCGACCGAGTGCATCACCTCGACGGAGAACCAGGCCTACTACTTCGTCACCAACGGCAACCCGGCGTCGGACACCGCGGTCTACGACGACCCGGAGGTGCTCGAGCAGTTCCCGATGGCGCCGACCATCCGTGACTCGCTCGAGCTCGCCGCACCGCGGCCGCAGACGCCGTACTACAGCGAGGTCTCCGGCGGGATCCAGCGGGTCTACCACCCGCCGTCGTCGGTCGACCCCCAGGAGACCCCGGAGGCGGCGACCGACCTGATCACCGCCGTGCTGCGGAAGGAGCAACTGCTGTGACGCAGACGACGCTCCCCCCGGTGGAGAAGACCCAACCGGTCTCCGCCCCCGGCGGGACGACGAGCGACCGGTCGAAGAGCGAGCGCAAGCTCGGCTGGCTGCTGGCCGGCCCTGCTCTGCTGGTCATGCTCCTGGTGACTGCCTACCCGATCGCCCAGGCGGTCTACGACTCGCTGTTCGACTTCCGGCTGACCGACCCGGACAACCGCTCGTTCACCGGGCTGTCGAACTACGCGGTGATCCTCTCCGACTGGCTGTGGTGGCGGTCGCTGCTGGTCACCGGGTTCATCACCCTGGTCACCGTGGCCGTGGAGCTCGTGCTGGGCTTCGCCCTCGCCATGGTGATGGCCAAGGCGCTCAGCACGATCCGGCCGGTGCTGCGGGCCGCGATCCTGATCCCGTACGCGGTCATCACCGTGGTGTCTGCCTTCGCCTGGCAGTTCGCCTTCGACATCCAGACCGGCTTCGTCAACAGCTGGTTCGGCTGGCTGCCGGGCATCGGCGAGGACACCGACTGGTTCGGCGGCACGTGGACCTCGCTGCTGGTGATCTGCCTGGCCGAGATCTGGAAGACCACGCCGTTCATCTCGCTGCTGTTGCTGGCCGGGCTCGCCCAGGTGCCGGAGGTGCTGCAGGAGGCGGCGAAGGTCGACGGTGCCACCTGGTGGCAGCGGATGCGCAAGGTCACGCTGCCCAACATGAAGGCCGCGATCATGGTCGCGCTGCTGTTCCGCACTCTGGACGCGTTCCGGGTCTTCGACAGCATCTTCATCATGACCGGTGGCGCCAACGCGACCGAGTCGGTCTCCTTCCTGGCCTACCGGCAGACCATCTCGCGGCTGGAGATCGGGCTGGGGTCGGCGGTCTCGGTGCTGCTGTTCCTGGCCGTGGTGTTCATCGCGATGAGCTTCATCAAGGGCTTCAAGGTCGACCTGTCCCAGTCGAGGGGGGAAGGCTGATGTCCACCAAGGAGAAGGCCTGGTGGGGCGTCGCCGGGGTGGCGATCGTCCTCTACGCACTGTTCCCGATCGCCTGGATCGTGTCGCTGTCGTTCAAGGCGCCCAGCGCGCTGAACAACGGCGACTTCCTCCCCGGCACGCCGACGTGGGAGAACTACTCGCTCATCCTGACCGGCGGGGCCAGTGACCTGTTCCTGCCGGCGCTGCGCAACTCGTTCGGCATCTGCCTGATCGCCACGGCGATCTCCTGCCTGCTGGCGATGTTCGCCGCCTATGCGATCGCCCGGCTGGACTTCCCGGGCAAGAAGTTCATCCTCGGGACGGCGCTGGCGGTGGCGATCTTCCCGGTGATCTCGATCGTGACGCCGCTGTTCAACCTGTGGCGCAACATCGGCCTCTACGACACCTGGCCCGGGCTGATCATCCCGTACCTCTCGCTGACGTTGCCGATCTCGATCTGGACCATGTCGGCGTTCTTCCGGGAGATCCCCTGGGAGATGGAACAGGCCGCGCAGGTCGACGGCGCCACCACCTGGCAGGCGTTCCGCAAGGTGATCGTCCCGCTGGCCGCACCCGGCGTCTTCACCACGGCGATCATCGCGTTCTTCATCGCCTGGAACGACTTCGTCTACGGCATCTCGCTGACCTCCACCGAGGCCGCGCGACCGGTGCCGGCGGCGCTCGGCCTGTTCTCCGGCGCCTCCCAGTTCGAGGACCCGACCGGTGCGATCGCCGCCGCCGCGGTGATCGTCACCATCCCGGTCGTCGTCCTGGTCCTGCTCTTCCAGCGGCGCATCGTCGCCGGCCTCACCAACGGCGCCGTCAAGGGCTGACGCCCGCCCGCCGACCCACGCTGACCACGAGAGGGACGAACTGATGGCCTCGATCGAGATGAAGAACATCGTCAAGAAGTACGGCGACGGCTTCCCGGCGGTGAACGACGTCAGCCTGGACATCGACGAGGGGGAGTTCATGATCCTCGTCGGGCCGTCCGGCTGCGGGAAGTCGACGCTGCTGCGGATGATCGTCGGGCTGGAGGACATCACCAGCGGCGACATGGTCATCGGCGGGAAGCGGGTCAACGACAAGGCCCCCCGGGAGCGGAACCTGTCGATGGTCTTCCAGAACTACGCGCTGTACCCGCACCTGACCGTGTTCGAGAACATCGCCTTCCCGCTGCGGCTGGCCAAGGTCGACGACGGGGAGGTGCAGCGCCGGGTGAACGAGGCCGCCGACGTCCTGGAGCTGCACGAGCACCTGGAGCGCAAGCCGGCCAACCTCTCCGGTGGACAGCGGCAGCGGGTGGCGATGGGCCGGGCGATCGTGCGGCAGGCCGAGGCGTTCCTCTTCGACGAGCCGCTGTCGAACCTGGACGCCAAGCTCCGCGGCCAGATGCGCACGGAGATCAGCCGGCTGCAGCGCCGGCTGGGCATCACCACCGTCTACGTCACCCACGACCAGACCGAGGCGATGACGCTGGGCGACCGGGTCTGCGTGCTGCGCAAGGGCAAGATCCAGCAGGTCGCCTCGCCGCGCGAGCTGTACGAGCAGCCGGTCAACCTCTTCGTCGCGGGCTTCATCGGCTCCCCGCCGATGAACTTCCTCCCCGCCCAGCTGGACGGGTCCCGGCTGGCCACGCCGTTCGGGGACATCGAGCTGGACGAGCGCCGGGCCGCCGCGGTCGCCGGGCGGGACCTGCTGCTGGTCGGCATCCGGCCGGAGTACTTCGAGGACGCGTCCCTGGTCGACGAGGCGAAGCGGCCCCTCGGCTCGGTGTTCACCGCCCGGGTGGACGTCACCGAGTGGCTGGGCGACTCGCAGTTCGCCTACATCCCCTACGAGGCACCCGACGAGATCCGCACCCAGCTGCGCGAGCTGTCCAAGGAGCTGGACGCCGAGGAGCTGCGCACCCAGGCGATCGTGTCGATCGACGCGACCAGCCGGATCCGCGAGGGCCGGGACGCGGAGTTCTGGCTGGACAGCCGCAAGGTGCACGTCTTCGACCCGACGACCGGGGAGAACCTCACCCGGGACGCCGAGGCCGGCGCTGCGCTGACCCGGATGGCCGCGGAGGACCGGATCGAGCAGGTGCAGTCCGAGCAGGGGCAGGGGATCAGCGCCGCCTGAGCGTCGGTCGGCCCGGCGCAGGGAGGGCCTGCGCCGGGCCGGTCGTGCCGCCGGGCATGATCGGGCCGGGGGTTTGTGCTGCAGCCGTGCTGCGCACCTGTCCCGTGGAGACCCTGGTCGGACCCTGGAGGCAGCTGGATGGACATCACCGCGACCGACGAGTGGACGGCGCTGGCCGACCACCACCGCGAGATCGGCACCCGCACGCTGCGCGAGCTGTTCGCCGAGGACGCCGGCCGCGGCGCGCGGCTGACCGGCACCGCCGGTGACCTCTACATCGACTGGTCCAAGCACCGGGTCACCGACGAGACCGTGCAGCTGCTGGTCGCGCTGGCCGAGCGGGCCGGGCTGCCGGAGCGGATCGAGGCGATGTTCCGCGGTGAGCACATCAACGCCACCGAGGACCGCGCCGTTCTGCACGTGGCGCTGCGCGCGCCGGCGTCCCAGCCGCTGACCGTCGACGGGCAGGACGTCACCGCCGACGTGCACGAGGTGCTCGGCAAGATGCGCAGCTTCGCCGACCGGGTGCGGTCGGGGGAGTGGACCGGGCACACCGGCGAGCGGATCCGGGCCGTGGTCAACATCGGCATCGGCGGCTCGGACCTCGGCCCGGCGATGGCCTACACCGCGCTGGCCGACTACAGCGACCGCGACCTGACCGCCCGGTTCGTCTCCAACATCGACCCCACGGACTTCGCCGAGAAGACCCGGGACCTGGACCCGGCCACCACGCTGTTCGTGGTCTGCTCGAAGACCTTCACCACGCTGGAGACGCTGACCAACGCCACCGTCGCCCGCGACTGGCTGCTCGCCTCCGGCGCCGACGAGTCGGCGGTGGCGAAGCACTTCGTCGCCGTCTCCACCAACGCCGACGCGGTGGCCGAGTTCGGCATCGACACCGACAACATGTTCGGCTTCTGGGACTGGGTCGGTGGCCGGTACTCCTTCACCTCGGCCGTCGGCCTGTCGCTGATGGTCGCCATCGGGCCGGACGGCTACGACGAGATGCTCGCCGGCTTCCACGCCGTCGACGAGCACCTCCGCACCACGCCCCTGGCGGAGAACCTGCCGGTGCTGCAGGGCCTGCTCAACGTCTGGTACACGAACTTCTTCGGGGCGCAGTCCCACGCCGTGCTGCCCTACAGCCAGTACCTGTCCCGGCTGCCGGCCTACCTGCAGCAGCTGACGATGGAGAGCAACGGCAAGTCCGTGCGGTGGGACGGGCAGCCGGTGACCACCGCCACCGGCGAGGTCTACTGGGGCGAGCCGGGCACCAACGGTCAGCACGCCTTCCACCAGCTGCTGCACCAGGGCACCAGCCTGATCCCGGCCGACTTCATCGGGTTCGGCGAGCCCAACCACGACATCGGCGACATGCACGACCTGCTGATGGCGAACATGTTCGCGCAGAGCTCGGCCCTGGCCTTCGGCAAGACGGCGGAGGAGGTCGCCGCCGACGGCACGCCCAGCGACGTCGTCCCGCACAAGGTCATGCCGGGCAACCGGCCGTCGACGACGATCCTCGCCCCGAAGCTCACCCCCGGGACGCTGGGGCAGCTGATCGCCTTCTACGAGCACACCGTGTTCGTGGAGGGCGTCATCTGGCAGATCGACTCCTTCGACCAGTGGGGGGTGGAGCTGGGCAAGGTCATGGCCCGCCAGCTGGCCCCGGCGCTGGTCAGCGAGACCGCGCCGGAGATGGACCAGGATGCCTCCACGGTCGCCCTCGTCCAGCACTACCGCCGCCTCCGCGGCCGCCCCGCCTGAGGAAGGACCCCCTCGCCCCCACCCCTCGCAGGCTCGCGGCGGGCCCTGCGAGGGGGCCGGGGGGTCCTCCCGCACCGGCGTCGGTCCGGGAGGACAGGCCACAGGATGCGGTGCGCAGGCCATCGGCGTGTGTGCGGTGGCTGGCCGGGCGAGCGGCCTGGGACGATGATCGGGACAGCGTCGCCCGTGTGCGCGCCGGACCGCCGCCGGCGGAGCGGAGCACCGGATCAGGAGGAAGCCGCCATGCCCAACCCGTTCGTGAAGCTGTGGAAGTACCTGACGGCCTCGGCCAACGACCAGATCGACCAGCGGGCCGACCCGAAGATCCAGATCCAGCAGGCGATCGAGGCGGAGCAGCAGCGGCACCAGTCGCTGAGCAACCAGGCCGCCGCCGTGCTGGGCAACCAGCGTCAGCTGGAGATGCGGCTGAGCCGCAAGCTCGGCGACATCGAGAAGCTGCAGGCCTCCGCCCGGCAGGCGCTGAACCTGGCCGACCAGACCCGCGCCTCGGGTGACGCGGGCAAGGCCGCCGAGTACGAGCAGGCCGCGCAGGCCTTCGCCACCCAGCTGGTGAGCGAGGAGCAGGCGGTGGAGGACCTCAAGCGCAGCCACGACGAGGCACTGCAGGCCGCCGAGCAGGCCAAGGGTGCGGTCGAGCAGAGCCGGATGCGGCTGCAGTCGACGCTGGCCGAGCGCACCAAGCTGATGTCCCAGCTGGAGCAGGCCAAGATGCAGGAGCAGGTGTCCGCCTCGCTGCGCTCGGTCAACGAGCTGTCGGCGCCGGGCAACACCCCCAGCCTGGGCGAGGTCCGGGACAAGATCGAGGCCCGCTACGCCAACGCGCTGGGCCAGGCCGAGCTGGCGCAGAACTCGGTCGAGGGCCGGATGCTCGAGGTGGAGAAGGCGACCATCGACGTCGCCGGCGCCTCCCGGCTCGCCGAGATCCGCGCGTCGATGGGTGGCGGCACCCAGGCGACCAGTGGCAACCAGGCGATCAGTGGCAACCAGGCCGCCGGCGCGATCGAGTCCGGCGCCCCTGCGGTCGAGGGCACCGCGCTGGGTGCCGAGCAGCCGGCCGAGCGGCCCGAGCGCGCCTGACCCCCCACCACCCCGACGGCCGTCCCGCGCACCGCGTGGGGCGGCCGTCGCCGTGTCCGGTCAGGTGACGACGACGGACGCCGGGTGGCCGGGCTCGCCGGTGCGGGCAAGCGGGTCGACCGGGCTGCGCGCCGCCTGGCACCGCGGGCACCAGTACGTCACCCGCTCCTGGGTGTCGGGACCCTGGTCGCCCAGCAGGATCGTCGTCCGGCACCGGCGGCACGGTCGGCCCCGGCGACCGAACACCCAGTGGTCCTCGCCGCGCCGGGTCGAGCCGGTGGTGCTCTGCTCCGGGCGGTCGCGGTTGGCCTGCATCAGCGTGCGGGCCCGGGTGACCAGGCCGGGCAGGTCGTCGACGTCGGCGACCCGGGCCCAGGGGTGGGTACGGGTCATGAACAGCGTCTCGACCTTGTAGAGGTTGCCGATGCCGGCCAGGTTGCGCTGGTCCAGGACAGCCACGCCGATCTGCTCGTCGGGGTGTGAGCGCAGCCGGCGCAGCGCCTCGTCCAGGTCCCAGTCCGGGCCCAGCACGTCGGGGCCGAGGTGGCCGACCAGCTCGCTCTCCGCGCTGGTGGGCACGATCCGCAGGTCGTGCAGCCGGTACCCGATGCAGTCCCACGCGTCGGTGGAGAGGACGGCCCGGATGCTGTGCGCGGGCCCGCCCTTCCACGGGGTGCCCTTGCGGTAGATGTGCCAGCTGCCGTCCATCCGGTAGTGCGAGCGCAGCGTCCGGCCGTCGGCGAAGCGGGTGAGCATGTGCTTGCCGCGGGGCACGACCTCGGTGACGGTGGCGCCGGCGAGGTCGACCGTGGCCAGCTGGGGCACCCGGAGCTCGCCGGTGGTGAGCGTGGCGCCGGCCAGGGCGGTGTTCATCCGCTGCGCCGCCAACCAGACGGTGTCTCCTTCGGGCATCCCGCCATGATCCTCGGCGTCTGCCGTGCCCGCCGGGCGATGGCCGCCGGACGGTGGCCGTCCGGCTCACCGTCGGGCGCGGACCGCCTCGGTGCCGGGGAGACCGGTGCGGGCGCGGGGGGCGACCGGCAGTGGAGTGGCCTGGCAGGTCGGGCACCACCAGGTGACCCGTTCCTGCAGGTCCGGGCCCTGGTCAGCGAGCAGGACGGCGGTGCCGCAGCGGCGGCAGGGCCGACCCTTCCGGCCGGCGACCCAGTGGTCCTGCCCGTGCCGGGTGATCCCGGTGGTGCTCTGCGCGGGGCGATGCCGGTTGGCCAGCATCCGAGGCGGGTCGCCCGGCCGGGGATCCAGCGGCTCCCACCGGCGAGTGACCGCTGGTGACAGCCGGCCGACACCCGGGAACAGCCGGCGGTCCTCCGGTGCTCACGTGCCCGTGACCATGTCGACGCGACTCCGTAGCCTCACCGGTACCCCGGCCCCGAAGCCGACCGCCGAGCCGGTGACGGTGACGGTCGCCCGGGTCGTCCGCCCGGACGTGCAGGAGGCCTTCGAGCAGTGGGCCGCTGATGTGCAGGAGCTGCTCACCGCCTTCCCCGGCAACCTGGGGTCGTCGCTGCTGCGCCCGGGCCCGGGCAGCGACGAGTACCACCTGGTCTTCCGGTTCGCCGACCACGAGTCGCTGAGCCACTGGGAGCAGTCACCCCAGCGCGCCGAGGCGCTGGCCCGGGTGCACCGGCTGGTCGAGGACGAGCGCATCGCCCGCGCGGTCGGCCTGCAGACGTTCTTCGCGGTGCCGCCGCGGCCCGGCCCGGTGTGGCGCAGCTGGCTGCTCACCGTCGCCGTCGTGCTGCTGTTCACCACCACCTTCCAGCTGCTCGCCGTGCCGTTCGTCGGCGACTGGCCGTGGCCGCTGCGCCTGCTGCTGTCGGCGGTCTACGTCGTGACGGCGCTGCGCGTGTCGATGCCGCGGCTGAGCCGGTGGCTCGCTCCCTGGCTGGAGGGCTCCCGCCGCCGTTGAGCCGCGCCGGCTCCATGGCAACATCGCGGCCGTGCTCGCCGGCCTGCCGCAGGACCCGGTCACCCCGCCGACCGCAGTGGCGTCGCTCGCCGGCGACGAGCCGCTGCACGTCGTCTGGCGCAACACACGCGGCGGGCTGACCTGGCAGATGGGCGCGGGCGACGGTCGTCGGTTCGTGAAGTGGGCGCCGGCCGGCAGCGGTCTCCCGATCGCCGGGGAGGCCGAACGGCTCGGCTGGGCAGCCCGGCTCATCTCGGTCCCCCGGCCACTGGCCCGCGGGGAGGACGTCGAGGGCGAGTGGCTGGTGACCGCCGGGCTGCCTGGGCGCAGCGCCGTCGATCCGCGCTGGCTGGCCGACCCCGGCACCGCCATCGCCGCGGTCGGCGCGGGCCTGCGTGCGCTGCACGATGCGCTGCCGGCGGCGGACTGTCCCTTCGACTGGTCGGCCAGCGCCCGGGTGGCCGATGCCCACCGCCGGGCCGATTCGCTGCACCCGCAGCGGTGGTGGCCGGAGCACCGCGGCCCCACGGTGCCTGAGGTGCTGGCCCGGTTGGACGACGCACCGGACCCCGATCGGCTGGTGGTCTGCCACGGAGACGCCTGCGCGCCGAACACGCTGCTCACCGACGACGGCCGCTGGTCCGGACACGTCGACCTCGGCTCGCTGGGGGTGGCCGACCGCTGGGCGGACCTGGCGGTGGCCACCTGGAGCACCGTCTGGAACTACGGGCCGGGCTGGGAGCGCCCGCTGCTCGATGCCTACGGCATCGAGCCGGACGAAGAGCGAACCGCCTACTACCGCCTGCTCTGGGACGCCGGACCGTGAACGCTGAACCCGGGTGGCCCGGATCCCCGCCGGTTCTGGGCCACCCGGGTGCACACCTCAGCCGCGCAGCCGGAGGCCGCGCGGGGTCGCGGCGAAGCCGGCCGCCTGCAGCGCGGCGGTGAGCGGACCAGACTCGTGGACCGAGGCCCCGTCGGCCTTCTGCACGACCATCCGGCCCAGCGCGCCCGAGGCGACGGCACCGGACAACGCGGTGGCCGCCTCCTTGAGCACGGTCTCCTCCTCGGTCCAGGACAGCAGCGTCTTGCCGCCGCGCTCGACGTAGAGCACCAGCTCCCCGTCGACCAGCACGACCAGCGCCCCGGCCTTGCGCCCGGCCCGGTGACCGCTCTTCTTCGTGGCGGTGCCGGTGCCCTCTCCGAGGTCGACGGCGTCGTCGGCCGCGGGGGCGACCGCCCGCTCAGGCCAGGGGAGGGCGGCGCCGTAGACGTTGGCCGGGTCGGTGGCGGCCAGGACGACCGGGCCGGCCGGCACCCGGTCGGGGCTGGCGAAGCTGCGCACCCGGTCGATCGACCCGGGCGTGCCGAACTGGGCGGCCCCCAGGGTCTCCACGAAGTAGCCGCGGCGGGCCCGGCCGTTCTCCTCGAACGCCCGCAGCACCGGGTAGACGGCGGAGAACCCGCCGGTGACCTGCTCGGCCTGCACCGCACCGCGGGTGAGCACGCCGTGCCGTTCCAGCAGCGCCTCGGCCCGGGCGGTGGTGCGTTTGGTCGGGTTGCCCTCCAGCTCGGGCAGCCGCGACCAGCGGCCGGCCATCGACGGTGGCCCGGTGCGGCTGGGCATGGCCGGGCGGCCCAGCCGGGTGCGGCCGTGCCGGGTGCGGTCGAGCCGGGCGCGCGGGGCGGCCGGCTGGCGCTTGTGGGTGCCGCCGCCGGACAGCCGGGTGCGCAGCGGGGCGAGGGTGTCGTTGGTGAGCGCGCCGGCCCAGACCAGGTCCCAGATCTCCTCGGCCAGGGCGGGGTCGTCGGTCGCGCCGACCCGGTCGGACAGCGAGCGGAAGAACAGCGCCTGGCCACCGGCGAGCTCGTCGAGCAGCGCCGCGCCGTACCCGCCCTCCACCGAGGCGGCACCGGGTGGTTCGGGCAGCAGCAGAGGCGCGAGGTCGGCGGGCACCAGGGTGACCCAGCCGTCGCCGCCGGAGAGCCCGCCGGCGCCGCCCCACAGCACCTCGCCGGCGCTGGTCAGCTCGTCGAGCAGGGCGGGGGAGTAGTCGCGCACCCGGGACGGCAGCACCAGGGTCTCCAGCGCCGAGGCCGGCACCAGCGCGCCGGCCAGCTGCTCGACCACGGCCAGCACGCCGTCCACGCCGCGCAGCCGACCGCCGACCGACTGCCAGGACGGGGTGAACCGGGCGAGGGTGCCGATCGGCACCGGCTCGACCTCCTGGCGCAGCTTGGCCAGCGAGCGCCGCCGGACCGAGCGCAGCACGTCGGCGTCGCACCACTCCTGACCGGTGCCACCGGGCCGGAACTCGCCGGTGACCAGCCGGCCGGTGCCGACCAGCCGCTGCGCCGTGGCGGTGACGACGGCGACCCCGAGGCCCAGCCGGGTGGCGACGTCGGCGGGCACGAACGGGCCGTGGGTGCGGGCGTACCGGCTGACCAGGTCGCCCAGCGGGTCGGCGACCGGCTCGGTGAACACCTCCGGCACCCCGACCGGCAGCGCGGTGCCGAGCGCGTCCCGGAGCCGGCCCGCGTCCTCGATCGCGACGTGCCGTTCCTCGCCGGCGACCCGGACCACCAGGGCACGGCGGGTGGTGACCAGCTCGGTCAGCCACTCGGCCGGCACCCCTCGCGCGGCGGCCTCGGCGACGGTCAGGTCGCCGACCACCCGCAGCAGGTCGGCGGCGCCGTCGACGTCGCGGGGGTGCCGCTCGGCCGGCAGCCGCTGCAGCTCGGCCTCGATCTCGGTCATCGCGTCGGCGTCGAGCAGCTCGCGCAGCTCGGAACGGCCCAGCAGCTCGGCCAGCAGGCCGGTGTCCAGGGCCAGCGCCTGGGCGCGGCGCTCGGCCATCGGGGCGTCGCCCTCGTAGATGAACTGGCCGACGTAGCCGAACAGCAGCGACTGGGCGAAGGGCGAGGCGGTCTGCGTCTGCACGTCGACGACCCGCACCCGGCGGGACCGGACGTCGCTCATCAGCTCGACCAGGCCGGGCACGTCGTAGACGTCCTGCAGCACCTCCCGGACCGCCTCGAGCGTGATCGGGAACGAGGAGAACTCACTCGCCACCGAGAGCAGCTGGGCCGCCCGCTGGCGCTGCTGCCACAGTGGGGTGCGCTTGCGCGGGTCGCGCTTGGGCAGCAGCAGCGCGCGGGCCGCACACTCGCGGAACCGGCTGGCGAACAGCGCGGAGTTGCCGACCTCGGCGGTGACCTCCCGCTCGACGTCGTCCGGGTCGAGGATCGCCAGGTCGGCCTCGGGCGCCTCGCCGGTGGTGTCGGGCAGCCGCAGCACGATGCCGTCGTCGGAGTGCATCGAGGCGACGTCGACGCCGTACCGCTCGCGCAGCCGGGCGGCGAGCACCAGCGCCCAGGGGGCGTTGACCTGCGCGCCGAAGGGGGAGTGGACCACCAGGCGCCAGTCGCCGAGCTCGTCGCGGAACCGCTCGACCAGCATCGTGCGGTCGTCGGGCAGGTGCCCGGTGGCCTGCTTCTGCTCGGCCAGGTAGGCGAGCAGGTTGGCCGCGCCCCACGCGTCCAGGCCCGCGGCCCGGGCGCGCTCCGCCCCGGCCTCGGGGGTCGCCGACCCGACCTCGCGCAGGAACGCGCCGAGCGCCCGGCCCAGCTCCAGCGGCCGGCCGAGTGTGTCGCCGTGCCAGAACGGCATCTTGCCCGGGAGCCCCGGCGCGGGGCTGACGAGCACCCGGTCGTGGGTGATCTCCTCGATCCGCCAGGACGAGGACCCGAGCAGGAACACGTCGCCCACCCGGGACTCGTAGACCATCTCCTCGTCGAGCTCGCCGACCCGGCGGCCGCCGTTCTCCCCGGCGCCGGAGACGAGGAAGACGCCGAACAGCCCGCGGTCGGGGATGGTGCCGCCGCTGGTGACCGCCAGCCGCTGGGCGCCGGTACGGGCGGTGAGGGTGTCGGTGACCCGGTCCCAGGTGAGCCGGGGGCGCAACTCGGCGAAGGCGTCGGAGGGGTAGCGGCCGGCCAGCATGTCCAGCACCGCGTGCAGCGCCGACTCGGGCAGTGAGGCGAACGCGGCCGAGCGGCGGAGCACGGCGGCGACCTCGTCGACGGTGCGCGGGCGCTCGGAGACCATCGCGACGATCTGCTGGGCCAGCACGTCGAGGGGGTTGCGCAGGTACCGGGTGGACTCGATCGCACCGGCCCGCATCCGCTCGGCGACGACGGCGCTCTGCACCAGGTCACCGCGGAACTTCGGGAAGATCACGCCCTCGCTGACCGCGCCGACCTGGTGCCCGGCCCGGCCCACCCGCTGCAGCCCGGCGGCCACGTTGGGCGGGGACTCGACCTGGACCACCAGGTCGACCGCGCCCATGTCGATGCCCAGCTCCAGCGAGGAGGTGGCCACGACCGCGGGCAGCTGCCCGGACTTGAGTGCCTCCTCCACCACGGCGCGCTGCTCGCGGGAGACCGAGCCGTGGTGCGCCGAGGCGACCGGCTTGACGTCGGCTGGCAGCCCGCCGCCGGAGCCGGCCTGCGCCATCAGCTCGGCCGGGTTCGCCCCGTGCGGCAGCGGTTCGCCGGTGGCCCGCTCGTAGGCCAGCTCGTTGAGCCGGCTGGTCAGCCGCTCGGCCAGCCGGCGGGAGTTCGCGAAGACGATCGTGCTGCGGTGTGACTCGATCAGGTCGAGCACCCGCTCCTCGACCGCCGGCCAGATCGACGTCCGCGGCTGGTTGCCCGCCGCCGACCCCTCCAGCTCACCGGTCGGCTGGCCCAGCTGGCTCATGTCCTCGACCGGGACGACGACGGAGAGGTCCCACTGCTTCTGCGACGGCGGGGCGACCACCTGCACCGGCCGGCCGCCGGCGAGGAAGGTCGACACCTCCTCGATGGGGCGCACCGTGGCCGACAGCCCGATCCGCTGGGCCGGCCGCTCCAGCAGCTCGTCGAGCCGGTCGAGGGAGACGGCCAGGTGGGCGCCGCGCTTGCTGCCGCACACGGCGTGCACCTCGTCCAGGATCACCGTCTCGACCCCGCGCAGCGCTTCCCGGGCCTGGCTGGTGAGCAGCAGGAACAGCGACTCCGGGGTGGTGATCAGGATGTCCGGCGGGCGGCGGGCGAAGAGGCGCCGCTCGTCGGCCGGGGTGTCGCCGGACCGGATGCCGACGGTGATCTCCGGGCGGTCCTGCCCCAGCCTGGCCGCGGCCTGGCCGATGCCGGCCAGCGGTGCCCGGAGGTTGCGCTCGACGTCGACGGCCAGCGCCTTGAGCGGGGAGACGTAGAGGACCCGGCAGCGGGCCAGCGGCTCCTCAGGCGGCGGCGCGGCGGCCAGCCGGTCCAGCGACCAGAGGAACGCCGCCAGCGTCTTGCCCGAGCCGGTGGGGGCGACGACCAGGGCGTGCTCGCCGCTGCTGATCGCCGTCCAGGCGCCCTCCTGGGCAGCGGTCGGCTGCTCGAAGGCGCCGGTGAACCACGCCCGGGTGGGTGCGGAGAACCGATCAAGGGCCGACACGCCGTCCAGTGTCCACGCGGGTACGACAGTCCGCCGTGGTCAGCCCGGGCGGCGGGCCTCCAGCAGGTATCGCTGGGACCACGAGACGAGCGCGCCGTCCCGTTCGATCCGCCGGTGCAGCGCGGCCAGCTGCGGCCGGTACCGCTCCACCGAGAAGTCCGGCACGGTCCAGACCACCTTGCGCAGGAAGTGCACCACCGCGCCGACGTCGGTGAACTCGACCCGGCAGGCCTGCGACCGCAGGTCGACGACGTCCAGCCCGGCGCTGCGCGCGGCGTCGGCGGCCAGCGCCGCGCTGGGCAGGTCGGGCTCCGGTCGTGCGCCGGTCAGCGCCTCGGCGAGCACCCGGTGGGTCCCCGAGCCCACCCCCTGGCTCAGGTACGTCCCGCCGGGGGAGAGGAGGCGGGCGATCTCCGCCCAGGGCCGCGTGGTCGGGTGCCGGCTGCTCACCAGGTCGAATGCGGCGTCGGGGAAGGGCAGCGGTCCGGCGTCCGGGGCCTCGGCCACCGCGCCGTCCCACCGGGCGAGCCGGGCACGGGCGAGGGCGAGGTTGGGCGGCCACGACTCGGTGGCCGCCACCCGGGCGGGCCGGCGCGCAGCCCGGGTCAGCGCGGCGGCGTAGACCTCGCCACCACCGGTCTGCACGTCCAGCGATGCGGCCGCTGCGCCCAGCCGGTCGGCCAGCAGCCCGGCGTAGCCCCAGGCGGGTCGCTCCTCGCTGGCCCGCCCGGTGAACCAGGAGAAGTCCCAGCCCTCGGTGGGCGCGGCCGCGCCCTCGGCCACCAGGTCCTCGAACGTCGGCACCGCAGCAGCGTGGGTGGTGGTCGAGGAGTCGACAAGTGGATTCGTCGAGGTGACCATGGGATGACACAGGTGTAGTTCCACCGTCGTCGTCCGGGTGGGTGCCATGCAGCGAGCCGGGGTCGAGTCCTCGAGCGTGCGGTGGGTCGGCTACGACCTCGATGAGCACGTGTTGGAGGTCGGGTTCGTCGGCGGCGGGGTGTACCACTACCTCGACGTCCCGCCCGAGGTCGCGCTCGCCCTGCTGGAGGCCGACAGCATCGGCCGGCACCTCAACACCGAGATCAAGCCGGTGTACGAGGGCCGTCCGGTACCCCGCGCGAGCTGACCCGCGGACCTGTCGGACCGTCGGACCCCTGCGCCACACTCGGTGGCATGCGTCACACCCGGTACGAGGCGGAGCACGAGGACTTCCGGCAGAGCGTGCGCGCCTTCCTGGAGAAGGAGGTCGCGCCGTTCCACGACGACTGGGAACGCGCCGGCATCGTGCCCCGCGAGCTCTGGACGGCGGCCGGCGGCCAGGGCCTGCTGGGCATCGAGATGCCCGAGGAGCACGGCGGCGGTGGGCTGCGCGACTTCCGCTGGTCGTGCGTGCTGAGCGAGGAGCTCACCCGGATCGGCGCCAGCGGGGTCGGGTTCGGGCTGCACAACGACGTCGTCGGCCCCTACCTGCGCGACCTGGCCACCGAGGAGCAGCAGCAGCGCTGGCTGCCGGGCTTCTGCACCGGCGAGCTCATCACTGCGATCGCGATGACCGAGCCGGGTGCCGGCAGCGACTTGCAGGGCATCGCGACCACCGCGCGCCGGGACGGCGAGGACTGGGTGCTGTCGGGGTCCAAGACCTTCATCACCAACGGCGTCAACGCCGACCTGGTCATCGTCGTGGCCCGCACCGACGCCGACGTCCCGGCCTCCCGCGGCCTCAGCCTGCTGGTGGTCGAGCGCGGCATGCCCGGCTTCTCCCGGGGCCGCAACCTGGAGAAGGTCGGGCTCAAGGCCCAGGACACCGCCGAGCTCTTCTTCGACGACGTCCGGGTGCCTGCGGCCAACCTGCTCGGCACCGAGGGCCGCGGCTTCGCCCACCTGATGGAGAACCTGCCCCAGGAGCGGCTGCACATCGCCGTCTCCGCGGTCGCCTCGGCCGAGACGGTGCTGGCCCTCACCGTCGAGTACGTGACCAGCCGGACGGCGTTCGGCCGGCCGATCGGCTCCTTCCAGCACTCCCGGTTCGTGCTCGCCGAGCTGCAGACCGAGGTGACGATCGCCCGCACGTTCGTCGACGAGTGCGTGCGCCAGCTGGGCACCGGCGACCTGACCGCCACCGATGCGGCGATGGCCAAGTGGTGGACGACGGAGCTGCAGCACAAGGTGGCCGACCGCTGCCTGCAGCTGCACGGCGGCTACGGCTACATGAGCGAGTACCGGGTGTCGAAGGCCTGGCGTGACTCGCGGGTGCAGTCCATCTACGGCGGCACGAACGAGATCATGAAGGAGATCATCGGGCGGTCCATGGGGCTCTGATCACGATGGGCGGCTCGTCGTCCGGCCCGCCCGGCCGGGGGTCCGGCAGACTCGCGCCGTGACCGGGACCCCGCTGGTGACCGCCGACCGCGCCGCGGTGCAGCGGCGGACGGTGGCGGTGCTCTCCGCCGGGGTGGCCCTCGGCGGGCTGGGCGTCACGATCGGCATCACCGTCGGCGGGCTGCTGGCCCGCGAGGTCGCCGGCGGCGACGCGGCCGCCGGGCTCGGCCAGACCGCCAGCGTGCTGGGCGCCGCCCTGGTCGCGGTGCCGCTGGCCCGGGTCAGCGACCGGCACGGCCGCCGCGCCGGGCTGGCGCTGGGGTACGGCGTGGCCGTGCTCGGTGCGCTGCTGGTCGTCGCCGCGGCCGCGCTCTCGTCGCTGACGCTGCTGCTCGTCGGCCTCTTCCTGTTCGGTGCCGCCACCAGCAGCGGGCTGCAGGCCCGCTACGCCGCGGCCGACCTGGCCGAGCCCGAGCACCGCGGCCGGGCCCTGTCGCTGGTGGTGTGGGCGACCACGATCGGCTCGGTGCTCGGGCCCAACCTGGCCGGGCCCGGTGACGACCTGGGGCGGGCGCTCGGGCTGCCGGCGCTGGGCGGGGCGTTCGCCCTGTCGATCGTGGTGTTCGCCGTCGTCGTCCTCGGTGCACTGCTGTTGCTGCGGCCGGACCCGTTGCTGCTGGCCCGCCGGCTGGCCACGACGACCGGACCGGCCGGCCCGCCGCCGCGGACCGGCTCCGGTGCGGCGCTGCGGGCGGTCTGGGCGACCCCCGGTGGGCGCCTCGGCCTGACCGCTGTCGTGGTCTCGCACGCGGTGATGGTCGGGCTGATGGTCATGACGCCGGTGCACATGGGCGCCGGTCACGCCGCCGCCGACGGGACGACGCTGCGGGTGATCGGCCTGGTCATCAGCGTGCACGTCGCCGGCATGTACCTGTTCTCCCCTGTGGTCGGCTGGCTCGCCGACCGGGTCGGTCGCGCGGCGACCGTGGGGCTGGGGGGCCTGCTGCTGCTGCTGGCCGCGCTCGTCGCCGGCACCGCGCCCGCCGGGGCCGCCGTCCAGCTCGGTGTCGGGCTGTTCCTGCTCGGGCTGGGCTGGTCGTGCGGGCTGGTGGCCGGGTCGACGATGGTCACCGAGTCGGTGAACCCCGAGGTGCGCCCGACCGCGCAGGGCGCCACCGACCTGCTGATGGGCCTGGGGGCGGCGGTCGCCGGTGCGGTCGGCGGGCCGCTGCTGGCGATCGGCGGGTTCGGGCTGGTGGCCGTCGTCTCGGCGGTGCTCGTCGTACCGCTGGCGGTCGTGTGGGTGCGCGGGCTTCAGCGCCGGTTGCGGTAGTTCCGGACCATCAGCACCAGCGAGGTCGCGAGCATCAGCGCGATCGCGATCTGGCCGACGGTGTCCCAGGTGGCCGAGCCGGTGCTGGGGATCATCCGGCCAGCCTAGGGCTGCCGGGCGTGCAGCGGGGTGGACGGCGGTGGGTACGGTCGTCGGCGTGCGTCTGCAGGAGTTCTGGTCCCGGATGGAGGGGCAGTTCGGGTCGATGCGGTCGCAGAGCGTGGCCCGTGACCACGTCTTCGGTCAGCTGGGTGGCCTGACGGCGATCGAGGCGATCGACGCCGGCGTGCCTGTGCGCAAGGTCTGGCTGGAGATCTGCAAGGAGTACGACGTCCCGCCGAAGGAGCGCTGAGCGCCTCCGGCGGGACGGCGCCGTGCTCAGCGGCCCAGGACGGTCCGCACGTACTGCACGAGCGTGGTGGTCGGCCGGCCGATGAGCGTGGACAGCGCGGTGCTGCCGGTGTCGAGTGCGCCCTGCGCGATCGACTGGTCCAGGGCGACGACGAACTCGGCGGTCTGCTGCGGCAGCCCGAGGCCGAGCAGGAACTCGGTGTGCTCAGCGGCGGTCAGGTCGCGGTGGGTGACCTCCCGGCCGGACTCCGCCGCCACCGTCGCGGCCAGGTCGGCCAGCGTGAACGCCTGGTCGCCACCGACCTCCAGGACGCCCGGCTCCGGGGTCCCGGCGGTGAGGACGGCGACCGCGCCGGCCGCGAAGTCGGCCCGGGTGGCCGCGGGGATGCGGCCGCTGCCCGAGCTGCCGACCACCTCGCCGGTCTGCGCCGCCGTCCGGATCTGGTCGTCGTAGTTCTCCAGGTACCAGTTGTTGCGCAGCACCACCGCCGGGATGCCGGAGTCGGCGATCAGCCGCTCGGTGGCGATGTGCTCCGGCGCCAGCGGCAGCGTCGTGTCGTCGGCCTTGGGCGCGCTGGTGTACACGACCAGCCCGACACCGGCGGCCGACGCTGCCTGCAGCACGTTGCCGTGCTGGACGACCCGCTGGCCGACCTCGCTGCCGGAGACCAGCAGCAGCCGGTCGGTGCCCTGCAGGGCGGCCTGCAGCGCGGCCGGGTCGCCGTAGTCGGCCAGGCGGACCCCGACGCCGCGGGCGGCGAGGTCGGCGGCCTTCTCCGGGGTGCGGGCGACGGCGACGACCTCGGCAGCCGGGACGCCGGCGTCCAGCAGTCCGGTGACGACGAGGCGGCCGAGCTGGCCCGTGGCTCCGGTGACGGTGATCAAGGGGACTCCTCCGAGTGCTTGCTGGCAGTAGGGCACTAACGAATCGTTAGTGCCGTCGTGCTGGACGGTACGCTGGCCGTGGTCCTGGAGCGAGGGGGGTGTGGTGGAACAGACGGTCGAGGAGCTGGTGGCCGACGTGTTCAGTCGCGCCTGCACCTCCCGGGAGGCGTTGGAGCACGTGACCGGGAAGTGGTCGCTGCTGGCGCTGTCGGCCCTGGCGGAGTCGCCGCACCGGTTCGGCGAGCTGCGCCGCCGCATCGAGGGGGTCAGCGAGAAGATGCTGGCCCAGAGCCTGCAGACGCTCGAGCGGGACGGCTGGGTGCACCGCGAGGTGCGGTCGGCGATCCCGCCGCACGTGGAGTACCGGCTCACCGACGCCGGCGCCGAGCTCGTCCCGCACCTGCTGGGCCTGATCGAGTTCGTCGAGGCCCGGATGCCGGCCGTGCGCGCCGCCCGAGCCGCGGCCGAGGCGTCCCGCACCTCGCGCTGAGGTCGCTCCCTGGTCGGACGCGCCGATCTCGGCGTGTCACTGGAATCGAACAGGTGTTCGGCATACCGTGGCGTCCACAGGTCCGGTCCTCGTCCACAGACGGGCCCGGCCCGCGGAAACTGTCAGACCCCCGCCCTAGCGTCGGCGACGACCCGCTACAGCGACATCCGAAGGTGGCCACCATGGCAACGCTCGACCGCGACAAGGCCCTCGACATGGCCCTCGCCCAGATCGACAAGCAGTTCGGCAAGGGCTCGGTCATGCGACTGGGTGACTCGCCGGAGGTGGCCATGAAGGTCATCCCGACCGGATCGGTCGCCCTCGACATCGCCCTCGGCATCGGCGGGCTGCCCCGCGGCCGGGTCATCGAGGTCTACGGCCCCGAGGCCTCGGGCAAGACGACGGTCGCCCTGCACGCGGTGGCCAACGCCCAGGCCTCCGGCGGCATCGCCGCGTTCATCGACGCCGAGCACGCGCTCGACCCCGAGTACGCCCGGGCGATCGGCGTCGACACCGACGCGCTGCTGGTCAGCCAGCCCGACACCGGTGAGCAGGCGCTGGAGATCGCCGACATGCTGATCCGCTCCGGTGCCCTCGACGTCATCGTCATCGACTCGGTCGCCGCCCTGGTGCCCCGCGCCGAGATCGAGGGCGAGATGGGTGACAGCCACGTCGGTCTGCAGGCCCGGCTGATGAGCCAGGCGCTGCGCAAGATCACCGGTGCGCTGAACAACTCCGGCACCACCGCGATCTTCATCAACCAGCTGCGCGAGAAGGTGGGCGTGGTCTACGGCTCGCCCGAGGTCACCACTGGTGGTCGCGCGCTGAAGTTCTACTCCTCGGTGCGCCTGGACGTGCGCCGGATCGAGACCCTCAAGCAGGGCACCGACGCCGTCGGCAGCCGGGTCCGGGTCAAGGTCGTGAAGAACAAGGTCGCCGCCCCGTTCAAGCAGGCCGAGCTCGACCTCATCTGGGGCCAGGGCTTCAGCCGCGAGGGTGGCCTGATCGACATGGGCGTGGAGCAGGGCTTCGTGCGCAAGTCCGGTGCTTGGTACACCTACGAGGGCGACCAGCTCGGCCAGGGCAAGGAGAACGCCCGCAGCTTCCTGCGGGACAACCCCGACCTCGCCGACGAGATCGAGAAGAAGATCAAGGAGAAGCTCGGCATCGGGGTCACCGCGCCCGCCGAGGCCGCGGCTGCTCCCGCCGACTTCTGATCGCTCCGATGTCCGACACGCTGTTCGGCGAGAGTCAGGGCGGCGGCGGCTTCGGGGACGACGCGGGACGGGCCGGCGGCGCAGGTCGCCGGCCCGGCCGGCGCCGTGCCGGTCGCACCGACGGGCCGCCCCGATCGGGCGGCGAGGACGGCGGGTCGACAGGTGGCTCGCGGAGCCGCGGCAAGCGCAGTTCCGGGCCGCAGTGGAGCCGGAGCTCGAAGGCCGACGCCGACGCGCCCGCCGAGATGGAAGACCCGGAGGCCGTCGCCCGGGGCATCTGCCTGCGGGCGCTCACCGGCGCCGCGAAGACCCGCAAGCAGCTGGCCGACCTGCTGGCCAAGAAGGAGGTGCCGGCCGACGCCGCAGCCGCGGTGCTCGACCGGTTCACCGAGGTCGGCCTGATCGACGACGCGGCGTTCGCAGCCGCGTGGGTCACCTCACGGCAGTCCGGTCGCGGGCTGGCCCGCCGCGCGCTGAGCGCGGAGCTGCGGGCCAAGGGCGTCGACGACGAGGTGGCGGCCGCTGCGGTGGCCGAGGTCGACCCGCAGGACGAGTGGGACAGCGCCCGCGCCCTCGTCGAGCGCAAGATGCCCTCGATGCGCCGCCTCGACCGGGTCGTCGCCGAACGCCGCCTGATCGGGATGCTGGCGCGCAAGGGCTACGGCGGTGGCCTGGCCGGCTACGTCGTCCGAGAGGCGCTCGACGCCCTCGCCGACGAGCTCCTGGCCGAGGACGCCACAGATGGCGCACCGGTCGCTGCCGAGCGTGATCCCGCCGAGCGCTCACCCGAGCAGAAGCCTGCCACCCGCAGGTCCTCGTTCGGCAACTCGCGCAATGCCGGGCGCGGCAGCTCCTGGCGGCGGGGCGCCGAGGCAGCGTCCACCGCGGACGAGGAGGTCGACGAGCCGCTCCCCGACGACCCGGACGCCCCTGCCCCGGTGCCCTGGTCCCGCGAGCGATCCGCGGCACGGGCTGCGGCCCGTGCCGGCACAGCCGCCACAGCGGGTGACCAGGACCCGGCGGCCGAGGTGGGGGAGGGGCACGCCCGGCCGATCAGCCGGCTGCGGCCACCTCCGGGTGAACGGCTGGTCGACGACCTGCCCTGACCGGGGCACACGCCCACGTCACGAACGAGATCAGCCGATGCGACGGACGTCGCATCGGCTGATCTGCGTCGGTGCCTCGCTCGGGTCCGGGCATGAGTCAGTGGCTCACGCCCGGAGGGGGCTCAGCGGTTGACCCAGGCGGTGATGTCGATGGCCACGCCGTCCGCGGCCTCCTCGTCGGGGGAGAGCCAGCGGCGGCTGCGCTCCTGGCCGGCCCGCAGCCACAGCTCGATGGCGGTGTCGAACTGCGACATGGTGATCTCCTTGCCGGCGATGGCGCTGGCCGGGCCCAGGAAGGTCACGTCGGCCTCGCGGCCGCCGGGGTACAGCAGGACCACGCGGCAGCGGGCCCGGCGGTGGCGGGCCGGCGGGACGGCCTCCCGCACGATGGCCGACTCGGCACCGGCGGCCGAGGCGAAGCGCCGGGCGCTGGCCCGCAGCTTGCCGACGAAGATCTGGGTGGTCGTCTCCAGGTCGTTGTCGTCGTCGAGGTCGCGGTGCATGTGGCGCGGCGCGGCGGCAGTCGAGGTCACACCTCCACTCTCGGCAGGACGGGACCCGATCGTCACCGGCTGAAAGTGCCAACTCGGGCCCAGGACTCGGGCAGTCGGCCGGCCGAGCGGTGGTGGTGCGCCAGGTGGGGCGGTGGAGGTGAGTGAGACCCCAGCCGCCCCACCGACCCGACGGCTCGAGACGCCGTCAGGCCGGCTTGGGCGGGGGCGAGCCCCGACGCCAGCGAGCCCCGACGCCAGCGAGCCCCGACGCCCGGGGCGTCGGGGCTCGCTGGCGGGTGGACCGAAGAGCCCGGCGGTGTGGTCAGACCCGGGTCTGGTCGGGCTCGCCGTCCAGCAGGTCGGCCGGCTGCTGCTCAGGGCTGCGGGCGTTGCGCCCCAGTCGCCGCTCGAGCCGGGTGGCCAGGAAGGACAGCACCATGTTGATCACGATGTAGACGACCACCGCTGCCGCGTACAGCTGCAGCTGGTAGTTCGAGCCGTAGTAGTTGACCAGGTTCGATGCCGACTGCAGCAGCTCCGGGTACGCGATGATGAAGCCCAGCGCGGTGTCCTTGAGCAGCACCACCAGTTGGCTGATCAGCGCCGGCAGCATCCGCCGAACGGCCTGCGGGACCAGGATCGTCGTCATGACCGTCGTCTTGCGCATGCCCAGCGCGTAGGCGGCCTCGCTCTGCCCGCGGTCGATGGACAGGATGCCCGCGCGGAAGATCTCGCTGAGGACCGCCATGTTGTAGAGGGTCAGGCCGAACACCAGGGTCCACAGCCGGCCGACGTCCAGACCGATCGTGGGTGCGCCCAGCAAGAGGAACAGCAGCAGGACGACCAGCGGCACGGCACGGAAGAACTCGACGATGAGCAGGCTCGGCAGCCGGAGCAGCCGGTGGTCCGACAGCCGGCCGACAGCGAGGACGGCGCCGAGCACCACGGCGAGGACCATCGCGTAGCCGGCGGCCTCCAGCGTGTTCAGCAGGCCGTCCCACAGTCGCTGCGGCACGCCGGTGCGGGAGTCGAAGATGATCGCCCAGCGCTGGCCGGCCAGCTGGCCGTTGACGGCCAGCCGCCAGATCACCAGGGCGGCGAGCCCGGCGACGAGCAGGAACCCGCCGATCGTGGCGGCGCGGACCCGGCTGCGGCCCCGCGGGCCCAGGTCGTCGAAGAGGACGGTCGTCGAGGTGCTCATCGGACGATCGCCGTCCGGCGCTCGATGCGGGAGATGGCGATGGCGGAGGGCACGGTGATCACCATGTAGAAGAAGGCGACGCCGGCGAACACCCACAGCGCGCTGCCTGGGTTGTCCCGGATGATCGAGGGGCCGTAGAAGGCGATGTCGGCGACGGCGAACCCGCCACCGGCGATCGAGGTGTTCTTCACCAGCGCGATCCAGACGTTGCCGAGCGGGGGGACCACGGTCCGGAAGGCCTGCGGCAGGACGACCGTGCCCAGGGACTGCCGGAAGGTGAGGCCCAGCGCCCGTGCCGCCTCGGCCTGCCCGGCGGCGACCGAGTTGATCCCGGAGCGCACCACCTCGCAGACGAAGGCCGAGGTGTACACGGACAGTGCCACGATCGCGGCGAGCACGTAGTTCTGGAACGTCAGGTCGACCTGGGGGAGCCCGAAGACGACGAGCACGAAGACCGCCGTGAGCGGGGTGTTCCGGACGACGTTGACGTAGCCGGTGCCCAGTGCCCGCAGCGGCGGGACCGGGGAGACCCGGAACCCGGCCAGCACCGTGCCCAGGAGCAGGGCGATCACACCTGCGGCGACGCTCATCAGCAGGGTGCGCAGGAACCCGGACCAGAACAGGTCGAGGTTCTCGACGACTACGCCCATCGCGGTGCTGTCCTCCGGACGTGGGTGGGGGGTGGATGCGCGGGAGGTCCGCCGGCGGCGTGCCGACGGACCTCCCGGGCGAGGATCAGTAGCGGTCGACGGCCGGCGGCTCGGGGGCCTCGGTGTCGGTGATCGCCCCGGCGGTGGCATCCCAGGCGTCCGCCCAGGTGCCGCTCTCGTAGGCCTCTTCCAGGGTGTCGTTGATGAACGCCCGGAACTCGTCGTCGCCCTTCGGGATGCCGATGCCGTAGGGCTCCTCGGTGAAGGCGTTGCCGACCAGCTCGAAGTCGCCGTCGCTCTGCGCGACCAGACCGGTGAGGATCACGTTGTCGGTGGTCACCGCGTCGACCTGGCCGTTGCGCAGGGCCTCGGCGCACTGCGAGTACTCACCGAACAGCGTCAGCTGGGCGTCCGGGTAGTTGGTCTGCACGTACTGCGCCGGTGTGGAGCCGTTGACCGAGCAGGTGCGGATGTCGGGGAAGGACTCCGGGCCGGTCACGCCGAGCGGGTTCCCGGCGGCGACCATGATGTCCTGCCCGGCCTCGTAGTACGGCCCGGCGAAGTCGATGATCTCCTTGCGCGCGTCGTTGATCGTGTACGTCGCCACGACCATGTCGACCTGGCCGTTCTGCAGGAACGGTTCGCGGTTGGCCGAGACGGTCTCGACCCACTCGATGTCCTCCGGGGCGATGCCGAGCTCGGCGGCGACGATCTTCGCCATCTCGACGTCGAAGCCCTCGGGCTCACCGTCCGGGCCGACCAGGCCGAAGCCGGGCTGGTCGAACTTGGTGCCCACGGTGATGGTGCCTGCCTCGGCGAGCTCGGCCATCGTGGTACCGGCCTCGAACTCGACGTCCTCCTGGACATCGACGGTGTTGCCGGCGGCGTCCTCGGCCTGGTCGCCTGCCTCGCTCGAGCAGCCGGCGAGGACGACGCCGGCGGCCGCGAGGGCGGCGGCGTAGCGGGTGATGCGCATGGTGGGTCCTCTCGTGGGGGTGCGGGGGATCAGTGGTTCAGGATCTTGGAGAGGAAGTCCTTGGCCCGGTCCGAGGTCGGGTTGGTGAAGAACTCCTCAGGGGTGGCGGACTCCACGATCCGGCCGCCGTCCATGAACACCACCCGGTTGGCCGCCCGGCGGGCGAAGCCCATCTCGTGGGTGACGACGATCATGGTCATCCCGTCCCGGGCCAGCGAGGTCATCACGTCGAGGACCTCGTTGATCATCTCCGGGTCCAGGGCCGAGGTCGGCTCGTCGAAGAGCATCACCTTCGGGTCCATGGCCAGCGCGCGGGCGATCGCCACGCGCTGCTGCTGACCACCGGACAGCTGGGCGGGCACCTTGTCGGCCTGGTGCCCGACGCCGACCCGGTCCAGCAGCTCGCGGGCCCGCTTCTCGGCGTCGGCCTTGGACTGCTTGCGCACCTTGATCGGACCGAGGGTGACGTTCTCCAGCACGGTCTTGTGCGCGAAGAGGTTGAAGCTCTGGAACACCATGCCGACGTCGGCACGCAGCCGGGCCAGCTCCTTGCCCTCCTCGGGCAGGCGCTGGCCGTCGATGGTGATCTCGCCGTTCTCGATCGACTCCAGGCGGTTGATCGTGCGGCACAGCGTCGACTTGCCCGAGCCCGACGGCCCGATCACGACGACGACCTCACCGCGGTCGATCGTCAGGTCGATGTCCTGCAGGACGTGCAGTTCGCCGAACCACTTGTTGACGCCGCTCAGGCGGACGAGAGGCTCTCCGGCCGGACGTTCGGTCACAGCGGGTGACCTTAGGCGGCGCTCATCAGCCGAGACGTCGCCAGGCCATCACGAAGCTGTAACGAAGCGTCGGCCCAGCCGTGAGTTCCCCGCATCGGTGTCGGGCAGGTCACGATCTGCGGGCGTCGGGAGCGCTCCCGTGGGTACCGGACGGCGCATGCGCAGCCCCAGCGTCCTGGCCACCCTCACCCGCGGCGTAGGCGCGGGCCTCGCCGGCACTGCCGTGATGACCGCCTTCCAGCGACTGGTGGAGCAGCCGCTCACCCGGCGCCCGGACAGCCACGCGCCGGCGGAGGTCGCCGAGGCCCTGCTGCCGGTGCACTCCGCCAGCCCAGCGGGCCGGACCCGGCTGAACTGGGTCGCGCACTTCGGCTTCGGCACGGTCTGGGGCGCCGGCCACGCCCTCGCCTCCCGCGCCGGGCTGCGCGGGCAACGCGCCGTGCACGTGGTCTTCGCCCTCGGGTACCCCGCCGACGTGCTGCTCGCCACGGCGCTGGGCGTGTACCACCCCGGCCGCTGGAGCAGGCAGGACTGGCTGGTCGACGTGCTGGACAAGTACGTCGCCCTGCAGGCCACCGGCTTCGTGCACGACCGGTTCCTGGTTCCTCGCCGCTGACGCACGGCCGGCCGCCGGCGCGGGCTCCGTACGATGCGGTGGTGAACGGCAAGACCTACCTCGTGCGCACGTACGGCTGCCAGATGAACGTGCACGACTCCGAGCGGCTCTCCGGCCTGCTCGAGTCGGCCGGCTACACGGCAGCTCCCGAGGGCACCGACGCCGACGTCGTCGTGCTCAACACCTGCGCCGTCCGGGAGAACGCCGACAACCGGCTCTACGGCAACCTCGGCCACCTGCGCCCGGTCAAGGACGCCCACCCGGGGATGCAGATCGCCGTCGGCGGCTGCCTGGCGCAGAAGGACCGTGGCGAGATCGTCCGGCGCGCGCCCTGGGTCGACGTCGTCTTCGGCACCCACAACGTCGGGTCGCTGCCGGTGCTGCTGGAGCGGGCCCGGCACAACGCCGAGGCGCAGGTGGAGATCGTCGAGTCGCTGGAGGTCTTCCCCTCCACGCTGCCGGCGAAGCGGGACTCCGCGCACTCCGGCTGGGTGTCGATCAGCGTGGGCTGCAACAACACCTGCACGTTCTGCATCGTCCCGGCGCTGCGCGGCAAGGAGAAGGACCGCCGGCCCGGCGAGATCCTGGCCGAGGTGCAGGCGCTGGTCGACCAGGGCGTGCTGGAGGTGACCCTGCTCGGGCAGAACGTGAACGCCTACGGCGTGGAGTTCCGCGAGCGCACCGCCTTCGCCGACCTGCTGCGCGCGGCCGGGCGGATCGAGGGGCTGGAGCGGATCCGGTTCACCAGCCCGCACCCGCGGGAGTTCACCGACGACGTCATCACCGCCATGGCCGAGACCCCGGCGGTCTGCCACCAGCTGCACATGCCGCTGCAGAGCGGGTCGGACGACGTGCTGCGCCGGATGCGCCGCGGCTACCGGCAGGACCGCTACCTCGGCATCATCGACCGGGTGCGGGCCGCCATGCCCGACGCGGCGATCACCACCGACATCATCGTCGGCTTCCCCGGCGAGACCGAGGCCGACTTCGAGCAGACCCTGCACGTCGTCCGGCAGGCCCGGTTCTCCAGCGCCTTCACCTTCCAGTACTCCAAGCGGCCTGGGACGCCGGCCGCGGAGATGGATGGTCAGCTGCCCAAGGAGGTCGTCCAGGAGCGCTACCTGCGGCTGACCGCGCTGCAGGACGAGATCAGCTGGGCGGAGAACCGCGCGCTGGTGGGCCGCCGGGTCGAGCTGCTGGTTGCCGCCGGCGAGGGCAGCAAGGACGCCGCCCGCGGCCGGCTCTCCGGCCGAGCCCGCGACGGCCGGCTGGTGCACTTCACCGCCGCGGACGGCGTCCGGGCCGGTGACGTGGTGGAGACCGTGGTGACCGAGGGGAAGCCGCACTTCCTGGTCGCCGACGGCGAGCTGCTGTCGCACCGGCGGACCCGGGCCGGGGACGCCAGCGAGGCCGGCACCCGGCCGACCACCCAGGGGATCTCGCTGGGGATGCCGGCGATCGGCGTGCCCGCCCCGCTCCCGGCCGCGGTCTCCGCCTGCGGCTGACGCGGACCCCGCGCACGGGGCCGGGACGACGACGGGCCCCCGACCAGCTGGTCGGGGGCCCGTCGTCGTCAGTGCGTCAGCGGCGGCCGGCGGACTTCTCCGCCTCGGCCAGCCACTCCCGGCGGGTGGTGAGGTTGGCCTCGGCCTCGCTGATCCGCTTGGCGTTGCCGGCGGCCTGCGCCTTCGCCAGCTGGTCCTCGGCCTTGGTGACCGCGGCCCGCATCGAGGTGAGCAGCGGGTTCTCCGGCTGCACCCGCGGGCGGGAGGACTCGGCGGCGCCGCGGAACTTCTCCTCCACGGTCCGCATCCGGTCCTCCAGGTCGCGCATGGCGCCGCGGGGCACGTGCCCGATGGCGTCGTAGCGCTCCTGGATCTTGCGCAGCGCGTTCTGGTTGCCCTTGTTGGCCGGGTCGAGCTTCTCGGCCTCGGCGAGCAGCTCCTCCTTGGCCTTCTGGTTGGCCAGCTCGTCGCTGCTGCGCGCCTGGTCGTTGGCGGTGCGGGCGGCGAAGAAGACGTCCTGGGCGGCGCGGAACTTCTTCCACAGGTCGTCGTCGGTGTCCCGGCCGACCCGGGGCACGGCCTTCCAGCGGTCCATCAGCCCGCGCATCGCCGCGCTGGTGGGGCCCCACTCGGTCGAGCTGGACAGCCGCTCGGCCTCGGCGATCAGCTCCTGCTTGGCCGCCCGGGACTCCCCGCGCTGCTTGTCCAGCTCGGCGAAGTGCGCCCCGCGACGGCGGCCGAAGGCGTCCCGCGCGGCCGCGAAGCGCTGCCACAGCGCCTCGTCGGTCTTGCGGTCGATGCCCTTGATCGTCTTCCACTCCTCGACGATCGCCTTGAGCCGGTCGCCGGCCGCCTTCCACTGGGTGGACTCGGCGGCGATCTGCTCGGCCTCGGCGGCGAGGGCCTCCTTGCGCTGGATCTGCCCGGCCCGCTGGGCGGCCTTCTCGGCGCGGTTGGCCGCCACCGCGGTGTCGGCCATGCTCACCATCGCCCGGGCGCGGGCGGACAGGCTGTCCAGGTCGCCCACGGCCTGGGCCAGCGGGATCGTGTCGGCCAGCTCCTGGGCCTTGGTGCGGATCTCACCGGGGTTGCCGGTGTGCGCGGCCAGCCGCGCCTCGAGCAGGGCGACCTCGGTGGCCAGGTCGTCGAACCGGCGGCCGTAGTGGGCCAGGCCATCGGCCGGGGACCCGGCCTGCCAGGAGCCGACCGAGCGCTCGCCGGTGGCGGTGCGCACGTACACGGTGCCGTCGTCGTCGACCCGGCCCCAGGCGGTGGGGTCGGAGGTCGGCACGGCCGGGACGACGCTGGGGACGTCGGCGGGCCCGGCGGGCGCTGCCGGGGCGGCGACCTGCGCCTCGGCCGCGGGGGCGGACGCCGTGTCGGTGGTCGGGTCGGCGAGCTGCGCCTCGGCCGGGGCCTCGGCTGCCGGGGTCCCGGCCTCCGGGGTCACGGCCGGCGACTCGGTCCCGGTGGGCGACGGCGGTTCGGTGCCCTCCGTCGACGCGGCGGGGGCCACGGGCGGCTCGGCGCCGTCCTGCTCACCTCCGGGGGCCTGTTCGGGAACGGCGGGCTGCTCGGTCTCGGCCGCCGGGACGGCGCCGTCCGGCGTCGCCGCCAGCGGTCCCTCGTCCACCGGGGTGGCCTCGAGGACCGCCTCCTCGGGGGCGGTGGCGGGCTGCTGCGTCCGGTCTCCGGTGTTCTCCGTGCTCGACACGGCAGCAGTCTCCCACGATGCATCCGCGACACTCCCTGGCGTGAGACCTCTTCGTCCGGTGACGGTTGCCTTCTGCCCGCAGACGCCGCTGCTGCTGCCCGCGGTGGCCGGTGCGCCGGGGTACGCGCTGTCGGTGCTGCGAGCCGCCGTCCTGGGTGCGGTGCAGACGCTGCTGGCCGACGAGCCGGACGTCGTGCTGGTCGTCGGGGACGGCGCCGGGGGCGTGCGGTTCGGCCCCGGGGACGCCGGTGACCTGCGCGGCTTCGGCGTCGACCTGGAGGTGCCCTTCGCCGGGCGGGTGCGCCCCGGAGGGCACCGCCTGCCCCTGGCGCACCTGATCGGGGCCTGGCTGCTGGACCGCGCCGGGCACACCGGTGCCCGGCTCGGCGTCGGTCCGGACGACCTCGCAGCCGCGCTGGCCGACGTGCCCGGCCCGATCGGGGTGCTGGCCATGGGCGACGGCTCGGCGCGCCGCGGTGAGAAGGCCCCCGGTGGTCTCGACCCGGCCGCAGCACCGTTCGACGCCGCGGTCACCGCCGCGCTCGCTTCCGGCGACCCGGCCGCCCTCGCCGCGCTGGACCCGACCGCCGGTGAGCGGCTGCTGGCGGCGGGCGTCCCCGTCTGGCGGGCGGTGGGGGCGGCGCTGACGGGCGTGGAGCCCACCGCTGCGCTCCGGCACGACGACGCGCCGTTCGGCGTGGCGTACCCGGTCGCCACCTGGCGGGTGCGGTGAGCAGCGGGCCGCCGGTGGTGGCGGTCGTCGGACCCACCGCCACCGGGAAGACCGCGCTCGCCGTGGCGCTGGCGCACCGGCTGGCCGGCCGCGGCGTCGGCGCGGAGGTGGTCAACGCCGACTCGATGCAGCTGTACCGCGGCATGGACATCGGCACCGCAAAGCCCACCGTGGCCGAACGGGACGGCGTGCCGCACCACCTGCTCGACCTGTGGCACGTGCGGGAGCCCGCCTCGGTGGCCGAGTACCGGCAGCGGGCCCGCACGGAGGTCGACCGGCTGCGCGCCGCCGGCGTCGTCCCGCTGCTGGTCGGCGGCTCGGGGCTGTACGTGCGCGCCGTGCTGGACGAGCTGGACTTCCCGGGCACCGACCCGGCCGTCCGGGCCCGGCTGACCGACGAGCTCTCCACCGAGGGCGCGGCGGCGCTGCACGCCCGGCTCGCCGGGCTCGACCCGGCCGCCGCGGCGGCGATCCTGCCCAGCAACGGACGCCGGGTGGTCCGGGCGCTGGAGGTGATCGAGCTGACCGGGCAGCCCTTCACCGCCCGGCTGCCCGAGCCCACCGCGCACTACCCGGCGGTGACCGTCGGGCTGGACCGCGCGCCGGAGGAGCTGGACGAGCGGGTGGCCCGCCGGGTCGACGTCATGTGGGCCGCCGGGTTCGTCGAGGAGGTGGCGGCGCTGGCCGCCGACGGTCTGCGTGAGGGGCCCACCGCGTCCCGGGCGCTGGGCTACGCGCAGGTGCTCCAGCAGTTCGACGGGCAGCTGTCGGCCGAGGAGGCGCGGGAGCGCACGGTCACCACCACCCGGCGGTTCGTCCGGCGGCAGCGCTCCTGGTTCCGCCGGGACGCCGCGACCAGCTGGTTCGACGCCGGTCGCCCCGACCTGGTCGAGGCGGTCGGGGCCCTGGTCGCCGACCGTAGGATCGAGTCGTGATCGACAGCGACGGCGGCCCGCGGGTCCTCCTGGGACACGGCACGGAGAACGACTTCGTCGTCCTGCCCGACCCCGACGGCTCGGTGTGGCCGGAGACCCGGCTGGACGCCGAGCTGGTCCGCCGGCTCTGCGACCGCCGGGCCGGGCTGGGTGGCGACGGCGTGCTGCGCGTCGTCCCGAGCCGGCTGGTGCCCGACGCCCCGTCCGTGCTGGGCGAGGCGCTGGCGCAGTGCGAGTGGTTCATGGACCACCGCAACGCCGACGGCTCGCACGCGGAGATGTGCGGCAACGGGATCCGGCTGTTCCTGCACGTCCTGCTGGCCGAGGGGCTGCTGGACCGGTCGGCCGCCGAGGCCGGGATCCTGGTCGGCACCCGGGGTGGCCCGCGGCGGGTGGGCGCGCGCCCCGAGGGTGGCTACTGGGTCGACATGGGCCCGGCGCGGCCGCTGGGGCCCAGTGCTGCGCAGATCGCCGGCCGGTCGTTCCCGGGCGTGGGCGTGTCGATGGGCAACCCGCACCTGGTCTGCCTCACCGACGTCGAGATCGACGCGCTCGACCTGTCCGTGCTGCCCGGCGTCGACCCGGCGGTGTTCCCCGACGGGGTCAACGTCGAGGTGGTCAACGTGCTGGCCGCCGAGGACGCACCGGCCGGGGCGTGCGCGCACGTGCGGCTGCGGGTCTACGAGCGCGGGGTGGGGGAGACCCGGTCCTGCGGCACCGGCGCCTGCGCGGCCGCCTCCGCGGCGCTGGCGGCCGGTGGCCGGACCGCCGGGACCGTCGCGGTGGACGTCCCGGGCGGCCGGCTGTCGGTGGAGTTCGATGGGACGACGACCGTGCTCTCCGGCCCGGCCGTCGTCGTCGCCACCGGCGTGCTCACCCCGGAGTGGCTCGCCGGCTGACCCCGGTCAGGGCCGGTCGGGCTCGTCCGCGCGGGTCTCGGGGGCATCGGTCGGGGCCTCGGGCTTGTCGCCGGGGCCCACGTTCCCGGTGCCCCGGGGGGCGCCGCGGCCGGTGTCCTGGTCGGCGCCGCCGAAGATGTTGCGCGGCGGGTCCAGGCCGGCGGGGTCGCGGCCGGGGTCGTCGATCTCCTGCTCAGGGCTGGTCATCGTCGTCCTCTCGAGCGGTGGGTCTGGTCCCGCCGCCCTACCCGGCGCCCGGCCGGTCAACCGGGCGGCCGGTTCAGCCGGCCCGCTCGGGGTCCGTGCCGGCCGTGGGGGTGCGGGCCTCGGGCAGCGAGGTCGCGTCCACCGCCCCGGGTGCGGCGGGGGCCGGGTCGTCGAGGCCGTCGGGCAGGTCGTGCAGGTGGAGCAGGGGGCTGAACACCACCCAGCCGGCCGCGAGCACCTGCCCGGCGACGGCGATCCACAGCGTCGGCAGCACACCGACCCAGGTGCCGAGCACCCCGCCGATCAGGCCGCCCAGCGGCATGGTGCCGTAGACCAGGAAGCGCACCGAGGCGTTCATCCGGCCCAGTAGGGCCGGCGGGCAGAGCCGCTGCCGGAAGCTCACCTGGGTGACGTTGTAGACCACGACCGCCCAGCTGAAGCCCAGCTGGCCCAGCGTGAGCAGCACCAGCGGGGCGCCGGTGGCGGCGAGCGGGGTGAGTGCGGTGAACGGCAGCATCACCAGCACCGACAGCGGGATCGCCCGGCCCTCGCCGACCCGCCGGGCGAACCGGGCCGCGGTCGCCGCGCCGACCAGGCCGCCCACCGCGCCGGCGGAGAAGACCAGGCCCAGCGTGCTCTCCGACAGGTCGAGCTCGCGCAGCGCGTAGAGCACCAGCAGCGTGGTGGTGACGGCGGAGAACAGGTTCGAGGTGCCGGTGCAGGCCACGATCCGGCGCAGCAGTGGCTGCCGGACGACGAACGACAGGCCCTCGGCGATCTCGGCGCGCAGCGACCGCCGGCCGGCCCGGTCGGGGACGACGTCGGGCTGCTCGATGCGGCCGAGGAAGAAGGCCGACAGCAGGAAGGACGCCGCGTCCAGGGCGATCAGGAACGGGGCCCCCATCACCCGCAGCAGCACGCCGGTGACACCCGGGCCGGCGACCTGGGCGACCGCGCGGCTGGCCTCGAGCTTGCCGTTGCCGTCGACGAGCTGGTCCCGGTCGACCAGTGCGGGCAGGTAGCTCTGGTAGGCCACGTCGAAGAAGACCGTCGCGGCGCCGGTGAGCGCGGCGACGACGAACAGCTGCCCCAGGCTGAGCACGTCGAGCAGGTAGGCGACCGGCAGGGTCGCCAGCAGCGCCGCGCGCGCCAGGTCGGCGGTGACCAGCACCCGCTTGCGCCGCCAGCGGTCCACCCAGGCGCCGGCCGGCAGCCCGATGAGCAGGAAGGCCGCCGTCTCCAGCGCGGTGAGGAAGCCCATCTCCAACGGCGTCGCGTCCAGCAGCGACACCGCCAGCACCGGGAGGGCCAGCAGGGTGACCTGGGTGCCGACCTGGCTGACGGTCTCGGCGGCCCAGAGCTGGCGGAAGTCGCGGTGCCGCAGCAGGCTCCGGTCGGTGGTCACCGGGCGAGCCTCCCGCCACCGATCGGGAGAAGTCAATCAGTCGGGCGGCGCGTCGTCCTAGGCTGGCCGGGATGACCGAGCCGCCCTCGTCCGAGCCCGTCGGGCGCATCTCCGGGGAGCGCCGTCCGGCCACGGACGCCGAGGCGCGGGCGCTGGCCTCCGCCGTCCGGATCCGGATCCTGCGGCTGTGCCTGGACGAGGCGCTGACCAACAAGGAGATCGCCGAGCGGCTGGGCCGCAACCCGGCGAGCGTGCTGCACCACGTGCGCACGCTGGTGGACACCGGCTTCCTGGACGCCGAGGGCGTGCGGCGCGGCACCCGCGGCGCGCGGGAGGTGCCCTACCGGGCCACCGGCAAGAGCTGGCTGATGGACCTCGACGGCCGGCCGGCCCCCGCCCGGGACCCGATACTGGGCGCCTTCCTGGCCGAGGTCGCGGCCGTGGGGGAGCAGCGGCTGGACAGCAGCCGGCTGGGGCTCCGGCTGGGGGCAGCGGACCTGGCCGAGTTCCGCCGCCGGCTGTACGGGCTGCTCGACGAGTACGCCCGGCTCCCCGCCGACCCGGACGGCGAGAAGTGGGCGGTCTACCTCGGGATGCACCCGGACTCCTGATGCGTTGTACCCGGCGATGACAACAGCTCGCACTCCAAGTCAGTCGCCCTCTGCGGAGAGGCATGTCACGCTGGACCCGATGACGACAGCCCAGAACCGCTCAGTCCTCGACGAGGCCGAGGCCCGGGTGGACAAGGCCGCGCGCGCCCGCGCCGCCGGCACCCGGCCCGCGCCGGCCGGCCAGTGGGACGCCCCCGACGACACCACCGGGTCCTACGTCAAGGAGGAGCGCGGCGCCCTGCGGCGCGTCGCCGGGCTCTCCACCGAGCTCACCGACGTCACCGAGGTCGAGTACCGGCAGCTGCGTCTGGAGCGCGTCGTCCTGGTCGGTGTCTGGACCGAGGGCACCGCGGCCGACGCGCAGCGTTCGCTGGCCGAGCTGGCGGCGCTGGCCGAGACGGCCGGTTCCCAGGTGCTCGAGGCGCTCATGCAGCGCCGCGACAAGCCCGACCCGGCCACCTACGTGGGCTCGGGCAAGGCCGCCGAGCTCCGGGACGTCGTCGCCGCCACCGGTGCCGACACCGTGATCTGCGACGGAGAGCTCGCCCCCGGTCAGCTCAACCAGCTGGAGAAGATCCTCAAGGTCAAGGTCGTCGACCGGACCGCGCTGATCCTGGACATCTTCGCCCAGCACGCCACCAGCCGGGAGGGCAAGGCCCAGGTCGAGCTGGCGCAGATGCAGTACATGCTGCCGCGGCTGCGCGGCTGGGGTGAGTCGCTGAGCCGGCAGGCCGGCGGTCGGGTTGCCGGCGGTGGCGGGATCGGTACCCGTGGCCCGGGTGAGACGAAGATCGAGACCGACCGGCGCCGGATCCGGTCCCGGGTGAGCAAGCTGCGCAAGGAGATCGCCGGCATGGCGACCGCCCGGACGACGCAGCGCAACTCCCGCGACCGCAACGCCACGCCCAGCGTCGCGATCGCCGGCTACACCAACGCCGGGAAGTCCAGCCTGCTCAACCAGCTCACCGACGCCGGGGTGCTGGTGCAGGACGCGCTGTTCGCCACCCTGGACCCGACGGTCCGGCGAGCGCAGACCGCGGACGGCCGGGAGTTCACGATGACCGACACCGTCGGCTTCGTGCGCCACCTGCCGCACCAGCTGGTCGACGCCTTCCGCTCCACGCTGGAGGAGGTGGCCGCGGCCGACCTGCTGCTGCACGTGGTCGACGGCTCCGACCCCGACCCGCTGGGCCAGATCGACGCGGTGCACGTCGTGCTCCAGGAGATCGACGCCCGCTCGGTGCCCGAGCTCATCGTGGTCAACAAGATCGACGCGATGAGCGAGGACGACGTGCTCGCGCTGCGCCAGGCGCTGCCCGGTGCGTCGTGGGTCTCGGCCCGGACCGGCGAGGGCATCGAGGCGCTGCGCGACGTGGTCGCCCAGCGGCTGCCGCACCCGCAGATCGACGTCGACGTGCTCGTGCCCTACGACCGGGGTGACCTGGTCGCCCGGGTGCACCGGGACGGCGAGGTGCTGGAGGAGCGGCACGAGCCCGAGGGCACCCGGCTGACCGCCCGGGTGGACGCCGGGCTGGCCGCGCAGCTCGAGGGCTTCGCCGCTCCCGTCGCCGGCGTCTGACCGACGACCCCGCTGCCCCCCGCCCGCAGGCCCGGGGCGGGACGCGGCAGCGGGGCCGCGGGACGGCCCGGCGGATCACGGGGAGGTCACGGCCCCGGTACCGTGACGCAGTGACCAGGGGAGCGGTGGACCAGTCGTCCACGGCGGCGAGCCCCGCGCCGCAGCCCCCGGGGATCGGCATCGGCCGTCCGCCCTGGTGGGCCCTGGTGCTCGCCGCCCTGGTGACCGTCGCGGTCACGGTCGACCTGCTCAGTCGCGGCTGGCTGGAACGGATGGACCTGCGGGTCTCCGAGGTGGTCAGCGACTGGGACCTGCGGAACTCCGACGCCTACTGGCCGGTCTGGGTCTTCACCCAGGCCGGTGGGCGCGGGTTCATCCTCATCGTGCTGGCCGGTCTGGTCGGCTGGCTGGCCATCCGCCGGCGGACGCTGGTGCCGCTGGTCCGGGTGGCCATGGCGCTGGTGCTGCTGACCACGGTCGTCTACTCGTTCAAGTGGGGCACCGGCCGCACGGCGCCGGCGTACCCCGGCTCCTTCTTCCACCGGGACGGGGCCAGCTACCCCTCCGGCCACGTGGCCAACGCGGTGCTGATGTGGGGTGTGGCCCGCTGGCAGGTGGTGCAGTTCTCCCTGCCGGCGCCGGTGCAGCGGGCGGTCTGGCTGCTCAGCATCGTGGGGCCGCTGGTGACAGGAGTGGCCATGGTGGCGCTGGACTTCCACTGGGTCACCGATGCGGTCGTCGGCCTGGCCGTCGGGCTGCTGCTGTTGGGCGTGGTTCATGCGCTGGACGCGGTCACGGTGTCACGCTGGGTCCGTGCCAGGGCAGGCCGAACGCAGCCGTAGCCGGACCGGCCGCCGCGTGCGGTCCTCCGGGCTGCTGGCCTGCGCGCCGCTCGGTGTGCTGGTGGCCGTCCTGCCGGTCGGCCCGGCCGCGGCCGAGGACGCCGCTCCCTACGGCGCGGCCAGCACCCGCTGCGAGATCACCGACCCACGGCTGCCGGAGCTCTCCGGCCTGGCCAGCGCCGGCGACACGATGCTCGCGATGAACGACGGGGGTGACCAGGCCGAGGTGTTCGTGCTCGGCGGGGACTGCGCGGTCGCCGAGGTGCGCACTGCGGCCGTCGACCCCTACGACCCCGAGGACCTCGCCCTCGGCGCGGACGGCACCCTCTGGCTGGCCGACATCGGGGACAACGCCGGTGAGCGGGCCACCGTGGCGCTGATCGGCATCCGCCCCGACGGCAGCAGCACGCTGACCCGGCTCACCTACCCCGACGGTCCGCACGACGCCGAGGCACTGCTGATGGCCCCGGACGGCACGCCGTACCTGGTCACCAAGGAGGTGCTCGGAGCCAGCTCGGTCTACCGGCCCGACGCACCGCTCGCCGACGGCGCGACCGTCCCGATGAGCCGGGTGCTCGGCCTGGGCTTCACGCTGACCGGCACCCCGGGTGGCCCGGTCGGTCGGGCCGGCCAGTTGCTCGTGACCGGGGGAGCGGTCTCCGCCGACGGGCAGCGGATCGCGCTGCGCACGTACACCGACGCCTACGTCTGGTCGCTGTCCGGCTCCGACGTGGCCGGCGCACTGGGTGGCACCCCGGTCCGGGTGCCGCTGCCGGAGGCGCCGCAGGGCGAGGCGATCGCCTTCGCGGCCAACGACCGTGACCTGCTGGTCGCGAGCGAGGGGCTGCCCTCGGTGGTCACCCTCGTCCCGGCGACCGGGGACCTGGCGGTCGCGCCGGCCGGCGCGCCGACCGAGGTGGCTGCGGGGTCCGGCGGGGACACCCGCCGGGTCGCCCCGCTGACCGCCGGTCTGATCGCGGCCGGCGCCGCCACGGTCCTGGTGTGGCTCGGCGGCATGCTGCGGCGTCGCACGGCCGCCTGAGGGCTTTGCGGCGCACTTCGTTCCTACGGCGCACTCCGGTTCTTCGGCGCCCTCCGTCCTGCGGGTGCGCCGGGTGGAGCCGGGCCGCCTCGTGGTCGAGGAGCCCGGCCCCGGACGTGGATCAGACCCGGCGCAGCACCGTGACGACCCGGCCCAGCACCGTGGCGTCGTCACCGGGGATCGGTTCGTAGGCGTCGTTGTGCGGGAGCAGCCACACGTGGCCGTCGCGGCGCTTGTAGGTCTTCACCGTCGCCTCGCCGTCGATCATGGCGGCGACGATCTCCCCGTTCTCCGCGGTGGGCTGCTGGCGGACGACGACCCAGTCGCCGTCGCAGATCGCCGCGTCCACCATCGAGTCACCGGCCACCTTGAGCATGAACAGGGTGCCCTCGCCGACCAGCTCCTTCGGCAGGGGGAACACGTCCTCCACGGCCTGCTCGGCCAGCACCGGACCACCGGCGGCGATCCGGCCGACCAGCGGCACGTAGGTGGGGCGGGGGGCGGAAGCCTCGTCCAGGCCGCTGGCCGCCCCGGCGCCGGCCAGCGCGGCCGGGTCGGGGGTGGGTGCGCCGCTGCTCTCACCGGGCAGCCGGACGTCGAGGGCGCGCGGGCGGTTCGGGTCGCGGCGCAGCCAGCCCTTGCGCTGCAGGACCGACAGCTGGTGGGCCACCGAGGAAGCCGAGGACAGGCCGACGGCCTCGCCGATCTCCCGGACCGAGGGCGGGTAGCCGCGCCGCTCGATGGAGTCGCGGATGACCTCGAGCACCCGGCGCTGCCGCTGGGTGAGGCCGTCGCCGGCCTCTCCGCGGTCGGGGAACTCGCGGACCGCCGCGACCCCACCTGCGGCGCCGGTGTCCTCCGTGGCGCGCTTGCGCCGGGGGGAGCTCGCGCCGCCGTCTGCTGTCGGGCCGTCGGCCGCCATGTGTCCTCCTCGTCCGGCTGCCGGGGCAGCGTCTCCGGGTGCCTGTCGAGCGGGGGACCGGCCGCTGAGCCGGTGGCCGGGTGGGGCCGTCCCCGTGTCGATCGACAGGTGCACCGTAGCGGGTTGCACCGGTATAGTTCAAACAGGTGTTCGAAGAAATCCGGTGTCGAGGGTGGATCTGTCACTGCCGTGCGGTAGACATCGCACAGACGTTCGAATCGAACAGGCGTTCGAGTTCGGGTCTCGCCGCGTGGCGGAGCCCGGACGGCCTGGTCCTCGGTCGTCGTCCCGTCCGGCACAGTCAGACAGCAGGAGCGTCCCCGATGGTCAGCCCGCAGCGCAGCCTCACCGCCTCCCACCAGGCGCCGTCCCGCCCGGGGCCGGTCCGGCCGGGCCCGGTCCGTCCGGCACCTGCGCGTGCCGCCGTCGCGGTCCGGGGGGCGCAGTCCGTCGCGCCGGCCATCGCCCGTCGTGACCCGGTCCGGCCTGGTGGCCGGCCGGTGCGTGCGGACGCCGCCGCCGCGCCGCGTCCGGTCCGGGGAGGGTGTGGCAGCACGCAGTTCGGCACCGCTGTCCGGCGATCCGGGGCGGTCCCGGCACACGACCGCGCTCCGGCGCCCCTGCGGCTGACCGAGCGCGGTCGGCGCGTGGTCGCCGGGCTCTCGGTCGCCATCGGCCTGTGCATCGCGGCGGCCACCGTGGTCGTGGTCGAGGTCGGCGACCAGGACGGCGGGCTCCGGCTCGCCGGCTCCTCGACCGTCGTCGTGCAGCCGGGCGACTCGTTGTGGTCCATCGCCCGGGAGGTGGCGCCGGAAGAGGACCCGCGGGCGGTGGTCGACGCGATCGTCGAGCTCAACGGACTCGACAGCGTCGGCCTGCTGCCCGGTGCGGAGCTGCAGCTGCCCTGACCTGCCCGGCAGTGCCCCCGGAGGTCTCTGTCGGCAGGTCGCACGCCTGGTGCGGACGGGGCGGGCGCGACGGAGGAAGACGACACGCCGCCCCGGGGTTGCATACCTGTAGGGGTCGGGAGCTAACCTGACCCCAACATCTTGTGTGACAGAGATGTAGTTCCCATCCACAGGCGCTTCCCCAGGTCAGCCCCAGGACATCCACCGGATGTCCCCCGGTCGGTCCACAGGGAGCGTCGGACGGTCGCTCTCGCGACCCGCCGATCGAGGAGGTGCCCGGTGCGCTGTCCGTTCTGCCACAGCCCTGACAGTCGGGTCGTCGACTCGCGGGAGACCGACGAGGGGGCGACCACCCGTCGCCGTCGGTCCTGCCCGGTCTGCGGTCGCCGGTTCACGACCGTGGAGGAGCCGGTGCTCGCCGTCGTCAAGCGCAGCGGCGTCAGCGAGCCCTTCGACCGCAACAAGGTCATCGCCGGGGTGCGCCGGGCCTGCCAGGGCCGGCCCGTCGACGAGGCCCAGCTGGCCGTCCTCGCCGCCAAGGTGGAGGACGCCGTACGTGCCACGGGCTCCGCCGAGGTCCCGAGCAACGAGGTGGGCCTGGCCATCCTGGGCCCGCTCCGCTACCTCGACGAGGTGGCCTACCTCCGGTTCGCCAGCGTCTACCGCTCCTTCAGCTCCGCGGCCGATTTCGAGAAGGAGATCGCCGAGCTCCGGCGGCTCCGCTACGGGGCCACCGGCCGCCCCGACTCCACTGACCCGGAGTCCACCGATCCCGGTGACGGGGCCCCGCCCGGCGACGACGCCGAGCCCGCCCCGTCCCGCTGACGCCCTCGCCGGCAGCAGCCCGACCACCGGCTCCCGCCGACGTCGCAGACACCATCCGCACACCCGAACGCCTTCCAGGGGAGCACGCCTTGACCGAGACAGCCGACCGCGTCGCCACCAGCCGCAACCGCCGCACCGCCGCCAAGGCCCCCACCCGGGGCAAGGGGCTGAAGGTGAAGCGCGTGTTCACCACCGCCGGTGTGCACCCCTACGACGACGTCGTGTGGGAGCGCCGCGACGTCGTCATGACCAACTGGCGGGACGGCTCGATCAACTTCGAGCAGCGCGGGGTCGAGTTCCCGGCCGAGTGGAGCATCAACGCCACCAACATCGTCACCACCAAGTACTTCCGGGGCGCGGTCGGCAGCCCGCAGCGCGAGACCAGCCTGCGTCAGCTCATCGACCGCGTGGTGCTGACCTACGGCGCGGCCGGCCGCGAGCACGACTACTTCGCCAGCGAGGCCGACGCCGAGGTCTTCGAGCACGAGCTGACCTGGATGCTGCTGCACCAGGTGTTCAGCTTCAACTCGCCCGTCTGGTTCAACGTGGGCACCGCGTCGCCGCAGCAGGTCAGCGCCTGCTTCATCCTCGCCGTCGACGACACGATGGACTCGATCCTGAACTGGTACCGGGAAGAGGGCCTGATCTTCAAGGGCGGTTCCGGCGCCGGCCTGAACCTCTCCCGCATCCGCTCCTCCAAGGAGCTGCTCTCCTCCGGTGGCACCGCATCGGGCCCGGTCTCCTTCATGCGCGGCGCCGACGCCTCCGCCGGCACCATCAAGTCCGGTGGTGCCACCCGCCGCGCGGCGAAGATGGTCGTCCTCGACATCGACCACCCCGACATCGAGGAGTTCATCGAGACCAAGGCGCGCGAGGAGGACAAGATCCGCGCGCTGCGGGACGCCGGGTACGACATGGACCTGGGCGGCAAGGACATCACCAGCGTCCAGTACCAGAACGCCAACAACTCCGTCCGGGTGAACGACGAGTTCATGCGCGCGGTCGAGAACGGCACCGAGTTCGGGCTGCGTGCCCGCGAGGACAACCGGGTCATCGAGACCGTCGACGCCCGCGAGCTGTTCGGCAAGGTCACCAAGGCCGCCTGGGAGTGCGCCGACCCGGGCATCCAGTACGACGACACGATCAACGACTGGCACACCAACCCCGAGACCGGGCGGATCAACGCGTCCAACCCCTGCTCGGAGTACATGAGCCTGGACAACAGCTCGTGCAACCTGGCGTCGCTGAACCTCATGAAGTTCCTCAAGGACGACGGCACGTTCGACGCGAAGAACTTCGTCAAGGCCGTCGAGCTGATCATCACCGCGATGGACATCTCCATCTGCTTCGCCGACTTCCCGACCGCCCCGATCGGTGAGACCACCCGGGCCTACCGGCAGCTGGGCATCGGCTACGCCAACCTCGGCGCGATGCTGATGGCCACCGGCCACGCCTACGACTCCCGGGGCGGCCAGACCCTGGCCGCGGCCATCACCTCGCTGATGACCGGCACCGCCTACCGGCGCTCTGCCGAGCTGGCCGGTGTCGTCGGCGCCTACGACGGCTACGCCCGCAACGCCGACGCCCACGCCCGGGTCATGCGCAAGCACGCCGCGGCCAACGACGCCATCCGCCCGGTCGGCGCCGACGACGCCGACGTGCTCAAGGTCGCCACCCAGCAGTGGCAGGACTGCCTGGCCATCGGCACCGAGAACGGCTGGCGCAACGCGCAGGCCTCGGTGCTGGCCCCCACCGGCACCATCGGCTTCATGATGGACTGCGACACGACCGGCATCGAGCCGGACTTCTCGCTGGTCAAGTTCAAGAAGCTGGTCGGCGGCGGCTCCATGCAGATCGTCAACCAGACGGTCCCGCGGGCGCTGAAGAGCCTGGGCTACCAGGAGGAGCAGGTCGAGGCGATCGTCGAGTACATCGCCGAGCACGGGCACGTCGTCGACGCCCCGAGCCTGCGCCCCGAGCACTACGAGGTGTTCGACTGCGCGATGGGCGAGCGCTCCATCTCCCCGATGGGCCACGTCCGGATGATGGCCGCGGTGCAGCCGTTCATCTCCGGCGCGATCAGCAAGACGGTCAACATGCCGGAGTCGGCGACCGTCGAGGAGGTCGCGGACATCTACTTCCAGGGCTGGAAGATGGGCATCAAGGCCCTGGCCATCTACCGCGACAACTGCAAGGTCGGCCAGCCGCTGTCCGGCGGCAAGGGCAAGAACGACGGCACGAAGGCCGAGGTCGCCGTCGAGGAGACCGCCCCGGCCGCCACCGCCCTGTCGCACCCGGTGCGCAAGCGCCTGCCGAAGAAGCGGACCAGCGTCACCACGTCCTTCAGCGTCGCCGGCGCCGAGGGCTACATGACCGCCGGCATGTACGAGGACGGCAGCCTCGGCGAGGTCTTCCTGAAGCTGGGCAAGCAGGGCTCGACCCTGGCCGGTGTGATGGACGCCTTCTCGATCGGGATCTCGCTGGCCCTGCAGCACGGGGTGCCGCTGGAGACCTACATCCAGAAGTTCACCAACATGCGGTTCGAGCCGGCCGGCATGACCGACGACCCGGACATCCGGATCGCCCAGTCGGTGATGGACTACATCTTCCGTCGCCTGGCGCTGGACCACCTGCCGGTGGAGACCCGGGCCAACCTGGGCATCTTCTCCGCCGAGGAGCGCGCGGCGCAGGTGTCCGGCTCCTACGGCAGCACCACCGCCTCGACCCCCACGGTCACCGAGGAGGACGACGTCGACCTGGAGCAGCTGCGCGGCTCCGCGCCGATCGAGACCGCCAAGGTGGAGGAGAAGGTCACCCCGGCCGGCCCGAAGTCGGTCAAGGAGGCGCACTCCTCGGCCGAGCTGCTCGAGCTGGTCACCGGCACCGCCACCGACGCCCCGCTGTGCATGACCTGCGGGACGAAGATGCGCCCCGCCGGCAGCTGCTACGTCTGCGAGGGCTGCGGCTCCACCAGCGGCTGCAGCTGACGTCGTCGCGGGGTCTCCGCTGACCTCACCACCGGTTCCCTGACCTCGGACCGGTGGCGGGCGGCGAGACCCCGCACGTCGCGACGCTCGTCCTCCGGCCCGGCACCCTGTTCCCCCAGGGTGCCGGGCCGGAGGCCTGTCCGGGGGCCGGAGGACAGCAGGGCGTCGTAACCGGCAGCCCATCCAGCGACTGTGCGGTGCGGGCCATGGATGGAGGCCATGAGGTGGTGGCCATGGCGTGCGGGCCGTGTGGTGGGAGCGATGTGCTGATCGCTAGGCGGTGACGGTCGCGTCGGCGAACAGCAACGGCGCCCAGCGGGCGTGCGCGGTCCGGCCGAAGCCGGGGTCGACGCCGATCAGCAGGCCCCCCGCCGCGGTGACCGCGACGTGCCGGTCGGCCGCCTGCAGTTGGATGCGGTCGCGCAGCTCGGGCGCGCGCAGTACCGGCTCGCCGCGCTCGTAGCCGACGACGCTGGAGTGGCCGTGCACCTGGGTGAACGGCATCGGCACGCCCAACGGCTCGGCCGCGACCCACGAGGCGGCCAGTTCCGTCCCGGCCTCGGCCCACATCGGGCCGGCCGCGAGGTCCGGGGCGCCGCCGCCGAGCATGGCGCCGGCCCGCCACAGCGCCGCCGGGTCTGCGTCGCGGAGCGCGGCCAGCGCCGCCGCCGCGGCGTCCGCGGTGCCGGGTCGGCCCAGCCGGCGGTGCAGCCCGGACGTCAGCCCGGCGTGCGTGACCAGCACCTGCACTCCATCGGCCAGGGTGAGTGCTGCGGCGACCCGCATCCGGCCGGTGTCCCACCAGCGGCGCAGCGTCTGCTGGGTGGCGTCGGGGAGCACCTCGGGCCAGTCGAAGGCCGGGGTGTCGACGTACTGGCCCTCGTGGTTGCCGACCAGCTGGTGCCACTGCCCGGGCTGCTCGTGCAGCGCCCGGTCCACCAGGTCCACCACGCCGGGGGAGTCCGGGCCGCGGTGCACGAGGTCACCGACCTGCACCACCTGCAGGTCGGGCGGCAGGCGGAGGGTGTCCGGGTCGGCACCGAGCCGGACCAGGGCCCGGGTGAGCTGCCGGAGGTGCCCGCCGATGTCCCCGATGACCGCCACCCGTCCCACGCGGTCCATGGTGACCGCCCGCAGTCGGGCGGCTCCCGTCGGGTGGTGTGGAGACCGTCGGTGACCTGCGCCGGGCCGGGGTGGAGAAGCGCGGCGGCCTGGCGGCCGACGTGCGCACGAAGTGCCCTGCCCGCCGGGTGCGGCGGCTGACCCTCGCCGGGGTCGCGATGGTGGCACTGCGGAGGCCGCGACCGCGAGCCGGGAACGGCTGCCGCCCCGGCACGAGCGAGTGGCGACCCCAGGGGTCAACCGCGTCGACGCGGGTAGGGCCGGATCATGATCACCGCACGCCCGGACGTCGCCCGGGACGGTGGCCGGTCGTGGTCATCGGACCGGCTGGACGACGCGCGGCGGTCTGTTCGGCACGGGTGGGGGCGGCGGTGACCGGCGGGCACCAGCTCGCGCAGAGCAGCGGGCGTGCGTTCGGCGGCGCGCTGCTGTTCTCCCTCCCGCTGCTGATGACCATGGAGATCTGGCAGCTGGGTGTCGCGATCCCGCGGTACCGGCTCGCACTCCTCGTGCTGGCCACGGTGCTGCTCGTCGTCTTCCTGTCCCAACACTTCGGTTCCGGCTCGCCCGGGGTCGGCTGGCGCGGGTCGCTGGCCGACGCCGGGGTGGCGTTCGTGATGGCCGCGGTCGCCGCCGCTCTGGTGCTCGGGGTGCTCTCGGTGATCGAGCCGCTGCGCGGCTGGCGCGATGCCGTGTCGGTCGTCGCCATCGAGATGCTGCCGGCGGCGATCGGTGCCTCCTTCGCCCGCAGCCAGCTGGGCATGGGCGGTCGGCGGGTGCGGACGACGACCTATGGCGGCGAGCTGCTGCTGATGGCGGCCGGGGCGATCGTCTTCGCCGCGAACATCGCCCCCACCGAGGAGGTGGTGCTGCTGGCCGCCGAGCTCGGTCCGTGGCACCCGGTCGCGCTGGTCGTGCTGTGCCTGGTGCTCATGCACGGCTTCGTCTACTGGGTGGGCTTCCGCGGCCAGGAGCCGGCCGTCGGCGGCGTGCTGCGCTCCTTCCTGACGCTGACCGTGGTGGGCTACGTGATCGCGCTGGTGCTGTCGGCGTACCTGCTGTGGACCTTCGGCCGGTTCGACGACGTCGGCCTGGTGATGGTGGTGACCGAGTCCGTGGTGCTGGCGCTGCCGGCGAGCCTGGGTGCCGCGGCCGCCCGGCTGATCCTGTGAGCAGGAGACGGTGAGGAGCGAGGGACCGTGAGCGACGACCAGGCAGACGAGGCGACGGCCGCGGAGGCAGATGCCGGCCACAACGATGCGGGCGAGGGCGATGCCCGGGAGCCGGGCCGGGACGCCGAGGGGGAGACCAGCCGGGGCGAGTACGCGCTCGGCGTGCTGGGCGCGGTCGTCGTCCTGCTGGTGCTCGGCTTCCTGCTGCACCAGGCCCTGGTCGTCCGGGACAGCGGCCCGGCCCTGTCGGTCACCTCGTCGACGGCCGAGGAGGTGGACGGCGGGTGGTCGGTGGCGTTCGAGGTGCGCAACGACGGCGGGACGACGGCCGAGCAGGTGCAGGTGAGCGGGGTGCTCGAACGGGACGGCGAGGAGGTGCAGGAGGCCACGGCCACGATCGACTACGTCCCGCCGCGCAGCCGGCAGTCCGGTGTCCTGCTGTTCTCCGAGGACCCGGCCACCGGCACCCTGGAGGTCCGGCCGGCCGGCTACACGGTGCCGTGAGCAGCACCCGGCCCGGACTGTCGGTCCCTCGTGGTGGAGTGCGTCCATGACGTGGGAGACGCACCCGGTGACCCCGGACCGGTTCGACGACTTCGCCGACGTCGTCAACCGCACCCGCCGGGCCAACCACTGCTGGTGCCTGTCCCACCGGCTGAGCAGCGCCGAGATCGACGAGCTCGGCGGCGGCAGCCGGGAGCAGGCCATGCGGCGGTTGTGCGAGCGCGAGCACCCGCCCGGCGTGGTGACCTACCGGGACGGCGAGCCGGTGGGCTGGTGCAACACCGGTCCACGCGCCGAGATCACCCGGCTGGCCGGCTCCCGTCTCATCCGGCCCGTCGACGACCTGCCGGTGTGGAGCATCGTCTGCGTCGTGGTCCGCTCGGGCCACCGCCGGCAGGGGGTTACCGGGCACCTGATCGAGGGCGCGGTCGCCTACGCCGCGGAGCACGGTGCCCCGGCGGTGGAGGCCCACCCCGTCGATCCACCCGGACGGATGGACCTGACCATGGCCTTCGTCGGCACCCGGTCGATGTTCGAGCGCGCGGGGTTCCGGGTGATCGGCAGCACCGCGGCGAAGGCCAGCAGGATGCCCCGGCTGGTCATGCGGCGGGACCTGCCCTGACCCTGCGCGGGCAGACCACCGGATGCGGTCTACACCTCGGCCGGACCGGGTAGGGCGCGGTGACCGGTGGGTCGTGGAGCCCTGCCGGGCACCGGAGCAGGACAGAGGAGCAGACATGCGCAGTGCCCCCGATCGACCGACGGGACGTCGTGCGGCCGCAGCCGTGCTGGCCGTCCTCGGCGTCGGCGGACTCGCGGGCTGCGGACAGGACGAGGCGGACCCCGGTGGCGTGACCGCCGAGCAGCTCCAGGACGTGCGGGACGACGTCGCGACGCTGAGCGAGCGGGTCGACGAGCTCGAGGCCGCCCGCTCGTCGGCCCCACCGACGGCGGGGGAGACGTCCGCGCCGGCCACCACGACGTCGACGACCACCGCGCCGGCCGAGCCGACCCCCACCTTCGCCGCGGGGGACGACGTGTCGCTCGGTGGCGAGGTCACCGGGCTGATCTCCACGACGGCGGTCGGCAGCGCCTTCCGGCTGGCCACCGGGGAGGGAGTGACGGTGACCGTCATCTCGCCGACCCCGGTCGCGGAGCTGGCCACCGGGGACGCCGTGCAGGTGTCCGGCGTGGCCACCCGCGTGCAGCGCAGCTCCTTCGAGCGTGACTTCGGCATCGCGGCCGAGGTGCTGCTGGACGACCCGGACGCCTTCCTCACCGAGCACGCCGGGCAGCTCGCCGTCGCGGCCGACCGGGTGCAGCGGGGGGAGCAGCCCGCGGACTGAGCCCGCCTCCGCCCAGCCGCTCCCGAGCCGGCCCAGTCGGACGACGCCCGCGCCGGCTGGCACCGCGCCGGACCACCCCCACGCCGGCTGTGACCGCGCCGGACCATCCCCGCGCCGGCTAGGTGTACTGACCGGAGAGGTTGGTCAGTACACCTAGGACCGCCAGACCATCCCCGCGCGGACCACGCCCACGCCGGCTGGGACCGTGCCGGCTCAGGCCGGCTGCGCGGGAACCGGCTCGGTGCGAGCCGGGGGTTCGTCGGCGGGCGCCGGGTGGGTGCGCAGGAATTCCGCGACCCGGTAGCCCACCGCCAGCATCGGCACGGCCAGCAGGGCACCGGGCACCCCGGCGGCCAGCCCACCGGCGGTCACGCCGAGCAGGATGACGATCGGGTGCAGCTGCACCGCCCGGCCCATGATCACCGGCTGCAGCACGTTGCCCTCCACCTGCTGCACGACCAGCACCACGACCAGCACGATGACCGCATCGGTCACGCCGTTGGTGACCAGGGTGACCAGCACGGCGACCGCCCCGCTCAGGGTGGCGCCGACGATCGGCACGAAGGCGCCCAGGAAGGTCAGCAGGGTCAGCGACAGCCACAGTGGGACGCCGAGCAGCAGCAGCGCCGCACCGATGCCGATCGCGTCGATCAGCGCCACGACCACGACACCACGGGTGTACCCGGCCAGTGCGTTCCAGGCCGCCCGGCCGGCGCCGTCCACCCGGGAGCGGTTGCGGTCGGGCACCCGTTCGAGCAGCCACGCCCACATCCGGTCGCCGTCCTTGAGCAGGAAGAACACCAGGAAGAAGACGAGCACGATCGCCCCCAGCACGACCACGCCCATCCGGGCGCCGTCCCCGGGGCTGGGCGTGGCCTCGTAGAGGCGGCTGACGATCTGGTTGCGGACGTCGGCCACCTGCTCCGGGTCCAGCGCCAGCGGCCCCTCGATCGCCCAGACCCGGATCCGGTCGATCCCGGCGGCCAGCGGGCGGGTCAGGTCCTGCAGGCTGGCGGCGGCGCGGAAGCCGACCAGGAAGACGATCCCGCCGGTCACCGCGAGCAGGGTCAGGACGCCGGTCAGCGCGGCGAGGGCCGGCGGGGCACCGGCCCGCCGCAACAGCCGGGCGATGGGTGCGGTCAGCGCGGTCAGCAACACGGCGACGGCCAGTGTGAAGGTGACCATCGGCAGCCGGAACAGCAGCCAGAAGACGAGCCAGACGACGGTGCTCAGCACGACCGCCGCACCGCCGAGGACGATCACCCGCAACGCCCATCCGGGCACGGCGCCGGACGCCGGCCGGTCCGGCCGTGCGGTGAGCGAGGGCGCCGGAGAGGGCGCGGAGACCGGAGGGGGCGCGGGGGACGGCGGGGCGGCGGCCCCGGTCCCGAGCGGCCGACCGTCGGGGCCCTGGCTGTCCGGATCGGGGGCGGGCGGGGCCTTCCGCAACCGGGTCCGGTCGGCGGTCCGGCCTCGTAGCCTCATCGATCGCTCCTCGGTCGGCTGCCCGGGCCGGTCCGGGGGTGACGTGCCGCACCCGAGGTCTGGAAGGCCCGGCGGCGGACCGGACGGGGCGGTCCGGGTGCGCGGACGGCACCCGGTCCACGGGGGACGGAGACCGGGTCGGCGGCGTCGATCATCACGCTGCGGCTACCCGGGCGGTGGTGCCGGTCAACCCCCGATCGGCTCACCGCGGCCCGCCGACCTGGGGGGTGGCCGCCGCCGATGCGTCGGGGTCCTTGCCCTGGCGGCGGATGGCCCGGCGGAGCATCAACCGGTACCCGACCAGGAGCACCGCGTTGCCCAGCAGCAACCAGAGTCCCAGCAGCACCGCGGTGGCCAGCGAACTGGTGCCGTACCGGTCGGAGAAGTCGGCGAAGAAGCGGAGGTACACCAGGTAGCCGCCGGTGGTCACCGCGACCAGCCCGGCCGCGATCAGTGCCCCGAGGGCGACGTCGTGCCATCGGGTGTCCCGGAGCTGGAACAGCGCGTAGACCAGCGCGATCACCAGCGTCAGCAGCACGAAGGTGCCCAGGCCCAGCAGCGCGGTGAACGCCCAACCGCTGCCGAAGAACCGGGGGACGACGTAGAGCGCAGCGAGGGCGGAGAACACCACGAGCGGCAGCACCGCGATGAGCACCAGGGCCAGCAACCGGCCCCGCCAGCCGCGGATCTGCCGCTCCGACTCGGGCGCCACCTGGGTGAAGGCGCGGGCCAGCGCAGCGCCGTAGGCGGTGGCCGGCCAGGCGGCGGTCACCACGGCGAGCGGGCCGGCCTGGCCGGCGATGTCGACCAGCTCGCGGAGCACGTCGCCGACCGGCAGCTGGTCGGGGGTCTGCCCGTCGACCTGGTCGCTCAGCCCCTGCAGGGTCGACTCGTCGACGAACGCCCCGGCGATCCAGAAGGCGATCAGCACCATCGGCGGGATGGAGATCATCGCGTAGAAGGCCAGGCTGGCGGCGACGGTGAAGAACTCCGGGCCGCGCACCCACCGGCCGAACCGCAGCACCGGGCCGGGGAGCTGGTCCCGGGTGCGCACGTAGCGCTGCCGGGCGTCGGCCAGGGCCCGCCGGACGGAGGGCCGCCGCTCGGTGCGGCTCATGCCGCACCGGCACGAGCAGGCCGTCGGGGCAGTCCCACGGTGCGGGCGCTCAGCAGGTCGGGCCGTCCTCGTCCGGGCGGGCGATCGGCTCGACCGGCGGAGTGGTGGTCGCCACCGCCGGCCGGTCGCCGTCGACCGTCCGGCCGAACTCCTGGGTGGCCCAGACGGAGCCGTCGGCGGCGCAGAACACCCCCACGCCCAGCCGGTCCCACCCCGGGTTGAGCACGTTGACCCGGTGCTCGTCCGACCGCATCCAGCCGGTGTGGATCGTGCCCGCCGGCACCGGGCCGGTGGCCTGGAAGATGTTCTCGCCCATCGCGCGGAAGCCGGACAGCTCGTCGCCCTGCAGCACCGACTGGATGTCCTGGTGTCGGAACTCCCCGGTGTCGGCCATCTCCGCGCTCCAGTCCCGGGCGACGCCGGCCAGCGCGTCGTTCCACGCCACCGGCTCGAGGCCGCGCTCGGCCCGCTCGGCATTGACCCGGTCGAACACGGCCCGGGCGATCTGCTCCTCCGCCGGGGCGGCGGTACCTGCGGCCGGCGCCGACTGGGGAGCCGGCCCGGTGCCCCCGGCCGAGCCCTCGCTGCCGACCACGACGCAGCCGGCCGTGGCGAGCGACAGGGGGAGCAGGGCGAGCAGGACGGCGGAGAGGCGACGCATCACCGGGGTCTACCCGCTCGGCCGCCGGTCAGCCCTGCCGGTCGCGACCGCAGCCGTTCCGTGACCGGCTGGTGCGCTCAGCGGTCACCCGAGCGCACCGGTCGGCCGGGCAGCGCGGACAGCTGCAGCTCGCCGTCCCGGACCACCGGGGTGCCGCCGACGAGGACGTGCCGGAACCCGGTGGACGGCGCGACCCGGGTGTAGGTGGCGCGGTCGGTGACCGTGTCGGGGTCGAGGACGACGAGGTCGGCGTCGGCGCCCACCTGGACCCGGCCCTTGCGCCGCATCGCCGGGACGGCGCCCTCCAGGAGCTGCGCGGGCAGCAGCGAGGAGCGGCGCAGCGCCTCGGTGAGGGTCAGCAGGCCGCGTTCCCGGACCAGCCAGCGCAGCGTGCGCGCGTAGGAGCCGGCTGAGCGCGGATGGGTGAGCAGCCCGGGCGCCGGCGGCCAGACGTCCGGATCCGGGCCCCTGCCGGCGGCCGGCCCGCCGGAGGTGACCAGGGGCGTCGCGCCGGAGGCGACCAGGGGCATCGCGCCGGAGGCGACCAGGGGCATCGCGTCGGTGGCGATGGCGGTGTCGGGGAGGGTGAACGAGCGTTCCAGCACGGCCAGGTCGGCCGGGTCCTCCTCGTCGAGGAAGTGCACCACGACGTCACCGCCCGGGTCCTCGGCGCGCAGCTCGGCCAGCCGCGCGGCGTCGGCGACCCGCTCCCCGGTGCGCAGGTAGGTCAGCTGCTGCGGGCCGATGCCCAGCCGGGACAGCACGTCCGGGGCGAGGAAGGCCGCGCCGATCACGGTCGCCCCGGCGCCGTAGGGGTAAGCCTCGGTGCTGACCCGGACGCCGCGCCCGCGGGCGGTGTCGATCGCACCGGCGACCTCGTCGATCATCCGGGTCGAGGTGCTGTTCACGTGGCACATGTGCATGTGCGCACCGGTGCCGGCCGCGGCGGCGATCACCTCCAGCGCACCCTCCAGCGAAGTGCCGGGCTCGGCGGTGGAGATGTACCGGGTGTGGGTGAACGTCGGCACGCCGAGCCGGGCGGCGAGCCCGGCCAGCCGGAAGTACTCGGCCCGGCCGCTGTCCGGGGCGTAGCCGACCAGCACCCCGATGCCCAGCGCGCCGTCGGCGACCGCGCCCTCCAACAGGTCGAGGACGCGGGCGACGTCCCGGTCGCTCGCCGGGCCGCGCCAGTTCGGCAGCCCCTGGTGGGTGGCGAACAGGTCCAGCGAGCCGTCGGCGGCCAGTGGCACGCCGTCCAGCACGTGCATCCGGGCGTCGGTCCAGGAGGCGGAGAAGCCGAAGTTGACCGGCCGGCCCTCGGCCTGCGCGCGGGCGTAGGCGCCGGCCACCGGCAGCACGCCGGCCTCCAGCTCCAGCGCGGTGGTGACGCCGTCCAGCGCCTGCAGCCGCAGCCCGGTGGTGTTCTGCGCGTGGCTGTGCAGGTCGATGAAGCCCGGTGCCAGCACCTGCCCGGTGACGTCCCAGACCTCGCGGGCCGGCGGGGCGACTTCACCGACCGAGGTGATCGTCCCGCCGGTGATGCCGACGGCACGGACCCCGTCCAGGCCGGTCTCCGGGTCGATCACCCGGGCCCCGGTGAGGACGAGGTCGGCGACCGGTGCCGGCATCAGGCCGTGCGGGGGTTGGCCCGCACCCCGTAGTGCAGGTACTCGGCGCCGTTCGGGAGCGCGTAGAAGACCACCGCCATCCAGGTCTCCGACTCCGGCGCCCGGGTGGCGAACACCCCCTGCTCCACCGGGTGCAGCGCCAGTTCTTCGACCTTTGCGCCGGACTCCTCGGCGATCTTCCCGGTCGGGATGACCCGCATGACCAGGCCGCCGTCGCGCTCGAAGACCTCGGTGGTGATCGAGCTGCGCTCGTAGGTGCCCACGTAGCGGCTGATCTCCACCTCCGGCGCCTCCGCCGGCGGCTCCAGCTGCTCGGCGACCCGCACGCCGGCCAGCTCGCCGAAGACCTCGCTGTACAGGTCGTTGAACAGGTCCCGCGGCTGCCCGCCGTTGGTCAGCAGGGCGACCGCGATGCCCTGACCGGGGAGCACCCGCAGGAACGCGTTCTGGCCGAACGTCGTCCCGTCGTGGCCGTAGAGCCGCTCGCCCTGCCAGTCGAACCGGATCCAGCCCAGGCCCCACGAGTCGCCGAGGGACCACCGGTCGGGCAGGTCGGTGGAGTGCTCCTGCATGGCCGCGGTCGAGGCCGGCGACAGCACCGCGGTGCCGTCGGCGGCCCGGCCCTGCGACAGGTGCATCCGGGCGAAGGCGGTGACGTCGCGGGAGGTGGCGTTGACCAGCCCGGCCGGGCCCAGCGAGCGGGGCAGCATCCAGACCGGGGCGACCTGCTGCTCCTGCCCGGGCTCCGGGCTGATGTGCCCGACCGCCACGCCGTGCCGGATCGCCTCCTCCGGCAGCGTCGAGGTGTGCGTCAGCCCGAGCGGCTCGGCGAGCCGTTCGCGCAGCGCGGCGTCCCAGGTCTGGCCGGTGAGCACCTCGACCACCCGGCCGGCCAGGGTGAAGCCGGCGTTGCAGTAGGAGAAGGTGGCGCCCAGCGGGTGGTTCTGCGCCACGTCGGCCAGCGCCGCCACGTAGCGCTCCAGCACGTCGTCGCCGCGCCCGGTGTCGGTGAAGACGTCGCCGTCGATGCCGCTGGTGTGGTTGAGCAGGTGCCGCATGGTGACCTGACGGGTGACCTCGGGGTCGCCGAGCTGCAGGTCCGGGAGCACCTCGACCAGCGGGGCGTCGAGGTCGAGCTTGCCCTCGTCGACCAGCTGCAGGACCAGGGTCGCCGTCCACACCTTGGTGATCGAGCCGATCTGGAAGACGGAGTCGGGGGTGACCGGGGCGCCGGTCGACTTGTTGAGCACGCCGGTGGCGGCCTCGACGAGCTCGTCGCCGTCCGCGCCCAGCCGCAGGACGGCGAGGCTCGCCCCGGGCACGTCGTGCTTGGCGGCGAGCTCGTCCAGCCGCTGCTGCCAGTGTCCCTGGTCGAGGGCGGGTCGGGCGTCGGTGCTGCTGGTCACGTGCTGCTCCGTCCGTCGGGCTGCGCGGGTCGGCGTCCACCTGGTCGGCCCGTGGCCGCAGCCTGCCGCGCACGCCCGCAGGCAGCTTCGTCGGCGCGGACGAACGCCGCCGGTCAGGGCTGGCCGCGACCACGAACCGCCAGCTCACCAGCGCTCCTACCGTGCCGGCATGACGAAGCTGGACGAGGTCGGAGCCTGGATCCGCGACCGCCTGCCGGAGCTGCTGGCCGAGCACGAGGTGCCCGCCGCCGGGGTGGCGGTGCTCGCCGACGGCGCGGTGGTCGACGCCGCCGCCGGGCTGCTCAGCACCGCGACCGGGGTGACGGCGACGCCGGACGCGCTGTTCCAGATCGGCTCGATCACCAAGGTGTGGACCGCGACCCTGGTGATGCAGCTGGTCGACGAGGGGCTGGTCGCGCTGACCGACCCGGTGAGCGCGCACCTGCCCGGCTTCACGCTGGCCGACGAGGACGCCGCCCGCACCCTCACCGTCGGTCAGCTGCTCAGCCACACCGCCGGCTTCGAGGGCGACGTGTTCACCGACACCGGCCGCGGCGACGACGCGCTCGAGCGCTACGTCGCCGGGCTCGGCGACCTGGCGCAGCTCTTCCCGCCGGGCGAGCAGTTCTCCTACAACAACGCCGGCTACTGCGTGCTCGGCCGGCTGGTCGAGGTGCTCCGCGGCCGGCCCTTCGACGAGTGCCTCGTCGAGCAGCTGTTCACCCCGCTGGGCCTCACCCACGCCGCGGCCAGCCCCTACGAGGCGATCGTGCACCGGGTCGCGGTCGGCCACGTGCGCCCCGAGCCGGACGCCCCGGAGGTGCCCGCACCGGTGTGGGCGCTGGCCCGGTCCAACGCCCCGGCCGGCTCGACGCTGGCGATGCGCCCGCGCGACCTGCTCGCCTTCGCCCGGATGCACCTGGAGGCGGGCAAGGCGCCCGACGGGTCGACGGTGCTGGACGCCGGCACGGTCGCGGCGATGCAGCAGCCCCGGGTGCAGCTGCCCGACATCCGCGTGATGGGCGATGCGTGGGGGCTGGGCTGGGAGCTGTTCGACGGCCACGGCACCCCGGTGGTCGGCCACGACGGCAACACCATCGGCCAGGCCTCGTTCCTCCGGGTGCTGCCCGAGCGGGGCGTCGCCGTCGTCCTGCTCACCAACGGCGGCAACCCCTACGGCCTCTACCGGGACGTCGTCGGGCACGTGCTGCGCGAGCTGGCCGACGTGCAGGTGCGGGAGCTGCCCACGCCACCGGCCGACCCGCCCCGGGTCGACGCCACGCGCTACGCCGGCACCTACAGCAGCCGGGTCGCCGACCTCGTCGTCAGCCAGTCCGACGACGGACGGGTCTGGCTGGAGATGCGCCCCAAGGACGAGGCCCTGGAGCTGGGCGAGAAGCCCGAGCGCAGCGAGCTGGTCGGCTTCGCCCCGGACACGCTGATCCAGGTCGAGGCGCAGTCGGGGCTGCACATGCCCCTGGCCTTCCTGGGCGACGACGGCGCAGGCCACGCGCGGTTCCTGCACATCGGCCGTGCCGTGCCCCGGGCCGGCGCGTGACCCCCCGACTGGTCACCGGCGACGAGGGGCGGCAGGTCACCTCGTCCGGCCGCACGAAGACCCCCCGCCCCGTCCGGGGCAGCCTTCTCGCAATCGCGGTGCAGGTGCTCGCGTCCCAGGGAGAGGACACACCATGAGGCTCATCCGGACCGGCGTCGGTGCGTGCGTCGCCGTGACCGTCCTCGCCGGGTGCGGCGGCGGAGGCGAGGACGGTGGCGGCGACGCCGCCGGCGGCGAGGTCGTCGACGGCGGCACCTTCACCATGGCGATGGACTCCGACCCGGGCAGTCTGGACCCCCAGATGTCCCCGGCGTCCAACGTCTTCCAGCTCAGCGCCTTCGCCTACGACCCGCTGCTGAACACCGGCGAGGACGGCGGGCTGGTGAGCGGGCTGGCCACCGACTGGGAGGTCGACGGGCAGGAGGTGACGCTGACCCTGGGCGAGGGCATCACCTGCTCCGACGGCGAGCCCTTCACCGCCGAGGACGCCGCGGCCAACATCGACTTCGTCGCCGACCCGGCCAACCAGAGCCCGCTGCTCGGTACGTACCTGCCGCCGGGCGCCTCGGCCACCGCCGACGGCTCCACGGTCACCATCACCCTCGCGGCCCCCGCGCCGTTCGTGCTCGAGGGGCTCGCCAACCTCCCGATGGTCTGCGCCAGCGGCCTGGCCGACCGGTCGGTGCTGGCCGACGGGACGCGCGGGACCGGGCCCTACGAGCTGACCGAGGTCGTGCCCACCGACCACGTCACCTACAGCCTGCGCGAGGACTACACGTGGGGGCCGGACGGCGCGACGACCGCGGAGGAGGGCATGCCCGACGAGGTCGTCGTCCAGGTCGTGTCCAACGAGACCACCTCGGCGAACCTGCTGCTCTCCGGCGGGCTGAACGCGGCCACGGTCCTCGGTCCGGACGCCCAGCGGCTGAGCGGGGCGGACCTGTTCGCCAGCACCCTGGACGCGGTGTTGGGCGAGATGTGGTTCAACCACGCGGCCGGCCGGCCCGGCGCCGACCCCGCCGTCCGGACGGCGCTGACCCAGGCGCTGGACCTGGAGGAGCTGCAGGGTGTGCTCACCGGGGGCACCGGCTCGCCCGGCACCACGTTCGCCACGGCCGCACCGGTGGCCTGCCCCGGCGACTCGGTCTCCGGTGAGCTGCCCACCGGCGGCCTGGAGGCGGCCGGGCAGACGCTGGACGACGCCGGGTGGACGGCCGGCCCGGACGGCACCCGGTCCAAGGACGGGACACCGCTGGAGCTGACCTTCATCTACAACAGCGGCCTGGGCACCGGCGGCTCGGCCGCGGCCGAGCTGGCCTCGTCGGCCTGGCAGGAGCTGGGCGCCGAGGTCAGCATGAGCGGCCAGGACGACACCGCACTGCTGGAGACGGTGTTCGGCAGCGGCAACTGGGACGTGACCTGGCTGGCCCTCAACGTCAGCAGCCCCGACCAGCTCGTGCCCTTCCTGTCCGGCCCGACCGCCCCGGAGGGCAACAACTTCTCCGCCATCGACAACGCGGACTACGCAGCGGGCGTGGCCGAGGCGATGACCATGAACGGCGCCGAGGGCTGCGACACCTGGCTGGCCGCGGAGTCGGCCCTGGTGCGCGACGCCGACGTGATCCCCTTCGCCAACCAGAGCGCCAGCACCTTCGGCAGCGGCGCCCGGTTCGACTCCGGCGCGGTCGCCGTGGTGCCGACCAGCATCCGGATGACGGCGGGCTGAGCACCCGGGCAGGGGCAGCGGGTGGCGGACCGGGTGGCGACGACCAGGAGGGGGAGCGGGTGACCAGCACGACGGGGGTGCACCCCGCGACCGGGGCGGGCCGGCGGGGAGCGGGCGTCCTGGACGGGCCCTGGGCCCGGTTCGCCGTCCGGCGCGGGGGCCAGCTGGTGGTCTCGATGTGGGTGCTGGTCACCGCCTCGTTCCTGATGATCCACCTGATCCCCGGTGACCCGGTGCGCAGCGCCCTGGGGCCGACCGCCCCGGCGTCGCTGGTGGCCGCCCGCCGGGAGTCCCTCGGCCTGGACGACCCGCTCTGGCTGCAGTACCTGCACTTCCTGGGCGGGCTGTTCAGTGGTGACCTGGGCACCTCGCTGACCTCGCGGCTGCCGGTGTCGCAGGTGATCTCCCAGCGGTTGCCGGCCACGGTGCAGCTGGCGCTGCTGGCCTTCGTGGTGGCGCTGGCCCTCGCCGTCCCGCTCGGGGTGCTGATGGGGGTGCTCACCCGCGGCGGCCGGCGGCGCGGCGGGGAGCTGGCGTTCTCCTCCACCAGCGTGGTGCTCGGCGCGATCCCGGAGTTCCTGCTGGGGGTCGGGCTGGTCTACCTGTTCGGCGTGCAGTGGGGCCTGCTGCCGGTGGCCGGGCGGGGTGGCCCGGAGTCCTACGTGCTGCCGGTGCTGTCGCTGTCGCTGGGGCCGGCCGCGGCGCTGGCCCGGATCATGCGGGTGGAGATGGTGTCGGTGCTGCAGGCCGACTACCTGCGCACCGCCCGGGCCAAACGACTGCCCCGGCGCCGGATCTACCTGCGCGACGCGCTGCCCAACGCGCTCACCTCCACGATCACCCTCGGCGGGCTGCTGCTCACCGCCCTGGTCGCCGGCACCGTGCTGGTGGAGAACGTCTTCGCCTGGCCGGGGCTGGGCAGCACGATCGCCTCCTCGATCCTGCTCAAGGACTACCCCGTGGTGCAGGGGATCGTGCTCGTCTACGGCGCGGGAGTGCTGCTGGTGAACCTGACGGTGGACGTGGTGCTCGCCCTGCTGGACCCGCGCTCGGCGATCCGGGAGAGCTGACCGATGACCACCTCCACGACGCTGGACGCCTCCGCCGTGGCACCGCGGCGCTCGGCGGCCCGGGCCCGCTGGCTGGCCGTGCTGCGCACCCCGGTCGGCGCCGGCGCCGGCCTGCTGCTGGCCCTGGTGCTGCTGCTGGCCCTCGTCGCGCCACTGCTGTGGTCCGGGGAGGCCGACCGGATCGACACCTCCGACGTGCTGCAGGGCGCCTCCGCCGAGCACTGGGTCGGCACCGACGCCCTGGGGCGGGACGTCTTCGCCCGGGTGCTGGTGGCCACCCGGCTGTCCATCGGGCTGGCGCTGGCCGCCACCTCGATCGCGGTCGTCCTCGGCCTGCTGCTGGGCTGCGCGCCGCTGCTGCTGGGCCGCCGCGGCGGCCGGCTGGTGACCGCCGGGGTGAACATCGCCGTCGCCTTCCCCGGGCTGCTGCTGGCGCTGTTCTTCGCGGTGGTGTTCGGCGTCGGCATGACCGGCGCGGTGCTGGCGATCGGCTTCGCCGGCGCCCCCGCCTTCGCCCGGTTGTCCCAGACGCTGGCCGCGGGGATCGCCGACCGGGACTTCGTCTCCGCCGCGCGGATCGCCGGCGTCGGCCGGTTCCGGGTGCTGGTCCGGCACGTGCTGCCCAACATCGGCGAGCCGCTGGTGGTGAACGCGACGATCGGCGCCGGCGGTGCCCTGCTGGCCTTCGCCGGGCTGTCGTTCCTCGGGCTGGGGGTGCAGGCGCCCAGCTACGACTGGGGCCGGCTGCTGCAGGACGGGCTGTCGGGCATCTACATCCACCCGGTGGCCGCGCTGGCCCCCGGCGTGGCGATCGTGGTCGCCGGGCTGGCGTTCAACCTCTTCGGTGAGGCGGTCGCCAAGGGCATCGGGCTGACCACCGCCCTGGGCGGCGGCTTCGCCCCGGGCCGCGCCCTCCGCCGGGAGGAGACCCGGCGGAGGGCCGCGGCCGCGGACCAGACCCCGCCGGCGACCGACCCCGGACCGGAGCCGGGCCGGCCGGTGCTGGACGTGCAGGACCTCTCGGTGACCTTCCCGGGCGCCGCCGGCCCGGTGCGGCCGGTGCGCGGCGTGAGCTTCCGGATCGGCCGCGGCGAGGCGGTCGGGGTGGTGGGGGAGTCCGGGTCGGGCAAGTCGCTCACCGCGCTGGCGATCGCCCGGCTGGTCGAGCAGCCCGGCGAGGTGACCGCCGGCCGGCTGCGCTTCCAGGGCGCCGACCTGCTCAGCGGGGGCGACCGGACACACCGCCGGCTGCTCGGCACGTCGTTCGCCATGGTGTTCCAGGACCCGATGACCTCGTTCAACCCGACCCGCCGGATCGGCCGGCAGCTCGCCGAGGTCGCGCAGGAGCACCAGGGGATGTCCCGCCGTGCCGCGCTCGCCCGGGCGGTCGACCGGCTGCGCAGCGTGCGGGTGCCCGCCGCCGAACGCCGCGCGCACCAGTACCCGCACGAGTTCTCCGGCGGCATGCGGCAGCGGGCGATGATCGGCATGGGCCTGATGGGCGAGCCGTCGCTGATCGTCGCCGACGAGCCGACCACCGCCCTGGACGTCACCGTGCAGCGGCAGGTGCTGGACCTGCTGGCCGCCGTCCGCGCCGAGGACGATGTGGCGCTGCTGCTCATCAGCCACGACGTCGCCGTCGTCGGCCAGGTCTGCGAGCGGGTGCTGGTGATGTACGCCGGCCGGGTGGTGGAGGACCTGCCCGCCGACCGGCTGCGCACCGGCGCCCGGCACCCCTACACCCGGGCGCTGGTCGCCGCGGTGCCGGACATGGACGTCGACCTCGACCAGCCGCTGCCGGTCATCCCCGGCCGGCCGGTCGACCCTGCGCACCAGCCACCGGGCTGCGCCTACGCGCCGCGGTGCCCGCTGGCCTCGGCGCGGTGCACCGACGAGGACCCGGCGCTCGCCGACGACGGCACCGGCTGGCGGGTGGCCTGCTGGCACGCCGGGGAGGTCGCCGCCGACCGCGACGTGCCCGGTGCCGCACCGGTCGCGCTGGCCCTGGGGGAGCGGGCATGAGCGAGCTGCGGTTCGAGGGCGTCAGCGTCCGGTACGGCAACCGGCGGCGGGGGATGACCGCGGTCGACCGGGTCGACCTGACCGTCCCGGACGGCGCGGTTGTCGGCCTGGTCGGGGAGTCCGGTTCGGGGAAGTCGACGATGGCCCGGGCCGCGGTCGGGCTGACCCCGCTGTCGGCGGGACGGATCCTGCTCGACGGGCAGCCGTTGCGGCACACCTCCGGTCCGCGTCCGGTGCAGATGGTCTTCCAGGACCCCTACTCCTCGCTCGACCCCCGGATGACCATCGGCGACAGCGTCGCCGAGGCGGTCCCGCGTGGGATGCGCTCCGCCGACCGGCGCCAGGAGGTGGCCCGGCTGCTGGAGCTGGTCGAGCTCGACCCGGCCCGGGCCGGTGCCTACCCCGGGCAGCTGTCCGGCGGCCAGCGCCAGCGGGTGGCGCTGGCCCGCGCGCTGGCCGCCCGGCCCCAGGTGGTCGTCGCCGACGAGATCACCTCCGCCCTCGACGTCTCCATCCAGGGCACGGTGCTCAACCTGGTGCGCCGGCTGCAGCGCGAGCTGGGCACCTCGATGCTGTTCATCTCCCACGACCTGGCCGTCGTCCGGTACGTGGCCAGCGAGATCGCCGTCATGTACCTGGGCCGGATCGTCGAGCACGGCCCGGCCGCGCAGGTGCTGGGCGACCCGCAGCACCCCTACACCCGGGACCTGCTCGCCGCCGTCCCCGGCTGGGGGTCCGCCGGGCCGGCCACCGCGCCGCCGGGGGTGGCGGCGGCCGAGCCCGCCGACCCGCACGCCCCGCCGCCGGGCTGCCGATACCACCCGCGGTGCCCGATCGGCCCGCTGGCCCGGGACGACCGCGAGGTCTGCCGCACCACCGAGCCGACCACCGACCACCGGCACGCCACGGCCTGCCACTTCGCCGCCGCGGAGCCGCTGCTGCAGGTCACCGGCCGGCCGGCCTGAGCGCCGGTTCAGTCGGCTGTGGCTGACCCGGGGCGCAGCAGCACCACCCACCCGCCGAGCAGCAGCACCGCGCACAGCCCGACGACCACCGTGGGCACCGGCGTGCTCGTCACAGGGAGCAGCCCGCCGGCCGCCACGACCAGCACGCCGGCGGCGGTCGTCAGGGCGGTGCGCAGCACCCAGCGCAGCGCGACCGGCCGGGCGACCGGGGCGCCGATCGGGGCGACGGTGGCGAACGCGGCGGCCGAGTGCACCACGGCGACCGCACCGGCGAAGGCCAGCAGACGCAGCCAGCCGGCGTCCCCGCCGGTGGCCAGCCAGGACAGCGCGGCGGCGCCGATCAGCACCGCGGGGGCGGCCGACCCGGGCTGCTGCGTGCTGAGGAACACCGCCGTCAGCCCGACCAGGGTGAGCGTGACCCCGACCAGGGTGAGCTCCGGGCCGGGCAGCAGCAGCGCGGCCAGGCCGGCGAGCGCGCCGAGCACCCGCGCGGTCATCGCCGGCCGCCGGTCCGGGACGCCACCCGGGTCAGCTCGAGCAGGGTCTGGTCGAGGCTGGCCTCGCCCTGCCAGCGCACCACCGGCACGCCCAGTGCCCGCAGCTGGTCGATCCGGGTCGCCCGCTCCAGCCGCCACAGCCGCAGCGCGGGCGCGGTCCACGGACCGGGCTCGGCGGGCGCGGCGTCGTCGGGCAGCGTGTCCAGGACGACGACCGCGTGGCCGGCCCGGCCGAGCGCGGCGGCCCGGTCGAACACCAGCCGGCCGACCAGCGGGCTGACGACCAGCACCAGCGCACGGGGGTCGACCCCCACCGGCTCGGGCAGGTCCGGTTCGGCACCGCCGAGGCGGGGGGCGCTGACGTCCAGCAGCGCGGTCTGCACCGTCTGCAGCTGTCCGCGGCCGGCCCGGGCGGGGAGCCGGCGAGTCTGGCCACCGCAGGCGATCAGCCCCACCCGGTCGCCCAGCTGCAGGTAGAAGGCAGTGAGCGCGGCCGTCGCGCGGACCGCCGTGTCGATGCCGCTGGCCCGGCCGGCCAGCCCGCCGCTGACCCCGGCGTCGTAGCGGGCGTCCAGCAGCAGGAGCACGTCGGCGTCCCGTTCGGAGGTGGTGGCGTTGACGTGCAGTTCACCGGCGCGCAGCGACACCCGCCAGTTGACCCGGCGCATCCGGTCGCCGGGGGCGAACGCCCGGATGCCGGCCAGCTCCGCGCTCTCCCCGGGGCGGGGGGAGCGGTGGAGGCCGATCCCGCCGCGGGCGCGGGGCACCAGCGCGGAGCCGCGGTAGCGCTCCGACAGCGGGAACACCCGGAGCCGGGCGGCCGGCAGCACGGCGGGTCCCCAGCGCAGCAGCCCGCCGGCGGCCGAGGCGCTGACCACCGCCGGCCCCACCTCCGCGCGGCCCCAGCGGGCCGCGGTGAGGTCGAAGGGGAGCACGGCCGTGTCGCCCCGCGGGCGGACGACCGCACCCAGCGCCGTGCGACCGCGTGCCCGGACCCAGCCCGACGCCGGTGCCGTCGCCGTGACCGTCTCCGCGCCGGCCACGCCGTCGACCCGGACGACGGCCTGCAGCGCGCTGCCCTCGGCCGGGGTCTCCTCGCTCACCTCCAGGGTGGCCGCCGGGGCGCCGCCGGGCCGGTGCAGCAGCGGCAGCGCGGCCAGCGCCAGCGGGGCGGCGACGACGAGCAGGTCGACCCGCCGGGCCAGGACGGCGACCAGCGCGAGCGCCGCCGGCAGGATGCTGACCCGCAGCAGGGCGGCCGTCGGCTGCCAGCTCATCCGCGGGCCGGGTCGAGCGCGCCGGCGGGGCCGAGCGTGCTGGCCGGCACGGGCACCTCGGCCAGCACCGCCCGGGCGACGTCGGTCGGGGTGACCCGCTGCATCCAGGTCTCCGGGCGCAGGCTGAGCCGGTGGGCCAGCGCCTCGACCCCGACGTCCTTGACGTCCTCGGGGACGACGTAGTCCCGGCCGCGGAGCACAGCCAGCGCCCGGGCGGTGAGCAGCAGCGCCAGCGCACCTCGCGGCGAGGCACCGATCTGCACCTCCGGCCGGGCCCGGGTCGCGGTCACCAGGGCGACGCAGTACCGGCTCACCGACTCCTCGACCGTCACCGTCTCCACCGCGGCCCGCATGGCCCGCAGTCCCGCGGCGTCGGTGACCGGATCGAGCAGCACCTCCTCCTGGCGCCGGGCGAGCCGGCGGGTCAGCACCTGCCACTCCTCCTCCGGCGGCGGGTAGCCGAAGGACACCCGGAGCAGGAAGCGGTCCAGCTGGGCCTCCGGCAGCGGGTAGGTGCCCTCGTACTCGACGGGGTTGGCGGTGGCCAGCACGCAGAAGGGGTCGGGGAGTGCGAACGTCTGCCCCTCCACCGTCACCTGGTGCTCCTGCATCGCCTCGAGCAGGGCGCTCTGGGTCTTCGGCGGCGTCCGGTTGATCTCGTCGGCGAGCACCAGCCCGGCGAACAGCGGGCCCGGCCGGAAGGCGAAGTCACCGCCCGACCGGTCGTAGACGAACGAGCCGGTGACGTCGGCGGGCACCAGGTCGGGGGTGAACTGCAGCCGGCGGAACGACAGCCCGAGCGCCTGCGCGAACGACCGGGCGGCCAGCGTCTTGCCCAGCCCGGGCACGTCCTCCAGCAGCACGTGGCCGCCGGCGAGCACCGCGGCCAGCACCAGCTGCAGCTCGGCCCGCTTGCCCACCACCGCCTCGCCGACCCGGTCCAGGACGGCGGCGCCCAGCTCGGCGGTGGCGGCGGGGGAGAGCGGTCGCGGTGCGGGGTGCGGGTCGGTCACAGGGACTCCAGTTCCTCGGTCCAGTCCTGCAGGGCGGCCGGGGTCAGCCGCAGGGTGCCTGGGGGAGCGGTGAGCAGGGCGCGGGTGTGCGGGCCGAGCAGCGGCTCGGCGGCCGCCCGGCCGGCCGGGGTGTGCCAGTCCAGGCCGTGGGCGTGCCACAGCCGGTCCACCGCCAGGGCGGTCAGCCGGGGGCGGACGCGGACCTCGAACCGGTCGGCGTCCCGGCTGGCCGCGTCGAGGGTGAATACCAGGGAGCCGAGGTCGCCCAGCCCGGCGTCGGCGGACCCGGCGCGGGGGGCCGGCGCGGGCTCGGGCGGGGCCGGGTCGGTGGTCGGCAGCCGCAGGGCGAGGGCCAGCAGCGCGCCGGCCACCAGACCGGCGGGCACTGCCACCGTGGCGGGCAGGTCGGTCCCGGTCGCGTGGGCGACCAGCAGGACGGCGACGCCGGCCAGCGCCCCCGCCAGCAGCGCGGCACCGATCACCCACCACCGGCCGTGGCCCAGGGGCGCGGTCACCGCGACACCAGCTCGGCCCGCAGCTCGGTGAGCACCCGCCGGGCGTCCGCCCGCTGCGCCTCCCCGACCGGGTGCTCGGAGAAGCGGGCGGCGCGGTACAGCTCGGCCAGCTCGTGCAGCGCAGAGCGGGAGAGCCGGTGCTCGGCGGCCAGCCGGTCGGCGTACTCGGTGGCGGTCTCCGCCGGGGAGGCGGGGCTCCCGGCGGCCGCGGCGGCCTCGCCGAGCAGCAGCCAGGCCCGGACGACGGCCTCACGGGCCGCCGGGTGGGTGACGGCGAGCAGCGCCCGGTCCACCGCACCGGCCAGCGGTGCCGGTGCCGCCACCTCGGCCGGGCCCGCGGCGGTGCGGCGGGTGGGCAGCCGCCGGGGGAGGTGGCGGACCAGCAGCCGCACGCCCAGCGCCAGCAGGACCGCGCCCACCAGCAGGACCAGCACCAGCGCGACCTGCCCGGCGATCGGGTCGCTCGCCAGTGGCGGCTCGGTCTGCGGCGCCCCCGGCTCGATCGGGACGGCGGGCGGCGTCCCCTCGGTCGGGGCCGGCGCGACGGTCGGCTCGGCCGCGTCGGTGGGCCGTGGTGCGGTGTAGGGGCCGCCGCGGGCGGCCAGGCCGAGGACGAACAGCAGCACGAGCAGCGCCACCGCCGCGGCCCCGACAGCTGCGCGGTTCGGCGGGGGCCTCACGCGGCGGACACCGGCGGGAGGTGGTCGTGGCGTCGCACGGATGGTCGCTCCTCCGTCCCACCGCCGGTCCGCGGCGTCGGCGCCCCGTGGACCGGGTGCCCCCGCACCATGACACGGCGAGGACGCCAGACCCAGCCCGCAGCCGGCGCGCGCTGCTGGGATCGATTGCGCCGGCCGGCGGCTGCGGGCCGCCGGCCCCGGCCGTGGTTGCGGTGGTCCGGTCAGCCCATCGTCTTCTGGCCGTCGATCGACTCGCGCAGCAGGTCGGCGTGGCCGGCGTGCTGGGCGGTCTCGGCGATCAGGTGCAGGAACACCCGGCGGGCCGACCGGTGCGCCCCCGGGGTGAACCACGGCGCCTCGGGTAGCGGGTGTGCGGCGTCCAGGTTCGGCAGCGTGCACACCAGCTCGTCGGTCCGCGCCGCGACCTCGGCGTAGTCGGCCAGCACCCCGGCCAGGGTCTCCTCCGGTCCCATCACGAACTCCGCTGCCCACTCGGCGGCCGAGGACTCGTCGAACGCGGGGAAGGCGTCCGGACCGACCAGGACGAACTCGGCCCACGTCGCCTCGGTGGCGGCGACGTGCTTGACCAGGCCACCCAGGCTGAGCGCGCTCACCGTCGGCCGGAGCCGGGCCTGCTCGTCGGTCAGCCCTTGCACGGTGTAGGTCAGGAACCAGCGGTGGGTGGTGAGCGCGTCGAGGAGGTCGGCGCGCTCGTCGGTGGTGGTGGCTGCCGGGGCGGTGGTGCTGGTCATCTGTCGCTCCAGGGTCGTCGGGAGGTGCTGAGACCAATGCTCCCGGGCATCGGTGCCAGATCCTGACCGCGATCGATGACAGTCTGGGCGCATGGCCGACCCGACCGCCCGCGCCCTCCGGCTGCTCACGCTCATGCAGGGCCGCCGCGACTGGCCCGGTGCCGACCTCGCCGACCGGCTCGGGGTCTCGCTGCGCACCCTGCGCCGCGACGTCGACCGGCTGCGCGAGCTCGGCTACCCGGTGCAGGCGCAGCCCGGTGTGGACGGCGGCTACCGGCTCGCGCCCGGCGCGGCACTGCCGCCGCTGGTGCTCGACGACGACGAGGCGGTCGCGCTCACCGTCGGCCTGCAGGCTGCCGCCGCGGGCGCGGTCGGCGGCATGGCCGAGGCGTCGGTGCGGGCGCTGACCAAGGTGGTGCCGGTGCTGCCGGCCAGGCTGCGCCGCCGGGTCGACGCGCTACAGGCGATGACCGTGCCCGCGCCGCCGTGGTCGGACGGCGGCCCACCGGTCGACGCCGAGCTGCTGGTGACCGTGGCCCAGGCCTGCCGGGAGGGCGAGCGGCTGACCTTCACCCACACCGCGGCCGGTGGTGAGCCCGGCGAGCGGCTGGTGGAGCCGCACCGGCTGGTGCCGCTGGGCCGGCGCTGGTACCTGGTCGCCTACGACCCCTCCCGCGGGGACTGGCGCAGCTTCCGGCTGGACCGGGTCTCCGATGCCCGCGGCGACGGCGCCCGGTTCGCCCCGCGCGCACTGCCGGCGCCGGACGCGGCCGCCTTCGTCCGGGCCGGCATCGACCGGTGGCGCACGCCGGTGGTCGTGGAGGCGGTGGTCGAGGCGCCGGCGGCGGTGGTGCGCGACCGGGTGGGCCGCTGGGCCCAGCTGGACGACGACGGCCCGGGCCGCTGCCGGCTGCGGATGGAGACCGACAGCCTCGACTGGCCGGCGCTGGTCCTCGGCGCGACCCGGGCGGAGTTCACCGTGCTCGCCCCCGACCAGCTGTGCGACCGGCTGTCGGAGTGGTCGGCCCGCTTCGCCCGAGCCGTCAGCGACTGAGCGCGCTCACCAGCGCAGCAGCCGCAGCTCGAGCATGGCGGCGAAGCGGGAGTCGGCGTCGTCCAGGTCGATGCCGCCGACCTCGGCGATCCGGCGCAGCCGGTAGCGGAAGGTGTTGGGGTGCACGTGCACCTGGCCGGCGGCGGTGATCGCGTCGCCGAAGGCGTCCAGCCAGGCGCGCAGCGTCTCCACCAGCTGGGTGCGGTGCGCGGCGTCGTACTCGGCCAGCCGGGCCACCGGGCCGGAGGCCTCGTACCCCTCGGCGGCGGCCAGGTCGGCCAGCTGGAGCATCAGCGACTCGATGTGCACGTCCGCGGCCCGGGCCACCCGCCGGGAGGTGGTGCCGCTGCGCAGCACCCGCAGCGCCCGGTCGGCGCCGTCCCGGGAGCGGGTCAGCGCGGAGACGTCGGGGGCCACGGTGCCCACGCCGATCATCCCGGGCACCCGGCCGCCGGTGCGCTGCAGGAACTCGGCAGCCACGGCGGCGGCCCGTTCGTCGGCTCCGGCGAGCTCGGCGGTGACCGGCAGGACGGCGTAGCTGACCCCACCGACGACCGCGACCACGGAGCCCGGGTGCAGGGCGGTGAGGTGCACCGCCAGCGCGTCGGCGGAGCGCTGCCGCTCGGCCTCCCGCCGGGCCAGCGTGAGCGTGCCCGGCTCGGCGTCCGGGTCGGTCAGGCCCATGGCCAGCACGATCAGCGGCCGGCCGGCCAGGCCGAGGCGGCTGAGCGCCTCGACGGTGCCCGGGCCGCCCTCCAGCGCGGTGGCCACCAGCTCGCTGGCCAGCCGCCGCTCCACGTCGGCGCCGGCGCGCATCCGCAGCAGGTGGAGGGCGACCAGCTTGGCCGCGTCGACCAGGCTCTGCTCCCGGGCGGGGTCGAGCGGGGCGTCGACCGCCGCCCAGATGGTCCCGAGGATCTCGTCGCCGGCCCGCACCGCGATCGCCACCCGGGCCACGGTGACCTCGGGCATGCCGAGCACGTCGGCGGACGTCCACACCGGCCGGTCGGTGGCGTACAGCTGACGGAAGACCCCGTGCGCCTCGAGCCCGCGGGTGAACCGGTCGGGCACCTGGCGGCCCAGGATGGTCTGGATCCGGGACTCGTCGGCCTCGTCCTGCCCGCCGGAGAAGGCCAGGATCCGGGAGCTGCGGTCCTCGATGGTCACCGGTGCGTCCAGCAGCGAGCCGATCGCGTTGGCCAGCGCGAACAGGTCACCGGCCGGCACCCCGCCCAGCGACTCGGGCTCCGCCGTCCCCACCTCGCCCTCGCCCAGCAGGGCCCGCACCAGCGCGGCCAGCTGGTTCCAGCTCGCGCCCCGGGTGAGCGCCAGCAGCACCGTGCCGGTGCGCTGGGCGACCTCGGTGATCCGGGGGTCGGTGGGTGCCGGGGCGCGGACGACGAGGCCGGCGCCGCCGGCCGCGGCCGTCTGGGTGAGCAGCGCCAGGACGTCGTCCGGCTCGTGCACGCCGACGCCGAGCACCAGCGCCCCCGGGGGGAGCACCGGGGCGTCGACGGGGTCGTGGATGACCACACCGCCGATGCCCTGCGCGGCCAGCGGCAGCGACGGGTCGCCGGCGGCGACCTCCAGCAGCGTGGTGCCCAGGTGCGCGAGCAGGTGGCCGAGGCCGGCCCGCGGCGCGGTGGGCGGCACGGCGAACGGCGTCAGGCCCGGCACGGTGATCGCTGAGGCACTCACGGGTGCGACCCTAGGACCACCCGGCCCGCTCCGGTTGGTCCGCGCGCACCACTCGTCGACCGATCCTGGTGCGGCCGGACGAGTCAGCGCAGCGCGACCTCCACGACGTCGGTGGTGACCTCCTCGAGCAGCTCGGGCACCGGGGAGACCCCCAGCCCGGGCCCGGTGGGCACGGTCAGGTGGCCGTCGGCGAGCTCGAACGGCGGGGTGATGTCGGTGGCGTAGTAGCGGTCGGACGCCGAGGTGTCCCCGGGCAGGGTGAAGTTGGGCAGCGCGGCCAGCGCGACGTTCGCCGCCCGCCCCAGCCCGGTCTCCAGCATCCCGCCGCACCACACCGGCACCCCGTGTGCGGCGCACAGCTCGGCGATCCGCCGGGCCTCCAGATAGCCGCCGACCCGGGCGGGCTTGACGTTCACGATGGAGCAGGCGCCCAGGCGGATCGCCGCCGCTGCCGTGCGCGCGGAGGTGATCGACTCGTCCAGGCAGATCGGGGTGCGCACCGTGCGGGCCAGCTCGGCGTGCCCGAGCACGTCGTCCTCGGCCAGCGGCTGCTCGATCAGCAGCAGGTCGAAGGGGTCGAGGCGGGCCAGGTGCCGGGCGTCGGAGACGGCGTACGCGGTGTTGGCGTCCACCTGCAGCGCGACGTCACCGAACCGCTCGCGCACCGCGCGCACCGGCTCGACGTCCCAGCCGGGCTCGATTTTCAGCTTGATCCGCAGGTAGCCGGCGTCCAGGTAGCCGCCGACGGCCTCCAGCAGCGCCGGAACCGAGTCCATGATCCCGACCGACACCCCGCACGGCACCTGGTCCACCGCCGCGCCCAGGAACGCCCCGAACGACTGCCCGGCGGCGCGGAGCTGGGCGTCCAGCACCGCCGTCTCGATCGCTGCCTTGGCCATGAAGTGACCGGTGAACGGGGCCAGCGTGCGGCCCACCGCGTGGGCGTCCAGGTCCGGGACGGCGGCGAGGGCGGGCACCAGGTAGCGGCGCAGCACGTCGGCGGCGCCGTCCACGTACTCGGCCGAGTACTTCGGCTCGGTGAGCGCGGCGCACTCGCCCCAGCCCTCGCCGACGTCGGTGCGCGCGCGCACCAGGAGCACGTCGCGGGTGGTCTCGGTGCCGAACGACGTGCGGAACGGCGCGACCAGCGGCATGGCGATCCGGCGCAGTTCCACGGACTCGAGCTTCACGGTGCGGTCCTCCCGGCCTCGGGGGCGCGGCGGGGTGCCGCACCGTCGACGACGTACCAGCCCTCGCGGGCGAACCCGCGCACCTGCGCGCCGGACGACAGCGCTCCGCCGAGCGCGGTGCGCACCGCCACCCGCCACTCGGCGGCCAGCGCGGGGTCCCGGGCGCGCAGCGACTCGACGTCCGGCGGCACCGCCACCAGCCACGGCACCCCCGGGGGAGCCGAGGTGACGACGGGCGCGTCACCGGGTCCGGCGGAGACCACCGGGACCGCGCCGGCGGAGCGCAGCACGGCCAGGTCGACCGTCCGCGGTTCGCCGGCGGCCGCGCGCACCACCGCGGGGCTGTCCAGGTCCCAGCGGGTGAGCAGCCGGTCGGACTGGTCGGAGGCGTTGATCGTGTCCTCCATCGGGCCGTAGAAGTCCGGCAGGTACTCCACCGGGTCGGCGGCCAGCCGGCCGAGGTTGAACCAGGCGTTGCGGCGCACCAGCGGGTCGAAGGTCCAGGTGATCGTGGTGAGGCCGTGCCGCAGCGCCCAGGCGCGCTGGTGCAGCTTCAGTGCCCGGCCCACGCTGCGGCGCTGCGCGGCGGGGACGACGCCGGTGACGTGGCTGTGCAGCGCGGTGCCCGAGGGCGCGGCGAAGAAGCCGACGCAGGCGCCGACCAGCACGCCGTCGGCGTAGGCGCCGGTGAGCGGGTTGCCGGCCTTGGTCAGCGCCCGCATCAGCTCCACCGTGACCGGGGGGTTGTCCGGGGCGGGGTGCCAGATCGAGTCGAACAGCGCCTGCACCGCCCGCAGGTCGTCCAGTGCGGTGAGCTCCACGACCTGCACCCCGGACCGGGCGGCGGCCCCGGTGGCGACGTCGGTGGCGGCCCGGGCAGCCGCGGAGCTCACCACGGCGAGCGAGGCGGGCGGCGTCGCGTCGATCAGGTCGGTCACGCTGCCCATCGTCGGTGCGGTGACCCCGGCCGGGCTTGGTGCGGGCTGCTCATTCACCGGGGGGCTCTTCGTCCGGAACGCCAACGCCCGTGCCGTCCGGGGCCGCGCCGTTGCGGACCTCGCCGTCGGAGCCGGCGAGCACGGCGCGCAGCAGGCCGGCGAGCAGCGCCGCCCGGCCGGGCAGTGCCTCGGCGAGCACGTGCTCCCCGACCGCGTGCGCCCCGCCGCCGACCGCACCCAGCCCGTCCAGGGTCGGGACCCCGATGCCGGCGGTGAAGTTGCCGTCCGAGGCGCCGCCGACGGTGACCCCGGCCGGTGCGGGCAGCCCGAGCCGGGCGCAGACCTGCTCGGCCAGGGCGAACAGCCCGGCCGAGGACGCCTCCTCCAGCGGCGGCCGGTTGACCCCGCCGCGCAGCTCCAGCACCGCGCCGGGCAGGCGTGGGGTCAGCGCCCGCATGCCGGCGTCCACCCGGTGCTGCTCGGCGGCGGTCAGCGCCCGCACGTCCACGCTCAGCCGCCCGGTCGCAGGCACCGTGTTGGTGGTGGTGCCGGAGGCCAGCACCGTGGGGGTCACGGTGGTGCCCAGCGCCGGGTCGGCCAGCTCGGTGATCGCCAGCACCTGATGGGCCAGCTCCACGGTGGCGCTCACGCCCTTCTCCGGCTCCAGACCGGCGTGCGCCGCGCGGCCGGTGACGACCAGGTCGTACATCGAGGCGCCCTTGCGGCCGGTCTTCAGCGCCCCGCCGTCGGCGCTGGCCTCCAGCACGAACACCGCCGCGCAGTCCCGGGCCTCCGCGCGGATCAGCTCGGCCGAGGTCGGGGAGCCGATCTCCTCGTCCCCGGTGACCAGCACGGTGACCCCGTCCAGGTCCACGCCCGCGGCCCGGAGCCGGGCCAGCGCCGTACCGGCCAGCACGATGCCGGCCTTCATGTCGAAGCAGCCCGGCCCGCGCACCACGCCGTCGGTCACCGACCAGGGGATCTCGGCGAGGGTGCCGTGCGGCCACACGGTGTCCTGGTGGCAGAGCACCAGCACCCGGCGCGGGCCGCTGCCCAGCCGCCAGCGCAGGTGGGTGCACCCCTCGCGGACCAGCACCTCCGGTTCGGCGCCCAGGTCGCGGGCGCCGAGCCGGGCCACCCGCTGGGCGCCCTCGGCCACCGCGGCCAGGTCGGACGACGGGGTCTCGCAGCTGACCAGCTCCTCGAGGTCGGCCAGCATCACCGGCAGCAGCCCGGCGAAGCCGGCGGGGGAGAGGTCGACGTCCAGGACGTCGGTGGGGTGCAACTCGGTCATCGGAGGACCAGCCCTTCCTCGGAGCGGAGCGCAGGCCCCGCCAGGCCCACGCTCGGGGCGTACCGCTGCACCCAGTCCATCAACCGTCGGCCGTAGCCGACCCGGTGCGACGGGCGGCCGGTGAGGATGAACAGGTGCGAGCCGCCGGGGAAGAGCACCAGTTCGGTGGGCACCTGCTGGGCGCGCAGGGCGGCGAACCACTGCTCGGCCTGCCCGACCGGGCACCGCTCGTCGGCGCCGCCCTGCAGCACCAGCGTCGGCGTCCGCACCCGGTGCACGGAGCTGATCGGGGAGTGCGCCCGGACGCCGTCCGGGTCGGTGACCGGGTCGCCGTACTCCAGGCCCAGGGCCTCCCCGGCGTCGCTGGTGCCGGCCATGCTGGTCAGGTCGGCGACCACCCCGCCGGCGATCGCCGCGGCGAACCGGTCGGTGCGGCCGGTCAGCCAGCAGGTCATGAACCCGCCGTAGCTGTAGCCGGTCAGCGCCAGCCGCGCCGGGTCGGCAACCCCCTCGGCGACCAGCTGGTCGACCGGGTCGAGGACGTCGCGTTCGTCGGCGGTGCCCCAGCCGCCGACCGCGCCGGTGAAGAACTCCCGGCCGTAGCCGTCGCTGCCGCGCGGGTTGACCAGCAGCACCGCCCAGCCCGCCGCGGCCAGCGCCTGGTGGTACGGGTGCGCCGCGTCCGCAACGGGTGACCAGGCGTTGTGCGGGCCGCCGTGCACGTCGACCAGCAGGGGTGCGGGGGTGGGGGTGTCGGGGTGCACCAGCAGCCAGCCGTGCACCTGCGTGCCGTCGTGCACGGTGAAGGTGCGGGGCCCGGGCGGCACCAGGTCGACCTCGGGCAGGCTCGCGGCGGTGTGCCCGGTGAGCCGGGTGACGGCGCCGTCGGCCAGGTCCACGACGGCCACCTCGCCGTACGTGCCCGGGTCGGCCAGCACGACCGCCGCCACCCCTGCGCCCACCGCGAGGCCGGAGGCCACCACGTCGTCGCCGGTGAGCACCGCGCGCAGGGTTCCCGAGCCGTCGACGGCGGTGGCGTACACGTGCGAGCAGCCCCGGTCGCGCACGCAGAAGACGACGTCGGCGCCGTCGCGTGCCAGCTGCGGCAGCCCCCCGGGGTAGCCGGGCCCGCCGGGCATCACGTTGCGGTCCAGCGGTGCGGCCAGGTCGGCCTCGGCGGTGGCGGCGTCCAGCGGCTGGTGGAGCAGCCCGGTGTGGCCGACGGCGACGGTGGGCTGCCCGGTGACGAGCAGCGCGGCGCCGTCGTCGGTCCACAGCAGCGGGCCGGCGATGCCGAGGCCGTCGCCCACCCGGGTGAGCGGGCCGCCGCCGGCGTCCACGACGTGCACCGGGGTGCGGTGGGTCAGGTCGACGTCCGGGTCGGTGGCGGCGGCGAGGGCCAGCCGGGCGCCGTCCGGTGACCAGGCGGGCCGGCCGGCGTGCCAGTCGCCGGAGGTCAGCTGCGTCACCTCGCCGGTGGCCAGGTCGAGCACGTGCAGGTGCTGGTGGGCGCCGCGGAGCAGCCCCGCGCCGTCGGCCTTGTAGCCCATCCGCGTGGCGCTGACCGGGTCGTGCTCGGCGCGCTCCGGGCGCACCGGGGCGGTGAAGGCGATCCGGGTGCCGGCCGGGTCCCAGACCGGGGCGCCGGCACCCGCGGGCAGGTCGGTCACCCGCGCGGCCTCACCGCCCCCGACCGGGAGCACGTGCAGCTGGGGTGGGCCGTCGCCGCCGCGGAGGAAGGCCACCCGGTCACCCTGCGGGGAGAAGGCGGGGGCGGTGTCCGTGCTGCCGTGGGTCAGCGGCCGGGGCGCCGACCACCCGTCGGCGGAGGCGGCCACCGACCACAGCGCGAACCGGTCGGTGTCGGCCGCGGCGTCGGTGGTACGCAGCACGTAGACGACCCGGCGGCCGTCCGGGGCGATCGTGGGCTCCCCGGGCAGCTGCAGGGCGTGGACGTCCTCGAGCACGAGCGGTCGACCCATGGGGCCGAGCCTGGCCGGGCGCCGGGGGCCGGTCTTCGTCCGCGACGACGAACGACGACCGGCCGCGCAGGGGGCCGGGACGAGCCGGGTCAGGCCCGCTGCCGGGTCGCCAGGCTGTTGAGCAGTCCGGCCGCCTCGGCCGCGCCCGGCACCGTCACCAGGAAGCGGCGGCCGTCGCCGCGGACCACCTCGACCGCCTCGCCGGCGCGCAGCACGACGCCGGTGCGCCCGTCCCGGCCGATCCGGTGGCCCCAGCCGCCGAACTGACGGAGCGGGCGGACGTCGGTCACGCCGGCCTCGGCCACCTCGGCCAGCGGCACCTGCCAGGAGGGCCGGCCCAGCGGCGAGCGCACCGTCAGCCCGCGCTCGTCCACCCACACCCGGGCGCTGCCGAACACCAGGCCGACGGCGAGCAGCAGCGCCGGCGCCAGCAGCAGCACCGGCGGGGCGACGCCGACCACGACCAGCCCGCCGAGCACCAGGCCGGCGGTGACCAGCAGGGCCAGGCCGGTGGGCTCCATCGTGGTGGCGCCCGACCAGACCGCCCGCTCGCCGGCGGCCAGCGGCACCCGGGGCGCCGACTTCGGCGGGGCGGTCGACGTCCGCGCGGCCCCGGGCGGTGCGGCCGGCAGCAGCCGGGCGACCGCGACGCCACCGAGCACGGCCAGCGCGCCGGCGACCAGCACGGCGGGCGTGGGGGACGCAGCGGCGGCCGGGTCGGTGAGACCGCGCTGGCCGGCGATGCTGCCGACGGTCAGGCCGGTGACGAACAGCGAGGTGCCCGCCGCGGTCCCGACCAGCAGCCGGCGCTCCGGGACGGCGAACCGGCGCGCGCGCAGCGCCAGGCCGCTGAGCACGGCGCCCAGCGCCGGCACGACGCCGGTCAGCAGCACGGTGGTCAGCGGGGCGGCGAAGCCGTCGGCGCCGGTGGTGCCCCAGTGCACGGCGACCGGGTCGGGGAGCTCGGGGCGCCAGGCGGCGACGAGGGCGACGCCGGTGGCCCAGGCGGCCAGTGGCGCCGCGGTCGCGGCCACCGCGCGGACCCGCCGCAGCGGGCCCCGGGGCTGCGGGCTGTGTGGACCGTTCCTCGTGCTGCTCATCTCCGCCGCTCCGTCCTGGGTGGACCTGCCGTCGACTGCCGGGTGGTGGGCGTCCTGGTCGCTCACGCCATCGCCTCGCGCACCAGCGCGGTGACCTCGGCGGCGCTGAGCCCGAGCCGCCGCGCCTCGTCGACCAGCGCGTGCACGGCCTGGCGCAGCGCGGCCACCGCCGGGGCGGCGTCCGTGCGCACCTGGGCACCGCGGCCGCGGCGCAGCTCCACCAGGCCCTCGGCCCGCAGGTCCTGGTAGCCGCGCAGCACGGTGTGCAGGTTGACCCCGAGCGCGGCCGCCAGGTCCCGGGCGCCGGGCAGTCGCTCGCCGGGCGCGATCTCGCCCTGGGCGATGCCGCGCCGGACCGCCGCGGAGATCTGGGCGTGCAGCGGTGCGGCCGAGTCGGGGTCGATGCGCACCAGCACGACAGCACGCTAACTGTTCTATGCGGACTAGAACAAATGCGCCGCGCATCGGGTGCGTCACAGCGGGGTAGCGGGCGGCCATGACCGAGAGCACCCAGCAGCGCGTCGCCGTCGTCACCGGCTCGGAGTCCGGCATGGGGCGGGCGATCGCGGTCGCCCTGGCCGAGGCCGGCTGCGACGTCGGCGTCACCTGGTACCGGGACCGGTCGATGGGGGAGGAGACCGCCGAGCTGGTCCGCCGGGCCGGCCGGCGCGCGGAGCTCGCGCACCTGGACCTCACCCGGCTCCCGGACGCCGCCGGGGTCGTCGACGACCTGGCCGACGCCCTCGGTGGGCTCGACGTGCTGGTCAACGACGCCGGCACCGGCCACATGTCGACCGTGCTGGACACCGACTTCGACACCTGGCGCACCGTGCTCGCCACCGACCTCGACGGTGCGTTCCTCTGCCTGCAGCGCGCCGCCCGGCGGATGGTCGACGCCGGCCGCGGCGGCCGGATCATCAACATCACCAGCGTGCACGAGCACCTCCCGCGGGTCGGCGCGGCCGCCTACTGCGCGGCCAAGGGCGGGCTGGGACTGCTCACCAAGGTCGCCGCCCTGGAGCTCGGCGAGCACGGCATCACCGTGAACGCGGTCGCCCCCGGGGAGATCGCCACCGCGATGACCGGCCAGGAGGACGAGGACCCGACCGCACCGGGCAAGCGCCGACCCGGCATCCCGGTGCCGCGGCCCGGCGACGCCCGCGAGGTCGCCGCCGTGGTGGCCTTCCTCGCCTCGGAGGCCGCCGGCTACGTCACCGGTGCGTCCTGGCCGGTGGACGGCGGCATGATGCAGATGGGCCCGCAGGCCGGTTCGCACCTGACCGCCGACGACTGGCGCCGCCCCTGACCGCGCACGAGAGAGGGGCCCGGTGCCCGAGCTGGACGAGCTGGCCGATGAGCTCTACGCCGTCCCGCCGGAGGAGTTCGTCGCCGCCCGCACCGCCGCCCGTGACCGGGCGAAGGGCGCCGGGGACAAGGAGCTGGCGAAGGCGGTCGCCGCGTTGCCGAAGCCCACGACCGCGGCCTGGGTGTGCAACCTGCTGGTGCGACGCCGGCCCGACGAGGTCGGCCAGCTGATCGAGCTCGGCGAGCTGCTCCGGCAAGCCCAGGTCGACCTCTCCGCCGAGCAGCTGCGCGCCCTCGGGAAGCAGCGCAACCAGGTGGTGGCGGCCCTGGCCCGGCAGGCCCGGGCGCTGGCACACGGTGCGGGGCACGACGTGAGCACCGCGGTGGCCGAGCAGGTGGAGGGGACGCTGCGCGCCGCGATCGCCGACCCGGACGCCGGGGACGCGCTGCTGGCCGGCCGGCTCACCACGGCGCTCACCTACAGCGGCCTGGGCCCGGTCGACCTCAGCGGCGCGGTGGCGACCCCGATCCGCGCCGGCGGCGCGGCGCCGGCCCCGCGCACGGGCAAGGCGAGAGTCGAGGCGACGTCCGAGGCCTCGTCCGAGGCCTCGTCCGAGGATGAGGCGACGGTGGCGGGGTCGTCGCGCCCGAGACGTGCGACGCGTGCCTCCGCCGGGCAGGACGCCGAGGAGCGGCACCGGGAGGCCGAGGAGCGCCGCCGGGAGGCCGAGGAGCGCCGCCGGGAGGCCGAGGAACACCGCCGGCAGGAGGTCGAGGAGCGGCGCCGGGAGGCCGAGGAGCGCCGCCGGCGGGAACTGGAGCAGGCCCGGCGGGACGCCGAGGAGGCCGCCGGGGTCGCGCGCGACACCGCCGCCGCAGCCGAGGACGCCGCACGGCAGCTGGCCGCCGCCACCGAGCGGCGCGACGGGCTCCAGGCCCAGGCCGAACGGCTGGCCGAGGAGCTGCGCCGGCTGGAGCGCCGGGCCGGCGAGGCGGTCACCGCCGTCGGCCAGGCCGAACGCCGCCGGGATGCCGCCGTCCGCCGGGCGGACACCGCGGCCGCGATCCGGGACCGGGCCGCCGCCCGGGTCGAGCAGCTGGCCGCCGACGTCGACTGAGACCACTGGGCGATGAGTTCTCGACCCGCCGGGTGTCCTCCCTGGTGGGCGCCGACGGTCGGCGCCGCGGGAGGAGCCCGGGATGACCGAGCACGACGGTGACGCAGGCGACCTGATGCCGTGGGTGGGGCAGACCCACGACGGCCTGGCCGCCCTGCTGGACGGCGCCGGCGACACCTGGGACGCCCCGACGCTGTGCGCGGGCTGGCAGGTCCGGCACGTGGTGGCGCACGTGACCATGCCGGCCCGGCTGTCGCCCGAGCAGTTCGGCGCCGAGATGGCGGCGGCCGGCGGCGACTTCACCCGGCTGTCGGACACCGTGGCCGCCCGGGACGCCGCGCTGCCGGTCGGCGAGCTGCTGGCCGCGCTCCGCTCACCGGTGCTGCACGCCTGGCAGCCCCCGGGCGGTGGTGCTGCCGGTGCCCTCAGCCACGCGGTCGTCCACTCCCTGGACGTCACCGTCGCCCTCGGCCGGCCGACGGTGGCACCGGCCGCGGCCGTGCTCGCCGTCCTCGACCAGCTCACCGCCGTCGAGGGTGCGTTCTTCGGCCTCGACCTGACCGGCGTCCGCCTCGAGGCCACGGATGCCGACTGGAGCTGGGGGAGTGGCGACGTCGTCCGGGCGGACGGCGGCGCGCTGGTGGCGCTGCTCGCCGACCGACGGTTGCCCGACGGCCGGTCACTGGGTGATCGCTGACGGGCCAGGCTCAGCCGTCGCCGAGCCGGGCGCCGGGGTCGGCGGCCCGGCCGCGCCGGCGCTTGAGGGCGTAGAGCTCGGCGTCGGCCCGCTGCAGCAGCAGTGGCAGCGAGTCACCCGGCCGGGCGGTCGCCGTCCCCACCGACCAGCTGATCGGGGCGCCGTCCAGCCGGTCCAGCAGGTCGCGTGCGCCGGCCGCGTCGGTGTCGGGCAGGCAGAGCACGAACTCGTCGCCGCCGTACCGGCCGAGCAGGTCCGAGGTGCGCAGCCGGGCCTGCCAGTGCGCGGCGACCCGGCGCAGCAGCCGGTCGCCGGCGCTGTGCCCGTCCCGGTCGTTGACCAGCTTGAAGTCGTCCAGGTCGAGCAGCGCGACGGTCAGCGGCTCGCCGACCCGCTGTGCCCGGGCGAGGCAGCGCTCGGCCTCCTCCTGCCAGGCACGGCGGTTGGCCAGCCCGGTGAGCGGGTCGGTGGCGGCGTCGGTGCGCAGCCGGCCGTTGAGCCGGCCGTGCGCCTCGGTGAGCAGCAGGGTGCTCACCACGGCCACGAGCCAGGCCATCGCGAAGCCGCTCGGCTCCGCCAGCCAGGCGCCGGCGGTGGCCGCCGCGACCAGCCAGCCGGCGTGCGCCCGGGCCGTGCGGAGGGAGAGGAAGTGGGCGGCGTACAGGCCCACCACGACGAGCACCGGACCCAGCCCGACGACCCCGACGGCGGTCGCCGAGCAGCCGGCGAGCACCGCCAGCAGCGTGGAGAACAGTGCGAGCGCGAGGTGCTGGACGACGACGGTCACCCGCGCGCCGGCCAGCAGCAGCCCGGCGGCCGCCGAGACGCCGACCGCGGCCAGTGCCCACAGCAGGCCCACCGGCGTCCGCGGGCTCATCGGGTGGAGGGCGCCGACGGCGCAGAGCAGGCCACCGGAGCCGTGCAGCAGGGCGAGCAGCACCACCCGCGGAGGAAGCCGGTCGCCCATCGTCACCCGCCCCGTCCGCGATGTCCGTGTCGCCGTGATCATGCCGCTGAGCAGGCGCTCAGCGGCATGATCCTGGGGCATGGGACACCCCGACGGGGTGAACGCCGCTCAGGCGACGGTGGCGGTGTCGCGGCGCACCCGGGTGACCGACAGGGCGAGCGCGCCCAGCGCGCCGACCACGGCGAACACGTAGAAGCCCCACGGGAACGCGATCCCGGCGCCGAGCAGCGCCCCACCGATCACCGGGCCGGTGATCGCACCGACCCGGCCGACCCCGGCGGCCCAGCCCAGCGCGGTGGCCCGCACCTGCGGCGGGTGGTTGGCGCTCACGAAGGCGTACACCAGCACCTGGGCGCTGAACACGAAGCAGCCGGTCAGGAAGGTCATCGCGTACACGCCGACCAGCGGCAGCCGCACCGAGAGCAGGGCCAGGAAGAGGGCCCCGGCGGCGAACCAGACGATGCCGGCCGCGCGCGGGCCGATCCGCTCGGCGACGGTCCCGGCCACCAGCAGGCCCACCACCGCGCCGATGTTGAGCACCAGCAGGAAGGCCAGCGCGGCGCCCAGGTCGTAGTCGGCCTCGCGCATGATCGTCGGCAGCCAGCCGTTGAGGCCGTAGACCAGCAGCAGCCCCATGAACGAGGTGACCGCGATCGCCAGGGTGGTGACCAGCCGACCGCCGGTGAACAGCGAACGGATCGGCGCACCGGCCCCCGTCGCCGGCGGCGGAGCCGCCTCCAGGGCCAGGCCGTGGCGGCCGGCGATCTCCTCGGCCTCGGCCCGGCGCCCGTGCGCCAGCAGGAAGGACGGCGACTCCGGCAGGTGCCGCAGCATCAGCGGAACGACGACGAGTGCGGGCGCGGCGCCGATGACGAACATCCAGCGCCAGCCCAGCGGCTCGACGACGACGATGGCCAGCGCCGCGGTGAGCACCGCGCCCACGTGGTAGCCGGTCATCATCGTGGTCGTCGCCCGCCCGGCCGCCCGCCGGGTGAACTCGTTGACCATGGCGATCGCGGTCGGCAGGCAGCCGCCCAGCCCCAGCCCGGCCAGGAAGCGCAGCAGCCCGAACACCCCGGCGTTGGGCGCCACCGCGCAGAGCAGGGTGAACAGCGAGAACGACGCCACCGCGCCGATCAGCGCCTTCCGCCGGCCGACCAGGTCGGTGAGCGCGCCGATGGTGAGCGCGCCGATGGTCATGCCGACCAGGCCGATGGTGACGACGAACGTCGCGCCGCTGTCGGACAGCCCCCACTCCTCCGGCGTCCGCAGCGTCGGGACGACCGTGCCGACGACGACCAGGTCGAAGCCGTCGAGCAGGACGGCGATCCAGCAGAGGGCGGCGACCCAGCCGGAGGCGCGCGTGGTCGGCGGTGGGGCGGTGGTCACGCGGGGCCTCCGGCTGGCGTCGTTGCTGCGGCGTGAGCGCTGCGGCGTCGTGGCAGATTAGGGCGCGGTGACCTGCACCACCGCATCAGGCCTTCTGCTGGGCGGAACATCCGGTGCCGCGCGTCCGGACGGGTGCGGCACCCTCACCGGAGCTCACCGGAGCTCACCGGAGCTCACCGGAGCTCACCGGAGCTCACCGGAGCTCACCGGAGCTCACCG
>NZ_CANKUD010000016.1 GCF_947486615.1 uncultured Modestobacter sp.
GGGACCGGGTGGGAGAGTAGGACGCCGCCGGACACAACTCCCAGGAACGGGGTCACAGCATCTGCTGTGGCCCCGTTTCTGCATGTCCGCGGTGCACCTCCGCTCTGGTCTCGTGCGGTGCACGTTTCCTACCGGAGTTCCGCCCTGATCGCGCGTGTTGCACCCAGTTTTGATCGCGGCTGTTGCACGCGTCCTACTGAGCCGGAGCGGTGCGCGCACGTCGGGCCGCCATCTCGTCCGGTCCAGTCGTCGGCATGCTCACCAGGTCGGCCGGGCGCACGGGCCATCCGCGGGATCTCACGACGGGTAGTTCGACGAGTGGAGCCCTGGCACACGTCCGTGGGACCTCAGTAGTTGCGTCACTGTCGTTGACAGGCCGGACGGCCGGCGCTTGGGGGCGTCCGGCCGTTCGGTCGTGCAGGGGGCAAGAGGCGACGGGTCACGGAACGGCGCGACGCAGCCCCAGGTAGCTGAGCCCGGCCAGAGCTATCACCAGGAAGGCCGGCAATCCCAAGGTCATCGTCGCCACGGAGCGGTCGGTGAGCCACGACCACAGGTCGGTCCAGGCCTGCTGCCAGGTCACCACCACGACGACGACGCCCGCGAGCAGGATGGTGCCCATGGCCAGGGCGTACATGCCCGTGGCGCCCCAGCGCTTGAACACCACGCCGATGCCGGCGCCTAGGAAGCAGGCGGCGAGCATCGGCAGCGCGAAGACGGCCAGCTGGAGGGCAGGGTTGCCCACGTCGAGCGCGCCGGGTGCCCAGAAGTCCAGGCCGACGCCCCAGCCGTTCGTGGCGTTTTCCACCGCGGTCAGCACAGTGAGGGGGACGGCGAACACGAGCGACTGGACCAGTGACGCCAGCGCCGCACCAAGGTAGTAGGTGCGACGGCTCAGGCTCAGGCCCAGGGCGAAGGGGAAGACCTGGGCCACCAGCTGGGCAGAGACGACGACGACGGTGATGTACAGCGAGGCGATGCCGCCGGTGTTGGCGGAGGCGTCCGGGTCGGCAGCCAGGTCGGCCAGGCCCCAGATCGCCACGTTGATGGCGAAGGAGATGCTGACGACCATCCACGGCACGCCGAGGGAGACGACGGGGTTCGCCGCCTGCAGGCGGGCGGCGCTGACGACGCGGTTCATCGAGGGACTCCCTGCAGGGCGTGCGGATCGGCGGGGGTGGTGGCGCCCTTGGTGGCGGACAGGCTCATCCCCACCACGAGCTGCTGCAGCGACGTTCGCTCGACGGTCAGACCCAGGTCGCCTGCCTCCCGAGCGGCGGTCGCCGTCCGGGTGCGGACGATCGCCCGGGACTGGCCGGCCAGGGACTCGGTCGTCAGCAGCTCGTGCGCGGACCCGAACGTGGCGACCTGCCGGGCCGGGCCGGTCACGGTCAGTGCGGAGACGCGCAGGGTCTCCGCATCCGCGTCGAGCAGCACCCGGCCGTGGTCGATGAGCAGGACGTGCTCGAGCAGGTCGCTGATCTCCTCGATCAGGTGCGTGGACAGCACGATGGTCCGCGGGTGCTCGGCGTAGTCGGCCAGCAGTCGGTCGTAGAACTGGTGGCGGGCCACGGCGTCCAGCCCGAGGTAGGGCTCGTCGAACAGGGTCACGGGCGCGCGAGAGGCCAGGCCCAGCACGATGCCCACTGCGGAGTTCATGCCGCGGGAGAGCTTCTTGATCTGGCGCTTGCGCGGCAGGTCGAAGTCGCGCACCAGCTCGTCGGCCAGGTCGGCGTCCCAGCCCGGGTACAGGGTCGCGGCGGCGGCGAGAGCGTCGCAGACCCGGAAGTGGTCGGGGTACCGCTGGCCCTCCTTGATGAAGCAGAGCCGGCGCAGGACGGCGTCGTTCTCGAACGGCGCCTGGCCCAGCACGCGCACCTGGCCGGACGTGGGCACGCGGTGGCCGGTGAGCACCTGCATGAGCGTGGTCTTGCCCGCGCCGTTGCGGCCCAGGAGGCCGGTGATGGTGTCGGCCTGGATCTCGGTGGAGACGTCGGTCAGCGCGGTGTGGCCGCGGAAGCGCATGGTGACGCCCTCGAGCTCGGCGGCGGCGGTCATGCCCGGCTCCCGCGCTCGCGCAGCATGGCGGCGATCTCGGCGATGCTGATCCCCACCTTGTCGGCCTCGGCCAGCAGGGGGGTGAGGTACTGGTCCGCGAACTCGCTGCGGCGCCGCTTGAGCAGCTGCTCGCGTGCGCCGGTGGCCACGAACATCCCGACTCCTCGTCTCTTGTAGAGGACCCCGTCACTCACCAGCTGGTTCAGGCCCTTGGCTGCGGTGGCGGGGTTGATGCGGTGGAAGGCGGCCAGCTCGTTGGACGAGGGGGCCTGGCTCTCCTCTGCGAGGGAGCCGTCGACGATCGCGTCCTCGAGCTGGGTCGCGATCTGCCGGAAGATCGGGCCGGCGTCCTCGTTCATGCCGGCCCGGCGCGAACGAGTCGAGCCCGGTGGCTCGCTGGTTCATTACTCATGTAATGAACCATAGGACCACGGCCACTCGGCACGCAAGGCCTCCGTGCCGGCGGCGGTGCAGGCAGGCGCCGGCCGGGCCTGGGTGGTGCGGGCGGGGCGTCGGGCCGGGTCGTCGCCGCGGTGGGGCCGGTCACGCGGTCAGGAACGGGGTCTCAGCGCGTGAGGGCACCAGGACGAGCCGAAGCGGCTGCGCGTAGCCGGGACCAGGGCGCGGGACGACAGCGCCCCCCTCGGCCGGTGGACCGGCTGAGGGGGGCGGTGGTGGTGCGGGGGCGGACGTCGTCCTACTGGCTGCGCTGCTCGCCCTCTTCTCGGGCCGCCTGGTCGAGCACCTGCGGATCGTCGGCCACGCCGCCGGCGGGGTCGGCGTTGCCGAGCGCCGTCTCTGCCGGGAGCTGCTCGACGTGCTGCCGGGCGCGGGCCTTCAGGTCGTCATCGGGCTCGGTCATGGGTCCTCCTCGGACTCGTGGGATGCCGCCGGGCCTGCCCTACCCCGCGGCCCGGTGCAGAACCGCCGACACGGGAGGACCCCCTGCAGAGATCAGTCGGACAGCTGGCCGCGGACCACCGAGACGCCGGAGTGGGTCGGGTCGCCGTCCAGCGGCTCGATCGAGACGTCGACCACCGGGTAGGCCACCAGGTCCAGCCCCTCGGGGACCGGCAGCACCGAGTCCCCGGTGCGGACCGTGCCCAGGGGCACCATCCGGACGGCGTCGGGCTCCAGCAGCCACACCTCGTAGTAGCCGTCGTCGAGCGCGGGGGCGTCCAGGTCGATCTGCAGCGACCGCACGCCGCCGTCCTCCCGGACCTGGGCCCGGCCGGAGGCGGTCCGGTCGTCCAGCGGGTCCAGTGCGGTCTCCGCGACCACCGACCCGCCGGTGTCCTCGCCGGTCAGTGCGACCACCGTGCCGCCGGCGACCGCGCCGACCAGCACCGCGGCGGCCGCGGTCAGCCAGCGGTTCCTCGACCAGCCGCCGGCCCGGGGGCGCAGTGGCACCACGTCCGCCCCGGCCGGTTCCGCAGTAGCTCCTGCGGGGGCGGGGGCGGGGACGGGCGACGCCGCAGCCTTCACCGGGGGGACCGTGGGCCGTGGCCGGCTGGTCGCGCCGGTCGCGGCGGCGATGGCGTCCCACACCCGCGGCGGCGGTGCGACCTCCGCGCCGGCCGAGGAGAACGCCGGCACGGCGAGGGCGTCGACCCCGCGCTGCAGCGAGGCCACCTCGGCCTGGCAGGTGGCGCAGCCGCTCAGGTGGGCGGCGTCCTCGGCGGGCAGCTCCTCACGGAGGGCGGCGAGTGCGAGCTGGTCAGGACTGCAGTGCTGCACCGTCGGCCTCCAATCGGGTGCGCAGGCGCTCCAGGGTGCGCCGGATGTGGCTCTTGACGGTGCCCAGCGGGATGCCCGTGCGGGCAGCGATCTGGGTGTGCGTCAGGTCGTCGAAGAACGCGAGCTCGATGATGGTTCGTTGCGGTTGGCCGATCCGGTTCAACTCGCCGAGCAGCAGCACCCGGTCGGCGACCACGTCGTCCACCGCGTCCGGCTGGGTGCTGCCCGGCCGGCTGCGTACGTCGGCCGCCGCGGCCTCGGTCTGCCGCCGCTGGCGCTCGCGACGCGCCCACGAGTCGGCGATCTTGTGCCGGCACACGCCCACCAGCCAGGCCGGCAGCGGACCCTGGGCGGGTGAGTAGCGCTCCCGGCCGGTCCAGGCGGAGATGAAGGTCTGCTGGGTGACGTCCTCCGCGTCGGGACCCGGGCCGAAGGCGCGCACGGCCATGCCGTGCACCTGGCCGGCCCAGCGCTCGTAGGCCCAGGCCAGCGCCCGCTCGTCGCCGGCGCAGAACAGCCGGGCGACCTCGGCGTCATCGGGTTCGGGGGGCGTCGACGTGGCTCCCGCTGGTCCTCCTTCCACAGGCCGACCGTAAGGGGTCGCGGTCGGTGCGCCCAGGGCGGACGCGCTCATCGGACTGGTTCGGCGACCACGACGACGTTGTCGCGGTAGCTGCGGTACTCGGGCAGGAATGGGCCGCCGCATGTCATGAGCACCAGCCTGGGCTCTCCCTCGCGGGCGAACAGCCGGTCCAGCGGCAGCTCCTGCTTGGTGATGAGCTCGCGCGAGGTGACCTGCCAGCGGGACGTCGTCCCGGCCTCGTCGGCGACCAGCACCTCATCACCGACCGCGGCGTCCCGCAGCGGCGCCAGTGCGCCGAGCCCCTGCTCGCGGTCGTCGACGTGCCCGGCCAGCACGGCCGAGCCGGCCTCACCGGGGACCGGACCGAAGCGGTACCAGCCGACCCGGTCGACGTCCTCGGGCAGCGCCATCTGGCCGTCGGGCGACACGCCCATCGGGTCCAGCGGCGCGTCCACGCCCCAGGCCGGCACGGCCACCCGGGTGGGCGCCGGCGCCTGCGGCACCGCGGTGGGCGCGGCGGCACGGGTGTCCACGGCCGGCGCCGGCGCCGCCGTCCCGGGGGACGACGGCGCCGGCGGGTCGGTCGGCAGCACCTGGGCGACGGGTGCGCCCGCCGTCGCCGGCGGCCGGGTCAGTTCCCAGCCGACGGGCACGCCGACGGCCAGGGCCAGGCCCACGGCCACGCCGGCGACGGCGTTGCGCACGGTCCGTCGTCCTCGGGTCAGACCCGGCTGGTGACCAGCCGGCGGCCGGCCACGGCGGCACCGGCCAGGCCGAGCACCGACAGGCCGACCAGCGGCAGCGGCAGGCCGTCGTCGACCAGGCCGGCTGAGCCGCCAGGCACGCCGGACGGGCTGGAGTGCAGCCCGGTGATCGTCTGGGTGGCCAGCTCGTAGCCGGCGTCACCGGAGCCCCAGGCGTACACGATCGTCGAGGTGCCCTCCTCCAGCGCGAGGTCGGCCGGGCCGATCGCCACCGTGTCGGTGCCGGCGAGGGTCACGTCGGCGGTGATCGTGCCGGCCGGGACCTCCAGCGTCGCCTCGTTCGGGTTGGTCAGCCCCGGCGCGACGACCTCGCCACCGGCCCGGACGTCGACCGCGGGGGCCGCGGCGGTGTGCCGGACGGTCACCCGGGCCTGGCCCGCGGGGACGGCGGAGGTGTCGTTGGCGAACGGGGTGAGCGCCGGCTCGCCGGCCTCGGTCAGGTGCGCGACCACGGTGGCGTTGGCGCCGGCCGGCACCGCCACGTCCGTCGCGGACAGCAAGGGCGTCCCGGACGCGTCCGCGGCGTCGGCGGGGAAGACCGCCAGGTCGTAGTCACCGGCGGGCAGCTCCAGCGGCCCGGCCAGGGTGCCCGGTGCGAAGTCGTCGATCAGCCGCTCGCCGTTGGCGTACACGTCGACCGGGGTGTCCGGGATGGCGTGCAGCACCGAGACGGTCGCGGTGTGCGAGTCGGCCAGCGCAGGCGTGGCCGAGAAGAGCAGGGCGAACGCGCCAGCGGTGCCGGCGGTCAGGGCGATCGGGCGGGTCTTGTCCACGATGACGTTCCTTCCGTTGGGGGGACTGTCACCCACCTCTTCCGCCCCACCCGCCCCACCGGATGCAGCCGGTCGGGAAGTCAGCCGGACAGCGCCGTGGCCAGGGCGTCGAGCTGGTCGAGGGTGGCGTCCACGTGCGGGGAGACCCGCAGCACCGGGCCGCTGAGCTCCCGGGGCGCCCGCTCGCGGCCGGCGGCCACGGTGAGCACGCCGTGCTCGGTGCGCAGCCGGGCGGCCACCTCGCGCACGTCTACGCCGTCCGGTGGGACGAGGGTGGTGATCGCCGTCGGCTCCTCCAGCGGCTCGGCCACCCGCCAGCCGCCCCGGCCGTCCAGCCGTTCCCGGGTCGCCCGGCCGAGCGCGGCCAGCCGGGCCCGCACCCGGTCCGGGCCGGCGGCCAGGTGCTCACCGATGGTCAGGGTCAGGCCCACCCGGCCGGCGACGTGGGCGTCGTGCGACTCGTACGCGCGGGCGTGGTCGACGCCGACGCGCCGGTCGTCGTAGATCCCCGGCGGCAGCACCGGGGTCAGCTGTGCGGTGATCGAGGGCCGCATGACCAGGAAGCCGACGCCGCGGGGGCCGGCGAGCCACTTCCGGCCGGTGCCGTACACGGCGTCGGCACCCAGGTCGCAGTCGACGTGACCGAGGGCCTGGGCGGCATCGAGCACCAGGGGGACGCCGGCAGCCCGGCAGAGGACGGCGATCTCCCGGCCGGGCTGGACGACGCCGCGGTGGCTGCCGACCAGCGTGACGTGCACCAGCGTCGGCGGGTCGTCCCGCAACACCCGCTGGAGGCCGTCCAGGTCGACGCGGCCCACCGGGTCGGCGGGCAGCAGCACCGGGGTCAGCCCGGCGTCGGCGAACACCGCTGCGTTGTGCCAGTACTCACCGGGCAGCACGCCGATCCGGGTGCCCGGGGCCAGCCGCCAGCGGGAGACGAGGGTGCGCACCGACGCCGAGGAGCTCTCGGTGAACGCGACGTCGGCGGCGGCCAGGCCGACCAGCCCGGCCAGCACCGACCGCCCCTGCTGCAGCAGCCCCTCGGCGGCGGCCTCGGCGACCGCGCCGCCGATCTCCGCCTCGTGCCGGGTGTGCCGGGCGACGGCGTCGAGCACCGCGGTGCTCTGCCGGCTGCACGACGCGCTGTCCAGGTGGGTGCCGGCGAACGTGGGGCGGGCGGCCCGCCAGGAGTCGCCGAGGTCGTCGTGCGGGAGGCTGCTCACCCGGCCGACCGTAGGGGAGCGGCGGTGAGCCAGGATGGCCGCACTCGCCCGGCTCGGGCACATGCACCGGCCAGGTCACGCCTAGTCGCGGCTGGGCCGGGTAGGGAGTTCCCGGACACGGCTGCCAGCACGGTGGCCCCGCGACGGCAGGACGGGGATCAGCACGCATGGACGGGGCAGCCGGGTCCGGCCGACACCGGGCGCTGATCGGCGCCTCGGACGAGGAGCTGGTCGACGGCACGGTGGCCTTCGTCTGCGCAGGTCTAGACGCCGGGGAGCCGGTGGTGGTGGCCTGCACCGACCAGACGCTGGAACTGGTGCAGAAGGCGCTCGCCGACCGGCCGCAGGTCGTCTGGGCCGACTGGTCCGACGTGTACGGCAACGGCCCGGCCGCGGCGATCACCGCCGTCCGCCGGCTGGGGGAGCGGCACCGCGTCCCTGGAGCGGGCGCCGTCCGCGTCGTCCTGGAGCCGTTCGCCGGCCCGGACCCGGAGACCTGGCGGGAGTGGCAGCGCTACGACGCCGTGCTGGACCACCAGCTGGTGGAGGCCGACCTGCTCGGTGACGCCCCGCTGCTGGTGATGTGCCTGGTCGACACCCGGCGGGTGCCGGCGCCGCTGGTCGAGGCGGCCCGGGCGACGCACCCGCTGCTCCAGGTGGACGGCGCGGGGCGGCCCAACCCCGATCACGTCGACCCGGCGCAGTACCTGACCTCGCTGCCGGTGCCGCCCGAGCCGCTGGAGTCGACCGAGCCGCTGGTGGCGGCCGACTCGGTGCGCGACCTGCGGGGGCTGCGCCGGGACCTCGCCGCGCGCGCCGCCGACGCGAGCCTGCCGCCGGGCTCCGAGCCGGCGCTGGAGGACTTCCTGCTGGCCGTCGACGAGATGACCACCAATGCGCTTCGGCACGGCCGGCCGCCGGTCGACCTGCGGCTGTGGGCCGACTCGGCCCGGCTGGTGTGCACCGTCACCGATCACGGCTCCGGGCTGCAGGACCCGTTCATCGGCTACGGGCCGGCGCACGGCGACGACCTGTCCCTGGGCGGGATGGGGCTGTGGCTGGCCCGCCAGCTCTGCGACCACGTGGACATCACGGTCACCGACGACGGGGTGCGGGTCCGGCTGACCACCGTGCTGGGCTGAGGTGCCCGGCGTCCCCCGCGACCGGGACGAGACCGGCCGCGCGCGCAACGCCCGGCCCCGGGACGCGCTCGGCCGCCCCCTGCCCTACGGCGCGGAGGGGGAGCCGCGGGCGCCGGAGGGCGTCGTGCGCACCCCCGACCAGACCCTGCGCGAGGCGCAGGACCTGCTCGACGCCGGCCGTCCCTTCCACGCCCACGAGGTGCTGGAGGACGCCTGGAAGACCGGGCCGGACGACGAGCGGGACCTCTGGCGCGGGCTGGCCCAGCTTGCCGTCGGGCTGACCCACGCGGCGCGCGGCAACACCGCGGGGGCGGCCACGTTGCTGGCACGCGGCGCCCGGTCGCTGGGCACCGCGCACGAGACCGCCGTACGGCACGGGGTGGACGACGAGGGGCTGGTGGCCTGGGCCGCCCGGCTGGGCGCGGCCGCGGTGGGCGGGACCCCGCTGGACCTCACGCCGCCGGCCCTTCTTCCGCATAGCGGGATGACCCCACCGACTGGTGGAATTCCTGACTGACAAGTGTCAGGATGGCGGCTGTGACCGCCCTCACTCCTGAGCAGAGCACCCCGCCCGTCCACCGCGGGCCGGTGACGTCGGCGTCCTACTCGATCACCGTGCGGCTGGACGCCGACGGCGACCCGGCCAGCGTCGGCCGGATCGCCACCGCCGTGGGCAGCGCCGGCGGCGCGGTCACCGCGATCGACGTCGTCGACTCCCGCCCGGACGGCCTCACCGTGGACGTGACCTGCTCGGCCGCCGACGCCCAGCACTCCGAGGAGGTGGTGGCCGCCCTCGACGCGGTGGAGAACGTGCACGTCCGCAAGGTCAGCGACCGCACCTTCCTGCTGCACCTGGGCGGCAAGCTCGAGGTCGCCTCCCGGGTGCCGCTGAAGACCCGCGACGACCTGTCGATGGCCTACACACCCGGCGTCGCCCGGGTCTGCCTGGCCCTGGCCGAGCACCCGGAGGACGTCCGCCGGCTGACCATCAAGGGCAACACCGTCGCGGTGGTCACCGACGGCTCGGCGGTGCTGGGGCTCGGCGACATCGGGCCGGGCGCCTCGATGCCGGTGATGGAGGGCAAGGCCGCGCTGTTCAAGCGGTTCGGTGACATCGACGCCTGGCCGATCGCGCTGGACACCCAGGACGTCGACGAGATCGTGCGCACCGTGGAGCTGATCGCGCCAGGCTTCGGCGGGATCAACCTGGAGGACATCTCCGCGCCGCGCTGCTTCGAGATCGAGGCCCGGCTGCGGGAGAAGCTGGACATCCCGGTCTTCCACGACGACCAGCACGGGACGGCGATCTGCGTGCTCGCCGCGCTGCGCAACGCCCTGCGGGTGGTGGACAAGCAGCTGACCGACGTCGCGGTCGTCGTCGCCGGCGGCGGGGCGGCCGGGACGGCGATCGTCACCCTGCTGCTGGAGGCCGGCGCGACGAACGTGCTGGTCTGGGACCGGGAGGGCATCCTCTCGCCCGACGACGAGCGGCTCTCCCCGGCCAAGCTGGACCTCGCCCGGCGCACCAACCCCGGCTGCCGGCGCGGCGAGCTGCCCGACGCGCTGGTCGGGGCGGACGTGTTCATCGGGGTCAGCGCGGCCAACGTGATCCCGGCGGAGGCGCTGGCGGTGATGGCCGAGCGGGCGGTGGTCTTCCCGATGGCCAACCCGACCCCGGACGTCGACCCGGTGCGGGCCCGGCAGCACGCCGCCGTCGTCGCCTCGGGCCGGTCGGACCTGCCCAACCAGATCAACAACGTGCTGGCTTTCCCCGGCGTCTTCCGCGGGCTGCTGGACGCCCGGGCCAAGGAGATCCGCCCCGGCATGCTGCTGGCCGCCGCTGACGCGCTGGCCGCGGTGGTGGGCGACGACCAGCTCAACGCCAACTACATCATCCCCAGCGTCTTCGACCCCGCCGTCGCCACCGCGGTGGCCAGCGCCGTCGAGGAGTCGGCCCGGGCCGAGCCCGGCGCCACCGCGGAGGTGCCCGGCGACGCAGACTGACCGGGTGGACGACGACCTCCCCGCCTCCTTCGACGCGCTCAGCGAGGACTCGCTGCGGGCGGCCGGCAGCCTGAAGTGGACCCGGTACGGCGAGGCGATCGGTGCCTTCGTCGCCGAGATGGACTTCGGGACGGCTCCGGTGGTCACCCGCGCCCTGCACGACGCCGTCGATGCAGCGGCGTTCGGCTACCTGCCGGCCGCCACCCAGCTGGCGCTGGCCCGGGCGTGCGCGCAGTGGCAGCAGCAGCGGTACGGCTGGGACCTGCCGGCCGAACGGGTCGCGCCGCTGGCCGACGTCGTCGCCGGGCTGCAGGTGGCCGTCGAGCACTTCACCCCGCCCGGCGCCCCGGTGGTGCTGCCGACCCCGGCGTACATGCCCTTCCTCAAGGTGCCCGGTGAGCTGGGCCGCGAGGTGGTCCAGGTGCCGATGGTGCCCGGGGACGACGGCCGGCTCGGCTACGACCTGGCCGCGCTGGAGGAGGTGCTGACCCCGGGCGCGCTGCTGGTGCACGTGAACCCGCACAACCCGACCGGCCGGGTGTTCACCGAGGCCGAGCAGCTCGCGCTGGCCGAGGTGGTCGACCGCAACGGCGCCCGGGTGTTCTCGGACGAGATCCACGCCCCGCTGGTGCTGCCGGGCGCCGTCCACCAGCCCTACGCCGCCGTCTCGGAGCTCGCCGCGGGCCACACGCTCACCGCCACCTCGGCGTCCAAGGCGTGGAACCTGCCCGGGCTCAAGTGCGCGCAGCTGCTGCTCTCCAACGACGCGGACGCCGAGCGGTGGGCCGAGGTGTCCGAGCGGCCTGAACACGGCTGCTCGACGTTGGGCGCGATCGCCAACACAGTGGCGTTCACCGAGGGCGGCCCGTGGCTGGACGGCGTCCTGGGCTACCTGGACGGCAACCGCCGGCTGCTGGCCGAGCTGCTCGCCGAGCGCCTGCCGCAGGTGCGGTACACCCCGCCGGAGGGCACCTACCTCGCCTGGCTGGACTGCCGGGAGCTGGGCATCGACGAGCCGCTGGCGGACTTCTTCCTGCGCGAGGCCGGGGTCGCGCTGATCGACGGCACCGAGTGCGGCGTCCCCGGCCACGTCCGCCTCACCCTGGCCACCCCACGCCCGGTGCTGCGCACCATCGTCGACCGGATGGCCGCCGCCCTCCGCTGACCCCCGTCCCCGGCCATGTTGGCCAACATGGCCGCACGGGCACGGGCCCCGCCGGGACTTCGGCCCGTCCGGGGGACGGCGGGGACCGCGTTCCACGTGGATCATGGGCGGGTGCCCGAGTTGCCCGAGGTGGAGGCGCTGGCCGCGTTCCTGCGGGAGAACGCCGTCGGCCGAGTGATCACGCGTGTGGACCTGGCCGGCGTCCAGGCGATCAAGACCTTCGACCCGCCGCTGTCCGCGCTGGCCGGGCTGGAGCTCACCGGCGCCGCCCGGCACGGCAAGTTCCTCGACCTGGACGTCTCCGGGCTGCACCTGGTCGTGCACCTGGCCCGGGCCGGCTGGCTGCACTGGCGGCAGAACCTGCCCACCGCGCCGCCCAAGCCGGGCAAGGGGCCGCTGGCGCTGCGGGTCCACCTCGAACCCCGCGAGGGCGAGCTGCCCGAGGGCTTCGACCTCACCGAGCAGGGCACCCGGAAGGGGCTGGCGGTCTACGTCGTCCACTCGCCGGCCGAGGTGCCCGGCATCGCCCGGCTCGGCCCGGACGCGCTCGAGGTGGACACCGAGACGTTCGGCACGCTGCTCGCCGGCCGGCGCACGCAGCTCAAGGGCACCCTCACCGACCAGACCGTGCTGTCGGGCATCGGCAACGCCTACTCCGACGAGATCCTGCACGCCGCCCGGCTGTCGCCGTTCAAGATGGCCGACAAGGTCACCGACGACGAGCTGCTCCGGCTGCACGCCGCCATGCGGGAGACGCTCACCGGCGCGCTTGACCGCCAGCTCGGCCAGCGGGCCGCGACGCTCAAGGGGGAGAAGCGGGCCGGCCTGCAGGTGCACGCCCGCACCGGCCTGCCCTGCCCGGTGTGCGGGGACACCGTGCGCGAGGTGTCCTTCGCCGACACCTCGCTGCAGTACTGCGCCACCTGCCAGACCGGTGGCAAGCCGCTGGCCGACCGCCGGATGTCCAAGCTCCTGCGGTGAGCGCAGGATGGGGCTCATGGCCCTGGTGACCTTCGACCTGTTCAGCGCGCTGATCGACTCCCGCACCGGCGGGTCGGCGGCCTTCGACGCCCTCGCCGCCGGGCGGGGATGGGAGGTCTCCGGCGCCGAGCTCTACGACGACTGGGACGCCCGCAACAAGGCCTCGCAGAAGGACGCCACCGAGTGGGTGCCCTTCGCCGAGCACTGCCGCCGCGCCCTGGCCGCCACCTACGCCGCCCGTGAGCTGGACGCCGACGCCACCGCCGACACCCTGGCGCTGCTGGAGTCGCTGCCGGACTGGCCGCTGTGGCCCGACGTCGGCCGGGCGCTGCCGCTGGTGGCCGAGCGGCACCGGGTCGGGGTGCTGTCCAACGTGGACGACGACCTGTTCCGCCGCACCCGCGCCGCCGCGCTGGTCGATGACGACGCCGTGCTGACCAGCGAGCGGCTGCACGCCTACAAGCCGCACGCCGAGCTCTACCAGCGGGCGGCCGCCGCCGGCGTCGACGTGCACGTGCCCGCCTCGGCCCGGGACACCCGCGGCGCCCTGGAGGCCGGGCTGACCGTCGTCCGGGTGCGCCGGGCCGGGCACCGGGTCGACCCCGAGGGCCCGCAGCCGCAGCACGAGGTCGAGGACCTGGCGGCGCTCCCCGCCGTCCTCGACGCGCTCAGCGGCGCGGGCTGAGCCGGCGGAGCGGACCGGTCCGTCGCGCCCGGGCAGCGGCTGCGGCGGCCAGGCCGGCCTCCGGGCCGCTCTCCCCGTCGTCGGCCGAGCCGACCGCCGTCCACCAGTCGCGCAGCGGCGGCGGCGAGAGGACGTCGACCCGCTCGCCCGGCTGCGGCACGACCACGGTGACCCCGCGGGCGTCGGCGGCGGTGAGCAGCCGCTGCACCGGCTCGGCCCAGCGGTGGAACGCGAGGTTGAACGTGGCCCAGTGGATCGGCACGAGCACCCGGCCGCCGAGGTCGCCGTGCGCCCGCACCGCCTCCTCGGGGTCCATGTGGATGGCGTGCCAGGCGTCGTTGTAGGCACCGATCGGCTGCAGGGTCAGGTCGAAGGGGCCCAGCCGGGCGCCGATCCCGGCGAACGCCGGGGTGTAGCCGGTGTCGCCGCCGAAGAACACCCGGTGCCGCGGGCCGGTGACCACCCAGGACGACCAGAGCGTGGTGTCCCGGGACAGGAACCGGCCGGAGAAGTGCCGCGCCTCGGTGCAGGTGAGGGTGAGCCCGCCGACCGTCGCGGCGCCGTCCCAGTCCAGCTCCACGATCCGGTCGTCCGGCACGCCCCAGCCGCGCAGGTGTGCGCCGATCCCCAGCGGGACGACGAACGGCGCGGACTGCTCCCGCACCAGGGCCCGCACCGTGGGCAGGTCGAGGTGGTCGTAGTGGTCGTGGCTGATCAGCACCGCGTCGACCGGCGGCAGGCTCGCCACCGGGACAGGTGGCTCGTGCAGCCGGGCGGGGCCGACCAGCGGGGACGGCGAGACGCGCTCGCCCCACACCGGGTCGACCAGCACCCGGTGGCCGTCGACCTCCAGCAGCGCGCTCGAGTGGCCGAACCAGGTGACCGCCAGTTCGCCGGCCTGGTCGGGCAGCTCGGGGGTGACCAGCGGGATCGGGCCGCCGGGCAGCCCCTTGTGCCGGTCCTCGTGCCACTGGCGGAGCAGCCCGTCGCGGGCGTTCGCCGGTCCGATGGCCGGGGTGGGCAGGTTGTTGTGGAACTTCCCGTCGGAGAACTGCCGGGACCCGGTGACGGTGGGGCGCAGCCGGCGCCGGCTGGCGCCGAGGGCGACGGGCAGGCCCCAGGCGGCGCGGGCGACCCAGCTCACGCCGCCCAGCAGGGCGGTGGCAGCGGTGGCGGTGGCGGCACGGCGGAGGAACGGCACGCCTCCAGCATCCCCCGACCAGCTGTGTCCGCGCTGGGCGGCGCGGGGCTCAGGTCGAGCTCACGGTGCGCAGCTCGGCGGCGAACGCCTCGGCGCTGGGCGTGAGCGGCCGGTCGGGTGCGCGCACCAGGCTGATCCTGCGCTCGACCGTCGGGATCAGTGGGACGTGCTCCAGGCCCGCGAAGGCCATCATCGGGAGCACCAGCTGCGGAACGGCGGTGACCCCGAGGGCCGCTGCCGTGAGGCCGGCGACGGCGCCCACGTTGCGGGCCTCGAGGACGGGGCCGGGAGTCGCGCCCGCTGTCCGGAGGGCCTGGTCGACCGCGCCACGGATGCTGCTGTCCGGGCCGAAGGTGATGAACGGCTCGTCGGTCAGGTCGGCCCAGTCGAGGGTGCTGCGGCCGGTGAAGCGGTGTCCCGGCGCGAACGCGCAGCAGAACGGGTCGCGGCGCAGTTCCTCGACGGTCAGCCGCGTGCGCGGGCCGGGTGCGGCGGTGACGGCCAGGTCGACCGCGCCGGTGCGGACCGCGTCGAGGACGTCGGCGGCCAGCCCGTCCTGCACCTGCACGAGCACGTCGGGGAACCGGGCCCGGAAGGCGACCACGGCCGGGGGCAGCAGGGTCGCCGCGACCGAGGGCAGGCAGGCGATGGTGACCTGGCCTCGCCGGCCGGCGAGGTAGCCCTCCAGGTGGCGCATGCCCGCGTCCAGGTCGGCGAGGACGCGACGACTGAGGGCCACCACCTCGCGCCCCTGGCCGGTCAGGCGGACGCTGCGGGTGGTCCGCTCGAAGACGGGCACGCGCAGCCGGCGTTCGACGTCGGCGACGGCCCGGCTCAGCGAGGACTGGGCGACGCCCAGCTGCCCGGCGGCAGCGGTGAAGCCGCCGGCGTCCGCGACGGCGACCAGGGCGCGCAGCTGCCACGGCGAGATGTCCATGACCATTGCGCATCAATCTATCGGCAATTGATGTTGGACTGCATGAAGTGGCCTGCACCACACTCGCCGTCGACCAAAGGAGGTCGACGTGACAGCCCTGCTGGGGTTCCTCACCATCGCTGCGATCCTGGGCCTGCTGCTCAGTCAGCGGATCAGTGCCGTCGTCGCGCTCGCCGGCGTGCCCATCGTGACCGGGTTGATCGCGGGGTTCACCCCCGCCGAGGTCGGCGGCTTCGTCGCCGAGGGCCTGTCCGGGATCGTGAGCATCGCGGCGATGTTCGTCTTCGCGATCCTGTTCTTCGGGCTGATGCGGGACGCCGGGCTGTTCGACCCGGTCATCCGGCGGATCGTCCGCTGGGCCGGGGACGCGCCGCCCACCGTGGCCGTCGCGACCACCGCCCTGGCGCTGGTCGCGCACCTGGACGGAGCCGGCGCGGTCACCTTCCTGATCGCCGTCCCGGCGATGCTGCCGATCTACGACCGGCTGGGGATGAGCCGGCTCACCCTGACCGCCTGCGTGGGCCTGGGCGCCGGCGTGATGAACCTGGTGCCGTGGGGTGGGCCGACCGCCCGGGCGGCGACCACGATCGGCGCGGACGCCAACGAGATCTGGGTGCCGCTCATCCCGGCGCAGATCGCCGGCATCGTCTTCGCCCTCGGCACAGCCTGGTACCTCGGCAAGCGGGAGGCCCGCCGGCTGGCCACGGTGGGCGCGCCGGCGTCGGCCACCGTCCCCGTGGGGCCGGCGGGTGCCGCCACCGGCTCGACCGGTGACGACGCGGGGACCGATGGTCCCGGGCGGGACGCGGAGGAGAGCGGGGCGGGCGGCGACCCGGCGGCGGAGGACCTGCGTCGTCCGCGACTGCTCTGGCTGAACGCCGTGCTCACGGTGGCGGTCATCGGCCTGCTCATCGCCCAGCTGGCCCCACCGGAGATGATCTTCATCGTCGCCGCGATCATCGCGCTGCTGGTCAACTACCCGGGCATGGCCGCCCAGACGGGCCGGATCGAGGCGCACGCCAAGGGCGCGATGCTGATGGTGAGCACCCTGCTGGCGGCCGGCGCCTTCCTCGGCGTGCTCTCCGGCACCGGGATGATCGACGCGATGGCGGAGTCGGCCGCGAACGTGGTGCCGGCGGGGATCGCCCCGGCGCTGCCGCTGATCGTGGGGGTGCTGGGCGTGCCGATGAGCCTGGTCTTCGGCCCGGACGCCTACTACTTCGGCGTGCTCCCGGTGCTCATCGGCGTCGGGGAGCAGTTCGGGGTGAGCGGCATGGACCTGGCCCGCGCCTCGGTGATCGGCGAGGAGACCGTCGGCTTCCCGATCAGCCCGCTGACCGGCGCGTTCTACCTCCTGGTCGGGCTGGCCGGGGTGAACATCGGCGCGCACATCCGCAACCTCATCGGCTGGGCAACGGCGGTCAGCATCGGCATGCTCGCCGTCGCCATGCTGACCGGCGCCATCCCGCTGTGGGCCTCGTGACCACCCTGCGGCTGGGGGCCGGGGCCGGTTTCGCCGGGGACCGGATCGACCCGGCGGCGGACCTGGCCCGCCGCGGCGAGCTGGACTACCTGGTCTTCGAGTGCCTGGGCGAGCGCACCGTGGCCGCCGGTCAGGCCCGCCGCCTCGCCGACCCCGGTGCCGGCTACGACCCGCTCCTCGCGGCCCGGATGCGGGCCGTCCTCGGGCACACCGCCGCGGCGGGCACGCGGGTCGTGACCAACTCCGGCGCGGCCAACCCGCTCGCCGCTGCCGACGTGGTCGCCGGGGTCGCGGCCGAGCTGGGGCTGGGCGGGCTGCGGATCGCGGCCGTCACCGGGGACGACGTCCTGGCGGCCGTCTCCGCGGCCGACCCGGTCGTCTGGGAGACCGGGCAGCCGCTGTCGGCCCACCCGGAGGAGCTGGTCTCCGCCAACGCCTACCTGGGGGCGGACGCGGTGGTGCCGGCGCTGCAGCAGGACGCCGACGTGGTGGTCACCGGCCGCCTCGCCGACCCGTCGCTGTTCCTCGCCCCGCTGGTGCACGCCTTCGGCTGGGCCTGGGACGACCCCGAGCTGCTGGGCGCCGGCACCGCCGTCGGTCACCTGCTCGAGTGCGCGGGCCAGCTGACCGGTGGCTACTTCGCCGACCCGGTCACCAAGCCGGTGCCGGACCTGGCGTGGCTCGGGTTCCCCTACGCCGACGTCTCTGCCGACGGGACTGCGGTGTTCGGGAAGCTGCCCGGCACCGGCGGGGTGCTGGACACCCGGACCTGCGCCGAGCAGCTGCTCTACGAGGTCGGTGACCCCGGCGCCTACGTGACGCCGGACGTGGTGGCCGACTTCGGCGGTGTCCGGTTCAGCCAGCTCGGCCCGGACCGGGTCGGGGTGCAGGGCGCGACCGGCACCGCCCGCCCCGACGAGCTCAAGGTGACCCTCGGGTTCCGCGGCGGCTGGCTCGGCGAGGGGCAGATCAGCTACGCCGGGCCCCGTTCGCTGGCGCGGGCCCAGCTGGCGGCCGACGTGGTGCGCACCCGGCTGCGGGACCTGCACGGGGTCCCGGAGGACGCGGTGCTGGTGGAGCTGATCGGAGCCGGAGCCGCCTTCCGCGGGCTCGGCGAGCCCGGCGACCCGGCCGAGGTGCGGCTGCGGGTGGCCGCCCGGGTGCCGCAGCGGGAGCTCGCCGCCGTGGTCGGCTGGGAGGTGGAGGCGCTGTACACCAACGGCCCGGCCGGCGGTGGTGGAGCCCGGCGGTCGGAGACGGAGGTGCTGGCCATCCGGTCCTGCTCGCTGCCGCGGACGGCGGTGCGCTCCGAGGTGCACCTGCAGGAGGTGGCCCGGTGACCCGCCGTCTCGACGAGCTGGCCGACGTCCGGGCCGGGGACAAGGGCGACACGCTGATCCTCGCGGTGCTCCCGCGGAGCGCCGAGGCTGCCGCGCTGCTGGAACGGGAGCTGACCGCCGAGCGGGTGGCGGCCCACTACGCCCCGCTCGTGCGGGGCGAGGCCGGCCGGGTCGTGCAGCCGCACCTGCCGGGCCTCGTGTTCACCCTGCCGGGCGCGCTCGGTGGCGGCGTGACCGGGTCGCCGGTGCTCGACGGCCACGGCAAGGCGCTCAGCTACCACCTGCTCAGCCTGGAGATCTGACCACCCGGCCCGCCCTCCCGGACACAGGTCGGGCTCTGCTCCACGAGCGGAGCAGAGCCCGACCTGCCTGGAGGAGCCGCCTGCCTCAGCCGGCGATGGCGGCCACCGGCGGGGTCTTCGCCGCCCGGCGGGCCGGCAGCACGGAGGCCAGCAGACCGGCCACCGTGGCGACCAGCACGATCGCCAGCACCTGCAGCCACGGGATGCTGATCACCACCTCACCGACCTCGCCCAGCGCCGAGGCGGCGCCGACCAGGCCGTACGCACCCCCGACCAGGACGCCGAGCACCGCGGCGACCCCGGCGACCAGCACGGCCTCCCAGGCCAGCAGCCCGCGCAGCTGGCCGCGGGTCAGGCCCAGCGCCCGCAGCAGGCCGCTCTCCTGCCGCCGCTCGACGACCGACAGGGCCAGGGTGTTGCCCACCCCGATCAGCGCGATCACCACGGCCACGCCGAGCAGCCCGGTGACCACCAGCAGCAGGACGTCGACCACCCCGTCGATCGCGGCCCGCTCGCTGGCCAGCCCGGTGACGAACGAGGTGGGCAGCGCGGTGCCGGCCAGGTCCGTGACCTCGTCGATCACCGCGGTCTGGTCGACGTCGTCGGCCAGCCGCAGCCACATCGTCTCCACCGCGGCCCCGGGCACCAGCGCCTGCAGGTCGGTGCTGCTCAGCAGCGGGCGGGTGGTGTCGCCGGCCAGCACGGTCAGCGTCCGTGAGCGGTCGCCGGCGGTCAGGGTCACCGAGTCGCCGGGCCCGACGCCCCAGGTGTCGGCCTCCCAGTCGGAGAGCACGACCTCGCCGAGCTCGGGGAGCGTCACCTCGGTCGTGGACCGCAGCACCGGCAGGGCCTGCGCCGCGTCCACGCCGCTGGCCCAGGTCTCGGTGCCGTCGGGCCCGGTGAGGTACGTCGCGGTGAGCCCGGTGGCCGCGACCACGCCGTCCACCGACTCGAGCTGGCCCTGCAGCGACGGGGGCACCGGCTCGTCGAAGCTCTCGACGATGACGTCGGTCGGGTAGTTGGCCGCCAAGCCGGCCTGGGCGGTCGCCCGGGTGGAGCTCGCCCCGACCACCATCGCGGTGGTCAGCGTGACGCCGATCAGCAGCGCGGTGGCGGTGGCCGCCGTCCGGCGGGGGTTGCGGGTGGCGTTGCCGGTGGCCAGTCGCGCCGGGAGTCCGCCGAACCGGCCGAGCAGCCGGCCGGCGGCGGCGACGATCGGCGGCACGGCCCGCTGGGCGAGCAGCAGCAGCCCCAGCGAGCTGAGCACCCCGCCGCCCAGCGAGATCAGGATGTCGGAGGTCAGCACGCCGAGGGCCATCAGCGCGACGCCGGGGACGGCGAGCAGCAGGCCGGTGACCAGTCGGGCGACACCGCCGCGGGAGCGCAGCGGCGCCGGGTCGGTGGGCCGCAGCGCGGCGAGCGGGGCGACCTTGGTGGCGGCTCGGGCGGGGGCCAGCGCGGCGACCAGCGTGGTGAGCGTGCCGACGGCGATGCCGACCCCGACGGCGTACAGCGGGACGGACACCCCGGACAGGGGGATGGGTGAGTCCGTGCCGGACACCACGGCCGAGACGGCGGCGGAGAGCCCGATGCCGGCGAGCACGCCGATCACCGAGGCGACCAGCCCGGTCAGCACGGCCTCGCCGAGCACGCTGCGGCGCACCTGGCGGGCGGTCGCGCCGACGCAGCGCAGCAGCGCGAGGTCGCGGGTCCGCTGCGCCAGCAGCACGGCGAAGGTGTTGGCGATGACCAGCCCGGCGACGAGCACCGCGATGGTGGCGAACACCAGCAGGGAGGTGGTGAGCCAGGTGGCGTCGCCGGTCAGTGCCGCGACGGACTCCTCGGCCTGCTCGGTGCCGGTGCGGACGGTGACGTCCTCCCCGGACAGCGCCGCGCGCACCTCGCCGATCAGGGCGTCGGGGTCGGCGGCGGTGGTGCCGGCGATCCGCAGCTCGGTCGGCTCGGTGGCGCCCCAGGCCTGGGCCTGGTCGGCGGTGACGTAGGCCTTGCCGTAGATCCCGGCGGTCGGGTCGCCGCCCAGGTCGACCACGCCGGTCACCGTGGCGTCGGTGGTGGTCCCGGTGCCCTCGTCGTCGTAGGTGGTGACCGGGAGGACGTCGCCGACCGCGGCACCGACGCGCTCGCTGACCGCGACCTCGTCCGGCCGCACGGGCAGGGCGCCGGCGGTCAGCTGCTGCCAGCGCAGCTTCGGGTCGGCGGCCACCGACTCGACCAGCAGGTACTGGGCGCCGGTGCGCCCGGGGGCGACCGCCTGCACGGAGGTCTGCCAGGTCGGGTCGACGGCCTGCACGCCGTCCAGCCCGGTGAGGGTGTCGACCTGCCCGGCCAGGCCGGTGCCGCTGTCGGAGGTGACCACCACGTCGGTGTCGACGTACTGGGCGCCGGCCGCCTCGAGCACGGTGGCCTTGGTGGTCTCGTTGAGCACCAGGGTGGCGACCACGAAGCCCACCGCGATGACGATCGCCAGGGTGGAGGCGACCAGCCGGGGCAGGTGCGCCCGGATGCTCGCCAGTGTCACTGCTCGCATGGCGTCAGGCCCCCAGTCCACGCAGCGCGTTGATGATCGAGTCGGTGGTCGGCTGGTGGACCTCGCCGGCGAGCCGGCCGTCGGCCAGCAGGACGACGCGGTCGGCGTAGGCGGCGGCGACCGGGTCGTGGGTGACCATGACGACGGTCTGGCCGGTCTCGCGGACGCTGGAGCGCAGCAGGTCCAGCACCTCGGCGCCGGCGTGGCTGTCGAGGTTGCCGGTGGGCTCGTCGGCGAAGACGACGTCGGGATGGGGGAGCAGCGCGCGGGCGACGGCGACGCGCTGCTGCTGGCCGCCGGAGAGCTCGTGCGGGCGGTGCTGGAGCCGGTCGCGCAGGCCCAGGCGGCCCACGACGGAGTCCAGCCACGCCCGGTCGGGGCGCTGCCCGGCCAGCTGCATGGGCAGCAGGATGTTGTCCTGCGCGGTGAGCACCGGCAGCAGGTTGAAGGACTGGAAGACGAAGCCGATCCGCTCGCGGCGCAGCTTGGTCAGCTGGTCGTCGCGCAGGCTGGTCAGCTCGGTGTCACCGAGCCAGACGTGGCCGCTGGTGGCCGCGTCGAGCCCGGCCAGGCAGTGCATGAGGGTGGACTTGCCCGAGCCGGAGGGGCCCATGATCGCGGTGAAGGCGCCCCGCTCGAAGCTGACGTCGACGCCGGCCAGCGCGTGCACCGCCGTCTCACCGGAGCCGTAGGTCTTGCGCAGGTCGCTGGCGCGGACGGCGGCGGACGCGGTCGAGGCGGGCTCGCCCGGGACGGTCATGACGGGGACGGACACTGCAGGCCTCCAGGGGCGGTGATCAGGACGTGATCACGTTCTCGCCTCCGGGCCTGCGCCCGCGTCGCCGCACGGGCTGGTCTGTGCGAGCGCGCCGCTGCCCCCGGGGGCTGACCTGCTGTCATCCTCCGGGCTGACGAGGGAGGCGATCGGTGAGCGAACACGTGTGGCGGCCGCTGCCGCCGCCCCGTCGCAAGGAGTCGGCCCCGGGATGGGCGGTCCCGACGGTCGCGTTGCTGACGGTGGCCTGGCTGCTGGCCACCCCGCTGCTGGCGATCGGGTCGCTGATGGAGCTGTGGACGTTCCTGGGCGAGCAGCCGACCGCCGCCGACCACGACCGGGCCCAGCGGCAGGCCCTCCTGGCGACGCTGATGGCGGCCGGCTGTCCCGCCGTGGCCCTGGTGGTCGGTGCACGCTGGCAGCGCGGCGCCGTCCAGGCACTGTTCGGAGTGGGCGCGGTGTTCGGCCTGGTCGGTGGGCTGCTGCTCTACGGACTGGTGTCCCCCGACAGCCCGCCCACCCCCTTGCGGGACGACGGGCCCCGGTACTGCCAGGAGCACAGCGGTGGGGATGCGACCTGCCCCGGAGGCTGATCAGGCGGGGCGTGTCAGGCGGGGGCGTCGCGGAGGAGGTCGGCGGGGGCGACCAGGCCGGTGCGGTAGGCCAGCACCACGGCCTGCACCCGGTCCCGGGACCCGGTCTTGGCCAGCACGCGGCCTACGTGGGTCTTCACCGTCGCCTCGCTGACGAACAGCTGGCCGGCGATCTCGGTGTTGGAGGCGCCGTAGGCCATCTGCACCAGCACCTCCTTCTCCCGGGGCGTCAGCTCCAGCAACGCCGACGGGTCGGCCTGCGTCGTCCCGGAGCCGCCCGCGCCGCGCAGGATCGGGGCGACGTGCTGCAGCAGCCGCCGGGTGGAGCTGGCGGCGATCACCGAGTCACCGGCGTGCACCGTGCGGACGGCGGCGAGCATCTCCTCCGGCGGGGCGTCCTTGAGCAGGAACCCGCTGGCCCCGGCGCCGATCGCGGCGACCACGTACTCGTCCAGGTCGAAGGTGGTCAGCACGACCACCCGGGGCGGCTCGGGCAGCGCCGTCACCTGCTCGGTCGCGGCGATGCCGTCGGTGCCGGGCATCCGCACGTCCATCAGCACCACGTCGGCCGGCGTCCGGCGCAGCAGCTCGACGGCCGCCGCGCCGTCCCCGGCCTCGCCGACGACGGTGAGGTCGGGCTGGGAGTCGATGACCATCCGGAAGCCGGCGCGCACCAGCTGCTGGTCGTCGACGAGGACGACGCGGATCGGCCCGCTGCCGATCGGCTCGGGGCGGGTCGGGTCGCTGCTCATCGGGGGGAACGGTAGGGCAGGACGGCGTGCACGCCGAACCCGCCGCCGTGTCGCGGCGCGGCGGTCAGCCGGCCGCCGTGCAGCTCGGCCCGCTCCCGCATGCCCAGCAGCCCCTGGCCCTGCCCGTCGGACTCCACGATCGCCGCGGAGGCACCACGCCCGTCGTCCAGCACGGCCAGCTCCAGGGCGTCGGGGCGCCACTGCAGCCGCACCCACGCGCGCCCCGCCGGGCCGGCGTGCTTGAGCACGTTGGTCAGCGACTCCTGCACGATCCGGTAGGCGGCCAGCTGGGCCCCGGCCGGCATCGGCTGCGGGCTGCCCTGCACGACCAGGTCGACGTCCAGCCCGCTGGCCCGCACGTCGGCGACCAGCTGGTCGATCGCGGCGACGTCGGGCTGTGGCGCGAACTCCTGCCCGTCACCCTCCCGGAGCACTCCCAGCAGCTTCCGCATGTCGGTGAGCGCCTGGCGGCCGGTCGCCGAGATGGCCTCCAGCGCCCCGGTCGCGGCCGCCGGGTCGACCTGCCCGGCGTAGCGGCCGCCGTCGGCCTGGGCGATGACGACCGACAGCGAGTGGGCGACGACGTCGTGCATCTCCCGGGCGATCCGGGCCCGCTCGGTGGACGCCGCCAGCCGCATCTCCTGCTCACGCTCGAGCTCCAGCAGCCGAGCCCGCTCCTGCAGGCCGGACACCTCCTGCAGCCGGGCCCGGCGCAGGTCGCCCAGCGCCCAGCAGGCCACCACCAGCACGCTGATCACCCCGGCGGGGAAGAGGAAGGCGATCCAGCTGCCTGCGCCGAAGTAGACGACCGAGGCCAGCACGGCGCCGACCAGCCCGGCGGCGAGCCCGGCCCGGCTGGCCCAGCGGGGTGCGTAGGCGGCCAGCGCGTAGATCATCACCGGGGCGGCGATGTTGGCCGGGAGGAAGTAGCCCGGTACGAGCACCAGCTCGAGCAGGCTGACGCCGACGACCACCGTCGCGGCCCGCACCGGTCGGCGCCGGCGCCAGGCCAGGGGCACCAGCAGCGCCAGCGACAGGAGCATCGCGGCAGCGTCGGACCCGGGGAAGTCGACGCCCGAGGAGGCGCTGACCAGGACGAGCACCGCGGCTCCGGCGAGGACGGCGTCGACGCCGAAGGGGTGCTGCCGCAGCCATGCGGCCGCACGCTCCAGCAGTGGCTGGTCGGCAGCAGTGGCGCTCCGGGCCTGCGCGGTCAGCACGCGGGTGCGGCGCAGCAGACCCAGCCCCCAGGCTGCGACGACCAGCGCCCCGAGGACGGTCGCCGTGGTGAGGGCGAAGGTGGACGTCGGTGCCTCGAGGAACGTGGCACCGGCCAGCAGCGCGCCGAGCAACCCGACGCCCAGACCGGCCCGGCCCGCCCACGAAGGGCCGTGGACCGTCAGCGCGTAGACCATCATCGGGGCGGCGACGTCGGCGAGCAGCAGCTCGGCGGGGAGCACCACGAGCTGCACCAGGCAGACCAGGACCACCACCGCAGCGGCGGGGACCGGGCGGCGGCGCCGCCAGGCCAGCGGCGCGCACAACGCCAGCCCCAGCAGGACGGTCGCCGGGTTCGAGTCGTTGTAGCCGGACACCCCCGGTACCGGGACCGTGACCAGCGCGACCAGGCAGGCCAGGACGACGTCCACGCCGAAGGGGTGCCGCCGGGGCCCGGCCGCCACCCGTTCGAGCAGCGGCTGGTCCATGCTGCCGACCCTAAGCAGCGCGGTGTCGCCCGTCGTCGTCCCGCGGGGTGAACCGCGTGTCCGCCCCCGGGATGAGCCGGCGTGGGGACCGCGCGCCGCCGAGTGACAGCTCAGCGGGGTGATCGGCGGCCGGGAACCCCGCTGAGCTGTCACTCGGCGGGTTGTCGGAGGGCAGTGGGAGGGTCACTCCGTGGCCACTCCGCTCGGGCCGGCGTTCTGGCGGCTGTATGCCGCCAGCGCCGCCTCCAACCTCGCCGACGGGGTCAACCGGGTCGCCCTGCCGCTGCTGGCGGCGACCCTCACCCGCGACCCGGTGCTGGTCGCCGGCCTGACCTCGCTGGCCTTCCTACCCTGGCTGCTGTTCGCCCTGCCGGCCGGCGCCTTCGTCGACCGCACCGACCGCAAGCGGGCGATGGCGGTGGCCAACGGCGTCCGGGCGCTGGCGCTGACCGTCCTGGCCGTCTCTGTCCTCACCGGGACGGCGTCGCTGCCCGTGCTCTACGCCGTCGCGTTCGCGGTGGGGGCCGCCGAGACCGTGTACGACAGCGCGGCCCGGGCGATGCTGCCGCAGGTGGTCCGCCGCGACCAGCTCGACCGGGGCAACGGGCTGCTCACCACCGCCGAGGAGGCCAGCCAGGGGTTCATCGGCGCCCCGCTGGGCTCGGTGCTGTTCGCCCTGGCCGTCGCCGCCCCGCTGCTCACCACCGCCGGCGGGTTCCTGCTCGCCGCCGTCCTGGTGGTCGGGATCGCCGGCGCCCACCGGCCGGCCCGCGGCGACGGGCCGCGCACCACCATCCGGCGGGACGTCGCCGAGGGGGTGGGCTGGCTGTGGCGGCACCGCTTCCTCCGCGGCCTCACCCTGGTCTCGGCGAGCACCGCCCTCACCTCGGCGATGACCAGCGGCGTCCTGGTGCTGTACGCCCTGGACACCCTGGAGATCGGCGAGGCCGGGTACGGGCTGCTGCTCACCGCCTCCGGGGTGGGCGCGGTGGTCGGCGGGCTGACCGCCGCACCGCTGGCCGCCCGGATCGGCCGCACCGCCACGCTGGTCGCCGGCTCGGTGCTGGCCGCGCTGACCCTGGGCGCCATGGCGTTCACCGAGGACGCGGTGGTGGCCGGGGTGCTGTTCGCGGTCGGGACGGCGGGGGTGCTGTTCTGGAACGTGCTCACCATGTCGCTGCGCCAGGCGCTCATCCCCGAGGCGCTGTTCGGTCGGGTGCAGGGCGGCTACCGGACGCTGGTCTGGGGCGGCATCCCGGTGGGCGCGCTGGCCGGCGGGCTGCTGGCCGGCGCGACGAGCGTGCCCACCGTGTTCGCCGTGGCCGGCGCGGTGGAGCTGGTGCTCGCCGGGGTGCTGTGGTGGCTGCTCGCCGCGCACCGCGACCTGCTGGCCAGCGCCCTCACCGAGGAGGAGCCCACCGCGGCCTGAAGCCCGCGACTCACGGGACGATCGCGCTGGTCCCGTTCGGTGGCCGCTCCGCTCCTCGGTCGCTGGCGCTCCCTGCGATGCTCACGGCCACCTCACGGGACGACGGTGACCGGCCAGCGGCCGACGCGCACCAGCCGCACCGCCACCGAGCCGATCACCCGATGGCCGGCCTGCTCGGAGGCGCCGACCAGCACCGCGTCGGCCGGCAGCTCGTCGGCGATCCGGGACAGCTCGGCCACCGGGTCGCCGTGCGCCGTCCGCAGCTCCACCTCGATGCCCAGCTGCTCGGCCGCCGGCTGCAGCTCCCGGCGCAGCTCCGCGCCCACCTGCGCCGCGGCGTCCCGGGCCACCACCTGCGCGTCGGGCACCCAGCCGGCCATCGGCGGCGGGGGCTCCACCACGAAGACGGCGACCAGCCGGGACCGCTGCCGGCGGGCCAGCCCGGCCGCGTAGGCCGCCGCACGCAGCGACGTCGGCGATCCGTCCACCCCGACCAGGATGACCCGCGGACCGTCGGTGCCCCGCTCGAACCGACCCGCTGCGCTCATCCGCCCATCCTGCGCGTCCCGGCCGGCGGCGGTGTCAGGCGGTGGCGCGTTCTTCCAGCGCTGCGGCCCGCTCGGCGGCCGCGCAGTCGGCGACGAGGTCGGCCAGCGTCCGGCGCAGCGCGACGCCCAGCCGGTCGGCCCGCACGTGCAGCTCGTCCCGGGGGAGCAGCGGCAGCCCGCCGCCGGCCAGCCGGGGGAGCAGCGCCAGGTCCTCGGCCAGCGCGGCCGCGGCGGAGGCCACCGCGGCGGCCAGGGCGTCGGCGTCCGCGGTGCCGTCGGGGCGGCTGAGCAGCACGCAGGTGTGCACCCGGGTCGAGTCGGCGTCCTCGGGCTGGAGCAGCCGTAGCACGGTGGTCACCGCCCCCGTCCGCAGGTCCTCCTCCCGCCGCAGCAGCTGGAACGGTGCCCGGTAGACGTGGGTGACCCGCCGGCGTCCGGGCTGCTCCTGGACCGCGGAGAACCCGCCGCGCTCGTACGCCGGCTCCGGCACCGTGACCTCCGGTGACGGCGCGGTGGCCCGGTGGGCCGCGTCGAGGAAGGCGTCGGCCAGCGGACCGGCCGGGGTCACGCTGCGCACCGGGGGCAGCCAGGCCGACAGCGTCCGCGGGTCGGCCAGCTCGGGGACGTCGATCAGCTCGGTGCGCGGCTCGGCCGGGGCGATCCACACCACGCCCAGGCGCTCGGCCACGGCCCACGCGGGCGGGTCGGCGTCCAGGGCGCCGTCGGGGCGGCGGTGCACCGTCCAGGTGCGGCCCAGCAGCCGGGTCTGCACCCAGCCGCCCGCGAGCAGCTCGCCGGAGAGCGCGACCGGGTGCCAGGCGCGGTCGAGGGCGGGGTGCAGGTTGTCCAGGACCGGGCCGGCGGGCTGCGGGAGGGCGGACACCGGCTCCGGCACGGGGCTGGTCGCGCGCGGCGGGCGGGACGTCGGCGTGGGGTCGGGGGCCAGCCAGACCCAGCCGTCCCGTTCCTCGACCGCCCACGGGGTGGACAGGTCGGCCCGGGGCGGAGGTGCGCCCACCGGCCCCAGGGACGGGATCTCCACGCAGCGGCCCTCCGCGTTGAACTGCCAGCCGTGGTACGGGCACTCCACCCGGCCGTCGACGACGGTGGCCGCGGTGAGCGGCACCAGCCGGTGCGGGCAGCGGGCGGACAGCGCCGTCACCTCGGCGCCGGGCCGGAGCCGCAGGACGACGTAGGCCTGCCCGCCGGCGCCCACCTGTCGCGGCGTCGTCCCCACGTCGGTGGAGCGGGCCACCGGGTACCACCCGGTACCGGCCTCCGCGCGGGGGTGCCGGGGCGGGCTCGTCCACGGGCTCTCGGTCCTGGAGGGGGCCATGCACCGAGTGCACCAGCTGGCCGTTTCCCCGGCGTTGCACCGACGTGGACTCCAGGGGTCCTCTCGATAAGTCGGCGCGTAACTATCGGAACACGGTCACTCCCATTGTGAGCCGCAGCACCCTAGGGTGACCGCGATCACCCTCAGGCAACGCACAGTGAGGTGCCCCCGTGACCCCACCGCACGACCGCAAACTGCTGACCCCCGAGGAGTACCGGCTGGCCCAGGACTCCCCGGAGTTCACCGAGCTGCGCCGCCGGTTCCGGAGCTTCGCCGTCCCGATGACGGTGGCCTTCCTCGTCTGGTACCTGCTCTTCGTCCTGCTCTCGACCTACGCGGCCGACTTCATGTCGACCGAGGTGTTCGGCAACGTCAACCTCGGGATCCTGCTGGGGCTGGGCCAGTTCGTCAGCACCTTCCTGATCACCCAGCTCTACGTGCGGCACGCGAGCAAGAACACCGACCCCATCTCCGACGAGATGCGCACCCGGCTCGAGGCCCACGAGTTCGCCGCCCCCCGTGATGAGGAGTCCACCCGTGGCTGACGTGTTCGCCGCCGAGAGCGCGACGATCGGCGAGCCGGCGATCAACATCTCGATCTTCGGTGCGTTCGTGCTGGTGACGCTGTTCATCACCTTCCGGGCCAGCCGGAACAACAAGAGCGCCGCGGACTACTACGCCGCCGGCCGCAACATCACCGGCACCCAGAACGGCCTGGCCATCGCGGGTGACTACCTGTCGGCCGCCTCGTTCCTGGGCATCGCCGGGGCGATCGCCATCTACGGCTACGACGGCTTCCTGTACTCGATCGGCTTCCTGGTCGCCTGGCTGGTGGCGCTGCTGCTGGTCGCAGAGCTGATGCGGAACACGGCCCGGTTCACCATGGCCGACGTGCTGGCGTTCCGGATGCGGCAGGGGCCGGTGCGCACCGCGGCGGCCATCTCCACGCTGTTCGTCTCGCTCTTCTACCTGCTCGCCCAGATGGCCGGGGCCGGTGGCCTGGTCGCCCTCCTGCTGGGCGTCAGCGGTGCCGCGGCCGAGGCCATCGTCGTGGTCGTGGTCGGCGCGCTGATGATCTTCTACGTGCTGGTCGGCGGCATGCGCGGCACCACCTACGTGCAGATGATCAAGGCGACGCTGCTCATCGCCGGGGCCCTGGTCATGACGATCTGGGTGCTCGCCGAGTACGGCTTCAACCTCTCCTCGCTGATCGGTGGGGCGATCACGTCCGAGGGGCAGCAGGTCGCGGAGCCCGGTGCCCAGTACGGGCTGTCGAACGCCACCCGGCTGGACTTCATCAGCCTCGCGCTGGCCCTGGTGCTCGGCACCGCCGGCCTGCCGCACGTGCTGATGCGCTTCTACACCGTGCCCACCGCCAAGGACGCCCGGAAGTCGGTCGTCTGGGCCATCTGGCTGATCGGCGCCTTCTACCTGTTCAGCCTGGTCATCGGCTACGGCGCCGGCGCCCTGGTGGGGTCGGAGACGATCCTCGCCGCACCCGGCGGGGTCAACGCGGCAGCGCCGCTGCTGGCGTTCGAGCTCGGTGGCACGGTGCTGCTGGGCATCATCGCCGGCGTCGCCTTCGCCACGATCCTCGCGGTCGTGGCCGGGCTGACGATCACGGCGTCGGCGTCCTTCGCGCACGACGTCTACGCCTCGGTGCTCAAGAAGGGCAAGGTGGAGGGCAACGCAGAGGTCCGGGTCGCCCGGATCACCGCCGTCGTCATCGGCGCGGTCTCCATCGGCCTGGGCATCCTGGCGCTGCAGGCCGGCATCAACATCGCCTTCCTGGTCGCGCTGGCCTTCGCGGTGGCGGCCTCGGCCAACCTGCCGACGATCCTCTACACGCTGTTCTGGAAGAACTTCACCACCCAGGGCGCGCTGTGGTCGATCTACGGCGGGCTGATCGTCTGCATCGGCCTGATCGTCTTCTCGCCGGTCGTGTCGGGGTCGGAGACGGCGATGTTCTCCAACTTCGACATCGCGTGGTTCCCGCTGCGGAACCCGGGCCTGGTCTCCATCCCGCTGTCGTTCTTCCTCGGCTGGCTGGGCACCAAGCTCTCCAAGGAGAAGCCGGACGTCGACAAGTACGCCGAGCTCGAGGTCCGGTCGCTGACCGGCATCGGCGCGGAGAAGGCGGTCGCGCACTGACGGCGGGCAGCCGGACCCCGTAGTCGGGGTCCGGCGCAGCACGCGGCGCGAGGCCCGTCCCCCGTGGGGGCGGGCCTCGCTGCTGTCCTCAGGCCGCGGCGGCGGGTGCCGGTGCGGCGACCGGTGCGGCGACCGGCAGTACGTCGACGGCGGTCGCCGGGACGGGCGCGGTGGCGGCGCGCCGGCGGCGCACGACGGTGCGGACCACCAGGCCGGTGAGCACCACCAGGCCGGCCAGGGCGTGCTCACCCGGTGCGGTGAGCGCGACGACCAGAGCGGCGGTGTAGACCACCGAGAGCAGCACGGTGGCGACCGGCAGGCGGGCCGCCGGGACGTGCAGGTGGGGAGCGTGGGTGGACAGGTGCACGGCGGGACCTCCAGCGGGTGGTCGGACGCCCGCCGGGCCGGCGTCCCAGGACCGCTTCTCAGCGGAGCCGGGGCGCCGGCACGGCGACGGCGCAGCGGGTGTGCCCCCGGTGGCGGATCACCGGAGGCGGCGACTCACTTGAGGGCGTCCTTGGCCTTCTGGAGCAGGCCCTGCATCGGCACCGGCGGGGTGCCGTAGAGGCGCGGGTCGCCCGGCGGCAGGATCGGCGCGTCGGCCGTGGCGGCGATCGGGGCGGCGCGGAGGGTGTTGTCCGTGCCGTCCAGCGCCGGCCCGTTGGCCCAGCGGCCGTTGGCGGCCTCGGCGCCGTCGGAGGCGTCGATGAAGGTGTAGGCGAACTCGGGCAGCTCCTCCTCCAGCGGGAACGCCTCGGGCACCGGGATGCCGTCCAGGCCGTCCGCCTTCAGCTCCTCCATGGCGGCCAGCCACTGCTGCTGGTGCATGTGGTCGCGGGTGAGCAGGAAGCGGAGCAGGTCCTTGACGCCCGGGTCGTCGGTCATGTTCCACAGGCGCGCGACCTGCAGCCGGCCCTGCATCTCGGCGGTGGCGTTGTAGGAGAAGTCGGCCATCAGGTTGCCGCTGGCGGTCACGTAGGCACCGGTCCACGGGTTGCCCATGCTGTCCATGTAGGACGCGCCGCCGCCGTTGGCGATGGCGTGCTGCGGGTTGGTGTTCCCGTAGCCGGCCGCGGCCTCCTTGGTGCGGTCGGCGGCGTCGGGCTTGAGCGGCTGGTGGTCCAGCAGCCGGTCGATCATCGTCACGATCATCTCGACGTGCGCGAGCTCCTCGGTGCCGATGGCCAGCAGCATGTCCTTGTACTTGCCGGGGAGGCGGCAGTTCCAGCCCTGCAGCAGGTACTGGGTGGCGACGGTCATCTCACCCCACTGGCCACCGAGCACCTCCTGCATGCGGCGGGCGAAGTTGGCGTCGGGACCGTCGGGCTTGGCCTCGTACTGCAGGGCGTGGGTGTGCGTGAACACGGGCGTTCTCCCTCTACGTCGTCGCTGTCGCCGCCCTCGCGGTGACACCAGACAGATGCCCCCGCCCGGTGTCACCCCCGTGCCGTCCGCTGGCCCGCAGGGGCCGACCTGTGTGGCCCCCTCGCAGAGTCCCGCCGCGAGCTTGCGAGCGGTGGGGGGCAAGGGGGTCCTTCATCAGCGGTCGGGCAGCCGCACCACGAGAGTGAAGTCGCCGTCCTCGGCCAGGCACCAGGCCAGCCGGCCGCCCAGCTCCCGGGTCTGCCGCTGCACCGACCACAGCCCCAGCCCGCTCAGGTCGACCGGCGGGGTCGGCCGGCTCAGGTGGCCCAGCACCCGGTCGGCCGGGACCCCGGGCTGGGTGAGGGCGAACTCCACCCACTCCGCGCGGCGGTCGACCCGCAGCCGCACCGGTCGGCCCTGCCCGTGCCGGTGGGCGTTCTCCAGCAGGTTGGTCAGGATGCGCTGCACCCGGGCGTCGCCGACGACGACGTCCGCGGCGTCCTCACCGACGCGCACGGTCAGCTGGGTGCCGGGCAGCCCGGAGGCGGCCACCGAGGCCTGCAGCACGTCGGCCAGGTTCCGTGCGCCGCGCCGTTCCGGCGCGCCACCGGTGGCGGTGGCGGTGCGCAGCATGGAGGCCAGGTGCTGGGCCTGGGCGCGGGCCAGCTCGAGCAGCTCGGGACGGCGGTCGTCGTCGCCGTCCAGCCGGTCGAGCACGGACTCCAGGGCGGCCAGCGGGCTGCGCATGTCGTGGCACAGCGCGCGCACCAGGGCGTCCCCGGTGCTGACCTCCTCGGCTGTGGGGTGCGGCAGGTGGTTGCGCACGACCCGGGCCAGGTCGGTGAGCAGTCCGGGCAGCGTGGCGGGGCGTGTGTCGGCAGCGAGTGTCACGGGCACCTCCGGGGTTGCGGTCGGTCAGCCACGCCGGGCGCAGCTGATCTCTGGGAGTGACGTGGAGGGACTCGACGTCGGTGCCGCTGCTGAGCACCGTCCCCCCGTGGACGTGGTGGTCATCGACGACCACCCGCTGTTCAGTCGCGGGCTGTCGCTGCTGCTGCCGCCGGAGAGCGGCGGCCGGGTCCGGGTGGTGGGCACGACCGAGGACGCGTCGGCGGGGGCGGCGCTGGTGCGCCGGCACAACGCCGACGTCGCGGTGGTGGATCTGCACATGCCCCCGCCCGGGGGCACCCGGGCGATCGCGGCCATCCGCCGGGCCGAGCCGATGGTGCGGATCGTGGCGCTGTCCGGGCTGGCCGAGGCCGACGCCGCCCTGGAGGCGCTCCGGGCCGGGGCCAGCGCCTTCCTGCCGAAGACCACCAGCCCGGAGGCGCTCGTGCGCCCGCTGCTCGCCGTCCTGGACGGCTGGTCGGTGATCCCCGAGGCGCTGCTGCGCCAGTTGCTGGACGACGCCGCGCCGACCGCCGACCAGGGCATCGCCGCGCAGCTGTCCGCCGACGACCGCCGGCTGTGGAAGCTGGTGGCCGCCGGCACGAGCACCGTGGACATCGCCACCACGCTGCACGTCTCCGAGCGGACCGTGAAGCGGCTGGTGGCCAACCTGCTGCGCCAGCTGCGGGTGTCCACCCGGGTCGAGGCGGCCGCGCTGGCCGGCCGGGTCGGCCTCGAGCAGGGTGCGACCGGCTCGGGGCGCTGACGGCATGAGCGGGACATCGCCCCCCGGCTACCCGGTGCGCCCCGCCCGCACCCACGGACCGGGCGGTTCCGGAAGAACAGCGGTGGCTCGTCGCTACTGTCCGCTCATGCCCGCACGGATCGTCCTCCTCGGCGCCACCGGTCACACCGGCGGCCTGACGGCGGCCGCGCTCACCGCGCGCGGCGCCCGGCCGGTGCTCGCCGGCCGCGACCCGGACCGGCTGGCGCCGCTGGCCCGGCAGCTGGGCGGGGACGCCGGGCCGCTGGAGACCGCGACGGCCGACGTGACCGACGAGGCCTCGGTCCGGGCACTGGTCGGCCGGGGGGACGTGCTGGTCACCACCGTCGGCCCGTTCCTGCGCCACGGGGAGGCAGCGGTCGCCGCCGCGGCCGACGCCGGTGCGGTCTACCTCGACTCGACCGGTGAGCCGCCGTTCCTGCGCCGGGTCTTCGAGGAGTTCGGTCCCCGGGCGGAACTGTCCGGGGCGGCCCTGCTGCCCGCGTTCGGCCACGACTACGTACCGGGCGTGCTGGCCGGTGCGCTCGCGCTGGCCGAGGCCGGGGACCGCGCGCACCGGGTCGACGTCGGGTACTCCCGGGACGCTGGTCCGGGGCAGGGCTTCTCCCGCGGCACGCTGGTCTCCCTGCTCGGCGTGCTGCTCGAACCCGGGCACGCCTGGTCCGGCGGCCGGCTGGTCACCGAGCCCGCCGGGGCGCACGACTGGCGGTTCGACGTCGCCGGGCGCACCCGCCGCGGGCTGTCGGTGGGCGGCTCCGAGCACCTCACCCTGCCCGGCCTGGCGCCGTCCCTGCGCACGGTCGGGGTGTACCTGGACTGGTTCGGCCCGGTGACGCCGGTGGCGCACCGGCTGGCTCCGCTCGGCCCGCTGCTGGGCCGGGTCCCCGGTGCCCCGGCCGGCCTGACGCGCCTCACCGACCTGGTCGGGCGCCGGTTCGCCACCGCCCCGACCACGCAGGGCCCCAGCCGGACGCACGTCGTCGCCGAGGTGCGCGACGCCGCGGGGGAGCGGGTGGCCCGGGTGCGCCTGCTCGGCCCGGACCCCTACCCGATGACCGCGGACCTGCTCGCCTGGGGCGCGGTCCGGGCCGCCGAGGGCGGGGTGCGGGGCACCGGCGCGCTCGGCCCGGTGCAGGCGTTTGGCCTCGGCGAGCTCACCGCCGGCGCGGCCACCGCCGGCGTCGTCCGCCCGTGAGCGAGCGGGTCGCCTGCGTCGACATCGGTTCCACCTGGACCAAGGCGGCGCTGGTCGAGCTGCCCACCGGCCGGCTGGTCGGCACCCGGCAGGCCCCGACCACCCCGGACGACGTCGTCGCCGGGGTGCTCGCGGCCACGGCAGGCTGGGACGCCCCGGTGCGCGCCTGCTCCAGCGCCGGCGGCGGGCTGCGGCTGGCGGTGGTCGGCTACGAGGAGCTGATCAGCGCCGAGGCCGGCCACCGGGCCGCGCTCTCCGCCGGCGCCCGGGTGGTGCACGTGGCGGCCGGCCGGCTGGACGACGCCGCGCTGCAGCGGCTGGGCGAGGCCGCCCCCGACGTCGTCCTGCTGGTGGGCGGCACCGACGGCGGGGACGCCACGGTGCTGCGGCACAACGCCGCCGCCCTGGCCCGCCCGGTCCCGCTGCCGGGGGGCAGTGGGGTCCTTCCTGCCGTCCCGGTGGTGCTGGCCGGCAACGCCGCCGTCCGGGACGAGGTGGCCGGCCTGCTCGCGAACGGCGGCGTCCCGGTGACCGCGGTGGACAACGTGCTCCCCGACATCGGGCGGCTGGCGCCGGAGCCCGCCCGCGCGGCGATCCGCGACGTCTTCCTCACCCACGTGATCGGCGGGGACCGGCTGTCCACCGATCCGCGGCTGCGCGAGTGGGTGCGCGCGGTGACCCCGGACGCCGTCCTCGACGGGGTGGCCGCCCTGGCCGGGCTGCGGGCGGGCACCGAGGCGCCGGGCGTGCTGGTGCTGGACGTCGGCGGGGCCACCACCGACGTGCACTGCGTCCCGGCGGTGGACGCCGAGCAGACCTCGCTGGCGCGCTCGGCGGTCGGGGTGCCGGCCCGGCGGCGCACCGTGGAGGGCGACCTCGGCGTGCAGGCCAGCGCCGGCGCGCTGCGCGAGGCTGCCCGGGCCGAGGGCCTCGACGTGCCGGGGGACGACCCGCTGGCGCTCGGCGAGGCGGCCGCGGTGGTCGCGCTGCGCCGGCACCTGCGGGCCGAGGCCGCCTACGGCCCGGGCGGGGCGAGCGCCCGGGGCGTCGGGCTGGTCGTGCTCTCCGGGGGCGTCTTCCGCCACGCCGAGCCGGCCGCGGTCGAGGGCGTGGTGGCGCGGCTGGCCGCCGACCGCGGCGGAGCCGGCGGCGTGCTGGCCGGCACCCGCGTCGTCGTCGACAGCCGCTACGTGCTCGCCGCCGCCGGGCTGCTCGCCGGTGACGCCCCCGACGCGACCGCCGGGCTGCTCGCCGGCCTGCTGACCGGCTGACCGGGCGTCAGCCCACCCGGATGCCCAGCTCGGCGGCCAGCCCGGTGGCCCAGCCGGTCAGCTGCGCCGGGCTGATCGTGCAGCCGCGGAGGTCGGCGACGCCGTCCAGCAGGTCGATCTGCGCGCCCCGCAGGTCGACGTCCCGGTTGCGCGCCTGCCGGAGCACCAGCGAGCCCACCGTGCAGTCGACCAGCCGCAGGTCGCGCAGGTCGGCGCCGCTGGCGTCCAGCTCACCGATGGTGCAGCCGGTGAGCCCGACGTCGACCAGGGTGGCCCCGCGCAGGTCCAGGAAGTCGACCTTCACCCCGGTCAGGGCCACCCGGGTCAGCCCGGCACCGGCCGCGGTGACCGCGCCGAACCGGCCGCCGTCGACCACGACGTCCAGCAGCGTGGCGTCCACCAGCGACCACGCCGGTGAGCGCGGCGCGGTGAGCAGGCAGGTGGACAGCCGGGCCCGGTCGAACGGCACCCCGGCCAGGTCGCAGTCGGTGAGCACGCACTCCAGGAACCGGGCGCCGGTCGCGTCCCCGGTCAGCACCGGCCCGGGGAAGCGCAGGCCGTCCGCGGTCCCGCCACCGGTCAGCTCCGGGCCGGGGGCGTCGTCCAGCGGGGGGAGCAGGGCCTCGAGGTCGGCGGCGTCGATCGGCACGGCGCCATCCTGGCCCGTCGCCGTCCGCCCCGGTGGGTCAGCGCGCCTTCCGCCGTCCCCGGTGGGCCGGCCTTGCCCCCGGCCGGGGGGCGGGGGCGGGTGTGCTCCGGGTGGCGACTGGCGCGGGCATCTGCCGCAGGACGTACAGCTGCTGCTCCAGGGTCCACAGGTTGTTCGTGGTCCAGTACAGGAGCACCCCGACCGGGAAGAAGAAGCCGGTGACCAGCAGCCCGGCCGGCATGCCGTAGAGCAGCACCTTCTGCACCGTGGCCGCCTGGCCCTCGACCGGTCCGGCCCGCCGCTGGGTCAGCTTCTGGGTGAGGAAGGAGGTCAGGCACATCGCCACGATCAGCACGACGGCGACCACCTGGACCCGGGTCTCCGAGGCGCCGGCCTGGTCGAGGACGGCCGAGCGCAGCGGCTCGCGCATCGTGAACGAGCTGGAGATCGGCGCCCCGGCGAGCGTGGCGCCGGCAGCCTGCTGGGTGAGCTCGAAGGACCAGCCGTAGAGCCCGTTCGCACCTGGGGCGAGCCGGCGCAGCACGTGCAACAGCGCGAGGAAGACCGGCACCTGCAGCAGTGACGGCAGGCAGCCGGCCAGCGGGTTGACGCCGCGCTCCTGCTGCAGCGTCAGGATCTCGCGGCTGAGCCGCTCCTTGTCGCCGGCGTGCCGCTCCCGCAGCGCCCGGATCTGCGGCTGGAGCTCCTGCACCGCCCGCTGCGACCGCACCTGCCTCGTGAACAGCGGGAAGAGCAGTAGCCGGACGGTGATGACGAGCAGGACGATGGCCAGCACCCAGGCGGGGCCGCCGGCCGGGTCGAGGAACGTGGCGAGCAGTGCGTGCCACTGCGCCAGGACCCAGGCGATCACGGTGTAGAGCCAGTCGAGCATGCGGGGACCTCGAGACGGTTCGGGGCGCGTCGCTGCGCGGCCGCACCGGGAGACCGGGGCGGGGCGCGACGCGAGGGGAGGGGGAGCACCCGAGCTCCGGTGGGAGATCGGGTGGTCGAGCCGGCAGCCCCTCGGCCGACGGTGCGCGCGACGGCTCAGCCGGGAGGCGCGGTCACCGAGGGGTCAGGCGGGCTGGGGTGCGCGCGGCAGCACCCGGCCGGGCGCGTCGGGGCTGCTCTGCCGGCGGAAGGATCCGCGGCGGCACCGCTCGTCGGCGGCCGGGGCGTCGGGGGAGGCGGCGACCCGCAGGACCGACCGGCCGGCCAGCGGCGCGCGGGACAGCAGGCGCGCGGCGAGCGCGAGGGCCAGGGCGGTGCTGAGCGCGGTGACCGAACCGGTCGACCCGTGCACCGGGAGCACCAGGAGCAAGGTGCTGGCCAGCAGGGCGAGCAGCAGGCTCCACCTGGCTGCCTCCGCCTCTGCCCGCACGGCCCGAGTCTGTGCCTCCGGCACCCAGGAGGCAAGCACCGCGCGTGGCGGGCAGCTCAGCCGTACGGGGTGAGCGTGCCGGCCCAGGAGCCGGACGCCGTCCGGGCGAACCCGGCCGCCTCGCCGGCGGCGATGTCCCGGGCGGCGTAGCCGCCGGTGCCGGCGCCCACGCAGGCCAGCACGGTGACCAGCCCGGCGCGGCGCTGCGCCCACGACTGCCGCACCTGCCAGCCGACGACGGCGCGGCCCTGCAGCACGGTGTGCTCCCGCACCAGCCACCCCGAGCGGACGGCGAAGGAGCGCGGCCCGGCGGCGTGCCCGAGCGCGGCGTAGCGGGCCAGCCCGAGCGGGACGCCGAGCGCGGTCAGCACCGCACCGGCGACCAGCAGGGGCCACCAGTCGCTGCTGGCGACGGCGGTGAGCACCGCACCGGCGAGCAGCACCAGCAGCCCCAGCGCGGTGGCGCGCACGACGGAGCGGCGGCGGGCGGCGGGCGGGTGCACGACCAGCGGTCCCGGGTCGTCGACCAGCCGGCCGGCCAGCGACCAGGCCTCGGCGTGCGGTCCGAGCGGCAGCAGCTGCCCGCGGCGGGCGGCGTCGCCCAGGCCGGTGACCAGCGCGCTCGCCCGGGCCGCGCCGACCAGCCGCATGCCCACGCCCTGGCTCACCGTGCAGCCGCGGATCCGGTCGATCTCCAGCTCGGTGTGCCGGCGGGTCACCAGGCCGCGGACGGCGATCAGCGAGCCGCCGCGGCGCACCAGCCGGAAGCCCCAGTTGACCACCGCGCTGCCGATGATCGACCCGAGCGCCAGCAGCAGCAGCGCCACGGCCAGCGCGGCGGCGGCGACCGCGCCGTCCGGCAGGTCCGGGCGGTCCAGCTCGGGCACGAAGCGGTCGGGGATCTCGTCGATCAGCCGGAACAGCGCGCCGATCGCGGCCAGCGGGACGGCGAGGTAGCTGCCGACCAGCGGCGCGTAGAGCAGCCAGCGCCGGTCGAACCGGGCGATCTCCTCCTCCGGCTCCTCGGCCGGGGGCGCGGTGGCCGGGTCGCCGTCCGCCTCCGGGGCGCCGGCCACGACCCGCGCCCGGCGGGCCAGCAGCCGGGCACGCAGCCGGTCGCCCTCCGCCTGGGGCACACCGTCGACGAGCAGCTCCTCCTCGGTGCCGCCCGTCGACCCGGCGGCCGCGTCGACCCGCACCCGGACCAGGCCGAACAGCCGGTGCAGGGCCGGGGCCTCCACCTCCACCCCGCGCACCCGGTCCAGCGGCACGGTGCGCACCGACCGGGAGAGCAGCCCGCGGGTGACCACCATCGCCGTCTCGGTGTCGGCGTAGCTGAACCGCCACCAGGTGACCGCCGCCCACAGCAGCGAGAGCAGGGTGACGCCGACGACGAGGGCGACCACGGTGAGCACCCCGCCGTCCAGGCCGCGGGCCGCGCCGAAGGCCAGCGCCACCGGCACCAGTCCACGGGCCTGCCGGAACGTGATCGTGTGCAGCAGCAGCACCCAGGCAGACGTACGCCGTCCGGTCACCTCTGCCGGGTCGGTCACCGCCGCCGGGTCGGTCACCCCGGCCGGGTCGGTCACGTGGCCTCGTCCCGCACCAGCTCCGCCCGCCGGGCCAGGTCGTCGGCGACCCGCCGCGCCACGTCGGCGCCCAGGTGCGGGATCCGGACGGTGCCCTGCGAGGACGCGGTGAGCACCGCGACGGTGGCCAGGCCGAACACCTGCTGGAACACCCCGCGGGTCACGTCGACGGTCTGGATCCGGGAGATCGGCACCAGCGTCCAGGTGCGGGTGAGCCAGCCGGTCTGGGTGTAGACCGCCTCGTCGGTGACCTCCCACCGGTGCACCCGGTACCGCAGCCGCGGCTGTACCCCGATGTCCAGGACCACGGTGAGCAGCACCAGCGCCGGCCCGCCCCAGCGCACCAGGGTGGGCCACCAGCCGGCGTCCCCGGGCACGAAGACGATGAGCGCGGTGACGACGGCCGCCTCGATGAGCGCGGTCACCACGCCCTGGGCGACCCAGAGGCTGATCGCCGAGCGGGACAGCGACCAGGCAGGTTCCCGGACGGGCGCCGGTGGGGGAGCGGACATCGCGCCCATCCTGGCAGTGCGCGGGCCCGGACACCCCGCTCCACCGGTGGTGGCGGCATGCGGGTGGGACGATGGGTGTCGTGATGATGCCCATGCAGGTCCCCACCGTGCCCGCCGCCGAGGTCCCCGACGACGCCGTCGTGCTCGACGTGCGCGAGGACGACGAGTGGGCGGCCGGGCACATCGACGGCGCCACCCACATCGCGATGGGCGACGTCCCGGCCCGGCTCGGCGACGTGCCCGAGGGCGACCCGCTCTACGTCACCTGCCGCAGCGGCGGCCGCTCGGCGCGGGTCACCGCCTGGCTGAACCAGAACGGCTACGACGCGGTGAACGTCGGCGGCGGGATGGGCGAGTGGGACGCCGCCGGCCGGCCGATGGTCAGCGAGACCGGCCGCCCGCCCTACGTCGTCTGAGGAAGGACCCCGTCCTCCTCATCCCTCGCACGCTCGGGACGAGCCTCTGGACGGGGCCGGCGGCGGGGGCATCCAGCAGGGTCGTCAGCTGCGGACGGGGTACTCGGCGAAGCGGGTGCGCAGGTCCTTCTTGGAGAACTTGCCGACGCTGGTCTTGGGCACCTCGTCGATGAACTCCACCGCGTCCGGGAGCCACCACTTGGCCACCAGCGGCGTGATGTGGTCGAGGATCTCCTGCTCGGTGGCCTGCTCCCCGGGCTTCAGGACGACGCAGGCCAGCGGCCGCTCGTCCCACTTCGGGTGCGGGATGGCGACGACCGCGGCCTCGGCGACGGCCGGGTGGCTCATGATCGCGTTCTCCAGGTCGACCGAGGAGATCCACTCGCCGCCGGACTTGATCAGGTCCTTGGTGCGGTCGGCGATCCGGATGTTGCCGGCCTCGTCCATCGCGGCCACGTCGCCGGTCTTCATCCAGCCGTCCTCGGTGGACAGCTCCACGCCGGCGTCGGGGGAGTAGTAGTCGCGGGCGCACCACGGCCCGCGCACCTGCAGCTCGCCGGTGGCCGTGTCGTCCCAGGGCAGCGGGTCGGTGGTGCCCGCCTCCACGATCCGGGCCTCCACCCCGAACAGCGGCACGCCCTGCCGGGCACGCCGGTCGGCCTGGGTGGCCTCGTCGGCGTCGGCCCAGCGCGCGGACAGCGTGCCGCCGGAGGCGACCGGGTGCGTCTCGGTCATGCCCCACGCCTGGTACAGCGGCAGCCCGACCTGCTCGCGGTAGGCCTCCGACAGCGCCTTGGGCACCGCCGACCCACCGCAGCCGATCTTGCGCAGCCGGTGCGGGCGCCCGGCCAGGTGCGGCAGCGCGCCCTGGAAGATCGTCGGGACGCCGGCGGTGAAGGTGACGCCCTCGTCGACGATCAGGTCGGCCAGTGCCTGGGGCTGCATCATCGCGCCGGGGAAGACCATCGCCGCGCCCGCCGCCGGGGCCGCGTGCGCGATCCCCCAGGCGTTGGCGTGGAACATCGGCACGATCGGCATCGCGACGTCCTCCACGCCGATGCCGAAACCGTTGGGGGAGACCACGGCCATGGTGTGCAGCACCGTCGAGCGGTGGGAGTAGACGACGCCCTTCGGGTTCCCGGTGGTGCCGCTCGTGTAGCACATCGAGGCCGCGGCGTTCTCGTCCGTGGTGCCGAAGTCGACGGGCTGCGCGTCGGCCAGCAGCGCCTCGTAGTCGTGCACCCGCGGGTCGTCGGGGATCTCGGCGTCGCCACCGTCGTCCATCACCACCACGTGCCGGACGGTGGTCATCGTGTCGATCAGCGGCCACAGCAGCGGCAGCACGGTGCGGTCGACGAAGACGACCTCGTCCTCGGCGTGGTTGGCGATGTAGGTCAGCTGCTCGGGGAAGAGGCGCACGTTCAAGGTGTGCAGCACCCGGCCGGTGCACGGGGCGGCGAAGTACAGCTCCAGGTGGCGAGCGGAGTTCCAGGCGAACGTGCCCACCCGGCCGTCGGCGCTGATCCCCAGCGTGTCCAGGACGCCGCCCAGTCGTCGGGTGCGCATCGCCCACTCGGCGTACGTGGTGCGAACCTTGCCGCCGGGGTTGTTGGTGACGATCGGGACGTCGCCGTGGTGCTGCTCGGCGTGCCGGAAGATCGAGTCGACGGTCAGGGGGACGTCCTGCATCAGCCCGCGCATGGCCGCATGGTGCCAGTGACCGGGCTCACGTTCCACCCGCTCGGCCACGCAGGGACCGCCCGTGCCGCAGCTGCCGCAGGAGTCGGGTGGTCACCGAGCGTTTCCAGTGGCCACCACGCAGCGTGATCGGATCGGGGCTCTCCGCCCTCGTTGCACCTCCATCGAGGGGGGTCCAGCAGACGCTGAGGCCCCGCGGGGCGCAGATGAACGCGTCGTTACGCGACCGTGACGGTCGACTTGGCCTCCAGGGCTTGACGCACCCCCGTTGTTAGCGCTCACACTGTCTCGGCTCGCACAGATGCGGGCCTGCGCCAACGGGCGGCAGATGTCTCGAAGGAGAGATGTGGCAGTGAACAAGAAGCTCGGGCTGACCGCCCTCGGTGCCGCACTGGCCCTCGGCCTCACGGCCTGTGGTGGCGGCGGCGCCGGCAGCAACAACGACACCGCGGACGCCGACCCGGGTGACCTCACCATCGGTGTCGCGATGCCCACGCAGACCTCCGAGCGGTGGATCGCCGACGGCGAGGCCGTCGAGTCGCAGCTCGAGGAGGCCGGCTACGACGTCAACCTGCAGTTCGCCGGTGACGACATCCCGACCCAGGCGCAGCAGATCGACCAGATGATCACCGAGGGCGCCGACCTGCTGATCGTCGCCGCGATCGACGGCACCGCGCTGAGCGCGCAGCTGCAGAACGCCGCCGACCAGGGCATCCCGGTCATCAGCTACGACCGGCTGATCCGCGACACCGAGAACGTCGACTTCTACGTCAGCTTCGACAACTACCAGGTCGGCGTCGCGCAGGGCACCGCCCTGCTGGCCGGCCTGGGTGTCACCGACGAGGAGGGCAACGCGACGGGTGCCACCGGGCCGTTCAACGTCGAGCTGTTCGCCGGCTCGCTGGACGACAACAACGCCGGGTTCTTCTTCAACGGCGCCTACGACACGCTCGAGCCGTACATCACCGACGGCACGCTGGTCGTGAAGTCCGGCCAGACGAGCATCGAGCAGGCCGCCACGCTGCGCTGGTCGCAGGAGACGGCGCAGCGTCGCATGGAGGACCTGCTGACCTCCAGCTACAGCGACGGCTCGGTCGTCAACGGCGTCCTCTCGCCCTACGACGGCATCTCGCGCGGCATCATCACCGCCCTGCAGAACGCCGGCTACGGCACCGACGCCAAGCCGATGCCGGTCATCACCGGTCAGGACGCCGAGATCGCCTCGGTCAAGCTGATCCAGGACGGCGTCCAGAGCTCCACCATCTTCAAGGACACCCGCACGCTGGCCGAGCAGGCCGTCACCGCGGCCGAGGCCTTCCTCGAGGGTGAGGAGCCGGAGGCCAACGACACCGAGACGTACGACAACGGTGTCAAGGTCGTCCCGTCCTACCTGCTGGAGATCGAGACGGTCTACCAGGACGACATCCAGCCGGTCCTGATCGACTCGGGCTACTGGACCGCCGAAGAGGTCGCCTCGGGCCAGTCGGACTGACGTCCGTCCCCCCACAGTCCCGGCCGGGCTCGGCGCACTCGCTGCCGAGCCCGGCCGGTACCACCTCCCGGACCTGCCTCTGGACAGGACCGGGACAGCCCGGGGAGCCGGGCAACCGGAAACGCGGGGCCGACCGTCACACGTCGGCCCCCACCCATCCCGCTGAGAGGGCGAGGACGACGTAGTCCCATGGACAACATCCTGGAGATGCGCTCCATCACCAAGACCTTCCCGGGCGTCAAGGCGCTGTCGGAGGTCTCCCTCGCCGTGGCGCGTGGCGAGGTCCACGCCATCTGCGGCGAGAACGGCGCCGGCAAGTCGACGCTGATGAAGGTGCTGTCCGGGGTCTACCCCGCGGGCACCTACGACGGCGAGATCGTCTTCGACGGCGAGGTCAGCCGCTTCTCCGGCATCCGGGACAGCGAGCACGCCGGCATCGTGATCATCCACCAGGAACTCGCCCTGGTGCCCTACCTCTCGATCGCCGAGAACATCTTCCTGGGCAACGAGCGGCGCGGCCGCAACGGCCTGATCGACTGGAACAAGGCCAATGCGGAGGCCGCGGCCCTGCTGGACTCGGTCGGCCTGCGGGAGAACCCGACCACCCCGGTGGGGCAGCTCGGCGTCGGCAAGCAGCAGCTGGTGGAGATCGCCAAGGCGCTGTCCAAGGACGTCAAGCTGCTGATCCTCGACGAGCCGACCGCGGCGCTCAACGACAGCGACTCCGAGCACCTGCTGGGCCTGCTGCGCAGCCTCAAGGAGCGCGGCATCACCTCGATCATGATCTCGCACAAGCTCAACGAGATCACCGCGATCGCCGACAGCGTGACGATCATCCGCGACGGCCAGACCGTCGAGACGCTGAGCCTGCACGCCGGCGAGGTCACCCAGGACCGGATCATCCGCGGGATGGTCGGCCGTGACCTGGAGTCCTACTACCCCGAGCGCGAGTCGCACCCGGGCGAGGAGGTGCTCCGCATCGAGGACTGGTCGGTCAAGCACCCCACCCAGGACCGGCTGGTCGTCGACGGCGCCTCGTTCTCCGTCCGCGCCGGCGAGGTCATCGGCATCGCCGGCCTCATGGGCGCCGGGCGCACCGAGCTGGCCATGAGCATCTTCGGTCGCTCCTACGGCCGGGACGTCACCGGCCGGATCTTCATGCACGGCCGGGAGGTCAAGGCCCGCAGCGTCACCGAGGCGATCGACAACGGCATCGCCTACGCGACCGAGGACCGCAAGAAGTACGGCCTCAACCTCATCGAGGACATCCGCCGCAACGTCTCCGCCGCGGGCCTGACCAAGCTGGCCCGCCGCGGCTGGGTGGACGGCAACGAGGAGACCAAGGTCGCCGAGGACAGCCGGCGCAGCATGAACATCAAGGCGCCCAGCGTCTCGTCGATCGTCGGCAAGCTGTCGGGCGGCAACCAGCAGAAGGTCGTGCTGTCCAAGTGGCTGTTCACCGACCCGGACGTGCTGATCCTCGACGAGCCCACCCGGGGCATCGACGTGGGCGCCAAGTACGAGATCTACACCATCATCAACCGGCTGGTCGCCGCCGGTAAGGCCGTCGTGGTGATCTCCTCCGAGCTGCCCGAGCTGCTCGGCATCTGTGACCGCATCTACACGCTGTCGGCCGGCCAGATCACCGGCGAGCTGCCGGTGCGCGAGGCCACGCAGGAGAACCTGATGGTGCTCATGACCAAGGACAAGGAGCTCGCAGCATGACCAGGACCGTGCCTCCGTCGTCGGAGCCGGAAGCGCAGTCGGCCACCGCACCCAAGGACGTGGCCCCCGCCGTCGCGGCGGGTGGCCAGGACGACGGCATCCGCTCGCTGTTCTCCCGCAACCTGCGGACCAGCGGCATCTACATCGCGTTCGTCGCGATCGTCGCGCTGTTCGCGATCCTGACCGAGGGCACCTCGCTGAGCCCCGGCAACATCACGAACATCGTCCTGCAGTACTCCTACATCCTGGTGCTGGCCATCGGCATGGTCATCGTGATCATCGCCGGCCACATCGACCTGTCGGTCGGCTCGGTGGTGGCGCTGACCGGCGCCGTCTCGGCGGTGCTGGTCATCCGGCAGGGCGTGCCCTGGTGGGTCGGCGCGCTCGCCGCGATCGCCGTCGGCCTGGTGGTCGGGGCGTGGCACGGCTTCTGGGTCGCCTACGTCGGCATCCCCGCCTTCATCGTCACCCTCGCCGGCATGCTGCTGTTCCGCGGTCTGACCCTGCAGGTGCTGGAGAACATCTCCCTCTCGCCGTTCCCGAGCGAGTACCAGAAGATCGCCAGCGGCTTCTCCAACGGGCTGATCGGCGGCAACGGCTACGACGCCTTCACCCTGCTCATCGGTGGGATCGCGGTCGCCGGCTACGCCTTCAGCCAGTTCCGCACCCGGCAGGCCCGCACGGCCTACAAGCAGCCGGTCGAGTCCTTCCCGCTCTTCGTGGCGAAGATCGTCGCGGTCGGCCTCGTGGTCATGGCCTTCGCCTGGCAGCTCGCCAACGCGCGTGGCCTGCCCTACGTGCTGGTCATCCTGGCCGCGCTGATCCTCATCTACAGCGTCGTCACGAAGCGGTCGGTCTTCGGCCGCCAGGTCTACGCGATCGGCGGCAACCTGTCGGCCGCGACGCTGTCCGGCGTCAAGGTCAAGGCCGTCAACTTCTGGATCTTCGTCAACATGGGCTTCCTGTCCGCGGTGGCCGGGATCATCTACTCCTCCCGGTCCAACGGCGCGCAGCCGGCCGCGGGTGAGATGTTCGAGCTCGACGCGATCGCCGCCGCGTTCATCGGTGGCGCCGCCGTCACCGGTGGTGTCGGCACCGTCGTCGGCGCCATGGTCGGTGGCCTGATCATGGCCGTCATGAGCAACGGCATGCAGCTCATGGGCGTCGACCAGTCGATCCAGTCGGTGGTCAAGGGCCTCGTGCTGCTGCTCGCCGTCGCCTTCGACGTCTACAACAAGCGGCGCGCCGGCTCCTCCCGCTGACGCAGTCGTAGGACCACCGGTCGGGGGGCGGCATCGGGGCCGCCCCCCACTCGAGGACGGCATCGTCGCCGTCCTCCCGAAGGGGGAACGGTGCTGCCGGACGGATCGACGCGTTCCCTCGGGCTGTCCGACGTGGCTGCCCGCGCGGGGGTCTCGCACCAGACGGTGTCCCGGGTGGTCAACGGCCACCCGAACGTCGCACCGAGCACCCGCGAGCGGGTGCAGCAGGCCATCGCCGAGCTCGGCTACCGGCCCAACACCGCCGCTCGCGCGCTGGTGACCGGCTCGACCAGGACCCTCGGCCTGGTCACCTCGCACATCAACCAGTACGGCCCGGCGCAGACGCTCCTCGGGCTGGAGAAGGCCGCCCGCGCCGCGGGCTACTCGCTGAGCGTCGCCATCCTCGACGACGACAGCGAGATCGCGATGCGCGAGGCGGTCGACCGGTTCGTCGGTCAGTCGGTCGACGCGGTGGTCGCGCTGTCCACCTACGGTCAGGCCGTCGATGCGCTGCGCCGGTTCGACGTGCCGGTGCCGCTGATCGCCGTCCAGGTCGGCCGGGACGACGCCCGGCCCACCGTCTGGGTGGACCAGGAGGCCGGCGCCGCGCTGGCCACCCGGCACCTGCTCGACCTCGGGCACCGGACGGTGCACCACGTGACCGGTCCGGGGGACTCCCTGGAGGCGCGGGGCCGTCGGATCGGCTGGCGACGCGAGCTGGAGGCCGCCGGTGCGCCGGTGCCCGAGGTCCTGGGCGGGAACTGGTGGCCCTCCTCCGGGTACGCGGCGGGGCTGGAGCTCGCCGCACGGGCGCGGGCCACGCGCGGTACGGCCGACGAGGTCACGGCTGTCTTCGTGGCCAACGACCAGATGGCGCTGGGTGTGCTCAACGCGCTCTGCGAGGAGGGCCTGTCGGTGCCCGGGGACATCAGCGTCGTGGGCTTCGACGACGTCCCCGAGTGCCCCTACTACCGCCCGCCGCTGACCACGGTGCGCCAGGACTTCGCCGAGCTGGGGCGCCGGGGTGTCCAGCTGGTGCTCGCCCGGCTGCGCGGCGAGGAGCTGGAGGCCGATCCCGTGCTGCCCGAGCTGGTGGTGCGGGCGTCCACCGGGCCGAGCCCTGGTCGCTCGACGAGCGGTTTGACGGAGCCGATGTTAGCGCTAACAATCACGACTCGTGCCGCGTCTCGCGGTCGATCTGACCGCGGAGACGCGCCCATCACCGATGGGCGGGAGGGAACCCTGACATGACGACGGACGTCACCGGAGCGATCGACTCCGGGCGCACGGCCCTGGGCATCGAACTCGGGTCCACCCGGATCAAGGCGGTGCTGATCGGGCCGGACCACGAGCCCCTGGCGGTCGGCAGCCACGACTGGGAGAACCAGCTCGTCGACGGCCTCTGGACCTACTCGCTGGACGAGGTCTGGTCCGGGGTGCAGCAGAGCGTGGCAGCGCTGGCCGAGGACGTGCGGCGCCGGCACGGGGTCGAGCTGACCGGGGTGGGCGCGCTCGGGGTGTCGGCGATGATGCACGGCTACCTCGCCTTCGACGCCGACGGGACGCTGCTCGCACCGTTCCGCACCTGGCGGAACACCAACACCGGCCGGGCGACCGAGCGGCTGTCCGCCGAGTTCGGGGTCAACATCCCGCACCGGTGGAGCGTTGCGCACCTCTACCAGGCAGTTCTGGACGGCGAGGAGCACATCGGCCGGATCGACCACCTGACGACCCTGGCCGGCTACGTGCACTGGCAGCTCACCGGCGAGAAGGTGCTCGGCGTCGGTGACGCCAGCGGCATGTTCCCGATCGACGCCGCCACCGGCGGGTACGACGCCACCATGCTGGCCCGCTTCGACGAGCTGGCCGCCGAGGCCGGGGCGCAGCTGGGCCTCGCCGGGCTGCTGCCCGCCGTCGCCGTCGCCGGCCAGCCGGCCGGCGCGCTCACCGAGGCCGGCGCGCGGCTGCTCGACCCGGCCGGACGGCTGCGGGCCGGTACCCCGCTGTGCCCGCCCGAGGGGGACGCGGGCACCGGCATGGTCGCCACCAACTCCGTCGCGCCCCGCACCGGCAACGTCTCAGCCGGCACCAGCATCTTCGCCATGGTCGTGCTCGAGGGTGACCTCGCCGGGGTGCACCGCGAGCTGGACCTGGTGACCACGCCGGCCGGTGACCCGGTGGCGATGGTGCACTGCAACAACGGGGCAAGCGAGCTCGACGCCTGGGCCGGGCTGTTCGGCCAGTTCGCCCGGGCGCTCGGGGCCGAGGTCGACTCCGCGCAGGTGTTCCAGACCCTGTTCACCGCGGCGCTGGACGGCGCCCGCGACGGCGGCGGGATGCTCGCCTACAACTACCTCTCCGGTGAGCCGATCACCGACTTCGAGGAGGGCCGGCCGCTCTTCCTGCGCTCCCCGGACAGCCCGCTGGACCTGGGCAGCTTCATGCGCACCCAGCTGTTCTCCTCGCTGGCCACGCTGCGGATCGGGATGGACGTGCTGCTGCAGGCCGAGGGCGTGCAGCTGGACCGGATGTTCGCCCACGGTGGCCTCTTCAAGACCGAGGGCGTGGCGCAGCGGTTCCTGGCCGCCGCGATCGACACCCCGGTATCGGTCGGCGACGTGGCCGCGGAGGGCGGTGCCTGGGGCATCGCCGTCCTGGCCGCCTTCGCCACCGGCCGTGCACCGGGGCAGAGCCTGGCCGACTACCTGGACACCGCGGTCTTCGCCGGCACCAGCATGCAGACGCACCTGCCCGACCCGGACGACGTCGCGGGCTTCGACGCCTTCATGCGCCGGTACGTCGCGGCCCTCCCGGTCGAGCGGGCCGCCGTGGCGCACGTCGCCGTCGGCGACCGGCCGACCGACCCGACCCCGTCCGCCGCCACCACCGAGGAGCAGCCGGCATGACCGCCACCCCCACCCGCACCGAGCAGGGCACGCTACGGGCGCAGCGCGAGCACGTCGCCCACCTGCACTCCTACCTGACCCGCTACGAGCTGGTCACCTGGACCTCGGGCAACGTGTCCGAGCGGGTGCCCGGCGAGGACCTGTTCGTCATCAAGGGCAGCGGCGTCGAGTACGACCAGCTGACCTGGGAGGGCATCACCGTCTGCGACCTGGACGGCAACGCCGTCGACGGCGTCCGGGCGCCGTCGTCCGACACCGCGGCGCACGCCTACGTCTACCGGAACATGCCCGAGGTCAACGGCCAGGTGCACACGCACAGCACCTACGCCGCGGCCTGGGCGGCCCGGCACGAGGAGATCCCCTGCGTGCTCACCGCGATGGCCGACGAGTTCGGCGGCCCGATCCCGGTGGGGCCCTTCGCGCTGATCGGTGACGACTCGATCGGCCAGGGCATCGTCGGGACGCTGCAGGGGCACCGCTCGCCGGCGGTGCTGATGAAGAACCACGGCGTCTTCACCATCGGGCCCTCGGCGAAGGCCGCGGTCAAGGCCGCCGTCATGACCGAGGACGTCGCCCGCACCGTGCACCTCTCCCGCCAGCTGGGGGAGCCCAAGCCCATCGCGCAGGCGGACATCGACTCGCTGTACGCGCGCTACCAGAACGTCTACGGACAGCGATGAAGGAGCAACGAGTGGCATTCGACGGCCAGGAGATCTGGTTCCTCACCGGCAGCCAGGGGCTGTACGGCGAGGAGACCCTCCAGCAGGTGGCGGAGCAGTCCCAGCGGGTCGCCGAGACCCTGGACGGCGCGGACGCCGTGCCGGTGCGGGTCGTCTGGAAGCCGGTGCTCACCGACGCCGGCGCGATCCGGTCGATGATGGGCCAGGCGAACGAGGACCCGAACTGCCTCGGCGTCATCACCTGGATGCACACCTTCTCCCCGGCGAAGATGTGGATCAGCGGGCTGGACGCGCTGCGCAAGCCGCTGCTGCACCTGCACACCCAGGCCGACGCCGCCCTGCCGTGGGCGACGATCGACATGGACTTCATGAACCTCAACCAGGCCGCCCACGGCGACCGGGAGTACGGGTTCATGCTCACCCGGCTGCGCACCCCGCGCACCACCGTCTCCGGCCACGCGGGCAACCCGCGGGTGCAGGCCCGGGTCGGCTCCTGGGCCCGCGCCGCCGCCGGTGCCGCGGCCGCCCGCGGCCTGAAGCTGGCCCGCTTCGGCGACAACATGCGCAACGTCGCCGTCACCGAGGGCGACAAGGTCGAGGCGGAGATCCGCTTCGGCATGTCGGTGAACACCTGGGGCGTCAACGACCTGGTCGCGGTGGTCGAGCGGGTCTCCGACTCCGCCGTCGACGCGGTGGTGGCCGAGTACGGCGACCTCTACGACATGGACGCCGACCTGCGCCCCGGTGGCGACCGGCACCACAGCGTCCGCTACCAGGCCCGGATCGAGGTGGCGCTGCGGTCGTTCCTGACCGACGGCGGCTTCGGCGCGTTCACCACGAACTTCGAGGACCTCGGCGGGCTGCGGCAGCTGCCCGGCCTCGCCGTCCAGCGGCTGATGGCCGACGGGTACGGCTTCGGCGGCGAGGGCGACTGGAAGACCTCCGCCCTGCTGCGGGTGCTCAAGGTCGCCGCCCAGGGCCTGCCCGGTGGCACCTCCTTCATGGAGGACTACACCTACGACCTGGCCTCGGAGACCCCGAAGATCCTCGGCGCGCACATGCTCGAGGTGTGCCCGACGATCGCGGGGGAGAAGCCGCGGCTGGAGGTGCACCCGCTGGGCATCGGCGGCCGCGAGGACCCGGCCCGCCTGGTGTTCAGCGCCGCCCCCGCCGCCGGCATCACCATCGGCTGGTCGGACTTGGGCGACCGGTTCCGCTGGGTCGCCAACGAGGTCGACGTCGTCGAGCCCTCCGAGCCGCTGCCGAACCTCCCGGTCGCCCGGGCGGTCTGGGAGCCCCGGCCGGACTTCGAGACGGCGACCGAGGGCTGGCTGACCGCCGGCGGGCCGCACCACACGGTGCTGTCCACCCAGCTGGGTGCCGACGAGCTGACCGACCTGGCCGAGGTCTTCCAGACCGAGCTGGTGCTCATCGACGCCGACACCACCCGCCGCAGCCTGGCCAAGGAGCTGCGCTGGAGCGCCGCCTACCACCGGCTCAACCAGCGCCTCTGATCTCCGGTCACCCGTAGCGGGACTCTCCCGAGTGGCCGCGGGTGACCGGACCCCACCTCGACGCCCCGACCAGGACTTCCTGGCCGGGGCGTCGTCGTAGCAGGGACGAGGCAGAGCTCGAGGCAGCGGTCGGAGGGGGCGCTCGGCGGTCAGCAGGCGTCCGTGGGGACGCAGATCTCCTCACCGCGCAATGCGCTGTTCTCGCCTTCACGGTTTCGAGCACCTTGGTGACGGTCGCAACGGCCATACAACATAACGTCCTTTATGTTGTATGTCCTCGATGTCCGCTGTCGATGGTTCGCCGTAGGCTCGTCCTGCGAGAGCTCAGCATCCAAGCGGCCGACGGCCGACGGCCGACGGCCGACGGCCGACGGCCGACGGCTGGCGCGGCGTCGCGGGCACACGCCCAGCTTCGTGACTATCTGTGACGTCAGCCTTCTCCTGCGTTCGAGTAGGCGTTGACCGATTGCACGTCAGGTCGACTTACCGGTGGACCGGCGATTCAGGTCGTCTATCAGTTCGCGCCACTGCTTAGCTATGTGCAGTCGCAACTTCGAGTCGGGTGTGACTAGTTCAAATCTCACGTAGAAAGTTCCAAGGCTGCGCTTAATCACCCTTGTCCCCGGAGGGAGTGTCAGTAGATTTTCGTCTGGCAGTCTGCGCAGCGGGACGATGAATCGGATTGGTATTAGTACCATCTCGTCATCTGGGAAAGCGCCCACAATGTAGGTGAGGCCGCCGGTGAGGGCGATCCCGATCTGAGCCTTGCTGGGGTCCTTACCCGTTTCGTTCTGGATAAGTGATCGCGCTGAAGTCAACTTGGCAGCTCGAGATCCAGGTAGTCGCACGCTCAATCCAAGGCGTCAATCGTTCAGTCAAAGGGTGCCTAGTGTGCAGCAAGCTAGGAGCCCGGAGCTAGGGGAGCGAACCGCACGGTCTGGACGACACGGCGATGGTCGCCGCCAACGGGTCAAGGGTCATGGCGCCGGAAAGTCGACGATCGTCTGGACTGTCCAGCGGACACCGAGCAGTTCCTCGACCGACTGTCGGAGGACTTGCCGGTTTAGGTCTTCGCCCATGATGTTGGCCAGCGGCGGTGAGGCGAACGACAGCGTGAGCGTGCCGTCGGCCAGGTCGTGCACCTTGGCGCTTAGCAGCAGCCCCTCAGTTGTGCGCCTGTGCCCGCGCACCACCCTCAGCAGCTCCGGCCAGATCCGCTGGACGTCGGCGGTCGTCAACGTGGGGTCGCCGCCGCCGGCTGGCTCGTCATCGGTCATGAGGCGAAGCTAGCGCCGCGGTCCGACAGGCACCCGCTAATAACGTCCCTTATTAGCGGATGAGTCGTGGTGGGTAGCTGCCCCTCCGAAGAGCACCCTGATGTCGTTCTCTCCTAGGGCTAGACATCCAGGGGAGCCTCGGTCGTGGGTCAAGCGGACCCCAAGATCGCTCGGCGTGCCACGAGCCTCATTACCTAACTAACTGAACACGGTCGACTACAGTGTGCTTGCGCTGCTGGCTTTGGGCCGAGCGAGGTGGGGAGTTGACTGCCAGCTTCTGGCTGGCGCAATTCCCTTGAGCAGCACGGGAGCTGCAGTGCCTGCTGTACGTAGTCCTTCCCGCTCGTTCGTTCGGCGCCTTGGCCGCCAAGCCCTTCGCTTGGTGGAAGAGGTCACGGTGGCCCTCCTCGCAGAGGGGGTGCTCCTCATTGTCCAGCAGTTGACGTGATCGCGTTCCCCCGCTCGGCATTCAGAATGCCGAGCGGGGGTACAAAGTGGCCAGAGCGACGACGTGATGGCGCGATCAGACTCGACCCCCGGTCTCCTGCACGTATCCGCGAAGCCGATTCACCAGATCGGTCATGGTTTGCGCCAGGTCGCTAGCCTCGTCTTCGGTCATCGTCATGACCGTGTTGTGGATCGAGCCCATCTCCTTTGGCCCATCGTGAACGCGAGTGATGCGTTCGTGGAAGACTTGCATGTCGTGCTCAAGACTGGGGTCGAACTCGCCGGCGTCGATGGGAGCTGCATGGTGCCCCTGGGAGACCCAAGCATTGATCAGTCGTTCCTGAATGCGGCCCTTGCCGCGAGCGAGGATGTCTACAGCCAGGGACATCAGATAGAGCGAGTTTCGGGAATCCTGAGGTCGCATGTCGCGGACCGTAGACGCAACAGCCGACAGTTGCCGTCCCCAGCCGTGGCATCGGACCTCGTGCCTGGGCTCGATCGGCGACAGGACGTCCTCCATGCGGGGGCGGGAGACCCGCCGGAGTAGCTCAAAGTGCGGCTACGAGGCGCTTCCGCAGCCAGTGACCGTTGGCCACTACGCACCCGAAGTTGCGGCGCCCCTTGGCCAGGGAGTCGGAAGAGGATGGCCCAGGCGTCTGGTCAAGAGTGACCGTCAACACTACGCTCATTGGCGTGGCGACACCGCGGAGACGTAGCACGGAGAATGTCGGTGCTCAGGGCGAATCTGGCCTCTTCAGCGGATTCGAGGGTTATCGAACGCCAAGCAATGAGGACTACAGGCGACTGCTGACCAGTGGTCTTGTAATCCCTGACGCAAACGTTCTGTTGAATCTTTATCGCTACGACGATACTGCCAGGGATGCTCTTGTCAGAGTTTTGGAGGCTCTCGGGGAGAGATTGTGGGTGCCTCATCAAGTTCTCGTGGAGTTTTGGCGTAACAGGGAGACCGTTCTTCGCGATCCTCGCGATACACACAAAGCGATCGACGAGTTGGTGGGACACCGCAATAAGTCTCTTCAGGCGTTCCGCACCTGGGCCAATAGGGTTTCACTAGAAGAAGAAACTCTATCCCTACTCGTGTCAGAGTTGACTGAGGCGTTCGCCGCGGTCGAAAGCGGAATCAATGACCGCGATCTGGAAGACGCGTCACTTTATGCTCGTGATACGGCGACGGATCCGGTGCTGCAAGTGCTTGAACCGGTACTGGCGGGGAAGTGTGGACCCGCGCTCGCGGAGGAAACTCATGAGCAAGCGGTCATTGAAGGCTTAAGGCGGGTGGACCAACGGCTTCCGCCTGGCTACATGGACAAAAAGAAGGGAGAACGGGAAGCTGCCGGCGACTATCTGGTTTGGGAGCAAATTCTGATTGAGAGTGCCCGGCGCAAGTCCGACGTCCTTTTCGTGACAGGTGACGTCAAGGAAGACTGGTGGCGAGGAGAAGGAGGTGAGCGGCGAGGACCTCGGCTTGAGCTTGTGGCTGAGTTGCGCAAGCGGGCTAACACGCGACTCTACATGTTGCGTCCTACAAGCCTCTTAGAACATGCTCGCGTGCACCTTGGAGTAGATGTCCAACCCGAGTCCGTCCAAGACGTCGAGCGCGTCGAACAATTCTTGTCGCATGATGGAGCCGTTGCATCGGGGTGGTCCGAAGAGGCTGCCCAAACTCTTATGTCTTCACTGGACACGCAAGCCCGTGTTCAGGGGGCGGCTATACGCCTAGCTGCTCGACAGGGCGGCCGGGTCGATCGCGAGCTGGTATATGAGCTGGGTCACTACCACGACGCTAGGAGTCTGCGCGGATTCACGCGTCCTGTAACTCGCCTGGTAGCAGAAATGCGCGCTAGGGGCGAGGTGGGCGATGATGTTGGTGATGTTCTCGTCACGAAGTACGACGGAAACTCCGTAACTGCAAGTGGATTCGAGTTGGATCCCGCTTTCATGCAACAGCTAGATAAAGAGCGTGATGACCGTCGTGTACTTAGGTGTGTCGCTAGAAAGTTGGACATTGACGGGTCCGACGGCGTCTCGGTTGAAGAGATTGCTGTCGAATGCGGCATGCCCATGCCTCTCCTTACGGCTATCCTCGCGTTTCTTCACGATAGCAATTACATAGCGGGCACCGTATCGGATTACGGGTACCCGGCTCCCGTTACTGAGCTGACGGAGGCTGGTCGCTCGTTCTTAGGGTGGGTTAGCAACGTGCCTGTCAGGCATAGGGATGGATCGATCGTTCCCATGTCGGTCGAGCTGGATCCGGAGATGGTTGAACTCCTTCGCCACGGGTTCGCGATCGAAAGCGCCAGCATTGGCGATAATGACCGTTTCACGGTCAGTGTGGTGGGCCAGGTGACTGAAGAGAATCTTGAGTTCATACAAGGTCTTACCGACGATCCCGCTACGGAGGAAGTCGATGACGGGGATGGTGGCAGCGGTTCTGCAGCCCCGCGATCCAGCTAGCTCCTGAAGGAGCCTGGTCTGCAAACGTCGATAATGGTTCGTCAGGTGTCAGGTGAGTTACCGGCGATCATCTCTAGACGACGCTCCTTGGGGATGGGGGGTCGACTGCTGCGGTGTGGCTGTACTACTGGCCACGGTGCGTGGCGATCCATGCGTTTCCGCTGCTCAGGTCAATCCAGGACCGGGGCGCCCCTGGCTGGTTGGACAGGATCTCGTCCCTGAGCATGTCGCGGTGATCGAGTTCTTGTTGCATGACCTGGCGCAAGAGTCGGTCGCAGGACCGTCACCAGCTCCTCGTTACTCACGGACGCAGCGGCAGACGGAGGCGTCAGCGGCCCGCCGCGCACACGGCGCGAGACGTGCCGTACCAAGGGCGGCATGGCACCGGACCTACCCACACCGGCCAGCGGCCGCACGATCCCCGGACTCGCGCTCCGGCTGCGCGAGTTCGCCGAAGCTCGGGGTTGGGACGAAGTCCACGAGCCCAAGATCCTGTTGGCCCTGACCGCGGAGCTCGGTGAACTCACCGAGCTGTTCTCCTGGTAACCCGCCGACCAAGTCCACCCGGCTCACGGTCCGACAGGTCGGCCGTGAGTAAACGTCCTTTATCTAAGGGTCAGGTAGCTGCACTGGAGCGTCCACTGCTGGCAGTGTGCTCACGACTCGTCAACCGTGGGCGGTCGTCGGTCGCTCAACTCGAGCGGTGCACTGATGAAGTTGAGGAATCGATCGCCGAGTGGGCTGGTGGCGGACAACCAGAGGCTGTCCCCTGTCACGTTCGTGTGTAGCTCGCCATGCGCAGTCAGCGACGCGGCGGCCAGGTCGCCAGCGAGCAGCTGCACCCAAGCGATCGGCTTCTCCGCGAAGTCGGGGTGCCGGGCGATGAATCGAGCCCGCGAGTAGAACGGCCCGACGTTCGGCATCTCGAGGCCGGCGCGGGTGAACGCCGCCTTCGGGTCGTGCAGGAAGACCAGCAGCCGGAGGTGGCTGGCGGTGAACTGATCGACCAAGCGGAAGAAGCGGGCCTGCTCCTCCACGTCGGGGGCGTCTCGGCCAGGGCTGTTGAGGACGCCATTACGCAGGGCATCCAACTTCTCGGCCTGATGGGTGGCCTGGGCGGCCTGGCTGGCGCGCAGGACGGCGTCGACGAAGACGTCGTCCTGGGCGAGCTCTTCGAACGACGGCCAGTCCTCGGTCGCCTCTTGCAGCTCGGTGATCGCCACGGCGACGTCGTCCAGCCACTGCTGCATCCGCTTGTTGTAGGACCAGCCCATCGCCAAGGCCAGGGCTACTCCGAGTGGGCCGCCAGCGAACGGCACCATGCCGGCGGTGCCCTCCACGGTCTTTTCCAGCAGCTCTCGGCCCGTCGACTTCTCAGGAGGCGTGTCCACGAGGGGACCGTAGGGCGAGCGGTTGAGCCTTGCTCAACGGGGACTGGCATTCAAGAACCCGATGTTCGCTCAGTTCAGTCTTGGTCGTGAGGACTTCTCCGGCTGATTTACCACGCTGGCGGAGCTGAGCGCGTCGTGCTGCAGCGCTGGGTCCTGCTTAAGCGCGGGCACCGCGCGTAGCCGACCATGGTCACGCGCGCGGCCTAGCGGGAGCGGCCCACAAAGGTCATGGGTCGACGGATTCAGGCCGTTGATTTCGGGCACGGGTTTTGGGCCGGTTGACCCGTCCTTCGACCTGCGGAAACACCCGACGAGTCAAGTGGTGTGCGGAGCGGCCCAGAAACGGGTGGTTGTGGGCCGCAGTTTCGGAACCCCTTTCTGGTCACACAGAGCGACACGGCCGATTCCCGCTAGCCGCGCTCTGCGCTTTAGGTCCGCGCGCCCCGTCGGGTGCGGAACTGGCCCGCGCTTGACCGCATCGCTCGTGCGCTCACGCCGCCTCGACGGGGCCTGGAGCCAGTCGCCACTCGACCTCGCCGTCGACGATCACGGGCGTGGGGTGCAATCCGAGGTGGCGGGCTACGCCAGCGGAGGTCAGATGGTGCGGGTGGATGTGCGCGACCAAGTCCGCGACACCGACCTGGGAGAGCCACGCGACGACCACAGCGGCGGCCTCCTTCGCCAGGTGCTGGCGCTGGTGGCTGGTGGCGATGATCCAGGCGAGTTCAGCGGTGATGCGGTTGTCGGCTGTGCGGGTGAGGGTGGCCTGCACGGTCCCGATGAGTTCGCCGGTGTCGTGTTGGCGAAGCATCCAGTTCAGCCATCCCTGAGTGCGGTCCGGAGAGTGCCCATGGACCTGGCGGGCGTACCGAGCGCGAAGTTGCTCCTCGGTGGCTGGCGCCCCTCCGGTGAACTGGTGCAACGCCGCATCCCCGAAGGCTGTCGCGGCCTCGGCGGCGTGACTGACCTGCAGCGGCTCAAGCGCCAGACGAGGTGAGGAGAGGGGGACTGCCGCAGGCCAAGGTGCATGAGTCACGCGAGAAGCGTGCCTGCTGTCCGTCCGGCCACGCGCGCCCGGACTACCACTGGCTCCCGTTGGCTCCTAAACGGTTGGGTATCGGGCCGTCCGTTAACGGGCGGTTTCGGTCAGCGCTGTGGGAACGCAGGCGTCCCACTGTCCGACCCACCTATGCCACTGGGAGGGTCGGCGCGTCCCACTAGCCTGGCCGGCATGACGGCCGAGCGATCGTTGGAAGTCATCATGCCCGAGAACATCGACGAAGCACTGGGCGTCGAGGTACGCGCAAACCAGAGTCACGTGGTCTCGCCGGTCGTGAAGTCACTGGCCGAGGCTTATGCGTTCGGGCGGCGCGCCTGGCCGCGGTTGATTCGGTGTGACGGGCAAGCGGTCGGCTTCCTCATGGCGTTCTTCGACTTCGACTTCGACTTCGACTTCGACTTCGACTTCGCCCGGCCCGCCGCCGGGCCTGACCTTCGGTCTGGCCTGTGGCGGCTCAACATCGCTGCCGCACATCAAGGTCACGGCCATGGCCGTTTCGCCGTCGACGCCGTCGCTGCCGAGCTCCGTCGCCGCGGCACCACACGCCTGACGACGACTTGGCACGTCGGCCACGCCAGCCCCGAGCCCTTCTACCTCGGGCTGGGCTTCCGGCCGACCGGCGAGATGAGCGAGGACGAGCGCGTTGGTGAGCTGAAGTTGCAGGTGTAGGTCCTTGGCAGTGTTCGTCGGACCGAAAACGCATGGGTACCGGTCAGTCCATTAAGGGGGGCTATCAGTCCGCCCGGCAGGACGAGTGGCACCAGTGTGGCCGCCGTCCAGCCCAAGAAGGCGACGGCGCTGCGCCCCTGGCTGGGCTGGTCGACGTGCCAGCCGTGGTGTTACTGAGCTGTCGTGCGCTGGTGGGCGGGGCGGCATTCCGGGTTTGTGGGCTTGCACCTGTCACGGTGTCAGGCCGGAGCATGGGCTCATGGGTGATGAGGGGCTCAGCGTCGGGCAGATGGCAGCGGCGACCGGATTGTCGGTCCGGATGCTGCATCACTACGACCGGCTCGGGTTGGTGTCAGCGTCGGCGCGCACGACGGCTGGTCACCGGCGGTATCTGCCGGCCGACATCGACCGGCTGTATCGCGTCCAGGCGTTGCGCGGCTTGGGCATGTCGTTGCGCGAGGCTGCCGAGGCGCTGGCTCACTCCCGCAGTGAGAGCTTGCCCGAGTTGGTGGTACGCCAGCTGGAGCAGGTCCGGAGCGACATCGCTGACCGGGAGGCCCTGCTCCGCCGGCTCGAGCAGCTGCGAGCGGGATCCGCCGAGGGGATCACGGCGCCTGATGGGGACTTGATCAGTGCCATCGCGGCCATGACCGCGCTGGATCAGGACCTCCAGCACGACTACCGCGAGCAGTCGGGGCGATATGACCAGACCCGTGGCGCGAGCCCTTCGATCCTCGACCCGATCGCGAGGGCGCTGGAGGGGGCGCCCGGTGATCGGTTGCTCGATGTCGGGGGAGGGACCGGCAACTACGCGGCCGCGTTGCGGGACCGCGGCTGGAAGACGGTGGTTGTCGACGTGAGCCCGGAGATGCGCGAGCAGGCCGAGGCCAAGGGGGTGGAGACGGTCGACGGCGACGCGACGGCGCTGCCGCTGCCAGACGCGAGCGCCGACGCCGTCGTGATGATCTCGATGCTCCACCAGGTCAGCGACTGGCGGGCAGCGCTCGATGAGGCGGCACGTGTGCTGCGGCCTGGCGGACGCCTGGCCGTGATGGGGCTGGCCGCCGACCACCTGCGCGACGTCACCTGGGTCTTCGACCTGTTCCCCAGCGCCCGGTCCTTCGCCCTGGACCGTCGGCCCACGCTCTCCGACATGGTCGCCCACCTGCCCGGAACGACCGCCGAACCGATGTACTTCACCGACCTGCTGGATGCCTCCATCGGCGCCCTGTGCGCCTTCCCCGAGGCAGTCCTCGACGAGCGCACCCGCCGGCAGACCAGCTTCTTCGGCCGCCTCGAACGCGACAATCCAGCCGAACTCGCCCTGGGCCTCGCTCGCCTTCGACAGATGCTCGAGGAGGAGGACGATCCGCGCCTTCCACGGCGCGAGGCCCGCGAGCGGCTGGGCGATGCCAGCATCCTGCGCTGGACCAAGAACGGATAGCCGAGCGATCGGCCCAAAAACGGTTGAGTAAAGAGCGGCCAGTAGCCGATCGGTCGGCCACAACAAGACGCAGCGCTCACCCCTGGCCACCGCGGGGGGCTCCGCAGCCCGAGAACGTTCGGGAACCGGCCAGTCCGCCAACGGGCGTTTTGGTCCAGTCTCCGGCTGAGATTGCTCAGCGTGACAGTCTTCGGTGACGAGACTCATCGGCTTAGGGAGAACGGCACCCGTGGTTTCGGCATCTGCACTGCTCGGGGTCGCTCTGGTGGAGCTGGCGCTGGTCTTTACCCCGGGCCCGAACATGATCTACCTGGTGTCGCGGTCGATCACCCAAGGCCGGCGCGCTGGCCTCATCTCCTTGCTGGGGGTGGGCGCCGGCTTCTTCGTCTACCTCGCGGCGGCCGCAGCCGGCCTCGCCGCGTTCTTCGTCGTCGTCCCCGCTGCCTACACCGCTCTGAAGCTGGCCGGGGCGGCGTACCTGCTGTACCTGGCCTGGCAGGCCGTCCGGCCTGGCGGCACGAACGTCTTCGCGCCGCGTGAGCTCCCCGTGGAGCGGCCGCGTCGATTGTTCGCCATGGGGTTGTTCACGAACCTGCTCAACCCCAAGGTCGCCGTCCTCTATGTGTCGCTGCTGCCACAGTTCATCGATCCGGCCGGCGCACCGGTAGCGCTGCAGAGCCTCGTGCTCGGGCTCGTGCAGATCGCCATCGCGCTAACCGTGAACGGCCTGATCGTTGTCTTTGCCGGTGGTCTGGCCGGGTTCTTATCGGCGCGGCCGAGCTGGACGCGGTATCAGCGCTACGTCATGGGCGGGGTGCTTGGCGGCCTCGCGGTCAAGCTCGCCACCGACAGGTCGCGTGCAGTCGCGGCCTGACGTTGATCGCGACGCGTCGGCGACGTCTGACCGAGGACGGATTTGCTTGAACAGCAGGTTCGTCCGCCCAGGATCTCGCCAGCCGGTCTCGACCATTGTGGCCACGAGCACCACGTGACCCCGGGCCGTCAATCGGTGTCTGGCTCGGAGATCAAGTGGACGATGCTGGCCGGACTGCTGATCCAGTAGGCAGATGTCGTCCCGAGGGGCTCGATGTCATCGCAGCGGGCTACTCCGCGGGCGGCCAGGAGCTCGGCCGCTGCGGCGGTGTCGTCGGTGGTGACCTGCAGCCACATCTCGGCCTGGCTGATCGTCGGGACGCGGTCGATCCACAGCTTGTTAGCCCCGAACTCGAAGCCCACCGACTGTGGGCCAGCGTCGTAGGGGTTGTCCGGCTCTCTCAATCCCAGGGTGTCGCGGTAGAAGCGAACCGTCTCCTCCCACTGATGCGGTGGCACTTTCGTGGCGATGTTGCGGCCGCCAGTGAACGTCGGGGGCGTGCTGTCGGTCATGCGGCTCCTCGGCATCGGCCACGCGCTGTCGCGCTGATTGGCTCGGTGGACATGTCGCTTAGGTCAACCTAGTCACTGAATTCGGGGGAATCGTCCCTGCTCCCGCCGCGGTCTCGATCCGTCGAGGCGTTGTCATGTCCGGCGCCCCCCCCAGCCTGATTCGAGGCTCGGCAGTTGCCTTGACCGCCGTTTGGGGCCCAGGTCCCTTCGGGACGACGGGTGGTCATCGGACCGAAAACGTTGGGTATCGGGCCGTCGGTTAACGGGGGATTGTGAGCCGCTGTTTCGGAACCCCTTTCTGGTCACGCAGAGCGAGATGGCCGCTCTCCGCTGGTCGCCCTTGGGTGCGCACGGTCCCCGAGTCGACCGGCGCGTAGCTTGAAGCGAGAGGAGGTCAACAATGGCGCTGCCCACCACGTGTCCACGGTGTGACACCGCCCTCGCTCGCGGACACATCGCGGGTCAGGCGGTCTACCTCAACTGGATCGCCGAGGGCGAGTCCGTCGGACTGACGGCCCTAGGCAATGAGCATCTGGCCACGGGATCACTGTTCCGCCCGCCGATGCTTGCCGCCGTCAGATGCGGGTCCTGCGGCCTGGGTGTGTTCGAGGCCTGAGTCCAGGGGCGGAAGCCGACCGACCTGGTATGCGAATGTGGCCGGCCCCGCTGGCCGGCGGGTCTGTCGAATCTGAACGCACCAGCATGCGGTCCCCGGATCCCTGACCGCTCAGACTGACCATGTGGCCACTCTCGAGCACCGCATCGCAGACTTTCTGGAGGCACCGCTCGCCGCAGCGTTGTTCGTACTGGCCGCTCGTAACAACGTGACCGCCGACCAGCTGGCCGACCCCGCCACGAGTTGCACGTTGGCCAGCATCGCCCTGCGCGAGCTGAACCCATGGAGCGGTGGCAGCCGCCCGTCCATCGTCCGTGCCGACGTCCTCAAGGGCGTGCGACCGTTGCGCTCCCTGGTTGCCGATGTGTTGGCCGACGAGCGCAACGCCTGGTGGGGTGCCCCACTGCAGCATGATGACCAACTGCTGCTGGTCGGCCGCGAGGACCGCCAACCGGACCCGGCCGAGGTGCCCGCACCTACCGGGGCGATCAGCTCGTGGGAGACGTACGCCCAGAAGCCGCGGCACGGGTTGGTCACGTCCACCGAGCTGGCAGTGCCGGCAGACGAGCCGATCCGCTCCAGCGCCCACGCCGAGCTGGCCTGCGGGGCCAGCGACTGGGACGCGACTTACCCCGTGGCCCAGCAGCGCCTGCAGGTGGCCGCGCACACCCGCATCGCCGAGGTCAACTCCGCCGCCGACTGGCACGCACTGAGCACCCGCTACGGCGATCCAGCCACCCACCACGGCTCTGACACCAACCTGCGCGAGGTGGCCGAGATTGACAACGGCCTGGCCCCGACTTGGAGCGCTCTCGCCGTCGACTACGACGGGGTGCATCTGAGCTTCGCCGGCCTACTCAGCGCCCTGTACGTCCCGGTCAGCAGCCCCTCGGTCGGGGCCACGACGCTGTGGGCGTGGGACTGGGAGTGCACCCACTGGATCCGCTCGGCCTTCACCGCCACCACCGCTTTGCCGCAGCTGACTGAGCCACCGCAGGCCGCGAACTACTGGCAGCCGCTGGGCTGACAGGCACGTGAGGGCGCCTTCGCATCCAATCGACCGTCCGCGGATCGCGGTTGTCGCGCCGTAGGTCGGCGCGTCTGAAGCCGAGGGGACGCCGATAAGCCCCGTTACGTCGTTCTGGGTGCAACTAGCTGCTGGGGCGCACGCGCCGTCGGGCGTGGATCGATGCCCCGCTGGTGCCAGGGTGTAATCGACCGTGGCGAGCAAGATGTGGCCGCGCCGGGGGTTCAGGGGGTGAGGACCACCGGCAGGTCGTGCAGGCCGCGGAGGACGAACTCCGGACGTCGGCGGGCCGGGGCGCCCAGCTCCAGCGACGAGGTGCGGCTCAGCAGTGCGCCGAAGGAGGCCTGCAGCTCGACCCGGGCCAGTGGGGCGCCGATGCAGAAGTGGACGCCGGCGCCGAAGGAGATGTGCGGGTTGTCGGTGCGGCCGACGTCCAGGGTGTCGGGGTCGGCGAACACCGCCGGGTCGCGGTTGGCCGCACCCAGCAGGGCGGCGATCTTCTGGCCGCGCTCCACGGTGACCCCGCCGATCTCGACGTCGGCGGTCGCGGTGCGCTCGAACAGCTGCAGCGGCGAGTCGTAGCGCATCAGCTCCTCGATCGCGGTGGGCAGCAGCGCCGGGTCCTCGCGCAGCCGCTGCAGCTGCGCGGGGTGCTCCAGCAGGGCGAGCAGGCCGTTGCCCGACACGTTCACCGTCGCCTCGTGCCCGGCGTTGAGCAGCAGGACGCAGGTGGTGACCAGCTCGTCCTCGGTCAGCCGGTCGCCCTCGGAGTCCCGCACCGTGACCAGGTGGGTCAGCAGGTCCTCACCCGGCGTCCGGCGGCGTTCGGCGGCCAGCTCGCGCAGGTAGGCGACGAACTCGGCGGCGGCCCGCTCGGCGTCGTCCTCGACGGCCGTCGTCCGGCCGTACTCGTACATCTTCACGATCGCGTTGGACCACGGCCGCAGCAGCGGCCGGTCGGACTCGGGCACCCCGAGCAGCTCGGCGATGACCGCGACCGGCAGCTCCTCGGCCATCCCGGACAGCACGTCGACCGGCGTCCGGCCGGCGGAGCGCTCGACCAGACCGTCGACGAGGGAGTCGGCCAGCTCCTGCACCCACGGCCGCAGCCGCTCCACGTGCCCGCGGGCGAACGCCGCGCTGATCAGCCGGCGCAGCCGGGTGTGCACCGGCGGCTCCATCTCCAGGATGGCGTTGCGGTGGATCAGGTTGAAGCTCTCGAACCGCTCCGCCGGCGCCTTGTCCGACCACAGCCGGCCCAGCCGGCGGTCGCGCAGCACCGCGTTGGACTCGGCGTGGGTGAACGCCAGCCAGAGCCCCAGGCCCTCGTGCCACTGCACCGGCGCCGCCGCCCGGGCCTCGGCGAAGGCCGGATAGGGGTCGGCCACGACCGCGGGGTCGGTGAGGTCCAGCGGGGCGGGGGCCAAGGTCACTGGAGTGAGTCTAGTGAGCGGCGGCACCGCCCCGGGCGGTCCCGGATGCGCTCGCGGGTTCCGCTGGAGGCAGCCACATAGGCTGGCGGGCATGGCTCCACGCAAGCGCTCCGCCGCCGCTGTCGCCCCCGCCGCCGGGGAGGTCAACCCCAAGGCCCCCTGCCCCTGCGGATCCGGCCGCCGCTACAAGCACTGCCACGGCTCGGGCTACGCCCAGCCGGTGCTGCGGCCCTTCGAGGGCCTGCCCGCCGAGATCGACTGGGTCGCGCTGCGCGAGCTGGTGCCGGCCGCGACCGCCACGCTGACCACCACCGACGGCCGCTCGGTCACCCTGGCCAGCGTGCTGCCCGGCGGCACCCCGGCCCTGGTGCGCGCCAACGGCGAGATCCTGCTCGGCGTCCAGCTGGCCACGTCCTCCGACGACGTCAGCCGCGACCTGGGGACGGCGCTGGCGGCCGCACTGGAGGCCCCGGCGGGTGCGCCGGTCGACCCGGGCCCGATCGGCGGCGCCGGCTCGGCCGGGCCGCGGCTGCAGGAGCTGCTGGACCTCTCCGCGCCCTTCGAGGTCACCGTGCACGACGACTTCGAGTTCTGGCTGGAGGGCGCCCAGGTCGACCCGGCCGCCCGGGCCGGGCTGCAGCACGCCAACGAGATGGTCATGCCGACGGTGCGGCTGGCCGGGCTCGAGGCCGCCTACTGGTGCCGGCCCAGCGACGACCGGGCGCACGTCCGGTGGGTGCGGCCGGAGCCGGAGGAGCAGCTGCTCGACGCGCTGGCCCGGCTGCGGGCCGCCGAGCAGCTGACCCTGGGCGAGGGCACCCGCTACGCCGGCGCCTTCCGTGCCCTCGGCCTGCTCGTGCCGGTGTGGGACGTGCCGGCGGAGACGCCGGGCGCGGACTGGGCCGGCCCGTCCGCCGAGCTGCAGACCCGGCTGGAGGCCGCCCTCGCAGTGACCGAGCCGCTCACCGCGGACGAGCGCCGCGCCCGGGCCGGGCTGTTGTCCCGCCAGGTCACCCTGCGCTGACCGCCGCTGGGTCGGGCCCGGAGAGCTGAGGGCCGGGCCGTGGTCGCCTCCCCCCGTGCGGAGGCGACCACGACCCGGCGGTCACGCGAACGGCGTCCGGCCGGCTGCGCCCACCAGCGGCATCGGCAACCGGCGGCCTGCCTCCAGGCGAACGGCCGAACTCGTTCCGGAGACAGTGTCCGGGGTCACGTGTGCAGCTCCGCAGGCACCCCTGCGCGCGGCGGGCCTACCGTGGACCCGGCACGGCGGGCATGAGGGAGGACGAACGTGGACCACGAGCACGGCGGCATGGGGTCGATGCACATGCCGGACCTCCCGCCGACGACCGGCCGGGTGCTCGGGCTGGACCTGGGTGCGGCCTCGCCGGTCGCCTGGCTGGCCGTGCTGCTGGCCGTGGCGTACCTGGTCGGCCTGCTCCGGCTGCGGCAGCGCGGGATCAGCTGGTCACCGCTGCGGACGGCGTCCTGGCTGGCCGGCTGCGCGAGCCTGTTCTACGTGACCGCGAGCGGGCTGCAGTCCTACGGGATGGTGCTGTTCAGCCTGCACATGGTGCAGCACATGGTGCTGAGCATGATCACGCCGTTGTTCCTGCTGCTGGGCGCGCCGGTGACCCTGGCCCTGCGGGTGCTGCCGGCCGCGCAGGGCCCGTCGGGCATGCCGCGGCGGCTGCTGCTGACCGGGCTGCACAGCCGGCTGGGCCAGGCGGTCGCCTCCCCGCTGTTCACCGTGCCGCTGTTCATCGCCAGCCTCTACGGCCTCTACTTCACGCCGATCTTCGACGACCTGATGTCGACGGTGCCCGGGCACACGTTCATGCTGCTGCACTTCCTGGTCACCGGGCTGCTGTTCTTCGGGCCGATCCTGGCCGTCGACCCCTGGCCGCGGCGCTCCGGGCACGGCGCCCGGATGCTCGAGCTGCTGCTCCCGGCACCGTTCCACGCGTTCTTCGGGGTCATCGTGATGATGAGCAGCTCGCTGCTGCTGACCAGCTACGCGACCCCGCCGGAGTCCTGGGGCATCGACCCGCTCTACGACCAGGGCCTGGCCGGGGGCATCGCGTGGTCCTTCGGGGAGTTCCCGACGGTCCTGGTGCTCGCGGTCGTGTTCTTCTCCTGGGTGCGGTCGGAGGAGCGGTCGAACAAGGCCGCCGACCGCGCCCGGGACCGGGCGATCGCCCGCGGGGAGAGCGGCGACGACCCGGCGCTGGTCGCCTACAACGAGCGGCTGCGCCGCATGGCGGCCCAGAACCCCTGACCGACGGCCGTCGGTGACACGGTCGCGCGGGCCGGTCGGGGTACCGGAGGCCGGCGTCCGCGCCCCCTAGCCTGCTGCCGTGCCGTTCACCCTCGCCCACCCGGCGGTGGTGCTGCCGCTGCTGCGCACTCCGCTGGTGCCCTCGGCGCTGGTCGCCGGCGCGCTGGCCCCGGACCTGCCCTACTACGTGTCGCTGCAGTGGCTCGGCGGTGACTACAACCTCACGCTGACGCACGAGCTGTCGTCCGTGCTCTGGCTGGACCCGCTCATCGGGGCGGTGCTCCTGGCCACCTTCCAGCTGCTGCTCAAGCGCCCGGTCCTCGCCCTGCTGCCACCGTCGGCCGCCGGGCGGGCGGCGCCCGCGGCCCGCGGGTTCCGCTGGCGCCGCCCGGCGGCGCTGGGCCTCATCGCCGTGTCCCTGGTCATCGGGGCGGCGACGCACCTGGTGTGGGACGAGCTGACCCGCGCCCCGGGCGCCCCCTGGGCGCTGCGGCTGGAGGTCGCCTTCAGCGTGCTGGGCGGGGCGGCTCTGCTCGGATGGCTGGTGCGCTGGTGGCGGGCCACCCCGCCGCAGCCGGTGCCGGACGGCGTCCTGCTGCCCCGGCCGTGGCGCACCGGGCTTGCCGTGCTGATCGGTGCGGTGGCGGTGGTGGCCGGGGCGGTGGCCGCGGCGCGGCGGCTGGGGGAGGTCCGCGAGGCCTACCGGGTGGGCGGGGTCCTCGATCGGGCCGGGGTGGTCGAGGCGGAGCTGCGGACGTTCCTGGTCGAGGGCGGGACTGCGTTCATCGTGGTGCTGGTGGTCTACGCCGTCGGCTGGCACGTGCACCGCGCCGGGACCCGCCGTCGCAAGGAGCAGGTCGCTCGCCGCTGACGTCCCCCGGCCATGTTCGTCAACATTGCCGGGCGGGGCTGGAACGCCCCCGGCCATGTTCGTCAACATGGCCGGGCGGGGCCGGGCCTGGCCGGGCTGGGGCGGGAACGGGTCAGGAGGGGCGGCGGGAGCGGGGGTGGTCGGCGGCGATGAGGGCCTCGACCAGGTCGGCGCGGGCCCGGGCGACCCGGGAGCGGATGGTGCCGATCGGGCAGCCGACCACCTCGGCGGCCTCGGCGTAGGGCAGCCCGATCAGCTGGGTGAGCACGAAGGCCTCGCGGCGCTCGGGCTCCAGCCGGTCCAGCACGTCCTGGGCGGCGACCGTGCCGCCCACCTCGTCGGCCGGGACGTCGCGGGCCAGGTCGGCCAGCTCGGTGTCCTCGCCGACCAGCACCAGCCTGCGCCGGGTGCGGGCGCGCAGGTGGTCGGCGCAGACCCGGCGGGCGATGGACAGCAGCCAGGTGCGCAGCGAGGACCGGCCCTCGAACCGGGCCAGCGCCGGCAGGGCGCGCAGGAACGTCTCCTGGGTGAGGTCCTCGGCCACCTGCCGGTCGGCGAGGTGGGCGCACAGCCGCCACACGTCGGCCTGCGTCGCCCGGATCAGCTCCGCCTGCGCCGCAGCGTCGCCCTCGGCTGCTCGTGCCGCGAGACGTTCCAGCTGCCCCACGTTCCACCCTCCGGGAACTCTGCGTCTGTCGGCGGCGACTATGCCAGCGTGAGCTGTGCAGCGTGTCGTGAGGCCGTCTCGGCCGGTCTGGACGGCGAGTCCCCGGGCCGCCCGCAGCGGTCGGTCGACGAGCACCTGGCCGGCTGCCCGGCCTGCCGGAACTGGGCGGAGGCCGCCGCCGAGGTGACCCGCCGGGCCCGGCTGACCCCGGTGGCCGCCGTGCCCGACGTCACCGCGGCGGTGCTGGGCCGGCTGCCGGCGACCGCGCCCGTCCCGGCGCCGGCGGCCGGTGCACGACGCCGGTGGCTGGACACCGTCGTCCGGTTCGCGCTGCTGGTCGTCGGGGCCGGGCAGCTGGCCGTGAGCCTGCCCGCGCTGGGCGGCACCGGCACGGGGATGAGCGCCCCGGTGCACCTGGCGCACGAGACCGGGGCCTGGAACCTGGGGCTCGCCGCGTGCTTCCTGGGCGTCGCAGTGCTGCCCCGGCTGGCCACCGGCTCGCTGCCGTTCCTGCTGCCGTTCACCGCGGTGCTGACCTGGGTGACCGTCGCCGACCTCGGTGCCGGGCACGTGCACGCCGGCCGGGCGGTCGGCCACCTGCTGCTGCTGGCCGGGGCGGTGCTGGTGAGCGTGCTGGCGCTGCGGAGCAGGACGCGGCCCACCGGCCCGGTCGGCCGGGCCCGGGAGTGGCCGCAGCGCCTCGTCCCGGCGGTCGACGAGCCGGCCTGGGGAGCGGCGGACGACGACGCCCGCGCCGACTGGCCGCGCGACGCGACCGCGTCCGCCGGGGAGCGCCGCGCCGCCTGACCTGGCGAGGAGGACGGGCCGGCGGGCCGCTGACCTGGTTGACTGCCCGCGGTGATCGACCGGCGTGGCCGGCACCGGAGAGCTACCAACGCGTCATCGAGTGCGGAGAGTGCCCACGTGGATCGTCGTCCGGCGGCTGTGCCGCTCGCCCTGCTCCTCCTATTGGCCGGGTGCACCGGCTCGGGGGACGACGGGGACGCCGCGGCGACGTCCGGTGCTGCGCCGCGGGCGGTCGAGTGGGGGGCCTGCGAGGTCGAGGTGCCGGCCGGCGTCGAGCTGGACTGCGGCACGCTGGAGGTGCCGGCCGCCCGCGAGGACCCGGACGCCGGCACGGTCACCCTGGCCTTCGGGGTGGTCCGCACCGCCGCCGAGGAGCCGGCCGACGACCCGGTCGTCTACCTGTCCGGCGGGCCGGGGCAGGGCGCGCTGGAGTTCGTGCCCCTGGCGTTCGAGCAGCTGTACGAGCCGCTGGCCCAGGACCGGGACCTGATCCTCCTCGACCAGCGGGGCACCGGCCTGAGCGAGCCGTCGCTGGCGTGCGACGAGTACAGCTCCTGGGTCCGGGAGTCGCTGGGGTCCGGTGAGCCGGTCGAGGAGCTGGCGGCCCAGGCCACCGCGTCGCTGGCGGAGTGCAACCAGCGGCTGGTCGACGAGGGCATCGACCTCGCCGACTACGACAGCGCAGCCTCCGCCGCCGACCTCGACGACCTGCGCCGCGCGCTGGAGCTCGAGGAGTGGAACCTCTACGGCATCTCCTACGGCACCCGGCTCGCGCAGACCGCCGTGCGCGACCAACCCGAGGGCATCCGGTCGGTGGTGCTGGACGCCGCCTACCCGATCGACGCCGACCTGTACGAGGAGGGCCCGGGCAACGCCGCCCGGGCGATCGAGGCGCTGTTCGCCACCTGCGCCGCCGACGCCGGGTGCGCCGCGCGCTTCCCCGACCTCGAGCAGACCGTCACCGACCTCGTCGCGCAGCTGGACGCCGCCCCGGTCCCGGTCACCGTGGTCGACCCGACGACCGGCGAGCGGGTGCAGAGCCCGCTGGACGGCGCCGGCCTGGTCGGGTTCCTGTTCCAGAGCATGTACTCCACCGAGCTGATCCCCTTCCTGCCCGAGGTCATCGACGAGGCCGCGAACGGCGAGTTCGGCACCATCGGCCTGCTGCTCGGCGCCTCGGCCCAGCAGCTGGACCTGGTGAGCGTGGGGCAGCAGCTGTCCGTGCAGTGCCAGGAGGAGGTCAGCTCCAGCGACCGGGACGCCGTGGCGCAGGCGGCCACCGAGCACCCGCTGGTCGAGGGCTTCTTCACCGGCAACCCGACCCAGGGGCCCGGCATCTTCGACGTCTGCGCCGACTGGGGCGCCGGGGAGGGCGGCCCGGGCGAGGACGAGGCGGTCAGCAGCGACCTGCCCACCCTGGTGCTGGCCGGCGAGCTGGACCCGATCACGCCGCCGCGCTGGGGCGAGCAGCTGGCCGAGGACCTCTCGAACGCGGTCTTCGTCGAGTTCCCCTACACCGGGCACGGCTCGGTGGGCACCCACGAGTGCGCGGCGCAGCTGGTGCAGGAGTTCCTGGCCGACCCGGACGCGGAGCCCGACGTCTCCTGCGTCGAGGACGTCGAGCCGCCGGTGTTCACCGCCGAGGGCGTGGCCGTGGAGACGGTGCCCTGGGAGAACGAGGACCTGGGCGTCTCCGGCGTCCGGCCGGAGGGGTGGGCCGAGGTGCTGCCGGGGGTGTTCCAGCAGTCGCCGCTGGTCACCCTGGTGCAGCAGGTGGCCCCGGGTGCCTCGCCCGACCAGGTGCTGCAGCAGCTGGCGGCCCAGCTGGGCGGCGACGCGCCCCGGCCGGTGGACCAGGTGCAGACCGGGTCGCTCAGCTGGGACCTGTACCAGGTCGACGACCTCGGCCAGCGGGTCGACCTGGCCCTGGCCGAGACGCCCGCCGGCCTGGCGGTCGTGCAGCTGACCAGCAGCCCGGCCCGCCGCGACGTCCTCCGGGAGCAGGTGTTCCTGCCCGCGGTGCAGGCCTTCGACCCGGGCGCCTGACCTCAGCGCGCGGCGGGCAGCGGGTCGCGGAGCACCGGGCAGGACATGCACCGCGGGCCGCCCCGCCCGCTGCCCAGCTCCGACCCGGCGATGGCCAGCACCTCGATGCCGGCCGCCTCGAGCGCGGCGTTGGTGACCGTGTTGCGCTCGTAGGCCACCGCCAGCCGGGGAGCCAGGGCGAGGGTGTTGTTGCCGTCGTCCCACTGCTCCCGCTCGGCGGTGACCGGGTCCAGGCCGGTGTCGATCACCCGCAGCCGGTCGATCCCCATCGCCGCCGCGGCCGCGACCAGGAACGGCTGCGGGCCGCGCACCGACAGCTCGGTGGTGTCCGCGGCGTCCGGGGGCTCGTCGCCGGCGGTGACCGTCCAGGCCTGCAGGGTGTCGGCGACCGCCGGGTACATGACCATCGCGTCGACGTCGACCATCGTGGCGATGGTGTCCAGGTGCATGGTCGCCCGCTCCTGCGCGATGGGGACGACGAGCACGGTGTGCGCCAGCCCCCGGGCGAAGACCCGCCGGGCCAGCCGCTCGGCCCCGCCGGCCGTCGTCCGCTCGCCGACGCCGACCGCCACCACGCCCGGGGAGAGCAGCAGGACGTCGCCGCCCTCCAGGTGCTCCAGGTGCGGCCCGTAGAGCTGCTCGACACCGGCGAAGCGTGGGTGGTGGGTGTAGAGCGCGGCGGTCAGCGCGCTCTCCCGGTCGCGGGCCGGCATGGCCAGCGAGGTGACGGCCACCTGCCCGCCGACCCACACCGAGGAGTCGCGGGTGAACATCAGGTTGGGCAGCGGCGGGACGACGAACTCACCGCGCCCCATCAGCTGGTAGGCCAGCCCGCGGCCGCCGCGCAGCTCGTCGTGGGCGACCCCGGAGATCAGCGCCTGGGCGAGGTCCGCCGGGGCCAGGCCGTCGAGGTGGGCGGTGGTGGCGTGCCGCAGCGTGGCCCCCAGGCGCGGGTCGTCGACGGCGGCGGTGATCACCTCGGCGCGGGCGTCGGGCACCGCCATCACCTCGGCGAGCAGCCGGTCCAGGTGCAGCACCTCGACCCCGCGCTCGGTCAGCGCCGCGGCGAACGCGTCGTGCTCCTCCTGGGCGCGGGCGACCCACGGGACGCCGTCGAAGAGCAGCTCGTCGTTGTTGCGCGGGGTCAGCCGGCGCAGCTCGGCGCCGGGCCGGTGCAGCAGCACGGTGCGCAGCCGGCCCACCTCGCTGGTGACGCCGGGGGTCGCGGTGTTCGGGGCGCTCATGCCCCCGAGCCTGCTGGATCTTGCTCGGCGCGGCCAGCCCGGGCCCGTGCGGCCGCGTGGTCCACTACCGGGGTGACCCCCGTCGACCCGCCCCCCGGCGGTCAGCCCCGGTGGCTGGTCGTGCTGCTCGCCGCCGGGCTGTCCCTGCTGGTGGCCGCGGTGCTGCTGCTCCTGCTGCAGCTGGTCGGGGTCGAGCAGATCAGCCTGGTCGGGGTGCTGCTGGTGCTGGTCGCGGCCGCCGTGGTCGGCGGCTACGGCACCCGGGCGCTGGCTGCCCGGCTGCCCCCGGTGGGGCGTCGCCCGCGCGGCTGACCGGCTCGCCGCGGGTCTCCCGGCCGGCGCCGTGCCCGCAGACCGGGTCGGCGGCGGGGCTCAGCCGTGCTGGAGCTCGGCCTCGGTCGGCGGTCGGTGACCGGCGTGCGACAGCGTCTGGCGCAGCAGCGCCTCCAGGTGCCGGTCGGCGAGGGTGTAGATCACGAAGGTGCCCTCGCGCCGGTTGGTGACCAGCCCGGCCAGCCGCAGCTTCGTCAGGTGCTGGCTCACCGCGGTGGGTGAGGTGTGCGCCAGCTCGGCGAGGCAGGCCACCGACGTCTCGCCCTGCATCAGGGCCCACAGGATGTTCAGCCGGGTGGGGTCGCCCAGCATCCGCAGCGCCTCGGCGGCCCGGCGCACCTCGTCGGGCTCGGGCATGGCGAAGCCCTCGATGCCCTGGTGACCCACGTGGTCAGGGTAGCTGGCCGGCGGCCGGAGCCGGCCGGTCTCGGTGCGCGGTCACCCCGGTGGGTCACCTCGAGGCACCCGCCAGGCCTCGACCGGGCGGCCGCCGACGAGGTGCTCGGCCACGATCCGGGGCACCTGGTCGGCGTCGAGCTGCCCGTACCAGGTGTCCTCGGGGTGCACCACGAGCCACGGTCCGCGGGCGCAGGGGAACAGGCAGCCGGTGGCGGTCACCAGCACGTCGTCGTCGCCCAGGCCGGCGGCGTCCAGCTCACCGGTGAGCGCCGCGGTCACCTCCGCCGCGCCGAGCGCGGCGCACCGCGGGCCGCGGCAGGCCAGCACGTGCCGGCGGTGCGCCGGCACCCGCTCCCACGCCGGCACGGTCAGCGGCGCCGCCGCGGTGCCCAGCCGGGTGGTCGGTCCCGTCGCCGTCCGGGCCAGCGCAGCCGCCACCTCGCCGGTCGCCGCGAGGGGCTCCGCCAGGTGGACGGCGGGGGCGTCCTCCACCGAGCGCAGCCAGTGGGCGACCACCCGGCGCAGCCAGGCGACCAGGTAGCGGTCCGGCGGCAGGTGCGCCGGCACCAGGACCACGTCGGTGACCCGGTCCGCGCGGGCGTCGTCCAGGGCGGCGGTCACCGTCGGGCCGTGCCCGTCCAGGACGGCGACCCGGGCGTCCGTGCCGCCGGCGGCGAGCGCGGCGACCGCGGGCTGCAGCGCCCCGACCGGATCGGCGTGCAGGCCGGTGCGGGCGACCAGCAGCACCCGCCGGGTCACGGCCCGCTCGCGATCGCGACCAGCGGGCCGTCGCCGAAGGGGGAGTCGACCAGCTGCCCGCGCACGCCCCACACGTCGGCCAGCAGCCGGGGGGTGAGCACCTCGGCCACCGGCCCGGCGGCGGCGACCCGCCCGTGCTGCAGCACCACCAGCTCGTCGCAGAACCGGGCGGCCAGCGTGAGGTCGTGCAGCGCGGCCAGGGTGGTCACGCCGATCTCGCGCACCAGCCGCATGAGCTGCAGCTGCGCGGCGACGTCCAGGTGGTTGGTCGGCTCGTCGAGCACCAGCAGCTCCGGCTCCTGGGCCAGTGCGCGGGCCAGCTGCACCCGCTGGCGCTCGCCGCCGGACAGCGTCGGCCAGCTGCGGTGCGCCAGCCCGGTCACCCCGGCCCGGTCCATCGCCCGGGCCACCGCGGCCCGGTCGGCGTCGGACTCCGCGGCGACCAGGCTGCGGTGCGGGGTGCGGCCCAGGCCGACGACGTCGGCGACCGTCAGGTCCAGCTCGGTGCCGGCGTCCTGCTCCATCACCGCGACCCGCCGGGCCAGCGCCCGGCGGGGGAGAGCCAGCACGTCGTCGCCGTCCAGTCGCACGCTGCCGCCGGACAGCCGGCTGAGCCGGGCCACCCCGCGGAGCAGCGACGTCTTGCCCGAGCCGTTGGGGCCGAGCAGGCCGGTCACCCCGCCGGTGGGCACGGTGAACCCGACGCCGTCGACGACCGTGCGGCCGCCGGCCGCCCAGGTGGCGCCCTCGACCTGCAGCGTCACGACCGGCTCCGCTCGCGGCGCAGCAGGACGACGAACAGCGGCACCCCGACGAACGCGGTGAGCACCCCGATCGGCACCTCGGTGTCCCCGAGCAGGGTGCGGGCCAGCGTGTCGGCCCACAGCAGGAAGACCGCGCCGACCAGGGCGGCGACCGGCAGCAGCCGCCGGTGCAGCGGCCCGAGCACCAGCCGGACGGCGTGCGGCACCACCAGGCCGACGAACCCGATCGACCCGGCCAGCGCCACCATCGCGCCGGTGAGCAGGGCGACCGTGCCGTAGAGCACCCACCGGGTCACCTCGACCGGCACGCCCAGGCTCGACGCGGCGCGGTCACCGAAGGCGAAGGCGTCCAGCGCCCGGGAGCCGGCCAGCACCACCGCGCCCAGCACGCCGACGACGACGGCGGCCACCGCGACGGCGTCCCAGCGGGTGCCGGCCAGCGAGCCGACCGTCCACCGCAGCACCCGCCGGGCGGCGTCGCTGTCGCCGGAGGAGAGGACGACGAAGGAGGTGACCGCGTACGCCAGCTGGCCGACCGCGACCCCGGCCAGCACGGTGCGGCCCGGCGGCAGCGCCCCGCTGCGGCCGGTGGCCAGTGCCAGCACCAGCGCCAGCGCCAGCACCGCCCCGGCGAACGCCGCGAGGGAGACGGCGAGCTGACCGCCCAGCGTGGTGACGCCGACGCCGAGCACGATCACCAGCACCGCGCCCACCGACGCCCCGCCGGAGATGCCCAGCAGGTACGGGTCGGCCAGCGCGTTGCGGGTGAGCGTCTGCACCACGGCGCCGGACAGCGCCAGCCCCGCGCCGACCAGGGCCGCGCCGGCGATCCGCGGCAGCCGCAGCTGCCACACGATGTGCTCGGTGAGCAGCGGGACGTCGTCCCGGGCGAACACCGCGCGCACGACCGTGCCCAGCGACAGGTCCGCCGAGCCGATCGTCACCGCCACCAGGGCGCTGAGCACCAGCAGGGCGACCAGCGCCGGGACGACCAGCACCGGCGACCGGGGCAGCCGCAGCGCGCTGAGCGCGGTCACCGGCCGAGCGCGGTGAGCTGTTCGGCGAGCGAGGCCACGCCGTCGGCGTTCCGGACGCCGGGGGTCGACTCGGTGAACGGCAGCTCCACGTACCGCTCCTCCCGGACGGCGGTGAGCGCCGACAGTGCCGGGTCCGCGGCGAGGTACTGCTTCTTCTCCTCGACGGTGGACCAGACGGCCTCCGGCAGCACGATGACGTCGGGGTCGGCGGCGACCACCTGCTCCCAGCTGACGTCGGCCCAGGTGCCGGGCACGTCGGCGAAGACGTTGGTGGCGCCCACGGAGTCGATCAGCAGCTGCGGGCCGCCCTCGCCCACCCCGGTGAACGGCGTGGTGTCGCCGCTGTCGTACCAGAACACGGTCAGCCCCTCGCCGGCCGTGGCGATCGCCGGGTCGGCCAGCAGCTCCTGCTGCTCGGCGACCAGTTCCTCGGCGCGGTCCTGCACGCCGAAGACGCTGGCGACGTCGCGCAGCTCGCCCCAGACGTCGTCGAAGGTGACGCCGTCGGCGCCGGCGGACTCGCCCGGGGTGTCCCGGCCGCAGCCGAACGGGGAGACGTAGGAGGGGATGCCGAGGTCGGCGAGGTCGGCCTGCGAACCGGCGGCGTCCCCGGCGAACGAGGTGAGGTAGGACCCGTAGACGAAGTCCGGCTCGGCGGTCAGCAGCGTCTCGGTGTCCGGGTACTCCTCGGACAGCACCGGGACGCTCGCGTACTCCTGCGCCCAGCGGTCGGCGACCGCGTCGTCCAGGTAGGCGGTGCCGACCATCCGGTCGGCCAGGCCCAGGGCGAGCATCACCTCGGTGGCCCCCTGGTTGATGGTCACCGCGCGCTCGGGCGGGGCCGGCACGGTGGCCTCGTGGCCGCAGCTGCTGACGGTGACCGGGAAGCCCGCGGTGGCGTCGGCGGCCCGGGCGGTGTCGGGCTGGTCGGAGCCGCAGCCGGCGAGCAACCCCGCCGACAGGGCGACGGTCATCAGGGCGGATCGGGTGGACGTTGACATGGGCATGCGGATGCAGCCGCCTTCCAGCACCTCGTGGACGGACTCGGTGCCGTGGCCGGTCTCCTGGCTCAGGGGTCGCTGCGGCCGCGCCGCCTTCCCGGACCGGTCGGTCCAGTGACTGCCCGCGCAGGACGCGGGCGTGGCGCAGCAACTACCCCTTCACAGTGGCGAGGGCCGCGCCGGCATTCCACCGGCTTCCCGAGCACCACGGCAGCCGGGACGCTACGAGGCGGTGCCCCGGCCTGCCAACGGCGCACCTGCGCAGCTGTGCAGGTGCGCCCGCTCGCGTCCCGGTCGGGCCGCCCCGCCGCGTCCCGTGACGAGGAGAGTGGTGCGGGGCTCGATCAGGTGGTGGTCGGTGCCGCGCCGGGGTGGGGGAGCAGTCGGGAGAGCCCGGCCCGCGCCAGCGGCGCCTCCAGCTCGGTCGGCACGGCGAGCAGCTGCAGCTGCTGCCCCCGGCGCTGGGGCTTGCGGCTCAGGTGCACCAGCAGTTCCAGCCCGGCCGGGTCGATCGCGGTGACCGCGGCCAGGTCGGCCCGCTCCGGCCACGCCGTCGGCGGGACCAGCAGCCGGAAGCGGCGCACGGCCTCGCGGTCGATCCGGCCGGCGAAGCGGAGAAGGGGCCCGGTCTGGTCCTCGATCCGGAGCACCTCGCCCGAGCCGGGCTCGGTGGCGTGGTCGTGACCGCTGGACATGGGCACACCCATACCCCGTCTGAGCTGCTGAAACGCGACCAGTCGGGCAGCAGTACCCCGGGGTTGACGATCCCCTGCGGGTCCAGCTGCCGCTCCACCGCACGCAGCACGTCGGCGCCCACCGGGCCGATCTCCCGGTCCAGCCACGACCAGCAGGCAGCCCGAGCCGTGCCGCCGGGCGTCCAGCGCCCGGGTGGACGCCCCGGCGCGGCTGGTGCACCGGTACGGCACCGAGGCCCCTGTGGTCGCTGCGCTCGGGAGTGGGCTGGTGGTCGAGGGACGGGAGGAGACGGTGGGGGAGCTGCGCTTCGCCGTCCGTTCCGAGGGAGCGCGCACCGTGGCCGACCTGCTGGACCGGCGCACCCGGATTGGCCTGGGCACTTCCGACCGGGAGCGCGCCGTGGCGGTGGCCGGAGCGGTGCTCGCCGAGCTCTGGGCCTCCGGTTCGAGTTGCGCCTTGCACCTGAGCTGCCGATAGCTCCTCCGCAGGCGCAACCGGACGTCGTCCGGTCGGGCCGTTCCGGTGCAGCAACCGGTCGAGGACCTCGGATGGTCCGCCGACCGCGGCACCGGTGCGGTGGGGCCGGCGCCGGTCTCCCCGCCGGCGTCGGGGGAGAGGAGTGTTCAGTGAGCGTGTCGAACGGGACCCCGGGTCCGGAGGCGACGACCGTCGAGTCGGTCGCCGACCTGGGCTGGTGGCTGGTCGACGGCGGTGCCCAGGTGGTGGCCGGGCCGTTCCCGACCCACGTGGACGCCGCGCTCTCCGAGGTCTCCTCCGGGGTGCCCACCGACGCGGTGGTCGCCGCCTACGGCGTCCGCCGGGACGACGGCACGCTGGCCCGCCGCTTCTCCCCGGACGACCGCGCCTTCCTCGCCCACCTCTCCGCGCAGCTGGACCGGCTGGCCGACGACTGGGACCTGCTGATCTCCGACGCGGACCCGCTCACCGGGCTGGTCTGCGAGGTCGCCGCCGCCTTGGCCGAGGCCGGTCTGCCGCTGCACGACTGCTCGGGCCGCACCTCCAGCAAGGCCCTCGGCGGGGTGTGCCTCACCCCCAGCCCGGCGCAGCAGGCGGTGATCGTCTCCTGGGCCCAGCACGACCGGATCTCGCTCGGCCAGGCCCGCGGGCGGCTGGCCGAGGGGGCGGTGCAGGACACGATGACCGCCGCGGTCGGAGAGGTGCTCGTCGCCTTCGGCTTCGTCGTCGAGGGCCTGGGCGACGCTGCCGCCCACCTGGTCCGGGCCGCGGAGGGCCACCCCACCGTCTGGGAGTGAGCTCTCGGGCTGTGCGGGAACTGGGCACCGCCGGGGGACGACCAACTCATCGTGAACCGGTTGACGCTGATGCCCGCCGGCATTGTCATCGCCCCGGCGGCTGGCCACCTGGAGCTCGCGGCCCCCGGCGCCGGCACGGGTGGGGACGGCTGATGGTCTCGCGGCTGAGCCGCCGGGCGTTCCTGGCCGGCGGTGGCGCGGTCGTCGGTGGTGCCACCGTCGGGCTGGCCGGCACCGCACTCGGTGCCGAGCCGGCCACCGCGCCCGCCCTCCCCGAGGACGCCACCGGCCGGTCGACGGTGCCCTTCCACGGCACCCACCAGGCCGGGGTGCGCACGCCGCCGCAGGCGGCGGCCACCCTGGTGGCCGTCGACCTCGCCGCGGGCACCACCCCCGCCGACCTGACCCGGCTGCTGCGGGCCTGGACCCAGGACGCCGAACGGCTGACCGCCGGCGTCCCGGCGCTGGGCGACACCGAACCGGAGCTCGCCACGGTGCCGGCCGGCCTGACCGTGACCGTCGGGCTGGGCCCCGGCGCCTTCGACGTGACCGGGCTGGCCGACCGCCGCCCCGAGTGGCTCGCCCCGCTGCCGGCCTTCGGCATCGACCGGCTGGATGAGCGCTGGTCCGGCGGTGACGTGGTCGTGCAGGTGTGCGCCGACGACGCGGTCACGGTGGCGCATGCGGTGCGCGTCCTGGCCAAGCAGGCGCGGCCGTTCGGCACCGTGCGGTGGGTGCAGCACGGCTTCCGCAACAGCGCCGGCTCGCTGCCCGCCGGGCTCACCCACCGCAACCTGATGGGCCAGGTCGACGGCACGGTCCAGCCGCTGGACGGCGTCGAGGACGACCTCGTGTGGGTCGGCGACGACGGCCCCGGGTGGCTGCGCGGCGGCACCGGGATGGTCGTGCGCCGCATCGCCATGCACCTGGATGCCTGGGACGAGCAGGACCGGCCGGCGAGGGAACGGGTGGTCGGTCGCCGGCTGAGCGACGGGTCGCCGCTCACCGGCACCCGGGAGGAGCACCCGGCCGACCTGACCGCGGTCGGCGAGGACGGCCTGCCGGTGATCGACACCGCGGCGCACATCCGGCGCGCCGGGCCGCTGCACCGCCGGGAGCGGATGCTGCGCCGGCCCTACAACTACGCCGCCCCGCCGCCCCCCGGGCAGCTCAGCGACAGCGGCCTGCTGTTCATCGCCTTCCAGGCCGACGTGGCCGCCCAGTTCGTGCCGATCCAGCAGCGGCTGGACGAGCTCGACCTGCTCAACCAGTGGACGACGCCCGTCGGGTCGGCGGTGTTCGCGGTGCTCCCCGGCGTGGCGCCCGGGCAGTACCTGGGGCAGACCCTGCTGGAGAGCTGACGCCGGCCGCGGCCGCGCCGGCGCGGCCGATGCCGACCCAGCGGCGCAGCGCCTCGTCGTCCAGCACGTCGGGCCGCACCAGGAGCCAGCCGTCCAGCTCGCGGCCGCGCATGACCATCCGGTCCACCCCGTGGGCGGCGACCAGCTCGCCGGCCAGGGCCGGGTCGCAGCGCACCATGAGGCCGTCCTGCCCGGCGACGGCCACGGCCATCGCGCCGTCGACGAGGAACGCCAGGCCGCCGAACATGGCCTTCTCCGACAGCCCCGGCTGGGTGGCGAACGCGGCCCGCACACCGTCGGCCAGCTCCCGGTCGTAGGTCATGCGCGCAGCATGCCGCGTCGACGGGTCGCCCGGGCGGTTGCCGGCACCGGATGTCCGTCTTGATGGTCCGGTCTCGCTCACTGGGAAACAAGTCCCACTGAGCGGTACTGAGCGCCATGATGTCGGCGTGGACACCTACACGCACGGGCATGCCGAGCCCGTCCTGCAGTCGCACCGCTGGCGCACCGCCGAGAACTCCGCCGGCTACCTGCTCGCGGAGCTGCGCCCCGGGCTCGACGTGCTCGACGTGGGCTGCGGTCCGGGCACGATCACCGTCGACCTGGCCGCCCGGGTGGGGCCGGGGCGCGTCGTCGGCCTGGACGTCGCGTCGGCGCCGCTGACCGAGGCCCGGGAGCTCGCGGCCCGGACGGGGGTGGACGTCGAGTTCGCCGTCGGCGACGGCTACGCGCTGGACTTCCCGGACGGCTCCTTCGACGTGGTGCACGCCCACCAGGTGCTGCAGCACCTGACCGACCCGGTGGCGGCGCTGCGCGAGATGGCCCGGGTGTGCCGGCCCGGGGGAGTGGTCGCCGTCCGGGACGTCGACTACGCGGCCACCACCTGGTTCCCCGCCGCGCCCGGCCTCGACCGGTGGCTGGAGCTCTACGGGCAGGTGGCCCGGCACAACGACGCCGAGCCCGACGCCGGCCGGCGGCTGGTGTCCTGGGCGCACGCCGCCGGGCTGCGGGAGGTCACCGCGACCACCTCCGCCTGGTGCTTCGCCAGTCCCGCCGAGCGGGAGTGGTGGGGCCGGTCGTGGGCCGGGCGGGCGACGTCGTCGGCCTTCGCCGAGCAGGCGGTGGCCTACGGCCTGGCCACCCCGGCGCAGCTGCAGGAGATCGCGGACGCCTGGCTGGACTGGGCCGCGGCCGAGGACGGCTGGCTCGGCATGCTCCACGGCGAGCTCCTCATCCGGGTCTGAGCACCGGCGCAGTCGTGTCGAGCCCGGTCAGGTCGAGCCGGGCCAGGACTCGGGCTGGGCCGGGAGGTTGAGCCGCGCCAGGTGACGTTGAGCCGCGTGCTGGCGCGGCTCAACGTCACCTGGTGCGGGTTGACCCTGTCCGGCGTTGCGGCGGCGCCGTGCTCAGGCGGCTGCCGGCACCGGCGCCTCGTCGGCATGCGCGATGTGCCGCAGCGAGCGCCAGATGAGCACCACGAACACCGCCGACCCGGCGAAGGCGAACCAGAACGGTGCGGTGACGCCCCAGTGCTGGGCGAGCACGCCGCCCAACGCCGAGCCCACCACCAGCCCGCCGTAGACGCCGACCACGTTGACGCTGCCCACCCGCCCCTGCAGGGCGCCGGGCACCGCCCGCTGCCGGACGGCGACCGACGTCGTCCCCCAGATGAAGGCGTGCGCACCGAACGCGAAGAAGACCGGCAGCGCGACCCAGGCGCTGGTGGTGAGGGCCAGCGCGAGGTGGGTCAGGGTCTCCACGACCAGGCCGATCCGCATCAGGTCGCTCAGGCTCACCCGGCGGGTGATCCAGCCGTAGGTCAGGCCACCGACGATGCCGCCCACGGCGCCGACGGTGGTGACCAGCCCGAAGCCCACCTCGCCGAGCCCGATCCGCTCGGTGGCGTAGAGCACCAGCACCGACCAGGCGGCGCCGAAGGTGACGTTGAAGATCGTGATGGTCAGCACCAGGGTGCGGACGGCGGCGTGGTGCCGCACCCAGCGCACCCCCTCGGCGATGTCGTGCCGCATCGCGGTGCGCGCGCCGGTGCGCGGCTCCCGGGCCGGCAGGACGACACGGGTGACGAGCACCGCGCCCAGCGCGATCGCCACCGCCTGCACCCCCAGCGCCCACGCGGCGCCGACGGTGAACAGCGCTGCGCCGAGCGGCGGACCGGCGAGCTGGTTGACGGTGATGAACCCGGTCTGCAGCCGGGAGTTCGCCACCGCCAGGTCATCCCGGGCCACCAGCATCGGCACCAGCGTCTGCGAGCTGTTGTCCGCGAACACCTCGGCGGTGGCCAGCAGGAACAGTGCTGCCAGCACCACGGCGATCGTCACCCGCTCGGTGACCACCGCCAGGGTCAGCACCACCAGCACGGCGGCGCGGCTCAGGTCGACGACGAGCACGATCAGCCGCCGGTCGAGCCGGTCGGTCAGAGCCCCGGCGAGCAGCCCGAACAGCAGCGCCGGCAGCCACTGCACGGTCGCGGCGAGGGCGACCAGCAACGGGTCGCCGGTCAGTGAGGCGACCAGCAGCGGCCCGGCCGCGAGCAGGATGCCGTCACCGAGCTGGGAGGTCCAGGAGGAGGCGAGCAGCCAGCGGAAGCTGCTGCCGAGCCGGGCCGGGACGAGTACCTCACCGATGCGGCTCACGAGGACCGGACCCTAGCCGGGCCCGAGGACGGCGTCGTCCGTTTTCGCCCACGGCGCACGTTCCACGTGCAACCTCACCGGGCCACGCCGGGGACGACGGCCATGTTGGCCAACATGGCCGGACCCTGGACGGCGACCCGCGCCGGGCCTGCTCGGGCAAGGAGCGGCCATGTTGGCGAACATGGCCGGAGGCGGGTCAGGCGGGGGTGGGGAAGCGGACGTGCGCCTCGAGGGTCTGCAGCGAGCGGTGCATCCCGATCGTGACCGCGCTGAGGGCGAAGAAGCCCTCGTCGTCGCCGATCTCCGAGGCGCGCACCAGGCTGGTCAGCCGGCTCGCGGCGGCCAGCGCGGTGGCGACGGCGGCGTCGCGCTGGTCGGGCTCGGTGTCGGTGTCGTGGTACGGCAGCCGGACGACCCCGGCCAGCCCGTCCAGCGCGTCGGCGACCACCCAGCCGGTGCCGTCGTCCACCCGGTCCAGGCCACGCCGGTGCGGCTGGAACTCCACGACCAGCGTGGTGAGGTCGTCGATCAGGACGGCGACGCGGTCCAGGGCGCGGGACTGCTCGCGGATGCTGGCCGCGGTGCCCTGCCAGCGCCGGGCCCGCGGGTTGGCCCGGCGGGCCCGCTCGACCTGCGCCTCGGCCGAGCGCATCCGGTCCAGCGCCCGGTCCAGCTCGTCGCCGCGGGCCTCCCACTCCCCGGGGCCGGGCACCTGGCCGTTGCGCAGCGCCGCGGCGATCGTCTCCAGGTGCTCGGCCAGCAGCGCGCGGGTGCGGGCGACCCGCTCGACGGCGGTGGTCAGCTGCAGCGGCGGGAACAGCAGGCTGGTCACCAGCACGCCGATGGCGGCGCCCAGCAGGGTCAGCCCCGCGTAGCGCACCGCGTACTCGGTCGGGTCCGCCGTCCCGACGGTGAGCATGAGGACGGCGGCGAAGCTCACCCAGCTGGCCTGTTCGCGGAACAGTGACCGCCACTGCTCGACCACGATCGCCAGCGCGACGATCAGCGCGATGGTCAGCGCGTTCGGCACCGCCCGGGTGACCTCGTAGACGACCACGGCCAGCGCGAAGCCGACCAGGATGGCGGTGAGGCTGCGCCACGCGGCCGAGGCGGAGTCGGCGATCGTCGGGCTGACCGCGATGACCGCGCCCAGCGGGGCGTAGTAGGCGTACTCCGACAGCGACGGCGGCAGCAGCAAGGCCACCTGCCACGACAGTCCGGCCGCCAGCGCCGCCCGGACCGCCCGTTGCACCCACGGCTGTTGCAGCCGCCCGATCACCCACCCCACCCGGCCAGCATGCGGCCTGCCCGCCACCCGGTGGGAGCGGGGGGAGGGTGACGTCGCTCGCGCGGGTCAACCCGCGCCACCGGAGGTGGAGCTGCGCCGTGGCACGGCTCCACCTCCGGCCGGGCGGCTCAACGCCGGCCAGGGCTCAACCCCGGTCAGGGCCCAGTCCGGGTCGGCCCAGTCCTGGTCGGTTCAGCCTTGACGGGCGGCGTTGGCCTGGACGGCGGTGCTCACGTACTGCGCCAGGCCCGGGGTGATCCGCTCGTAGTAGGCGGCGAACCGCTCGTCGGCGACGTACATCTCGCCGAGGCAGCCGTGCAGCTGCGGCGGGCAGTCGTAGAACCACCGGCCGATGTGCTGCCGGTGCTCCTCGGCGAGGTCCATGGGCTCAGCGGCGTCCGCGGGGGTCCCGGCGGCCAGCGCCGCGGCGAACCGGCCCTCGATGTCGTCGGTCTCGGCCTTGACCCGCAGCCAGTCCTCCTTCGACATCGCCGCCGTCCGGCGCTGGGACTGGGCCCACGCCTCGGTGTCGCCCCACTTCTCCTCGGCCTCGGCGGCGTACTCCTCCGGGAGCCAGTCACCGAACACCTCGAACCGTTCCTCCGGGGTCAGGGAGATCCCCATCTGCCGTGCCTCCATCTCCTTCTCCACGGCCGCGACCATCGCCGAGGTGGCCTCGAGCCGTTCCCGCAGCAGCCGGTGCTGCCGGCGCAGGTGCTCCGCGGGGTCGGCGTCGGGGTCGTCCAGCAGGGTCGCGACCTCGTCGAGGGGGAACCCGAGCCCGCGGTAGACCAGCACCTGGTGCAACCGGTCCAGGTCGCGGACGTCGTAGCTGCGGTAGCCCGCCGACGTCCGTTCGCTGGGCCGCACCAGCCCGATCCGGTCGTAGTGGTGCAGCGTGCGCACCGTGACCCCGGCCAGCCGGGCCAGCTCGCCCACCGTCCAGCTCATCGCCCCTTCTCTCTCGTTGACGGAGGCCACGCAACAGCCTGACGCAACGTCAGGCGCAACCCCGACCGCCAAAATGGTCATTTTGGCGGTCTGAAGGGGTTCGGACGGCGGGGTGGCGGGGAGACCTGAGGGCATGGCCGACGACGTCCGCACGCCCGTGCCCGCCGACGACCCGTTCCCGCGCTCGCGGGTCCGGGTCGGGGAGCAGGAGATGGCCTACGTCGACACCGGCAGCGGCGACCCGATCGTCTTCCTGCACGGCAACCCGACGTCGTCCTACCTGTGGCGCAACGTCATCCCGCACGTGCAGCACCTCGGGCGCTGCATCGCCCCGGACCTGATCGGCATGGGGGAGTCGGACAAGCTGCCCGACCCGGGGCCGGGCACCTACTCCTTCGACCGGCACGCCCACTTCCTGGCCGAGTTCATGCGGGCGGTCGGGGCCACCGAGCGGGTGACGCTGGTGCTGCACGACTGGGGTTCCGGGCTGGGCTTCGACTGGGCCGCGAAGAACCCGGGAGCGGTGCGCGGCATCGCGTTCACCGAGGCGATCGTGACCCCGGTGATCTGGGCGGACTGGCCGCGCGCGGCGAAGCCGGTGTTCCAGGCGATGCGCGGCCCCGACGGCGAGCGCAAGGTGCTGGACCAGAACGTGTTCGTGGAGAAGATCCTGCCCGCCGAGGTGAAGCGCGGGCTCTCACCCGAGGCCCACGACCGCTACCGGGCCCCCTTCCGGGAGCGCGAGGACCGGTGGCCGACGCTGGAGTGGCCGCGGCAGATCCCGATCGAACACGCACCGCCGGACGTGCACGACATCGTGGACCGGTACGGCCAGTGGCTGGCGTACAGCGAGGTGCCCAAGCTGTTCCTGAACGCCGACCCCGGGTCGATCCTGGTCGGCCGGCAGCGCAAGCTGGTGCGCCGCTGGCCGGCGCTGACCGAGGTCACCGTGCCGGGCGGTCACTTCATGCCGGAGGACTCCCCGGACGAGATCGGCCGCGCGCTCGCCGAGTGGATCCCGACGTCGGGCTGAGCCGGCGGCTCAGCCGTGCCGGCCGGTGCCCTGCCGGTCGTGCCTGATCTGGGTCATCGCCTCGTTGGCCGCGGCGAGCAGCGACTCCGGGGTCGAGGCCCGGCCCGACAGCGCCACCCCGACGCTGAGCCGGACCCGGTGGGGAACGTCCGGCCGGGGGTGCAGCGGCTCGTCGAAGGCGGCGGCGACCCGCTGGGCGATGCCCTGCGCGTCCTCGACCGCGACGATCCCCGGGCAGAGCAGCACGAACGTCTGGGCGCTGATCCGGGCGACGACGTCGCCCTGACGAACGGCGGTGACCAGCCGGCCGGCGGCCTCGGCGCGGGCGGCGTCGGCGGCGGGGGACCCGTGGGTGTCCTCCAGGGCGGTGATCCCGTCGAGGTTGCAGGACAGCACGGCCAGCCGGCCGGTGTCCGGGCCGGCGGCGGCCAGCGCCAGCTCGAGCCGGTCGACCAGCAGGCTGCGCACCGGGAGACCGGTGAGGGGGTCGGGGACCGTCCGCTGGCGCAGCCGCTGCGCGAACTGGCGCTGGGCGGCGATGACCGCCGCCGTCTGCACCAGCACGTCCTGCGACTCCTCGAGCCGGATGGTGTCCATGGCCTCTCCCGTTCTCCTGCGGCCGCATGCGGGCCCGTCCACCGGTGAGGTCGGCAGGACGGCGGGGTCACTTGAGAGAGACGCAGGGAACCTGCCCCTTGCGGGTGTCAGGCCAGGAAGTCCCGACCGTCGTACGGTCGGGGCATGAACGACGTCGCGGTGGTGGTGCTCGTCGTCCTCGCGGTGCTGGTGACCGTGGCGACGGTGCTCTGGTTGCGCCGGCCCGCCCAGGACGAGGGCCCCCGGCTGATGGGCAACGACCCCGCGCCCTACGACGACCCGGCCCAGGCGGACGCCCGCGGCGCGGTCAACAAGAGCAGCTGGATGCTGGGCGGTGGAGGCGGGGGCGGCGGTGGCTGATCAGGTCAGGGCGCGGACCGTCTCCACCACGGCGACCAGCGCGAACACCAGGAAGAGCCCGGCGGCGACCCGGTGCAGCAACCGCACCGGCAGCCGGTCGGCGAGCTTGCGGCCCAGGAACGCGGCCAGCCCGGAGATCACCAGCAGCGCCGCCCAGGCACCGACGAACACCGAGAGCGGCTCCTCGTACCGGGCGGCCAGGCCGGCGGTGGCCAGCTGGGACAGGTCGCCCCACTCCGCGGCGAACAGCACGCCGAAGGAGATCGCCGCCGCCCGCAGGAACGACGTCTGCTCCCGGGCCTGCGCGGCCGCCTCGTCATCCTCGTCGTCCTTGCGGGACTCCCGCCACAGCAGGACGGCGCCGGTGAGGAAGAGCACCGCGACCACGGCGCTGACCACCGCCCCGGGGAGCAGGGACAGCAGGCTGCCGGCGGTGACCGCGATGGCGACCTGCAGCCCGAACGCCGCGCCGACGCCGACGAAGACCGGCAGTGGCGGGAACCGGGTGGCCAGCACCAGGGTGGCGAAGAGCGTCTTGTCGGGCAGCTCGACGGGCAGGATCAGCACGAAGGCGGCCAGGATGACCGAGGGGACCACGGGTTCTCTCTCTGCTCGCGCCACCGGGCGGCTGCGCGGGGGCGCCTCCGACCGGCAGCACACCGATGGGTGGCTGCGGATCGGAAGGTCTCGCCCACCCGCGAGGACGCGGGCCCACTGACCGGGCGCGCGGACGCGCCAGCATGTCGACCAGTGGTCGGGGGGCTACTCCCCTTCTGCTCCGGCGACAGTAGCCGACGCCGCGCCCGGTGCGGGTGTGACGTCGGCGGCGGGTCAGCCCGCCGGGGTCACCGGGTGCGCCCGCTCGGCCGCTGCGGTGGCGGCCCGCAGCACCTCCTTGACCGGCAGCTGCAGCTGCCCGGCGAGCGCGGCGACGTCCTCGAACTCGACGCTGACGTTCACCACCCGGCCGCCGGACCGGGCGACCTTCACCCCGATCTGACCGCCCAGCACCTCGACCCGCGCCTGGGCGCGGTCGAGGGCGACCTTGCGCACCGGCTGCACCCGCATGCCGATCGTGGACGTCGTCGCGACCACGACGTCGTGGACGGCGACCAGCGCGCCGGGCCGGCACAGCACCGACAGGGTGTGCGCCGGGCGGCCCTTCTTCATCAGGATCGGGGTGAGCCAGGCGTCCGAGGCCCCGGCGGCCAACAGCTCGGTGAGCACGCCGGGCCACAGCCGCGGGTCGAGGTCGTCGACGTTGGTCTCCAGCAGCAGCTCGTCGGCCGGCTGGTCGGCCGGCTCGCCCAGCACCAGCCGGACGACGTTGGGCAGCTGCTCGGGGTCGCGTCCGCCCGCACCCGAGCCGACCCGCTGCACCCGCATGGCGGGCAGCGTCGTCCACTCGGCCACGAGGGCGGCCAGCAGCGCCGCGCCGGTCGGGGTGCAGGTCTCGGCCGGTACCGGTCCGGCGACCACCGGCACGCCGCGCAGCAGCTCCAGCACGGCGGGTCCGGGTATCGGCACGACGCCGTGCGCGCCGCGGGCCGAGCCGCTGCCCAGCGCGACCGGGGAGGCGGTCAACGCGTCCAGGCCCAGGTGCGTGAACCCGGCGACCACGCCGACCACGTCGGCCAGCGCGTCCAGCGCCCCGACCTCGTGGAAGTGCACCTCCTCGGCCGGTACCCGGTGCACCCGCCCCTCGGCGACCGCGAGCCGCTCGAACACGGCCAGCGCGCCCTCGCGCACGGCAGGGGGCAGGACGGCGTCGGTGAGCAGCGCCCGGACGTCGGCCCACGTGCGGTGGACGTGGCTGGGCGGGGCGTGCACGTGCACCCGGGTCGCGCCCAGCCCGTGCCGGGTGGCCGGCTCGGTGGTGAGGGTGATCGGCTCGACCGGCAGCGCGGCCACCGGTGCCGCCAGCACGTGCAACGGCACCCCGGCGTCGACCAGCGCACCGAGCAGCATGTCCCCGCTCGCCCCGGCCGCCAGGTCCAGCCACCCGATCGTCACCCGTCGATCATGGCCCACCCGGCTCGGCGCACGACCTAGGGTGCGCGGCGATGGCCCACTTCGACGAACCCGGGGCCTGGAGCCGCTACAACGCGACCCAGGTCGACCGCGCGCCCCGGCCACTGGCCGCGGCGCTGGTGGAGCACGCCGGCGAGGGGGCGGGCCGGCTGGCACTCGACCTGGGCTTCGGCGCCGGCGTGGAGACGGCGCTGCTGCTCGACCACGGCTGGCGGGTGCTGGCGATCGACGGCGACCCGGCGGCCGGTGAATCCCTGACCGCCCGTCTCCCGGCGGGCCAGGCCGAGCGGCTCACCGTGCGCACAGAGACCTTCGCCGAGCTCGACGCGCTCCCGCCGGCGCACCTGGTGCACGCCGGCCGGTCACTGCCCTACGCGGGAGCGCGCCTGCCGCGGCTGTGGCAGCTGATCCGGGGCGCGCTGCTGCCCGGGGGCTGGATGGCCTGCGACCTGTTCGGTGAGCGGGACACCACGGCCGACGCCGACGACATCGCCACGCTCACCGACGCCGAGGTCGACCGCCTCCTCACCGGCCTGGACGTCGTCCGGCACGAGGTGCAGGAGGCCGACGGCGCCGCCTACGCCGGCCCCCAGCACTGGCACACCCACTCCGTGCTGGCCCGCCGGCCGCCCACTGTGCGCTTACCGGGGTCTCAGCTCGGCTGAGACCCCGGTGGCTGCACACTGACCGTCCGGGGCGGTCGGTCAGCGTGCGGTGCGGCGGGCGATCCGGGCGGCGAAGACGCCGGCGGACCAGCCGTTGTCGATGTTGCTGACCACCACGCCCGGCGCGGCCGAGTTGAGCATCGTCATCAGCGCGCCGAAGCCGCCGAAGGAGCTGCTGCCCTGGCCAGCCGAGGTGGGCACGGCGACGACCGGCACCTCGGTGAGTCCGCTGACCACGCTGGCCAGCGCGGCGTCCAGGCCGGCGACGACCACCAGGCAGTCGACGTCGGTGAGCATCGACGAGTCGGCCAGCAGCGGGCGGATCCGGTTGCCGCCGACGTCGTCGACCCGGACGACCTCGGTGCCGGTGACCCGGGCGACGAACGCGGCCTCGGCGGCGATCGGGGTGTCGCCGCTGCTTGCGCAGAGCACGCCGACCCGGCCGACCGGCTCGGGGACCGGGCCGACTGCTGCGGACATCGCCGCGGCGTCCATCGTCGTGTAGGCGTCGTGCTCGCTGGCCAGCGCGACCAGGGTGTCGGCGCTGGCCCGCACCACGATGGCGGGGGAGTCGGGGTGCTCCCGGCGGGCCTCGCGCACCAGGGCGAGCACCTGCTCGGTGCTGCGGCCGGTGCCCCAGATGACGTCCGGGCCGCTGGGCAGCGCCGGCTCGCGGGGAACCGGTGCCGCAGCGGGCACGACCACCGGAGGCACGGGCGCGCTGGGGGCGGATGCGACCGGCTCGGACGCGGGCTCGGCCGGTCCGATCCGGCGGCCGCTCGGGCGGCGGACCGGGCCGCCGAACAGCTCGTCCAGCGGGTTGCGCGGCCGGGCCAGGGGCTCCTCGTCGGTCTCGGGCTCGTCCGGCACCGCGGCGGGCTCGGGCGCCTTCGCCGCGACCGGCTCGACCAGCAGCCGGGCGAACCCGACGGTGACGTCGGCCGGGTCGCCCTCGGCCTGCTCGTCGAAGCCGTCGGAGAGCGGGGAGGCGGTCATGGTCTCCATGATGGTCGTGCCGTCGCCGGCCGCGACGCCCGCGGAGGTCGTGTCGGCCACCACCTCGACTGCCTGTCCGTCGGTCGTCGTCCCGGTGTCGTCGGCGCGGGTCTGGGTGACCCCGGAGAGCCGGACCACCCGGTCGCGGCCGGCGCGCTTGGCGTCGTAGAGCACGCCGTCGGCGGCGGCGAACAGGGTGCGCCGGTCGTCACCGCGGGCCGCCTGCGCGATGCCCACGCTGATCCGCACCGGCGCCTCGACGCCCAGGGCCGACCAGTCGTGCCCGGCGATCGCGCGGCGGATGCGGTTCATCGCCCGTTCGGCCTGCTCGGAGGTGGTGTCGGGCAGTAGGATGACGAACTCGTCGCCGGCCCAGCGGCACACCTCGTCGGTGTCCCGGCAGCCGTCGACCAGCAGCTGGCCGACGGCACGCAGCACCGCATCACCGGTCGGGTGTCCGGCGGCGTCGTTGATCGCCTTGAACTTGTCGATGTCCACGACGGCCAGCGCGGGCAGCGCGCCGGCGGACAGCAGCCCGTCCAGCCGGGCCTCGGCGTACCGGCGGTTGGGCAGGTGGGTCAGCGGGTCCTCGTAGGCCTGCCGGCGCAGCTGGCCGGCGGCCCGCTCGGTCTCCAGCAGGCTCTTGCGCCGGCCGAACAGCTCCACCCAGCGGGTGCGCCGCTCGTCGACCCGGTCCAGCTCGTCGGCCAGGTAGGCCTGCAGGTAGGGCAGCGCGCAGGCGGCGTCGTCCAGCTCGGCGTGCAGCGTGCACAGCTCCCGCAGCGCGGCCCGGCGCAGCCGGGGCAGACCGTGCTCGGTCGCCAGCGCCAGTGCGGCGGCGAGGTGGTCGTCGGCGCGCCGCGGCTCGCCGGAGCGGCGCAGCGCCCGGCCCAGGCCGAGCTCCGCGGAGGCCAGCAGGCCCCGGTCGTCGGCGGCGGTGGCCATCGCGACCACGCTCCGCAGCAGGGACGCTGCGGCCGCGTGCTCGCCCAGCCCCACCAGCGCCCAGCCGTGCACCACCTGGGCGTCGAGCAGCCCGGGGTCGCCGGCCGGCAGTCGCTGCAGCGCGCCGGCGGTGAGGTCGCGCGCCTCGGTGAAGTGCGGTGCGGCGGCGGCGGTGCTGCCGTCGTCCAGCAGGCCCTCGCCGACCTCGGCGCAGAGCGCGGCCAGCCGGGTGGCGGCCTCGCCGGTGAGGCCGACCAGGACGGCGTCGGGTGCGGCGGCGGAGACCTCGGCGGCGCGGCGCTGGTAGTCCAGGGCCAGCGGCATGAGCTCCAGGTCGGCCAGCACGGCGGCCAGCGAGCTGAGGGTGTGCACCAGCAGCGGGCTGGGCGGGAGAGCGGGGTCCAGCAGGCTGGCCGCCTCGACGGCCTCGTCCATCGCCGCGTCGACCCGGCGGGACAGCAGCTCGATCCGGGCGTGCCGGGCCAGCCCGGCGGCGCGCTGCAGGTCGTCGTCCTGGGCGTCGAAGGCGGCGCGCGCGGAGCGCACCAGGGCGATCGCCTGCGCGGCGTGCGTCGCCGACGCCGAGCGGGACTCTCGGTCCACCGCCTCCTCGCCGGTGCCGTCCACCGGGGGGTGCAGGTCCAGCGGGCCCTCCTGCTCCGGGCCGCCCTCGACCAGTGGCTCACCGAGCAGTGAGTAGCCGGCCAGCCGCAGCCGGCGCACCAGCAGCTCGGCGCGCAGCGTGTCGACCCAGGCGCGGGCCAGCGAGGTGAGCGGCGCCGCCGACCGGTCACCGGTGGGCAGCGTGCCGTCGATCTGGTGCAGCAGCGCCTCGGCGTCGTCCAGCTGCCAGTTCGCGAGAGCTGAGCTCACCTGGTGGTGCAGCAGACCCGGTGGCACGAGGGCACTGTGCCTGTCGACGGGGGGAGTGTCACGCACCGGGGCCTCGGGCTGCCCCTCCTGCCCCAGCGGTCCCTCCGGACCCCGGGCGCGGCGCAGCCTCACGAGGTCACCTCGCCGTCCTCAAACGCCCAGCCGGGGCGTCGCGGGGCGCTGCCGAGCACCTCGGCGACCAGGTCGTCGACCGAGGCCTCCGCCAGCAGCCCGGTCGACCGGGGGGTCAGGGCCGGTGCGGGCTGGCCACCGTTGGTGGCCCGCACCCGGTTGCGGCCGCTGCGCTTCGCGCCGAACAGGTGCAGGTCGGCGGCGTCGAACAGCTCCCGCCACGTCCGCGCGCCGGCCGACGGGCCGGCGGAGGCGACGCCGATGCTGACGGTGACCGGTGCGGGCAGGCCCAGGGCCGTCCAGTCGGCACCGGCCACGGCGCTGCGCAGCCGCTCCATCGCCACCACCGCCCGCGCCTCCCCGGTGTTGGGCAGCACGACCACGAACTCGTCGCCGGCCCAGCGGAACACCTCGTCGCCGGTGCGGGAGTGCTGGCGCAGCAGCTCGGCGACCCGGCGCAGCACGCCGTCGCCGTGCAGGTGCGAGTTCTCGTCGTTGACCGCCTTGAAGCCGTCGACGTCGACCACGGCCAGCGACACCGGCTCCCGGTCCAGCCGCAGCTCGCCCATCCGCCGCTCGGCGCTGCGCCGGTTGCCCAGGCCGGTGAGCGCGTCCTCCAGGGCGTGCCGGCGCAGCACCGCCGTCTGCCGCTGCGCCTCCCGCAGCCGGCTGCGGCGCACGAACATCTCCGCCCACAGCTCCCGGCTGCGCAGGTGCGCCCGGGTGGTCTCGTGCCGGTAGGCCTCCAGCCAGTGCAGCGCCTCCACGGTCGAGCCCGTCGCCGCCGTCGCCTGGCCCAGCTCCAGCAGGCACTGCCGGTAGCGGCGCCGATCACCGACCGCGGCGAACGCACCCGAGGCGCTGACCAGCAGCTTCACGGCCTCCTCGCCCTGCGGGCGGCCCGGCTCGTCGTCCCGGGCGCAGCGCAGCGCCAGCAGCCGGGCCAGCAGCAGGTCGGCGTAGCCGACCAGCCAGGTGCTGCCCTGGCCGCTCGCCAGGTGCCGGCGGACCCGGCGCAGCGGCGGCAGCGCCTCGTCCAGCTGCCCGCACAGCGTCATCGCCCAGGCCTGGACGACGTCGAGCAGGTCGGTGTCGGTCTCGGTGGGCTCCCAGGGCAGGGCGCGGGCCGCGGTGGCGCACTGCACCGCCACCTGGGCGAGCTCCCGGGAGCGGGCGTCATCGCCCCGGCGGTGCACCGTCTGCGCCAGCTCGGCGTGCTGCTGGGCGCACAGCCGCAGCAGCTGCCACTGGTCACCCAGGTCGGGCAGGGCCGAGGCCACCCGGGCGCCGCGCAGCGACTGGGCGACGGCCAGCTCCTCCAGGTCCAGGCCGGTCAGCGCCAGTGACAGCCAGGCGTGCGCCTGGTGCAGCTCCCGGCTGGGGTCCCCGGCGGCGACATGGTCGGCCAGCAGGCTGGCGTCCACGGCCAGGTGCAGGGCCGCGTCGAACCGGTCCGCGGTGACCTCCAGGTGGGCCAGGTAGGCCAGCACCAGGGCCCGCTCGGGACTGGGGGCGCAGCGCTCGAGCGCGGCCCGGGCGGCCGCCACGCCGGCGTCGGCGGTGTCGGGGTCACCGTCGAAGAGGGCGGCGCGGGCGGTGAACGCCGCCGACCAGGCGTCCCAGCAGGGCCGGCCGGTGGTGGCGAGCGGGCCGGCGACCCCGGCCAGCTCGTCGGTGAAGACGCGCGCCTCCTCCGCGGCGCTGGCGGCGAGCAGCCGCCAGCGGGCGGTCTCCAGGTGCAGTTCGTCGAGGACGTCCGGGCCGGCGGTCACGCGTCCCTCCCCTCCACAGTCAGGGCACGCGTCGTACGCGGACCCGGCCGGTGACGAGGCAGCTCCCCCCGCTCCGGGACCCGCGGGCCCCGGAGCGGCCGCACTACCCTCGCCGGATGCCGCGTCTCACGGACAGCACAGCTCCGACGGGGTTCGCCTATCTCGGACCCGAGGGTACCTTCGCCGAGGCCGCGCTCGGCAGCCTCACCGCTGCCGCCGGGACGCCCGCGGGGTGGACCTCCCGGCCCGAGCCGAGCATCGCCGCCGCCCTGCAGGCCGCGCGCACGGGCAGCGTCCCGGCCGCCCTGGTGCCGCTGGAGAACTCGGTCGAGGGATCGGTGCCGGCCACCATGGACGGCCTGGTCGACGGCGATCCCCTGGTGATCACCCGTGAGGTGTTCCTCGACGTCGCGTTCGTGCTCGCCGTCCGCCCCGGGACGACGGTCGACCGGGTGCGCACCGTCGCCAGTCACCCGCATGCGCTGGCCCAGTGCCGCGGCCGGATCGCCGACCTGCTGCCCGGCGCCGACGTGCTGCCGGCCGCCTCCACCGCCGACGCCGCCCGCCGGGTCGCCGCCGGCGAGCTCGACGCCGCGGTCTGTGCGGCCATCGCCGCCGACCGCTACGACCTCGACGCCCTGGCCACCGACCTGGCCGACCACCCCGGGGCCGTCACCCGGTTCGTGCTGGTGCAGCGCCCCGGGCAGCTGCCCGCCCCGACGGGTGCGGACAAGACGACGGTCACCGCGGTGGTCGCCGACCGCACCGGCGCGCTGCTGGACCTGCTGGCCGAGTTCGCCGTCCGCGGGATCAGCCTGACCCGGATCGAGTCGCGGCCCACCCGGGAGCGGCTGGGCGTCTACTCCTTCTCCATCGACTGCGAGGGGCACGTGGCCGACCGTCGGGTGGGCGACGCGCTCGCGGCGCTGCACCGGCTCGCCGAGGAGCTGCGATTCCTCGGCTCCTACCCGCGGGCCGACGCGCTGGCCGGCAAGCCGGTCGAGGAGTGGGTGGCCGACGCCGCCTTCGCCGACGCCGAGGCGTGGCTGACCCGGGTGCGGGGAGGGCAGGCCGGCTGACCGGCACCACCCTGGGTCGTGCGCCACGGTGACCCAGTCTGCGTCGTCCGGGGTCTGCTGGGAAACCGGGACGGACCGGTTCGTCTGTCGCTTCCCTGGGCACGCCCGGACCGGCGGGGGGACGACGCGCGAGGAGGAGCGGCATGGCGCAGCACTGGGTGGCCACGGACTTCGGTGGCCTCGACGTCCTCGACCTGCAGGAGCACGAGGTGCCGCCACCGGGCCCCGGTGAGGTGACGATCGCGGTCACCGCGGCCGGGATGAACCCCGCCGATGCCAAGCACGTGGCCCGCGAGGGCGACCGCAGCCGGCTGCCGATCCCGATCGGGTACGAGGCCGCCGGCCGGATCACCGCGGTGGGCCCCGACACCGAGATCGCCTCCGGCGGCGGCGAGGTCGGGGACGAGGTGCTGGCCTTCCGGATCAGCGGCGGCTACGCCACCGAGGTGACCGTGCCGGCGTCGGCGGTGTTCGCCCGGCCGCCGTCCCTGGCCCCGGAGGAGGCGGCCAACCTGCTGCTGGCCGGGACGACGGCGGCCGAGATGCTGCACGTCACCGGCGTGACCGCGGGCGACACGGTGCTGCTGCACGGGGCGTCGGGAGCGGTCGGGGTGAGCGTGCTGCAGCAGGCGGCGCTGCTCGGTGCCCGGGTGATCGGCACCGCGGGGGAGCACGGCGCCGACGTCGTCCGGCGGTTCGGCGGGGAGCCGGTGCGCTACGGCGACGGGCTGGCCGACCGGGTGCGCGCGCTCGCCCCGGACGGGGTCTCCGCCGCGCTGGACGCCGTCGGCACCGACGAGGCGGTCGACGTCTCCCTCGAGCTGGTCGCCGACCGGCAGCGGATCGTCACCATCGCCGCGATGCAGCGCGGGGAGTCCGCGGGCATCCGGGTGATCGGCGGGTCCATGCCCGACAGCGCCGCCTACCGCGACTCGGTGCGGGCCCCGCTGGTGGAGCTCGCCGCGCAGGGCCGGCTCGTCGTCCGGATGGCGCGGACGTTCCCGCTCACCCAGGCGCGTGCCGCGCTGGACCTGCTGATGAGCGGTCACCCGGGCGGCAAGCTCGCGCTGCTGCCCTGACGGCTTGCGCTGGAGTGCACTCCAGCTCCTAGCGTCCGCGGGCATGAGACCAGTGACCGGGTACGCGGCCCACGGACCAGGGCAGGGACTGCGGCCGATCGAGTTCACCCGCCGGGACCTGCGGGCCGACGACGTCGCCGTGCGGGTCACGCACGTCGGTGTCTGCCACAGCGACCTGCACGCCGTCGAGGGCATGACCGCCGGGGCGCCGCCGCTCGTGCCCGGGCACGAGTTCACCGGCGAGGTGACCGCGGTCGGCACCGAGGTGACCCGCTTCCGGGCCGGCGACGCGGTCGCGGTGGGCAACATCGTCGACTCGTGCGGGCGGTGCGACAAACTGCCTCGCTCACCGAGTGCCCTACTGCCGCGAGTTCCCGGCCACCACCTGCGGCGGGCACGACCGGCGCGACGGTAGCCCACCCAGGGCGCGTACTCGACCGAGTACGTCGCTCGCGACGCAGTGCCCCTGGACGGACAGCCGCCCGCTGAGGTCCGCTCCGACCCCGAGCGGTACGACGAGCTGTACTGCACCTGCCCGAGGTCGGCCGGGCATCCCCCGCTGGGCGCCAGGGTCGTTCAAGGGTGCCCGGGATGGGCGAACCGCCTGTGTCGGTTCCCTCAGGGGGCCGGTGTCACCGTCAGCCGGGCAGTGGCATCGCCCTCGGTCAGCCAGATGAGGCGGTAGCGGGGGGGGGGGGGGGGGGGGGGGGGGCGGGGGGGGGGGGGGGGGGGGCGGGGGGGGGGCGGGGGGGCCCCCCCCCGGGGCGGGCCGGGGGCGGCCCCGGGGGCCGCGGGGGGGCGGCCCGCGACGCCGGCGGGGACCCCGCGCGGCGGC
>NZ_CANKUD010000017.1 GCF_947486615.1 uncultured Modestobacter sp.
CCACCTACAACGAGACAACCGCCTGGCCCGACCTCACCGCCACCGCGGCTTGACCTCCAAGCCCATGGGATGTCTGATCAGGTCGACCAGGTCGGTCGCCGGCCGGCCGGGCGACGGCACGCAGCGGGCGCGGATGTCCGGTTGGAAGAACAGGGCCATCGCCTGCTGGACGGTCGTAACCGTGTTGCCGACGGTGTCCGGGCTGCCGTGCAGCGCGCCCGCGAGCAGCCCGTCCCAGAAGCGGGCGGCATGCGGGTGTTGCTGCAGGATCTCGGCCGGCTGCTCGGCGGCGACCGGGTTGGCGACCCATTCCAGGACGTGGTCCAGGGTGCGACCGGTGAGGGCCGCGGCGTGCAGGAAGCCCTGCAACACCTTCGCCGTCTCGGCCGCGTAGAACCGTGCAGCGTTGTCCTGCCGGCCACCGGTGACCGAGCCGGTGACCGTGCCGGCGGAGAACGCCTTCGCCCGTCGTTCGGCGATCTGCGGATCAACGCAGCCAGCGATCGGATCCCACACCAGTTCCGGGATCCCCGGCGCAGCACCGAACGGGTCGAGCACCGCGATCGGACGCGGCGGCCCGCCGGCCTGGACGGGGTGCTGACGTCGTCCAGCGGTCAGCAGCAGGTCGTCGACCTTCGTCAACGTCGCCAGACCGGCGCCGCGGTGAGCCAGCAGCGCCGGAGCCAACAGGTCCAAGGTCTTGCCGGAGCCCTGCTCGCCGTACACGCCGGTGGTGCGGTCGTACCGGCACCACAGCTCGACGCCACGAGGCAGCGAGGAACGACCCAGCCGCCAGCCGACGTCCGTGGGCTCGAACCGAGACCTACGGCTTTCCCCCATGATCAGCGAGCCCGAATGGGGCCGGGCGTCCGCCCCCGCGCCAACTGCAGCTGCCCACCGGCTTCACGCGTCGCCACCTCCAGTGCGGCCGCCGTCTGCGGCTGGTCCAGCAACGCCTGATTGGCGGCCAGCGCCCGCCGCGGGAAGTCGGCCCCTGCGCGCCCACTCTCTGCGGCCCGGGCAGCCACCGCGAGCGACAGCAGCCGGGCGTTGTGCAGCGCCCCGGCCACCGGTTGCAGGTCCATGGCGTCCACCCGGACCAGCCCACCGAGCTGGTAGCCCCGCAGATAGGCGGCCACCCGCTCCTCCCGCGGCGGCACGTCGCGGGCGTAGGCCACCAGCGCACCGGTGTCCGCCCACGACCGGACCGTGCGGTACATCAGCTGGGTCGCCAAGGTCGGCAGGTGCTGGGCAGCCGCCGCGACGGCCGCACGCAACGGCTCTGCTCGGAGCGCCGGGTCCGAGCCCGGACGGTTGAGCGAGGCGTGCAGACGCAGAGCCGCGAGCACAGCCGGCGGTGCATCGTGGTGCGGCCGCCGGCTCCCGTCGTCGTAGGGGCGCAAGGCGGCTCGAACGGCCCGCCAAGCAGGTGCTGCCGCCTGCCCGGCTCCCGGCTCGGCCACCGAGTCGAGCCGCTGCGCGGCATCGCTGAGCGTCTCTGCGGCGAGTGTGTACGCGAGCACCTCCGCGACCGACGGGGACTCCGCCGCGCTGCCCGTGGCGCGCAGCAGCACGGCGACCGCGTCGGGGACGACGAGAGCAGGGTCCGAGCTCGCCGGGACCGCGGGTCCAGCCAACGGTCGGTCGAGGATGGCGCTGTCCGCTCGGGAAGGCGGCTGCAGCGCCGCGGTCTGCTGGACCAGCACCGACTGCCGCTCTACCTCGGCGAGCCACTGGGCCGCCGGGCCGGCGGGCAGTGTTCCGGCCAGCATTTGGACCAGCGGCGTGATGGTCTCGGCCACCGCCGTGGCCGCAGCCCATCGTGAGGCGACGGTGCTGTGCTCGTGGAGGACGGCGAGGGTGTCGGCCGCAGCAGCCGCGAGCCCGGCCAGGGTCGATTCGGTCGCCGGCGCACGAGCGGCCAGCTCGGTGCAGGCGGCGGCCAGCGCGGCGACCTGGTGCTCCCGTCGGTCGCCGATGGCTGGGGACACGCCGTCGCGACGCAGCTGTGCCAGCGCCCGGCCTAGCTGTCCCAACGCGGTACCCGCATCGGCGCGGGTCGCAGCGGTGGGCTCAGTGGACTGTGCGGTGTCGGCCAGGGCGTCGAGGAGCTGCCCGAGCGAGGTGGCCATCAGGGCCGTGCCCGCAGTGCCCGGCGACCGTGCCGGGCTGCGGCGAGGACATCGGGGTGCGCGAAGTCTTCTGGCTCCAGCTCACCGAGGATGTGCAACGCCTGCTCGACCAGCCGGTCGGGGTCGGCGGCGTCGGCCGTCGCGGGAACCGGTCCGCTGGGCGCACGAAGGGCAGTGGCAGCGGCGAGACAGTGCAGCTGCGCCGTCACCCCCGCCTGGTCGTTGCGGGCAGCGGCGGCGAACAGCGCTGAGGCTTCCGAGCGGGCGGCCAGTAGATCGGCGTCCAAGCCGTCGTCGTTCTTTGTCATCGGGGGATCTCCTTCGCAGCGGGCGTGGGTGATGTCTGCGTCGACGGTGATTGGGAGATCGACGGGGAACTGGTGCTGTGGACGGATCTGTGGGTACGACTGCGGATCGCGTCGCCGCCTGTGGACAGGAGGCGACTGAGGCGCTCCCAGTCGCTTCTGAGCGAGTAGAGATCCGGGCGGATGACCGTTCGTCCAGCGCGGAGCTGGTGCAGCCCGAGGGCTTGCTCGGCCTCGCTGCGGGTGGCCATCCCGCTGCGGGCATCGCCGGGACGGCGGTGGCGGACGCCCAGGACCGCGGTGCTGACCGCGATGGTCAGCAGGACGATCTCGGCGGCGGCGACACACGCGTACACCGGGATGGGCCCGGCGACCTTCCCCAGCTGATCCGGTGACAGGCCACGGCCGGGATCTCCGCTCAGGAGCCCGCCGAGGACCCGGCTGGCCATGTCGGTGCCGACCGGCCAGACCCAGCCACCGCCCCACAACGCCGAAGCAAGGCCGAGCCCGGCCATGGCCGCCAGCCCTATCGCGATCAGGGCGCCGCCGACCGCAGCGACGGCCAGCTCCCATCCCCGGCCGATCGGCTGTGGTTCGCGACGTCGGGACGGGGTCGTCACTCGCCGGCCCTCGGTCGGCGGTGGATGTTCACGTTCATTCCTGGTTACCTCTCTGCCGGTCAACCGGCGGTGACGGTGGCGTGCAGGTCGACGCCGCGGTCTGCCAGCCAGGGGACGGGATCGACGGGTGCGCCGTGGACGCGGACCTCGAAGTGCAGGTGGACACCGGTGCTGTTGCCGGTGGCGCCCTGGAAACCGATCAGCGAACCCGCGGGGACCTGCCGACCCGGAGCGACGGTGTAGCCGGAGAGATGGGCGTAACGGGTGGTGACCCCAGCGCCGTGGTCGAGCTCGACGAGGTTGCCGTAGCCCTTGAGGTTGAGGCTGCCGTCGCGATCGCAGTAGGTACTGGTGCAGGCGGCGGTGGCCACGGTGCCGGCCGCGGCGGCGTACACGGGGGTGTTGCGGGGTCCGGCGAAGTCGACGCCGGCGTGCTGGCTGCCCCAACGGAGCCCGAACTCGGAGGTCAGCTGCCCCGTGGTGGGTCGGGCCCAGCCGCCGGCCGGCACCGGTAGGGCGGGGCAGACGCCGGCCACCGCCCCGGCCGGATCCGCAGCCACCCGCTGGGCGGCGGGCCACAGCATCGCGGTGAGTTGCCGGGCGAGCGCCTCCCCGTGGGCGTAGGCATCCCCGTAGGCCGAGACCTGCACGGCCTGCGCGGCCCGGGTCAGCGGGATGGCCTCCCAGTCCGGCACAGCGACGAGCCGGGTGTAGAAGGCTTCGGCGGCGTAGACGGGGTCCATCAGCTGGGCGACGGTCCCCCAGCCGGCGGTCCAGCGCTGCTGGAACGTGTTGACGCTGTCGTGGTCCGAGCCGAGCCCGTCGTGTGGATGGGTCAGGCTCGTGGCGGTCACCGCAGCCTGCTCAGGCGTGAGCTCAGGACTGCCGCCGTCGTTGGCCAGCATGCGCAGCCGGGACTCCTGCCAGGCGGTGGCCAGCGCCACGGTGGCGGCGTACGAGCCCAACCCCCGTGCCGCGCCGACGGTGACGATGGTCTGTGCGTGGCCCATCTGGACGGCGTCCAGTGCGATGCCGGCGACGGTGGCGCCGGTGCCGGCTGTCGAGCAGGCTGACGGCGCCGATGCCGTCGGTGTGGCCGCCGCTGCCAGGACGGCCAGCGGGATCAGCAGAGTGAGCGCGGCCAGCGTCGGCAGCGCGAGCGGGACGGCGGCCTTCCACAGCCAGGCCCCCGCCATGCGTTCCGCCGTCCCGGTCATGCCGGTGTCTCCAGGGCGTCGTTGGTGTCGGTCAGGGCGACGTCCAACGACGTCCGGACGGTCTGCACCTTCGCCACATGGCTGCCGACCAGCCAGAGCGCTCGGCCCCTGGCCGCGGCAGCCCAGTCGGTGACAATCTGCTCGGCCATCGGGCTGAGACCGAGCAGGTCGGAGAGCTCGTCCCCGATCTGATCGTCCTGGCCGAGCAACACCTTGGTGGCGCAGAGATGCAGCAGGTCCTTGGCGATGGCCACCGCCTGACTGCCTGCATCTCCGACGGTCAACATGTCGGAGGGCTTGTGTGCGATGACGACCTGGATGCACCCGTCGTTGCGGGACAGGCGCAGATCGGCGTCCAGGGACTTGACCGCGTCGGTGCCCAACCGCATCTGCTTCCAGCACTCGTCACGGATGACGATCCGCAGATCGCCAGGCTCGGCCAGCTGGGTCATCGCCCGGCCCCAGGAGTTCAGGCAGGTGAGCGCCACGCCTACGGCCTCGTCACCCAGTGGGTCCAGCCGGGACAGGGACAGCGACTGGATCGGTGCGCGCCAGTCCACCGAGACGGTGGTCGGTGCGTCGAACAGGCCGGCCAGATGACCGGTGACCAGGGCTCCGAGTGCGTCGCGCACCGGCCGGGTCTCGTCCAAGAAGTGCTGGCGGCTGGCGTAGCGGCACGCGTCGACGAGTTCGTCGCTGGGCGCTCGCAGCGCCTGCCAGAGCTGAGGAATGGTCACCTCCCGCATCCGGTCGGCGCCGTCGGCGTAGCCGGTCAGGTCGCGGAGGACCTGCCCGACAGCGGTCTCTGCGGTCGGGCCGAACGGCACGTGCTGTGAGCCGACGAGGCCTCGGATGAGCAGCAGCCATCGGGAGAAGACCATGGCTGCGCGGCGCCGTGCTTCCGCCCGGGGCAGCCGGGTCCAGTCGTTGCCCAGTGGCCCGAAGTCGAGCGGGTTGATCCGCGCAGGGAGGCCGTGACCGACCGCGTGCGGCTGGACCTGCAGGGCTCGGCAGAGCGGCTCGTACTCGTCCTTGACGTCGCCGAGCACCAGCGTGCGGTAGCCGTAGGCCATCTGCCGGAGGGCGAACATCTTGACCGTCCCGGACTTCCCCCGGCCCGGAGCCCCGAAGAAGATCATGTTCGGGTTGGTGACGCCGGCGACGCTGGCGAGCGTCCAGCCGATCGGATCCGCGGAGAAGGCGCCGCCGGAGAGGTAGTCGATGCCCAGGAGCGCGCCGCCCGGCGGCAGCCCGTCACCGGCGATCAGCGGCCAGACCCCGCCGACCTGCTCTGAGGTCATCCGGTAGACGGCCAGCGGTGCAGGCACCGCCGCCCAGCCGGCGGCCTGGCCGGTCCGGCCACGTCGGCCGACCAGCGTGTCGAAGGGGTCGACGTCGGCTGGGCGAACCGGTGGCGAGAGCAACGACGGGAGTTCGTGGCCGAAGTCGGAGACGAGCTGCGACACTCCCCTGCCCCGTGTGCTCTGCCGCTGCCGACCGATGCGCCGGCTGCTCACTGGGCACCTCGGCGCCGGGGCAACCCGATCCCGAGCGGGATGCAGGCGGCAGCGAAAGCGGAGTCCTGGGCGAGGTCGAGCCGCAGCGGCTTGAACCCGCTACCGGTGACGCTGGCTTCCAGCCGACGGCCGTAGTCGGTGATGGACCACGAGGTCGGGACGGTCACCGACACGGCGACGGCCACGCGGACGAGCGCATTGCCCTGAGCCAGCCGCACGTCTTGGCCCTCGACTCGGGCTGCGTCCCGACGATGTGCCGCACGGTCCCTGAACCCACCGCGACGTCGGATCTCGGTCGCCAGCTCGGAGCTCATCGACTCGTTGCCGACCATCCGGTCCGCCCGGGTGGAGCTGATCGGTTCGAAGAACACCGTGGCGCACCGCCGCTCCCCCGCCGTCGTCGGGGTGAGGACCGGCGCGAGGGCACCCATGACCGCACCCTTATCGGGCAGCAGGACGGTGCAGGTCGCCGAGTGCCAGGCGTCGTGCACGTAGTGACGCCGTTCCGGCGGAGGCGCTGCGGTCGGCCCCGCAGCGGCCATCGGCAGTACCGCGGCGATGCTCGAGTCGGTGCTCACGGCCAGCTCGGCGGTCGCCAACCCGGCGCGGTCACCCGGGGCGAAGCCGGTGCGGATGGCCGACGCGAGCCCGGGAGAGTCCAGCCAGGTCACGCTCGAGCAGCCGACGGGTCCGATCAGCCGGGCTTCGATCTCGCTCATGACGCCATAAAGCACGCGAGCACGGCCGTCGACGCCGCCTCCGGCTTCCCTGGCCTGGCGGTGGATCCGCCGTTCCGGCACGACCACCGTCACGAACGCCTCGTGTCGTACCCCGGCCTGGGTCATGACCGCTGCGAGCTCGGAAGTGACCGCCCGCGCGAGCGGTGGGGCGTCGGGGCGCAAATGGGTCTGTTGCCACGCGGCGCGTTCGGCGCCGTCGTCGGGCAGTGTCCGGACCTGCAGGGCGACGACCGACACCAGCTCGGTGGTGGCCGCGCCCTCCAGCAGCTCGGCCAGTCCGACGCCCATCCGCGTGCGAGCGGTGGTCTCGGAGATCCCGATCCCGGGGTGAGCGATCCGAGCCACCACGGCCCAGGTCCGCTCCCGGTGGTCGGCGATGACGACCGGACGGGCGAGCAGCGGACCGAAGAGCGGACCGTCGTGGGTCCGGATGCCAGACAGGACTCCGGGCAGATCGGCGTCGTCCAGGTCGGCGGCGGTGCCAGCGGCAGCTCGGGACTGCCAGTCGGTCCACCCCAACGCACCGCCGACCCCACGGAGCAGCGAGTCCAGCGCCCAGCGGAACGCGGACCGGCCTCGGACGGGAACGGCCAGCAGCACGGCCAGGACAGCCCAGGCCGGTGCCCAGGCCAGTGCCAGCAGCCATCGATTCGCACCGGCAGCCAGCAGCATGGGCAAACCGGCAAGCCCGACGCCGATCCAGGTCCGAGCGCTGAGCCCACCGAACCAGCCCGGTTTGTCCTTCGACCACGACCCGTAGCGGACCGGTCCGGCTGGCGCGGTCACAGCGCCACCACCGCAGCAGCCTCGGGAGCCGCGGCGCCGACGGCCGGCTCGGCCTTCGCCCAGTTCACCAGGCCTCCGCTCCGGGCCGGTGGCTCCGCGGGGATCCCAGGCCCCCCATCCGACGGGGATGTTGCTCGCGGAAGATGAGGAAGGGTGCCTTCCCTGCCGTCTGCCGAGCCGTCGGGAGTTCCAGCACCTCGACCAGAGCCTGAGCCGGTGGCGGCGTCCGCCTGACCGCTCCCGCTTGCGCGTCGGCTGCTGCGCTGGCCGGTCGGCGTCAGGCTGTGGCCGGGGTGTCCGACGCCGGTCGAGCCGAGTACGTCCGAGGCGACGTCGACGGCCCGATGGGCAACCGAAGCCGCCGCAACCGTGCTGGCGCCCACCGCCGAGCCGACCGTCCCGAGCATCGAGCCGAGCCGGCTCGCTGACTGTGCTTCGGCGGCGACCTCTCCCTGCGAGCGTCCATCGCCGCCGCTCTGCGCAGCGGCACTGCTTCCCGACGCCTGCTTGCCGCCGGACAGGACCCCGGACAACCCGCCGGCACCACCCCACGACTGCCGTAGCGCGGACCCCGACGCGGTGCCCGGGTCCACGAACGCCAGCAGCCGGAAGAGCACGAGCGGACACAGGGCACCGATCGCCACCATGATCGCGCCGATCACCGCAGCTCCTGCGGCCTGTGCGGTGGAGTCACCCGCGCCGGCGACCACGCCGGCGGACAGCTGCACGCCGATGCCCAGCACCAGGGCCGCGGTCGGCGCGATGAGCAGGCATGAGAAGAACCAGCGCACGCTTTTCCAGAACCACGCCTTGGTGCTGTCGTTGAGCAACCCGGCGGCCGCGATGGGCGCGGTGGCGACCAGGATGATCAGCGCGGCCGCCCGCACCAGCGAGATCACCAGGTAGAAGAACGACGCGGGGATCAGCAGGAGCAACGACGAGAGGCCGAGCACGGTGGCCGCCGTTGCATCCACCACCTCGCGCGGCCACGAGCTGCCGGGATCGAACGCGGACAGGCTGTCGACCTGCAGCATGGCCTGCAGAATCCCGCGGGACAGGCCCGCAGCGGCAGCGACGAGGCCGGCGACCACCCCCAGGTAGCCGACCCACACGAGTCCGAACTGGCCGATACCGAGCAGCACCCGGCCGAGGGACTCCCCGTCGCGGCGGACCAAGGCCACGGTCAGCTGGACGAACATCATGGTCGCGGCGACCGAGGCACCGAGCCACAGCGTCGTCGGCAGCACCGCGCCCATCGGCCCGTCCGCCGAGACGTCCGGCGTCGTGAACGCATCGATGACCTCGAAAGCCAGGCTGAGCAGCCAGAGCCCCGCCGACCAGATGCTGACCATCGCAGCCGTCCAGACGTCCGCGACCGCAGCGGAGGCCGCGTCCCCCAACCAGTTCAGCGGGTTCAGGTCGACGGCCAGGACGTCGTCACTCATGTCGAAGGTCCCGGTAGCCGACGCTGGAGGCGGCATCGGTGCCGGGCCACACCGACGGCGGCGTGAACGGTTCAGCGCCCGGCCCGATCAACCACCGGTCGGTCTGCCAGACCATTCGCTGGCAGTCCGCCACCGCCCCCCGGGCAGTCCGTTGCAGCGTGACGTCGAGTTCGAAGTCGACACAGGGGATGACGAAGTCCGACCCGACACTGCCCTTGATCAGACCCATCAGCGGCGTCAGCACGACGGCGAACTGCGTCGAGCCAGCGCCGGACAGACCCGCGGCATCGAGGAGTCGTCCGACCGCGCGCACACCGGACCAGCTCGTGGTCGTCGGACCGCCGGGCATGGCCCAGGCGCTGATCACGGCACGTGCGCCGGCCAACGAGCCGGACTGGAGGGCAACCTGGTCGATCGCGGCCAGCTGCGCCAGCGCTCCTTCCGGGGTGTTGGGGAAGCCCGTCGGCACACCGGCCGGTCCGATCCTGGTTGCCGGGGGAAGCAGGATGGGCGGGCCCGGATCACGGTCCGAGACAGGCCCGGGGTGGGCAGCCGACTGCGGGACTTCCGGCATCGGCCTGGCGGCCAGTGAGTCCTCGAGTGAGGTCCGGTCGGTCGCCTCGGAGGCTGGTGCGGCTGCGGACCCGGCCGCGTCGCCCGCACGATCAGAGCCCGTGGGCCCGGACGCTGGGCGGACGGTGTGCACCACAGCCAGCACAAGACCTGTTGCCAGGACTACGACCGCGACGACTCCGCCGGTCAGCAGGGCACGCATCTTCCGTCGTGACCACGGAACACCGTGCGGCCCACGGCCGCTCCGACTGCCCAGCATCAGCAGCCGGTCCCGACGATCGAAAGGACGATGACGTACCCGACGACGTAGAGGATCGCGCCGACCAGGCAGATCAGGATCCCGTCCATCCCCAGCCGGGCACCCCGGGGGTGGTGGGTGACCCGGCCCCAGATGAGCATCCCCACGCTGGCGAAGAAGCAGATCGCCAGAACGGCCAGGACGCCCCACTTGACCCAGGACTGGATCTGGTCGGCGTAGACCTGCATGCCGGGTGGTGCGGCCGGGCAGACGCCCGCGGCCATCAACGAGTCTGCGAGCCGGACGGTCATCGGGATGCTCCTGGGCGAGGTCCGGGGCTGGTGGTCGTGACCGACGTCAGCGCGCCCCCGGGTCGCCGGGAGCTCAGAAGTAGGAGCAGCGCGTGGCCGGCCGCCTGGACGGACCTGGGCAGTGGGTGGCCGGTGAGGCCGGTGACCTCGAGTCGCCGCTCGAGAGGAACGGCGACGACCCGTCCGGCGAGGCGCAGAGCACGCAGTCGAGGACCCGAGCTGGCAGCGACCTCGCCGGGCCATCGGCCGGCGCCGACGGCAGCGACGACGACCTGGTCTCCCAGCTGACCGAGGAGTGCTTCCGTCAGGCGAACACCGGGGACGGTGGGCCGGCAGACGACGACGGTGTGTGCGCGGTCGACGGTCCGGGCGGCTCGACCGTCAGCGTTCAGCCCGAGATCGAGGACCGTCACCCCCGCGTGATCGCCGGCCGGCACCGGCCAACCGCCCGGCAACGCATCCGTTGCACGTCGGTCGATGGTGACGGTGGACCGGAGGCCCCGGCGCCAGGCCCCGGTGCCGTCGCTTCCCAACTCCGTCGATGCTGCGGCCCCGAGGCCGGAACGGGCGGGGTGCGCGTTGTCGATCAGGTGCGCTGGTCGACCAGTTGCTGCAGCAGCATCGCTGATCGCCAACGCGACAGTGGATGCCCCGGCACCAGCGTGCCCCGCCAGTACGGTGATCCAGCCGGTCGGCAGGTCGCTGTCACCCCCGGCCCGGTGCCTCCCCGGTGTCCTGTCACCCCGACGGGACTGAGGCTCGGGAGGGATGTCATCCCTCGCGCCGGCGCGAGGGGTGACCTGCCCTGCCCGCAGTGCCCGCAAGGCCTGCTGCAGCTCGGCGACGGCCAGCGGGCGGCCCCCGTCGGCAGGGTGCCCGGCATGGGTGCCCTCGCTCGATCCCGTGCCCTCGAGGGCAGTCGGCAGCGTGCTCACGCGACCGCCGCCAGGTAGTCCCGAGCGACGATGCGCAGGGCGGCGATGGTCCGGTTCCTCCGGCGGTAGAGCGTGCGGGTGGAGATGCCGTACTCGGCGGCGACCTTCGAGTCGCCACCCTGCTGGCGGTCACGGCCGCACTCGGTCGCGATCAGCAGCTCCAGGTCCGCGGCGTCCACCCCGGACCGGACCGCCCACTGCAGCAGGTCCGCGACGTCGACGTCCTCAGCTCCGCCGTGTGGGTCAGCGGGGATCAACCGGGTGACGTCACCATCGACGGTGAGGAACTCGCCGCGTTCCGGGTGGCGGCGGTCTCGCGGTCGCAGTTCGGCGAGCACCGCACGACGGGTGTCGGCCCGCAGGTTGGCAGCCACCGCGCGCGGACGGCGCTGCCACGGGTAGCGCCGGATCTGACAGGTGAGCTCACCGACCACCACGGGGACGATGTCCGGGCTCAGGTCCCGCAGCTGCCGGGCCATCGTCCAGACCAGCCCGCTCAGCAGGTGCAGCAGCAACTCCAGCGCACCGCCGTCACAGCCGCCGTCGACTGCGGCCAGACGGACGAGTGCGCCGAGGACGGCGTTGCTGCGCTCGTGCTCGCTGGTCTCGGAGCAGGCAGCGACGAGGTCGGCGACGCCGGTGATTCCTGCGAGTGCAGGCTCGGTCGTCGCCCATCGCGTCAGGACGGCGTCGCCGTCGAGTCGGGCGGTGAGCGCCGGCCAACTGCCGACGATCGTGGGGTCGTGGAACATCTGTGGCGCCTCCGGCATCAGTGCGATGCCGTCAACGCTCCAAAGAGACGTTCAACGAGCCGTCACCCCAGATCGGGGTGACATCCAGCCGATGGTGGATGACGCCAGTTCCCCCGGCCGCCTCGGTGGGCTGCCCGGCTACAGACCGTCAGTGAGCTGCTGACGAAGGGCGGCCACGCCGGAGCGCCTCCGCCCTGGCCAATCGCGTGTGCCGCACTCGATCGGCATGTCACCACTGGTACCGGTTCGCTCCACAGCGAAGGCGGCAGGCGCGGCTGGACGGATCGGGCTCGTGACCGGCGTGCGCTCGTCCGGGCTGGGCACGGTAGGCGTCAGCTGATCTCGGTGGCGCCGCCTGCCTCGGTGAGGTCGGTGAGTGCGCCCGCGTCGGCGATGTCGGTGAAGCCGAGGTCGGCCATCTGGGCTGCGGCGGCGGCGGAGCGGGCGCCGCTGCGGCAGTAGACGACGTAGGAGGCGGCCGGGTCCAGGGCGCTCACCTGGTCGGCGAAGGTGTCGGCGCTGACGTCGATGTTGACAGCCCCCACCAGGTGGCCGGCTCGGTACTCATCGGGCGTGCGTACGTCGATGACCGTGGTTCCCTGCTGCGCCGCCAGGGCCAACGCTTGGGTGGGGTCGACGAGGGTGACTGCCGCGCTGGTGCTCATCGTGGTGCTGGTGGCCGCCGTTGGATCCGCGCTGGTGCTCGAGCAGCCCAGTAGAAGGACGCCGGAGGTGAGCAACAGTGCGGTCGTGACGGTGAGGCGCCGTCCCGCTGCGGGCGCAGGGTTCGCTCCGATGGTGATGGTGAGGCTCCTGATGGTTTCTCGTGGTGCTGGCACTGGTCCACACTCCGGGGATTTCAGTGTCCCCGCCACACTGGGGGTGGTTCCGTCAGCTTGAAGCAACGCTGATGCCGACCTGGACGAACACGAGTGAAGCGACGGCGAACACCAGCCCGGCGAACCAGCGCTTCAGTCGGCCTGTGTCCAGGCGAGCTCCGAGTCGTGCCGCGATCAGCGCCGCGACCACCGCGGCCCCGGTGAATCCGGCCGCGACGGGAACGTCGATGGCGGCGTCGCTGGCGTGGGCGGCGAAGCCGGCGGCGGAGTTGACCGCCACGATGACGAGCGAGGTGCCGATGGCGGTGGTCATGGGCAGGCCGAGCACGATCACCAGCACGGGGATGATGAGGAACCCGCCTCCGACGCCGAGAAGCCCGGTGAGGAAGCCGACGACGAGTCCTCCGGCGAGCGTGCGGGGCAGGCAGCGGCGCCAGTTGACAACGCCCTGGTCGGTGGCGCACGCGGCACCGGTAGCGGGTTTGTCCTGCAGCATCCGCACCCCGGCTGCGACCATCAGCACGGCGAAGAGCGCCAGCACGACGTCTTCGGGCAGCAGCCGGTTGACCGCGGCCCCGGCGAAGGCCGTCGCCACCCCGGCTGCGCCGAAGAGCAGTGCGATCCGCCAGGCGATCTGGCGGGCGCGCAGCCGGGGCAGCAGGGCGACGACGGCGGTGATCCCGACGACCAGCAGCGAGGTGGCCACGGCCTGGGGCAGCGGCTGACCGACGACGTAGACCAGGGCGGGCACGGCCAGGATCGACCCGCCGCCGCCCAGGAGTCCGACGAGGGCGCCGATGACCAGGCCGAGGCCGATCGCTGCGGCGATCACGAGGTAGTGGAGGCGTTCGTGCTGGCGCCGCGGTTGGGTCCGGTGGTGGCTGAGCGCAGCACGGTCACCACGTCGTCGAGCTGGACCGACTTCCCGCCGCGGTTGTAGGGCAAGGCCGAGAGTGCTGCGCCCATGGCGCAGGTGTCGGTCACCGCAGCCACGGTCAGACCGGTGCCGACGCCGCCGGCCAGGAAGCGGGCCTTCGGGAAGCGGATGGAGGCCAGCACGCTGGCCGCGACGAGGCCACCGGCGACCAGGCGGACCTGGCGCTCCAGTGCCCAGCGCTGGCGGCCGCGGCGGACGGGGTGCCCGCCGGCGGTATGGGCGTTCATGCCGCCGTCGAGGACGGCCAGCTGCTCGGCTCCCGCGGAGACGAGGGCGTCATGGGCGGTGCGGGCGCGGCCGCCGGCCTGGCAGACCAACACGACCGGCCCGTCGAGGGCAGCGGCGAGGGTCTGGGCGTGCTCCTGCACCAGAGGCAGCGGGATGTTCAGCGAACCGGGCACGTGGGCGGTCTCGTACTCCGCGGGCGTGCGGACGTCGATCAGCGTGGGGGCGGCCGCGTTCTCGAGCCGCGCGGCCATGGTGTCGGGAGCGATCAGGACAGGACTGGTCATCGGATGGGTCCGCTTTCTGAGTTGAGGGGCCCGGTCGCCACCGGGTGGGGCGCGCCGATGGCGACCGGGAGTTCAGGACCGGCGCAGCAGTCGGCGTAGCCGGCCGCCGCCGGTGGATGCCGGTGCGGGGTCATGCCCGGGGCACCGCTGAGCGGAGGGAACTCCGGCGAGGACGCGGTCGACGTGCTGACCGCAGCCCGACCAGGTGGCCAGGCCGCAGGTCCGGCAGGCGACAGCTCGACACATTGCGGAGCTCGGTTCAGACCGGGACGGACTCGGTGTGCAGCCCGACAGCAGCTGAACCGGTGTCGGGGTCGCCGTAGCCGCCGTCGACCAGCACCGGCGCCCGGCTGGCGCGGGCCAGAATCGATGCCGCGATCGAGGCGCGGTAGCCCGAGCCGCAGTAGACCCACACGTCTCCGGCCGGGACCTCGTCGATACGGCCGGCCAGTTCATGGATCGGGATGTGGATGGAGCCCCGCACCCCGCCGGCGGCGCGCTCGTCGTCGCGGCGGGCGTCCAGGACGACGGTGTCGTCGTGGTCAGCGAGCTGTGCGGACAGGCCGGCGAAGTCCGTGACCGGGTAGGAGCCCAGCTCCCGGCCCGCGGCCAGCTCCTCGGGGCTGCCCACCGCAGCACCAGCGAGGCGGTCCACGCCAATGCGGACCAGCTCGCGGCGGGCGTCGGCGACCTGCTGCTCGGTCTCCCCGATGAGGGTCAGCGGGGCGTCCCAGTCATAGAGCCAGCCCAGGTAGGTGAGGAAGTTGTTGCTCAGCTCGAAGTTCAGCGCCCCGGGCAGGTGGCCTGCGGCGAAGGCGGTACGCGCCCGCAGGTCGACCACCCACTCACCGGCCTCCAGGCGGGTGGCCAGCTCGGCGGCGTCGACCGCTCGCGGGGTGGACAGGTCGACCGGGTCGGGGCCGGCGGCGTTGATCGGCCCCATGTGCGCGTAGTAGGCCGGGTAGGCGCCGAGGCCGGCGATGAGCTGGTCGACGAAGGCCTGCTCGTCCTGGGTGAGGGCCGGGTTCACCTTGACCTGCTCCCCCACCGTGGAGGACGTCCCGCTCGTCGGCGTTGCGGCGCAGAAGCTGCCGAAGCCGTGGCTGGGGAACACCGCGGTGCCCGCCGGCAGCTCCTGCGCCAGGCGCCGCACCGAGTGGAACTGGGCGTGGGTGAGGGTGTCGGTGTGCTCGGCACCCAACAGGTCGGTGCGTCCGGTTGCGCCGTAGAGCATCGACCCGCCGGTGAAGACGGCCTGCACGTTGCCATCGGCGTCGGCGAGTGCGTAGGAGACGTGGTGGTGGGTGTGCCCGGGGGTGTGCAGGACCTGCAGGCGCATCGGTCCGGCGACCAGCACGTCGCCGTCAGAGGCCGGCACCCGGTCGTAGGACACGGTGTCCCCAGCGGGGACGACATAGGCAGCGCCGGTCACCCGGGCCAGCTCCAGGCCACCGGTGACGTAGTCGTTGTGCACGTGGGTCTCCACCACGTGACTGATCGCCACGCCGCGCTCAGCCGCCAGCGCCTGCACCCGGTCGATGTCGCGCTGGGGATCCACGACCACACCCACCCCGGCGTCGCTGACCAGGTAGCTGCGGTCGCCCAGGCTGGTGGTCTCGATGATGTCGATCTGCATGGCGTTCTCCTTATGCCCTACCCGGTAGGGGTACATCGATGTCAGAGGTGAGCGTTTGCGGCCTGGTCGTTCAGGCGACCGGCTTGCCGTCCTGGATCCAGGCGTTCATACCGCCGTCCAGATTGCTGACCCTGTAACCGGCGGCGGACAGAGCCTCTGCGGCCTTCTGGCTGCGAGCCCCGCCCTGGCACACGGTGATGATCGGGGTCGCGGGATCCAGCTCGCTCTGACGAGCGGCCAGCTCACCGAGGGGGATGTTGATGCTGCCGGCGACCGCGCCGGTGGCGACCTCGTCAGGCTCGCGCACGTCGAGCACCTGGGCGGAGGTCTCGGCAGCGACCTGGGTCGGCGTCAGCTGGGCGATGGACGTCATGGCGTTCTCCTTCGGGTCATCGAGCGGGTCATCGAGAAGGGTGTCGACATCAGGCGAGGGAGAGCAGCAGGCGCTCGAGCTCGCGGAGGTCGACCTCGCGGGTCTCCTCCTCGGAGTTGATCGAGCAATAGCGCATCCCGGTACTGACCACGGCAAAGCTGGCCTTGTTCAGCGCCTTGGACGCGGCCGCCAGCTGGGTCACCACGGCCGCGCAATCCCGGCCGTCCTCGATCATGCGGACGATGCCGCCGATCTGGCCCTGGATGCGGTTGAGGCGCTTCACGACGTCGGCGAGCTCGCCCTGGGGGATGTCCACGACCCCCACGGTACATACCCCCTGGGGTATGTACAAGACAAGGTGCACACGACGACAAGAGCTCGACATCGACCCGAGTGAAGCCGCTAGGAGCGAGGGCGGGGCCTACTTCACCTGCGCCCCCGAGCCCTCGACGTCGGACATGCGCTGCGGCCAGCGTCGATGCCGTGCTGACAACAGCCGCCCCGAGAGCTGGTCAATCAGTGGGATTGGCCCGCTGTCGTCGAAACAAGATCTCGGCTGTCCTGGGTGGCAGATCTTCTTCGACCTCTGCGTCGTGATTGGCCAGGATCCGGGCGACGTAGGCGTCGGCCTCCGCTCGGTCGCCCTGTGCGTCGCAGGCAGCGACCAGGTCCAGCAGGGGAGCGTCCTCGAAGCTCCCGGCCTGCAGCGCGACCTGTGCAGCGACGGCAGCGAGTTCCGGCTCGCCAGCAGCCAGGTGGTGCGTGGCAACGGTGTGCGCGACATCGACGATCATCGCGGCGTACTCGTGGTCCAGCCGGGCGTTCTCCTCGACCAACCAGCTGTAGCCACCGGCCGCTCCCTGGCGCAGCGAGGGGAGGTCGAGGGGGCGACCGGTGACCAGGTCGAGCGCAGCGCGCAGGTCTGCGATGCCCGCCGATCCACGGGCCTGACCGCGCACCCGCAGCCGGCGGAAGAGCTCCGCATCGATCAGGATGCCGTCGATGCGATACCGCCCAGCCGCCGCTGCGGTCAGTCCGGAGGGCAGGTAGTCGGCTCCCGTCAACGGGTCAGCGCCCAGCCAGGCACGGACGACTGAGATCGACTGGCGCACCTTGGTCTTGCCGACCACGTCCGGCTCGTCGGGCCAGATCGCGGTGGCGTACCGCTCGCTGGTCACACCAGCGGGCCGGGTCGCCAGGTAGGCGACGACCTCCGTGTAGAACTGCCGGCGCGGGTTGCGTTCAGGCAGCAACCCCTGGGCGCGCACCTGGACCGGGCCGAGCAGCGTCAGCTTCGGCCGCGGTGACGATGGATCGCCCCAATCTGCCAGGTCGCGGTCGAGTCCGGGGTCGGCGCTCTCGACCCGGTTTCGGACAGCGTCGTCGGTGACGGGCGCCAGAGTGCGCACGTCGCGCTCTGTCGTCGCGGCGACGTCCACGTAGGTCTGCTCGGGCAGTGGCAGGACCGAGTCGATCGTCCCTGTCAACGGATCGGCCAGGCGAGGCCACGGCTCGTCGTTCCTCGCCTCGACCTGGAGGCCCCCACAGCCGTCTGCATCCCGCTCCCAGGCCTGCTCCCCATGGGCCGGTGGGACAGGGCGGTCCTCGGTGACGGCAGCCATCGCGAGCATCCGGGCCAACGGGGTTGCTTCCTCCGTCGGCAGCTGCTGAGCGCGCAGCTCGAGCCCGAGTTCGGGGACGCGCAGCAGCCCGGCGTCGTCGATCGTCAGCTCCCACCGGACGCCGGTCGTCCGGTGGCCAACACCGGCCAGTACGACGGCCACCCCGCTGCGCAACGGCTGCCGGTCCAGCGCGGCCAGCAGCTCCTCCAGCGCAGGGTCACCCTTGGGTAGGTGAGGTCCGATGAGCAGCACGTGCGGTGCCCAGGCGTCGGCCGCGATGTCGTGCAGGCGCCCGGTCAGCACATCGGTCTCGGCGACCCGCACGGCTTCGGTCGCCGACTCCAGCCGGCTGGTCAGTACCGCGACCGGCTTGTCGATCTCCTGGGTGTAGGTGAACCGGTCGGGGTTGATCTCGGCCAGTTCCGCGCCGAAGCCGACTGCCGTGACGCGCAGCATCTCCGACCAGGTGTTGTGCGCGAGCTCGGCGGCCAGGAACCGGAGGAAGTCGAGAGCGCGGTCGGCGTCGCCGGTCAACGAGGCGCTCACCACCCGCTCCAGGTCGAGCAGCCAGTGCTCGCCCTCGGCGGTGGAACCCACCGAAGCAAGCGTGGGGAACGGCGCGAAGTAGTGGGTGCGCAGACGCTCGTCATACCTCAGCGGGTCACCCCGTCGGATCGACCAGCGGGTGCCCGCCGCGTCGACGGTCCAGGGCTCCGGCGCCCGCGGTGCCGGGCTGGTGAGCACGAGGGTCAGCACGTCGTCGGTCATGCAGACCGCGACGACGTCGGGCAGCCGGCCGCCGTCCACCGGTGCCAGCTCCTGGACCAGGCTCCGCAGCGCATGGTCCAGCCAGGTGACGTCCGCACTGCCCGCCGACTGCAGTGCTCGCTCGACGTGCAGGAGCTCGGGTGGCGTGCTGCTGATCAACCGGCCGGGGCGCCGGTGCCGGAACTGGCGTCGTCGGTAGCGCAGCAGGGCCATGAGGGAGACCCCGGCCAGCAGTACACCTCCGCCGGCGAACGCGGTCGCCGGGAGATCTGAGTCGGCATCAGCCGGTGACTCAGCCCGAGCCGGTGACGGATCCGCGCGTGGCGTCGCCGGTTCGGAGGTCTGCGGGCTGGCCGTACCCGGCACCGCAGGCCCAGCCGGCGACGGGGTGGGTTCGGGTGGTGGAGCCGGCTGGGAAACAGGGGGCTCGGGCTCGGGCGGCGTCGGTTGCGGGGCCGGGGCCTCGGCCGTGGCTTCACCCTCCGCCCCAGGAATGCTCAGCGTCCATCCCGGCTGGATCAGGTCGGGGTCGCTGAAGACCTCTCCCCCAGGTTCGGTCCTCCCCCGGTTCGCCTCCCACGCCGTCCGCCAGTTCTGCCCGTCACCGGTGACCTCCTCCGAGATGCCCCACAAGGTGTCCCCTGGCTCGACGGTGACCTCCTTGGTCACCGTCGGCACCGGGGTGACAGCACTGGCATCAGCAGGTGTCAGCCCCGCGGCATCCGACGGCAGCACCAGCACCGCGCCCGGGACGATCTCGTTGTCCGGGCCGACGGTGGCCGGGTTCAGCTGGACGATCTCCGGATAGCGCAGCGGATCGCCGAGGTAGCGCTCGGCCAACGCCCACAACGTGTCTCGCCGACGTACCTCGTACGTCTTCGACGGGGCGGGCGACACCTCCTCGTGCGCCGACATGTCGGACGCCGGCTGGATGGCCGGCGCGCTGACGGTCGACCCTGCCAACGCCGGCACTGCGTCCAAGGCCGCCGCGACCGGTAGTGGAGGTCGGGCGGTCACGGCTCCGGCCGATGCGCCGACGGCCGCCGGCGCAACCGTCAACCCCACGACGACCGCCGCCACCAACGCGGCCACCGGTTGCTGAAAGAGGCCAAGCCCGGGCAGCACCGCTGGCGGACGGGCCCGGACGAGCGCCACCACCTCCGCGACCGTTGCGGCGGTGAAGACCGCCCAGCAGACCCAGGCGCCTGCGGCGAGGACGACCTGCACCAACTGCCCGTCGTCCCGAGAGGTCAGCACGGCGCCGACCTGCTCCAGCGACGGCAGCTCGTGCGGAACGAGGTGCAGCGCCGTGAGCAGCACCGGCACACCGACGATGACGGCGACGAGCACAGCGAGCGCGCCCACGGCCTTGAGCAGCCGGACAGCGGAGGTGGTCACGACACCCCCTCTCCGTGGGTGACGCCGACCTGCAGCTGGGCGGTGTGCGCGCGGGTCTGGCTGACCGGGGCCCCGAGCAACGGGGTGGAGGCCGTCACGGTCACGCTGACCTGGATCAGTCCTGGGCCCAGCACGCTGACCGCGCCAGTGGCTCCTGCTTCGGCCAGGTACGAGTTGGCGGCGCTGGTCGCCAGCTGGATGTCCGCGGCGCCGCCGGTGGGCACCGGGCCGACCGCGATGCTGGCTGCCCGCGCGGCCTCGGCCGAGTACGTGTCGGCACGGTTGGCGGCCTGGATCGCGGTTCCGGCGTCGACGAGCGCAGTCACAAGGATGCCGGCGATGAGGACGATGAAGCAGAACAGCACGGCCACCGATCCGCGATCGTCCTCGCTGAGGAGGGCCGGGCGGCACCGCCGCCCGTTCACGACAGGTCCCGAGCGGGGTCGAGCGGACTGACGGCGGTGTCGCGCAGAGTCCGCGAGCCCGGGAACCCGGGAGCGCCGATGTCGGACAGGTCGACAGTGCACGTCACCACGACGGTGACCGATGCAGCGGTGCCCGGAGCACTCGCGAACCCGGCCGTGTCGACTGCCACCTGGACGTCGGCGCAGTGCAGGTCACGAGTGGACAGGGCCTCGGTGGCGCTTGCGGTGGCGAGCTGCTGGGCGGCAGCGCCGGAGCGGGCCAGCGATGCCTCTCGGGCGGCTATCCCGGCAACGCCGCTGAGGCGGTCCCCGGCCAGCGCGATCCGGGCTCCGACCACGAGCATGGCCAGGACGAGGACCGCGACCGGGAGCAGGATGGCCAGTTCCACCGATTCGGAGCCGCGGTCATCCCTGGCTCGCTGACCGGGCCGACAGCGGGGTGGCAGAGCGCGGCGGCTCATGGCGAGTCCGGTGTGGTGAAGCGTTCCTTGCCACGGACCACCGTGACGTCGACGGTCGGACTGAAGCCGGGGAGCGGGATCACGTTGGGGACCTCGGCCACGATGTGCACCGAGACGGAGGCGGCTGTGGCCTCCTCGCGCACCGAGTAGCTGGTGATGGTCCCGGTGCCGAGCTGCGCCAGATAGGTGTCCGCCGCCTGCTGCCCAGCCCCCTCGGGCGCCTCGCTGACGCTGGCGGCCCGCGCTCCGGCCTGGGCGGCAGCTTCGGCGGCCTCGCGAGCGAAGTACCACATGCCCAGCTGGGGACCGGCGAGCAGCAGCGCGACGATGATCGGGAACAAGATCGCGAACTCGACGCTGGAGGAGCCGCGCTCGCCGTCGTCGCAGGATTCGGCTGCGCCTGGGCGTGTCACCAGACCAGACGACGGTGCGGCCGCCCGGTTGTGGACGCGTGACACAGACATGGGCCGAACGGTCCCGGCTACTGGAAGAGGGCCGTCTTGCTGGCCACGAACGCCACCGCTGCCGCGGTGACCGCACCGCCCAGCGCGATGGCAAGGATCACCATGAACGCCTTCTCCGAGGAGTCGGAGCCTCGGTCATCGACGACCTCGTCGCCGCGGAGCCAGCTGACAGCGGCGAGAACCAGTACGGACAAGGCGGCCTGCACGGCCAGCATGCGCCGGGGCGCGTGGCGACGGACGGTGAACGGGGACATGGGACCTCCATGGGACGGGGCGATCACGGGGCGACCGAGAACATGCGGATCAGGAAGGGAACGAGGACGAACAGGGTCAGCCCGGTGACCAGCAGAGCCAGCGGGCGCGACATGCGCTCACTGATCTCGTTCGCCTCGCTGCGCGCGTCGGACAGCTCCGTGTGCCGCAGGGTCCGGGCGCTGGCCAGCAGGGTGTTGTAGACCGACGCGCCGTCGGCTGCCACGGCGGCGATGTCCGCCAGGCTGCGCAGCTCGGCGACGTCGAGTTCGTCGCCGAGGTCGCGCAGGTCGGTCCACGGCTTGCGACCGGACAGCGCGGCCCGCCGGATCGCGCGGTGCATGCGGAGGAAAGGCTCACTGCCCGACACCTCCGCGGCCTCTTCGAGCGCCTGCTCCACTGATCCGCGCGCCCGGCGCTCACCCGCCACAAGGGTCAGGAACGACTCGAGATTGCTGCGGAACTCGGCCCGCGCGTGCCCCGCTGCTTTCCGCGCTTCGGCCGAGGGCAGCAGCCACCCGACCGCGGCGAGCGCCAGTCCGATGGCGCCGGGGAAGACGAACGGCACGGGCACCTGGAGGAGCACGAGGAGCAGACCGAACAGGGCCGGGGCGAGCAAACCGGCCAGAGCCAGGGTCAGCTTGCGCACGGCGAGCTGGGTGCGCGTCCGCCCGATGATGTTCAGGTCCGCGTCCGGGACGCCGAGGTGCTCTTCGAGCGCACGGATCAGCGAGCTCGGCAGGACCTCCCACCAACCGGCCGCCCCGCCCATCGGCAGTCCTGCAGGAGGGGGCGCAGAGCGGGCAGCCGGGCTGGCCGCGAGCAGATCGAGCGCTGCGGACAGCGACGGGGGCGCAGGCCGCAACGTTCGGGCCGCCAGGACGAGACCGAACCCCACGACCATGCCGGCGAGAGTGGCCAACTGCAGGCCGGTCACCGGTCCACCATGGCCAGGCCGGGGTCGACGAGCACGCGTGGGCGCGTGGGCGCGTCGGACAGCCGCCGCATCCACCGCAATGCCGTCCCGAAGACGACGACGTCCAGCAGCAGTGCCAGCTGCCCGAGGACCGTGGAGTAGCCCGACAGGAACGTCCGGGCGAACAGCGTCATCCCGACGACCAGGATCAGCGTGGTCACCACGATCGTGCGCATGTTCGCCCGCGGCTTGGCCCGTTCCGCCTCCACCTCGCGCACCATCCGGGAGCGCTCGTCCAGGTCCGCGGCCAGCGCGGTGAGCACCTCGGCGAGTCCTGGACCGCCGTTGCGCTCTCGCAGGATGAGCACCATGGCGATCTTGTCGGCGGCGGGATCACCGACCTCATCGGCGAACTGTCGCAGCGCCGACTCCACACCCTGCGGTCCCATCCGGGTCACCAGGTTGCTGACCGCCGGTGCGATCGATGCCGGCGCGGAGGTGAGCGATCGACGCAGCGCCTCCCGGGTCGATCCGGCCGCCCCGGAGCTGATCAGGTCGGCCAGCCTCCGCGTCCAGTCCGCCAGTGCCTCCGAGGTGGCGATCAGCTGCTTTGCCGCCTTGCCCCCACCGAGCACCTTGGGGATGAACACCACGCCACCGACCGCGGCGAGCGCAGCCACCGGCCAGCCGGTGATCAGCAGGACCAGCACCCCGGCGGCCAGCGCACCGAGGTGCAGCGGGGTGACCTGCCGCCGGTGACGCAGCCGGGATGACCGTGTGCCAGCCGGAAGGAAATTGACACCTCGGGCCGCCGCGACGCCGGCGACCACGCCGGCTGAGACGAGCAACCCGGCGAGGGTCAGCAGCAGGACCCCGGCCGTCACGTCGCCGTCTCCCGGGTGCCAAGGTCAGACGGCCAGTCCGACGCGTCGGGATGCAGCCAGTTGAGGTCGAAGCCCGCAGCGCTCAGCCGCTCGGCCAAGGCCTCGCTGAGCATCCCCGGCCCGGTGGCCTGCGCTCGTCCATCCCCTGCTCGCGGCGCGAAGAGGGGCCGGAGGTCCGGGCGGCCGGAGTCGCCGATGGCCCCGAGCTCGTAGATGCCGGAGACGAATCGCGAGTAGTGGCGGTCGCGCTGTACGTGGACGACGAGCCCGAGGGCGGCGAGCGAGCGCAGCACCAGCTCCGACGACGGGGTGGGGTGCGCCTTGAGCGCGTTGATGAGGACCTTGTCGAAGACGCCCTCGGCCGATGGCGAGTGGATCGTGCACATCACCGAGGCGATGCCGCTGGTCGCGGCCTCCAGCAGCGAGGTGACATAGGCCCCGCGGACCTCGCCGACGAGCACCCAGGTCGGCGAGGCCCGCAGGGCGAGGTGGAGCGCGTCGCCCATGTCGAACCCACCGCGTCCCTCGGCGTTGGGCAGCCGCGACTCGAACGGCCGGCACACCGCGTGCCGCTTGACCAGCTGCTGCCGGACCGGGTCCCACCGCGGCAGGTGTAGACCGAGCTCTCGCTCGTCCTCCACGGTGATGACGACGTTGTTCCAGGGGATCGCGTTGCCCAGGGCCCGCAGCAGGGTGGTCTTCCCGACGCCAGGCGCGCCGGTGACCAGCGGGGAGACGCCGGCCCCGATCGCCGCCTGCAGGAAGGCGCGGAGCGGGGAGTCGACCATGTTCATCCGGTGCAGGTCCTCGAGGCTCGGGTCGCCGAACCGGTGCACCCGGATCACCCCGGCCGGCCGAGGCAGCACGTCCATCGCTGCCTGGAGCCGGGCGCCCAGCTCGGTGACGCCCTGGAGCCGCACGTTGAGGATGGGGCTGGCCGAGGAGAACTCCCGGCTGGTCTGCCCGCCGTCCGAGCGTGACCCGATGGACCGCAGCAGCTGCTCGAGCTCCTCGTCGCTGGATGCGATCGGCGGCCCGGGCACGAGCCGGCCGTCCACCGTGCGCAGGACCGTCGGGTCGCAGCCCTCGAAGTGGATGTCCTCCACGTCGCTGCGGGCCAGCAGCGGGGCCAGCCGCCCCAGCCCGTCAAGCTCGGCCAGGACGGCGGCGAAGATCGTGTCTTCGGTCGTCACCGCTGGAGCCGCTCGCCCACGGTTGGCCTCGTGCAGCAGCCACTGCTCGTACTCGTCGCCGATGAGCTTCCTGGTCAGCTCTCGCCGCGGACCAGGCGCGTAGTTCCTGTCCTCCACCGTCAGCCGCGTCGACACCCGGTCGCGCAGCTCGGCCACGACGCGGTACTCGGCGTCAGTGAGCTGTGCGCCGTCGGCCGGTGCAGCGGACGTGCGCGCCGGAGCTTCCGCCGTCGATGACCACGGCGCCTGGAGCTCGGCGGTCATCCCGCTACCACCGCGGCCTCGGACGAGCGCTCGGTCGAGGCAGCCAACCTGCCGGCAAGGGACGTCGCCGCGCGCATCAACGCAGATCGCTGCATCGCCTTGGTGCTCAGCCGGGCACCGTCGGAGAGGACTGCTGCCGTGCCTCGATCCTCCGGCAGGACGCCAGCAAGGGGCAGGTCCAGCGCCTTGGCAACCTCGCCCGCGGAGTAGGGCCCGGCGCCGACGACCAGGGCGGACACAGCCGCCAGATCGCCGAGCTCCTGGCGCAGTCGCTGGGCGGCGTCCTGCGCGGCGTGCACCGATCGCACACTGGGCCGCACCGTCAGCAGCACCCGGTCCGCAGCGCGCAGCACCGGCCAGCACCCCCGGTCGGACACCAGCCGCCCGGCGTCCACCAGGGCGTCCCTCCCGAGGGATGCCGGGGATTCCTCTAAGGCTGCCGCAAGCCTCCCCCACGCACGGTTGGTGAACGAGCCGCCCTGCGTGCTCGTCGCCAAGCCCGGGATCAGCGACACCTGTGGTCGCTCCGGCACCTGGACCGCGTGCTCGGCGAGGAGCGCGGCCGCAGCCGCCACCGGCAGGTCGTGGCGGGCAGAGGCGGACCAGGACAGCAAGCCGCGGTCGACACCGAGTCGGCCGGCCAGCATCCCGGGCACCATGTCTCCTCCGGCCAGGTCGCAGTCGGCGACGAGCAGCGGCCGAGGCCAGGTCAGGGCCAGCGCCCAGGTCGACGTGGTCACGCCGGGCGCTGCCTTGCCCGAGGCCAGGACGGTGAGCACCCGATCAGCTCCCCGCCGGGAGCAGGATCAGGGCCAGGTTCCCGGTCGAGGCGAGCTGGGCCACCGTCGGTCCGTCGTCCTCGCGGAGTCGGACGTCGACCACCGTCACCTGCGTGGTCGGGTTGGCCGCTCCCACCCCGGCGACCGTGGCCTCCGTCGAAGGCTGGACCGCTCCTCCAGCGGCTGCTCCGCTGCTGCCCGGTGTTGCGACGATCAGAACCCGCTGGCCGGCGGTGAGCCCGCGAGCCGGGAACTGCCCATCCTTCAACGGCAGCGCCACCAGCAGCTCCCCCGCCGCCAGACCGCTGTCCGCGCCGACCTGCGATCGGGTCAACAGACCGCCCCGGACGAGCGGGACCTGGGCGAACGCCCCGACGACCCGAGACTGCTCGGTCGCCGGGATCGGCGACAGGTGCGGGTCCGAGGGAACGCTCGCGACCGTCAGGTCGTCGGCCGTGATCCGCGAGCCCACGGCCACGTCCCGAGCGACCGCCAGCACCTCGGTGTGGGCGGTCAGCATCTGGCCGGCAGTGAAGGCGACGAGGCCGCCGAGCAGCACCACCAGCACGCTGAGGACCAGTGACTTGCGGCTGACCTGTCGTCTCGCCGCAGCGCTCCGCAGCGGCGGGGCCGGCGATGGCAGGGGCACCTCCTGAAACCGCTCCGGGTGGCCCACCGGTGTCCGGGCTGGTGTCTCGACTCGCCCCGTCATCTGGTGACCACCGCTTCCACTTCCGCGACGGCGAACGTCGCATTGGACGTCGTCGTCAGCTGGGGCAACGACCCGTTGGCTCCCGTCGACGACGTCCAGGCAACAGACCACTGGATGCCGTACGTCGCCGTCACCTCTCGATCGGGCTGGCGGATCGACGAGTGCGGGTACCGGTAGTCGCAGCCCACCGGAGACGGCGACCAGACGCCGTCCCTCGGCTGCCACACCGCGCCCGGCCCCGGACAGGAGACGGGCTCTGCGCCGTCGCCGGGGGTGAAGGTGAGAGCGGTCGGTGTGACCGTCACCTCGGCCCACACGCCCCCGGCCTCCGCCCTTGCGGACACCGCCTGGAAGGCCGCGGCGTCGGTCCAGAACCAGGTGGCGGCATTGACCACCGTGAACGGCTGTCCATCCTGCATGGTCCCGGCCGGATACCGCCCGGTCGTCGGGGTGGGAAGAGTCAGGGTGCGCAGCGCCTGCTCGGCGAGCACCGCCGGGTCGACCGCAGCCGGCCCGGCGGGCGACGTCGCGGACCAGAACGAGAAACCGTTCGTGCCGGGGAACGAGCGGTCGTAGGTGTAGTACGTGCACAGGTAGACGGCGCCGTCGGTGTGGCCGCCCCAGACAGCTGAGTCCCTGGGAGGCTGCTCGACCAACGCCTGCACGTAGCACTGCGAGGACTGCAACCACCAGCCCTCGTCGGTCTGGCATGGGATGACAGTGCCTGCGGGGTTGACCGTGCAGCTTGGCTCGCCGGTGGCGCCACCATCGCGGCTCGGACCGACGGCAAGCGGCTGGGTTGACGGTCCGGGCGTGGAGCCAGCCTCGACGACACAGCTGCCGTGGGAGTCGTACTGCTGGCACGTGACCGGGTCCGCCGACGCGACTGCTGAGTCCGCGCCCCAGGCGGCGACACTGAGCAGCCCGACGGCCAGGCCCTGCGCTACCCGTCGCATGTCTGTGCCTGCGTGTTCGGCGCCTCGCTGACGCGCCAGGACGCCGGGTCCGGATAGTTGATGTTGACGATCGTCAACTGCTCGATGAGGTAGTCGGGCCGGCTCGGGGCGACGATCGACGTCCCGGCCGAGTCGACCGCCTGGACCTGGCTGACATCGACGCAGGCGGTGACGACCACCGTCGGGAGCACCGGCGAGGGAGTAGCGCCCGGCTCACTCGTCAGGTCGACCTCACCGGCAGCTGCAGTCACGAGTTGTGCCCGTCCGGTCTGCCGGGAGCCCTGTGACCGGAACTGCGCGATCGCGGTCGCCTGGGCTGCGGCTTCCGGAGCGACCGTGACCTCGTAGAGCTCATCGAGGGCTCGCGACGGATCCAGGTACAGGTCGTCGATCGCCCGGAGGTAGCTCGGGACGAGAGCGAGGGCCTCCGATCTGGCGTCCTGACCTGGATCAGGAGCGACGGTTGGCGTGTTCGACGATGGCGAGCTCGATGTGAGTGCGGACGGTTCCGTGCTCGAGGACGGGCCGGACGACGAGCAGCTGGAGACGAACGGGACGACGAGCAGCGCGACCCCTGCCGCGACAGTTCGCATCGACGTCATGCTTGAGCGCCTCCTTCATCCGTCCGGTGAGGCGCGACGCTGCCTCCTCCGTTGCCCTCAGCAACTGGATCAGGCGCCATTTCACCCGGTCGGGTGACAGGCATGGGCAGCTTTCTGGCTTCGAGCACGATCGACGGTGTATCGCAGGGCAACGTCATGCGGTGCCCTCAACACGAGCCTCCGCTCCTGTTTCACCGCATCGCAGGGGACTGGAAGGTCGACGTGCCGGACCAGGCGAGGGAAGGGAGGGCACGAACGCGTGGCTGACGTGTGGTCCTTGGCAGTGGTGGCTGGGGCTCTCCCGGGCGCCGCGATCTGCCCTCTGCTGACCTCGTGGGGGCTCCGCCGACTGGGCCGCCGTGACCGAGCCAGCGGTCTCCTGCTGGTGGCCAGCGGCCTGCTCGGCGCGCTGGCCGGTGCGCTGACGGTCATGACGTCCGACCGGGCAGATGTCCGGGGGCTGGCCCCAGGGCTGGTCATCTGGGGATGCGCGCTGGTCGCAGCGGCTTCGTGCGACGCGGTGACCCAGCGGATTCCCACCCCGCTCATCCGGCAGGCGACCGTCGTGACCTGCGCACTGCTCGTCGGCGGCCTCTCCGTGCACGCCGACTGGCGCGGCTTGGTCCTCAGCGGGGTCGGCTCGGCAGCCGCCACCGTCTCGCTGTTGCTGTGCTGGCGGTTCGCCGGCGCCGGCTTCGGCGACGTCCGTCTGGCAGCGCTCGGTGGGCTGGGTCTCGGACACGCGACCCACGAGGGCTTGCTTCTGGGCCTCGTCGCGTTCGGGGCGATGACTGGCGTGCAGGCCGGTGTCGCGCTGGCTCGTGGAGGTACCAGACGGACGTTGATCCCCTACGGACCTGCGCTCGCCGCCGGCTTCCTCATCGCAGCAACGTGCCGACCTTGAGGAGACCGGTAGCGAGCAACGCTGTGAAGGCCAGCGGACGCGGATCGTCCAGGTGAGCTGCGACGGCACAGGCCTCGCAGCGCATGCGACGCGACAGCACTCATCAGTTGGACCACCAGGACGCCGCCTGACGCTGGAGCGACCTTCCCGCTCTCGCTGTCGGCCGGCGCTGCGTGCATGCCGCACCCGCGCCTCGGCGACGTCGCTGAGCTGCGCCTCCTGGTGGGACACACGGCCGGGCGCCCGCCTGCGACGTTGCTCTCCGCGTCACGTTCTGCATATTCTCGACCTGTGTACTTGGGATTCACGCCGAACCGGCCCACGTTCTGTGTGTGCCTCTTCGCGGTGACCCCGCTCCTGGTCGACGACCGACTGTGTCCGGGCGGCACGTCCCACCGCTGAGATGTCACTCAGCGGCCTCGCGTCCGCCCGCACCGCCGTCGAAGGACCTTCGTTGACTGAGCTCACCACGCCCGTTCCCACGTCTCTGCCACTCCCCCGACCCGCCGCGGGCGCTACGTCCCCCGCCACGCCGGTCGCGGACAGCTCTACGCCAGCCCGCCGATCGCGGTGGCAGCTCCTGGCCTCTGCCGTCGCAGACACACACCGGGCTGCCGTTCCGTTCTGAGCCGGCACCACGCTCGCGAGAGACCAAGGCACTCTTCGGCGACGGGTGCTCGCATCCCGACGACGACCGAGCGCAGTACCGCGGACGTCGGTGACGAGCAGGGGCCGACGGCCATGCCCGGGTTGGTTCTCAGGTCGATCCCATCAAGGGCGTGAGACGGACCGGCGCGGGACCGCCCCGCCGAGCATCTCGGGTGGCGTAACACGTCGAGATCATCCGGGCCGACGATGCCGCGGGTGAGGTCGTTCCAGTCGGGCCCGAGTACCGGCAGAAGCCCGAGCAGAGAACGTCTACGGACCGGGCGAGGACGCCGACCAGCTGGTCACGGAGAAGGCGGAGGCAGGCAACCTCCCATCAACGCATGTGCGACGCCGGCCGGGTCACAATCGGCAGCGGGAGGCGTCCACGCTCGGAGCATTGGTCGGCAGCAATCGCCCGTCGACTTTCAGCCAGGCCCCCGACTCCGCTCGTTGCTGGGCGCCGGCAACCCGCTCGGTCAGTCGTTGCGGTCTCCCCGCTCATCCAGACGATCCCGATCGTGCTCCACCGCGGGCTTGCTCTCGTAGTTCTCCGGAGCCCACGACAGCGGGCTCTTGCGCTTGAGGGTGCCGTTCCTCTTGGTCCACCACACGGTGTTGCCGATCCACACCGCCAGGATGATCACGATGAGGACGAGACCCACGATCGTCCAAGTCATGTCTCACGTTCCATTTCTCTCGAAGTGCACAAGACGCGTGGCCCAGACGCGTGGCGTCAGGTGGGGTCCTTGTCGTCGGGCCCCTGACGCGCGCCGCCGGTGATGCCGGCCTCCTTGGCGTAGGGGGCGTTGTGCCGACCGGCGTGCGCCTCCATCTGCAGCCGGTCCATCAGGTGCGGGTAGTGCAACTCGAACGCCGGTCGCTCCGAGCGGATCCGCGGGATCTCGACGAAGTTGTGCCGCGGCGGCGGGGACGAGGTCGCCCACTCCAGTGAGTTGCCGTGACCCCAGGGGTCGTCGCGCAGCGCCAGCCGGCCGTGCTTCCACGACTTCACCACGTTGTAGATGAACGGGATCGTCGAGGCGCCGAGGATGAACGACCCGATCGTCGAGATGGTGTGCATCGTGGTGAAGGAGCCGCCGCCGTCGGTGGCCAGGTAGTCGGCGTAGCGGCGCGGCATGCCCTCATTGCCCAGCCAGTGCTGGATGAGGAACGTGGCGTGGAAGCCGACGAAGGTCAGCCAGAAGTGCAGCTTGCCGACCTTCTCGTCCATCATCCGGCCGCACATCTTCGGGAACCAGAAGTAGATGCCGGCGTAGACGGCGAAGACCACCGTGCCGAACACGGTGTAGTGGAAGTGGGCGACGATGAAGTAGCTGTCGTTGACGTGCCAGTCCAGTGGAGGTGCGGCCAGCAGCACCCCGGTCAGGCCGCCGAGCAGGAAGGTGATCAGGAAGCCCATCGAGAACAACATTGGCGTCTCGAATGTCAACTGACCACGCCACATGGTGCCGATCCAGTTGAAGAACTTGATGCCGGTGGGGATGGCGATGAGATAGCTCAAGAAGCTGAAGAACGGCAGCAGCACCGCACCCGTGGCGAACATGTGGTGCGCCCACACCGCGAGCGACAGCGCCGTGATGGCGATGAGTGCGAACACCATGCCCTTGTAGCCGAACAGCGGCTTCCGACTGAACACCGGAATGATCTCGCTGATCATCCCGAAGAACGGCAGGGCGATGATGTAGACCTCTGGATGGCCGAAGAACCAGAAGAGATGCTGCCACAGCATCGGCCCACCGTTCTCTGGCGCGAAGACCAGGGCACCCAGGTGCCGGTCGGCCAGCAGCGCCATCAGCGCGGCGGTCAAGATCGGGAATGCCAGCAGGATCAGGATGCTGGTGACCAGGGAGGCCCAGGTGAACAGGGACATCCGGAACATGGTCATGCCCGGGGCCCGCAGGGTGGCGATGGTGGTGATGAAGTTGACCGCTCCGAGGATGGTGCCCAGGCCGCTGACCACCAGGCCGGTGATCCAGAGGTCGCCTCCTGCGCCCGGGCTGTGCGCACCGGTCGACAGAGGGGTGTAGGCGTACCAGCCGAAGTCGGCCGCCCCACCGGGGGTGAGGAATCCGCTGAGGACGAGAGCGGCCCCGAAGAAGAACAGCCAGAACGAGAATGCGTTCAGTCGGGGGAAAGCGACATCGGGCGCGCCCAGCTGCAAGGGCATGATCAGGTTCGCGAAGGCGAAGAACATCGGCGTCGCGAACAGCAGCAGCATCACCGTGCCGTGCATGGTGACCAGCTGGTTGTACTGCTCGGGTGAGAGGAACTGCAGCTCCGGCCGGGCCAGCTCAGCTCGCATCAGCAAGGCCATGAACCCACCGATCATGAAGATCGTGAAGGACGTGACCATGTACATCAGGCCGATGGTCTTGTGATCGGTGGTGCGCAGCAGACCGAGCAGCCGCGACCCCTTCTCGGCCTCGTGGGCCGGACTGGGCCGGCTCACGATCGGCGCCGGAGCGATGGTCATGCGGTCTCCTCATGATGAGCCTGAGATGCGAGACGACGGCGCCACGTTCTGGACGCACCAGCTGTTCGGGACCGGTAACGATGCCCAGGTCCACGCACCAGCTGAACTTGTTCGAACTGTAGCGATCGCGCGCTGGTCAGCAACCGGGACCGGCCCCGCGGTCTGCCGCCGGCCAAGGCCGTGAACACGGCAGGAGCAGCCGACCCGTCCTTGCCGCGGACGACATAGGACAGGTGCCCGTGCGTGTGCCCGGGGGTGGCCAACGGGGTCACGGCGAGCCCGCCGACGGTCAACCCATCACCATCGCCGACCTTCGCGTCGCCGACGTCGATGTCCTCTCCCACCGGCACCGCGTACCGCGCTCCGACCGCCGCCGCCAGCGCAGCGCCGCCGGTGACGTAGTCGTTGTGCCGGTGGGTCTCCAGCACCAGGTCGAGCCGGAGGCGCTTGCCGGCCAGCAGAGCCTGCACCCGGTCGATGTCCCGCTGTGGATCCACGACGAGCGCCGCCGACCCGTCATGGACGACGTAGCTGCTGTCGTCCAGCTCGTCGGTGGGGATGACCTCGATCTGCACCATGCTGGACCTCCGGGGCTTGCAGATGTCCGGACAACTCCTGTAGAGATGACCGTACACCTTCAGGACTCGCACGCAAACCCGCTCCAGAAGCGCGAGGCGTGGAGCCCCTGACGCGAACGGACGACCTGATGTCACCGGACGAGGAGTGTCATGACCATGGGCCCCACATCGGGCGAACCCGGCTCAGGGCGCCTGGTCCGCAGGGCGGGCACGCCGCTGTGGCGTCAGCTCGGGACCGATCTGCGCGCCCGACTGGACCGAGGCGACTTCTCCGGCGGCTTCCCCGGAGAACTGGAACTGGTCGAGCAGTACGGCGTCAGCCGGCACACCGTGCGCGAGGCGCTCCGCCAGCTCCGGGCTGAGGGGCTCCTGGACGTTTCACGAGGCCGGCGCGCACGCCTGGCCACGCCTGACACGGTGATCGAGCAACCGACGGGGATCGTCTACTCGCTCTTCACGTCTGTCGAGGACAACGGACTGGAGCAGCTGTCCGTGGTGCGTGTCCTCGACATCCGGGCCGATGGGGTCGTCGCACCCCGACTTGGCCTGGAGGAGTCCACCCCACTGCTGTACCTGGAACGACTGCGTCTGGCCGGCGGATCACCGCTGGCGCTCGACCGGGTCTGGATGCCGGCGTCGGTGGGCGAGCCCCTGCTGGAGGCCGACTTCAGCCGCACCAGCCTGTACGACCAGCTCTTGGCCGCCACGGGTATCCCCATCACCGCCGGCGAGGAGACGGTGCGGGCAGTCATCCCCACCCCGGCCGAGCACCGAACACTGCATCTGCAGGCGCCGTCGGCTGCCTTCGCCGTCGAACGGGTCGGCATCAGTCACGGCGTCCCGATCGAGTGGCGACACACCCTGATCCGCGCCGACCGCTTCGCGCTCACGAGCGCACTCACCTCTGCGCCGGGGACGCACGAGAGGCCCGGCGGCCTGATGTTGATCCCCACGTACAGCTGACTCGCGCCCTGGAAGGAGACCGGACATGCCGAACCATCGCGACAGACTCCCCGACGTCGACGCACAGCAGGCGTCAGCGATGCTCGAGCGCGGCGAGGCGCTACTCCTCGACGTCCGCGAGCCGCAGGAGTGGGCCACCGGCCACGCCCCTCGAGCCCAGCACCTCCCGCTGAGCAACCTTCGCCCGGAGTCACTCCCCACCGACCGGCCGATCATCGCCGTCTGCCGCTCCGGCAATCGCTCGGGGAAGGCCGCCGACCTGCTCGCCGCGGCCGGCGTGCCCGTGCACAACCTCACCGGCGGCATGAAGCGGTGGGCCGAGAGCGGCCTCCCCGTGGTCACCGACAGCGGGCAACCGGGCACGGTCGCGTGATCACAGCCGCCGCGGCCGGGCTCGGCCTGCTGATCGGACTGAGCCTGGGCGCTCTCGGCGGCGGCGGTTCGGTGCTGACCGTGCCCGCGCTCGTCTACGTCATCGGCCAGGACGCACAGGCGGCCACGGCGAGCAGCCTCTTCATCGTCGGCATCGCCGCCGCCGCCGGGGCGCTGGGACACCCCCGCAGCGGGCATGTGCGGTGGGGCATCGGCCTGGCCTTCGGTGTTGTCGGGATTGCAGCGAGTCTTGCCGGCACCGCGGGCAACCGCCTCGTCGACCCCAACGTGCTGCTGCTCTCCTTCGCCGTTGTCGTGCTCATCGCGGCGGCTGGGATGCTGGCCCAGATCCGACGATCCACGGACGACTCCGCTGCCGAGCGGAGGCTCGTGCACTCAGGTGGGACCGCGGCCGGAACGTCACCCGCGCCTCGGCGTGAGCCGCCGCGAGCGACATCCGACAGCGGAGTCGGCGGCACCGACCGCCGGTTGACCGCTGCGCGTGCCGGGAAGGTCGTGGCCGCTGGTCTCCTGGTCGGCTTCATGACCGGGTTCTTCGGCGTCGGCGGCGGTTTCGTCGTCGTGCCGGCCCTGGTCCTCGCCCTCCGGATGCCCATGCAACAGGCCGTCGCCACCTCGCTGCTGGTCATCGCGCTCAACTCGACGAGCTCGCTGCTTGCCCGGGCCGGCTCCGCGCACTTCGACTGGTCCGTCATCGTGCCGTTCACGCTCGCAGCGGTCGCTGGTTCGCTGGCTGGGAAGAAGGTCGCCGACCGCTTCTCCGGTATGGCCCTCACGCGCGCCTTCGCCGTACTGCTGATCGCGGTTGCCGTCTACACCGCGACCTCGAGCATCATCGGGCTGGCCAGCTGACCGTCTGCGCGACCGGCCGCTGCATTGTCAGCCGGTGAATCCCGCTGGCAGCGTCCCGGGCTCGGGACCGAGCTGGATGGGCATGCGCATCATGCTCCCCCACTCGGTCCACGAGCCGTCGTAGTTGCGCACCGGTCGGTGGCCGAGCAGTTCATGCAGCACGAACCAGGTGTGGGCGCTGCGCTCACCGATCCGGCAGTAGGTGACGACCTCGGTGTCGGGGCGCAGGCCGGCGGCGGCATAGATGTGACGCAGTTCCTCCACCGGCTTGATGCGCCCGCGCTGGTCGATCACGGTGTCCCAGGGGACACTGCGCGCACCGGGGATGTGCCCGGCCCGGTGCGCGACTTCGCCGGAGAACTCCGGCTCGGTCAGCCAGTCACCGACGTACTCCTCAGGGGAGCGAACATCGAGCAGTAGGCCGGTGCGTGCCGCCTGCACCGCGTCGGTCCGCTCGGCTCGCCGTTCCTCCCGGAAGCTTGGAGACGGTACGGACACGTTGTCGGGCGTACCCGGCACGAGCTGGGTCAGCGGCAGCTTCTCGGCGAGCCAGGCCTGTCGTCCGCCGTCGAGCAACCGCACGTCGGGCAGGCCGTAGCTGGTGAACAACCAGTAGCCGTAGGCGGCCAGCCAGTTGTGGAGGTCGCCGTAGAAGATGACCGTGCTGCTAGGCGTGATGCCGAGGCGCTGCCAGAGCCCGACCATCGCCTCCGGGGTGGGCGCGTCACGGTGCACCGCATCTTGCAGGTCCCCCGCCAAGTGCACCGAACGGGCTCCGGGCAGGTGCCCCAGGTGGTAGAGACCGGGCCGGTCGTCGACCTCGATCAGCACCTGGTCCGGCTGGTCCAGGCGGCGCGCGACCCACTCAGGGCTCACCAGCGGGCTCGTGTCCTCAGCGCTCACGGGCCCACGCCTCGCAGGTACTCCTCCACCAGCCGGTGCCCTTCGGCGGTGAGCACCACGCGCTCATCCCCGCGGCGCAGCGGTGCCCGGGTGCCGACGAAGAAGCCACCGAGCCCGCGCGCGTCATAGCCCAGCGCGCGGCCCAGCGGAGCGAACTGCGCCGCGGGGAGGCCGTGACGGCCGTGCTCGTAGACGTCCACGAGCAGCCGGTAGTAGCGGTCGGGCCGCGTACGCGCTGGTGGGGGCACCTCCCCGCCGACCCGGCCCAGTGCGACCTCGACACGGTCCAATCCCTCACGCAGTCGGACGATCTCCGCCCGTGCGACACCGACGGCGTCGTTGTCCCCGCCTACAGACCGGCCGTGGGCCATCAACTTGCTCTCCGTTCAGCAACTCGCTCGCATGTGTGGAACCCGGGCTCGCGGGTAGGGCGTTGCTCGTCCCTCCGAGCCCTGGACACGGACTCCATACCGATTCCCGGTCGGTGTGAACCCACGGAGCGCACATGTCCACACGGATTAACGACGCCACCACACCCAGCCGCCGGCAGGTCCGCGGCATCGGGCTACCCGGCACGATCCTGGGCCTCGGGCTGGGAGGTTTTGTCGACGGCATCCTGCTGCACCAGATCCTGCAGTGGCACCACATGCTGACTAGCACCGACACCGACAACATCGGGCTGGACTACTACCCCGCCGACACGGTGCACGGCTTGGAGATCAACACCCTCTGGGACGGGTTCTTCCACACCTTCACCTGGCTGAGCGTGCTCATCGGGCTCGGCATGCTCCACTCCCGGGTCACCCACTCTCGCGGCCGAGTCTGGGCCTCCCGGGTGCTGTGGGGCTGGATCCTGGTCGGGTGGGGGGTGTTCAACCTGGTCGAGGGCATCATCGACCACCACATCCTCGGCATACACCACGTCCGCAGCGGTGAGTACCAGACCTGGTGGGACATCGGCTTTCTCCTCCTCGGCGCGCTGCTCGTCCTCGGCGGCTGGCTGCTGCAGCACAGCGGCAAGCCGATCGATCTGAGCGCAGACGCTGACCATCCGGCGCGATGACCACCGCCCACGAGATGCACCAGCACGGCGCCGTCGGAGTCTGGGAGGCGTTCCTGCCGGTGGCCGCGTTCGCCGCCACGGCCACCGTGTACCTGGTGTGGGCCGGACGGCAGCGCCGGGAGCCCCGCGGCTGGAGCTCGTGGCGGACCGGGTCCTTTCTCACCGGCCTGGCGCTGCTGGTGCTGGCGCTTGTCCCGCAGCTGTCGCCGTTCCCGGCCGGCACCTTCCACGGCCACATGTACCAGCACCTGCTCATCGGCATGTACGCCCCGATCGCGCTCGTGCTCGGCGCCCCTGTCACGTTGCTGCTGCGCTCGGTCCGCTCGTCCACCGGCCGGGCAATAGGGCGGCTGTTGCGCTCTCGGCCGGCGCACCTGATCGCCAACCCGATCACGGCGCTGGCGCTGAACCTCGGCGGCCTGGCGGTCCTGTACTTCACCCCGCTCTACGACGCCACCGCCGCAAGTCCGGTCCTCCACCACCTGGTGCACCTGCACTTCCTGGCCGCGGGCTACCTGTTCGCCTGGGTCATCGCCGGCCCCGATCCCGCACCGCACCGCCCGTCGGTGCCCACTCGGCTCGTGGTTCTCGGAGTGGCGATCCTCGGCCATGCAGTGCTGTCCCAGCTGCTCTACGCCGGCGCCCTCGTACGGGTCTCCGTGCCGGCGGGCGAGCTGCGCGCCGGAGGGGATCTCATGTACTTCGGCGGCGACATCGCAGAGCTGCTCCTCGCCTTGGCGCTTGTCAGCACGTGGCGCCCGCGGCGAACAACATCGCCCGGCGCGACTCGGCCCGCGCGATCCGCTCTCTCACAACCAGCCTGATCCCACCCGACAACCGACGACAGGAGCAGCATGACGAACCACCAGGAAGAACCGCGACCGGAAGACCGCGCCTCCGACGGCCCGCGCCTCAAAGGCAAGCGCGCTCTCCTCGTCGTCGCGTCCGCGGTATTGGGCGCAGCCGTCGTGGTCGCCTTGGTCTGGATCATCCTGTACAACGCAGCCAGTTGAGGCGCCCCTGGTCCGTGAAACGAGCTCAGGAGCGACGGATGCGGCCGTCCGATCCTGACGCATCTGTCACCCGGACTCGCTCTGTCTGATCATCTGGCCCCTCCCATGCACGACCCGGTGCCAGCGTGTCTCAGGAGAGGGCTTCAGGCCCCGTGAACCACCAGCGGGTAGGGCGGGCGATGGCCGTGGTCAGGATCGCCGGAACCCGACTGCGCCGCCGGACCCGCAACGCGCGAGCCGTCCGACCAGCTGGCGCTTGACCTACTGGAACGAGACGTCGGCGCCGACGAGCCCGACCGTGTGCCCGAGCCAACCGTGCGCAGGTCGGGGGACATCACTCGGCCGACCTGTAGCGACGGCAAGAACCAGTGCGTGGCCACGGGGCTCGACCGCCTCCTGTCTGGACGCCTGTTGATCTGAGGGCGGGATCCCGGCTCCTGCGGCGGCACAGCTCCGTGGCTGCGCGCTCCTGTCGGAGGTAGACGCCTCCGTCGGTGGACGCTGGCCGACCCGGACCGGGCCCAGTCGCACCGTCATCTCGGAGTTCCCAGCCGGACAATCACAGGCCGATGCACGAAGCGGACCACCGAGACCGACCTGCGTCTGGTGAACGCCAGTGCAGCGAGTCGGACCGCGTCGATCTGCCCGATAGGCACGCGCCCGGGCGCTCCTCTCGAAGCTCGCGGTGTTCGTCGTCAGGTCCATCGCGGTCAGGTCCATCGCGGCGGACGTACCTCGGGTCCTCCTGCGGCAGGCAGCCGACGGACGCATCCTGGCTCGCCGTAGGACGTGACCACCTGCGCACCCGCTCTGCACCTGCACGCGTTCTGGCAGGCGGGTCGGAGTCGGTCGGGCCCTGATCCATCCACGCCTCCTGAGGCCAACGGCCGCAGGTGTCACCGGGAGCGCCGGAAGAGTGCCTCTCCAGGCAGAGGTGTGGTCGCACGGGAGAACCGCGCCATTCTCGGACGGAGCGCGACGTGGACGAACCGCAACTGCTCCGGGATGGGCTGGCGGAGCATCCGTTGCTCCTGACCACTGCAGACGCCGCCACAGTCCTCAGCATCAGCCGCACGACCGTGTACACGCTGATCAAAGACGGCGCACTGCGTCCTGTGCACATCGGACGCAGTTGCCGGTTGTCCCGAACAGAGCTCCTGCGCTACGTCGACGGACTCGAGACTCATCGCGAAACCGAACCGCACTGACTGCGATCCACCGCCTCGTCAGCCGGTCCCCCCGACGCTCGCGTCCTCATGCCAGCTCCGTCACCACGACGGCTGCCCGACGGATGCGCTGACGGCACAGGAGACACATGGTCAAGCGCGCGAACGGCGAAGGATCCATCTACCGGCGTCCCGATGGGACGTGGTCCGGACAACTCAGCCACCGTGACGATGCCGGTCGGCTCAACCGACCGACGGTCTATGGCAGGACGAAGGCCGAGGTGCGCGAGAAGCTGGCCGATGCCCAGCAACGCCTCGACACCGGAGCTCCCTTCCGGGACTCGAGCGTCACCCTCGCGGCGTGGCTGGACGAGTGGGTCACCACAGCGCTCCCGGCCAGCAGCCGCAAGCAGGCCACCGTGGACCTCTACACGTCCGTCGCCCGCAAGCACCTCGTTCCCTCGCTCGGCCGCCGCCCCCTGCACCTGTTGCGCCCCTCCGACGTGGAAGCCGTCGTCCTGGCCAAACGACGCGAAGGCCTGTCCGCCTCCACCGTCCGGACCATCTACACCGTGCTCCGCGCGGCGCTCGACACCGCGGTCCGGGACGGGCTGCTGCGCGACAACCCGGCCGCCAAGGTGCGGCGACCGACCGCGCAACGGAAGGAGGCCGCCCACCTGGACGCGGCGGCTGCGCGTCGTCTCCTCGACGCGGTACGGGGCGACCGGCTCGAGGCGCTGTTCCGGCTCATGCTCGCCACCGGGCTCCGACGCGGCGAGGCGCTCGCCCTGCACTGGTCCGACGTCGATCTGGACAGGCAGGTCCTCCGCGTCCGGTGGACCCTCAACCGGACCTCGCGGGGCCTCGAGCTGGGCGAGCCGAAGACGACCAAGTCGCGCCGCAACGTCCCTCTGCCCACCTCCGCTGTCACCACCCTGAGGAGCCACCGGGAGCGTCAGCACCAGGAGCGCACCTTCGCTGGCGACAGCTGGGTCGAGAGCGACTTCGTCTTCAGCACCGAGATCGGTACCGCACTGGAGCCACGGAACGTCCTGCGACGGTTCGAGCAGCTTGCCCGGAGGGCGGGGCTGCAGGGCGTCAGCCTGCACACCCTCCGCCACACTGCGGCAAGCCTGCTCCTGGCCGCGGGCACGCACACCAAGGTCGTCCAGGAACACCTGGGCCACTCCTCCTACGCGATCACCGCGGACATCTACAGCCACGTCACCCCGGCCCAGCAACGGGAGGCCGCCGACCGCCTGGACGACGCCCTCCCCTGGTGACAGGCAGCGGCGAGATCGGCGGTTGCAGTACCGGTTGCAGTACGAACGGGAAGAGGGGCCCCGTCCATTCGGACGGGGCCCCTCTGACCTGCAACTTCTCGGTCGGGCTGACAGGATTTGAACCTGCGACCCCTTGACCCCCAGTCAAGTGCGCTACCAAGCTGCGCTACAGCCCGAGCTCCGAGTCTCCGGCGGAAGCCGCCGGGCGCTCGATCGCTGCCGGAGAAGGTTACCTCACCGGCTCAGCCGCCCCGACGGCCGGGCCCGGCCCCCGGAGCCGCTACTTCTTCTTGTCGCTCCGGGCGTCGCGCACCTTGATCGAGACGTCGATCGGGGTGCCGTGGAAGCCGAACTGCTCGCGCAGCTTCCGCTCCAGGAACCGGCGGTAGCCGGCCTCCAGGAACCCGGTGGAGAACACCACGAACCGCGGCGGCCGGATGTCGGCCTGCGTCACGTACTTGATCTTCGGGGCGCGACCGCCACGGGCCGGGGGCGGCGTCTCCTGGACCAGCGCGCGGATGAAGGTGTTCAGCTCCGCGGTGGGCACCCGGGTCTCCCAGCCGGCCAGCGCCATCTTCAGGTGCCCGGCCAGCTTGATGACCCCGCGCCCGGTGGACGCCGAGATGTTCACCCGGGTGGCCCACTTGATCCGGGCCAGGTCGCGGTCGATCTCCTTCTCCAGCTGGGCGTGCCGGTCCTCGTCGACGGCGTCCCACTTGTTGAAGGCGATGACCAGGGCGCGGCCGGCCTCGATCACCTGGGTGATCACCCGCTGGTCCTGCTCGCTGATCACCTCGTCGGCGGCGAGCAGCACCACGGCCACCTCGGCGGCCTCGATCGCGGCCTCGGTGCGCAGGCTGGCGTAGTACTCGGTGCCGCTGGCGGTGTTGACCTTGCGGCGCAGCCCGGCGGTGTCGACGAACCGCCACTGCTCCCCGCCCAGGGTGACCAGCGAGTCGACCGGGTCGACGGTGGTGCCGGCCACCGAGTCGACGACCGAGCGCTCCTCCTTGGACAGCCGGTTGATCAGGCTGGACTTGCCGACGTTGGGCCGCCCGACCAGCGCCACCCGGCGGGGTCCACCGAGGTCCTCGGTCTCCCGGGGGGCCTCCGGCATCGCGTCCAGCACCAGGTCCAGCAGGTCACCGCTCCCCCGGCCGTGCAGCGCGCTGACCGAGAACGGCTCGCCCAGGCCCAGCGACCACAGCTCGGCGGCGGTCGACTCACCGCGCTCGTCGTCGACCTTGTTGGCCACCAGGATCACCGGCGTGGTGCTGCGGCGCAGCACCCGGGCGGCGGCCAGGTCGGTCTCGGTCACCCCGACCGAGGCGTCGACGACCAGCACGATCACATCGGCGGTCTTCATCGCGTACTCGGCCTGCCGGGCGATCGAGGCGGCCATGCCGGTCGCCTTCGGCTCCCAGCCGCCGGTGTCGACGACGGTGAAGGACTTGCCGTTCCACAGCGCCTGGTACGGGATCCGGTCCCGGGTGACGCCGGGGACGTCCTGGACCACCGCGGCGCGGCGGCCCAGGAACCGGTTGACCAGGGTGGACTTGCCGACGTTGGGGCGTCCCACGATGGCCACCACCGGCAGCGGACCGGTCGGCTGGTCACCACCGGGGACGTCGGTGTCGGTGCTCATGCGGGCTCTCCTACTGCAGTGCGGGCCAGGTCGAGCACGCGCTCGACGACGGCCTCGCGGTCCAGCCCGGTGCTGTCGACGACGATCGCGTCGGCAGCAGGGCGCAGCGGGCTGTCGGCCCGGCTGCTGTCGTACTCGTCCCGGCGGCGCAGGTCCGCCGCGATCTCGGCGATCCGGGCCGGGTCGGTCACGCCCAGCTGCCCGGCCCGCCGCTGGGCGCGCGCCTCGGGCGCCGCGGTCAGGTAGACCTTCAGCGTCGCCTCCGGCAGCACCACGGTGCCGATGTCCCGGCCCTCGACGACCACCGCGGTCGCCTCGGCGACCAGCGACCGCTGCCGGTCCACCAGCAGCCGGCGCACGGCCGGGACGGCGGAGACCGGCGAGACCGTGCGGGTCACCTCGGCGCCGCGGATCCGCTCGGCCACGTCCACCCCGTCGACCAGCACCAGCTCGGCGTCGGCCGTCGTCCCGACCTGGATGTCGGCGGCGGCGACCGCGCGGGCGACCGCCTCGGGGTCGGTCAGCTCGACCCCGGCGTCCAGCACGGCCACGGTGGCCGCGCGGTACATGGCGCCGGTGTCCAGGTAGGCCGCACCCAGCCGGGTGGCGACGTCGCGGGCGACGCTGGACTTCCCGGTGCCCGAGGGCCCGTCCAGGGTGACCTGCCCGCGGAACTGCTCTGCACTCACGACGCTCTCTCCACTCACTGCGTTCCCGGCACTCACTGCGCGATGTCCCGGCGGAGGGCGACCGCGCCCCGCAGGTAGACGTGCTGCACCTCGGCGCGGGACCGGTCGGTCTCCACGTGCGCCATCAGTCGCAGCACCCGCGGCAGGGCGTGCGGGACGGCGATCTCGGTGGCGCACATCAGCGGCACGTCACCCAGCCCCAGCTCCCGGGCGGCCAGCGCGGGGAACTCCGACACCAGGTCGGGGGTGGCGGTGAACAGGATGCTGATCAGGTCCGCGGGGTCCAGTTCGTTGCGCTCCAGGACGGTGCTGACCAGCTCGCGGGTGGCCTCGAGGACCTCGTCCCGGTCGTCGGCGGCCACCTGCGTGGCACCCCGGATGGCTCGGACGGGCACAGCACTCTCCTCGATCGATGCGGCACCCGGGTCGCCAGGCACCTCGGTCGAGTCTACGGAGGCCGCGCCACCCGCTCCGCCCCACCGCAGGACGGTGGGGCGGAGCGGCGGCTCAGCCGAGCGGGGCGATGCCCCAGACGGCGGTGGTCGACTCCCCCGGCTCCAGCCGGCGGACGCCCGCACCAGTGGCCAGCGCGTTCGGCGGGCAGGTCATCGGCTCGACCGCCAGGCCCCGGCGGCGCCGCGGCTCGGGCACCACGTCGCCGGTGAACACCTGCAGGTGGTCGTAGGCGCCGTCCATCCAGACCGTGGCGCCGCGACCGTCCGGTCCGGCGAGGTGCACCCGGGCCAGCCCGTCGTCGTCCCGGGCCAGGTCGGTGAAACAGTGGTCGATGACCAGGTCACCGATCTGCCGGCCCTCGCGCAGGTCGTACGGCGTACCCGCCACCGGGACCGAGCCGGTGGGCAGCGCCCGCTCGTCGGTCTCCAGCCGGGTGGCCCCCGGCGCGGTGAGCGTGCAGTCGTCGACGTGCAGCCCGGCGCCGGCGGCGAGGTAGGGGTGGTGCCCCTCGCCGTAGGGCAGCGGCACGTCGCCGCAGTTGGTGGCGGTGGTCTCCACCCGCAGGCCCGCCGCGGACAGCTCGTAGCGGACCCGCAGCATCAGGGTGAACGGGTAGCCGGGCTGCGGGTGCAGCAGGTGCTCCAGGGTCACCGCGTCGCTGGACCGGTCGACCACCTGCCAGGCGGCGAACCGGACCAGCCCGTGGATGGCGTTGCCGGTCTCCGCCTCCGACAGCGGGGTGACGTGGTCGGCACCGTCCCAGGTGTACCGCCCGGCGTCGAGCCGGTTGGGCCAGGGCGCGAGCACATGCCCCCGGGCGTTGCCGGCCATCTCCCGCTCGCCGAAGCCGTCGACCAGGTCGCGGCCGCCGTCCCGGTAGGTGCGCAGGCCACCGCCGACCTGGACGACGACGACCTCCGCCCCGGCGGAGGTGAGCCGGTACTGCTCACCGGTGGGGAGCACCGTCATCCGAGGCGCTCGCCGCTGGTCGTGTCGAACAGGTGGACGTGTCCGCCGCGCGGCAGCACGTGCAGCACGTCGCCCTTGCGGGGCGGCGTCCGGCCGTCGACGCGGGCGATGATCTCGTGCTCGGCGTCGCCGACCCGGGTGCGGCCGTAGACGTAGGCGTCCGCGCCCAGCTCCTCCACGACGTCGACCTCGACGGGGAGCCCGGAGTCGGCGAGCTCCAGGTCCTCCGGCCGGACGCCGACGGTGACCGTGCGGCCGGCCGTCCGGCCCAGCACGTCCCGGGCGACCGGGTGGACGGTGTTCCCGAAGGCGACCCCGCCGTCGGTGTGCTCCAGCTCGAACAGGTTCATCGCCGGGGAGCCGATGAAGCCCGCGACGAACACGTTGGCCGGGGTGTCGTACAGCTCGCGGGGCCGGCCGACCTGCATGAGCAGGCCGTCCTTGAGCACCGCCACCCGGTCGCCCATGGTCATGGCCTCGGTCTGGTCGTGGGTGACGTAGACCGTGGTCACGCCCAGCCGGCGCTGCAGCGAGGCGATCTGGGTGCGGGTCTGCACCCGCAGCTTGGCGTCGAGGTTCGACAGCGGCTCGTCCATCAGGAAGACCTGCGGGTTGCGCACGATCGCCCGCCCCATCGCCACCCGCTGCCGCTGCCCGCCGGACAGCGCCTTGGGCTTGCGGTCCAGGTAGGGCCCGAGGTCCAGCAGCTTGGCCGCCTCCTCCACCCGGCTCCGGCGCTCCTCCTTGCCCATCCCGGAGATCTTGAGCGCGAAGCCCATGTTCTCGGCCACGGTCATGTGCGGGTAGAGCGCGTAGTTCTGGAACACCATCGCGATGTCGCGGTCCTTCGCGGGGACGTCGGTGACGTCCCGCCCGCCGATCAGGATGCGTCCGCCGTCGATGTCCTCCAGGCCGGCGAGCATCCGCAGCGAGGTCGACTTCCCGCAGCCCGACGGGCCGACGAGCACGAGGAACTCCCCGTCCTCGATCTCCAGGTCGATCGCGTCCACCGCGGGGCTCTGCGCCCCCGGGTAGAGGCGGGTCGCTTGGTCGTAGGTGACAGACGCCATTGTGGTCCTCCTACCGGCAGGAACGTGCCGGACGATCCGAGTGGGTGGGTCACGGTCGTGCGCGTGCGGTGGTGCGGTGGTGCGCTCGCGTGGGCGCGCCGGCGTCGTGCGGGTCAGACCCGCGCGGCGGTCATCTCCCGGACCTCGGCGTAGCGCTCCCGCACGTGCGGGACCGGGTCGGCCTGGTAGGTCTCGGTGCTCGTGGTGGGCCAGACCGGCGGGGTGTCCCCGCCGGCGAGCGTCCAGGCCGCCTGACGGGCGGCGCCGTCGGCGACGTACTCCCCTGGCGGGGGGACCAGCACGGGGACGCCGAGCACCGCCGGGGCGAGGCGGCGGACCGCCTCGGACCGGGCGCCACCGCCGACCAGCAGCACCCGGCGCACCGGGTTGCCGAGGGCGGCGATCGCCTCCAGGCCGTCGGCCAGGCCGCACAGCAGCCCCTCGACCGCGGCCCGGGCCAGGTGGGCGGGGTCGCTGGTGGCGAGGGTGAGCCCGTGCAGCGCGCCGGTGGCGTGCGGGCGGTCCGGCGTCCGCTCCCCCTCCAGGTAGGGCACCATCACCAGCCCGCCGGAGCCGGCCGGTGCGGTGAGCGCCAGCCGGGAGAGCTCGTCGTGGTCGACCCCCAGCAGCCGGGCCGTGGCGTCGAGCACCCGGGCGGCGTTCAGCGTGACCACCAGCGGCAGGAAGTTGCCGGTGGCGTCGGCGAACCCGGCGACGGTGCCCGAGGGGTCCGCCGAGGGGGTGGTGGAGACGGTGGAGACCACCCCGGAGGTGCCGATGGAGAGGACGACGTCACCCGGCTCGGCGTTGATGCCCAGCGCCGCCGCGGCGTTGTCGCCGCTGCCCGGGCCGAGCAGGGCGCCGCCGTCGGCGGCCAGCGCACCGGCGGCCACCTGCCCGGCGCGCTCGGCCGGCCCCAGCACGCGCGGCAGCACCGGCACGTGCCCGAGTGCCCGCTCCAGCAGGTCGGTGCGGTACTCCCCGGTGAACGGCGACCAGTAGCCGGTTCCGCTGGCGTCGCCCCGGTCGGTGACCAGCGCGTCCAGGCCCGGCGAGCCGGCCAGCTTCCAGGTCAACCAGTCGTGCGGCAGCGCGACCGCCGCCGTCCGCGCGGCGTTCTCCGGCTCGTGCTGGGCGAGCCAGCGCAGCTTGGTGACCGTGAACGAGGCCACCGGCACCAGGCCGACGGCGTCGGCCCAGGCCCGGCGGCCGGCGCCGTCGTCCCCCCCGCCACCGACCGCACTGCCGAGCTCGGCGATGAGGTCGGTGGCGGCGCCGGCCGACCGGGTGTCGTTCCAGAGCAGGGCCGGGCGCACGACCTGGCCGGCCTCGTCGAGGCAGACCATGCCGTGCTGCTGACCGCCGACGGCGACCGCGGCGACGTCGCCCAGCCCACCGGCCGAGTCGATCGCCGTCCGCAGCGCCGCCTCCCAGGCGGCGGGATCGACCTCGGTGCCGTCGGGGTGCGACGCCCGGCCCTCACGGACCAGGGCGCCGCTCTCGGCGTCGCGCACCACGACCTTGCAGGACTGGGTCGACGAGTCGACCCCGGCCACCAACGTCACGTCGTCTTCCCCTCGCCCCGGCCCGATGTGCTCAGCGAGCGCCGAGCAGGTGCTCGATCATCAGCTGGTCGACGCGGACGACACCCGCACCGCGCTTGGCCACGGTCTCGGCGTCGAAGTCCTCGAACGCCGAGCGGTCGGCCAGCAGGTCCTCGAAGGACTCGCCGGCGGCCAGGGTGGACTGCCGCAGCTCCGGCACGCGGGCGGCGGCCAGCGCCTCCTGCACCTCGGGGTCGGCGCGGAAGGCCGCGGCCCGCTCCTTGAGCAGCAGGTAGGTGCGCATGTTGGCGGCGGCCGAACGCCACACGCCGTCCATGTCCTCGGTGCGCAGCGGCTTGTAGTCGAAGTGCCGCGGGCCGTCGTAGGCCGGGGCGCCGTCGGCGCCGCCGTTCTCCAGCAGGTCGACGGTGGAGAAGGCCTGCAGCAGGTCGCCGTGGCCGAACACCAGGTCCTGGTCGAACTTCGGGCCGTGCTGGCCGTTGAGGTCGATGTGGAAGAGCTTGCCCGCCCACAGCGCCTCGGCGATGCCGTGGGTGAAGTTCAGGTTCGCCATCTGCTCGTGCCCGGTCTCCGGGTTGAGCCCCACCAGGTGGGAGTGCTCGAGCTTGGCGATGAAGCCCAGCGCGTGCCCGATGGTGGGCAGGAAGATGTCGCCGCGGGGCTCGTTCGGCTTGGGCTCCAGGGCGAAGCGCAGGCCGTAGCCGCGGGCCTCGGAGTAGGCGGCCAGGGTGTCGATCGCCTCGGCGTAGCGGTCCAGGGAGGCGATGAGGTCCTTGGCCATGTCGACCTCGGCGCCCTCGCGGCCACCCCACAGCACGTAGGTCTGGGCGCCCAGCTCGGCGGCCAGGTCCATGTTCCGCATGACCTTGCGCATCGCGTAGCGGCGCACCTCGCGGTCGTTGGCGGTCAGACCGCCCTCCTTGAACACCGGGTGGGTGAACAGGTTCGTCGTCACCATCGGGACGACCAGGCCGGTCTCGTCGATGGCGGCGCGGAAGCGCTTGATGTGCGCGTCGCGGGCGGCGGTGTCGCTGCCGAAGGGGATCACGTCGTCGTCGTGGAAGGTGACGCCGTAGGCGCCCATCTCGGCGAGGCGGTGCACCGACTCGACCACGTCGACCGGCTCACGGGTGGCGGTGCCGAACGGGTCGGCGGCCGGCCAGCCGACCGTCCAGAGACCGAAGGTGAACTTGTCCTCGCGGGTGGGCGTCAGGTCAGGCATCGGGCAGTTCCTCTCGAGTACTCGGGAGCAGGAGGTCGTCCCCGCCCAACGGCGTGGGACCGGAGCCGGCGGGTGGTGCGACCGGTGATCAGGTGCTCGACGGCGAGGGCGGCACGGACAGTGTCACCCTCCGGTCGGCGGGGGGCCAACGGCACCGGCCGACCCGCCGGGTCGGAGATGTGGACCGAAAGTTGCGGGCGGTTTTCGACAACGTAAGACGCGACCGGTGCAGTGTCAACGGGATCACACTGGCAGATCCACGCCGCGCCCAGACCAGCCGTCCTCCGCTCGTCCTCAGCCGGCACTCCCCTGCCAGCCCCCGGGCTCGCACGCCCCGTGGCTCCCGATCGGGTGCACGGCTGCCGAAACACTTTCGATAGAGATCGGCCGAAGTTACGATGCCCGCGCCGGCCCCCGGCGCCCACCCGGGCCGGGCATCGCGGTACGACCCCCGGGAGCGCCTCGTGACACAGCACGCGAACCGACCCACGCTGGCGGTGATCGCCGCCGCGGCAGGTGTCTCGTTGCCGACCGTCTCCAAGGTGCTCAACGGCAAGCAGGACGTCGCGCCGGCCACCCGGGCGCACGTCCAGCAGGTCCTCGACCAGCACAACTACGTCCCCCTGACCCCCCGGTCGCCGGCCCGCCCGCTCGTCGACGTCGTCTTCACCGCACTGGACAGCCCGTGGGGGATGGAGATCCTGCGGGGGGTGACCGAGGCCGACCTCGAGGTCGTGGTGACGACCAGGTCGCGGTCCTCCGCCGGGGACTGGGTGCAGGAGCTGATCACCGGCGGTCGTCAGGGCGCCATCGTGGTCACCTCGCGCCTGACCGCGGCCGACCAGCGGCGACTGGGCGGCTCCGAGCTGCCGGTCGTCGTCATCGACCCGGTCGACATGCCCGGCCCGGAGGTGCCCAGCGTCGGCGCGACCAACTGGTCCGGCGGCCTGGCCGCGACCGAGCACCTCATCGAGCTCGGTCACCGGCGGATCGCCGTGATCGGCGGGCCGGAGGACTACCTCTGCAGCCGGGCGCGCATCGACGGCTACCGGGCCGCCCTCGATCGGGCCGGCATCCCCGTCGACCCGGCGCTGCTGCGGCACGGCGACTTCCACCACGAGGGCGGGTACGAGCAGGCGCAGGTGGTGCTGGCGCTCGCTGATCGCCCCACCGCCGTCTTCGCCGGCAGTGACGAGCAGGCCTTCGGTGTGCTGGAGGCCGCGCGCCAGGCCGGCCTGTCCGTGCCGGGTGACCTGAGCGTGATCGGCTTCGACGACCTGCCGATGGCCCGCTGGTCCTCCCCGCCGCTGACCACCGTCCGTCAGCCCCTGGCCGACATGGGGCGGATGGCCGGGCGCATGCTCCACGACCTCATCACCGGCGCCCGCCTGGACACCCAGCGGGTCGAGCTGGCCACGCAGCTGGTGCCCCGGGCCTCCACCGCCCGCCCCTCCTGAGCCCTCGCCGGGACCGCTCGTCCCGGCACGTCCCGGCGGGGGTGCTCAGCGGAGGGACACCGCCGTCCACGAGACCGGCGGGAGGGTCACGCGCAGGGTGCCGTCGGCCAGCGTCGCCCGCGGGTTCGGCCGCAGCCCGACCCGGTCGGGCTGCTCGCTGGTGTTCGCCGCGTGCGGGTCGGGGTCCGACAGCGTCAGTGCCTCCTCGACGGTGCCCACGCCCAGCGCCGACACGTCCACCGAGACCTCGGCCTCCTCGGACTGCGACCGGTTCACCAGGAACAGCGCCGCCGTGCCCGCCTCGACGTCCGCGGTGGCCGCGGCGTCGACCAGCGGCACGTCACCGTGCTCGGCCGTGACGTGGCTCGGGCCCTCGACGTCCAGCTGGAGGGCGACGCCCCGCGCCAGCCGGGAGGTGGTCGCGAAGGGGAAGAACGTCGTCTTGCGCCACGCCGGCCCCTGCGGCTCGGCGGCGATGGGTGCGATCACGTTGACCAGCTGGGCCATCGAGGCGCTGGTCACCCGGTCGGCGTGGCGGATCAGCGACATGAGGACGTTGCCGACGACGACGGCGTCGGCCACGGTGTAGGGCTCCTCGCTGATGGCCGGCGCGACCGGCCAGTCGTCGATCCGCGTGGGCAGTCCCGCCTGGACCCTCGAGGCGTACCAGACGTTCCACTCGTCGAAGGAGATGTCGATCCGCTTCGGGCTCTTGCGCACCGACCGGACGTGGTCGGCGGTGGCGACGACGGTCTCGATGAAGTGGTCGGTGTCGGTCGCCGACGCCAGGAAGGAGTCCAGGTCGCCGTCCTTCTCCTCGTAGTAGGCGTGGCAGGAGATGAAGTCGACGTCGTCGTAGGCGTGGGTGAGCACCACCCGCTCCCACTCCCCGAAGCTGGGCATGCCCGCACCCGACGAGCCGCAGGCGACGAGCTCGAGGTCCGGGTCGACCTGGCGCATGGCCTTGGCGGTCCGGGAGGCGAGCTTGCCGTAGTCCTCGGCGGAGAGCTGGCCGAGCTGCCAGGGCCCGTCCATCTCGTTGCCCAGGCACCACATCCGCACGTCGAAGGGCTGCGTGCGCCCGTTGCGAATCCGCTGCTCGGCCAGCGCCGTGCCGGCGGGCACGTTGGTGTACTCCAGCAGGTCGAGTGCCTCGAGCGTGCCGCGGGTGCCGAGGTTGACGGCGAGCATCAGCTCGGCGCCGACCTGCTCCAGCCACGCGGCGAACTCGTGCAGGCCGACCTCGTTGGTCTCCGTGCTGTGCCAGGCCAGGTTGAGCCGCACCGGACGCTGGCTGCGCGGTCCGACGCTGTCCTCCCACCGGAACCCGGAGACGAAGTTGCCGCCGGGGTACCGGACCGTCGTCACCCCCAGCTCCTTCACCAGGTCCAGTACGTCCCGGCGGAAGCCGTCCCCGTCCGCCGTCGGGTGCGCCGGCTCGTGGATGCCGCCGTACACCCCGCGGCCCATGTGCTCGACGAAGGCACCGAACAGCCGCCGGGACACCGGGCCCACCGGTCGCGCCGGGTCCAGCGTGAGCCGTGCGCGGAGCATCAGACCTCCTGCGAGGACGCGGGAGCCGGCTCGGCCGCCGCTGGGTCGGAGAGCAGGTCGCGCAGCCAGGTGAGCTGCTCCCGCTGCTGGTGGAACTGGCCGCCCTCGTGGTCGTTGAACGGGTAGACCCGGATGTCCTTGCGGCCGGCGTAGGCGTTGTAGGCCGCGAACACCGTGGACGGCGGGCAGATCTGGTCCATCAGGGCCACGGAGAACAGCGCCGGCGCCGAGGCCCGGCGGGCGAGCACCGCGCCGTCGAAGTAGCTCAGCGTCGCGAAGACGCGGTCGACGCGGTCGCGGTGGGCCTTGAGGTACCGGACCAGCTCCCCGTACGGGTCCCCCGGGGCGATGCGCGCGGCGCGCGGGAAGTCGCAGAGGAACGGCACGTCGGGCATGACCGCCCGCACCCCCGGCGCGAGCGCCGAGACGGCCAGCGCGATGCCGCCGCCCTGGCTGATGCCGGCGGCCGCGACCCGGTCGCCGTCGACCTCGGGGTGACCGCGCAGCACCGCCACGGCCCGGACGGCGTCGGTGTAGACCCGCCGGTAGTAGTACTCCTGCGGCGACAGCACGCCCCGGGTCAGGAACCCCGGCTGCGCGGCGGCCGAGCCCACCGGGTCACCGGTGTCCCCCACCGTCCAGCCGCTGCCCTGGCCACGGGTGTCGACGACCAGCTGGGCGAACCCGGCCGAGGCCCAGAAGACGTGTTCGTGCGGCAGCCCCCGGCCACCGTTGTAGCCCTGGAACTGGACGACCCCGGGCAGCGGCGCGTCCCCGCGCAGCGCGCGGGCGGGCAGGTGCAGCCAGGCGTGCACCGGCGAGCCCCCCGCCCCGGCGAACGACACGTCGAGGGTCTCGACGGTCGTCAGCCCGGAGTCGACCGGCGTCCATGAGGCGTCCAGCGGCCACCGACCCGCCTCCTGCAGGGTGCCGTCCCAGAACTCCTGCAGGTCGTCGGGCGCCGGCAGGTGCGGGGTGTAGCGCCGGAGCTCCTCCAGGGGCAGGTCGGTGTGCGGCATCAGCCGTCGCGCCGGTGGTCGACCGCCGTCTCGGGGTGCAGCTGCCGGTCGAACCCGACGGTGCGGCGGCTGCCGGTGAGGGTGCACCGGAGGACCTGCCGCACGTCGGTGCTCGACGCGCCCACCCGGAGCTCCACCTCGCCCGGCTCGACGATCCGCGCACCCGCCCGGCCGGTGAAGGAGGTGAGGTCGGCGTGCAGCCGGAAGCGCACGGTCGCCGCGCCGCCCGCCGCGAGGTCGACCCGCTGGGCGGCCATCAGCGCCTGCACGGGCCGGACCACCTCGGCGGCGACGTCGTGCAGGTAGACCTGCACCACCTCGGTGACCTCCCGGTCGGTGTCGTTGCGGAGCTCGACCTCCACCTCGGTGGTCCCGGCGGTGTCCCACTCCGCACCGGTGCCCAGCCGGACGTCGCCCCAGGTGGCCGAGCCGTACCCCAGGCCGTAGCCGAAGGGGAAGAGCGGCGTCGGGTCGACGCTGCTCACGTCGGTCTGCCGGCCGAGCGCCGCAGCGAGGTAGGTCCCCGGCTGACTGCTGCCGGCGCGGGGGAAGCTGACCGGCAGCCGGCCCGACGGGCCGACCCGGCCGCTGAGGACGTCGGCGATCGCCGGGCCGCCCTCCTCGCCGGGGAAGAACCCGCACACCACCGCGGCGAGCCGGTCGACCTGCCGGGACAGCTCGTACGGGCGGCCGACCAGCAGGACGAGCACCACCGGGGTGCCGGTCGCCAGCAGTGCCTCCAGCAGCTCCTCCTGGCGACCCGGCAGGCGGAGGTCGACGGCGTCGCAGCCCTCGCCGGAGGTGCCGTTGCCGAACAGCCCAGCCTGGTCGCCGAGGACGGCGACGCACACGTCGGCCTCGGCGGCCGCGCGTGCGGCGGCCGCGATCGCCTCGTCGTCGCCGCCCACCACCGGGCAGCCCTGCGCGACCACGACGTCGTACGCCTCCGGTGCGGCCTTCATCGCCTCGGCGAGCGTCGGGATGTCGACGCCCACCGGCACCTCCGGGTGGTGCACGCCCACGTGCATCGGGAAGGAGTAGCAGCCGAGCATCGCCTGGGCGGTGTCCGCACGGGGACCCACCACCGCCAGCTTCGCCCCGGCCTGCAGCGGCAGCGTCCCGTCGTTGGCCAGCAGCACGACCGAGCGGCGGGCGAGGTCGCCGGCCACCGCCCGTGACTCCTCGGAGTCCAGCGAGACGGCCCCGTCCAGGACGGCCGGCGAGTCGGGCGACCAGTCGGCGTCGAGCAGACCGAGCTCGCACTTCTGCAGCAGCACCCGGCGCAGCGCCCGGTCGACCAGTGCCTCGTCCACCGCACCGGCGCGGACCGCCTCCACCAGCGGCTGGCCGTAGCAGGCCACCGTGGGCAGCTCCACGTCGATCCCGGCCTCGAGGGCGAGCGCGGCCGCCTCCCCGGGCGAGCCGGCGACACCGTGCAGGGCCTGCAGGAAGGCGATCGAGAAGTAGTCGGCGACGACCGTGCCGGTGAACCCGTACGTCTCCCGGAGCAGCGACGTCAGCAGCGCCGGGTCGCCCGCCGAGGGGACGCCGTCGACGTCGGTGTAGGAGTTCATCACCGACCGCGCCCCGGCCTTGAGGGCCATCTCGAACGGCGGCAGGAACACGTCGGCGATCTCCCGCGGCCCGGCGGAGACCGGGGCGAGGTTGCGGCCGGCCCGCGAGGCGGAGTAGCCCACGAAGTGCTTGAGCGTCGCGACGATCCCGCTGGACTCCAGGCCGCGGACGTAGGCGCTGCCGATCGTGCCGACCAGGTGCGGGTCCTCGCCCATGGTCTCCTCGACCCGGCCCCAGCGCAGGTCACGGGCCACGTCGAACACCGGGGCCAGCCCCTGGTGGACGCCGAGCCGGCGCATGTTGTCCCCGATCAGGGCACCCATCCGCTGCACGAGCTCCGGGTCGAAGCTGGCCGCCCAGCACAGCGGTGACGGGAACACCGTCGCCGTCCACGCGGCCAGGCCGGTGAGGCACTCCTCGTGCACCAGCGCCGGGATGCCGAAGCGGCCCGCGGCCATGATCTGCCGCTGGCTCTCCGCCAGCCCCTTGGCCCCCACCAGCGGGTCCACCGGGGCGGTGCCGAACGGCCGGGTCAGCTGACCGAGTCCGCTGCGGATCAGCTCCTCCCAGTCGACCGGCGCCGCGGCCATCTCGTGCTGGTGCGGGGCGACCTCACCCCCGGTGGCGTCGATGCCCACCCACACGCCGTAGAGCTGCGCGACCTTCTCCTCCAGGGTCATGCGGCCGAGGAGGTCCGCCACCCTGTCCTCGGACCGGGCGTCCGCGTCGCGCCAGAGCGCAGGGCCGTTGTCGACGTTCGTGACCATGCTTGGGAGAGTCCGTCCTGTGTCGTCGTTGCTGGTGCGGCGACCCGAGGGCCGCGGTGCCGGGGACGGCCGCGGCGGGCGTCACGCCCGCCCCATCCTGCCCGGCACCAGGGTGGGGTGCCGGTCAGGGGAGAGTGACCACCGGCGTCGGCGCGTCGGGTCGCAGCTGCCAGGAGGCGGTGCCGCCGGCCGCGGAGATCGAGTACCGGCCGGCCCAGCCACGCACGGCCACCCGGCCCTCGCCGTCGGTCCGCAGCCGGGTCGGAGCCAGCCACCAGTCGTCCTTGACCAGGCCGCGGAGGGCGTCGTACGCGGGCTTGGGCGTGCCGTCGGCGCGCACGAGCCCGGCGGGGGCACCGAGCCAGGCGCCCCGGTCGGTGATCCCCCAGTAGGTCACGGCCTGCACCGCGGGGTGGGCGAGCAGGCTCCGGTAGTGCCGGACGACGTCCTCGGCCTGCCGCTCCTCACCGGCCGTGGTGGAGGGCCACTCGGCGACCCGGTGGTCGTTGAGGTCCACGATCTCGGGCGGCATCAGGTCGCCGGAGACCAGGGTGGTCTCGGTCCAGTGCAGCGGCAGCCCGTAGCGGGCGAACCGGTCGCAGATCTCCTGCGTCCGCTCCTCGCCCCAGTAGCCCTGGTGCATGTGGCTCTGCAGGCCGATCGCGTCCACCTGGACCCCGGCCTCCAGGACCCCCTCGATCAGGCACTCGTAGGCCGTGCCCAGGTTGAAGTCGTTGAGCACCAGTCTCGTGGCCGGGTCGGCCCCGCGCGCCTCGTCGAAGGCGAGCCGGATGGTGGGGATCCGCCCGATGCGCCGGCACAGCCGGGTGATCGCGTTCTGCCGCTCCTCGTTGGCGAACACCGGCATGATCACGACCTCGTTGATCGCGTCCCAGGTGTCGACCAGACCGGCGAGGGAGCCGACCTCCCGCCGCACCCGCGCCCGCACGATCTCCTCGGCCTCGGCGTCGGGGTGCTCCCGCAGCCAGTCCGGGGCCAGCGTGTGCCAGACCAGTGGATGGCCCTTGACCGATACGCCCCGGTCACGGAACCACCGGGCGGCAGCCTGCAGGCGGGCGGTGTCCGGCTGCCCCTCCACCGGTTCGAACCCGGCCCAGTAGAAGGGCAGCGTCGCGGTGTTGAACACGTCGAGGAACAGCTGCTCGAGCCGTCCGGCGACCTCGGGGTCGGCGCCGCCGAAGACGTCCTCCCGGCCCGCCCCCTGCTCCTCGTTGGCCAGCCCGACGAAGTCGAACCCGATGTTGCCGAAGGCGAACTCGTGCCCGACCTGCTCGACCAGCACCTCGCTGTCGGCGACCGGTGAACCGTCGGCGCGCTGGACGGTGAGGGTGGCGTCGATCGATCGGACCGCATGGACGGCAGTGTCGGTGGTCACGTTCGAAATCGTTATCGACATCGATTGACAACGCAAGTCTCCGCTGCGACCTTCGACAACGTGTTGCACGCCACGTCGGCGTGCGAAATGACGAAGGGGTCAGACATGCGGCGTTCGGGGCGAGCAGCTCTCACGGTGCTGTGCAGCAGCGCGGTGCTGCTGACGGCCACTGCCTGTGGTGGCGGTGGCGACAGCAGCTCAGCGAGTGGTGACGGGGACGACACGATCACCTGGTGGCACAACTCCAACAACGAGCCCGGCCGGGGTTACTACGAGCAGGTGGCCGCGGACTTCGAGGAGGCCAACCCGGGGACCCAGGTCGAGGTCGTGGCCATGGCCCACGAGGACATGGTCGACCGGCTGGCGGCCGCCTTCCAGAGCGGTGACCTGCCGGACGTGTACATGGAGCGCGGTGGCGGCGAGCTCGCCGACCACGTGGAGGCCGGCCTGGTCCAGGACCTCTCCGACGAGGTCCCCGACACGATCGAGACGCTCGGCGGCAACGTGTCCGGGTGGCAGGTCGACGGCCAGACCTACGCGCTGCCGTTCTCCGTCGGCGTCGTCGGCTTCTGGTACAACACCGCGCTCTTCGAGCAGGCCGGCATCACCGAGGCGCCCGAGACGATGGAGGACCTCTACGCCGCCATCGACCAGCTGAAGGCCGCGGGCATCACGCCCATCTCGGTCGGCGCGGGCGACAAGTGGCCGGCCGCCCACTACTGGTACTACACGGCGCTGCGGGCCTGCGGCCAGGACGTCCTCGAGGACGCGGTCACCAGCCTCGACTTCACCGACGAGTGCTTCGTGCAGGCCGGCGAGGTCCTGGCGGAGCTGCTGGACACCGAGCCGTTCAACCCCGGCTTCCTCACCACGCCGGCGCAGGAGGGCGCCTCCTCCGCCTCCGGCCTGCTGGCCACCGACCAGGTCGCGATGGAGCTGGCCGGACACTGGGAGCCCGGCGTCATGCAGGGCCTGACCGATGACGGTGCGGGCCTGGGCGAGAACACCGGCTGGTTCGCCTTCCCGGAGATCGAGGGTGGCGCGGGCGACCCCGAGGCACAGCTCGGCGGTGGCGACGCGTGGGCCGTCTCGACCGGCGCCACCGACGGGTCGGTCGACCTCGTCGAGTACCTCCTCTCCGACGAGGTGCAGACCGGGTTCGCGGAGAACGACATGGGTCTCCCGACCAACCCGGCCGCCACGGGCGCCGTCTCCGACCCGGCGCTCGCCCAGCTGCTCGAGGTCCGCGACGCGTCCCCGTACATCCAGCTCTACTTCGACACCGCCTTCGGCGCGTCGATCGGTGGCGCGATGAACGACTCGATCGCCCTGCTGTTCGCCGACCAGGCAACCCCGCAGGACATCGTGGACGCGACCATGCAGGCCGCCGAACTGGAGAAGTGACCCACCGATGACCGAAGTGACCGCTGCGCCGGCGGCGACGTCCACCGGCGCAGCGGTCACCCGGGGCGGCGGAGACGCCTCCCGGGTGACCGACCGTCGCCGGGGCGGGAAGCGCCGGCAGCGCCTCGAGATTCTGCTGTTCGTGACGCCAGCCCTCGCGTTGATGGCGCTGTTCGTCCTCTACCCGGTCTACTCCGCAGCCCGGATGTCGCTGTACAACTGGAAGGGCTTCGGCCCGATGGTCGACTTCGCCGGCCTGGACAACTACGCGCGCGTGCTGCGCGACGAGGTGTTCACCGACGCGGTCGTGCACAACTTCATCATCGTCTTCGCCTCCATCGCGGTGCAGCTGCCGCTGGGCCTGGCGCTGGCGCTGCTGCTCAACCGCCGCATCCGGGGCCGCGGCCTGCTGCGCACGGTCGTCTTCGTCCCGTACGTGCTGGCCGAGGTGATCGCCGGTGTCGTGTGGTTCCAGCTGCTGCAGCCCCGCACCGGGCTCCTGGAGCAGATCGTGTCCGGGGTCGGGCTCCCGGTACCCGAGCAGGGGTTCCTGGGCACCCCCGACCTGGCACTGGCCACCGTCTTCGTCGTCCTGACGTGGAAGTACCTCGGCCTGGCCGTGCTGCTCTTCCTCGCCGGGCTCCAGGGCGTCCCGGACGAGCTGCACGAGGCTGCCCAACTGGACGGCGCCTCGTGGTGGCAGGTGCAGCGCCGGATCGCCGTCCCGCTGCTCGCGCCCACCATCCGCACCTGGGTCTTCCTGTCGATGATCGGCTCGCTGCAGCTGTTCGACATGGTCTGGATCCTCACCGGCGGGGGGCCCGCGAACGCCACGACCACGATGGTCACCTACCTGATCAGCATGGGCACCCAGCGCAGCAACTACGGGATCGCGGGCGCGGCATCCGTCGTGCTCTTCCTCATCGGCTTCGCCCTGGCGCTGGCCTACCAGGTCCTGGTGCTGCGCCGCGACACGAAGGTCGACGCATGAACCGGGTGCAGCAGGCACCGCGAGGAGGACAGCGCTGATGGCACGGCGAGCGAACGCGTACGGACGGGGTGGCCCGTTCGTCTACCTGGTGGCGCTCCTGGTCGTGGCGGTCACGCTCGGGCCGGTGCTGTACGGCGCCCTCGGCGGCTTCCGCAGCAACGCCCAGCTGGCCCGCGACCCCGCCGGGCTGCCCGACCCGTGGGTGTTCAGCAACTACACCAACGTCCTCAGCAACCCGGCGTTCTGGCGGTACACGCTCAACTCGACCGCGATCGCCCTCATCACCACGGTGGTCGCCGTGATCGCCGGCGTGATGGCCGCCTATCCCCTGGCGCGCTACCAGTTCAAGCTCCGGGAGCCGCTGTTCCTGGTCTTCGTGCTGGGGCTGCTCTTCCCGGCTGCGGTGGCCATCATCCCGCTGTTCATCCTCGTGACCCAGGACCTGGGGATGGGCGACACCTGGTTGGGCGTCGCGCTGCCGCAGGCGGCGTTCGCACTGCCGGTCACGGTGGTGATCCTGCGGCCGTTCCTGGCAGCACTCCCCAAGGAGCTCGAGGAGGCCGCCACGCTCGACGGCGCCGGCCGCGTGGGCATCTTCTGGCGGATCGCGGTCCCGCTGTCGATGCCGGCCCTGGTCACGGTCGGGGTCCTCGCGTTCGTCACCTCCTGGAACGCCTACCTCCTCCCGCTGCTCCTGCTGCGGGGCGAGACGCGCACCCTGCCGCTGGGCGTGGCCGACTTCTCCACCCAGTACTCCGCCGACACCGCGGGCGTCCTCGCCTTCACCACGATCGCGATGATCCCGGCGCTCATCCTGTTCCTCGCGATGCAGGGACGCATCGTCAGCGGGCTGCAGGGCGCGGTGAAGGGATGAGCCGGGCACCCGGGACCGGGTTCGGCGCAGGAGAGGGTGGTCGGTGAAGCTCGACTCGACGCCGGACGGCGTCGTCCCGGCCCTGCTCGTGGGCGGTGGGGCCGGCACGACGACCCCCGCGCCCCCGCTGCGCGGCAGGGTGACCATGCAGCAGGTCGCCGCGGAGGCCGGTGTCTCGATCTCCACCGTGTCGAAGGTGATCAACGGACGGTACGGCGTCTCGTCGGACACCATCGACCACGTCACCCGGGTGATCGACCGGCTCGGGTACGAGGCGAGCCTGGTCGCGCGCAGCCTGCGCAACCGTCGCACCAACGTCATCGGCGTGCTCGTGATGGACTTCGAGCCCTTCAGCACCGAGGTCCTCAAGGGCGTGGCCGATGCCATCCACGGCACCGGCTACGAGCTGATCGCGTACTCCGCCGGTGGTCACGTGGAGGCGCGGGAGGGCTGGGAACGGCGCTCGCTCACCCGGTTGATGGCGACCCTGGTCGACGGTGCCGTGCTGGTCACCCCGACCGTCACCGACGTGCAGGCCGACGGCCCGGTGGTGGCGGTCGACCCGCAGGCCGGACCGTCCGCGCTGCCGGCCGTGGCCGCGGACAGCCTCCAGGGCGCCCGGCTCGGGGTCGAGCACCTGCTCGAGCTCGGGCACACCCGGATCGGCATGATCACCGGCCGCTCGGACCTGATGTCCGCGCAGCAACGGGAGCAGGGCTACCGCGAGGCGATGACGGCGGCGGGACTGCCGGTCGACGAGACGCTCATGCCCTCCGGCGGGTTCGAGCCGGCCCTCTCGCGCCTGGCGGCCCGTGAGCTGCTGTCGCGGGCCGACCGTCCGACCGCGGTCTTCGCGGCGAACGACCTCTCCGCGCTGGCGACGCTGGAGGTCGCGCGGGAGCTGGGCATCGACGTGCCCGGTGAGCTGTCGGTCGTCGGCTTCGACAACATCCCGGAGTCGGTGCTCGCCGAGCCGTCGTTGACCACCGTGCAGCAGCCGATCCGCCGGATGGGCCAGGAGGCCACCGAGATGCTCCTCGCCCTGATCTCCGGCGAGGACGTCCACGACCTGGACCGGACCCTGAGCACCTCGCTGGTGCTGCGCTCGTCCACGGCGCCACCCGGGGTCCGCTGACCCGACCCGCACCGCTGCGACCGCCCTCGGCCCCGGCCCCGATGACTCGGGGCCGGGGCCGGGGCCGTCAGAGGCCGACGAGCTCGTGCAGGGCGCCGACCTCGGTGCGGGTGAGCTTGCGGATGGTGCCGCTGCGCATCCGGGCCAGCTCGATCGGGCCGACCGCGGTACGGGTGAGCCGGTTGACCGGCAGGCCGACCTCGGCCAGCAGCCGCCGGACGATGTGCTTGCGCCCCTCGTGCAGCACCACCTCGACCACCGACTGCCCGGCGTGGGTGTCCATGACCTGGAACGAGTCGACCTTGACCGGGCCGTCCTCCAGCTCGACGCCCTTGCGCAGCCGCTTGGCCATGTCCCGCGGCACCGAGCCACTGACCTGGGCCAGGTAGGTCTTCTTCACCTCGTAGGAGGGGTGGGCCAGCCGATGGGCCAGCTCCCCGTCGGTGGTGAGCAGCAGCAGGCCCTCGGTGTCCTGGTCGAGCCGGCCGACGTGCACCAGCCCGGTGGCCAGGTCGCCCATCATCTCCCCGACGCATGGCCGGTTGCGGTCGTCGCTCATCGAGGTGATCACGCCGAAGGGCTTGTTCATCGCGTAGCTGACCTTGTCGTTGCGGATGTCGATCCGCCGGCCGTCGACCGCGATGACCACGGTGTCGGGGTCGACCCGCATGCCCTGCACCCGCACGACCTGACCGTCGACCGAGATGCGGCCCTGGTCGATCATGTCCTCGCAGACCCGGCGGGAGCCGACACCGGCCCGGGCGAGCACCTTCTGCAGCCGCTCGCCCTCACCGGCCTCGGTCTCGGTGTCCTCGGCGTCGCCGGGGTGGACCGGGGCGAGCTCCATGTCCTCGGACCAGCCCTCGCCGCCGGAGGTCGTCGACTCGTCGTCAGCTGCGGTGTTCATCGCCCCCAGTCTCCCACCCCGGCGCACCCCCTCCGACCATCGCTCGCCCGCCCGGGGTGACCGGCCCCTGCCGGCCATGTTGGCCAACATGGCCAGTAGGGCCCGGGCGGCCGGGCGGGCGAGCGGGCGAGCGGGCGAGCGGGCGGGCGGGCGGCCATGTTGGCGAACATGGCCGGGCGGAGGTCAGGCGTCGGGGTGCTCGTCGAGGAGCGAGCCGGTGTCGGGGAGGAGCGGGGCCAGCTCGGGCAGCTCGTCGAGGCCGGTGAGACCCATCCGCTCGAGGAACAGCGGCGTGGTCACGTACAGCCCGCCGCCGGTGTCCGGGTCGGCGCCGGCCTCGCGGATCAGCCCTCGGGAGACCAGCGTCCGGACGACGGCGTCCACGCCCACCCCGCGGATCGCCGACACCCGGGCGCGGGTGACCGGCTGCCGGTAGGCGATGACGGCGAGGGTCTCCAGGGCGGCCTGGGTGAGCCGGCTGCGCTGACCCTCCAGCAGGTGCCGCTCGACGACGGCGGCGTGCTCCTCCCGGGTGTAGAGCCGCCACCCCTCCCCCACCCGGCGCAGCGTGATCCCCGCCCGGCGCTCGTCGTAGTCGGCGCCCAGCGCGGCCAGCTCGCGCCGCAGCCGGGGCACCGAGCAGCGCAGCGCCGCCGCGAGTGACCCCTCGTCGACGGGTGCGTCGACGACGAAGAGCAGCGCCTCCAGCCCGCCGCGCAGCGCTCCCGGGTCGACGTCCGGCTCGTCCTGCTCGGGTCGGGGCGCGGCGGCCTCCTCCACCCGGGCCTCGGGCTCGGGGACGACGACCAGCTCCACCGGCGGTGCCGCGGGACCGCGGGCCAGCACGGGCGTCGGCGCCTCCTCGACGGTGGCCGCCTCCTCCGCCGCGGCCGGGTCCGCAGCGGCGACGTCCGGCGGCGTGGTGCCCAGGTCGGCGGCCAGCCGGGCGGCCACCGCGCCCCAGTCCTCCGCGGGGGTGGCGTCCTCCTCCAGCCCGGCGGCGACCTCGGCGGCGACGGCGTCCCAGGAGAACGGCCGCGGCTCCGGCTGTCCGGCCTGCTCCGCCTGGTCCGGCTGGACCGCCTGGTCCGCCTGGTCCGCCCGGTCCGACTGGTCCGACTGGTCCGACTGGTCCGGCCGGTCGCTCACGTGTAGTCCTCCAGGTGCTCGGCGGTGTCGGCGTCGACCTCGTCCGGCAGCCGCCCGCCGACCAGCTCGGGCCCGGTCCAGCGCACGTGCAGCTCACCCAGCGGCGACATCTGGTCGAAGGTGACCAGCTGCTGGCGGTAGAGCTCCAGCAGCGCCAGGAACCGGGCGACGACCTCCAGGGTGTGCGCGCAGTCGCCGCTCAGCGCCCGGAACGTCGCCGTCCCGGCGGTGGCGACCCGGCTGCGGACCAGCAGCAGCTGCTCGGTGACGCTGACCGCGGGGGCGTGCAGGTGGGTGACGCTGACCGTCGGTGGGGGCTTGGGCACCAGCGCCTGGTGCGCCATCGCGGCGAACTGCTCGGGGGTGACCCCGAGCAGCACCTCGGGCAGCAGGTCGGCGAACCGCTGCTCCAGGCCGACCGACCTCGGGAAGCGGCGGGACGCCTCGGCCTCGCGGCGGCGCAGGAACTCCGCGGCCCGCTTGTAGGCCCGGTACTGCAGCAGCCGGGCGAACAGCAGGTCACGCGCCTCCAGGACGGCGAGGTCCTCCTCGTCCTCCACGTCGGCGGCGGGCAGCAGCCGGGCGGCCTTGAGGTCGAGCAGGGTGGAGGCGACGACCAGGAACTCGCTGGCCTGGTCGAGGTCGAGCTGGTCGCCCAGCGCCCGCAGGTGGGCGATGAACTCGTCGGTGACCACCGAGAGCGCGATCTCGGTGACGTCGAGCTTGTGCTTGCCGATCAGCTGCAGCAGCAGGTCGAACGGGCCCTCGAAGTTGGTCAGCCGGACGGTGAACCGCCCGTCGGGCGTCGGGGCCTCCACAGCCGGGGCCAGCACCGTCGTCACGCTCCGACCCTAGACGGGCACGAAGCGCTGGTCAGCCTGCTGTTCACACCGGCCACTGCAGCCCCGTGGCCGTGATGCGCAGCGGAGCGGTGGTGTCCCGGGTGGCGATCACCTCGTCCAGGTGCACCAGCAGGAGGTTGAACCCCGCCGACTCGACCGTGTGGTCCGGCCACAGCATGTCCCGGCAGTCGCGCCCCAGCGCGGTGACGGCGGCCTCGAGGTCCGGCTCCTTGGTCCACAGCGTCACCTCGTGGTCGACCCGCCGGCCGCCGAGGCGGATCTGTACGGAACGGTTCCCGCCGTACTCGGCGTCGACCACTGCCCCGTCCATCCGGAGCCGGCGCAGCAGCTCCTCGATGAAGGGCAGCACGCTGAGACCGTAGCCGCGGGGAGCACTCCGCGTGACCATCCCCGACGGGCGACCCGACCCCGCGCGAGGCAGGCAGCCCGCGGGGTCGGGTCGGCTCAGTTCTTGCGCAGCCGGCGGACGAGGACCGAGTCCTCGCCGTGCACCTCGAGGTCGGCCAGCAGCACGGCGATCGCCTCGCGGACGATCCGGCCGCGGTCGGCGGCGACGCCGTGCTGGCCGCGCAGGGTGAGCCGGGCGGTCTCCAGGGCGAGCAGCTCCTCGGCCGAGCAGTAGACGGTGATCTTCTCCTCGTGCCTGGTGCGGCTCTTCTCCGCGCGCTGCCGGGGCGCCTTGGGCGCGGCCGCGGGCAGGGTGGCGCGGTGCGCGGCGAGCTCGTCGACGACGATCCGCGGCGCGCCGCCGTCCACGTCGGGCACCAGTGCCAGCGGCGCGGCCGGGGCGGGCGTGCCGCCGGCGGTCGGCACGGCGTCGGCGTCCCGGCTGGTGCGCAGCGCGGGCGAGGCCTGGGCGGCGGCCAGCGTCGCCAGCTCGGTGACCGGCGTCGCCGGGGCGGCCGCCGGGGTGTCGGTGCGGCGGAACAGCTCGGCGGCACCGGGCAGCACGGGGCGGCGGGTCACGCGGTCACCTCGGGGCGGGCGGTGAGGGGTGACCTCGGGGACGCGGTCACAGGGCGAGGACCTCCTTGGCCAGGTCGCGGTACGCCGCGGCGCCCGTCGACGACGGAGCCCACTGGGTGATCGGCTGCCCGGCGACGGTCGTCTCCGGGAAGCGCACCGTGCGGGTGATGACGGTCTGGAACACGGTGTCGCCGAAGGCCTCGACGACCCGGCTGAACACCTCGCGGCAGTGCACGGTCCGCGTGTCGTACATGGTGGCCAGGATCCCGGAGATCTCCAGGGACGGGTTGAGCCGCTCCTTGACCTTGTCGATGGTGTCCACCAGCAGGGCGACGCCGCGGAGGGAGAAGAACTCGCACTCCAGCGGGATGATCACGCCCTGCGCGGCGGTGAGCGCGTTGACCGTGAGCAGCCCCAGGGAGGGCTGGCAGTCGATCAGCACGTAGTCGTAGTCCTCGCGGATGGGCGCCAGCACGCGCAGCAGCGTCTGCTCGCGGGCGACCTCGCTGACCAGCTGCACCTCGGCGGCGGACAGGTCGATGTTGCTGGGCACCAGGTCCAGGCCGGGGATGCCGGTGGCGACGCGGACGTCGGCCAGCGAGGTGGCCGGCTCCATCAGCGCGTTGTAGATCGTGCGGTCCAGCCCCTGGGAGGGGACGCCGAGGCCGACCGAGAGCGCACCCTGCGGGTCGAGGTCGACCAGCAGCACCTTGCGGCCCTGCTCGACCAGCGCGGCACCCAGGTTGATCGTGGACGTCGTCTTGCCGACGCCGCCCTTCTGGTTGCACATGGCGATGACCTGCGCCGGGCCGTGCGAGCTGATCGGCTTGGGGTCGGGCAGCCGGCGTTGCCGCGCACGGGCAGGGTCGACCCGGCTCGCCGGAGCACCCATCTCGGCGCCTCCGGCCGGGTCCCCGACGTACGGGAGCCCGACGGCGGACCCCGCCGCCTCGGCTCGTGTCGACATCGCTTCTGCCTCTTCCCTGGGTCGCCGGACCGTCGTCACCGGCCGGTGACGACGGCAGGAGGACGTGCTGGCCGGCGGGGGGAAGCCGCTGGTCCGAACTCCTGCTCCCTCTCTCGGCGGGGCCGGGCGCGACCGTGACCACCTCGGGTCACCTTGTCGACAAGTTGCTGTCCGACGGCGCTCGTCCTCCCCCGAGAACGGGCTGGTGGCTGCCTGTGCTGCCCGGAGACGGCCACCAGCCCGCCCTCGACAGGAGCGAGCGGCGACCGTGACCACTCGGAGGGAACATGTCGGCATGCGGCTGCTGAGCGTCCCCCACCACCTCGACGAGCGGCTGGACCCCTTCGACCTGGGCGTGCCCGCCGACGCGTTCGTGACCGCCGACCTGCCCCCGGGCGACCTGTGGGCGCGGATGGCCGTGCTCTACGAGCAGGTGGCCGGGGCGATCGGCGCGGAACGGGTGGTGGTCGCCTCCGGTGACTGCACGACCAGCCTGGGCGTGCTGGCCGGGCTGCAGCGGGCCGGCCGGGACGTGGGCGTCGTCTGGTTCGACGCGCACGCGGACTTCCACACCGACGCCACGACCACCTCCGGCTACCTGGGCGGGATGCCGCTGGCCCTGGCGGTCGGCCGGGGTGACCTGACGCTGCCCCGGGCGCTGGGGCTGCGGCCGGTGCTGGAGTCCCGGGTGGTGCTGGTCGACGCCCGGGACACCGACCCTGGCGAGCAGCTGTTGCTGGCCGACTCCGCCGTCACCCGCAGCACCGTCGCCGACCTCCCCGGCGTCGTCCCGGACGGCGAGCTGTACGTGCACGTGGACGTCGACGTGGTGGACCTGCCGGGCCTGCGCTACCCGGCCCCGGGCGGGGTGAGCGTGGACGAGCTGCTGTCCGCGGTGCGGGCGCTCGTGGCCACCGGCCGGGTGGCGGCCGTCGGGCTGGCCGCGACCTGGCACCACCGGTTCCCCGCCGCTCCGGCGCACCGGGAGCTGGTGCGCGGCCTGCTCGCCGCCCTGGCGGGCTGAGCTCAGCGCAGTGCGCGGGGGTGGCTGGTGGCGTAGACCTCGCGCAGCCGCTCGACGGTGACCAGCGTGTAGACCTGCGTGGTGGTCACCGAGGCGTGGCCGAGCAGCTCCTGCACCACGCGGACGTCGGCCCCACCGTCGAGCAGGTGGGTGGCGAAGGAGTGCCGCAGCGTGTGCGGGGACAGCTCGGCGGAGATGCCGGCCCGCTCGGCGGCCGAGCGCAGGATCGACCAGGCGCTCTGCCGGGACAGCGGGCCGCCCCGGGCGTTGAGGAACAGCGCTCCCCCGGCCCGGCCGCCGCGCGGGGAGGACGCGGCCAGCGCGGGGCGGGCCCGCACCAGGTAGTCCTCGACGGCCTTCACCGCGTAGCTGCCGACCGGGACGACGCGCTCCTTGCCGCCCTTGCCGGCCAGCCGCACCGCCGCCGAGCCGAGGTCCAGGTCGTCGACGGCCAGCCCGACCGCCTCGGAGATGCGGGCGCCGGTGCCGTACAGCAGCTCCAGCAGCGCCCGGTCCCGCAGGCCGCGGGGCCCTTCGACCGAACCGGCGGCGGACAGCAGCGCCTCGATGTCGGCGACCGGGATCGCCTTGGGCAGCCGCCGCGCCGGGGCCGGGGGGCGCACCTCGGCCGCCACGTCGTCGGGCACCAGGCCGTCGAGCAGCGCGAACCGGTGCAGCCCCCGGACGGCGACCACGGCCCGCGCCGCCGAGGTGGCCGACAGCGGTGGGTGGTCGTCGTCGCCGGAGCGCAGTGCGGTGAGGAAGGCCGCGACGTCGGACTCCCCCACCTCGCCCAGCCCGCGGACCCCGCCGGCGGCCAGGAACTCCGCGTACCGGCGCAGGTCACGCCGGTAGGAGGCGATGGTGTTCGCCGCCAGCCCGCGCTCGACGGTCAGGTGGTCCAGGTAGCCGGTGATCGTGCGCTCGACGTCGGGGCCGGCACTGGTGGTGAGGACCGTCAGGACAGCACCTCCTGCCACGGCACCGAGGGCAGCGCGTGCGCGTCGGCCACCCCGGCGTGCACCAGCTGCCCGCCGGCCACGTTCGCCCCGCGGGCCAGCGCCGGGTCGGCGGTCAGCGCGGCCGCCGTCCCCGAGTTCGCCAGCGCCAGCACGTAGGGCAGCGTGACGTTGGTGAGGGCGTAGGTCGAGGTGTGCGGCACGGCGCCGGGCATGTTGGCCACGCAGTAGAAGACCGACTCGTGCACGCCGAACGTCGGGTCGTCGTGGGTGGTGGGCCGGGTGGACTCGAAGCAGCCGCCCTGGTCGACGGCGATGTCGACCAGCACCGAGCCGGGCTTCATCCGGGCCACCAGGTCGTCGGTGACCAGCACCGGCGCCTTCGCCCCGGCCACCAGCACGGCGCCGATCACGAGGTCGGCCTCCAGCACGGCCCGCTCCACCTCCAGGGCGTTGGACGCCACGGTCTGCAGGTGACCGCGGTACAGCCGGTCGGCGGCGCGCAGCTTCTCCAGGTCGCGGTCGAGCACGGTCACCTGCGCCTGCATGCCCAGGGCGATGGTCGCGGCGTTCATCCCGGACACCCCGGCACCCAGGACGACGACCTTGGCCGCGTGGACGCCGGAGACGCCGCCGAGCAGCACCCCGCGACCGCCCTGCGCCCGCTCCAGGGTGTGCGCACCGACCTGCGGCGCCATCCGGCCGGCGACCTCGCTCATCGGGGCCAGCAGCGGCAGTGCCCCGTTGTCGGCCTGCACCGTCTCGTAGGCGATGGCGGTGGTGCCCGAGGCGAGCAGGGCGTCGGTGCACTCGCGCGAGGCGGCCAGGTGCAGGTAGGTGAAGAGCGTCTGCCCGGCCCGCATCCGGCCGAACTCCTCGGCGACCGGCTCCTTGACCTTGAGCAGCAGGTCGGCGTCGGCCCAGACGTCGTCGGCGGTGGGCACGATCCGGGCCCCGGCGGCGGTGAAGTCGGCGTCCGGGATGGACGACCCGACGCCCGCGTCGTGCTCGACGAGCACCTCGTGCCCGGCGGCGACCAGCTCGGTCACCCCGGACGGGGTGAGCGCGACCCGGTACTCGCGGTTCTTGACCTCTCGGGCGACTCCGACCCGCATCTGCACTGACCCCCGGTCTCGGCGGGCGACCACCGGGGTGTCGGTGGTGCCACCGCGTCTGGGCGGCCCGGTCGGGGTCCGCCTCGGGCGGAGTCTAGGCACGGACGACGTCCCGGGGGTGTCACCGCACACTCCTGGCCGGTCGCCGTCCGGCCGCCGGAGGTCAGGCGCCCGGTCGGTCGTGGGCGCTGCGATGGGCAAGCACGTCGTCCATGTGGTCCTCGGCCCAGGCCTTGACGGCCCGGACGGCGTAGCGCACGCAGACGAACTCGCCGTTGCGCGCGGACTCCACGACCTCGAGCTCCACCCGCCGCGGCAGCAGCGGCGCCCCGCCGCCCAGGGTGACCGGGGCGATGGAGACCACCACCTCGTCCAGCAGGCCCCGGTCGGCGAACTGGCCGGCCAGGTCCCCGCCGCCGACCACCCAGACGTCCTTCCCCCCGGCGGCCCGGACCATCTCGGCGTGCACCCGGCCGACGTCGTCCGCGGTGGCCCGGACGTCGGCCCCCGGTGGCGGGCTGAACTCGCGGCGGGTGAACACCCAGGTGGGCCGCTCGGGCGACCAGTCGGGCTCGTGCTCGCGCACCCACCGGTGGGTGTTGCCGCCCATCGCCATCGCCCCGACCCCGGCGATGAAGGCGTCGTACCCCATCGGCCCGGCGGCGTCGCTGTCCCGGCTGAGCAGCCAGTCCAGCGAGTGGTCGGTAGTCGCGATGAAGCCGTCCAGCGAGGTGGCGGTGTAGTACACGGTGCGGGTCACGGGTTCCTCCTGCTCAGCCACTCGATCGGGTCCCCGGCGTCGACGGGGACCCCGGACGTGCGGAACCAGTGCCGGGCCAGCTGCCGCCGGTGCGCGCCGTAGGTCAGCACGTGGGCGACGACGCTGCTCAGCACGAAGCTCTCCGGCGGGTCGCACAGCGCGTCGACCAGGCGGTCGCCCCAGGCGCCGCGGCGGGAGACGTCCCGCACGAACGCCAGCCAGCGGGGCGCGGCCTCGTCGTGCCGGGCCAGCAGGACCGCCGGGTCGTCGGCGCCGCGGTGCGGGTGGTCGGCGCCCTCGACCGAGGCCAGCCACACCTCGGTGGTCCAGACGTGGTGCTCCAGCAGGGTGGCCAGCGACCCCTCCGGCCCGTCCCAGGGCAGCACCTGCAGCTCGCGGTCGCGCACCCGCCGGTACTCCTCCTCCGGCAGCTCGGCAGCGGTCACCAGCAGGGCCCGGGTGTCCTCGAGGTCGTGGTGCACCAGCAGCGCGGTCACCTCGTCGCCGCCCCGGCCCTGCGACGGGTCGGCGACCCGCAGCGAGGCCGGCGGGTGGAAGTGGATGCCGTTCGGCGCAGGCAGCCAGTGGTCGTCCCGGGCCTGGGCCGGAGCCGGGCGCCCCGGGGTGCGGCCGTAGGCCCGGGCGAAGGCGCGGCTGAAGCCCTCCACCGACTCGTAGCCGGCCGCGAAGGCCACGTCGGTGACGCTGCTCCCCTGCCCCAGCTGCCAGGCCGCGCGCTCCAGCTCCACCCGGCGGCGCAGCGCCACCGGTGACTCGCCGGCGCCCCGGCTCACCTGCCGGCTGAAGTGCCAGGGCGAGGCGTAGGCGTCCCCGGCCATCGCGGTGAGCGTGCGGTTGTCCTCGGCCAGCACGGCGTCCAGCAGCTCGCGCAGCCGGTCCCGCCCGGCGGTCGGCCGGTGCTCGGTCATGCGGGGAGTCTGTCGCGTGGCGGGCCCGGGCCGCCCGACCGTTCTTGCTCGGATCGCCGTCCCCGACGCGGTGACGGAGCATGCCGGGGGTCACCCGTCCCCCACCCGCGGAGCCGACCGATGCGCCTCTACGCCGACCACCCCGACCGCCGCACCCGCCAGCTCGCCGCCGACGTGGGGCTGCTGGTCTGGGCGGTGCTCTGGGTGCTGGTCGCCCGGGCGGTGCACGGCGCGGTCCTGGTGCTCGCCGAGCCCGGGCGGTCGCTGGCCGACCTGGGCCGGTCGATCTCGGACACCATGGGCTCGGCGGCCGGCGCGGCCGACGGCGTCCCGCTGGTCGGCGACGAGCTGGCTGCGCCCTTCGACGCCCTGGGCGAGGCCGGCGGCGCGGTCACCGGCGCAGGCCAGGACGCCGAGGACGCCGCCCGCACGCTGGCCGCCGTGCTCGCCGTCGTCCTGGTGGTGCTGCCGGTGGGCTGGCTGCTGCTGCGCTGGCTGCCCTGGCGGCTGCGCTGGCTGCGGGAGGCGGCCGCCGCGGACCGGCTCACCGGCCGGGGCCCGGAGGGGCCGGCCGACCTGGAGCTGCTGGCCGCCCGGGCGATGGCCACCGCGCCGCTCCCCCGGCTGGCCCGCCTGCCCGCCGGCACCGGGGCCGGCTGGCGGGCGGGCGACCCGGCGGCGCTGCGCGCGCTCGCCGGGCTGGAGCTCGACCGGCTCGGGCTGCGATCACCCGGCCGGCCGGACCCGGGTCAGTCGGTGCTGTAGCCGCAGGCGGCGACGGCCGCGGCACAGACGTCCTCGTCCTGCTGACCGGTGCCGCCACTGCCGCCCAGCGCCCCGACCAGGGTGCCGTCGGAGTACACCGGCACCGCGCCGGTCTGCGGGGTGAACTTCCCGTGGGTCATCGTGGTGATCGCCGAGGCGAAGTTCGGCATCGGCTCCATCTTCGCCTTCTGCGCCGCGCTGGGTGCCCCGTAGGCGGCCGCCGTCCACGCCTTGCCCTGGGCGACCTCGGCGGAGATCCACGGGGCGCCGTCCATCCGGACGAAGGCGACGAGGTGGCCGCTGGGGTCCATCACGGCGAAGGACATCGGGACGCCGAGCTTGGTCGACTCCTCGCGGGCGGACTGCAGCAGGGACAGGGCCTGGTCATGTGTCAGCACCGGCCCACCTTCGCCCGCCGCACGCTCCCGGGGCAAGCCGGGCCGGGACGTCAGACGGCGTCGAGCGGGCGCAGCCGGGGCGCGGTGGCCCGCAGCTGGGCGGCGGCGAGCACCCCGATCGCGGCGAGGGAGTTGCGGATCGTCCCGTCGAAGACCCACTGCACGGCCTCGGCCAGCGGCACCCGCTGCACGGTCATGTCCAGCTCCTCGTGCTCGACCACGAACCCGTCGGGGCGCGCCACGTCGCTGAGCCCCTCGGCCAGGTAGAGCAGCACCTTCTCGTCGCAGAAGCCCGGCGAGGGGTGGTGGGTGGTCAGCAGCGACCAGCGGTCGGCCTGCAGCTGCACCTCCTCAGCCAGCTCGCGCCGGGCGGCGTCCACCGGCGCCTCGCCGTCGACGTCGAGCAGCCCGGCCGGCACCTCCCATAGGTGCTCACCGATCGGGTGCCGGTACTGCTTGAGCATCACCACCCGGTCCTCGTCGTCCAGCGCCACGATGCCGACCGCGCCGCCGTGGTGCACCACCTCGCGCACGCTGTCCCCGCCGCCGGGCATGGCCACGGTGTCCTTGCGCAGCGAGATGACCCGGCCGGTGTAGACGTCCTCGGAGGCCAGCACCTCGTAGGAGTGGCTCATCAGATGCCGATCTGCTCGTCCTCGGGCACCGGGAGCCGGGCGGCGTCCTGGAAGGCCGCGGCGGCGGCCACGAAGGCGGCGAACAGCGGGTGCGGCCGGGTGGGCCGGCTCTTGAGCTCGGGGTGCGCCTGGGTGCCGACGAAGAACGGGTGGACGTCGGCGGGCAGCTCGGCGAACTCGACCAGGGTGCCGTCGGGCGAGGTGCCGGAGAAGACCAGCCCGGCCTCGGCCAGCCGGTCCCGGTAGGCGTTGGCCACCTCGTAGCGGTGCCGGTGCCGCTCGGTGATCTCGGTGGACCCGTAGGCGGCGGCCACGACCGAACCCGGCTGCAGCGCCGCCGGGTAGCTGCCCAGCCGCATCGTGCCGCCCATGTCGCCGCGGCCGGCCACCACGTCCAGCTGGGTGGCCATCGTGGAGATGACCGGGTCGGGGGTCTCCGGGTCGAACTCGGTGGAGTTGGCGCCGGTGATCCCGGCCAGGTCGCGGGCCACCTCGATGACCATGCACTGCAGGCCCAGGCACAGGCCCAGCGTCGGGATGCCGTTGACCCGGGCGTGCTGGATGGCGCCGAGCTTGCCCTCGATGCCGCGCACCCCGAACCCGCCGGGGACGCAGACACCGTCGACACCCGCCAGCGCGGCGGCCGCGCCCTCGGGGGTCTCGCAGTCGTCGGAGGGCACCCAGCGGATCTGCACCCGCGACCGGTGCGCGAACCCGCCGGCGCGCAGCGCCTCGGTGACCGACAGGTAGGCGTCGGGCAGGTCGATGTACTTGCCGACCAGCGCCACGGTGACCGTCTGCTTGGGGTCGTGCACCCGGTCCAGCAGGTCGCCCCAGATGGTCCAGTCGACGTCCCGGAAGGGCAGGCCGAGCCGGCGGACGACGTAGGCGTCCAGGCCCTCCCGGTGCAGCACCTTGGGGATGTCGTAGATCGACGGGGCGTCCGGGCAGGAGGTGACCCCCTCGGCGTCCACGTCGCACATCAGGCCGATCTTGCGCTTGATGCCCTCGGAGATCTCCCGGTCCGAGCGGCAGACCAGCGCGTCGGGCTGGATGCCGATGCTGCGCAGCTGGGCGACCGAGTGCTGGGTCGGCTTGGTCTTCAGCTCGCCGGAGGGGGCGATGTAGGGGATCAGCGAGATGTGCAGGAAGAAGCAGTTGTCCCGGCCGATCTCGTGCCGCACCTGCCGGGCGGCCTCCAGGAACGGCAGCGACTCGATGTCGCCGACCGTGCCGCCGATCTCGGTGATCACCACGTCCACCCGCTCGGCGGAGTCGGCGCCGGCGAGGATGCGGGCCTTGATCTCGTTGGTGATGTGCGGGATCACCTGCACCGTGTCGCCCAGGTACTCCCCGCGCCGCTCCTTGGCGATCACGTCGGAGTACACCTGGCCGGTGGTCACGTTGGCCCGGCCGGTGAGGTCGGTGTCCAGGAACCGCTCGTAGTGCCCGATGTCCAGGTCGGTCTCGGCGCCGTCCTCGGTGACGAACACCTCGCCGTGCTGGAAGGGGTTCATCGTCCCCGGGTCCACGTTGAGGTAGGGGTCCAGCTTCTGCATGGTGACCCGCAGGCCCCTGCTGGAGAGCAACGCCCCCAGGGAACTTGCGGTCAGGCCCTTGCCCAGTGACGACACGACGCCGCCGGTGACGAAGACGAACTTCGTCGGCTGGGAGTTGGGGAGAAGAGGTCCGCGGTCACGAGGTTCTGCCAGTCGACCCACGGACGACCACGCTAACACGGTCCTCCGGCTCCGCCGGGACCCCCTCGTCCGGCCCCTGCTCCGGCGGCGAGGTGGGCGCCGAGGCGACCAGCCACACCAGCAGCGGCACCAGCAGCGTCGCGGCGGTGGCCGGCAGCGCCACGCCGCTGTCGTTCACCGCCGCCCCGACGGTGAGGCTCAGCGCAACGGCGGTCAGCCCGGCGCGCAGCACCCGGACGTCGGCTCCCGGCAGCCCCGCCGCTGGCCGGCCGGGGGTGCTGCGCAGCAGGCCACCGGGCCGCAGCAGCCACAGCGCCGCGACCAGGGCGACCAGCAGCATCCAGGCCAGCGGGCTGCCGAGCAGGATCGAGAGGTTGGCCTGCGCCTTGCGGCCGATGACGGTCCACGCCTGGCCGTCGATCACCTGGCCGACGAACCGGCCCAGGTGGCTGCGCTCGTCGGCCGGGCCCATCCAGTCCAGCACCGCGACCGAACCGACGGCCAGCACGGCAGCGGCCAGCACCGCGACCAGCCGGGTCACCGTCACCCGGATCCGGGCCAGCAGCATGCCCAGCACCAGGAACCCGGGGACGGCGGCCAGCACCCCGCCGAAGTCGCGCCCCAGCGACGGCGCGCCGATCAGCACCACGCACACCGCGCCGGCGGCCAGCACCGGCAGCAGCCAGTGCCGGCGGCCCGGCGCGGGGCTGCGGCGGGCGATCGCCGCGGCGGCGGCCGCGGTGAGCAGCAGCGCACTGACCGACAGCAGTCCGAAGGTGAGGTTGCCGTAGCCGGTGAACCGGCCGGCCACGATCGCGTCGTAGCCCAGCAGCCCGTCGAGCTCCAGGTGCGAGCCGGTGAGCACGTCCCCGGCGAGCGTGCCGAAGGTGACCGCCAGCAGCACGACGCCCGGGCCCAGCCGGCGGCGGCGCCACGGGCCCAGCACCGCGACGGCGGTGAGCAGCAGGTCAGCGGCGACCACCGCGCCGGCCAGCGCCAGCCGGGGGCGGTCCGCCAGCTCCCAGGGCACCAGGTTGGCCAGATAGGTGGCGACCGGCACGCCGGCCACGGCGAGGGCGAGCACCCGCACCACGGCGGCGGTGCGCCGTCCCCGGGGGCGGCCGCGCAGCCAGGCCTGCGCCCGTCCGCGCCCACCTCGCCGGCCCGGCAGCGGGCCGCGGTCCCAGCCACCGAGCCCGGCCACGCCGAGGGCGACGACCAGGGCACCGAGGGTGACCAGCAGCCAGAAGGTGGTCGCCGTGCTGCGGTAGTGCGCCACCGCCCCGGTGTTCATCTGGGCCAGCTCGTCGAGGGCGTCGGCCAGGGCCGGGCGGTCGCCGGCCACGGTGAACGGCTGGCCGTTCACCGACGGCGGGCGGTCCAGCCCCAGCGCGCGCAGCACGGTCGGCGCCACGTCGATCAGCTGCACGAACGGCGCCCGGCCGGTGCTGGCCGAGCTGAGCCAGCCCGGCGACAGGCCCGGCGCGTTGGCCAGCCCGACGTGCAGCTGCGGGCGGCCCCCGTTGACCTCGGAGATGCCCTGCAGCAGTAGCAGGGTCTCCCCCGGCACCGCCTCGGCCGCCGTCCGCAGCCGGCCGACGATGCCGTCGATCCGGCTCAGTGCGGCCTCGCGTGCCGAGGGCTGGGTGCCGGTGTCGGTCTCGTCGGGCAGCGGGATGCCGGCGTCGGTGAGGTGGTCCAGCGAGACCAGCGTCAGCGGGCACTCGGCCAGCAGCTCGGCCAGGGCCGGCTCACCGACGGGCAGGGTGTCCCGGACGCTGAACTCGGCCGTCTCCCCGGCGACCGCGACGGAGGCGGCCCGTCCGACCGCCGTGCTGCAGCTGACCGCCTCGCCGAGCGCACCCGGCTCGGCACCGAACCGCGCGGTCGCCTCGTCCTCGGCGATCCGGGCCACCGTGCGCTGCGGCTCGGCCAGCCCCACCTCGGCGACCTGCTCCTCCAGCCCGCAGTAGGACAGCCGCGCGTCGACCGGGGGCGCCGCGGGCTGCTCGACGCCGTTGACCGGCGGGTCCGCCTCGTCTTCGGCCGCGGCCCCGTCCTCGGCAGCAGCCCCGTTCCCGGCCTGGTCCTCCGGCAGCGGCGCGCTGGGCAGCGGCACCGGCGGGACCGGCTCGACCGGCCCGGGGTACCGCGCCCGGTTCCCCGCGCCCAGCGTCGCCCAGCCGTCGAGCAGGCAGGTGGTCGGCCGGGCGGCCCGGACCGACAGCGCGCCGATGGCGGAGTCCTCGGCCAGCGCCCACAGCTCGGGTGTGCGCTCGGGGTCCAGGTCGGCCCAGGTCAGCCCGGGCACGCCGATGCTGAGCACCTGGTCGGCCCGCCACGGGTCCGCGACGTCGGCCGCGGTCGCCGGCCCGGCACCACCGGCCAGCAGGGTGAGCAGGGCGAGCAGCACGGCCACGAGCGGGCGGAGCCGGGCGACCAGCCTCATCGGGGCGGCGCCAGGAGGTCCCGGTACAGCTCGACCAGCTGGGCAGCAGTGGCCGCCTCGTCGGGCCAGGTGGCCGCCCGGCGGGGGCCGGCCGCGCCGAGCCGGGCGATCCGCGCCGGGTCGGTCAGCACCCCGGCGACCGCGTCGGCCAGGGCCGCGGCGTCCCCGTACGGGACCAGCTCCGCGGCGTCCCCGACCAGCTCGGGGATCCCGCCGACGGCGGTCGCGACCAGCGGCGTCCCGGCGCGCAGCGCCTCCTGCGCCGTCAGCGACCGCGCCTCCCAGACCGAGGGCAGCACGCACACGTCCGCCGCGCCCAGCAGGTCGGCGACGTCGGTGCGCCGCCCGAGCAGGACGACCGGCAGGCGCTGCGCGGCGATCCGGGCGGCGAGCTCGTCGTGCAGCGGGCCGTCCCCGGCGATGGCCACCAGCGGGGTCGGCCGCAGGCGCGGGTCCTCGACCCAGCGGGCGACGGCGTCCAGCAGCAGCGAGTAGCCCTTCTGCGGGTGCAGCCGGCCGACGGCCACCACCAGCGGCCGCACGTCGTCGTCCAGGCCGATCTCGCGGCGGACGTCGGGCCGGGCCCGCTCGGCCGGGCGCAGCGGCGGGGCCGAGACCGGCGCGACCCGCACGTCGGTGGCGCCCAGCCGGCGGGCGTTCTCGGCCAGGTCGCCCGAGGCGGCCAGCACCACGTCGGCGCCGCGGATCGTCGCCTGCTCGGCCGCCTGCAGCACCCGGCGGCGCAGCCCGCCGCCCTCGGGCAGCGCGTTGTGCAGGGTCAGCACCAGCGGACGGCGCTGACCGCCCAGCCGGCGGGCGGCCGCGGCGACCAGGCCGGCGCGCAGGCCGTGGGCGTGCACCAGGTCGGCGCCGCGGGTGGCCCGGCGCAGCGCGAGCACCGCGCGCAGGTCGGCGGCGGGGGCGAGCCCGGCGGAGATGCCCACCGCCCGGAAGTCGGCGCCGGTCGCGGTGAAGCCGAACAGCTCCTCGGTGGCCTGCGGACCGCACACCCGCACCGCGGCGCCGGCCCGGCCCAGGGGCCCCAGCACCGACCGCAGGTGCGTGCCGACCCCGCCGGTGCTGGTGGCCAGCACCTCGGCGACCCGGCGGTCGGCCAGCGGACGCTGCTCAGTCATCGGACACCTCCTCAGCCTCCCGGCTCCGCAGCCCGTGCACGGCCGCGAGCAGTGGCCGCCGGGCGGTCCCCATCATGACCGCCGCGGCGATCACCAGCACCACCCCACCGGCCACGACCCCGGTGCCGATCGCGGCCGGCACGCCGCCGTCGGGGACCGGGTCGGCGCCCAGCGCCCGGGCGGTCAGCCAGCCACCGGCGCCACCGGCCAGCCCGGCCAGCACCGCCGGCCCACCGGTGCGGGCCACGCCCGCCAGCGCCCCGCCACCGGCGACCCGGCGGAGGACCACGAGCAGCGCCAGCCCGGCGACGGTCACCCCGATGGTGTGCCCGGCACCCAGCGCCAGCGCCCGGTCCTCCGCCGGGAGCACCGCGGCCAGCACCAGGTCGGCGACGGCGGCGACCAGCCACCCCGCCACCACGCAGGCGGTGGGCTCGCGCCACAGGCCACGGGCGTACAGCGCCCGGGTCAGCAGCGCCACCAACCCGTACCCCAGCAGGCCAGGCGCGAAGGCGGCGATCGTCGCCTGCAGCGCGACCGCGGCGCCCGCGTCCTCCGGGGCGGTGAGGAACACCCGGGCCATCGGCCCGGAGACCGCGACCAGGCCGGCGGCGGCCACCGCGCCGGCCACCAGGATGAGGACGACGGCCGGGGCCAGCGTCCGCCGGTACCCGTCCTCGTCTCCGACTGCGGCCCGCTCGGTGAGCCCCGGGTACACCGAGGTGGCCAGCGGGACGGCGAGCGCCGCCCACGGCAGCAGGAAGACCGTCATCCCGGCGAGGTAGGCGACCTGGGTCCCGTCGGGGGCACCGGCGTTGGCCAGCCGGATCGCCACCACGGCGACCAGCTGCTGCCCGGCCAGGGTCAGCACCCCGGCCAGGGCCAGCCGGCGCACCCGGGGCGCCGCACCCACCGGGAAGCGCAGCGTGGGCCGCAGCCCCAGCCGCAGGCCCCGCAGCGGCACCAGCAGGGAGGCCGCCAGCGCCAGCACACCCAGCGTCGTCCCGACGCCGAGCACCAGCTCGGCGGTGGTGGACAGCCCGGTGACGTCCCGGTCGCCGTCCAGGCCGGCGAAGAGCAGGTAGGCGGAGGCGACGACCAGGGTGGACAGCAGCGGCGCCAGCGCCGGCCCGGCGAACCGGCGGTGCGCCTGCAGCACGCCGGTCAGCACCACCGCGATGCCGTACAGCACCACCTGCGGGGCGAAGACGAGCAGGAAGCGGGCGGCCAGGTCGACCTGGGCCGGGTCGTCGCCGAGCAGCGCACCGGCGATCGGGCGGGCCAGCAGCGCCAGCAGCGCGGCCAGCGGCACCAGGACCAGCAGCGACCAGCCCAGCAGCGCGCCGGCGGTGCGGCGCACCTGCTCCCGGTCACCGGCGGCGATGCCACCGGCGAGCATCGGGACGACGAGGCTGGCCAACGCCCCGCCGGCCACCACCTCGAAGACGATGTTCGGGACGCTGTTGGCCGCCACGTAGGTGTCGGCGGTGCTGTCGGCGCCCACGGCGTTGGTGAAGACGACGGTGCGCCCGAAGCCGGCCAGCCGGGACAGCAGCGTGAGCACCGAGATGAGCAGCGCCGCCCCGGCCACACCCTGGACGACCCGGCGGGTGCCGGCGGTCACCGCTGTGACGCCCGGAGCTGCCGGGCCCACCTGCGCCGAGGTGCCTGTCGGGCCTGAGGTGCCTGTCGGGCCTGAGGTGCCTGTCGGGGTGGCGGCGCCTGTCCGGGCCGGGGTGCCCGTGAGGTCCGGGGCGCCCGGGCGAAACGGGGCGCCCGCCGGTGCGGGGCTGCGCTCACGCGCCGCGGCGGCCGAGCCGGTCGAGCTCGCGCAGGCCCGGCGTGGACTCGATGACCCGGGTGAAGCTGACCTTCTCACTGGCCAGGGTCAGCGCGGTGACCGTGGCCAGCAGGGCCGCGCGCGTCCCGCGAGCCTCGATCCCGGCCAGCCGCAGCCCCAGCAGGGCGCCCAGGGCGTTCGCCCCGGCGTCCCCGAGCATGACCCGCTCCCCCAGGTCGGCCGGGAGCACACCGAGGGTCGCGCCCAGCGGGCCGGCGACCAGGCTCCCGCCGGGGCCACCGAGCGTGCTGGCGGCGACCAGCACCGCGGCCTTGCCGGCCCGTCCCGGGCGCAGGTCGAGCAGGTTGACCAGGTTGGCCGTGCCGGCCACCAGACCGGTGGCCAGCACCCCGTCGACGACGGCGGACCGGCCACTGCCCCGGCGGGTGAGCACTGCGGCCACCGCGGCGGCGGCGCCGATGCCGGCGACCTTGACCGCCCCGGCGGACACCCGACCGGCTCGCAGCGCCGCCAGGTGCCCGGCCAGGCCCTTGTCCCGGGCCTGCTCCGGCCGCGCTCCGGCCAGGTCGTCGTAGCCGCCGACGACGCCGGCCACCGTGCCGACCACGGCGGCGGCGGCCCGCTGTCCGACGGGCGCACCCAGCGCGGCCGACGCGGTGGCCGCCACGGCCAGCGCCGGGCCGCCGAGCAGGCTCACCGGCCGGCCGGCGTAGTTGGTCCGGCGCCACCGGGCCCCGGCCGGGCGCGCGGTCAGTGCCGCGGCACCGGCCAGACCCGCCCGGGCAGCGAGCGCGCCGGTGACGGCGAACGCCGTCCGGCGGCCGGTCACGAGGCCGCGGGCGGGACCGGCCGGGTGTCCTCGCCGGTCCCGTAGGCGCCGGTGGTGCCCCGGCCCTCGGCGGCCAGTGCCAGCACCGTGCTGATCCGCCCGGCGGCGGTGCCGACGTTGTCGACCGTGGAGACGGCGACCGTGGGGTCGGTCCGCACGGCGGCGACCAGGCCGCCGTCGTCGGCGGCCGGCTGGTCGCCGGCGATGACCGCGCCAGAGCCCTGCGCGTCCAGCGCGCCGACCAGCTGCACCAGGGACTCCAGCCGCTCGTCGGCGTCCTCGCTGTCGACCTCGCCGGTGGTCAGCACGACGGCGAAGTCCGCCGGGCTGACCGAGGAGGTGTCCCGGCTGAGCACCTCGAGCTGCTCCAGGCCGGCCAGCACGGTCGAGGTGGCGGCGGCGTCCGGCACGGTGCCGGGGCCGTCGGCGGTGGCCGGCGGGACCATCAGCACCTGGGCGAGCAGCGCGGCGGCCTGCTCACCGGTGTCGTCGGTCTCCGGCGGCGTCCAGCCGGCCGGCAGGCCGGGTCCGGTCAGGTAGCTGGACAGGCTGCTCTCGGCGTCCGCGGTGCCGTAGGCGTCGGTGAGCCGGACGGTGCCGGTGACCGTGGCCCCGGCGCTGCCGAGCAGTGCGGTGACCCCCTCGACCACCTCCGGGGCGACGTCGGTGCCGTCGAGCACCAGGACCACGCTGCGGTCGGTGAGTGCGTCCTCGACCAGGGTCGGGCCGACGGCCTCCTCGAAGCTGCCGACGTCGTCCAGCTGGGCCTGCAGCTGCTGGGTCTGGTCCTCCAGCTCGCGCTTGTCCGTCTGCAGGGCGCTCACCTGGTCCTGCAGGTTGTCCGTCAGCGGCCCGTTGAGCTGGGTGGTGCCGATGATGATCCCGAGCGCGACGGCCAGGAAGACCGCGATCAGCGAGACGAGGTGGTAACGGAAGTCGATCACGTGAAGAGGTTCTCCAGCCAGAACACGAAGCTGTCCCATTGGTCGACGAGCAGGTCGAAGTAGATGTGGCCGGCGGTGGAGACCGCCAGCGCCGCGGTGATCGAGACCAGCGCGGCCAGCACCAGCAGGACCAGCGCCAGGGTGGAGATGCGGCTGCGGTACAGCCGGCTCACGCCCTTGGCGTCGACCAGCTTGCCGCCCAGCCGCAGCCGGGTCAGGAAGGTGGAGGCCATGCCGCCGCGGCCCTTGTCCAGGAACTCGATCAGGGTGGCGTGGGTGCCGACGGCGACGATCAGGGAGGCGCCCTTCTCGTCGGCCAGCAGCATCGCGATGTCCTCGCTGGTGGCCGACGCCGGGAAGGTGATCGCGTCGACGCCGAGGTCCTGGACCCGCTGCAGACCCGGGGCCCGCCCGTCGGCGTAGGCGTGCACCACGACCTCGGCGCCGCACTTCAGCACGCTGTCGCTCACCGAGTCCATGTCGCCGATGATCATGTCCGGCTGGTAGCCGGCCTCGATCAGCGCGTCCGCGCCGCCGTCGACCCCGATGAGCACCGGGCGGTAGTCCCGGATGTAGGGGCGCAGCGCCTGCAGGTCCTCCTTGTAGTCGTACCCGCGGACGACGACCAGCACGTGCCGCCCCTCGATCCGGGTCGCGACGTCGGGGACTCCGACCCCGTCGAGCAGCAGCGCGCGCTCGCGCTTCATGTACTCCATGGTGTTGGCGGCGAAGGCCTCCAACTGGGTGGAGAGCCCGGCGCGGGCCTCGGCCATCGCCGCGGCGACCGTCTCCGCCGTCTGCTCCACGCCCTCGGCGACCACCTCGTCACCGGCGTACACCTTGTTGCCCTCGACCCGAAGGGTCACCCCCTCCTTGAGCTTGGTGAACACCTCCTTGCCGACACCGTCGACCAGCGGGATCCCGGCGTCGACCAGGATGCCGGGCCCGAGGTTCGGGTACCGGCCCGAGGTGCTGGGTGCGGCGTTGACGACGGCGCCCACCTTGCCGGCGACCAGGGAGTCGGCGCTCACCCGGTCGATGTCCACGTGGTCGATCACGGCGATCTCGCCCGGCCGCAGCCGCTTGGTCAGGTTCTTGGTCCGACGGTCCAGGCGCGCCGTGGCGGTCACGCCGGGTGCCGTCTCGGACGCTCGTCCGCGCCGCAGGGTGCCGATGCGCATCCCGCGATGGTCCCACGATGCGCTGGCCGGTCGGAGCCGACGCGCGACAGCGACCGATCAGTCACGTTGTGTGAGCGACACCGGGTCTGAGCGGACACGCCGAGGAACGGGGCGGGTGTCGCTCCCCAGGAACGGGACCGGCCCGTCACTACCGTGACTGGTGTGACTGCAGGGGCCTCCGCTCGCCGGAGCACAGCGACCGTCCTGCTCGACGACTCGGCCGAGGACGTGGCCGTCGGCGCGCCGTCGCCCGGCCCCGCCGAGGACCCAGGTCCGGCCGCCGAGGACCCGGCCAGCGCCCCCGCGGTCACCGCCTCGGTGGTGGCCCTGCCCATGCGGCCCCCGGTGCCCGCCCCGGCCGAGCGCCCCGGCACGGCGGCCACCCCGTCCGCGCAGACCCCGGACGCCGCGACCGCCGGTGGCCCGGCGGCCGACGAACCGGCCGACGCACCCGGGCCCGGACGCCGGTCCCGCCGGCGTGAGCGGCGTGGCCCGAACCTGCGCGAGCAGCGCCGCCAGCGGACCCGCGAGGCGATCGTCGACGCGGCCGCCGAGCTGTTCGTCGAACGCGGCTTCGACCACGTCAGCGTGATGGAGATCGCCCAGCGGGCCGGCGTGGTGGAGAAGACGGTGTTCAACCACTTCCCGGTCAAGGAGGGCCTGGTCTTCGAGGCCGACCCGCCGATCCGGGCGGCCCTGCTCGACGCCGTCCGGCGGCGTCCGGCCGGTGAGTCGGTGGCGGCCGCGGCCGGTGGCTTCGTCGTCGCCGCGATCAGCCAGCTGGGCTCCCCCGCCGCCGCCGAGGGCGTGGCCGAGATGGCGCGGGTCATCCGGGGCAGCCGCACGCTGCAGGTCCGGGAGCGGGAGATCCTCGGCACCCTCGCCGACACGCTCGCCGAGCAGATCGTGCTGGAGACCGACGCCGCGGCCGACGAGCTGGAGCCCTGGCTGGCCGCGAACGCCGTCCTCGGGCTCTACTCCGCGCTGCTGGAGCTGGCCCGCGACCGGGTGCTCGAGGGCGCGTCCGGCCCCGAACTGGTCGAAGAACTGCGCGCCCGGGGCCGCCGCGGGCTGGCCCTGATGCAGTTCGGCCTCGCCGGGTACGCCAAGCGCCGCTGACGGACGGCTCGGCGGCCCCAGCCCACCCGCCCACGTCGACAGACCGCGCGTCCACACAGCGGCGGGCGGGCGAGCACCCCTGGGCGAGCCGTCCGGCAGGCCGCCGGGCCCCGTCCGGCACCCATGGGCGAGCCGTCCGGCAGGCCGCAGGGCCCCGTCCGGCTGGCCGGCCTGCCGGACATCCGCACGCCGGCGCGGGCCTGTCCCGCTACTGGCGCTCGGCGGCCACCGCGAGCAGCTCGCGGGCGTGCGCCTGGCCGGTGTCGCTGTCGGCCAGCCCGGACAGCATCCGGGCCAGCTCGCGCACCCGGTCCTCCCCGGCGACCGCCCGGATGTCGGTGGCCGTCACACCGGCCGCCGAGTCCGGTGACTTGTCCACGACCAGGTGGGTGTCGGCGAAGGCCGCGACCTGGGCGAGGTGGGTGACCACGACGACCTGGTGCTCCCGGGCCAAGCGGGCCAGCCGCCGCCCGATCTCCCCCGCCGCCTGACCGCCGACACCGGCGTCGACCTCGTCGAACACCATGACCGGCACCGGGTCGGCGCCGGCGAAGACCACCTCGATCGCCAGCATGACCCGGGAGAGCTCACCGCCCGAGGCGCCCTTGTGCACCGGGCGGGCCGGCGCGCCGGGGTGCGGGGTGAGCAGCAGCACCACCTCGTCGACGCCGTCCGGGCCGGGCTCACCGTCGCTGTCGATCCGGAAGGCCACCTGGGCGTTCTTCATCGCCAGCCCGGCGAGCTCCTCCCCCACCGCGGCGGCGAAGCCCTCGGCCGCGGCACGGCGGCCCTCGGTGACCCGCACCGACAGCGCGGCCAGCTCGGCGCGGGCCGCATCGCGGGCGGCCTCCAGCGCCTCCAGCGCCTCGTCGGAGACGTCCAGCTGCGCCAGCCGGGACTCCGCGTCGGCCGCCCAGGCCAGCACCCCGGCCAGCCCGTCGCCGACGTCGGCGTACTTGCGCACCAGCGCGGTGATCGCCGCCCGCCGGTCGAGCACCTCGGCCAGCCGGGCCGGGTCGGCGTCCAGATCGGCGACGTAACCGGCCAGCTGGACGCCGACGTCGGAGACCACCGCGACGGCGTCGGCGAGGTCCTGGGCCAGCAGCACCAGGGTCGGGTCGTCGGACCCGGCCAGTGCCCGCTCGGCCGTGGCCAGGGCGCTGGTGGCGTCCTGCGGCAGCCCGCCCTCGCCGCCGAGGTCGCCGGTCACGTCGCCGACCAGCGCGAGGCGGGCGGTGTCGGCGACCGACCGCAGCGCGTCCGCGTCGCCCAGCCGCTTGGCGAGGGTGTCGAGCTCCTCGTCCTCCCCCGGCTCGGGGGCGACGGCGGCGATCTCCTCCAGACCGTGCCGCAGCACGTCGGCGGTCTGCGCCAGCTCCCGCGCCTGGCCCCGCCGGCGGTCCAGGTCCGCGGCCAGCTCGCGCCACGCGGCGTAGGCCGACCGGTGCTCCTCGACCAGCCCCAGGTGGGCCGGGCCGGCGTACCGGTCCAGCGCGCGGCGCTGCTCGGCGGGGCGGGTCAGCCGCAGCTGGTCGGTCTGCCCGTGCACGGCCAGCAGGTCCTCGGCCAGCTCGGCGACGACGCCGACCGGCACGCTGCGGCCACCCAGGTGGGCGCGGGACCGCCCCTCCGCACTGAACGTGCGGGCCAGGATCAGGCTGCCGTCCTCGTCCGGCTCGGCGCCTGCGTCGGCGGCCCGGGCCCACACCGGGGACTCCGGCGGCAGCACCAGCCGGCCCTCGACACCGGCCCGCGCGCCCGCCCGCACCCGCCCCTGGTCCGCCCGCCCACCGAAGAGCAGGGTCAGCCCGGTCACCACCATCGTCTTGCCGGCGCCGGTCTCCCCGGTGACCACGGTCAGGCCCGGGCCGAGCTCCAGGGTGACGTCGTCGATCGAGCCGAGGCCGTGCAGGTGCAGCTCCGACAGCGTCCCGCCGGACGGCCGGGCAGGGGTCACCACCGCGCCGGCCGGCTGCTCACGCCGCGCCGTCCGGGTGGCCACCGCTCACCTCCCCGGGGGTCCGCAGCACGCCGTCGCTGGTGTTGACGTCACCGGTCAGCACGTTCGTCCGGCCGATCGGGGCCTCGAGGCCGGGGCCGTGCGAACGGGCGTCCCGGAAACCGCGCACCGGCAGCCCGAACTTGGCCACCAGCCGGTCGCCGAACGACGTCGGGTTGACCCGGGCGATCCGCACCGGGCGGTCCGACCGCCGGACCTCGACCCGGCCGCCGTCGGGCACCTCCACGATCCGCCGGCCGTCGGCGGAGATCCGTGCACGGGTCCCGTCCGGCGGGACGGCGACGGTGAGCACCGAGCTGGGCGAGGTGACCAGTGGCCGGGCGAACAGCGCGTGGGCGTTGGTCGGCACCAGCAGGAGTGCCTCCACGTCGGGCCAGACCACCGGGCCGCCGGCGGAGAACGCGTAGGCGGTGGACCCGGTCGGGGTGGCGCACAGGATGCCGTCGCAGCCGAAGCTGGTCAGCGGGCGCCCGTCCACCTCCAGGACCACGTCGAGCACCCGCGAGCGCTCGACCTTCTCCACCGACACCTCGTTGAGGGCCCAGGTGCCCTCACCGGTGGGACGGCCCTCGGCGTCCAGCACGGTGGCGTCCAGGGTGAGCCGCTCCTCGACCTGGTACTGCCGGCGCTCGACCGCGGTGAGCATCTCCACGACGGCCTCCGGCTCGGTCTCGGCGAGGAAGCCGACCCGGCCGAGGTTGACCCCGGTGATCGCCGCGTCGGTGCTGCGCGCCAGCTCGGCCGCGCGCAGGAAGGTGCCGTCGCCGCCGAAGACCAGCACGATCTCCACGTCGTCGGCTGCGCCCGGCCCGAACGGGCAGACCTCGGCGCCGGGCACCGCCATGTCCTCGGCCTCGTCCTCCAGCAGCCGGACGACGATCCCGGCCTGGGTGAGCCGCGCCGCGGCAGACCGGGCCAGCTGCACGATGTCGGCCCGCCCGGTGTGCACGGCCAGCAGCACCCGCCGGGTCGGTCCGCCGTCCACGGCGGTGGTGGCGGTGCCTGGCTGGCTCACTGGTCTCCCTCGGTGACGGTCATCGGCACTGCGTACCCCGGGACGGCGTACCCCGGAACTGAGTTCTGCTGCACTGCGTCGTCCGGCACTGCGCGGTGGAGGACGGTGCCCCCCGGCAGGCTCGGACCGGAGGACCTCGCTGGCTCGGTCACTGGGGTCCTTCCTGCACTGCTCGGTCGATGTCTGCGGCGTCCGGGGGTGGTGCGTCCCGGCGCAGCCAGAGGAAGAACTCCACGTTGCCCGCGGGGCCGGGCAGCGGGCTGGCCACCACCCCCGCGGTGCCCCAGCCCAGCTCGGCCGCGGCCCGGGCGACCGTGTGCACCGCATCGGCCCGGTGGGACAGGTCCCGGACGACGCCACCGGCGCCCAGCCGCTCGCGGCCCACCTCGAACTGTGGTTTGACCATCGGCAGCAGGTCGGCACCGGGTTCGGCGCACCGGGTCAGCGCCGGCAGGACCAGGCGCAGCGAGATGAAGGACAGGTCGGCGACCACCAGGTCGACCGGGCCGTCGATGGCCTCCGGGGTCAGCTCGCGGACGTTGGTCCGCTCGTGCACCGCCACCCGGTCGTCGGTGCGCAGTGACCAGGCAAGCTCGCCGTAGCCGACGTCGACGGCCACCACCTCGCGTGCCCCGCGGCTGAGCAGCACCTCGGTGAACCCGCCGGTGGAGGCCCCGGCGTCCAGTGCCCGCCGGCCCTCGACGGCGACCGGGAAGGCGGTCAGCGCGCCCAGCAGCTTGTGCGCGCCGCGGGACACCCAGCTGGGCTCGTCCGGGTCGGTGCGGACGACGACGGGCGCCCCGGCCTCGACGCCGGTGGCGGCCTTGGTGGCGGCCTGCCCGCCGATGGTGACCCGCCCCTCGGCGATCAGGGCGACGGCGTGCTCGCGGGAGCGGGCGAGCCCGCGGCGGACGAGCTCGGCGTCGAGCCGGCTGCGACGGGCCATCAGAGCTGGTCGACGGTGGACAGTTCGCGCTGCAGCCGGTCGTGCTCGGCCTCGAACACCGCGACGTGCTCGGCCACCGGCCGAGCGGTCAGGTCGCCGAACGGGGACGGCCCGCCCGACGCGGCGTCAGCGGGTGCGGTCGAGGTCCCCTCGGCTGGGACCGGCCGGTCGGCTCCGGGGCGCGGCGGGCCGGGGACCGGCTGGTGCTGGTCGCTCACGGGTCCTCCTCCACGCTCGGGCTCCGCTGGGCAGCCGTCGGACCGGGATCGTCACCGGTCGGGACGTCCACGTCGGAGGTTACCGGCCCGGTGTGACCGATGACCGGGCAACGGAGGGACGGTGGAAGGAGCGCCCCGGCCCCGCGGGTCGGCCGGGACCGCCGCCCCCGCGCCGGTGACCCGCCGGTAGCGTCCCCGCGGACCGCCCGGCCGGGACGACCCCGGTCCCCGCTGGAGGAGGCACCCGCCACATGGCGACGCTCGAGCAGTGCATGACCGCCCTGGACGGGTTCGTCGGCCGGCTGGCCGCCGCCGACGCAGCCCGGGACCTGGACCGGAGCGTCTCCTGCCGGCTGACCGACCTGCAGCAGGTGGTGCAGGGACGCCTGGCCCGCGGCTCGGTGCGGGACATGACCGCGCTGCCCGACGGCCCGGCGGTGCCCAAGGCCGACATCCGGCTGACCATGAGCAGCGACGACCTGCTGGCCCTGACCGCCGGGGAGCTGTCCTTCGGGCCGGCCTGGGCCAGCGGCCGGGTCAAGCTGGAGGCCGGGCTCCGCGACATGCTGCGGCTGCGCTCCCTGCTCTGAGCCCGGGGCCCACCGCCCCAGCCCCAGCCCCAGGACACCCGACGCCGCACGCCGTCGAGCGACCACCGGACGGCGGCCACCGGCGACGGCCCACCACTGTCCGGCCCGTACGACCGGCCGGACCGCCGTGAGGCCCCGCCGGGCTCGGGCCAGCCCGGCGTCACCCCGGGAGCAGTCCCCAGCCGCGCAGCGCCGCGGCCGCGTCGTCGTCCCCGGCTCGGACGGTCGCCGGGCGGCCGTCGTCGGGGTGACCGGCCCAGTGCGCCACGGCGAGCACCCGCAGGCCGTCCAGCCCGTCGTCGTCCGCACGCGCCGCCCCGAGGAGGCGCAGCGTCAGCCCTCCGTCGGCACGTCCGGCCTGCCATCCCCCGCACCGCCAGGCTCCCTCGACCGCGGTCACGTCGGGGTGCCGGACGAGGAGACCAGCCGCGTCCGGGGCGATCAGGTCCGGCCGGTGCAGCGGACCGGCGGCGAGCAGGTCGGCCGGGGTGGCGACGCCGGAGAACACCAGCAGGCTCGCGGCACCGGCCCGGCGAGCACCCTCGATGTCGGTGTCGAGCCGGTCCCCGACCACCAGCGGATGTCGGGCACCGGTGCGGCGGACGCACTCGGCGTGCATCGCGGGGTCCGGCTTGCCGGTCACCAGCGGCTGCTGCCCGGTGACCGCGCTGACCACGCCGACCAGCGCCCCGTTGCCGGGCAGCACACCGCGCGGTGACGGGATGGTGGCGTCGGTGTTGGTGGCCACGTGCCGGGCTCCGCCGCGGACGGCGACCACCGCTTCCGCGAGCTGCGCCCACCCCACCGCCGGCCCGTAGCCCTGGACGACGGCGGCAGGTCCGTCCTCGGCCGTCTCCACGACGGTGAGCCCGGCCGCGGTCAGCGCCGCGTCGACACCGGGTCCGCCGACGGCGAGCACCCGGGCACCGTCGCCGACCAGGTCGGCCACGACCGAGGCGGCCGCCTGCGAGCTGGTGATGACGTCGTCGGGAGCGGCCGGGACGTCGAGCTCGGTGAGGTGCGCGGCGACCTGCTCGGGGGTGCGGGCCGCGTTGTTGGTGACGAAGCCCAGCTGCATCCCCTCGGCCCGGGCGGACGCGAGCGCCGCCGGCACGCCGGGCACCGCCGCCGGCCCGACGTAGACCACGCCGTCGAGGTCGAGCAGCGCCACGTCGTGGACCTGGCTGGGCGGGGTGTCAGCCCCGGCTGCCAGCGGTGGCGGCTGCGCGCTCACGCGGCTCCGCCGGTGTCGTGCCGGTCGGCCGGACGGGCGACCGACAGGTGTCCGTGCCGGCCGGCGGCCGACCGGTCGGCCGCTGCGCGGCGGTGTGGTCCGTTGCTCATGGCAGCTCCTCGGCTGGCAGGTCCTCGACGAGGCCCCGTCGGGCTCGTACCCCGCGCAGTGCGCGCGCGTAGTGGCTCTGGTCGGGCCGCATCGCCACGGCCAGCGCCAGGTGTTCGGCGGCGAGCTCCAGCTCACCGGCCCGGCTGGCCGCCAGACCCAACCCGAACTGGGCGTAGTCGTCGGTCGGGTTCACCTCGATCAACGCCTGGAAGCTGTCGATGGCCGCACGGTAGCGGCCCGCGTCGTACTGCGCCCGGGCCAGCGCCTCGCGCGCGCTCCGCGAGGCGGGCTCGGCGGCGACCGCTCGCTCCAGCAGCGTCGCGGCGGCGGCCGGGTTCCTGTCCCCGAGCAGCTGCAGGCCCCGCTGGTACCACTCGTAGACCCCACCGTCGGGCTGTCCCGGTCGTTGCTCCCCCACCGCAGCTCCTCTCCCGCGCCGACTGAACATCCCGTGGCTGCCGGGGCCCAGGCGACGCCGCCCCCGGCGTCCGGGCGGCGCGCTCCTACGATCGACTCCGTGCCCTCGACGTCGGCGGACGCCCCGCCTCCTGACGTGACGGGCCTCGACGTCCGGCCGTTCCGTGCCCTGACCTACCGCGACCACGACGCAGCGCACCTGGCGAGGGTGACCTCGCCGGCCTACGACCTGGTGAACGCCGTGGGCCGCGACCGTCTGGCCGCGGCCGATCCGTACAACATCGTCCGCCTGATCCTGCCGCACGTCGACCCCGTCGGGGGCCAGGACAGCAGCCGGTCGGCCCGGGACCGGCGTTCGGCCTCGGCTGCCGCCGAGACGCTGCGCTCGTGGTCGACGTCCGGGGTGCTGGTCCGGGACGACGTGCCGGCGATGTGGCGCTACGAGATGGCCGGGCCCGGCGCCGAGGCGACGACCGGCTGGCTGGGCGCCGTGTCGCTGCCCGCGGCCGGGTCGTCGGCGGTCCTGCCGCACGAGGACACGTTCGCACCGGCCGTCGCCGGGCGGGCTGCGCTGCTGGCCGCCACCGACACCGACCTCGAGCCGATCGTGCTGGCCCACGACCCCGACCCGGAGGTCGCCGAGCTCACCCGTGACTCCGCCGGCGGTCCGCCGACGCTGGAGGTGGCCGACCCCGACGGCGTGGTGCACCGGCTGTGGCGGGTCACCGACCCCGGGACGCTGGCCCGGCTCACCCGGGCCCTCACCCGCACCCGCGCCGTCATCGCCGACGGTCACCACCGCTTCGCCGCCGCGCGCGACCACCAGGCCGGGGACGACGCACACGGCAGCGTGCTCGCCCTGCTCACCCCCATGGGCGCCGGGGGGCTCCGGGTGCGCGCCATCCACCGGGTGGTCCCCGACCTGCCCCTGGAGAGCGCGGTCCGGGCCGCGACTGCCGGGTTCCGGACCACCGAGCTGACGCCGCAGGACGGCGACGTCGACGGGACCGTACGACGCTGGACGCTGCAGGACGGGCCGCAGACCTTCCTGCTCAGCGACGGTGAGCGGGTGGTCGAGCTCTCCGCCCCGTCGGCCGCGATGCTGGCAGCCGTGCCCCAGGAGGCGCCGGCAGCATGGCGACGGCTCGACGTGGTTCTGGCCCACGCTGCCCTGCTCGGGCAGCTGTGGCAGCGCCCGGACGACCCGGCGTCGGTGCTGGTGGCGCACGACGTCACCGAGGCCCTCCGGCTGGCCGAGGACCGGGCCGGCGTGGCGCTGCTGCTGCGATCGCCGTCGCCGGCCGACGTGGCGGCCGTCGCCCGGGCGGGCGCGCGGATGCCCCGCAAGTCGACCCTCTTCGTCCCCAAGCCGCGCACCGGGCTGGTCCTCCGGCCGCACCAGGACTGACCATCGGGTCGCCCGCGGCCGGCCGTGGCCGCTCACCTCAGACCGATGCGGCCGCGGTGCGGGGGGACGACCGGGTCACCTTGCGGCCCCGCCGGCACACCACCTCGTAGGCGACGGCGGTGCCGGTGGGGGTGCGCCAGAACCGGCGCTGCAGCGTCCCCTCCACCTCCACCACGTCATCCGGCGTCCAGGCCGCGGCGTACCGGTGCAGTGCGGGCAGGTAGCTGACGCAGGTCAGGACGTCCGACCGTGGACCGCGGGGCCGCGGTGTCTCCCGGCGCACGATCAGCTTGAACACCAGCAGCGTGTCTCCGCTGGGCAAGGGGCGGAACTCCGGAGGTGCCGACAGCCGTCCACGCAGGACGACGTCGTTCCGGTCGATGACGGCGAGGCTCATGCGGAGAGCCTGCTGGGCCGGAACGGCCACCGGCCAGGGCCGTCCAGCTGTTGTGGACGACCCCGGCCGGTGTGGACGGACCAGGTCAGTTCGTCGGTGGCTGCTGCTCCGGCGCCACGTCGGGGGCCTCCTGGAACAGCCGCGCGTGGTCCCGCTCCACCGGCGGCGGGGTCTCCCCCAGCAGCTCGGCGACCTCGGCCTCGATGTCGTCGTCGGTGACGTCCCCGAGCTGCTCCTCGGTGACGCCGTCGAACTGCTCGTCGGGGGTGACCGCAGCGCCTGCCGGAGCACCGGCGTCCGGCTGCTGCGACTCGGGGGCGGCCTCGACCGGCTCCTCGTCGGCGAGCTCGTCCGCTACCAGATCGTCATCGACCAGCACGTCCGCGTCCAGCTCGCCGTCGTCAACCTCATCGTCCAGCTCGTCGTCCTCGGCGAAGACCTCGGAGACCCCGGTCAGGTCATCCGGGTCGGCCGAGGCGATGGCCACGTACCACTCCATCGCCAGCTCGTCCTCGCCGCGATCGGTCAGCAGGTCGGCGTAGGCCATCGCCAGCCGCAGCTGTCCGAGCTCCGGGTGCCCCAGGCCCGCCGGCGTGGGACGACCACCGAGCGCGGCCTCCAGGACCAGCGCCGCCGCGGGCAGTTCCCCGAGGTCCTGACGCGCGCCGGCCTCGACCAGGCGCAGCTCTACCAGCTCTTCCTCCTCAGGCCCGGCCGCCAGCGCCTCGTTGACCAGCTTGATCGCGTTCTCCGGTCGGCCCAGCCCACGCTCACAGTCGGCCAGGACCGCCCGGTAGCTCTCGTCGCCGCTCATCCGCGCGTAGGCACGCAGTTCACGGGCTGCCTCGGCGAAGTCACCGGCGAGGTAGGCAGCGACACCGACCGCCTCACGCACCGCCGCGATCCGGGACGCCCGGTCGCGCGCAGCCCGGGCATGCTCGAGCGCCAGCTCCGGCTCGTCGTCCAGCAGCCCGCCGGCGGCGACCAGGTGCCGGGCCACGGTCTCTGCGTTGCGGGGGTCCAGGCCACGGAGCGCCGAGCGCACCGACTGGTCGAGGTCGCGAGGGTCCACCCACTCCGGCACAGCCGGGCCGGCAGGACGGCGAGGCGCCATGTCCTCGCGATCCCCCTGGGGGCCGCTCGGCCGACGGTCCTGCCAGTCCGGACGGTCCCCCTGCGGCCGGTCCCCGGAGGGACGACGGTCCTGCCACGCCGGCCGATCACCCGCAGGGCGCCCGCGCTGCGGGCGGTCCCCGGAGGGACGACGGTCCTGCCACGAAGGACGGTCCCCAGACGGACGCCCACCCTTCGGCCGGTCGCCCGAGGGCCGACCGCCCTGCGGCCGGTCCCCGGAGGGACGACGGTCCTGCCACGAAGGACGGTCCCCGGACGGACGCCCACCCTGCGGGCGATCACCCGAGGGACGCCCGCCCTGCGGACGGTCCCCGGAGGGGCGACGGTCCTGCCACGCCGGCCGATCACCCGAGGGACGCCCACCCTGCGGACGGTCACCCGAGGGACGCCCAGCCTGCGACCGGTCACCGGACGGGCGCCGGTCCTGCCACGAAGGACGATCCCCAGACGGACGCCCACCTTGCGGCCGGTCACCGGAGGGACGGCGGTCCTGCCAGGAAGGACGGTCCCCGGACGGCCGCCCGCCCTGCGGTCGGTCACCGGACGGCCGCCCGCCCTGCGGTCGGTCACCGGACGGTCGGCGGTCCTGCCAGGAAGGACGGTCACCCGAGGGACGCCCGCCCCCCGCGCGGTCACCAGAAGGACGCCCACCCTGAGATCGATCACCCGACGGACGACGGTCCTGCCAGGAAGGCCGATCGCCCGACGAACGCCCGCCGGACGCACGCCCGCCCGCGCTCGGACGACCCCACTCGCCGCCAGCGGCACCACCCCTGGCCCGATAGGCATCGTCACGTGACGACCCAGAACCCCCAGCCGTGGCGCGTCCCCCCTCAGCGGGCCGGGATCCCCGATGCCCTGCCGGACGGGCCGGCCGTCCACTGCCGGCCCCCTGTCGGGAACCGCCTGCGGCGCCTCGGCCGCCGCCGCTCTGACCACGGCCTCGATCCGAGCCGTCGGATCCGCGTCGCGGAGAAGTCATGGTGTGTACGTACCTCACTGATGAACGGCGCACGCCCGAGGGGGCACCTGGAGCGGTGTCGGGACGCCGACGCCCCGCACACGCGGGACGTCCGGCCGATCGACGAAGAACGGACAAACGCACGAAACGGGGGCCGGAGCGCAATGCTCCGACCCCCGTTTCGTTGAGTTGTGTCCGGCGGCGTCCTACTCTCCCACCCGGTCCCCCGGGCAGTACCATCGGCGCTGAAAGGCTTAGCTTCC
>NZ_CANKUD010000018.1 GCF_947486615.1 uncultured Modestobacter sp.
GAGTGCTGACCCACCGGCCGCTACCGGCACCGAACCTGCCAGAGACCAGCAGGCTCGGTAAGCCCCATTAGTCGTCGCTGGTGGTGGCGCCGCCCGGCTCCGGGACGCCGGTCTCGTCACCCGGGTCCGGCTCCTCGGGGGACACGGTGGCCTCCACGTCGACCGTGCCGGCGTCGGCGAACTCCAGCGTCACCGGGACCGCCTGGGCCGAGCGCAGGCTCTGGGTCAGCCCGACCAGCGTCAGCCGGGCCACCCCGTCGTCCCCGAGCAGGACGGTCTCGCCGGCCGGGATGGTGAGGTCCACGCCGGTGGTGCCGTCGGCGTCCCGGACGTCGGTGAACCCCTCGCCGGTCACCCCGACCAGCCGCGCCTCGGTCGGGCCGGTGTTGCTGATCGCCATCTGCAGCTCGACGTCCGCGCCGGCCTCCCAGACGCCGTCGGGCGGGTAGGGCAGCTCGACGTTGGTCACCTTGACGTCCTCGCTGACCCGCTCATCGGCCATGGCGTTGCCGCCCGGCACCTCGACCCCCGGGGTCTGGCTGGGTGCGTCGCTGCTGCAGGCCGCGGTGCTCAGCGCGGCGGCCAGCGCCAGCACCGGGACCCAGCGCCGGGGAGTGTGCTCGCTCATGGTCGTCCTCTCCGTCGTCCTCGTTCGGTGTCCGCCCGTCGGGTACCCCGGGGCGGCCGATCCGTGCGACGTGGGCCCCCGACGTCATCTGTTCGCAAGGTCGGGTGCGCCGCCGGTGCCGGCGCGGCACCATGACCGGGTGGACACCGATGTCTTCCGCCAGGTCCAGGACGCCGTTCGCCAGCTGGTGCGGGGGGTGGTCGTCCCCCGCGAGGAGGAGATCGACCGCCACGACCGCATCCCCGACGAGCTGCGCGCCGCCGCCGCCGAGATGGGGCTGTTCGGGTACGCGCTGCCCGAGGAGCACGGCGGGCTCGGCGTGACGATGAGCGAGGACGTGCAGCTGGCCTTCGAGTTCGGCTACACGACGCCGGCGTTCCGCTCGCTGTTCGGCACGAACAACGGCATCGCCGGGCAGGTGATCGCCAGGTTCGGGAACGGGGAGCAGCAGAAGACGTACCTGCCTCGGCTGGCGGCCGGTGAGCTGATCGGCTCCTTCGCCCTCACCGAGGCCGAGGCCGGCTCCGACCCGGCCGGGCTGCGCACCACCGCCCGCCGGGACGGCGAGGACTGGGTGATCAGCGGCGGGAAGCGCTACATCACCAACGCGCCGATCGCTGACCTGTTCGTCGTCTTCGCCCGCAGCGACCCGGCCGAGCGCGGCGGCCGCGGCATCTCCACCTTCGTCGTGGACGCCACCGCACCCGGGGTCACCGTCGGGCCGAAGGACGCGAAGATGGGCCAGTCCGGTGCCTGGACGGCGGAGGTCTTCTTCGACGAGGCGCGGGTGCCGGCCTCCGCGCTGATCGGTGAGGAGGGCCGCGGCTACGCGAAGGCGCTCACCGTGCTCTCCCGCGGTCGGCTGCACATCGCGGCGCTGTGCGTCGGGATGGCGCAGCGGGTGCTGGACGAGTCGGTCGCCTACGCGGCCACCGCCAAGCAGGGCGGGGCGCCGATCGGCCGCTTCCAGCTGGTGCAGGCGATGCTCGCCGACATGCACACCGAGCTGCTGGCCGCCCGCAGCATGGTGGTCGACGTCGCCGCCCGCTACGACTCGGGCGAGGACACCTCGGTCGGCCCGTCGGCGGCGAAGCTCTTCTGCAGCGAGATGGTCGGCCGGGCCACCGACCGCGCCGTGCAGGTGCACGGCGGGCTGGGCTACCTGCGCAGCACGCCGGTCGAGCGCTTCTACCGCGACGCCCGGCTCTACCGGCTGTACGAGGGCACCAGCGAGGTGCAGAAGGTCATCATCGGCGGCGCGCTGCTGCGCGCCGCCGGCATGCCCAGGCCCTGACGCAGGACCCCCTCGCCCCCGCCCCTCTACCCGGCCCCCTCGCAGGGCCCCGCCGCGAGCCTGCGAGCGGTGGGGGGCGAGGGGGTCCTTTGACTAGGCGGGGGTGTGCTCGGGGCCGGTGCCGCCGTGCAGGAGTGGGCCGGTGTGGCCCTGCCCGCTGCCCAGCGCGGCCACGAACTCGCGCAGCAGGTCCCCACCGTTGTGCGTGGCCCGCCAGCCCAGCTCGGTGCGCGCCCGGGTGGTGTCCAGCGGGGGCACGCCGAGGCCGAGGTCCAGCCAGCCCGGCTCGATCTGCAGCACGCGGGCGAGGAACGCCCCCTGCATGCCGGCGCGCAGCACCGCGGCCGGCACCGGCACCCGCCGGACGCCGAGCGCCCCGGCCAGCCCGTCGGCGTCGAAGTGGGGCGGCGCGGAGAGGTTGAACGGCCCCGGTGCCCGGCGGTCGAGGATCCGGGCGATCGCGTCGGCGACGTCGTCGGCGTGCACGAACCCCAGGTGCAGCGAGCCCGGCAGCGGCAGCGGCAGCAGCTTCGCCACCGCGCCGGGCAGGGCGCGGGCGGCCGGGAAGGCGATCGGGCCGAGGAAGTAGCGGCCGATCTCGCTGGCCGCGTCGGGCTGCAGCACCAGCGTCGGGCGGGTCACCGAGACGGTGACGTCGGGGTGCGCGGCGTCGAACTCGGCCACCATCCGCTCGCACTCGACCTTCTGCCGGCTGTACTGCGAGCTGGGCACCCCGGTGGCCGGCCAGTCCTCGCCCACCGGGTGGGTCTGCGGGCCGGCGGCGTAGGTGCCGATCGAGGACATGTGCACCACATGCGGCACCCCGGCTGCGCCGGCGGCGGCCAGCACCCGGCGGGTGCCCTCGACGTTCACCGCGTGCAGCACCTCGGGCTCGCGGTCGGGGACGAGCGCCCACGCCAGGTGCACCACGGCGTCGACCCCGTCCAGGAACTCGGCCAGCACCGGCTCGCTGTCGGGGGACTGCAGGTCGGCGCTGTACCAGCGCACGCCGGCGTAGGGCTCGGTCTGCGGTGGCCGCCGCCGGGCGAGGCCCCGGACCTCGGTGACGCCGGCCTCGGCGAGCCGGCGCAGCAGCGCCGTCCCGACGTTGCCGCTCGCGCCGGTGATCGCCACGGTCATGCCGGGGAGGAGCCTGCCGGGTGTCTCAGCCATGCCCAGGCGCTACCCCCGCCGTCCGGTCGTCACCCCTCGTGCGGACGTGTGCGGTGACCAGCTCGCCGACCCGCTCGGCGGCGAGCTCCGGCAGCCAGTGGTCCGCGTCCTCGAGCACCTCCAGCGCGTAGCGGGCGGTGACGAACTCCCGGGTCGCCTCGGTGGCCGCCCGGCCGAGGAACGCGTCGTGGGCGCCCCACACGTGCAGGGTGGGCACCCGGACGGTGCCCACCGGGGCGCCGGGCAGCGGCAGCGCGCGGTACCAGTTCAGCGCCGCGGTCAGCGCGCCCGGCTCCCGCATCCGGTCGACGTAGTGGTCGACCAGGTGCTCGGGGAGGCCACCGTTGCGGAGCACCCGGCGCAGCACGGCGCCCTGGCGGGCCAGCAGCACGCCCTCGGGGACGGCGGGCAGCTGGAAGAAGCCGATGTAGCCCGACCGCAGGCCCTGGTCGCTGTGCAGCACCGCCTGCGTCATCGCGGCCGGGTGCGGCACCGACAGGGCGGTCAGCGTGCGGACCCGCCACGGGTGCCAGGCCGCCAGCGCCCACGCCGCGACGCCGCCCCAGTCGTGCCCGACCACGTGCGCGCTGGACAGCCCGGCGGCGTCCAGCAGGGCCAGCACGTCGTCGACCACCGCACGCAGCGAGTACGCCGACCGCCCCGGGGGCCGCGCGCCGGGGGAGTACCCGCGCTGGTCGGGGGCGAGGGTGCGCAGCCCGGCCGAGTGCAGCACCGGCGCCAGCCGGTCGAAGGCGCCGCCGTCCTGCGGGAAGCCGTGCAGCAGGACGACCGGCTCGCCGTCGGCCGGGCCGGAGTCGCGGACGTCGAAGACCAGGTCGCCCCGGCGGAAGGTGTCCATGCCGGGTCTGTGCCCGCTGGAGCGGAGGCCCACGCTCAGCCGACGGCGGCCACCGGGGCGGGCTCGGGGACGACGTGGGCGAACACCGAGGTGGCCCGGCCGTCGGCGTCCCGGACCACCGAGACCCGCACGGTCACCGGCACCTGCGAGCCGTCGGCGTGCCGGAAGCTGGTGGACAGCTGCGTGCGCCCGGTGGTCTGGCCGAACAGCTCGGTGACCGCGGAGGTCTGGCCGGGCCGGTCCTCCAGCGGGGTCAGGTCCTGCACCCGCCGGCCGTGCAGCTGCTCGGTGGGGGTGCCCAGCAGTGCCGCGAGGGCCCGGTTGGCCCGCAGCAGCGAACCGTCCGGGCGGGCCAGCAGCATGCCGATCGGGGCGTCGTCGAAGGCGTGCCGGAACATCAGCTCGCTGTCGGCCAGCGCCCGGCGTGCCACGACGGCCTCGGTCACGTCGCGGGAGACCGACAGCACCTCGCGCACCGCACCGTCCTCACCGGTCAGCCGGCGGGTCGTGCTCTCCAGCCACCGCACGCTGCCGTCGCGGTGCCGGACCCGGTGGACCGCCGTGCCCTCGTCCCAGCGTCCGGCCGAGGCGGGGTCGGCGGTGACCCGGTCGGGATCGTCCAGGTACAGGATCCCGGTCACGTCTGTGCCGGTGATCTCCTGGGGGAGCCAGCCGAGGACCGCACCGCTGCTGGCCGACGCGTACGTGACGATCCGCTCCGGGGTGGTGACGAGCACGAGCTCGTCGTTGCCACCGAGCGGGAGGACGGCGCCCTCGGCCAGCGGCTCGGCCAGCGACCGGGAGGTGAGCAGGGCGGTGAGCCGGGCGGAGGCCGGCTGCGGCCGGCCGAACAGCCAGCCCTGCGCGGAGTCGCAGCCCATCGCGACCAGTTGCTGGGCCTGCTCGGTGGTCTCCACGCCCTCGGCGCAGACCTGGCGCCCCAGGCTGTGCGCGGCCTCGATGACCAGCCGGGCGAGCACCGCGTCGGCGGTGTCGCTGGTGACCCGTTCGATGAAGGAGCGGTCGACCTTGACCAGGTGGACCGGGAGGGCGCGCAGCAGGCTCAGCGCCGAGTGGCCGGTGCCGAAGTCGTCCAGCGCCAGCCGGACGCCGAGGTCGCGCACCTGCTGCAGCCGGGCGGCGGTGGCGGCCAGGTCGGTGATCGCCGCGGTCTCGGTGATCTCCAGGCACAGCCGGTCCGGCGCCAGGCCGCTGTCGGTGAGCGCCTGGGTGACGTCGTCGATGAACCCGCGCTGGGCCAGCTGCACCGGGGAGACGTTGACCGCCACGGTGGGCGGCAGCCCTGAGGGGCCGGTGGACCAGCCCGCGGCCTCCCGGCAGGCGGTGCGCAGCACCCAGCGGCCCAGGTCGACGATCAGGCCGGTCCGCTCGGCCAGCGGGATGAACTGGTCGGGGGGCACCCGACCCAGCTCGTCGTCCTCCCACCGGGCCAGCGCCTCGACGCCGGTGACCTGGGCGGAGGGCAGGGAGACGACGGGCTGGTAGTGCAGGGCGAGCGAGCGGGTCTCGATGGCCTGGCGCAGCCGCCGTTCCATCTCGTGCCGGGCCCGCACGGCGGTGGTGTCCTCGGCGTCCTCCAGCAGCTCGGTGCCGAAGTGCGCCACCCGGCCCCGGCCCAGGGACTTGGCCCGGTACATGGCCAGGTCGGCCTGGTGCAGCAGGGCGTCGGGGGAGTCGGCCCCGGCGGCGACGCCCACGCTGGCGCCCAGGCTGACCAGCTGCTCACCCGTCTCGACCGCCCCGCGCGCGGTGAGCACGAAGGGCGCGGCGGCGGTGAGCACGATCCGTTCGGCCAGCGCGGTGCTCTGCGCGGCGGTCAGCGGCGCCTCGGTGAGCACCGCGAACTCGTCGCCGCTGAGCCGGACGACGAGGTCGTCGGTGCGGGCGACGGTGCGCAGCCGGGCGGAGAACTCGACCAGCACCTCGTCGCCGGCGCCGTGACCGAGGTGGTCGTTGACGTCCTTGAAGCGGTCCAGGTCGATGAAGAACAGCACCCCGGAGGTGCCCGCCGCGTGGGCCTGGCGCAGCCGCTCCAGCAGGAACAGCCGGTTGGGCAGCCCGGTGAGCGGGTCGTGCAGCGCCTGGTAGGCGTACTGCTGGGCGAGCTGCTCGAACACGGCGGTGACCGGGGCGACCCCGAGCCGGCCGTCGGGCCAGCAGACCAGCACCCCGTCGAGCAGGTGGTCGCCGGTCGCCCGGCGGTGGATGACCGCGGCGGCCACCCGGGCCACCGGGCAGTCGACCGGGAACTCCAGGGCCGACGGCGGTGCGCCGTCGGCGACCCGGCGCCGCTGGTGCAGCAGCCGGCCGTAGCCGAGCCGGCCGGTCATGGTGACCTCGAACCAGGTCCGGCTGACCAGCAGGGGCGCGCCGGGCACGTCGACGACGACCCAGCGCAGCGTGGCGTCCCGCCGGAACATGCTGTCCAGGGCGGCCATGGTGGTGCTCGCCGGCACCCGGTGCACCGGCAGTGCGAGCGACCCGAGGGTCGCCTCGGTCTGGGTCAGGGCCAGCTCTGCGGTGAGCGCGACCTGCAGCACGCCGCCGGGCAGGGCGGCGTCGAGCGTCGTCCCGGTGCTGGTCATCCTCGCTGTGCCTGCCTCTCGTGGTCCCCGTCCGTGGTGACGCGGCCAGTGTGTGGGCGGTTGCTCTGCGTGACGACCGCTCCTCACCCATCCGAGTCGATCTTGGTGTGGGGGTGTTTGGTGCACCACGTGCCGGCGTCGGGGACGATGGAGCCGTGGTGGCGTCTCCGGCAGCAGAGCTGATCGTCCTGGTCGACGAGGACGGGACGGCGATCGGCAGCATGCCCAAACCGCTGGTCCACCACGGGGACACCCCGCTGCACCGGGCCTTCTCCGCCTACCTCTTCGACGACTCCGGGCGGCTGCTGGTCACCCGCCGCGCGGACTCGAAGGCGACCTTCCCGGGGATGTGGACCAACACCGTCTGCGGGCACCCCGGACCCGGGGAGGCCGACGACGAGGCGATCGCCCGCCGGGCGGACTACGAGCTGGGGCTGACCGTGGACCGACTGCGCCCGGCGCTGCCCTCCTACCGCTACCGCGCGGAGTTCCGCGGGGTCGTGGAGAACGAGGTGTGCCCGGTCTACCTGGGCCGGTTCGCCGGCCTCCCGGCGCCGGACCCCACCGAGGTGGGGGAGTGGGAGCTGCTGGACTGGGCGACGTTCCGGGCCCGGCAGGAGACCACCCAGTACGACGCCTGGTCGCCCTGGTGCCGGGAACAGGCCCGGCTGATCGAGGCCGCCGGCCTGCTGGCCGACCTCACCACCACCTGATCACCCGCGCGGCACGTGCTGCGTGGGCCGCGCGTCAGGCGTTGACGACCAGCCGCACCGTGCACCCGTCGCCGGAGTCGTCGGCCGGGGCCGCGGTCAGGCTGTCGACCGACCGCCGGGCCAGCCACAGGCCCATCCCGCCGACCGCCATGTCGCCGTGCGCCGGCCCGTAGCCGGCCAGCGGGTCCTCGAACGCGGTGCCGCGGTCGGTCACCGCGCACAGCAGCCGCTCCGGGGTGCACCACAGCTTCACGTCCACCGGCGGGATGCCGTGCTCGGTGGCGTTGGCGGTCACCTCGTCGATCGCCAGCACGAAGTCCTGCGCGGCGTCGGCGGACAGGGCGCTCTCGGCCAGCACCCGGTTCAGCGCCCGGCGCAGCGCGCGCATGTCGTCCATGTCGACCATGGCCAGCGTCGGCTCGGTCTCCTCCAGCGGGTCGGGGATGCCGGCCCGCTGCAGCTCCCGGAGCAGCTCGGCCGGCGGGCGGAAGTCCGGATTGCGGACGGTGCCCTCGCTGGTGAGCAGCCACGGGTGGGTGGCCCGCGCGACCGCCCAGGGGTCGGAGCCCTCTGCCGCCATCGGGGCCAGCAGGCAGATGTGGTCGACCGGCCGCTCGGCCAGCACGTGGTTCAGCAGCGCCTCGGTCTGCACCCAGGCAGCCGGGTCGGCGTCCGGACCGCCCGGGCCGGTCACCAGGTGCAGCCGGCGGCCGGTGCTGGGCACCCGCTCGTCGACCAGCCGGGCGATCGCCGCCAGCGCCGCCGGCGGGCGGTCGGCCAGCGGCTCGGTGGGGGCCAGGTGGACGTCACCGGCGTCCTGGAGCGCTGCGGTCAGCGCGGACGCGACGGTCTCCGGGCAGGCGATCACCACCGGCTCGCCCTCGGCCACGGCGCGGCTCAGGATCGGCCCCACGACCGTGGCGACGTCCTCACCCGGGCTGAGCACGTACCCCACGTGGCGGTAACCCTGGTGCTCGTGGGGCTGGTGCTCTTCGATGCGCTGTGTCACGGGAGCACCTCCTCGTCGTCTGCTCCGACGGGGGTGCCTGTGCCCCCGAACCGTGATCGGGACACATGCGGCCACCGAGGTCACACCCGGAACGAGCGAGCCGGTGGCGCTGTTGCCGCCCGTGTGCACAACGACGTCGTGGTGATCGGGGCCGGTCAGGCCGGGTTGTCGGCCGCCCACGGCCTGCGCCGGGCGGGTGCGGACTTCGTGCTGCTGGACGCCAACGAGGGCCCGGGCGGGGCCTGGCAGCACCGCTGGCCCTCGCTGCGGCTGGACCGCGCGCACCGGATCGCCCCGCTGCCCGGCCTCCCGCTGCCCGACGCCGACCCGGCCGCCCCGGCCAGCGAGGTGGTGGCCGCCTACTTCGCCGAGCACGAGCGCCGCTTCGACCTGCCGGTGCACCGCCCGGTCGCCGTCCGGGCGGTGCACCGCACCGACGACGGCTTCGCGCTGGACACGAGCGCAGGGGAGTGGACGGCGCGCGGGGTGGTCAACGCCACCGGCACCTGGACCCGCCCGTTCTGGCCGGCCTACCCCGGCCGGGAGCTGTTCGGCGGCCGGCAGCTGCACGCCGCCGACTACCGCGGCGCCGAGGAGTTCCGCGGCCGGCACGTGGTGGTCGTCGGCGGCGGTACGTCGGCGGTGCAGCAGCTCATCGAGATCAGCGAGGTCACCAGCACGACCTGGGTCACCCGCCGGGAGCCGGTCTGGCGCACGGACGGCTTCGACGAGGACGCCGGCCGGGCCGCCGTGGCGCTGGTCGACCGGCGGGTGCGGGCCGGCCTGCCGCCGGGCAGCGTCGTCGGCGTCACCGGGCTGGTGGAGACCGACGCGGTGCTGGCCGCCCGCGCCCGCGGCGTGCTGGAGCGGCTGCCGGTGTTCGACCGGCTCGACGCCGACGGGGTGGTCTGGGACGCCGACGACCGGCACGCGCGTGCCGACGTCGTCCTGTGGGCCACCGGGTTCCGGCCCGCGCTGGAGCACCTGGCCCCGCTGCGGTTGCGCGCGCCGGGGGGTGGCATCGCGATGGACGGCACCCGGGTGGTCGCCGAGCCGCGGTTGCACCTGGTGGGCTACGGACCCTCGGCGAGCACCATCGGCGCCAACCGGGCCGGGCAGTCCGCCGTCCGGGAGCTGCTGCGCACCCTGTCCGCCGACGCCGCGGCCTGAGGGTTGTCAGAAGCCCGGACCAGGTAGGAGAGGGCCATGAGCGCCCAGCCCGAGAGCCCCGACCCGAGCCTGCCCGACACTGGGATGGCCACCGGCAACGACGAGGGCGAGCCCGGCCACCTCGACAGTCGTCCGCTGGCCAAGGACGAGCGGCGGCTGCTGAAGCAGCTGCGCAAGCCCGGTGAGGGCACCGCCGAGCCCGCCGTCGAGGACGACGCGGCGGTTGCGGCCGCGGCGGCCGACGACGCCCCACTGCCGGCCGAGGGAGCGGCCGGCGGCAACGCCGACGGCCTGGACGCGCAGTTCACCGACCGCTGACCCCACGCCCGGCCCCGCCCGGCCATGTTGGCCAACATGGCCGGACGGGCGGCTCCGCGAACATGGCCGGACGGCGGGCGGCCCCGCTGACATGGCCGGACCGAGAGCGGCCATGTTGGCGAACATGGCCGCTGGTGGGTCAGTCGTGCTGGGGGTTCAGCCGGACCGCGATCAGGGCCACGTCGTCCTCGGCGCGGTCGGGGAGCAGCCGGTCCAGCAGCTGGTCGGCCAGCTCGGCCATCGGCACCCCGCCCATCGTGGTGAGCTCCGCTGCCAGCCGGTCGATGCCGACGTCGAACACCTGGTCGCGCCGTTCCACCAGGCCGTCGGTGTAGAAGAGCACCGTCGAGCCGCGGGGCACGGTGACCACGTGGTCCCGGCGCACCGCGTCCAGGTGCACGCCCACCAGCAGTTCAGCGCGGTCGGCGGTCAGCACCCGGGTGGAGCCGTCGGGCAGCAGCAGCACCGGCGGCGGGTGCCCGGCGTTCGACCAGCGCAGCCGGGTGACGCCCTGCTCGAACTCCTCGGGGGTCTGCTCCAGCCGGGCCACGATCAGCGAGGCGAGGGTCTGCAGCTGCAGCCCGTCCATCGCCCGGTCCAGCCGGGCCAGCACGCCGGCCGGGCTGTCGGCGCTGTCGTAGCTGATCCCGCGGAGCAGGCCGCGCAGCTGGCCCATGCAGGCCGCGGCCTCGGTGTCGTGCCCGACGACGTCGCCGATCACCAGCGCGGTGGCCCCGTCGGGCTGCTGGAAGACGTCGTACCAGTCGCCCCCGACCTGGGCCTCGCGGGCGGCCGGCACGTACCGGACGGCGAACTCCAGGTGGTCGGGGTCCGGCGGCTCGGACAGCAGGCTGCGCTGCAGGGTCAGCGCGGCCTGCGCCACCCGCCGGGACCGGGCGTACAGCGCCTCGAGCAGGTTGGTGCGCAGGTCGCCGACCTCGGCCAGCTGGGCCGGTGACCAGGCGTCCGACCGGTTGCGCACGGTCTCCCGCCACCGGTCGAAGGACTTGCGCGGGGACAGCCGCACCGAGTCGCCCTCGCGCTCGGCGATCGCCTTGTTGTGCGGGTCGCCGCCCCAGTCGACCGAGTGCACCGTCTCCGCGCGGGTCCAGACCACGTACTGCCCCTCGGGCAGCGGCAGCGCCAGCACCCCGCAGGCCAGGTCGGCCGGGACGTCCAGCTGCGGGGCGACCAGCGGGAGCCGGTCGGTGCAGACGACGTCCTCGCCCTGGGCGGCGGCCCAGCCGGCGACGGCGCGGACCACCTCGGGCGGCAGCGGGACGCCGGCGCTGCCGGTGGCGCCCTGCAGGTTCACCACCACCGACTCGGCCGGGACGACGTCGAGCAGGCCGGGGTGGCCGAGCAGGGTGTCGGCCAGCGGCCGGTCCTCGTCCAGGGCGGCGGCGGTCAGCCAGGCCATGGTGGAGCGCACCTGCAGCGCCCGCCGGTGCTCCTCGTCCTCGGCCCGGTCGACCAGCCGCAGCGACAGCGTCGAGCCGAGGAACTCCGCGGCCGCGCGGGTGGCGTAGGGCGGCGCGTGCGGGCCCGAGTAGTGGTGGCAGGCGATGAGGCCCCACAGCTTGTCGTCGCGCAGCAGCGAGATCGACATGGACGCCCGCACGCCCATGTTCTGCAGGTACTCGCAGTGGATCGGCGAGACGCTGCGCAGCGTCGAGTAGGTGAGGTCCAGCGGCTGTCCGGTCGCCGGCAGGTCGACCGGCTCCAGCGGGGCCGGCGTGTACGTGACGTCGGAGATCAGCCGGATCCAGTTCTTCTCGTACAGCGCCCGGGCCTGCGCCGGGATGTCCGAGGCCGGGTAGTGCAGCCCGAGGAAGGAGTTCAGCTCCGGCAGCTTGGCCTCGGCCACGACCTCGCCGTTGAAGTCGGCGTCGTACCGGTAGACCATCACCCGGTCGAAGCCGGTCAGCGTGCGCACCGCCTCGGCGGTGATGTCGTAGAGCTGCTGCAGCGAGGTCGCGCGGTTCAGGTCGCTGATCGTCCCGCGCACCGCCTGGTAGGTGTTCGGGAAGGAGAACGGGCGCGGGCCGTAGGCCGGCTCCAGCTCCACCACGAGCGTGCTCGTCGCGGTGGTCTGGCGGACGCCGCTCACCGGGGGCCCGGCCTCGGCAGGCGGCCGCGTGCCGTCCTCCACCGAGTGCACGGCGCGGTGCAGGATCGCGTCGACCGGGCAGGGCGTGCCGTCGCAGTCCAGGGTCAGCTCGACCGGGTTGCGCTCGCGCAGGTCACCGAAGGCGCGGGCGGAGCGGGCGATCGCCTGGGCGGGCACCACGCCGACGACGTCGGCCAGCGGGCGGCCCAGGGCGTCGTCCCAGGCCACGCCGACCAGGTCGGCGAGGTTGCAGGAGACCTGCCGGACCACCATGTCCGGCTCGCTGACCGCCAGCAGCACGCCCCGGGGCTGGATGCTGCCCGGCACGTGGATCGGTTCGCGCTCGCAGTTGGTGAGGTCGACCGGCTCGCCGGGGGCGAGCCAGGGGCCGGCCTGCAACTGGTCCGTCACGCGACGTCCTCGTTCCCTCGGGTGTGTCCCCGGCGGGACGGCGTCTGTGTCCAGGGTGCCTGCTCGGGCCCTGCCGCGCCGCACCAGCGCGCCAGGGTGCCGAACGTCTCGCGGGCGGCGGCGACCAGCCGGTCGGCGTCCCCACCGGCGGCGGTGACCCGGTGCCGGGTCACCGTACGGAAGGCGTGCCACATCTGGCCGGTGCGCGCGCCGTAGGGGGAGAAACAGCTGAGCCGGGCAGTGCCGCTCAGCTGGGGCAGCGTGGCCAGGTGCCGGTCGATGAACACCCCGCCCAGCGAGGAGCCCTCCAGCACGTACAGCCGGCCCAGCGCCTGATCGGTGTCCGCGACGTCGGGCAGCGGGGTGCGGTCCACCGCCGCCGGGGCGCCGAGCGCGGCCAGGTCGGCGGCGAACAGGTGCGACCGGCGGCGGGCGGCCCAGTCGACCTCGGCGGCGTCGGCCGGGTGCGCCGCGGCCCAGGCGTCCAGACCGGCCTCGGCGGCCAGCCAGAACCCGTGCATCCGGGTGAGCGCCCCGACCAGCCGCTCCCGCGTCAGGTCGGCGTCGAGCAGGTCCAGGGTGTCCTCGACGGCCTGGTGCTCCGCGGCGGTCTCGGTGCGCAGGCGGCGCAGCACGTCTCGGTCGTCCACCCGGTCCCCGTCGTCGATCGCGTCGTCCCGGGGCGCGGGTGTCGCGTTCTCTCCAGCTGTCATGAGCGCGTCAAGAGTAGGTCACCGGGCGGCCGAGGTGGTTGCGCCACCCACCCGATCCCGGCCAGCCGGGCGGCCCGCACGCCGAGGTGCAGCAGCAGCCGGTCGGCGCCGTCGGCGAGGTCCAGACCGGTGAGCTGCTCGATCCTCCCGAGCCGGTAGTACAGCGTCTGCCGGTGGATGCACAGCTCGCCCGCCGCGCGCTGCGGGCTGCCCGCGCAGTCCAGCCAGGTCGCCGCCGTCGCGGTCAGCACCGGGTCGGCCAGCAGCGGCGCCAGCACCGGGTCCGGTGCGGGCAGCGCGGCCACGGCCCGCCAGGCGCCCAGCTCGGCCCACGACGCGGCCGGGGCGAGCCGCGGGTCGGCGGCGGCCACCCGCGCCGCCGTCCGGGCCTCGTGCCACTGGGCGGTCAGCTCGCTGCAGCCGTGCCGGGCAGCAGCCACCCCCGCGGTGCTGCCCGGCGGCAGGCCACCCAGGGCCGCTCCGCTCAGCGCACCGGCGGGCCGGTGGTCGCCGCGGCCGGGCAGCGGCAGCAGGACGGCGACCGCGCCGTCGTCCAGCACCGTCGGGACGGCGCCGGCGCCCGGTGGGGTCCAGCCCGGCGGGAGCCCCGGCTCGGCGGGCAACAGCGCGACCAGGGTGACCGGGGTGCCGGCGCCCAGTGCCTCGGTGAGCGTGCGCACCGCCCGGCCCGGGGAGGGGGCGGTGAGCGCGGTGCGCAGCGCGGCCGAGAGGTCCGCGGTGCCCGGCCGGCCCTCGGCGAGCAGCCGGCCGGCCTCCGCGGCCAGCGCCACCGCCTCGGCCAGGCCGGGGGCGCCGGGGTCGGTGACGTCGGTGCGCTCCTCGTCGAGCAGCCACAGGTAGCCGTGCAGCCGGCCACCGGCACGCACCGGCAGGCACAGCCGGGTGAGGATGCCGGCCGCCGGGTCGGCGGGCACCCGCAGCGGGGCGGTGGCCCGGGCGATGCCGTGGCTCTCGAACCAGGCGCGCACCTCGGGGGTGGAGCTGCGGCCGAGGATGGAGCGGGCCCGGACGGCGTCCATCGTGACGCCGGGGGTGGCCGGGCCGGTGCCGTCGTGGGCGCAGAAGGCCAGCAGGGTGAAGTCGCGGTCCTCCAGCGTGGCCGGGGCGCCGAGCAGCGCCGACACCTCGTCCACCAGGTCCTGCAGGTCGTCGCGCACCGGGCTCCTCCTCCTCGTTCAGACGATCGTACGAGAGCTGCCCGGCGAGTCCGGACATCTGTCGCTGGTGCGCCGGCACGGGCGTCCCTAGCGTTCGCAGGCACCACCCGCCACCAGTCGCCCGCGGAGGCGCCGTGCTCACCCAGAAGGCCCTGCTCGCCGCCGCCCGCCGTCCCGGCCTGCGCCGGGTGATCACCGGCACGCCGGTCACCCGGCGGGTGGTCGACCGCTTCGTGGCCGGGGAGACCCTCCCCGAGGCGCTCGAGGTGGTGCGCACGCTCTCCGCCGACGGGCTCGCCGTCACCCTGGACCACCTCGGCGAGGACGTGACCGACCGCAGCGAGGCCCAGCGCACCCGGGACGCCTACCTCGACGCGCTCGAGGGGCTCGCCCCGCTCGGGCTCGGCGCGGCCGCGGAGGTCTCGGTGAAGCTGTCCGCCTTCGGCCAGGCACTACCGGTCGGCGGGGACGACGTCGCGCTCGCCCTCGTGCGCCCGGTCGTCGAGGCCGCCACCGCCCAGGGCACCACGGTCACCCTGGACATGGAGGACTCCCGCACCGTCGACTCCACCCTCGGTGTGCTCGCCGAGCTGCGCCGCGACCACCCCGGCACCGGCGCCGTCCTGCAGGCGATGCTGCACCGCACCGAGGACGACGCCCGGGCCCTCGCCGTCCCCGGGTCGCGGGTGCGGCTGGTCAAGGGCGCCTACCGCGAGCCCGCCTCGGTGGCGTACCAGGACAAGGCCGACGTGGACGCCGCCTACGCCCGCGGCCTGGAGGTGCTGGTCCGCGGCGGCGGGTACCCGATGGCCGGCACCCACGACCCGGCGATGATCGACCGGCTGCTGGCGCTGGTCGCCGAGACCGGCCGCGACCGCGACAGCTACGAGTTCCAGCTGCTGTACGGCATCCGCCCCGACGAGCAGCTGCGGCTGGCCCGCGCCGGGCACACCGTGCGCGCCTACGTGCCCTACGGCGCCGACTGGTACGGCTACTTCATGCGCCGGCTGGCCGAGCGCCCCGCCAACCTGCAGTTCTTCCTCCGCTCCCTCGCCACCCGTTCCTGAACCACCCCCGCTTCCTGAACCACCCCCGCTTCTGAACCACCCCCGCTTCTGAACCACCCCGGCCATGTTGGCCAACATGGCCGCCACCCGACCGCAGGAGCTGCACCTCATGGACGCCGTCACCCAGGTCCCCGCACCGCGCAACGAGCCGGTCGGCGACTACGCCCCCGGTTCGCCCGAGCGGGCCGCGCTGCAGCAGCGGCTGACCGAGCTGGCCGCCGCACCCGTCGAGCTGACCGCCACGATCGGCGGTGCCCAGCGGATGGCCGGCGGCGCGGCGTTCGACGTGGTCGCCCCGCACCGGCACGCCCAGGTGCTCGGCACCTCGGCCGCCGCGACCGCGGCCGACGCCCAGGACGCCGTTCGGTGTGCCAAGGAGGCCGCGCCGGGCTGGTCGGAGCTGTCCTTCGACGACCGGGCCGCGGTGTTCCTCAAGGCCGCCGACCTGCTGGCCGGCCCCTGGCGGCAGACGCTCAACGCCGCGACGATGCTCGGCCAGAGCAAGACCGCCTACCAGGCCGAGATCGACGCCGCCTGCGAGCTGATCGACTTCTGGCGCTACAACGTGCACTTCGCCCGCCAGGTGCTCGCCGAGCAGCCGGTGAGCAGCCCCGGGGTCTGGAACCGGGTCGACCACCGCCCGCTGGAGGGCTTCGTCTACGCGGTGACGCCGTTCAACTTCACCGCCATCGCCGGAAACCTGCCCACCGCGCCGGCGCTGATGGGCAACACCGTGGTCTGGAAGCCGGCGCCCACCCAGCAGCTGGCCGCCTGGTACACGATGCGGCTGCTCGAGGCGGCCGGGCTGCCCCCGGGCGTGATCAACATGCTGCCCGGTGACGGCGTCGCCGTCTCCGACGTGGTGCTCGCCGACCGCGACCTGGCCGGCATCCACTTCACCGGCTCGACCCCGGTGTTCCAGCACCTGTGGCGCACGGTGGGGGAGAACATCTCCGGCTACCGCGGCTACCCGCGGGTCGTCGGCGAGACCGGCGGCAAGGACTTCATCGTCGCCCACCCCTCCGCCGACCCCGACGTGCTGCGCACCGCGATGATCCGCGGCGCCTTCGAGTACCAGGGCCAGAAGTGCTCGGCGGCCTCCCGGGCCTACGTGCCGCGCAGCCTGTGGGCGAAGGTCCGCGACGACCTGATCGGCACCGTCGAGGAGATCCCGATGGGCGACGTCACCGACTTCGCCAACTTCATGGGCGCGGTCATCGACCGGAAGTCCTTCACCAAGCTGTCCGGCGTGCTCGAGTCGGCGAAGGCCGACGACGCGCTCACCGTGGTCGCCGGCGGCACCGCCGACGACAGCGAGGGCTTCTTCGTCCGGCCGACCGTCATCGAGGGCACCGACCCCGGGCACGAGGTGTTCGCCACCGAGTACTTCGGCCCGGTGCTCGCCGTGCACGTCTACGACGACGCCGACTACGACACGGTGCTCAAGCAGATGGAGTCGGTGGCGCCCTACGCGCTCACCGGCTCGGTGATCGCCCAGGACCGGGTGGCGATCGCGCACGCCCAGCGGTTCCTGCGGCACGCGGCCGGCAACTTCTACGTCAACGACAAGCCCACCGGCGCGGTCGTGGGCCAGCAGCCCTTCGGCGGTGGCCGCGGCTCGGGCACCAACGACAAGGCCGGCGCCGCGCAGAACCTGCTGCGCTGGACCAGCGCCCGGTCGATCAAGGAGACCTTCGTCCCCGCCACCGACCACCGCTACCCGTACATGGCATAAGGACCCCCTTGCCCCCCACCGCTCGCAAGCTCGCGGCGGGACCCTGCAAGGGGGCCGGCGAGCGACCTCGGTGAGTGGCGCTCCGCCACTCACCGAGGGCACGGTGCTCAGTCCGGGAGCGGGATCTGGCGCTCGTCGCAGAGCTCGGCGAGCAGGTCGCCGACGGTCTCCTCGACCGAGCCCTCGCCGGGGACGACGGCGCCCGGCTCGTCCTCGCCCAGCGGCTCCAGGGTGTCCAGCTGGCTGCGCAGCAGGGACGGCGGCATGTAGTGGCCCTGCCGCTTGGCCAGCCGTTCGGTGAGCGTCTCCTCCGAGGTGTTCGCGTGGGCGAACCACACCGACGGGTTGTCGTCGCGGAGCCGGTCGCGGTAGCTGCGCTTGAGCGCCGAGCAGGTGAGGATGAACGAGGTGCCGGCCGCCTCGTGCTCGCCGATCAGCTCGGCGATGCGGTCCAGCCAGGGCCAGCGGTCCTCGTCGTCCAGCGGGGTGCCGCTGCGCATCTTCTCGACGTTCTCCGGCGGGTGCAGGTCGTCGCCCTCGATGAACTCCCACTGCAGCCGGCGGGCGATCTCGGTGGCGGTGGTCGACTTGCCGGAGCCGGAGACCCCCATGACGACGATCGAGGTGGTCGCCGGGATGCTGGGCGTGGATTCCATGTGCCGACCGTAGGCAGTCGGGCGCACGGTTGTGAACCGGGGCGGGGGCTTGACGGGTGACGACGACGGAACGGCGTGCCTCGCTGTGGCGCCTGCCGGCGGTGCGCTCCCTGTTCGCGCTGAACGCGCTGGGCTTCCTCAGCTACTCGCTGCTGCTGTCGGCGCTGCCCGCCCATGCCGCCTCGCTCGGCGCCGGGCTGACCGCGGCCGGGTCGGTCACCACGGTGTTCCTGGTCGCCACCGTGCTCGCCCAGACGGCGGTGCCGGCGCTGGTCGCGCGGCTGGGCATCGGCCCGGTGCTCGCCGCCGGGCTGGTCGCGATCGGGGCGCCGTCGCCGCTGTACCTGCTCGCCGACGACGTGCGCTGGTTCGCCGTCGTCTCGGTCGTCCGCGGGGTCGGGTTCGCGGTGATCACGGTGCTGGGCTCCACCGTCGCCGCCCAGGCGGTGCCGCCGGAGCGGCGCGGTGAGTCGATCGGCATCTACGGCCTGGCGATCTCCGTGCCGACGCTGGCCGCCGTCCCGGGTGGGACGGCGCTGACCCTCGCCGGCCACTTCCCGGTGGTCGCGGCAGCGGCGGCCGCCCCGGTGCTGGCGCTGGTGTTCGTGCCGGGCCTGGTGCGGGCGCTCGGCCCGCCGGAGGTGACCGCTCCCGGCGGCTCCCGGGCGGCGGTGTGGGCGGCGGCCGCGCCGTCGCTGGTGCTGCTGGTGGTGACGCTGGCCGGTGGGGGCCTGGTCACCTTCCTGCCGATCGAGCTGCCCGACGGCGCGCTGGCCGTGGTCGCGCTGCTGGTGTTCGGGGTGAGCACCGGGTTGTGCCGCTGGGGCGCCGGGGTGCTGGTCGACCGGCTGGGGGCGCGGGTGCTGATGCCCGCGGCGCTGGCCAGCGGGGTGGCCGGACTGCTCCTGCTCGCGCTGGGGCTGCGCGCCGCGGGCACCGGCGGGGCTGCGGCTGTGCTGGCCGGTGCCTTCGCGCTGGGCATCGCCTACGGCGCGGTGCAGAACCTGACCCTGGTCATCGCGCTGGCCCGGGCCGGTGCCGGGCAGACCACCACGGTCAGCGCCGTGTGGAACGCCTGCTACGACAGCGGCACCGCGATCGGGGCGCTGGCCGTCGGGGTCGTCGCCGCCCAGGTCGGGCTGTCCACCAGCTACGTGCTGGTGGCGGTGCTGCTCGCTCTCGCCCTGCCGCTGGCGGTCACGCTGCCCCGCGCCCTGCGCACCGCGGGCTGACGGCTCAGCCGGCGGTGGCCTGGTCGCCCAGCCGCTCCCGGACCGTCTCGGCGAGCCGCTCGACCATCCGGACCTCCTCGGCGGACGCCCGCAGCCACGAGCGCAGCCCGTCGACGTCGCGGCGGTTCGCGTCGCGCAGCTGACCGAGCAGCACTTGCCGGCTGCTGGACTGCGCGCGCATCGCCGTGGGCAGCGTGCGGCCGGTGCGGCGGGCGGTGGTGGTCAGCGCGGCCCCGACGAACGCCAGCTCCCGGGGGTCGGACAGGCCGGCGAGCAGCGCCTCGGCGTCGTCGGTGCGCCCGTCGGCGATCAGCTGCAGGTACTCGGCGGCGCGGCGGGCGCCGGTGTCGGCGGGGGACTCAGACGGTGCGGTCACCCCTCCACTGTCCCTCAGCGCCCGGACCAGCGTGGTGGCCGCTTCTCCAGGTAGGCGGCGATGCCCTCGCGGCGGTCCTCGCTGAGGTAGGGGTTCGGCCCGACGTCCAGCCGGAGCGCGGCCGACAGCGGCAGCTCCACGCCCTTGACCGCGGTCTCCTTCATCCGCCGCACCGACAGCGGCGCGTTCGCCGCGATCCGCTCGGCCAGCGCCAGCGCGGTCGGCAGCACCTCCTCGACCGGGACGACGCGGTTGACCAGCCCCCAGCGGGCGGCGTCCTCGCTGGTCACGTACTCGCCGGTGAGCAGCATCTCCAGGGCGATCCCCATCGGGACGCGCTTGGGCAGCACGACCGAGCCGTAGTTGGCGCCCATGCCGATGGTCGCCTCCGGCAGGCCGAGCTTGATGCCGGGGGCGGCGACCCGCAGGTCGCAGGCCAGGGCCAGCTCGAAGCCGCCGGCGACCGCGTGCCCGCCGAGCGCGGCGACGACCGGGACGTACGTCTCGCCGAGCACCTCGAAGAGATTGCGGCCCGGCCGGCTCATCGGCGGCCGGAAGTGCTCACCGCGCTGGTCGCGCTCCCGGATCTCCTTGAGGTCGAAGCCGGCGCAGAAGGCCGGCCCGTTGCCGGTCAGCACGATCGCCCGCACGTCGGCGTCCTCGGCGCAGGACAGCAGCTCCTCGACCAGGTCGGCCTGCAGGTCGCTGGAGAGCGCGTTGCGGCGCTCGGGGCGGTCCAGGGTGAGCACGCGGACGTGCCCCCGGGTCTCGGTGACCAGTCCCGACTCGCGGCGCTGCGGTTCGCTCATGGCCGTGATCCTGCCCGGTCGCCGGCCGGTCAGCTCGAGGGGAGCTCGCCGGTGCGCACGAACTGCTCGGCGATGTCGCGCACCTTGGTGTTGGTCTCCATCGACAGCTGCGCCAGCGCGGAGAAGGCCCGGTCGGCGGAGAGCTTGTGCCGCTCCATCAGGATGCCCTTGGCCTGGTCGATGACCGCCCGGGAGTCCAGCGCCGCGCGCAGGTGCTCGGCCCGCTCGACCGCACTCTCGTACAGGTACATGTTCGACACCGGGACCACCGCGTAGGCCGCGAACCGGGCGGTCAGCTCCCGGGTGCGGGCGTCCAGCGGGTCGTCGGTGCGGGCGTAGACGTTCAGCCCACCGGAGATCAGCTCCTGCGGGGGCAGCGGGAAGGACAGCATGCTCCGGCAGCCGCGCTGGGCGGCCAGCTGCGGGAACGATCCCCAGCGCCGGTCGGCGCCGGTGTCGACCACCTCGACCAGGTGACCGCTGGTGGCCGCCTCCATGCAGGGGCCGGCGCCCAGGGCGTACTGCGCCTGGTCGAGCTGGCGGGCGAGGGGCCCACTGGCGGCCACGGTGGCGGGCGGGCCGTCGCCGATGATGGTCACCGAGGTGACCGGCTCGCCGGGGAGCACCCGGGCGGCCAGGTCGGTGACCTTCTGCAGCACAGACTCCAGCGAGTGCTCGGCGAAGGACATCCGGCCCAGCTCGTCGAAGGCGAGCTGGACGACGTCGGCGTCGGGATCGGGGGTGGGGCGAGTCACGGTGGTACTCCGGCGTCAGGTGGCACCGGACAGCGCGTGTGCCGGCGGATGTGGAGCCCGGGGAGACCCCGCGGGCCCTGCGGGACGGGACCCACGGGATCCCGCTGCCGCACGCCGGCTGTGTGACGCGGAGGCTGGACGAGCATAACCAGCAGTTGATCGTGTCCTCGGCAGGCTGTCTGCCGCGCGTGCGCGCCCCTGAGGAGAGCCCGTGAGCGGGTAGTATCCGCCGTGGTGCCGGGGAGACCCGGCGCCGTGCGTCAGACAGCGGCGTGCGTGTGTGCGGGCCCCATCGTGGGGCTCTCGCCGAGGCTGCCGCCCCGGTGGACCACAGACCGGAGTCCGACGTGCCCGCTGACGGCCATGTGACCGATCGCGCCAACGCCGCGTTAGAGCAGCTCGGCGGGTTGGCGCTGCGCGACCACTCGATGGAGTCGGTGCTGCAGACCGTCGCCGACCTCGCCAAGGAGGTCCTGCCGGGCCGGCTGGAGACGTCGATCTGCCTGCTGCAGAACGACCGGGCGAGCACGACGGTGTCCACCGGTCAGCTCGCCCTCGACATGGACGAGAGCCAGTACGGACGCGGCCACGGGCCCTGCCTGCACGCCGCGGCCACCGGCGAGCTCACCGAGATCCCCGACACCCGCGTCGAGCGGCGCTGGCCCGACTACGCACGCGTGGCCTGGGAGCGGGGCAACGGCAGCTCGCTGTCCGTGCCGCTCCCCATCCAGGAGTCGGTGCGCGGGGCGCTCAACATCTACGCCGGTCAGCCGCACGCCTTCGACGACGAGGCCCGGGCAGCCGCGCAGCGGTTCGCCCCCTACGCCGCCGTGGCGGTGGCCAACATGCACGCGTACGAGACCGCCCGGGGCATGGCCGACAACCTCCAGGTCGCCCTGGAGTCACGTGCCGTCATCGACCAGGCCAAGGGGATCCTGATGGAGCGGCACAAGCTGACCGCCGACCAGGCGTTCCAGGCGCTGGCCGCGGTGTCGATGCGGCGCAACCGCAAGGTGCGCGACATCGCCGACCAGCTGGTGCGCACCGGCGAGCTGGACGCCGAGCGGCCCTCCGGGACCTGAACACCGCCTCGGTGACGCCTGGTTGGGGCACCGTGGGTGAGGGCAGAAACCCGAGCAGGGGCCGTCTGTGTGCCGGCACTCAGGGGACCCCAGGCTCGGTGGTCGAATCGACGGCCACCGAGCCGCCTCGCCCGGGAGCCCATCCGGGTCGGCCACGCGATCCGAACACCTGCCGGTCGCGCCGTCCCCGCTGCCCCTGGAGGGCGGCGTGACCCTCGTCGGGACGCCCCCCAGACGACGAAACGGCCCCGTCCGAGGTGGACGGGGCCGTTCGCGTTGCGGTGGTGCGCCATCAGGGACTCGAACCCCGAACCCGCTGATTAAGAGTCAGCTGCTCTGCCAATTGAGCTAATGGCGCGTGTCGCGCGGCAGGGCCGGGCAACAGGAGAGGACTCTACACGCCGATCCGGCGCCGCGATGAGGTGGGGCCGGACACCGCGACATGTCCTCGGACACATCCAACTGTCAGCGGGAGCGTGTTCACTGGAGTGCGGCGCACCCACCGGGAGGGTCCCGGACCGGGTGCGCGCCGGTACAGGAGGCAGGGTCTTCGTGGGGTCGCACCAGGCGAGACGGATCGCCGCAGTGCTCATCGCCGTCCTGCTCGCGTTGCTCGCGGGCTGCTCGGGGTCGTCCGACGACGAGAGCGAGGCCGCGGCGTCGTCGTCGTCCGCCCCGCCGGCGGAGCTGACGCTGAGCCTGGCCGACGGCGCCGTCGACGTGCCCCCGACCACCCCGCTGGAGGTCACGGTCACCGGTGGGGAGCTCGGCGACGTGACCGTCGTCGACGCCACCGGCACCGCGGTGCCGGGCAGCGTCGCCGCCGGCGAGACGGGCGCGACGGTCTGGACGCCGGAGACCGACCTCGCCTACGGCACCAGCTACACGGTCACCGCGACCGCGATCAACGAGACCGACGACGAGGCGACGACCGAGTCGACGTTCACCACCGTCACCCCGGGCACGCTGTCCACCCCCGGCATCGGGCCGCTGGACGGCACGACCGTGGGCGTGGGCATGCCGATCCGGGTCTTCTTCGACGAGCCGGTGGCCGACAAGGCCGCGGTCGAGAGCCACCTGCTGGTGACCTCCTCCGCCCCGACCGACGGGGTCTGGAACTGGGTCCGCGACGACGAGGTGCACTTCCGCCCCTCCACCTACTGGCCGGCGAACTCCGAGGTCACGCTGGAGGCCGACCTGTACGGGGTCGACTTCGGCGAGGGCGTGTGGGGTGAGAAGGACCGCACGGTGTCCTTCTCCGTCGGTGCGAAGCACGTGAGCGTCGCCGACGCGGCCGCGCACACGCTGACCGTCTACGACGGCGACCAGCTGGTGCAGAGCTGGCCGATGAGCGCCGGCAGCGCGGAGAACCCGACCCACAACGGGGCGCACGTCGTGCTGGAGAAGTTCGCCGACATCACCATGGACTCCTCGACGTTCGGCCTGGCCGTGGACGCCCCCGGCGGCTACCGCACCGACGTCGAGTACGCCACGCGCATCTCCAACAACGGCGAGTTCGTGCACGCCGCCCCGTGGTCGGTGGCCGACCAGGGCTCGGCGAACGTGAGCCACGGCTGCATCAACCTCGCCACCGAGAACGCCCGGTGGTTCTACGACTTCTCCCAGCCCGGTGACGTGGTGGAGGTGGTCAACTCCATCGGCGGCACGCTGACCGCCGCCGACGGCGACATCTACGACTGGGCCATCCCCTGGGACCAGTGGACGGCCGGCAGCGCGCTGTCCTGACCAGCTGAGCACAGGAGGCCGCGACCCACTCCGGGTCGCGGCCTCCTGTGCGTCTCAGAGCCGCAGCCCCCGGTCCTGTCGCCCTCCCTCGCCAGCGACGAGCCGGCTGACCACCGCCTCGACGGCGGTGTAGGCGCCCAGGGCCACTGCGATGACCGCAGCCGGTGGGACGACGAGCGGTGCGGCCAGCACCGACAGGCCCAGCAGCCGCGGGACGTCGAGCCACCAGCCGGGGCGGCGCACCGGGTTGGCCAGGGCGGACCAGCGCACCCCGCACCACATCAGCCAGCGGCGCACCGGGGGCACCCCCAGCTCGCGCATCACCCGGCGGAAGAGGCCGTCGGCGTCCCGGGCGGAGACGGCCCCGGCGGCGATTCCGACGTCGGTCAGCCAGTCGTGCAGCACCGCGGCCAGCGTGTAGCGCCCGAACCGGGGGAACAGCCACACCGCGACCCGGGGCACCGAGGCGAAGTCGGTGCGGAAGCCGACCGGGACGACGAAGGTGTCCCGGCGCCCGCGGTAGGTCAGCGGCTCGAGGACCTCCCACGACTGGTCGGTGACCCGCCGGACGGTCAGGGTGGGGGAGTCGAAGGGCACGGCTCGTCACTTCCCGTCGAGCCGCGGCCCACACCCAGCGGGGGATGGACAGATGCCCTGGTCAGCCGGCCGACCACGCCATCCCGCCGGCACGGGCGCCCGGATCGGGAGCGGCGAGGTCAGATCGTGGCGGCTCGCAGGTCCAGATCCGGCCCGTGGCAGCGTACGGTCGGCGTCAGCACTGACACGTTGAACAAGCGGCGTGTGCTCGTGGGGCCGCACCTCGTGGCCCTCGCCGTGGCCCTCCCCCCCCCCGGTGCCAGACCACCGGAGCTGAGACTTGCCACCAGACACCTGTTGCAGCAGCACGATCGCCGCGGAGGGACACGATCCCCTCGCCCTCCCGGTCCATGCGGAGAGCGGCTGCCGGACCGCTGCCTCGGTGACCGGGGCGCGGCCGTGATCGCCGGCGCCCGGCACCAGCTGATGGACGCCGCCCGGGTCCGGGCCCAGCTCACCCTGGACGAGCTCTGGGTCCGGTACGCCGCGCTGACCGGCACTGTCGACGTCATCGACCTGGACGGGTTCCTCGCCGGGCTGATGCTCCTGGAGCCCGGTCAGGACGCGGTGCTGACACAGACCCTCAACGAGGCCCTAGAAGAGGCTCACCGGGCGAACCTCGTCCCGCTGTCCCCGTTCGCCGCGGTCAGCACCTCTACGGGGACCTGAGCGTCCTCTCGAGCGGGCGGAGCGTCCCGGACGGGTCGATGTCGCTCCCGGTGGCAACGAGGGAGAAGAAGAGGCCCCGGTCGTGTTCTGACCAGGGCCTCTTCCGGTGGGGTGAGTGACGGGACTTGAACCCGCGACATCCAGGATCACAACCTGGCGCTCTACCAGCTGAGCTACACCCACCATGCACACCGGGCGGCTGGCGAGAGCCGGCCCGGTGGACGAGCACACGATACCGGAGACCCTCAGCCCTCCGACGAGCCCGGGGTGGCGACCGGTCCAGGGCCGGCTGCGCCGGCCTCCAGCGCCGGCGCGAACGCCGCCACGACCTCGGCCGACGCGGCCTGCGCCTGCTCGCTGGCCGGTCCGGGCGTGGCCACGAACAGCGTCTTCCGGTAGTACGCCAGCTCGCGGATCGACTCGAGGATGTCGGCCAGCGCCCGGTGGGCGAGCCCCTTGGGCGGCTGGGCGAAGTAGACCCGCGGGAACCAGCGGCGGGAGAGCTCCTTGATCGAGGAGACGTCGATCATGCGGTAGTGCAGGTGGTCGTCGAGCTCGGGCATGTCGCGGGCCAGGAAACCGCGGTCGGTGCCGATCGAGTTGCCGCACAGCGGGGCGGTGCGGCGCTCGGGCACGAACCGCTTCACGTAGGCGAGCACCTGCTCCTGCGCCTCGGCCAGCGTCACGGTCGAGGCGCGCACCTCCTCGGTGAGCCCCGACTTGGCGTGCATGTCCCGGACCACGCCGACCATCCCGGCCAGGTCGGCGTCGTCGGCGTGGATGATCACGTCGAGGCCCGGGTCCAGGACGTTGAGCTCGGAGTCGGTCACCACCACCGCGACCTCGATGAGCTTGTCGCGGGTGAGGTCCAGTCCGGTCATCTCACAGTCGATCCAGACCAGGTTGTTCGCTGCGCTGTCCGCCACGCGGGCGACCCTACGCACCCGGGCGGGGCACACCCGTCCCACCCGCCCCAGAACCGCCGGTCACGTCTCGAAATCCACCCGGACGGCTGATCCGCGCCGTTACGCTCTGCCCTCCTGCACCGACCTAGCGGAGTCGCTCGTGTCCTCCAGCACGCCCCTCGCGCTGCCTCCCGGTGCGGTCGCACCGGCGCCGTCCTCCCTCGGTGCCGGGCTCCGGCACCCGGTCGCGCTGCTGCGCTGGCTGTGGCAGGCCCACATGACGCCGGGCCGGCCCGGGCGGCCGACCGGTCCGGACGAGCTCCGCTGGATCTACACGGCCTGGCTGGTGGCCTTCGGGCTGAAGATGCTCGGCTCCTCCTGGGACGTGTCCTGGCACTTCAAGTGGCTGCGCGACGACCTCGCCCCGCCGCACCTGCTCAACTCCGCCGGGACGGCGCTGGTCGTCGCTCTCGTGGTCTTCCACAGCTACAGCGGTTCCGGCGTCGACCGGCGGGCGCTGCGGCTGATGCAGGCCGGCATCGCCACCTTCCTGCTGGCCATCCCGATCGACCTGCTCAACCACCGCATCAACGGCCTGGACATCACCAGTTGGAGCCCCAGCCACGCGCTGCTGTACCTGGGGACGGCGATCATGCTGGCCGGGGCGATCCGCGGCTGGTGGCTCTACGCCGCACCGGGCCGGCTGCGGGACCTGGTCTCCCTGGGGCTGTGGCTGTTCTTCGTGGAGAACGTGCTGTTCCCCAACCAGCACCAGGAGTACGGCGTCCTCGCCCTGGCCGACTACCGGGCCGGGCGGACCACCGCCGAGCCCTCGCTGCTGGACTTCGCCGCCTCGCAGGGGCAGACCCCGGTCCAGTTCATGCTCCCGGTGCCCTCCTGGGTGCACCCGGCGTGGCTGATCTGCGCCGGACTGCTCGCCCTGGTGGTCGCCCGCCGGACCGTGGGGCTGCGCTGGACCGCCACCGCCGTCGCCGGGGTCTACCTCGGCTACCGGTTGGTCACCGGGTGGCTGCTCACCGCCACGGGCTTCCCGCCCTCGGTGGTGCCGATGATGCTGCTGGCCGGGGCGGTCCTGATCGACCTGGCGGTCACCCGTCGGGTGCCCGGCTGGCTGGCCGGACCGCTGGTCGCCGGGGGAGTGATCGCGGCGGCCCTGGCGCAGTCGGCGGTCGGCGACATCCCGCCGTGGAACTGGGCCGCCCTGCCGGTGATCGCCGTCGGGTTCGCCGTGCTGTGGGCGGGGCTGGACCGGGTGACGGGCACCGCCGCGTTCGCCCGCTGGCAGGCGGCGGACGAGTCCGGCCGGGAACGGTCGGGGGACACGCCGGGTCTCCTGGTGGGCGGCGGCGCGTCCTCGCGGTGAACCCGGGACGGGCCGGTCGATGACGTAACGTCGAGCCGGTCCGCTGCCGAGCCGGCGCGGCCCACCGCGGTCGACGCCCTCCCGCCGCGCCCCGCCGCCTGCCCCTGGAGAGCCCGTGCTGATCCTCACGCCGACGCCGTCCCAGACGGCCGCCGAGCGTGCGTTCTTCGCCGAGCTCGCCGGCTGGGACACCGGCGGTGGCGTGCGGGGCGCCCTGATGGCCGCCCTGCCCATCGTCGAGGGCCCGATGCAGCGCCGGCAGTCCGACGCCGTGCTCTTCGTCCCCGAGGGCGTCGCCGTCGTCCGGGTCGTGGAGGTCGAGCGTCAGTCCGGGGTGGTGACCGCGGCCCCGGAGGGCGCCTGGACGATCGGCTCGGGGGAGGGGCCCGGCGACGTCCTGCAGCTGGCCGGTGGCGGCTCGACCCCGCTCGACGGGCTGATGCGGGCCGGCATGCACGTGGCGGTGACGCTGCGCAAGGCCGGCCTGGAGCCGGGCCGGATCGCCCGGCTGACCGTGCTCACCGGTGCCGTCACCGGGCTCGTCCCCGCCGACGGCGACCTCGGCGAGGGCGACCAGGTGGCCATGCTCGACTCGCGCTCGCTGCTGCTCGGCGTGGCCCGGGCCAGCCGGCACGCCGGCACCGACAACCCCCGCCTCTGGACGACGGCCGACGTCCGGGCCGCGGTCGAGGCGCTCGGGGTCGGTGGACGCACCCCGTCGGTGGAGGAGCTCAACGGTGAGGGGTTCCCGTACTCGCCCTACGTCCTCCGCCGGCCGGACCTGCTGACCCCGGCGGCGCTGAACGCCTCACCGGGCCGGATCGCCGCTCCGTCCAGCGGCGGACAGCCCGTGCCCGGGGCCGCCCCGGCGACCGGCACCGAGCTGCCCCGGCTCGCGCCGGGCGGACCGCTGGTGGACCCGGCGGCCGCCGCCCGGGTCGCAGCCGCGGCCGTCCACGCCCAGGAACAGGCCGAGGCGCAGGCGGACGACCATGCCCAGGCGCCGGACGGCGCTCAGGCGCAGGACCAGAGCCAGGCCCACGCCCAGGCGGAGGATCGTGCCCGGGCGGACGCTCGTGCCCGGGCGGAGGACCGTGCCCGGGCAGGGGACCACGGGCGGGCTGCGGCGCAGGACCACGCCGAGGTGCGGACGGCGGAGCGAGCCGGCCGGGGGCCGGCGGTGCCGGTGTCCACCGGCCTCCACACCGCGCAGCCGCTCGCCGGAGCCGGCGCGCAGCGGAGCTCGGTGTTCCCGACGGCGCGGGCCGGTGACACGCAGGCGCTCGTCCCCGATCCGCCGGCGGGCGTCGACCGACCGCACCCGTCCGCGGAGGACACCGGTGGTGGCATCGGCGGGCTGTTCGGCGAGTCCCCGGTCGGGGCGTCGGAGCCCCGGCGCGAGCTCCCACCGGAGCTGCAGCCGCGCCGTCCCGCCGTCCAGTCGGCGCCGCGCGGCAGCAGCCCCTCCGGGCAGGGCGGGGAGTCGACCGGTCGGGGGCGGGTCCTCGCGCTGGTCCTGGCCGGGCTGGTGCTGGTCGCGGTGCTCATCGGGTTCGGCGTCCGGTCGTTCGGCGGTGACGACGGCGGCACCGCGAACGCCGACCCCGGCAGCAGCAGCGCCCCGGCCGAGGAGACCGCTCCGGCCGGCCCGGTCGTGGGGAGCACCGAGGTGGTCAACGGCGTGACCTTCACGCTGCAGGCCACCCAAGTCGACGCCACCTGCCAGGGCCACGCCTACGACGCGGTCGCCGGGTTCTTCCAGCAGAACGACTGCACCGGGCTCGACCGCTCGCTGTGGTCGGCGCAGGCCGGCGGCCAGCCGGCGGTCGTCTCGCTGTCCCGGGTGACCATGCCCGACGACGCCAGCGCCCAGGCACTGCGCTCGCTCGCCGACACCGACGGCAGCGGCAACGTCAGCGACCTGCTGCGGGAGGGCGTCACCTGGGAGGGTGGCCCGACCGCGCTGTCCCGCGCCCAGTACGCCAGCAGCCAGCAGGACGTGACCGTGACCATCGTGGAGACCTCCTGGACGGGCGAGGCCGGCCCCACCTCCGCGCTGGACGAGCTCGCCAGCTCGGCCCTGTCGCTGCCCGCCGACTGACGGCCCCGCTGCAGGGGCCCGCCACGAGCTCGCGAGTGGTGGGGGGCAGCGGGGTCCTCTCTCAGGCAGTTGCCGCGGCGAGGGCCATGTCGGCGAGCAGGGCGGCCGTCGCCGGGCGGGAGAGCCGGCCGGCGCTGTGCGGGGTGGAGTTGATCAGCCCGAAGACGGCGTGTGCCCGGGCCCGGACGGCCGCGGTCGACGCCTCCGGGTGCAGTCGGGCCAGCACGGCGACCCACTCCTCGACGTAGCGACGCTGCAGCTGCCGCACCCGCCGGGCGTCGGGGTCGCTGAGCGCGCCGAGGTCGCGGTCCTGCACGGTGATCAGCGCCGGGTTGTCCAGCGCGAAGTCGACCTGGAAGTCGACCAGGGCGCGCAGCTGGTCGACGGGTGAGTCCCCGGCCGCGGCGATCCGCTCGGTGCCGCCAGCCAGCAGCCGCTCGCTGATCCGCAGCAGCATCTCGGCCAGCATCGCGTCCTTGCTGGCGAAGTGCCGGTAGATCGCCGGGCCGGTCACGCCCACCGCGGCCCCGACGTCGTCCACCCCGACGGCCCGGGAACCGCGCTCGGCGAACAGCTGGGCGGCCGCGCGCAGGATCTGCTCCCGGCGGGAGGGGTTCGTCGAGTCGCTGTGCAGCGCGCTGTCGGGCTCGGACCTCACCCGAGGAGGTTAACCGCGGGTAACCCTGGACCGGCAGAGTGAACGGTGGTTAACCTCACCTCGTGGACGCACCGGTGCTCCCCGTCACTCCGCCGACCGACCCCTCGGCGGCCGCCAGCAACGCCGCCCACCACGCCGCACTCGCCGCGGAGCTGGCCGCCGAGCTGGCCCGGGCGGCGCAGGGTGGCGGTGAGCGGGCGCGGCAGCGGCACGTCGACCGCGGCAAGCTGCTGCCCCGCGAGCGGGTCGACGCGCTGCTGGACCCGGGCAGCCCCTTCCTCGAGCTCTCCCCGCTGGCCGCGCACGGGCTGTACGACGGCGAGGCGCCCTCCGCCGGGATCATCACCGGCATCGGCCGGGTCGCCGGCCGGGAGGTCGTCGTGGTCGCCAACGACGCCACCGTCAAGGGCGGCACCTACTACCCGATGACGGTCAAGAAGCACCTGCGGGCGCAGGAGGTCGCGCTCCAGAACAGGCTGCCCTGCGTCTACCTCGTCGACTCCGGGGGTGCCTACCTGCCGCTGCAGGACGAGGTCTTCCCCGACCGCGACCACTTCGGCCGGATCTTCTTCAACCAGGCCAACCTCTCCAAGGCCGGGATCGCGCAGATCGCCGCCGTCCTCGGGTCGTGCACCGCCGGTGGCGCCTACGTGCCGGCGATGAGCGACGAGGCGGTCATCGTCCGCGGGCAGGGCACGATCTTCCTGGGCGGCCCGCCGCTGGTGAAGGCGGCCACCGGCGAGGAGGTCAGCGCCGAGGACCTCGGTGGCGGTGACCTGCACTCCCGGGTCAGCGGGGTCACCGACCACCTCGCCGAGGACGACGCGCACGCCCTGCAGATCGTCCGGCAGATCGTCGGCACCCTCGGGCCCCGCGAGCCCCGGCCCTGGGACGTCGAGCCGGTCGAGGAGCCGCTGCACCCGGCGGAGAGCCTCTACGACGTCGTCCCGGTCGACACCCGTACGCCCTACGACGTGCGCGAGGTGATCGCCCGGCTGGTCGACGGCAGCCGGTTCGCCGAGTTCAAGCCGCTCTACGGGCAGACCCTGGTCACCGGGTTCGCCCGGCTGCACGGCCACCCGGTCGGGATCATCGCCAACAACGGCGTGCTGTTCGCCGAGTCGGCGCTCAAGGGCGCGCACTTCATCGAGCTGTGCGACCGCCGGAAGATCCCGCTGCTGTTCCTGCAGAACATCTCCGGCTTCATGGTCGGCCGCGACTACGAGGCCGGCGGCATCGCCAAGCACGGCGCGAAGATGGTCACCGCCGTCGCCTGCGCCCGGGTGCCCAAGCTGACCGTGGTCATCGGTGGCTCGTTCGGCGCCGGCAACTACTCGATGTGCGGCCGGGCCTACTCGCCCCGCTTCCTGTTCACCTGGCCCAACGCCCGCATCTCGGTGATGGGCGGGGAGCAGGCGGCCTCGGTGCTGGCGACGGTGCGCCGGGAGCGGCTGGGCGAGGACTGGAGCGCCGAGGACGAGGAGGCGTTCAAGGCGCCGATCCGGGCCCGGTACGAGGAGCAGGGACACCCCTTCCACGCCACGGCGCGGCTCTGGGACGACGGGGTCATCGACCCGGCCCAGACCCGCACCGTGCTCGGGCTCGCGCTCTCCGCGTGCGCCAACGCACCCCTCGAGGAGGTCGGCTATGGCGTCTTCCGGATGTGACGCGCTCCGCCGAGATGGCCATCGTGGCGGAGCGGAGGGGTCAGTCGGCGACGCCGGCGATGGCGGGGGCCGTCGGGTCAGCGCCCTCGGGCTTGACCTCGCGCAGCACGTAGTCCTCGATCGTCTCCAGGTCGTGGGTCGACCGGCGGACGACGGCGAGCAGGTCGCTCATCTTGCTGACCTCCTCGACCTGCTCCTTGATGAACCACTGCATGAACTGGTCGGAGGCGAAGTCGTTGTGCCCCCGGGCGACCGCGGTGAGCTGGTTGATCTGCTCGGTGACCCGCTTCTCCTGCTCCAGCGCGAGGGCCACCGGCGCGACCACGTCGGAGAACTGGTTGATCGGGGCGGCGATGCCCGGGATCTGCACCGGGGCGTCGGCGTCGAGCAGGTAGCGCACCATCATCATCGCGTGGTTGCGCTCCTCGGCGGCCTGGTCGAAGAACAGCTGCGCGGTCTGCGGCATGGTCAGGTCGTCGAAGTAGATGGCGATCGCCACGTACTGTTGGTGGGCGGCGAACTCGTGGCCGATCTGGGCGTTGAGCAGGTCGATGAAGGGCTCGGCGGCCATCGTGACTCCCGGGGATGGTCAACTGGTGTTCACCGCACGTTAGTCGGCGACACGCCGCTCGCGTGGACCGGTGGGGAAGGCATGGCTAACCTCACCGCGTGGGGAAGTCGTCGAAGTTGCCCAAGAAGAAGTGCTGCGTCGACAAGCCCCGGTGCGACCGGTGCCCGCTGCGGGCGCTCGCCGAGGGCACGCTCCCGCCGGGCTACACGGTCAAGAAGCGCCGGCTGGTCAAGGTCGATGCGAGCCTCCCGAAGGGCTCCCGCAAGGCAGCCTGACCGCACCCGCGCCCTCGGCGGGGGGTGCTGAGTGGTGTTCGACACCGTCCTGGTCGCCAACCGTGGTGAGATCGCCGTCCGGGTCATCCGGACCCTGCGAGCGATGGGCATCCGCTCGGTCGCCGTCCACAGCGACGCCGACGCGGGCGCGCTGCACACCCGGCTGGCCGACGTCGCCGTCCCGATCGGCCCGGCCCCGGCCGCGCAGAGCTACCTGTCCATCGACCGGGTGCTGGACGCCGCCCGGCGCACCGGCGCGCAGGCCGTGCACCCCGGCTACGGCTTCCTGTCCGAGAACGTCGACTTCGCCCGGGCCTGTGCGGCGGCCGGGATCGTCTTCATCGGTCCGCCGGTCGCCGCCATCGAGGCGATGGGCGACAAGATCCGGGCCAAGCAGACCGTCGCCGCCGCCGGCGTCCCGGTCGTGCCCGGCCGCACCGAACCGGGCATGGACGACGACGCGGTCGCCCGGGCCGCGGTCGAGGTGGGCTTCCCGGTGCTGCTCAAGCCCAGCGCCGGGGGCGGCGGCAAGGGCATGCGGGTGGTGCGTGGTCCGGGGGAGCTGGCCGGGCAGATCGCCGGCGCCCGCCGCGAGGCGCGCAGTTCCTTCGGCGACGACACGCTGCTGGTCGAGCGGTACCTGGGGCACTCCCGGCACATCGAGGTGCAGGTCTTCGGCGACGTCCACGGCAACGTCGTCCACCTCGGCGAGCGGGAGTGCAGCCTGCAGCGCCGGCACCAGAAGGTCATCGAGGAGGCGCCGTCCCCGTTGCTGAGCGCCCACCAGCGGGCCGCGATGGGCAGCGCCGCCGTCGACGCGGCGCGCGCGGTCGGCTACACCGGCGCGGGCACGGTCGAGTTCATCGTGGACGCGGACTCCCCGGGCGACTTCTTCTTCCTGGAGATGAACACCCGCCTGCAGGTGGAGCACCCGGTCACCGAGGCCGTCACCGGCCTGGACCTGGTGGAGCTGCAGCTGCGGGTCGCCGCCGGCGAGCGGCTGCCGGTCGACCAGGACGACATCAGCCTCGACGGGCACGCCATCGAGGCCCGGGTGTACGCCGAGGACCCGGCCCGCGGCTTCCTGCCGCAGACCGGCGAGGTCGTCGGGCTGCTCGAGCCCGCCGGCCCCGGCGTCCGGGTCGACAGCTCGCTGCGGGTCGGCGGGGTGGTGGGCTCGGACTACGACCCGATGCTGGCCAAGGTGATCGCCTGGGGCCACGACCGGGAGACCGCGCGTGCCCGGCTGGTCGCCGCGCTCGGCGAGACTGCCGTCCTGGGCGTGGTCACCAACACCACCTTCCTCCGCGACCTGCTGGACGACGCCGACGTGGTCGCCGGCCGGCTGGACACCGGCCTGATCGAGCGGCGCGGCGAGGCGCTGACCCGGGCCGACCCACCTCCGCCGCAGGTGTACTCGGTGGCCGGCCTGGCCCTGCTGCTGGAGTCCGAGCCGGCCGGTGCCGGCGTCGACCCGTGGCAGGACACCTCCGGGTGGCGGCTGGGCGAGCCGGCCTGGACGGTCCGCCGGCTGCAGGCGCCGGGCGGTGACCCGGTCACCGTGCGGGTCCGCGGCCGCTCCGGCGCCGCGGAGGTCGCCGTCGGGGACGGCGCCCCGGTGCCCGCCAGGGTCGAGCGGTACGGCGGCGAGCTGGGCGTGACGCTGGACGGCGTCACCACCCGCTACACCGTGGTGCACGCCGGCGGCACGGTCTGGCTGGCCGTGGACGGGCACGTGGCCGCGCTGCGCGAGCACGAGCGGCTCGCGCCCACCGGGGCGGCCGCGAGCGCAGACGGCGCCGTCACCGCCCCGATGCCGGGGACCGTGACGCTGGTGCAGGTGTCCCTCGGCGACGAGGTGGCTGCGGGGACCCCGCTGCTGGTCGTCGAGGCGATGAAGATGGAGCACGTGCTGACCGCCCCCGTCGGGGGGACGGTCACCGAGCTCCCGGTGACGGCCGGCCAGTCGGTCCGGCTGGACGAGCGGGTGGCCGTGGTGACCCCACCGCCGCCCGGCGAGGGGGAGTGACAGTGCTGGACTACCGGCTCGACGAGGAGACCGAGGCGCTGCGGAAGGTGGTCCGCGAGTTCGCCGTGGAGGTCATCGCCCCGCAGATCGGCGGGTTCTACGAACGCGACGAGTTCCCCACCGACATCGTGCGGCAGATGGGCGAGCTGGGGCTGTTCGGCCTGCCGTTCCCCGAGGAGTACGGCGGCTCGGGGGGCGACTACTTCACCCTGTGCGTGGCGCTGGAGGAGCTGGCCCGCGTCGACAGCTCGGTGGCGATCACCCTGGAGGCGGGGGTCTCGCTGGGGGCGATGCCGATTTTCCGGTTCGGCACCGAGGAGCAGAAGCAGCAGTGGCTGCCCCGGCTGTGCGCCGGTGAGGCGCTGGGCGCCTTCGGGCTCACCGAGGCCGGTGGCGGATCGGACGCCGGGGCGACGAGGACCACCGCCCGGCTCGAGGACGGCGAGTGGGTGATCAACGGATCGAAGGCGTTCATCACCAACTCCGGCACCGACATCACCGACCTGGTCATCGTCACCGCGGTCACCGGCACGAAGCCCGACGGCGGCAAGGAGATCTCCACGATCATCGTGCCGTCGGGCACCCCGGGCTTCGCCGTCGGCAAGCGGTACGCGAAGGTCGGCTGGAACGCCTCGGACACCCGCGAGCTCGCCTTCAGCGACGTCCGGGTGCCGGCGGAGAACCTGGTGGGGGAGCGGGGCCGGGGCTACGCCCAGTTCCTGTCCATCCTGGACGAGGGCCGGATCGCCATCTCCGCGCTGGCCGTGGGGCTGGCCCAGGGCTGCGTGGACGAGTCGCTCAAGTACGCCGGGGAGCGGGAGGCGTTCGGGCAGCCGATCGGCCGCAACCAGGCGGTGCAGTTCATGATCGCCGACATGGAGGTGCGGGCCTCGACCGCGCGGCTGGCCTACTACCGGGCCGCGGAGAAGATGCTGCGCGGGGAGCCGTTCAAGCGCGAGGCTTCCATCGCCAAGCTCTACAGCTCGGAGATGGCGATGGAGAACGCCCGCTACGCCGCCCAGGTGCACGGCGGGTACGGCTTCATGACCGAGTTCCCGGTCGGCCGGTTCTACCGCGACGCCAAGATCCTGGAGATCGGGGAGGGGACCTCCGAGGTGCAGCGGATGCTGATCGCCCGCTCCCTCGGCCTGGGCTGAGCGCCTGGAGGCGAGCGCCCGGCGGTGAGCGCCCGGCGGTGAGCGCCCGGCGGTGAGCGCCCGGCGGTGAGCGCCCGGCGGTGAGCGCCCGGCGGTGAGCGCAGGGCCCCGCCGGGCGCGTGCCGGGCGGGGCCAACGGCCCTGATCCGGCTCGAAACGTGGAGTGACTACAGCTTCACGCAGCCCTGGGGTGCTGTACACAGACGCGACACCAGCTGGCCACAGCCCCTCGACAGCGTCGTGCGCGGTGGGACGACCCACCACACCCACGCCAGTCGGAGGACCACACCCATGCTCCTGCTCAGCTCACGGCCCGCGCCCCGCGCGGACGGACCCGGTCGGAGGTCACGGCTGCGCGCCCTGGCCGGCCTGGGGGTGGTCACCACCGCGGCTGCCCTGGTCACCGCCGGCGGGCTGGCCAACGCCGCCCCCGCCACCGCCGCCCCCGCCGCGGCGGCACCGGAGGCCGGCGCGCAGGCCGTGGAGCCGGCCTCCCGGTTCACCTTCCCCGTGCTGCCGGACACGCAGTTCTACTCCCGCTACGCGAAGTCCGAGTTCGAGCGGCCCGACCGCTACGGCGCGGGGAACAACCCCTTCGCCGTCCAGACCCGCTGGCTGGCCGAGCACGCCGACGAGCTGAACATCCCGTTCGTCGCCCACCTGGGTGACGTGGTGGACCAGGTGAACACCGAGGGCGAGTGGCGCGTCGCCGACGCCGCCATGCAGGCCCTGGACGACGCCGACCTGCCCTACTCGATCCTGGCCGGCAACCACGACGTCCGGAACTCCGCGAGCAACTGGTACGACGACCAGTACGACCTGGCCGCCGAGCCCTTCCTCCGCTGGTTCGGCCCCGACCGCGCCGCCGAGCAGTCGACCTTCGGCGGCAGCGACCCGACGGGGATGAACCAGTACCACGTCTTCGAGGCCGAGGGTCAGCAGTTCATGGTGCTGGCGCTGTCCTGGCGCGCCTCGGACGCCACCCTCCGGTGGGCGAACGAGGTGATCGACGCGCACCCGACGGTGCCGGTCATCCTCACCTCGCACGACATCATCGCCGTCCAGAACGACGGGGTCTCCCCGCAGGAGACCGACCACGGCCTGCGGCTGTGGAACCAGCTCATCAAGAGCAACGACCAGATCTTCATGACGCTGAACGGCCACTTCCACGGCGCGACGCAGCTGGTCAAGCAGAACGACTTCGGGCACGCGGTGACCCAGATCCTGATGGACTACCAGATGGCCTACGAGGGTGGGAACGGCTACCTGGGGTTGTTCGAGTTCGACCTCACCAACGACACCATCACGGCGCAGACCGCTTCTCCGTGGGTGGTCGCCAAGCCGCAGGAGAAGCTCACCTCCTACGACCAGGCGTTCCTCGAGGGCGCGAACCAGCAGTTCACCATCGACATCGACTTCTCGGAGCGGTTCGGCGGCTTCAACCCCGCGTTCACCGCCGGCTCCGCCGACGAGCCCTCGCTCACCCAGGCGGCGCGGGACATCCTGCTCGACGGCTTCGTCGCCCCGGACCCGGTCACCACGGAGCTGCCGGGCTCGACCGCGGACTACCCGCGGGTCGAGGGGACGCTGGCGCACTGGCGGATGAACGGGCTGCGCGGCGTGGTCGCCCAGGGCGGCGTCATCCGCGACGTCGAGGGCGACAACCGCAACAACCTGATGCGCGTGCCGATCAGCCAGTCCGGCTCGCCGACCGCCCAGCTGCGGGACGTCAACTTCTCGCAGGACGCGCACCCGTACTCCTCCGACGGCGCGGCGGTCTGCTTCACCAACGCCAACAAGCAGACCAACCGGTTCAGCTACCTGAGCACCCGCGGGGACGCGCCGGTGAACCTGGAGGCGCTGGAGGACGGCTACACGATCGAGACCTTCCTCAAGATCGACCCCAGCTGGAACCAGTCGGACAACGCCTGGATGAAGGCGATCGTGCGCTCGGGCAACCGCTCGCAGATCGGCGTCCCGCAGACCCGCTGGGACTGGACGGCCTCCCCGGTGGCACTGGGTCTGTCCAACCTCAAGGAGTTCCAGTGGACCGAGGTCCCGATCGACACCGCCAAGGGTGACCGGACCGCGTGGTCGGGCGAGATCATGGTCGACACGTGGGCGCACGTCGCGCTGGTGAACGACCCGGCCACGGCCACCACCACGATGTACGTCGACGGCGCCCCGGTGCTGCGCAACGCCTCCAACACCGTGGGCCACGGGCTGGACGGCGCGATGCCGTGGATCTTCGGGTCCGACTGGGTGGACGACAAGGCCACCAACGGCTGGAACGGCTGCATCGGTGAGACCCGCGTGGTCGACCACCCGATCGGTCAGGACGAGTGGCTGACCGCCCGGGCCGACATCGAGGGCCTCACGGTCACCTCGCCGGCGGTCGACACGACGGCGAAGCCCGCGGTCACCGCGACCGGCACCGGCACCCCCGGCGCCACCGTCACGGTCCAGGCCGGCATCACCCGCACGGTGGTCGTCGGCAAGGACGGCACCTGGCGGGCGGCGATGGGCACCCTGCGGCCGGGCAGCTACGAGCTGGTCGCGACGCAGTCGCTGGGCGGCCGGACGGCCGACCCGGTGAGCGTGCCGTTCACCGTCGCTCGCTGACCTGACCCGCGCACGGCGACGCCCCCTCTCCCGGCCTGAGCCGGGGGAGGGGGCGTCCTCGCGTCCGGGTCTGCCCCCTGCAGGGAGACCTTCCTCAGGCCGTGACGTCGATGAGCACCTTGCCGACCGCGCCGTCCTGCACGGCCTGGTGGGCCGCCGCGGTCTCGGCCAGCGGGTAGACGTGCAGCGGGAGCCCGGCGTCCTCGCCGACCCGGACGGCGCCGTCCAGCACGGCAGCGTTGACGTCCTCCACGGCGAGGTCCTTGGCCCGGGTGGGCTCGGTGTAGACCAGGACGAACTGCCAGCGGGCGTTGGGCCCCATCTGGGTGCGCACCGGGATGGTGACCTCGGCGCCGCCGTCGTCGGCGTACATGGCGACGGCCCCGTGCGCGCCGATCACCTGGGCGTCGACGGCGGCGTTCTGCGCCGCGGAGACCTCGACGATCGTGTCGACGCCGGCCGGCACGATCTTGCGCACCTCGGCGACGACGTCCTGCTGCTTGTAGTCGATGACGTGGTGGGCGCCGGCCTTCGCGGCCAGCTGTGCCTTCGCCGGTGAGCTGACTGTGGCGATCACGGTCGCCTCGGCCCAGCGGGCCAGCTGGATGGCGGCGTTGCCGACTGCGCCGGCGCCGCCCTGGACGAGCACGGTGCGGCCGTTCAGCGAGCCGGGGGCGAGTCGGTCGGGCAGCGACTCGGCCACGGTCAGGCAGCGGTGCGCGGTGAGGAAGGGGATGCCCAGGCTGGCGCCGAGCTCGAAGGAGGGGTCCTGGCCGAGCAGCACGGTCTGCCGGGCGGGGACGACGGTGTGCTCCGCCGCGGTGCCGTGCGGCCGCTGCCAGGCGGCCTCCCAGACCCAGACGCGCTCACCGACGAGCACGGGGTCGACGCCCTGGCCGACCGCCTCGATCGTGCCGGCGCCGTCCTGGTTGGGGACCTGCCCCTCGGGGCCGGGCTGTGCGCTGCTGCGGGACTTCCAGTCGGTGGGGTTCACGCCGGAGAAGGCCAGGCGCACCCGCACCTCACCGGGTCCGGGGTCGGGGGTGTCGCGGTCGACGAGCTGCAGGACGTCGGGACCGCCGGGCTGGGTGTAGGTGATCGCTCGCACGACCGGGTCCCTACCCGCCGGCCATGCCCTGACGCCTGTCGGCCCCTCTGCAGGGGCCCGACGCGAGTGGAAGGACCCCGTCCTCCTCATCCCTCGCAGGCTCGGGACGAGCCTCGGGACGGGGCCAGGGGCGAAGGGGTCCTTCGTCAGGAGGCGCGGCGGCGGAGGCGGCGGCGCTCGCGCTCGGACAGGCCGCCCCAGATGCCGAAGCGCTCGTCGTTGGAGAGCGCGTACTCCAGGCACTCGGCGCGGACCTCGCAGCCGGTGCAGATCTTCTTGGCCTCGCGGGTCGAGCCGCCCTTCTCCGGGAAGAACGCCTCCGGGTCGGTCTCGGCGCACAGGGCGCGCTCCTGCCAGCCCTGCTCCTCGTCCAGGCCGGTGAAGCCGGCGTCGTAGACGTCCGCCAGGCCGAGCACGTCCTGCCCGTAGTCCATCGGCGTCGCCTCGACAGCGGCAGCCCGGTAGTCGTCCATCCACGTCACGTCGGCGATGCTCACGATTGGTCCCCCTGCGTCGCGTTCCGGCCTTCGCTGGTGCGGTGGCCGCGCCCTCACGATTCGTGACGACGAGGGAATTACACGGGTGGTGTTCAGCCCGGGTCAAATGTCCACCGTGTTACGCCGAGTCACAGGAGCACCACTCGCCGCAGTGGTCTCAGCGAGCCGGTGCAGCGCCACCGACACGCCGTGTCAGGCGTCAGGTATTGCCGACGGACCACCCCTGGTTCGTCCAGATCAAGTTGCCCGCCGAGACCGCTCTGGACGCCTCAGCGCCGGTCCGTCGACCACTCGTCACCGCCCGGCCACCCGATCGACCCCACCCCGCCCGTGCGCGGGAGGCTCGCGCCGGGGACGGTCGGCCCCGGCCCCGGCGCTCCTCCTCCGCGGTCGCCGGCCCGGAGCCGAGGACACCCGTGGCGGAGGGCGTCAGGAGCGGGCCAGCTCCGCGGCCAGCGGCCCCAGGCCCAGCGGGCCGAGGTCCAGCGCGGCCCGGTGCCAGGCCTTGAGGTCGAAGTCCGCGCCGGCGCGGGCGCGGGCCTCGTCCCGGCAGGTGAGCCACACCCGCTCGCCGACCTTGTAGGACGGCGCCTGCCCCGGCCAGCCGAGGTAGCGGTGCAGCTCGTCGACCCGCATCGCGTCCTCCATGTCCACGTGGGCGCGGAGGAACGCCAGGGCCACGTCGTAGGTCCACCGGTTCCCGGCGGCCCGGCCGGCCGGGATCGGCAGGTCCAGGTGCACCCCGATGTCCAGGACGACGCGGGCGGCCCGCAGCTCCTGGGCGTCCAGCATGCCCAGCCGGTCGCCGAGGTCGTCGAGGAAGCCCAGCTCGCCCATCAGCCGCTCGGAGTACAGCGCCCAGCCCTCGGCGTGGCCGGAGCACATGGCCAGCAGCCGCTGCCAGCGGTTGAGCAGCGCGGCGTTGTAGACGGTCTGCCCGATCTGCAGGTGGTGGCCCGGCACGCCCTCGTGGAAGACGGTCGTCGTCTCCCGCCAGGTGGTCATGTCGGTGACCCCGTCGGGCAGCGACCACCACATCCGGCCCGGGCGGGAGAAGTCCTCGGTCGGGCCGGTGTAGTAGACCCCCTCGCCCGACGTCGGCGTCAGCCGCCCCTCGATCCGCTTCACCGGGCCGGGGACGTCGAAGTGCACGCCGTCCAGGTCCGCGATGGCCCGGTCGGCGGTCGCCTGCAGCCACGCCTGCAGCGCGTCGCGGCCGCGCACCTGGCGCGCCGGGTCGGCGTCCAGGGCCGCCACCGCGCCGGCGATGCCCTGCCCGGGGGCGATCTGCTCGGCCACCGCCTCCTTCTCCGCGACGATCCGGGCCAGCTCCGCCCAGCCCCAGGCGTAGGTCTCCTCGAGGTCGAGGTCCATGCCGGTGAACAGCCGGGACTCCAGCGCGTACCGCTCGCGGCCCACGCCGTCGGCCTCCGGCGCGTGCGGCAGCAGCTCGCGCTCCACGGTGTCGGCGAAGGTCAGCAGGGCCGCGTTCGCGCCCGCCACGGCGCGGTCGAGGTCGGCGCGCAGCGCGTCGCCCACCGGCGCCCGGCCGGCGAACTCGGCGTAGAAGCTCGGCTGCCCGGCTGCGCCGGCCCAGCGGCGGGCGATGCCGGCGGACAGCCGGACCTGCCGGACGGCGGACACCCTGCCCTTCGCGGCGGCGTCGAGCAGCCCGGCGGTGTAGCCGGCGAGCGCCTCGGGGATCCGGCTGATCCGGCGGGCGATGGTGGCCCAGTCGTCCTCGGTCTCGGCCGGCATGAGGTCGAAGGTGGTGCGGAAGCCCTGCAGCGGGCTCTCCATGCTGTTCAGCGAGGCCTGCGTCCAGCCGGCGTCGTGCAGCGCCAGCTCGGCGCCCAACCGCTCCAGCATCGCGCTGCGGGCGACGTCGTCCCGCCGGTCGACCGGATCGGTCCGCTCGACCTCCGCGATGGTGCTGCGCAGCAGCTCGGCGCTGGCCGCGTGGCCGTCGGGGGTGAGGTCGGGCCACCGGTCGTCGTGGCCGGGGACGCCCATGTAGGTGGCCACGGTCGGCTGGTCGGCGGCGTAGGCGTCGACGAAGCGGTCGGCCAGCTGGTCGAGGGGGGACGGCGGACGCACGGGCTCACTCATGCCGGCACGCTAACCCCGGGCGCACCCGGTTTCCCGGGGTCGGCCGCCGGCAGGGTCAGACATCCCATGGGCTTGGAGGTCAAGCCGCGGTGGCGGTGAGGTCGGGCCAGGCGGTTGTCTCGTTGTAGG
>NZ_CANKUD010000019.1 GCF_947486615.1 uncultured Modestobacter sp.
TTGTCGGCGGTGGCCCGCGCGACGGTGTTGTCCGACGGGTCCAGCTTCCGCTCGCTGCCGGAGTCGGGGACCTGCTTCACCAACACGACGATGTTCACCGAACACACCTCTCACACGCCTACGGCCGCGCGCCGATCGGAGCGCCGTCGGAAATGAGTCTACCCAATACGCCGTCGCGGGTTGCTCGTGCCGGTGTTCAACGACCGAGAATCAGACCCATCGCCTCGCTGCGGGTCGCCGGGCTCTCCCGGAAGATGCCGCGCACCGCCGAGGTGATCGTGGTCGACCCGGGCTTGCGGACGCCGCGCATGGCCATGCACAGGTGCTCGGCCTCGACGACCACGATGACGCCCTGCGGCTTGAGCACCTCGAACAGCGCGTCGGCGATCTGCCGGGTCATCCGCTCCTGCACCTGCGGCCGCCGCGCGTAGACCTCCACCAGGCGGGCCAGCTTGGACAGCCCGGTCACCCGCCCGTCGGCGCCGGGGATGTAGCCGACGTGCGCCCGGCCGTGGAAGGGCACCAGGTGGTGCTCGCAGGTCGAGTACATCGGGATGTCCTTGACCAGCACCAGCTCGTCGTGGTCCTCGTCGAACGTCGTCGCCAGGACGTCGTACGGGTTCTGGCCGAGCCCGGCGAAAGTCTCCCCGTACGCCCGGGCGACGCGGGCCGGGGTGTCGACCAGACCGGGGCGGTCCGGGTCCTCACCGATCGCGAGCAGCACCTCCCGGACGGCGGCCTCGATCCGGGCGGTGTCCACCTGACTCTCCGCCGGGGTCACCGGCACGACCCGGTCTTGAGTGCGCGCGAACAGCAAGAAGCAAAAGGGTGCATGGAAATCACTTCCTCGTCCTACGTGAACGAGAAGAGGGCCGCAAGCCAATGTCGTCCACCGCGTGGTGTGCCATCGGACCGAGCGGGGCGCGTCGGCGTCGGCGCCGGCTCGGAGTCTCACCATGCGGTGGCGGGTCCGAGCGGCCACGCCAGCAGTCCTCAGCCACGCTGGCGACACCACGTCCATGATCCCCGAGCGCCCCCGGCGATGCTCACCATCGTCGTCCCGACGTCGACCTCTACAGCTGCACCGCTTTCCGCGCGAGAGTGCTGCGAGTACGACTCCCCCACCGTCCGATCTCTCGCTCCCTCCAGACCGGACGCTGCTCGACGCGACTGCTCCCGTCGGTGCAGACGGCAAGACCGATCGCCGCCGACTGCACCGACACCCTCGGCAGCCGACGCACCGGTCCGCCTCCTCCACCCGGGCCCCGCAGCGCCGGACCGTGCCGGACGTCGAGGTGTCTCGCAGCCCTCGGCCAATGGTGCCGGATGCGCCCTGCCGGGGCCGCTGCCGGACTCGTGCCTCGCGCAGCCGAGCCCCAAGAGCAAGAGCCAGGACGTGTGCCGTCGCCTCTCACCGGCCCACGACGCCGATCGCGGCCGGGCCACCTCCTGCAGGGTGTCCATCTCGGCAGCCCACCCGACGAAGACCAGCTCGCCCCCCACCGTCACCGACCGCACCCCTCCCGGGGCATCGCGGACCCGGCTCAGGCGTGGCTCATGGCGGGGCGCGGTCCAGCTGCCGACTCCCGGGCCGGACGGTCAGCCGGTGACGAGCAGCAGGTCCCGCTCGATGGCCGTCGCACACTCCTGGAGCCGGGGCAGCATCCCGCGGAGGTCCTCCAGCGTTCCGGTGGCCAGGCTGGTGGCGATGTTGGCGGCGGCGACGACACGACCGTCCACATCGCGGACCGGAGCGGCGATCGCCCGCAGCCCGATGCTCAGCTCCTGGTCGGCCAGGCAGTACCCGTCCCGCCGCACGCCCTCCAGCACCTCGCGCAGTGCTGCGACATCGCGCACGGTGTACGGCGTCCGCGGCTCAAGCTGCACCCGGGCCAGGTACTCCCCCAGCGACGCGTCGTCGAGGCCGGCCAGCAGCACGCGCCCCATCGCCGTGGCGTAGGCGGGGAACCGCGCGCCGACGTTGATCGCCACGGTGATCACGCCGCCGGCCGGCACCCGGGCGACGTGCACCACGTGGTCGCCGTCGAGCACCGACAGGGAGGCGGTCTCCCCGGTCTCCCGCATCAGGCGCTTGAGGTGCGGATTGGCCACCTGCGGGATCGTCAGCCCGGACAGGTAGGCGTGACCGAGCTCGAGGACCTTCGGCGTCAGCGCGAACAACGCACCCTCGGCCCGGACGTACCCCAGCTGCTGCAGCGTCAGTACCGACCGCCGGGCCGCTGCCCGGGTCAGCCCGGTCGCCCGCGCGACGTCGCTGAGCGTCAGCGCCGGGGACTCGGCGCCGAAGGCCTTGATCACCGAGAGACCCCGGGCGAGCGACTGGATGAAGTCCACATCCCGGTCGCCATCGGGCAGTTCCGAGTCCACAAGCGTCACCAGGTCCTCCTGTCGTCGACGAGAACTCTGCCGTAGGGCACGACAGCCAGCCAACGAAACCAGTGTACGCATAGCGCACATACGTGCGTGCGTCTTGCGTACGAGTGTGCGCAGTCCGTAGGGTCCCGATCACACCCCACCGAGACCCCGATCACCTGGAGGGAACGATGTCGTTCCGGTCCGAGCGGACGATGACGGCACTCGCCGGCTCGCTCGCAATCGCGCTCACGCTCACCGCCTGCGGAGGGAGCGACAGCGAGTCCTCCGCCGAGCCGGCCCCGTCGTCGGACACCCCGGTGACCGTCCAGGCCGGCTTCATCCCGGTCATCGACGTCGCCGCCCTCTACCTGGGCGACGAGCAGGGGTTCTTCGCCGACCGCGGCATCGACCTCGAAGTCCAGACCGGTCAGGGCGGCGCGGCGCTGGTGCCCCCGGTCGTGAGCGGGGAGTACCAGTTCGCGTTCAGCAACATGGTGTCGGTGCTCACCGCCCGTGCGAGGGGTCTGCCGCTGCAGATCATCGCGTCCGGCTCGTCCTCCACCGGGGAGGACGGCCAGGACGTCTCGATGATCCGCGTGCCCGAGGAGAGCGACATCCAGTCGGCCGCCGACCTCGCCGGCCGTCGGGTCAGCGTCAACACGCTGAACAACCTCCTGCAGATGCTCGGCGACGTGGCCGTCGACGCTGACGGCGGCAACCCCGACGACGTGGAGTACGTCGAGCTGCCCTTCCCGGATGCGGTCGCTGCGCTCGACGGAGGCGAGATCGACGCCATGGTCACTGCGGAGCCCTTCGACACGATCGCAGCAGGCACCGGCACGCGGGTGATCTCCACGCCGTACCTCGAGATGAGCGCGGACCCGCTGACCACCTCGGTCTACTTCTCCTCCGAGCAGCAGTTGAACGAGGACCCGGAGCTCTTCCAGGCGATCGTGGAGGCGATCAACGAGTCGCTGGAGTACGCCCAGGCGCACCCGGACGAGGTCCGCGCCCAGCTGTCGACCTTCACGCAGATCGACCCGGCGGTCATCGAGCAGGTCACCCTGCCGACCTACGACCCGGAGATCCCCGAGGAGTCGGTGCAGACCTTCATCGACACGGCCAAGGAGTTCGGCATCGTCGAGGGCACCGTCTCCTACGACGACCTCGTCTGGTCGGGTCCGGAGAACTGAGCACCGTGACCTCCCAGCAGATCACGTCCGGCGCGCCCGGCACCCCGGTCGCGGAAGCGGCCGCCGGACGGCGCCCACTGCGCAGCGACCTGGCCGTCGGCAGCTCCCGGTGGGCCGTCCGGCGGGCGCAGTGGCGTTCCCTGGGCATCACCGACGAGGAGATGTCGCGTCCGAAGATCGCGATCGTCAACTCGTCCTCCGACCTCGCCGCCTGCTTCGCCCACCTCGACGGCATCGTCCCGGTGCTCAAAAAGGCGATCCGGGACGCCGGCGGCCTGCCCTTCGAGATCCGCACCGCGGCCCCGTCGGACTTCATCACCAGCTCCGGCGCCGGCGGGCGGTACATCCTGCCGACCCGGGACCTGATCGTCGCCGACATCGAGGTCGTCGTGGAGGGGGCCCAGCTGGACGGCATGGTGGCGCTGGCCTCGTGCGACAAGACCGCGCCGGCCCAGATCATGGCGGCCGGCCGGCTCGACGTGCCGACGATCGTCGTCGCCTGCGGTTACCAGCACAGCGCTCTGGCCGAATCCGGCGGCGCGGACATCGAGGACGTCTTCCTCCATGCCGGGCACACCGCTCTGGGCCGCACCAGCGTGGACGACCTGCTGGAGATGACCGAGGGAGCCATCCGCGGCCCCGGCGTCTGCGCCGGGCTCGGGACCGCCAACACCATGCACATGGCCGCCGAGGCCCTGGGCATGGCGCTGCCCGGCACCACCCCGGTGCGGGCGGACAGCCCCCCGATGTGGGACGCCGTCGACCGGGCCGGCCGCCGCATCGTGGAACTGGTGCTCGAGGGCGGCAGCGCACGCCAGGTGCTCACCGCGGCCGCAGTCCGCAACGCGGTCGTGCTCATGCTGGCCATCGGCGGGTCGATCAACTCGGTGAAGCACCTGCAGGCGATCGCCGTGGAGGCCGAGCTCGACGTGGACGTGTGGCGGCTCTACGAGGAGCTGGCCGACACCGTTCCCGTGCTGACCGCCGTCCGGCCCAACGGCCCGCACCTGATCGAGCAGCTGGAGGACGCCGGGGGCACCCAGGCCGTGCTCGCCGAGCTGACCGGGCTGCTGGACCTCGACGCGGTCGGCGTCTCCGGCCGGCCGCTGCGCGCGGTGCTGGCCCGGATCCCGTCCCCCGACCGCACCGTCGTCCGGTCGGTCGCGGACCCCTTCAGCACCCGGCCGTCCATCGTCGTGGTCCGCGGCTCACTCGCTCCGGACGGCGCCATCGTCAAGCTGCCGGTCGACCAGGACCGGCCCGACCGGTTTCGAGGTCCGGCTCGTTGCTACCCCTCCCGCGAGACGGCGATCGCCGCGCTGACCGCGGGGGAGGTACAGCCCGGCGACGTCGTCGTGCTCCGAGGGATGGGGTTGCACGGCGGCCCGGGCATGGCGATGGCCTCGGCCTTCGTGTTCGCCCTGGACGGCGCGGGCCTGGGCGAGGAGGTCGCCGTCGTGACCGACGGTCAGCTCTCCGGCCTGGTCAACAAGGGCATCGTCGTCGGCGAGGTCGCCCCCGAGGCGGCCGTCGGCGGACCGCTGGGCCGGCTCCGGGACGGCGACGTGATCAGCATCGACCTGACCACCCGCACGGTCGACGTCGAGGTCCCCCCCACCGAGCTGGCCGCCCGTGAGGTGGCGCCCGCCGACACCGACACCTCCCGCGGCTGGCTGGCGGTCTACGACCGCACCGTCTCGACCGCACTGTGCGGCTCTGTCCTCTGCCCGCGCCCTGAGGGGCCGACCGGCCGGTGCGCCGGCACAACCGGAGGGGACCGGTGACCCTGCTCGACTCGGCACCACCGTCGGTGGCCGACCCCGCGTCCCCCACCCCCACCCGCCCGCGCCGGGCCGGCAGCCTGCGTGCACCCCTGGTGGGCATCGCCGTCACGCTGGTGCTGGCCGAGCTGCTGCCGCGCGCCGGCCTGATCGGCGGCGACGCCCTCCCGCCGCTGTCCTCGGTGGTCGCCGAGCTGGTCCGCCAGCTCGGCGACTCCACGCTGTGGGAGGCGCTCGGTCAGACGATGCGCACCTGGGCGGTCGGGCTGGTGCTCGCCGTGACCGGCGGCGTCGTCGTCGGGGTGCTCATCGGGCTGGCGCCCGTGCTCCGTGAGCTGACCGCGTCGACGGTCGAGTTCCTCCGCCCCATCCCGTCGGTCGCGCTGATCCCGGCGGTCATCCTCCTCTTCGGCACGGGCTACCAGTCCGGCGTCGTCCTGATCGTCTACGCCGGCTTCTGGCAGGTTCTCGTGCAGGTGCTCTACGGCGTGCAGGACATCGACCCGGTCGCCGAGGAGACCGCCCGCTCGTACCACGCTGGGCCCTGGGCCCTGGTGCGGCACCTGGTCTGGCCCACGGCACTCCCGTTCGTCTTCACCGGGGTCCGGCTGGCCGCGTCCGTGGCGCTCGTGCTGGCCATCACCGGCGAGCTGGTCATCGGCACGCCGGGCATCGGCTCCGCGATCGCCGTCGCGCAGAGCAGTGGGGCGACGACGGTGACCTTCGCGTTGGTGGTGCTGACCGGGGTGCTGGGGGTGCTGGTCAACGTCGCCTTCCGCGCTGCCGAGAGGTCACTGCTCAGCTGGCACCCGTCGGTGCGTCGGGCCGGGGGTGCCCGATGACCACGCGCCTGCGCCGCGTGGCGGCCGCCCTCGGACTACCCGTCGTCCTCGTCGGGCTGTGGTGGGTGACCAGCGCAGCGAGCACCAACTACTACTTCCCGCCCCTGCAGACCATCCTCGAGCAGTTCGGCGAGCTGTGGTTGTCCGACCGGTTCCTCAGCGACGTCGTCCCGAGCCTCGCGCGACTAACCGCGGGCTTCGCACTGGCCGCCGTCATCGGCGTCTCGCTGGGCATCGCGCTCGGGCTCACCGACGCCCTGCGGCGCGGTGCCGAGCCGGTGCTCGAGTTCGCCCGGGCCATCCCGCCGACGGTGCTGGTGCCGGTGATCGCCCTGGTGGCCGGCATCGGCGACACGTCCAAGGTGCTGGTGATCGTCTCCGGGTGTCTCTGGCCCGTGCTGCTCAACACCGTCGAGGGCGTACGCGCCGCCGACGAGGTCATGCTCGACACCTGCCGGACCTTCGGTGTCACCCGCGCCGCCCGGCTGCGGCACATGGTGCTGCCGGCGGCCAGTCCGCAGATCGCCGTCGGGCTGCGCCAGTCGCTGTCGATCGGCCTGATCCTGATGGTCATCGGCGAGATGTTCGCCGCGTCCAACGGACTGGGCTTCTCCATCGTCCAGTTCCAGCGGAGCTTCGCGATCCCCGAGATGTGGAGCGGGATCCTCCTGCTCGGGCTCATCGGCTTCGCGCTCTCCGTGCTGTTCACCCTCGTCGAGAAGCGGGCCCTGGGCTGGTACCTGGGCCTGCGCGACTTCCAGAAGAGGAACGCCTGATGACCGCTGACACCACCGCCGTGATCGGCTCGCCGCGCAGCACCGTCGACAGCATTGTGCGGGTGACCGGCCTGAAGAAGGTCTACGAGTCCAACCGTGGGCCGGTCGAGGCCATCGGGGACATCACCTTCGACGTCCCTCGTGGCCAGTTCGCCTGCATCGTCGGCCCGTCCGGCGCCGGCAAGACGACGCTGCTCAAGTGCCTCGCCGGGCTGCTCTCCCCCACCGCCGGGGAGGTGGTGCTGGAGGGCGAGCGCGTCGACGGTCCGCCGCGCGGCATGGCCGTCGTCTTCCAGGAGTACGGCCGGAGCCTCTTCCCCTGGAAGACGGTGCAGCAGAACGTCGAGCTCCCGCTGCGGCTGAAGAAGACGCCCCGGGACCAGCGCGAGCACAAGGTCGCCGAGGCGCTGACTGCCGTCGGTCTCGCTGACCGCGGCCACGCGTTCCCCTGGCAGCTGTCCGGCGGCATGCAGCAGCGGGTCGCCATCGCCCGGGCGATCGCGTACGAGCCGCACGTGCTCCTCATGGACGAGCCGTTCGCCGCCGTCGACGCGCAGACCCGTGCCGACCTGGAGGACCTGGTCCGCTCGCTGTGGCAGGACCTGGGCGTGACCACGCTGTTCGTCACCCACGACGTCGACGAGGCCGTGTACCTGGGCGAGCGAGTGCTCGTGCTCTCGGCCTCCCCCACCTGCGTGCTCGACGACATCACCGTCGACCTGCCCGCCGACCGCGAGCAGGTCGACACCCGGTCATCGGCGAGGTTCGCCGCGCTGCGCACCCGGGTGCACCGCGGGATCCAGGACGCCAAGGCCGGTCGCCGCACCCCCAGCGAGCAGCCCGCGTGACCGCGGTGGACGTCGCCTTCGACGACGAGGGCGTCCGGGGCGACACCGTGCCGGTGCTGCTGTCGGCCTCGCTGGGCACCACGCGGACCATGTGGGCGGAGCAGGTGCACCGGCTGGCGGCCACCCGCAGGGTCATCGCCTACGACCACCGTGGGCACGGCGACTCCCCCGTCCCGGCCGACGACCTCAGCCTGACCGACCTGGTGGACGACGTCGTGGCGCTGCTGGACCGGCTGGACGTGGCGCAGGTCGACGTGGTGGGGGTCAGCCTCGGTGGCACCGTCGGACTCGGCCTGGCCACAGCCCGCCCCGACCGGGTCCGGACCCTGGTGACGATCAACTCGCCGGTGTTCGCCGATGCCCCCGACTTCTGGCGTCAGCGGGCGGCGGCCGTGCGCGCCCAGGGCATGGGCGTCGCCTCCGCCGGGCTGCTCGGCCGCTGGTACTCCCCCACCGTCGCCGCGGCGCCGTCGGCGCTGGTCCGCGACACCGTCGACACCGTCGACAGGCTCTCCCCGGCGGGCTACGCCGCGTGCTGTGCCGCCATCGCCGGCACCGACCTGCGCGAGGCCCTGCCCGCTCTGGCGGTGCCGCTGCTCGCGGTCACCGGTAGCGCGGACGCCGTCGTCCCAGCCCACCACGCCGAGCTGCTGGCCGACAGCGTCCCCGGTGCCCGACGGGTCGAGGTCGCCGGCGCCGGACACCTGCTCCCCCAGGAACGTCCCGACGAGCTGCACGCCCTGCTCACCCAGCACTGGACCACGACCTCCACGAGGAGCACCCGATGACGGAGACCGGCCTGTTCATCGACGAGCCCGCACGGCGCACGCCGGTGCTCGGCTCCTGGGAGGTCGTCGTGCTCGGCGGCGGCCCGGCCGGGTTGGCCACGGCGACCGCCGCGGCCCGGGCCGGCCGCAGCACGCTGCTGGTCGAGAAGGGCGGCTACCTGGGCGGGGCAGGCACGTCCGGTGGCCTGTCGACCTTCTGCGGCATGTGGTCCAACGTGCACGGCGAGCACGTGCTCACCACCCGGGGTCACGCGTCCGAGCTGCTGGACAGGATCGACCGGCTCGGCGGACTGCGGGCCCCGCACCTCTCCTTCGCCGACCGGATCCGGGCGCAGGCCTACGACATCCCGGCCTACCGCAGCGCCGCCGACGACCAGCTGCGCACAGCCGGGGCCTCGCTGCTCTACCACGCGAGGGCCGTCGGCGCGGTGGGCACCGACGAACGGGTCGACGGCCTCCTGGTCGAGTCGAAGTCCGGGCGGGGGGTGCTGCGCGGTGAGGTCTTCGTCGACTGCTCGGGCGACGGTGACCTGCTGGCCTGGACCGGTACGCCTTTCGAGAAGTCCGACCCGACCGAGATGCTGCACGTCTCCACGATGTTCCGGATCAACGGCGTCGACGCCGAACGCGCCGGCCCGGCCTGGAAGACGCTGCCGAGGCTCATGGACGAGGCGGTCGCCGCCGGCCGGCCGCGGTTCCCCCGCCGCGGTGCGATCGTGCGACCGCAGCGGGACGACCTCGAGTGGCGGGCCAACGCGACCCAGCCCCGCAACCCCGACGGGACCGCGATCGACGGCACCGACGTCTGGCAGCTCACGTCGGCCGAGGTGCAGGGCCGGGCCCAGGCCCAGGAGGTGTTCGGCTTCATCCGGGCCAACCACCCCGGCTTCGAGGACTCCTACATCGTCGACATCGGTCCGGAGATCGGGATCCGTGAGACCCGCCGGCTGCAGGCGCGGCACATGCTGACCGAGGAGGAGGTGCGCTCCTGCGCCCGCTTCGACGACTCGATCGGGCTCAACGGCTGGCCGGTGGAGGCGCACGTCGACGGCGATCTGGACATCCGCTGGCCCTACGGCGACGACCCGGTCGGCTACAACCAGCTGCCCTACCGCTCGCTGGTGCCCGCGGCCGGTCCGGCCAACCTGCTGGCCGCCGGCCGGTGCGCCGGGATGACCCACGGCGGCCAGTCCGCCGCCCGGGTGGCCGGCCCCTGCTTCGCACTCGGGCAGGCCGCCGGCACCGCCGCCCACCTGGCGCTGAAGGCCGGCGTACCGGTCGCTGACGTGGACGTGCCGCAGCTGCAGGAGATGCTCGAGGACGAGGGCGCATGTCTGACCCTGTGACGGAGGAGGAACGGTGCAGCTGACCCCGGCCGACGAGCGGATGCTCGTCGGCGACGACGGCCCCGCGGTGCAGGCAGCGATCCAGCTGCTGGTCCGCTACGGCGACCTGATGGGCGCCGAGCGCCTCATCGACACCGACAACGTGTGCGGTGCCAACATCTTCGGCCCCCGGCACGCCCGGGTGCTGGGCACCACCGATCCCGCGGCACTGTTCTCCCGGTTCTCCCTCGACCTCGCCGAGCCCGTGGAGGTGCCGGCCTTCCGCGCACACAGCTGCCAGCTGATCGGCCCGCGGGACCGGGAGCAGTGGGACGTCCAGGGCATCGCCCCCTCCGACGCACTCGCGATGGACTCCAGCGAGGCCTACCTGGTCGAACGCGGCGTCGACGTGCTCTCCACGTGCACGCCGTACCAGGTGGGGGTGGTGCCGCAGTTCGGCGAGCACTGCGCCTGGATGGAGTCCTCGGCGGTCGTCTACATCAACTCGGTGCTCGGCGCCCGCACCAACACCGAGGGCCGGGAGTCCTCAGCCGCCTCGATGATCACCGGGCGGACCCCTTACGTCGGGTACCACCTGGACGAGGCACGCCGGGCGACGCACATGATCGACGTCCGCACGCCGGTGGTCACCACTGAGGACTGGAACCTGTTCGGCTACTGGGTGGGTGACCGGGTGCAGGATGCAGTCCCGGTGCTCGCCGGCGAGAGGCTGCGGCCCTCGCACGTGCAGCTCAAGCAGTTCGGCGCAGCCGCAGCGTCCTCCGGCGACGTGGAGATGTACCACCTGCCCGGGGTCACGCCGGAGGCGGCGACCGTCGAGCAGGCCCTCGGTGGCCGACCACCGAGGGCGACGTCGGTGTACGACGCCACGGCGCGCGCCGAGACCGTCGCCTCGCTGTGCCGCACCGCGACCGACCGGGACGTCGACTTCGTGATGATCGGCTGCCCGCACGCGGCGCTGGAGCAGGTGCGCGAGGTGGCCCGGCTGGTCGAGAGGCGGCGGATCTCGGATTCGACCTCGCTGTGGGTCTTCACCCCGTCGGCGCTGCGGCGCCAGGCCGATGAGGAGGGTCTGGTCGCCACCATCGAGGCAGCCGGCGCCAGGGTGCTCTCGGACACCTGCCCGGCGATCGGGCAGTTCCTGCCGCCGGGCACGAAGGTGTTCGCCACCGACTCGGCCAAGCAGGCGCACTACGTACCGGCGATAGCCGGGGTGCAGGGTTGGTTCGGCAGCGTCGAGACCTGCGTGACCGCCGCGCTCACCGGGCGGTGGGCGGCGTGACCGGGGCGCCGACCGCGCGGCTGGTGCTGGCCGGTCGCGGCGTCGTCGACGGCCGGGCCACCGGCCGCGCCCTGGTGTGCACCGCGCCGGTGTCCGGATGGGGCGGGATCGACCCCAGCACCGGTGTCATCGTGGAGAGCCGGCACCCGCAACGCGGCGAGTCCTTCGCCGGTGGCGTGCTGGTGCTGCCCGGTGCAAAGGGGTCCTCGGGCTGGTCGGGGCAGTTCCACCTGGCCAAGCTGCAGGGGACGGCTCCGGTCGCGGTGGTGTTCACCCGGATGAACTCCAAGTTGGCCCTCGGGCTCGTGGTGCTGGACGTGCCTGCGGTGACCGAGCTGGACACCGACCCGATCACGGCCCTGCACACCGGGGACCTGCTCGACGTGGACGGAACGGCCGGCACCGTACGAGTGCTGACCGGGGAGGAGCACGGCAATGGCCGACAATGAGCACTGGGAGGGGCGGGTCGTCCTGGTGACCGGCGCAGCCAGCGGCATCGGGCTGGGTCTGGCCCGCGGCGCGGCACGGGCCGGTGCGGTGGTCCACCTCGCCGACCGCGACGCCGACGGCGTCCGCGACGCAGCCTACGAGCTGACCGCCGACGGTGCCCGAGCGACGGCGCACGTCTGCGACGTGACGAACGGCGACGCGGTGCGCCGACTGGTCGACCACGTGGCAGCCGCCTCCGGCAGGTTGGACACCGCTTTCCTCAACGCCGGTGTCAACGGTGTGCCGTCCATGATGCAGCCCGGTGGCAGCCTGCTCGACCTGCCGTTCGAGGCCTGGCGTCGGGTGCTGGACGTCAACCTGGACGGCCTGTTCCACGGGCTACAGGCCTGTGCGCGGGTGATGGTCGCTCAGGGCGGGGGCAGCATCCTGGTCACCGCCTCCACCGCCGGGCTGCGCGCCGAGCCACGCGTCAGCTACCCGTACGTGGCCTCGAAGTCGGCCGTGGTCGGGCTGGTCCGCCAGGCTGCGCTCGAGCTGGCCGGTTACGGCGTTCGGGTCAACGCCGTCGCGCCCGGCCCGGTGACCACCAACATCGCCGGACCCGGACCCCGTGACCCGGCGAACGCCGCCGGCTGGCAGGCCAGCATCCCGATGGGGCGGTGGGGCTCGGTGGACGACGTCGTCCCGACCGCGTTGCTCCTCGCCTCACCGGAGTCGCTTTGGACCACCGGCAGCGTGCACGTGGTCGACGGCGGAGCCAGCGTCCTGACCCAGTTGACCGCGGACGGTCTTCCGGGCAACCCGTGAGGAAGTGACCGGCTCCCTGGTGTGGACCACGTGGTGGATCTCCTGCACCGGCACGGCGGCCACGGTGCGCCGTCGTCGCCCCGGAGCCGGGCCGGCAGTCGCCGTCCGCTTCCGCGCGTGTCCTTTGTCACCGTCGCGGCGTCCTTCGCCAACGGCAGCCGGTGCCGGACCCCCATGACCTTCGCCGGAGCCAGCAATCCGGCTGGCGGTTGACGCCCCCGCGCTCAGCCGCCGGCTCCCCGCCGAGGAGCTGGCCCGGGACTCGCCCAGCCCCCGCAACGGACCTGCCAGATCCGCCGGACTCGACTGAACGATCACAGCGCCCCGATACCTCGGGCAGTTCCCGCCGACGGTGCGGACGCGGTTCCGGCACAGCATGGGCCTCCTGAACAGAGCTCGGCCTAGCATGGGCGATCGTGTGCCGAGAAAGACGGCCAGCACGATGGGGGAATCGGCGTTGAGCACCAACGGCAGGCAGGGCGCCTCGTGCCCGGCCGACGGGCATGCCGAAGACCCCTCTCAGGTGGTGCCGACGTTCCGGCACGACGCCCTGCTCTACGACTCACCGGATGAGCTGGCCGCAGTGGCTGTCCCCTTCCTGCTGGAGGGCTTGGCGGCGCACCCGCACCTCGTCAGCCGCTCCGGCCGCGTCGCCAACCGCGAATTCATCGACCCGGCGGCCTACCTGGGCACCCTGCCGGTGCCCGACGAGCCGCTGGAGCGCACAGCCCCGGCTCTGGTCTTCGACGATGTCACCGACTTCATCGGTCTGCGCCGCACCGTCCGCGCCCGGCTGCGTTCGCTCGACGGCCCAGCCGACCTCATCGAGGACTACCTGCTGGCGGTGGATGAGATGACCTCAAACGCCACCCTCCACGGACGGCGGCCGGTCGGAGTCCGGCTGTGGAGTACGCCAGGGCGGCTGGTCTGCACCATCCGCGACGCCGGCGATGGGCCGACCGACCCCTTCGCCGGGTACGGGCCCGCCCACGGTGAGGACCTGTCAGCCGGTGGCATGGGGTTGTGGCTGGCCCGCCAGCTGTGCGACCACGTCGCCCTGCGCCGCGACGCACACGGCAACAGCATCCGGCTGTCCGTCGGCTGGTGAACGCTGAGCCCGCCGAGTCACTCCTCGACCGCGTCGGGAACGTCGGGCGGCACCCGGTCCGGTCCGGCTGCTGCCGGGCAAGGCTGGTCTTGCGGGTGCGACCGCACGGCAAACCAGCGCCTCGTCGTCGTCGGGTACGGCGGGCAGCAGCCGCGCGATCATCTCATCGCACAGTTCCGTCGAGGTCGCGGCCGACGAGCTCGGCCAGCAGCGCCTGCAGCCGGGCCAGCCCCTCGTCCAGGTCGATGTCGCGCCGCCTGACCAGCCCGTCGGTGTTGAAGAGCACGACGGTGTCCAGCTTCAGGACCACCTGGGCATCTCGGCGGATCACGTCGGGATCGACGCCGAGCCGCAGGTCGGCGCGCTCGGCAGCCAGCACGGTCACCCGACCCCGGAGGTCGACGGCCATCGGCGGCGGGTGACCGGCATTGGACCAGCAGACTGGTCAGCCCCCTCAGCCCGCGCGTCCACGGTCTGCTCGAGCCGGGCCACGATCGCGGTCGCGGTTGCGGTTGCGGTTGCGGTCGCGGTCGCGGTCGCGGTCGCGGTCGCCTGCAGCCTCCAGGACCCGGTCGGTCTGGCTCAGCACCCGCGCGGGGATGTCGTCCTCCAGTGCGCCGACGATGCGCACGATGGTACGGATCTGCCCCATGGCCTGGCGGCCTCGGTGTCGTGGCCGACGACGTCACCGATGACGACCGTGGTGGCGCCATTGCCCTGCACGAACGCTTCGTACCAGTCACCGCCCGCCTCGGCGGCCTGCCCGGCGGGCAGGTAGCGCACCACTATCTGCACGTCGTCCGGCTCGGGGGCGCGGTCAGCAGCGACCGCTGCAGTCCCTCGGCCGCTCTGCTGCCGATGAGATGATCGGCGGCTTCCCCCAGCGCGCCACTTGCTGACAGAACGAGTGGCTCAGCTGGGTGCACGAGATCGACTGCCACGGCTCGGGCAGGCCCAGCGGGCCGGGGAACACCGGCCCCCACTCGGACACGAACGCGACCAGGGCAACCGGCTCGACCAACGCAGCGCGGACCAGGCGTGCGAAGCGCTCGAACGCTGGGTCTGACTGCGCACGCAGCGGAGTCCCCTCGGGGCAGCGAGCCAGTCACGGATCCCTCCGGTGAACCCGGGGGGGGCGACCGAGGCCCCGGGAAGCGAGCACGGCCAGCATGCCCAGCACCTGCGCGTTCCAGAGCCCGGGCCGGGCCGCCCCTCGTCCTGCGCCCGTTCGCACGGCCGTTGCCCGGTGCTCAGCCTGCAGACGATGCGATCGGGCCGCGCCACAATGGTGCGGCTGCCTCGGCTCGTCGCACTCGCTGCGGCGGTTCACGACACCCGCGCCTCCGGACGTGTCAGGTCCCCCACGTGGCGTGCTGCACAGAACACGACGGCGACCGGCTTGGCACAATGTGACGCTGCCGGGCTGATCACCAGCGACGGAGCGGCACCCGGCGGACGGAGCAACTGTGGTGGCAGACGGTCGGCGGTCGCTCGGCGGAGGGAACGCCCCGGCGGACGCCGTCCCGCCGGCGCAGGCGTCCGACCCCCAGGGGCAGCTGCTCGACCTGGCCCGGGCCGCAGCTGGAATCGGGACCTTCGACTGGGACCTTGCCACCGGGGCCCTGACCTGGGACGATCGGCTGCTGGAGCTCTTCGGCCTGGACGAAGCCACATTCGTCCGGACCATCGAGGGCTTCAAAGCGCGCCTGCACCCCGATGATGTCGACCGGGTCACCGGACTGCTGCAGCAGGCGATCGACACGTGCGGTGACTACGAGGCCCAGTACCGCATCCAGCACGACGACGGGTCGCTGCGCTGGATCGCCGCCCGCGGACGCGCCCTGTGCGACGTGTCGGGGGCGCCCGAACGGGTGCTCGGCGCGGCGTGGGACGTCACTGCTGTGCACACCGAGGCCGCCCGCAGCGTCCGGATCCTGGAGACGATGTCGGTCGGCTTCTACGCGATCGATGCCGACTGGCGGTTCACCTATGTCAACGGCCCGGCAGAGAAACTCCTCGGCGTCACCCGCCACCAGGCCGTCGGCCAGGTCGTCTGGGACCTGTTCCCCGCCGCTCGCGACAGCGCGATCGGCAGGACATACCGGGAGACCCTCACCACCGGGCAACCTGCGACCTTCGATGCCCACTACCCCGCGCCCCTCAACGCCTGGTATGAGATCCGCGTCTGGCCGGAGGAGAACGGGCTGGCCGTCTTCTTTCTCGACATCACCGAGCGCAAGAGCCTGCAGCAGCGCAGCGAGCTGCTGGCCGAGGTCACCCGGGAGCTGACCGGGACCCTGGACGCTGAGGAGGCCGTCGCCCGCCTGGCGGACCTCGTGGTGCCCGCGCTGGCCGACTGGTGCATGGTCACCCTGGTGGCCGACGACCAGCAGAGCAAGATCCGTCGCAGCCTGCGCGACGTGGGCTTCGCCCATGCTGACCCCCGGCAGGGCGCGCTGGTCGCCGAGTACGCCGACGTGCGCATCCCCGCCCTGCTCGACGGGTCTTTCCTCGAGCGGGCCATGGCCACCGGCCGACCGGTGGTGGTGCAGGACGGTGCCGCCCGACGGATCAGCGACCTCTTCCCGGCCGGCCGAGCCCGCGACATCATCGAGCAGCTGGACCCCGAGACCTTGGCGGTCCTGCCACTGCGCGGGCGTGGGCGCACCGCGGGGCTGCTGTCGCTCTTCCGCAGCGCGGGGCGCGGTGGCATCCCTGCTCACGACGTGGACACCGCCGCGGACATCGCCGCCCGTGCCGGCCTGGCACTGGACAACGCCCGCCTCTACCGGGAGCAACGGGGCCTGGCCGAGGGGCTGCAGCGTTCGCTGCTCACCCCGCCACCGGAGCCCGACCATGTCCAGATCGTGGTCCGGTACGTGCCCGCCTCCCAGGCGGCCCAGGTCGGTGGGGACTGGTACGACGCGTTCCTCCAGCCGAACGGCGCCACAATGCTGGTCATCGGCGACGTCGTCGGGCACGACACCCAGGCCGCGGCCGCGATGGGGCAGATCCGCACCATCGTCCGCACCCTCGGCGCCGAAGCCGATCACGGCCCAGCCGACGTCCTCAGCCGTGCCGACGCGGTCATGGCGACCCTCATGGTCGCCACGGTCGCCACGGTGGCGGTCGCCCGCCTCGAGCAGACGCCCGATGAGGAGTCCCGCGGCGTCACGCGGGTGCGCTGGTCCAATGCCGGCCATCCGCCGCCGTTCGTCATCAACCCCGACGGCAGCGTCCAGCCGCTCATCGGGCTCAAGCCTGAACTGCTCCTCGGCGTTCGACCCGACACCGAGCGCCGCGAGTTCGAGGCCGTCCTCGACCGAGGCAGCGTCGTCGTCCTCTACACCGATGGTCTCGTCGAGCGCCGCGACCAAGACCTCGACACCGGATTGCTCCGCCTTCAGGACGCTCTCGAGGAGCTGGCAGGACGAGGCCTGGACGAGCTCTGCGACGAGCTGCTGGCTCGGATGTTGCCAGGCAACGCCGACGACGACGTCGCGCTGGTCGCTGTGCAGCTCCACCCTCAGAACGTCCTGCGCCCAGCGGCGGCCGGCCCCAACGTCGTCCCGCCCAACGTGCCCGACTCGCGCGCCATCGTGCCCGAGCAGGAGTAGCCCGGCTCGTACGGTGTGGCTCGTGGTCGCCTACCGACTGATCCGCATCGACGGCGGCCCTCTGGCTCGCGAGTTCGAAACCCAGGACGATCACGTGGCCGCCGGGAAAGCGAGGTCGTTGGCGCGCGAGCACCTCGACGCCGGCTTCGGAGCAGGCCCGCCGGTCGGGTTCGAGCTGCAGCGCCGAGAGGGCGAGCCGTGGGTCACCTGGCAGGTGTGCGTCAGAAGATGATGTGGACGCCCGGTCGACGCGACAGGCCTCCCCGTTGTTGCTGGGTAGAGCCAACGGCCCTGAGGCTTGAAGCCGAGCTGGATCCGTTTAGAGCCGGAGCTCAGCGTCAGCGATGCAAGAAGGTGGCTGACGGCGCGTGACGGCCATGTTCCCGCCGGGATGTCGTCAGCGTCCTGGGGCTCCCCGTGTGCAGCTACCGCCTGGTCGTCGACCCGACGGGCCCGCCCGAGGACTTCGACGCCACCAACTTCAACACCGCCGTGGCCCTTGCGCGAGAGCTGGCCGTCAGGCACGAGTCGATCGCCTACGCCTGGTCGGTTGCGCTCATCTCGCGCCGACAGACTCAACGGCGAGCAGTGGTCGACCATCCCCTCGTGAGTGCGCCCCATGATACCGGCAGTCCACCGCGACCAGTGACCGGGCAGCACTGAGCCTCGCGACCACCCGCTCGCCCGTAGCCCGTCGCCTACGCGTGCGCCGCCGCACCGAAGCAAGCGCGCACGCCCGGTGTCGCTCGGTGGGCAGAAGCCTTGCTGGATGTGCAGAAATGCCTCGGCCTGCCGCCCGCCACTGACAGCAGACCTTGCCGGCGTGCTGACACCGACCCTCGGCCACCCGCATCCGACGCCGGTCCGTCGGCGACGGCGGCAACCGCGCCGGGGTGCCGATTCGTGGCATGTCACCTTTCGACGCTGCGCGGCGCCTGATCCCAAGACCATCCCAACTGTCGAGGGGGGCGCCGATGCCCAGCCACTCCCATGAGGCGATCTCGGGCGACGTCTCAGTTCACGCATCGCGCGATCCGGCGCCGTCCTTCGTGGTCGACCTCGGAGAGCCTGACCCGACGGCCAACCGACATCGGCTGTGCGCGGCGCTGGTCAGCGCTTACGACGGCGACACGTACCGGCTGCTGACCGACCTGGCTGATCTGCTCGAGGCGAGCGTCGCCTACGTCGATCGCTCCACCGTCGAAGCCCACTTGGAACGGTCGCTTCCCGATCTTGTGTGGTCGGCCATCGCCTCCGAGCTCACCTCGATGGGGTTCGACGAGCACATCGGGGACGCCGGCACCACCCGCACCGACTGGATCGACGACGTGCTGCTCCGAGCCGGCTTCCCGGTTGGATCTCGGTGACCAGCCGCTCACCGACCTGGCCGCGTCACCTGGGTCATTGATGAGGGCGACTCGAACCTGCTCGAGCTGCGGCTACAGGGCCGACTACGCCAGCGTGCCGCTGGCCGATGCGCACCATCCTCGACACTCCTGCGCCAAGTACCAGCTGGCTCTGGAACGAGCCGCCCGGCGCACGGACCGCGCCCGCATGCGCACGACACGAGAGTGCAGCCATGCAGGGGGCCGGCACATCCACGGCACCAGGGCCGCCTACGTCAAGGACCGATGCCGATGCACCGCGTGCACCGCTGCGAATACCGCGGCCTCGCGCGCCAGGAACCGGGATCGTGCCTACGGGCGGTGGCAGCCGCTCACCGACGCTGGCCCGGTCTACGACCACCTCGACGCACTGCGGGCAGCCGGCATCGGAGTCGAGCGCATAGCTGCGCTCGCCGGCATGTCCGTGAGCCACATCCGCACGCTGGCTGCTCCCGACCGCGGCCACTCCCCCGCCACCCGAAGGGTCCGCCCCGGCACCGCCGCGCGGATCTTGAGCATCAGCATCGCCGACGACCACCGGGCCCCACACAGCCGAGTCGACGCAACCGGAACTCGTCGTCGACTGCAGGCGCTCGCCGCCATCGGCTGGTCCCCCGAACTGCTCGCCGACAAGCTGGCACGCCGCCCGAGCAGCCTGCGGTGCAGCATGACCAGTCCGTCGGTCACCGCCCGCACCGCCCGCGACGTCGCCGCTCTGTACGAACGGCTGTCGAACACCCCGCCCCTGCGAGCGACCAGCAAGCAATGCGCCGCCGTGCATGCCGCCCGGGCCCACGCCGTCGCGCGGGGCTGGTCGCCACCGATGGCGTGGGAGGACATCGACACCGACCCGTGTCCGCGACCTACGGGTGTTGCCTCCTCGCCGGACGATGTTGACGAGATCGCCATCGAGCGCGCACTGGCCGGCGACGGCATCCAGTACGCCGACCTGACCGCTTTCGAGCAGACCCAAGTCGTCCAGCGCCTCACCGAGCGCGGCCGGTCACTCCGGGACATCGCCGCTCAGCTCGCCACGACCAAGAACACCGTGTGGCGACAGCGCGGACCTCTCAGTTCGATATAGCCCGAGCCACCAAGGAAGAGAAAAGATGCGATTTGATCTTGAGTTGTTTGATCAATGTTGACAACCGACGAAATACGCCTGCGACCTGCAATTATGACGTGGGTCCACGTTGGGCAAATGAGCCCGTCTTAGTGCGTTTTCGATGAGTAAGCGATGCCTCCGCGACACGATTAATCGCTCGCTCGAGCTCTCACGGAACCGGGCGCGCGGCACCTGCCCTGCCATCGGCATGGCAGGACCCCGGACCCCGAACCGAGTCGCTCCAACTCCCGGGACAGCTTGCGGCCACCGCCCGTTGGGGAGCGAGAACGAAGCCCCGTACCACGTAGGGCGCCCACACATCGACGATCTTGGATCAAACGATGTTCTGGGGTGGGGTCAAGTGTCGACGGTGTCCTCTCCCGTCGTGCCTGAAGCGTGCCATAGCGACGAATAGGGAAATCGGTACTGCAACGCGCGCGGGCCTGCACTACGCGGACAAGCTGGGTCCGACGCCTTCGCGTAGCCACCTCCTTCAGAGCACACGCATGACCTGGAGCCCGAAATTGCGGGGTAAGGGCTCGGATTGACCTCGCAGCGCCGCATCGGAAGTTCTTGGAGGCACAGACCTTGCGGCACTGGCAGGCCCATTCAGGTCCATCCTAAATGCCTATACGGTCGCGCTCACCCAGTGCCATTCGACTGAACTGCAAATCGAGCTACGTCTTTGACGCTGCCCACACTGCTCAAACGGAAAACCTTCGTCTGCCCTCCGAGGAGTCCGTTGACGACACCGTCTGCGGTACCCACGATGCGACCGGACTCATCGAAGTAGGTAGCACCAAGAAGCACAAGGTTAAGCGCGGCGCTGGACTCGTTAGTCAGTTCACCCACCACGTCAGTGCTGTGCGACGAGTCCAGGCGCCCCAGCCGCGACGCGACCAGCGTGTCGGTCAAGCGGACCGACGGCGATTGTTCCGTGGCTTGAATTCCGCGGAGGTTTGGATAGCCAGCTGCCTGGACCACCTCGAGCGTTAAATCACCGGGGGCGAGTGGTGAACGGTCGAAGCTGCCTGCAGTTCGCCACGACTCCCCGTCCGTGTCCACGGTCAGCCCCGCGTTGCGCAATCGCGCGGCGAAGTCCTTTCGGGACTCCGGATCGTCCCTCAAACGAATAGTGTGAATACCTGCGGTATCGCTGAGGCCGCGGGTGACACCGACCTCCACGATCACCACACGCTCGCGACCCAGAGCCATAGCCATCCCCGCTTCGAAGATGACATTGAGGCGGGCTTGACCTGTCGGCTGCAACTCGTCGGCACCATCGCGCTCCTCGCGAAACGCCGGACGAACGTACCCAACATCGTCGGGGGTGAGCAAAACGACCACGGCGTTGGCCATTTCAAGACCAGCGCGCACGATGTCCCCGGTGTACGGCGTCCCGCCGCCCGCGGCCTTGCTCGTGGCCTCTCGCCATGTGACCACGCGCAGGTCGAACGAACGCAACAACTCGATGAGTGCGTTCCGCGCGTCATGATCGCGACCGTGTACCAGAAAGATGCTTCGATTGGCCACACGACTCCCTACGTCAGCCTTTTCCTTCGCGCCCTCCAGCGGGCTACTCGCCCCCGCGGGTGCGGGTGCCCCAACAGTGTCACCCGCGCCTGGCCGCACCATCGGGTGGGCTCGCTCCCAGAAGTCACTGACATCGACAACGTCGCGAAAGCGGCGGACGCTCCGATCGATGCTGAAGGACCAGGCATCAGAAGTAGCACCGTGGCTGGCCGACCTCCATCCCCAGCTCTCGGTCCGCAAAAGCGCGCCTACCTGAGCCAACAGCGCTGCGCGGCCGGCAGCCGGTACCGGCAGTCGCTCGCTTAGGTCCGCGGCGGTGAAAACGAGCTCCTCGTTCCGATCGGCCACCGGAGGCTCCCAGTCCCTATGCAACTGGGCAGCTAACCCGACCGCTGCGACCGCGAGCCGCAAGCTCTCAGCGGCCCCCTCCACCACCGCTGCTCCGGCGATAGTCAGCCCGATCGACTCGTCGTCGGACGGCAGCCGATTCGGGTGGACGCCGTAGAGCAGGGCTGCCGGAACGTTGGGCAGCGCTTCTTCGAAGGCTACATCGTGTCGCCGATCAAGCCTGCTGGCCACTTGCCCGACTGTTGGCCAGGCACCTAGCTGCGTAAGGAAGTCCCAAATGGTGCCCAACAGCCGCGCGCCATCGTCGGAACTCGGTACGGGCATCGCTGGCACGCAATGAGTCTGCAGCACCGCGGCTAGTCACCCGCGGCCAGAACTCGCGACACCTACACGGCGCGCAGGCGTGCTGGTGGGCGAGACGGTCATGCCCGTGCGCGCCTCTCGCAGGGCGCGCTCTGGGAGGCATTCGTCAGCATCGGTGTGCTCGGCGTCGGGCTCGGCGTGACCTACGCCGCCATCCCGGGTCGATCGTCGGGTCCGCGCCGGCGCAGGAGACCGGCTGTGCGATGGGCTTCCACCAGGTCGCCCGCTGCGCGGGCTTCTCCCTGGGCAGCGCCATCGCAGCGTCTATCCTTGCCGGCCACGCCCTCGACGGACGGGCCGGCCGACCCCGGGGGGACTCCACGGTCCTGTGGGCAGGCGGCGGTCCGCGCGTCGCCGCCGTCCTGTCCTGGCTGCGGCCCGGGGGCGGGCGCGCGCAGAAAGATTGCGCCTCGCCGACGACGCGATGCGCCTGCTGGAACAGATCGACGGCGACGGCCTCATCACCGGAACGCCTCCGGCCCGGCAGCGGACCCGACAGGCTCGAGCCCACGCTCGGACGCATCGTCGGCTTCAGCAGCTTGGCGAGGACGAGGAGACGTGGTGGCGCTGAGCGGGCACGGTCAGGTTCAGGCTCACAGCACTTGACACCGATGTAGCAGAGTGGCTAAATTTTTAGCCGTGGATGAACACCCCTACGCGGACGCCCGCAACGCGCTGGAGCAGGTGCTGACCCGGATGCCGCGGTTGCCCGACATCGTTGAGCGATCGGTCTATACGGGCCGCGCCAGGCTGCAGGGTCTCGCATCCGCCGCCGCTGAGGCGGCCATGCCGGACATCGTCCGGCCGGAGATCCGCACTGCGCTGATCGAGGAGGGCGTGCTGGAGCCGTGGGGTGGAAGCAAGGGTGACCGGAACAGCGTCGCGTTCGTGATCGACCCAGCTTTGAACGTACGCCTGCGCGTGCTGAAGAAGCCGACGGGCGCCCGCGTGCCGCAGCCGCGCAGCCTGCGCCGCTCGCTGGAGTGCTGGCAGAACGAGGCGCTCTTCGGCGAGGACGTCGCCCCGTCGCGGCTAGTCCTGAATTGGACGTGGCACCTGACTGCCGATGGTGTCGTCGTGCAGCACCTGCTCATGCCCAAGAGCCCCGAGGGGCTCAGCGCGACCGCCGGGCACGCCTGGCGCATTCGCATTCCGGACACACTCGCCGGCCTCGCGATCGGGGGCTCGGCGGACCACTACGACGACGACCGCGACGACATGGACGACCTGTTCCAGCCGCGCGACGAGGTTGCCGACGACGGCGATGACGATGGGCCGGCGCCGGCATGATTCACGGCTCCCGCGTCAAGCAGGCGAGGGAGCTGCGCGGCATGAAGAGCGGCACCCTGGCTGACAGCCTGGGCATCTCCCCAGGCCGGCTCACTCAGATTGAACGGGACGGCGTTACCGCCGGCGCAATCACACCTGAGCTGCTCAGCGCCCACCTGCTCATGCCGCCCGCCTTCTTCACCACCCCCATCCCCGAGGAGCTCAGCGACGGCTCCATGCGGTTCCGCGCCCGTAAGACCACCAAGGCCGACCTTGCCCTTGTACGGCGGCGGGCGGAGGTAGCCCACGAGCTTGCCCACCACCTCGTTCGGTTCGTCGATCCCCCGGCCAGTCGCGTGCCGGCGTTACCCGCCAGCGACATCGAAGAAGCGGCCCAGCAGACCAGGGCAGCGCTGTCGATTGCGCCTGACGCGGTTATCCCGAACGTGGTGCACGCGCTCGAACGTGCCGGCGTGTTCGTCTACGCGGTCGATCCAATCGAGAGCGGCAAGATCGACGCCTTCACCACCTGGACGGGGCCTGCGTTGGAGCGGCCGATCATGGCCGTTGCGGGCACCGGTAGCTGGGACCGTCTCCGATTGACGACCTCCCACGAGCTCGGGCACCTGGTCATGCATCGGGCCAGCGCTCACCTGCCCGAGCTGGCCAACGACGTTGAGGGTGAGGCCGACCGATTCGCCGGCGCGTTCCTGATGCCGAGGGACGCCGCGCTGGAGGAGATCCCTCGCGGGTTCACGCTCAACCAGCTGCTGCCGCTGAAGAAGCATTGGGGGATGTCGATGGGCGCCCTCGTCTGGCGAGCCTTCGAGGTCGGCATCATCGACCTCGAGCGGCGCCGCGGTCTGCACCAGCAGATCGGCGTCCGGGCTTGGCGGACCCGCGAGCCCGGATGGGACGCCCGCCTCCCCGAACGTCCCCGCGCCCTGCGGAAGATGTTCGAGCTCGCCTACGGACCCCGGTTCGACGTCGGCCGAGTTGCCGGCCTCATGCACCGGTACACGACCGACCTGCAGCGGGATCTCGCCCGCTACGCCGAGGCCCCGACCCGCACCCGTGCACCGCGCGCACCCGCATCGATCCCGGCGGTAGACGAGCCGCAGGCGACGCCGAACAACATCGTGCAGCTTCGCCGACGGTAGGGCTGGGCGCCGGGGCGCTCGTCGGGGTCGGGCGCCCACGCAGGGGTCGAGCATGGTGGCGGGATGACGGAGACGGACTGGCTGCAGTCGAGGGAGGCGCTGTCGAGCAGGAGTGCCAGGAAGTGGGCCTACCTGCCGCTTCGGTACGACCCGCAATGGATTGACTGCCCGAGGGACACCGCGACCAGGTCCACTGCCTCGGATGCCGCGAGGCCCTAGTCAGCAAGCCGGTGCGACCGATGACCGATCATGTCCGACACACCTCTTGCACCCCGGACGATCTTGACACGGGACAGGCGTCCATAGCGTCAGTTCGTGATGACGCTGCACAAGCTCACGGCCGGGGACGGATACACGTATCTGACCCGCCAGGTGGCTGCGCACGACGCCACCGAGCAGCAGTTCGGGAGCCTCGGGCAGTACTACAGCGACAAGGGCGAGGCGCCGGGGACCTGGATGGGGCGCGGCCTTGCCGGCGTGCCGGACTTCCCGGTCGGCAGCACGGTCACCGAGGCGCAGATGCTGGCGCTGTTCGGGCAGGGACGTCACCCCAACGCCGACCAGATCGAGCGGGCCGCTCGGCTGGCGGGCCTGCCTCCGCAGGAGGTCGATCGAGCCAGCCGTCTGGGCAAGCCATACCTGGTCTTCGAGCAGGCAAACGAGTTCCGCCGTCGCAGCGCCATCGAGTTCCGCGAGTACAACTCCGCCCGAGGGCTGCCGGCTGTCACCCCCGTGCCGGCTGAGGAGCGCGCCAGCATCCGCACCGCCCTGGCCAGGACGATGTTCGCCGAGAGCTACGGCCGTCCTCCGCTCGACGCCCGGGAGCTGTCCGGCCACCTGGCCCGAATCTCCCGGCAGGCCACCACGGCGGTCGCCGGGTACGACCTGACTTTCAGCCCCGTCAAGAGCGTCTCGACGCTCTGGGCGATCGCTCCCCGCGAGGTCGCAGCGGTCATCGAGCAGGCGCACGCCGACGCCGTCGCCGACACCCTGACCTGGTTCGAGGACCACGCTGCCTTCACGCGCACCGGCCACCAAGGGGTGGCCCAGGTGGACGTACGCGGACTGATCGCGCCGTCGTTCACCCACCGCGATTCCCGCGCCGGCGACCCCGACCTGCACACGCACGTGGCGATCAGCAACAAGGTGCAGACCCTCGACGGCCGGTGGCTGGCGCTGGACGGCCGACCGATCCACAAGAACGTCGTCGCCGCCTCCGAGCGCTACAACACCCGGCTGGAGGCGCTGCTGGTCGAGCGACTCGGCGTGCGCTTCGCCGACCGTCCCGGCCCCGAGGCCGGCAAGCGCCCGGTACGGGAGATCGTCGGGGTCGACGGGCCACTCCCCCGGTTTTGGTCATCGCGGCGCACCGCCATCGACGCCCGACGGGCATTGCTGTCTGCACAGTTCCAAGCGGACCACGGCCGGCCACCGACGATGAAGGAGTCCGTGTCACTGGCCCAGCAGGCCAACCTGGAGACACGTCAGGCCAAGCACGAGCCACGCTCGTATGCCCACCAGCGAGCCAGCTGGCGGACCGAAGCCCTGGCCGTGCTCGGTGGGGACGATCGGCTGAGGCGATACCTCGACGGCGTCCTCCGCGGGCACTCTCCTCGCAGGGTGCAGCGAGCGACTGACGCGTGGGTCAACGAGACTGCCGCAGCGCTGGTGTCAGTGGTGGCGAGCGCCCGGGCGACTTGGCAGGAGAGCCATGTCCGCGCCGAAGCTGAGCGGCGGACCCGCGCCGCCGGGATCACGCTCCCTGACGTCGACCGTGCCGTCGACGCGATCGTTGCCGCGGCCTTGTCACCCCAGCTGTCGATCCGGCTGGGCGCGCAGGAAGCGATCAAGCAACCTGTCGCGCTATGCCGCACCGACGGCACCTCCGTGTTTTCCGTGGCCGGCTCGGCGCGCTACACCTCGAGCGAAATCATCACCGCCGAACGGACCGTGCTCGCGGTCGCCGGCCGGCGCGACGGACGTGTCATCCCGGCTACGTCCGTTGATCTGGCACTGCTCGAGTCGGCCGCCAACGGGGCGAAGCTCAACCCGGGTCAGGTGCAGCTGGTCCACGAACTGGCGACGTCCGGAGCACGGGTGCAGCTCGCCTTGGCGCCGGCGGGCACCGGCAAGACCACCGCGCTGCGCACGCTCGCCGCAGCATGGCAGTCGGGCGGCGGCACCGTCGTGGGCTTGGCGCCCTCCGCTGCAGCGAGCGCGGTCCTGCGCGAGCAGCTGGGCACCGACACCGACACTCTCGCCAAGCTGGTTCACGCGGTGACCAGTGGCGCCGACGTCCCGACCTGGGTGACGTCGATCGGCCCGGACACGCTCGTTGTCGTCGACGAAGCCGGCATGGCCAGCACCCCCGATCTGGCGCGGATGGTCGAGTTCGTCGTCGAGGCCGGTGGATCCGTGCGGCTGGTCGGCGATGACCGGCAGCTGGCCGCCATCGGCGCCGGTGGGCTGCTGCGCGACCTCGCCGCCAGCCATGGCGCGGTGAGCCTGACCCAGGTGGTCCGCTTCACCGACCCGGGAACCGGCGCACCGAATCACGCCGAGGGCGCCGCCTCGCTGGCTCTGCGCGACGGGGACCCGGCGGCGCTGGCGTACTACGTCGACCGCGGACGGGTGCACGTCGGCGATCTCGCCACCGTGACCGACGGCGCCTACGAAGCCTGGGCGACTGACCGGGCCGCCGGCCGCGACGCCATCATGCTGGCGCCCACCCGTGAGCTGGTCGCCGAGCTGAACAACCGGGCCCGCGACGAGCGGCTGGCTCGGACAACCGGCCCGACCGGTCACGACGTCGCACTGGCCGACTCAGCGCGCGCCTCGGCAGGCGATTCGGTGATCACCCGCCGCAACGAGCGGACCATCCCGATCGGCGCCACGGACTGGGTGAAGAACGGCGATCGGTGGACCGTCGCTGAGGTTCATGCCTCCGGTGCCCTTGAGGTGGTCCATCGCCGCACCGGACGCCACGTCACCCTCCCGGCCGACTACGTGCGCGACCACGTCACCCTCGGGTACGCCACCACCGTGCACGGCGCCCAGGGCCTCACCGCCGAAAGCTGCTACGCCATCACCACCGGCACGGAGTCCCGCCAGCTGCTCTACGTGGCCCTCACCCGTGGCCGCCACGCCAACCACGTCTTCCTCCCCATCACCGGTGACGGCGACCCGCACAGCCTGATCACCCGGGACGCGCTGTTGCCGCCTACCGCCGTCGACGTCCTCAGCCGAGTCCTGGCTCGGGACGACGCCCCGACCTCGGCCACCAGCACGGTCCGGGAGCTGGACGACCCAGCGTCCCGGTTGCACGACAGTGCCGGCCGCTACCACCACGCACTCAACGTCGCCGCTGAGGAACGACTCGGCTCGGCCGGGCTCGCCGCCATCGACACGGCCGCCGACGCAGCGGTGCCCGGACTGACCACGCAGGACGCCTACCCCGTGCTCCGTGCGCACCTGGCCCTGTGCGCCGTAGCCGGCCGCGATCCCGCCGACGTGCTGCGGGAGGCGCTGGCCTCACCACGAGGGCTGGACGATGCACGCGATGTCGCGGCCGTTCTGGATTGGCGCATCGATCCCACCGGGCAGCACTCGGCTGGCATCGGCCCTCTCCCCTGGCTCCCGACCGTCCCCGAGCCGCTGAGCGCCGACCTCGCATGGGGGCCCTACCTCGACGACCGCGCCCGCAAGGTCACCGCGCTCGCTTCAGACGTGGCCACCCACGCCGGCAGCTGGACGCCGGCCAGCGCACCGCTCTGGGCACGCCCGCTGCTCGACCAGGACCCTGCCTTGGTCGCCGACCTCGCCGTCTGGCGCGCCGCCCACGGCATCGAGGACGGCGACCGCCGCCTCACCGGTCCGGTCCTCCCCGCAGCCGCTGACGCCAGAGCCCAGCGCAGGCTCAACGCCCGCGTCGCTCGTGTGCTGGGCGATCCCGGCACTGTCACCGCTCGGTGGACGCCGTTGGTCGACCCCATCGACGCCCGGATCGCCACCGACCCCTACTGGCCCGTCCTGGCCGAGCGCCTCAGCACAGCCGAGCGCGCCGGCATCGACGTCGCCGCGCTCGTCCGGACGACGACCAGCCACGCCCTCCCGGACGAGCAGCCAGCGGCCGCTCTCTGGTGGCGGCTGACCCGCCACCTCTCCCCCGCCGTGCTGACCACCGACCACGCATCAGAGAGGACCTTGCGCCCGGACTGGACGTCGGACCTCTCCGCCGTCCTCGGGAGCGCAGCCACCGACCCCGTGGTCGCCGATCCCCAATGGCCTGCCTTGGTCGCTGCCGTCAGCCAGGCCGGGGACGGCGGCTGGCAGCCAGAGCAGTTGCTGGGCACGGCGTACGACCTGCTGCGCGCCGGACACCCGGACGACGAGGCGCTGCTCCCCCACGAACTGGCCACCGCCTTGCTCTGGCGGATCGGCCTGCTCACTGACCCCATCCCCGGCGCGGGTACAGCCGCACTGACCAACCTCGGTTACGCCTCGGCCTCGGACGACGCACGTGATGTGGACTGGATGGTCGGCCTCACCGAGCCCGACGACACTGAGCCCGCACCCGAACTGCTTGACACCGACCCCATCGAGCCCCCGGCAACTGAACCCTGCGATGAGGTCGGCCCATCAGGGGTCGCCCGGAAACGGCTCCTCGAGCTCAACCAGCACGCAGCGGCCTTCTTCACCGCTGAGTATCAGGGCTCCTGGGCACCGGCCTACCTGACCGATCGGCTGGGCACCGACCTCGTCGACGACGAGCGGTTCACCATCGGCTACGCCCCCGCCGGCTGGACCGGCCTGACCGACCACCTCCGCGGCCTGGGTGCCAGCGACGACGAGATCGTGGCCGCTGGCCTCGGGAGCCACGCCTCCACCGGTCGCGTCATCGACCGCTTCCGCGACCGGATCGTCTTCACCATCCGGGACGGCGACGAGATCCACGGCTGGATCGGCCGCCGCAACCCCGCCCATGACGACGACGGCAGCCACGCCGTGCCCAAGTACCTCAACACTGCCGAGACCGACCTGTTCACCAAGGGCCACGAGCTGTACGGCCTCACTGAGGGGGCTCCGGCGCTGGCGGACGGTGCGACGCCGGTGTTGGTCGAAGGTCCCCTGGACGCACTCGCCGTCACTCTCGCCGGCGATGGCGCATTCGTCGGCGTCGCTCCCCTGGGCGTCGCGTTCACCGACGCGCAAGCCGACCGGCTGCGCCCTCTGATCGATACCGACCGGCCGCAGATCATCGTCGCTACCGACGCCGACCGCGCCGGCCAACTCGCCGCCGACCGCATGTTCTGGCGGCTCACCGACCGAGGTGCCGACCCGCGCCACCTCGTCATCCCGACCGGGAAGGACCCCGCCGAGCTGCTGAAGATGGCGGGTAGCGACGCCTTGCTCGGAGCCCTCGCCGACTCCCCCAGCCTGGCCAGCGCGCTCATCGACGCCCGCGTCATCGCCTTGGCCGACCGGCTGGACACCGTAGAGGGGCAGGTCCACGCCACCCGTCGAGCAGCCGAGGTCATCGCTGCACTTCCTGCCCGTAGTTGGCCGATGCACCTGACTCGCCTTGTGACACAGGTCGACATCGACCCCGGCATCGCGCTCTCTGAGGTCTTCGATGCTGCGCAGCGAAATGTGGACAGAGCCTGCCCACCGCAAGACGCAGCGTCGATTCAGCCGACAGCCGACCAGCTGTGGAACTACTCCACCTACGCGGGCAGCGCATCAGGATTGGGGGCAGGGTCCCAAACGCTCTCCCATGCTGTTCACGCAGCTCAGCGCTCCGCCTGCAGTAGGCGATCCCCCGCTCGGGGCTCGAGGCGACGCGTGTAGTGACAAGACTGCGCCCCTGTGGCGGAGATTAACTGAGCATCCAGCCATTTGGCTCTTCGCTGGGGCCGGTGAACCTCACCGAGGAGCCAGCCGCGCCGGGCCCAGCGCTCCACCACTGACAGCAGCTCAGGACTCAACTCCTGCGTGAGAACCACGTCTGCGCGGGCGCCAACCGGAACTGCATCACGCATGGGCGGCGCTTCCTTATCCAGAGGCTTCCGTGCGGACGAACGATGGCCGGATCCCTCGCGTGAGTGAGAGGGCCGCCGGATCGGGCAGATACGACTACGGCGGCGCCGTTGAGTAGGCGTGAGAACGGGGGCTGTCATGACTGTCGCAGACCTGATGAGCGCTGTCGTCAATGCGACGACGGCGCTGGTCGTGATGGTCGACGGCGACGGCCGGATACTGCTCGCCAACCCCGCCATGGAGCGGTTCACCGGCCTGGCAGGGAACCAGCTGCTCGGCCGCCTCTACCACGACGTCTACGTCATTCCCGTGGACATCCCCCGGGCGCAGCGGGCAGTGGCCGCGGCTTTGGCCGACGGAACCTCCTTCTTCGACGAGGGTGACTGGCTACGGGCGGACAGGACCTGGCGACGGATGTCCATGCAGAACAGCGTGGTCACCGACGACGACGACCGGCCGTACGCCATCGCAACCGTCGCCATCGACGTCACTGAGCAGCGCGAGCGCGAAGCACTGGTTGCTCGCCGCGCAACCACGGACGCGCTGACCGGCGCGTGGAACCGCGGGGTGCTGTTCGAGGCCCTGCAGGAGCACCTAGCACCCGACAGTGGCCGCGGCTGCGCCCTCCTGTTCTGCGATGTCGACGACTTCAAGGCGGTCAACGACGAGCACGGACACGCCATCGGCGATCAGCTCCTGGTCGAGGTGGCCGACCGGCTGATGGCATGGACCGGGGCCGGTGACCTGGTCTCCCGCTTCGGCGGCGACGAGTTCGTGGTGCTGTACCCCGGACTGGGTGAGTCCGAGGTGACCGCGATGGCGAGCAGGGTGCAGGCTCGGATGCGGGAGCCCCTCGAAATCGGGGCCGTGCGGGTGCCACTCAGCGTGAGCGTCGGCAGTGCCACGGGCCGCCCCGGTGATGACCCCGATCAGGTCCTCGCACTCGCCGACCGAACGATGTATCGACGCAAACGTTCCCGTACCGCACCGTCGGAGCACCGGCGGCGATAACCGGGCGAGAGCGTCCTGCGAACCGACCAACTCGGACCCTGTGTCGTCCATTCTCCCAGTGAAGGCACTACGGCCGAGTGGTCAGCAGATGGGGAACGGCGCTCGCGGCCCCCAGATGCTGGCCCAGCTGCGGATCGAGTCGGCTGGCCAGGCCGGAGAGGTCCGCGAACCGGCCCACGATGTCGGTGGTCAGCAGTGGTTCATGATGGGCCACGCGATTGCGCAGCGCGTGCATACGACCGACCGGTCCATCGACGTGAGCAGCGCGATCGGTGCCCCGGGGAAAGGCCCGATGGAGGCCGGGCACCCACAGCGCCTTCTCGTGCGCAGCTGAACTGAGGTAGCGCCAGAAGCCGAACATCAGCTCGGCTACGACCTTCCCTGGCCGAGCCGCCGGGCCACCGGCGTTGCTGATCGCGTGACGCAGGTTCTCCCGCGGCCGTTCATTGATGTCGACCCGCCGGCGGCCCCGGGTGCGGTACACCGGCGCAAAGACCGTCTCCCCGGCCAGGGTCCAGTGCGGCGGCCCGGGCCAGCGATCAGACAGTGCTCGGTCGTAGGCGTTGCGCAGCCCCACCTCGACATGGGCCAGGTCGTGCAGCAGTGCTGCGCTGATCTGGGCGTTCCACTCGTACAACGCCAGCGCGCGACCCCGATCGGAGTCAGCTGCAGCCAGGTAGACCGCGAAGCGCGGCACACTCAGCCAGTTCTCCACCCAGTCGCCGGCCGGCGGCCAACCTGGTGTCGAGCCCGGCGGCGTCGACGCTGTCATCACTTTCCATCCTGACGTACGATGCCTGCGAAAGCCCCGGTGGACCGCTGGCCTCAGGCCATGTCGCCGGGGCTTCGTCTTGCCCCTCGCGCCTTCCCGCGGTGGTCACTGGCCCCGTCAGCGACCAGCACCGTCGACGAAGGCGACGTAGCGACTCTCCGCCGGCCAGCTCTGGTGCCGGCCGGTGCGGCAGGTGCTCTCGCCGAGGCGCTCGACCATCCGGTCGCAGAACAGCGGAAAGGCATAGCGGTTCCACTCCTCGACCAGCTCGGGAGCGACCGCGCTCTCCGCCTGCCAGCGCAGCACCGCCAACACCGGCAGCTCCCGGGCGATGTGCGGATGCTGCCGCCAGCAGGCCGGGATCATGTGCGCTGGCCGCCAGGCGTACTCGTGGTTGATCCAGACCGCGACGTCGTCGCACCAGCTCCACATCGATGCGCTGAGTTCGCTGTTGCACCCGGCCGGTTCCCATGGACGTTCCATGTCCGCCATGACGCCGGCCGGGGCCGGTCGTCCGGAGTCACGGCGGCCCGCGTCCCGCAACAGCTCGAGCGCAACCAGCACGGGGGCCGGAGGGCGCGGGAACGGCAGGACGATCACTTCAGCCACCCGTCGGGCGCCTGTTCGGACGGTGATCCGCCGACGATGTTCGGCCGGGGAGTCAACCGGTGGTCGCGGGCGTAGCTCAGCGCAGCAGCAGTGCGCGCCTGGACGTCCACCACGTCGGCACGGGCGCGGGTGACGTGCGCACGGGCGACCTCCAGCTCGGACTTGAGCTGCTGCCCGTCCTTGCCGTCGAGGCAGCGCCGCAGCTTGGCCAGGATGGGTGGCGCCGTTCCGGCGATGACGAGCGCGTGCCGCTCTGGCACGCGCCGGATGTCCCCGGGCCGCAGCACCCGTACGTTCTCCCCCGAGCGCGACGTGCCGACGCCACCGGGGCCGTCGGTGACGGTCTGCCGACTGATCCGCACGTCGTCCATGAGATCGGACAGCTCCCGGTAGAAGTGGACGTCCTTGCCGCCGCCGAAGACGACCAAGGTGTTGGTGAGCCCGAGCAGGGAGCGCGCCTCGTCCTCGCCGTAGGAGACGACCATCTGCTTCCAGGTCTGCGCCGCGTAGATGAACGACAGACCGAGGGCGCGTTCGTTGGCCATCCGCACCCGCAAGGTGGGCAGCGGGGTGGTGGAGGGCAACTCGTCGAGGCAGGCCAGGAAGCAGGGCGTCATCCGCCCGTGCGGCGAAGCGTTGGCGACTTGCAGAGCCGTATCCAGGACTTGCTCGGCGACGGCGGTCATCAGCGGCGCCGCAGAGGCGTACGGATCGTCGCGACCGAGCAGGTACACGGTTCCCTGACGACTAATGGGGCTTACCGAGCCTGCTGGTCTCTGGCAGGTTCGGTGCCGGTAGCGGCCGGTGGGTCAGCACTCC
>NZ_CANKUD010000020.1 GCF_947486615.1 uncultured Modestobacter sp.
TCGAAGACGATCGTCGCGGTCAACAAGGACCCCGAGGCACCGATCTTCGAGCTCGCCGACTTCGGCGTGGTGGGCGACCTGTTCACCGTCGTCCCGGCGGCCACCGAGCAGATCAGCACCCGCAAGTAGGCGGGCACATGGGCACCGGGTCATCGGTGGCCGCCCTGCGGCCTCGATTCATGGACCGGAGGTCGGACCGCGGCGACCGCCGTCGCCGGCGGCCGGGCACTCGTGCAGCGGCCTGTGCGGGCCCAGTCGTCGGCGAGCGAGCCGTCTTGCGGGGATCAGGGGGCGGGAGGTGACCATGAGCCGACAGCCGCCGCGGGGCCGTACTGCAACTCTCGCCTGTGGTGGGGTCGCGGAGTACGAAGCGTCCGATCTCGTCCCGACGGTCGGGGGCATCGTGCCGTGCCGCAAGCACGGGCACTGTCCCGTCGTCCTCCCTCACCGGACCGACGTAGGTGTGCGGGAGCGCGCGGTCGTGACCCGTCAGCGTCGGTCGCAGGCAGAGCTGGTGGCCTACCTCGAGGGTCGTGGGACGGCGACCCTGCGCGCGTTGCGGGGCGAGCGGTTCTCCTTGCGGCTGATCGCGGAGGCCGAGAGAGCCGGGCACGTGCACGTCGACCTGCTGGCCGGTGTGGTCACTTTCCGAACTGCCGCCCGGTCTGGGCGAGCGGCTCAGTACAAGGCCTCGCCAGCCGCGTGATGCTCAGACCAAGCAGCGGCCGGAACACCGGCCCTGGTATCCAGCCATGTCACAGTCGAGGAGTCGTCCAGATGGTCTGCCTTTTGCTGCTGGGACCGCCTGGAGCGGGCAAGGGCACTCAAGGTCAGCTGGTCGCCAGCCGACTGTCCATACCGCCCATCTCGACCGGTGACACCTTCCGGGCACACGTCGCTGCCGGCACGCCGCTCGGTCTGTCCGCCAGGGGCTACCTCGAGGCCGGCGATCTCGTGCCTGACGCGGTCACGTGCGCCATGCTCTCCGAAAGACTGACCGAACCGGATACCGCCGCGGGGTTCCTCCTCGATGGCTTTCCTCGTACCACGGCGCAGGCTGAAGCGCTCCAGGGGATCCTGGCCGAACGGGGGCACGAGCTGACGCGGGTCATCGAGCTCCAGGTCGGGGCAGCGGAACTCGTGGAACGGCTCTCCGCGCGCCGCGTCGTCATTGATGGGCAATCGCTGCAGCGAAGCGACGACACCCCGGACACAATCCGCCATCGCCTCGAGGTGTACCAGCGAGAGACTGTTCCGCTGTCGGACTGGTACGGCTCGCTGGGCCTGCTCAGCAGGGTCGATGCGAGCGGGGACGTTGACGAGGTCACTGCGCGGATACTCGATTCCTTCAGCCGAAATGGGGCCGGCGTGGACTGAGCCTTCTGCGGACGCGACGAACGAGATCTCGCCTGCTCATGGAGGTGGACGTGGACGGCTCGACAGGCTCCTCAGATGGGGAGCGCCGTGAACTGGACGCCCGAACGGTCCGGCTGCACGACGCCATACGACGGTTGGAGCGCTTCGGTGGTCCAGTGGCTGAGCGGGCGCTGGACGAGGCAGCCGCCGCACTCGATGCCGCCGCTACTCGTAGGTCCGACACCACGTCCGTCGCCAGGGCCAGCCCGGCAGACGGTTCGAACGGCGCCTGGCAGTGGTCTGGCACGGCCCTCATGGAGGACATCACACACCGGGACCGCCAGCTGAAGGGTTCACTCGTCTTCCCGGAAGTGTCCACGGAGGGGAGCCGTTGGGTTGACGGCGGAAGCATCAGCCTGGTCTTCCAGCAGTTCATGACAGGTTTCGCCGACCGGGAGGAACTGGGGCTCCACGTGTCGACCTTGTCCATCGACGTCCTGTCCCTCGTTCCACGCAGCCGCGCACTGACGATCGAGGCCTGCCTGGAACGAACTGACAGCGCGGAGCAGCACATCTGTGCGGCAATCCTGGATGACAAGCAGGTGTTCGCACGCGCGCGCGGACGCTGGATCTGACGGTGAGTTCGTCCGCCGCTCCTGCCTCCGCCGGCGGCCTGCCGTCAGCGCTCCTCTGTCACCTGTGGAGCAGCGTGATGATCGACCCAATCCATCTCCGGCTGGACATCGCACGAGCCCAGGACCCCATGTGAGAGGAGCTCGACCGTGAGCCAGCCCGACGCCTTGAGGGCTTCGTCACCGTCGCCGTCTGCCCTCCGCCGTGCCCTGGTGCGCGCGGAGCGCGGGGTGACGCTGGACGCCACCGAGGCCGAGACCCTGCTGCACGCCCGCGGGCTGGGTGAGGGTGAACCGCTGGACCGGCTGCTGTCCGCCGCCTCCCGGGTGCGGGACGCCGGGCTGGCGTCGGCCGGCCGCCCGGGGGTGGTCACCTACAGCCGCAAGGTGTTCATCCCGCTGACCCACCTGTGCCGCGACCGGTGCCACTACTGCACCTTCGTGACGACGCCGGGCCAGCTGCGCACGGAGGGCAAGGCCCCCTACCTGTCCCCGGACGAGGTGCTGGGCATAGCCCGGGCCGGGGCCGCGCTGGGCTGCAAGGAGGCGCTCTTCACCCTGGGCGACCGCCCGGAGGACCGCTGGCCGGTCGCCGCCGAGTGGCTGGAGGCGCACGGGTTCGACTCGACGCTGGGCTACCTGCGGGCGATGGCGATCCGGGTGCTGGAGGAGACCGGGCTGCTCCCCCACCTCAACCCCGGGGTGCTGTCCTGGGAGGAGGTCCAGCGGCTCAAGCCGGTCGCCGCGTCGATGGGGATGATGCTGGAGACGACCGCGACCCGGCTCTGGTCGGAGAAGGGCGGCCCGCACTTCGGCAGCCCGGACAAGGAGCCGCGGGTGCGGCTGCGCGTGCTGGAGGACGCCGGCCGCTCCGCCGTCCCGTTCACCACCGGAGTCCTGCTGGGCATCGGGGAGACCTACGCGGAACGGGTCGACGCGATCGCCGAGATCCGGGCCTCGGCCCGTCGGCACCAGCACGTGCAAGAGGTCATCGTGCAGAACTTCCGGGCCAAGCCGCGCACCGCGATGGCCGCCCACGACGACCTGGAGCTGCAGGAGTACGTCGCCGCGGTCGCGGTCACCCGGCTGATGCTGGGGCCGGCGGCGCGGGTGCAGGCCCCGCCCAACCTGAGCGACTCCACCGAGCTGGCGCTGCTGCTGCGCGCCGGGGTCGACGACTGGGGCGGGGTCTCCCCGCTCACCCCCGACCACGTCAACCCCGAGCGCCCGTGGCCGAACACCGACAAGCTCGCCGCGCTGAGCGCCGAGGCCGGGTTCACGCTGCGCGAGCGGCTGGCCGCCCAGCCCGGCTACGTCACCCAGCCCGAGCCGTGGCTGGACCCGCGGGTGCGCCCGCACGTCGCCGCCCTCGCCGGCCCCGACGGGCTGGCGGTGGAGGGCCGGCTCCCGGTGGGCCTGCCGTGGCAGGAACCGGACGAGGCCTGGACCTCCTCGGGCCGGGTCGACCTGCACACCGAGATCGACACCGTGGGCCGCACCGGTGACCGGCGCAGCGACTTCGACGCCGTCTACGGCGACTGGTCGGAGCTCCGCGAGGCGACCGTCGCCGCCCGCGACGGCTCCTCGACCGCGCTGACGGTCGGCGACCGGGAGGTGCTGGCTGCGCTGCTGCACGCCGAGCAGGACCCGGCCGGGCTCTCCGACGCCGAGTACCTGACCCTGCTGGGCGCCGACGGCTCCGACCTCGAGCACCTGTGCGCGCTGGCCGACGCCGTCCGCCGGGACGTCAACGGCGACGACGTCACCTACGTGGTGAACCGGAACATCAACTTCACCAACGTCTGCTACACCGGCTGCCGGTTCTGCGCGTTCGCCCAGCGGCGCACCGACGCCGACGCGTTCACCCTGTCGATGCAGCAGGTCGGCGACCGGGTCGACGAGGCCTGGGCCGGCGGGGCGACCGAGATCTGCATGCAGGGCGGCATCCACCCCGACCTGCCCGGCACCGCCTACTTCGACCTGGCCCGGGAGGTGAAGTCCCGCCGTCCCGACATCCACCTGCACGCGTTCTCGCCGATGGAGGTGGTCAACGGGGCCGCCCGCACCGGGCTGTCGTTCCGCGACTTCCTCACCGCGGCGAAGGAGGCCGGCGTCGACTCCCTGCCCGGCACCGCGGCGGAGATCCTGGACGACGACGTCCGCTGGGTGCTCACCAAGGGCAAGCTGCCCGCGGCGGCCTGGCTGGAGATCGTGCGGACGGCGCACGAGGTGGGCCTGCCGACGACCTCCACGATGATGTACGGCCACGTCGACACCCCCGCGCACTGGGTCGCGCACCTGCGCACCCTGGCCGCGCTGCAGGACGAGACCGGCGGGTTCCGGGAGTTCGTGCTGCTCCCGTTCGTGCACCACAACTCGCCGATCTACCTGGCCGGCGTGGCCCGGCCGGGGCCGACGAACCGGGAGAACCGGGCGGTGCACGCCGTCGCCCGGCTGCTGCTGCACGGCCGGATCGACAACGTCCAGACCTCGTGGGTGAAGCTCGGCGACACCGGCACCCAGGCGATGCTGAACGGCGGGGCCAACGACCTCGGCGGCACGCTGATGGAGGAGACGATCAGCCGGATGGCCGGCTCCGGCAACGGGTCGCTGAAGACCATCGCCGAGCTGGAGGCGATGGCCGCCGCGATCGGCCGGCCGGCCCGCCAGCGGACGACGGACTACGGCACCCCGAGCGCCGAACGGATGGCCACCGCCCGCACCGAGGAGGGCCGACGGGCCCTCACCCTCGACCTCAGACCCGTGCGACACCGGTGACGGGTTGGTCCGTCGTCGTCCCCCTCAAGCGCCTGACTCAAGCCAAGACCCGGCTGAGCGCCCTCCCCGTCCCCCTTCGGCAGGCTCTCGTGGTGGCGATGGCACGCGACGTCCGGGACGCCGTCCTCTCCTGTCGTGACGTCAAGGAGGTCGTCATCGTGACCAGGGACCCGCTGTGGCGCAGCCTCATGGGCGTCCGGGGGCTGCGCTTCGTGGCGGAAGCGCCAACGGACTCCCTGAACGACGCACTCCGCCGTGGCTCGGCGGCGTGTCGAGGCGCGTCTCGGGGATGGGCCGTCGCGGCACTCACGGCTGACCTGCCAGCCCTGACGCCCGCGGAACTGCACCTTGCGCTCGCTCACGTCGACGTCGCACCGACCTTTTTCGTGCCCGATGCTCAGGGGGACGGCACCACACTTGTCGCGGCACGCTCCCACGCCGAGTTCAGGCCGCTCTACGGCGTCGGCTCGCGCGCTCGCCACCTCGAGGCCGGGGCGTTGGAAGTCCTCCGGCCCGAGTTGACCGGCCTCCGTCAGGACGTCGACACCGTCGAGGATCTGGCGCTTGCCCGAACGCTGCGTCTCGGCGAGCGCACCCGCGTCGTGGTGTCGCACCTGCTGCCGGAGAAGGTCGGCCGAGCGGGCAACTGCCACGCGCGCCGGCGCACGCACCCGCGCGCGGATGAGTGAGCTCGCCCGCCGAGCACGAAAGTGACCGCGGGCGCAAGCGTCTCCTCGTCCCATCCCTGGTCGGCGCTGCCCGTACCTCCTGCTTCAGCGTCGCAGAGGAGGAAGGCAGCGAGCGCAGTCCGGGACAGCCGCAGGCCGCCGGGGGCACCGAGTGCTCGTGCGCGGGCCGGGTGTCGGCGGGCTCGTTCTGACTTCATGCGCACCGAGGTGGTCCCCGACGCCCTGTCCGCGGCGGCCGCCACGCGCGGTGACCTGGCCGAGGCGATCTTCCACAACGGGTCATCGCGTCGAACTCCTGAAGGACTGTGAGAGGTCTCCGAAAGTTCACGCGGTGGCCGCTTTCAGGTGCCGGGCCCGCTGACCACCGGGCCTTCGCGCCTTGCTGGATGCGACTGCCGGACAGAAGAAGTCGCAAGTCAGAGACCGTTCCAGGGAACCGGGAACGGTCTCTCCCGTCGTGCGGGCCGACGTGGCCATCGTCTTGACCACCATGAGCCGATCCTGAGTTGCTCAGGACGGCTCCAGCGTGGCCCACGGCATCGTGGAAGGCGTCGGAGGAGACGTGGCCGTAGACCCCTGAGAAAGACCTTACGCCGACGCCGCGCACGCCCCGGGCGGAAACCGGGAGGGGGCCTGGCCCCCTCCCGGTCGGTTCAGCAGCTGGTCATTGGGGTGGCTGACCGGCTGCGCCGGTCAGCCGATTCCCGGTGATGGTTCTTCCTCGGGGTCGCTGGCCTCCTCCAGTGCGGCGGCTTGTTCAGGAGTCTCCTGCTCCAACGCGATGTCTCGGGGCTGCGGGACGTCTGACGGCGTGGGTTTCGTCATGTCGACACTGTGCCCGTTGGGGGCCAGGCGTGCCGGATGTGAACGGCCTGCCCCGAGGAGCGAGCGCAGCCCGACCGCGGCGTCGCAGTGACCCGCGAATGCTGGCGATGCGCCAGCTGGTGGACGACGAGTGCCGATGAGTGCGACGGCAACGCCTGGCAGGTGAGCAGGGCCTGGGCCTGCCGATGCCGGTGACGGGAGATTCCGGTGGTGACCGCATGCACTGCTGAGGTTGGTGGCCGAAGTCGTCTTGTCGGCGCGCACACGATTCGCCAGGAACGCCTCGGACCGGTCCGCGTACCCGACCGGCTGCGCGAGATCCGCTCGGATCGAGGGCGTCGCGCTGTTTCCCGGATCAGCGTGGTGAGCCGGACGTTGGACTTCGACTGGTCGATCCCCTCGTCAGCAGCGCCGATCCGGATGACGCCCGTACCTGATCACCTCCGGTGCAGCGACTGCCGACCTGCCCGAGGCCTTGGCGCGTTCATGTCAGCGGCCTCGTGGGTCGTCCTCTGAGAGGAGGGCCGACGCTGTTGGGCGAACTGGCCGCTGCGACCTGCTCAACGAACGGTGCCTGTCCGATCACACCCTCACGGGTGGGGACCGCTGCCGTTCTCGCTTGCTCCGGCCGGCGCGGCGATCGCCCGCTTCCGCTTCCGCTTTCGTTGACTACAGCAGTCCCTTCCTCCGCTACGAGCGCGAGCCTGGCGCGACCGGCGGCCTGGATGACCTCGACATGCTCATCGCTGGCCTCGACCCGGCCATGGTCATGGTCGCCACGGTCACAGACCGGGGGCGGGCAGGCTGCGCGCGCCGCAGGTGCACTGTCGCGGCTGGCCCCGTATCGCTGGCACGATGGTTCCGTGGTCACGCTCCGCGACGCCGTTCCGGCCAACGGGTCCCGGCTGCGCGAACTTGCGGAGGTGGGAACTCTCTATGCGGGCGAGCTGCCCGCGGAGGACGAGACCGAATGCGGACCCGGGTGGGTCGCGAGGGACGGCACCCGACGAGCCGAAGATGGCGTCGGGTTCGTCGGTGCCTACAGCCTGTTGCTGCGGAGGGGAGCGCGTGGGCCCGAGGCGGAGTTGACGATCATGCTCGTCGCCGGTCGTACCCAGCATTGGGCCGTCGACCGCATGCTGCTCGTCGATGCAAGAAGACAGGCTGGGCGAGCAGGAGCGCGCCAGCTGTCGGTGCTGACGCGACCACCCCTGCACGTCTTCTTTCGTGACCAGGGTGCCAATGTCGTCGGTGTCGTCGGCCCGTGGGGTGACACCACGTCACCAAGTCTCCAAGTGGAGCTCACCGCTCACGACCTGCCTACGGATCGGTGAGCCGGCAGGGCCCTGTGCCAAGGAAGTCCTGCGACGACGTCGTGAGCGTCGCCTGCAACCGTGGGCCGGGCCAGCACCTCAAGCAGATCGCGGCCGACTTCAGGATCAGCGAGTCGTGCCTGGCGAACTGGATCAAGGCCGCCGACGTCAAAGGCGCGCCGAGCCCGGCCACCGCGGCCGAGAACACAGACACGCGTGGGTCTCGCAGTCGGACCAGCTGCTGGAGCTGGAGGACGAAGTGTTGCGCCTGGCGCCGGTCCACCTGTCGCAGGGGAACCTACCGGGGGATTGAGCTATCCGGCAGGTCTAGACGACGTCCCGGTGGTGGTCTGCCGCATCGACGCCAACGCCGGGGCCCGTCGGCTGCACGAGCTCGGGGTGGCTCGAGACTCCACGCCGAGGACTTCGGCATCGCCGACGTGGTGGCCGTCGTCCGCGGCCCACGGCCTCGACTGATCTGAGAGCAGGGATGGACAGGGTCACGCGTGGCCGAGCCGGGTGGACAGGGTGCGGAGCAGGTCCTGCGCGGCCTCGGCGATCACCGTGCCGGGCGGGAAGACCGCGGCCGCGCCCATCTCCTTCAGCGTCGGGACGTCGTCGGGCGGGATGACCCCGCCCACCACGACCAGCACGTCGTCCGCGCCGAGCTCGGCGAGCGCGTCCCGCAGCGCGGGCACCAGGGTGAGGTGGCCGGCAGCGAGGGAGGAGACGCCGACGACGTGCACGTCGGCCTCCACCGCCTGCCGGGCGACCTCCTCGGGCGTCTGGAACAGCGGGCCCACGTCGACGTCGAAGCCGAGGTCGGCGAAGGCGGTGGCGATCACCTTCTGCCCGCGGTCGTGCCCGTCCTGGCCCATCTTGGCCACCAGGATCCGCGGACGGCGCCCCTCCGCCTCGGCGAACGCAGCAGCCACCCGCCGGGTCTCCTCGACCGGGCCCGAGGCGCCGGCTTCATCGCGGTACACACCGGAGATGGTGCGCACCTGACCGGAGTGCCGGCCGTAGACCGCCTCCAGCGCGTCGGAGATCTCCCCCACCGTCGCCTTCGCCCGCGCCGCGTCCACGGCCAGCGCCAGCAGGTTGCTCTCGAGCGAGGAGTCCCGGCGGCCCTCGGCGGCCGACCGGGCCGCGTCGGTCAGCCGGCCCAGCGCCTCGGTCACCGCGGCCCCGTCCCGGGAGGCGCGCAGCTCGGCCAGCTTCGCCTTCTGCTGGGCGAGCACGTCGGCGTTGTCGACCCGGAGGACGTCGACCGCCTCGTCGGCGTCGACCCGGTACTTGTTCACCCCGATCACCGGCTGGCGACCGGAGTCGATCCGCGCCTGGGTGCGGGCCGCGGCCTCCTCGATCCGCAGCTTCGGGATGCCGTCGTCGATCGCCTGCGCCATGCCGCCGTGCTCGGCGACCTCCTGGATGTGCGCCCACGCCCGGCGGGCCAGGTCGTAGGTCAGCTTCTCCACGTACGCCGACCCGCCCCACGGGTCGATGACCCGCGTCGTCCCGGACTCCTGCTGCAGCAGCAGCTGGGTGTTGCGGGCGATCCGGGCGGAGAAGTCCGTCGGCAGCGCGAGCGCCTCGTCCAGGGCGTTGGTGTGCAGCGACTGGGTGTGCCCCTGGGTCGCCGCCATCGCCTCCAGGCAGGTGCGGACGACGTTGTTGTAGACGTCCTGCGCGGTCAGCGACCAGCCCGAGGTCTGGCAGTGGGTGCGCAGCGACATCGACTTGTCCTTCGTCGCCCCGGCCTCCTTGACCAGCTTCGCCCACAGCAGCCGGCCGGCCCGCAGCTTGGCGACCTCCATGAAGAAGTTCATCCCGATGCCCCAGAAGAAGCTCAGCCGCGGCGCGAACACGTCGACGTCCAGGCCCGCCGCCTTGCCGGCCTGCAGGTACTCCACCCCGTCGGCGAGGGTGTAGGCCAGCTCCAGGTCGGCCGTCGCCCCGGCCTCCTGGATGTGGTAGCCGGAGATCGAGATCGAGTTGAACCGCGGCATCTGCGTGGAGGTGAACCGGAAGATGTCGCTGATCAGCTGCATCGAGGGCTTCGGCGGGTAGATGTAGGTGTTGCGGACCATGAACTCCTTGAGGATGTCGTTCTGGATCGTCCCCGTGAGCTGGTCCGGGCTCACCCCCTGCTCCTCGGCAGCGACCACATAGAGCGCCAGCACCGGCAGGACGGCACCGTTCATCGTCATCGACACGCTCATCCGGTCCAGCGGGATGCCGTCGAAGAGCTGCCGCATGTCCAGGATCGAGTCGATCGCCACCCCGGCCATCCCGACGTCGCCGACCACCCGCGGGTGGTCGGAGTCGTAGCCGCGGTGGGTCGGCAGGTCGAAGGCGACCGACAGTCCCTTCTGCCCGGCGGCCAGGTTGCGCCGGTAGAACGCGTTGGACTCCGACGCCGTGGAGAACCCGGCGTACTGCCGCACCGTCCACGGCTGGGTCGTGTACATCGTCGGGTAGGGCCCGCGCAGGTAGGGCGCGATGCCCGGGAGGGTGTCCAGGAAGTCGACGTCGGCCAGGTGGTCCTGGGTGAACAGCGGCGGGACGGCGATGCCCTCCGGTGTCTGCCAGGTCGCCTCGCCCACGTCCCGGCCGGCGGCGCCGGCGTAGGCCGCCGCCCACTCCTCGGCGGTGGCCGTCGTAGCGGGCCGCCCCAGGTCGAGGTCGCGGAAGTCGGGTATCGCGCTCATCCCAGCACTCCTGTCGTGGTCCCGAGCTGGTCCAGGACGGTGCGCACCGCGGCCAGTGCGTCGCACCCGGGGGCGATCTGCCCGTCGACGCCCGCCACGTCGGCGGTCCCTGCCAGCCAGACGTGCGTGGCGCCCGCGGCCCTCAACTCGGCGACCAGGGACGCAGCGGACTCGGCGTAGTCCCTGTCCGTGCCGCAGATGCAAGCGACCGTCGTCCCGACCGTGGAGAACTCGGCGGCGCCATCGCCGGCTGGCGTCGCGAGCCCTCCGGCCTGGAACAGATTGGCCGCGAACGTGGCTCGTGCGGTGTTTCGTGCGACCGGTCCGATCCTCGCCAGGTACACCGCCGGCCGGGGCACGGTGGCCTCCACGACGTCACGCAGGTCCTCGAACCGGGCCGCGGCCCTGACCTTCGGCAACCGGTCCGGGCCCGACGCGGTCTCCGGTCGGAGGGGCTTGCGGACCGGGAGCTTCTCCGCGGGGTTGGGGAACTCGCTGACTCCGGTGATCGGCTCCTCCCGGTGAGCCAGTCGCGCCAACCGCTGCGCCCACACCGCCTCGATGCGGTCACCGACCAAGCCCGACGACAGTCCGGCGGCGAGCCCGCCGGCGCGTTCGATCTCGGTGAACCAGTCCCACGCCGCCCGAGCCAGGTCCTCGGTCAGCGACTCGACGTACCAGGAGCCGCCGGCCGGGTCGAGCACCCGGGCCAGCGACCCCTCCTCGACCAGCAGCGTCTGGGTGTTGCGGGCGATCCGGCGGGCGAAGGCGTCCGGCAGGCCGAGGGCTGCGTCGAAGGGCTGCACGGTGACCACGTCGGCGCCGCCGACGCCGGCGGCGAAGCAGGCCACCGTCGTCCGCAGCATGTTGACCCACGGGTCGTGCCGGGTGGTCATCACCGAGGAGGTGACCGCGTGCTGCCGCATCGCCCGCGCAGCCGGAGACGCCCCGCTGGCCTCGCCCACTCGGTTCCACAGCCGGCGGGCCGCCCGCAGCGCGGCGATGGTGGTGAACTGGTCCGCGGAGGCGGAGAAGCGGAACTCCAGCTGGCCGAAGGCCTCGTCGACGGTCAGGCCCTGCGCGGTCAGCGCCCGCAAGTAGGCCACCCCGGCGGCGACCGCGCAGCCGAGCTCCTCCACCGCCGAGGCGCCCGCGTCGGCGAAGACGGTGCCGTCGACCACGACGGTCCGCCAGCCGTCAGGTGCGCGGCGGGCCAGGTCGGCCAGCCCGTCCAGCGACTGGGACTCACCGGTGGCGGACTGCAGCCCGAGCGGGTCCAGCCCCAGGCAGCCGCCCGGCGCCAGGTCAGTCCGCCCCTCGACCAGGGTGAGGAACGCCTCGGCGGCCGGGGTCCCACCGGAGAGCGTCACCGGGGCCAGGTCCAGCAGGACGTCGGCGAGCACGTCGGCCAGCGACTCCACCGGCACCGCGCCCTCACCGAGCACCAGCCACAGTGACGAGACGCCGTTCTCAAGATCCGCGGCCATCGCCTCGCGGGTGAGCGCCACGTCCGGGTCGGTGTGCCGCTGCCGCACGTCCCAGCTGGCCGGGACGTTGGCGTCCGCACCGCCGGCCGCGGTGACGCCTGCCGCACCGGCCCGGGCGCCGCGGGTGAACGGCGGCAGCCCCGGCACCCCGGCCAGTGCCGGGAGCTCACCCGCGTCCTCGGCGCTGTACAGCGGCGCGACCGTGACGCCGGTGGCGACAGGCACGCGCAGCGCCTCCTCGACCGGTTCGGGCAGCTCGTCGCGGCCGGCCTTGCGCAGCACCCCGGCCACCAGGTCCCGCCACTGGGCACGGCTCGCCGCCGGGAACTCCCCGGCGAGCTCGAGCACCTCCGGAGCCTCCGGCTCAGCAGGCGGCGGGCTGCCGTGACCGACGGTCACTCGGTGTCCTTGATGGTGCAGAGGACGGCGCCGCTGCCGATGGTGGCGCCGACCTCGGCGGTCAGCCCGACGATGGTGCCGGCCTTGTGGGCGGTGATGGGCTGCTCCATCTTCATGGCCTCGAGGACGACGACCAGGTCGCCGGCGGCGACGGTGGCGCCGTCGGAGACTGCGACCTTGACGATGGTGCCCTGCATGGGTGCGGTGAGGGAGTCGCCGGACGCAGCCGCCCCGCCGTGACCACCGCCGCGCTTGCGCGGCTTGGCCGCACCGGCGGCCGGGGCCGGCCCGCCCGCGGCAAGCCCGGCTGGCAGTGACACCTCCAGCCGGCGGCCGCCGACCTCGACCACGACGGTCTGCCGCGGCTCGGCCTCGTCGGTCTCCGCGGCGGGGCCGTAGGGCTGCACCTGGCTGTCCCACTCGGTCTCGATCCAGCGGGTGTGCACGGTGAACGGCTCGCTGGTGAAGGCCGGGTCGGCGACCACCGCGCGGTGGAACGGGACGACGGTCGGCATGCCCTCGACGACCAGTTCGTCCAGCGCGCGGCGGGCCCGCTGGAGCGCCTCCTCGCGGGTCGCGCCGGTGACGATGAGCTTGGCCAGCATCGAGTCGAACGCGCCGGCCACCTCGCCCCCGGTCTCGACCCCGGAGTCCCAGCGCACGCCTGGGCCCTGGGGGATCTCCAGCCGGGTCACCGGTCCGGGGGCGGGCATGAAGTTGCGGCCGGCGTCCTCGGCGTTGATCCGGAACTCGAAGCTGTGCCCGCGCGGGGTGGGGTCCTCGGTGATCTCCAGCGGCAGACCCTCGGCGATCCGGAACTGCTGGCGGACCAGGTCGATGCCCGAGGTCTCCTCGCTGACCGGGTGCTCGACCTGGAGCCGGGTGTTGACCTCCAGGAAGGAGATCGAGCCGTCGGTGCCGACCAGGTACTCGACAGTGCCGGCGCCGACGTAGCCGGCCTCGGCGCAGATGGCCTTGGCCGAGGAGTGGATCCGCTCCCGTTGGTCGTCGGTGAGGAACGGCCCGGGGGCCTCCTCGACGAGCTTCTGGTTGCGCCGCTGCAGCGAGCAGTCCCGGGTGCCGACGACGACCACCGTGCCGTGCGTGTCGGCCAGCACCTGGGCCTCGACGTGCCGGGGCTTGTCCAGGAACCGCTCGACGAAGCACTCGCCGCGGCCGAACGCCGAGACGGCTTCGCGCACCGCGGAGTCGAACAGCTCGGGGATCTCCTCGAGGGTGCGGGCGACCTTGAGGCCGCGACCGCCGCCGCCGAAGGCGGCCTTGATGGCCACCGGCAGGCCGTGCTCCTTCGCGAAGGCGACGACCTCGTCGGCGTCGGCGACCGGGTCCTTGGTGCCGGGCACCAGGGGGGCGCCCGCGCGGGTGGCGATGTGCCGGGCGGCGACCTTGTCGCCGAGGTCGATGATGGCCTGCGGGGACGGGCCGATCCAGGTGAGGCCGGCGTCGATCACGGCCTGGGCGAAGTCGGCGTTCTCCGACAGGAAGCCGTAGCCGGGGTGCACGGCGTCGGCGCCGGACCGGCGGGCGGCGTCGATGATCTTGTCGATCACCAGGTAGGAGTCGCCGGGGGTGCTGCCCCCGAGGGCGAAGGCCTCGTCGGCGGTGCGCACGTGCAGGGCGTCCCGGTCGGGCTCGGCGTAGACGGCGACGCTGGTCAGCCCGGCGTCCCGGCAGGCGCGCGCCACCCGCACCGCGATCTCCCCGCGGTTGGCGATCAGGACCTTCTGCACGCTCGTTCTCCTCTGAGTTGCTGGGTTGCGGCGACTGAAGGGATGCCAACCCGCCACGGGGGTTGTGGTCATGCGAATCGTCCGGCGGCGCGCCAGCCGCCGGGGCCGGGCTGCAGGAGAGTGCGGACGGCGTCGGCGCGCGACGCCCACGCGCTCACTGGCGTAGGCCGGCGGAGGGCGGGCCGGCGCTGGGCGAGCGCGGCGACGACGACAGTGAGCGCGGCCAGTTCCTCGGCGCTCGGCTCGCCGCGGACCACCTGCAGCAACGGGGGCGGGGTCTGTTCGGTCATCAGAGTGGGATGTTCCCGTGCTTCTTGGCGGGCAGGGTCTGGCGCTTGTTGGCCAGCAGCCGCAGCGCCCGGACGACGTGGATGCGGGTGTGCGAGGGCGGGATCACCGCGTCGACGTAGCCGCGGTCGGCGGCGATGTAGGGGTTGGCCAGGGTGTCCTCGTAGTCGGTGACCAGCTCGGCGCGCAGCGACTCCGGGTCCTCGGCCGCGGCGAGCTCCTTGCGGTAGAGGATGCCGACGGCGCCCTGGGCGCCGATCACCGCGATCTGGGCGGTCGGCCAGGCCAGGTTGACGTCGGCGCCCAGGTGCTTGGAGCCCATCACGTCGTACGCGCCGCCGTAGGCCTTGCGGGTGATCACGGTGATCTTCGGGACGGTGGCCTCGGCGTAGGCGTAGATCAGCTTGGCGCCCCGGCGGATGATCCCGTCCCACTCCTGCGAGGTGCCGGGCAGGAAGCCGGGGACGTCGACGAAGGTGAGCACCGGGATGTTGAAGGCGTCGCAGGTGCGCACGAAGCGCGCGGCCTTCTCGCTGGCGTCGATGTCCAGCGTGCCGGCGAGCTGGGTGGGCTGGTTGGCCACCACGCCGACCGGGCGGCCCTCGACCCGGCCGAAGCCGGTGAGGATGTTGGGCCCCCACAGCGCCTGGACCTCGAGGAACTCCCCGTCGTCGAGCACGTGCTCGATGACGGTGTGCATGTCATACGGCGTGTTCGGCGAGTCCGGGATGAAGGTGTCCAGCTCGCGGTCGTCGTCGGTGAGCGCCTCGGGGAGGGCGACGTCGACCGGGGGGACCTCGATGGCCGGCAGCGGGTCGAGGTTGTTGCTCGGCAGGTGCGACAGCAGGGCCTTCACGTAGTCCAGGGCGTCGGCCTCGTCCTCGGCGAGGTAGTGCGCGACGCCGGACTTGGTGTTGTGGGTGCGGGCGCCGCCGAGCTCCTCCAGCGTGACGTCCTCCCCGGTCACCGTCTTCACCACGTCGGGGCCGGTGATGAACATCTGGCTGGTCTTGTCGACCATGACGATGAAGTCGGTGAGGGCGGGGGAGTAGACGTGGCCACCGGCGGCGGCCCCCATCACCAGCGAGATCTGCGGGATGACGCCGGAGGCGTGCACGTTGCGCCGGAAGATCTCGGCGTAGAGCCCCAGGGAGACCACGCCCTCCTGGATCCGGGCGCCACCGCCCTCGTTGATCCCGATGATCGGGCAGCCGTTGCGCATGGCCAGGTCCAGCACCTTGACGATCTTCTCGCCGTAGACCTCGCCGAGGCTGCCGCCGAACACGGTGACGTCCTGGGAGAAGACGCAGACCGGCCGGCCGTCGACCGTGCCGTACCCGGTGACGACGCCGTCCCCGAAGGGCCGCCTGGCGTCCATGCCGAAGTTGCTGGAGCGGTGCCGGGCGAACTCGTCGAGCTCGGTGAACGAGCCCGGGTCCAGCAGCGCGTCGATCCGCTCCCGGGCGGTCATCTTGCCGGCGGCGTGCTGCTTGTCGACCGCGCGCTGCGACCCGGCGTGCGCGGCTTCCTCCACCCGCCGCTCGAAGTCGGCCAGCTTGCCGGCGGTGGTGTGCAGGTCGAGGTCGGCGGGGACAGTGCCGGGAGGCTCGTTAGATCGAGCGATGATCCTCAGTGTCACCCAATGAAACTAAGTTTCATGCGGGACGATGTCCAGACCCATCCCGAAGGAGTCCTCATGGCAGCCGGCCGCGAAGAGATCGTCGACGCGGCCTTCCGGCTCTTCGCGACGCGCGGCTACGACGCGACCGCGGTCGACGACATCGCCACCGGGGCCGGGATCAGTCGGAGCACCTTCTTCCGATCGTTCGGGTCCAAGGAAGCCGTCATCTTCCCCGACCACGACACGTTGCTCGGTCGTGTGAGCGAGCGGCTCCGCACATCGCATGCGAACTCCGCGCTCTCCGCCGTGGTGGACGCGGTCAAGATCGTTCTATTTCACTACGTGGCCGAGGGGGATCGCGCTCGTGAGCGCTACCGCCTGACATCCGCGGTTCCGGCGCTCCGCGAGCGCGAGCTGGTCAGTGGTGCCAGATATCAACAACTTTTCCGTCGCCACTTGAGTCAGTGGGGGGACGGATCGGATGACTCCGAACTGCGTGCCGAGGTGAGCGCAGCCGCTGTCGTGGCCGCTCACAATCGTGTTCTTCGTCGGTGGCTCAGAGGTGAGTGCACCGACCCCCACGAGGAGATTGAGCGGGCGCTCGCCGTTGTTCAGCACACCTTCGTCCACGAGGCCGTAGATGGGCCTGCTGCGCTGGTCGTCGTTCCAGAAGGCGTCTCCATGCGCATGGTCGAAGCGGCCCTTCGGCAGGTGGTGGAGGGGGCGCTGGTAGCCGATTCGCCCCCGTCGCGTCGTCGCCGCGGGTCGTCGGGCGATCGAGTCACGCCGTCGTCGCAGTGAAGGACTGTCATCTGCTGAGGCCAGCTTGCACCGAGCGCGCGCCGGCGGGGCCAACGTCATCGACCTCCTGACCACGCCCTGTTCGGCGGCCCGGAGCGGCGCCGCTCTCTGGCTGCCGCACCGCAGGACCTGTCGAGCGCGGTGCAAGGAGTACAGCAACCCGTACGGCGACGCGGCTCAGACCAGGGCGGGACAGTCGCGGGACTCCTGGCAAAGGCTCCTTCCCGACGGCGGTGTGCAGGATCGCCCGTGCCGGGTTGCCACGGCAGTCCGTGGACCGCGAGCGTCGCCTGGCTCGTCCGTGCGACGTCACTGCGGCGGTGTGGGAGCGGTTGTCGTCCTACTCCTGTTGCTGCGCCGATAGCGTATAAAGAGTTAGCGTATTGTCCAGGGCATGATGCAGCCTAGGTGGGACTCTGGCGGCATGCGAGCCCTCGATGCTGAGCGGCAGCTGCCTGACCAGCACCGAGCTGTCCATCGAGCTCGGAGCCAAGTGAGCCGCCGTGCTGGTCGTGTCGTGAACAAGGCGCTCGCGGTACCCGGCGCCACCTGACCGGCTGGGCCCCCGCATCAGTCGTCCCAGCGGGTGGTCCCTCCTCACGGGCGACACGCGTCCACCTCACGATCACGCAGCACACGAAAGGCGCGTCATGAACATCGTCGTTCTGGTCAAGCAGGTCCCCGACTCCGGCAGCGAGCGGAAGCTGGACCCGTCGGACAACACCGTCGCGCGGGCCACCGCCGACAACGTGATCAACGAGATGGACGAGTACGCCATCGAGGAGGCGCTGACGGTCAAGGAGGCGCAGGGCGGTGAGGTCACGGTGCTGACCGTCGGCCCCGACACCGCCACCGACGCCATCCGCAAGGCCCTGTCGATGGGTGCGGACAAGGCCGTGCACGTCAGCGACCCGGCGATCCACGGCTCCTGCGCCGTGCAGACCAGCGCGGTCATCGCCGCCGCGCTGTCGCAGCTGGAGTACGACCTGGTGCTGTGCGGCGCGGAGTCCACTGACGGGCAGGTGTCGGTGATGCCGGCGCTGCTGTCGGAGCGGCTGGGCATCCCGCAGCTGTCCGGCGCCCGCAAGCTGACGATCGAGGGCTCGATGGCCAAGATCGAGCGGCAGACCGACGGCGGGTACTGGGAGGTCGAGGCGCCGCTGCCGGCGATCGTGTCCACCTGGGACACGATCAACGAGCCGCGCTACCCCTCCTTCAAGGGGATCATGGCCGCCAAGAAGAAGCCGGTGGAGACCAGGACGCTGGCCGACCTCGGCATCGACCCGTCGACCGTGGGCCTGGCCACCGCCACCAGCAGGGTCGTCGACTCCGCGGGGCGCCCGCCCAAGGGCGAGGGCGTGAAGGTCGCCGACGAGGGCGACGGCGCCGAGAAGCTGGTGGGCTACCTGGCCGCCCAGAAGATCGTCTGACCGGGGGAGACGGTGAAGACCGACATCGCCACCGCGGAGACGCGACGACAGGGCACCTCCGCCTTGCACGTCAAGCCCGGCACGGAGTGGGCCGCGGTCCTCGGCCGTGCCGCGGAGCTGGCCCCCGAGGCGTTCGGCACCGACCGGCTGCACAACCTGGTGGACGGCGCCTGGCGGCCGATCGGCAGCCCCGAGCCGCTGGTCACCCCGGTCGACGGCACCAAGCTCATCGGCCTCCCCCGGCTGTCGGCCGGCGAGGCGCAGCACGCGGTGCTGGCCGCCGCAGCTGCGCACCGCGAGTGGGCGCAGACCCCGCTGGCCGAGCGCAAGGCCCGGGTCACCGCGGCCGTCGACGCGATGGCCGCCGCCCGGGACGAGCTGGCGCTGCTGCTGGCCTGGGAGATCGGCAAGCCGTGGAAGCTGGCCTGCGCCGACGTCGACCGGGCGCTGGACGGCGTGCGCTGGTACGTCGAGGAGATCGACACCATGCTCGGCGACCGTGCTCCGCTGGCCGGCCCGGTGTCCAACATCGCCAGCTGGAACTACCCGATGTCGGTGCTGGTGCACGCCGAGCTCGTGCAGCTGCTCGCCGGCAACGCGGTGCTGGCCAAGACGCCGTCCCAGGGCGGTGCCGCCTGCCTGACCCTGGCCCACGCGCTGATGGCCCGCGCGGGCCTGCCGGTCACGCTGCTCTCCGGCGGTGGTGCGGAGCTGTCCAGCGTGCTGGTGCGCTCTCCGGAGATCGGCGCGCTGGCGTTCGTGGGCGGCCGGTCCAACGGCGGCAAGGTCGCCGCCGACCTGCTGGACACAGGCAAGCGGCACATGCTCGAGCAGGAGGGGCTCAACGCCTGGGGGATCTGGGAGTTCTCCGACTGGCCCGGGCTGGCCGCGCACCTGAAGAAGGGCTTCGAGTACGGCAAGCAGCGGTGCACCGCCTACCCGCGCTACGTCGTCCAGCGGGAGCTGGTCGACCAGTTCCTGGCGACCTACCTGCCGCTGGTGCAGTCGCTGCGGTTCGGGCACCCGCTGGCCGTCGAGGCCGACGGTGACGACCTCCCGACGCTGGACTTCGGGCCGGTCATCAGTGCCGCCAAGGCCCAGGAGCTGGGTCGCCAGGTGGACGACGCGATGCACCGCGGTGCGGTGCCGCTGTACCGGGGGAGCGTGGCCGACGGGCGGTTCATCACCGGGCAGGACACCTCGGCCTACGTGGCACCTGCGGCGCTGCTCTCCCCGGCCGGCGCCAGCTCGCTCATGCACGCCGAGCCGTTCGGGCCGGTCGACACGATCGTCGTGGTCGACTCCGAGGCGGAGCTGCTGGCCCAGATGAACGCCTCCAACGGCGCGCTGGTCGCCAGCCTGGCCTGCGACGACGAGGACAAGGCCCGCCGGCTGGCCCGGGAGGTGCAGGCGTTCAAGGTCGGGATCAACAAGCCGCGTTCCCGCGGTGACCGGGCCGAGCCGTTCGGTGGCCGGGGCGCGTCCTGGCTGGGTTGCTTCGTCGGTGGCGAGCTGCTGGTGCAGGCAGTGACCCAGGGCCCGGAGGGCGAGCTGCTGCACGGCAACTTCCCCGGGCACTCCCGCTACCCATCCGCCATCTGAGCCGGCGCACTCTCCTCTCGGCCACCTGAATGGCGTCCGACTGCAGCGATCCCGAAGGAGCATCTTGATGGCAGAGGTCCTGGTCCTTGCCGAGCTGAACCCCGCCGCCGGTGGGCCCCGCAAGTCGACGCTGGAGGCGCTGAC
>NZ_CANKUD010000021.1 GCF_947486615.1 uncultured Modestobacter sp.
CTTCCGCGTCGAACGACAACCGGATGGCCGATGGCGCACCTGGCGACCCGACGGCACCGAGATCCTCATCGGACCACCGCTGCTCGGGTGACCCGCGGCGGCTGATCCCCGTAACCCCGAGCGGTGGCCGCTCGGGGTTGCGAGGCGTGGTCATCCGACGGCCGGCTCGTCCACGGCTGCGCGCGGCTCGGGCACGCTGCGGGCCTCTGTGTGGCGCGCCGCATCGGGGGCATCGCCCGTCTGGCTCCGGGCCGTGCCGTCGTCGGCCGGCTCGGTGGTGGCACTGACGCCGCCGCCACCCACGCCGAAGAGGCCGTACCCCTCCATCGCGGTCGGCTCTGCGGTGCTGTCGGTCATCGGGGAGCTGTGGACCTCGGGAGCCTGCGGGACAGCGGCCTCAGGGATCTCAGAGGCCTGCTGGACAGCGGCCTCGGTGGCCTGGGGGACAGCGGCTGCGGTGGCCTGTGGGACAGCGGCCTCGGTGGCCTGGGGGACAGTGGCCACAGGGACCTGGGGGAGCGCGGCTACCGGGACCACCAGGTCGTCCGACGCCGCGTCCTCTGTCACCGCGGTGAGCAGCTGCCCCGAGCCGGCCCGGGTGATCCGGTCCGCCCGCACCGCCTGGGCCAACGCGGCCTCCAGGTACGGCATGAGCACCGGGTGCCGGCGGCGGTGGCCGAACACCGCCAGGGTCTGGGAGAACAGCTCGTCCCGGGTCAGCCCGGCGACCGACCGGCACAGCGCCACCATCGCGTTGACGAGCTCCTGCGGCGGCACGTGCTCCAGGGCCCGCTCGGTGCTCGCCGCCTGCCGCCGGAACGCCGTCCACGCCGCCGGGTCCACCGACGCCGGCCACAGGAACTCCGCATCACCACCGGGCAGCAGCGCGAGGATCGACTCGATCCGGGCGGTGTTCACCCGCGGCACCCCGCAGGCCGCCGCGGTCAGCCGAGCCAGCCGCTCGCGGTGGATGGGACCCTCGGCCGCGACCCCGGCGGTCAGCAGTCGCCGCACCAGCCGGGCCGCCTCCGGGTTCGCCAGCTGGCGCAACGTCGTCGGTTCGCCCACCGGCTTCGGCGTCCAGGGCCGGAACAGCTCCTCGTCCGGCAGCCGGGCCGGCGTCACCACCGGCTGCGCCGGGCACCGCACCGGCTCACCCACCGGTCCGTCGTCCTCGTCGTCCAGGTCCAGCGGCTCGATGACGGGCTCGGCGGCCGGCATCGGCATCTCCAGCGGGGCCAGCAGCGGCACCGGCGGGCAGGCGCCGTCCACGGTGGCCACCAGCCGGTCGAGCACCGCGTCGCGCTCGGCCAGCCACTCCGGCAGCCACACCCGCTGCACCGCCGGCCACCCGCGCGCCGTCTCCAGCTCGAGGTACGTCAGCTCCCGGTCCACCGGGTGCAGTGCCGCCCACGCCTGCCCGTCGAGCAGCACCGCCAGCAGCGGCTGGTCCGGCGCCTCGGCCCGGGCGACGGTCAGGTCCACCCGGGAGGACGACCAGCCGACGTCGGTCCGCGCCACCAGCCCGCGGTCGCGCAGTGCAGCGGCGACGTCCTCGCGGTAAGGGTCCGGGGCCGGGGCATGGCCGCCGGCCCAGGGCAGCTCCGGCGCACCGTGTTCGGCGAGGTCCAGGTGCGCGCGCAGCCGGCGCACGCCCAGCTGTGCGGTCACCTCCGGCCGCAGCAGCTCGGGGGTGAAGGAGGCGAACAGCACCAGCTGACGGCGGGCCCGGGTCATCGCCACCGTCAGCCGGCGCTCACCACCTGCCCGGCTCAGCGGCCCCAGGTCCAGCGGCAGCCGGCCGTGCTCGTCGTCCGAGCAGCCCAGCGACAGCAGGACGACGTCGGCGGTCACGTCCTGCGCCTGCTCCACGTCCCGCACCGCCAGCGTGCCGCTCTCCAGCGCGGCGGCCAGCCGGGGGTCGGCGTCCGCCCGCACCAGGCCCTCGACCAGCCGGGCCTGCGGCGCGTGCAGCGTGACCACGGCGACCGAGGGAGCGGCGTCCGGCGACGCGTCGAAGCGGTGCCGCAGCTCGGCGACCACCGCCCGCGCCTCCACCGGGTTGGTCTCGCGCTGGTCCCCGGCACGCTGGAAGACCCCGTCCACCCGCACCAGCGAGACCGCCGGCCCGGCCGGTGCGCCGGGGACCGTCCGCAGCCGGCCGTCGTGGGCCACCGCGGAGGTCACCGCGATCAGCGCCTCGTCCCGGGCGGCGTGCTGCCAGGTCAGCTCCCGCCGCGGCACCCCGGCGCGCAGGCACGCGGCCAGCAGGCCCTCGTCGGGCAGCTCGTCGGGCGCACCGCGCGGCGGCAGCTGGCCACCGTCGCCGACCACGACCGCCGCGGTGCCCCGGCCCAGCGCGCCGAGCACATCGGTCACCCGCAGGGACTGCGCGTCCTCGACCACCACCAGGTCGAACGAGCCGGCGGCCGGTGGCAGCAGCCGGGCGACCGCGTCCGGGGTGGCCAGCACACAGCCGGCCGGCACCGCGGTGCCAGCGGGCAGTGCGGCGCGCACCGCTGCCTCGGTCCGGGCACGCGACGAGGCGACCAGCGACCGGCGCACCGCATCCTCCGGCGCCTCGACAGCACGCCCGCCGGCCGCGGACCGCTCGGCGAAGGAGGCCTCGGCGACGCCCCGGTCGAACGACGCGAGCGCATCCGCGGCCGGCACGTGGCCGGCCAGCAGCGCCGCCCGCGCCTCGGACAGTCCGGCGGCGTCCAGCAGGTGCACGTGTCGCAGCAGGTCCAGCCAGTGCCCGAGCGAGGGGAGGCCGAACTGCTCCACGGCCCGCTCTTCCTGGGTGGCGTCCCACTGGCGCACCAGACCGCCCTCGCCGGCCCAGGCGAGCAGCTGCTCCAGCGATCCGTCGCACGCCCGCGGCAGCGCGGCCAGCGCCGCGCGGAGCCGACGGACGGCCACCGCCCGGGCCGGGTCGACCGGTGGGGCGGTGTCCAGGAAGCGGCGCAGCGGGGGAGCGAACGCCGGTGCGCCGTCGAGCACCGCGGCGACCCCGCGCACCGCCGCGACCTGCCGCTCGACCAGCCCCGGGTCGACCAGCGGGTTCCAGTTCCACGGCACCGCCAGCCCGGCGATGGTCGAGCAGCGCAGTGCCAGCTCGCGCGCGGTGGCCTGCAGCTCCACCAGCTCGGGGACCAGCGCCGGCACGTCGGCCGGCTCCACGTGCGCGTCCGGGTCCAGCCCCGGCGCCAGCTCGGCGAGGACGGCGGTCAGCCGCTTCACCCGGCCGAAGCGCCCCGACGTGGCCGCCTGCCGGGCGTCGTCGGCGATGCCGGCCAGCGGCAGGTCCAGCGCCTGGGGGAGCGCGACCTCCAGCGCCGGGTGGACGGCGGTGGTGAACGCGGCGACGTCGGCGAGCAGGTCGGAGATCTGGTCGGCCCACGCCGGGGTGCGCACCGCGTCGAGGTCGGCCAACGGCACGGCCGGCCCGGCGAGCACGGTGGCGACCGCGTCGAGGTCCGCGGGCGTGCGGGCGGCGGCCACCACCCGGGCCAGCGGTCCGGCGGGCGGCAGCGCCCGGAGTGCGGTGTCGACGGCGACCGCGGCGGCCTGGACGGCTACCGGGTCGGCGTCGGCCGAGTCGACGAAGCCCCACGGGTGACCCGGCCGGGGCCGGGCGCGGTCGGCCACCTCGGGCAGCGTGCTGAGCACGTGACGGACCGCCGCCGTCGTGCGGGCCGAGGCGGTGGCGACGAAGGCGGGAGCCAGCGGCAGGGTCGGGAGATCCGGGGCGGCGGACAGCACCCCGGCGTACGCGGCGGCCAGCGACAGCCCGGCGGAGTTGGGGTCGTGCGCCCGGGCGACGTGGTCGGCCACCGCGCGTCGCGCGTCCCGCAGCTCGGTGACCGCCGCCGAGGTCCGGACAACGGGCAGGCCGCCCTCGCCGGTGGTGTCGGGGGAGAGCTCGACGTCCGCGGGGAGCGCGTCGGCAGCGGGGGGCACCGCGTCGGCGGCGGGGGGCACCGCGTCGGCGGCGAGGCGGGCGACGTCCTGCAGGCGCTGCGAGACCGCGTCCAGCGACGCCTGCTGCGCGGCGACCACCAGCACCCGCTGGCCCTGGCCGGCGGCGGCGACCAGCAGGTCGGCGACGGTCTGGGTGCGGCCGGTGCCGGGGGCGCCCTCCAGCACGAAGGTGCGGCCGGCGAGGGCGTCGGCGATCGCCTGCAGCTGGTCGGTGTCGGCGGGCAGCGGCAGGGTCGCGCTCAGCTCGGCCAGGTCGACGTCGGCCGGGCCCGGGTCGGCGAACGGCTGGCCGGGGCGCAGCAGCACCGGCACGAGCGGGTTGCGCAGCGCGCCGGCGCCCAGCCGTTCGGCGTCCTGGCGCACCCGGTGTGCCGCCGCGGGCAGCACCGCGAGGTCGGCGGTCGGCTCCACCCGGAACGGCAGCCCGCGCTGGGCCAGCTCCTGCCGCAGCGCGGGCAGCGCGCTCGCCAGGTCGATGTCGGCCCCGTCGTCCAGGCCGGCCAGGGCGACGCCGGTGCGGCGGCGCAGCTCGGCCAGCAGGCAGCCGTTCGGGCCGGGCGTGCCGCCCGGCGCGGCGCTCAGCCGGTAGGCGCCCGAGCTCGCCACCCGGGTGAGCACGACGGGCACCAGCAGCAGCGGCGAGCGCACCGCCTCGCCCTCGACCTCCCAGCTGACCGAGCCCAGCGCCAGGTGCAGCTCCCCGGACCCGTCGGCCGGCTCACGCACCCGGTCGGCGAGCAGGCCGAGCCGGCGGGCGTACTCGGCCGAGTCGACGTCGGCGTAGACGCCGCCGTGGTCGAGCAGCAGCTCGCCGAGCTGGTGCGGCGGCAGGTCCCGCGCCGAGCGGATGCCGCGCCGCCGGGCGGCCGCGCCGAGCTGGTCGGCGGGCAGCAGGGTCAGCCGGGCGTCCGCACCGAGGCCCTCGGCGAGTGCGGCCAGCCGACCCGGCGGCACGGTCAGCGGCAGCGCCGCCTCGGGGCGCCGGTCCAGGTCCAGCAGGGGAGCCGTCGTCCCGTCGGTCCGCGGGCGGGTGTCGCGGGCCGGACGGCGGCCGGTCAGCGGTCCCGGCAGTGGCAGCGGGGCGACGCCGTCCAGCCGGGCCCGGTGCACGTCGGTGACGCCGAGCACGCGGCGCAGGTCACCGGCCAGCCAGGCGGCGGCCGCGGTGCGGTGCAGGTCGCCGAAGGTCGCCGGCTCCGCGGTGTGCGCCAGCATCGTGGTCTCGACCAGCGCGATCTCACCGGCGTGCACCAGCTCGACCAGCCCGCTGACCTCGGTGGTCGCCGTGCTCGCCGCGCAGCACGGGGTGCGCCACCAGCCCAGGAAGGCGTGCCCGGGGGAGCTGCCGCCGTCGGCGGCGACCCACACCAGCGGCCGGACGCCGGCGTGCTCGAGCGCCGCGGCCAGGGTCAGCGTCGTGTCCAGGCTGCTGCCGGTGCGCTCCTCGAGCACCTCCGCCGGCGTGCGCACCCGCTGCGGGACGTCGGCCCAGCTGGTCGACGTCGGCTGCGGCCGCACCGCCCGGCGGCGCACCATCTCCACGATCGCGGCGACCGTCTCGTCGATCCGCCGCACCGCGGTGGGCGGCTCACCGACGGCGGCGTCCCCGGTGCGCTGGCGGAGCAGGTCGGCGGCCGCGCCGACCAGCCCGGCCACCGCCGGGGAGTCCGGCTGCACGTGCGCGGCCAGCAGCTCGAACCCGAGCGGGGACGGCGCGGCCAGCCAGTGCCCGGCAGCCAGCACCCGCACGCCTGCCGAGCCGCGGCCCACCAGCTCACCGTCGTGCTCGACCCGCACCTCGACCGTGCCGGTGCCGGTCTCGCGGACCGCGGCCAGGGCGTCGGGGTCCAGCAGCACCAGGTCGGTGAGCGCCGTCGTCCGGCCGGGGACGACGTCGACGACCCGCTCGACCGGGGCGCCCAGCGCCACGCCGGCCGCGGTGATCGTCGCGGTCACCCGGGCGCCGCGGACCGGTCCGCCGGACAGCGTCAGCCCGGCCAGCACCGGCACGCCCGCCCGGGCCAGCGCCTCGCCGACCACCGGCACGCAGTCGAGCACCACGGAGACCCGGAGGTCACGGTCCGCGGCGTGCTGCGGGCACGGGGAGTCGCCCATGGGGCCTGTCTACCGCCGCGGGACCGCAGCGCGCGGGAGCCCCGGCGGGCGTGTGACGACTGAGGCGGGAGGGTCAGCTCCAGCGGGTGAGCTTCTCCGGGTTCAGCACGATCCACACGTCGGTGGGCCGGTCGCCGGCCACGCGGAGGACCAGCACCCCACGCATGCCCCGGTCGTCGCGCCACGCGTAGCCGACGCCGTCGCCGGTGGTCACCTCCTCGAGCACCACGCCCGGGTTCTTGGCCACCAGGCCGAGCAGGAACCGGGCCACCTGCACCGCCCCGCGCACCGGGTTGCGGGCCGCGCTGACCACGCCGCCGCCGTCCGAGCGCAGGACGACGTCCGGGTCCAGCAGCGCGACCAGCGCGGCGAGGTCGCCGCCGGCGCAGGCGGCGGCGAAGGCGCGCACCACCGCGTCGCGCCGGGCCGGTGCCGGGGCGTCGGCACGGGCGGCGTCGACCCGGCGGCGGGCGGAGGTGGCCAGCTGGCGGCAGGCCCCGCGGCTGCGCCCGACCGCCTCGGCGATCTCGCCGTAGGGCACCGCGAACACCTCGTGCAGCACGAACACCACCCGCTCGGCCGGGGTCAGCGTCTCCAGCACGACCAGCAGCGCCAGCCCCACCGAGTCGCCGAGGGCGGCGCGCTCGGCCGGGTCGTCGACCGCGCCGGCCGGCACCGGCTCGGGCAGCCACTCGCCGACGTACCGCTCCCGGCGGGCCCGCGCCGAGCCGAGCACGTCCAGGCAGACCCGGCTCACCACCCGGGTCAGCCAGGCGGCCGGCCGGTCGATCGCCGCCCGCTCGGCCTCGGTCAGCCGGTACCAGCGGGCGTAGGTCTCCTGGACGGCGTCCTCGGCGTCGGCCGTCGTGCCGAGCATCCGGAACGCGACGGCGGTCAGGTGCTGTCGCTGGTCCATGACGCTCACGTCGGCAGCCTGGCAGACCTCACATCTGCCGGAGCTGCGTCGTCAGGAGGGCATGACACCTCCGCAGCAGCTCACCCTCGCCGTCGCCGGGGCCACCGGCGTCGTCGGGCAGCACGTCGTCACCCACGCCCGGGCGGCCGGGCACACCGTCGTCCCGGTCTCCCGCGGCACCGGCCAGGACGTCGTCACCGGCGCCGGGCTCGCCGCGGCGCTGGACGGCGCCGACGCCGTCATCGACGTCACCAGCGTGGTCACCACCCGGACCCGGGAGTCGGTCGACTTCTTCACCCGGGCGACCGAGCAGCTGCTCGCCGCCGAGCGGGCCGCCGGCATCGGGCACCACGTGGCGCTGTCCATCGTCGGCATCGACGGGGAGCCCAGCGGCTACTACGCCGGCAAGGTCGCCCAGGAGCGGCTGGTCGCCGCCGGGCCGGTGCCGTGGACGCTGCTGCGGGCCACCCAGTTCCACGAGTTCGCCGCGCAGCTGGTGCGGCGGGCCGCGGTCGGGCCGTTCGTCGTCGTCCCGGCGGTGCGGGTGGCGACCGTCGCGGCCGATGAGGTCGCCGACGCCCTCGTCCAGCTCGCCACGGGTGGACCGCGCGGGCGGGTGGCCGACCTGGGCGGGCCGGCGGAGGCCGAGCTGGCGGACCTGGTGCGCCGGTACCTCGCCGCGACCGGGCAGCGCCGCCGGGCGCTGCGGGTGCCGCTGCCCGGCGCCGCCGGCCGGCGGATGCGCGACGGCCGCCTCGTGCCGGGCCCGGACGCCGACCGCGGCCGGGTCACCTTCGACGAGTGGCTCGGCGGGCTGGGGCCCGCGCGCTGACGGCAGCGGGGCCGGACACCAACGGGTGGTGTCCGGCCCCGCTGTTCACGAGGTGCCGCGGGTCAGGCCGCCGCGTGGTGCCCGACGTCGTCCCCGCCGCCGGTGCCGTGGCCGCGCCCGCCGCCCCAGCCCTCGCCCCATCCGTGCCCGTGCTCGTTCCCCTTCCCGTGGCCCTTGCCGTGGTCCTTGCCGTTGTCGGTCAGGTCCAGCGGGGTCGGGTCGGAGGCCAGCGCCAGGGTGGCGTAGGCGATCGCCTGGCTGTTGATCTCCAGGGCCTCACGGTCGACGTTGCTCAGGTCGTCCTCGGCGGTGTGGTAGTTCGGGTCGAGCGGGATGCCGGCCGTCCCGCCGAAGAGCGCGACCTCCTCCTCGGTCTTGATGTCGTCGGCGCCGGTGAACAGGCCGCTGGCCGGGATGCCGGCCTCGATGAACGCCTGGTAGTCCGAGCGCCCGGAGAACTCGGTGTCCACCCACGGCTGCCCGGTCTGGTCGAACCGGTCGGTGAACACCTGCTCCAGCGTCTCCGACCCCTCGGGTACCGCGACCGGCGCCTCGTAGGTCGACTGGTCGGCGTCGTACACCCCGATGACGTAGTTCGGCGACCCGACCATGTCGAAGTTGAGGTACCCGGTGATCTGCCCGGCCTCGGCCTCGGTCAGCGACGCCACGTACTCGGTGGAGCCGACCAGCCCGGACTCCTCGGCGCCCCACCAGGCGAACCGGACGGCGTTGCGGGCCGGGTCCTCGTCGAGCAGCTCGACCGCGGTCTCCAGGATCGCCGCCGAACCGGTGCCGTTGTCGTTGATGCCCGGGCCCTCGGGCACCGAGTCCAGGTGCGCCCCCAGCATGATCACGTTGTCCGGGTCGCCCCACGGCGTCTGGGCGATGACGTTGAAGGTCGTCGTCTCGACCACGTCGACGACGATGTCGAGCACCGCGGTCCGGCCCAGCTGGCCCAGCAGGGTCGCCCCGACGGCCTGGGTGACGCCGCCGACCGGGATGCCGGTGGCGCCCTGGCCGAGGGTGCCGTTGACCGGCTCGTCGGGCACGTTGTTGACGACCAGCACACCGACCGCCCCGGCCGTGGCGGCGTTCTGCTGCTTCTGCGCGAAGGTGCACGCGCCGCGCGGCACGAGCGCCACCGTGCCGGCGGTGGCCGCGGTGAAGTCGGTGGCCTCGCAGCCCGGCGTCGCGTCGCCCGCGGCGATCGTGAACAGCGGCCCGGACACCGAGCCGGACGGCGAGAACTCCAGCGCCTGCACCTCGACCGGGGCGCCGCCGACGGTCAGCGTCTCGGTGACCGTGGTCGAGGAGGTGAAGTCGAAGTACTGCCGCTGCACCTCGTAGCCGGCGTCCTCCAGCTCCTCCTGCACGTAGTCGCCGGACGCGTCGTAGCCCGGCGTCCCGCTCGCCCGGTTGCCGCCGTTCTCGTCGGCGATCTCCTGGAACTCCTCCAGGTGCTCCATCACCTCCCGGGTCTTCACCTCGGTGGCGAACTCCTCCAGGTCCGGACCGCCGGCGCTCGCCGGAGCGGCCAGCAGGACGGAGCCGGCGAACGTGGCCGCGGTGGCGACGGCCAAGCCGGTTCGGCGCGTACGGAGTGACATCGTCGTCCCCTCGTCGGGCAGCCGCAGGTCCCGTCCCCGCGGCCGGTGCGGCGAACCTAGGCAGCTCGGTGCGGCGGCGTCGAGGGCTGCGGGACGGCCGGCCCCGCCGTTGCGCGCGGACCCGATCCGCATCCCCGCTGGTCGACTCGTGTGTCGCGGGTCACCGTCCGGTGTGCGGGCGGCCAGGACACGCCGGGCGCGACACCCCGGCGAACGCTCCTGCCGGTCAGCTGTGAACCCGGCCGCCTGGGTCGCCCGGGCTCCGCGTTGTGGCAGTGTCGGACCAGCGACCGGACGGTCGGGGCAGCTTCCGGGCCGCACCGCGATCGACGTCCGGCCACCCCACCCGCGCCGCGCACGGTCGCCGGCGCGCGCTCCCCACCCCCAGACACGAACGAGGCACGCACGCGATGAGCAGCACCGACCCCACCTCGCCGAGCCAGCCCACGCCGTCGACCACGACGACGGGCCAGCTCAGCAGCGAGCCGACGGCGGCGACCGGGTACCCCGAGGGCAGCAGCGCCGCCGGGACCGACACCGGCACCACCGACGTCACCGGCGCCCCTGACGGCACCACCGAGGGCGAGCCCGGCTGGGTCACCCGGCACACCACCCTGCTGATCACGGTGATGGTCGCGGTCATCGTCGCGGCCCTGGCGATCGCCGGCCTGACCTTCTACCGGTCCTCGGTCGAGGACCGCAACGCCGACACCGAGGCCGCGTTCGCCGCGATGGTCGCCGGGCAGGGCGCCGCGGTGGAGACCGTCGAGTGCGACGGCGACACCTGCTCGGCCGTGATCGGCGGCCAGGCCTACACCGTGCTGGTCCAGGAGGACGAGGACGGCGAGCAGCACTTCGGCGTCGCCGCCTACACCGGCGACTGACCCGCGGGGCCGCTGAGGCGGCTGACCCGCGGGGCCGCTGAGGCGGCTGGGACGCACGACCGCTGACGCGGCTGACCCGCGGGGCCGCTGGGGCGGCTGGGACGACGCGGCGGACCGGCGCCGCCCTGCCCGGTGCGGCGGCCCGGGCTCCGGCGGCGTCCCGCCCTAGCGTCGGCGCCGGCCGTCCGCCGGGTGGTCGCCTCCCTCGCCGAGCAGGAGCACCGCCGTGGCCCGTCCCTCCTCCGCCGCCCTCCGCACCGACGTGCGCGCCCGCCCCCGGCCGACCGGCCGGGAGCGGGCGCGCCGGCGGATCGGTGCGGCGTTGCTCGCCGGGGTGGCGCTGACCGGGACGGCCTCCTGTGCCGGCAGCTCGGACGCCGCCGTCGCGGCCACCGTCACCCCGCCGGCGTCGTCCACGCCGCCGCCCCCGCCGCCGGTGTACTGGCCGCTGACCGGCCTGGAGAGCGGCACCGTGCCGGCCCACCCGGCGCTCGCGGTGAAGATCGAGAACTCCGTCGACGCGCGGCCGCAGACCGGTCTGGGCGCCGCGGACGTGGTGTGGGAGCAGGTCGTCGAGGGCGGCATCTCCCGCTACGTGGCCGTCTACCACTCGACGCTGCCGCCGCAGCTGGGTCCGGTCCGCTCGATCCGGCCGATGGACCCGGCGATCGCCGCGCCGCTGCACGGCCTGTTCGCCGCCTCCGGGGGCCAGGCCGGCTACGTCCGCGACGTCGCCGACGCCGGCCTGCAGGTGCTCACCTTCGATGCCGGGGACGACGGCTTCGCCCGCATCGCCACCCGCAGCGCACCGCACAACGTCTACGTCGACACCCAGGCGCTGCTCGCCCAGGCCGACGCCACCCACCTCGCCGACCCGGCACCGCAGTTCGACCTCGCCACCACGCCCGACCAGGCCGGCGCCGTCCTGGCCGGCACGCCGGCGAGCACGCTGTCGCTGACCCTGTCCGGGGTGAGCCGCCCGCAGTGGACCTGGAGCGCGCCGGAGGCCAGGTGGCTGCGCGCCGAGGGCGGCACCCCCGCCGTCGAGGCCGACGGCGCCCGGCTGGGGGCGGCGAACGTCGTGGTGCTCCGGGTGGACGTCGTCTCCACCGGGGGAGTGGACCCGGCGGGCAACCCCATCCCGGAGATCGTGCTGGCCGGCCGGGGTGCGGCGCTGGTCGCCAGCGGTGGGAGGACGCTGCCGGCCACCTGGGTGAAGGGCGGCGTCGCCGACCGGGTCGTGCTGCTCGGGGCGGACGGCAACCCGGTGCGGCTGGCCCCCGGCCGCACCTGGGTCGAGCTGGTGCCGAACCGGGGCGGCGCGGTCACCGTCGGCCGGATCAGGGGAGGAGTCAGCTGCGGGACATCGCCGGCCGGGCGGACGCCCAGACCAGGAAGCGGGCCGCCTGCTGCAGGTCGGGGATGTCGTTGCCCACCAGCGAGCGGAGCAGGTCGTTGCTCCACACCGCGAGCCGGCCGATCGTCCAGGTGGCCTTCTCCACCGGCGGCAGGTCCAGCTCGAAGACCGTCTTGACCAGTTCCTTCTTGCCGCCGGCCGCCGCGGTGTACCGGACGATCGGCAGGAACCGCTCGGGCTCGACCACGCACAGCACCTTGGTCAGCAGCGACTCCTTGAAGGAGGGGAAACCCAGCCCCTTCTTCGTGCCGTCGACCAGGTGGGTGAACCGGTCCTCCAGGCGCAGGCTGTCCGGCCCGAAGAGCAGGTAGTCGATGCTGGCCCGCACCTGCGTGGCGGCCTTGTCCGGCCCGGCGGTCTTCCAGGCGCGGTTGAAGCCCGACACGTTGCCCGGGTCGGCCACGGTGGTGGAGTTCGCGAAGTGCAGCAGCTGGTCGGCGGTCGCCGTCCGCAGGCCCTCCGGGGTGAACAGCGCGGCGTAGCGCTCGCGGTACCCGGCGACGTCCGGGTCGGGCTCGGGCCGCTCCAGCAGGAACTCCGAGGTCAGCAGCATGACCCGCTCGCGCACGTCCGGCCGGACGTCGGCGGGGGCGGGGAAGGACGACTGGAGGGAGTCCACGGACTGGACCGCCGGGCGGGCCGGGTCGCGACGGGTCTCCCCGCGCAGCCACTCGTTGCCGCAGTCGTCGCAGTGGATCAGCAGCCGGCCATCCGGCTGCGGGGTGCCCGAGATCTCCTCGGAGCTGCAGGTGGGGCAGGTGATCAGTGCCATGGGGCCCCGTTCGTCGGTGGATGGGAGTGCGTTCGCGCGGCTGGTCCGCGGGCTCGCCGACCAGGTGCCGACGACGTCGTCCGTCGTCTCCCCGGCTGCTGAGCGCCCCGTCCTCGTGACCAAGGGTCGCACGCCACGGGCTCCCGGCCGCGTCGAGCGCACCCGCGGGCCCACCGACGGGGGACGATGTCCCCGATGTCCCGGAACCGCGACGACGCCACACAGCTGCCCCTGCCCTTCCCGCCGACCCGGCGGGACCGCGCCGAGCACGCCGCCCGGCGGGCCGGCGGCGCGGCTGCCCTGGTGCTGCGCGTCCTCGCCCGCTGGGTGCTGCGGATCGCGCTGCCGGTGTTCTGCGGGGCGGCCGCGCTGCAGGCGTTCCCGTACCACGCGACCGTGCAGGGCGTGCCCTTCGAGGTGCAGGGGTCGCTGTTCAGCCGCCCGGGCCTGTCCGCCGACACGACCCTGGGCAGCTGGGAGTTCCCCGAGGTCAGCGGCGTGCCGTTCGGGGTGCACATCAGCCCAGAGGACGTCGACGTCCTGCAGCTGGCCCGGCTGGCCGGCGGGGACGTGCCCACGTTCGTGCAGCAGCTGCAGACCGAGATCACCGCGATGGTGCCGGAGATCGCCCGGTGGCTGATCGCCGAGCTGCTGATCGGCGTCGTGATCGGCCTGGTCGTGGCCGCGGCGATCAACATGTCGTTGCGGTACCTGCGTGGCCGGCCGCGCCGGCCGCGGGAGCTGCGGCTGCGTGCCCTGCAGGCGGCGACGGCCGCCGCCGTCACGGTCGCGGTCGCGGCCTACGGAGCGCTGACCTACAACCCGAACTGGGTGCTGGAGTCGCGGCTGACCGGCACCCTGGCCGCCGCGCAGCTGTTCCCCAGCGAGCTCAGCGACTACTACTCCCAGCAGTCCAAGGCCTTCGACGTGCTCGGTTCGGTGCTCGGCATCCAGGCCGCGCTGCAGGCCCAGATCGAGGACGACCAGACGCCGGAGACCGCCTTCCGGATCATGACGATCTCCGACATGCACCTGGCCGCCAACTACCCGCTGGTGGGGGAGTACGCCACCAACTACGGCGTCGACCTGATCATCAACGGCGGCGACGAGAGCGCCTTCGGCACCCGCCAGGAGCTGACCCCGACCTACCTCGCCGCGGTCGCGGCCGTCACCGCCGACACACCGATGCTCTGGGTCGCGGGCAACCACGACTCCCCGGCGACCGCGGAGATCATGGCCACCGTCCCCGGCGTCACGGTGCTGGGCGCCAAGACCCGCACCGGGGACAGCTACGACGTGACCGCCGCGGTGGTGGACGCCTTCGGGCTGACCATCGCCGGGCTGTCGGACCCGCGGGTCTACGGCGGCCCCGGCGTCTACGGCGCCGACGCCAAGGACGTCGTCGAGCCGCTGCAGCGCCAGGCCGTCCGCCAGGCCCTCGGTGCCGAGGACGCCGAGGACGCCGAGCAGGCGGAGGACGCCGACCGGGCCTCCGCCGCCGCTCAGGCCGCGGACGCGAGCACCTCGCCGGCGTCCGGGACCGGCACCCCGCCGGCCGACGGCACGACCACACCGACGAACGGCACGACCACCCCGCCGGCCGACGGCACGGGCATCCCGACGGACGGCACGACCACCCCGCCGGACGGCACCGCCACCCCGCCGGACGGCACGGCGCCTCAGACGGTGGACGGTGCGGCCACCCCCGCGGCCGGTGACACCGGCGATGCGGCGGACGTCGACCCCACCGACGACCTGGAGACGATCGACCTGTTCGTCACCCACGAGCCGGTCGCCGCCGAGGAGCTGCGCGAGGTGCTGCCCGACCGGATCCGGGCGACGGTGTCCGGGCACGTGCACGCCCAGAACGACGCCGGCGACATCCAGGACGACGGCACCGCGATCGACCTGGTCGAGGGTTCCACCGGCGCCGGCGGGCTGGACAACATCGTGCGGGGCGAGGAGCGGCCGCCGATCGAGTTCAGCATCCTGTCCGTCGCCGCGGACTGTCAGTTCACCCGGGTCATCCGCTTCTCCATCGAGCCCGGGGTGACCTCGCTGGTCGAGGGGCCCGGCCCGACCACTCCGCAGGCGTTCGGCGACGACGTCACCGCCTCGACCGTCTACTTCCGGCCGCAGGACGTCGACGAGGACCGTACCTGCGGCACCGACCAGGGCATCAGCGAGCAGCAGCCGTGGCCCCGGGAGGAGCTGGCCGCCGACGACTAATGGGGCTTACCGAGCCTGCTGGTCTCTGGCAGGTTCGGTGCCGGTAGCGGCCGGTGGGTCAGCA
>NZ_CANKUD010000022.1 GCF_947486615.1 uncultured Modestobacter sp.
CTCACCGGAGCTCACCGGAGCTCACCGGAGCTCACCGGAGCTCACCGGAGCTCACCGGAGCTCACCGGAGCTCACCGACGAGACGAGGAGATCCATGGCACTGCTCGAGGACGGCGCGTGGCAGGGCAAGGTCTGGACCGGGTCGTGGACCGACGGCAGCGGCGGCACCTACATCGCCGTCGAGCCGGCCACCGGCGCCGAGCTGGGTGAGGTCGGGAAGGCCACCCCCGCGGACGTGGCCCAGGCCGGCGCACGGGCCGTGACGGCGCAGCGGGAGTGGGCGGCACTGCCGTTCGAGCAGCGCGCCGCGGTGCTCCGCCGGGCCGGGGACCTGCTGACCGAGCACGGCCAGGAGATCAAGGAGTGGCTGGCCCGGGAGTCCGGCGCCATCCAGCCCTTCGGCGACTTCCAGGTGCACACCTCGGCGCAGGAGTGCTACGAGGCCTCGGCGCTGCCCAGCCATCCCTACGGCGAGCTGCTGCGCAGCGGCTCTCCCCGGCTCTCCTTCTCCCGCCGGGTCCCGGCCGGCGTGGTCGGCGTGATCGCGCCGTTCAACGTGCCCACGATCCTGGCGATCCGGGCCATCGCCCCGGCGCTCGCCCTCGGCAACGCCGTCGTCCTCAAGCCCGACCCGCGCACCGCCATCTGCGGCGGCGCGGTGTTCGCCCGGGTCTTCGAGGAGGCGGGTGTACCGGCCGGGGTGTTCCAGGTGCTGCCCGGCGGGGCCGACGTCGGCGAGGCGCTGGTCACCGACCCGGCGGTGCGGGTGATCGCGTTCACCGGCTCGACCCGGGCCGGCCGCGCCGTCGGTGCGCTGGCCGGGCAGCACCTGAAGCGGGCGCACCTGGAGCTGGGTGGCAACTCCGCGCTCATCGTTCTGCCCGACGTCGACGTGACCGCCGCTGCCTCGGTCGGGGCCTGGGGCACCTTCGCCCACTCCGGACAGATCTGCATGGCCACCAGCCGGCACCTGGTGCACGCCTCGATCGCGGAGGAGTACACCGCCGTCCTGGCCGGGAAGGTCGAGCACCTGCCGGTCGGCGACCCGTTCCGGGAGCAGGTGGCCCTGGGCCCGCTGATCGACGCCGGCCAGCGGGACCGGGTGCACGAGCTGGTCACCAGCAGCGTCGGCGGGGGCGCGACGGTGCGCACCGGCGGCACCTTCGAGGGGCTGTTCTACCGGCCGACCGTGCTCGGCGACGTCCCGGTCGACGCCCCGGCCTACCAGCAGGAGATCTTCGGGCCGGTGGCCCCGGTGACGCCGTTCTCCTCGGTCGACGAGGTCGCGGCCCTGGCCGCCGGCACCGAGTACGGGCTCTCGCTCGGCATCCTGACCCGGGACGTGCACGCCGGGCTGCAGCTGGCCGAGCGGATCCCAGCCGGACTGGTGCACATCAACGACCAGACGGTCAACGACGAGGCGGTCGCGCCGTTCGGCGGCGTCGGCGCCTCGGGCACCGGCTCCCGGCACGGCGGGGCGCAGGCCAACATCGAGGCGTTCACCGAGACCCAGTGGGTCACGCTGCGCGGCGACCTGCCCAGCTACCCGTTCTGAGCACACACGCCGACGGCCCGGCCCCCGCGAGGTGCGGGGACCGGGCCGTCGTGGTGGTGCGGTGCGTCAGGCGGACTCGCGCCCGGTGACGTCGACCGGCTCGCCGAGGTGCCGCTTGCCACCGGTCTTCGAGACCTCGAAGTCCGAGCCGAGCTCCTCCAGCGCCAGCCGGCCGTAGACCTGCTGCTGGGTGGCCGTGCGCTGCCCACGGCCCCGGCCGAGGAAGCTCACCGCCCAGCCGAGCACGGTGGTGAACCGGCTCTTGAAACCCACGACGTAGACGACGTGCACGACCAGCCACAGCACCCAGGCCAGGAAGCCGGTCAGCTTGATCTTGCCCAGGTCGGCGACGGCGGAGAACCGGGCGACCGTCGCCATGCTGCCCTTGTCGTGGTACGTGAACTCCGGCTTCGTCGGCCGGCCGGCGATGCGGGCCTTGACCGCCTCGGCGGCGAAGCGGCCACCCTGGATGGCGACCTGGGCGACACCGGGGAGCCGGTTCAGCGACATCATGTCGCCGACCACGTGCACCTCGGGGTGCCCGGGCAGGGTGAGGTCGGGCTCGACGGAGACCCGGCCCGCGCGGTCGACCGCCGCGCCGGACTGCTCGCCGAGGACCTTGCCCAGCGGGCTCGCCTGGACGCCGGCCGCCCAGATCTTGGTCGCGGAGTGGATCCGGCGCTCGTGGCCCTCGCCGTCCTTGACCACGATGCCGTCGGCGTCGACGTTGGTGACCATCGCGCCCAGCTGGACCTCGACGCCGATCTCGTTGAGCCGCTTGTGCGCGTTCTGGCCGAGGGAGTCGACGAACGGCGGCAGCACCTTCGGCGCGGCGTCGAGCAGGATCACCCGGGCGCTGGTCGGGTCGATGCGGCGGAAGTCCTTGCGCAGGGTGCGGCGGGCGAGCTCGGCGATCTGCCCGGCCATCTCCACGCCGGTCGGGCCGGCGCCGACGACCACGAACGTCAGCAGCCGGTCGATCTCGGCGGGGTCGGTGGCGAGCTCGGCCAGCTCGAAGGCGCCGAAGATGCGGCCGCGCAGCTCGAGGGCGTCGTCGATGCTCTTCATGCCCGGCGCGAACTCGGCGAACTGGTCGTTGCCGAAGTAGGACTGCCCGGCGCCGGCAGCGACGATCAGCTCGTCGTACTCGTGCACCGTGGTGCGGCCGAGGACGGTCGAGGTGACGGTGCGGGCGGCCAGGTCGATGTCGGTGACCTCACCGAGCACCACGCGGGCGTTGTCCTGGTCCTTCAGGATCTGCCGGGTGGCCGGGGCGATCTCGCCCTCGGAGAGGATGCCGGTGGCCACCTGGTAGAGCAGCGGCTGGAAGAGGTGGTGGGACGTCTTCGCGACCAGGGTGATGTCGACCGGGGCCTTCTTCAGGCGCTGGGCGGCGAAGAGACCGCCGAACCCGGACCCGACGATGACCACCCGGGGCCGGCGTCCGGTGGACTGGGTTGCGGTGGTCACGGTGCCTCCTGATGTCGTCATGATGACTCATCCTCCCACTACTGCTCTGGATCTTCCGGCCGCCCTCCGCTGCGGGGCGTCGTCGTCCCGGACACAGTCGGCATGAAGGAGAGCAGCCTGGAGGCGAACGGTGTTCCTGAACTCGTGTGCGTCCCAGGTCTCGGTCTGGACGACCGCTCCTGGAGGCGGGTGCTGGGCCCGGCCGGCGGGGTCGTCGTCCGGCTGCCGGGGATGGGGGAGCGGGGCCGGGTCGGCACCCTCCCCGAGCTGACCGACCAGCTGGCGGCGGCGCTCGGACCCGGGCCGGTGGTGCTGGCCGGGCACTCGCAGAGCTGCCAGGTGGTGGTCGCGGTGGCCGAGCGGGACCCGCGGGTCGTCGGGCTGCTGCTGCTCGGCCCGACCACCGACCCGCGGCTGCGCCGGGTCCGGGTGCTGGCCGGCCGGTGGCTGCGCACGGCGGTGCACGAGCAGTGGTGGCAGGCCCCGCTGATCGTCCGGCAGTGGCTGCACACCGGGCCGCCGGCGATGACCCGCCTCTGGCGGAACACCTCGCCCGACCGGGTCGACGAGCGGTTGCGCCGGGTGACGGTGCCGGTCCTCGTCGTGCGGGGCACGCGGGACGCGTTGTGCGGTCACGACTGGGCGGCGCACCTGTCCGCGTGTGCGCCGCGCGGGCGGCTGGTCGAGCTGCCCGGCGCGGCCCACATGCTCCCGATCACCCGCCCGGACGCCGTCGCAGGACTCGCGCTCGACCTGGGCCGGTCGGTGGGCTGAGCCGGACCGCACCGTGAGCCGGCCCGTGGGTCGGGCCGGCTCGTGAAGTGCGCCGCTCCGGTCTCCGGGTCGAGGAACCGCCGACCGGCGCCCGGCCGTCGGTCAGGCGGCGACGGCCTCACGCGCGCGCGAGACGGCCTTGCCCGCCACGGAGAGCTTCGCGGCGTTCTTGGCGGCCTTCCGGCTGGCGCGGGAGGGCCGGCGCGTGCCGATGCGGGCCTCGCGGCCGACCAGCCCCTGGGTGATCAGCCCGAGGCCGATGCCCAGCATCCAGACGTCCTTGGCGATCGGCAGCCCGTCCTGCGTCGGGGCCACGCTCTTGCCCGGCTTGGTCATCCCCGGGGTGCGCAGGTAGAGGCCGAGCAGGCCCGCCGAGAACCCGGTCAGCGCCGCACCGGCGACCGCGCCGGGGACGAACGGGGTCAGCAGCAGGGCGCCGATGGTGATCTCGGCGGTGGAAAGGCCCTTGGCGAAGGTGGCCGGCGGGACGTTCTTCAGCGCCGGGTAGGTGCCGGCGGCGAAGCCGTGCAGCCCGGCGGCGGTCTCGGCGTCGGCGCCACGCTTGCCGAGGCCGGAGTTGAGGATGAACGCGCCGGTGGCGATGCGCGGTGCGATCTCGCTGGGGGTGATGGGCAGGCGCATGGGGACCTCACTCGCGACGGGGATGCTGCAGTGCTCAACATCATCGTCGCCGCCCGCACGCCGCCCCGCGACCGGGGGCCGGGACGACGACGGGCCGGTGGTCAGCTCTTGGTCAGCGGCCCGAGCGCCCGCGGCCTCGGCCGGCACCGCTGGGCGCCTGGCCGGCCCGGGCGGCCAGCTCGGCGCGGGTGCGCGCCGGCCCCGCGGACCGGGTCTGGCCACCGCGGCCGGAACCGCCGGACGACGACTGGCCGGCCGGCGCCGCGACGCCCCCACCGCCCCCGCCGGAGCGGCGACGACGGCCGGTGCCGGTGCCCTGCGGCTGCGGGGCCGGCGCGGGGGCCGGCTCGACGTAGGGGGCGGCCGGACCGGTCAGCGCAGTGATCTCCCGGGCGCCCGGCTTGATCGCCGACACCTCGGGGCTGATCCCGGCCTGGCGGGCCAGGGTGCGCACCTCGGCGGCCTGGTCGGGGGTGGCGATGGTGACCACGGTGCCCCCGGCGCCGGCGCGGGCGGTGCGGCCCGAGCGGTGCAGGTAGGCCTTGTGCTCGGCCGGCGGGTCGACGTGCACGACGATCGAGACGTCGTCCACGTGGATGCCGCGGGCGGCGATGTCGGTCGCGCACAGCACCCGGGTCTCACCGGTGCTGAACGCCTCCAGGTTGCGCTCGCGGGCGTTCTGGCTGAGGTTGCCGTGCAGGTCGACGGCGGGCACCCCGGCGGCGGTCAGCTGCTTGGCCAGCTTCTTGGCCTGGTGCTTGGTGCGGGTGAACAGCACGCTGCGGCCCAGGCCGGAGGCCAGCTGCTTGACGATCTCGCCCTTGTCGGCGGCGTCGACCCGGAACACGTGGTGGGTCATCGTCGACACCGGCGCGACGGCAGGGTCGACCGAGTGCGTGGTCGGGCTGGTGAGGTACCGCTTGACCAGCACGTCGACGCCGTTGTCCAGGGTGGCGGAGAACAGCAGGCGCTGGCCGACCTTGGGGGTGCGGTCCAGCAGTCGCTTGACGCCGGGCAGGAAGCCCAGGTCGGCCATGTGGTCGGCCTCGTCGAGGATCGTGATCTCCACCGCGCCCAGGTCGACGTGGCGCTGGTTGATCAGGTCCTCGAGCCGGCCGGGGCAGGCGATGAGCACGTCGACGCCGGCGGCGAGCGCCTGCACCTGCGGGTTCTGGCCGACCCCGCCGAAGACGACGGTCGAGCGCATGCCGAGCGCCCGGGCGAGCGGGTCGACGACGGCGTTGACCTGGTTGGCCAGCTCGCGGGTCGGCACCAGGATCAGCGAGCGGGGGCGCTTGGGCTGTCGCTTGCTGTCCGAGCCGGCGAGCCGGGCGACCAGCGGGATGCTGAAGGCCAGCGTCTTGCCCGATCCGGTGCGGCCACGGCCGAGGACGTCGCGGCCGGCGAGGGTGTCCGGCAGCGTGGCGACCTGGATCGGGAACGGCGCGGTGATGCCGCTGGCGGTGAGCACCTCGACCAGCGGGGCGGGCACGCCGAGCTCGGCGAAGGTGGTGTCGGTGGGCAGCACGGTGGCGACGTCACCGGCCGGCACGACGGGGGCGGCCGGCACGGCCTCCTCGGCGCGGGAGGCGTCGCGCGCGGTGGGCTGCTGGCCCTCGGGGCGGGGGCCGGTGCCGCGGCCACGGCCGCCGCGGCGGCGACGTCCCTCGGAGCCGCCCTCGGCGGGCGAGCCGGACGGCGCGGTGGGGGCGCGGAAGGCGGGGGAGCCGGTGCTCGCCGACGGGGCGGCGGCCGGGCGGGTGGCGCGACGGCGCGCGCCGTCGTTCTGGGCAGGGCTGGACGGGCTGGAAGTCATCAGTGGGTCCTCAACACTCCGGTGGCCACCGTTCGTCCACCGGGTGCGGGGCCACCGTGACGGGGCCGCATCGCTTCTCCGGGTCGGACGTCGGGTCGCCGGCGCGCCTCGGTGGCGCAGCCTCGCGCCGACGTCGAGTCCACCTGCTCTCGGATGAGCGGGGGGCGGCGCCGGTGCCCCTCACTCTGCCAGACGTGCCCGGTCACCGGGCGCATCCGGAGGAGGGACTGATCACATCGGGGCGGCCGCCCGGCCGCCCGGTCGGGCGGTCAGGGGGCTGACGGCTCGGTCGAGCTCTCCGCGTGCTGGGCGGGGGAGGTCAGCACCGAGACCCCGCCCTTGGACTCGAACACCGCCAGGTGCACCTGGCTGACGTCGGAGATCCCCTGCTGGCGGAGCAGGGCGGCCAGGTCGGCGTCGAGCAGGCCGGCCCGGCGGAGTCGCCGGTGGTCGACCTCGCCGTCCCGGACGAGGACGTGCACCGAGGGGTCGATCGCCCGGTGCACCCACGGCAGGAGCCGCAGCCGGCTGACCGCCGTGTGCACGACCGCGAGCGCGAGCAGGGCGACCGCACCGGTCGACCACGGTGTCTGGGCCGAGGTCGCGGTGCGGCCCACGATGGCGCCGACCGCCACCGCGACGATGAAGTCGTACGGGGTCATCTGGCCGACCGTGCGGCGTTCGCTGAACCGCAGGACGACCAGCGCGGTCAGGAACATGAGCGCGGCCTTGAGGGCGGCGTGTCCGGTGGCGGACAGGTCGCCGAAGAGGACGTCGGAGAGGGGCATGCACCGGCCATGCCCCGGCCCCGCGCAGGCATGTCCGGGTGTGACGTTCCCCCCGTCAGCCCGTGGGCCGCCGCGCCCCGACCGTGGGCCGGCTCAGCGGCGGCGGCCGTGCCGCAGGCGGGTGATCCGGGCCAGCGCGTCGACGGCGCCGGCCGGACGGGTGAAGCTCATCGGGTTGACCGGCAGCGCGAACCGCAGACGGGTGATCGCCTTGGCCCGGGCGAACTCGCGCAGCCCGTCCTCGCCGTGGATCCGGCCGAACCCGCTCTCGCCGACCCCGCCGAACGGCAGCGCGGGCACCGAGGCGAAGGAGAGCACCGAGTTGATCGCGGTCATCCCGCTGCGCATCCGCCGGGCCAGGCTCATCGCGCGCGCCGGGGAGCCGCTGAACACCGAGCCGCCCAGGCCCATGGTCGAGTCGTTGGCGCGCCGCAGCGCCTCCTCGGCATCGGCAACCCGGGTGATGGTCAGCGTCGGGCCGAACGTCTCCTCGCGCACGGCGGCGGAGTCCTCCGGGACGTCGAGCAGCACGGTCGGGGCGATGACGCCGCCGTCGACCGTGCCGCCGGTGGCGACGCTCCCGCCGGCGGCCACGGCGTCGTCCAGGTGCCGGCGGACGACGTCGGCCTGGCCGGCCATCGTCATCGGGCCGTAGGCGGCCTGCGGGTCGGACCCCGGGCGGAGGTCGGCCACCCGGGAGGTGACCTCGGTGACGAACCGGTCGTAGACGGCGCTGGTCGCGTAGACCCGCTCGATCCCGATGCAGGTCTGCCCGGCGTTGCTCATCCCGCCCCAGACGGCGGCGTCGGCGGCGGCCACGTCGGCGTCGTCGTCGACGATCATCGCGTCCTTGCCGCCGAGCTCCATCAGCACCGGGGTCAGGGTCTCGGCGCAGGTGGCCATCACCTTCCGCCCGGTGGCGGCCGAGCCGGTGAAGGCGAGCTTGTCGACGCCGGCCCGGCAGAGCGCCGCACCCGTCTCCCCGGAGCCGGTGACCAGCCCGAACGCGTCGGCGACGTCGGGGACGGCGGTCCGCCAGGCGTCGGCGAGCCAGGCACCGACGGCGGGGGTGAACTCGCTGGGCTTGAAGACGCCGGCGTTGCCGGCGGCCAGCGCGTAGGCGATCGAGCCCATCGGGGTGAACACCGGGTAGTTCCAGGGCCCGATCACGCCGACCACGCCGAGGGGCTGGTACTCCAGGTAGGCGGCCTGGTTGGCGGCCAGCAGCCCCGGGCGCACCCGGCGGAGGCCCAGGGTCTTCCGGGCGTGCGCCGCCGCCCAGGCCAGGTGGTCGACGGCGAGGGTGATCTCCAGGACGGCGTCGTCGTGCGGCTTGCCGTTCTCCCGGTGCACCAGGTCGGCCAGCTCGTCGATCCGCCGGGCCAGGTGGCCGCGGTAGGCGGCCAGCCGGAGTCCCCGTTCGGCGAAGCCGAGCGCGGCCCAGTGCTCGGCGGCGGGCCGGGTCCGCGCGACGATGGCGCGGACGGCGTCGGTGTCGTGCACCGGGAAGACCCCGACGACGGCGCCGGTGGCCGGGTCCGTCGACTCGAAGGTCCCGGCGGTGTCGCGGCGGGGGGAGCTGTCCAACTCTTCGCTGAGTGGCATGTGACGCAGGTTACCCACGAGTACGCGGCGCCTGATCCGGCGTGCGGTGGGTGGTCGAACCCCGTGGTGGGCCTGCGGCCGACCCGTGGCGCACCGTTGCTCGAGTGCCACTCCTGAGTCGCGGCTCCCGCTGGGACCGGCGCCGACGCCCACGTCCCGGGGTCGGTCTCGTTCTTGGGTCGGGTTCGTCCTTGCGTCGGCTTCGCCCCGGGGTCGGCTTCGTTCTTGGGTCGGCTTCGTCCCTGGGTCGGCTTCATCCCCGCGTTGAAGGTCGGCGTCGTCCGGGGTGGTCGGCTGGCTGCGGCGGGCGGCGCCCCTGCCCCGATGGGTCGGTTTCTCGCCATGGTCGAGCGACCGATATGAGGCGACTGTCAAGACTCGAGCTGGATCTGTGGACAGGCGTTTGACCTGCGGATTCGGGTTGTCCGAAGGCTGGTCGACCGGTATTCTTCGTACACACGTTCGAACCGGTCGGGAGGTGTCATGAGCGAATTGATGTCGGCTCTGGACGCCC
>NZ_CANKUD010000023.1 GCF_947486615.1 uncultured Modestobacter sp.
GGGGGGGGGGGGGGGGGGTGGACCCCGGCGGCTTGCTAGCAGCCGTACCCACCAGGGGTGGCGGATGAGCTCCATCGGCTCACACTGGCGGACGGCAACCAGGCGTCGGGTCCTTGTTCGACCCGACGCCCGGTCGGCGGTCTCAGCCCTTCGTGGGGTTGAGGACGACCTTCGTCCAGCCCTGGTCGCGGGCGTCGAAGTGCCGGTAGGCCTCGGGCGCCTCGTCCAGACCCAGGTTGTGGCTGACCAGGCGGGCCGGGGTGGCCTTGCCCTGGTGGATGAGCCGGGCCAGCGCGCGGTTGTAGTTCTTCACGTTGGCCTGGCCGTTGCCGATCGTCTGGCCCTTGAACCAGAACTTGCCGTAGTCGAAGGCCAGCTGGCCCTTCTTGGCGAGCTCGTCGGAGGCGCCCGGGTCCTCGGGCAGGAACAGGCCGACCACGCCGATGGTGCCGGTGGCCTTCACGACCTCGACCAGGCCGTTCATCGTCATGTTGGGCTGCTCGACGCCCTGGCTGTCGTGTGCCTGGTAGCCGATCGCCTCCACGCCGCGGTCGGTGCCGCGGCCCTTCGTGGCGTCCTTGATCTGCTCGATCGGGTCGCCCGTGCTCGAGTTGATCCCGATCGCGCCGAACTCCTCGGCCAGCGCGAGACGCTCGGCCAGGTGGTCGATCACGTAGACCTCGCTGGCGCCCTGGAGCACCGCTGAGTAGCCGGCCATCAGGCCGACCGGGCCACCGCCGTAGACGGTGACCGAGTCACCGGGAGCGACCTTGGCCAGCCGGGTGCCGTGCCAGCCGGTGGGGAAGATGTCGGCGAGCATGACGTAGTCGTTCTCCTTCTCCACGCTGTCCTCGGGGAGCTGGAGGGCGTTGAAGTCGGCGAAGGGGACGCGCAGGTACTCGGCCTGGCCACCGCTGTACCCGCCCATGCCGGCGAACCCGTAGGCGCCGCCGGCGACGCCGGGGTTCACGGTGAGGCAGAAGCCGGTGCGACCCTGCTCGCAGTTCTCGCAGAAGCCGCAACCGATGTTGAACGGCAGCACGACGCGGTCGCCGACGCTGAGCTTGGTCACGCCTGCCCCGACCTCGACGACCTCGCCGAGGTTCTCGTGGCCGATGACCATGCCGGTCTCCAGGTCGGTGCGGCCCTCGTACATGTGCAGGTCGGAGCCGCAGATGTTGGTCGCGGTCACCCGGATGACGGCGTCGGTGGGATGCTCGACCTTTGCGTCGGGGACCTGCTGGACCGAGACGTCGCGGGGGCCGTTGTAGACGAGTGCACGCATGGGGGTACCTCCAGGGATTGATCGCGGGACGCGGGAGCACGGCCGATGCTCGACCGCTGTGGCTCCCGGCGCTCCTCGCGCTCCCCTGGCCTGCCCGGTGCCCGGGGGGTTCAACCATCTCTGGGCGGCGCACCACCATCCGTCCGGTCCCCAGGCTGCATTCGACGCCGTTTAAACCCCTTTCGTCAGCTCCGCGGAAGCCACCAAACTGGTCCCGCACACTCGGACCGACCAGGTCGGCATAGCTCGAAAACCCCCGTTAACGGACTGACCGATACTCGACCGTTTTCGGGCACCGAACACCGGTGGCTATGCGGGCGCTGCACGAACGTGATGGGGTGGCGGGCGATGACCCCTGATGCGGCTCTCCACATGCGACGCTCCGATGCGCAGCACGCTGTGATCGCCGCTGGACGGCGACACTCGGTCGGTGTTGGCGTCGGTGGCTCGGTGCTCGCTGCCGGGACCCGATCGGCTGAGGAATGCCGCGTGGGGACGTGGCGTGATGTGGTCTCGGTGGCTGCTGGAAACGTACACACGGCCTCGAACACCGGTCGGTCACACACCGTCGGACTTCGAGCCGATGGCACGGTCCTTGCGACCGGCTGGAACGGAGACGGTCAGTGCGACGCCGCCGCGTGGGAGGGCGTGGTGTCCATCGCCGCTGGCTGGCGGCGCACGCTGGGCGTACTCGCTGACGGCGGGGTGCTCGCGGCGGGGCGCAGAACCGAGGGAGCCTGCGACGTCGAGCCGTGGCGCGAGATCATCGCCGCAGCCTGCGGAGACTGGCACTCGGTCGGACTGGCGACAGACGGCACAGCCCTCGCCACCGGTAACAACCGGCGAGGGCAGTGCGACGTCGCTCATTGGCGAGATCTGCGAGCAGTCGCAGCCGGCTACCTACACACCGTCGGCCTCACCTCGAACGGACGAGTTCTCGCCGTGGGGAGCCGAGCGTCCGGTGTCGAGGAAGTCGGCGCCTGGCGCGACATCATCGGGGTGTCAGCCGGTAGCCATCACACCCTCGGTGTCACCGCAGGAGGGATCGTCGTTGCCGCTGGCGACAACAGCCGCGGGCAGTGCAACGTCTCGTCATGGCGGGAGGTCGTCGCCGTCGCCGGCGGATCGACCCACACCCTGGGCCTCCGCAGCGATGGGACTGTTCTCGCTACCGGCAACAACGATGACGGTCAGTGCGACATCGCAGCCTGGCGTGCCGCCGACCACGCCCCTGAGTAGGGGACCTCAACCACTTGCCGTCCGGCGCTGATCACTGGGGGCCAGTCATCACCAACCCAAGCTCATCACCCCGGGAACCCACTAGGAGCAACTAGCGGAAAACGGCCATCACGCGCCGCGTGACCGAAAAGGGGTTCCGAAACTGCGGCCCGCAACCACCCGTTTTTGGGCCTCCTCGCGCACCCCTTGACTCGTCGGGTGTTTCCGCAGGTCAGCCGACGGGTCAACCAGCCCAGAACCCGTGCCCGAAATCAACGGCCCGAATCTCCGAACGCGAGACGTTTGTGGGCCACTCCCGCTAGCCTGCGCGCGTGAACATGGTCGGCTACGCGCGGGTCTCCACACTCGAGCAGGACCCGGCGCTGCAGCTCGACGCTCTGACCGCCGCCGGGGCGGTGCGGGTGTTCACCGACTACGCCTCCGGCGCCACCGCCGCCCGCCCGCAGTTGACCGCCTGCCTGGACTTCCTGCGCCCCGGGGACACCCTCGCCGTGTGGCGGATCGACCGGCTCGGCCGATCGGTCGCCGACCTCACCACCATCGTCAACGACCTCGGTGCCCGCAACATCCAGTTCCGGTCGCTGACGGAGGCCATCGACACCACCACCGTCGGCGGGGAGCTTGTTTTCCACATCTTTGCTGCCGTCGCCCAGATGGAACGCCGGCTGATCAGCGAGCGGACCCGCGCCGGGCTGGTCGCGGCGCGAGCTCGCGGCCGCGCCGGCGGGCGCCCCACGGTCATGACTTCCGAGCGGGTTGTCGCCGCCCAGGCGATGCGCGCCCAGGGCATGACCTTGATCCAGATCGCCGCCACCTTGGGTGTCGGCCGCAGCTCTTTAGTGCGCGCCCTGGCGCAGGTACCTGAGGAGACCGAGAGTCCAGATGATGACGCGGTCACCGCCGAGCAGACGGCCATCGAGGTGCCGATGCAGGATGGCTTGGACTCGGCGGCACCGGCGCCGGCACTGGCGCCGGGTGCCGCACCGGCGCTGGCGATCCAGCTGCTGGGCCGGCAGGCGCGCCGCCGCGGTGAGGAACTGGAGGCCTTCGGCTGGCCGGCGGGCCATGCACCTGCCTGCCCCCTCTGCGCTCGTCCAACGACTGGTATCGAGGAGCAGTACGCCCGCGTCCCCGGCCAGCGGGAACCGGTCGTGGTCGTCCTAGCCCAACCGTGCGGCTGCCTCGTCGATGAGCACGTCAGCACTCTGCTCAACGGCGTCCCGGGCTCCTGAGCCGGAAAGAGCGGAAGGGAGCCCGGGAGTGACGGCGCCGGGATCTTGGGCCGGCTCATGGCTGGGGCGCGGACACCGCTGGTGACGGCGCCGCGGACTCAGCGGGGTTTGTCGATGCACACCCAGACGATCTTGTGGGCCGGCGCGTAGTGCACCCCGTGCTCGGCGGTGAGGTCGGCGACGACGTAGAGGCCCATGCCCCCGGCCTCGGCCGGCCGGTCCCTGGCCGGCGTGGGACGCCGGTGCGGGGCACTGTCGGTGACCATCACGACCCAGCGCCCTGGTTCATCACACACGTGCAAGCTGGCCGGGGCCAGGCCGTGCCGCACCGCGTTGGATGCCAGCTCGTCGATCACCAGGATCGCGCTCTCGACCGCGTCCTGCGCCTCATCTGGCCCGCACCCGGCACCGCCGTCGGAGTCCAGTGAGTCCTGCAGGAAGCTGCGGACCTGGCGGCGGACGCGACTCAGCAGGGCCAGTGTCGCCAGTTCCAGGGTCAGTCGGGAGTCCGCCGCGGGAGGCGCCGGCGTGTCCTCGTGCCAGGACGCCGCGACCTGGCCGTACTGCCCAGCGGTCCACGACTGGTGCTTCATGACCACCGTGATGACCTCACCGGTAGCAGGGGCGGCAGCGCCTGGGACTGGCGTACAGCGCGCGGGAAGGTAACAACTCTCGGTGACCGGCGGAGGTTCTCCGGCGGTCAACACGGGGCGGGCTCGTGTTGGTCGGACGGCAGTCGGGCGCCGGTGTCCTGAGCTGCGCTCCGCATCGTGGGATGGTTTCCAGCAGGGACGGTCTGGACATCTATCAGGAGCTGGTGAGACCAACCGGCTCCTGACCCTGTGCACCCGGTGCACGGCGAGCCGGCTGGGAGATCGTGTCCCTCGTAGAGAAATTCCACACCGTGTTGTCCGCCTCGGCCGAGGAACTACCCGGCGTCGAGCTGTTGCCCGAGCGGCTCGCGCGCGCCAGCGCTTCGGTGCTGCCGGTCTTCGGGGCTGGACTGAGCCTCTGCTTCGCCCCCGAGCGGCATCTGCCGCTGGGGGCCAGCGATCCGGCGTCCGGTGAGGTGGAGCGGCAGCAGTTCACCACCGGGGAGGGCCCGTGCGTGGCCTGTCACGACAGTGGGAAGTCGGTCCTGGCTTCCGAGTCGACCCTCCGTTCCAGCTGGCCCGGCTTCTTCGACGCAGTCGCCAGCCGGACACCGGTCCGCAGCATCTTCACCCTCCCCCTGCCCGATGAGCTGCTGGGGGTGGGAGTCCTGGAGTTCTACCTCGACTCCCCCGACGGGGCCGACGCACTGAGCATCGAGCACGCAGTGACGGTCGGCGGTCAGGTCACGGCCGTCCTGCAGGCAGCCAGCCGCGGCGCACAGCGCCACTCGGAACTGCCGGGCTGGACCGACACACCGCCTGCGCAACGGCGCGCGCTGGTCTGGCAGGCCATCGGGATGGTCAGCGGGAGCCTGCGCCTGCCCGGCGCCGACGCGCTGGCCCTGCTGCGCGCCCACGCCTACGGCAGCAGCACGACGGTCGACGCACTCGCCGCCACGCTGGTCTCCGGACAGGTCCGGCCGCGGGACCTGGCCCCGGACGCCGACCACCCCAGGTAGTCCACCGAGCAGCGGGAAGACCGCTGAACGGGGGAGCAGGTGGTCCCACCCCCGATAGCATCGTCACGTCCTGACCGCCCGTGGGAGAGGTACCACTCGATGCCTCGCTCCCCCGGTCGACCGCGGCCTCAGGCGACGCTGATCGCCGGCGACCCGCTCCTGGCTGCACTGGTGACCCCGACAGCTGAGCTGCTGGCCGTGGCTGCGGCGATGGACGACCTGGGCGTCGGTGCGGCCACCATCGACCGGCACTGGCGGATCGTGCACGCCAATCGCACCGCCGAGGCCATCACCGCAGCAGCATCGGGATCGTTGACCGGCCGCGACCACTGGGAGGCCTTCCCCTCAGCCGTGGGCACGGTCATGGAGCGGGAGTACCGGCAGGCCGTGGACACCTGCCGACCGGCCCTGTTCCAGGTCTACTACCCCGCCCCGCTCGAGGTCTGGGTCGAGATCCGTGCCCTGCCCCACGAGGGCGGGCTGAGGGTCTACTTCACCGACGTCACCGCCCAGGTGCAGGCCCGCCACGATGCCGCGCAGGCGCGGGAACGGCTGGAGCTGGTCGCCGGCATCAATGCCGACCTGCTGACCACCTCCGACCTGCCCGCCTCCATCGCCGGCGTCGTCACCGCCCTGGTCCCTCGGCTCAGCGACGGCGCGATCATCAGCCTGATCGACACAGACGGACAGCGCCGCGACCTCGCCACCGCCCACCGCGACCCCCACCTGGCCATCGCCCTGCAGCACTACGCGCGACTACGTCCCCACACCGTGCCCACCACCGCACCACTGGGGCAGGTGATGAGGACCGGCAAGGCCGTGCGCTCCTCGGCCGCCCGAATCGCCGACGCCCTCACCCCCGGGCCTGCCCAGGACAGCCTGCGCCCGCTGGGTGACAGCTGGTCCCTACACCTGCCCATCGCCGACGCCGGCACCGTGCTGGGTGCCCTCACGCTCCTGTTCGCCGCCGACCGGGCCCCGCACCCGGTGGACGAGCTGATCCTCACCGAGATCGCCACCCGCTTCGGCACCGTCCTCGGCACCGCCCGACGCGTGGACAACCAGGCCCAGCTCGCCGAGGCCCTGCAGCGGTCCCTGCTCACCGCCCCACCGGAACCAGACCACGGCCAGATCGTGGCCCGCTACCTCCCGGCCGCCCAGGCCGCGCGGGTGGGCGGGGACTGGTATGACGCGTTCCTCCAGCCCAGCGGCACCACCATGCTCGTCATCGGCGACGTCGCCGGCCACGACACCGCCGCAGCGGCCACCATGGGCCAACTCCGCGGGCTGCTGCGCGGCATCGCCACCTACAGCGACGCCGGCCCCGCCGAGGTCCTGCGCGGCCTGGACGCCTCCCTCGAGGTCCTCATGATCACCGGTCTGGCCACTGCCACCGTCCTGCGGTTCGAACAGACCGAGCACGAGCGCACCCAGGGCGTGACCCGCATGGTGTGGGCCAGCGCCGGGCACCCCGCCCCTCTGGTCCTGCACGCCGACGGGCGCATCGAGCAACCCGGCCACCGCCGCGGTGACCTGCTGCTGGGCATACAGCCCACCCTCCGCACCGAGCACACCACCGTCCTGGACCGCGGCGCAACCGTCCTGCTCTATACAGACGGCCTCATCGAACAACGACGCTCCGACCTCGACACCGACACCGCCCGGCTCCTCACCGCACTCGCCCAGCGGCGCGCCGACAGCCTCGACGACCTCCTCGACGGTCTCCTGCACGACCTCGTCGACGACCAGCCCGAAGACGACATCGCCCTCATCGCCATCCGCCTGCACGATCAGCACGGACCCCGACCGCCAGAAGCCGGCCCGCAACGCATACCGGACTCCGTCCCCGACGAGCCCGACACACCCTGACGACAACGACCTGCAGGGAACCCACCGGACCGCCGCCCACGCGACACCGCGGCGCGCCCACGGCCGCAGAGTGACGACGGACAACGCCCACCACGGAGGCCCAACCAAGCCGGACCGGCTCCTGATCGGTGACGACACCGTCTTCCATCGCATCCGGCTGTGCCACGCTGACCCAGTGGCCCACCCATGACCGAGTCGGACGAAGCAGCCCTTCGGGCAGAGCTGGCTCAGAGCCGCGCCAATGCCGAGGTCCTCGCGGGTCGGATCGACCACCTGCAGAAGGCCGTGCAGTCCAACCGCCGCATCGGCATGGCCCTGGGCATCCTCATGACCCACCACCAGCTCACCGAGGCGGAAGCCTTCAACCGCCTGGTCCAGTCCAGCCAACAGCAGAACCGCAAGCTGGCAGCCATCGCCGAAGAAGTCATCTACACCGGCCACCTCTGACCGACTGACGCTCAACGACCACCCATAGATAAAGGACGTTATGTAACGGTCCTGTCAGACCCAGGCGCTAGCGTGCCAGCGTGACCGAGTCGACGGATGACCTGCCTGACGAGGACGCCCAGTCGGGGACGGATGCACCTCCGACTGACGGAGCCCCCTCCAGCGACGACACAAGTCGGCCGACGTCCACGCCTGCTTCGGGCGTCGACCCCGCTGCCGCAACTGACGCGGCGATCGCCGCCATCGGTGCAATGAGGATCGAGCCGAGCGAGGCCACCCTCGCCGCCATCGGCGCCCTGCAGATCCAGCCCAGCGAGGCCACCCTCGCCGCCATCGGCGCCCT
>NZ_CANKUD010000024.1 GCF_947486615.1 uncultured Modestobacter sp.
GGGGGTGTGGTGGTTCTTGGTGTGTCTGTGGTGGGTGGGCGTGGGTGTTGTTTGTGTGGTCAAGTTGTTAAGGGCACACGGTGGATGCCTGGGCACCAGGAGCCGATGAAGGACGTAGGAGGCTGCGATAAGCCTCGGGGAGCTGCCAACCGAGCGTTGATCCGAGGATTTCCGAATGGGGGAACCCCGCACCAGTCATGTGGTGTGACCCGCGCCTGAACACATAGGGCGTGTGGAGGGAACGTGGGGAAGTGAAACATCTCAGTACCCACAGGAAGAGAAAACAACCGTGATTCCGTGAGTAGTGGCGAGCGAAAGCGGATGAGGCTAAACCGATCGCATGCCAAGCCGGCAGGCGTTGTGTGGTCGGGGTCGTGGGACGATTCAGATGGTTCTGCCGAACTGTCAGGGAGTCAGAAAGCCATGTGTTAGTGGAAGGCCTCTGGAAGGGGTCGCCGTAGAGGGTGAGAGCCCCGTACACGAAAACTCATGGCCTCTCGAGTCGTATCCCAAGTAGCACCGAGCCCGTGAAATTCGGTGTGAATCTGGCGGGACCACCCGCTAAGCCTAAATACTCCCTGGTGACCGATAGCGGACAAGTACCGTGAGGGAAAGGTGAAAAGTACCCCGGGAGGGGAGTGAAATAGTACCTGAAACCGTGTGCCTACAAGCCGTGAGAGCCTTATCCACTTCGGTGGAGGGGTGATTGCGTGCCTTTTGAAGAATGAGCCTGCGAGTTAGCGGTACGTGGCGAGGTTAACCCGTGTGGGGTAGCCGTAGCGAAAGCGAGTCCGAACAGGGCGATTGAGTCGCGTGCTCTAGACCCGAAGCCGAGTGATCTACCCATGGCCAGGTTGAAGCGCGGGTAAGACCGCGTGGAGGACCGAACCCACTTAGGTTGAAAACTGAGGGGATGAGCTGTGGGTAGGGGTGAAAGGCCAATCAAACTCGGTGATAGCTGGTTCTCCCCGAAATGCATTTAGGTGCAGCGTCACGTGTTTCTTGCCGGAGGTAGAGCACTGGATGGTCTAGGGGCCCCACAAGGTTACTGAAATCAACCAAACTCCGAATGCCGGTAAGTGAGAGCGTGGCAGTGAGACTGCGGGCGATAAGGTTCGTAGTCGAGAGGGAAACAGCCCAGATCATCAGCTAAGGCCCCTAAGCGTGTGCTAAGTGGAAAAGGATGTGGGATTGCCGTGACAACCAGGAGGTTGGCTTAGAAGCAGCCACCCTTGAAAGAGTGCGTAATAGCTCACTGGTCAAGTGGTTCCGCGCCGACAATGTAGCGGGGCTCAAGCACACCGCCGAAGCTGTGGCATTCACATGAACCCGTCTCTGATCTAGGTCAGTGGCCAGGTGTGTGGATGGGTAGGGGAGCGTCGTGTGGCGATTGAAGCGGCGGAGTGATCCAGCCGTGGACGCCACACGAGTGAGAATGCAGGCATGAGTAGCGAAAGGGGAGTGAGAAACTCCCCCGCCGGATGACCAAGGGTTCCTGGGCCAGGCTAATCCGCCCAGGGTGAGTCGGGACCTAAGGCGAGGCCGACAGGCGTAGTCGATGGACAACGGGTTGATATTCCCGTACCCGCGAAAGAACGCCCATGCTGAACCCAGCGATACTAACCGTCCAAAGCCGGTGACTGGCCTTCGGGTCTGATCCGGTGGAGCGCGGGACCTGGACTGGTAGTAGGCAAGCGATGGGGTGACGCAGGAAGGTAGTCCTACCGGTGAGTGGTAGTACCGGTGCAAGGGTGTGGCCCGCGATGTAGGCAAATCCGCATCGCATACAGGGTGAGACCCGACGCATAGCCGAATGAGGCGAATTGGATGATCCTATGCTGCCGAGAAAAGCCTCTAGCGAGTTCTTAGCGGCCCGTACCCCAAACCAACTCAGGTGGTCAGGTAGAGAATACCAAGGCGATCGAGCGAACTGTGGTTAAGGAACTCGGCAAAATGCCCCCGTAACTTCGGGAGAAGGGGGGCCATCTGCTGTGAACCGCCTTGCGCGGGGCAGCGGTGGGTGGCCGCAGAGACCAGTGAGAAGCGACTGTTTACTAAAAACACAGGTCCGTGCGAAGTCGAAAGACGATGTATACGGACTGACGCCTGCCCGGTGCTGGAACGTTAAGGGGACGGGTTAGTCCTTCGGGGCGAAGCTCAGAACTCAAGCGCCAGTAAACGGCGGTGGTAACTATAACCATCCTAAGGTAGCGAAATTCCTTGTCGGGTAAGTTCCGACCTGCACGAATGGCGTAACGACTTCTCAGCTGTCTCAACCACAGGCTCGGCGAAATTGCACTACGAGTAAAGATGCTCGTTACGCGCGGCAGGACGGAAAGACCCCGGGACCTTCACTATAGCTTGATATTGGTGTTCGGTTCGGCTTGTGTAGGATAGGTGGGAGACTGTGAAGCGGGCACGCCAGTGTTCGTGGAGTCATCGTTGAAATACCACTCTGGTCGAATTGGATGTCTAACCTCGGTCCGTGATCCGGATCAGGGACAGTGTCAGGTGGGTAGTTTAACTGGGGCGGTTGCCTCCCAAAATGTAACGGAGGCGCCCAAAGGTTCCCTCAGCCTGGTTGGCAATCAGGTGTCGAGTGCAAGTGCACAAGGGAGCTTGACTGCGAGACCGACGGGTCGAGCAGGAGCGAAAGCTGGGACTAGTGACCCGGCACCGGCATGTGGAAGCGGTGTCGCTCAACGGATAAAAGGTACCCCGGGGATAACAGGCTGATCTTCCCCAAGAGTCCATATCGACGGGATGGTTTGGCACCTCGATGTCGGCTCGTCGCATCCTGGGGCTGGAGTAGGTCCCAAGGGTTGGGCTGTTCGCCCATTAAAGCGGCACGCGAGCTGGGTTTAGAACGTCGTGAGACAGTTCGGTCCCTATCCGCCGTGCGCGTAAGAGACTTGAGAAGAGCTGTCCCTAGTACGAGAGGACCGGGACGGACGAACCTCTGGTGTGCCAGTTGTTCCGCCAGGAGCACTGCTGGTTGGCTACGTTCGGCAGGGATAACCGCTGAAAGCATCTAAGCGGGAAGCTCGCTTCAAGATGAGGTCTCTCACCGGGTTAACCGGGTAAGGCCCCCGCCCAGACCAGCGGGTTGATAGGCCGGAAGTGGAAGCGGCGCAAGTCGTGGAGCTGACCGGTACTAATAGGCCGAGGGCTTGACCACTCAACACCCAGCTATTTGTTGCTTGATGTCTCGCGTCCACTGTGTGGTTCTGAACGTACGGAACCCGCCCTGCTCCACATCG
>NZ_CANKUD010000025.1 GCF_947486615.1 uncultured Modestobacter sp.
TCAGACATCCCATGGGCTTGGAGGTCAAGCCGCGGTGGCGGTGAGGTCGGGCCAGGCGGTTGTCTCGTTGTAGGTGGTTCGGGTCTTGAGGCAGCCGTGGAGGATGCCGACGAGTCTGTTGCCGAGCTGTCTGAGGGCGGCGTGGTGGCCGGCGCCGCGGGCGCGGAGGGTGTCGTAGTAGGCGCGGGCGCCGGGTGAGGCGGTGATGGCGCAGAAGGCCCACTGGTGGGTGGCGTCGGCGAGGTGTCTGTTGCGGGCGTAGCGGGCCAGCACGACCCGTCGGGTGCCCGAGGCGCGGGTGATCGGTGAGGTGCCGGCATAGTTCTTGCGCGCCTTGGCATCGGCGTAGCGGGCGTGGTCGTCGCCGAACTCGGCGAGCACCCGGGCGCCGAGGATCGGACCCAGCCCGGGCTGGCTGGTGAGGATCTCAGCGTCCGGGTGCCGGCCAAAACCCTCGGCCAGCACCGCCTGCAGTGCGGCGATCTCGCTGTTCAAGCTGGCGATGAGACGGACCTGGCTGGCCACGATCGCGGCGTAGGCGGCCTCGATCTCCGGTGCCAGGCGCAGCGCCGGTGCCCGCAGCACCGCCTGGATCGCCTCGGCCTTGGCCTCGGTGTCGCGGCGGCGGGCCCGGGTGAGGGCGGCGGTGATCTTCGATCTGGATAGCCGGGCCGCGCGTGCGGGATCGGGTGCGCGCTCGAGGAGTTCCAGTGCGTCCGGGGCGGTCAGCTCGGGGAAGGCCTCGAGCGCGGCGGGGAAGAACTCACGAAGCGCGCTGCGCAGCCTCAGCAGGTGACGGGTGCGGTCCCAGATCGCGCTCTGGTGTACCCGCGCGACCATCTTCAGCCCCTCCACCTGCGGGCTGTCGCCGGCCATCGGCCGGTGGTGAGCTCGGTCCACACGGACGATCTCGGCCAGCACGTGCGCGTCGCCGCGGTCGGACTTGGCGCCGGAGGCGCCGTGCCGTTCCCGGTAGCGGGCCACCTGCACCGGGTTGAGCGGGAACACCCGGTAGCCCGCTGCTACCAGCGCAGACACCCATGTGCCACGGTCGGTCTCGATCCCGACCAGCACGTTCTGGGCGACGAACCCGGTCTCAGGATCCACGTCCTCGTCGGTCAGATGCTCGGCGAGCAACTCGTGCAACCGGGTCAACCCGGCGATGCCTTCCGGCAATCGAGCCCGGGCAAGCCTGCGCCCGTCGTCGTCCTGCACCTCGATGTCGTGATGATCCTCGGCCCAGTCATCTCCAACGAACAACATCGCGCCCCTCCGGTCGGCTCACTGCGGTCGGCAGCGCGGAGGGAGACAGCCAGCGGACTAATGGTCCAGTGCTCACCGGAGCCAGCCCCGGGGCACGTCATCCCATCAGCGGTCAAGCCCCCTCACGACCGGTGGGCGCACGATCTGACCCTAGGAATCACGTGGTTCCCGTCGTCGGGAGTGCTGACCCACCGGCCGCTACCGGCACCGAACCTGCCAGAGACCAGCAGGCTCGGTAAGCCCCATTAGTCGT
>NZ_CANKUD010000027.1 GCF_947486615.1 uncultured Modestobacter sp.
TCGGTAGCGTCAGGCAGCGTTGAAGTTTGGTGCGGTGATCTTGAAGGTGATGGCGTTGGGTGGGCTGGTGGTCTGACGCAGTCTGGTCCAGGCGGGGTGGTTGGTCATCCGGGCGAGCTTGATGGTGATCAGGTCTCGTAGGCCTTCGGTCGACCAGCGGCTGCCACCGATGTCGGTGCGGGCGTTGAGTTCACGCATGACGCGCTCGAGCACGCCGGAGCCGAGTTCGGGTCCGCCGAGGTGGGCCAGGCGGCGGCGGAGCTCGGGGCGCAGGCAGGTGAAGGTCTGGTCGCGGGCGCCGGCCAGCAGCTCTCCGGCGGCGTGGTGGCCCTCGGCGGTGACGATGGCGGTGAAGGCGTCGTAGGCGTCCAGCGCCTGGGTGTGGGTGAGCCGCTCGCGGGCGACCCGGTGCAGCAGTGCGGTCAGCTCGGCGCGCTTGGCGTTCGCCCAGTTCCGCGGGGCCTTGTCCGCGTAGAGGGCCCAACGCAGCGCCCGAGGCAGGTGCCACCAGCAGCGTTGGATCGGCACATCGGGCCAGAGGCTTTCGGCGAGCCGGGTGATCGCCAGTTCGCCGTCGACGACCACTACGGCCGGCGGGTCGAGGTCGCGCAGCTGCGCGGTCATCGCCGACCACGGCTGGTCCAGCGTCAGACCCAGCACGGTCGTGGCGGCCTGCCTGCGGCGTCGCGGGCCGGTCCGGGCGGTCACTCCCAGGGCGATGTTGCAGTTGACCCCGAGCCGGCGGCGGCCAGCGCGCATGCCGGTGCCGTCGAGGATCACCACGTCGGCACGGCCGGGAGCATGCGGGGAGTCCGCGCAGCCGACGCCGTCGAGTAGCGGGGCCAGGTCAGCCACCGCCGAGTGCGCACGCCCGGCCGAGCCTGGCACGCCGAAGGAGGCCGCGACCGCCCCGGCCCGGGCGAAGGACATCTGGGTGGCCAGCTCGGCCAGTTCCACCATCAGCCGGTCGGTGCGCCGCTTCCCGGACAGATCCAGCATCAACAACAGCGGCGCGAACACCCGCCCGCAGGACCGACAGCCGACATTGGCCAGCTGGACGCGCACGACTCCAGCAGCGGTGTCGAACCGACGGGGCCGGGTGCGCTTGCCCTTGCGGGAGAAGTCGCTCATCACCCCGCACCCCGGGCAGCCGAACGGCGCCGGCAGATCCCGCACCGGCAACCACTTCGGCCCACACACCCGGTCGATCAGCTTGTCCTGCAGGTCCTCCAACGCCGCGGCCAGCGCGGCCGCGGGCAACTCCTCACGCATCGCCACCGCCCACGCCTCCAGCTGCGACCAGGTCAGCGACTCGTCGAGCTCGGGCAGCTCGGCGGTCAGGGCGAGAGTAGTGAGCGACACCGATGACTCCTCGGAACGAGAGGCCATCACCTCAAGTCAAGATCCAAGAACTTCAACGATGCTCTGTGCTACCGA
>NZ_CANKUD010000028.1 GCF_947486615.1 uncultured Modestobacter sp.
TCGCGACCGACGTGTTCGGTCGGGAGGTGGCCGGTGGCTGGGGTGCGGCTGACCTGGGTGGGGTCTGGGCGATCGCCGGTGGGGTGGCCAACGCCGCGGTGAGCGGTGGGGTGGGCACGTTGACGGTGGCTCCGGCGCGGAGTGTGGGTGCGACCCTGCCGGTGTCGGTGCAGGACGTGTCGGCGCAGCTGGACGTGGCGTTGCAGAGCGCTCCGACCGGTGGTGGGTCGTTCGTGAACCTGGGTGTGCGCCGGATCGGCACCAGTGACTACCGGGCTCGGCTGTGGGTCTCGTCCAAGGGCACGGCGCAGCTGTCGGTGTCCCGGGTGGTGGCGGGGGCGGAGACGGTGCTGCAGACGGTGACGCTGCCGGGTGCCTACAGCGCCGGTGACGTGCTGCGGGTGCGGGTCGAGGCGGTCGGGTCGGGGACGACGACGGTGCAGGCCAAGGCGTGGTCGGTGACCGGGGCCGAGCCGGCTGGGTGGCTGGTGAGCGCGACCGACACCAGCGCGCAGCTGCAGGCTGCTGGAGGGGTGTACCTGCAGGGCTACACCTCTGGCTCGGCGACCGGCCCGCAGGTCATCGTCGCCGACCAGCTCCACGTGG
>NZ_CANKUD010000029.1 GCF_947486615.1 uncultured Modestobacter sp.
CCCAAGGCCGAGGTGCTGGCACAGCTGGTCGCTGAGAAGTCACCGGCCGCGGTCGTCATCCCCTCCTCCCCGGAGGGCAAGGAGATCGCCGGCCGGCTGGCCATCAAGACCGGCAGCGGCTTCCTGACCGACGTCACCGAGATCGCTGCCGACGGCACCGCCACCCAGGTGGCGTTCGCCGGGGCGACGATCGTGCACTCGCAGGTCACCGTCGGCACGCCGATCTACACCCTGCGCGGCAACTCGGTCACCCCCGAGCCGGCCCCGGCCGCCGGCACCGAGGAGACCGTGCAGGTCGCGGTCTCCGAGGCCGCCAAGCGCACCCGGGTGCTCGACCGGGTCGTGGAGCAGAAGTCCAACCGGCCGGAGCTCACCGAGGCGGCGATCGTCGTCTCCGGCGGTCGCGGGGTGGCCAGTGCGGAGAACTTCTCGGTGATCGAGGGCCTGGCCGACTCCCTCGGCGGTGCCGTCGGTGCCTCCCGTGCCGCCGTCGACTCCGGCTTCTACCCGCACTCCTTCCAGGTCGGGCAGACCGGGAAGACCGTGTCGCCGCAGCTGTACATCGCGGTGGGCATCTCCGGGGCGATCCAGCACCGCGCCGG
>NZ_CANKUD010000030.1 GCF_947486615.1 uncultured Modestobacter sp.
GTGCCCTTAACAACTTGACCACACAAACAACACCCACGCCCACCCACCACAGACACACCAAGAACCACCACACCCCCCGAAGGAGACGCAGTGCCAGCGTGCAGTACGCGGATCAGCGCAGGCATCCAGATACTTGAGTACTACTAGATGCTCGCGTCCACTGTGCAGTTCTCAAAGTACGGAAGATGACCCACATCCCGACACCGCCAGCCCCAGACAACCCGGGCGGTACGACATCCAGCAGATCTCCGCAGAAGAAACACACCCCCACCTCGGGGGCCCGCTCCCTCAGGACCCAACAGCGTGCCTACGACCAGACCAACCCACCCCCACCACCTTCCACACACCCACCACCCCGAAGAGCAGCGAGCGCCGTACTAGCAGCAAGAAACTGAGCGCCTGGCCGAACTGGTCAGCGTTCCACCCTCGAGCTCCGTCACGAACACCCGAGCACCCTCGAGATTGAGGACACTTCACGGTCCGCGCACGGCTCTGGACCACCACACGAATGTGGCGGCCAGTGCTCCTTAGAAAGG
>NZ_CANKUD010000031.1 GCF_947486615.1 uncultured Modestobacter sp.
GGGTCGACCAGGTCATCGAGGTCGATGCCGACGACCACGTGCGGCTTGACCGTCCGCAGCATCGGCAGACCGCCGCAGGCCAGTTGGTTGTCACACAACTGCACCAGCGCATCGGCGTTCTGCTGCGCCCGAGTCCGCTCATCCCCCTTGGGGCGGTCGGCTTGCACGATCGACTCGATCGCGGCCTGCACCTTCTCCCCACCGACGGCATCCAGATCGAACCGACCGGTCACGCTGCCATCGGCGTGCTTGGCGATCGTCAACCGCCGACCCGCGGTCGGGTCCGGCTCCACACCATCGGGGTCCAGGGCGTCCTCGAAGGCCCGCACCGCGACCGTGAGCGTCTGGTGCGGGGACCCCACCGCCACCTGCGCCCACACCTGATCGAAGGCACCCAGGTCCACGTCCTGCTCGGCCGCCCGCGCCCGCTCCGGCTCCCCCACCGCAAC
>NZ_CANKUD010000032.1 GCF_947486615.1 uncultured Modestobacter sp.
CGCTCGATCTTGGCCATCGAGCCCTCGATCGTCAGCTTGCGGGCGCCGGACAGCTGCGGGATGCCCAGCCGCTCCGAGATCAGCGCCGGCATCACCGACACCTGCCCGTCGGTGGACTCGGCGCCGCACAGCACCAGGTCGTACTCCAGCTGCGACAGCGCGGCGGCGATGATCGCGCTGGTCTGCGGGGCGCAGGAGCCGTGGATCGCCGGGTCGCTGACGTGCACGGCCTTGTCCGCGCCCATCGACAGGGCCTTGCGGATGGCGTCGGTGGCGGTGTCGGGGCCGACGGTGAGCACGGTGACCTCGCCGCCGTGGGCCTCCTTGACCGTCAGCGCCTCCTCGATGGCGTACTCGTCCATCTCGTTGATCACGTTGTCGGCGGTGGCCCGCGC
>NZ_CANKUD010000033.1 GCF_947486615.1 uncultured Modestobacter sp.
TGCGGCGGTCTGCCGATGCTGCGGACGGTCAAGCCGCACGTGGTCGTCGGCATCGACCTCGATGACCTGGTCGACCCCGCCACCGGCGCTGGTGCGGCGGACACCGGCTTCGGGGCCACGATCTCCGCCGCGCGGGCCCGCTACCTGGCCTGCGACGGGAGCATCTCCCGGATCGTGATGGGCCCCGATGGCACGCCGCTGGACCTGGGCCGGGACCACCGGGTGGTCACCCCCGGCCTGCGCAGGGCCGTCGAACGGCGGGACAAGTCGTGCGTGTTCACCGGCTGCGGGGCACCGACCTGGTGGTGCGAGGTGCACCACCTGATCCACTGGCTGCACGACGGCGAGACCAACCTGGAGAACTCAGCCCTGCTCTG
>NZ_CANKUD010000034.1 GCF_947486615.1 uncultured Modestobacter sp.
TGTACGTGCCGGCCGCGGCGTAGGTGTGCGACGCCGTCGTCCCGGTCCCGGTCGTGCCGTCACCGAAGTCCCAGGCGTGTCCGTTCAGCGAACCGTCCGAGTCCGCCGAACCGGCCGCGTCGAACTGCACGGCCAGGTCGGTCGCGGTCGCCGTGAAGGACGCCGTCGGGGCCACGTTCACGGGTGCGGGGGCCGGCGTGCTCCCCGGTGCACCCACGTGGAGCTGGTCGGCGACGATGACCTGCGGGCCGGTCGCCGAGCCAGAGGTGTAGCCCTGCAGGTACACCCCT
>NZ_CANKUD010000035.1 GCF_947486615.1 uncultured Modestobacter sp.
GGCGATCGCCCAGACCCCACCCAGGTCAGCCGCACCCCAGCCACCGGCCACCTCCCGACCGAACACGTCGGTCGCGAGCTCCTCCACCGTCGGGTCCGTCGGGTCCGTCGGCTCGGTCGGGTCCGTCGGCTCGGTCGGATCCGTCGGCTCGGTCGGATCCGTCGGCTCGGCCGGATCCGTCGGCTCGGCCGGTGCCGACACGGTGACCTGCTCGGTGACGGTGCCGGTGGCACCGTCGTCGTCGGTCACCGTCAGCCGCACGGTGTACGTGCCGG
>NZ_CANKUD010000036.1 GCF_947486615.1 uncultured Modestobacter sp.
AACAGCCACCACGTCCATCTGCGCCGCGGTCACCGCGCCCTCGGCGAACCCGGCCGCCAACGCCGGGAAGTGCTCCAACGCCCGACCCGACCGCACGATCCGCGACGCCTCGGCCGCCGACAACCGCACGTGCCCGATCAGCCACGACCGCATCGACTTCAACCCGTCGTGCTCCGGCGCCTGCGTCAGCTCCCCGTGCCGCACCGTGCGGGTCAACTCCGCCGCCACCCGGTTCTGCACCGCCACCAGCAACGCCGTCCG
>NZ_CANKUD010000037.1 GCF_947486615.1 uncultured Modestobacter sp.
GAAGGTGGTGGGGGTGGGTTGGTCTGGTCGTAGGCACGCTGTTGGGTCCTGAGGGAGCGGGCCCCCCGAGGTGGGGGGTGTGTTTCTTCTGCGGAGATTTGCTGGATGTCGTACCGCCCGGGTCGCCTGGGGCTGGCGGTGTCGGGATGTGGGTCATCTTCCGTACTTTGAGAACTGCACAGTGGACGCGAGCATCTAGTAGT